>JANSXA010000006.1 GCA_024743175.1 Pseudomonadaceae bacterium | reverse complement strand
TGGTAGTCACTGCAAAATATCAAACAAATTGGCAGTCTTGTAGCGAACTGATGTCTATCTAAGATAGAGCAGAATGAAAATTGCCTTTCTGCTTACTATTCATATTTTGGTGGTTGTCGCCAAGATGCTCCGTCCTGGTGGCATCAAAGCCATCATTGCCGAAAACCTGCTGCTCAAACACCAACTCACCATACTGAGCCGTTCACGACAGAAGGCACCAAACCTAAAGACAACCGACCGTTTCATTCTAGGCGGATTGTCACTTTTCATTTCTGCCAGTAGACGATTATCTGTCGCGGTGACTATCCAACCCTCTACCCTTTTGACGTTTCATCGCGCTTTAGTGAAACGCAAATACCGTCGCTTATTCAACAATAAAGGTCACCGACGACCCGGACCCAAAGGTCCTTCTCGTGAACTCATCGCGGCCATCGTTGAACTGAAGCAGCGCAACCCCCGCTATGGCTGTCCGCGCATTGCATACATCGTCTCCCTCACTTTCGGCTTTGAGATCAACAAGGATGCAGTACGCCGCGTGCTAGCCAAACACTACAAGCCAAAGCCAGGCAACACGCAAGGTCCCTCATGGCTATCGTTACTAGATCACAGTAAAGACAGCCTTTGGAGCATCGATCTGTTTCGCTGTGAATCTTTAACGCTTAAGTCCTATTGGGTTCTGGTTGTCATGGACCAATACAGCCGCAGAATCATTGGTTTCGGAATTCATCACGGCGACGTCGATGGCATCAACGCATGCAGAATGTCCAACCACGCTATTTCGGAGAGCGATCCACCCCGCTACCTCAGTAGCGACAATGATCCTCTTTTCCGATTTCATCGGTGGCGCGCAAATCTGCGAATCCTGGAAGTAACGGAGATCAAAAGTATTCCGTATGCGCCTATGTCTCATCCGTTCATCGAACGAGTGATTAGCACCATTCGACGCGAATATCTGGATCACGTGCCTTTCGGGAATTCCCTTGACCTTGAGAGAAAGCTGGACGAATTCAAAGATTACTACAATAACCATCGTACACACGCAGCCCTCTCCGGGCTTTCACCGGCGAAATTCGGTCAACAAGCCAACCAGGCATACGTCAACATCAATGACTATGGTTGGCAACAACATTGCCGCGGATTATTCCACACGCCAATTCCTGCGTGAGCACCAATTCGCCACCTACAGGCGATGAATGTAGGTCCAAGTATTTTCATCAGCGATGAAAACGCCAAAGCATTTTGTCTTAGCGAAAACGTGTATACAAAAGGAATTGGCCAACAGTACTACCAGGCCAACGATGGTGAATAGCAACAGCCAAGCTCGTGATGAGAGTGTCTCGTTCATTATTTTTTGGGTCCTTTGGGGGCTAACACGCATAAGCATTACAATGCATCCAGCGTGAGCTTGATAGCGCCATTCGGCGCCCCTTTTTTCAACAACACTGCATTCGTAGTGTGCTTTTTGCCACCTTTATTTGATTGCGGTTTGCTTGTCTGTTTAAGCGTTTTAGGCGCTTCTAGTTCTATGGTGATACAGCTGTCGAGTGTGCCTGCGTTGAGGGTGGCCTCCCCTTTACTAATCACTTGGAGGGTCTCATCACCTTCTTCTTCAAACAGTGCATCGTTGGTTATTTCAGAGGCTTTGCCCAGGTAGACATTGCCGATGCCCTCGATCTTGCGTCCAATCGCGAATTGCAACACGCCGCCGAAGAGCTTCTTTAAGAAAGCTTCGACTTTACTCGGTCGATCCACAACAATTACTTCTGCTCTAAGAAGGAATTCTCCAACAACGTTTTCTTTGAATACGATGCGTTTTAAAAAGTCATCTCTTGTAAAAGAACGCATCTTGTTCGATTGAAGTTTGGTCTGCAAAATCTTCAGTGTTTCGATTTTTGGCGTACCTGGACGTGGATAGAACAAGGTAAACCTCAGTAGGTGTTTATCCCCTCTGTCTGTGAGTTTCGTGATGTTTTTGACCTTTACTTGATCGAGCTTAAAAACGCGTTCTGTCACTGTTCATTTCCCCACACTGTTGTATACACCCATTACACTTTTGGCTTTTCTAACTTTTATCCTATGCCTGGTTTGTCCATCACACCTGGATTGATTTCATGGCCAGCGACGCGGCGGGTGATGGCATGTTCCAACTCGGGTCACGAGATTGCTCTGCCCAGGTTCTAGAAAGCAGGACCAATGCATCGAGCCGCGCCTTGAGTTTAGTGAGTTCATCCGGGGTCGGTGGTTTGTAGCCTAAGGCTTGCCACTCTGCATCGGTAATCCCTACGATCAATTCATTAATGAGGTCTGATACCGGGACATCCGATGGATCGCTGAACAGGTTTGGATCTGAATACGCCCCAATCAAGCGAGGCAATTCGTCTTCAAGTGCGGCCATCACCGAGAGCAAGCGACGCCACTGGTGTACTTTGAATGAAAAGGCAGGCTCGTTTTCGGAATTTGTCCCATGCCCTGAAAGAATGCGCACTGCAGCAAGTTCGCCCAATTCAGTCAACGCATCGATCGTCTCTGATGGCATGCTTAAGTTAGCACCCCCTTCCTCGTCTTTAAGGGCGATGTGCACAATCCGTTCTCGATAACCCGGCATACGGCTCTGCAGGGCATCCTGCCAATCCTTGGCGCTGTTGATGATGGAGAACAGAAATCCACCAAGACTGTTGATAGTGCTGGCTCCATGTGACAAACCACCGCCAGGTTTGAAGGGCATGTAGATGCGATTCCATAGTGGACCCGAGGATGTGTCCTGACCGTGCCTGCAAGGGTGATGCGCTGTTAAGTTGATGCCAAATGTGGGACGCGTGGGAAACATCGCATCAAAATAATGAATGGGAAAATTGCTTGAAATGCCGCCATCGGAGAAGAGGTTCAGTTGAGGGCGCTCTGCTTGCTCTTTACACCTGGGTGTGTCTACGACTAGCGAATAGTCGATCGCATACAAAGGTACAGCCGAAAACAGTAGTGGAAACGCCAGTGACATGCGAACGGCCAATAGGACGGGCATGTCCTCCCCCGCTGGCACCTTGTAGAGGGAAGCATCTTCGCTTGTTGGATCAAGACGTATGTGATCGGCAACATTGCGGGGCAAGAATGTGTTGAGATCATCTTCCTTGAGGCGAAATCCGCGCCTTAGGGGCAACGTTTCTGGCCGGTGTCGCGTCAGGTTGGTCGTGATGAGTTTCAACTGAACACCCGCCTGACCAAGCATCCCGAAGGTTAACGGGACGGCAGGCAAGGTTTCGTCAAAATGATCAATTCGTCCTGACACGTACTCTAAGCGCGTGTTGAGCCACTGGGTGAGTCCTGGGCTATTCGCTTGTACCTGAGTGGTGCCGGGACAGATGCCAAAATGAGTTTCATCAATATTTTTTAGCAGCTTGCGGATCGCTATGAAATTCCAGATAACGAACCCAACACCAAACGACTTATTTTCTGCCAGTCGTTTAAGTACTTTTTTGAAAATTCGCCGATAGATGGGATAAGGCTGAAACAAATCCTCCAACCCTGCGCCGAGCTCGTTGGGGAGTTCAGCGAGTCGCTCGAAACCTTGACCTGCACGGTTCATTTCGGCGGCGGCTGCGAACGCTGCCGCAATGGCTCCCGCAGAAGCGCCACCGACCTGCTTAAATTCATAGGCTTGGGACAGTTCGATAATCGTTTTTGGATACACGACCCCGCTGGTGAGTCCGCCTTTCATGACAAGATCGCATGCCTTCACAGTATCTTACCCCCTAACAGATGGGATGATGTGGCCGGCTACTGCCTCGCTCGTAGTCAGGGACCTGATTTACTGTCACGATGCCGATCTGGGTGACAGTAGGCCATTGAGACTAGAATTGGAAGCCCACCACTTTTAGGTAGTTTCAACAGCCGTTACAGACAGGTAGATTGATAGCTTAGGTAACAGAGTCACGCTACAACGGGATTGGATTCGAATTGATTGAGTCTTCAAATTTGATCTACGATCGCCTACGAGAAGCTCCTACTCCTCGATAGTGAGTATCTGATAGTTTTCGCACAACTGCCTGAAAAGGTGCAGTAGCCTCGCAGATTGCGACCAAAGCGCACCTTCAAACAGAAATGCTAAGAAAATGGTTCTGTTTCCTAGAATGGAACGGCAGAGCTTGGCAGCAAGTTTGACTGACTCACAGTCCGAGGTTTTCTAAACTCAAAAAGTATCGCCAATTAATCCAGCAAGATCGAAGAAATATGCGGTTTACGACTGATGTATCAAAACTTTAGCTTTGGCGAACACAACCGACATGCGTTCTATGACCTCGCCTGCTTTTTTTGAACATTAGTCACGCAACCACACCCACTTTTAACGCGGAATGGGTGATTCTGTTAAGCAAAGAGTGCATAACAGCAATGATATGACCTTGGTTGATGCCTTCGATTAAACTATCCGACGCAGAGTGAGACGTTGCGAAAGCTTCTGTCGGACTTGATCATTACACTTTGCGGCCTGCGTTGTTAAGGGAATGAGATTCGCATCACATTCGCTAACCGAAACTTCGTCGTAGCTTAACAACAACGTTGCCATAACGTCGTCGCCGGCAATCAACGCTTCATGCAATGCTGTGCGGCCACATCGACCTGAATGCGTGCGATTCAACAAGTGAATGTTCCTTTTAAGCATCTGCCGGACTTGATCTACATCGCCACGACAAACTGCTGAGAAAAAATCGTCAATAGCCTTGTCTTCGGCCATTTTAAGTCCATCACTGTCCTTGAGTGCAAACAAGCTTATCTCCTTATATTTGTAAGTCCGTGTCAACGATCACTTCGCTGAAGCTAAATTTATCAATTTGATAATCCGGGTCAAGAAATGCACGAAATGCCGCCCGATAGTGGTCAATCACACACCATTCACCAGCGTGCCTCGATAGTATAACGGAACAATACTCCACTGACTCCCCAGGCGTGCCTTTTCGTAGGTTCTGAAGGAGTAACTGATACTCCACACCTTGACGATGCCGCAGTCGTACGCCAATGCCAATGGCAATCGGCAAATTTGCGCGTTCGGTGGTCACGTAAATAAGACCAGCGCTAGAGCCGCCTTCTGGAACAGCCTCAATCAGCAAAGGACCCTGTCTCGAAGACGTTGATAAGTTGGAGAACAACGCTCTTCGGTTATTGTGGCCCGGTATTGCTGGATGCATTAACCTCGCTAAATTCGCTGAAAATCGAGTAACAGTTTCGATCTGAGAGGTTGAGAGACCGTCCATATACCGTTCTAAAACCTCATGCCACAACGCATAGGATTTTCGAACATACTGCCGGCTAGACAAATCTCCTTTGTGGGCATTCACAGCTTGAAACAGAGCATTCCAATCGCTGTTTCCTCGTTTGCTTATTGTCTCTTCTGCTTCTTCTAAATCTGCCCAATCCTCAATCACAGCTAGACTCAAACGATCCAGCTTTAGCCCAATCTTCTTGCGATAACCATGGCGCTGGCCTTCTTTAATAAGAGCCACTATATGATGGTAGAACTCTCTGTATATCCGGTCCGCTTGCTCTTCCGTGCGAACGATGTTTTTCTTGTTGATTCTTCGTTCCTATCCCCATTATTTTGGCCCAAACCGCCGTTTGAGCCAAAACAACCACTCTCGATTTCAATTTTGATTAAGTATTCACGCAACTTTTACAAAAGTCCCAACGTTTAATCTTAACGTCATTTAGCCTCCAAGGCATACGAAACCTACTGGGAGTGGATCATGTATAGAAAACCTTCGCCCAAGCAATTGGGTGCCGTCAAGTTAGTGGAACTCACACTAGCTACTGGTGAAATTTTATTAGGTGTCATACCGATATCGACCCTATCTCGCCTCGTCGGCGATCAGGTAGTTGGAACGGGATTTGTCAATATCCGTTCGATGTTGATTGAGCACATCGAAATGGAACTTGATGCAACACTCATGTTCGACCGTGAACGCGGGTATGGTGATCTCAACGCCTGTATCGCGTCACACGATGTTCAAAAACACCGTGTGATCGAATTGCCTCATCCAAAACCCGAAGAGATCAGATCACCTGATATGTTTGTAGATGACTTGCTAAACACGTTTGTTCCAGCCTACCAGTCCATTTGGGGGGATAGACCCCTTTCATTCAATACACCAGCCAAATTTCCGAGTGGCGTCCTAGCGGCTCAACGGATGCGTAAGTACCTCATTTCACGAGGCATGAATTGTGATATTTGGACCGGTGATCCCAACGGACTAGTGCAGCGTGAATCGCTCTTCGCGAAAGACGGCCCAGACATCATGTTGATGGGCCTAGACACCAACTTATTTTCCGGAATCCACCGTTATAACAACTACGTACCATACGGAAAGTTCAATAGCGATCTGTTGTTGAACTCGGCTGCTTGTATTAAGGGCGTCAACAATGCGAGGCTCGGTGTGATTGCCGGTACGTCTGCCGAAATGCACGCTCGCCAGCTTACTGGGATGAGTGAAGCCAACGATGAGCTATTTCCGTTGTCTCCCGAACAAACCAAGAATGATAACTTACCATTTGAAGGTTATATCTTGTGGGCACCCCTATCTAGTTCGCTGAATTCGACCTTTGTGCGGATCGAGTCTAAACCGATGATCTCAGCGCTGTGTCTACACGATAGATGGTTTTGGACTGGTGGTGGGTTAAACCGCAAAATTCGAGAGACGCTGTGTCTGTTGTTTAGAAGCGCCTTGTGCTCCGTTATGCATTCACCAATCACATCTCGATTTACAGTGCTAAGGGATCTGAGTTTCGTCAATCATTATAAGTTAGCAGCAGGGATAGGCAGCACCGCGGCTTGAACCACGACTAAGAGTCTCGTTCCAGCGGATTAGTGAAGGTTGAGATACCCAACCTCCTCTAACTTCGTTTGCTTTATCTTTTGTGGCGCGTTCTGCACTTTCCCGCAACAGGTCCCAGACACAAGGTGCTTTTTTGAAAAAGCTGAACGAATTGACTATCTGCCAATACGCTCAGACAACCCACCCACGTAACTCGAGCAAATCTAGCTAAATTCGCGGACCCGGAAAGTGTCCGCCAGCCTTACCTGTTCTCAAAATGCAGTGCGTTGCAAGTGCTCTTGTGCAGAGGCCGGATAATCGCCGCACGGGGAAACCTTGTTTAACTAAAGCCTTGGAATCGAACTGAGATCAGTAAGTTTTAAAGGTTCTGACTGGGTCGAGTACACCATATTGCATGACTGCGGCTTCAATCTTTGAAACATGATTGCTCTGGCACGATAACGTAATCGTAACAGGGCCTTGGTCCAAAAATTCCACGCCATCAAGTTTTTCGAGTGTACTTCGAATTTTACCCAGCGCTTTGTCCCTCTGAAGTGGACGCATAAACGGCGATTTTAGTGATACAACGTATTCCATAATTACACTATAGCACGGGCATACCGCGTCCTCCCATCTTAGCATCTAAGCCTAAATCGAAACAATTAGACATGATTCTCGCTTTTCGGGTGTTGTGGGTCTCAATAGATCGACTAGGTGGTGGTTCTTTAGCGAACATTCTAGCGGCGACTGCTGCTACGAGCGGGGCTGAAAATGACGTCCCGAAGACATCGATACGACGATCCTCACAATCCACTACCACCCCGGTTCCGGGAGCAATCACGCCATCTACGCCAACCCAATTACTCATAGGCCACATATCAAGACCCATAGAAACGAGTGATGCGACATCCTCGCGTCTATAGTCCACCATGCTCAACAGCACGAAGCTCTCTTGAGGGAGCAATCTCGCATCGGTGACCGCACCGACAGCAATCACAGACTCGTGGCTGGCTGGATAGCTAGGTGTAAAATTTCCTTCATTACCGCTTGCCGCTATCAACAAGACTCCGTTCATCTGTGCATACTCTAAAGCGTTGTCCAAGCCTAGGTCTGAATTGCCCGGCAAGCCGAAGCTCATTGTAATAATATCTACTCCTGCGTCTGTGAGTGTTACGATCCCGTTGATTGCCTCGACCAAATCAACGCCCTCAGGATCACCAGACATTGATGCGGAGTGCACGTAAAGCTCTGCTTCAGGACAAGCACCGCATGGATCGAAACCAGATGAATTAGCTATGAGAGATGCAATCATCCGGCCATGGGGAGGGTCAATTTGTGGTGTGCCTATTGACCGTCCTTTAACACGGGCATCTTCGACCCAAGGGTGTGGATCACCAAAATCAGTATCTACAACACCGATTTTCATACGGTTCTGGGTTGAACTTTTGTCGTTCAGATTCAGAACATCCAACCACCAGGGTGACGATGTATACGGTCCAAAGGATTGGCAGTCTATAACCCCATTCGGAGGATAACCAACAACAACGGTTTTCCATCCACCATCTCTGGGGTTGGCAAGTATAATAAGATTCTGGGCTGACGTATCTAGGGTTGGAAAATCAATTCTTCCTGCTGCGTCTGTACGATTCCAAGTGTGAATTTCATTCTCTGAAATCTCTATGACCCCTTCACTGGGAATGCCATCTAACCGAAGTTCTAGCGATGCCAATTCTAAGCTTCTATCAATGCGGCTAGGGTTGTGTACAGAATCAGAACAACGGCTGCTGCGAATGCGGAATAGATTTCTAACGTCCCGAACGGTCCTGGTAGGGCCGCGACCCAGACGGCGAATGCTACCGTGGACACACCCAGCTGTAATTTTTTCCTTACTTTCTGAATCCTGAAAAGATAGACGGGCGTCGCTAACGCCAAAACCGTGAACGCAATCCAATGAAACAAAGTACCAACAGATTCATTGGCACGAAACAGTACGTCGATCGCGATATAGGCGCCCACGATTTCCGCGGGAATGTATTTCATCAAACGATTTGCATATTTGTCTACTTCTTCTGTTTGAGGCGCCCCTTCCGGTTTTGAAGCTAAACCGCCTTGATAGGTCCGAAGTTTACGCTCCTCGACATCTTTGATCGTAACAATTTCTCTTCCCAAGACTCCCTCTCTCAGCACTAATGAAGTTCTCTTAACCCTTTCAAAACAGGCAAAAGGCTAAATAGATGGCAGAAAACATTCCGAGAATGAACAATGCGTCAACCCCAGAGATGAAAACATAAAGCGCACGAGTTGTTAAACGACTTTCGCCCCTAGCAAATCAGAAAACTTTGCACCTAACACTTTGGAAAAATCCGCCACCACCGCCTTGGAAGTTGTCCTCTTCAACAGGACCCGCATCTTTAAGGTTATTTTCGTCTAAACACCTTCAGTGAGATCCTACCCTATCTGACCAATTGATTTGGAGCGCAAACGAATCTTGTACGTGCGCAAGACCCTTGCCGGGTCTTACCCCTACCCCAAACACCGTTCGACTAAGGTTATTTTCACCCTATACTTACGCGGTCGCGAATATCAATCCATTCCAACGCTTCTTCCAGAACAAAAAAAGGTGGCCCATCGCTAAAGGGCTCTTGAGTACCCAACAATCTGCTCAACAATTTGCCGTTGTTGAGTATTTGCTACCACAAGTGTTCTTTTCGAAATAAACTCTGCTGTCCCGAATTTGCTACAACGCCGACCAGTTGGCGGGCAGCAAACTGGGGTGGTTGTAACAACTTGCAACGTCTAAAGTCCCAGAGCACCAGCAATGTATTACCAGGAAGAGCCTGGGTCTGTTCTGCGGCTTCGAATATTTCGACTAACGTGATTGTACGTAGACCCACGTTCAAGATCACTACGCCGTTGTTCAGTAGCTGTGTACCGATCATCATTTAAGTTTGGACAGCAACAGCTGATAAGAAGCGAACTGCATCACCGCAAAACGGAACTCAAAAGAATCTATGCAGCACCAATGCATGATCACACGACTTTCGCTGGATGAATGCGTTTGCTTGCCAAGTCAATAAAGGTTGCAGCTTAAGCAGTCAGTCAGGTTCAATCCATCACCGCTGGGTTGTCAAGATATCTACTAAGGCCGACCCCCAGTACCTCCGGCGATGTAAATTTCTGAGTTCCCCAACCTGATTTTCCATTTCGTGTTCACTGCTACACTGCCAAAAATGTCAATGGCTTTCGGCTCTACACACAAGGGTATCTCAGCGCAAACGTCACAGACCCACAATTTCAATTTAATCCTATCTCAATAACAACCGGAAAGTGGTCACTATACCCGGCCTGATTCACGTTGTTAGCAGTGTTTCCCTTAGGTAAACCAAATCGAATCGGGCCACGTCCAGTCCGGTGATCAACCATCGCCGGAAACGCAAAGATGTCGGCCGAGTCAACATCAGCCATGTAGTGTGCGTCTCCGTTTAACAACGATCGGTTTACCAATATCTGATCGAACACATTCCCATCGTTCTGATAGTACAGCGTCCCGTTGATTACTCTGTCGTTGCCTTGGTGGTCTGTTACGTTTCGGGTGAGATAGGTCCAGGCAAGATTGTAGAACCTAGCCGACTGAGCGCGTTTTACATCACCCTCCTCCCGTGTCGCGTTTGCGTTGTAGAGCACGGACGGATCCCAAGGGTCATCATTCATGTCGCCCATAGCAATAATCGGCGTATCATCACCAACCGTTTCTCTGATCCGCTCGTGCCAGTAGGCCAGCGTCTCGCCCGCTGTCGCCCGGAACCCAGCAGTTCGCTCCGACGAGCTGCCACTGCGAGAGGGCCAGTGATTGGCAAGCGTAACAATGTCGTGGTTACCGATCACTGATCGAAATGTAACCTGCGTGATATCCCGCGTGCCGGTGCGCCGCATCACAAAATGACTAAAGAGCGTGTTGGGCACCGGACTAAACTGATTCGAGTCGAAAATGAAAGCCGTATCGATGCCGCGGTGATCTTGAGTGCTGTCCACGTGAACCACACCATAGTTACGGGCCGGAAGCATGGGATTGAGCACACCAATCAGCTCGTTGAGCACAAATTGGTTTTCTACCTCACAAACACCTAGAACGTCTGGTCCCTGATTACTCGACATTGCCGCGATGACAGTGGCGAGTTGGTTGAGCTTGGTTTGAAAAAGTGCATCCGTCCATCCATTGAGGTCGTTAGCAACTCGGCTCGCCAACCATGGCTCCCGTTGTGGGAAGTTCTCTGGTGCGAATAAGTTTTCGAGATTCCAAAATCCAAAGGTAGGCACCCTACTCTCCCTAATCGATGGCTTCGAAAAGAGGGTACTCTCGCACCCATAAGTGTCAATCTTATTCCAATAGAATTATCGCGGCATCTATTAGCCATTTGCCCAAGATCTGCGTGGTAGCGGTGCTGCACAGTAGTATGTGCAGATGCCTGACAAACCTAGATTCTCGTATGCCACAACGGTGCGCTTTCTTAACTCGCTTTCAGGTTTTGACCTTCCCCCCAATAAGGTAGCCATTGTATTTTGGACATTTCCCATTAAATTGACCTTAGGCTTGCGTACATGAGTGACGTGTGACGCCACACGTCGCGCAAGCACCTTCAAGCAAACCTGCCAGCATCGTAGCGTTGTTAGTAACGCTCAACGATGACGGTCACCCTATTCTTACCTCATTCGTGCGCGCGCACGATCAACCCAGTACTTGGCATGACCGTGATATCAAAAGGTGGCGCCGCGATATCATCGTGATATCACCACGACATCAAACTGAAGTCATTCGCATAGCATTTTATTGGTATTCCACTAAAACAACATTGACAAGTCTGATGAGGGGTCGATAAGTTGTAACTGTTAGCCCGATAGGCCTGACAGCATAAAACTAACAATACTTTATAGGGTTATTAGAATCGACAACAATCAATCTGAGTTACGTCGATGGGAGGATCATATGAAAGATGCCAACAAAACAGGACGACTCCAATATCAGAACGTGTATCTTGATGATGTCATCATTGTATGTGAACGGGGCATACCGAAATCGATGAACTGGCCGATTGACGATGACAAAATCAACGGTGATTACCAAGCCGACGGACACACTTATGCCGTTTCCGTACTCTTCGGATTTCTTATGGGCATTGACGACACAGACTCATTTGTTCTGCATCTTTGGAAAATGACTGGCCTCACCGATGACTGCGAGATCAGCGCGCCATTGATTCGTCACAAGTTGCACGATCTCGCCATCGTTTTTAAACAAGAAGTATTTGATTCCGGCATGCCATCGGACGGGCATGCCGTCATTCCAAGGGATTTTCTAGAACAGTGGATAATCACGACACTGGACATTGAGCCACTGAACCAGTGAGAACCTTTCCATTTCGGGGGACAGCGGTGTAGGAGTTCTTCTTCGCGACGCAATACTGTCAGTAGGTCTCGTGATCAAGTAGCTTTTGCGATTGACTGAAGCCACGACAACGCGTGACGACGGCGATCCGGATCTAGCGTTCGAAAAGCAATCAGTAGTAACTGCTCATCTTGGAGTTGCGTCGAATCTAACGTCGATGACGAACGATCAAACGCTTTGAGTTGAAAACTGATTTCCGCGTTAACACTGCGCATGTTTTCCGACGCACGTGCCTTAACCGCCGTATGGATTGACGGTGTCAGTCGGAGCAGAAAGTGTATCCTAGTGGTTTGCGTTGTGTTGGCCATCACGGATCACAGTTTTGTCAAGCTACGATTCGAGTAAATAGTAGCGAACCCGCTTGCGTGCACTGCCAGTCCAATCAAGGCAATACATAACCCAAACACCCATAACAACGAGACCGCCGAGAAACTTAAGTGTGCTATGACAGCGCCCAAAACGATGCCTACACTTATCAGCACAGCAGAGGTGGATGACGGATCAATCTGTTTCTCCACACTCAGCCAGAAATGAAGCTGTACCAAAATCACACCGAGAACCCCCAGGGCAAGAAGCACGGTTGTCATCGGCAGTAGTGGCGCTGCGTATCTCAACGCAAACCACCCCATGACCAAGGCCTGACACCCCTGCAGTATCAGTAGGTGTATCAATACCCGTCGACACAGCCAGGCTCTTAGGTGGGGGCGATCCGCACCGACACCTAATCCCCAAAGCATGTCCAAATGTCGCGCATAGTGGGCGCTCCGGTCGACTGCAACAACAACCACGCCCACGACACAGAAGAGCGTGAAGGTAAGATAGACAAGCCAAGTGGTTGGCGGGCTTATGTAGTTCATACCCGCCACCACAAGCGGACTCGCCAGGACAAATAGCCCCAAAGTCGCGATGCGTACCACCCACCTCTCCCCCAGCACGTCGTTTACCCGAGCAGTTTGCGAAACCGTTTGTCTTATTGTGTCGCCTTGGCTGCGTTGCGACGGCTCAGATGGCTTAAATGACGCGCTGCTTCCCAACGACAGGTAGCGATACATCCACACCAGCAGACCTAGATCCGCCAGCGCAACAAGAGGGACTGACACCATACCATGTGAATCGGAAGCGGGTAGAAACGCTGATACAATGATCAACATCACAATGGGTAACACGACCATCTGCCCCGCGGCCAGCAGAAATCCAGCTAAACCCGCGCCGAACATCAACCCAATTTCCGCCGCACCAAAATGAGGTTGGTTAAAGACGACACAGGTCGCGATGG
The DNA here is from genome assembly GCA_024743175.1 of Pseudomonadaceae bacterium. Lineage (GTDB taxonomy): Bacteria > Pseudomonadota > Gammaproteobacteria > Pseudomonadales > Azotimanducaceae > UBA4421. The sequence continues at coordinate 349,883 of JANSXA010000006.1, read as the reverse complement.
CCGTGAGGGTGCCTATCACGAACACCACGAGCTGGCTCATCGTCCTGGCAAAGTTCGGCAGAAAGTTCACCGCAGGATAGCGTTTAAAAGCCGACAACGACGCCCCAAGTGACACGCCTACAAACAACACGGCCAAAACGCTCCCAAATATCGGCAGTTGCGTTTCTGCAGCAATGAAGATCAGGGGCGCAATCGTTACGCTCACCCAGTGATGCATGCGTACGGGTTTTAGAGCTGATAAATACATCATCATGTGGTCATTCCTATGAAGGCATCTTCCAAACTTTGTGGCTTGATGTGCACGCGAAGATTGTGGTCTTGAGCGAAGGCTTCAATGCGTTGCTGTGACCAGTCCAACGTCCACGCCTGTGCATGATCCGGGCTGATCCGGTACGCAAGAACGTCTGCCATCTGTTTGGGCAAGACCGGTCCTTGCAGATAAAGGCATTGCACGGATGCCCGCAATTCATCCAACTCACCGTGATAAAGCAGTTGCGCATCATGCAAAATCGCCAGGTGCGACGCGATGCGCTCAACATCAGATACGATGTGGCTGGACAGCAATATCGTTGTACCGCGCTCCACATTAATGTCGATGAGGCCCTTGAGGATATCCCGCCGTGCCACGGGATCCAACGCAGCCATCGGTTCATCTAGAATAAGCAGTTCAGGTCTATGACCGATGGCCAACAGGATACTCAAGAGTTGTTGCTGCCCCTCGGACAAGGCATCGACGCGCATTGTGGGGTCCATGCACCACGCGTCACGAAAGCGGTTAACGAGCGATCTATCCCACGTTTTATAAAAGCCACCAACCAGATCTAAGCACGCTTGAACGTGGAGGTGTTGGAACGCATCGAAGGTCTGCGGGACATACCCGAGGCGTCCTCGCGCTTGTGGCGAAGCCATCGCAACGACCTCGCCAAAAATCGACGAGGTGCCTTGCCCGTGCGGCAACAAACCGAGGGCATGTTTGAGTAAGGTTGATTTGCCGCTGCCGTTACGGCCCAACAATCCCGTTACACTGCCGGCAAGCAATGGCAGGTTAATGTCATCTAGCACAACTTTTTCGCCAAACGCGACAGACACGCCGCGTAAATCCAACGGATATCTAGTGTTTAGCATAGTTGTCTCCACTTGCTGTATTGCGGGCTGTATTGCGGGCGCGTGTTAAACACCTCGATTCTCCCAAGCCGCGACCAACCAAGCCGTGAGTTCCGTCGGTGTCACATCTAAGCGCTGTGCTTCGGCCACCAACTCCAGAACCGCCGGTGCCAGCAGTTCACGTGGCGTATGTTGGGCGAATCCAACGGTCATGCGCTTGCCTTTTTGGCCCCGCAATAACCCCATGGATTCCAGCCGTGCATACGCTTTGGAAACGGTCATTGGATTGATGGCCAGGTCTTGGGCGACTTGTCGCACAGAAGGCACCGCGTCGCCCGGTTGCCACACCCCCGTCATCACAAATTCTTCCACTTGACGGATCAATTGAAGATAGATGGGCACATCGGAACTGGTTTGGATCGAGAACATTGATCTGTATAACGTGTATTAATATGGATAATACAGTTAGATTACGTTCGAAGTCTGAGGGTGTCAAGCTCACTTTCTCGATCGGCGTGTGAACTGTCCGCGCTGTCTCCGGCATTACTCCTGCCGACTCAAGCTTGAACCGAGCGGTTGGGCCTCATCGTTTGTAACGTTTGACGCCTTTGCTAGCCTGCAAAATCTGGTAGTGACGGGCTGAGTGTTTGATCAGGGGTGTGCCTACCCTTTTCACCCATGAACAATGACCTGCGTCATTAACGAATCGAGTTGTTGTGCACTAGCCGTGGTTTCATTACCTACGATGTGTGAATCGCGCCGTCAAAGTGGCAACACGACTGGACCTCGGGGAACCGCTGGCGTTGAAGACCGAGGGTAAATAACCCGAACATTACAGCCTCATCCAGAATATGAGATGAATCGGTGCAACCAGACTCCGAGCACTCCGATTGGTGAGCCGTCATCGATCTATAAACCGGACCAGTTATCCTGACCTTTGAGCCAATACGGTTGTGGACGCTGGCGCGTGACCATACTTAGAGAATGTCTGGTACATATTTTGTTTATATGAATAACTATATTTCTGGTTGATCGCAGAGAGACCGTAGGAATTTTATGGATCTCATCCGGCTCTAGTCGCCACTCGCGCTACGACCGGAGCCACTACGTGTCTCCGCCCATTCGGGTGACGATCCGGGCTATGCTTATCGCACGCACTACGAAGTCCAAACACCATTACCTTCGTTGCCCTACCTTCGTTGCCCTGGGTGTCCATCAAAGCTCTGTGTGGGTCCACCTCGCCTGACTCCCCGCCCTTCGATATCCCAGGTCCACGATACGAAGAACATGCCCTTCCTCAAGGACCGCTGCGCTTTCGTTCCTCACTCGTTCAGACGCCCTCGCGCTGGGCGCTCAGTTGCTTAGCTGCGACTTGCGGCCGAACCCTTGTTGCCGGCCATAACCTTGCGCTTCTTTGGCCCCGGCGAAGGGACGGAAGCAAGGCTTTTACGAGGTGAAATATGACCCACACAGGCATCAAGAAGGAAGGCGCAAGCGCCCAAGATTTCATGAGCCGGGGGCGGCCCCGGACGCCGGGCTCAGCTAACAAAAGCAGGGCGATTGGATGCAAGAGCACCTATTTTCGCAGCACGAAAAATCAGGTTAAGTCATTAATATTTATAGAAAAAAACTGAACCTTTATACTTGAATTATATTATATGTATTTATATAATATAGGTGTGATTTGGGCTAGTTCAGATCACAACTTATCAATCCACTAGCGCATACCCAATGAGGTAAAAATCATGACAACTGATCTCAACAAAGTGCAAATCATTGGCCGTCTTGGACAAGATCCGGAAGCCAATCAAACCAACGGCGGGAAGTCAGTCGTGAACTGTTCTTTCGCAACCAACTACACCCACAAAGATGCGGATGGCAACAAGGTCGAGCAGACCGATTGGCACCGTGTGGTTTTCTATTCCGGGTTGGCCGACGTGGTCAGCAAGTACATGAAGACAGGCAGCCGCGCGTACGTCGAGGGCCGTCTGAAACACGGCAAATTTACGGACAAAGACGGCATTGAAAGGTACACCACCGAGATTGTCGCGTCTGATCTGCAAATGCTTGACGGCAAGGCCGCCTAGCGGACCGGCAAGGGGTACTCACATCGCGCAAGTACCCCTTTTTTCTCCAGAGGATTTAAGCATGCAAGCCATTCTCATCGACCCCGAAACCGAGTGCATTACTTGTTTGTCTATCGACACCGATGTCTATACGCGCATCCGGCAAGTGATCGGCTGCAAATCGCTCAGCGTTGCCGTCAGTCTGCCTACACAAGATACCGTCTTCGTGGACCCCGCTGCACGACTCAAGGGGACGTCACGCCATTGTTTCCGCTTGGCCGGTTGCCCTCACCCCATTGTCGGCCGCGCCGTTATCGTCGGCTGCGATCACGTTGGCGATTCCGTTGACGCGCACACGAGCGCCTACGCCCTAGTGGAAATGGTGACTTCACCACCGACTCGAACAACGAACCCCTCAACGCGCGGACTTTGCTGGGCGGTGAATCCCATAACTCGATGCCTCACAAAATAACCACAAGGCCTAAGTTTCCGGCTGATGTTCAGCTGACCTGCTACGGCTACCCCTTGACCACACCAACCACGAGGATCTAGCGCCATGAATAGGACAGACACGATTTACCAGACCGTTACCCAATCCATTCTTGAAGCACTCGAGCAAGGCACACCGCCGTGGCAGCGGTCTTGGTCCATCGGTAGCGCCCAGCGCTTGCCGCGAAACTTCAGCACCAACAATCCCTATCGTGGTATCAATGCGCTGATTTTCTGGATGACGGCGCAGCAGCAAGGGTATAGCTCGCAGTACTGGTTGACCTTCAATCAAGCGCGCGAACTCGGCGGCTGCGTGCGCAAAAAAGAGAAAGGGACACGCGGCATTTTCTACCGCCTATTGGAGAAGACCGACAACGCCAGCGGCGAAACAGAAAGTATCCCAATGGCGCGCCAGTTTTCTGCGTTCAACCTCGACCAGATCGACGGCATCGAGGACCCAAACGCGGAGCGCTTGCTGCAAGCGTCTCCGGGCGAAAACCCAAAGGCAGATACTTTCATCGCGGGGACCGGTGCACCGATTGAATTCGGTGCATTTTCGCCTTGCTACATACCAACGTCAGACACGATTCGCTGCCCTGAACGGGCGCGGTTTAAGAGCGCGGGCGATTACTATGCAACGCTGACGCATGAGCTCACACACTGGACCGCACACAAGTCCCGCTTGGCGCGAGATTTGTCCGGCAAGTTTGGTGATGCGTCCTACGCCGCCGAGGAATTGGTCGCTGAACTGGGTAGCGCCTTCATCTGCGCCGACTTAGGCATACAAGGTACGCTGCAAGAACACGCCAGCTACCTCGATCACTGGATTGAGATTCTAAAGGCTGACGAGCGCGCCATTGTCAGCGCCGCCAGCCTCGCCAGTAAAGCCCATCAATACCTCATGGATGCCGTCGACCAGGCGCGTGCGGCATGAATGTGCAACACAGCAAACTGGCGGCGCGGATGGTGCACAACAGTCTGACCACCATCGCCAAATGTATGCGGCAGCACAATTCCCCGGAGGCCGTGACGAAAGCCAATACACTTGCGAGCGTTGAGCGCTTCGCGGTTCGCACCTTTCACGAAGCACAAGCCGCTTTAGGCTACTGAACGTAGCCAACGCGCCCGCGTCCATCACCAGGCAGTTTTCAGCCGGGTTGAACACGGAAGCACCACCCACGAACCGGGTTAAACCCGCGCCCCTTCTGACGCGCCGGTTCCATTCGCGGCGGGCTTCATCTTGGCAAGCTCCGCTTCACCGGTCTTGACCGCGATTTCCAGTGTTTCGGCACAGATCGCCGAAATGTTGAACGTCAGTGTTTGGTCAACGGCGGCGAGAGACTCGCGTAGCGCCTCAATGCGCTCTTTGAGTTCTTGTGGAATTTTCACCGACACCGAAACCGAATTCTGTCGAGTGCTCTGAAAGATACTTTTTTTGGCTGCCATCCGTATGTACTCCTGCGTGGTCATTGGTATTTCGGATTGCTATATTATATGTATTTATATATTTGTACAGCCGGATATCTTAGCGGTGTCGCTTTGAGGCGCCCAAAGACGGCGCTGACGCGCCTTGAATGGGTTAAGCACCTCTGGACTGCCCCTGAACGTAGTTGTCCCAAGTGCGCTATTTGTAGAAGGTTACGTGGCAGGTTAGGCGGGCAAATAACTCTGCTGCTAGCGCAGGTTAACCCCGGCAATTCCAACCTAAACCCGGGCGAGCTAAGTCTATTCGATCTGTCTTACCTCACCTTGGCTCGCGATGCTCACCAAAAAGGTTCACACCCTACGCAGCTTACGCTGCAGTCGGCAAGACATTGAATTTGATTGCGTTTTTCGCATACCGCTAAAGCGTCGATGCTGGCAGCAATGTCCATAAGGTGTTGTTTTCCTTACTTGCAAGCGCATACATGGGTTTTTATCTTTATATGTTTTTATATATTTGCAATAATGACACTCAACGCGAAGGGAGGATTACCCGAACATGCTTTCTGTGACCGTACGATACCCAGAAGAGTTTGTCGCCTATGTGCGACGACTCGCGAAACAGCGACGCGTTGAAGAAGCGAGCATTTGGCGAGAATTGGTCGCCACCGGAATCCAGCGTACCGATGCAGATGACGGTCTCACCAAAACCGCATTCAACCTCACCATTCAGACTTTGTGCCTCACCCGCCGGATGGCCGGACACCTCGATGAAGAGTTGCTCGAGCTTGCCAAACTGGACGCGAAGCACGCGCTGGAGCAAATTGGAGTGGAGCAAGCATGAGCATTTTCCAAACCTCTTCGATCGGAAATTTTACACGCGGCGGACAAACAGCCATTCACTTCTTACGGATGATTGGCCAGGTCATTACCAAGTTTATGGCCCTGGGCATTCTCACGCTCTTGCTCTCCATCGGCAGCATTTTTTGGTACACAACAACAAGCTACGAGCGCTACGTGACCGTTAAGTACACCGTGGGTTACGTGGTTGTTAACGGGCTGGAACTCACCGAGGGAAAGATCCCCTTTAAGCTTGAAACTGGGCAGAAGATCGAGGTTCGAACGGTCACGTTTCTCAACAACGGTAGTGTTCAACAAGCTGTCAACAACGTCTACAAAGCGGCTATCTGGTCATTAGTCGGCGGCGTCATGTTGGGGTTTTTCGTACTGTTTCTGGTGTTCAAGTTCATCTATCGATTTGGTACTGACCAGGCCGAGGATGAGCATGTTCGGGGTAGTCAGCTGGTTGATGGCAAGCAGCTCAAACAGGCCGTTAAGAAGTTCGGCAAGATCCCTGAAATGACCATCGCCGGTATCCCAATGCCGGAGGGTTCGGATATCGCTCACACGATGTTGAGCGGTTCGTCAGGCACCGGTAAAAGTACTGTCTCTAAAGAAATGCTGACTGGCATACGACGACGAAACCAGCGACTCGTGATCTACGACAACAGCGGCGAATACGTATCGCATTTCTACCGCCCAGGGAAAGACATCATCCTGAATCCACTCGATGCGCGGTCAGCCGGCTGGGACGTATGGGCCGAATGCTCCCGCGACTATGAATATGATCGTATGGCCGAATCACTCATCCCCGAACGCAGTCAGGTCGGCGATCCGTACTGGGTATTAGGTGCGCGAATTGTATTTGCGGCGCTGGCAAAGAAGATTGCCAGCGACCAAGAACCGAGCAACGAAAAGCTCATGCACGCAATCATGAACGTCAGCATCGCGGAAATCACACAGTACGTTGAAAACACCGAAGCGGCGGCAATCATTTCCCACGGAGGCGAACGTATGGCGGTGTCGGTGCGCGGTGTTCTAGCGGCCTACACACGGTCAATGAAGTACCTGCCTAAAGACGCGCCACGGTTCTCGATTAAGGACTGGATCCGCCAAGACGATGGTGATGGATGGGTGTTTCTGACGACTAAGGACGAGCAAAGAACGGCGCTAAAACCTTTGATCACCGCGTGGATGGATACGGCAATCGCAGCGATTGCATCGCTTGAGCCGAGCCGTCAGCGCCGTATCTGGCTCGGCATCGACGAGCTACCGAGTCTACAGAAACTGCCTTCTCTTTTTGATGGATTGGCCGGTCTTAGAAAGTTCGGCGGCTGCTTCATTCTGGGTGTTCAAGCTTATTCACAACTGGTGATGATCTACGGCAAAGAAGGTGCGGACACGATCGCAAGCGGCTGCTCTACCTGGTGCGGGTTCCGCTACAACGACAAAGCCGGCGCCACGTACTCGAGTGAAAATCTCGGCAACAGCGAGACGGTCGAAACGTTCGAGGGCATCTCGTTTGGTGCGAGCGAAATTCGCGACGGCGTCACGTTGTCTAAGCAACGAAACCTCAGGCCTATCGTCCTGCCGACCGAGATTATGAACCTCAAGGATCTACACGGGTTCGTGAAATTTGGGCGTGGACTGCCGGTGGGTCGCATCGTCGCTCAGTACAAGAAATACCCGAAAGTAGCAGAGGGATTTGTCGACAACGGTTTCGATATCGTCGCACCCAATTTAGACAACGCTCCTGTCCTGGTCGATGGGTTTCCTCGAAGCACCAAGCACCGCTCAAAAACCAACGAGAAGGATGATTTTGTTGGCAATGGCCTCAATGCCAGCGCGATACCGCCGGTGGCTACCGATACGACCGGCCACGAAAAGGACCGTGACGCCGGGCAGGACAGGTATCAGACGGAGTTGCTCTAGCAGCTATGGAATCTATCCCGGGCGACGTGAATCGAAAGACTATGACTCGACGAAACAGAGGACAAATTATGCAATCAGACAGCAGCACAACCACCAAATCGGAACGCTATGCGCTCGCCGGCTTGCTTCTTATCCTGGGCACGATCTTGATCCAATTTGAGCCCACTGGGCCTCGCTTTATCGCGGTGCTTGCGATCGTTGTCGCCGTACTCTTGATTTTTCACCCGGGAATGTTGAACAGATTAACGGGAGTCGATCGAGCATCCAAATCGACGTCCATCGGGACTGAAGAACGCTAGCCCATGCTGTCAATCAAGGCCATCTCGAGCAGCAGTGTCGCGTCTCACTATTACTCTGAAGCCGACTACTACACGAAGGATGGAAACGAAGACATTGCGTCTACCTGGCAAGGCAATGGCGCTAAGAGGCTCGGCCTCGCCGGCGTGGTGGACAATGCCCAATTCAAGGCAATGCTCGATGGACAGTTGGATGATGGGACCCAGGTCGGACGGAGCAACGGCAACGGTGAGCGCGAGCACAAAAAGGGCTGGGACTTCACTTTGTCAGCGCCGAAGTCTGTTTCCGTGTTGGCCCTCGCTGGCGGCGATAAACGCCTTATAGCGGCACACAATGAAGCGGTAGCGACAGCACTCAAGCACCTCGAGGCGAACTACAGCATCACCCGCCAACAAGTGAATGGGGAAATCAAAGAGGTACTCACCAAGAACCTTACTATCGCGTCATTTACGCACACCACGTCGCGGGCAATGGATCCGCAACTACACACACACAACGTCATCATGAATCTGACACAGCGTCCGGACGGCGAATGGCGCTCGTTGGAATCCAGACGTATGTACGACGTCTCGAAGAAGATCGGACAGGTTTACCGGAATGAACTCGCATCGAAAGTTCGAGCGCTTGGCTACGACATTGAAGCCGACGCAAGCAACGGCACATTCGACATCTCGGCCGTTCCGGAGGCAGTTCGCAAAGGCTTTTCCAAGCGCCGTACAGAGATCCTCACCGCGGCGAAAGAGTACGGTTACCGGACCGCAAAAGGCATGGATAACGCAGCGGTTCGGACGCGAAGCGCGAAGCATCACAGCAATCAGGAGGCATTGCTAGGGGCTTGGGCAGACCAACTGAAAAAGCTCGATTACGATCCAGATACTGATATCAAAGCAGCTCGCAATCGACACCAAAACGGCGCCGTCGAGCGGCCAACGAAAGCCCAGCAAGCGGCCGATCTCGAATTTGCACGATCACACCTGGCAGAACGTGAAGCGCTTTTTACAGCCGACGATTTGCAGGAGCAGACACTTCGCGCAGGCCTCGGCAGCAGCACCATTGGATCCGTCGAGGATGCCATCGAGAAGGAAGTTGAAATCGGTAAACTGGTGCCCGCCAGCCTGCGCAATGGCCGGCTCGACACACCGGCTTACACGACACCGGCGGCGATTAAGAAAGAACAGTACATCATCAGTTTGATGCAACGCGGCAAGCGCGATGTGAGCCGTATCGCTGGGCGCAGTCACATCAGCGCACTCATTGAAGATCGTGGGTTCACCAAAGGCCAGGCAGCGGCCGTACGTTTGCTGTTGTCCTCGAAAGATCGCGTGGTTGGCGTCCAGGGATACGCGGGTACCGGTAAAACCTACATGCTCTCGGCCGTCAGAGAAGTCGCAGAAGGCAAGGGATTCAAAGTCACCGGACTTGCACCCACCGGCTCGGCCGCCAACCTCTTGCAGGAAGAAACTGGCATTCAAAGTCGGACGTTAGCGAGCCATCTAATGTCGTTCAAGAACACGAAGAAGCTCGCGCAAAACGCCAAGGAAATTCTGATTGTCGACGAGTCGTCACTGCAAAATACGCAGGACGCGGCGGACCTGTTAACGTTCAGCCGGCAAACGCGCTCACGCGTGTTTCTGATCGGCGATCGACAACAACTGGGCGCGATCGAGGCTGGCAAACCCTTCGATCAATTGATCAAAGCGGGCATGCACTACGCTGAAATGCGCGACATCATGCGGCAAAAGGACAGTCCAGAGCTCAAAGCGGCAGTTGAGTCGTCGATTGAGAAAAATCCTCAAGCCGCGCTAGAACACATCAGCAAGACGGTCCATGAAATCAAAGACCGTGACAAACGCATTCAGTCTATCGTTGATCGTGTTCTGGCTCTGCCGGAGAGTGAACGACAGAAGACACTTGTGCTCATCCCTGACAATGATACGCGCCGGGAAGTGAATCAAATGGTGCGTAAAGGTCTACAGGCGAAAGGTGTTGTTGAAAAGGCGGAGCTCAAGCTCAAGGGTCTCATCAACCGGGGCCTGTCTCGCGCTGAGAAAGGACGCGCTATTTTCTACCGTAAAGGCGACGTCGTCGTGTTCGGCCGAGAGGTCGCGTCGTTGAAAGTTAAAGCCGACGTCCCCTACCGCGTCAAAGAGACGGGAATAGACGAGTTAACGCTAGAAAGTGAAAACGGCAAACGGTTCCGGTGGAACCCAACGCGGGTGGCCGGAAGCACGAAGAACGGCGTCGAAGTGTACGAACAGGAAGATCGAAGCATCGCTGCCGGCGACGAGATACGGTGGCGCGGAAAAGACAAATCGATCGGCGTGAACAACACGGACCTGGGTAAGGTCACGGGCATCAATAAAATAACCGGTGACGTCACAATCGATTTTAAGCGTGCCGGCGATAAAACCATCAACCTACAAAAAAATCGACATTGGGAGCACGCCTACGCAACAACGGTGTATTCCGGCCAAGGCGCTACCTACGACGAGGGCATTGTCCACGCGGAGAGTTGGCGCAGGAATCTGATCAATCAGAAATCCATGTACGTCGCACTGAGCCGGGCGAAATTCAATAGCCATGTTTATACGGACGACGTTGATGACCTTGCCAAAGGTATTTCACTTCGACCAGGTGAGAAAACGAGTGCGCTAGAAGGTAAGCATGTCAGTTACGCACGAATTCTCGATAGAGATGGGCTGCCCAAGGACCTGCGTGAGCGCACCGATAGCGAGAAGTCTACACCGATCCTCGAGCGGATCATCGACAAGGTACGTAGGGGACCTGAAGTGGAGATGGACATATGAGCTGACTCATCCGATGCTGATCAGAACCTTGCCAAACAACCACGTAAAGATCACACCATTCTTCAAAGCGAACTCGACGACCAGGGTCCTGATACGCTGTTTCTAGTTCAATGCCTGATTCATTTTTTCGGGTCCACCCACTGTGGTCGGATTTGTTTCGATGCACGTAAAATCAATCTAGGTTGCGTGTTTGCGGGACAAGACGTCGGCATACGCGAGGTGAGCGACAGGATTTGGCTGGTAGGCTTTATGTGTATGGAATATGACTTAGGATTCTTTGATAAGGATGAGAAGCGGGTGGAACCCGCTGAGAATCCTTTTATACCGAAACTGTAACCCATGTCTCCGGAATAAACTGTTACCTATGAGTCCAGGACGGACTCCATGGATCCAGTGACCCCGTCTGCTGGACCTGAGCCAGCGACCCGCTGATTAACAGTCTTGATCGTAACTCATTGAATTTCAGGGGGTTTCGGTGAAACTCAAGTAAACTCAACGCTACAGCTAAGCGGTCACTGAGGCAATCTGATTTGCGATGAGTCTATTTGAGGATGGTGTGGTACCTTTTTTGGTACCTGTTTTTGTTATCCTCTCGAGCATTGTTAAGAACCTTACATAGGCTGAGGCAGACCCATTGCGAGATGGGCCTTACTCCGGCTACACAAACACCAGTTGGTGCGAAACGCTGAAGCACGAGGATCAAACTTGTCGAAAAAAATGCCAACCAGACCTCGCCAGCACCAGCTAGAAGATGAATCTTTTTCCGCGATACGCACGCTTATACCATCAGAGTGGGTATTTAGGGATCTGTCCCATGATTATGGAATTGATGGCGAGATTGAAGTATTCGATGCAGCTGGTTCAGCTACTGGAATCAAGTTCTGGGTACAGCTCAAGGCAACCGACGCCGCTTCGTCCTCCGCTCGGGTCAAACGGGTTTGGCTGACCAACGCGACTGGGAACTACTACAACTCGCTAGATCTCCCCGTCTTGATCGCTAGATTCCATGCTCCAAGTAAACGGTTTCTGGTTCGCTGGTTCCACAGATTTGATTCTTACTATGGAAAACGTTCCGCAAAAAGTATTAGCTTTGAGTTTGATGAAGCAGATTATTGGGATGATTCGACCCCCCAAAATTTAGTCCGAGATGTCGAGGCGTTTCGCGAAGTTCGCTCACCAACAATGTCGGTCCCGATTCAGTTTGAGTTGGCGATTCCAGAGGATGGTGTGTACGGCGTACAAGGTCATCTATTGAAATCTCGACTGAGAGAAGCCTCAAGCGGTTCAAATCGCCTAATTAAATGGGTTCCGGAAGGAGAATCTACCCATTCGGTCCGTCTCAACGAAGACAAACTTGAGGTTACTTTGGGTGGTTACACTGGATTTACCTTACACACTCCTGACGGTTACAAGGGACCAGATCCAGATTCTACTCTGCATTTCGACATACTGATCGCAATCGGTCTTGCTTTAGATTTTCACGGACACTCAGATGTTGGCACGAAAATAATCTTTCCACACTTATCCGAAGCATGGCTTCCTTCCAAGGTCGAAATCGGTATGGTTATCGCTGCGTGCTTCGCACGGGGCAACGAATACCTTCGAGCTTTGGAAATTGCAGAGAAATTCTTTGGAACTGATGATGCAATAGAGGTAGCACAGCTTTACCTCGTTCCATTTTTAGCGAGACAGTCTGCGCTATCAACCGCGGAACGTGAATATGGTGTGGCCGCTTTGTTGCGAATCGCAGAAATCGCGGAGAGCAAAGATGACCACCAACAAGCCGCAGTCCTAAACTACAACATCGGTAGTTTGCTGCGCGGTTCACAACGCTACCTTGAGGGCTTTCGCGCTTACCGAAGAGCCGCCTCTCTAGACGCAGAGTACTTGGAACGGACGTACTTCCTCAGAGAGCTGGGAGGCATTCTGTTTTCTGTTGGACGGTATCGAGCTTCGTCCCAGTTCTATTGTCGCGCATTGGCTGTGGAGGAAAACGACGATACGAGGTGTCTATATGCAGACGCTCTAATGTTCTCAGGTAGCTATCGCGCTGCGCAGGAGGCATTCGAGCGAAGCCTTGACTCGGGCCAACCTTTCGAGCAAGCCGAGTGGGCACTCAAGCAAGAAGCGTTATCTTTTTTAATCGAACGTACTGGGTTAGACAAGCAAACCAGACAGCGACCCGTGTTTCCAGCTGACTTCAAGCCTCGAGAGATGGATGAAAATGCTATCGAAGCCGTTTGTAACTCCGCTTTGGAGGCAGACGCGCTATCCCACCTCGCGTGGTACAACTTGGGCGGGGTTCAGCATCGGTCTGGCAACAGTAGCGACGCAGCTTACTGTTTTCTAATGGCAGCTCTGATCGGACCCTGGGACTTAGAAGCATGGGGGAACGCGATTGGTCTCCTCATGAACGACAAGTCCACAGATATCGTGCTGCTAGGACTAATACTAGCGACAAGCCTACAGAAATGTGGGGAAGAACTGCTCCGACACCTAGCGGCACGATACCCCGGCAATCAAAAACAACTTGATGATCACTTTTCACAGATCCTCGACTTAGTCACCAAGGACCAAGACAACAGTCTTCTCCTTCGCGCGCACAACCAACAGGGCGGCTGGGACGAAATTCGAGTTCCATCGTGAACAAGCGCTTGAGATCGGACCTCTCGGTTAAGCTATGACGAATTGCGTAAAAAAGGTTTTAACACTATGCAAAACGAGCAACAGAATCCCATAGTAATTTGTTCAGAGTGCTTTATGGATGAAGGGCTCAAACTAGACGCGAGGTCATTCGGAAGAATCCGGGAGCACACATGTAGAAATTGTGGCTTATCCGGCGGCTCACCTCTGACGAGACAAGACGTTGAGCAGCTAGTCCATCGTTTTTTTGTGTGGGGTACTTTGCACCGAGTTGAGTACGGGGCTACTCCTATTTTGCAGTTCAACACACACCAACAGACTAGCATCGATGTACCGGATTGGCTGAAGGAAGACGTTACCCTTATTGAAGAAACTCTGGGAATTGGCTTGTTTCATTATGGGCCACGCCTTTGGATGATCGGCGAAGTTGAACCCTTAAAAGAACTTCAAATCGAAAGTCAAAGAGCAAACATCGTAAAAAGGGTACTCGCCGAATATCCCGGATGGCTCCTAAGGCCCGGCGATCTGAATTATCGGGTACGAAAAGCACCAGGTATCCCGGAGGCGGACGATGAGTACGACAGCCCACCAGAACAATACATGGGCAGCGGTCGATTTGGGCCTAGCGGGATTTCCGTTCTTTACTCATCGCCAGACTTGCAAGTATGCCTCCATGAATGCCGGGTTTCCGCAGAGGACGAATTGTATGTCGCGACACTTGACCCAACAAAAACACTTAGGTTATTGAATCTATCAGTGATCCTCACCCATGAAGAGACAAGCGAATTCGAGAGTCTCGATATGGCGATGCATATGCTCTTTATGGCTGGCAATCACTCGTACGACATAGCAGCAGATATTGCTAAGGCGGCTTACAAATCAGGTTACGATGGACTTGTCTATCCTTCGTACTTCAGTACGCTACGAACAGGAATGCTCCCACTGGCGACCACCTACGGTATCTCGCACCGTCGAATCCCGGAATACCAGCCAATTGAACAACTAGGCGCTGTTCCGAACATCGCACTGTTCGGGCGCCCAATTGAACAAAATCTGCTTAAGGTCAAATGCATCAATAAGGTGATTCTTCGACAGGTCGAATACAACGCACACTTTGGACCAGTTGGTTACACATGAGTATCGAGGGCGGATTGTTCTTCATGACATTTGAATCACTAGGTGGAAGGTCCTGCCAATGCTGACTCCAAAAACGCTAATGCGGTCACAATACTCATGATGGTGGTCCGATTGTTCTGCCCAAAGTGTGCCTACGAGAAATCAAAAGCGCTCGTTGATCGAATCACAATCGAAGTTCCCGTGCCGATTTCCGAACTGTCAGAGAAAGGAATGTACAATGTACGCTGCATGGCTGGGCACCATACTGAAGTTACTCTTGATAACTTGAAGTTCGAATTGCTGTTCGAATTAGGGGTGAATGCTATTGTGGACGGGTATTTTCGAGAAGCAGTTGCTTCGTTCACCACCTCGCTAGAACGTTTCTATGAGTTCTACTATTGGGCCACACTTCTCCATCTTGGCGTCAGCAAGCCGAATATCGAAGCATCTTGGAAACCAATGGCCAATTCATCAGAACGCCAACTAGGTGCCTACATTGCTTCGGCCATGATCCTCACGGGCGAGAAGCCTGAAATTCTCAGCTCCAACTCTGAAGTTCCTTTTCGCAACCGGGTTGTACATAAGGGATACTTGCCCGATAAAGAACAAGCCATTAAGTTTGGGAATCGCGTGTTGTTCCTTTCGAGAAAAGGTTTAGATGAACTTCGCCAGGTTTGTCCAACAGCAATAGGCGCAGCCTACGAGTACATGTCACCAAAGGAACTCGACCCTCAAGCCATAGACGACGAAGACGACGATTCAATAACTGGTTGTGTAAACGTTCTGACCACATTGGATGTTAGATACCCGGCTGCAAACAACGACGTTCGTGCAGGTAGCGTCGAGAATCAGTTCGAGAGAATCCTTAGAGAACGGGAGCTCCATTCAATGGAAATATTGACGGAGAAGGAAGCCCAGAATCGATTTCCTGACTTAGATCTCCCTGATAACTCGAGGGACTATTAGGTATGGGATTTTCGGTTAAAACAAAGCAAAAAGTGCTCACGAAATCTGCAAGACACTGTTGCGTTTGCCACAGGTATAAAGGAGTGAAAGTAGAAGTACACCATATTCTGCCAAGATCAGAAGGCGGCGAAGACACGGAAGAGAATGCCATTGTCCTGTGTTTTGACTGCCATTGCGACGCCGGACACTACAATCCGAACCATCCTCGGGGAACCAAGTTTTCGTCGTCAGAACTGAAGATGGCTCGAGACTTGTGGTACTCAATGGTTCGCTCAAACGACATACAACCGCATAGTGAGAGTGACCAGTTCTATTGTCGGTACGTCCTATGCAAAGACAGCGACGCAATGAAAGAGATCGTGTCGGGCGATCTGTCCAATTTCCCCGCCAACAATCCATTGTTGGTCAAAAATCCAGTTTTACAATTCATGGCGTCCATCCCGAAAGACAATTTCGAAGTAGCTGATCCAATCCAGCGCGAATTTGCGACCAAGTCCGAATATCAACATTCGCACCCTACAGTCAGAATATTCGAGCCCCCGGAGAGGGGAATTAACTACCCTTACTTCGAAGCATCAAGAACACCGTCCAGCGATGAAGTTCGAGATGCGATTGCCCCTAGGTTTGGTGTGGCGAGGCTGCTTCATGAACACGGTGTTCCGATTGCCGAAATCGCAGAAGCACTGATGTTTCATGATGTCTGCGGAGACGAATCCATTAGAGAAACCGTGAGAGTTCGCCCACTTTGGGGTCTATTTCTAGTCGCGTCGAATGTTTCTAACGGTTTGCTCAATCTCGATGCCATTCATGGAGAGTTAGAACTTTCCGAAGACCTCAGCTATAGGGAGTTGAACAGAAAGTTAGAAAGGACTCACATCGGGGAACTGCCTCTGCCGCGAATGGCGGTACCTGATGGTGCATCTATTGTTATTCCAATTGCTACGGCGATCGGGCCATTGCAGGAAGCAACCGTCGACGCATCGAGATCCGAATTCATGGATCTGCCAACCGGCGCTTACCAGAGAGTGATTCATGGAAAGTTATCGGAACGCAAAAAGGCTATATCTTTGGTCGGCTCGGCCATCAATCCAACAGCTTTAGTGCTGCGGTCAGGCAATCTACAAACGCGACAGACAGTACACACCCTCGACATCGATAATATGTATATCGTTGATCGCGGTTTTGAGGCAGGTAGTTGCCCCCATCTTTTCCTCGAATATCGCACCTCTCGTCTGGTGTATATTCAAGAGCTGTGGGCACACAGCCCGCGTGTGGAACAACAACATGAACTGGTAGTTCCGGAGGGAGCAACAGCAATCGTGATTGCTGAACTTGAATTCGAAATAACACGAGTAGCAAGAATTGAAGTCAATGGGTTTGTAGAATTCAAGGACATTTATTTGTCCAAGGGAGAGGAACTTAGGGTTCCTGTCAGCGAGCGTGATCACGTGGTCCTTGTTGGTTCGTATGACCCTGTAGTGGAACCAATCACGAAGGCACCCTGGACAAAGAACAACCTTATTCGAGATTTTCTGTCAAGCCAGCATACTTCAACTCTATCCTCTCACACATAAACTCGCCCAAGATTAAGTCAGGCGTTGAGACAGACGAAAGATAACAGCATCAACAGTGCCTCGGCTCGCTGATGTTGAATCAGCGTGTGTTTTCAGCAACTAAAGCTATCCGGTGCATCAGGTACCGATCTCGGTACCTTTGAATAGGTGTCTGGTTGACCGCTGAAGGAGACATTCTAGATATTCAGTAACAAAGCGCATGAGTCGCTCCTGTCAATTTAGCGGTATGCTCGAAAAAGACCACTTAACTTGCCCGTTTAAGTACAAATCTCGATCGAGGTCACTGCCAAAGGTATCTCCAAATACAAGCTGAAAATAAAGGTCCCGGCGAACCCTAAACTCAAAACCTAGACCGGCCTGAAAATACTCATCATCAACCATCTCTAATTCTTCTTCGAAGTAACCAGCTTCGAAGAATGCCCTAATTACATTCGAGCCTAGAGGCGCGTCTACCCCATCACCAGACAAGCTTTGGGTATATCTCATCGCTACTGTGGTTGTATCGACAGGGAGAGTAATGGTTTCGTCCTCTATTTCCCTATCAGCCAAGAGATCCTCACTGTATCTAAGATGAAATAGAAGTTGACCCGAACTCCCTAAAGGTCGCGCATAAGAAGCCCAGAATCCATAACCCGATTCGGTATCCGTTAGAGCTGATGTCGAATCAGTGTCTGTTCTATAAGCCGCACCCCCTACGCTCCAGATAGTTCGATTCCAAGGTGAACTTGATTTCACACAAGACTCGATCTCAGCATCCGGGCTTGGGAACATCGCGCTTGCCTGCTCGAGAGCTTCAGCGGGGTCTAAGCTGGGATCCCCTGCCACTAATTCTGCAGCTTTTCGGATTACATCATCGTCTCTTGTGATATTGGAAAGACAATCACCAAAAGCTGAACTAAAAAGAGGATCGGCAGAGTCCCTAACGTAACTAAAGCCAACACCTATCCTCGAACTTTCATCATCAGATTCTGTCGCAGCGATATGTGTTGTAAGCGGCGACCACCTCTTAGTGCGCGCCCACTTTTGGGCTCGCTCTGCACTGCCTTCCAAACCGTCTACAGACTCCCCAAACAATTCGCTGCGAGTGAATTTGTCTGGGGCCATAAATAGCGCGGGTCTAATTTCTATGGCGAATGCTTGCTGCTCATTGCCCAATGCATCAAACAAATCAGGAAGAAAAGAAGCAGTGATCTTTTCGCCTGGTGCAGGTTTTATAACAGTTTCTGGGCTTGATCCAAAAAGGGTAAACAATGGGTTAGACGGGACAGTTAAATCTAACTTTCCGAGCAAATCATCCGTGGACAAGCATGTCTTGTCGAACTCTTCACCGATTTTTCCAACAATGCAGCTATTCGTCGCATCTTCGGCTAGTGCATCAATGCTAGCCATATTCAATAACAAAAAAAGATTCGCCATTAGAGTTTTCATGAGCTCCTCCTTAGGCCTGCACAAATTTGATTGGAATTCGAAGACCTATGGGATTGCCATCAGATTTAAACTCATACTCCTGGTTAGGAAATTCGCTCTTATCCGAAAAAAATACGACGGAAAAATCAAAATCCTTTCCATCTCTCTCACGCGGGATAAGAAACAGGCTAAGCCATCGTTTGGCTGGGGCCACCTGCTGCAATGGTGGCTCAAAAGATTCCATATTGAATAAATCGTCTTCAAAATTTCCATCCCCCACAAAGCCAGTAATCAAGTAGCTGGAAAGATTGCTTGGCATGATTCCATACCTAACAGTCGAAACGAGTGACGAATCCTTGAAGAAAAATGTGCCCATCATGTGACCTGTCAGCAACCAATCTAGTTTTTTTGGCGCATCACCAGCATCATTGAGTGGTTCAGTGAAAGGCATTTTGACCTCCCTGTGATCTACAAAATAGTCCCTTAGCTACAGCTTACACCAATTCCGTTAGCTTAAAAAACACATGAATAACTCTTGTTATTGAACGGATGCAAACAACCTTGGGTACAAAAGAAGATTCTGGATTGACTGGAAAACTTGGTAAGCTTTTCTAGCCAACGCTATTTTCGTTTATCAACCCATTTAGGGAATCAGAAAGCGAACGTTCAGCATCAACCGATAGCAGGTCGCTAATGGACGAAAGTGTGAGTAGCCAGCGCCTAGTTTCCAAGAATGGCCATGTCCGCTTTCTTCGAGTACCAGTCGGTAACAAACATAATCTATAACCCGCTGACAGTGAATCAGTGGATTTTCCAACCGCCACAAAGAAAAAGCAGGTGGAGGTACCCAACCAGGTACCTGGCTATTCGCAGCTCGCTGATCCTAAATCAGCGAGTAGACTCTATCTCAGCAGGCTGAACAATGATTTCGGTAGCGCTTCAAGTAGTCTACCAGCCAGTTCCGCTCTACTCCTAGAGCAACTATCTATCAAGGAGATTGTCAACCTTAGGGTTTAAACTTCCTTCGATCTGACTTGTTCAAGTATCAGAAACGATTTGCGCATGGGACTCGGCATATATCAGAGTCATATTGTGATTCGGTCCAGCGGTTAACACTACAAGTGTAAGCACATCTCGAGCCTACCAGCCAGATGAAGAATGTCGGGAAATTCGGTAACTCAATTGATGTTAATGTCGACTGAGCGATATGGGTGAATGCTAGAATGTCGCCAATCAAAGTAACCACTGACGTGTTGGGTTGGGAATGAAAACACAACTAGGTCGAATCGTATTGAGTTTGATGATCCTCCTGCTTTCTCAGTGGGCGTTTGGAGAGTGTCAACGAACACCGTTCAGTGGTCCTGTAGTAGCTACATGGGGCGAATCGAATCGGGTAATGACTCTTGTTGAACCTTTGGTTTATACCGACCCCGATTGCAACGCATGGCCGGTTCCAGCAGGCGTTGATGTGGATGGGGCATCGATCCCTCAACTGTTTTGGGCACTCATAGGTAGTCCATTTAGCGGGATCTATAGAAAAGCTTCAGTGATTCATGATCACTATTGCGTAGAACAAAATCGGCCGTGGCAGTCCGTTCACCGAATGTTCTATGACGCCATGATCGATTCAGGTACGAATCCCCGCAAGGCAAAGGTTATGTACTACGCTGTCCTGGTAGGGGGACCGCGATGGAAATACGTGCACTACACGAATCATGAACCTCGAGCATTCTCTAAACCAGGTGACATTGACTATGAGGAATTAGAGCAGTGGTCGATTCTGTATGACGAGCAATTAGCTGCAGAACATGTTCAGGCGCTTCAGACCGAAGACTTTACTTTGGAGGAAATTGAAGCGCTAGCCTCGCGTGCGTTTGCGGGTACTGAACCTCCCAACTCAGTGAGGATTGATTGAAATGCGCTTCGTATCCAAGATCAGTTTCTATATCTTGGTGGTATTTTCGGTTACAGCAATAAGCGCGGCGCAAGCTGGGCAAAGATATCCCTATGACGATGCCACTCTTAGGCAGTATGCACAGGCAGTTCAAAACACGTTCACTCTGATTGTCGAACGTACAGCCCCCTTGCTACCTACTGAACAATCCGCGTTGTTAAAACGAACCCAATTGATCATTGAACTCGACAATTGGGATATTTATGGCGCGGTCCAAAAAGAAGTGAACGGACGTCCAGCAATCGTCATACCCATTGGGCTTGTCATGCTGCAAGATTTCGTGGACACGGCTATTGCTTTATCAAACTTGGCAGGTGTGCCCAACGATCGCACTATGGGTTATGTATCAGAATTCTTAGATAGAGTGCGTTTGAACAATAAACTGCATGAGGTCGGAATCGACGCGACCTACCTGCCTTATTTCCCGGCGTATTCGGGGCTGCCGGAATCCACTATTCAACATATTTTGTCGACTGATGAGTTTATTGAGTTCAAAGAATTGATAAAGATTTCTACTTTCGGTTTCTTGACACTTCACGAATTTGCTCATGTATTGAATCCTAACGAGCACTATAAGACACGGGAGACTTCGGCCGACCTGTTTGCTGTTTCTTATGCCACAAAAGCAGATCTGTCTCCGATTCTATCCCTTTTTTCATTTCTTTTTTTCGCAGGAATTGAAGGCGAAGAAAATCTGACCAAGGCATCAGCCACTCATCAATCGGCTATGTGCCGCGGAGTTGAGTTTTTTAAAGCCGGAGTAGACGCGGCGGAAGCAGAACCAGACTTTCGATCTGTACTTCGATCTCAGGGCACACTTCGCGAATGGGATCGTTCAGTACGGGATATGAAAGACATGCTTGAGTCTGGTGAGCTTGACTGTCCCGAACCAGATCTGTCTAGGAAACCACAAGCGCTTACCCAGCCGGCGCGTAAAACGCCGGAACATTATCAGGCAAAGATTTGGCGACCAACCCCGGGAGTTTGCAATGGAGTCAAGTTTGATCTGTACGTGAATAAGGAGTTCGTGGAAACAGTCAACAACACAAGTGACTCTTCGAACATCGAACTAGAAGATTTAAAAAGTGGCACTCATTTGTTCGAGTTCGATGAGATAACGGCATGGTGTATCAATAAAAACCCTCCTTTCCGAATGCAGATTGTCTTCAGAGATCGACAATGCCAGGGAACCTTTCGCGCATCAAACTCTAGCGAACTACAGGTCTTCGTCGAACCGGATAGGTTTGGCGCACTTCGCTGTGGTATTTATTAGACTGGCAGTTGCAAAAACTTTCGGCTTAAGTGCAATAGTCGAGACTCAATATCACCCGACTCAGCCAGACTTAGAGCAACTATCATCTAGAAACAACCAATCTGAAAACACTCATAGGAGCAGTTGACCCCAGAACAATGGTGCGCTAGGGAACTACTGACCACCTAAACATTTATATACGTGGAAAGTAAGAACGCTAAATACCAACGTTACCCGCTGATACCAAATCAGCAGGATCTTCACTGGTGCAAGCAGTTCAGGGAAACTCAGGCACCTAATCGATGACCGCTTTCAGTGCAAACAGAGATCTGAAAATGCCCGTCAGGATTTATTGCAAACCCGTATTGGCGAACGACGCTTTTTGCGGTTTCAAGGGCTGGCTGTGTCAGTGGACTTGAACCATGTATGAAATTTTCTCGATCATCCCCAGATTCGAAGGTGTCTCATCAACAGCAACAGTATGCCCGATGCGTCGGAGGCCCAAACCCGCGAGACAGGCTTTGTGTGATTTAAGCCTTCCAATCACGCTCTTCGTCTGCCTTACCAACAAAAGTGATTGCCACTCAGCTGCGCCCTCCCTTTTCCTGAAGTGTTTGACTCCCGGTGCGGCAAGCAGCGTCGGGGCAAGTGGGTTAGCAGCGTAGACGTTGTGATAAACACATAGCCGGAGTTCGGTTTCGCGATCTTTGTAATCGTGCTTTTCCAAGACACCCACAGCGCTCAAGGTCGTGTTCCAGTGCTCGTTGACCCTTCGTCCGCCGCCGTGCGTAACGCCTAATACTTCGAGCGGTCCTTCGTCGGGCAGCGTCACATTCACCTGCACCACACCATACATCGCCTGCAGAATCTCTTCATCGTCCAGAAGAGTCGGGCTCGCATCGATGTTGTTGTAGAGCACGACCAGTCCCGGCTCGCCGTCCTTCTGGATCGCCTTAAGCTGCTTCATCGTGGAACTCGACAACTTTCGTCTCACACGCTCCCCGACGGTCCAGTTTGTTAGTACAGGCTCACCGCGTGCAAGCGCCTCAATGCTCTCGTTGTCGTCGTCGTTTGGATCGAGTTGCTTGATCTCTGTGATTATTGGCTTTTGGGTATTGGGAAACAGAAGATAGTCCGGCGTGCGCAATCCTTGGTCACTTCGCTCAGCAAGCCGTTTACATCTATATCCCCGGGATTTACAGAACTTCTCGAACAATTTCTCAGATTCAGTTGCCATCTTGCTTGCTCCTCATGATAACTTCAGCGCTTAGAATAGCAAAGGATCGCACATAAGCCGGAGGCGAAGGTTTGTCTGCGTCGGCGAACTCCTAGAGTGTTTGCACCAATATCCACTTGCTCTTTCCCGATTTGCCACATAGATACCTATCCTCGTTAGGTAGGATGTTAAGGTTCACCGGTGGTCGAAATAGAGGAGGACAGTAAATGAAGCGGTTGATATCGAGAACAATTCAGATATTACTCTTGCGACCGGTCTACAAATTTTACTCGGGTTTTGCATCATTAGTGGGGAGGTTTTGGCTGTCGAAGGCCAAAACAGAGCGAAAAAAACGCGCTACTAAGATCCTGCAAAAAAAACTCAGAACTAAAGCACAATACTCAACGAGCAACACAGAAGAAATTGCGGGATATGATTTTTGGATACTAATTAAGGATAGAGGATCCGAAACCAGTCGTGTCGTAAAAACCGATGACAACTATCAGAATTATATCGATAACAAGGTCACTTACATTGGTGTTTATAAAACAACCAACTGCACCACTGACAGCTTCTGGTACGCTTGGTCAGCTGAGCGTTTTAAGACGCTTCGACTTCACTACTATGCCTACACTGATTTCTATCCAATCCCTTTTAGCGCACCTGATGATATCGAAGTGATACTAAACTGTATCTACGATGACCATAAGCGAAGTGGTTTCTTCCAAGCTGTCTCTTCGGATGCGATTGCAGGATTGCTCGCTAGTCATTCAGTCAAAAACAGAATGTTAAGTGGCTTGTTTTTATCACACGTATTGCCAGAACTCGAAAGTGAAAATTTCTTAGCGAAAAAAAACTCAGGGTATGTCATGCGTGGGAAAGGTATTACTTATCTTAAAGAGCTAGAAAACCAGCGCTTAACACACAAAGAAAATGTTGCCATTTCAAACCGGCACAATTTACTAGTGGTATTGCTTGTTATCCTTGGCGTCGTTTCAAATTGGACCACTCTATTCTCCCTTTTTGAGTCAGCCAACTCCTTTGTTGCCGCGAATTGGCGCATAAGCGGCTTATATCAAAAAATTGGCCCGCCTTAGATATCGAAAATTTTGAGTCGCGCTTAAAATTTTCGATACGACTAATCGGAGTTTGGAGAGGGATTTGCAGATTAATAAGCTCCAGCTGACCTTTCCCCGTAACTTGTCCGCATTGATATAGACAATTCCACAGTATTAAGCCACCTGTTCTTCAAATAAAACAGGTGGCTGGTATCCGAGCGAACTGTGAGGCTTCACTCGATTGTAATGGTCGCGCCAGTGATCAATGATCGACCTGGCATCGTCCAAACTCGTAAAATAATTCTGGTTCAAACATAAATCTCTGAACCTGCCGTTGAAGGATTCAACAAAAGCATTCTGTGTTGGCTTTCCTGGTTGGATAAAATGCAACTTCACCTTGTTCGACCTTGACCACAAGAACATCGCTTTGCTTGTGAGTTCGGGACCATTGTCTAAAACAATCGTTTCAGGCAATGACCTTGCTAGGTGTATTTCATCTAGAAAGTGAGCCAGTCGTTCTCCGGAAATCAAAGTGTCGACCAACTGCCCGACACAGGTTCGCGAATAATCGTCGACGATGTTCAAGACTCTAAAGCGCCTGCCATTGCTCAACTGATCCGACACAAAATCTAACGACCAGCGTTCGTTAGGCCGTCCTGGTACCGCCATGAGAACTCTGGGACGTACCAGCTTCTTTCGCTTCTTGGTTCTGACTTGCATACCTAGTTCTGTGTAAATCCGGTACGTCCTTTTACGATTAATGACCAGTCCTTCAGCCTTCAACATCGCGTGCAGAAGCAAATACCCATACCTTGGATACTGTTCGCCAAGTTGCTTCAGCCTGATTTCAATCGCCTGGTCACTCGACTTCACTGGCTTGTAGTGCATCGCTTGCCGGCTGATACCGACCAGACGACATGCAGTGCGCTGACTGAGCTGGTGACGCTTCTGCAGAAAGCCGACAACCTTTCGTTTAGCTGACGCCGTAGGTACTACGGTACTTTACCCACTTTCGCGAAACCACATCCTCCAACGCTGTTTTTTCTAGCATCGTTTCCGCCAACAACTTTTTCAACTTCGCGTTCTCCGCCTCAAGCTCTTTCAACCGCTTAACTTCAGACACCTCCATGCCGCCATACTTACTCTTCCAGCGGTAAAACGTGCCATTGGCGATACCATGCTTGCGGATCACTTCGTTGGCTGGCAGTCCTGCTTCGTGCTCGTTCAAGATCGCGATGATCTGCTCTTCTGTGTAGGTCTTGCGCTTCATATCGACTTCTCCCTTCGTACAATTTAATGGGAAAAATCTCTTTCGCAACGGTCAAGTTTTTGGGGGAAAGGTCAAACATACCCTCAGCATTCCAATTTGTTCAAAAGTCATTCTTTAAGTCCAGAGCGAGATGGAGGCAATATTCGAACCTACTGGGACGATTTGTTCAGCCGGGTATCGAAAAGACACCCCTAGATAAAAGATCGCTGAAACAGCGCAACGCCAGGTCTAAGTGCAACTAGACATTGAGGGCAACCAGCACCCTTTATGAACCAGACAATGACCCTCATGACCCATCCACGCGATGGTCACTACTTTGCCAAAGGCATTCTGTAAACCCAAGAATGAGAGCATTCGTCAGTCGTTTCGTTCACGTACTCTTCCGGGAAGGGATAGACCACTCTCACAGAGGGGTAATGGATGGCAAACAAGCACGCGCCAAGAGCCATAGGTTTGTTTCCTAATGGGGCAATATGTACTGCGACCTCATTATCGACAAGCTTCGCCAACAGGTTATACACATCAAAAGGACTACTCGATCTACTATAAAGTAGCTTGTTCGAAGGGCGAATAAGCTTTTCGTTGCAGATCAAACTAATGTCTTTGTATTTTGGCTCAAAGCTGGGGAACCCGTTAATTACCACGGTTTTCGTTGGCGCAACGATTTCACCTATCTCATCTGCTAAATCACCATCAAATCCAATCAGCAAAACCAAAAGCTTTTCATCCTCTCTCTTGTCTTCGCCAGGAAAAGAGGGGATTTCCCTGACGCTCGTTGGACCACTGCTAGAACGGTAAGAGCGGTAATTTCCCTGGGGAAATTTGTAGGACCGCGGTTGAGTATAAAGAACAGAAATCTCATCCACTCCACTTATCGAAAAATACTTAAGTAAGGTATAGAAAGTCGGTTTAGAAAAGCATGAAATATCTATATAGAGATTTTGCCTACTAGATTCTACAAGTCCTGAATTCACAATTTCAGCTACGCACCCGCTTGGGTCGTCAATGTCTGCTTCCAACTCAATTAATTCGTTATAGAGAGCTTGACGGTATTGGTAGTACTTACTATTGTAAGCATCGTCTTCGACCCGCCGCTGCCTAAAGTCGACAATGATAAGTTTCTCTATAGTTAAACCTTCCTCATTGAAAAGCCTGAGTGCTTGATAAGCGCGATAGTCCGCACCTGCGGCAATAATCAGCGCATCAATCCGTTTCGGCATGCTCGATGCCGTTAATTCCTCTGTACTAGAAAGTTTTCTGCTCACCTACACCGACCCCTGGATCTTTAAAACAAGGACTCTTGATGAGAGTCAGATGAATCACCTTTTGGAACTGTCAATTCCCTCTTCGGAACAACGTTCTCCGATGAAATCAACTTGATAAAGTCCAGACCATTGTAAGCCTCACTTATCCCCCCCCGCGTTCGATACGATATCTCGAATACTGGAGAGAATATCCGATTCAGTGTGAACAGTTCAGTACGTTTCTGCCGAGGAGCATCAGCCTGCAAGGTTGGCTTCTGCTGGATAACTGACCACATCAGAGCGGCATCGAAAACACTCGCATTTTCTTCGCCTAATTGACTTTGATCCAATGAGAATTGGTTAGTTTCTGGGTACCTAATTCGAAGGTCCAAGTGATATGTACGGAAAATCGCTCCGAGATTCTCTACAAGCCTATACAAACGTCTTCCATGGTTCGCTATACGTTTGACCTGCTGCAACTGGTCTATTCCAACTTCTCTCGCAGCACGTGCTTGTAGATCCATGCGTATTCTCGACTCAACCGCACCGGTATTCGATTCAAATTCAGCGTAGCGAAAGGCATACCGGCACAGCTCAATGAAGTGGCCGACCATCCCGGAAGACAAATAGCTATAAGTATTAAAACTGTAATACGCTTTTCTCTTTCGATATATAGATGCGAGCAATATGCATGTTGAGAGACGGTATTTGTTTATATAGTCATATCGAAATTGCTGTGCCAACTCGGTCTTCTCTCCAGCCTCATATTCACGAATAGCAATATTAGTTTTATCTTTAGGTTGCCCCCGAACCAACCATAAATATCCTAGTGTTCGGACCAGCGGGCTCCTGTTAGGCTCTAACTCTCCAACCTTCACCTTTGACTGAAAATATTCATCAATTCTTGTTTTGTCTCCCGCTACAATTTGCTGAGCCTCGCTTTCTAGGTCTTCCGCGTTACCTAGGTATTTCCTGATATCGGTGTCACCTTTCTCAGAATAGAAAGGAACACGTGCCATACGTCTCGATGCAACATCGAGCAGAAACTCTCGATACCCCTTACGCTTGGAGTGAAGCATCTCCTCAAACACAAACTTCTCGTAGTCTCTGCCCTCCTTTATGAAATCGTCATCGTTGACAGTTCCTGTATCGCGCCATCCATTACGGCGCATACCCACCCTGAAAGTCACTCTAATAGAGGCAAACTTTAGGAGCGTATTCACAAACCGTTGTTGCGAAGCATTAAAGTTCTCGTATTCATCCAACAAGACTATGAACTTTGTCCGAGGACCGAGTTCGGGAAAGCTCGAGAGGATTAGATCTGCAAGTCCAAAGCTAAGCTCCTGCGCTGCATAAGCTCTAGAAGGTTTGAACGTGGCTGGGGCGAAACCAACTTGAGCACGATAGTTCGTAATCTCCTTTAAACGCTGATTCACAACCGACACAAACATAGAGATCGTTTCTGGCATTTCTAAATCGTCAGATCCAAACAGCTTCCATGCCTCTGCAATAAACTTTTTGACAGTTCCCGCTATTGCCGAGTCCCGATCAGCTATAGTTTTAACAGCCACTAGGTATTCTCTAGCTAAAAACAACTCAAAGTAATGTACAAACAGGTTCCTCCATACTTCATCCGAAACATTACTTCCTTCGAACGAGCTTAGCGTGGCCCCATCAAATCTAACGTAAATCCCAATCGCACCTTGTGCTTCGAGGTAACCCGCAAACGAACTACTATCATTTTCGCGAGTGTAGCGCGCTCCTTGGACATCAATGGAGAAGTAGCGCAGGAACATGGTTTTACCAGAACCTCTACCCCCGATAAAAACGAGAGGGCCACTTTCTTCGAAAACCCTACGTTCTGACAATCCTCGCGTATTAAAGACCGACCAAGGGTCACACCAATAGTCCAGCAGCGCATCAACGTCGATTCTGTTCGCATGGTAATCGGTGAAAGGATTTCTATATGAATGTTCCAATTCCATCTGCCTCTGTGAGTCCATATACCTTGTGGCTGCGCCTGAAAATTGGTGTCCAACCATTCTGATCAGACCAGAAAATCGGAAGGGAATTGTCAGGCACGTTGTACCAAAATCCAAATAGGTATTGACCATCCCCATGACCTAAAGGTGATTTGGGAAAACACTTCTGACCATAGTGTATGGCCATCTTCTCTGCCCGCGCTTTGTGATCTTCATGCGAATGAAACACATAGCTTTCTTTACTAAAGGCCTTGTTTTCGTCGTCAAGGCATATGGCACTCGTTACCATAATTCCCTTCGCTTCCAAGAAATCTATTGCAGCCCGGGAAGCGAGCATCGTCAGCACATGGATTTCTTTTCCGTGGTGCTTCCCCATTTCAGCCCGAAGATAACCCCAAGCTTGGCTACCAGTGTGTGTTGAAAGTGTGACGTCATCAACAAAGACAACGCTTTCATAATCAACTGACTTAGTAGGAAGAAAATTTTTCATTCCTATCGCATTTACTGTCCGAAAATAGTAGAGCAACATACTGCTACTCTCACTCGTTTTTCCAAGTGTGCCGAACACAGTTTTTTGTAGAGTTTCCTCCAACGCTTTTTCTAGCCCTTTCCCTGATATGCGCGTAACTATCTTTCGAACAAGATCCCCATACGCCACTTTAAAGAGATGGCTTACTTCATTGAGGTTATAGTAAACAAAGTTTGCTAGCAGCCAAAGTGCTATTGAGCGCTCATAATCAACATCAAATACATCGCCAACGAAGTTTGAAAGCCACTCATCGATCATCGTTTGATTGATTTTCCCTTCCCAAACTAACTCATTGGTAAGAAGAATCTCTTCCATGAGCTCTAAATTGTCTGGAAGGCGACTCATTTCTTGCGCAAAACTCTCGGACGATCGAATCTACCTATTGAACCCTGTAGGTAAGACTCTTCCGCATCAATCGACAACCAGTAGCGTTGGAGCTCCTCAGCTGCTTGTCCGGTCGTGTTACTACCGCAGAACGGGTCGAGAACGAGGTCTCTTTCTTCTGTTAGCAACTGAATGAAGAACTTCGGTATATCGATTGGCATCCTCGCTGGGTGGGGCGTTATTGAATGTTCTCTACAATATCTCAAGTACCGCGACCGAGAATCGGTATTTGACGAAGTTAAGACGTTAGGAGGAATCGATCCCCCATTGTTCGCCAAAAAGCTTTGTTCGCCTATCTTATGTTGCGATGGTCGACGGCCAGCATTGTAGTCGCCTTTCTTTAAGAGGGACTCCATCTGCTCGCTATATGCATTCAAAACCCTTCTGTTATCAGCCTTTGGCCTCTCTGTCTTACTCAGCCACCAAATGTTGGTGAATGCGTCCTTTACTCTAATACGATCAATAGTCACCCAGGGTGCTGGAGTTGGTAGCTTTGCCGTGTTGAACCATACAAACTGTTGGCAGAGGTGTAGATTAGCGGACTCCTGGAATTCGAGCAGCGCTCTCAGTGCGAGCGTCGACATGGTTGGCGAGCCCTTGTTCCAGGAATTTCCCAATTCGATAACGATAGACCCTGACTCGCTTAAATACTCCGTAAATAGCTGAGCTTGCCCCGCAAACCAGCGCAAATATTCTTGCTCGCTTAGGTTTCCGTATTTCTTCTTTCTATTCAGCGGAAAAGGGGGGGAAGTAAGGAGTAAATCAACTTTTCCTTTATATCGAGAAAAACGCGAACTGTTGAGTAGATCTTCTGTTTTCCCCACCAAAGCAGCTCCAAAACTTGTGGAATAGAGTGATCCTCGTGGTGCTCTTGGTCTCGCTACCGTAGGCGTTTCAGAATCGGAGACGTATGCCACTACACTTCGTTCCACGGTATTGAAAGACCAAGCAATTCCAGTTTCTTTTCTAACTCCGATCTCTCCCTGTTTTGACCAAGGGCTCCATCCTTTCTTATCCAACCAAAATCTTGGGCGCATTTTAGCGAACGATCTAGGCGCCCGGCCGATATGTGTTGAATAACCTCAATTTCTCGACGCGACAAGAAAGTAGAATTCACCTGATAGTCCAGAAAAGCTTTCCACGCAATCGGGCACCAGTGGCTCACAACCTCCTGGCCTATCACCTTGGCATATTCGCGAATCTCGTATTGGGCGTGAGGATCCATTCTAAGCTTTAGGAAATGGAAAAGATTATGTAGGTCAACCTTCCAATATGCCTCGGTGTAGGTCGACAGCGGAAGGTCTTTACGCGCTTGTTCCCTGGCTATTCCCTTGGAGATCCTCTCCTCGTATAGATTCCTCGCACTATCTAGAAATTTCTGCTCCCTCTTCGAAGTAGTCGAACCGATTTCGTCTGAAACATAACCGACACTCCCTTGCCTATTGCTAGTGGATTGGAGCCGCCACTCGTCCGGTTTTGTCCTTTGAGCCGCATCAATTGCTATTGAATACCTCGTCGAATACTCATTTACGCTAGCGGTCCTATGCCTAATCCACTGACGCCAACAATCCATCGGAACGCGCACATGCAACTTTAGTTCGCACATTTCAAACGGCGTCGTATGCTGGTGGCGCATCAGGTAACGGATCAAACCCTCATCTTCATGCACCTTCCTTGTTCCTGCACCATAAGAGACTCTAGCCGCCTGGACGATCGACTGATCAGACCCCATATAGTCGACAACACGCACGAATCCATCATCCAAAACACTAATTCTTGATCCGATCATTTTGTCTAAAGCCGCTACGCGCACGCGGTCTAATTGTTCATCACTCGATTCCATGCAGATCCTTTGTTGTAACCAACCATGTTTCCTCCGCTAATTCGTCCTTCTAGCAGCCACCAAAGCTCTATAAGTTTTTCCGGAGGAACCATTTCTATCTTATCCTAGCTATTAATGGAAAGGACCAATATCTAGGGATTTGGCCTCTTCAAAAAGAAGGAAAGTACCCCCCACGATGCGCGACACCGTTAATTTCCGAGACTTCGCCAAGTTCGCTTATTCGTACATACCAAGGATCTTCAGCTCCCAATAGCGGTATGGTCTGGTCTGGAATCCAGTTTCTTAATAACTCGTAGTGTAAAGAATATTCATACACATGATCCTGTAGTCGCTCTATGTACTCTTCATAGCTAGCGGTACTCTCATCAAATATCCCTACGGGCAACTGGAGATCATTCTCGTCGCAACTATCGTCAATAATTCTCAGGTTGTTTCTATCAAACGACAACCCACATTCATTGCCTGTGGCCTCGTGAAACACTTCTCTCATACACACCTCCAACTGCTCTGCATACAGATTGGAAACGAGAAAACTGTCGTGGATCGGAAACACCGCGATACCACGGTTCGCCAAACGATGCATGATCGTTTTAGCTAACTGCGACTCCTCGAACATGGTGGCAAGACCTATCTGGCTTGTGTGCTGGCCACACAAGCGTGTCGTCATGGCCTGTCGGTGCGCTACTTCCGCACCTCACGATTGTTAGAGGCCTTGAATATCGCACTCGGCGACGGACGGTTCGCCAAACTGATCGCTACGCTTGCCAAAACCGATGTGCTGTTGTTGGACGGCTGGGGCTTAGAAACCCTGACGCTGACTCAACGTAATGACTTGTTGGAGATCATGGAAGATCGCCATGGCACACGGTCCACGCTCATCACCAGTCAACTGCCTGTTAATCAATGGCACAAAGCTATCGGCGATGCGACGCTGGCCGATGCCATCCTGGATCGACTGCTGCACAACGCGCATAAGATCCCGCTCAAGGGCGAATCCATGCGCAAAGCGCGCAGCGATATCGCTGCGCCAACATCATGAAGCTGGTGCGGGTTACCCACCGAGCATACGCTTGGCCTGTAGGGGCAGCTGATGCTCCGTGGATAACCCTTTACAACACGATGGTCATCCAACACAGGAGAGCAGATTAATGACCCCATCATGAACACATAAACTGATATTATCCAACGAACGCGTTAGTCGGTTCAGGTGTTCACCATGAACCAGTACGGGTGTTCACGATCACCGGAATACGCACCATTCTCGATATTATGCAAAACTACCAAGACGCCATTAGACATTCCGCGTCAACTCGCCTCTGATATTCATCACGTAGATTGGTTCCGAGCCTAAAACATCTCAACCAAATCCTGCTTTGAGTTGGATATCAATATTGTTCTTAATTCCAATGTCTTCAAGAAGGCTTTGGCAAACTCATCTCTCATAATCTGGTCGACATATTGTGCAAAATCCAATTCACAGACGAGGCTGACATGTACAGGCAAGGCGACCACGCCGAGCTCCATCAACCGCATCAGTATGCCTTCCATAACGTCTGCATCACGGCGCTGTAGTTTCAACCCTTCTCCGGAGTGAAACCAATACGAAAAAGTCCGAAATGGATCCGGTCGTAGGTGTATCGGACATAACATTGCTCCATTTCGTCGGCGGCGGAAAAATTGCACAGTATTATATGTATTAATATATTATTTACTTAGTATTCTCTCCCGATATCTAATCCATTCTCAGATGTATATAGGATTACGGTCGAGTACTATTTTTCCATAAATGTATGTTATCATATATTTTTCAGAGACTACCTTCGCCATTAAAATCAAGCTACTGTCCATCGAGCAACTTTTTGCCAAGCTCAGTTCCAGATTACCCGCCGTCGGAGGCGGGCCGATGTCAAATCTGAACTCTTCCCTGTGAGGTAGGATCATGGTCAAACTACTACTCAAACATTTTGTGCAGTTCCTGTTTATTCCGTCGGCTGGTGTCACGATCGGGTGGTACGGCCACATAGGTACGGACATTCAACCGCACTGGTCGTTGCTGGATTGGGCTCTGGTTACATTCGCGATCGTCGTGCTCATCGAGTTAATGATATTCCGGGTTGGAAACGCGATTACTTTGCTACTCGTCTTTTTCTCAACGGCTATCATCACGCTGGGTATTCCCGCGTACTTTTTTGCGGTCGGTTTTCCCGTCAAAGTTCACGGTGTGCTAGATCATGGTGGGCTGCTTCTCGGTTTGGCCTTGATCGCGGCATTTTCCACGCGTTGGCGTGTCTACAAGGCCGGATACACCGCCCTCGATGTTATCGAAGCTTCCGGAAACCTTCCTAAGGGGCCGCTTTCGAGGTTGTTAGAAAACAGTGATGCCACTACTACAGACCGTTAGTAATCCCGTTTCGTTCTTGATTATTCACTAGCCACAGGGAAATTGTGATCTACCTTCGAATCCGCCGTTGCCGAATTCAGCTCAGGATTTTGGCTCTCAATCGTGGTCAGTGCATTGTGCACTTTGGCCGCGTAACGAAGTCGATTATTTCGTGTCCGCTCTGAGCTTCCAAAACCCGCGTTATAGGCGCCCACGGCGTACCAATTGATGCCAACGCGCGCGAAATTGCTAGCAAGCACCCATGCGCCCACGTGGATATTGAGGCAATGTGACGTTTGTACTTCCGACCACGCTATACCCAGCTTCTCTAGTTTCGGTTCCCAATGGCTGTTGATCATCATGACTCCATAATCGGTGCTGCCATTGCGGTTGAGGTTTGTGGCGGTCATATCGAATTGGCTTTCAACTGCGGCGATCGCCAGCAAAAGCTTGACATCAACCTGGTACCGTTGACTCGCTTTTACGAAGCATTCGTAGTGCGGAAAGTTATCTGCACGAACTGGATTCGCCACAAAAACGGCCAGGCAAGTCGCCAGGAGAACCCATGCCATTGCCCGAGTGGTCATAACTTCGGCGGCCCACTCGTTGTTGGGCTTTTCCGGAGCACCGTCTGGAAGTCTACTTCACTAACCCCGTCTTCTTGGCTCGGCACTTCCTCCATGTCCTCAGCTATGACCATCGCGTCAGATTGATTGGCCTTAAGGTTGGTCACCAACGCCCCCATATCGTTGTTTAGGTGTGAGGCGAACCGATCAAATAGAATGTCCTCCCGATCTTCGGCCGTCACCGCTTGTCCGCTCGCAACCAGTTCACTGGCGATTGATTGGACGTCCGCCTTTGCTGCTGCATAGGACTGATCGAAAACCTGATCGACAGCTGCGTAATTGACATCGTAAGTGGTTGAGTCTGCTGCTCTCCCAGAAACGGAACCTTTAACGCCAGCGTCTAGCCCCGTCAGGAACTCAGCAGCCCCTGGTACGCTATAACTGGCGTGGGCCTCAGCGCCCGCAGACTGCGATAGCGTCACCCCCGAACTTTGAACGCGGCCGATAAACGACGCCATATCCATCTTCAAGGCGTCTCTTGCCACCGCGTCGCCGTCGGTGGCACGAAGGACTTGTTCCAGTTGATCCTCATTCTCGGGGTTTGTTAACAACGCCGAAGCACCAAACGCGCCACCCGCGCTAAAACTTTGATCGACACGTGTTGAATTGTCGACCGCGGCCGAGCGGCCGGCTCTTACACTGCTCACCATCACCTCTCCGTCCGAATCCAGAGAAACCGTGGCTACCCCACCAGAACCCACAACGGCAGCCTGGTCACCCGTCATCACGCCGCCCCGTATCAGCCCGTCCACATTATCGGCATCATAGCCAAAGCTTCGGTTTGCACCGGCCTGCGCCATCGCGAGTTGTTCAATCGGTATGCCGGACGCGTCGGAAAGATTCTCGAGTTGTTCGGAATTCGCATATCGAACAAGGGTTTCATTTTGCGCAAGGCCGGCAGTGCCCGCCATGAAGCCTGGTTCCGACATCACCTCCGCTAGTGCCAAGCCACTTTGTGTCGACATCACTTGATTCGCATATGCACCAGATGCGACCTCACCGACCGTCATGTCCGCCAGCTGCGACATATTCGCGCTTTGCATCGCGGCCTGCATTTTCCCGCCGGACTCCGCTAATTGTCCAGGATCCACACCCATCGCATGGGCGCCACCCATAATCCCAGCAAGATGATGATCCGCCAGATGTCGATTGTTGGTCATGAAGTCGACTGCGCGGTCCGCATCTCCATTGAATGCGTTGACATCGCCAGTGATACTGGCCAAACGCATTTCTGAATAAGCTTGCGCCGCGTCGCCGTCGCTCAGCGTCTGACCGGTCCGTTGCGCATGGATATCCTTGAACGATTCGATATTGGACGCGTGTGTTCTGGATTCACCAGCCGACATGAGTGTTTGGTAGGTACTCACGAAATGGCCAAAGTCATTTGCATTGTCGAAACCCATACTGCGCATGCCGTCTACTTTACCTCGCGCCTCACCAAACCTTTGGGCTTGTTCCAGGTTAGTGACCTCACTCGCAACAGAAAAAATATCGCCTGACGACATCGGGTCACCGCCACCTTTTGAGACGTTGCCTTGATGTGCCAGCAGGCCACCAAAGTCAGAACCCGCACTTGTCGCGCCCTTCGCCCGAATGGCATTGCCGTGCGACATACCCATCGAAGACGTGGCCTCCAGATACTGTTGCGATGCACTTAGCCCCGACCCGCTAGCAAAAGCGGATGCGGTGGCGTGGCTTTCGAATCCGAGTGACCCCATATTCAACGCGTTCGCGTAACCGGCTGAAGCCGCTTGCAACGATGTCCCTTGTCCCTCCGGTGTCACGGATTTGTCCGCCGCGCTCGAACCCGCGCCTTCAACCCGGCTCTGGAAGCTGTGTGCCACTTGCGAGAGCGCGTAACCTGAGAATCCTACGAGAACCGCCGCAAGCAATGACGCAATGGTTATCCCCATACCGCGGGCTTGACCAAAAATGGCAAGCGCCTTTGTTGACACCTCGGGCGTCAACATCATGGCCGTCAATCCCATGTTGTGGCGCTGGATCTCTTCAACAGCCACGAGCGCCTGGTCCATTGCCCCCCGATGCATGACGGCATCTGAAATTCCCCAAAATGTCAGCCAAGACAGCAGTCCGAGCATGGCCAAAAGCGATTTTGGGGCGAGCGGCGTCACCAAGAACACAACCAACAATGGGAACAGGCCGAGAACGATGGCAGTAACCGTGGCGCGAACCGTGGGGAGCCATTCATTGGCTGACTGCGCAATGCCAATGCCTTCTGTGAGCACAGCCCGATTAGTTAACGCGCGTAATCCGACGTCCGGGTTTTGATCTTGCAGCGCTGAGGCAATCGCTGTCGCCAACGCGGCGTTTCTCAGAAAGTGAATATGGTCGCCAGCCGTGTTGTAGATTGAAAGGTTTTGATCCGACAGGATCGCCTGGCATCGCGCAAGTTGGGCCGCATCCCCTGGGTTGAAACCTGATTTTTGACAAACGGTATTCAGCATCGGCGCATAGAGTGCGGCTTGGTTCAGTTGGGGTTGAAGGTTATTGTTCCAGTTATCCTCACAACTCACCGCAACGCCGCCCTTGTTTGCGACATCATAAAATTCGGTGAAGTCAGCCGGACTGCGCAGTTCCTGCAACAGCCTAAATAGATTGCTGGTTCCGCTGCGTAATTGGTTCAGATCAAAGTTATAGGCCGGTTGAATCAACGCCATTTGTGAACAATCAGTGTAGTAACGCCTAATCGATTTGTTTAAGTAGTAGTCGGAAAATCCACCGTTGTAATCATTCATGGCGTTCAGCAGCATTTGAAAGTTAATTCCGCCTGCGCTGTCTGCGTACGGGAACGCACCGTTGTTGTCGACTAATTCGACGACGATTCGCTCAACCTTGTTCATCGTGCCAGCGACAAATATAACCAAGTCTGGGACACCGCCTACGGGCTGATAGGCATTCCTAACCGGGTCGTAGACATGCATTGTCCCCGCAGGAATGACCAAGCCACGAAAGATAAGCACCCCGATTAACGTCATAAAAGCCCACGACCAGGTGCTGCCACTGGCGTTGTTGGCCAACGCTTTCACCCCGGACGCCATGGCCGCAAATACAATGCCAAGGATTATCGCGATGGCGATGAGATAGAGGTATTCGTTGTCGCCAAAGACCAGAGCGAGACGTTGGAACGCAGCAACCGTCTGATCAAAGCCGTTGTACGTGTAATAGTCCAGATCCAACGCGAACGCGCTTGCCGGCATTAGTGCGACCAGCAGTGCTGATAACTGCTTAAAACGAATAGCCAAAATCTTCATTTTCTGGGCACCTACTCCGAAATCAGTTGGTCGCCTCAAGCGCTGCTTTTCTTCGAAGATCGTGCTCCTGTTGCTCATGAAGTTGCGCGAACTGCCAATGAGCAAGGTTCTCTTGCACTTTTCGTACGTAGCTTCGCGACACGCCTTGCCGGACCTCGCGGACTGATTCCTGCAAGCGACCAAATTCGCTGAGACCTTTCTGAAAGACTCGAACGTTGCATTGATTGCCGACCGCCGCACCATCAACGCCCGGCATCGTCGCAATCGCATCGATCTTCTGGAAGAGATAGTTGGTATTGCGATAGAGATCGTCGAATATCTTGTACGCATAAGCGGTTGCTACCACATCTGTCATCACCGCGATCGTCATGGGTGTGTTCTGCTGTGCAATCGCTTTGCGGAGGATTGAGTAAATTGGAATGGGCGAGTGCTCAATAAACGTTACCTGCGCCGCCGTTAGGGGTGCTTTTGCGGCCATATTGTTAGCAATGTCCGTCAACCTATCTCCAACAATCACTTGAATTGATTCCGCGTTGTCATCTACACACGTTCCGTCCACCAACTTGGCTTGTGCCGTGCCGTCTAACATGTCATCAATGCCAATCTGATCGTTGGTGGGACAACCCTCTATACGTGTAGCCACCGGTATCAGATCCGCCGCATCCGCGCGGACAACCACATCGCCAATGTATCCGCGCATGATGTCCGCACTGCCAGGAATCCCGAATAGGGTGGCTGCATTTTCTATAATTGATCCGCTGCCGAAGATGGACCGAAAGTCTGCCGGGCACTCCAAGATCTGCGTTTTGAGATCCACGATCGGATTGTTGTTGCCGGCTTGAATGTCTTGCTGGGCTTGGTCATACGACTTGTTTATTGATTGGCTCAGGCTTTCCCCGGACGTAATTTCATTCCAGAGCGCACCAAGCACATCAGGATCGTCTTCCGCGACGGCCGTTACGACACGGTTGGAAATCGCACAGTCGTCCAGCTGCAGGTTGTTCAGCCAGTTGGTTGCACCTTCCAGCTTTGACATCGAGTCAGAGAGCTCTTTCGCCATGACCTTTAACGCGATATCGAATGCCAGCGCCGGGGCCGCTTGAATGATGTTTTGAAATTTTTGGACGAGGTAATCAGCATCGAGAAATGACATACCGCCAAGAAACAGATCCACGCCCCCGCAGCCACTTTTTAGCTTTGGCAACGTCACTGTAATTGGGTGATCAACGGCCATATTCAATCGCCCCTGAAAACCGCCGGCGGAATAAAAGCCACGTTGCTGGTTTTGATAACTGCTACTGCCCGTCACGACTGCGTTGTTAAACCAGTCGTCTGTCCAGCCCGCCTGCGCGGATCCGGCCGCAAACAACGTGACCAACGCTATTGTTCTAAGTACTTGCTGTTTCATTGATCCTCTTTCGGCACCACGGTATCGGCGAAGCCGCCATCCTGGTATTCCGTCGTGAAAAATTGTTTTTCCGTAATCTCGCCTTTGAGTAACCGTACAGCTCGATAGGTGTTGTCTTCGATCGCTACAACTGATTCAAGGCCAATCGCGATCGGCATCCAACGCTCAGAGCCGCGTTCAATGAGGATGGTCATTGGCGTGGTCGTGATGTTGAATCGTGCCTGTAAGGCGTGATCCCGGGTAATGTCGACGTCATCAACCACCCAGTGGTGCCGGTCGGCAAAGTACTTCAGAACATTAATCTGACTCGTGCAGTACGGACATTCGGGCGACGAGAACATAATCAATGCATAGTCGTTGCGTGAGCCACTCAGAGATCGCTCTATGCGATCACCACGCACCTGGGTCTCAATATCTCGACCGGCGCCGGATGACGCGAATGCGGAGCGCGCATTGAGCTCTGGGTTCTTAAGCATCACGTATTTTGTGAGGGCAGTAAACGCAAGTGCATGGCGCCGGACGACGTCCTGCACTTTGTAGTAATCAAGGACCGCGTCGGGCGTTTGCTTCCAGACTGCGTAGACCTTCCGATCCTCCAGTTCCTTCTTAATCTCTAACGGATGCATCTCGGCCAGTACTTGCATTGAGGGCAGCGCAGGCAGTTCATACTGCGCCAGGGCCTCCTCTTCTTCTTCCGTCGGTTTTTCTTCGTACCACCAGAAGCCTTTCTTCTCCGTGTCACCTGCGGTCTCAGCGTACGCAAGAGAAACTGACGTCCCAAGAAACGTCCCCAGTATCGCAACACCGGTTAAAGTGCGAATTGGAATCATGGAAATACCTGGTTTCATAGCGACGTCATCCTCCGGATCCATATAGCGGGACCAATCGTTCTGTCGATGCGACGTCAATGAGTCCCCAGTACCGGCTGTCGAAAGAGTCTGCGTGAACACCAAACGCAAAGGCCTTCCCGGGTGGTACACGGTCATTGAAAATGAAAAGCGGTAGGGGCTGCCCATTGAGGCCAATTTCTTTGGCCAGGCCAAGGGGCTGGCCGTTACAATAGTGTTGGCGGCCATCGATTGTCAGCAAATCGCCCTCCCAGCAGACGAGGCGCTTTGTCAATCGAACCGGTTCTTCTCCGGCCAACGGGTGGCTGAATAGGAATGTGGCGTAGTCCCCTTTGTCCGGTTGTGCGCTTGTTCGCCAAAAGATTCGCTCATCAACCGACGCAGAAACAGTGACTAAGATATGACGCTCTGCATAAAAGATTGCGAGACACCCTAGAGCTACTATTCCCAGTTTCCAACCAAACGTGCGCCACTCGATCGTGGCGGGTGTGAGCATCCGTTGTACGAGGCCCCCTAACATCACAGCGGCCTCCGATCTGATACACGGGTCGTCTTCATTTCATTGCCTCGATAAGTCGCTCTAGCGGTTTACTCTTCGACATACGAAAAAGCTCTGTTGCCATGTGCCGTGCCGAGACATCGCCGTACACGACATAGCGTGCTTTTGCGGGGATCGAGCCGGCTTCGAAGCGTTCGCAGTAGGGTTCCAACGGCATGTCTTCGACAAAAACAGCCGCCGGCACTTGGGCAATACCGTTTTCCCGAAAAAGCACAGGGTCGATCACAAAGTTCGTCGTTCGCATCGGGCAGTGGCCACCCGTACAGTTCGGGTCTATGCGTAGCACCTTGCTGATGTGCGCAAGCGTCGGGCCCATGCTTTTCATGCCGCCAACCATGCCGCGCATGACCATTAGGCCATTTATCTCATCCAGGTCTTTCGCATAATTGCGTAACGTGTTGAGTGGCATCGATGACGACACAAAGACAACCAAGCGGTCTTCTGTCACGTACGGCGCATCTTCTTCCGGCTCGTCGACGATCTCGGCGCCCATCAGAGCACCAATTTCACGTTTCAGGCGGCTCTGCTGCGCCACCCACTCCGGGCTTTTAACCCGATCCATGAGCGCATCAAGTGCTGACTGAACTTCGGCTGCGACATCAACTTGATCACTAACGGTTTCTGCCACTTGCGCCTTCACCACATCGGAGGGTTCAAAGGTAAGTTGTGCATAAGCTGCGCCAACTAAACTCGCCAGCACCGCGCTAACTAAGAGAGGCATCAATCTAGTATTCATAGGTCACACAACAATTGATTTTCTTAAACATCACCCAAGAGAAATTATCGCTCTGTGTCGGCGGCTGTTTGTAGGCCGTCCATAGAAGCCCCGATCGCCCGATACGATGACACGACGCATCTTTTACCGGCTTGGCGAGCTGCAGCTTGAAGCGGTCTTTGCGCCAGATTGGCGTGTACTGCAATGAACACCCATCGAGGGCTGTGTCCCACAACAGCCCGGTTCTGCCCATAAAGTAGATACTTCGTGCCGCCAAGCCAGCGTTCGCCTCGACGTAATCCGTTAGCGTGATGGACCCGGCGAGGGGGTAAACACTGCCCCAGCTGCCCATACACCAAAACAACTCGTTGCGCGGCTTACCTAATAGGACCTCTGAGGCATCTGCTGCACAGGCCAATTGCGACACGGGGTTTGCAAAAAGCACGGCTTCCGGGTTCACAATGGTGGACAGGATGTC
The DNA here is from genome assembly GCA_024743175.1 of Pseudomonadaceae bacterium. Taxonomy (GTDB): domain Bacteria; phylum Pseudomonadota; class Gammaproteobacteria; order Pseudomonadales; family Azotimanducaceae; genus UBA4421. Next base: position 308,202 of record JANSXA010000006.1, on the reverse strand, counting down.
GTCGTTCCAGGTCGGGACGAGCTCAGACATCATGGCGACATCAAACGTTTCGTCCTGCAAACATTGGATATCAGTAAATAGATCCAGGATCGCCCAAACTGGAAAGATGTAGTAGTGCATTTGTTGGAATGCGCGTTGGCTGTTCTCGTCACGGTCCATCGAACCACCGAGGCTCCCCGGCCTGGGATTGGCAAGCTTCGACCCCAACGCCATCAGGCAGTAAGGATCCGACACCGTGTCAATCAGCCGAGACGGCTCCCAAAAACTGACCGTCAGCCCAAACTTTGGAACGGTGCCGCCCGTGCAGACGCAAACCGGATTAGCAATGTCGTCAGCGTCGTCGGGATTCGAGCCAAGCTGAACAATACCGGCAATTTGAATCGGAAAAATGCACTGCCACGAAACATCCGTAACCGGGTTAATCCCCGGACCCGTGCATTCACTCGCTTCAGCGTCGACGGAAATGAACAGAAGCATGAGTATTACTGTGACAACGATTGGCGCCAAAAATAGATGCTGCCGTCTCACGCCTCTACCTCCACGAAGAACTCTTCAACGACAAACCTATCGCCGAACTGAGTCACGATCGATGGCACCGCCTCAATGCCGAGCCGCGTTTTGGTCTTTTCATCTAGCATAAACGTGGACCGTTCTAAGACTTCGCTCGCTTCTTCAAAGTCCCCATTGGTCAGAATGACCATATCGCTGTCTTTAAGCCGTGGCTTGACCCAGGCCACATCAGACGGATCGATGATGACAACTCGGTAAGGCAGCGTGATGTGTTCCAACACGTTAAATTGAAACCCTTGTGGGTAAATAACCTGTCCGAACTGGTCTCGCACATCAAATTCAATTGTGTACCAAGGCACGTAGTGACGGGTTTGATCAACCGCTGCGCGTGGCACGAGATACCCGTTCTTTGCCGACCAAGTCATGTTCTCTAACGCTTTCGCCCAATCGACTTCTTTTGCGCGGCCTTCGATTTCCTCTAACGCATCGCGCTCTGCAATAGGATAGGTCTGGCCAATCGTCACCGATTCAGCCAACACACCTTGCGCAAATAGCAGCGCGCTAGCCGCCAGGACCTTGGGTATCATTGAACCGCTGCACTCCGTCTTGAATGGTTTGTTGGATCACCGCATCCGACGCTTGCGTTATGTCGTCGTAGTATTCGGTGAGATCGATTTTCGAAAAGTCCAGTGCCTGAAACTCTTCGGGGGTAAATCCTCGGCAATCGGGTGCTTCGACATCCCCAAAGCCGTTCGGGAACGTGCTCAATTGCGCACGCCCCTGTTCGTGAATGATTTTGGCCAGTTTTGAGTTGAAACAGCATTGTGATCGACCACGTTGCACACACGACCCGAGAATGCGGCGCTTACAATACGAACCGAGCTCGACGCAATACTCGGACGCAACCAACGCCGCCGCTTCCAAACTCTCCTGCGGACAGGCTCTGGTTAACCACTCCAGTACCAGCGCAATCGCTATGGCAATAACAAGCGTGGTTGGATCGAATGCGACAGCAAAAACATCACCAGCGGCGGTTGCACCCGCCGATGCGGCAGCACCCGTAGAGGCACCAGAAGCTACTGCGGCAGAATAGGCCCCGTAGGCGGTGGTTGCGGCTTGAAACGTTGCAATAATGGCTTTGTTGGTCAGCGTGCTCTGGACTGCGCTACCCGTTGAATCGGTATAGATTTCGCCCTGCGCTTCACAACAGTCTTGGAAGGCGGTAGACAGTCCCGACGGCAGGCACTCCATGGCGCGCCCATTAAAAATGACCGTTGCGCCAAGACAAAACCCGTCTTGGTCTCGATCACCGTCATCAATGAGCATTGTCCCCTGCCCTTGCAGCGGCGTATCAACCGGCGGTGATGTCGCCAAATCGACGCAGGCATTTGCACTACATTGCTGAACGCCGGCATTGTCGATGCACGCGAACTCATTCCCTAGTGGACAGGTGTAGTCGCCGGGTGCTGCTGTGCACACCTGCATGGCGCTTGCACATGCGGTTGTGCATGCCCCGAGATCGTTACCAAAAAAACCACCTCCGCCGGTAATCGTTGGGCAGAAGTAAATGGGTGAACCAAAGACGTCGATCGCCTCACAGGTGCCGGGCGTGTTGCAAACGCCTGCGCTGCAAACGTTTCCCGCAATCGGGCAAACCTCTGTCACACCGGGTGTGCAATCTGTCGCGTTGATTGGACACAGCTGATCAGAGCCAACGCAACCGGCCATTTCCCCGGGCTCGGTCGTATCGCCATTGCCATTCAGATCCTCGACACAGACGATCGGATCCGCGGACAGCGTTACCTGCCCTAACGCGAGGCACGCCGTGAGGAACCAGGCGATTACTGAACAGGTTGTTGAGTGCCGCTTGAACATAGGATGTCCTGACCTCCCATTCTCACTAACTGCATCACCACGGAGGCTTCTGCGAATTCATCGATGCAACCGCAGTCTTTGACAATCTCTTCACCAGCGCCCAGTGGGCAGACATTGCTTTGATCACACTCGTGATAAAGCATGTCGTAAGTGGCCGGCACCGTGTTCTGATCAGAAACAACACCCGAACGCCCGACATCGTTGCGAATACGTTCCCGCCGTGTCTTGCACGCGGACACACACGCCGGAACGGGCACTTCATCAATCAACACCATGGTCCCTGAGGTAATCGTGATAGCGCCGGTATCAACATCCGTGATTCGATCCTGATACGTGGTTGGTGTCGCGCTTGCCTGAATAAACGCTTTACGCTCCAGGTCAGATGTGAAGTCGTAATCGTTGTTGCTGAAGCACTCATAGGTACGGCGCTTGTCCCACCAATCACGAGTAACGTCCGCTGAACACGCGACACCGCTGATGGTCCTCGTGGAGGGTATTGGCGTTAAGCCGGTTGCTGTGTTGTTGCGAACGGTCTCTACGCCGTCCACGATTTCATCCACCAGATTGCACTCCGGTTCCGCCTGATAGGCTTGACAACCATCCAATACAACGTCGGGTTGCAACTCACACGAGGTATCTACGGTGACGCGCGCATAGGCATACCCTTCTCCAAACCCTGCCACCGCAACGCGAATGTTGAAGTCCACCAGGCCACCGGCGGTGAGGCTATTCGTGAAATTCACGTTCGGGGTTTGATTCCAATTTGTTAAACGTTCACACCGACCGGGGGGATTACCATGACCTAACCACGGGTTTGGTCCGCTCCAGATGAGGTCCGAGTTGGCTCGCACCTGGATCCAGTCGTCCCAATTGGCCTGGGTCAGGGTCGCGCTGACAATGCGGTCCGGACGCAGAACATTGAATTGCACGTTGTGTTCGAACATCGAGCACGCCGCCGGACCCCAATAGTTGTCGCCCACGGTTCCCAAAATCAATTGCAGACAATTGGCACCACACGGCGATACCGATCCCGATCCGCTGTTGTAGTCGATGATGTCGTTGAGATCGATTTCATCCATCGTTACCGACCGACGAATATCGCAACCAACCTGTGTTAAATCGCTTTGCGTCGCGGCCGGCGAGCTTGCGATAAGCTGATACACGTCATCTGCGGCGGCGGCAGCGTTCGCATCACTCGGCAGCGCCGCGTGTGCTGCAAAATAGCTCGTTAACTGGCTAGGACCTGGCGCGCCACACTGCGCCGTGTTCTGCCCAAAATACTCTGCCGTTGGGCCGTTAACCCGAACATTGGTGATGGCGTAGTAAGGGTTATTGGCGGCCAGTGCTGCAGCGGCACCGCCACCTACCGCGGCAACAGTTGTATCCAGGTTATTAACGAGCAGCCCCGCGCCGCAATAATTATTCAGGCAGTAACACCCACCCAGTTGGCTGAGTCCAACCTCGACGACGTCCAGGTGATTGTTATCGCCCGCAGTCCACTGGTAGTTGCGGCAGTTGTCCCACGTGCCTGGCGTGCACGACACGAAACCGTTAGCGCACACCCCCGAGGCGTGCGTTGGCGTCGAATACACACGGTCATACACGCCGTCCAGGGTTGTGTCTTGCTGAATATGGATAGCCCCGATATCGCCGGTTGCACTCGGCGTGATGAGCACTTCCATAAAGCCATCTTCTTGCTGACAGATGAGCTGCGCATCAAACGCGATGCCGTCGGGGGTTTGCATTTGCGCGTCCGACAAAAGTGGATTTGTTAGATTGTCTTGAATCGCCTGCGGCGTACCCACAATTTGCTGAAACGACGCGGCCGCATCTTCAGCGGCGGTCACGTCCTCAGGACCAGCGTGCACGCTAACGCTCGTCAAGAGCAGCACTGCCAAGCTGCCAGAATAGATCTTCACAGCGCGATCCCAGACAGTTCGCTGATGGCTTCAATGGGCGTTTTACCCTGCTTGATCAACTTGTTGAACGCGGCCACTTCATCGCCAGCCGACGTATTGACCCAGTAGTTCCAGGGGTCAACCACCAAACGCGCCACGCCAGCGCCAAACGGTGTTTCGAGGAACATTTCAGAATAGCGAGGCTTGTTGTTCTTGATCGACGTCAGGAGCTCCACAGCCAAGCCTTGATAGTCAATCAGGCCTTCCGAGATCGCCTTTGGGTAGTCCTTGCCTTCGAGCATGAACTTGTAGGCTGCGTTGTTGAGTAACACGTCGCCGATAGACCCAAAACTCTTCAGGTCAACCATCGACTGCAGCACAACGCCAAAACTGCCGTGATATTTCCGGGCACGGCGGAAGCCTTCCTCGATAATCATCGCAAGACGGGACAAGTCGTGTACGCCGTTCTGCTTTAAGAACGAGGCTGCCTCCTCGAATAGGATAAATCGCCGATCACTCCGATCAGATAGATACAGATCCTGGGTGACGCTGTTCATCACCTGCATCACGACAACGGTAAACAGTTCCTTCACGCCTTTAAGCTGATCCAGCTCGAGTACTACAAAATCATCGGTCGCGATATCGAACGTCGACGGTCCGTTGAAGAACGAGCCGTACTGGCCTTTGCTCGTGAAGTCGCGAAGGTTAAAGGCCAGCTCGTGCGCCTTGCTGCGTGCGAACTCCACATCCCGCCCGTCCATGTCCGGGCTCATCTCTGGGAACTTGCGCAGCCATTCCTCGGCGTAATCCACGCCGCGTTCGACGTTGCCTGATCGAAACGCCGCATCTACCGCCCCCTTTATGAGCGTCCATTCCGTTTCTGACAGTGCAGCACCCGAGGCCGAATAGGCCATTTCAGCAACAATGTTTGCGGCGGCGACCTGGTTTTTCTGTTTGTCTTCTTCGTCCCGATGAGCGCCCATGAAGGGGTTGATGACGGGTTTTTCTTTGCCAAAGTCCATGAACCGACCGTGGCAGGTGTTGCACAGTTTTTCGTAGGAGTAACCGATATCGACAATGCGAATCAGGGCGTTTGTGGCGTAGTAGTTGCCGCAAAGGTTATTCAACTGAAACGACTTACCCGAGCCGGATTCGGCCGCGACCAAAAAGTTGTGGTTGTTCGACCGGTTGTCAAAGAGATCAACGCCAATGTGCTGCCCTTTTCGGCCAACATACGCCAGTACCGGTTCACTGGCGCCCCGAAAATCACCCTGAATGGGTAGGTAGCGCGCGACGGCCGCCGCATGACAGATGAAATAGCGCTCCATTTTTGCGACGTTGCCACGATCTGTGTACAGCCCAAACGGCAAAGACGCGATCAACAGCGCCTTGCTCATGATCGTTTCTTCCTGCATCACAAAATCTTTTGACTCCCAGATGCGTTTGACGCGGGACGCACTGTCACGCAGTTTCTGTGGATCCTCATCAAACACCCACAATGACGGCACAATGGTGACAAATCGATCACTCTCAAACTTGTCGAGCGCCCAACCAAACTCTTCCATCCGGCGCTGAATCGCAGCGGCGAAGCTCCCGCCGCTTTTTTGCATCATGGTCATGCTGGCTTTCTGATGCAGAGAGAATTTCAAATCGTCGAAAACGATGCTGCAGGTCCAAAGGAACGGGGAGGTAATCTGTTCGGCGTCTTCGGACACGCCCCGAATCCCACCGATCAGCGTGTTGGACTTCAGTGGATCAACTCGCTTTGGGTTTGCTTTTGGCGTCAGACATTTTGCATACATATTGCCCAAGCGGTATGGCAAGGCACGAAAATCGATATCAGTGTCCGCGCTGATAATCTGCTTTCGAATGGGTAACGATTCATCGAACGTTCCAATAGACCCGCCGTGCTTGCGACCATTGAGTAGGTTCCTTGCGAATTGCAGGAAGCCTTCGATGGGTAGTCGTCGCGGATACAAATGCGCACCCGTCAGCATTTCTTCGGTAATCGAAACGATGTCTTCCGACAATTGACCTTTGGAATAGAGCGCGACGAACAGCCGGAAATTACGCAACGGAATGCCGTGGCACTTTCGGATCCCATCCGAGCCTTCCTCAAGAAAATCGCTGTACGCTTCAATGTTTTTCTTAACCAGCGGGTCGCGTCGTGTCTTGTTTCTTTGGAACGCATCGACAAAGCCCGTGACGTCGTGGTCACTGTAGAAGCAGAACTGCAACACCGTGTCTTTCGGGAAATCGGCGCGAATCAGCGATTCGAGTTGCTTGACCTCATTCAATCCGGCAAACGGGATCGGCGTACACTCCCACAGGTAACCGACCGTATTGTTCACGTTCAGGTACGCATGATCTTCACGGCGATACAGCTTCCACGGTAGGTAATCCGATAAGCCCGAACGGTCACACAGTTTTTCAAGGTCGGAATAGCGCGCGCCGCCGTTGTCGCCAAACAAGAAATTGCGCACCTGCTGGAACAACGATGCCTCATTGTCATTCGGGTTGCGCGGCAGCGGTCCGGCGGGCTCATCGTCGTGGGCTAAACCCCGTCGTTTCCGAACCGGCGACTCGCGCTCACTATCGACGCCCGCTTTACAGGTGATCTCAGCCATCAGTGTGTGTCCTTAGTCATCGACTCTTGGCTCACCTTCACGACCGACTCCGGCATCAATTCTGTTCGTCGGTTCAGGTACTCGCCCATCACGAACTGCGGACCTTGTGAGATTGAGAAAACATACCGCGGCATATACAGGCGGCGAGGATTTTCCCGGTTGGCGTAGCTGATAATGAGCGTGCGAATCGTGGTCGCCGGTCGGACCATGGGCGTCGTCGGCGTGTTTAATAGGGACCGCATGTGTTGATAGACTGCAGAGCGGTAAGCGCCGTATTCGTCCATGCCTGACGTCACGGCTGTGGTTGTGTCACCGCCCGAACTACCCCTGGTCGGGCGCATCACGTCACCGGTGGGTGTGGTGGTCGGCTGCACCTGGTCGCCCCGCTTGCGCAATTTCGAGGCGCCGCTGTCTTGACCGGTCACGGCTTCGTTGTACGCCCCTTGGACGTCGATGCACTTGCCGTAATCGTCTTGCAGCGCGCAGGCAAAGTTGTCTCGGTATGGGGTGATGCTGCAACCGGATGCCCCGATGAGCAGACTAACTAAACTGATCTTATATAAGCGCATTGCCTTTCCCTCTCCAATCTTTGATGTTCAATACCACGGATTCCTGAATGACAATCGTGCAATCCACCGACGCGCCCGACTCGATCACTGGACCGCTTTGCCGAGCCAGTTCTAAGTACAGCTCTTGAATTTTTTCCGACCCGGTTTTGATGCCCTGACCAATACCCGTTTGAAAGGCTTTGTTGGGGTCAATGACGTTGGTTGCACCCAATGGGTTTACTGACTGAGTCACGGTGTCGAGGGTGATTGCTTGACCAATGCCATCGGCAATACCCGCGACCGCGGCGCGGGCGATCAGCGACCCCATTTTTGTAACCACAATCCCGGGTAAGCCTTTCTTGCCGTCCTTGCCCGTGACAAAGCCCTTAATCTCTTCATCAATGACACCGGTTCCGTCGAGTGCCACGCAATGCAAGCTAACTAACCGCACCATCACCCGTTCCCGTGCGAGCGAGCCGTAGGCATTGCCGACAACAAAACAACCTTTGAGATCCGCTTTGAGATCATTGGGTAGAATCGCCGGTGCTTGAACTCGAAACATCAAGGGCTCGGCGTCTTCTTTGCCTTGCGCCGATGTCAGTGCCTCGACGCCAGTCAATAGCTTCGATGCCATAAAACCTGGCGGCATCAAGAATTGCGTCTTTTTTTTTGCGCCATCGTCTTGCTCGGCGATCGGAATGCCGACACTGCGCGACACCGCGCCGACCAACTGCACTTCCACGGGTGGCGCGCTCGTCAAGACCGCTTGCTGTGGAAAGACCGCCGGCGCCGGGGGGTACGGTGATTTTGGAGGGCCGATACCACGGTAGGGATCATCGTCAGTTTCCAAATCAAGCCTCGAGCCGAGCTCAATTTCCTTGTCGAGAATGTCTTTGCTCTGCAGCTCAGTCATCAATGTTTCGAGTGCGAGCAGACGCTGATCGTCATCCTGGTTCTTGAGTTCGACGTCGGTCAGCTTTGCCTCAACCTCGGCTCGGATGTCGTCCTCAAGCATACCGGTGCCGAGGTCAATTTGATCGACTTGAACGGCCTCCTCGACCACGCGATCGTCCCGCCCGGACCAGTAGTACGACACCAAGATGGCCAAAAGGATGCCTAGGCCACTTCCCCATTTAAGCAAGAAGGTTTTGCGCTGAGGTGTCAGCTGATCCCACTTGTCGCGCAGTTGCTCCACCTTTGTGCTGGCCAGATCCGAATTCATGGCGATCCCCTATTCACGACAAACGCTCGGGATATTCGATTGGCTTTGCCAATCAACGAGTCGAAGGTGATCGCAAAAATTGCATTGCCGAACCACTCGTTCAGCAGCATGCCTTCGTCGAGCTGCAAGTCGTCATTCGGTTGAATCCAGTATTCGGTCAACGTAAAACCAATCCCCGCCACTCTCACGTCACGTCTTTTCGCAACTTTTGCGTCGGGCACAACGTTCTCGTACCACATCATGTCCTCGTATCCCGTCTGGGATACTCGATAGCTGTCTGGGATTTGGTCTTGCATCACGGCCAAGGTGAGCGATACCGCGCGGTCCTCTTCAACTTGCGGGCCGTACTCGGCGAGGTTCCGATCGATGCGTTCTTTCGCCCCGGGCGCGAGCCAAATGGTTTGCGCACCGATCTTTTTGGGCGTCGCCATCAACGTGTACACCGCGCCGTCACACACGATATAAAACTCCGCTTGAACGCTTGCGTAAATATCCGGATTCACGCCGTCACGCTGAATCAGGAATTTGACAAAAGCACTGCTGCCGTTGTTAGTGACCGTCACGCCTTTCTCTTGAGAAAAGAACGCATCGTTCACGACCCCGTTTGAACACACGATGCGATTAACATCAGTATTCGACATCTCGACGGCTGTCACCGTCTCCGGTGACACGGTGACGTCTGCAGATACTGTCTGCGACACACCTAGGGCCAACACGGACGCTACGCACAATGCGCATCGAACAGCATGCCCAACAAATCGCTTATGCTTTGACATCGTGGACCCCCACTGAATCGCTGATCTCCCGGATCCAGAATCGACCCGCTTCAATACTGAAATGGATGACGTATTCGACGGGCTCAGTTCGCGAGATCTGATCGCCTGTGATGCGGCGCCGCACCGCACGAATGGTTAAGGTGTTCTCGCGTCGCTCAATGGCTTGACCGGGGTCCCATTGCACCGCGAAGCTGACGCTTGCGTACTTCTGCGCGCGATCTGAAATATTCTTGAATTGATCTCGATACTTTGGATAAGAATCAGGATGAACGAGCTTCAAAACTTGATTGAGTTGCTCGCGCACAGAACCAGGCGTCCAGGTACCGATGAGTTGCACGGTGTGCAACCCGATATCAGCCAGGTACTCATCGCCAGCGTCATTGCCCGTCATGCCCCATTGTTTATCCGAAAACGGCGGTAAAACAACCGTTCGCATGTTGTCTTGAAGGCTGTGAACGGCGTAACCATTCCAAATGGTGACAACCACCAGGACAAAGAAGCCGAGTTTCAACATTCGGTTCTCCGCGAAGACATTCGATTCACTCTGAATAAACCCCTTCTCTGCTGTGCTGTTCATAAGCGTTCCTCTCTTTTCCGAGATCTACTGTGCAAACTATTCCGCAAACCGTGACAATGTGTGTGATGGATAACCGGCATAGCCTTGCCAGCCCAGGACGTACATCAGGTGGGAAAAATAGCCTCTCGGCTGCGCGCGCTTGTAGGGAATAATAAGAATCGGGCCAACGAACAAGAAAGCCCAAGCAATACCTCCAAAGATCGCTGCCAAGATGTACAACATCGCAAGCAGCGTGAGCTCCGGCGTATCGAACCAAAGCACTTGCAGGGGGAGGTGCAAATATTCCGGCATCTTTTCGTCCATGTTCGTTGACCCTCTTCTGTCTCGTAAAGCCGTCGTTAGACGAGCATACCCATGCTGGCCGTGATCGTGTCGGCGTTGATGAGGATGACCCCACCCAACAATCCCGCGATCGACAGGACCCAGTTCCGCGTCAGGTTGACCGCGCTGACCACCATAATGATCACCGCGCCGACGAAGCCTGGGGCACCGAGTAGCACATCGTTTACGGCGACGTCATATAGGTCGAATGCGAACGAACCTGCAGCGGGCGCCACGATGCCGAACGCGCTCGGGGTGATGACCAAACTGATTAAGCTCGCAACCACAAGGGCCTTGAATGCTTTCAGTTGGACAATTCGCGCTTGCAACATTTGTCTCATACGAGTTACTCCCTAGTTACTAACAAACGCACCTGCTCAGCGATATACCGAGCAATTGCGTCACGACGAAACCCCCTTACAGGGGTCCGACCCAAGTACAGTGTCGGCGTTGCGTTTACACCGGCTCCCTTGGATATGGTTAAGTGCGCATCGGCCATAGCTTCGCCGTTCTCGCACGTATTGAATTCAGTTAAGTTTGGGTTGTTGTACACCTCGAGAAACGCCGCCTCCTGATCGTCTGCACACAACACGTGAATGGCTTTTGGCCGTGCGGACGGATGGATACGCGTTTCAAAGAAGATGATTCGCTTCACCGGCTGACCGACGCCGGTGACGTAGTTGTGGTACTCACGGCAATACGGGCAGTCCGGATCCGTAAACTCAATGATCGGTACGCCGTCTTCCGGCCCTATGACCACGGCCAGTTCGGTGGGGATGTCAGCAGCCATATCGGCGTTGGTTAACGCTTGGCTTTCCTGCGTCAGTGAGCGACCGTCTTTGGAAAAGATTTCGCCGAAGATCAGCACTTCCGCCTCGGGGTGGAAGTAGACGACGCGCCCGCCGATATTGATCTCGAACAACCTGTCAACTGGCGACGGTTTGAAGTCGTTGACCGTCAAGTTCTGAAAGGTCGCTTTCAGCTTTTGTTGCGCATCCTTGACGTATTGTTCCTGATCGTTTGCGAACGCAATACCGCTCGTTAAAGCCAATAGGGTGCAAAGACCCGCTGTCACCAAATGCCTCATGGGTTGCCTCCTGACTGTGCTGCGGCTTTAAGCAACAGCGATTCATCAATAAAAATATTTCCCGCGCTTTGCGTTTTGGGGGCTTCCGTTTGAACCAGCACAGTCTCAAGCGGTGTGGTTGTTGTTGAAACCGAGTTATTCGCTGGCGTGGACGTCGTGTTACTCCGTTTCAGGCCGTGCCCACCTATAGCGTCTTGCCATACCGCTCTTGACTCGACGTAGAAGTGTTGGTCCGGGTGTTGAACCAGCGCGTTCACAGCAGTCAATGTGCGGGCGCCGATCGCGTTCACCACATAACGGTTCGGCATTGATTGCCGATACGAGTGACTCGTCATCGTTAACTCGTCGTCAATCGCGAACCGCGGCTTTGAGGACATTGCTGCGACGGTGCGTGTTCCGCGGCCCGGTAGCGTCATCGTCCGCTGGCTCAAATCAATCGGCACCGCGTTTGTCCCGCTCGACTGACGGAGGGGCGACTGACGGGTTGAGTTCTTTGTCCGTGTCGCCGGTGTTGGATTGGCCGGTGTTGGATGGGCCGGTGTTAGATTGGCCGATACCTTGTTCACTTCAGTTTGCGCGGAAATGGTTGAAGCGATGACATTGTTTTCTATGGCTGTGACTTGAGGGATCTTCGAAAACGCCGTGTCGGTCGGTCGACGTTTTTCGACGACGGGTTTCGGATCGATTGGTGTCGACGCCAGGCGCACGCGCGCTTCGGCGACGTCATGGGCTTTATCAGTAACCGCCGATTTCGAGGCGTTTCGCACCGAGAAGGTCTCAGCGTTGCACCCGGCCTGGTCTACTTCTGTGAGAATTTGATCATCGCTCAACCCAGGCAAGATGATTGCCTGGCCGACTTCGATTCTATTCTCGTCAACGATATTGGGATTCCAGTGCAAAACAAAAAAATGTCCGGTTGAATCCGGGTAATGCGCTTTCACGATGCCCGAGAGACAATCGCCGGCGCGCGCTTTGTAGGTCGCGCTTATCTGGTCCGCGTGCGCTACTGGTATCCCAATCAACACCAATAAGGCGACCATTGGCTTCACTATTTTATACGTTTTCATACAATCTTTGGATAAAAGAACACCGACCCAAGCATGTCCTGAGCACACCTGCTCCTGACTCTGAATTCCAAAAAATCTTGAGGTTGTTGTCACCATACTCAGCCACCCTTCTTGTGCGTCTATCTGTTATGCTACACATTAGATTCAATATTATATGTATTCATATATTGTAGTCAACCTAAAAAGTATCACGACACTTTTATTCGACGATCTACCATCAACACGGCGCTGTGACGGCGCTGGTAAGCGATGCTCCAACACAACATGGTCACTCGAATTTGCTTCACGAACACCGTGCGAGCCGTATGGATTTGTAGCGGCCTTCTCATGGCGGTGTTAAATACTGTTCGTAAGTGTCAAATTCGGAGACGTATGTTCCAAACCCATGAATGGCGTACATGTCACGAAAGCAAACTGTACGGTTTTAGCGATGCACTTGAGTTTGCAGTCAAGCGCCAGGGGTTTCTTGGTGACTCTGTTGGTCCATCTTTCTTCATATTTTGATGGAAAACATATAATATATAAACGGAACTTCCTGAAGAGAGCTGTTCCGTCTCAATCATTAGATGACGTCCTTATCTTCCAGGTAGAGAACCAACGCTGTGTAAATGACACGCGAGATGGACACCGCATCGCGTGCTGCAATCACTCGGACTCGATCAAGTAGCGCAGTGTCAATCCACATTGAGGTGTATTTGCCGCGTTTTGTTGAAGCGAGATAGTAGTTGAATGACTTCTTCGCCCTGGACTTCAGGAACCAACCTACGGCCTGGTCGTAGACTTCGTTCATGGTCGCATCGGCTTTCTGGCCCGCGAGTAACTTCACCCCTTGATGCACCTCAGGCGGAATCTGTACTTGTTGAACCGTTCTTTTGTTTACTGCCATGCTACCCGTAGACCAGTGTTGCCATTGGTACCCCCATGCGCTGATTATCGTCTTGCCATCAACCGCTGCAATCATAGCACCGGACCATCCATCACGTAAGCGCAATTTAGTAGATTTCATACAATCGATTATTGACACCATAGATCGGCCGGCGTAACGTCGAAATTAAATTTTAGGGCGCTATGTTGTGTGATTACTACACTCAAATTTGCGGAACGATATTATATGTTTTTATATAATTATGAGAGCTTCTCTGATTCGTGGCGCCAATCAGGAGTGGCGGCGGTATCGAAGACGGCACCGAGTGAACCAATTTTTGATCAACGCCGTTTAAGCGCTGGGTCATGCTCGGCTGATCGGGTTTGCGAGGATGGGATTATGAAGGACTTATCACTGAAGATCGAAGTGCTGCTCACTTCTGTCGGGAGGTACCAGTAATGCTAGATCAAAGCCTGCCTTGTGCGCTGAACGCGGAGCAAATGTTCTCGCGATACGGACTAACTCTCGAACAACTTAAGAAGCGCCGCGCCCGCGCTTGGAAGGAAGGACTGCACTATGCGACTATCGAAGGGCATGGGACCGTTTACTATTGGGAGGAAATCGAACAGTGGCTAGCATCAGGGAAAACGGCTCAAAGTACGAAGCCCGGTTTAGCGTTACCATCAACGGACAAACCGCTCGTAGGTCAGTCGCGCTCGACTACAAGCCTACGAAGGCGGCGCACAAGACGGTCGAAAAACTTTGCAACGACGCCGACCGAATGCTTGCCCTCGGGGAATCCTGGGAAGTCGTCAAGGCTTGGCTTACCGGTAGCGATGTTACCGCACCCGAAACCTTAGGCTTTTGGTTTCAGCATTACATTGACGTGATCGCGCCTGAAGTTGACGGAGTCGCCGACAGCACCCTCGACGGTTATGAGTCTCTGTATAACTCTCATTGGATCACCTTCGACAATCGACCCATCACATCGTTGACCCTAGAGGACATGCAGCGGCATTTACTCCCCAAGAAAGTCTCGAAGAAAACAAAAAGAGAGGCGGTTTCTGTGCTCAACCGAATTTGCAGACCCGCTGGTGTAAAAACGTTCGAAGACTGGAAAATAAAGAAGTCGAAGAAAGACGCGCAGCCAGAACCCGACCCCTATACCGCAGCGGAGCGCGACCTCCTATTGCCAAAGCTCCGACCCTGGCCGATCGCTTACGCCTATTTCCTGACAGGCTTCTACACGGGCATGCGTACTAGCGAGCTCCTCGGCTTGCATTGGTCCGACTACGACGGCACCGGCTTCAACGTCTGGCAAGCAATGGTGCGCAGAAAGATGCAATCACACACGAAAACAAAACGCCGTTATGTGATCGTCCCGCAGGTAATTCGGTCCCTGTTGAACGAATACCCGACACGGTTTGAAGGTGGCCTAATATTCAAAACGCCCGAAGGCCATATGTTTAAAGATGCCGATTGGCTGATGGATAAATGGAACCGAGCACACAAGACTGCCAACGTGCGGCGACGCCTGGGCCTCTACCCCTGGCGGCATACGTACATATCTTTAGCTCTACAAGGCGGCATGAACATCAATGATGTTGCGGTCCAATCTGGCAACAGCCGATCCGTGATTGAAAAGCACTATGCAAAATGGATCCCGAACGCAGGCGATATAGCACGGCTACTCGCGCAGATCGAGGAGGCACAAAAATGAGGCAGCTGGGGGTAAACCTGGGGGTGAATACCGCTTAACGGGCGCTAAGTGGTTGTTTAATAAGAAAAAAATTGGCGGAGCGGACGGGATTCGAACCCGCGACCCCCGGCGTGACAGGCCGGTATTCTAACCAGCTGAACTACCGCTCCGTAGTCAATTCCAAAGGAGGAATTGGTGGGTGTTACAGGGGTCGAACCTGTGACCTACGGCTTGTAAGGCCGTCGCTCTCCCAACTGAGCTAAACACCCGGCGTTCAGACTCGCACGAATGCGAGGGCGCGTATGTTACCCGCTGTAGCTGCACTGTCAAATGATTGTGGTTGAAACTCCAGGTCTTATGAGCAATTGACCTTGCTGACCTCTCCTGGCCAGCTGAATTGCTGCAAATGGATCAATATTTTCCTGTTGCTGCTGGTTCTCAAAGACAATTGAACAGCAAGGGTTAGAGAGAAATAGGCTCAGAAGTGGAATAGTTTGCCTGTTGAGGCTCACTACACCGCAAAATCAAATTCAGATCGGCTTTTGGTTACGCGTACACACGCTTCGTGTACATCAAGGCCAGTGTCTAAGTCTTCCAGAAGGGCTTGCTGATAAACCTTTCGAACTATCGTAGAGGAAATAATCTCTCCATTGCTTAGTCGAACTTCCAGCTCCTCCAGGCTTGGAAGTTCTTTAGAATTTGGCATTAACCTATCTCCTTGCGAGTGACGCCTGCAGGCAGACTGACCTTGTGCGAAAAGGTACAGGTACCCAAATTCGCATTGAGCCAGTTTGCCAACGTATAAGCGATATCAACAAAGTGCCAAACGAGCAATGTGGGATGCACAGATTCTACTTTGTAATCAAGCAACAACAGGCTGGTACGGCTTTTCCCAACCTGCACTGTGAGCCGTTTAGATTGAGATTTATACCACCAGTAAGCGATGGCGTCGCCAACTTCAGTTGCAAAGCAACCACTCTTTAAGTCTGAGCTGATGTGGTGGATGGACAAGATTCAGCCATATGCTTGTATGTGAGCAGTAAAGCAAAAGGTATTACTGGATGAAAGTGGCAAAGGACATGCGGGCTGACAGCCCTGCCCGCATGTGTGCCTGTTTCGATTACTATTTTCGCGAAAACGTCTTGCGTATGCCTATTTCTATCGTGCGCCCAAGCGGATCACCAATATAGGGGTCATAGCCGAGCTGGTGGCGCGCTTCCGATGGATCATCATCCAGCATGTTGACCACCGCCAACGACAAGTCTGTCTCCCATGGCCCGGCCCAGTTCACATAGAAATTGTGGGAGTAAAAGTCGTCCACCGTCTTGCCGTAATTAATGGTCACCAGATTCCCCGCTGCATCGAACACAGAGGGTTGATCCCGGTCATCATCTACGCCGCCGACATAGCGTACTTCATAGCGGAAGTTCCAGTCACCGCTGTTGAAGTTCACATGGCCCAGTGCGCGCCACTTGGACACGGTGCCAGGAAAGCGTTCGTAGTTAGTGTAACCAACCGCGTCATACGCATCGAGAATGGGTACCCCACCAAAGCTGAAGGCATCCTGCTCGTATTTGTCGGTGTAGGTGGCGTCAACCCCTGCTCTCAGCATACCGCCTGCCACTTCGCCAAAATCATACTTCAGCGAAATATCCAGGCCTGCAATTTCAACCGGCGATCCGTTCACCACCGGGGATGAAATCCGCTGCATCTGATTACCCAGCGTCACACCCTGGGTACAGGTATTGTTCTGATCGAACACCACCAGATCTCGCAGCGGATGAGAACAGTTGGCCAACTGAGCACCCGTGCCGGGACCGTTACCCACTGCATTGGAAACCGCCACGTAAGGTACCGAGGTTATCTGATCTTCAAAATCATAGTTCCAGTAATCCACAATGGCACTGAATTCTCCGATATTGAAGAGCACCCCGAAGCTCATGGTATCTGCCTTTTCAGGATCGAGTCCCGGATTACCGGAGAAGTCGATGGAACGATACTGATTGGCAGCGGCTGGCACAGGCTGCAGGCCGGTGGCCTGCAGCGACAGGTTCACCGGCGTGGGTCCGCGGAAGGTGGATCCAACCGAGCCGCGAAAGCCAATCATCTCTAAAGGCTGCCAGCGGAATGAGATTTTCGGATCGGTAGTACTGCCTGTCAGGCCGCCGTAGTCTTCATGGCGCAGGGCAATCTGCACATCAAGGGTATCGAGTAGCGGAATCGCGAGCTCACCAAAAACCGCCCAGACATCGGACTCCAGCTCCTGAGGGATAAACTGGCCCAGGAAAATAAACGGTCCGGTGGGCAGGGCACAACTGGTGTCGCCAGGCTCCGGACAGGGCGTCACCCTGGCGTCGATCAGTGGATTATTGGGCCGGGTTTGATATTCGATATCACGATACTGCCCACCAAAGGCCCAGCCGATCTGGCCGCCCGGCAATTCAAAGCCCATTTCACCATCTACAACCGCGTCTACTACCAGCAATGACTGGTCCTGTACGACGTCCCAGCGTTCGATCATCCAGCGCTGAATGTCATTGGAGTTGTCATTTGCACTCACGTAGCCCGGGTTTACCCCACCGTAGGGCCCACTGCGATCAATGGCATTGGAAAATGGATTAAAAAACTCACAGGTGGAGCCTGGTTGACCGAAGGCGATGCCGTTACAGTCAGGTCCACCCAGGCCGTTCAGTGCGTCCTGCAGCCGCGTGATCATAATGTCGACCCCGCTGCGCGAGTGTTGCGAGTCTGAATAGGTGACCGCTAAATCCCAGCCTATGCCTTCCAGCCAGCTTTCCTGGAATGTACCTTTTAAGCTCGCCGAGACGCGCGCCATATCGAATGTGTTGAC
Source organism: Pseudomonadaceae bacterium (assembly GCA_024743175.1). Taxonomy (GTDB): domain Bacteria; phylum Pseudomonadota; class Gammaproteobacteria; order Pseudomonadales; family Azotimanducaceae; genus UBA4421. The sequence goes on along the minus strand of JANSXA010000006.1, from coordinate 290,279 downwards.
GTTAAGTTGGCCACCATTACCTCCTGTGATTTCTGGTATGCCACCCCAGCCGTTAGGTCGCCAGAAGAACAACTGCACGGAATCGGTGGCATCGATGGTTGCCTGGGGTAAACCCGCCTGCTGCAGGGCTGTGAGTGCGCCCGGGTTGTTGGAAAACTGTGAAGGGCCCAGCGGGTCATTAAACACACTGAACTGAAACGCACCCGGGCCGTTGGGACCTGAAGTAGGTGGGTAAGAAGGTGAGGTGCGGTATTCGGGCAGTTCGGTTTTAGCCCACAGGCCTTCTATATGGAACTCGACACCATCGGCAATTTCGACGTTGAGTTCACCATACAGTTGCTGCTTTTCTGTTTCTTCCACAATGTTGTCAAAGGGAATAAACGAAAAACGGCAGGCGGGTCCGCCACTGGCGGCGGGCAGGCCATCCAGATAACCACCCAGCTCGTTACAGTTTGAATCCGGTGTGATGCCAGCGACGGGTGTCCCGCCCACGCCTCTGGGTATAAAGTTTCCGGGTGTGCTGAAGGCAGACCAACCCGTCGGGTTCACCAGATAAGGCGGCACAGCCCAATCGCGGTCTGTGGATTTAAGCTCACCTCGATACTGTTGTGCGTAGGAAATCAGCACGTTTGACCGGTCACCCTGCCAACCCCAGTTAATGGACCACCTGTGATCACCGGAATCCTCAATAGCGCGGTATTCGCCGTCGAACTCAAAGCCGTCAAGGTCGCGGCGGGTTATAAAGTTTACAACCCCGGCAATGGCGTCTGACCCGTAAATGGCGGCGGCGCCGTCTTTCAGGACTTCTACCCTGCCAATGGAGGCAATGGGCAACAGGTTAGTGTCAACGCCACCCGGGCCCTCTGCCGGTGTATAGGTGGTGCGCCGACCGTTCATCAACACCAGAGTCCGCATGCCGCCGAGCCCCCGCAGGTTGACGTTGCCGGTGCCGATGACACCCTGGTTGGGACCAAACTGATTACTTTCACCCAGGGTAGGGCCTACATACGGCATAGCTCGAATCAGGTCCAGCGCCGACGGATTACCTCTGTCGCGCAGTTCCTGGGCATCAATGACGTCTACCGGTAAAGCTGCATCTTCGGGTGTACCCCTGATGTAGGAACCGGTAACAACGACTTCTTCGATAAGTTGCGATTGTTCGGCAAATGCCGGGAGTGAGAAAACCCCCATGCCGAGTAGAGAAAAGAGAATTGTCAGACAGAGTCGTCTGGCGCCAGCTGAATCGTACATAAGCATATCTCCCCGATTGCTTAGATGATGAACAAACTACGCTGACCCGATTCCAGCACTTCTCAAAACAAACTACAACCATTAGTTGCGAACCTCTAACGGAACGAACAAGATGCAACTGTTGCGCGCGGTGCCACTTGCCGCCTGAATTTTAAAAATTCATCTGCCCAACATGAAAGCCTTGCATACAAAAAAATTCCATTACGCATCAGTACGTTACATATAAATCACAACGCGCCGCCTGAGCGTTACGCCCACTTAAGAGCCACTTATCAACCGCCAACCCCAACTTATCCCCAGCCTATCCACCGCAACATGCTGCTGTTTCACTGGTCTCTTTTTCTCACGGGAGTAAGGTAATAACCAAGGTCAGGAGACACAGTTAGAAGACAGAACAGGCCAGCCAGACCACCCGCAAGGGTAGAAGGAAGGTCAGGGAAGTCGGAAAAATGGGCCTCGTGAGCTTACGGTCTCTAGCCGAGACCAGGGTCGTCAGGCTAAGACGGCTCAAGGGTTAGCAACGAAGTCTAAGCGCATGTGCGAGGGCGGAGCGGCGAATCTGAAGCTTTGAAGGTGCCGGACACTTGAGAAGCGCGACGTAAAAGGCGTCGGAAAATAACGACTTAGGTCATCGGTTGTTGGATCTGCTGAAGACGTTTGGCAAAGAGAAGATAACCAGTAGTGTGAAAGCACTACAGGGAAACTAACCGACCTTGTAGCCTTGAGCTGCCGGGTCGGGCTAGTCCCCTAACTAACGAGAAGCTTGCTGATTCTAACGAGTCGAGCGAGCTTTTCTCGTTTCTGGCGTGGCGATTTCTGCATCTATAATCACCGGCACGCCCTGCCCCACAGGATTACGCGTCGAATCGGTTCGTTCCGGGTTCAACCCGTGGGTGGTAAAGCCCCGTTGCTCATCTGTTTCCAGCACGCTGCTGCCGACCACACGTTTGTCGCATAATTCAAGCAAAGTTGCCGTCAACTCGACCTGCTGGCGCGCATCCAGAGCGCCCACAATCGCTTCGATATCCGCCTGGGCAGTCACCACGTCATCCACACAATCGGCGTAAGCCGCCGGTGCCAGCAATACAGCTATAAACAGGAAATTTTTCATTCTTTAAAACACCTTACGAAGCAGCCCTCTTGTGAGTTTAGATTGCAGGAAGGGATCCAGCCATCGGTACAGACGCCCGGACACACAGATGAGCTTACCCCGCTCTACCGCCTGCAAACCTTCCCGCACCACGGTTTCTGCGCTGTACCAGAGAAACTCAGGCATAGCGGCTTTCATATCGGACATGCCCGCGACTTCGTGAAAATCAGTGTGTGTGAAACCCGGGCACAAAACAGACACATGTACGCCTTTAGCCTTTACCGCCAGGCCCATGCCCTCAGATAACGCAACAAGATAAGTTTTAGTCGGGCCATAATGGCAGTCACCGGCGCGGGCGATACGCGCAGCAACAGAAGACACGTTGATCATGCGGCCAAACCCGCGCTCCACCATGCCGGGTGTAAACAGATAGCATAACTCGGTAACACTCAACATCATCAGCTGCAGAAAATCCGCATGGGGTTGCCAGGGTTTCTCCGTGAGCAGGTCCGGGCCCGCGGCGCCGGCATTATTGATCAGAAAATCGATATCAATACCCAGAGCTTGCGTCTGCTCAAAAATCTGTTGTGGCGCTGCTTTGTCGCTGAGGTCTGCGGCTATACAGCTCACAGTTAAATTGGGGTGTTCACCCTGCAGGCCCTCAGCCAACTCATTCAGTTTCTCCAGCCGCCGGGCCACCAGCACCAGGTTGTAGCCCTGCTGCGCCAGCTGGCGGGCAAACTCTGCCCCCAGGCCGGCGGATGCGCCGGTAATTAGTGCGGTCTTAGACATCTGCATTCCTATAGATTGGTCTTGTTTTACTGAACAGTACACAGGGTGTGACTGCATTGATACGCAGCGGTTGCCCTGGGGCCATACGTATCCAGCTCCAGGGCCCAAGTCGGCGCGTTTCTTCCTGTTGCCAGTCGAGCTCGCCGCTGATGATCAGCAGCTCACGCACGTAATAAGACGCGGCAAAAGCAAACCGTTGGCCGGCAGGCACCTCCACATAGCTCACCTGCTCGTCGTTGTATTGATACAACTCATGCTGCCTGGGCTCAGCCACATCTGTCTGCAAAGGCATCTGCGCAACCACCGGCGTCAGGTCCGCATCATCAAACTGTCGCAGCTTCACAAAAATCACGCAGCCAGGGTCGCTGTGGGGTGTATGGCCGGTACCCGGTGGGTTACGGATATAGCTGCCTGCGGGGTAATCCGCATGTTCATCGGAAAACACACCGTCCAGCACAATAAATTCTTCACCCAGGGCATGTTTGTGCGGGTCAAAGCTGGCACCTTTGGCATAACGCACCAGGCTGGTCGCTACCGCCACCTCATCACCAACGCGATCCAGCATCACGCGTTCGACTCCGGCCAGGGGGGATGGATGCCAGGTGAAATCTTCGCTGCTGACAAATTCAGTTTTATCGAGATCGGCTCGAATGTTCATGTCATGGGTCCTGTTTCGTAGTCTCCGGAAATAGCGTAACGCCCTAACAAGGCAAAGTACGATTCCCGTGCCTGCACATGCTGGGTGATCACATGCATGTAAAGCCGGCTTCCAGCCCACCAAAGGCTGCCGGTATCAGCAGCCATTATTCGTTACTTCCAGCAGGCTTGGAACCCTCGACAAGCGCTCGTAGAACAGACACTATCCCAGCCAACATGGAGAGGTTTTGGGAGCCAACACTATGAAAATGTTACTTAAAATTATTGGCGGGCTGCTGGGCCTTATTGTTCTGGTTGTTGCAGGCACGCTGATTGCAGCGCGTTTTTCAGATGGGCCGATGGAAATTGTTGCCGGTGGGCCGTTTACCTCCGGCGAACTGGTTACAGAAGAACCGGACTGGTCTTTTGTTAAAGACTACAACACGGTTGAATTTCAGCTGCTGGATCCAGCTGCATCACGCACTACCTGGATCGCTGAACACGATGGCCGCATCTACATTCCCAGCGGTTACATGACCACCTGGTGGGGCAAAATCTGGAAGCAGTGGCCCATTCAGGCGGAAAAAGACGGTCGCGCGATTCTGCGCGTAGACGGCAAGTTATACGAGCGCCAGCTGGTGCGCGTGATGGACGGCCCTGCAATTGAACCCGTCATGGCTGAACTAGGCCGCAAATATGGCGGTGGTGGCCCAATGCCCATGGAAGCATTCAACAGCGGCTATCTGTGGATATTTGAACTGGCGCCACGTTAGCCATGAGTGAACATCAGGCGTTCAGCGGGCTGCGCATTCTCGATTTCACTCAGGTTCTGGCCGGGCCGTTTGCAACCCAGCAACTGGCTCAGCTGGGCGCTGATGTGATTAAAATTGAAGCCCGTGGCGTGGGGGACATCACCCGTGGCCTGCTCTCCACCGGAGCGGACGGCATGGCGCCTTCGTTCCTCACCTGCAACCTGGGCAAACGCAGTCTGACGCTGGATTTAAAACATCCACAGGCTAAAGACATTATATTCAAACTGCTGGATACCGCAGACGCCGTGGTTGAGAACTTCAAACCCGGCACCATCGAGCGCCTGGGTTTTGGTTATGAAGCCATGCGCGCGCGCAAACCAGACATCGTTTACGCCTCTATCTCGGGTTACGGCCAGAGTGGGCCAAAATCTGAACTGCCAGCCTTTGACGGCGCCATTCAGGCGGCTTCCGGCATGATGAGTATCAGTGGCCACGCCGAAACCGGACCGGTGCGCACCGGTTATTTCTCCGTGGATATGAGTACGGCGTTAAACGCAGCTTTTGCAATCAGCGCCGCTCTGTTCCGCCGCCACGTCACCGGCGAAGGTCAGCGTATAGATGTATCCATGATGGACTCTGCCTTTGTCATGCAGGCCGCCCAGGTGAGTAATTACCTGGTCAACGGCACCACACCCGAATTGTTGGGCAACGCCTCGCCCACCAGACAACCCACAGCCAACGTGTTTGCAACATCGGACGGATTCATTCAGGTGATCGGCTTACGCGATGCGCAGGCACAGGCGCTGATGCGCGCCATCGGGCGCGAAGACCTGTTTGAAAAACACCCGGAACCGGTTGATCGGATTCGTGCCACCGCGGAATTTGCGACCGCTCTGAACCCTGCATTTGCGAGCAACACCACGGCACACTGGCTGAAGGTTCTGCAGGACGAAGGTGTACCCGCAGCAGCCATTCAGACGTTGGCGGAATCCACCGCTGATGAGCAGAATCAGCATCGCCTGAGTCTGACCTCTATAGCCAAACCCGGCGAGCCAGACACTCAGGTACAGGTGGTCAGCTCGGGGCATATGAGTGAGCCGGCTCCACCGGTGGTACAACGCCCACCGCCGGAGCTGGGTGAACATACCGAAGAGATTCTTATCTCGCTGGGTTACAGCGCAGCTGAGATAGCTGCGCTGCAAAAAGATGAAGTGATCTGACCGATTAGCCGCCGGAACTGCTCTTATCTGACAAATCCGGCGCATGATGTGCCGGCATCGCCGCCTGGCCATCTGCTTCCTGCTTCATTGCCGCCACAGCCTGCTCGTTAGACATGATCTTCGCCATCACCGCTTCACCGGCGCGATCAAATACTTCGCGATTGTTGATCACGTACTGTTGTGACTCGCGATAGTTATCCAGCATGCCGTTGACTTCCGGCATCACGTAACGGGCGACCATATCCCAGCTGCGCAGGGTATCTTCCCGATTAGCCCAGTCGTGGGCAAAACCAATCACGGTGCCAAAACCGCCGGTCAGCGCCAGCATGTCTTTCACCGCTTTGATCATATCGTCCGGTGTACCCACCAGCGCGCCGCCACCGGCCAGCACTTCATCAGATACTGCTTCGTCCGGTGAGCTGTAAGGTTCAGCGCCGGGACGCATCAGCGTGCCTACGGTGTATTCGTTATGCCAGCGGTACAGGCCGTTTTTGGCTTCAGCTTTGGCCTGTTCTTTAGTCTCCGCAATGTGCCAGGACATGACCACACGCCAGTTGTCCCGGTTCACCACGTTACCGTGTTCGGCCGCCGCGGTTTCGGCAAACGACCATTGGGTGGGCAGTGCCTGCAAACCTGCAGAGCTCATGGAGCCAATGGATAAAACACCGGTGCCATGTTTACCCGCCAGAGTCATGCCGGATGGGCTGATCATAGATGCCACCGCAAACGGCAGATCTTCCTGTAAGGGTAGTAACTGCAGTTTGGCATCACGCAAGGTAAACCAGTCGCTGTCGTGACTGAAGCGGTCTTCCCCACGCAGGAGTTTTCGAATCACGCCCAGCGCCTCATCCTGACGATCACGCTGCACCATGGGATCTATCCCCAATGTGTACGCATCTGACGGCAGCGCACCGGGACCGGAACCGAAGATCAGACGTCCCCGGGTCATGTGATCCAGCTGCACCAGGCGCTGCGCTACGTTAAACGGGTGATGGTAAGGCAGCGAAATGACGCCAGTGCCCAGTTTGATGTTGTGAGTGCGTTCTCCAGCCGCAGCCAGAAACAGCTCCGGGCTGGCAATCACTTCCCAACCGGTGGAATGGTGTTCACCACACCAGAATTCGTCATATCCGAGCTTATCCAGGTGGGCTGCCAGCTCCAGATCACGCTGTAACTGCAGTGTTGGATGTTCCCCAATTGGATGGTGGGGTGCCACAAATGCACCAAATTTAACTCTTGCCATGTTCCATCTCCCCAGTAAAAACAGCCCACATTATAAGCACAATTGTCTCCTCGCAGGCAGGGGTCTATTTGCTACCATGCAGGACTTTCCAAGGGCGGGAGCGCCTGTTCAGGCGATCAGACTATGTCATTAGCCATCGATTTTGCGCGGGGTTTCCTGCCCGCGGACAAACAGGCCGATCGGCTGTCCCAGCTGCTGGTGTATTTAAGCCTGTCGACCATGGTCGCCAGTATTGTCGCTGCCGGGCTGACCTATTCTTATGGCTATACCGCACAGGCCTGGCTGATTCTGATGGCATCCGCAACCTTCCCGCTGGCCATTGTGGTCATGCATATGTTCAAGAGTCCGATTGTTGCGGGACATTATCTGGCAGCTAACATCATGCTGCAGAGCATTCTTTTCGCTCCGGATCCGGCCATCAGCTGTGTCGTACTGATCAGCATGGCTGCAGGCGCCGGCTTGCTGGGCACCCTGGGTTCGCGCATCTGGTTAAGCCTGATTGTACTGCGTTGTATTTACGTTGCGTTTACCGTTGAGGGTACAGATCCATCCGCAACCGCTGCGGTATCAGCATTCATATCAGTTGTGGTGTTTGCCATTGTGCAATTGTCAGAACTGTCCCGGGCACGCTCAGACCGGCGTACCCGCGAACGCCAGTCCTTCTCTCAGAAACAGGCCTCGATCCTGCAATCGCTGATCACCCGGTACTTTGACGGTGTTATGCAGGTACGAGGGGACGACGTATTTGCCGTATCTGACGGTATAGAGAAACTGTTAGGGTACAAACCAGACAACTTCATCGACCGCCCGCTGTCTTATTACCTGCATCCTGAGGAGCAGGATCTGCTTGAGCACCTCACCCCGGACAAACCACCTGTACGCATGGAAGTGCGCCTGCGTCACGCGGATGGCCGCTGGGTCTGGGTGGAGCTCTATGCAACCTCCGGCTTACTGTTCGGCGCCAACCCCAACCATGTGCAGCTCGTTCTGCGCGACTATGAAAAGGAGCGCAAAGTAGGTGACCAGTTGACCCAGGCCCAGCGCCTGGAAGGCATGGGCTCCATGGCAGCCGCCGTTGCTCACGACTTTAACAATATGTTAACGGTGATCATGGGCATCTCTGATGAATTACCCGAAGGCACCCCGCGGCGGGAAATTCGCCGGGTGACCACCAACGCCGCCAATCTCACCAACAAGCTGCTGACGTTTGGGCATGGCCAACCGCCGTCATCAGAAATCCACGACCTCAGCCATCTGATGAGTGAACACAGCTTGCTGATGCAACACACGCTGGATTCCCGTTACGTGGTCATTGAATCTTATATCGATGATCCGCTGCTGGTCCGAATTAACGAATCTCAGTTTGAGCAGATTCTGGTCAACCTGGTGAACAACGCCCGTGAATCCATGCCCGACGGTGGCGAACTCGAGATTTCGCTGCAATGGGTGGAATTTGAAAGCGAAGCTGAAGGCGATAAGTCAGGGCACTACGCTTTGCTGGAGGTGGGAGACTCCGGCCGCGGTATTGACGCTGAGACCCAGGCAAAAATATTTGATCCCTTCTTCAGTACCAAAGACACGCTGAGTAACTCCGGTCTGGGGCTGTCGTCCTGTTACGGTATTGTTTCTCAGTACGGTGGGTTTATCGAAATCGACTCGAAAGTAGGAGTCGGCACTACCGTCAAAGTTTATCTGCCTATTGCTGAAACCCGCGACTATCAACCCACTCTGGACGTGATAGACAACGAGGTCAGCATCATGGTGATCGACGATGACCCGGGTGTGGTACGTGTGGTCCGCAACGCCCTGCAACGCGCGGGATACTATGTGCGCGGGTTTACCGATGTGAGTGCTGCCCGGGAGGCTTTTTCACCCAGTACCGTGTCGCTGGTGATCGCAGATGTGGTCATGCCCGGCATCACCGGCGCTAACCTGGTGAACGAGCTGCGGCTGCGCGCACCGGATTTACCGGTGCTGTTTATTTCCGGCTTCACCAACGATGCTTTAAACGACTGGACACCCGACAAGCAGACCAACTATCTGGCCAAGCCGTTTCGCGCAGAGGAGGTGGTTGCCCGGGTGGGTGAGCTGCTGGGTTCCAAACGCCTGCGTGAAGCCAACGCAAACCTCTGAAGACGTGATAATTGCGTCGAGTTTCCCTAGAATGCGGCCTACTTTTTTAAGCGCGGCACGCACATGACGGAAAACGTACACCATCGGCTTATCGTACTGGGCTCAGGCCCGGCGGGCTACACAGCCGCATTATATGCAGCACGCGCCAACCTTAAACCCGCTCTGATTACCGGCGTTGAAGTCGGCGGCCAGCTCACCACCACCACAGAAGTGGAAAACTGGCCGGGTGGACATGCCGAGCTGCAGGGTCCGGAACTGATGATGCAGATGGCGGAGCACGTTGAGCGTTTTGACGCTGAAATTATCAACGACCACATTCATACCGCGGATGTGGGCAGCAAACCGTTTACGCTCATCGGTGATCAGGCCACTTACACCTGTGACGCGCTGGTTATTGCAACCGGTGCATCAGCAAAGTATCTGGGTCTTGAATCAGAAGAAAACTTCAAAGGTCGCGGTGTCAGCGCCTGTGCCACCTGCGACGGCTTTTTCTACCGCGGCCAGGACGTTGCGGTTATCGGCGGCGGCAACACGGCAGTTGAAGAAGCGCTGTATCTGGCCAACATTACCAACAAAGTTTATCTGGTGCACCGTCGTGACGAGTTACGCGCAGAGAAAATTCTGCAGGATCGTCTGCTGGCCAAAGCCAACATTGAACCGGTATGGAACCATAACCTGGCAGAAGTCCTGGGTGACGAGCAGGGTGTAAACGGCATGCGCATCACCAGCACTGCTGGTGAAGACAAAAAGATTGATCTGATGGGTGTCTTTATTGCCATTGGCCATACGCCAAACACGGGCATCTTTGCCGATCAGCTGGATATGGAAAATGGCTATATCCGCATTCACAGTGGTACCGAGGGCAACGCCACAGCCACCAGCGTACCCGGCGTGTTCGCAGCCGGTGATGTTGCCGACCATGTCTATCGTCAGGCGATCACCAGCGCCGGATTTGGCTGCATGGCGGCGCTGGACGCCGAGAAGTATCTCGACGCCCTGTAAAATTAAGCCGCCTTCAGGCGGCAGCTATACTGCTGTCGCCGGGATGCGCTCAGCAATTTTCTGCGACCATATTTTCGGCCCCTGAATGTGCACTGACTCGCCGGTTGAGTCCACCGCTACCGTCACCGGCATATCTTTCACTTCGAATTCATAGATGGCTTCCATACCCAGTTCTGGAAAGGCAATCAGCGTCGATTTGGTGATGGCTTTAGCCACCAGATAGGCTGCCCCGCCCACCGCAATCATGTACACGGCTTTGTTGTCGCGAATCGCTTCAATGGCCACCGGACCACGTTCGGCTTTGCCGATCATGCCGGCAAGACCGGTTTCCTCCAGCATCATGCGGGTGAATTTGTCCATGCGGGTAGCGGTGGTTGGGCCGGCCGGGCCGACTACTTCTTCGCGCACGGGATCAACCGGGCCGACGTAATAAATAAACCGGTTGGTGAAATCTACCGGCAGGGGTTCACCTTTTTCCAGCAGATCAGCAATTTTCTTATGTGCTGCATCGCGTCCGGTGAGCATCTTACCGGACAGCAGCAGGGTGTCGCCGGACTTCAGTGACTGCACCAGCTCAGGGGTGATCTCGTCCATGTTGACGCGCTTCACGTCATCACCCATTTCAAATTCGATGTCCGGCCATTCCGATAGATCCGGCGGTACGAACTCAGCAGGACCTGACCCATCGAGCTCAAAATGCACGTGGCGGGTAGCGCTGCAATTGGGAATCACCGCCACCGGCTTGTTGGCGGCGTGGGTTGGGTATTCTTTCACCTTGACGTCTAACACAGTTGTTAAGCCGCCCAGACCCTGAGCACCAATGCCCAGACCGTTGACCTTTTCAAACAGCTCCAGACGCATCTCTTCATAATGATTGCTGGCACCCCGTGCCTGCAGTTCGTGCATGTCGAGCGGTTCCATGAGTGATTCTTTGGCCAGCAGCATGGCTTTTTCAGGCGTACCGCCGATCCCGACACCCAGCAGCCCGGGCGGACACCAGCCGGCACCCATGGTGGGCACAACGCTGAGCACCCAGTCGACGACATCGTCAGAGGGGTTCAACATGGCAAATTTAGCCTTGGCTTCACTGCCACCGCCTTTCGCGGCAATTTCAATATCCACTTTGTCGCCGGCAACAATTTTCGTGTGAATCACCGCAGGCGTATTGTCTTTGGTGTTGCTGCGCGCGCCATCCGGGTCGGTCAGCACAGAGCCGCGCAGGACGTTGTCCGGATGGGTATAACCTCGACGTACACCTTCGTTGATCATGTCTTCAACGGACATGTCCGCCTGCCATTGCACATCCATACCCACGGTCAGGAAGACATTCACAATACCGGTGTCCTGGCAGATAGGCCTCTTACCCATGGCGCACATTTTCGAGTTCACCAGCACCTGAGTCAGTGCAGCTTTAGCCGCCGGCGACTCTTCTTTCTCCCAGGCACCCCGCATGGCACGGATAAAATCCAGCGGGTGATAGTAGGAAATAAACTGCAGCGCATCCGCCACACTCTGGATTACATCTTCTTGTTTGATGAGGGTCATCAACTACTCCGTCTCAAAGGGTCATTGTTTGGTTTGTGGGGTTTACCCGGGTATTTCGCAGAACGGATTCAGCTCAACAAGCTGGCTCACCGCGCTGTTTTTATGTTTGCCTGCACACCAGCTCGGCATGACCATGGAATACAGGCCGCTGCCGCCGGCCATCAGCAGCAGAATATCTTCTGGCGCGTTAAACGCCCGATAATCATCATCGCCGGTAATGCGCGTGGCAAACGAACCGCCATACTGTTTGAGCTGTGCTTTGGGAAAGTGGGTCAGCTCAAACAGGCGCTGCACGATGTGTTCACGGGTTAAGTTGGCCTGGGACAAAATCTGCGCATGTTCCGGATTCAGAACCACCACCGCACCGCCACCGGTGAGCACCGCATTGTTGGTCGCCATATTGGCCAGCCCTACCGCCAGTTGGTGTAACAGGTTTTCTGCATCGTTGGGGTCGTCTGCATTACCCGAGTAGATCACCGAATGTGGGGCTTCTGCGCCAATCACCGTCACCACGCTGTCGTCAGGCGCAAATCCACGACCAACATGTAGCGGTGTGAACGGTGAATGTTCTTCGTCTTCCGCCAGACAGTAGGTGAACTTGCCAGGATGCCCCAGCAGCGCCATATCTGATGAGCCCGGACGTGCACCGCCGATATTGATCATGCACAGACGTAATGCGCGGCCGATACTGGCATTCGCCCGGTGCCCAGGGCCCAACGCACCAAAGCCACTTGCGATGCCACCACAGTCGTGCCTTGCCGGCCCGTTCACAATGATCAATGGTGCCGTGCAGTGGGTAGTAGACTGCATTTCAGTTAAATCAAATTCAGGCTGCAGCACCGCCTGTACAGCAGCCATCACCACCGGCATGTGTTCGGCGGTACAGCCTGCCATTACCGCAGCCACTGCCACTTTTTCGACGGTTGCAACACCTAACGCCGGACCCATCACCCCGAGCACCATATCTGCTGCCTGACCGCTGGCCAGGACCATGCGCTCAACCCGCTCGATGGTGGGAATCACCACCGGCAGACCATCGGTGCAGCCAAGGTCGTGCAACTGTTCCAGCGCTGCAGCTTCATCTGCAGCTTCAAGCCACTCAGACATGATCGGGTTCCGCCGTAAAACTCTGCATAATATTATCCACAACCTCGCTGGCCACACGCTGCAGATTAGCCTCTCCAGTGCCTGCTACGGGATGCGGGAGCTGCACACGGGGTGCATCAGGCATACCCAGCGAACGGGCGGTAAAGTCTCCCTGGGGCCAGAAATCTTCTGTCACCAGAGCCACTGAAGGAATACCTAAACGAGCCATACTGATGCCGTCACGCACGGTGCCGGTAGTACAACTGCCTCAGTGGCCATAGGCGGCAATGGCCACCTGACAGCTGGCTTTGATTTCCGCCAGCATGTCATCGGGCGCCGGGATAGATGCGTTGCCTTTGTTCCAGAACTTAACCTTTAAGCCCGGCAGACGATTCGTAAGCGCTGCGCCCACCGCGTGCAGGAAGTTATCTGAATCCGGAAACCCATTGGCCAGAAGGCCAACCGTGGTGCCGGTGCCCTCCTGCGCAGTGAGGTTGTAGCTCAGTGTGTAAGGCTCTGCGGCAGTTGCCACTTCGCCGCGCGGGTCATGGAATGTTGTCATCTTTTTCCCCTGTTTTTTAACAGAACACCGTAGGAACCTGGTTTGAAGTGCAGTTTACTCTATTGTGCCCCTGCCGGTCCCGTCCTAGACTTTGACTTTTCAACGCCACGGACACCTCATGCGCATGTTTCTGTGTTTTGCCTTCGGCATCTGCATCAGCCTGACCATGGCTTATGTACATGCTGTGGAAGCGCCTGAGGTTGAAGCGGATGAATTCCACTTTGTAATTCTGGGGGATTCGCAGTTTCACGATCCGGCCAAGTTTAATCGCGTGATCGATCAGACACGTCGCCTGCGACCGGCTTTTGTCATCCAGGCCGGCGACCTGATCGAAGGCTACAACGGCGATCTGGAGATTATTGAAGAAGAGTGGCAGCGCTTCAGCCGCCAGATTGGCCCCCTGGCACCGGTGCCTTTTTATGCGGTCCCGGGCAATCACGATGTGTACAACGGCGAGCGGCAGGTCGACCCACGGCTTGAAGATCTGTACATCAAACACTGGGGGCCGCTGTACTATACGTTTGTGTATAAAAACACTCAGATTGTGGTACTCAATACCGACTCAGCGGAAGGGGTCAACACCATCACCGGCAAGCAATGGATCTGGCTGCAGGATGTTCTGAAAACCAGCAGCGCTGAACACAAAATCCTTTTCATGCACCGGCCACCGCTGCTCACCACCAATGGCGAGCGCCTGCACAAACTGTTTGTTGAACACGGTGTCGGGCGCGTGTTCTACGGTCACCACCATCACTATCATCACTTTGTGCGTGACGGTGTCGCTTACACCTTGACCAATGCCGCGGCGAATTCGGTCAATGACGTGGAAGCTGTGGGCGGTTTTCATCACCTGCTGCAGGTATCCATCCGTGGTGAAGAGTTAGACGTTGCGGTGATCAAAGCTGACGCTATCAAGCCGGAGGATGCGGTTGCGCCTTTAGATAACTATGATTTCTTTGCATTGCATCAGCGGCTTGCGCCTGATTCAGTGCAGCTCAAAGAACTGCAGGAGGATGTTTATCAACTTGTTATCCCCCTGCGTAACAGCAGTCAACGTGAGATCAGCGTGTTGTTAAGCTGTGATTCCGCAGACCAGCGCTGGTTGTTCACGCCGCAAGCCATCACCCCGATTACCCTTAACCCGGGCGCCGAAGACGAGGTTGTTTTATCTCTGACCCATACCAACGTCCGCGTCCCTGAGTCAGAACCGGTGTGTGCGCTGCGGGTGCCTTTTCAGACAGCAAAAGGCCAATGGCTGGAATTCACAAAACAAATTACCGGTAACCGCTGACCCAGACAACGCGGTTACTGGGCAAAATGAGGCATGACTTCCTCGATGTAGACCTGCAGATTGTCCCAATCTACCGGCGGCCGGAAGGCGATATTGATGCCCTGGATGCCAACATCCTGAAATCGGCCAATCAGATCCACCGCCTGTTGAGCGCTGCCGGTTAACGAGCCGTTCGGATCTATATCCGGCTGTCTGGCTGAATTCATGTAAAAACCCAGGTTAACACTGGTGTCTATTTCCGCAGGATCACGGCCAATTTTTTCACAGGCCTGTGTCAGCCGCGACAGCCGGTCTGCGGCAATTTCTGGCGACACATACGGCATATTAAAACCGTCAGCATATTTAGCAGCCAGCGATACGGTGCGCTGCTTACCTCGACCACCAATCCACAGGCGCAAACCCAGCGGCTTCGGCGCACAGACCGCTTCGCTCATGGTGTAGTACTTGCCTTTAAGGTCCACGGTTTCGCCGCGCCACAGCTTGGTGATTATCTCCAGAGCTTCTTCCAGTTGATCAAAACGCTCTCCCAGTGGTGGGAAGCCATACCCAAAGTCACGGAACTCTTCTTCAAACCAGCCCGCACCGATACCCACATCAGCACGCCCACCGGATAGATGATCAATAGTGACACCCGCTTTTGCCAGCACGCCTGGGTTTCTGAACAGCGCACAGAAAACAAGACATCCCACCCGAACATTGGAAGTTGAAGCCGCCAGGCCCGCCATGGCAGCAACGCCTTCAAAACAGGGATTTTCGCGATCTTTCAACGGGTTGGCATAGAAATGATCCCACACCGAAACCCAGTGAAAACCTCTGGTATCGCCAATCTGCCAGAGACGTTTGAGCTCATCCATTGAAAGATCCTGTGGACCTGCGTGTATACCTAGTTTCATACCCCCTCCTGGGTCTTCGTTTCAGCGGTGAAAATGACCTCATCAGCCAGCAACGTCTGGATGCGCTGCTCTTCAATGCCCAGCTCCCGCAACACAGCCAGACTGTCTGCACCGACATCGGGCGCTCGTTTAGGTTTGCGATTGGGAGATTCAGCGACGCTGATGGGGCTGTTGATGGTCAGCGGGTAGCCTTCACCGTCATCCCCGGTTTCGACCACTATCTCATTGGCGCGCATCTGCTCATCGTCAATAATGTCACCCATCGGCGTCACCCGACTGAAGGTGACACCCGCCGCTTCCAGGCGCGCACTGGCCTGCCCAAAAGTGAACTGCGAGAAAGCCTCCGCCATGGCCAGATGAAAGTCCGGCCGGTTTTTCATGACGCTGCCCACATTGGCAAAACGTTCATCAGCTAACCAGTGCTCACAATCCAGTGCGGCTGCCAGCGCCGGGTATTCCCGCGCCGTGTTGATCACCGCCAGCACCACATATTCACCATCACTGCAGCGGTACACATCACTGAACGGGTTTGGCCAGCCTTTGGCCTGGCGATAGGTGCCGATGTTGTTCCCCGCTATCACACCCTGCAACGCCATGCCATTGGCCCACACCCCATTGGCCGCCAGTGACGTGGAGACAAACGATCCTTCACCGGTGCGTTCGCGGCGGTAGAGGCCGGTCATAACCGCGCCAAACAGCGCTGTTGCGGTGCAGTGATCACCCATGCCCGGGGCCATGGGCATTGGGGTCTGCCCGGGCTGGCGGATGAATTCCATCAATCCGGAACGGGCCCACCAGCCGGTCACATCAAAGGCACGCCGGTCCGCATCCGGGCCTTTCAGGCCATAGCCGGAGATGTGGGCAAAAACCAGACGTGGATTCACGCGTTTCAGCGTGTCATAAGACAGTTGATATTTGTCCAGCTGGGAGCGCATGAAGTTAGTGGTCAGCACGTCTGCTTTGGCCACCAGATCATGCATCAGCGCCTGGCCGGCATCACTGCGCAGATCCATAGCCAGACTGCGCTTGTTGCGCGACGTCAGCAGCCAGTGATACGGCACAGGATGGCGCCCACCAGGCTGCGATAACCATCGCCACCCGGCGGTTCTATTTTGATCACGTTAGCGCCGAAGTCCGCCAGAATCGTGGCAGCACCCGGTCCAGCCAGATAAGTTGCCGCATCGATCACAGTGATGTCTTCCAACAGGTGTTGCATTTGTCTCCCCAATGTCCCCGCTTACAAAGCTACCCTGTAGAACTTAACACTCGTTTTCATCTCTGGCGATCACCATCACATCACCCTCTGCATCAACAGTGACGTCGAGATGTATGGGCCGACAGCAGACATAACAGTCTTCGATGTAACTTTGCGAGGTTTCGCTGGGGTCGACCACCAGTTCAAAGGTTTCGCCGCAGTAGGGGCAGCCGATGAGGGTGGTTGTGGTGCTGAGCATCTGTTTTTCCCAATTCATGTTGTGCAACCGATGCCAGGGCATCCCAGCACAACAAATAAATGATATTGTTCTGCCTTTTTTCACAGAGAGCCGCCTGACAAAGGCGTGCATAAGTATGTCAGATCTACCCTTCTGGTTTAACCAGGCCCTTGAAACCCCTTCCCAATCCGGCAGTGTCACGGTCGACGGCGCCAATATCGTTTTTGAAACCTGGGGTGAGGTGGGCAAGCCCGGCATTGTGCTGATCCACGGCAGCAATGCTCATCTTGAGTGGTGGCGTTTTACCGCCCCTTTCCTGGCTGACCGCTTTCGTGTTGCGGCCATCGATCTGTCCGGTAACGGCAACAGTGACTGGCGTGAAAAGTATTCAGGGAAAAACTTTGCTGATGAAGTCTGGGCCGTGTGTCAGGCCGCTGAACTGGGTGATCGACCCATTGTGGTGGGCCACAGTTTTGGCGGCTATGTGGCGCTTGAAACCGGCCACTACTACAGCGACAGACTGGGCGGCATTCTGTTTATGGATTTCACCACTGCGCCACCTGAAGAATATATGGAATGGGGTCTGCGGGTTGAACGCGACGGCGTCAAACCCGGCCGCAAACTGCGCGTCTACGAAGACAAAGAAACCGCGCTGGGACGCTTTCGTCTGATTCCGGAACAGCCGGGCGTACACCCGGCGCTGCTTGCACACATGGCGGAATATGGTCTGAAAGAGGTAGAAGGCGGCTGGACCTGGAAGTTTGATCCCGGCCTGTTTGACTACCTGGAAATGGGTGTTTCACAACGGGATAAGTTTGCGGCGCTGAAGTGCCGCAGCGCTTTGATGCTGGGCGAATTCAGCGAAGATGAAGGTGCCTTCTATGCACAACACATGCTGGATATCACCAACAACCTGCTGCCCACCATCACGTTTCCAGGGACCTATCATCACCTGATGTTTGACGACCCCATGGCGGTAGCCATGGCGATGAAAATACTTTTCCTTGAATGGCACCGGATTGATCATCAGGATGAGCTGGATAGCGCATTGCAAACAACCCTGGAGAAGTCGTCATGACTGAACTGAGCGAGCAGCTGATCGCCGACCTTAAAACCATCGACACGCCAACGGTCTGTAACGCGCTGGAGTTACTGATTCCGGAACGGCGTGGTTATGGCTTTACCACCCAACCGCTGGTCTGTACCCGCCCGGAGCTGCCGCCCATGGTGGGCATTGCCCGCACCGCTGCGATTCGGGCTGCGCACCCTACCCATCTGCGGGGTCAGGCTGCTAAAGACATGAACGATGGTTATTACGCTTACATTGATGAAGGCCCCAAACCCAGCATCATTGTGATTCAGGATCTGGACGACAGTCAGCGTGCCTGTGGTTCCTGGTGGGGAGAAGTCAACGCCAGCATCCACAAAGGCTTTGGTGCCCTGGGCGTGATCACTGACGGTTCTGTCCGGGATCTGCCGGATATTCCCGCAGGTTTTCAGATGATGGCTGATCGAGTGGGCCCCTCTCACGCCTTTGTACACGTGGTGGGTTATGGTCAGCCGGTAACCGTTGCCGGTATGCGGGTGGTCAGTGATGAGCTGATCCACGCAGATCAGCACGGCGCTGTGGTGATCCCCTGGGAAGTTGCAGACCAGGTGCTTGATGCGGCCAAAAAAGTGGCCGCGGCGGAAGCGGTGATTATCGGCGCGGCGCGGGAGCCAGGCTTCAACATAGACAAGTTACGTGAAGCCTGGGGCACCTCTGCCGAGGTTAAACACTAAAAGTTCCCGTCAGCCCAGCTGGGACACAATCTGTGCGTGCTGCTCACGATTCAGACTGTATATTCTGGTCAGCACAATCAGCACCAGCATAATGGCAACAGGCACCAGCGTGAGCAGAATGTGGATGGTCTCCAACGCTGCCGGCGTCTGCTCTGCATTGGCCACATAACCGGCAAAACCCAGCGCAAAAGCCACACCGGCACCGCCCAGGGTTTTCGCCAGTTTCTGAAAAAAACTGGCGGTTGAGTAAATGGCGCCATCTGCGCGCACACCATGTTTGAGCTGGGCATACTCCACCGTGTCAGGAATCATCGCCCAACCCAGTACAGCAACCGGCGTGCCGCCTAGTGCAACCAGACAACCCCAGAAAAATATCGCCGTGATCGCATCATAAGGGGTCATATAAAAACCGATGCAGGCAACAATAGTCAGGTAAGCCCCGAGGCGTGTAGCGCCGGCTTTACCAAACCGCTCCGCCAGGCTTGGCACTGCCCAGATGCCAACTAACATACAACCCAACGTCAAGGTGAAGAACCAGGAGATCAACGACGGATCACCGACGTTGTAGATGAAAAAGTAAGCCGTTGTGGTCTGCCGCACGGTGAAGCTCAACATGCCGCAGCTGAAGATACCAATCACCACCAGCAGCGGTGGGTTACGACCGATGGCCAGCAGACTGTCTTTGATCGAAATCTTTTCCACTTTTGGTGTAACCACTTCGCGGGTGGTGGCAAACGTCACCCATAACAAGGCTGTGGCCACCACAGCAAACCCCAGCATCAATACCTGAAAACCTACAGCTTCGTCTGCAAACAGATTCACCAGCGGAAAAGTACCCACAGACACCAGAAAACCGCCGGCAAATGCACAGCCAATACGATAGGTAGACAGCTTTGTGCGCGCCTGATAGTCCTGGGTCAGCGATGCGGTCAACGTGGCGTAGGGTATGGTGACCACGGTGTAGATCAGGCCGAACAGAATATAGGTGGTGTAGGCCCAGGTGACTTTACCCGCCATATCGGTATCCGGCACGGTAAACGTCAGAATACTGATCAGCGCCAGCGGGATAGCACCAAACAGCAGGTACGGTCGCATACGCCCCCAACGGGTGCGGGTGCGTTCAGCAATGAAACCCATGAGCGGGTCAGTCACCGCGTCAACAAAACGGGCCACGGCAAACACACCTCCTGCTGCCGCGGCACTGATGCCCATGACGTCTGTATAGAAATACAACAGGTAGGTCAGCACGGAAATGAAATACAGGTTGATGCCGAAATCGCCAACGGCATACCCGGCTGCAGTGCGCAGGTTCATTTGCTATCGCTTGTAGACGTACGGGATTCTGAACCGTTGGAAACAATGCCATGCTCTGACAGCGCAGCAATCTGCTCGGGTGTATAACCAAAATCCGCCAGCACCTCAGCAGAATCTCTGCCCGGATCCGGGGCCGCACAGTCAAAGCGCTCAGCCTGCGCAAAAGCCGATAAATGTATCGGCGAGCGCACCAGATCAAGATCACCCAGCTCCGGATGGGGTGCGGGTATGGCCATGCCCAGGTGTTTCACCTGTGGGTCTTCAAATGCTTCACCAACGTTATTGATGGGTCCAGCGGGTACACCAGCAGCGGTTAAACGTTCAATCAGTTCAATTACCGTAAACTGTTGGGTCACGGTGTTCATATCCGCCTTCAGCGGACCACGCAGAGAAACACGCGCAGCAACACTTTGATAGTCTGGATGATTGAGCAGGTCATCCGCCTGCAGCGCTTCACAGAACCGCCGCCACATCACCTCGCCATAAGCCGCCACATTGATAAAACCATCGCTGGCTTCAAGTGTACCCATGGGCACCTGGGTGGGGTGATCGTTACCCTGCTGGTCAGGGATCTCACCTTTCATGGTGTACCGCGCACCTTGGAAATCCAGCTTGCTCAACATGGCTTCCAGCAGCGACGTCTGCACCCACTGGCCTTTGCCGGTCTGCTCACGGTGGATCAGCGCTAACAGAATGCCCTGACCAAGGAACATGCCTGCGGAGGTATCGCTGATGGCCACACCCACACGCATGGGACCCTGGCCAGGCTCGCCGGTAATAGACATCAGGCCACTCATACCTTGAATGATCTGATCCACACCTGGGCGTGTTGCATAAGGGCCATCCTGACCAAAACCGGAGATGCTGGCATAAATCAGACGCGGGTTGATTTCCGACAACGTCTCATAATCCACACCGAGGCGGAACTTCACATCGCTGCGGAAATTCTCCACCACAATGTCCGCCTGCTGCGCAATCTGATGAAAAACCTGCTGCCCTTCAGGGGCTTTCAAATCTAAAGTCAGTGCGCGTTTATTGCGATGCAGATTCTGTTCGTCAGGCCCGCGACGACTGCCGGTGGCCGAGTTGCTGTTACGCGGCGGTTCAATCTTGATGACATCTGCACCCCAATCTGCCAGCAGACGCACAGCGGTTGGCCCGGCCCGCGCAATGGTCAGATCAAGCACCTTCAGATGTTGCAGCGGTCCTTGCACGCCTTATGGCCTGATCAGGCGTCCGGGTAACGAATCGGTCGCTTCACCATGACGATAGGTCACCTCTCCCGCCACCATTGTCGCCAGATAACCATCTGCCTTCTGCTGCAGTCGAGCACCACCGGCGGGCAGATCGTGGACAATTTCCGGCACACGTACCTTAAGGTTTTCAAAATCGATGACGTTAACATCGGCACGCATGCCTGGTTGCAACGTGCCACGGTCAAACAGATCTACTGCACGAGCGGTATCCTGAGTCTGATTTCTGATCAGTGTCGGCAGGTCAATCTGTTCTCCCCGGGTGCGGTCGCGCCCCCAATGGGTTAACAAGGTGGTGATAAAACTTGCATCACAGATTGTACCCACATGAGCACCGCCATCACCCAGACCCATGACCGTGTTCTGGCTCAGAATCATTTCGCGACAGCAGTCGAGGTTGTTTTCCGCATAGTTGGCAAATGGGGTATAGAGAATGGTTTTACCCTCCGCTTCCAACATCTGGTCATAGATGTATTCCCAGTGTGACACCCCTGCTCGCGCGGCGCGCGCATGCAGGCTGTCTTCTGGTGCGGGCTCATAATCCGGCGGATCACCTAACAACCAGATTTTGCGTCCTTCATCCATCAGCTCGAACAGGCGCGCAAAACCCGGCGCCGTTTCTTCGCTCAAAATTTTTGCTTTGCGTTGCGGGTCGCGCAGCGCGGCAACTTTATCCGCCAGCGGCAGACCTTGCAGCTGCATAAAAGATGGCCGGGTGGTAAACGGCGACAACGTTGTGGTCAGCCCCAGCAGAATGCCAATGGGTCGAGGCGCCACCTGGCCACGCATCACCAGACCCTGGCTGGCGGCATCTTCAATTTTACCTAACACTTTCTTCCAGCCATGGGGTGACAAACCCTGAGCCAGGGAAATGGACATGGGTCGACCGGAGTGGGCCACCATCTGCTGCAGCAGGGAAAACTCGTCCTCCAGATCAACAAAGTCGGAGATCATCTCCATCACACCACGGCCGGCATCTTTCAACCCGGCCGCAACCCCCATCAACTCATCAATTTCAGCTTTTAATGACGGTGTGGGTGCACCTTTGGAACTGCGATGATTCAACGTGCGTGAGCTGGTGAAACCCAGTGCACCTGCAGCGATAGCCTGGCGGGTCAGCTCACGCATCTGCACAATATCTTCAGCGTTGGCCGGTTCGCGATCTGCACCGCGCTGGCCCATGACATAAACACGCAGCGCCGCATGCGGGATCTGCGCGCCGAGGTCCATATCGAAGCGGCGCTGGCTGAGGAAGTCCATATAGTCGGGAAACGACTCCCAGGACCAGGGCAGGCCTTCATGCAAAGCCACCCCAGGAATATCCTCAACACCTTCCATCAGCTCAATCAGCACATCGTGATCTGCTGGCCTTACCGGTGCAAAACCGACACCGCAGTTACCCATAATCACCGTAGTCACGCCGTGGTGGCTGGAAGGGGACATACGGTTGGACCAGGTGGCCTGGCCATCATAGTGGGTGTGGATATCCACAAAGCCCGGCGTGACAAGCGCGCCATCCGCATCAATAACCTGATCAGCCTGACCACTGAGATTGCCCACCTCAGCAATCAGACCATCTTTGATGCCCACATCAGCGCTTTGCGCCGCCCCACCGGTACCATCTATCACCGTGCCGCCGCGAATTATCGTGTCGTACGTTGTCATTACTCTCACCCCAGGTTATTGCTCGACCTTTGCGAGTTCTGTTCTACCACAGAGCGTGCCGTATAAAAATGGTAGAGTAGCCGCAAGCTTCAGTCACGCGTACGTTTCGAGGGAGGAAACCAGATGAGAAAAGCCGCCATTATCCTGATTGTGATCGGCATTGTTGTGGTGATTGCCGCCAATCTGTTTCTCAGCACACAGGAACCTGAACCCGTATTCGAAGCCGTCCGTGACAATACCACCCTGCGGCAGACCACCGCCGGAGATGTTGTCGGTTTCCGTGACAAACACGGCGCCCGGGCGTGGCTGGGCATTCCCTTTGCACAAGCCCCCACCGGCGATCTCCGCTGGCGGGCACCAGAACCACCAACGCCACACCAGGGGGTATTTGAAGCCCTGCAGGCAGGCGGTATGTGTCCGCAATTTGCCTCACAGTTAAGTAGCGACGATTTTACCGCCGGTTCGATTGCCGGATCGGAAGACTGTCTGTACCTGAACGTCTGGTCACCACCCAACGCCGTTGGCCTGCCCGTAATGTATTGGATCCATGGTGGCGGCAATACCATCGGGCATGGCGGCAGCTATAACGGCGCAGCCCTGGCCACCCGACACAATGTTGTGGTTGTGACCATCAACTACCGCCTCGGCGTTTTTGGCTGGTTCAGCCACCCCGGGTTGAAGGCAGGCAATGCGTTAGACGATTCCGGCAACTATGGCACCCTCGATGCCATTCGCGGCCTCGAGTGGGTTGCGGAGAACATAGACGTGTTTGGTGGTGACCCGGACAACGTAACAGTGTTTGGCGAGTCTGCCGGTGCATTTGACACCCTGGCCATGATGGCTTCACCCCTTGCAGAAGGCTTGTTTCATAAAGCCATTGTGCAGAGCGGCGGGTTTGAACCTACCCCACTTACGCAAGCCCAGAACTATGCCGAAGACGGCGGCCATCCTTTCAGCAGCCAGGAAATTGTGGCCAATCTGCTGGTCGCTGACGGCACCGCCAGCAGCAGACAGGACGCCATGGACTATCAGAGCGATATGAGCCCAGCCCGCTTGCGAGACTATCTGTACTCCAAACCCATGCAGGACTTTTTTGGCCAGTTTGATGGCGGCGGTTTTGGCATGATCAACGTGCCGGATAATTTTGGTGATGGTTATGTGCTGCCGGACATGACTACCGAAGAGATTTTCAGCAGCGCTGACAATCACAATATGGTGCCGATTATTCTCGGCACCAATCGGGATGAGCCTGCGTTGTTCATGACCCGTGATCCGCGATATGTGGAAAACTGGCTGGGTTTTCTGCCGCGCCTGAAAGACCCGGAAACCTACACACGTATCGTTAAATACGGCGCCCTGGCCTGGAAAGAACGCGGCGTCGATTCACTGGCCAACTATATGCGCGCTGCGGGCAATCCGGATGTTTACGCTTACCGCTTCGATTGGGATGAAGAGCCCTCGCAATTTGGCTTTGACTTAAGCACTGCGTTAGGCGCAGCACACGGGCTGGAGATTGCATTTGTGTTTGGCAGCTTTGATGACGGTCTGGGCATCAGCTATATCTATCCCGGCGATGAAAACCAGATGGCGCTGTCTGACAGCATGATGTCCTACTGGAGCGAGTTTGCCTACACCGGCAATCCCGGCACGGGTCGAGGCACAGACGAGACGCCCTGGCTGGCCTGGAATACCAACGGCAAGCGCTCAATCATTCTCGATACACCCGGCGATAAAGGCATTTTCATGTCGGATGAGGAAGTCACCATTGCCAGCATCAAGGCTGAGCTCGCTGCAGATACCGGTTTCACAGACCCGGCCGATCAGTGCAAGGTTTATGCGCGTAATTTTCGTGGCGAGCACTTTGTGCAGGCTGAATACGAAGCTTTGAACGGTAGCTGCACGAGCATAGACCCGGCAAGTATCGGCTTCTTCTAGGCAGTTTTGGCGGCCCCGCCGAGTCATGCTGCAGGAAATTTTCACCGTTGTTGCACCGGTTTTCATCATTGCCGGGGTCGGCTACATCTGGATCAGGCGCGAGCAGCCGTTTGATAATCTGACTGTTAGCTCGCTTGTCATGTATGTCGGCAGCCCCTGTCTGATCTATTCTTCTCTGACAGAAAACTCACCGGGACTTGAGATTCTCGCGCAGATGGCACTGGCTGCTTTGTTTGTGATTGTCTGCAGCGTCGGCCTGGCGCTGGCTTTCCTGAAAATTACTGGCTGGAACTACCGCACCTATCTGCCTGCACTGGTGCATCCAAATGGCGGCAATATGGGTTTACCCGTTGTGCTGCTGGCGTTTGGTGAAACCGGCCTGGCCCTGGGTATGGCGTACTTTTTTGTCAACTCGATCTCCCAGTACACGCTTGGCCTCGCCGTATCTTCTGGCGAGTTCCATCCCACCCAACTGCTGAAACAGCCGGTGATCTGGGCGGTGCTGGTGGTGGTCACGGTGCTGGCCACAGAAACAACCATGCCCCGCTGGTTTGACGCCACTACCAGCATTCTGGGTGGATTGACCATACCTGCGATGCTGCTGATGCTGGGCACTTCGCTGGCCCGTCTGAACATTTCTTCCGTCCGCGAGACGCTGACGGTTGCTGTCATGCGCCTGGCAATAGGCCTGGTATTAGGGTTGGCAGCAATCTACCTGTTTGATCTGACCGGCATAATGGCAGGCGTTGTGCTGCTGCAGGCCACTATGCCGGCAGCAGTGTTCAATTTTGTATTTGCCGAACGATACAATCGGGAACCCGACAAGGTTGCCGCCGTGATCCTGCAGAGCACCATCATGAGCGTGCTGAGCCTGCCTCTACTGGTAGGCTGGGCACTGACCTTTTAAGCACGCAGCTGCTAGTCAGCAGACTGCTCCCGGGACAGGCTTGCATACGCCCGATCAACAAAGTTAGACGAATCGCCAAATTCATCGTCATACGCTTCTGTTGGATTTGCGGCGATAACTTCAGCCAGGGTTCTACCCGCCTTCACCATGCTACCAATGCTCTGGTGCATATCTTCTAACATGGCAATATAGCTGCGCAATGCAGCATAGTCGGCCACCTCGCCATGGCCGGGAATGACAATGGTGTCTTCGTCTATCGCGTCGAGCACTGACTGACAGAATTCAATCATGCCGCGCAGATCTCCACCGTTGTCAGCATCAATAAAGGGGTAACCGGAACGGTTGAATACATCACCCAGGTGCACGGCATTGCTGCCGCGGAAAATGATCGCCGTATCGCCGGTAGTGTGGGCGGGTCCAAAATGCAGCAGCTCAATTTCCTGATCGTTGAAATGAAACTGCATGGTGTCGTCATAGGTGATCACCGGCAGTGCAGCTTTAGGGTAAGCCTTCTGCTCGTACTGTACAGCCACCAGGTTGATGACATGGTCATCCAGCATCATGTCGCGGGAATTGGCCTGACTCACCAGCCAGGTACCACCAGGGCCCAACGCCAGGTTGCCTTCGGCATGGTCAAAGTGCCAGTGCGTATTGATTGCAAAATCTACGCCGCCACCACCAATGTCGCGAATCGCCTCACTGATTTTTGGCATCATCTGCGGAAACTGATCATCTACCAGCAGCACCCCCTGGGCACCAATGCTGACGCCGATGTTACCGCCCACGCCAAACAGCACATACAAACCGTCAGCTACTTTTTCGGTACGAATCTCTGCGGTTTCAAAATCCCATCCGAAAGCGCCCATCAGCTCATCAAGATTCATCGGGCCATCGCCACGATCAGCCACTTCATCGTGACTGATTGCTGCACTACCCCAGCAAAGCAGCAGCGCTGCTATCAATGTTCTCACCATTTCCCCTCTCCCTTATAAAAACCTGTTAGTCCGGCAAACCCAGAACACGTTTGGCTATGATATTCAGCTGCACTTCAGAGGTGCCACCTTCAATTGAATTCGCTTTGGATCGCAGCCAGGCCCGGGTTGTGGTCAGTTCATCTTCAGCAAAACTGTCACCTTCCCAACCCAGAGACTGTGTACCCAGTGCGGTCAACAATAACTCATACTTACCAATGTTCTGTTCGGTGCCGTAATACTTGAACATGGAGGACACCGCGCCCGGTGCTTTGCCGGTAGCAGATTCCTGCATGCTGCGCCTGGTGGTTAAGGCAAACGCTTTGTCGTTCATACGGTGTCTCAGAATATCAGCCCGCAAGGCCGGATCGGCAATCTTGCCGGAATCATCAAGGCCGACATATTCACTCGCGTAATCTTCAATGGAGCGCACTTTCTGCCCACCGCCAATGCCGCCAATTGAAGATCGCTCGTATTGCAGCAGTCGCTTACCCACGGTCCAGCCTTTGTTCAGTTCATGCACAAGGTTTGCCTTGGGTACTCGCACATTGTCCAGAAAAGTTTCGCAGAACGGAGACAGACCGCTGATCAGTTTGATGGGTTTCACCGTGATGCCAGGGGTAGTCATGTCAAACAGGATGAAACTGATACCTTCGTGTTTCGGCGCGTCAGGGTCGGTGCGCACCAGACAGAACATCCAGTCAGCATTGTCTGCACCGGAGGTCCAGATTTTCTGGCCATTGATGATGTAATCGTCACCATCTTCAACCGCCGAGGTGCGCAAGCTGGCAAGGTCTGAGCCGGACCCAGGCTCGCTGTAGCCCTGGCACCACCAGATCGCACCACTGGCAATTTTGGGCAGGTGTTCCTGTTGTTGCTCTTCAGTGCCATATTCCAGCAGCGCGGGGCCAATCATGCTGATACCCATACCCACCAGCGGTGGACGCGCATTGATACGGCGCATTTCTTCCTGCCAGACGACCGCCTGGTCTTTATTCAGACCTGCCCCACCGACAGCTTTAGGCCACGCCGGTACGGTATAACCCTGCTCTGCACACCGCTCGAGCCACAGTTTGGTGTCAGGGTTCTTGTAGCGGGCGTTGCGACCACCACCGGGATATTCATCTGCAGGCATATTTGATCGGATTGATAGTGGACAATTGGCTTCCAGCCAGGCGCGGCTTTGCGCTCTGAATTCTTCTAACTCACCCATTTTTATTCTCCTGTTTCTCGAGGATTATCTGCGCTGTTCACAACACCCGCAGCAGGCGTATGCCCCGATCATCGTTGGCACTGCTGACGGAAAAACGATACGACGAACTGGCCTCAATGGCTTGTGAATCCCAGGACCCACCGCGCACGCCGTGGCTGGAGCAGCTGCCACCGGTATAAGCGTGGGTTCCATCGTCGGACGCTAAGGTATACTCAGGCAGGCCGCAGTCTGCAACCCATTCAGCAACATTACCGTAAATGTCGTAAACGCCAAACTCATTGGGTTGATAAGTGCCGACCGGACCCGGACGCACCAGGCCATCGTCGCAGGACAGCGTCTGCCACTGGCGATACACTTTGCCGGTCGCCGCATCAGAAACATTGGCGTAGGCACACAGCTGCTCTGGATCCTCACCAAAAAAGTAGGTCTGCTGACTACCCGCACGCGCGACATACTCCCATTCCGCTTCAGTTGGCAGGCGATACTTGTGCCCGGTTTGTGCGCTCAACCAGTCTGCATAATCTGTCGCATCAGCGTGGCTCACATAGGCCACAGCATGAGTGACATCTGCAGAGTCCAGACGTTCATGTAATGCCAGGCCGCGATCCTGCAGGTATTTCAGATAATCACCGATGGTGACTTCAAATCTCGACACCGCAAACGGCTGTGACAGGACCACCGTATGCGCGGGCTGCTCTGAAGGCGGACCACTGGCATTGCCCATCACAAAGCGACCTGCCGGAACGACCACAAGTTCAGGACCCTGACCACCCACTGATAAAGCGTCTGAAAAAACACGCCCGACCTGTACCTGCATGGCTGCCAGATCAAAATGCACCGTGGCGCCCTGGCTGGTGAGGTCAAGTTTGCGGAACGCGGTACGGTAGCCGATTGCACGGGCGCGCAATTCCAGCGCGCCCAGAGGTAACTGCATATCTGTGGAATAGCTTTTGCTGCGTGTTCTGCCACCTTCAACATAACTGACCTGGACATCAGCGTCTGCCGGTGAAGTGGTGACCACCAGAGCGCCGAATGCCCTGACCAGCTTCACATCGTGCCGGTTATCGCCATATTGCACTGTGTAACGAAACGTCTGTGCCTCATACCCAGGCCTGCTGACACGCACGGTATATTCGCCGATGGGCAACCGCATCTGTGGTGTATACACAAGATCTTTGTCAACAAACTCAATCTTTGCGTTCCGCGGTGACGTCATCATCGTCAAACTGCCATGAGGATCTATGTTCAGATTGAAATTTACTTCCAGGGTTTGCTGCGCTTTCAACGTATGCACCTGGGCGACGGCGCGTCGTTCCGCCTGACCCATCACTATGGTGTGTTCACCTGCCGTAGTCTGCAACGTCGTTGGAGTCAGATCCGGCAGCCGCTCACCGTCGACTTCGACCCAGGCGCCACGCGGATTCGATAACAGCGAGAGCGTGCCGTCACCAACCTCCAGAACGAAGTGCCTGACAAGGTGATCACCACGATCCAGGGACAACCCCTCTACATGCGTCTGATAAAAACTATGGGCAACTTCCAAACGGTGGCTGCCGCTGTCCAGCTCCAGACGCGACAACGGTGTAACGCCGCGCACGCGACCGTCTACGATGACCTGTGCGCCGGCTGGTTCGCTGGTCACAGCGACTGTTGCTGTGCCGAAATAGTGATAGAGCCAGAAGGACGCTGCCACTATAGCCAGGGTAACGACCACTTTAATACGGTTATCCATACCGCCATGGTCCCATTGCCCAGGCTGGCTCGTCCAGCGCTATCGCGGCTTATATGATCGCCAGCGTGTTGCCTGCTGACCTATTCGCAGCTAGGGTGAAAGCTGACGGAATGTGAGACGCAAGGAACTTTAAAATGACGGTGCCCCCCAGATTTACCGGCTTTCATACCCGGGCTGTGCATGCAGGGGCTAGCCCTGATCCACAAACCGGCTCCAGGGCAATGCCTATACATCAGACGACCAGTTATGTGTTTGAAGATGCGGAATCTGCGGCGGCTTACTTCAATTTGCAGGAATATGGCAACACCTACAGCCGAATCATGAACCCTACCGTTGCCGCGTTTGAAGAGCGTGTCGCCAACCTTGAAGGTGGCGTCGGTGCAGTGGCGTTTGCCAGTGGCCTCGCCGCACAGAACGCAGCGTTGTTCACTTTGTTAGAACCCGGTGATCACGTGCTGGCCTCTGCAGCACTTTATGGTGGCAGTGTCACCCAGTTTAAACACGTGTTGCGCAAAATGAGCGTCGAACTGGAGTTTGTTGATCCGGACGATCACAATGCCTGGCGGGACGGCATTAAATCAAATACCAAACTGTGTTTCGCAGAAACCATCGGCAATCCTTCGGGCTGCATCTTCGACATTGAGAGTGTTGCCGAAATAGCCCACGCAGCAGACATACCGCTGATGATCGATAACACCTTTGCCACACCCTATCTGTGCCAACCACTGAAATATGGGGCTGATATTGTCGTGCACTCCGCCACCAAGTTCATGGGTGGGCACGGCACCTCCATCGGCGGTGTAGTGGTTGAATCAGGTGAGTTCGACTGGTCTAACGGGCGCTTCCCGGTGATAGCCGAACCGTCTCCCGCTTACCATGGCCTTAAGTTCCATGAAACGTTTGGCACTTTTGGCTATCTGATGAAACTGCGTTCAGAAACATTGCGCGACCTGGGCGCGTGTATGAGCCCGTTTAACGCATTTATGCTTGCCCAGGGAATTGAGACGCTGCCTCTGAGAATGCGCCAGCATGTCAGCAATGCGCTGACCATCGCCAGGCATCTGCAAGGGTGCGAAGCGGTGACCGCCGTGCACTACGCAGGTCTTGAAGATTCCAGATACGCCGATCTGGTTGCAAAATATCTGCCCGAAGGACCTGGTGCCGTGTTCTGTTTTGATCTTGCCGGCGGCAGACAGGCCGGCATTCGCTTTATTGAAAATCTGTCGCTGTTCAGCCACCTGGCCAACGTCGGAGATGCCAAGAGCCTGGTAATTCATCCTGCCACCACCACACATCGGCAGCTGAACGATACTGAGCTTGCGGCCAGCGGCATCGGCCCCGGGACCATTCGAGTTTCCATAGGCATCGAAGACGCGCAGGACCTGATCGCTGACATCGACTATGCATTGACGCAACTGACCCAGAGTACATCATGAGTGTAGACATCACAGATTTATCAGCCTGGCAGCAGCCTGAAACGATAATGGCTGCGCTGCAGCATCCACAGATAGCTGTTGTTGGCATGTCATCCAATGAACTGCGCGCAAGCAACTTTGTTGGCTACTACATGCATCGCAATGGCTATCAGGTGACACCAGTCAATCCACGCGAAGATGAAATCTACGGATTGAAAAGCTTTGCTGCGCTGCAGGATGTCCCCACACCAATTGATGTTGTTGACGTATTTCGCGACAGCAGTGCCGTGCCGGAAATTGCAGAAGCCGCTGTTGAGATTGGTGCAAAATATTTGTGGTTACAATTTGGCGTTATCAGCGCGGAAGGTATCGCTATCGCTGAAGCCGGCGGTGTTCAATGTATTGTCGACAAATGTATCAAAATTGAGCACGCGCGCTATCAGGGACGCATGCACTGGCTGGGATTCAACACTGAACGCATCAGCGCCCAGCGCAGAAAAGACTAGTTCTGAAGACCCGTCAGCTGCAATGCAGCATCACAGAACGTAGTTATTGCCTCGCGCATGTCAACGCGTCGGGCCTCACCTTTGCTTTCGCTGAAGCAGAAGCTCAAGCGCAGCTGATTCAGACCGGCGTCAGGGTCTCGCGCCTTTGCATCAGCGGGGTAGAAATCATACATCGGGATTGCAACCACACCATATTGCGCCACTAACGACTCTATAAAGCTGTCGTCAGTTTTTATGGAGGACTGCCTGAAGGTAAATACAGAGAAAAACCCTGCATCAGGCCGGGTCCAGGAAAAATACTCTGGATACTGGCCCAGTTTTTCTTCCAGAACAGACAACAGAATCTCACGGTTCTCTCGATAAACGCCTAATTTCTCTTCTGCCAGCAGCCACATACTGCTGATCGGTTCAAATTGCGCATCGTGCAGCAGGGCTTCAAATCCACGCAGTGCCGCAGGATTCTGAAAAAGAATGTCAGAGCTGGCCTCGGTCAACGCCATCTCAGCCAGATCAACGGTTTTACCATCAGCAATAGTGAGGGTCGCCTGGCTGTATAAAAATCCCACCCTGGGACCAGGGAAGCCGATTTTTGAGCCGGTGAACAGATGCACGGTCTGTTCCGGCGCCATGGCAAAAAACGGTTTCGGACGCGCAGATGACGGCGCAAAGTTGATATAGAGATAAGGTGCATCTTCAACAATCAGAATGCCTTCCTCTCGCGCGATGTTGAGCAGTGCTTCCCGGCGCGCCTGGGAGAAAGAAAAACCTGCCGGGTTGTGGCCATCGGGCACGGTGTAATAGAACGGCACAAAATAACCCTGCTCACGGGCTGCAAGAATCTGTGCACGAAACTGATCCGGCAGCGCACCTTCCTCGTCCATATCGACACTGAAAATGCGCGCATGCTGACAAAGGGACACACGGGCTGTAAATCCCGCATAAGTTGGCGCATCGGTAATGTAGGCCACTGGTGTACCCGGCCTCTCAGCGAGGCTGCACATCAGGTTGATACCACCAGTTGCACCGACCGTCGGTATAAGCTTCCTGATATCGATGTCGATATCCCAGTCTGCACCATACACCTGCGCAAACACCTCTCTCGTAGTCCGCGGTCCGAGGGTATCCCCATAAGAAAACGACTCGCGCAGATATTCCGGCAGTGCTTCAGGGTCATTCAACCCTTCCACCTGCTGCAGATGGTCAAAATAGGCATTCTGATGTTCGATAAAACCACGCGGATCGGTCACTTCAGGGTGAGGATAACCCGCACCCAGGTGATGAATTTTCAGACCTTTGCTTTGCGCAATTTCTCGCAGGCGCGGCAATGATGCCGACATTTTTCGTGTAACAGATACCGGTTGCAGTACCAGATCAGGCGCTTTCAGGTTGGCCACAGGCGTTTCGAAAATGGTTATAAACAGGCGCAGACTTTAGGAGGTTTGACTACGCCTGTCGAGTCGTGGGGGATGCAGAGTATTATCGGCGGGTTAGCTGCGTTTCTTGTCAGCCTGACTCGTTGCGTGTTTCACCGTTTTGGCAAACTGACGATAGCGTGCCCGACGCTCCGCCAGCGTCTCACGATTGTATAAGTCTTCTCTCTGCAACTTGAAGTAGCTGTCCAGACGCCTTTGTTCCAGATCACCGTTCTCGATGGCCTGCTGCACCGCACAGCCAGGCTCGGCGCTGTGTTTGCAGTCATTGAACTTGCACTGCTCACTTAAGGTTTCGATATCCGCAAACAGAGAACCAAGACCCTGTTCCGCATCTGCCAGTTGAAATTCCCGCATGCCCGGGCTGTCGAGAATAACGCCGCCGCTGGGTAATTTGTGCAATGATCTGTGGGTAGTGGTGTGACGACCTTTGTCATCATCCTCCCTGGCGGATTTAGTGATCTGAAGTTCTGTGCCGGCAAGGGTATTCACCAGCGTAGACTTGCCAACCCCTGATGAACCTAACAGCGCAATCGACTGACCCGTGCCACACCACCCCAGCAAACCCTGCAGGCTGTCTGCGTCCAGCGCATTGACTGTCTCGATTGCCAGGTGGGCACCCAGCTTGCGTGCTTCATCGCGGAAATAGTCCACGTTGTCCGTCATATCCATTTTTGTGAGCACAATGACCGGCTGTATATCAGCTTCCATAACTACAGACAGGTAGCGCTCCAGGCGGGCCAGATTGAAGTCCGCATTACAGGATGTCACTAGAAATGCGGTGTCAATGTTCGCGGCGATCAGCTGGATTTCACCCGATGTCCCAGGACTGAGGCGCTTGATCAGACTGAGTCGCTCGAGCAGTACTTCCAGGCTGCCGGTATCGGGGTTTATGGCAATCCAATCCCCCACCGTCGGCCGCTGCACCGGATCCTGGATGAAAAACCGTCCGGATACGCTGACAAACGTATGTGTGCCAACTGCCGGGGCTACCGTTAAACCGGTACGTTGCACCGCAATCACACGAGCAGGTTGAAGGTGTTCATCCAGTTGCAGCATCTGTTGCTGGAAAAAGGGTTTCCAGCCAATGCTGAGCAGTTCATCCATTGTCGAGCTGCTCAAACGGACACCGACACTAAAAATCCCAACCGGTGTGTGGCGTAGGCACCACAACTGCCCGATCAAGTGCATCCAGCAATGGTCTGGGTGCCTTGAAGTCATCGGTCACAGCCAACGATGTCGCTTTGGCGACACCCCACAACAGACGAGTAAACGCATTGATGGAGCAATGCAGTACAGGTAGATCTGCATCCTGACCGGGTGATGCGTGTGAACTGCTGTCGAGTGCCACCACATAACTACCAGAGGTGCCCTGCCAGCCGTCGGTACCGTCCAGGAAGGACGCCACCGGATCCGTTATCTCCAGCTGAAACTTAACCGGCTGCATCGCCTGAAAAGCAGCCACACAGGCAACAACATCGAGTATGCGCAACTGCCACCAGGCAAAACTGAACTGTTCGTTGGCATGTGTACCACCGGCTGTTGTACTGCGCGTTCGGAAGGGCCTTTCAAGCAGGTCCTGGATCTGAATGTGAGCCGGTTGCATCATCTTCACGGTATATACCTGGTCGGCAAGCGACTTCAGCAAACCCAGCAGTTCCAGCAACTGGTCGTTATTCTGATAAGCCATAGTTGTCACTGTATACGGGCCGTGCTCGCCTTTACCGCTGAGCCAGATGAAATGTGTCAGTGTTTCCCCTTCACCATAACCCAGGCCAAAACCATTGGGTGTCCAGTTAAGCTCGCATTTGATCAGGAGGTCGTCAAACAAGACCACAGAGCCGTTCACTTTGTCACGATTACACATGGCCTGGTGAACGGCCTTGTAGTCTTCTTTATCTATTCTTCGGGGTGTTGGCACACGATGATTGACTCTGAGCGTACCGGGATCAAACTTGATCTGGTGATCATAGCCGCCGCTGCCAAAACCCAGCTGGTCGTAAAAGCCCTGATCGAACATACCCAAAGCGGCAACCTGCGCGCCATCCAAATGTGCCTGCTGCAGCTGCAGTGCCGTCAGACGCTTGGCAAAAGCGTGACCGCGACCAATACGACTGGTGGTTACCGCAGTTACCGCGCAGAGCGGCAGCACGGCGTCCTGCAGGGATAACTCACCCGCTACGGTATGCACGCTGCATTCAGGTCCGCCGTCAATGGTTGCCAGCAGGGTTTTGCCAACCGCAAAAAAATCGTCGACGTGTTTCTCTTCACTCTCATCCACCCAGCCGACTTCCCGCCAGATTCTGCGGATCGCAGGCAGATCATCCGGGTAGACCATGGGCCGGATTTCGATAGCATGATTTTGCGTGTTAGAGTTCTTCATGTTGTCTTCTGACCGAAATCAACCTCATAAATGCGGGTATTTGCCAGGTGGGCTAACGGCAAAATCAAACGAACAGTTGTGCCTACACCGGGCACCGACTCAATTTCGAGATCACCACCTATCTGCTTACTGAAACCGAAGACCATACTTAACCCCAAGCCTGTGCCATGAGCATCCTGCTTGGTGGTATAAAAAGGTTCAACCGCTCTGGCAATCTGTTCCGCTGTCATCCCGCAGCCTGTATCGGTAACCGCAATCACCGCCCATCGCGCATCGCGTATTTCTAACGATATTGTAATCTCGCCCTGGTTATCCTGCGCGTCACGCGCGTTTAAAGCAAGATTCAACATGGCACTGGTCAGCTGGGACTCATCCAGAACAACCTGCATATCAGGACAGTCTTCGATATCGAGTTTAAGCTTGACCATGCCACCCAATGTGCGCGCCACCAGCGGCATGCGCGCAGACAAAATCTCGTTCAGATTAACTGTCTCGAGCTGCAGCGGCTGTTTACGGGCATAAGCCATCAGCGCTCGGGTAATATCGGCACCTGAATCTGCTGCTGTCATAATGTGATCAATGAGCTGCCGGTCATCACTGCCGTCGTCTGTTGATTCTTTCAGCAGCTCCGCTGCGCCAGTGACAACAGTCAACAGATTGTTAAAGTCGTGGGCAACGCCCCCTGTCAATTGACCCAGAACGCGCAGCTTTTCCGCTTCAGACAGTTGTCTTTCCAGGGCGATGCGCGCGCTTTCAGAATTGTTCGCCTGTTCAATTTTTTCCTGCAGTTCCGAAGTCCGTTCGGTTACCACCTGCTCAAGGTGTTCAGCATGATGCGCTTCCGCGTCTGCCCTCAATCGTTGGGACCGTCGTGTCACTCCAAGGTAACCAATGAAACCAAAAGCCAGCACCAGCAGGATGACGCCAGACAAGACAATGGTTTCCTGTTGGGCAGCGGCCAGCTCGCGCTCAGCCTCTACCACTTCGAACCGATCGCGCATGGATGAAAGCTGATGATCGAGGCTCTGTTGTTGAAAATCCCGCGCCAGTTGCGCGGACTCTTTATGCGCCGCAAGACTTGCGGCAAAGTTGCCCGCAGCCTCTTCCAGGTCGCCAAGCAGGTTCAGTGCTGTCAGTAACAAAGTGCGAGCGTTTTCACGTCTGAGTTGGGCAACCGCACTCACCACAACCTCACGAGCCTGATCAATTTCACCGGTGGCAAATAACGCCTGGGCATAACCTGTGCGCACGCGACGTTGCTCAAAGGTGTTTGGATCAGCCTCATAGATACGCATGCCGCGCTCAAATACCTCGAGGGCGGCCTGGGGTTGATTGTCGGCTAAATAAGCTTCACCCAGTACCGCGTAAGCAAATGCGAGATAGCCATTGTTTTCGCGCATTTCCGGTCGCTTTAACGTCTTTGTCAGAATATCGATGGCGGTCTTGTGTTCACCGAGGGAAACATCAGCCAGAGCAGTGTAAATGAGCGCGGTGAATTCCTTCGAGTATCGATTGGTCTCTTTTGTCCACTGCAGGGTTGGCGCATAAAAATCTTTGGCGATCTGATACTGACCAAGGTCTGCGTAAGCAATACCTACGTTAAAAGACATGACCCGGTACATTTCTTCCTGCAACACCGGATCCAGCAGGTTGAGACCTTTTGCAAAATAATCCAAGGCCATTTCAAACTGTCCCTGGGCTCGACTGATAAGACCCAGCAGATTGTGCTGGCTGGCAATTAAATCCGTCACGCCAACCTGCAACGATTGGTCAAGCGCTTTGCTGCCAAAGCTGTAGGCCTGTGTCAGTTCACCTTTCTGATAATGAAGCATCGCGGCCGTATTGTAGGCTTTGCTTAATGCCCAGTAATCGTTGGACGCTTCAGCCAGTGCCAGACTGCTTTCGCAACGCTGTTGCGCTTTGTTGATATCCGCAACCAGCAGATCGGTCCAGCACCAGACCGAATTCAGATAGGAACGACCGACGAGATTGTTATCGGAGAGGAGCGCGTCAGCTGCGCGTAACTCAGAGCGGGCCAGCATTGGATCGCGATCTATCATCAAGCGGGCAAGCAGCGCATGGATGTGGCCCTTCGTATCACCCTGTGTGGAATCAAGCAGGGCGCGCAGCTCAGATTCGGGCTTGGCTTCCAGGGCAATGAGATCGCCATCAATCTGCCCATCAACATCAATTTGCGCAAAGACTGTGGGCGCGGCCAAGGCAATCAGCGCGGCACCGATAAGAAAAAAATGCAGACTGGTATTAAGTCTCAAGAAATCAGCTTCGCGCTCAAGGCTCCAGAGTGTAAGCGCACTTTAACTCAGAAACGGTGGGATAAAAAGTTATGCACCAGGTGGCAGAATGGGTCGGCGAACTACAAATTCCTGCTGCGTTGCGGCCATCTGCAGGACGTCCTGTTTGTTCCTGAAGTCAGCCAGCCACTCCAGCTGCATACGTGTCACGTTCATCAGATCAAACTCTTTGGCCCGGTTACGTTCAAGTGCCTCAGCAGGCGTAATCCAGATGCTGTCAACAGTTTCACTGGTATCATGTTTACCGCGTTGGGATTCCGGCGCCGCGGCAATAAAAAACCGGGTATCAAATCGCCTCGGCCGGCCGGTTGGCGTCACAAAGCGGTTGTAAAAATGCACCTGATCAACTGCAAGTTTGAGGTTTTCCTGCTGACAGATGTCTAACAGTGATACTGTTCCCGAGTGCAGCGGCTTGCGTAACGCATCAAATCGGTCATGCACATCATCATCCGCAAACGAAACAATGTTGTTATCTTTGTAGGCAAGCAGAAGACCGGCCTCTTCGAACGTTTCGCGAATGGCTGCAATCCAATACCCCCGCCACTCATCTCCGAGTGCCGCCACCTGCGCAGCCTGACCCTCGGTAGGACCAAAACGAAAACTATCGTACTTGTGTAAATGATCATCACCATCTACACGACCACCGGGAAACACGAACATACCGGATGCAAAACTTGCCCGGGATGTGCGTTTGAGCATGAATACTTCAAAGCTGGCGCGCGCTTCGCGCACGACAATAATCGTCGCGGCAGGCCGGATCGGCTGCACCGCACTATTCATAACTGTCTAGCTGCCATATTTCTGCTTGGCTTCACGTCGACGCGCGTGCAAAACCGGCTCAGTATAACCGTTAGGTTGTTCGATACCGCGGAACACCAGATCGCAGGCAGCCTGAAAGGCGACGCTGGCATCAAAATCCGGCGCCATGTTCCTGTAAGCCGGGTCATCCGCATTCTGTGCATCTACCACGGCAGCCATACGCTGCATGGATTCACGCACCTGTTCTTCACTGCAGATACCCTGATGCAACCAGTTGGCAATGTGCTGGGATGAAATACGCAGTGTCGCCCGATCTTCCATCAGACCTACATCGTTAATGTCGGGCACTTTAGAACACCCCACACCCTGATCGATCCAGCGGACCACATAGCCCAGAATACCCTGGGCATTGTTATCAAGCTCGTTCTGCACCTGCTGGGCTGAGAGGTTCTCTCCGGCCAGCAACGGAATCTGCAGGATGGTGTCGACGCTTGCTGCAGTACGCTGTTCAATCTGCGCCTGCATCGCCGGTACATAAGCCTGGTGATAATGCAACGCGTGCAGGGTCGCCGCCGTCGGTGAAGGGACCCAGGCGGTGTTGGCACCTGCTTGGGGATGCCCGACCTTTACTTCCAGCATTTCAGCCATTTCATCCGGCTTGGGCCACATGCCTTTACCAATCTGCGCATGGCCGCGGAAACCGGTTGCCAAGCCGATATCAACATTAGAATCTTCATAGGCGCTGATCCAGGGCTGCGCCTTGATCTCATCTTTGGGCAACATTGCGCCGGCTTCCATGCTGGTGTGAATCTCATCACCGGTGCGATCTAGGAATCCGGTGTTAATGAATACGATGCGTTCTCTTGCCTCAAAAATGCAGGCTTTGAGGTTTACAGAGGTACGTCGTTCTTCGTCCATGACACCGATTTTTATCGTATTTGGCGCAAGCGCCAGAGTTTGTTCTATCTGACCGAACAACCTGATGGCCAAAGCAACTTCTTCAGGCCCGTGCATTTTCGGCTTCACTATATAGATGCTGCCGGCACGGGAATTTTTTATCGGACCGGTGCTCTTTAAATCGTGCATCGCCGACAGAGAGGTCACAAAGCCATCCAGAAAACCTTCCGGCACTTCATTGCCCTCGCCATCAAGGACAGCATCTGTGGTCATAAGGTGGCCAACATTGCGCACCAGCATGACGCTGCGGCCATGCAGCGAAATCGGCTGACCTTTAACCCCGGTATAGGTTCGATCTGCATTCAGGCGTCGAACAATTTCACGACCACCTTTGTGCAGCACTTCTTCCAGATCACCTTTCATCAATCCAAGCCAGTTACGATAAACCACACACTTATCTTCGGCATCTACTGCGGCGACTGAATCTTCACAATCCTGGATGGTGGTCAGAGCCGACTCCATGAGCACGTCTTTTACACCTGCAGGGTGCACAGCACCCACCTGGTCATCACGATCTATCTGAATTTCCAGATGTAGATCATTGTGTTTCAGAAGGATTGCGCTGGGGTCTTCTTCACCCACAAAGCCGACAAACTGTCTGGCATCAAGCAGGCCCGTATTGCCACCGTTAGCCAGCACGGCACGCAACTCATGCTGTCTATCAGCATCAGTGCCGATGCCGTAGGCAACCACATCGGCATGGCTGGCCTGATCCAGGGGTACGGTCTGATCCAGAAAGGCAGTCGCCTGCGCAACAACCAGTTCACCGCGTGCAGGGTTATAGCTGCTGCCTTTTTCGCGTCCGGGGGTTTCAGGAATCACATCGGTGCCGTAGTAGGCATCGTATAAACTACCCCAGCGCGCATTGGCCGCATTTAATGCAAAACGTGCGTTCATAACCGGCACCACCAGCTGTGGTCCAGCAGTACCTGCTATTTCTTCATCAACATTGTCAGTGGTGATTTTGAAATCAGCAGGCGCGGGTAACAGATAGCCAATCTCTTCAAGGAAGGCTTTATAAGCCTGCGCATCCAATGCCTGACCTTTGCGTGCCAGATGATATTCATCGATCTGAGCCTGCAGCTGATCGCGTTTAGCCAACAACGTTTTATTGACCGGACCCAGCTCATTCAGGCAGTTCTCAAAGCCCGCCCAGAAAACATCAAGGTCAACGCCGGTACCGGGTAGAATTTCGTTTTTGATCAGCGCATCTAGATCTGCAGCGACCTGCAGTGTGCCGCGCTGGACTCTCTGGGGAGTTACTCCATTGTCAGTCATGGCTATCGTCTTATTCCGGAAAAGCCAGCTAGTATACGTAATCCCCGGCGACTAAGACATGCCGATTGACACCTTGCCTGCCTCCAGCAGCACCGGAAAGCTGTGCAAAGCCTCTGCTGCAGGTGCGGCCGTACAGGCACCATTGCGCACATCAAAGCGTGCCCGGTGCAGCGGGCAGACCACCTCCCAGCCCTGTAAACGACCCCCGTACAGCTTCTGGCCGGCATGCGGGCAGATTGCACTGACCGCGTAAAACTGACCCTCAACCTGGCACAGCAACAGCGCCCGGCCGTTCACGTTCAGGTGAACCGCCTGGCCTTCAGGCACCTGGCTGATATTGGCTACCGGGAAATACTTCACCCTGCTGC
This sequence comes from Pseudomonadaceae bacterium, assembly GCA_024743175.1. Classification (GTDB taxonomy): domain Bacteria; phylum Pseudomonadota; class Gammaproteobacteria; order Pseudomonadales; family Azotimanducaceae; genus UBA4421. Next base: position 249,170 of record JANSXA010000006.1, on the reverse strand, counting down.
CCGCAATCTGCATTGCGACCCACCATAACCAGGTACGCTGCGACTATTTATCACCAAACATATCTCCCAACGGACCCAGTGCCGAACCCTCACCTTTGGAACCACCAGGCCGCGCCGCACGCATGACACGCTCAGCCAGACGTGAAAAAGGCAGTGACTGGAGATACACCGTACCGGTACCGCGCAAGGTGGCGAGAAACAGTCCTTCACCACCAAAAATCATCGACTTCAATCCGCCGGCGCGCTCTATGTCGTAGTCAATGCCCGGCGTAAACGCGGCAATACAACCTGTGTCTACGCGCAACACTTCATTGTTCAACTCGCGTTTGATGACCGTTCCGCCAATATGCACAAAGGCTTTCCCGTCACCACGCAGACGCTGCAGGATGAAACCCTCACCGCCAAAGAAACCTGCGCCCAGGCGACGATTGAAGGCGATGTCGAGGTTGGTGCCTAACGCGGCACAGAGGAACGCATCTTTCTGACAAATCAGCTCACCACCGGCCAGAGCGAGATCTATGGGAATAATTTTGCCGGGGTATGGCGCGGCAAAGGCAACTCGTCTCTTACCTTGCCCACTGTTGGAAAAGTGGGTCATGAAAATAGATTCGCCGGTGAGGACGCGCTTACCGACATTCAGCAGAGAACCCAGCATGCCACCGGAAGGCGTAGAGCCATCCCCCATCTTGGTTTCAAAATTAATGCCGTCTTCCATGTAATTCATAGCACCCGCTTCAGCAATAACAACTTCGCCAGGGTCGAGTTCAACCTCCACGATCTGCATGTCGTCACCAAAAATTTCGTAGTCCACTTCATGGCTGTTCATAAACGCTCCTACTTTCTCACTGAGTATGGAAAAACTGTCGTAGCGCTAAAACTAACAGATCGTCGCGGGATGTGGCATTGCGCACAACACCAGGTCACGTATTCTTGGCTTCGAACAGCAATTTTTTAAGCAGTCAGAGGATAAGCATCGTGAGTCAGAATCTGAGCGGTAAACGCGTCCTGGTTACCCAGGCGAATGATTATATGGGCCCTGCCACCTTAGACGTATTCAGCGCAGCTGGCGCTGAGGTAATCGCCAGCAATGATGATCTAACCGTTGCTGGGGCCTGTGAGCAACTCGTCTATGACAATGGGGAGATCGATATTCTCATTGCCAATCTCGCCTCGGCCAACTACTCCGGCACCAGCGCAACAGAGCTGGAAGATGAGGCCTGGCATGACACGTTTGACAAAATGGTGCACCCGTTGCACCGGCTGTGTCGTGCGGTGCTACCGCAAATGATCGCCCGCAACGCAGGCAAAATAGTGGTTTACGGCAGCGCAACGGCACTGCGGGGTATGAAAACGGTGACCGCATACTCCGCCGCTCGGGCAGCCCAGGTGGGTTACGTGCAATCCCTGGGCGTCGAGGTCGCACCACACAACATCCAGGTTAACCTGATCGCGCAGAATTATGTCGAGAATCCGGTTTATTATCCGTCACAGTTGCGCGAACAACCTAAATTTCAGGCTTCGCTGAAACGACAGGTGCCACTGGGACGACTGGCAACCGCAGAGGAAGATGCCCGCTTTGCACTGTTTCTGGCCTCTAACGACAGCGATTTTTTTGTCGGCCAGGCCATTCCCTTCTCCGGGGGGTGGATCCAGAGGTAGGTTTTTCAGGACTTCGTAAAACCCTGTAGAAAAAACTTGGCAGCAAAATAAAACTACTGTATAAATTTACAGTATGAAGCTACTAAGACCTTTACATCGCCGCAGGGTACGCCGACAGAGCCAGTTCACAGTGCTGGGCAATGAAGATCTGGCGGCCTACTTTGATGTCCGCTATGACCAGTTACAAAACTATCTGGAAAAAATGGATGTGCCGTTCCATAAAGACAGCAGTGGCAATATATGGGCTTCGTGCCAGAGCAACGGCCGAGAGAACGGCCACAACTATAGCCCGGCAATGGCATGCAGAGCAGCGTCACGCAAATAGTTTCTGCCTGTCGTCTAAAACAACCGGGCAGACACAGGATAAGCATTCACACTCTGCACCTGTGCAGGGTCCACGTTCAGCAACGACAACCGCGTCTCTCCTGGCCCCAGCCGCTCCAGTCGACTGGTCGTGCTGCGCACGCCTGCCTCAGTCATAAGCTCAACCTGAATCACAATATCAGCCAGCGCCAGGCTGGCCCTGTTATTAACCTGCAAAACTAGCCGGTCACGATCATCACGACTGACCCGGGCGGCAATATACTTCGCCGGCTGTGAAGGCAACTCAAGCCTGACCAGGCTGGCGCGGGCCGCCTGCCCTTCCTGCCCGTCACTTTGACCCGCCTGCGCATAATATTGCTTTGCCCGTTCAACATCGCCATCCGCTTCGGCCAGTTTCCCCAGCGCCTGATAAGCCGGCGCTGTAGGTAACAAACGAACCGACGCCGACAGATCGCGTCGGGCAACATCACGCTGCCCAAGCTCCGCATGCGACAGGCCGCGACTGAGATAGTAGAGAAAATAGCGGTCGTCGCGCGCCAGTGCGCGATCAAAATTGGTGATTGCATCTGCATATCTGTTCTGTCGGTAACGAATGCTGCCACGCAGGCCGTGAAACAACGCCTCGTTGTCACGCATCGACAAAGCCTGATTTACCTTCGCCAGAGCTGCATCGTAATCGCCCTGTGCGTAGAGCTCTCTGGCCTCATCGTAGGCCTCATACGCTGGCTTGGCGTTAAGCAGAGGTTGCATCGCCCGGGCAAAGTCCGGCTGACCCAGTTTGCCACCGTCGAAGCCTTGTGCACGTAAACGCTTGAGCAGCCCGCGATTGTTGTTAAGACGCTCCTGAGAAGCAGGGTGTGATGCAAAAAGTCCGTTAACCCAATCCGTTGCACCGGCTCCGGATAAGCGCACAAACGTTTCCTGCAGGGTGACTGCACCGTAGGGGTCGTAGCCGGCTTTGGCCATAAATTCAGTGCCGTAAAAGTCAGCTTCACGCTCAGCATCACGGGAATACTTCTGATTTAACAGCTGCGTGGCCATGGCAGCGCCACCTAAAACTTCCTGAGAGTATTCGGTGCCGCTTGCACCAATAGCCGCCGCCAGCAGCACACCCTGTGAAAGAATGCCGCGTTCTACACGTTTGGCGCCATGCCGCGCTGCCGCGTGGGCTACCTCATGGCCTAACACTGCGGCCAGCTCGGCCTCATTGCGCAGCTCGGTTAACAAACCTCGGTTAATCGCAATTTTACCGCCTGGTAATGCCCAGGCATTGGGTACCGAATTATTCAAAACCACAAATTCATAAGGCAGATCGACGCCACTGGCGATGGCAAGCTTCTGACCCACCTGACTCACATACGCTGACAGCTCAGGGTCTGTGCGATAAGCGCCACCCTGCATCTGTTGTGACGGCACATACTGTTCCTGGCCAATCGATACTTCCTGCTGAGCACTCACCAGCGCAATTTCCCGCTGGCCGGTGACCGGATTGACAACACATCCTGCAACACCCAGTACGCTGACCAGGAAAACAATACGTAAGCAGTTCAAACAACGGGGCATGACAGTGAATCCTCAGGCAAATGACTTCCAACCCAGACTGCAACAAATTGTGCGGCCTGGCGGGTTATTGTGACGACGCAACAGCACACATGGAAGCGGCGAAAAGTGACGATTTCTTTCCATTTTACTTCCATTAATACTGCAATCACCCTTCACCATTAATACGTATCTTACAACCTATCGTAAATACGGATTCGGCAGTAATGGATTTGGTCAGTACATCACCGCAACAATACAATCAAACCCAACCCAATACCCAGGCCAATGCCCAGGCAATTGCCATAGCTGAGCGCGACGAAGTCCTCAGCGGCAGTGAAAGTGCCCTCATTGTGGCAGCGCTGTGCACCCTGGTTGTCAGCATTCTGGCAGTATCGGTTTTATAGCCTGATTGAGCTGATTCTTTTCTCTCCAATGACCCAGACTCGTTAAAGAGTCTCTTGTGATGGCCTATCGCGAACCCTGCAACTGCAGGGTTTTTTTTGGCTGTCAGAAAAACCTTGGACACACTTCCGTTGGGATTTGTCCCGGAGCACTTCACAGGGCTAAACTGCGCCCTGCCATCGACCTCACGTTATGAGTCAATCTGCTATGAAGTATCTCCACACAATGGTGCGTGTCACCGACATCGACGCATCGCTTAATTTTTACTGCGACGCCCTGGGGCTTGAAGAGCTACGTCGTTATGACAGCGAACAAGGGCGTTTTACTCTGGTTTTTCTGGCTGCACCCGGGGACAGTTCCGCACAGGTGGAGTTGACCCACAACTGGGATCCGGAAACCTTATCCGGCGGTCGAAACTTCGGCCACCTTGCTTATGCCGTTGATGACATTTATGCCGCCTGCCAGCGCCTGGTCGACCACGGCGTAACCATCAATCGGCCACCACGCGACGGTCACATGGCTTTTGTGCGCTCCCCAGACGGCGTTTCCGTTGAGCTGCTGCAGAAAGGGGATGCCCTTGCACCCGCTGAACCCTGGAAAAGTCTGGAAAACATCGGCGAGTGGTAACACTTAACCGAACCAACACCAAAAATAGAAAAGAGAGGGGAATTAATGAAACTTTATAACTCTATGGGCCCAAACCCACATGTTGTGCGTATGTACGCTGCGGAAGTTGGGGCTGAATTTGAACTTGAGGATATCGATCTGATGTCCGGCGCCAATCGGCAACCGGAATTCCTCAAAATCAATCCCGCAGGCCAACTCCCCTGCCTGCAGCTCGACGACGGTACGCTGATCTCTGAGATCACAGCCATCTGTGAGTACCTCGACGAAATATCCGATGGACCTTCGCTTATCGGGGAAACACCCGCAGAGCGCGCTGCAACCCGAATGTGGACCCGCAGGGTTGACCTGAACATCTGCGAACCCCTGGCAAATGGATTCCGCTATTCCGATGGACTGCCTATTTTCAAAGATCGCATGGTCACTATCCCAGCCGCGGCAGACAGCCTGAAGCAGATTGCCAGCGAGAAAACCGCCTGGCTGGACGGCTTGATGGCAGATGGGCGCAGCTTCATTGCGGGTGAAAAGATTTCACTGGCCGACGTGCTGTTGTACTGCATGCTGACGTTCGGAAGTGCCGTCGGCCAACCTTTTGACCAGAACCTCAGCCATATCAAGGCCTGGTACGATCGCATGGCCGCCAGACCCAGCGCTGCAGCCTGATTTTCTGCCCCTTCAGCTCTGGCAAACCCTCTGACAGGTTAGTGGACTTCCACTAACCGCCTTTCTTTGCAGTTTGATCGCCCTCACACACTCTTCATCCGATCTTCACCTAAACTTGACCTCAACTGCGGGATAATCTGATGGATTCGTCAATAAAAAGCATTTTGTCCGACAACTCGCAATGTGTTACCTTTAGTAGCATTTAACGAGCTGAATAGTTTGGGCCTGGCACTTCGCCACCCAGATTGACAGGTCAACTGCACCATCAAGAGGGCCGTGCGATGCGCACAACATACATTACTGCCACTATTATCGCGCTGTTACTGGCAGCCTGGCTCGCCAGCGGAGTTTTGGGTAAAGAAGAAACACCTAATCCTGCAACCCTCGCAGAACAGAACCGAGAGCAGAGTCGCGTTGACGAAGATGCAGCACCCACCAAGGTGCGCGTTTCCGTTTTGCAGGCAACGCCACAGCAACGTCTGGTCAAAGTACGTGGCAAGACCGAGAACAAACGCACTGTCGATGTCAAAGTTGAACTGGCAGGCACTATTGTTGACCGCCCCGTCGACCGCGGCAGCCTGGTTGCTGAAGGAGACCTGCTTTGCCAGCTGTCCGTGGAAGATCGGCAGGCGGCTCTGACAGAAGCCCAGGCAGCACTTGCCCAGGCACAGATTGAATACAGTGGCGCCCTCAGCCTGAAAGAGAAAGGCTACAATTCAGAAACTGCGATCGCCGGCGCCAAGGCCCGACTGGCCGCTGCTGAAGCCAACATCAGCCGCCGCAACCTGGATCTGGAGAAAATTGCTGTCAGAGCACCTTTTGGTGGCATTGTTGAAGATGTGCACCAGGAAATCGGCGACTACGTAGGCCCCGGCGCAAACTGCGCAACCGTTGTCGACATGGACCCTATGCTACTGGTCGGCAGAGTCTCAGAGCAGGAGGTTCTGAACCTGTCCATCGGACAAACCGCAAAAGGTTATCTGCGCAGCGGTGAAACTGTCACCGGACCTGTCACATTCATCGGGCAACTCACCGACCCGACCACGCGTACCTACGCCGTCGAAATTGAACTGGACAACGCCGATCTTGCACTGCGTTCCGGTATCACAACGGAAATCCATATCCCAGTACAGACCGTTCTCGCGCAGAAGATCAGCCCGGCGCTGATCAGCCTGGACGATGAGGGCAAAATCGGTATCCGGACAGTCAACGAAGACAATGTTGTTGAATTCCACCACATCGAAATTCTAGCTGATGCCAGCGACGGCATCTGGGTTCACGGCTTACCAAACCGCGCTGGCGTCATTACCGTCGGGCAGGAACTGGTAACAGCTGGTGAGCGCGTTGATCCAGTATTCCAGAACGATGGTACCCTGAAAGCAGAAACACCTGATCCTGCAGACGCCCAGGTAGTCAATCCCAGCAGTTCAATCGCCGCCGCTAACGCCTTAACGATTTAAACCGAGGATCGACAATGTTTTCCTTGATTGACGCTGCCATTGCCCGATCACGCACCACCATGCTTGTCATGACAATGGTGATTATCGCCGGGCTGATTTCCCGGGCGGTTATTCCTGTTGCCAACGACCCCGATATCGACGTGCCCTTCTTTGTGATCACTGTTGTGCACGAAGGCATCTCGCCGGAAGATGCTGAGCGCCTGCTGGTGATGCCACTCGAAATAGAGATGCGTGACGTCGAAGGTGTTGAAGAAATGACAGCGTTTGCCTCAGAAGGCGCTGGCACCCTGATGGTTGAATTTGACGCTGACCACAACCTCGACAAAGCCCTGATGGACACGCGTGAAGCCGTAGATCGCGCCAAAGCCGAAATGCCGAGCACTGCTGAAGAACCTATTGTTACTGAAGCAAGCGTAGACGACTTTCCAATCCTGCAGATCAACATTGTTGGCGATGTGCCCGAGCGCATGCTGTACAACGTTGCCATCGATCTGCGCGAGGAAGTCGAAGCGATACCAGACGTTTTGTCCGCAGACATGTTTGGCAATCGGGAAGAGTTGCTGGAAGCGGTTATCGATCCCAATCAGCTTGAAGCTTACTCGATATCTTCTGAAGAGCTGATCAACACCATTGTTCGCAACAACCGCCTGATCCCTGCCGGCAGTCTGGATACCGGCGAAGGTCGATTTTCGGTCAAGGTGCCCAGCATCATTGAAGAGGCATCGGACATCTTCGATCTGCCGGTGCGCACCGATGGCGATACGGTTGTTACCTTGAGTGATGTGGCAACGGTGCGCAGAACTTTCAAAGACCGCACCAACTACGCACGCGTCAACGGAAAACCAACCATTTCACTACAGGTGGTCAAACGCGCTGACGCCAACATTCTGAACACCATTGCAGCAGCCAAAGCTGTTGTTGAAGACTTCAAACAGAATGTGCCCGGTCGAGTAGAAATTTTTTACACAACAGACCAGGCACCATTTGCACAAGGCCAGGTTACTGAACTTCAGGGTAATATCTTTACCGCCCTGGGCCTGGTAATGATTATCATCGTCGCCGCAATGGGATTCCGCAGTGGCCTTATCGTCGGCCTGGGTATTCCCGTTTCTTTTCTGTTCTCTCTTATCTTCATCTACCAGCTGGGTTATACCTTCAACTTCATGGTGATGTTCGGCATGTTGTTGGGCCTCGGCATGCTGATTGATGGCGCCATCGTGGTTACCGAATACGCAGACCGGAAAATGACCGAGGGCTATGACCGTCGTGGCGCATATGCGCTGGCTGCCAAACGTATGTTCTGGCCGGTCACCGCATCCATTGCCACAACCCTGGCAGCATTTCTACCGCTGATGTTCTGGCCCGGCGTATCAGGTAAATTTATGCGATACCTGCCGGTAACGGTATTTACCGTCCTCAGCGGCTCACTTCTTTACGCACTGGTATTCGGTCCTGTGTTGGGCTCTCTGTTTGGCAAAGCCGGCAGCCGCGATGCCAAATCCATGGAAACACTGAAACAGCTTGAAGATGGCGACCCCAGAACTCTGCGATCACTTACCGGTCTGTATGCGCGATTGCTGAGCTATGCGTCCAGATATGCGCTTGTCACAATGGCCATTACCATCGGCGTACTGTTCACGACGTTCTGGGCATATGGTGAATACGGTCGCGGCTTCACCTTCTTTTCTGATTCAGAGCCGAAATACGCCAATGTCTCCGTGCGCGCTCGCGGCAACCTGAGTGTTGATGAAACCAACGCGCTGCTGAAAGAAATAGAAAACGAAATACTTGAGGTTGAAGGCATTCAGAGCCTCAATTCTACAACCATGTTAACCGGCCAGCCGGGACGCGATGGCGGCATGGACCGCATCGGACGAATGTTCCTTGAACTGCTGGACGAAAATCAGCGGGATGTTACCGGTACCGAAATTTTCGAAATCATCCGTGAACGCACCAGAGACTACGCAGGCATCAGCGTAGAAATCGAAAAAATGGAACAGGGGCCACCTGTCGGTAAACCTATTCTGTTGGAGTTCTCCTCGCACAATAAAGATCTGTTAGAGCCCGCTGTAACGAAAATTGTGCAGTACATGGAAGAATCCATGACCGGAATACGCGACATCGATGATTCGCGATCGTTACCCGGCGTGGAATGGAAACTCACGGTAGATCGAGCCCAGGCGGCAATTTTTGGCGCCGATGTGAGCCAGGTCGGCATCGCTGTACAGCTGATCACCAACGGCGTGAAAGTGGGCGAATATCGTCCCGACCGTTCAGATGACGCCGTAGACATCCGCGTACGCTACCCCAGCGATGCGCGTGGTATTAACGCTCTGAATGAACTGAAAATCGCGACACCCAAAGGCCTTGTCCCGGTGTCTAACTTTGTCACCAAACAGGCAACACCTAACGTTGACACCATTCAGCGTATTAATGGCATCCCTGTAGAGCAGATACGGGCGAACGTAGCACCAGGCGTACTTGCTGATGACAAAGTGAAGGAACTGCAGGCCTGGCTGGACACGCAAACCTGGCACCCTGACCTGAAAATCGAATTCCGCGGTGCTAACGAAGAACAGGCTGAATCCATGGCGTTTGTCGGCGTTGCATTCATGTTGTCGCTACTTCTGATGTTTGTCCTGCTGGTCACCCAGTTCAACAGTTTCTATCAGGCATTCCTGATCCTGTTTGCTGTCGTGTTATCCACCGCCGGCGTGTTACTGGGCTTGTTAATCACCGGCAGCCCTTTCAGCGCGATCCTGACAGGAGTTGGGGTGGTCGCTCTTGCAGGTATCGTTGTGAACAACAATATTGTCCTCATTGATACTTATAACCATCTGCGCAAAGAACATCCGAGCCTGGACTATTCCCAGCTGATTGTGCGCACCGGCGCACAACGACTGCGTCCGGTTATGCTGACCACCATTACAACGGTTTTTGGGCTGTTGCCTCTGGCCAGTAATCTGAGTATTGACCTGGTCAACCGTACGGTAGTTTATGGCGGCATGTTGTCGTCTTTCTGGGTACCGTTGTCCCAGGCGATTGTTTCCGGACTGACGTTCTCCACGCTGCTGACGCTGGTGGCAACACCTGCCATGCTCGCTTTGCCACACCAGGCTAAACACCTCATGGATCGCATCAAAACGATGCTGAAGAAGCGTTTCAAAGGGGGTGACGACGCCAACCTGGGCACCTCCTCCGCCGGCTGAGATTCCTTTACAAAACCGAGCCAGACGGTCGTGCATTTACCCGACCAACTGGCTACTCTATGCGCGCATGCTTAACTGCCGTCTAAAGCGTTGAACTGGATTGCCCCCCTTAGCGAACTGTCCCTAGCCGATATTGATCGTGTCGGCGCCAAAGCTGCCCACCTGGGCGCAATGATGCGCGCGGGTTTTAACGTTCCGCCGGGTTTTGTCATCGACGTTGACGCGTTCATCAGCCACTTCGGCGAAGTCACAGATCCGCTGGTGAAACCCACGCCGCCGCGATTGCAGGCTGAACTGATGAACAACGTCATGCAGGCCCTGCTGACTTATCTACCGGACGCCGGCGAGCTGGCGGTACGCAGCTCTGCCACGGACGAAGACGGTCAGCCGGCGAGCTTTGCCGGCCAGCATTCAACATACTACTTTGTCACACCGAACCGTATTGATCAGGCTATCCTGGATTGCTGGATGTCTTTATGGTCCAGGGCAGCTATAGCCTATCGTCGCAGTGGCTGGGTAGAGGTCAGTAGTGGCGAAACGCCGCGTATGGCTGTCATCATCCAGATGATGTTACCGGCAACCCGCTCAGGCGTGGTGTTCAGTACTGACCCGGTTGTTGCGGACAGCACGGACTGTGTTATCGAAGCCACCTGGGGGTTAGGTGCAGCCCTGGTGGATGGGCGCGTTACACCGGACCATGTGCGCATCAACGAAGACCAGGGGCTATACAGCTACCACGTCAGCGATAAGCGCATGCAGGTCAGTGTCAGCGCGGAGAACCAGGCAGCCACCCGTTTACAGGAAATTGGCCAGGACCAGCGCAACGCGCCAGTACTCAGCACCTTTGAGGCTTACCAGATAAGCAATACCGCCGCTCAGCTGGAAACGCTGTTTGATGCGCCACAGGATGTGGAGTGGGCTTTTGTAGATGATGAGTTATTCTGGTTACAGAGCCGACCTATCACCAGCCTTGCCCGGGAGCACACGTTTACCGAGCCACTGGTTATTTTCAAACCGCTGGCAGAAAATTTCACCGAACCTCTGACACCGCTGACTGAAGATCTGATGGCCAGCGTGCTGCCGAAGATTGGCGCCTTCTATGAAGGCCGCCTCTATCTCAACCTCGACAAGCTGCAGAAGCTGAATGTCTTTGACCTGAGCGAGGCCGAGCTTGTCGATGCAGCACTGTTACGCGGCCTGCCGGATCGCTTGCATATCTCCTGGCAGAAACTGCTGAAGATCCTGCCTGCACTCGGGTTAGCTTTTCTGTTCGACGGTGCCCACTGGTTACGCACCCAGCGCGCGTCTTACGCTGCCCTTGCCCGCTACGCTGATTTCACAGCGGCCGTGAAGAACAATACAAAACTGACGTTGCAGCAGGCTGCACGCCAGTTGATCTGGGGCCGCTGGCCGTTTGAACCTATCGGCTTCCGGATCTTCTACACCAATGTTTCGGCGGGACGCTATTTTGCCTACATCGGCCTACTGAAGGCATTTACCCGGCGTTACGCGCCGGACTTTCCTCAGGAACAGCTCAGCACCACATTCCACGGTCGCGGCGACATGCAGTCGATGGAACTGCTGAAGCAGACGGATTATCTGTCCGCCCTGCTGTATCGAAGCCTCGAAGCCGACGCGGAGCTGGCCGATAAAGTTGCGAAGATCATCAAGGGTAACGCCAGCGAGCTGCCTTCAGATTCCGAATTTGCCCTCGCTTTTGAAACATTCCTGCAGGGTTTTGGCCACCGGGGCCCAAAGGAACTGGAACTGGCCTCTCCCAGCTGGCGGGAAACGCCGACGGAGCTGCTCAAGCTTCTCTACAACAACCCACCTCGCGAGGCCCGTGTCGACCAGATCCATGGCAATCACCTGGCTGCGCGGGACACGCTGAACCAGCATCTGAAACCATGGCAGCGCCGCATCACCAGCTTCCTGATTGGCAGAATCTGCCATTACATGGCGCTGCGGGAAAACACCCGGCACTTTCATATCATGGGCTTTGATACCCTGCGCCAGAAGGTACTGCAGCTGGAACACCAGCTGCTGCGCGAAGCCAAGCTGCGCGTCGCTGGAGATATCTTTTTCCTCACTGAAGCAGAAATAGGCGACCTGCAGCAGGATGAAATCAGCGCAACCGACGCGCATACCCTGATCAGAAAACGTCGTCGGGACTGGCAACGCCAGGCCCGCCTGGCCGCACCGCTGACCCTCAACATCGACAGGCCGGTTGAGGTTGCTCGTGGTGATCTGAGTGGACAGTGTGCGAGCCCGGGAGACATACAGGGTGTTGCGCGGGTTGTGACAAGCTTGTCCGAGGCACACACGCTGTGTGCGGGAGAGATCCTCATCGCACCCTACACCGACCCTGCGTGGACACCTTTGTTTCCTCGAGCTGCGGGTGTGATTGTCGCCACAGGTAGCTTCCTGTCTCACGCAGGAACAATTGCGCGCGAGCTGCAGCTGCCCTGTCTGGTCGATGTGCAGGACTGTACCCGCTTGATACAAACTGGACAGAAACTACACCTAAACGCAACAGCAGGAACCATTACCCTCTTATGATCAACGCTCTGATTTTCATCTGTGCATTGCCTTTCAGCGTCTGGCTGCTGGCTAATATCTGCTGTGTTTTTGACGAGCCAAAGCGAGCGCCTGCCGCATTACGTCTGGTTGCCAGCCTCTGTGTTCTGGTGGGTTTTCTGCTGCTGACCTCAGCCACTTTCTGGCAACCCATCATCTGGGCACTGGCGCTTGTGGTGGTTGCCCACCTGTTGAGTTATTACGTCCTTTTCAGACCCAGCCTGGGTGCTGCAATCTATCGACAACAGCCTCCGACGACCCCTCTACTTGTTGATGAAGAGCCTGAAGGCCATCCCTACCAATAGAGGACTACTTTATATATTACTCTTAAGCCATTGAATTATATAGGGATATGATTCTCGATCCTGGATTAAGAACATATGGCCGCCGGAAAACAGCTTGAGCTCGCTGTCGACAATTGCGTCCTGCAACGCCTGCATATTCGACACTGGCGCAATCCCGTCATAGCGGCCTCCAGCAAGCAGAACCGGTAAAGACAAAGTGCCTAAAAGTTCATAGGTATCATGCCAGCGGCGTGCTTCCAGTTGAGCGCGGGCACCCGCTTCATTGCCAAGGCCCTGTTGGCCAGCCATGGTTAACGCCAGGCGCTTCTGCCAGGCTTCGGGATTGTCATTGATCCAGCTGTCTGTATGGCGCAGATCTGCAACTTTCAAATGAGCAGCAGCACGCTCCTCGGGTGAAAGGTCCTGCAACTCGTGCAACGGATAAGATGCACCACCAACCCCGCCGGACGAAGTGCAGGCGAGTACCAGGGCGCTGACGCGATCAGGGTGCCGCAGGACAAATTCCTGCGCCACCATGCCACCAAAAGAAACGCCCATTACCGGTATCCGGTCTAACTTGAGATAGTCCAGCAGGGCAGCTGCATCATCTGCATACTGGGCCATGGTATAGACACCTGTCGGCTGCTCTGTCTGACCGAGACCTCGCTGGTCGTAACTGATGAGCTCAAACGATCTGGCTATCGGCGCATCAAACTGATTCGGTTTGTTGCGCAAATCCGCGCCACTCCCGCTGATGAACAGCAGCGGCGGACCGTCACCGGCGCGTTCGTAATAGAGTTTAATGTCAGGGGTTTGTGCAAAAGCCAAGTGACCTCCCAGGGTGAAAACACACGCCGCTCGCTCGTGTCGTGTTCTAGCTGAAAACTGCTAAGTGTCGCGGGCAGCAATGGCCTGAGCAAAAGCAACCACGCGCTGCGCCTCTTCTGCATGCAGGTTTTCTACAAGTTTACCGTCGAGAACGGCAACCCCTTTACCCGCCTGTAGCGCCTCCTCCCAGACATTCAGCAAACGTTTAGCCTCGTTGATATCCGCCTCGGAGTATCCAAACACCTCGTTCGCAATGTCAATCTGACTCGGATGAATAAGGGTCTTACCGTCAAAGCCCATTTCCCGACCATTGAGACAGGCCTGATGAAACGAGGCGCTGTCTTTGAAGTCCAGGTGAACACCATCAAAAATCTCTTTACCAAAGCGTCGCGCAACCAGCAGCGAAGACTGCAGGGCAAAGGCGATATTCAGACGGGAAGGCTCATGCACCGCACGCAGCTCTTTCACCAGATCACTGGTACCCATCACCAGCGCTGCGACACGTGGGTGATCTGCAAAGGCCGCCAGATCCATTACCCCCTGAGGCGTTTCCACCATCACCCAGACGGGTAACTCCTGCGCGCCAGCCTGATTGACTTTTTCAACAATATCATCCACTTGAGAGCGACTTTGAATCTTTGGAAACAACATACCGTCAATATTGAGTGCCGCCAGTTCAGCAATATCCTGGGCACCCCACTCTGTGTCCAGGCCGTTACAGCGAACAATAATTTCCCGATACCCATAACCGCCCTGCTGAACCACTTCTGCTACCTGTTGTCGCGCCTGGGCTTTGGCCGCTGGCGCAACCGCATCTTCGAGATCAAAAACCACGGTGTCACAATCCAGAGACTTAGCTTTTTCCATGGCGCGCGTGTTTGCGCCGGGCATGTACAAAACAGATCTTCTCGGACGCGTCATCGGGTTTATTCTCCCTGGTGGCCAAATTTACACATCCGGGGATGATAGAACGTTGTAGCAGGTTTGAATATGTGCGGAGCAACACACATTGAACAAGGCAATATTTCTAACATGTTGCAAACCACACGCAGGGATGCAGCCGCAGCAAGGCGATGCGTATACGCACAAAAAAAGACGTTTGGATCTGCACGGCCAGTATCGTTCTGATATCAGTTTTATGCGCCCTCACCGGCGTGCTCAGTCTCTACCTGGTAGCGGGTGTGGAGGCCTTTCATCTGCAGAACGTTATTGCTATGGCGGCGGTTCTGCCGATAGTTATTGCCAGCCCCATCACTTACTACGTTGCCTGCACCAGTCTTAAGTTAACCCAAACACAAGCGGAACTGCGCCTGCTTGCGGAAACCGATGATCTGACCAGATTACCGAACCGACGATCGTTTTTCCGCCAGGCACATGCCATGCTGGAGACACAGACAGTACCCGCTTCACTTATGGTCATTGATGCCGATCATTTCAAAGAACTTAACGACTCCTATGGTCACGCCGTAGGTGATCGAGCATTGGTGGCCATCGCCGACATCCTGCGCAGCAGCTTTCGACATAACGATCTCCTGTGCCGCGTGGGGGGCGAAGAATTTGCAGTTCTGGTGTCCGGAATGGATGCAGATCAAGCGAATATTCTTGCCAACCGCGTGGTGAAGAAAATATCAGCCAATCCGTTAATGGAACCTGGCGCCATCATTGAGTTTTCAGTCAGCTGCGGTATTGCGGATACCCACACCAGCCGCAATCTTCCGACGTTGTTCAAAGCCGCAGACGACGCCATGTACATGGCGAAGCAACAAGGCCGCAACCGCGTCGCCCTCCTTCATCGAGCTGCATAGATTCCAATGGCCTGATTAGCAGGCTCCGGATTTCTGCCTTTGACAGCTGCGCCTGATCCAGCCTGTGATAGGATAAAACGTGATCAGTTCAGGGGGAATCAGGCGTGGATCAACCATTTGATTTGCAGGGCAAAGTTGTCGCAATTACCGGTGCATCATCGGGTTTCGGCTCTCATTTTGCCGGTGTACTTGCAGCAGCAGGTGCTAAAGTTGTTTTAGGCGCTCGGCGCGTGGACAAGCTCGAAGCGCGTGTTGAGGAGATAAAACAGGCGGGCTTTGAGGCTCAGGCGTGTGCGCTGGATGTGCGCGAAAAAGACAGCATCAGTCAGTTCATCAACCATGCCTTCGAACAGTACGGACGGCTGGACGTCCTGATCAACAATGCCGGTGTCGAATCGGGCGCCAAAACTTACGCCATGATTGACGAAGACGACTGGGATTTTGTCCTCGACACGAACCTTAAAAGTGCATGGTTAACCAGCAAAATCTATACCGAACAGATTGGCGCGCACAAACAGAGTGGCGGCAACATCATTATGATCTCTTCCATAACCGACACCCGGACCATTAAAGGTCAATTCCCGTACGCGGTGTCCAAAGGTGGTCTGACAAGAATGACTGAAGTCATGGCATTGGAAGCAGCACGATACAACATACGCGTGAACGCGCTGGCGCCAGGTTACATTCTCACGGATGTCAGTCGCCTGCTGCTTGAAAGTGACGGCGCTGGCGAATTTGTCAAAGGTATTCCGATGCGCCGCTTCGGGGATTTTGACGACCTTGATGGACCGATTCTGCTGCTCGCCAGCGATGCATCCAAATATATGACCGGCTCAATACTCACCGTTGATGGTGGGCATGTGTGCGCATCTTTGTAACAGGCATTAAAAACTGACCAGGCGGAGGCTGCAGTGTCGAACATCAATTCATTTACACCCACGATCCCGGCAGACTGCGTGGAAGATCTGCAACGCCGACTACAGAACACACGCTGGCCGGAAGCACAAACCACACCAGACTGGTCCCAGGGTATCCCGCTTGAGTACACCCAAAAAGTGGTTGATCACTGGCTGCACAGCTACGACATGCAGCGCCTGGCTTCGCGATTGAACGCCTGGCCAAACTTCACCACCGACATAGACGGGCTATCCATCCACTTCCTGCACATTCGCTCCAGCCATGAAGATGCTCTACCTCTGTTGCTGACACACGGCTGGCCCGGCTCTGTGGTGGAATTTCTAAACGTCATAGATCCTTTGAGCGAACCCGATCAACACGGCGCTGACGATGCCCAGGCTTATCACCTGGTCATTCCGTCTCTGCCCGGTTACGGGTTTTCCGGCAAACCTACAACAACAGGTTGGAGTACCCAGCAAACCGCAAAAGCCTGGGCACAGCTGATGGCCAGACTGGGCTACGACAGCTACTTTGCGCAAGGCGGTGACTGGGGTGCCATCGTCACGTCCGCGCTGGGCATTGAAGACCCGCAGCATTGCAAAGCCATTCACCTCAACATGGTTGTCTCCCCACCTGATGCCAGTGCAGACGACCTCACCGACGAGGAACAATCTGCACTGGCAGGGCTGAAGTTTTACCAGGACTGGGATTCCGGCTACTCAAAACAACAAAGCACACGCCCGCAGACATTGGGTTACGGGTTGGTTGATTCCCCGGCTGGGCAGGCCGCATGGATTCTGGAAAAATTCTATCAGTGGACTGACTGTGACGGTGATCCACAAAATGTCATCCGCCTTGATGATCTGTTGGATAACGTCATGATGTATTGGGTGAATGCAGCAGCGGCTTCCAGTGCACGGTTGTATTGGGAGAGTTTTGGCAGCGCCCTGGCTGGCCGCCAGGTAGAAGTGCCTACCGGTGGTACTATTTTCCCCAAGGAGATTTTTCGCACCAGCAAAAGATTTGCACAGAGGCTTTATCCCAACATCTTCTACTGGTCAGTGAAAGACAAAGGCGGCCACTTCGCAGCCTTTGAACAGCCTGACGTATATGTGGCAGAAGTACGCGCCTGTTTCGAGAGTCTGTAATACAGGTTAGCGCTGATGCCTGCACCGCTGTGGTCACCTTCTGAAGCTGCGATCGCCAACTCATTGATGACGGCGTTTACCCACCATGTTGAAAAACGCCACCACCTTGAACTCGATACATACCAATCCCTGCATGCCTGGAGCGTGGCCGAGCCGGAACTGTTCTGGGCTGCGTTGTGGGACTTTCTACAGATTAAGAGCAGTACACCCCCTGATACCACGGTAGAGAACTTCGACAGCTTCCCGGGCGCGCAATGGTTTCCAGGCGCGCGTTTAAACTTTGCAGAAAACCTGCTGCGCCAGCGCAGCTTAAAAACTGCGTTGGTATCTGTTCTCGAGAACGGCAAACGCAGCAGTTTGAGTTATGCCGACCTGTACCAACAGGTGGCCTGTGTTGCACAGCAGCTCGACAGACTGAGCATCGGCAAAAACCATCGGGTTGCCGCCTGGCTGCCCAATACCCCCGAAGCTGTTATTACCATGCTGGCTACGTCCAGCCGCGGCGCAATTTTCTCGTCGTGTTCGCCTGACTTCGGGGCGCAGGGGGCTCTGGACAGGTTCAGTCAGATTGAACCCGGTATATTGGTTGCCACAACAGGATATTATTATGCGGGCAAAACCATAGATATCAGGGATAAGGTCCGCGCTGTCGCTGCTCAGGTGCCTTCAATCAGACAGATCGTCTGGGTTGACACTCTAAATGTCGAGCTGAACCTTGAGTCAGGCGAGGCCCTGTGGTCAAACTGGATAGCAGACCCGGCCGCTGAGTTAACGTTCGAGCAACTGCCTTTTGAACATCCGCTTTATATACTTTTTTCCAGCGGCACCACCGGCAAACCCAAGTGTATTGTGCACAGCCAGGGCGGCACACTGTTACAACACATGAAAGAACATCAACTTCACGTTGATCTCAAAGCCCACGATACGCTGTTTTTCTTCACCACCTGCGGCTGGATGATGTGGAACTGGACTGTGTCAGCGCTGGCAACCGGCTGCACGCTCGTTTTATACGATGGTTCTCCCACCTATCCCACCCCTGCAGCGCTGTTCGACCTGTGTGACAGCGAACAGATTTCTGTATTCGGGGTCAGTGCGAAGTATCTCAGCGTGACGCAGCAGGCTCAGGTCCTACCTCAAAGAACGCACCAGCTGACAAGTTTACGCACGATTCTATCTACCGGATCACCGCTCACCGAAGAGGGGTTCAACTACGTATATTCAGACGTTAAAAAAGACTGCCATCTGGCCAGCATGTCAGGCGGCACGGATATCGTGTCCTGTTTCATGCTGGGCAACCCAAATCTGCCTGTCTACACAGGTGAGTTGCAATGTGCGGGATTAGGTATGGCAGTAGCGGTCTGGGACGAAGAAGGACAGGCGTTAGCCGAAGGTAAAGGCGAATTAGTGTGCACTCAATCATTCCCAGTCTGTCCGCTTGGTTTCTGGGACGATCCGCAACAGGTACGTTTCAAACAGGCTTACTTTGATGTTTTCCCGGGTGTCTGGGTGCATGGCGACTATGCCAGCCATACGGCCCATGATGGTTACGTCATTTATGGACGCAGTGATGCCACGCTCAATCCGGGTGGCGTAAGAATTGGCACTGCAGAGATCTACAACCTGCTCGAGACAATGCCGGAAATCGTAGACGCAGTCTGCGTCGGTCAGCAGTGGCAGAATGATACACGCGTGGTTCTGTTTGTTGTCCTGGCTGAGGGATACACTTTGAATGACGCTTTAATCGAGACGATCAGGCGCCATATCAGACAGCACGCTTCACCCCGACATGTACCCGCCAGAATTCTCTCAGTAACGGATGTACCACGCACATTGAGTGGGAAAATTGCTGAACTTGCTGTGCGGCAGACACTGCACGGTGAAGCAGTCGGCAATACCGGCGCCCTGGCTAACCCGGAAATTCTATCCGAGTATCAGGAACGACCAGAGCTTAAGAGCTGATCTAATCAGGCAGCTATACGCCCGCCATCAAGGGTGATCCTGTGCATCAGTCGTCGCTGCCCCTGATAGTCGTTCAGTGCGTAATGCCAGGTTGCCCTGTTGTCCCAGAATGCCAGCGTGCCCGGCGCCCAATGCAGACGATAGGTAAACTCAGCTCGCATCATATGATTGTAGAGCTGCTGTAACAGGGGCATGGACTCGGCTGCTGTCCAGCCTTCGAAGTGGAGCGTGAAGGCAGGGTTAACGTACAGTGTTTTACGACCTGAGAGCGGGTGTTTGATAACAACCGGATGCACCGCATCCTGCGTGGCCGCCTGCGCGTTACTCAGGCGCCCCGACATATCCTCCGCGTAGGCTGAACTTTCACCAAACACATGACGAGATGAATGTACTGCACGGAGACCGGCCAGCATTTTCCGCATACCCGCCGATAACGCATCGTACGCAGCAGCACAACTTGCAAACAGGGTATCTCCCCCCACCTCTGGCACTTCTTTAGCGTACAGCAGAGATCCCAATGCCGGCTCCTGATCGTAGGAGTGATCGGTATGCCAACCTCCGCCGATATTGGTTTGCTGCTCGGGTTCCTTGAGTACCTGAGCTATTTCAGGGTAGCCTGGCACCGGTGTGAAAAATCTATTGATGTTAATCTCACCCCAACGTTCTGCTAACGCAATATGCTGGCTTTCATCAAGCTTCTGATCTCGAAAAAACAACACCCCATGTTCAGCAAACGCGTTCTTCAGCTCAATCAGGCTGACATCATCAAAACTGGACAGGTCAACACCGCTGACAAACGCACCAACACCCGCGTTTGGCGACACAACAATATTCTCATATTTCATTTTCTTCTCCCCTCGCTTGACCCGGCGGTGGCACCATAAAAATCAGCAGGCCTGAAAACACATTCAAGCCAGCCACTACCATCAAAGCGCCATCATAACTCCCCACCTGATCATAATAGTACGACACAAGCCATGGCGCTGCAGCGCCAAGGACCAGCGCAAAAGGCATTCCAGCACCTCTGATTGCACCAATATGCCGGCGTCCAAAAAATGACGCCCAGATAACTTCCTGCATTGGGATCATGCCACCCCAGCCTAATCCCAGAACGACATAGGCTGCATAGACCCAGAACAGCTGATGACTGTCGACTGCAAACACAATCAGAAAAAGGGCGACACCGGTAACCGAGGCAGACACTGCCGCCAACGGCTTAGCCGGACTGAGATCAATCAGATAACCCCAGACTGGTTTTGACAGCATCGCCGGCACAGAGGCAACCAGCATCGCCAGAGCCGCATCGTTGCGGCTGAAGCCACTGTCAGTAAGAAAAGGTACCGTTTGCAGCAGCAGCACAACGATGTTGATGGAAAAAAAGCCGAAAGCGATAACCAGCGCATAAAAGGAAAATGTGCGCAGCGCCTGACGCCGGGTGTAGGCGCGCGCTTCTTCTGCCAAAGCCTGCTGGCTGCCACCTGCCGCAACTTGCGCATCGCTGAGTCCATCAGGATGAAGGCCATGATCTTCAGGTGCGCGACGCATGAACAGAGCAACCGGATATAGGCATATCGCCGCCAAAACACCTAACCAGATCCAGGCTTCTCGCCAGCCGATGGTATCAATAAGCCAGGTGGCCAGAGGGGTTAACACCACGCCGCCGAAGGATACACCCATGGCGGCAAAGGCGATTGCTTTACCACGATTCACCACAAACCACTTGGACAGGGTGACATTAACAACCAGATTCCCCACCATGGCGCAACCTACCGTGAGAATAACGCCATTCAGAAGCCACCAGACCCACAACTGCTCAATGATACTGTGACTGATCAGGCCGAGGGATAGAATTGTGGTGCCCACCAGCATAATTGGCTTCCCACCGATCCTGTCAACGCGGGCGCCGACAAAAACACCAACGGTCGCCATCACCAGTTGGCCTAGCGTACGGGTTACCGTGAAATCGGCTCGACTCCAGCCCAGATCTTCTGTCATCGGAATCATGAACGGACCAAGTACGTAGCTGTACATGCCGATAGAAATGAACTGGGCAATAAAGGCTGCACAAATAAGGTAGTAGCCGAAATACAGGCGATTTTCAGTATCAGATAACAAAACGGTTATGCGGCATCCAGGGCTTTGAAATACACGATAAATTCAGTCCGGCCTTTGTTATCTATCTGCTCGTCCGTCCCGGCAGGGCTGAATACGCGCAGCGCCCCGCCATGAGTGGCAACAATGCCTGACACCGCCGCCAGACCTAAACCCCTGCCCAGCTCTTTAGTGGAATAAAAGGGTTCGAATATCCGGGCCATCGTGTCCGGCGTCAAGCCACAGCCACTGTCGGCCACACTCAGAAAGCAGTACAGCCCGGGCACCGCGGTTGTTGCAATCTGACAGGCGTCAATTGCACTCTGATCCAGCTCAACCTGCCCGCTGGACAACCAGATTGAACCCTCCTGACCGTGCGCTGCTTCATAGGCATTTGTCAGCAGGTTGAACACAATCTCGGCAACCTGCACGGGATCTACCGCCACCCGTATCTGCTGCTCTGACAATGCCACATTTATGGGCACGCTGGGTGCAAGATCAATCTGCATGAACGTCAGGACATCCTGCACAAGTTCATTGAGGTCTATATTTTCTACTTTGATCTGTGCTCGACCCGAATACGCCAGCAGCTTTTGCGACAACCCAGCTGCTCGCTGTGCACCACTGATCAGTTTAGTCAGCAAATCCTTTGCATGGGTCACATCTCCCTGCAGGTTCAGCTCAACAAGTTCTGCGTTGCCAATCACCCCCTGCAGCAGGTTGTTAAAGTCATGGGCAATACCTGCAGCCATCATACGCAAACTGTCCAGCCGCTGGTCAGCTGCAAACTGCCGGGAAGCCCGCACCTTTGACGTTTCATCTTCAAACAGCCACATGGAACCGATCTGTTTCTGCCCGGTAAGGATAGGTTGTGCAGAAATACTACTCCAGGTATCAGGCTGATCGACAACCTGAAACACCTCCCCCGGCGACTCTTCAATTCGCTCTGGTGTTAACGCGTCGGCAGAGCCAGAGACCAGCTTGGACGCTAGCACCGGGGCTACCGGTGTGTGCACAGGAAGATCACCAAAGGTTTCACGGGCTGCATTGTTCATATAAACCAATCGATAGTGGCGGTCAACAAGAATGCCTGGACGCTTCAGATTGTCCATAAACTGATCGATACGGACACCTGACAACACATAGAGTTGTCCGCGGAATATGGCATAAATGAAAACCGTTGAACTGAATGCCAGACCAATTGCGGTAGGGTCGCCTTCAATGTTAGCCACGCCAGAAAGATACAATCCGTTGAACAGCCCAGGGATGAGCATCGCCAGAGCTAACAGGGTCATCTGCACCCGGTCCGCTCGAACCTGGGTTTTACCTGCACAGTAAATCGCCAGCAGACAGGCGCAGCTGATAAACAACCAGAGTATCCCGGCATTCAAATACCACAGCAGCTTGAACTCGCTTAAACCAACAAGATTAGGCACAAGAAACTGTCCGTGCCAGGGGTTTGTGATCAAACCCAACAGCAGCAGCAACATCGCGCTGAGCGAAATTTTCTGGATAGGTTTAGTGATGCCGGCAGGCACATAACGGTAATGTTGGGCGACATCCAGGATCGACACCCACCAGAATGTGACCGTGCCCATTAAGCCGGCATAAAGGACATACAATGCAAGTGCGAAGCTTTGCGGCTCTGAAACAATGCGATGGGTCAAATGCCCGGTGCAATAAACAACCGCGCTGACACAAGCCAACGGCAGATAGGCTGCCAGGAAGCGAGGTGAGCCTTTTGCCAGAACATATACGCAGCTCACCCCGACGATCAGCAGACAGGCGGCAGCCTCAGCTATGCCGGTGTTCAAGCCATCGGCTCTGAAACAGGCAGAGTTATTTTAACTAACGCAGAACACTCAACGAGTAAGTGCAGCGATAATCTGATCGACAACTTTATCTGCCTTCGCGCGCATTTCTTCATCGTTAGCATCCTGGATCGGGTGATCAACGAACACACGTTGCGCATCCAGCATACCCAGGGCCTGGGCTTGGGTGGTCGCGGCATCAACAAACTCACTCGATGCAATCGAAACCGCAGGGGTGCCCTGGATTTCGAACCATACCGTGTCATGCAAACTGCACGTGGTACAGGATCCTCAGTCAGCCAGCGCCTCAATGACAAAGTCATTGTTCTGCTGGATCTGCTGGCGCAGTTCATCCGGCGCAGGTTTGGTGAAGGTTGGTTTGGCATATCGTTTGAACTCAACTTTTGGCAGCCGCTGTTGCAACAGTTCCTCCAGCCGATCGATCAGCACATTACCGCGCGGTTTTGAGATATCCAGCAGCGCAACGCTACCTTCAATCACTTCGGGTCGAGGACTGATTGAGCGTGCGACCGGCACGCGTTCATCAGTGGGATCTAAAATGGTTGTCATAAACCCTCTCTAATAATGAGTTACAGCTCATCTATCTTACGCGAAACGGGGATAGAGCCAATCTCTCCCGATGCCCAGCCATGAAAAGCGCCTGAAAACTTGCCTGCCTGAGAACCCGCCACAACAATATGAATATCATCTTCCGAGCGAAATTTCGGCATCATTTTATCCATAGCACCGGGCCCCATTTTCTCCACCATCTCCGGCTTAAAACCCGCACCGGAAATATCATCAGCCATCAACTGCCCGATGGGTTTAGCGGTCACTTCCTGAATGCGCGCGCGGATGTCAGCCTTGCTGTAGTTATCCCTGACAAAGGTATCAACATGCTCCGGCACCACCACCAGCAGGCAGTCTGTTGCGTAGTGAGCCTTGGGGTTAAACGCCGATTCCAGCGACAGGCCCATAGTCCCCGCCAGACCCGCACCGCTTCTGGAATCCTGATCGACGATCAAGGTCGGTCCGCTGGACATGGTAAACACCGATACCACGGAATCCTCTTCCGCGAAGCCGCGTTCAACGTGCAGCGGGGACCAGGGACTGCGCTCTTCCCACTCCGGGAAACTCATAGTGAATTTCATCGGATTACCTAGTGTCGAACGCTCGGTGCCACCGGGTTTGGCACCGCCGACATTACGGATGATCAGGCGTACCGCGCGACCGATGGTGGCGTTGGCTCGATTGCCCTGGCCAAGCGCGCCAAGCTGCATATTCATGCCAATACGCTCACGGATCGGGCCGTTTACCACAACCACCGGACTGGCACCCATGGTGGTCGCCATGACGCCATGAATGTTGTACTCGTCTGTACAGATGGCCTGCACAATAGTATTGATCACCGGCATGTACTCTGGTTTGCAGCCAGCCATCACTGCGTTGATGGCAACCTTTTCTACCGTCACGTCACCCATGTTAGGGGGCATTTGAGCCAGTACATCCTGAGGATCCCGCCGGGTGCCTGCCAGCATACGCATGACGCGTTCCGGGGTGGGTGGCACCAGAGGCAGGCCATCAGAAAACCCCTGGTCGAACATGAATTCAATTTCGTCGTCAGCAACTCCGATGTCTATACGACGGGCTCGCAGGGGAGAATTTTCTGCTTCGGCACGTAACCGGTCAGCAATCAACGGATCCACCGACAGAGAACCGCATCCAGGTCGCCAATCCGGCAAGTTCTGCCAATCTACTGCCGGCGCAGGCACACCTTGTTCTGCGTTCAGGGATTCAGTTAACGCCCGCCACTCGTCTTTCACAAAACCAATCAGTGTCTGTGAGGGTTTTCCCTGACCATCGGACCAGACCAGCGTCGGAACAGTATCAATGTCACTGGCATACGACACTTTGAGGGAACTGTCGTCGAGAATGTCGAAAGGTGGAACAAACGTCTCCAGCAGCGTCTGATTACCGGCCTGGGTCTGGCCTATGACATGAAAGTCCAGCGTATCTCCCACCGCGTCAGCCATGGCAGCCAGCACAGGTATCACTTCCCGACAGGTGGGGCAGTCTTCTTTTATGAAACAGACCAGACTGGCTTTACCAGACGGAAAACTAACCTGCTCAGACTGACTGTTGCTTAACGAAAAAGGCGGCACCGTTATATTCATGACCTGTGTTTTTCCTGCACCTGACGAACTTGAGTTTCCTACTATACCGAGTACAGTTTTGGTTTCGCACAAATATTGGGGAGGTATTGTGAGCGAATTAGCCGAATTCAGAGCAGATACCGCCGCATGGCTGGCCGAAAACTGTCCAGCAGGCGCACGCGGACCTGGCCAGATTGCCAACGGCTCCAGCAAAATCACCCTCGAACCCGACGTTGCCAAATGGCTGGAAGCCTGCGTTGAAAAAGGCTTTACCGCGCCAACCTGGCCAACCCGGTACGGGGGCGGTGGAATGAGTCAGAACTACGCCCGGGTACTGTTTGAGGAAATGGGCAAAATCAACGCGCGCTCGCCGCTGGTCGGCATGGGCATGTCGATGATCGGTCCAACCCTGCTCGAATATGGCGATGATGCGCAGAAAGAACGGCACCTGCCAAAAATCATTCGTGGTGAAATTCAATGGTGCCAGGGCTACTCAGAACCCAATGCAGGCTCTGATCTGGCCGCTTTAAACACCAAGGCCGAAGACAAAGGTGATCATTATCTGATCAACGGTCAGAAGATCTGGACGTCCGGTGCGGCCACTGCAGATTGGATGTTCATTCTGGTGCGTACGGACTTCAATGCACCTAAACATGAAGGTATCAGCTTCATGTTAATGACCATGGATCAGCCCGGTGTCACGGTAAAACCTATTCGCCTGATCTCCGGCACATCACCTTTCTGCGAAACTTTTTTTGATGATGCCGTCGCTGAAAAAGAGGATCTGCTGGGTGACCTCAACAAAGGCTGGACGGTAGGTAAACGCCTGCTGCAGTTTGAACGATCCGGTATTGGCGGCCTCAACGGGGGTGCGCGACAGGCTCAACCCGGCGCCGGACTTGTCAAAACGGCAAAAAAATATGTCGGTGAAGATAATGGTCGCATTGCTGATCCAGCCCTGCGCGAGACCATTACAACGTTGAATATGAACCGCGCGGCGTTCCAGCTTACTGCCGCGCGAGCCAACGCCGAAAACAAATCCGGCACACCGGGTGCGGCTACTTCAATTTTCAAACTGTACGGGGCAGCCCTGCAACAGGATGGTGCTGCGCTGAAGCGTGAGTTAATGGGATTCAGTGGTCTGGGGGCACACGACCCGAATGGCTTCACCCAGGCTGAGCTGGACGCAGCCAGCGACTGGCTGGGCAGCAAAGCGACAACCATCTACGGTGGCAGCAACGAAATCCAGGCTAACATTATCGCCAAACGGGTGCTGGGTTTACCGGAATAAACTGGCGGATTTAAAGGAGACGACAATGGCGCAGATCAACAGATATGAAACCATCGGTGTAGACAGCATTACCCCGCACATTGGTGCTGTAGTAGAGGGTGTCGATCTGGCACAACCACTTTCGAATGAACAGTTCAGTGAAATTTACCAGGCCTGGTTAGACTGGAAGGTTTTAGTCTTCCACGACCAGGTGATTGATCAGGAACAGCACAAAGCTTTTGCACGCAAATTCGGCACGCTGCATGTGCATCCCATGCAGCACAGCTATGGCGGCGACCCGGAAATCCTGCGCGTGAAAACCACCAAGGACTCAAAATACACGGCCGGTAACGGTTGGCATACCGACGTCACCTGCGATGAAATACCTCCGTTGGGTTCCATGTTATACATCACTGAAACCCCCGAGGGCGGTGGTGGAGACACCTTGTTTGCCGACATGTACCTGGCTTATGAGCTACTCAGCGAAAAGATGAAAGACATGCTGGATGGGCTGGTTGCCGTGCATGACGGCGCTATCCCCTATCTCAGCGGGTATCAGGTATCACCACCTGAGGGATCAAAATACCCACGCAATGAACATCCCGTTGTTGTAACCCATCCTGAGACGGGTAAAAAAGTTTTGTACGTCAACAGTGGTTTTACTTCACACATCAAGGGTCTGCACGTCTGGGAAAGCAAAGCATTGATGGGCGCGTTGCTGGACCACATTGCTCAGACGCAACGTCTCTACTGCCGGGTGCAGTGGCGTCCAAATACGCTGACGTTCTGGGACAACCGTTGCACCCAGCACCACGCGGTCTGGGATTACTACCCACACAGCCGGTATGGTGAGCGGGTATCTATTCTGGGGAACGAACGCCCCGCGGCCTGATCACAACCTGCCAGTGTGGGAAGCTAAGCGCGCTCGCGCTTAGCTTCCGGTTCAGCATCCTCACTGTCCAACTGACTTTCAACCTCACTGCTCACCTCAGAAGTGAAGTCCGCATCCCGCTCTGTAAGCGTGGGTACATCCTCCTGGGTAACGCCTGCCTGCAGCCCGGCGGAAGCCTCGGCCACCAGTATCTCATCTTCGATATCATGGGCTTTGCTCTGGTTTGTCGCATTTTCATCAACATCTGGCGTCTGCGCGTCCAGATCTTCTTCAGAAAACCTGTTGTCCTGTGCAGCAGCGTCACTTGACTCTTCTGTAAGCGCAGAAACCGTTGCTGCAGACAAAAGCGGTGTTGCTGCATCCCCGCACAAATCTACCGAGCTTCTCGCCAGTTGCTGGTGCAACGCCTGATAACTTTCGTCAAGGTTGCGAAACTTCTCTGCAGTGGTGGCAAATTGACTGAAAACCTCACTCTTATAATCTGCGAGTTCCTGCTGCGCGCTGTCCAGCGCAGTTTCCAACTCACTGACCCTGGCTTTCTTGGCGTTACCCAACGGCAGGTAATAGCCCAAAGCTACCCCAACCAGCATGCTGATAACCGCAATCCCAACAACCCACTCTATGACCATAAAACTTCTACCGTTCACCAGATTACGACTATGATACTCCGGTGCATCGCCGCTCAACATCTCCACTTCGGTTTTTTTGACCGGATTTTCGTAAAAAGTGAATCAAAACCAGGCTGGCAGAGAAAATTTAAACCGTGACCATCAAACCCGCAAACGAACTTAAAACTGTCCTGCAGCTGGGCTGGCCCATGGTTTTGACTCAGCTGTTCATCATGGGCATGGGATTTGTGGACACGGCCATGGCCGGACGTTACAGCGCAACTGATCTTGCTGGTGTGTCGCTGGGTGGCAGTGTCATGTGGCCATTCATGTTGATGCTGACCGGCATCACCATGGCCCTGACACCGATAATCTCCCAGTTGCGGGGGCGCAAGCAGTTGCTGCAGGTTGGACATCAGATACGCCAGGGGTTGTGGATCTGTCTGACCACCAGTGCACTTCTGATTGCCATCCTTTCCAACGCAGAGGCAATTTTCACGCTTACCGGGCTTGAACCGGAGGTGGCACGAGTGGCCATAGACTATCTGGCAGCGGTCGCCTGGGGCATCCCGGCGCTGGTATTTTATGTCGCACTGCGTCATGCGAGTGAAGGGCTTGGACATACACGCCCCCCCATGGTTATTGCTGGCAGTATGCTGCCGGTGAATGTAGTTCTGAATTATGGCCTGATTTACGGTCACTGGGGTCTACCTGAACTGGGAGGTGTCGGGTGCGGCTACGCAACCGCAATCATTTTCTGGCTGCAGCTCCTGATGATGCTGGTGGTGATAAAACGCCCCTACTTCAAAGCTACCGGTCTGTTTGAACGCTTCGAGTGGCCTGTTGCAGGCACCATCAAGTCGATCATTAAAATCGGCACACCTATTGGTCTGGTCATTTTCCTGGAAATGGCCGTTTTTTCAGTCATTGCTTTTCTGATTGCACGCCTGGGGGTTGAACAGGTGGCGGCAAACGCTATTGCCGGCAACATCAACTGGCTCACCTATGTTATCCCGATGAGCCTCGGCGCCGCTGCAAGTATCCGCGTGGGATACCATGTTGGCGCAGACGATCTGGTAGCTGCCCGCTTAACCGCAGTCACCGTATATAAGTTCTCTATCGGCTATGCCCTGGTGGTCAGCGTGCTGCTGGTGTTACTGCGTTATCACCTGGTGAGCATTTACACCGTTGATCCGGCAGTGACGCAGATTGCGGTGACCCTGCTGCTGTTTATTGCCGTGTACCAGATTGTTGACGACAGCCAGGCGGTAACGGTTGGCGCATTGCGCGGATACAAAGATACCCAGTTTCCTATGTACATCAGCCTCGTGGGCTACTGGTTTATCGCCGTGCCTCTGGGATGGTGCCTGTCAGAGGAACTGTTGCTACCCGGGCTGGCACCGGGCGTGTATGGCTACTGGGCTGCATTGACCGTTGGTCTGTCCCTGGTTGCCATCAGTGTGGGGTTACGCTTGTGGTACCTCAGTACGCATGACAAAAAGATTCTGCAGCTGGCCGCCACCTGAGTTGCGATTGATTTGAGCCCGAGCATTTCACAGCATATGATGACGTTGCATCGCATCACGCTACACTAACGTAAACGGGTAAAGCCGCGTATGCCGGTAGAGTTCAAAATCCCTATTCCAGGCGTGCGTTTTGGTCATGCTGAAGACAACCGCGTTTTAACCGGCACCACGGTTTGTTTTTTTGATCGTCCCGCTGTTGCGGCTGTCCACATCATGGGCGCCGCGCCGGGTACCCGGGATACCGAACTGCTGAACCCGGAATTTACCGTTGATCATATCGATGCCCTGGTGTTGTCAGGTGGTTCCGCTTACGGGCTTGATGCCGCAGGTGGTGTACAGGCCTGGCTACGCGAAAACAACCGGGGTATACCTCTTGATCCGGTCAGAATACCCATCGCCCCCTGCGCGATTCTTTTTGATATGCGCAATGAAGGTGACAAAAACTGGGGACGATACTCACCCTATCGAGAGCTGGGTTACGCAGCGATAGAGGCGGTAACAGACCAGCCTCAACTGGGCGCGGTTGGGGCCGCTCTGGGCGCGCGCACCGCCAACACCCCTGGCGGCTTCGGCATGGCAGCCACAAAACTGCGCAGCAAAGGTAGTCTGTTGGCTGCAGCAGCGGTAAATGCAGCAGGGTCAGCTCTGGTTGGCGATACTCATCACTTCTGGGCTGCGCCTTTTGAAGAAAACAGCGAATTTGGCGGCTACGGCCTACCACACCCCTGGCCCGATGATGCTAAGCAGGGTCGGACAAAGTCCGGACAGCGTGTCGCAGGCGCAAACACCACCCTGGGCATCATCGTCACCGACGTTAAGTTAACCGCGGCAGAAGCCAAACGTATCGCTACAGCGGCACACGATGGGTTTGCCCGCGCGTTGTATCCAGTCCACACACCTGCGGACGGTGATCTGATTTTTGTCGCTTCAACTGGACAGTTTGAAGCGGATGACGAAGCGCTCCTTGATCTGGGCGTGCTGGCTGGCAATACCATGGCCAGAGCGATTGCACGTGGCGTTTTTGAGGCGATACAAATGACCGGACAGAATAAATAGCCAGGAACGCTACGTGAACAGAACAATCGACATAGACGAGATAAATCGCCGCATAGATGCAAAAAAAGAGGATCTGATCGCGCTTACGCAGGATCTGATACGCATTCCCACAATCAACCCGCCCGGCGAATTCTACGACGACTGCGCACACTTTATCGGCGATCGCATGGCCCGGCGTGATTTTACGGTTGAATACTTCCGCGCCGAGGGCAGCCCCGGCGATACAGATCAGTATCCGCGCATGAACATCGTTGCCCGACACCATGGCGGCGCCGGTCCCTGTGTGCATTTCAATTCACACATTGATGTTGTCGCCGTAGGTAAAGGCTGGCAGCAGGATCCATTTGCAGCAACGCTGCAGGGTGATCGCATCTATGGCCGTGGCGCCTGTGATATGAAAGGTGGCCTTGCCGCGTCTATCATAGCCGTTGAGACCTACCTGGAAATGTTCCCCGACCATCCTGGCGCCATAGAGATATCCGGTACCGCTGACGAAGAGAGCGGCGGCTATGGCGGCGTTGCCTATCTGGCTGAACTGGGCATCATGGCAAAACCTCGAATTGACCATGTGATTATCCCTGAACCGCTGGACAAAGACCGGGTCTGCCTCGGCCATCGCGGCGTCTGGTGGGCTGAAATAGAAACCAAGGGACACATCGCTCACGGCAGCATGCCGTTTGACGGTGATTGCGCGGTTCGACATATGGCTGCTGTGCTGGCGCGATTTGAGTCTGAGCTGTTTCCTCACCTGGCCTCAAAACGAACCGACATGCCTGTGGTGCCGGACGGTGCGAAGCAGTCAACGCTGAACATCAATTCAATGCATGGCGGCGAGTCAGAAGCCTTTGAGGGTTTACCTACACCATTGGTGGCTGATTCCTGTCGTATGATTATTGATCGACGCTTTCTTATCGAAGAACAGCTCGCCACAGTCAAACAGGAGGTTGTCAGCCTGTTAGATGGCCTGCGTGCTGACCGGGAACGGTTTGACTACACCATCAGAGATCTGTTTGAGGTAATTCCAACCATGACAGACGAACATGCACCGGTTGTCCAGGCGGTGAGCCAGGCAATTGAACAGGTATTGCACAAACCTGCAACCATGGTGGTATCACCTGGCACCTACGATCAGAAGCACATAGACCGGATAGGCAAGCTCAGCGACTGCATTGCTTACGGCCCCGGCATCTTAACGCTTGCCCACCAGCCAGACGAATACGTTGAGGTGCAGGACATGATTGACTCGGCCAAAGTTATGGCTATATCTCTGCACACTCTGCTTAACGCGGCGCAGGCATGAGCGCGCTGAAGGACAAGGTAGCGCTGGTGACCGGCGCCGGCTCAGGTTTCGGCTCAGGCATTGCCGAGTCTTTCATTGATGCCGGCGCAACGGTTGGGCTCCTCGACCTCAACCTGGCGGCGGCAGCTGACATTGCAAAACGGCTGGGCAGCCGTGCGGTTGCGCTTGAAGGGGATGTCACCAGCGAATCTTCCATGCGCGAAGCCGTCACTCTACTGGAAGATAATGCCGGCGCACTGGATATTGTGGTTAACAATGCCGGCATCGGCCTGCCACCCACAGCGATGGAGGATGTCAGCGCAGACGATTTCCAACGCGTGTGTGACGTCAACATGCGTTCCATCTATGTTTGTGGACGAGTTATTGTACCCGCCTTTAAAAATCGTCAGCGTGGTGCGATTCTGAATATCGCATCCACCGCCGGAGTCAGCCCGAGGCCCAATCTGACCTGGTACAATGCCTCCAAAGGCTGGGTGATCACCGCGACAAAATCCATGGCCATAGAACTCGCCCCGTTTAACATACGCGTCAACGCGCTTAACCCCGTTGCAGGCGAAACGCCGCTGCTGGCAACGTTTATGGGTGAAGACACGCCGGAGCAGCGCGCCGCGTTTTTAAACAGCATTCCGCTGGGACGGTTTTCTACCCCGGCAGATTTAGGCGCTGCAGCAGTGTTTTTGTGTGGCGATGACGCCGGCTTGATCACCGGTGTCGCTCTGGAAATTGACGGCGGGCGCTGTATCTAAGCACCGGCGCCCACGCTCAGGGATCCTGCTGCCAGATGATGATTCGGTCGTGTCCGCGATATTGGCCAAATGTCACCTGTGCGCGGGGGTTTTCGTCTCCCGCACCTGACCAGTTATAGCGCAGCCAGGCTGGTATCTGCAGCTCGACGTCCACAGTGCCCGTGTTACCCGTACCCGGGGCGGACAGCCAGATTCTATTATTGGGATCAACCTGACCAGCCACGAGAGATATTGCATTCGGTAACCCCAGCACCGCGGTTTCACCAGCTTGCAGGTCGCCGCCGAAATTGCTCAAGGACAGCTGCGAGTTCTGATACGTAGAACAATTGTCCCGTGGAAACGCGGTAAAAGCCTCATCAGAAAAAACCTGTGCCTGCAGACGAATGTCTAAATCCTGATCTTCAGGTCCCTGGCCGGGTAATACCACCATTCGACCATAGAAGGCATCAAGCGTACCGATACGTTGCGCGGTGCAGGTTGCACCCAGCGCGCAGAAACCTGACGTCTGTGCATTCATATCCAACCCGGTCAGCGGGCGCGTGTCAGTTGTATCGTTGACAGCAATGCCAACCGCCATCATTTCATAAGGGCCATCAGCCACGCCCAGCCGCTGGAACTGCGCCGCTGGGTCTAACACATTATATCTACCAGATTGCCACTGCACAGCAACATGGTCAAACCGCGAACCCAGATCAATACCATTGTCCTGATATTCAGCAACAAAACTCACCGGTGCCAGAGCATCGCTGAACAACAGCGCATCATAGTTTGCAACCGTAAGACCGCTTTGATTACGTGCGTACAGTTCCGCAGTCAACGACACAGAAGGGGCTGACATGTAGGTAAACCCGGTACACTGCGTATCTACTGCAGCATTCACCAGTTCAAAATGGTGTGGATAGAATCGTCCTACAGGGCCGACGAGGCTGCTGACCACATTGCCGGTCCCCATATAGCTGCCATCACTTACCTCTGCCTGCAGCGAAATGCTGCCCACTTCATCAAAGGCGATTGTGTTGTTCAGGTAATAGCCTGGGGAGGCTGCTGGAACAAAGCTGTCATCGTTGCTCAGTACACCATCGTCTGCACTGCCCAGACGACCTCCAACGGGCAGCAACAGATCAACGGCAGACACGCGGATGCCTTCACTGGCCAACTCGTAGCCATAATTCGGGGTTGGATCAGATTCTGCATCCCGTGCTGCCACGGTTATCTGGAAAGATTCGCCTGCAGCGACAAATCCTGCACCAGCAAGCGTGTCACTCCCGGGATTAAGCACACCAGCAGCGCTTTCAACCCGCCTGATTGACAGATCCGCCGGTGGGCTGACAAAACTATCTGTTGAGCCCGCCAGGCTTCCCGACTGAAAACCCAGACGCAGACGCCCAACATCTTTGTATTTCGCAGACACCACCGCCTGACCTGCGTTGAACAGGACGTTCTGCGGGACCGGTGCAGCAGAATTTGCACCCACGGGAATCGTGTTCACAAGCGTACGAACTGAACCGCTCAGCGGATCCACCAGTTCCTGCCACATCTGCACAGATTGGACACCCTGATAATCTTCAATCACACCACAAACCGGATCATCGTCTGTTGTGCCAAAAGCGGTCAGATGAATATCAAAGTCCGTGCCCGCAGTTTGTCTTAAAAACGGATCAGACACTGGACTGACAGGTGGATTTGGCAATGGGTTCGCGGTTACCGTGAATCCAGTAGGAGAAAACACCAGCGCGCCTTCCGCATCCGAATCACGCACATTGGGATCAGCGGTTTCAAAAGCTTCGATGTCCAGCACTGGCGCACCAGTGGGATAACTCAGCGCAAACCAGGCTTCGCCGTTATCTGCCGGATCAAAGGTATAGGTGGCAAGTCCATCGTCAGGGCTTGAATCCAGCAGCGTGCCATTGCCTGTTGTTAAGGCCCAACTGCCATTGCCACTACCGGTGTCCAGAGTTACCGACGTTGCATAACCTGTGACTACATCTCCGGAGGCATTGATCGCCCGAACGCCTATCAACTCGCTGCTGCAGTAAATACCGCTGCCATCATGGATGACCTGCAGCGTATTCGCGCCAACTACCGGGCAGGACCGCGCACTCCCATCCCAACTCAAGCCAGCACGATTGTTAGTCACAATGTCAGACACCTGGGCGGCAGTCAGCGCCTGGTCAAAAATCAGCAGCTCGTCCATTTCTCCGCGCACACTCTGGGCGGCAACAAAACTACCGCCTACAGAATCCTGTTCCTGCCCGATGATCAGCCCGCCCGGATCAAGGTCTATGCGGTTTGTAATCAAATTGACGCAGCGCCGGAGCGTGCCATCCAGATAAATACAGTTTGCTGCACCGCTGCGGACCCACATCCAGTGATGCCAGGTGTTGTCCCAGACGTTTGGCACTACAACGTCGCGGTTGTTATTTTCTATATGGGGACGAAAACGCGTGGCGCTGCCAAACCAGAATATCACTTCGTTGGCCTGGCCTGCCCGTGCCCCTGACAGAAATGCTTTGTTGGCTGCGCTGGGCGTTCGCGCCCAGAAGCCAATGGAGAAATCGCGCACGCCATTCAGCGCCTGAAAATCCAGGCTCAGATAATCCGACGTGTCCGTTGCAGACAGATCCGCCGCACGACAAAGAAGTCCCGGCGTGGTTGTTGTGTTCACAGCTACGCCATCGAAGCCGTTGCCGCTACTGTCCAGCACTTCATCAGCTATGCCAGACCAGCTGGGTTCATCAAAGTAATAGGCCGCCCGCGGTTCTACCTGAGCGCAACGACGCGCAATACCATCCCAGTTATTGCCAAGCAGATTATTGTTTCTAATGCTCTGGATAGCCGCTGCGGAAAGGCCTTCATCAAACACATAGAATTCATCGATCAACCCTTCGACGCCACGGTTGTTCCGAAAGTCGTAACCAATATCGTCCTGCTCCTGGCCGACAATAAAACCTGTAGGGTCTACATCCAACGCCCCTCCAGGCAACTGGTTACAGTCCTGCTGCTGGCCGTCAACATAAAAGCAGTTGCGCGAGCCGATGCGTGTCCAGGCCAGGTGATGCCAGGCCCCATCATCAATGTCATCAATGTCGATGCGTCCGTCACTGTCATCAAAAAGCTGTGGTTCAAAACGATCTCCACGCCGGGTCAGCCAATACACCTCTTTTTCTTCGCCGGCATTGGCGGCGCTGACCAATAGCGAGCGATCTCTATTTGTGGATTGGTACCAGAGCATCAGGGTGAAATCACGCAGTCCATCGAGTGCGCGATGATCCAGGTCAAGATAATCGGCCGTTGAGCCGCTGGTCAGATCAGCTGCATTACACAGAAGACCCGCCGTCGGCACAGTGTTGCGCGCGACACCGGCAAAACCGTTGCCGGAACTGTCAACCACTTCACCGGGAGTGCCATTCCACTGCTGAGCGTCGAAGCGGTATTGTGCAACCATGTCTGCGTGCAGGGGAACGCCTGCCAGGAGGAATACGGCCAACAACAACCCTCTGATGCAACTCTGTTCACCCGCGCGCATTTATGGAAAATTGCCTGTCTTTTTAACCACTTACATCGATAAGACTAGTTCAAATTGCAAAATTTCCGAGCCTGGCTGATGATGTGCGCTGTATACGATTTAGAGGGAGACAGGAGAGATGCAGAAATTCACGGCTCGTATGGCATTCATAGCCAGTATGGCTGCGCTAAGCAGCGGAGCGCAGGTTGCTCAGGCAACAACAGAAAAACCAGACTTATCAGGCACTTACAACATTGCAACGCTCACCCCGCTGCAGCGTCCCGAAGAATTCGGCGATCGCGAATTTGTCACTAAAGAAGAGGCAGAAGCCACCGCTAAGTACTGGGCGGAGAACCTGGCCAAAGATGACGCCAAAAGTGACCCTGACCGAGACGCTCCCCCTGAAGGTGGTGTCGAAATATACATTCCTGAGTTTTCCGGTGCTGCTGGGGGTGTTGGCGGATATAACGCCTTTTATGTGGATATCGGCGACAGCAAATTTCGCTTGGATGGCATGTATCGGACCTCCATCATCAACCAGCCAGCAAACGGTCGTCTGCCCAAGCTGTCACCTCAAGGCATGCAGAAAGCCATGGCACAGCGCGCCAACTTTCATGAAAATACCGGCACCGCCTGGTGGCTGGAAAAGGGTGTCGGCCCTTATGATAACCCCGAAAACAGACCGTTAGCAGAACGCTGCATTCTCGGTTTTGGCTCAACAGCAGGACCACCAGCGCTGCCGGTGATGTACAACAACCTGAAGCGTATCGTGCAGACAGATGATTATGTAATCATATTCAACGAAATGAACCACGATGCCCGGGTTGTGCGCATTGATGCCGAGCACCTGCCTGACAGCACACGCAGCTGGCTGGGAGACTCTATCGGCTACTGGGATGGTGACACTCTGGTGGTAGAAACGAAAAACTTCCGCGAAGAGCCTGGGCTTTTCATGGCCTCATCGGAATTACACGTTACTGAAAGGTTCAGCCGTATCGACGAAAACACGCTGCGTTACGCATTCACTGTGGATGATCCCAACTGGGCTGAACCCTGGGGTGGCGAATACCCCTGGCCGGCCACCGAAGATAAGGTTTACGAGTACGCCTGTCATGAGGGCAACTATGCGCTTGGCGGCATTTTACGCGGTGCGCGGGTGCTCGAAGCTGATGCTATGAATGAAAGTGCTGCAGGCAGCGACGGTCCTGCAGAATAAGTAACAGGCCTGACAGCAGCTTAACGGGCACCTGCAGTATCGAGGTGCCTGACAAATTGTCCGGTGGCCTCTTCCCAGGCGCGTTGCAGCACAAAGCCGCGGTCGAGGCCCAGAGAGACAATAAATTCAATTGGCTCATAGCCGGCATCTTCGGTCAGCATGGCCGTTGATCTGACCTGTTCCAGCGTCCAGTCTTCCGCCGCAGCCTGCTCACCGATATCTCCTAACTGCTGCAGAAAGCGCTGAAACGTCCGGATGCCGTTTCGATCGGTGGTCGCCCCATGGCCGGGAATAACCCGATCAAAATTAAGCGCAAGCACGTTATCCAGTGTTGTCGGCCATGCCTGCACCGTGCCACCCGCCTCCAGATCGATGTTGGGATAGTGGCCGTTGAAAAACAGGTCGCCCAGATGAGCCACCCCTTCGTCAACAAAAATGACCACCAGATCGCCATCCGTATGCCCGGGACCAGGGTGTACCAGCTCGATCTTTTTATCGCCAACAAACAGTGTTTGCCGATCTGAAAAAGTTTCGTTAGGCATCAGTTCAGCGGCACCACCCTGCCAGAAATCACCATCCACTGTGTGCAGATACTGCAACGTGCGCTCCGTAGACAGTACCCGGGTGCCTGGCTCAAACGCAGGATTACCGTGGGTATGATCAAGATGATAGTGTGTGTTGATGATCATCACCGTGGGCATACCGGTGAGTGCACGCGCTGTTTCACGGATATGATCGCCCTGAATGCCAAGCGTCATGGTGTCGACCACAACCGTGCCCGCGCGGGTTTTAAGCACAGCAGTGTTACCGCCAAAACCGCGCAATACCCAGAGATCATCACTGAGTTGCTCAACCTCCAGGGCACGTACCTGGGTATAGAGATAGCCAGCGCCTGCAACCAGAACGAGCACAACTACCGCAATCAGTATCTGCCAGATTTTCAAAACAACTCCTGTCTATTCAGGGGGTACAAGATCGGCTTGCCATTCTTCCTGCAACAGACGCAGCAATTCCGAGATAGAGCCCAGACGTTTGTCCGGATCTTTCTGCAGGCACTGCATGCAGGCATATTCCAACAGTGCAGGTATGTGGGTTGCACTCAATGTTGAGGGTTTCGGGGGCTCTTCATTCAGGGTTGCATTAACAATCTGCTCAATTTTATCAAGACCTGAAGTTGTCGAACCACAGAGAATTTCATACAAAACGGCGCCGATACTGTAAACGTCTGTGCGCGCATCAATGTTCGGATTTCTTTGAATTTGCTCCGGCGACATGTAGGACGCTGTGCCCTGCAGCGCCCCCCTGGAAGTCATCGACGGATTAGCAGCAGGGTCGAGATCGATCTGAGCAACTTCTGCGTTAGTCGATCCGTCCGCATTCCAGACCTTGGCCAGCCCCCAATCCAGCAACAACACCTCACCGTACGGGCCTACCAGTATGTTCTCCGGCTTGATGTCTCTGTGCGCAACACCGTGGCTATGCGCATATTCCAACGCGTGGCAGATCTGCACAATCACATCTACCAGCTGAGTTAAGTCGTATCGCTCACGGAAATCCAGAATCTCCCGCAGCGTATAACCATGCACAAGTTTCATGGTGAAGTAATAGTTACCCGCGCGATCACGTCCCAACTCGTAGGTTGGCACCGTATTCGGGTGCTGCAACATCGCCGACACCCGAGCCTCCCGCAACAGTCTGCGCTGCTCTATTTCATCCTTGGCAAATTCAGGACGCAGCGTTTTGTAACAGACTATCCTGGACAGGTGTAAGTCTTTGCAGGTTTTGATCAGCGATTTGCCACCGGTCGCAATGGTGGAAAACATCGCGTAACGCATATTCGGATTGAGTTTTTCCGCCAGCGGACGGTCAGTGTCCTCCAGAAAAACGTGGCTGTAGCTTTTTGGTGGTTGTGGGAAATTTAGCATGCGCGGCTGTACCTGAATCCAACCACGACAATGTAGCAATGTGCCAGGTAGCTGGCCAGCTTCAGCTTAACTGGGACAGGAGCTCTTCTCGATGGCTCTGTTTCGCAGCGTGTCTACCCAGCAGGCGGAACAGATCACGCTGGGCTTTGCTGCCCCCTATACGATAGGTTTCGTCTTTGACCGCAAGCAGGCAATCCAGCGCAGCGCCGGGTTGTTGCGGTGCCTGGGCAACAGCCTGAGCCAGCTGCAAACCGACTTCACGGCATAAAACCGCCTGGCCTGTTGAGCCCTGAGCCCAATCGGAAAAGTTCTCAAGAGCGGGTTCAAGCGCTGGGGCTGACGTCACCGCCAGGGGTATCAGATAATGCAGATTTGCAAACAACAGTTCGCGATCTTTTATGTGAGCGGCGCAAATGTCCACCAGCGGCTGCCAGCGCTGGCCGACGTCCACACCCAGGAACTCCAGACGCCACAGCAGCGCCGCGTTGTTACAGACATCCAGATAAAAATCGTCGTTTATGCTGTCTGCCAGCTGCTGATCATAAATAGCCAACGCTCTGTCATGATCTCCAAGACCCAGACTGAACAGGGCCTGGTGCCAGATGACGTGGTAACGGAAATTGTTTGTGTCACGCCATCCCGGTTCGGTTTCTGTCAGCCAGTTGTTGCC
This sequence comes from Pseudomonadaceae bacterium, assembly GCA_024743175.1. Lineage (GTDB taxonomy): Bacteria > Pseudomonadota > Gammaproteobacteria > Pseudomonadales > Azotimanducaceae > UBA4421. The sequence goes on along the minus strand of JANSXA010000006.1, from coordinate 209,020 downwards.
CTGCTCATACTCTCCCAGCATTTCATACACATGAGCCACCGCATGGGTCGCCCAGATATCCTGGCTGTTGGCCTGCACCGCGTCCTGCCCCAACGCCAAGGCCTGATCATAGTCACCACATTCTTCCAGACCAAAAGCATGCATACCCTGCAGGTAGGGAAAATGGGGATGATCCTTCGGCCAGGCGTTCAGCACCCGCTCGGTGGATGCACTCATGGCAGCACCGCTGCCCTCATAAAAATGCAGATAGTGCGCAATGCGTAAAGCCAGCATATCCAGTGGGTGTTGCAACAGCAGCTGCTCAAGCAGCGACAATGCAGCAGCACTTTGATCTTCGATCCAGAGTTGCAGCACCTTAAGGTGCGTTTGTTCCCGGCTGGTGACCGACAACGCTGACGCCTGCGCTTCAAGGCTGTTAATCAGATCTGCCAGTGGCGCAACAAACTGGGGATGTCCGGCAAGTTTCAACAGATAGCCGCGGAACACCTGACCCATGAACATATCCGGGTCCGTACCGCGCAGACCATCCAGAATTTCCATGACGTCTGTGCGGGCACCAAGATACGACGTTAATGCCGCATCAAACAGTGGCAACGACTCTGCAGACGATGCGGTGTAGACAAGATTAAGTTCATTGCTGTAAACCGTCATAGCTGTCTCCTGAATATCACTTTGTTAATCTGCAGGGCGCCGCGCCACAACCACGGTATCCAGAGCAGTACCCTGACTGTGGTGATCATGACCGGGCTCAGCGGTCACCGGCCGCTCCACAGTCTCTGCTCTGAGGATTTCAAAGCCGGGCAGCAAACCCGCCAGCTCACCCGCATCCGGCAGAACCTCAGGTCGATCCGGACCGCCGCTGCCACGGCCAATATTGTCTGGATCATGGCCGATGTAAACCAGCAACCCACCTGGCGCCACACAGCTTCTGACGTGAGCAAACCAGAGTTCTCGACTGCGCGGATCCGTGTGCAGGAAGATCACCGCCACCAGATCGAAGATGCCCAGGTTATCCATCGGGGTTGTCACATCGTGTTCCAGCCAGCACACATCGAGGTCGCGCTGCTGCGCAATCTGTTGTGCTTTGGCGAGCCCGACAGTAGAGAAATCCACAGCGGTAACCTGCCAGCCTCGTTCCGCCAACCATGAGGCATGCCGACCTTCGCCACAGGCGACATCCAGCGCCTTACCCGGCGGTAAATCTTTAACAATCTCAGCAAACAGGGCATTAGGTTGTGCAGACCAGGTGAGTGACGTGGACCGATAACGTTCATCCCATTTGTTTTTATGGGAGGCGGGTGTGTTTTTATCTGCGTCTGACACGAACAATTAACCCGTCTTTGCTCGACTGAAAGACCACCCCAGCTGCAGTGCTACCAGGCCAAGACCCAGCACACCTAACAGCAGCGCTGCACCATACACCACAGGCGTGTCCGCGTGCCTGGATGCTATGCCAAAACTCGCCCAGACCAGAACCAGCACCCACACAGGGTCGCGAAAGCGAAACAGAACGCCAACTGCCAGCGTACCGGCAACCGCCAGTTTCACGACAGTCCAGGTTAACGGACTGAACGCGGCATCCTCCCAGCCATAGTTGATCTGAATAGCACTGGCATTGGCGATCACCGCAACACTGATCCAGGCGGTATACAGACTGAAAGGCAGATACAGAACAGTACGTTCGAGCAGGCTTGCGGGCGTACGTTCGAGGTTGAGTCGGAGGTAGATGCTGACCAGCATCCACAGCAGACCCAGCATGATCGCAATAGACAGGAAAAGCTGATCGTAGTGCCAGGCAAAGATCCACGCGGCATTAAACAGACAGCTGAGCTGGAAAGGAACCCGCAATGTTTTCAACAACGAGCTACCACGTTGCGCGGGTAATGCCTGCCAGACAATAAAAACCAGCAGCATCAGATAGATCAGGCCCCAGATAGAAAAGACATAGCCTGCCGGGGTGAACAGGGAAGGATATTTATCGGATATTTCGCCGGTCGTCTGGCCACCCAGGGGTACCGCGTTGGCAAGGGTGTTGGCAATCAGGACAACAAGCAGAGCAACAATGTTACCGCCCCAGTCTGAGATAGATCTTTGCATGGAACCTATTGTGCCTTGCTTTTACTGCCGGACACAAAAAAGCCCGGGAGGTTAAACCGGGCTTTTTTAATTGGAGCGGGTAACGAGGCTCGAACTCGTGACCTCAACCTTGGCAAGATTAGGCGCCACCTCAAAAGTCATGTAAATCAATGGTTTAACACCAGTGCCACTGATCTAACGCAACAGAGCAAAGCGGGTTGTAGCGCCATGCATACAGGGTGCAAGCCACGAATCGGCCTCACCCACATCCTTGCTACCCAACTGCCACAAAACTGGCCCCGAGGTAAATCGGTAATCGCTTTCAATCTGAACCGATGCTTACAGCAACACGTTAGGACAGAGTTTAATAACATTTTCAGATATCGAGGCCACGTTATCCAAGAATTCTTGTTCGTGTGCATCGCTCAACTGTCGAAGCCATTCAGATGTTCTCTCAATATACCTGCCTTGAAGAACATCATAGAGATCTTGCATCACTATCGTTTTCCGATCTTCACTCGAATCTGCCGTACATACGGATACCTCCATTGCATGGCGAAACTCGCTTTTGCTCTTGTACATCGAATGATTTACGAGCGTACGAAAAGCCCGGGGAACTCTTTGCGTCGAATATATGCACAGCTCTCGAGATATTCGAGAATCACACGTCCTGAAACTGTGCGCCAACTCCTCCATAGTCCAATTCACTCCGCCACCAAACTCCTGCTTTTCAAGGTCGTTACGCGTCCTTTCTATCTCCGCACGCGTTTGGGTGACCTCTGCAAGAATATCTCCAGCAGCAATCCTGTCACTGTTCGTGAAGTAGGTACTCGTCAAAGTGACGAAAGCACCAATAACAGCCACAAAAACACCGATAACAACTCCTACTCTAGCGAACCAGCCGATAATTCCTTGATGGGCTTGGCAGCAGGAACATATTTTCGCCCTGCTATCGATTTGATCGAAACACGCTTTGCACTCTTTTTTTTCTACCGCCGAAGTTTCCATAAAACCTCCTTCTTTAGCGCTGAGGGTGCCAAACATTGCACCAAAAGAAAATCCACTAGGAACGGAGGAACAAATGAGCCAACGTAAATCAATAATCAATGACTCTTCGCTTAGCCAGCACATTGCGATCGTAGGTAAGACTGGATCCGGAAAGAGTTATACGGCCAAAGGGTTCGTAGAAAGGCTAATTCGCGATGGTCGGCGTGTATGCGTAATCGACCCGGGCGGCGACTGGTGGGGATTGAAAGCGAGCGTCTCAGGAAAAGGACCGGGTCTTCCGGTAGCTGTGCTCGGCGGCCGGCATGCGGACGTAGAGATTACGCCTGCTTCTGGTCCTCAGGTTGCTCAATTCATAGCGAAGGAAAATTTACCCTGCGTTGTCGACGTATCCGAATGGTTTAAGACAGACCAGATCAAATTCATGATCGGGTTTGCAGAGAACATCTACAAAGACAATCGCACTGCTCTGCACCTCGTCATCGATGAGGCGGATCAGTTCAGCCCACAGAACCCCATGTCAGAAACTAAGAAGCTTCTCAATCGCATGGAGGTCATTGTTCGGTTGGGTCGTAAAAAGGGTTTTCGAGTGATGATGATCACTCAACGGCCGGCGATACTGCATAAAAACGTGTTAACCCAGGCCAACACGCTGATCGCTATGAAACTAATTGGGCCCCAGGATCGAAAAGCCATCCAGGACTGGATCAGCGATAACGCCAGCAAAGAAAACGAGCGTGAGGTCATGCAATCGCTGGCCAAGTTAAAGCGCGGCCAGGGTTGGGTGTGGGATCCAGAACAGGACGTCCTGGAGCTCGTCGACTTCCCTCCCAACAAAACGTTCGATGCCGGCCGGACTCCGGAAGAAAACGACCAGGTCATCGAGCCGGTTAATTTTGCCGACATCGATGTCGCAGCGCTGAACAAAATGTTTACGCCTCCGGAGGCACCAGCAAAAAAGACTAAAGCTGCCCCACCACCACCAATGGTTCGCGTCACCTTTAAAGGGTTAGAGAAGCTGTTAGCGGATCTGGATGACGTTCGGAGGCGAGTCGATGAGTTCTCCGATTCGATTGGCATAGCTGCAGCTAGCATCGATAACTTCCATAGGCTTAACAAGGAGCACATTGAAGATACGAAGCCAGTGGATCAGGAACCATCACCCAAACCTGTGTCAACGGCTTCAAAACCTCGACCACCGTCAGCTGGGAAACAGGATCCACTCGTTGAAGTCGCAGCACGGATCTGGCCAGTTAGGCTTACCTGGGCCGCACTCTGTGCAATGTGTGGGCGCAAGGCTCGAGGCGGGCATTTCAACACAACCAAAAAGCGTTTGATAGAAGATGAGGTCGTATACGAAGACGGCGGATTGGTTACTCTACTTTCACCACCAACGGTGGGAGAAGCCACCTGCCCTGCAGATCTTCTGGAACAAAACCTGCCGCAGCCGGCCGCCAAGATGTTTGCAGCTATCCGAGATCAGCCGGGCATGTCCCCAGAGCAGCTCGCAGCCGTTCTTGAGATGCAACCACGAGGCGGTCATTGGAACACTGGTATGTCGACGCTGCGGAAGAATGGTTTGATCGAAGACAACGCGGGTATGAACGTAAAACCAGAATTGTTGTAAGAACAACCAAAGCATCAGATTACACTTGACTTATTAGGCCATTATGGCCTAATATTTATTTATGCCATCCACTACGGATTGTGCGAAACCAGAGGAAAACTGATGACCAAAGAAGATCAAATTATCGACCAAGCCCTAGAGATTCTAGCTTCTCGCTTGACCGTCAAATCCACCCAGATTACAAACAATAGCGACGCAACAAACTTCCTAAAACTAAAGCTCTCAGCTTCTGAAAGAGAAGTCTTCGCCGTAATGTTCTTGGACAGTCGCCATCAACTGATTGAGTATCGGGAACTGTTCTTCGGTACGATCGACAGGGCAAATGTCTATCCGCGTGAGCTTGTAAAGGCTTCTCTTCTGTCCAACGCATCTGCGGTAATAATTGCACACAACCACCCCTCAGGCGTCGCCGAGCCAAGTCGGTCAGACGTGGCATTAACAGAACAACTGGAAGAGATTTTGAAAGTTGTTGATGTTCGACTTTTAGACCACATCTTGGTTGCTGGTAACGACTCAACTAGCTTCGCACAACAAGGCCTCATTTGAGGCCTCAGGAAGAATACTATGACTGAAACACATCCCAAATATAAAACTGGCTCCATGGAAGAGACATTAGAACTAAGACCTGAGGTTCTACTTCCTAATGAAGATCCAGGCTACACGCCTCCATCGCCGGAGGAAATAAGAGCTGTTATAAGCTTTTTAGGCTGGACCGGGGGGGAAACTGGCCGTAGGTTAGGTGTCGGTGGTAGACATGTCCGAAAGTGGATACAGGCGAACCCTGAGGGACGTCCAGACATCCCTTTTGCAGCTTGGCAGCTTCTGTTAATTCACGCCGGAGTGAATACGATGGTTACCAACGAAATGTTTAACTCGCTCACCAATCCGAAGGGTAAGCGTGGCGCTAAAGAGGAAGCAAACACTGCATTCAACTACTGCTCATCTCAGTGTGTTTTGAATTCAGCAAACAATGAGAATATGCGCGTCGTGGCGCAGGCTTACATTGATTGGGTAGAAGAAAGCTCGGACGGAACTTTCGCAGTACTCATGAGCGCTTGTTACGTGATGGGTTATAGGCAAGAACACTAACCCGGGGTTTAGATTTAAACAGTTTTTAGTCTTAGCTTTTCACGAACGACTGAGGGTGATTCAATCATGATAGATTTGCTTCCTACACTAGATACGGTCGGAAAGGTATCTCTCTTCATTCTCGGCACACTTGCTGGACTGTTAATCAGCCGTTTTTTTAATCTGTGGACTACTCGACCAAGAATCAACGTAGACACATCCCAAGCCCGTGCTGCATTGCCTGAAACTGGAATGACAAACGCGCAGACCCTCAGCATCTCAAACCGGAGAACCTTTTTTGGTTTGCCACATGAAGGCGAGACTGCACGAGGTGTAGTAGCAAGTATCGCGTTTAAAGACCCTTCGCATAACAACAGATCCTATCCGCTATTCTGGGAACCAGATGCACTAGGTAGAGTCAATATCGCACCAGGTGAAAGCAGGAGTATTTGCTTGTTCGGTTGGTCTGCAGATGACTCCTCCGGATACTATGTGCTTAATCAAAAAGGCGAGAAAAACATACACATCACCGCTACCGAATGCAGAGCGGTCATTACGCTGCGTGATCGACTAGGCAGGAAGTACAAGTGCCCCATTAAGATTTACTATGACAGAACGCGAGTCTCGAATCCGCCAACTCTAACGATCAAACACAAAATCGATCCGCGCGTCAGGTACCAATGGCTACTATCAGCTAAAGAGAGCATCTGTCACGCGTTCAAAAAATCAGACAATCGATGAATTTGCGGCACGGTGATACGCACTCATGCAATGAGCGATAACACCCACTCCGAGGGGAAGTGACAGAATGTTGGATCAATTACTAAGTACCTGGCTGGGTGAGATCATCGCCGCGGTCGGTGGGGTGTTCGTAGGCGGTGCTTTAACACTCTGGTGGGGATGGTGGATGAACCGTCCCAAGCTAATTGTTACCAGGGGCGGAATCAAGCGACATGGCGATGTCCATAGTTGCAATGTCAACGTTAGAAACGAGCAAAGCTTTTTCGGGATGCGGATTGAAGGTGACACCGCGAAGCAGCTGGGGGCGAAACTGATAATCGGTAAGCAAAAATACGACCTGTATTGGGTTTACCACCAAACAAACCCCGATCTAGCTACAGGCGATCGCGAAGTACTTGCAGTCTTTTACATCAAAGAAGCTTCGCATAGTTTTCACGTTAGAAGACACGATGGAAAAATCTTGAAGGAATTTGAAAACAGCCTCAAGTGCAAACTTAAATTTCGCGACAGCTTTAATCGCAAAACTACAGTCAAGCTAAGAATCACTTTCGAGGTACGCGGTCCCGGAGATTATCCTAGTTTGATCATAGATCCGCCGATCGAACTTGCGGTGAGAGTCGGCTGGCTAAAAGCCGGCTTGATGAACATTTTATCGGCCTTTCGGCTACGCCCATGAAAGACATCGGTTGCTAGTTTTCATTGGAACATTGTCCTAAAGAATCACCGACATTGAGAAACAGACGTATGTCGTTTTTCTTTTCGCCTTGGTACGGCTCTGCAGGTGTGGGGTGAAGTTCACAATACGGAAACAGTTTTCAAGCAGATATAGGATATTGTCCTATTCTTCGAATAGTCGGCCTAAGCATGTCGATTAGCCATCGCTCTCCTTGGGTTCTGTATATTCGAGACGGTGGCGAACCAAATTTGAGAGCGCTCTGACATGATAGAAAGCCACTTTGACGCGACTAGAGGTCTCTTCGTCCACGTTGTAGAAGGCAGCATGTATATGGCAGACATAGCGCGAGCGATGATTCAAGCTGATGCCTTTTCGTCAGACGAATTCCCGATCCTTTGGGACTTAAGGAAAGCTCAGGTCATCGCAAATGATGAGAGCTATAAACAAGGTGTCGGGGACTTAATCAGAACGATGACCTCTAGAATGAGCTCACAGAAGCGGGCGTTCCTGGTGGACAATGAAATTCAGTCGGCGAGAGTAGACAAGATTATGGGTGCGGCGAGAACGTCATGGCCTTGGGCAGTTTTCATGGATTCAGATGACGCGGTTGAATGGCTGAAATATTAGTTTAGTAATGAAGGAAAGCAGCCTCGAGAGGTACTTTGCAGCTGTGAGAAACATGCCTAAGCCTAAGCTCGGGCTGGATTTTGGAGAGCCACCACCACCGGCGGAAGAGCCAGAGGATGACGGCTTTGTTGAAGATGAGACGTTTGAGGATTAGACAGCGTAACTTACATAGTCGATCCGGATTTTGGATTTTACCGTATCGGCATTTACCGTGCCGCTGGCGGTCTGTTCGTCCAGGACCTCCACCTCAAAGATCACCTTGTCGCCAATCTCAACAATCAGCACATCACCATCAGCCATGAGTCCAGAGTCATAGTCCACGGCATCGTCACGGATGTAAGTGTCATCCAAGTAGAATAGATCTTTTTCAACATCGTCTGTATCTAACCAGCGCATGCGCATGGCATAGGTGTTTCGGTTGTTGAGTCCGGAGTTGATCGCAGCAATCGACGCCTTGTAATGAAACTGCCCTTGCTTCAGGAACACGATCTCAGAATCACCGTCGACGTGGGCGTCGATGTAAACGCCGTCATTTACTGTTGTATCCCACCCTACTGCTGAGACTGAACCAGCAACACCACCATGGATATTCTGAGCTGCAGCAGCTACTCCCTTGAACACATTGAGTGCACTTACGACCGCATTAACCGTTGGGGTTACAGGCTCAGCAAACTCCTGAGTCGCGACTTCAGAATCCCAGCCTAAGTTTGTTGCCTCGGTGACGATCGCTGCCCGGGCGGTAGAATCATCTGCATAGGCTTGGTTGACGATCTCAGTGCCGTCTTTCTCCCACAACCGAACTACGAAGTCGGTGTCTCGATACCAGCCATGACCTTTCGATTCGCTTCCCAAAAATAAAACTACGTTGTATTTAGGCATTAGACGTTCGCCGTTTCTTCAACTGTAAGGAGAAACCCAACTGAAAGCGGTGCGCTAGCACCTGCGCTCCACGTTGTGTTGTATGAGTAAGTGCCAGCACCGGGTGTATCTGACACCACCTGGTTGAGACCCGATGGGTTAGCGCTCCAAACCCAAGTAGATAGTTCACTTTCAAAGGACCACTCCAGGGCATAGACGACGCTTGCAAGCACCGTGGTCCCACGTCTTATTTGCAACGTTACACTTGAAGGACCAATTGCACCGGCAAAACCAAACAATGATCCTTGAGCGCGTATCGTGACGGCATTGCCAAGGCTAGTATGCGAAACACTTGCCACCCCTGCGAAGGTGCTCGTATCCGAATCACTGATCGTGGTCACACCTGAACCTGTCAAACGGACCGGTGTGCTCCAGGTGCCTTGCAAGACGCCAGCTGAGTTTTTTCGTCCTCGAACAAACCATATGGGGTCACTTGCCGATACAGGCGGTGCATCTGACCAACCAGCCGGGGAGTTGCCTGTTGGCGTGGCAGGTTGTGTTGCAGACTCTCGGAATCTCACATCGAAGTAATCACCATCAGCACCGTCACTGCCGTCGTTGCCATCATTACCGTTGGTGCCGTTAGTTCCATCTTCGCCAACAATACGGAAGGCAGCTGACCATGCACCGGTTCCGACCCGAGAGCGTGCAAACAAATCGCCAGTGGTAAACACCGGATGCCAGTTAGTAGAGCCATCAATCGAGTAGTTGAATTCAGCGCTGGCACCGTCTACACCATCAATACCGTCGGTGCCATCCGTTCCGTCTGTCCCGTTTGTGCCGTCTGTTCCCGGCGGGCCACCTTCAGCGATAGGAATGTATGCAGGTATATATTGATCTGCTGTCGCTGCTGTTATATGAGGAAAGTCTGTGACATCAACCAACACTAAACCATCAGCGCGAAACACATCACCGTCACCAAGATTATTGGAGAAGAAACGCGGGCGAGCATAGACTAGGTCAGTGGCTTCAAGGGTCGCATCAATTTCAAAAGCAATGCGCGTATATGTCGCACCAACATTTATGCCAACAGGGCTAGAAGTGGTGAAAAACACAGGGCCTGTACCACCGGGGGTTGTTGCTCCCTGTAGCTGTCCTCGAACTTCAATAGTACCATCAGGGGAGCTTACCCATGCTAATAAAATCCATCTTCTTTGAGGGGGTATGCGAGTCGGAAAGTTTTCTGTTTGCGCTGACCCACCATAAAAGCCGCCACCACTAGGGCCACCGGTTACCAACACACAAGCGTTACCAATATAGCCGTTACCAGCATCCTCGATGGTGCTTGTCGAAGGGTTTAGGGAGTCAATCGGATTAACCCCAAGAGGCACTAGCGGGTCGATTGTGCCCCAGCCATAGGCCAGGCTGTTGACTAGAGAGGCGCCGTCGGTTCCATCCAGGCCATCTTGCCCAACAGCAAACGCCACCACTCCGACAACGCCGGACGCTATATGGGTGACCTCGATTCTCACACTGTTGGTTCCGGCGCCATCAGTCAGCGTGATGTTGGTATCTTCGCCGGTTTCCCCCTGATCCGTAACAGAGATAGTGCCAGCTACTGGATCCAGAACTCCGCGAATAGTGTGGGTAGCGATCGCCGTCGCCGTGCCCATGCGCCTGAAGGAAATAACCCGGTCTTGCGTGACGACTGGTGTCGCAACCCCAGCTGCGTCAACCTGCCATTGCAGGACGCTCAGCGTATCGGCAACGACAGCTGGAGTGCCTGCAGGGCCAGCGCCACCAGTCGTAGGAGAACTGGGTGTGACGGGGACGCCGGCAACACCACCAGAAGGGAAGTAGTCAGTAGCCGGACCATTTCGATTGCGGGTGAGTATGAAATACGAATAGCTTGTGCCACCCGTCACCGTCCCATCCGTTCGCGATCCGAAAAACAGATCGTTTACGCGATCATAGATTGCTGGGACGTCTGCAATCTTCTCTGCAGAAGCGTCTGTAATAAGCGTATCCGGGGCTGTTACCCGCCAAACTTCGAATACCTCAACATCGCCGAAACTGTCACTACCAGCTGCTGAAAAATTCAGCGCAACGCCATCCGTCAACGCCTGAGCATCCAGTTCGTTTGCGACCGGAGGCTCCACTGCAGCAACAGGTATTGTGCCGCTGGTGTCTATCGACACCTCTGCCCAGGGCCCTTCGAATATAGATACACCGCGCACACGATACTCGATGACACCAGGCGCTGCAGTCGGACGATCGGTAACTCGCGGCTGCAGCAGATCTTCACCCATATCAATCCAATTCGTGCCACCGTCAGCAGAGTATTCGATGTCGTACCGGTCGGAATAGGCCCCTGTCCAAGATAGGTGAACCTCGATCGCACCAGGTGCACCACCAAGTTCAGCGCGCAAATCTGTAATTGTTGGAAGATAACTCGTTAGATTTTCGAGCGTGGCTGGTGCCGGCGCAGACCCACCATCCGCGATACCGTAGATCTCCGGCACGTCGACAAATCCTTCAATGCGAACGTTTTCACCGTCAGTAGGTGTGATAGATAAAACACGAGCGGTCAGCGCAAATTCGGATCCTTCTCCGATTGCAAACATCGGATTGCGTTCGTTCGCTGGAAAAACGAGGCCTGTATTGTTAAACGCTTCATCAATGCGGATCTGATTTGTACTTACCCGAGTGCAGGCGTAAGGTCCCGCCGGAGTTCCGTCGTATGCATGTAACATAACAAACGGAGTTGTGAACGCTGGTAGCGTTTCGCTGACAGTGATCAGGTCTACTGCGTCGAAAGCCAACACGTCTCCAGAAACTTGAGGCGCGCCCTGCTGACCGATAACAAAATGACTGATTGAGATTAGATCGCCGTAACGGGGTATCCGACCCTCAAGTGGCGCTTCAAAAGACACACGTTCACGTCGATACCGATTTGATGCTGCGATGAGTATACCGAGACGCCAGGCTTGAGCTTCGTTATTGACACCCCACCAGTCCACCTTAAGCGGGTTGTTCGAGGTACCTCCCGGGAGTACAGCGTCGATCGTCGTCTGTCTGAAGTCCTGCAGCTGGTCTTTGAACCGAACCTCTACATAGTCTTTTGTTTCGCTGAGCACACCGGTCGCATCGTGAAAGAACGAGTTTCGAAGATTGTTGCGCATGGTGAACATCTGCACAGGCGTCGTTTTGAGCTTGTCTTGGATGAGGGTGTACACACCACCCTCGTCAACAGGTACTGACGCACAGGTATGTCCAATCCTCTGCAGCGCATCCCATACCGTGCCAGACACGTCGAAAACGCCGTTGGTTTCATATCCTTCCGCAGCACAATCGATAGCCAGCTGTTCAAGATCGAGAAGATTGATGTATGCATCCGGCCGGCCGGCGCCATAGTCGGTGTTTCTCAGTACATCTGCAGCTGCCCATGCCGGGCTACTGGTGGCAACCGGTGCGGTCCACCCTCCAGCTTCCGTCCACGTCGGAATCAGACGCTGCGCGACTACGTTGAATTTGTTGAGCGCACGATTTCCTATCTCATTGCTTGAGCGGATGCGAATAGCGATCCGTGTAGTGGTTGTCACCGGGAGTGCATCCTGGAGAAAGCCGCGGAGCCCCGCCCACTGCAGCTGGTCAATGATGCGCGTATCAGGTTGGTACGGATCTACGCGATTGATACGCACCTGGTAACGGCCGCCGGTGAGGCTGACATCCACCGTGCGTTGAATTGGTACAGATGTCGCTCCTGAAAGCGTCCGGGTACCTCCCTGGGTTACCCAACCACCGATTGGTGTGTCTGCATCGTCTATCTGGCGGGTTTGGATCTCATAAGTGATCGTCACGCGGTCTTTGTTACCGCTCTCACGGCGCTGACGGTATATACCGCGAGGCGCAACCAGGTCGATCGATATTCGGTTGATCAACGTTCCGGAGGCATTCACCGTGTATTCAGCTGTGAGTCCTTGATCGAGTTGTATATTTGAGATCGCACCAACATTGATCACGTCATTTGGAAACAAGTTTGAAGTCGAGCCAGGCGGGATAATGTCGTATTGAGCGCCCGGGAAATCGGACAGCGGTGTGTTTTCAAACTTCATGGTCGACTCGTCGACCTGCAGCGACCCCTGCGATAGTTCGAACAGCAGATAAACTATCTGATCTCCATTCTGCTCATATTGAGTAAAAGGAAAAGCAGACACGTCCGGATAGAGAATGTCTCGCCCATACAAAACCGGCTTCGGCTGGCCGAGGCGCGCCTGATTCTGGCGGACTGACAGTGTGTTGTTTGGAGAGGATTCGAAGCCACCTTCTGGCGTATCAGGGAGCGTGAGCACTGTGTACAACGCATACGCGGCTGTGACTGAGACAGCGACCCAATAGATTACTGCAAACAGGCCTTCTGCCTGAGGAGCTGCCTGGAGCGCTATGTGGTCATCGGCGGCCAGAACACGACCCCAATCCTTTTCGAGAAGTGGCTCCCCATTCAGGCCAATCACAATCGGCTGGGCACTCATCTTGACGGCCATACCTGATTTATCTAACCAGGCTTCAACCGTTTGGCCAGGCTCAAATTCGAGCACGTCATAGGCGCTGTGATCTAGCGGATTATGGAAAAAAACAGCGTTACCCATGGTACGTCCAATATTTGATTTCGCTCTGAACGCTTCGAACCAGGTCGAGGACCACACCTCCTTTGGGGTTGTGAAGGATCATCTTCCCGTCCGGTGTCACGACATAGATACCGATGTGGTATGCAAATGCGTCCGGACTTCTGAATTCAGCCACGTCTAGATGTTTGGGATTGTCGACAACAGAAAACTTGTCGCGGATAGGATGGTTTGCAATCAATCGCAGAGATTTGAAAAGGCTTTCAGGCGCGACTCCGGTGTACGGTAGATCAATGCCAAGCTCCTCACGGTAAACGGTGCGGACTAAACCCCAACAATCAAATTCGGGCGTCCAAGGTTTACCGAGATGTTTAAGCCAGACCGGGGTTGGTGATGGCGTCATATTTCTGGTTGGGGAAAGTTTGAGTCGCGGCGTTGGTGTAGCCGAACGTCGCAGAGATGGTTGTCATGTTTGTAAGCGCGCGCCGCATCTCTGCGTTGTAGATCCGGAGCGCTTGAACCTGCTGCCGTAACCTTGTGTTGTACATATAGCCACGAAGCGTGAGCAAAATCGGTTCACCTGATGCGACTGCAGGTTTGATGAACGGTTGCAAAGTACCTGATACACCATCGATGTCGATCTTAACGGTCGGGTCTGGCTCCCCATTAAGATCCGGTTCTTTGAATCGAATTGAGGTTCCGACAAAGGTTTGAGTAGTGCCGGCATCGACTGGGGCAGTGGCTTCCAAAGTGAAATCACAATCAAGGTCGTGATTCACGATGCGCACGATCGAAGGGAATAAGCTATGCCGAATCTCAAATGCCCACTTCAGAACGGTAGAGCTATCGGCTCGAGCCTGCGCCTCGATTTGTGCTTGGCTCCACGTCACGACGCGTTCCTCTCGCGCGTTTCGACATCGATGGAAAGGCGATAGCCTCGCCCGTAGGGAATGATCTGTGGGTTGTCGATCCTAACCTCGTGATCAACCTCTACGCCCTGAGTGACTATCGGCATATCAAACCAGTCGGCGCCCTGATTTGCTTCGCCGTCCCAGTGAGTCCAAAAAGTCTCAACAGCAAGCTGATTCGGCAGGTAAACGCTACCAGACAAACGGTTGACCTGGTCAGACGAAAAACGCTTCTTACGCGCAGGTCCAGTTTCAAACTCGGTTCTAATTGTTGTTGGTTCGACGGAGTGGACGTGACCGTCTTTAAGCAATGGTCCCAGTGGCCAGGGCATTAGAAAGTCCTGCGTTGCAGGTTGCGGTAGGTTTGCTCAATCGTGGATCCGACGCCGCGGCCGGAAGCAAGGTCACTGCGAATAACGGACCGGATTTGCTCTCGGACGAACACCTGCAGTTGTCCATTGCCATCCATCTCGGTACTGAACGTCTTTTCAGTATTCGAGCCGGGAGCTTCGATGTAGTTGATTGTTACGCCAGCCGGCTGCTGAGACTGTGAAAGGAAGCGTGTTAGGTCTTCGTTTTGACGAGGTTGGACAACCCGCTCGCCACGATCAAGAAGGTAAGTACCTTCCTTAGGTACATTGGTGAGTCCGGAGTGAGCTTGTCCTGCTAAGCCAGCGATCGCTGTAGCACCAATGAGTATCTGGGAGGCCAGGCCTTGAGCTCTTATTGATGCCGCCACCGGTGGACCAGCAATGGGTCCGAGTTCAGCTAAAGCCCGTATCGCAGCAATTTCCGTGTTAACCCGGACCTGGGCAATGGCAATCGCTTTCTCTGCGATGAAAGCAGCTTTCTGAAGTGCCGAACCGTCTTTGGCCAAACTACCGATTAGAGCAGCAGCATCCTGGGCAATCAGGAATCGATTGTTTTGCAGATCTTGTTCAATTTCGATGACTCGCGCAGCTCTACCAACCTCTTCCTCAATCAGGAACTCAGTATGCAGTTTCGCAAGTTCCTGCAGACGCTCGTATTTACGCTCAGCGGCTTCGAGCTCGGTGGCCTCCGCATCCATAAGCGCCTGAGTCCGCAGTGCGTCTCGACGTTGCTGAGCGAATCGCTGGGCCTGGTCATCACCTGCACTGAGACTCCCGCCGCCTATCAGTAACGATTCAGCGTCAATAAGATCAGCAGCGATTTTCCTTTGATCGCGCTCAAACTTGCTGAGCTCGCGGATCTTGTCTTCAATAATCTTTTTATTGACTTCAATTTCAGCCAACGCATTCGCCTTGGCCCTGGCCAATCGCTCCTGGCTGACCTTGTCATCACCAACCGCACCTTCCGTGATGGAGATTTGAGCGATAGCGCCTTCAAGCACTTTAATCCGATCTCGAGCGACTCCGACAACTTTGGATATTTGCGCACGTTCAGAGTTCGTAACCAGGTTCAGGAAAGCATCCGTAAACTCAATCAACTTCGGCGTAGCCGCGGCGAACGAATTTCCGATAGAAATAACCGTCGGAAAGAGCTCGCTCATCGCAACAATAAGCCTTGATTTGATCACGCGTTGCATGATGTCCATCTGGTCAACGGCGTCTTCGGCTTTGTTTAGAATAGACTGATCAATGACCAGCCCTAACGAGCGGGCTTGATCCTCAAACTCTTGGAGGGTGTCTGAACCCTGGCCAAATATGAGACCCATCCGGATCCCTTCACGGCCAAAGAGCGCAGTAACGGCCGCGGTGCGTTCCGCAGCTGTTTCCATTCCTTTCAATCGGTCGGCAAATTCACGAAGCACATCTTCGGTTCCCCGAAGGTTCCCTTGTGTGTCAAAAACCGAGATGTTGTAGTCATCCAGCGTTTTCTTCGCACCACCGAAGCCTCGTGCAGCTTCACCAATTCGCTTTGTCGCCCGTTCCATCGACGATGCAAACTTGTCGTTGGAAACGCCGGCCTGGGAGGAGGCAAACTGCCAGGCCTGATAGGTTTCTGCGCCGATGCCGGCAGCCTTGGCGTTCTTCGCAATTTCATCACCAAGCTTCGCTGTCTTAACGGTCAATGCCGTTGCTGCGACACCGGCACCGATGAGAGCACCAGACCCTAAGGTTATGGCGGAGGAAACCCTTTTGCCCCAGCGCTCAGCTGAAGTCTGGCTGGCGGCTAATTCTTTCTTGAACTTCTCGCCGTTGGCGACCAGGTCGACCGCTAATTTTTCAAGTTTCTTGGTCAATGGATTACTCGTTTCATTTCAGCGACTTGCTGATCAGCGGTAAGGTGTTCGCGGCGGTAGGCTTTGGGATCGGCGTGGTAAATGGCAGCTTCAAATCGGACGTTGTACTCAAAGGCACTCATACGCGATCCGAGTTCTTCCATCGTGCATCCGACATCGTTAGCTATCTGCATCCGGAGAAAGATCTCCGGATGCTGCATCAGTTTTTTGCGATAGCTTCCGATGCAGTTGCGCTGGCACCGTTGTAGGTCATGCCGGCAGTGTAAAGTGCATCTATCTGCTCAGAAGAGAGCTTCCGCGTAAGAATGTCTATTTCTTCTTCGGTGGGTTCATGATCTTCACCCTGCAAGAAGCGAACAACCATACCGGTGTAAGCGCGGTTCAACGTGACGGTATCATTCATGCTTCTTTCAGCGCTACTGTCGCCGGCGACTGCGCGATCAGGGTCAGAATGCGATGAGACGTTAATCTCCACAATCTCTAGGTCCGATCGCAACTTCGCCATTTCGACAGAATGTGACCAGATAGCTCCAGCCGACAATTCATGTAACTTAAACTTTTTGCCGCTTATCACATGTGTGTGCAACCGCGTCAGTGGCTGACCATCCATGCTGAATAAGTCGTCCAGGTCGACGTCAACTGCATCCATATTTAGATCACTGCCCATACTGCAGCTCCTGATTGTTTGCCAAATATATTGGTCTTGATTTGAGTTGACCCTTCAGGACTCGCGTTCGTTCGGCCAGCAAGAACAACATCATATGTCGCCTGATGGTTGTTGGTGTACAAGACACGGTGTGAAACCGTGTTACGAGCATCGACCTCTGCAAGATAGGCCACCCATGCGGCGTTGCCCGGCAGATCGTTGAACACCATTTGCTTGTCAGGCGGCGTGTCCATTCCAGCAATGTACTCACGGGTCACAGAGGAGATGGGTGTAGTTTCAGAAAACTCACCCTGTTCGCCTACCTCACCAATCTCCAGCGCATTGGGAAGCGCGACGTAAGTTCCGGCATTCAGAGGATCTTCATATGACAATACGGTACCGGCGCCGATCGTCGCGACAATTGAACCTGGCATGCTTAATCTCCAGCAGGTTGAGCAGGCTTACCTGCCTTTTTGAGTTGATCCGCACGACAAAACATCCGCAGACCTTCTTTGGTTTCAACCTGATAGAGAATCTTTTCGACTCCGCGCAGGTAGTTACCCTTCGTATCCTTCTGGTGCTGCACAGCAATCACCGTCGCATCCTTATAGTCTTGAGCTTGACGCTCACGTTCAGGAACTGCGTCGATGTGTACGTCGACCTTGTCATTAACCATTAAGTCCACGTCGGACCCTCCTATTGGTCGTAAGTGATTAAATACCGCAGATAGAGGATGTCGTACTGCGTCTCGCCTCGAGGCGAATATTCAAAACCCGCCTCAGTTATTCCGTGAACAATTCCACCAAGCGTCGGGTCGGAATAAAGCCCCTGTTCACACTCATCACCGATGGCGTCGAGCTCGTCGTCAGTGACTATGCCCGTCTTGTGGATCCCGACGACGAAAAGCGCTTGGACATAGGTCTGCAAACCATCCTGTTCGTGTTCACCTTCTTCAAAAAAAACGTCAACAAACTCGACCTGACCGGCCGTATGCAGAAGCCGTCCGGAGTGAACCTTTCCGGTACCGGTATAGGCCGCTTCTATTTGTGACTTAGCTTGGTCTCTGACTTGTTTACGCGTTGGCACTGGCGACCTTATTGATTCGAAACTTTAGCTCTCGCTCAAGAATCCGGGGGTATTGGCTTTTCATGACGCGTTTGGCTACTCGCACAGTGATTCGAACCGCTGGCTTTTGAATTGGGAACTTAATCGAGTCAATGGGTAAACGGCGGTCACCTCTTCTCTTAAACACCTGCAGATTGCCTTTCCCTTCGGCAATGAATGCACTGCTGATCTGGCGACCAGCAACAGTGACACCCCTTCGATTTGTACCGCGTCCAGGAACAAGTTTTCTACGTCTAGCCGGTGTGAATTGAGAGATGGCACTCACATCCCGGGTGTAAACGGTTAAGCGGACGGTTTGCTTTTTTGCGGTCGCCCGCTTGAGGTAATACCTCTTGCGCACGGCCTTTTGTTTAAGTTTTGTTTCAGCGGAGATACCACGCACACTGCGGGTTCTTACCCTGGCACCTGAATCATTCAAGGCGCGCGCATTTGCTCGAGGTAGCTCAACATTACTGATACGCCGCAACTTTCGACCGAGCCGAGCAAGATCTCTATCCAGGGTCATGAGGTGCTACCTGCACCGATACCATGAATCCATCATTTTGAATCTGGTAAAGGACCTGCCAAAAATTTCCGAGCGAATCGCGGATCAGCTCGCCACGGTTCGTATCGCCTACAACTTCGACCGGCAGATGGTAGACAGTTGCCTTCGAAATAACTGTTCCGGCTTCTCCGATAACCTCAACGTCGACGTCTCTGACGGCGTTTTCGATCTCAAATCGAACACCATTCCGGTAGTAGGAAACCGGATCGCCAAGCGCACGCATGGCGATCCGATCAACTTCACTAACAAGCGAGTCAAAACTCACTAGCTAACCGTTCCAGCTCCAGGCGTCAGTTTGACCTTGATGGTTTCACCCGTGGTGGCACCTTTGCTTTCTACAGCAACACCAAAGTCAGCGACGTCTCCACTGGCGGGCGAGTGGTTTTTATCATCCACCTCGCCAGCTGAAGCATCCCAGTTGACATGCTCACCCGCGGCAATAACTGCGGCGTCGACTTTTGCAATCTCGACAACGCCTTCAACCAGGACCGAACCGGTTTCTGTGTCGGCAATATCACCCATTGCGATACCAACGGTATCGCCGAGAACAACAACGGCGCCAGAAACAACGTCTGAGCCCGTGTCATTCACCCAATCGAGCGTATCGCCCTTTTGCACATAATTTTGCATTTGTAACTTTCCTATCTAATGGTTTTTTAGAACGCTAGCGATTAAACGCCGTTGTTCTTCTGGACGCCGCGGTGATCGATCATGCCGGCACCGAAGTCATGGCGGACCTTCAGCTTCATGCCGTCCACTTCGAAACCAACTTCCGTTTCTGTGTACACGCCTTCGTTACCTGACAGATACGCATACTCAAATGTGTCGACCATGGATGGATCCGCCCAGAGATACCATGGCGCATCAGCTAAGCGTGGCTCAACAATGATCTGCATGGAGTTTTGGAACGGGTTTACATCACCGGCAGCATTCGGGGTAATCGAAGTGATGATCTGCTGTGCTTCAGTTTCGCGCTCAGCAGAAACCACCAGGAACGCTGGAGTGAGGTTCAGTGGCTCACCGTCATCAAGACCGGTTTGTTTGCGCATTTGTTTGCGGCCCACATTCAAGCGAGCAACAGTGATGCCTGCGCCACCTGCGATCAGGTTACTGTGTTCAGCAGAGAAGATATTGTTTCCATCCGCCATCGCTGCGTTGGCTTCGATGAGACCCCAAACAATTGAGCTTTCCAGCTGCGCTGCTTTACCACCGGCTTGAGAAGTGAACCGCGTGAATGCGCTGAGATCATCGTCAATCAACATCTGGCGGGTGAACGTAAAGATCACGCCGTAGGTATCAACCTTGTACGACTCACGAGTCTCGCTCATCTTTCCGTGCTTGAATTCGCCATTCTCATTGACCTTGGAAAGGTTCGTACCTTCACCAAGCTGAGACAGATATTTCATCCGGAAATCATTCACGGTTGCTCGGATGCCGAGGGGTGCGAACGTCCGCGGCGCTGCCGTGTAGGCAGCACGGAGGTTGTTGTTCATCACGTCGGCAAGGATCAGCGGGAAGTCACTGCTCGATTGGAAGGCAGCCTGCGCCAGCTGCAGCTGAGTCAGTGCATATGCGGATGCATGACCAGTCGAAGCAAGATAGGCGCGAGCAACTTCCATCAGAGGGCGACCTGCAAAGTCGTGAGCGCTCGGATCAAGCTGGTTACGCGTAGGATTCGCTCTGTGCGCCAAAGCATTTTCAACAGCTGCTCGAGCAGCGGCATTACCAGCTTCGACCCGAACGTGATGACGCTGAACGCCACTTGCGTCCTGCGCAGCAACCAACGACAAAGCTTGAGCACGAATTTCACCGATCTCCGATTCAGACTCGAGCCATGTGTTCAATTGATCGTCGGTAACAGCCGCCTGGGTGGCAATCTCGCGGATGTCACGCGTTCGCTGGCGTTCCGCAGCAACAGCTGCTGCAGCTGCTTGAGCAAGCGCTGGATCTGCCTCCGGGCTCTGACCAGACCCCTGGGACTGCTCCTGGGCATAAACCAGTGCTTGTGCCTGAACCTCATCCACATTGCTGTCAGACTCCAGCCATCCGTTAAGGACTTCATCAGACGCGTTCACCTGAGTACCGATTGCCCGAATTTCACGAACGCGTTGGCGCTCCTGGGCGACGGCTTGAGTGATCGCTTCGTTTTCTGCGGCTGGGTTACCCGCCGCGTTCGCTTGTGCAGTTTCCACTGGCACCTCCTCTGAATTTGCCGAACTATCGGCGGGTTTAAACAATGCGGCCAACTTGTCTGCCGGTGCACTGAGGTTTGAGAGATCGACACTGGCGGCAGCCTGTATCGAATCGATAACGGTGTCGGCAAATCCATGTTCCTTTGCCTCAACACCGTTCAGCCAGGTGCCCGATCCCTCGAGCATCTGATTTACGGTTTCTTCATCGAGCCCTGATTTACCCATATAAATAGGTACGAGGCTGCGCTGTAGCATGTCTAAGCCGTCAGCTGCTTCGCGCAATTCATCTGCATTACCTTCAATGAAATTCCAAGGCTTATGCATCATGAAGAGAGCGTTGTCCGGCATGATCACCTCATCACCGGCACACATAATCACGCCGGCAATCGACAGCGCCATGCCATCGTTGTAGACAACAACCCGCTTGTTGGAGCTCTTTAATCGATTGTAGATTGCCAGTCCATCCAGGACGTTGCCGCCTTTGGAGTGAATGCGAATGACGATTTCATCACCGGCAGCCTGCTCTAACTGATTAACAATCGTGGCGACATCCAAGTCATCCCACCAATCCCCAATCACGCCGTACAGTAAGAGTTCTCCTGATGCGCCGATAGAGTTTTGCGCAGCTGTGAGACCAGCAACCTGTGCGTTAGCCGTATTGTTATTCTGGTTCACTGGAACCCTCCGTAGATTGAATTTGTCCGTTGAATGTCACATTTCGACCATCAACATCGAGAATGAGACCGAGTTTGTCCCACATCTCATTGTCTTCCTTATAATCCTGGGCAAGTTCCTCTGGATCTATTCCGCGTTCACGCAGGACGTTCTGCCAAGAATTCAACCCAGCACGAATCTCGCGAATAATCGCCGGCAGTTCGTTTTTAATATCCAGGATTTCTTTTCTGGGCGGACGCCAGTCAAAAGTGACTCCTTTCAGATCTATACCACGAAGCGCTGCGGCTTGAATAAACCAACGTTCGATCGTCTTGCAGAAATGAGGAATTAGCATGTTGTCCTGCCAATTCCTGATGTTCTGATACATCGCCAGGCGCGCCAGCTTGCCGCTCGCAAAATTTACCCGGGAATAATCACCTGTGAGCTCCTCGTAGGTTATGCCCCAAACTGAAGCAATGAGTTGCTCCTCGGACTGAGTGAATTCACCCTGCCCAGAGACCGTAGGTGGTTGGTTAAACTTAGCCTCGTCACCCGGGTGCAAACGCGCCCAAAATCCTGGCTCCATGGTTTCCGGTAAAACATCACCGTCAACAGGGGTTTCAACATCCTCTCGACTTGAAACCGTACCGACGAAGTTTGCCGCTTGTTTCTGCTGCTCGATCCTCGCGTCTCTGAAATCGTAAAGTCCGCGGCTATGCTGATGGCTCGCAACAGCGCGCGGTATGCCGCGCACCTGTCCAGGCCTAAGGACCTGATAAACATGGCCGATTTGTGAGGCAGGAATCACCTCGCTCTGTAGCTGATGGAATCCTCGCTCGCCCGGATGTTCTTTGTACATCCAATAACCATCACGCTGACCGGTTGCGTCAAAGCGAATACCTTGTACGTTTCTTTCTCCAGCGACACTGGGTCCAAACGTCGCAACAGTGTCTTTGGAGTGATCGATCATGTCACCCTCAGTTACCATGATCTTGAGCGGAATCGGTAAATTCGGATCATTGATGATCTTTCTGACTGCCAATGCCTCGCCGCTCTCGGCTTCCGTTCTGGCAGTGAGAGTTTGCAACCCAAACAGGTTGTTGCGGCCGTCCAAATCACAGTTAACGCTGCGCATCCATTCGCGCATTAAGTTGTCAGCTTGCTGTCGTTTGCGCTTATTAGGATGTCGCGCTTTGGGTACGATTCCGGTACCGACGCTCAATACAGCAACGCGGTTTACAGCAATCGCTGCATATGCGTTGTTCCTCACCAGTTCGCGC
This sequence comes from Pseudomonadaceae bacterium, assembly GCA_024743175.1. Lineage (GTDB taxonomy): Bacteria > Pseudomonadota > Gammaproteobacteria > Pseudomonadales > Azotimanducaceae > UBA4421. Next base: position 186,144 of record JANSXA010000006.1, on the reverse strand, counting down.
TGGTTTGCACGCAGCAGTGCTAACACTCCACGCGTCTCAACGTTTGCTGAAGAGTCTGAGCCACGGTGGATCTGGCGGCGACCGACACCCGCGGCATCGTAGCCAGCACTCGCCTTGACCATTCTTTCGGCAGTTTGACGTGCTTGGTATCGACGTACAGCTTGAGTTGGCTTGAAGTACTCTACAACCCTATCGAGCACCGTACGCTTCAAGGTTGATACCCTCTTTGCGTTACGGGGTACAGATGACGCTTGCTCGCTCCGGCCAGTTCGCGGCGCCCTTGGTCGATGATGTCCCGCATTTCTGCGAGAGATCTATACTCCACTTCGCGATCGCGGAACTTGACCTTTTGAACACCGCGGCGAAAGTTAGCCTCGAGTTCATCTAATTCTGCTTTAGTCCACGCCACGATGACCCCTTACCAATTTCCTTTCCGTCTTTCTTGTTTAATCGAACGCTTACCCATGGGCGGTTTACCTATAGCTGCCCGCCGCGCTTCCCAATCTGCAGGTGACATGAGATGTACACGCTTAGCGCGCGCTGCATGCAGTGCGTAAACCTCGCAGTCCAACCCTTCATTGCGCACTCCAATTTTCGGTTGGTATACGCGACGCTTCGGATTCTTTGGATGTGGCGCCTTAACCTCAGATGTGACCTGTTCGTAATAATCTGACCTAACACCCGGATAAACGTGCATACGGCCTTCGCCAGAACCGGGCTGTTTGATTCGACCGCTGATCAAATCTTTCGCCTTGTTAGTACCAATGATGTACGGCCGCAAACCATACTTATCTGCTTTGGTGCGTCGCTTCGGATTCTTGTGATCAACTGGCTGCTTGGGTTGGGTAAAGATCTCTACGTCCTGCAGAGAACTTGAACCTTTTCCGGCCATTACCAAGGCTTTACCCTTCTTGTTGTGCTTACGCACCCAGTGATAAACGGTGTCGCTGGTCATACCATCAGAACTGTCAATGGTTACGGACTCACAATAGATTGTGGATCCGTCGGTTCGCTTGATTGGAGAAAAAAGTAGGGTATCAAGCGATCCCAGAACAGCATCGTTCTTACTGATCGGATCATTTTCCGAGTACATTTCACCCCAGTACAGCAACCAGGATTCCTCAGCCACGCCGTACGCCCGAAGCACTACAGCTAAGCGGTTTCGTTGCACGTCGATGCCCGCGGTTACCAGTAAACCTTCAGTTGGGCAAACCATCTCCGCGTAGTCCTGGTACTCGTATGCACCGTGAATCTCTCTAAGGGTATCGGCGTCCGCTTGTTCGTCTTTGTACTCGTAGGGCCGACCGAGCTTCGAGTTTTGGAAGACGATGACTTTTGTCTGGTCTCCGTTTTCCGCAGCATGCTGGGCGTTTAAGTAATCCGTAACGAGCTCGGCCATACCAGCACCTGGCAGACACGAATAGAGTTCGTTGAGCTCCGTGAACCCGGCGACCCCATAGAATTTTTGTGTTGCTACCCAACCGCCATTTTCATCACCGGCTTCGAGTGCGGAATAGACCGTTTCTCGTATGTTCTCTTTTCGACGGTAGTCATCCCAGACCAAACCACAATACGGGCATGCATAAAACGCAGTCTCCGGGATAGCGTTTCCGTACACAGAATGGTTTTCCGTTTCGCTGGTCGCCCAGCTGACGTTCTCCCAATCAAGAACATGCGCATCACCACATCCATCACCACCGCCACAGACAATGGGCAGCACTCGCTTGTCCGATTGATCGATGTGCTCTTCGATTCGCGACAACCCTTTGACAGAAGGCGTACCGCCAATCACTCGTTTGACATTGCGCATTCGCTTCCCGCGTTCCCACAGTAGCGATACTGAATCACCTTGTTGCGCAACGTTACCTTGCGCATCGTCTGGCTCTTCCACAAACACAAAGCGAGCCGGCGTTGACTTAACAGACCGTGCGGAGTTCGAAGTCACCAGCTTTAAGAAACCACCTTCAAATTTCTTGAACAGTGCGCGGTTGCCACTCTTGCGTGAGGTGCTGACATCGATCCGGGCGGATAACTTCGGCGTAGCTTCAACAATGGGAGTGAACTTCTCATCGTTAAAGTCTTTGGCTGCACCCTCCGCTGCAAACATCCCAACGATAGGCATGGGTGTATTATCAATTCGGCGACCGATCATCGCTATCAAGCACGTAGTCCACGCTACCTGCGCAGCTTTCATGCAGGCGATCTCGGCAATCTTAGGATCATCCGCCGCGTACATAATGCCGATCAGGTATGGCGCATAGTCCAAGCTGTAACTGCCTGGAACATCTGCATTTTCTTCAGGCAGCTTGAGGTATTTTTCTGACCATTCTCTAGTCGAGAGCGGCTCGACTGGCGTTAGACTTTTGGACGTGAGCTCTAATAGCTTTGCTAAGTTCGCCCGCGTGACCAACTGAAGATTGGAGGGCAATACGGATTCTGGCAAGAAGGTCAGCGTCTTCGAGTTTGACCTTGTACTTCGATTCGATCCGCTCAATTGCTTTATCAACCTCGTTAATCAGCTGCTCTCTATGGTTTTCAAACAACGCCACCATCAATGGCGAGACGTCCTCTACTTCAATCAGGACCTTGGACTTTTCCAGGTTCACGATTTCCTGAGCCTCCGCTTTCGCAAGGGCTTCACGCGTTCGGGCCTGCGTTAGTGCGACCTGGTCTTCACCGGCGCGACCACCTGCTTCAGCACGCTGGCGAGCGCAATAGCTGAGCAGCCATTCTCGGTACGTTCCACGCTTTTCCAACACATCGGCCGCCACCAACTTTTGAACCGCATTCTGCGAAACACCAACCATGGCAGCGAAATTCCGCTGCGTGGCTTTTGCATCTAACTCAATGACGTTCATACAGATCTAAATGGTCGAATCAATTCTGAATCGACAACCCCCTATAGGGCTGTAACGCTATCGTTTTTTCGCGAGCTGAACGCCCGTATGCAGCTACAGGCCAGGAAGGACCCAACCGGGGCGGGCTCTACGGCATCGATCACCTTGTCGCACATAGCGTTACCTGACTTGTTTAGGTATTCCATGATCACAGCGTCTGTCTGACCCGTACTTCATCCGTGTACACCTTGCCACGCTCGCCTAACGCATTGGCTAAGATAAGTTCATGAATCAAGTCTTCAGGCGGGAAGTCAACGTTATCAAGGTGATCAATCTGTATCCTTACCTTGCCTTCTGTTCGTGGCTCTACGAACGCAACCACACTTCCGTTTGGGGTTGCGCTGTCAGATAGCCGAATCGTAACGTTCGCGTCTGGGTCAAACTTTCCCAGTGTGTAAGACACAATACTGAAACCGGTAAGGTCTTGGACCTGAGTTTGATCAGCATCCGAATACACGGTCATCTCATAGACCACATCCGTGTTCTGATCTATGACTAGAAAGGGATTTGGCATAACGCGACGATCGCTCTACTTAGCTGGCTCGGTAGAAACCAGCAGAAGCGATCTGGGCAGTGATGTCTGATCCATCTGGTGACACTTCGAAGTCATGCTGGCTTAGCGGCACAACCGTTGAATCATCGCCACCGGTGCTATCTGGGTCATAACAGATCAGCATATCCGTCCAGTCATCACCAGCTGCAGGCGCGACAAAGGTCTGGTCTGGTATATCGAGATCAGCCCTGTCGTTGGCATCATCTGGCGCAAACGCTACCAGGTCGGAGTCAGTCAACACCTTGCGCGCATAGTTGGTGTTAGTAGCTTCAGCCGTGTTGCCGTCAGCCAGTATGGCTGCAAGCGTATCCAGGTCCTTCAGCGTCGCATCTGTGGCGGTCGTAACAATCATGACAACCAGCAGCACCGCGTTCGCGGGGTCGTTCTCATCTACACGACGATAAAGTTCGACCGCACGGCCGAGAGCAATGTTTGGGATTTGATCCGCCATGATTAAGCTACCTCACACTCAAAGAAATGGTTAACGACATGACCACCGTCTTCGGTGGGATAGCGACCAGGTGCCCGCACGATGCGGTACACAACGTCATCTTCACCATCAGGGGTTCGGAAGACGAATGAACCACCTTCATTCCTCAACCAGCCAACCATCATTCCAGTGTTGATCAGTTTTGGTGAGAAATTCTGCTTGCGAGGAGGTTCTTTCAAAACCCGAACTCGAACATCAACAGGTTCGTCCGTGACAATCTTGTGTTCTCCCTGGGGTAAAACGGGCTTGCCGTTATCGCCGATCGGGAGAGCGTTCCGGGGAATCAATGTATTGCCATTTTCATCCTGTGGAAAAACTCGTTGCACCTGCATTTACTGATCTCCTAATTAACTGAGCCAAACACCGTTTAGACTTACTGTTGGCTGAAAAACACCACTGAGTTTGATCCGAGCAGCAGCTCCGGATATGCCTGGGATGGTTACTGCCATCGCTACATCTGTTTCAACAACCTGGCCAATAGCCAGGCTTTTTGGATACGCCAGCGGAAGCGCCGCATCCGATTCAAACACCAATCCAACAGCCTGTGACTTCATCACGTTCAACGGCTGGACAAGGCTTGATTCCGAAACCTGGTTTACTTGTCGAGAAGATCCAGTAAAAACACCATTTGCCGAATCTGTCTCGATCACGTTGCCTACAGGCTTCGTTTTGGCGCTCGAGAGCGGCTGAGCTTGGTTAGATTCAGACACAGACAGCACTTCTCGCGCTGACCCCGAGAACACCGACATAGCGATATCAGTTTCAATAACTTGACCAAGCAAACGAGCTTTCAATTTGGCAACCGGCTGAGCCGACGTTGTTTCTGCAACAGCAGCCACTGCGATAACAGCACTTGATCCGACCGACGTCGCTGAGCTGATTTCGGAAACCTGCCCAGCAACCCGTGATTTCTCACAAGGAATCGTTGCGGCCTGAAAGTACTCCCGTACTGCCCCAAGCTGTCGGCTCTTTACGCGGCGTACAGCTGCAGCAACATCCGCTTCAGAAACGAGCCCAGCAGTTCTTACAGACGTGCTGACAAGCGATTGAGACACGTTGGTTTCACTCACGCTGCCCAATACCCTAGATTTGAACGCCCCTAACACTTGCGCACCGTCTAGCTCGACAACGGCGCCAACCGATTTAACCTTCGACGCGCTCATCGGTTGGGCAATACTTGAGTCATTCACTTGCCCGAGCGTTTTTGCCTTTGAGTAATTCAACGCTTGTGCGATGTCACTCTCGGAAACTTGACCAATCGCAGCCTGTTTAACAGGCGTCACCGCTTGAGCAGAATCGCTTTCAGAAACGCCCGCAACCTCAACAGTAGTCGCCGACACAATGTTAAAGGCAGCGATCCAACCCCATATACGACCACCTGTGTCCGTAGTGGTGAACGTGTGCTCAGTGGCACCGGATTCATCGATATAGCCAGCAATCGAATGACCTGCAAATGTCGCGTCAGCAAAGAGCCTGTAAACGATCTCTGTACCGTCCCACCCCTGCCCATCGACAAAGTTGCTTTCGTTCGGCGTGCCGACACCAACAACAATTAAGTTCGTCGGTTGATCAGGCGTAAGGCTGCCCGACACCTGGCTCGTGACGTCTGTGCTAGTACCGGTCTGGTCTTTGTTAGATTGGACTGACGAAATCACCTGTCCGTCTAAATCGATCTCAACATATCTAGACTTACCAAGACTACTACTCCAAACCAAAACTGCGGTCTGCTCAGATCCGTCACTGATCTTGTAGTAAAAAACCTGAGCTCCCGAGGCCGAACTACCAGTATTAACTTGGAGTTGAGTAAAGCCCGCAGGAGGAGATGAAATCGTCGCGGTGCCGTTACCGTTAATGCCGTGGAAAATTAGAAGGTTACCCGCGGCTGGGTTCGAGCCTAGATCACACGTTTGTGTCGTTGAAAACCCAGAATCATCGGCTTTAACGAGATCACCGAAGGCCATTAGCGGATTGCGCCAACTCCGCTGTAATCAGGCACTGTAGAGCCGTCCCAAGGCTGACGGATGTTGTTACTACCAGTAATGCCGGATCCAAGCCCAACCTCGCTCACACCATCACCACCAACATAATAAATCGGTGAATCGTTGACGGTGGCCTGGTTGCCAGAAGCCAAGGCTTCTGAATACCACCAAAAGCCATCATTAGCGTATCGGTCAACTCGCTCAAACACGCCGTTGGCAATCTGCGGACCTTGAGAGCCTGCAGTACCGTCGATTTTCATCGTGCCCCGAACCATGGAGTCAGCCATGTAGACTTCATTCGTTGCCGTACCACCATCGCCATGTATACGGAAAGCACTTGATGCACCACCATCATCATTAAACGTCGAATCGACGATGATGTATTTAGACAGCTGAATGACTCGGTGCACCTGGCCTTGTGCACGCAGCTTAACGTTGGCGAAAATCAGATTCGTCGAGTTGTTTCTCGACGCTGCATAAAACGCGTAGTCGCCAGTGCTACTGCCATTGACGTGATTGATGGTCGTATTGACCAGGGCGATGCGATCCCAGCCAGCTATCCCTGAGTTGGCAGAGTTGCCTCGGAAGTCGTTGAGACCTTCGCTGGCTAAGTTAGAGTCAGTATCGAAGTAGACATCCTTAAGCATCAAGTCATTGACTGGATGGATAAGAATACTGCCAGCAGCAAAGTTGCCACCGGTGAAACGAATGCGATTGAGGCGGCCTGAGGCACTAAACGAGTTAATCGTCAAACGGCCAGAGATCGTGATGTTATTTGCCATCACCACATCGATATCATCTGCCGTGACGTTGATGTTGCCAGAAAATGACTGAGTGACAGTTATCTCAGTGCCGTCAATTGCCGCAGCAGCATTAAAGGCTGAGGCTGATGAAACACTGGCTGTACTCGTTGTGACCGGTTCAGCTGGCCATTCATACGAAAACGGAACAGTTCTGGACCCACCTGCGGTCAGATCATAGGGCTCACCACCACCAGGTGCCGCTGCAATGTTCCAAGTGAAGCTGATCGTCTCTGAGCCAACAGAATTTGTGCACGTCAGGCTTGAGGCGACAGAGCCGTCCGCAGTTGGCGTACCCGTAATTCTCCCAGTGGACGTATTGACCGACAAACCGGTAGGCAATGTGCCAGACCAGCTTGGTGATGCACCACCGGGTCCACAAGCAATGTGATATGGACCCCAGACGTCAACGGCAGTGACATCTTCGGTACCACTAATCGTTGGGATATCGTTCTTGGTACACGGCTGGAATACGCGCGTGTCACCACCGGTGGCATTAGTCGCTGCACAATCTGCGGCGAATGCTGGCGCGCAGAGCAACAGTGCTAAGAGTAAAACAAACCTTTCCATGGACTTTCTCATGTAACCGTCACCGTCTTGGTACCCGAATCCACCACCACGCCAGAACGGCGCAGTTCCCAATCAAACGAACCAGATGTGTTAACCAGGAAGCTACCGCCTTCGAGTGGCGTTACCGTTTGACCAGGGCCAACGCTCACTACCGACCAGATATCTCCCTGCTGTAGATCACCACGGCCGAAGAAAACACCAGCTGGATCATCGGCAGGACCATACCCAGCGGGATTACCCTGAGCATCAAAAACTTGAACGACAGCCGAGGCTTCCGGAACACTGGTTACTCTGAGAAAACTCACACCGACCTCGTAGTCATGGTAGTAATTCACCTCTGCATGCGGGGCTGCCATTGCGAAATTGGCCGCGTTCTGTGCGGCCTCGCGTTCCGTGGTATGAGAAGAGCGGACTACACCGTTGACTCGGACCCGGAAGCGCGATGCACCACCGTTAAAATCAATACGGTCTGGCATTACCCGACCCTCAACGTGTAGAGCTCGGTCGCTTCAATCACAGCTTCCAGGACTCGCCTGGCTGTTAGCATCGACTCTCCCTCGAGCACGCCGCTATCGACGCGATCATTCAGGTCCTCAGCGACCAGGTTGATCAGTTCATTCGCAAGCAGCGTGTCGGCTGGGGATAACGAAGCCCAATCGATGGACTCTTTCACCGCCTCTTGAACTACGGCAATCAACACGCCTTCGGTGCTGGCTACCTCCAAAGCCTGTTCTGCAACTGCAACAATGCGAATCGCTTTGTCGGCTGGATCATCTGCCTTTTCGATGACCTTCATCGTGGCATATTTGACGATGAGGTCCGCAGAGCGCGGATTTAGATCGTTGTTTGCACAGCCGCTAATCAGTAAGCCGGTCAGCAATATAGGTAACAGTTTGGTGAAGGTAAGTCGTGAAATCGGCATTGTGTCCCCCAGAGGTCGGAAAATTCGTAACTAATGGATCTGTAAAGCCGTCTACGCCAGCGCGACCAAAAGGATGCCAGGGCAACCAGGAGCCGATGCGAACAGGCCAATCGTCTTTCGAGTGAAAGCAATAAACTTCGTCCCGGGCAAAGACATGCTTTGCGCTCATTGCGGGCCGGATGAGAAAAACTTTTGAAAAATGGCGGTACTTCATGGCTTCCACCACCCGAGGTGCACCGAAAGAATGAGCCACCACCACATCACCGTCTTCAGAGGCTTTGTAGATGGACTCAACATCCCACTTCTGTCCCCACCACGCCGAGATGAAATGGCGTTTGCGTAATTGGACATCTACCGTCTCGTGTCCCAGTTGATCCAAGCGGTGTAACAACACATCGATGTTGCCGTGACCATGGGTAGCAATACCGTTAACACCGACTATGCGCATGGGAACTCCAAAATAAAACGCCGGCCCCGCTCCGCACTGGATCTGGGGAGAGAACATCAAAGGGAGGATCTCTGGCACGTTAGAGGTTCGGTACAACCGGAGCCTCAAGCAGGGTCGGCTTAGCTAAACTTAGTTCTGTTCAAGATTCGGCGAACGGCGGCACTGGAACTGTTTGTCCCGCAAGCTTGTGGGTGCTGTCCACGCAGTACTGCCATTGCCCATCCCTAACAAACGAGTGACAACAGTGCTTAACTTCGTCTTCCCCATAAGTCCATCTGACACGCAAAGATGGCGAAAACGTTGGTTTTTCAACATCACCATTGAACGTCCACCGAGAATCGAACTCATGCCATGTGGTACAGGCCGGGCACTCAATTAGCCAAGTCCCTTCCTTCGTTTGCCGGACTAGTTCTGCCATAAATAGATTTGGCTACGCAGCTCTACTGGAAATGCGCTTAACCCACCACTCACCGACGTCGAAGTTCGGACAGGTCTTGGCATTGGTAAAATCGTTGTGCCCTTTGACCTGGGCACCCGGGAATTTGGTTAGGTAGCCACCTACCAGGAGCTCGAGGCTGAGCAGCTGCGCATCGGTGTAATCGAACGCACCACCAAAGCCACCAGATAAGCAGATGGCGATGGAGTCCATATTGTGGCCGCGGACATGCGCACCTGGTCGAGTGATCGGTCGACCAACTTCGATCTGGCCGGTCTGACGGATAATTTGGTGATAACCAATGTCACTCCAACCGTTGCCGCCTACGTTCACACCGTTGACGAATTTCTTCGGATCCGTGTGCCACTTGCGGATTGTTGCAGCGGTCACGTCCTGGCGGGAAGCAGCGCAGTGGACGATGATGAACTTGATCGCTCTCATCGCAAATGGATCACTTCTGAGCAGCCAATATCTTGTCCAGCTTCTCGTCCTGCTTAACCAGATGCGATTTGATCCAGCTGATGTCGCTCGAGAAGCCAGCCTGTTTGATTTCAATACCAGCCACTTTTGCGGCCAGCTGGACCTTGTTGTCCATATCCACCTGGGTAACCTGTTTGGCTATCTCCTCAGCTCGTTCCAGTGTTACTGGGTGCGGTGCGCTTGTGTGTGCTGTGATGGCGTCATCGATCAGCGTGGTAACTTCGGACTTAAGCACAACAGTAATCATCGCGTAGTTGCCGCCCAGAACGGTAAGTACCAAAGCAATTGAGGCAAAAACCAGCTTCCAGGGTCCAACGTTGATACGTATTTCTTCGCGCTCAATGGGCAATTACTTTCCTCCGGGCAATAAAAAGCCCGCATGTTTGGCGGGCAAATTTCAGGTAGAAAAAACCCCGGCGGTTGCCAGGGTTAAGATCACCGGTGGAAGTTGGACATAAACCGGCTAGATTGGGAACAGGATTATGCTTTTGGTCGACCGTTTGTCAACAGGTTTCTATACGCCGCATGAGGCGGTCGTTTCCGCTGAGGCGGGAGACTTGACATGTTTGTCGTTTTCACCAAAAAGATCAGATTTGCGCATTTTGGGGAGTTTACGGAACGCCTGATGCTGCTTTACCGCAGACCTGAAGTCAGGGAACTCCTCACGAAAGACTGGGTTGGTGTGCAGTACTCCCATGAGCCACGTTAGACCGCATTCAAAGATCTGGATGGCCTGGCCTTTCGAGATATCCAAACTGTTTGCCATGTAGGCTCTGCTGTAACCCGCAGCGTAAAGCCGAATGCAAATTGCACTGACGGGCGCGAACTGATGTAAACGTTTCATTCCGACCTGCATGCGGGCCACCTGGTGCGTTTTGAGTTTCAAGCTCTCCCGCTCAGCGGCCGCCGCGGCGCGGTGCACCACCGCTTCTGGTTTCATGCCCCGTGTGTTCGATAAGCGAAGATCTACCGATGTTGGCACTTGCCGTGTTTCACTTGGCCCGGGTCCATAGACATCCAGGATCGAGACCTCTTCGGATTTGATGACTGTCCTGTTTTGGAGCGGATCGAAATACTCATACTTGCGCTTAAACGTTGTATTCCAGAACTCGGGGCGAGTCTCCCGGGCTTCAGCCAATGGATCTGCGTAGCGCATCTTGTCTTCTGGGATGTCGACAGAGACCACACGTTTTTTCTTACCATCGCAGTACTGGGCACGGTTACAGTAAACCTCGATCTCAAACCAATCGTTGATCAACTTCAACGTCAGCTGGCGCAGCTCCGAATCGAACATTTTGTCTTGATTGGCCAATCTAAATCCTAAGTGCGATAGCTTGTTTTATTTGGTTCGCCATATCCGCACAGCGCACTCTTCTTTGAGTATCCGCATAGCCCATTTTGATTCGGGAAATCGCGTCACAACATATCTCCTGACGCCAGCATAGAGCGCATCCAGGTCTTTTTGGTTGGTTAGTGGAATCCGAAGGCTGTCGTCAATTTTCATTTCCGCAAAAGGTGCGGCGTCGTACACAGTTGCGTGTTTACTGTTTCCTACCGACGGCAGCGGTACGTCTTTCTCAATTCGAAATTCAACTTTCTCCGGATCCACTCGGGTGAGTGTCTGATCAGGCGCATTGGTGTCATCGGAATCGGTGGCCTTCTGCACCGCGCCGCAGTCATCGCACTTTGTTTCGTCCAGGAGGATTTCCCCACACTTAAAACACATTTTCGCTTTTCCCATTCCGTCTTTCTCCACTTTCGCTTCGGTTTTACACGGGCTCCGGATAGACCCGGTTACTTTTCAAATACTACTCAGATACTCAATGAGACGATCTTTGCCTGCCGCTCATGGATGCGATCTGCACATCTGGCTGCGTCGTCCAGGAACGGCGTATCCGGCGCTGTCGACTTCAGGATCTCCATAAAATCCAACATGCGAGCTGTGTCCTCCAGCTGGTCGTGCTGCAGCTTGAAACTTTCGGACTCCATTCAGCTACTGATCTCTGTTGGCCTCGATCCGCTTCAGCGTTTTCTCCCGTTGCGCCACACACCACCGCTCAATCTTTCCGATCAGCAACAACATGTCTTCTGGTTCACCACCATCCTCAATCTGCATTTCACACCACCGCAGCAACGTGTGGATGGCTTCAGTCACATCAACCCAACGATCTTTGACGCCACGCTGACCTGAGCAGAGTAGCTTTTTGATGGCATGCCCAATTGCGTGACTGGTGACACCAAACAGTTCCAGGACTCTGTAAACGTCGACATGAGTGAGCCGGATGACGTCTCTGAAGTAGTGGGCGAAACTCAAGATTCGATTTCCTGATCTATCCGCGACTTGAGCCGGTTGTATATCGAGCAATAGCGGCCGCCGGCTTCCAAACGCTCTTTGATTCTGCGCTCACCGTGGTAGACCGTTGTGTGATCGCGCCCGAAAATGTAGCCGACTTCATGTAGTGGAAGTTCTGTGTATTGCCGGCAGAGGTACATCGCTGTGTGCCTTGCCTCAACCGCCCGGGACGTTCTGTAGTACTTGACCAGGTCTCGGATACCAAAGAGCTTCTCAGTCTCGTTGATTACGATCTGACAGATTCCATAATCGGTGTATGCACAGGTTTCCGGTACCGAAAGCATTAGATCACCTCCCCTTTTCGAATTAGGACAACGCGTTCACCGTAGAACATTTCGAACGCTGCGATACGAAGCTTCATGAGATCGGTGACAATCCCCTTCACGTCTTCAATCACCACCTGTTCCAGCTCGATATCGAAGTATTTGAAGTCAGCTGTGAATACACACTGCTTGCCGTCTGGGTACCGACGCGACCGGATCTTCAGAGCATACTCACCACCCTTGAGATCCCATCGTGGATGCACTTCGAGGTCTCGGATCTCACCTAACCTTTCACGAATTTTGAGATGGTGATAACGCTTTTCCTCAGCCTTAGAATCAAACTTGATACCGTCAGATTCTGATTTCTGAGCTCCGAACTTGTTTTTCTTTGCAGCCGGCGACGGGTTCTTGCCTTGCTTGGTCAGCCATTCGGAGTACTCAGATTCAGACATCCTCAAAACGGCATCTCCTGAGCCGGTATCAACGCGGGCTGACCCTGGTAAGCATCCCAACGCGCTCTGAACTCAGCTTCAAACCTCATCCACAACGCTTCGTGTGTGTACTGGTCGTAGGTCTCAGGGATTTCGTAGGTCTGGGCAACGGCATCAGCGACCGCCTGGCAATCGAATGATCCGTGATAGTAAATCGGGCCAGGCGGCGTGAAGGTCAGCTTCCGAGCAAACGCATTGCGCGCAGCGCAGTAGGCTGTTCGCTCTTCGTCCGCAAATCCGTTGCATGGCCTGGCGCGGTTCATGATTAAACCATGGCCTCCGCTGCAGTGAGCTCGTCGTACTTGCGCAGCAGGATCTGACGCAGCGAGCTGAACGCCAGCGTCTCGGGATTGTTTGGGTTTTCACTGCTGGCGATCGCAAGCGCTCGATCCACGAACTCACTTAGCAACTCGTACTGGGGATCCGGGGATACATGAATCGGCTCACCTGCGAGACGCGATCTGAGAATTCGATTGGCGATTTCCTCGAGCGATCTGAACTCAGGCCGGCATTCGAGCGGCTCACGATTTGGCGAGCTGCTCCCGGGTGGCACTCGCCTGAACTTGTGAGCGCTTTCCACAGCATGTGACCAAAACCGATCATCCCAGGATTTGGGGATGCGGAATTCTATCGATTTGAAGTGCTCGATCAGCCGTTCCGGATCCGTGTCTGGAAACTTGGATTCAAGCTTCTTCCGAGTCAGTCCCTGAGGCTCAAAATCGGGAGGGGGATACGCGCGCCCGCGCGTCTCTCTCTCTTGTTCTGTATCTGTATCTTCTTCTGTATCTGTATCTTGAGCCGTTACTGTAACGTTACTCGACCGTTTCACATCAGATTTCTTCTTTCTTTCCCGATACTTACGAACACGCTCCTTGGAAGAGTCCGACTTAAACTGCAAAGAATCCCAGGAAATTGGCTGCCAATCCTTATTTATTAGCTCCATTTCCATCAATCGCTGCTTGGCATTTTCGAACGCTTCACCCTGCAATCCGAGCTTGCGAGCAATCATCCTGTTGCGCATATTTTTGGACGGGAATTCTTCGTCCAGGTACCCCTCATTTTTGAGGCAAAGCAACCACACAAAGTGGCGCTGATCTTCGAATGAAAGGAACTCCACTTTAGGGTCTGTGATGATCTTCGAGTAGAGTCGAAACCAGGGATTAGTCACCTACTGAGCTCCTTCTCTGAGAGTTGTTTCGATGCTTGTGCTGAACCCGGGTTGTGACCAACTCTCCGATGAGGAGACCAACGAAGACGTCTATTTCGTGTTGATCGGTAATCGCTCTATATTCATCCCACAATTCACTCACACAGCTTGCGTTAGGATCTTGTAAGATTTCATTCAATCGTTTTTGGAAGCGGGATCTAGACATGGCAATTTCTCACCGTGGACACTGCGCAAGGTGCTATACAGACAACTCCGCGTTCGTTTACGTGGCTGGGGTCGCTCGGCCTGAAAATAGTCAAATGGTCGAAAGGACATTGTTCTTTGCGTGCAACACCTGCAATTCCCCTAGAGTAGTAGTGGGTATCTTCCCTCATCGCTGGGATCCAAAAAATGCGACTGGACTGCTTCAAAACGTTCCTGGAATAGCTATCCAAAAAGAGCTTCCTGAACCAGCTAACAATTCGGCTCCTCCTTTTACTCCTGACCGTATTGCAGGAATATTCAAACAAGCAGTATCCAGCCTTGAGAATGGGAATTTTGACGCTGCTGGCGCGATGACCAGAAAGTGTCTGGACATTGCGACCAAATACGTCACCAATGGGGACAAGAGATACGAAAACCTTTGGTTGAAAGCTCGTATCGAACAAATGACAGATGATCATTTGCTTACTCCGGAACTCGGGGTATGGGCTGGAATCATTAGAGAAGATGGCAACTCGGCCGTCCATGATGAAGTGGAGTTTGGCAAAGAAGAGGCGCAAGAGATGGTTGATTTCACCGAAGTGTTTCTCAACTATGTTTTTACGATTCCGGGAAAAATCGAGGACCGCGCTGTGACCGAAAAGGTTAAGGCGCAACTTTCGGGTTTGAAGGCTGAAGTGAGGGCTTTGACAGAGAAAATCGAGGACTGAGTTCATTTCACTAGTCCCTTTTTCTTGGCGAACAAATACCGGATCTCCAGGACCTCACCACCAAACACATTGTCGACAATTTGGTTTTGTCGCGCGGATCTGGGTAACCAGGTAGTAACTGCTCCATAGCTGGTCATGATGTCGTAGAGCACAGCTTTCTTCTCTGGATCATCACTTACGACTTCGAATTTGAAGTACACATAGCCAGGACGCCGCAGCGCCGGATCAATAATTTCGGTCTCGTTTGAGGTTTCGTCGACATCCATTTCGGAATTACCCAGTTAGTTGTGCACAAGGATTAGAGACCACCCGCCCATACCTGCAGGTGGTTGATCTACTCTCATCGGGTTTACGTTTGGTATGGAGCCAACAGTGATAGCGGTCGACTCAGACAACGCCAGCAATACACCATTACGGCAGCGCAGGATGTCTTGTTGTCGACCTTTCTTGGGTATTAGCTTCGAGTCGCCAGCTGCCCCTACGCATTGGAGCAGGCTGACTTGCTTATTGGCGGGCTTAACTAAATGCATGCGTATCGCCCTCTTTGATAGCCCTTTCAAGGATATGCTTGGTAGCACGGGGGAGACTTGAACTCCCGACCTCCTGGTTATGAGCCAGGCGAGCTGCCGCTGCTCTACCGTGCGATTGAAAGTAGACCCCTTCCCCACCAGCAGACGGAATAGCCGCGGGCCCATGCTGCATAGTCTTCGCCTGAGCGAATCCGGTGGTACCATCCAAAGTGCTAACAACAGATGGAATACTATTCATGACCGTCAGCTTTTCTGGAATCATCGCGAAGATCGATCGGGCTGAACAACACATCACTGAACTCCGTAAAGCGTTGGCCAACTGGATGAGTTCTAGTGGTATGCAGATCTACAAAGAAGAAAATTTGGAAACCGGGTGGCGTAGTTACAAACTCAGGAACGTTCCGCAGGTCCCAGATCAGCTTGCTGTGATCGCATCCGACGTTGTAAATCAACTCAGAGGTGCGCTCGATCAACTCGCTTTCCAACTCGAGATTATTTGTGGCAACCCTTCTCCAGGTAACAGTATCTATTTTCCGATTGGTGGAAACGCCATAGATTTCGCAAATCGTGTCGATTCCGCAGTCCCAAGCGCAACCGCCGCTATCAAACAAGCATTGCTCGCAACCGAGGTATATCCCGGCGGGAAGGGAGAACAGATCACCAGACTCAACAAACTCGCAAAACTCGACAAACACCGACAGTTGATCCCTATTGCTGGTGTGAATCACGGCATAGACTTTGCTCCCATAATTAACGAACTTGCGGCGAGCAATAATATGGAGCCCCCCGGGATAAAAGATTTGTGGTACCGTCCCGCGAACCCCTTCTTTGAGCTTATCGAAGGCGCAACTCTTCACAGCGAAGCCCTTAAAATTAAAGAGCGTCAAGAAATTCAATTTAGAATGAGCGTAGGTCTCGGCATCAGCGGTGCTGAGAGCCATCGCTCCGCAGACTATGTTTTGCGCCTCATGCTTAACCACGTCAGAATCACCGTAAACAAGTTCGAGAGTTTCTTTTAACTCGCCTTGAAAAACGTCTATCGAAGGACCCTTAAAAAACTGCCCCACTTTCACACCACCGGCAGGGAGCTCCGGCAACTGACGCCTATGCATAGGCTTAGTGCTACCATCGGAGTCGCTACAACAACCAACGGAATTCAAGATGGAAGAACTATTTACCGGTACGTTCGGTACGTTTTTGTTATTCGCGGCTGTGATCTGGGGAGTGCTTTTATTTTTCTCTCCGTTCTTCTGGTACGGAACCAACATGCGTGCACGGGAAGCTGCAAAGCACCTTGAGCGTTTGGTCCAGCTGAAAGAACACGAGATGAAAACGGCGGCTGAGTTCCGCAAAAAACTCGCGGAAGGCGAAGCGCAAGACAACTGAGAATTACTGGCAGCAGTCACTTCGTAGCCCGCATCCAGTTAGCGATAATCGCTTTTTCGTTCTCTAGTTTCTCGACACGCGCTTTAAGCTCTTCGTTTTCAGCTTCCACGTCCGTCTGATAACGTCGAAGGGATGAGGGGTCGAATCCACATTCATGAATGAGCCACAAAAGCGGTGCGACGTTGCCGCAGATGTCAGTCATGAATCTGACCAACTTCTCGTGAGGAAAGTGTGCCGATGCGTCTGCCTTAAAGATCCGAGCCCAGTGCCCCGAATCTATACCCATCTCCATGTACACCTGCTTGTCACTCTCGTACCCGGCGAGATCTACACATAGGCGCAAGGCTTTGGTGAAGTTGGGCTGCCGCCGAATGGATGCCAGGTCGACTTCTGTCAGTTCCCGAGGTAGCGGTAAACCTAGCTGTTCAGTGGTACTCAGATTTTCTGACTGCAACTGACGGTCCTCCCCGAATTAAATTTTTACTCTGTGACCATCGGCCGGTCGTCATACAACCGGTTGATAGCTTTACCGACAGAAAAAGCGGGATCTTTCACATCCCCCTTCTTAATTCGGTGCACCCTGGGCTGAGATATGCCCAGCATTTTCGCCAATGTCGCTTCACTTATGTCGTAAGCGTTCAGGATCTCTCGCGTCATTGAGGAAAAATCGGTTCTCATGGCGGCGCATCGTAATGCGCAAACGTATTAGCGTCAATACGCTTACGAATCGAGGACAATGCGAAAATGTATTACATGAGCTCCATAGGTCAAATAATTGAAGGTTGGATGCACGATCGAGGCATCCGCTCGCAGGGTGAATTGGCGCGTCGGGCGAACGTTACTCAACCGACGGTGAACCGGATTATATCTGGAGAGTCCAAGGATCCGAGACGCAGTAACTTGGACAAGATCTGTCGCGTTTTAGGTCGTGACACTGAAGAGCTTTACATGCTCGCGCGTGGCAAACGAAAGCGCGATGGCGGTAAGGCTAAAGCCAATCAAATCGATTCGATTATGGAGCAATATCAAACCCTTTCTCCTAAGGAACGTAGGGTTTTACTTCGCCAATTGCTTGATCTCGACGAGCAATAATTTCTTCTAGCACCATAGTTATCTGGTCCAGATCTTTTTGAGGCAGTGCTTCTAAAAAGCGCCTAATAGTTTCTGGATCCTCAGTTGCCAAGATCCTTTCAAAGCGCACAACGTTCATCTTCTACTCCATTTCCTCTACAAACCATCTTGCAACAAACAACACCGTTAAGTTGTCCGCCAACTTTGAGGTTTTGTATTTGAGAGACATTGATCACATTTCTTGTTTCGAATGATGTCGCGGTGCCAAAACTACATCTCCATAGCTTTGATCTGACGCCAAGTTATCGCCATTCCGGACCAACTTCAATACGTTTACGTATTGACTTGAATTATGCGTTTACGTATTGTTCGCCCGAGTTGGCAACCCAGAGCAGCAAATGTCTACCGAAAATGTTGTTTACGTGAGAAGAGTCGGGGATCGCATGGAAGTGTGTTCGACCGAGCCGCCAGCTGAGCTCTTCGCAGCAGGACCTATCGTTGGGATCGACTGTGTTTACCAAGCTGAAGAGTGGATCCGGAAGCGCACCCGGGTGTTCTGGTTAGACGTGATTCTTGGGGCTACCGTCGCCGGCATTGCTTTTTACATCATCACCGTCTTGGCGCTATCAATATGAAGCGCTGGTTCATCCGAAATTTCGAACTTTTGCTGATTTGCTCTGCACCGTTACTGGTATTGATCGTAGGTATTGTCTACTACAACGGATTATGAGCTACCCGATGGAAACACTTTCAACGTCGGGTTCCTTTTTAGGAAATTGGTCTAAAGCTTGCCGTGCTGAAACTGAACCAGTTTTTAAAAAGACGCTTGAACCAGCCGACGTGAAGCCGGGCGTCTGCACCATAATGGTCACAGCAGAGGTTATGGGCAACAGCATCCAAAGCGAACTTGTGTTTTGCGGATGGCGCTCTCGTCATCGTTTCATTGAGTCTGGCTTTCAATGCACGGATTTCCTCAATGCTCATGTCGTCGCGCTCTGCTTGACGGAGTACACCCATGTATTCCGAATAGCTGGTCGCGTGCTTATGCGCCATCTCACCAAAGCGAAAGCTGAAACTGAGCAGGCTCAGGACAGCCGGTACTGCGGCGACCAATTTCAGCGTTGTCCCATCCAAACCCGCAATCAAAGTTACGAACACACCGGATGTAAGGACCAATACAACGAACGTCACTATCCGATCCAACCAAGACAGGAAATCTGCTCGAAGGTCGTGGTAGATGGCGAGCCGTCGAGAATCCCACTCGATCTCCCATCGACCTTCTATTTTCTCGATGGTTTCACCGGTTGCATAGGAGCAGGTGCTGGCGATCTCGGCGGATCCCCTCTCTTCGGGCCCGGGCCTGGAGATGGATTCGGAAACTGGTTCGGTACATCCGGCAGTGATCCTGGTGGCGTCTGCGGCCGTATTCGGCTCGGCGGCCGGCCGGCGATCGTCATTTTGCATGAGTCATCCCTCACGTTTTGGTTCTCCTTTCTGGTTGTTTCAGATTGGTGGATCGGTCAGCGGGAGTCCTACATCCCGCTGGCCACTTTTTTCAGCATACGCCCATCATGCCGCTTAACACTAGTGTTTGTCTCGCATGGGCAATACTCACCACCACAAAAAGGAAGAATATGACACACAAAATACTTATGGGGAGTGACAACCCCGAGGGTTGGAAGCTGGAAGAGTTGCTTTGCGAACTGCAGGACGAGCTGATCCAAAAAACTAAAAAAATCTCAGACGACAGACGGCTCGCTGCACGACTAGTCGCCAGCAATAACTACCAGATCTGCGGCCTGCTTGCACAGGCAGTAGCCATACAACAAAGCTCTATGGCGGTCCTTGCTGACGTTGCGCCTAACGAGGGTCCACTCGGCACACCACGGATCGGACCGGGCAGCAAATCGGAGACCACTCACTGATGACGATTGCAGTAACAGAAATTCCGCTCAGGAACCTACAACCTTCTCCAACCAACCCACGTAAGCATCTGACCGGCATCGAAGAACTCGCCGAGTCGATCAAACAGGTAGGGATCCAACAACCTTTGGGTGTTCGTAAGCTTAAGGGTGCTAAGCACGAAATCATTTTTGGCGAACGTCGATACACAGCCGCAAAAATGGCAGGGCTCAAGTCAGCACCGTGCATTGTGCGTGAATACGACGATGACCAGGTCCTGGAGATCCAGATCATTGAGAATCTTCAGCGTGAAGATGTTCATCCATTAGATGAGGCTGACGGGCTTAAAGTACTTGTCGACCGCGGCCGCTCGATTGCTGAGATTTCAGAGCGTATTGGCCGGCCGACTGCGCATGTAGCCAAACGACTTCGCCTCACCATCCTTGCACCGGCTGCGCGTAAAGCGTTAGACGACGAGACTCTTACCCTCGGCGCCGCAGTGGAGCTTTCCAAGCTACCGACCTCTGAACTTCAGGAAACAGCTTTATCTGAACTTAGTGGTCGCCACTATTGGGGGGACAATGTGGTCAGAGAAGCGAAGGTCAAAGAATACGTTAACGATCACTACCTCCTTCGCCTGCGCGCCATTCCGTGGAAGATGGATGATGCCCAGCTGGTACCGGAAGCCGGTGCCTGCAACGTGTGCCCGAAGCGATCGAGTGCTCAGTCCGAGTTGTTCGACACCACCAGCAAAACAGACCTTTGTCTCGATCGCGCCTGCTTCCGCGGCAAGCTTGTTGCGATCTGGGTAAACATGAAGGCTGCTGGCGAGGGAAAGTTCGTAGAAGGCGACGCCGCCGAGGATGCCATCGATCAACGCTACACGAGCAGTTACATAACACTTGATGATGTTGAGTGGGTTGATCACAAACGTGTGAAGGTCAGTACGTTAATCAAAGGTTCTGATGTTGAGATCTACCACTTACAGCATCCTGAAACCTTCGAAATCAAGAAGGCGGTAACCAAGTCGGCTTTGGCGAATGTACTCGTCGAAAAACATCCCGAGTCCCCCGCTGCTAATCGACTTTCCAGTTCCAGCACGACAGCGCAAGGCAAAGCTGCCCGGAAGAAAGAGCTGGAGAAACAGCGCCAGGAAAAGATGGTCCAGGAGCGTGTGATCCGTAAGGCAGTTACCCTCCTAACCGATAGCGAATTCGACATGTTCCATGCGATGGGGACTTACATCATCGGGCGCATGGAGAGCGATGTCGCTAAACGGGTCATAAAGTCTGCGGGCTTGGATGAGGTGACCTACAAGCCCTACATGTCTGACAAACCCGCTTTGGATGTGCGTGCGACTTTGGAGAAAGCGTTCAAGGAGCTCGACGCCGAAGTACTTCACACGTTGATATTTGAATTGCTGCTGACTGCAGCTGCAGCCGGCAATTACTCCAATGGGTCTGAGCTTTGGAAAACGGCACCCAAGCAGCTGGGCGTCGACGTGGCAGCCATCAAAAAGGAGGTTGCTGCGGAACGTAAGAAAGCGCTGACAAAGAAGCCCAAAACACCACCCAAAAAACGGGTGCGTAAGCCTGCGGGAGGATCCTCATGATCAGCAAGCGGGCGCGACTCTGGATTCTCGCTGTCATTGTTTTCGTCACAACGCTATCCGCAATCCTTATCGCAGCGTCACTTACTGATGGGGCCGGCCATGAACCCAGTTACGGAGTTGAGCACAAATGACAGCCACAAGAAAAATCTACCTTGCCTCATCTTGGCGCAATGAACGGCAGCCAGAGGTTGTCGAGATGCTCAAATTCAACGGGTTCGAAGTGTACGACTTCAAGAATCCGGCACCAGGCAACAACGGCTTTCATTGGTCTGCGATCAATCCCGACTGGAAGAACTGGAATGCAGGTCAGTTCATTGCTGCCTTGTGGCATCCGTATGCGAAGAAGGGATTCTTTTTCGACAAGCAGGCTTTGGACTGGTGCGACACCTGCATCATGCTCATGCCTTGCGGAGTATCCGCCTCACTCGAGTTAGGTTACTGCGCCGGCGCTGGTAAGCGTACAGCGGTGTACATCCCCGAACTCCGGGAACCCGAACTCATGTTCATGCTCGCTGATTTCATAACAGACGACGCTGTTGAGCTTTTGGAGTGGTGTCACGCTGGAGGTGCACCCGGGCGATGAAGTCATTTCGTTTCTATCAGCTAATGTCCGAATGGGCCATGTCAGAAGCAGCCTTAGACGAGTTTTTGCAGAACCAGCCTTTCAAGCCCTGCAGTGCATTCTCAATGGAAAGCTGGGGTTTTGTGCCGATCTTAGCGGATGGTCTGCTCTGCCGGCGCCTATCTGGCGCAGACTTCATGAAAATTCGCGTTCAACGACGTGTCATGCCTGCAGCAGCAGTAGCTGAAGCACTCGGCGAGCGGATCGAAGCATTCAACTCACGTATGGGACGCCTACCCTCCAGGAAGGAAAAGCGAGAGCTCAAAGAAGAGGTTGTCGCCGAGTTGATGCCTAAAGCACTAACGGCATCGACGTATCTTGGCGCTTTCTACATCCACAAACGGAAGGTCCTGGTCATCGGTGCAACACCCAACAAAACCGCAGAGCGGATGCTCGATTCAATTCGCGCAGGCCTGGGTGTGCTGCAGGTGTACGAACTCGAGGGTAAAAACAAAACTGAGAAGTTTCTTCGCCGTCTGCTTATGGAGGCTGGGCCCTTTGATCTCGGTAGAGAATGCGTGCTAACTGACAGCGATTCTGCAGTCTTAAGTTTCCGTGGCATCGACCTACAAAGTGAAACCCTGAGCATGCACCTGAACGATGGATATGACGTAGACCGGATTGGCCTTAACGCTCATGAGTTTGCTTTTACGCTAGATAAGGACCTGATCGTTCGTAAGTTCAAAATGGTGATCGATCCGGATGAGATTATTGAGGTCGACGGTGAGGAAGATGTGATCGCCAATCTAGACTCGGAATTGGTTCAGCTGAAGAACCACATTGACGCTCTGCTCGGGATCCTGGAAGCAGAGCTGGGAGGTTTTGCACAATGACCATGCATAGATCTACGCATAAAACGGGGCCGGAAATCGGAATCGAACGCCCTATCGCCTTTAACGCCCAAATGGTGAACGCAGTCCTGGAAGGGCGCAAGACTCAAACCAGGCGGGTTCTGAAGAAGCAACCAACACCATATTCAATTCAGCACAAAAGCCAAGAAGAAGCGGACCTGGTTACTCAGCACGGCATCATGGAGTACATGACGTCCCCATACGGTTTCCCGGGAGACAAACTGTGGGTGCGCGAAGCATGGCGGACTGGATCAGAACTTGACGACAAAAACGCTACCGAAATCATGGAAAGTGCTCACGATGCTGGGTTCACCGCAGGCCAGTACTGCCCACTCAAGTACGAGGCTGATGGCGCTGTTCGTCCATGGGGCGAATGTGATCTAGACGACTTCGGACCCTTTGGCCGATATCGACACGGCCGATTCATGCCGCGGTGGGCAAGTCGAATCTTGCTGGAAGTCACCGACGTTAGAGCTGAGCGACTGCAAGCGATCACCGCGGCAGACTGCAAAGCCGAAGGTATCGAACTGACCGTCCCGAAGGATAGCGATGGTTGGTGGAGATCTCACTTCCAAACCCTTTGGGATTCGATCAACGGTGAGAAGCATCCTTGGGAAAACAATCCATGGGTGTGGGTTGTTGAGTTTCGTAGGATAAAGCAATGAGCAGCCAGCCAGCCATGTTTGAATCACGAGCTCAGAAGCTGGGTCTGATAGGTGGCCGAAGTCCTAAGTCCATGGCCGCGCGGACCAAGAAGCAACTCAACAACATTCGCGGGAAACTCACAACGTTGGCGGCTCCTTACGCGGATATCGACAATAACATTGATTTAGAGCTGAATGCCCTCCTGGGCGAGTTTGATGAATTCGCCGCGGCGATTGACGACACCGTTGAATGGTTACTCGAGGAGGCACCGTACTAACATGGCAGCCTTAACCGTCCAGGAAACAGCTGAATATCTGAAGTTGCATCAGGTGACCGTTCGCCGGTATCTGGCCAGTGGCTTGATTCCTGCGCAAAAATGCGGCAATAAGTGGCGGATAACACAGTCTGCGGTAGACAGATTTTTACAGGGGGAGCAATGGGACTCGAAAGAAGAGCAAACGGCATCTGGTCACTCTGTGAGTGGGTCACTGACCCGAAGACGGGACGTCGACGCCGAATACGAGAGTCTTCTCGGACTCGAGACCACCACCAAGCCAAAGAGTGGTACGCGAAACGCCTCAACGAAATCTGGCGGGAGCAGCAACTCGGCGAGCGTCCACCGTATTCATGGAAAGAAGCAGTAGTCGCCTACCTGATTACTCAGAAGGGTAAACCTTCATACGAACACGACGTGCGCCGCATGAAGCTGCTTAATGCGGTTCTTGGGCAGTACGCAGACATCAACAGCATCACTGACGAAGTTATCTCTACTGAGGTTCTGCCTTTGGTAGCTGACGGATACGCACCCTCCACAGCCAACCGAACGCTCACTACTTTCCGTGCCGTACTAAACAAAGCGAGGAAGGCAAAGCGTCTCGATCGATTACCGGCGATAGAGTTTTTCCAGGTACCCGAGCGTAAGCCGGTCTGGTTAGAACAGGACGAAATTGATGCCCTGGTCGCTGAGCTCGAGAAGTCACCGCGGACAAAGCACTTAATTGACTTCGTGATCCTGGCGGTTGACTGCGGTCTACGCATGCGCAACATCACGCACCTGAAGTGGACCGACGTCGACGTCCAGCGAAAGTGTGTCTGGATTGAGAAGCACAATCAGAAAGGCAATCGGCATATTGCGATCCCTTTGACCGATGCCGCCATGGAAGTTGTGCGCAGGAACATCGGTAAGCACACCACCAACGTGCTCACCTACCGCGGCAAGCCATACGATAAGGTCAACCCCAGAACGCTCCAGAAAGCCGCTGACGCTGCCGGAGTGAAGAAGCATGTCACAGCTCACGTATTCAGGCATACGTTTGCGACAAAGCTGTTCCTGCAAGGCTTCAGCATGTTTGAAGTCATGGAGTTGGGAGGCTGGTCAAAAGTGGAGTCAGTGCAGATCTATACGCACTTCAACCCGGAGCGATTGCGTGCAACTGCCCAGTCTGCATCCAGTTTCAGCCGCGAAATGACATCAGGGCCGAAAATTGAACATGGCGGCGAATCAGCATGATCGCTGAAAGCCGCATTCTACCGGGGAAAATTGGAGCGGGTAACGAGGCTCGAACTCGTGACCTCAACCTTGGCAAGGTTGCGCTCTACCAACTGAGCTACACCCGCTTTATAAACTGACTGGCCAGACAACCTGTTGAGTTGGTTCAACTGTTCTTTCAAGAACCGCCAGGGACGCGAATTCTATAGCAGTTGTGGCAGGTGTCAAATGCTTGTAGTCGGTTCAACACAAAGCATCTCACAGGTAGTAAAGCAGTACATAGGTTGTCAGCAGAATCACAATCCACAGCGCTGTTGTACCCACCTGCCAGGTACGGCCGAGTGCACCTTTGTTATCCAGCAGGCGCAACAACGGCGGCGCAATCTGCTGACGTGTGTTTTCCAGCAGCTGACTGAGGCCTTTGCCTGTGCGGGTAATTAGCGCAATCAGAGCCAACGCGATACGACGACCCAGTACCCGCCAGAACCAGTCGGTATCCAGCGAAATGGTCAGTGTCCTCTGCATCCAGGGCAGCAACAGGAAGAAGGCGAGACCGGAGAACAGCAGCAGCTGCAGGTAGAACAAGACTTTACCCGGCGCATACGCTTCGTACTCCACAGGATACGGCAGCAGCGCCCACAGCGGTTCAGGGTAAACGCCAAGGAAAATGCAGAGAAACGCAAAAATACCCATCGCAACAGCCATGTTCCAGGGTGCATCTTTTGGCCGCAGGCCGGAATCTTTCTGGAAAAACACAAACCAGGGAAATTTGATCCCTGCATGCAGAAATACACCCGCCGA
Source organism: Pseudomonadaceae bacterium (assembly GCA_024743175.1). Taxonomy (GTDB): domain Bacteria; phylum Pseudomonadota; class Gammaproteobacteria; order Pseudomonadales; family Azotimanducaceae; genus UBA4421. The sequence continues at coordinate 160,474 of JANSXA010000006.1, read as the reverse complement.
AGCAGCGGCAAGCAGCATGTAGACCACCACCAGTCCCTGCTGTTCGGCGGCTACGGAGATCAGCGTTTTTGTGGTAAACCCGGAGGTCAGCGGAAAGCTGGAGATCGCCAGCGCGCCGATGATGCCGCACACTGTTGTGAACGGCATGGTACGAAACAAGCCGCCCAGATCAGTGCAGCGCGTAAAACCGGTGCGGTACATGACTACCCCCGCAGACATGAACAGCAGCGCTTTGTAGATAATGTGTGCAAACGCATGTGCAGCTGCGCCGTTCAACGCCATCTCGGTGCCAATGCCGACTGCAACCACCATGAATCCAACCTGATTGACCACCGAGTAGGCGAGAATACGCCGGGCATCATTTTCCAGGAGCGCGTAAATGATGCCGTAAAACACCATATAGAGCCCAACCCAGATCAACACGGATTCGCCCGGGAACAGGAGTATCAGCGCCAGCACTGCGGATTTTGTGGTGAAAGCGGAAAGAAAAACGGACCCTGTTGCACTTGACGCCGGATAGGCATCAGCCAGCCAGGCTGACACGGGAGGTGCAGCCACATTGATCAGAATGCCAATAAGCACCATCCAGGTATCAAAATTGGTGGCGAGCATGGGCTGAATATCAACGGAGCCGGTATGCACCACAATACCTTCGATGCCCACTTTCAGAATAACACCGCCCAACAGGTGCATGATGGCGTAGCGAATACCGGCGGCCCTGGCCTGGGGTGTACCGCCAACCCAGACAATAACGGTAGAAAATATCGCCATCAGTTCCCAGTACAGGAACATCGTGATCAGATCACCGGCAAAACACACGCCGACTGCACCCGCGGCATAGGCATAGGCAGCAGACAGCTCGTACCAGCGCGCCTGGCGGAAGGCAAACAGCCCACCAACAAATGCCATGATCGAAAAGATGGTGGCAAACAGGCGGCGCAGAGCACTGCCTTCAACCGGTTCAATCTCATAACCGAGAAAGTATGCAGTCACTGCCACACCGTCCGGTACCTGCCATACCGCCCAGAGTGTCGCCAGTGGTGCCAGCAGCAGAACAGCTGTGCGTAACCAGCCGCGGGTGACACCAATTAACACAGCGCCAGCAAGCAGCAGAAACGCAGGTGGAATGACCATCTCAATCATCGTAATAGTCTTCCCGACGCTTAAGCAGCGCACCCAGAACCTTGGCGGCTACAACCATCAGAACACAGGCCAGCAACCCGTAAACAGCACCAAATCCAAACCAGCCGTCAATGCCGAAATAGCCTTTGATTTTGATGAAAAACTGACCGACAACCGTCAGCGCCAGGATGATACTGAAGATGATCCACAGCTTGCGTATCGTGGTTTGCCGCACCAGCCAGTGATCGTCCTGCTGGCTGTTGTCGCTTTGTTTATCGGTGTTGTTCATGGCAGTTGTGATACCAGTTGGCTTTCAAGATCGAGTACCGGCTGATTGAAAAAGAAGAAGCCCAGTGTTGCCAGTGCTGTCAACGATAGTGCCAGAACCATGGGCCAGGGCGCTTCGCCGTGGTCTTTACCTCCTTCCACTTCGCGGCCGAACCAGGCCGCAAAAATAATCGGCAGGAAGTATGCAGCGTTCAATGCAGTGCTGGTGATGATGGTAAAAATGGCCACATAATTGTCACTCTCAAACGCGCCGGCAAGAATGAACCATTTCGAAACGAATCCACCTGTAGGTGGCACCCCAATCATCGACAAGGCACCAATCGTGAAAGCAGCCATGGTCCAGGGCATGCGCGCACCTATGCCGCTGAGCTGACTGAGCTCAGTCTTCTTTGCTGCGGTATAGATGGCACCGGCTGCAAAAAACAACGTTATCTTGCCAAACGCATGAGCCACAATGTGTACGGCCGCGCCGATCTCTGACAAAGGCTTTAATAGAGCCGCCGCCATAATCACATAAGACAACTGACCAATAGTGGAGTAAGCCAGCATCCGTTTCAGATTCTGCTGACGCAGGGCAACCACACTGGCAGCAATGATGGTGAACGCCGCTGCATACATCAGCCAGCCGCTTGAGGGTTCTGAAAAAAGGTTATCGACCCCGAAAACATAAATGATCACCTTGGTGATGGTGAACACGCCCGCTTTCACCACAGCAACCGCGTGCAACAGAGCGCTGACCGGCGTAGGCGCAACCATCGCCGCAGGCAGCCATTTATGTACCGGCATGACCGCCGCCTTGCCCACACCAAAAACAAACAGGGCGAGTAACAAACCAACAGCAGGCCCATCAATATGGCCAGCAAGAATACCTTCCGGCGCAAAGGTCAACGTGCCGGCAACCAGATAGGTCCAGATGATGGCGGGTAGCAACAGACCGATCGAGGTTCCCAGCAGAATACCCAGATACACCCTGGCAGACGCAACCGTCGCGCGATCTCCCTTGTGTGAAACCAGCGGGTAGGTTGAGAGGGTGAGAATTTCATAACACAGGAACAGGGTGAGCAGATTACCGGCAAAGGCAACGCCCAGAGCCGCGGCAATGGCGATTGCGAAGCAGACGTAAAAGCGGGTCTGCTTCTTCTCATTATTGCCACGCATGTAGCCAATGGAATAGATCGAATTGACAATCCACAGGGTTGCCGCAAGCGCACCAAACAACATGCCCAGGGGTTCTACGGTGAACGCAATCTGCAGATCACCAAATAAATGTACTACCTGTAACTCAGGGCGGCCGCCTGCCATCACCTCGGGCACCAGCGACCACACCACCACCGCGACGGTGACTGCGGTTACCAAGGTGATGGTTTCCCGCAGATTGGGCCAACGCCCTGTCATACTGATCAGGAGCGCGCCGACCAGCGGCAGGAGCAGAGACACCAGTATGGGGTTCACGGTGGTCATGGCAGATGACTCATCAGGCCCGCTGCCGCACTTTCTGACAAGCTGACAGTGAAACCGGGAAACAGCCCGAAATAAATATTTGCCAGCGCAACCACCCAGATGCCCAGCAACAGCATTGCCGGCGCCTCAGATTTAAACGGGCTGGCTTGTGTACGGGTTGCTGCTTTGTCTGAGACATCTTCAGGCTCACCAAAATAGAGCTGCTCAACAATCTTCCAGACATAAACCACCGCGGCAAGCGAGCTCAGTACAACAACTACAACCGCGACCATACCCAAGGGGCCCTGCTGAAACGCGGCGGACAGCAACAGCCATTTTGAAATAAAGCCCGCAGTGCCGGGAATGCCCACCAGGCTTGCACCAAGAATCAACAGCGCCGCACAAGTCAGCGGCATGCGATGTGCAAGACCGGCAACATCACGCAGCCTTAAACCACTGGTTCGCAATGCAAAGGCAGCCAGTACCAGAAACAGGCCACCTTTGGCCAGCGCATGATTAAACATGTGAGTGAACGCAGCGGACAAACCGGCCATGTCACCAAAACTAGCCCCAAGCAGAATGTAACCTATCTGCGCGACCGAAGAATAAGCCAACAATCGCTTTAAGTGGCCTTCAACCACGGCAATTGCTGAACCGACGAGAATACCGAGGATGGCCAGTGGCGCAAGGAAACCCGCGTATTGGGCCATATGCCCGACGAGATTGCCCTGGAAGACTACAAAATCGAAACGTAAAAGAACATACAGCGCCACCTTTGTGGCGCACGCCGCCAGAAACACCGTGACCATATGCGGGGCATGATGGTAGGCATTTGGTAACCAGAAATGCAGGGGGAACACCGCTGCTTTCAGTGCAAGCCCGACGGTAATGAAGCCTGCAGCAAGCAGGATTGGAGCTCGATCGGTGACTTCAGCAAGACGAACTTCCATATCAGCAAAGTTCAGAGTGCCCGTCATCATGTAAACGAGACCAACACCAATAAGGTAAAAGGTGGCGCCAATTGTACCCATGACCAGGTACTTGATCGTTGCGGTAAGCGCACGCCTGTCCGGACCTGCAGCCACCAGGATGTAGCCGGCCAGCGACGATATCTCCATGAAAACAAAAACATTAAACGCATCGCCTGTCACCGCGATACCTGACAATCCTGTCAACGCAACCATCCAGGCGGCATAAAACAGAGGTTGCCTATCTTCTGGAAGGTCCCGGGCAAGACTGAAACGGCCACTGAGCAGAGCGACACTGGAGGCCCCCGTCGTGATCAGCAGCAGCAGTACATTAAACGCATCAATTCTCAGCTCAATACCAAAAGGCGCAGGCCAACCGCCCATGGCGTAGGTCAACACACCTGCATCGTGCACCCCAAGGGTTAACGCGATAGCTATACAGAATGCCATCACACTGGCAGCGGTCGCCGCCGCCCAGGCCAGACTGGAGCCGCGCAACAGCATGACCATGGGGGCCGTCAACATGGGCACGACGACCTGCAACGCGGGTAGTTGACTGGTTAGGCTCACTCCCGAGTGTCCGCCTGTTGGATCTCATCATCTTCGATGGTGCCGTAAGCTTCAAAAATGCGAACAACAACAGCAAGGCCCAGGGCGATCGTGGAAATGCCCACCACAATAGCAGTCAGAATCAGTACTTGAGGCAGTGGGTTGGAATACAGCTGATCCACCGCACCGGGTTGAATAATAGGTGCTGTCCCACCATCAACTTTGTCCATGGTGATGTAAAGCAGGAATACCGCTGCCTGAAAAATGCTCAAGCCAAGCAGTTTTTTCATCAGATTGGGTTTTGCGATAACGGCGTAAAGACCAATCATCAGCAGAACAACAAAAACCCAGTAATTGTAAAGCCCGAGAATTTCCAACGTTATCGCCCCCGCGATGCAAAAGCGTGATAAATCGCCAGCAGAACCGATGCCACAGAAATACCAACACCTAGCTCAATGAGAATAATCCCCCATTGCTGGCCTTTCACGGGATCACTCGACAAAACCCCATACTCAAGAAAGTTAGCACCTAACAACATTGTTAACACACCTACGCTACCGTACAGCAACGCACCGGTTGCCATCAGCACCACAAGCACTCGCGGCGGTATCAGCGTAAGCGCCTCCCGTTCACCCTGAATCAAGGCAAACAGAATCAGTGCTGCGGCGAAAATTGCGCCAGCCTGAAAACCGCCACCCGGACCATATTCCCCATGGAATTGCACGTACAAGGCAAACAGGATGATGAACGGCATCAGCAACTGGCCAACAACCTGTGGCACAAGGTGATGGCTGAGATAAGTACGACCACGGGCCACGTCTTCAGTTTTTCGGCCACCAAACGCACCAGGCAGGCCAAGCAGGAAAAGCACCCCGATACCTGCGGTGAGAACAACCAGAACTTCTCCAAGAGTGTCATATCCACGGTAGGAACCCAGCACGGCAGTGACCACATTGGGTATGTCAATCAGAACCGGAGTCTGTTCCAGATACCAGGGCGCTACATGTTGATGCACCGGTGCTTCCGGGTCTCCCAGACGCGGGTTCTCAAACGTTGCATAGCCGAGGGTAATCGCCGTCAGCGTAACGACTGAGACCACAAGCCAACGCACACGTTTCGAACGACTTTCGTTTGGCGGTATCAGCGCCAGCGCACCCAATAACAGAACAGTAGATACACCCGCGCCAACAGCAGCCTCGGTTAAGGCAACATCTGCCGCATCCAGAATGAAGAAATTCGCCGCCATCAGCAGCGAAAAAATACCTGTCAACATGACGGCGACAAACAGATTTCGTGCACGGACAATGCCAATCGCCGAGATGACCAGCAAAGTCAGAAGAAAGATGCCAAACAGAACGGTCACAGCCGCAAGTCCTCCGGCAGATCGGGGGGCATCTCAACATCTTTGGGATGTCGGCCAGCAAGCATTGCAGCGTTAGCCAGAGCATAAGTCGCCGTTGGTCCGGTCAGCAGCAGGAACACGGCAATGGCAGCCAGTTTAACAGAAGCAAGCGACAGACCAGCCTGCAACATGATGCCTAACAGAATCATTACTGTGCCCATGGTGTCCGTCAGACTGGCGGCATGCATTCGTGTATAAAGATCGGGCAGACGGATGATGCCAATGCCACCAATAAGGACAAACAGACCACCGCCACTCAGCAGAATCCAACTCAGAATATCAAGCCACAACTGCATATCAACGACCGTCCGGTGGGGTTGTGTCGATGTTGGAATTAAGGGATTCGCCCCGTCGATTCTGAAAAAACTGCAACACCGCCAGCACGCCGATGAAATTAATCAAAGCATAGGCCAAAGCCAGATCCAGAAAATCCGGACGACCGTATAAAAAAGCAACCACGGACAACAGCAGCACGGTTTTTGTGCCAAACATGTTCACCGCGAGTACCCGATCGTAAACTAACGGACCTAACAGCGCTCGAGTCAACGCCAGAATCATGGTCAGAAAAATAGCTACAGCAGCGACGTAGTACATACCCATCAGTTTTTACTCATCACTTTACGACCATATTCTTCAATCATCAGGAACGCTGTAGAGCTGCAACACGCCTGTTCATATCCCCTTCCAGCAGCGCATCCGCACCTTGCCGGGTAAGGCAATGTACTAACAGCTCTCCTTCGTGATCGTCCAGGGTTACCGTGCCCGGCGTCAATGTAATTGAGTTGCCCAGAATTGCCTGTAGAACCGGATCATCGGATTGGGCGGTCAATTGTACAACCGTGGGGCTGATGACCATTTTCGGCGACAGTACAATGCGGGCCACTGTCAGATTCGACTTTATCAACTCAAGTGCGAGCCATCCCCAGAACGGTATCAGCCGGTAGGCCAGATGCAGACTGAACACCTCGCGTTTGAAAAAACCCATTCGGCGAGCAAGGAACAGCGTGAAAAGACAGGACAATAGACCCAGTGAGATCAACAGGGGTTTGAAAAAGCCACTCCAGAGCAACCAGACCAACATCAACAGGACAAACGTCAGAATCAGGCGCATCAGGCTTGCGCCCTCACAGGCCTGTCCATCACTACCGCTGTCTCCAGAAAACCCTGAATGTACAGCACACAATCAAACCTGACAGGGCTCGCAAAAGACATGAGCAGGCCAGCCGGAGACAGGAGAGAAGTATTAAATCGACGCAAAAGCACGCTCAGTTTGCCTTAAGTGGAACTCTGCCACTGCGGAGTCTGGATAATCATGTTCTTGACGGTAGCCTGCGCTGTCAAGGGAAATCGGGCACACGGCCCAGCCAAAACCCTTCGACGTGTGTACCCTGCACCATCCGGCAGGTGAACAATGCTCGCAAGCCATCGCCTTGAGGTCTGAACCTCTGCATATCTCAAGTATAGACAGAAAAGCCATTCTATCAGCGGCGGTCAGTTTTATTGACAAGCCCTGCCTGTCGATCCGCCTGTTCAGCCTGGGAGTCACGCTTATCTGCGGGGCCGAACCCACCTCCGCCCGGTGTTTTCAGCACCAGGGTGGTCTGCGCCTGCACCTGATCGCGGCCTTTTCCCTCAAGCGGATACAGGCTGCCATCCGCGTGCTCAACACAAACCAGCCCCACCCCACCATCGAGGCCACCGGCGCGACCACGGGCTGGATGCACTATCCGGTCAAACATTTTGGAGATCACAAAGGGTTGATCGTTTCTATGCGTGACCCGGACCGTCTGTCCCAGGCCGCCTCTGAACTGACCTTCGCCGCCGGAATCAGGTGTGTACTCTTTAGCCCAGAACAACAACGGTGATGTGACTTCGTTGACTTCTGTGGAGGTGGTGCGCACGCCAGAGGGAAAAGCCGTGGTCGACAACCCGTCTTTTTGTGGACGCGCACCGGTGCCTCCGTTGAAGATCGGATTAATAACAAACTGCTGATCTTCAGCTGCGCCCAGAGCGTGCATGAAAACCGGATTCCAGATACACGATGCACCCTCAGCAGGGACCGCGTCAGGTAAGACCTGCGCAAGGCACCCGAAAACCACGTCGGGCAGCATCTGACCGATGCTGTGACGCGCGGATACCGCTCTTGGTGAGCGCGCATTCAGCAGACAATCCAGCGGCGCGGACACATGCACCGCGGCAAGCGAGCCGGCATTATTGGGTATCTCATTACCAACAAGACAACGCACACCAAAAGACGCATAAGCCTGGGTGTAGGCCAACGGAACATTTATGCCCCGGGGGCTGGCGGCGGAAGAACCTGCAAAGTCCAGTTCAATATGCCGGTCGTGAATCTGCATCAGGGCTTTTATCTCTACCGGCTCGTCATAACCATCTACGGTCATGGCGTAACGGTACTGTCCGTCTGGTAATTGCGAAATCTGTTCCCGCATGGCTTCATCTGAACGCGCTGTGATGGCAGCCCCCAGATCATCTAAATCAGGCAAAGACAAGTCCTGCATCATATCCAGCAGCGCTGCGGCGCCGGCGTCGTTGCAGGCGGTCAGAGAATACAGATCTCCCTGTGCCACAAGCGGATCTCGAACGTTAGCCAGCAGAATTTCCATAAGCACATCGTTGCGTGTACCTGCTCGAAAAAGATAGGCAATAGGAATGCGTAAACCTTCTTCAAAAACGTCGTTTGCATCAGGACCAAAGCCGCGCCCACCGACATCTGCGATGTGACTGGTCGAGGCAAACAAAGCAACACACCGCCCGGCTGAAAAAACCGGCGTCACCACAGTGAAATCATTCAGATGCCCGGTACCATCCCAGGGGTCATTAGTCAGCAGCACATCGCCCGGTTGCAGATTTGCCAGCGGGTACTTTTTGAGAAATTTCGCCACCGCGGCTGCCATCGAGTTGACATGACCCGGAGTGCCGGTGACCGCTTGTGCCAGCATTTCACCTGCAGGATTAAACACCCCGGCCGATAAATCACCGGCTTCGCGGACAACGGTGCTGAATGCGGTGCGCATCAGCACCTGAGCCTGTTCTTCAACAATGGCAAGCAACCGGTTCCAGGCCAGTTGAATCTGCAGCTCCTGCATGACCTAGCCCTCCTGCTCCGCAAGTTCTATACACAGAGCATCATCTGCACGAACCGCAACAGTGGCGCCGACAGGCACAATAGTGGTCGTCTGGGATTCAGCGATCACAAGTGGACCGGCATAGCTCTGCCCAACCTGCAGCTCAGAACGCAGCAGAACCTTTGCAGCAAATGCGCTGTCGCCAGACCACCACTGAACCTGATCGCCCACCGATTGCTGCATGGCCTGTGCATCTGTCGCCTGCAGCGTTTGCGTCATGGGTTCACTGGAGAGTGATAATGTCCAACTCAGCACCTCGATGGCCAGATCAGGAATGGTGCGCCCATACAGGCGCTCGTAGGTTTTTTCAAAGCGACGACGGATTTCATCAACTGACAGCGAATGCAGGTCCGAGACGTCTACGGCAATCTCGTAGCCCTGCCCGACATATCGCATATAACCTTCCCGTCGCTCTTCCCGCGTGCCCGTTGCGCCGGCATCATCGAGCACCTCCGCGGCTTCAGCGCGCATCTGTTGAAACAGTTGCATGACAACCGCCTGGTCGAGCTCCGCCAGTCGTGCATAGTCACTGCGCACCAGTTCATATCGCACCGGCGCGAGGAGAAAGCCGATCGCGCTCCCTACACCAGCCCCGGGGGGAATCAGGACACGTGAGATTTTCAATTTCTGTGCAAGGCGCGCTGCATGTAACGGAGCTGCACCGCCAAAGGCGATCAGACAGGTGCCCTGCACGCGTTTACCCCACTCCGCCGCGTGGGCTCGGGTCGCAGCGGCCATGTTTTCATCGACAATTTCGCTGACACCTAACGCCGCAGACAAAACGTTCAGTGACAGCGGTTGCGCGATGTGGTGCTGCAGCGCCTCGGTCGCCGCCTCAACCGACAGACTCACTCTGCCACCGGCAAAATTTTCCGGCAGCAGACGTCCCAGCAGCAGATCTGCATCGGTAACTGTCGGCAATGTCCCGCCGCGTCCATAACAGCTTGGTCCAGGCTCAGAACCGGCACTCTGGGGACCAACATGAATCCGCTGCAAAGCATCCAGACTGGCAATGGAGCCACCGCCGGCACCAATTTCCACCATTTCAACCACCGGAATTCTGACCGGCAGGCCGCTGCCTTTTTTAAATCGGTAGCTGCGGTCAACTTCAAAGGCACGAGAATGTTGCGGCTCACCGTTCTCAATCAGACACAGTTTGGCAGTGGTGCCACCCATATCAAAAGAAACAACGCTGTTTTCATCATGCGCTTGAGCAACGCTTGCAGCCAGCATCGCACCGCCTGCGGGACCGGATTCTACCAGGCGAATTGGAAATCGAGTTGCGGCATTGAGCGTCGTCAAACCACCCCCGGAGGTCATCAACAGCACCTTGCAGCTGAAGCCGCGCTCAACAAGCGCAGCCTGCAGTCTTTCCAGGTAACCTGCCATCAATGGCTTCACATAAGCGTTGGCGGCGGTTGTCGACAAACGTTCGTATTCACGTATTTCCGGACACACCTCACAGGACAGCGAAATCCAGAGCTGTGGAAATTTCTGCTTAACAAGTTGTGCCACACGTAGCTCATGGGCAGGTTGTCGATAGCTGTGCAGAAAGCCAACCGCTATCGACTCGACACCCTGCTCTACCAGCGTATGCACAGCAGAGATAAGCTCACTTTCATCTAAAGGGAGCAGTGTTTTGCCGTCAGCAGCAACCCTTTCGGTTATCCCAACCCGCCAGTGGCGAGGTACCAGGGGCGCAGGTCGATCTATGTTTACATCATATTGTTCAAATCTGTTTTCAAACGCCATCGCCAACACATCGCGATGCCCGGCGGTAGTCAGCAGCGCGGTTTTTGCACCCCGACGCTCAATTAAAGCGTTTGTCGCAAGCGTGGTGCCGTGCAGTACAAGCTGCACATCAGATGGTGCAACGCCTGTGCGCGACAATACGTCATCAACCCCCTGCAGCACACCAGACACTGGATCTGCATGCGTGGTCAGCACTTTGACCGAAGTCACCTCTGAGTCTTGCTGAATGACAACATCCGTAAAAGTACCGCCGATGTCCACACTCAAACGCGTCGCCACTAGCTCACTCCAGCAGGCGCTTGCTCAAAATCTTCGCGCCACAATGGGGAGGTTAGGCCAACCAGTACAACCACAGTCAGCATCAGCGCGCCACATATCTGGATCGCCATCTGCACCCCTACAAGCTCAGACAGATAGCCGGCAAACAAAGTGCCAATGGGACCAGCGCCCATAAACGAAAAGGCGTAAAAACTCATCACACGAGCTCGCTGGGACGGCGGCGCTAACTCCTGCATCATGGTTCGAGACATCGGCATTGCAGCACCACCACACAAACCCCAACAGAAAACCAGAACAACAAATACGGTAAAACTTTCTACGCTACCGCTGAGCATCAGCACAATTGACCCCAGCGCTTGAGCCACCAACAGTGCTCTGCCCGCACGTTTCACATAGCCAATTCTCAACATGACCACAATAGTCAATGCAAGTCCGGCTGAATTCAAACCATTCAACAGCCCGAGGCTGCTGGAGGAACCATTGAACACCTCCCGCACGGCAAGGGGAAAGCAGACTATAAAACAGCCCATGAAAAACATCGCCATGGCCACATTCTGTATCACCACGGTGCGCATGATCGGCGACCCCGAAACGGTTCTGGCACCCTGCAGCACACTGTCCAAAACTGAATCGGTGGTACGCGGCTGGTTCTCCACGATGCCGGATTGACGTATCCGCCAGTAAGCCAGAACACCAGCCAGCAGACACAGGCTTTGCATCGCCAGCACCACAGCAGCACCCACCAGGTCGGCAAACGCTGCAATTGAATAGCCGACGATCTGGAAACCAAACTGAAACAGGCTGGTCAGCAGTACCGTATGTTGCACCTTGTTACCGGAAACGTGATTCAACAAACCATCTCTGGCAGGTGTCACAAACGCCTGCATCACCCCCATCAGTACAGCGTAAATCAGCATGACAGGAAAGCTCAGCCAACCCGCGTAAAGCGCGACAATAAGAATCCAGGGCACCCCGGCCGCAGCCAGCTGTGCATAAAGCGCCTGACGATCCGGCCCCACACGATCAGCCAACACCCCGGCCAGCAGAATAAACAGCATGCCGGGCAGCAGTAAGGCTGTCTGCGCCCAGCCAACCAGTTCAGCCGGCTCGCGCAGCACAATGGTTACCAGCCAGGCAAATACCACCGACTGCATACCCCAGGCCATGAACCAGGTGCTGGTTGCAAACAGGTAGTTGTTTCTAGGTGACATAAGCTACAGAGGCACCAGCGTGATCAGGTTGAGCATGAACAGTGCAGCTTTCTGCAGATATTCCAGCAGGGGCAGACCCATAAAGCTGGCGACAATCAGACCGAGAAAAACAGCCGTGCCGTAACGCATGTTCATTACCCGATACTGGTAGGCCAGATTTTTCGGCAGGAAATGCGGCAGAATATAGTGCCCATCCAGCGGACCCAGGGGTATCAGGTTGAATACCATCAACAGCAGATTGATCTGCGCGAGCAGGGTGAAAAACAGTTCACCCCCAGGATTCTGCCAACCGGCTTTGATCAGCAACAGGAAAATATTCCAGCTGACCAGCGCGGTTAACAAATTCATCAACGGACCTGCTGCAGCCACGTACAAATCGGATACCGCTGACTTGAAGTTACGCGGGTCGGTCGGCACCGGCTTGGCATAACCAATACCGATAAACACCACCATCAGGAAACCCACCGGATCAAGATGGGAAATTGGATTAAGGGTAAGGCGACCGGCCCGTTGTGCTGTATCGTCACCCTGCCATTTGGCCACAATCGCGTGACCAAATTCATGGAAAGACAGCGACACCACCAGCGCAATAACAAGCAGCACAAACACTGCATATTGGCCATTAAGAACAAGGGAAATCATGCTGGGAGTGTAACGCTGTGACGTGTTACATGTACTGGTTTTTTACACCGCTTGAGACAGAACCAGCGCAATCTGCTGACCGAACTGGCGAAATCCCGTAAATTGTTCCGCGCTGACAGATTGACCGACAACATTCTCCGCGTACAGCATACCCACAGGCTTCTGCGCGAGCTTTACCGCAACAACCGCACCAGAGCCACCAAAGTGCCAGGCGTCCTGACGCACTACATCGGTGAACATCTGGGCCTTGAAGTCAGTCAGAGCACTGACAAATACGGGTACACTTTGAGGATCGTGGGGCGGCCATGTATGCGCAGCTGCTGCATCAACACCGGCGCTGTATTTGACCACGAGCTTGGTCCGGTCAGGGGTAAACAGAGCAAAGTAAACATGCGAGAAGCCTACAGCCTGGTGCAGACCATCGACAATTCGTTGCATTAACTCATCCCGGGAAGCACCACCTTCGAGGTCTTCAGCCAGGTCCGTTAATGCACGCAGCAAAGCTTGGGCATCATAATCTGCCCGCTGCGGGCTGGAACCGGCTTCGGAGCTTTTCACGGACCCGGCATCACCCTGCTGCCGGAGTGCTTTATCCGCGAGCATCAACGACTGGGACAGACCAAATTGTTTGGCAATCTGGTCAGCCCCGTCGAGATTATTACTGATGAGCGATTTGACGTCAGTCGCTTTCATGTTCAGGTGTTTTGCCAGTTGGCCCACAACGTCGGCCAGAGCATCTGATTCCAGGTCATGGGCGCGCAGCAGGGTCGCCACCTGATGGCCAAACTGCACGTGTTGCACCATCGGCAGATCATCATGGCGTCCATCCAGCACCTGTTCGACGAGGTCGCCTAAATTCCAGTCTGCAGCAAGCACACGCCCCAGTTCCGATAACTCAAAGCCGAGCACTTGCAGTTCAGCCTGCACCAGATCCATACCATCTGCGACCAGGGTTTCAATCGCCTCAGCTTCCTGTTCCGCGCGTGACCAGAACGCCATATCACCCACCTGTTTTAGCAGTGCGGCAACAAAAACTTCTTCACACTTATGCCCGCAGACGCGTGCAAATGCCCGTGCCTGAGCCGCAGCATGGAACGCTTGAGCCATGTGCTGGCCAACCCGGGCGTGTTGCGTACCTTTCAGCATCTCTTCAATCACCGACACGGATATTGCCAACTCACGTACCGCATCAAAACCGACCAGCACCACCGCAGAGCTGATGGTATCAATGTCTCGATTCTGTAGATTAAACAGTGGGCTGTTGGCAATCTGAATGACCCGTGCCGCCATCGAGGCGTCGTGTCCAATGACATCTGACAGGTCCCGCGCAGATGATCGACTGCTGGAAGAAACATTACGAATGTCTCGAATCGTGCGCGAGAACACGGGCAGCCCCGAGGCATTTAATTTGCCCCGCCACCGCTCGACCCGCTGGGCCTGTTGTGTTTTTGCAGACTGATTCATGCTGGCTTCCAACGTACTTGAACAAGTGTAGTTCGAAACCGCTATTTCGCCCGGAGCGCCGGGGTTTTATTCGATATTTGTGTCCAGCCAATTGACCAGATCAGTCAATACCTCGTCACGATTGGTTTCATTAAACATTTCGTGTCGACCACCTGGATACCATTTGACGGTTACCCGGGACAATCCCTGGTCATTAAAAGCCTGCAGCATACGCTGGATGTCTTTCTGTTCTCCATGCACAGGGTCTTCAATACCGGAAAAAACATAGATTGGCAGATCACGTGGAATTTTTGCCAGTACTTCAGGTTGGGTAGCGGTACTGGAACCGGCAAACAGGTCCACCAGCGAGCCGGTGGACAGAACAAAACCACAGGCGTCGTCCTGAAGATATTTCTGTACCTCATGCGCATCCCGCGACAACCACTCGAAGCCACTGGCACCGTCACCGGCAAAGGGTTTATTGGCATCACCAAAAAGCAGGCGTTGCATTACATCGCTGGACTGACCGGCACCCAACCGCCATTTCTCAAACTTTGCGATGCTGCGAGACAACAGGCCTGCGGACCTGGCTTTGAAACCCGGCGATCCAGACAACACAAGCAGGTCGATGCTGTGGCCATAACGGGTAATGTACTGCTGGGACATCATCGAACCCATGCTGTGACCCAGCAGGATACGGGGCAGGCCAGGATGTTGAGACGCGATCTCGACGTTAATCTCGTAAGCATCAGCCAGAACGCGATTCCAGCCGTCGCCACCCATATACCCGAGGTTCGCCTGCCCGGTCACCCCGTGGCCACGATGATCGTTGGCATATACTGCATAACCCGCCTGGTTCAGATGCTCCGCAACGGCGCCATAGCGCTGCGCGTGTTCGCCCATGCCATGCGCTATCTGCACGACCGCCTTGGGTGTTTCTACGGGCCATGTATAACAGGCCACTTCCGCGCCATCACTGGCATTGAGCGTAAACGTTTGCATGCAGAACCTTTTTGCTGGTTTAGATGTTCGGTTGAATTGTTCTTATTTGCGGTACATATTAAATGGCTTTGCGCTACACACCTACTGCTACGGACACTTTATGCAACTGATTGGACCCACAGATCAGGATATCGCGGATGAAATCGACGTTCTGATGAAGCTGCTGCCATTGACCAACGCCAATGTACTGGAACTCGGCTGTGGCACAGCAGAAAAGACCCGTGAACTGGCTGAAAAGACGCCGCTGGCCCACATTGTGGCTGCGGAGGTGGATCCACAGGCACACGCAAAAAACATCGAATTAGGCGCGCTGCCTAAAATTGAGTTTGCTACTTTTGGCGCTGAAGCGATCGACGCACCTGACAATACTTTTGACATAGTTCTGATGTTCAAATCCCTGCATCACGTGCCATTGGATCTGTTGGACCAGGCCCTTGCAGAGATTTCTCGCGTGTTAAAACCTGGTGGTCTGGCTTACATTTCAGAGCCGGTTTTTGCTGGTGACTTCAATGAAGTGCTGCGGCTGTTTCATGATGAATCAGTTGTCAGGCAGGCCGCGTTTGAAGCCGTTAAAAAAACCGTGGCTGACAGCCGGCTTGTGCTGGAGCGGGAATACTTCTTTAAAAACCGGGTTACCCTCAAACACTTTGGTCAATTTGAAAAAGGCGTCATGGCGGCAACCCATACCGAGCATATTCTTACGCCGGAACTCATTGCCCAGGTCAGAAACAAATTTGAAAGCTATGGCAACCCGGCACAGGGATATACTTTTTTAACGCCGAACCGGGTCGATCTGCTTAAAAAAACAGCTTCCTGATCTACTGCTCACGCATCCGTTTCGCCAGCCAGCCCCAACCCTCTGTTGCCTGACTCATATCCAGCAGCTGATCTTTTTTGGCCAGCAGATCTTCGTAGCTGACGTCCGCGCCAAACTCCAGGTCTTCATTGTTGAAGATTGCCGCGGTTGAAAAACGCCCGTTACCCGCCAGAATGACTTTGCCCGTTGGCGCATCATCCGCGCACATTAACAAAACCGCTGGCGTGACGAGCTTAGGGTGACGCATAGGATCCGGGTTATCCAGATCTTCATCACGTCCGGGAATCGTGTTAATCAGACGGGTTGAAGCAGCCGGTGCCAGGCAGTTGACGCGAATGTTCTTTGCACGACCTTCTTTTTCCAATACGTTCATGAGTCCCAGCATGCCCATTTTGGCTGCACCATAGTTGCCCTGACCAAAATTACCAAAGATGCCTGACGTCGAGCTGGTAAACACTATCCGGCCATAATTTTTTTCGTACATGATCGGCCAGGCTGCATGGGTTACATAGGCCGAGCCGTTCAGGTGCACGTCCATGACAATATCCCAATCATCCAGAGCCAGCTTTTTGAAACTTTTGTCGCGCAGAATACCGGCATTATTAACAAGAATATCCACGGTCCCGAATTCAGCCACCGCATCATCAATAATTGATTTTGCGCCTTCGCGACTGGCTACAGAGGCTTTGTTGGCTATGGCAATACCACCCGCCGCCTTTATCTCCGCGACAACTTCATCCGCCATATCGCTGGCACCGGTACCGTCGCCACTGCCACCGAGATCATTAACCACAACTTTTGCACCGCGCTGAGCAAACTCCAGCGCATGGGCTTTGCCCAGACCGCCGCCAGCACCGGTAATGATGACTACCTTGTTTTCAAAATCGCTCATTGTTTCTCCCCCTAAAACAATTTAAATACTTTTTGGTGTATTTATCGTGTCATAGGTAGAGCCTGATGCCAAACTCACCCGCCAGCAAGCGCATTTTTTACTCTATATTCACGGTACAGGCTTCCATCTCAGCCTGACACTCCTGCGACACGTCACTTTCCAGCGCGTCGATTATCTCAGTGTCCTCAGATCCTGTGAGTAGTTGTGTGCCAAAAACCGACCCCGGCAGAATGAAAAACACCGCAAAAATGTACCCAAACGCCCAACTGCGATGTTCAGATGATTTCTGCCCCAGCAGTGTGGCTGCCCTGATTGGCAGCTCCGCCACCCAGGGAATGTAGAGAAAGGCCAGTACACCCAGCAGGTTATAAAGCAGGTGCACCAGTGCAATCTGCAAGGCAAAGACTTCATAGACACCGGTGACGGCTGTGGCTGCCAGCAGCGCTGTGATACAGGTGCCGATGTTGGCACCCATGGTGAAAGGGAACACCTGCTTCAGCGTCAGCACCCCCGCCCCGGCGAGAGGGACAATCAGGCTTGTGGTGGTCGACGATGACTGCACCAGCACAGTGACCAGCGTACCTGACATGACACCGGTTTCAGGCCTCTGGCCGATGGCCTTCTCCATCACCCCTCTGGCTTTACCCGTCATTGCACGGCGCAGCAATTTACCCAGATAGACCACCGATAACATGATCATCAACACGCCAATGCCGATAGCAACACCAGCGCCGATGCCCTCGGGAAGCTCGCGCGCCAGATCGACCACAAAATTTGCAAAAGGTTTGGTTAAAGCGCCAATAAAGTTCACGTCCGAAATCGACGCGCTCTGACCACCGGCAAACCACCCTGCTGCAACACCCGCCATTTTTTCCAGCGGATGAAAGAGCATTTCTATCGGCAGGAAAATCACAATACTGAAAAGGTTGAAAAAATCGTGCACGGTGGCAGCCTGAAAAGACTTCCTGAACGCAGCACTGTCACGCAGGTTGCCCAGGCTGACAATTGTATTGGTTATCGTAGTGCCCATGTTAGCGCCCATGATCATGGGCACCGCAAGCGACACCGGCACGCCGCCAGCAACAAGACCGACGATAACCGACGTCACCGTACTTGAAGATTGCACCAGAGCGGTTGCCAGCGTACCCAGAATTACGCCGGCAATGGGGTTGCTGGCAAACGCAAAGATAGCGGCAGCGCCGTCAGCACCGCCCGAGGCCCATTTGAAACCGGCACCCACAACGCTGACGCCTATCAGCAGCAGGTAAACCAGGGCCACCACACCCAGCCACAGTGCAATGCTTTGACCGGCAGAGCCTGGCGCATTTTCTGCATTCACTGACGTATGTGGAGTCGATATCTGATCGGGCATGCAGACCCTTAGCGTTATTTCGCGTTTGCTGGCACTTTCTTAACCCGACCAGCCTAGGTAGCAAGCGTGACAGAAATGTGACAGTTCTGGCGGCGGTTACAGCAACCCCCGCGCGCGCTACTATGGCTATTGTTGCAAACAGATCCAGCAGAAATTTTCTCAACTTAGGGTGTCAAACATCGATAATTTACGTATACGACGTGGCCGTCCGCTGATAGCTCCAGCAATCCTTGCAGAAGACATCCCCCTCACCGCTGCCAGTGAGGCATTCATCAGCACCCAACGCACTACCATCGCTGACATTGTGAATGGGCTCGATCCGCGTTTACTGGTCGTTGTCGGGCCCTGTTCCGTCCATGACCCCGTTGCAGTTTTGGAGTACGGCCAACGCCTGACTGAGTTGCGGGAACAGGTCAGTGAAAATCTGTTTATTGTCATGCGGGTGTACTTTGAAAAGCCCCGCACAACGGTCGGCTGGAAGGGATTTATCAACGACCCTTATCTTGACGAGTCGTTCAAGGTCAACGATGGCTTACGTCAGGCACGCGCGCTGCTTGCTGACCTGACCGAGCTGAAACTGCCCTGCGCAACAGAATTCCTTGACACCACCTTTGGCCAGTATTTTTCTGACCTGATCAGTTGGGGCGCGATAGGCGCTCGCACGGTGGAAAGCCAGGTGCACAGACAGCTGGCGTCCGGATTATCGATGCCGGTGGGCATCAAAAATTCAACCAGCGGTAATGTGAGCGTGGCGGTAGATGCACTGCTGGCGGCAAAAAGCAGCCACCTGTTTCCTTCTCTGACTAAAGAAGGTGCGCCGGCCCTCTTAGAAACCACCGGCAATCCGGACTGCCACCTGATTCTCAGAGGTGGCGTGAAGCCGAATTTTTCCGCTGCAGACGTTAGTCAGGCCGCTGATGAACTCAGTGAACGCGGCATCAACACAGGTATCGTGGTTGATTGCAGTCACGGCAACAGCAGCAAAGACCCCAACAGACAGCCGTTTGTGGCAAAGGAGGTCGTGGCACAAAGACAACAGGGACAGAACAAGCTGATTGGCATCATGATTGAGAGTCATCTGCAGAGTGGGCGGCAGAATCAGGCGGAGACCTACGGGCAGAGTATTACCGATGCCTGTCTCGGCTGGGCAGACACGGCCAAACTGCTTACTGCGCTGAACAGCCCCTAAGGGAATCCTCAGGCGAGCTGGCATCTGGTTAATTGACAGACCCGGCTTCGCTGATTTAAGCTCAATCTTTCCACTGTAAAGATAGCGTGCAATCACCATGACGTCTTCTATCAATCAGATCAATAAAGCCCGCGTTACCGCCCAGGTTGAGCAGCAACAGTTTGCGGTATTCCTGATCGGCATGCGCATCAATAAACCGCTGAAAATTCACAAATGGTTACCGGTGGCACGCGCCATGGGAAAAATGATCAACGAATTGCAGAGCGCCGGAGATATGGGGTTGCGACATATTGAAAGCTGGCCCGGCCGCACTTCAATCATGGTGCAGTACTGGGATTCTTTTGCAGCACTGGAAGAATATGCAAAAGCGCGCAGCTCGGAACACCTGCCGGCCTGGGCCGAATTCAACAGGGCGGTTGGCTCAAACGGGGACGTGGGTATCTGGCACGAAACTTATCTGAGCCAACCGGGTTCGTTTGAATGTGTGTACAACAACATGCCGGAGTTCGGCCTGGCACGGGCTTTCAACTGTGTGCCTGCCACCGGTGCATTAGCTGGCGCCGCTACCCGCCTGGCTGCCGCTGCAGAAAATCAGCAACAGGTTGAGTCGCCACCGCATAAGTCGTTTGGGTAAGCGCATGACGCCGGGCAAAATTCTCGCGCGCATCCGCTGCCGGCGCACGGGATAGCTGCCAGGAAGAAAAACCGTCATACCAGGTGACCAGCATCATCTTCACCACGCCGTGTTCATCAGCCGGTGGACAGAACAGACCGAGCGGCTGGGTCTGATACCGTTCCGCATCAACAAAACTCTCCCAGGCCTGGCTGGACAGTTGCACCACTTCTGCAACGTCCTGCGCCGCCACATGAAAGCGTCTGAACACATACAAGCCTGGCTGATTGCAGGGATTGAACGCCACGGGCCGGACTGTCGGTCGCCAGACCTCATGTCTGACTGCGTGGGGATTGATCTCCGGCGAGACTTCGTCATCGTCTGAGTAGCTCACCATTATCAACTCGTTTGAAGCGATACCAAACAAGCCGCTGAACACACCCCATATAGTGCCTTTACCAGCATCACCCTTGATGAGCTCGGCCGCCAGGGTTTGATGGTGATTCTGCTTTGCACGTAACACCTGATAAAGATAACTACCCATGGGTCAAATCGCCTCAGCTCTGTGCAGTGCGGCCAATGTATCTTCGTCCAGGCCAAGTAACTCCTGCAACACGGTATCTGTCGCTTCGCCCAGTGCTGGTGCATCACGTAACGCCATGGGCTCAATATCGGTAAAGCGCAGTGGCGTTCTGAATTGCGAGATTTCTCCAAACGCTGCGTGGCGCCTTTTTTCCAAGGTTCCGCGAGCGGCCAGGTGCGGGTCATCCAGTACATCTGCCAGATCATTTACCGGCGAACAGATTACGCCGTGCTGCTGTGTAATCTGCAGAATCTCTGCACGGCTGCGACCCTGAGTCCAGCTGCCAACAAGCTCATCCACGTCATCCATATTAGCTGACCGATCAGCCATGGTGGCAAATCTCGGGTCGCTCCGTGCCTCTGTATTGTCCATGGCTGTGCACAGATTTCGCCAGTGGCCTTCGCGTATACAGATAATGGCAACGTACCCGTCAGCGGCTGGATAAACGTTGTAAGGTGCAAGGGCTTTGCCGGGATGACGATTACCCGCGCGTGGTTGCTGTTCTCCCGCAACATAGTAGGAACCCAGCGCGGTGGACAACGTCGGCACCACACAATCCTGCATGGAAATATCTACGGTAGCGCCTTCACCAGTTTTCTCGCGCCCAAACAGAGCTGAGACAATGCCCGCATAAAGATGGGTGCCGGCCAGGAAATCGGCAAACGCCGCAGCAGTTTTGAGCGGCGGACCACCCTCTTCGCCGGTAATGCTCATCACCCCAGCCATGGCCTGCAGCGTAAAATCCATGCCGAGAAAATCGCGATAGGGACCAGGTGCATTGCCATAACCTGTGCTGGACGCATAAATCAGCGCAGGATTAATCGCTCGTAAAACATCAGCACCAATGCCATAGCGTGCCATCGTGCCCGGGGCAAAATTCTCCAGCACAACATCCACCTGGGCCGCCAGATCTTTGATCAGCTGTTGCGCCTGCGCTGATTTGATATTCAGCGTGATACTCTCTTTATTCGCATTCAGCGAAGCAAAGGGATAAGCCGAGGAGGCTGCCATACCTCGCCCTCTCAGCGTTTCCCCGATCAATGACTCCACCTTGATCACACGAGCACCGGCTTGTGCGAGCAGAAAGCCGCAATACGGGCCGTTATAAACCTGCCCGAAATCCAATACCGTAATGCCTTCTAACGGAAAACTCTGCATGGCTATCCCCTTTTTGCCATCGTCATGTTTAGCTGCGCCAGGCGTCCAGTTCCTGTGCTATCAGCTGGTTCACATCATCTGGTCGCTGCATCGGAATAAAGTGTGAGCAGTCCTGCCAGTGTAGATCTTTTGCCTGGGCAAACTCGCCCGCCAGCTCAGGCCAGGTTGGCGAGGAAGAGAAGTCCTGACCGGCGTCTGGATCCGGCAGTTTTGCGCGGACAATGGTGACGGGTATATCAAGTGATCGAATACTGTTATACACCTCACCGTTGGTTCGCGCAGTCATGTAAACACGTGCCTCCAACTCCGGTGGACAGCACAGCTGATAGCGACCGCTTTCGGTTGCTTCCAGTCCGTACTGACAATAATCCCGCAGGATCCGCGGGTTAAAGTACGGGAAAGAACTTTTACCTGACAGACGGTTAAGCATATCTTCTGCAGAAGCATAATCGTTACGCCGCCTGGCTGCAGGGTGTAATTGATCACCAAACGACGCTGCATAGCTGTCGTTGTAGGCTTCGGGTTCAGCAACGGTTGGATCCAGCAGTAACAGGCGATCAAAGACACCTGTCATTGCCGCCGCGTCAAGCAGTGTATGTGCACCCATGGAATGAGCGACACCAACAACGTTTTTCAGCCCCACGGCATTAATGAATTCACGCTGATCAACGCCAAAATCACTCCAATCTTTGAAACCTGCGTTTTCACTACGCCCATGCGCGCGCAGTTCAAGCGCAATGCTATGGTGTGCAGGAAACGCCTCTGCGTGATAATCCCACAAGCGTCCATGGAACCCGGTGGCATGCACAAATAACAGCGTCGGTTTATCCGCACTGGGCTTACCGCGCTCAAAATACGCCAGTTGGATACCGTTGGCCTGCACAAATTTTAATTCGGGTGGGTTTGTTTCCGCCACGCTCATAGAGGTAAGTCCGCCATTGCTTGTTCCAGAGTAGGTAGGTGATCTTTCACGGCGAGGTTACCGCCTAACGTGCGCAAACAAAGGTGCGTCAACCCCATCTGCTGCCATCGGGTAACACGCTCGCGCCATTCATGCTGTCTGGGCCCAACGACAGCAACGCCTGCTTCGGTACCGATCAAAGAGGGATTGCGACCGGCCGCCACCGCTGCGGCGTCGATACGCGTTTTCACACCTTCAAACTCCTCAGGGCTGGCCAGCACAAACCAGCCGGAGGCCCATCTGCCCATACGTTGTACCACTGGATCGGAGGGGATCGACCGCGCGCCTATCCAGACCGGAATTGGCTGCTGTAGCGGTCGCGGTTCAATACCATTGTTAGAGACTGTATGAAATCGGCCTTCGAAATTCACCGTCGGCTGGGTCCACAACGCATGCAGCAGTTCCAGCTGTTCATCACAACGGGCGCCACGGGTATGGAAGTCGACACCCATCGCCTGATATTCATCCGGATTGATGCCAATCCCCACGCCCAACCGCAGCCGCCCACCCGACAGGACATCCAGCTGCGCGCTCTGCCGCGCGACAAGCGCGGTTTGACGCAGCGGCAGCACCAGCACCGAAGGCACTAACTCAATCTTCTCCGTTATCGCGGCCAGATAGCTCAACAGTGTCATTGATTCATGCACGTACCCGCCGTCTGGTCGAATCACCTGATCCGGCACGCGTAGATGAGTTAAGCCAAGGCTCTCAGCCGCCAGCGCAAATTCCCTGATAGCGCCCAGGTCAGCACCCATTTCTCTGATCGGCAGAGATACACCTATGCGCATAAATTGATCCAAACAAGTTTCTTCACGCAATACCATCCAGGATCGGCAGCAGATATTCAATGAAAGCCTGAGGATTTTCTGACATCGGGAAGTGTCCAACGCCAGACATTTCAGACCAGGTCGACCCATCTATGGCCGCGTGAGCTGCGGCTCCCAACTCGCTGGTTCCGCTGTAATCATACTCTCCAGAGAGTATGTGGACGGCAGTCTGATCGATATCAATCTCGCCTGCGACTGCGCGCAGGTCAAATTCGTCCAAATAGTAGTGCAGATCACCGAGAAACAGCGGTGGCCAGCCACTGGCGTAAACAAAACTGGTTTCTTTGCGCAGATTTACCGGCGAGCCCGGCGCCATTAAGCCGTCCATCAGGCGCGCTTTGTATTCATTGCTCACCTGCGGATGCCACAGCTCTTCCAGCGCTGCTGTACTGCCCTCTATCTGCAGCGCACCCTCCACGGCAATCACCGCGCGAAAAATTTCCGGGTGTTTGTGCGCCAGATCCAGGGCCAGCAAGCCGCCAACTGAACAGCCCATAAACACCGGCGTATCGAGCTGCAGAGCTGCGGCCAATTGAAGCGGAACCGAGCGCAGAAACTCACCGCGCAGCTGATAGTTTTCGCTCCACCAGGAGACATTCTGCGGTGGTAGAGATTTACCGTGGAATGGCAGATCGTAAGCAATCAAACGAAAGCGCGAGGTAATTGCTGTGTTTTCGAACAGGTGCCGCCACTGACTGCCGTGACACCCCGCAGTGTGCTGAAGCAGCAGGGGTATACCCTGCCCGGCTTCTTCAAAATAAACACGGTAGTCATCGCCCGCCAGACTCAGATACACATAACGTCCAACGGCTTGTGCAAACTCACCCGGCTTGGGATCAGCCGTCTCGACAATCGGTTCGGTCCGAGGACGCAAAAGTTCGATTGCGCGCATAACTGCAGCATAATACTGAGCATGCAGCACGGGGTCCCCTCTTCTTGCCAACCCCTGTCCCGTGGAAATGTTGGCCATCAGGTCATGGTGAAATCGCTCCGGCCGCGCCGCCAGCACCTTTTCCCAGGTACTTTGCGCGCCGGAAAAAGACAGCACGCCGGCCACACCGTCCTGCAGGCCGGCCCGGGGCTGTCCGTCGATCAAGGTTAACCCCTTCTGCTGGTCGCCTATCTGCAGAGTCATCCCACCCTGCCAGTGCCGGGCGGCCAGCATGAACTCACCATCGTGCAGGCAGCGCTGTGCCCACTGTTTATCATCTGGCAACTGCATAGCCTTCTCCCCACGCTATTTATTACCCGACTATACCTGGGTACCATCCAAGCCCAAAATCAGGGAGATAAATCGTGAGCTACAAGTGTTTTGCCGTAGAGATCAAAAATCAGATTGCCCACGTTGTTTTGAATCGTCCTGAAAAGCGTAACTCGATGAACCAGGATTTCTGGCAGGAGTTTCCGGCAATTATTGAGGACATAGACAACAATGCACGTGCACGGGTCATCGTGGTGTCCTCTACCGGACCACATTTTTCAGCCGGCCTCGACCTGACCATGTTCTCGAATACCGACTCCGCCGATCGACCGCACAAAAATCAGCGCGCGGTGGCCTCTTATAATCACATTCTGCACATGCAGGAAAGTTTCAACGTTCTGGAAAATGCGCGCATACCGGTTATCGCCGCAATCCAGGGCGGCGCGTTTGGTGGCGGTGTTGATCTGGCAACCGCCTGTGATATGCGTTATGCCACAGAGGATGCTTTTCTGGTTGTACAGGAAATAAACATTGCCCTCACCGCAGACGTCGGCACTTTCCCGCGGTTGGTCAAACTGATACCGGAAGGCATCGTGCGTGAGCTTGCATACACCGGGCGCAAGCTGGGCGCCCAGGAAGCCAAACAGGTTGGCCTGATCAACCAGGTTTTCCCCGACCAGCAGAGCATGCTGGACGCGGTCATGCGGATCGCTGCTGAGATTGCCAGCAAGGCACCCGCCGCAGTATACGGATCAAAGCGCATGATCAATTACGCACGGGACCACAGTACCGCAGATGCACTGGACTACATCAGTATCTGGAATACATCGATGATGAACAACGCGGAAATCATGGAAGCCCTGCAGGCAAAAAATGAAGCCAGAGACGCGGAATTTGTTGACCTGCCGGTCAAACCGAACCGTTAAAACCAGTGCCTGGGCTGCACAAGGCGGGAGAACCCACGCCCTGTGCATCCAATGCGATCAGTTGCCGGTAGGCACTTCCGAGAACGGAATACCTTTATCCATGCGTGGTTCCTGCGGTAAGCCCAGCACTCTCTCAGCAATAATGTTAGCCATTATCTCATCCGTTCCGCCGGCAATTCGCAGGCCAGGGATGGACATATAGGTATCCTGGAACAGGCTGCCGAACATTTCATCTGCATCAGCATCGCGTACGATACCCTGCTGCTCCAGAAGGTCTATTGCAAACGAGGCCATGTCCTGCGACTTGACCGCGCCAACCAGCTTACCAATTGAGTTTTCCGGCCCCGGGATAGCACCGCGTGACAAAGCAGACAACGTGCGATAGCTGGTGTATTTCAACCCCGCTTCCTGTACATACCACGATGCCAGGCGTGCACGCACATGACTGTCCTCAATTGCCGGTTTGCCATTAATCTGCACGGTTTCAGCCAGTTTTTTCACCGTACTGAATTTGGTACCACCGCCACCGGCGCCAATGCTGGCGCGCTCATTCATCAGCGTGGTCAGCGAAACCTGCCAGCCCTGACCCACATCGCCCAGACGCTGACTGTCAGGGATACGCACATCGGTAAAGTAGACTTCGTTGAAATTCGCTTCACCGGAAATCTGCCGGATCGGCTTGATTTCAATGCCGGGGCTTTTCATATCGACGTAAAAATACGTCAGACCTTTGTGTTTAGGCACCGAAGGATCAGTACGAACAACCAGAATTCCCCAGTCAGAATAATGTGCACCTGAGGTCCATATCTTCTGTCCGTTGATGATCCAGTCATCGCCGTCTTTCTCAGCCTTAGTCCGCAGTGCAGCAAGGTCTGAACCGCCAGCGGGCTCACTGAACAACTGACACCAGATATCTTCACCACTGGCCAAACGCGGCAGAAACTGTTTCTTCGCCTCTTCATCAGCCCAGGTCATGAGCGTGGGTGCAGCCATACCCTGACCGATACCGAAGACGCCGGTTTCTGGCGCAGCCACTTTGGATTCTTCCTGGCCCAGGATCACCTGTTGAATGGCATTGGCATCACGCCCGCCAAACTCCTGGGGCCATCGAATACAGGCCCAACCGGATTCAGCTTTACGCTTCTGCCAGAATTTTGCCCGCGCCATACCATCAAGCCCGGCAAGCTCATCTTCGCTGGGTACATTTGCCTCCAGCCAGGCCCGTGCTTCACTGCGAAAGGTTGCTTCTTCTTGTGAATCTTCAAAATCCATAATGATAACTCCGGTTATGCCACGTCAGCTTGCGCTGAAGCTTGAATCAATTTTTCCTGCCAGAAACCTTCACTGCCGATAACAACAGCCAGCACTTTCGAGCGGCGATAATAGAACTGACAGTCAAATTCCCAGGTGTAACCCATGCCACCGTGGGTCTGAATGTTTTCCTTTGAGGAAAAGTAGTACGCCTCGGTACTGCCGACGCGGGCGGTTGCCGCAGCAAGAGGTAGCTCGTCCGCACCCGTGTTTAACGCCCATGCGCCAAAATAAGCGTTCGATCTTGCCAGCGTGTTTTTCACATACATATTTGCAAGCTTATGTTTGATGGCCTGATAAGAGGCGATCGGCCGACCAAACGCGTAGCGTCCCATCGCGTACTCTTTCGCCATTTCCAGGCATCGATCCGAACCGCCCAGCTGTTCCCACGCATACAGAACCGCAGCGCCATCCAGCAGCTGCTCCAGTAACGCCCAGCCGCCACCTTCCGAACCTAATAACTCTGCTGAGGCGCCGTTAAAGCTGACGTTGGCATGGTTGGTTGCGGGATCAAGGGTTTTCACAGGCTCAAAGCTGACACCCTCCTGATCTGTTGGCACCAGATAAAGTGAGGCGCCATCGCCGCTTGCACTACGTGCGACCACAATCATCAATTGTGAGATTTGCGCATCAGCCACAACCACTTTGTGGCCAGACAGTTTGCCCCCCTCAAAACGGGTCTGCAGACTGGCCGCATTGGTTTGTCCATTACCCTCAGCATAAGCAAAACTGCCTATCGCTTCGCCGGCTGCCAGCTTCGGTAACCAGTGCCCTTTCTGAGTTTCATTACCGGCAGCAAGCAGCGCTTGTGTTGCGAGATAAACCGAAGAACCAAAAGGTACCGGCGCACAGGCGCGTCCAAGTTCCTCTGCAATGACCACCAGTTCCAGATACGACAGACCTAAGCCGCCGTACTCCTCGGGGATGACAACAGCTGTCCAACCCATTTCGACAATCTTCTGCCACAAATCCTCGGCATACAGCTCATCCCCTTCCAACACACGTCGCACAACTGCCGGTGGGCAATTATCGGTCAGAAACCCCCGCGCCTGATCGCGCAGTAGATTCTGTTCTTCGCCAAATTCGAAATTCATGACTTCCCCATCTTTTTACTTTCAAGAGGTAGGATTTTGCACAGTTTGGCGCAAGAATCGAGCCCGGATATTTTGTAAGCTCCGAGCTTGCTGGACCGTCGAACAACATCCAGGCTTCCGAAACCGGCCACAAGGACACGCAATATGACTGATTTCCTGCGCACACCTGATGAAAACTTCGCCAACCTGCAGGACTTTGACTACGCACCACACTACCACTCGTGGCAGGACATGCGGGTGCATTACATTGACGAAGGTCCTGAAGACGGCCCCGTCATGCTGTTGATGCACGGCATGCCAACCTGGGCTTATCTGTACCGCGACATCATTCCTGTGCTGGTTGCAGCAGGCTATCGTTGTATTGCGCCCGACCATCTGGGTTTTGGACGCAGCGACAAACCAACGGATAGCCACTGGTACAGTATCGCGCGTCATACTGAGGTGCTGACCAGCCTGATCACTCACCTGGATCTGCAGGACATAAGCCTGGTTTGTCAGGATTGGGGTGGGCCGATCGGTCTTGCACAGGCTGTGCACATGCCTGAACGTTTCAGCCGCCTGTTCATCATGAACACATGGCTGCACCATGCGGAATTTGAATATTCAGAGGGTGCCAGGAACTGGGTGAAAAACTGGCACGAGGGCGGTCTGTTTCACAGACCCCAGCCGGACGTTGGCCTGTTGCTGGTGTTAAGTGCGGGCCTGGCGCCCAGAGAAGTCATTTTTCCGGCACTCACACAAGGTAAAGACCCCGGCTTAACCGGCCAGGCAGCTGCCGTGTATGAGGGATTCTCTGCACCCTACCGGGGCCTGCCTGATGAGGCATTTAACGGCTTCCGACGTTTTCCGTTGTCTATCCCGATGCAGCAGCCCAGCGTTTACTACGACAATGGCAACGGCGCGGCGCAGACACACCAGTACCAACAACTGTTGCAATGGCAGAAACCCGTACATTTCATCTGGGGGTGCAGCGACGATGTATTCACAGAAGCCTGGGGACGCAAGTGGGCAGCGCAGATGCAGGCGAGTTTCGACCCGATCCCGGAGGCTGGCCACTTTCTGCAGAACAGCCACGGCGGGCAAGTCAGTGAGTTTATCCTGCAGCGAATTGCACAAGCGTAATATCCTGCAATGAGCAAAACAATCAGGCCAACACCAGCGCCCGCCGCCGGTGGCGGAATGAAAAAAGTGTTATACACGCTGCGCACCGCACAGAAATCCGGTCTGCGGGCAACTTCAAAAGCGCTGACCAGTAAAAATACCTGCAAAACCTGCGGTCTGGGCATGGGTGGTCAGCTCGGCGGCATGACCAACGAGATGGGAGAGTTCCCATCCGTCTGCAACAAAAGCGTGCAGGCGCAATCCACCGATCTTCAAGCGCCGATTCCAGCTGCTGTATTCAATCACTCCCTGGCCGAACTGCGGGAACTCGACGAGCGCGAACTGGCGCGACTCGGGCGTTTGGCCAATCCCATCTTTAAGGCCGCAGACAGCAACCAATATACTGAAGTCAGTTGGCCGTTTGCCCTCGACAAAGCTGCAGAGCAGCTTTGCCGGACACCACCACAACGCAGTTTTTTCTATGCATCCGGTCGTTCATCAAACGAGGCTGGGTTTATATTACAGTTGTTCGCGCGGCTTTACGGCACCAACAACGTCAACAACTGTTCTTACTATTGCCACCAGGCAACCACCGAAGGGTTGCACACCACCATAGGCACCGGCACCGCAACGGTTGAACTGGCGGACCTTAAAGACAGCGACTGCATCATCCTGCTGGGGGCAAACCCCGCGTCGAACCATCCTCGGTTTATCTATCAACTGCAGGGCTGCCGACAGCGCGGCGGCGAGGTTGTGGTCATTAATCCGGCCAGAGAACCCGGCCTGGTTAAATTTGCCATGCCAAAAAGCGCCAGGTCACTGATATCCGGTGGCACGCCCATCGCCACACAATACGTCCAACCAGACATTGGCGGCGATATTGCTCTGCTCCAGGGCATTGCAAAAGCGGTTGTTGCCAGCGGCGGTGCAGCTGAGTCTTTCCTCGAGCGACATACAGAAAATGCGGCAGCCTACCTGGCCCATCTGCAGAGTCTGAGCTGGGCTGATATCACTGCACTGAGCGGTGTTGAGCAGAAGCAGATCGAACACATCGCACAGATTTACTGCAATGCCGAACAGGTCGTATTCGCCTGGGGTATGGGTTTAACCCATCATCTGCACGGTGTCGCCAATGTTGAGGAAGTGGCTAACCTGGCCCTGCTGCGCGGCATGGTCGGCAAACCTTCCGCCGGTCTCCTGCCACTGCGGGGCCACAGTAATGTTCAGGGCATTGGCACCATCGGTGTGAAACCGGTGCTGGCCAATGACGTATTCAACGCGCTTGAACAACACCTGGGTATTAACCTGCCAACAACAATCGGCCTGGATACCATGGCCTGTCTGGACAGGGCTGCCGCCGGAGAGATGGACAGCGCGTTTATCATGGGTGGCAACCTCTTCAGTGCAAGCCCCAGGCGCAGCTGGGCAGAAGCAGCCCTGAACAGAATCAGCCGCAAAACCTTTCTCACCACAACGCTCAATCGCAGCCATGTGTACGGCATCGACAACGGGGAGAGCCTGGTGTTACCCGTGCTTGCAAGAGACGAGGAGAAACAGGCCACCACACAGGAGAGCATGTTCAATTATGTGCGCCTGTCGGATGGCGGCATCGATAGAATCGATGGGCCGCGCAGTGAAACCGATATTCTTGTCTCGCTTGCAGGGCAGATCATCGATAAATCCGTTTTCGATTTTCAGAGTTTTAAAACACATCAATCAATCCGCCACGCTATCGCGGCCACGGTGCCTGGAATGCAGCCACTGGCAGACATCGATGTCGCTAAGGCAGAGTTTCATGTCAACGGCCGGCTGCTTAAAACACCGCAGTTTTCAAGGACCGGTGGACGCGCCCGTTTTGCGCTCAACAAGCCACCTGTAAACAGTTCCAGCCGCGCTTTCAGACTGGCGACCGTGCGCAGTGAGGGTCAATTCAACACCCTGGTTTATGAAAATGACGACAGTTATCGCGGCACGCAAAGCCGCTGGTGCATATTCATGAACCGTGAGGATATACGGGCTTTGGGTCTGTCCGAAGGTGATCTGGTGGATGTCAGTTCTGACGCCGGAGAGATGCTTGCCCTACAGCTGGTACCCTTCGATCTGCCTCGTGGCAATACGCTGGCCTACTTCCCGGAGGCCAATGAACTGGTCACCTCTGAGATTGACCCTCGCAGTCGCACACCTGCATTCAAAAATGTGGCCGTCGACATACAACCCAACGCGGACACAAAAACCTCTCCCAAAACTGAATAAGTAGCCGCCAAAAGCCGCAAACGGTATCATGCTGCGCCGCTGCGGCTGACTGCTACCTGGAGTTTCTATGCAAGACATCATCGCCCGACTGAAAGAAAAACACGATGCCGCCATGCTCGGTGGTGGTGAACACCGCATCAAGCAACAACATCTGAAAGGCAAGCTCACCGCTCGCGAGCGCATTTCCGTGCTGCTGGACGAAAACTCCTTTGAAGAGTGGGACAAGTATGTCGAACACCGCTCTCACGATTTTGGCATGCAGGATCAGAAAATTCCGGGAGACGGTGTTGTCACCGGCTACGGCACCATCAACGGACGCCTGGTGTTTGTTTACAGTCAGGATTTCACCGTCTTTGGTGGCGCGCTGTCCGAAGCTCACGCGGAAAAAATCTGCAAGGTGATGGACCAGGCGATGAAAGTCGGCGCGCCGGTTATTGGCCTGAATGACTCAGGTGGCGCCCGCATCCAGGAAGGGGTGGCATCGCTGGGCGGCTACGCGGAAATTTTCCAGCGTAACGTACTTGCCTCTGGCGTCATCCCCCAACTGTCTCTGATCATGGGTCCTTGCGCCGGCGGCGCGGTTTACTCTCCCGCAATGACAGACTTCATCTTCATGGTTGAAGATTCCGCTTACATGTTTGTCACCGGGCCTGATGTGGTTAAAACCGTTACCCATGAGGTGGTTACGCCGGAAGAACTTGGCGGTGCCAGCATTCATACGCGTAAATCAGGGGTGGCGGATTTATCCTTCGAAAACGATCTGGAAGCATTACTGCGAACCCGGCGCTTCTTCGACTTTCTGCCTGCAAGCAACCGCGAAAAGCCGCCACGCTGGCCCACCGAAGACCCAGCCTCACGCGAAGAGCCTTCGCTGAATACGCTGGTTCCCGCAGATAACTCAAAACCTTATGACATCATCGAAGTCATCCACAAAATCGCAGACGAACACGATTTCTTTGAAGTACAGCCTGAATACGCTCGAAACATTGTGATCGGCTTCATCCGGTTACAGGGTACAACCATTGGCGTGGTCGCCAATCAGCCGATGGTGCTTGCTGGTTGTCTGGATATCGACTCCTCGAAAAAAGGCGCGCGTTTTGTACGCTTCTGCGATGCGTTCAATATCCCCATCCTCACTCTGGTTGACGTCCCCGGGTTCATGCCAGGCACGGTGCAGGAATACGGCGGCATCATCAAAAACGGCGCCAAGCTCCTGTACGCCTATGCCGAATGCACGGTGCCAAAAGTTACCCTCATCACGCGTAAAGCCTACGGCGGGGCTTACGACGTCATGGCTTCCAAACACCTGCGCGGCGACGTCAATCTGGCCTGGCCGAGTGCTGAAATTGCAGTGATGGGTGCTAAAGGTGCGGTTGAAATTATTTTCCGCAAGGAACTCGGTGATAATGAAGGTATTGCAAAGCGTACCGAAGAGTACCAGGACCTGTTTGCCAATCCGTTTGTCGCCGCCAGTCGCGGTTATATTGACGATGTTGTGGTACCCAGCGAAACCCGCGAGCGGGTGTGCCGCTCATTTGCGATGTTACGCGACAAAGAGCTGGAAAACCCCTGGCGTAAACACGGCAACATCCCGCTTTAACTGGCGTATAAGGTAGATTTAATGTTTGAAAAAATACTCATAGCCAACCGCGGTGAGATTGCCTGCCGCGTCATCAAAACAGCTCGCCGCATGGGCATCAAAACCGTAGCGGTCTATTCTGATGCAGACGCCAATGCGCTACATACCCGCATGGCAGATGAAGCCGTACACATCGGTCCTTCACCTTCCGCCCAGAGTTATCTGCAGATCGAGCGCATCATTGCTGCGTGCAAAGAAACCGGCGCCCAGGCTGTTCACCCGGGTTACGGCTTTTTATCCGAGAATGCTGACTTCTGTGAAGCGTTGGACGGCGCAGGTATCACTTTTATCGGCCCCGGCGTAAAAGCCATAACCAGCATGGGTGATAAAATCACATCCAAACGGTTAGCCGCTGAGGCCGGTGTGAACACGATCCCAGGCTACACGGATGTCATTGATGGACCTGAGCATGCGGTAAAAATCGCTGCGGATATCGGCTATCCGGTGATGTTGAAAGCCAGCGCCGGTGGT
This sequence comes from Pseudomonadaceae bacterium, assembly GCA_024743175.1. Taxonomy (GTDB): domain Bacteria; phylum Pseudomonadota; class Gammaproteobacteria; order Pseudomonadales; family Azotimanducaceae; genus UBA4421. The sequence continues at coordinate 126,822 of JANSXA010000006.1, read as the reverse complement.
GGTGGCAAAGGCATGCGCGTGGTCTGGAACGATGAGGAATGCCGCGACGGGTTCGAGCGTGCTACCAACGAAGCGCGCTCAAGCTTTGGCGACGATCGTGTATTTGCTGAAAAATTCATTGAAGAGCCCAGACACATTGAGATCCAGGTGCTCGCTGACAACCACGGCAACGCCATCTTTCTCGGTGAACGGGAATGCTCCATTCAGCGACGTCATCAGAAGGTTATCGAAGAAGCCCCTTCTCCATTTCTCGACGAAAAAACCCGCAAAGCCATGGGTGAGCAGGCAATAGCCTTATCCCGCGCGGTTGATTACAGCTCAGCTGGCACCGTTGAGTTTATTGTTGATGCGAAAAAGAATTTTTTCTTTCTCGAAATGAATACGCGTTTGCAGGTTGAACACCCGGTCACAGAACTTGTTACCGGCCAGGACCTTGTCGAGCACATGATTCGCGTTGCCAACAACGAAGTGCTTTCGCTGCAGCAGGAAGATGTGCAGCTCAATGGCTGGGCGATGGAAACCCGCGTCTATGCAGAAGATCCCTTTCGTAACTTTCTGCCGTCAATTGGCCGCCTGGTCAATTACAAAGCGCCTGTTGAAACGGACCACGTCCGCGTTGATACCGGCATTGAAGAAGGCAGTGAGGTATCAATGTATTACGACCCGATGATTGCCAAACTTGTAACCTACGGGGATACCCGGGAACAAGCCATCGAACACATGGCAGACGCTCTGGACAGTTACTACATTCGAGGTGTGCGACACAACATCAGTTTCCTCAATGCGCTGATCATGCATCCCCGCTTTCGCGAAGGTCGAATCACCACAAACTTCATTGCTGAGGAATATCCGGACGGCTTCCATGCCGGCGATGTTCCGCAGAGTGATCCTCTGATACCGGTTGTTGTCACTGCAGTAGTGAACGCGATTCTGAACGATCGTGCCAGTGAGATCAGCGGCCAGACACGCAGGTTCGAGCCGGAAACTCACCAGGATTGGGTAGTCATCGCGAACAAGACCCATTATCCGATTGCCCTGTTGCCGGTGGCACACGGATTCGAGGTGGACTTTGAAGGCAGGTTGTATCGTATCCAGACAGATTGGCTGCCCGGCAACACGCTGGTAGAAGCTGTGGTCAATGGCGTGAAGGTAACTCTCCAGCTGGACCGTGTTAAAGCCGGGTACCTGGCCTTCTTCCGCGGCGCAGAGACTCAGCTGCTGGTTGTGACACCAGCCACAGCAGAACTTGCCCAGCATATGATCGAGAAGACACCACCGGACCTGTCCAAGTTTCTTCTCTCTCCCATGCCTGGGCTGCTGGTGCGACTATCCGTTGCCGAAGGTGACGAGGTCAAAGCAGGTGAAGAACTGGCAGTTGTTGAAGCCATGAAAATGGAGAACAGCTTACGCGCGGCAGAAGATGGGGTAGTAGCCAAGGTCATGGCCAACGAAGGTGAATCGTTAATGGTTGACCAGGCCATCCTGGAATTTGCATAACCTGCAAACAGCGCCTTTAAGCGGCGCCGTTCAACAGATCGATAAGCGGCATGTATCAGGCCGCTTTCACCTCTTCGAGCTCGACCAGGGTGCCGCAGAAGTCTTTCGGGTGAAGAAACACAACCGGTAGTCCATGAGCGCCGGTTTTCGGTTGACCGTCGCCGAGCACCCGGGCACCTTCGTCAACAAGATGAGCAATTGCTGCGTGGATATCCTCAACTTCATAACACACGTGATGCATGCCACCGCTGGGGTTGTTGTCTAAAAACTTCTGCACCGGCGAGTCTTCTCCCAGCGGGTGCAACAGCTCAATCTTTGTATTCGGCAGTTCTACAAAGACAGTGGTGACACCGTGGTCGGGCAACGGCTCCGGCGCCGTCACCTTGGCGCCCAGCGAGGTTTTATACATTTGTGCTGCAGCTGCCAGATCCGGCACGACAATGGCCACATGGTTTAACCGTCCAATCATCTGTTACTCCTGAGTTTTTGTTGGTTTTATTTCGTTTATCGGTTTTTGCCGGGAATCAGCTGCAGAATCTGACTTGCCGCGTCCGGAATATTTGTACCCGGTCCAAAAATGGCGTGAACACCGGCGTCATACAGTGCCTGATAGTCCTGCTGCGGGATAACACCACCCACAACAACCACCACATCGTTCATGCCTGCGTCCTGCAGTTCCTTAATCATCTCCGGCACCAGGGATTTGTGTCCACCTGCAAGCGTCGACACGCCAACCACCTGCACCCCTTCAGCCTTAGCCTGTGCTGCTGCTTCTGAGGGTGTTTGAAACAGCTGCCCCATACTGACGTCAAAACCGAAATCACCAAACGCGTTAGAAATAACTTTGGCGCCTCGGTCATGCCCATCCTGGCCCATTTTGACCACTAGAATACTTGGTGCGTGACCTTCAACATCAGTGAAAATTTTGATTTCTTCGCTGACCTTGGTAAACGCCGGGTCATCACCATAACTCTCAGCGTACACGCCAGGGGTCATTTTTGCTTTCGGTTCATGCCGGCCATAAACTTTTTCCAGCGCATAAGACACCTCACCAACGCTGGCGCGATTACGGGTCGCTTCGATCGCCAGTTCCAACAGGTTGCCCGAGTTTTCAGCCGCTGCTTTTGTCAGCGCATCCATTGAGGCCTGCACCTTGGCGTCGTCGCGGTTGTTACGCAGTTCGTTGAGGCGGCGTAATTGTGCTTCGCGCACCTTGCTGTTATCAACGGCAAGCACGTCCAGCTCGCCGTCATCTGTTTCAGGTTTATATTTATTCACACCGACAATCACGTCTTCGCCGCGTTCAATGCGTGCCTGACGTTGCGCAGCCGCTTCTTCTATGCGTTGTTTTGGCATACCTGAGACCACGGCTTTTGTCATACCACCGAGGCCTTCCACTTCTTCGATCAGCTTGCGCGCATGCTGCACAATGGAATTGGTCAGGCTTTCAATGTAGTAGCTGCCACCTAACGGGTCTATTGTGCGGGTAATCTGGCTTTCTTCAGCAAGAATAATCTGCGTATTGCGCGCTATACGCGCCGAGAATTGTGTGGGCAGCGCAATAGCTTCATCCAGCGCATTGGTGTGCAGGCTCTGGGTCCCTCCCAGCACTGCTGCCATGGCTTCTATGGTTGTTCGCACGACGTTGTTATACGGATCCTGCTCCTGCAGCGACACGCCAGACGTCTGACAATGGGTCCGCAGCATCAGCGAGGATGGATTCTGCGGATTGAACTGGCTCATGAGCTCATGCCATAAAATTCGAGCCGCACGTAGTTTGGCAATCTCCATGAAGAAGTTCATACCGATACAGAAAAAGAACGACAGACGAGGCGCAAACCGATCAACCGGTTGCCCGGTGGCCAGTGCTGCACGAACGTACTCAACACCGTCAGCAAGGGTGAAGGCCACTTCCTGAACCGCGTTAGCGCCTGCTTCCTGCATGTGATAGCCGGAAATTGAAATTGAGTTGAAGCGCGGCATATGCTCAGAGGTATAGCCGATGATGTCTGCAACGATGCGCATACTGCTTTGCGGCGGATAGATAAACGTATTGCGGACCATGAACTCTTTCAGAATATCGTTCTGAATGGTGCCTGAGAGGTCTTTCTGTGCAACACCCTGTTCTTCACCAGCAACGACATAACCCGCCAGTACCGGCAGAACAGCCCCGTTCATGGTCATAGACACAGACATCTGATCCAGCGGTATACCGTCGAACAGTATTTTCATATCTTCTACGGAATCAATGGCAACCCCAGCCATACCCACATCACCTGCTACGCGGGGATGATCCGAATCGAATCCTCGATGGGTGGCCAGATCAAACGCCACAGACAGCCCTTTCTGACCCGCGGCCAGATTCTGCCGGTAGAAGGCGTTGGATTCCTCTGCGGTCGAAAATCCGGCATATTGCCGAATAGTCCAGGGTCGATTCGTGTACATGGTTGAGCGCGGACCCCGGGCAAAGGGCGCGTCACCCGGGAAACTGGGAATGTGCGCAATATCTTCCAGGTCAGCTTGCGTATACAGGGGTTTTATCGGAATACCTTCAGGGCTGACCCAGGTCAGGTCGTCCAGCGGTTTTCCACGCAACTCCGCTTCTGCGCGCTGGGCCCACGCTTCCTGCCCTGTCAACTTATCGTCCGCCATGTCCATCATTCCGCCAGAATTTGAGCGCGCTATTGTAACCTTCTCAAAGGCGCGACAACATCTCTTGCAAATGATCTCCGGATGGACATAATCAGTGCCACACGGGCAAAAACTAAAGGAGGTGATCAGTGATATCTATTGCGAGTTTCGAGGGTCAGCTTTTGTAGTTGATCCTACAACGAGCAAAGAGGGTCGGTTCTGACGTGAGTCATCAACCGGCCCTTTTTTTTGCCTCATTTTTTTGCCTCACTTCTTTTTATCTCACTTGAGCGCAAGCAGAGCCTCGCGCAGCGTTTGGGCCATCTGCGCCAGTTGATCTTCAGTGGACGTAAAGGGTGGCGCAAATTGCAGCGTGTCCCCTCCCCAACGCACATAAAGCCCGTGGTGCCAGCACCAGACCCCAACTTCGTATGGGCGGACAGTCAGATCACCCTCCCGCGGCGCCAGCTGCAGCGCACCCATCATGCCGATATTGCGTACATCCACAACATGGGGTAGATCACGCAAGCTGTGCAGACTCTCCTGCAGCACGGGGGCAAGCTTTGTTGCCCTGCCAACCATATTGTCCTGCTCAAATACATCAAGCGCAGCCAGGGCTGCAGCACACGCCACCGGATGGGCTGAATAGGTGTACCCGTGTGGCATGGCAATCATGTGGTCAGCCTGCGCATCATCCACAAAAGCATCATATATTTCTTTGCCGGTTAACACCGCGCCCATGGGTATAACACCGTTGGTCAGTGTTTTTGCGAGATTCATGATGTCCGGCATCACCCCGAAAGTCTGCGCACCAAAACCAGCACCGGTGCGGGCAAAACCTGTAATCACTTCGTCAAAAATCAACAGAATATTGTGTTGGCTACAGATCTCTCTGAGCCGACGAAGATAAGCAGATGGTGGCACCAGGACGCCACCGGATCCTGCTACGGGCTCGACAATCACCGCGGCGATATTGGAGGCATCGTGCAATCCCACCAGCTGTTCAAGGTGATTGGCCAGTTCTTCCCCACCCTGGGGCTGGCCTTTGGTAAAAACGTCTTCTGCGCGCCAGGTCTGTGGCAGGTGATCAGCTTCAGCCAGCTGACCAAACAGTTTCCGATTCGGTCCGATGCCGCCCAGACTGGTACCGGCAAAATTAACCCCGTGATAGCCCTTTATGCGGCCAATGAATCGGGTCTTGTTCGGCTGGCCTCGCATTCGCCAGTAGGCGCGCGCAATTTTCAGCGACGTGTCTGCACTTTCCGACCCGGAGTTGGTGAAGAAAGCGTGTTCGAAGGGCTCCGGTGCTATCCGTGTCAGGCGCTCTGCCAGCTCAAAAGCCAGGGGATGGCCCAGTTGGAAAGAAGGGCTGTAATCCAGCGTCTGCAACTGACGCGTAACCGCCTCGGCGATTTCCGGTCGATTGTGGCCGAAACCACAGCACCACAATCCGGAAATGCTATCAAAAACCCGTCGACCGTCATCGGTGATGTACTCACTCCCTTCGGCCGCCGCCACGATACGAGGATCCTTACGAAAACCGTTGCGCGCTGTGAACGGCATCCAGAAATGATCGTTGATCGGTGTTTTTTTAATCATGCTGCAAAACCGCTTTTCAAAGGCAGGTGCTATTGTTTCACTGGCGCGCGTCAGCTGCCACTCACAAAAGCTTCATCTGCGACACCGTATTATTTCGCCTTGGACTAATCAGGACATCGTCTTAAGATGAACCTTCACAACAGGATCCGCCCCCCCATGACTGATAGACAAGGGAATGAGAAACAGGGTTTTCGCACCATTCTGCTGGTTGAAGACAACAATGAGTTGGCTGAGACCGTCGGCATGTATCTCGAATCCCAGAGTTATACCGTTGACTATGCGGGCGATGGTTTAACCGCCATGCATCTGGCGGTGACCGAAGAATACGACGCTATTATTCTGGATATTAATCTGCCGGGTATCGATGGCATGGAAGTCTGCCGTCGGCTGCGTAAAGATGCACGCAAGACTACACCCGTGATCATGCTGACAGCCCGGGATCAGTTGAATGACAAACTACAGGGCTTTGAAGTCGGCGCAGACGACTACCTCGTGAAACCATTTGAGCTGCCGGAATTAGCTGTGCGTATCGAAGCTCTGATCCGCCGCGACAAAGGTGACGTGTCTGAAACCACTTATCGCGTTGCCGACCTTGAGCTGGACACAGAACGCGAGATTGCCATCAGGGCCGGTAAGCGCCTGAGCCTGTCACCCCGCTCTTTCGAAATTCTACGTGTTCTGATGAGACGCGCGCCATCGGTGGTATCGCGCCGAGAACTGGAAAAAGAAATCTGGGGAGACGAAGTACCGGATTCTGATGCATTGCGCAGCCATGTTTATAACCTGCGGCGCATTGTCGACAAACCATTCGACAAACCGCTGATTGAAACTCTGGCTGGGCGGGGCTTCCGTATGGCTGACGACGACTGACTGATTTGTTTAGTTGCGGTACCAGACTCTGAATTCAGTACCCACCCCTTCTTCACTGTCTAAATCAACACGCCAGTCAAGCTGTTGGGCCAGGCGCCTTACCAGCGCCAAACCGAGCCCTTGTCCGTTTGCAGTATTTTTCGCCTGCTCACCACGAAAAAAAGCTGTGAATGCGCTGTCCATGTCTTCGTCGCTCATCCCGATACCGGTATCTGTCACGGCAACGTAGCGGTCTGTTATACGAATAGTGACGCGCCCTTTCTGTGTATAGGTCAGCGCGTTACGGATCAGATTACTCATGATAATGGCCAGCACCCTCGGGCGCGCGTTACAGACAACGTCAAATTCTTCAACCAACTCGATCCGGTTACTGTTCTTTTCCGCATATTCAGACAGTAGCTCGATCTCTTCAGCGACGACCTGATTGACGCTGGTAGGTCCTTCCTGGGAAAAAACGTCTTCTTCACGGGCGAGCATCAACAGCGTTTCCAGCAGCGTCTCCATATCAACGACTACTCGACGCATGCGCTGCAGCACTTTCTGATCAGTCTCGGGACGCACCTTGTTGCTCTCAAGGATATCCAGCGACCCTTTCATTACCGCTATCGGGGTACGCAACTCATGCCCTGCATCCCGGGTAAACGTGCGTTCCCGTTCAATAAAATTCTCCAGCCGGGAGCTGAACTCCTGAAGCGCTTCAACCATCAGGCGCGTTTCACGATCGACATCTTCAGGTGTAACCGGCACCTCCAATCGCTGAGTGGAGCGAAAATCGAACTGCTCAATGGATTTGGCCAGGTTCAGCATGGGTGAGATCGCAGCATGTGACAGCCGGTAAGTCAGAAAAAGCAGGATATAGACAATCAGCAGCACGGCCGCCAGAGGAGCCAGACCAAAGTAGAAAACCAGGTCCGCCACCTGAGCTTCGGCAAACACAAGATAAAGCGTCTGATCATTTTTGCGGTCGACAAAGATCAGCGGCTTGCCGGGCATGCCTTGTGCTCGACCAAATCCCGGCTGCAGCGAACGCATGTTTTCCGGCACCGTAGTGTAATCGTCGCCCTGTGCAAGATACCCCACCATGTTGCGTACGTTTGGCAGAGGGTGTGTGGGATCCTGCTCAACTACTTCCCAGTAGTACTGTGCTTCGGTTTCAAGCGCCTCGCGGGTGAGGACGTTTTCTACAATGACATAGGTCATGAACACGCCAATCAGCGCAGCCACGCTGATCAGCAGTACCTGCAACGCATAAACCCGGACCAGTTTAGCCCGCAAGCCGAGTTTGGTGGTGGCTGAAGGACTGGGGTGATTGTCGTTTATGGGCGCTTCCCCCGATGAAGTGGAGATAGTGACGTCTCTACAAGATATCAGGTCTGTTCTTGAGCTTCGAGGGGCTCCGCTGGGCTCTGCGTCATCGCCAGCGCCCATTTTGCAAGGCCGTAAAACAGGACAAACCAGGAAACGCAGATCAATGGTGTCAGCGCCAGGTCCTGCACAATCACCGCGCCGAATCGTTCGCCCGACAGATAAGTCACCGGCGCAAAGGCACCCACAACCAGCGACCCGATAAGGGTGTGATCTCGAAAAATTGCCATCGAATGATTAATGGTGAGACCCAGACCAACCCATAACAAACCGATCCAATATGGGGCAAACGAGTAGTCAGGGTAGACCAGGATGCCTGCCTTAACCCAGATGTTATCAATCAACAAACCGACACACAGTGCAACGGTGGCCAGAGCCAGGTCTGCTCTACGAGTTGGGCTGAACCAGATCAGCACGGCCAGTGGCACCATAGCGCCCATTGCCAGCCAGTGCAGATTGTAAGCACCTGCCCCGACAACGGAGCTGAACCAGACAATCTGGAAAAATACGAGATTGAGGACAAATGGCAGGTTCAATGTAATTTCCTTTGTGACGTGAAGCGATAAACGGTTCGATCAGGCCGCACTGGCTTTACCCGCGCGGTCAGCATGACTGGCAGCCAGATGCAGAAGTTGCTCAGCGCAGCGCCGCCCGCTGATGAAACCATCTTCCTGGGTACCGTAGCCTGTGTAGCCACCAGCCAGATAAGTGCCCTGCTTTGCCACATCTACCCAGTGCTGCTGCAGCGCCTGTGCAGACTGATCCGCACGGGGATGAATAAAGCTGCCCTGCCAGCGAACGCGTTGTGGTTCGAAGGTTGGATTGACCGTGACAAAAAACTGTTCACTGCACGTCAGGCCCTGGATTTTGTTGATCCAGTAAGTAACAGTGTGGTGACCATTGCGCTCCCGCGTGACATTGCGACTCGCCCAGCAGGTGGGATTCTGCGGCATAAAGCAATGGTCACCATGCAGAAAAACGTCACTGTGCGCCGGTGCAGCACGAGCCAAAACGGCACGTTCGTCAGGGTTGGGGTCTGCCAGCATTCGTATGGCCTGATCTGCATCACAGGCCAGCACCAGGGCGTCATAGGTTTCTGCGCTGCCATCTCTGAAGAGCTGCACTGCCCGCTGATCACGCCGGATATCAGACACTATGCTGTTCGTGTGGATGACGCCAGAAAACTGCTTTTCGAACGCTCGCAGATAGCTTGTTGAACCGCCGCTTACCCTCTGCCAGCCCTTGCCACCCCGGTAGTGCAACAGCTTCTGGTCACGCAGTAAATTCATCGCATCGGTTAAAGGCATGTCGAGACGGGCGGATTCAGTCTGCGGTCGAAATGCTGTGATAGCTGGTAGCAGATAGGAGTGAACAAACAGTCGGCTGTAGCGCTTGTCCTGCAGATAGTCTCCAAGCGACCTGCTGGTTTCCTGAGCACTCTGGAGGTCAGAAAATAGCCGATTTCTTTCTTTCCAGATGCGCAGGTACCCAGGTTTAAACAGTTGCCGGGTACTACCCGTTATCGCTGCTAAGCTGGCTGTGCCAAATTCCAACTTTTCAATCTGGTCGCGGACGGACACATCCATTCGCGCTGCTCGACGCTCGACACCCAACCGCTCCAACCATTCACAAAAGCCAGGATAACCCACCGGATTACAGACAGAGAAGCCCGTATCGACTTTGACACTGCCTTCCTGCACAGGTAGCAATTGCGTGTGTGAATGACCGCCAATACGCAAACCTGACTCGATCAGGTGCACTTCCAGCCCACCCTGATCAAGGTGCCATGCGGCTGAAATACCCGCAACACCTGCGCCGATAACCGCAATCTTCAACCGATACAGCTCCTTTGTTGTTTCAATTCGCGCGATTATTGACTCGGTCGCGTGAACCCAGCGTCAATGGGTCTGCCTGCAAAAGCCTGACGCATCACAGAAAAGGCGCCCCACTCGATGCATCCATCAAGTCAGGGCGCCTTTCGACGCAGCCGCTTTATAACCCGGCCATGACTCTATTTTTTCAATGTTAAGAACTCTCGCCGCAGGTCGGCGTCGCTGCGGAAAGAACCGCGCATCACGCTGTTGATCATTTTGGAATCGCTGTCCTTCACGCCACGCCAGTGCATACAGTAATGATCCGCCTCCATCACAATGGCCAGACCATCCGGCGACATTTTGTCCTCTAACAGATCTGCTAATTGAGCGATGGCTTCTTCCTGTATCTGCGGCCGCGACATAACCCAATCGACCAGACGCGCGTACTTCGAAAGGCCAATCAAGGCAGAATCTTCGTTCGGCAGAACACCCACCCAGATTTTACCCATAATCGGACACAGGTGATGAGAACAGGCACTGCGCACTGCGATGGGGCCAACAATCATCAGCTCGTTCAACCGAGATACGTTGGGAAACTCTGTCACGGGAGGTGGCTCAGCATAACGTCCCGCAAACACTTCCTCGACAAACATCTTGGCGACGCGCTTGGCGGTATCCTGCGTGTTGTGATCGTTTTCGACGTCAATCACCAGCGACTTAAGCACTTCCTGAAGTTTCTCTTTAACTTCTGCCTGCAACTCTTCGACTTCGTGGTCATGCATGTAATGGCGAATATTGTCGTTCGCAAAATATCTTTCACCCGCAGCGTCCAGCCTGGACCGGATACGTTCGGACACCGGTTTGCAGGTAGCCGATCGGCTTGGTTCCATCGCCTTCCTGAGGACAGGCTCAACAATCGAGTTCATAAGCAGTTCCACTTTAAGAGAGACGTAACCCTATGGCGGCGATCGTGAACGTGATGTGAACTGCCTGGAAACAAGCAAAGACACGTAACTGGATCGCTTTAAACACTTTCACACAAAAGGTTCCGGTAAACTAAAACCAGCGCTTGCAGTAGAATCAAAACACATGAAAAAAGCACTGCAACATCCAGCAACGACATATGCACTCAGTGCACGTGAAATGAAACAATACCAGCAGGATGGATATCTGGTGCGTCAGGGTGCCTTCTCAGCAGCGGAGCTTGCAGCTTTACACCTCGCGCTGGATCGCGCGTGCGATGCCGCTTTGCAGCAGGCACCAACCGGTCGAGAATATTTTCTGGATGGCAAGCGATTTGTTGACGTTGGACGCTGCACGCTGCAGTTCGAAGCAGCTACCGCGTCAGTGATGCAGGAAAACTTCAGGGTTATCGAACCGATCAACGAATTCGACAACGCCCTGGATCAGCTTGCAGATGACCCACGTCTGGCTGCGCCGATGCGCTCGATTCTCAATACCACCAGGCTTTCCCTCTGGACTGCCAAACTTAACCTGAAAGGACCAGGAGGCGCTGGCTTCGGCTGGCACCAGGATTCACCTTACTGGATACACGACTGTGATCACGTTGACCTGTTACCCAACGTTATGCTGACACTTGACGATCAATCCACACACAATGGATGTTTCGAAATCATCAAAGGCAGTCATCTGGATGGCATGTTACCCGGCACAGACAACGGCACAGATTTAGGTGGCTTTTACACGGACCCGACAACTTTCGACGTCGGCAACCGCGTGCAGTTCGAGGTGCCGGCCGGTTCGCTGATTTTCTTCAACCCCCACTGCGTGCATGGTTCAGGCGCAAACAACAGTTGCGCAAGCCGTCGCGCCCTGATCTATACCTTTCAACCCGGACACCAGAACACCCTGAAAACCCGCACTCTGCGTGCGCTGACCGACTAGTCGGTTGTCTCCAACATACCCGGATAGGGGGTAGTTACCGAGTACAGTGGCCAGTTACTCAACAGTTCATCAATGACCACAGAACCCACCAGGTAGAGTGATTCCAGGGATGCTTCCATCCCAGCGTAGCCTTCATTTTCACGCAAAAGGTTTTCTGCGGCCCCGATGCCCGGTGGCTGCATGGTGTAATTGCTGCCTGCCCGCAAAACCATAAACCGGTTTTTGTCCACCAGCCCCGAGTTGTGCAGGTATTCAATAGACAGATAGGTGCCTGTTTCCTCCATCGCTGACGTCACCATATCAGTCCGGCCTTCCGACCAGTAACTCACCCAGCGATTGGCCCAGTCATTCATCATGGCACCGTGCCAGAAGGTCAGCGCGGCGATATGTCCACCTTTAAGCACAAATGGCGGCTTGCGTGCATTGGGGTGATTCGTGTACTCATTACGCGTTGCAGCAAGTCCAGGCAGATCTGGCAACACAACTGATTCCGTCAGGTTAAACGCCCAGTCGCGCAGCTGTTCATTAATCAGAAACATTTCACCATTGGGTTCGGGTTTGTCCGGGTCAAAAGGTTTCTGGGTTCGCCGCGCGAAATACCCCACATCCCAGTCTTCAGGCACCTCCCTGACGTCAATCTCGTGGCCCAGGTCACCATCCACCAGATAGGCAGACCAGACAGCTGAGCCGATGGATGCATCTTCAGGATCAATGCCTGCAATACCAGCAACCAGCCAGTAGGCCTGAGTGAGATCAAAGCGCGGATCAAGTCCCAGGGCCATTGTCGAGGCTGCAGCTTTAGCCGTGCCGACGCCGGTAATTAAACCCAGAATCTGACTGTCGGCGTTGTAATAGAGGTCGTGGTGAGCGTGCGGTAAGGCAAACTCCTGATCAAGTTCACGGCGTTCTTTCCAGAACTGAAACTCACCGGGTGTATCACCTTCCACGGCGCCTCGTTCGAACATCGTGACCAGCACAATTTTAACCGGCAGTTTTTCCGCAGCCGCAGCTGGTCCCGCCTGTCTGGCCTGGCCGCAGCCGGACAGCAGAGCGAGGCACAACGCTGCCCCCGATGAAAGCCTCAACACATTCAGCATCTTCTATTCCCGTTTTTCGGTTTACTCTGTGACTTCGATTGAGGTTTCTTCACACAGCTCATACTGTCGGCAAATAAAACCCAGACGTGGTGGCTGAGCATCTGCAAATACTTTGTCACCTTTACGCTGGAAGTCTTTTTCGAAACGCTCAATACGCTTGTTGTAAAGTGCCAGAACACGCTGTTTTTCGTTGTCATCAAGAAAACTGTAGCTTAATGAGTTTCGACTCAGCATAAGCAGCTCTGTCCAGCTCAGGTCGAACTCCGTGACCGCGACAAAAAATTCATCTGTCATGGTCGAATCCCACATGCCCCGATCGTCGGTAGACAACGCCACCGGCACACCTGTGCGCAGGTACTCGGGAAACGGGTGCTGATCGTATTGCGAGATATATTCAAGCAGCAGATTAGAGATCAGATTAATCTCCACCAGGTACGGACCATAACGCATATCGACGAGGGTATCCGGATCAGTGATGAGATTAACGCCATGTCCAATCCGCTGTGCACCTAACAACAAAGTATCGCGAACGTGATAATTGGGTTCATCGACTTCCCCGGCGTGAATGGACAGCTGCACACCACTGTAAGTTTTGCGTAACTCCCGCAAAGTTTCCAGAAACCGCAGAGGGTAGCCTTTATCGTTATCTTCCCGGCCAACAAAGTTTACCGCCACAACCTGCTCATAAGCATGGGCAAACTTGTACAGGTAAGTCAGCACCTCTTCAGCGTTGGGCAGGAACCGCAGCAGCGACACCTGCATGCGCAGTGTCATGCCGGTGTCCTGTGCATCTTTCTCTGCGAGCCGATCGATATATAGCGCCATCACCTCATCGGGTGTCAGTGTCTGCCCATCCGCCTGCCTGAAACCAAAAATGGGGACCTGGGGCTCCATGTAAATCAGACCCTCAGCAGCAAAAGCCTGCATGTTGCGCACCAGAAATTCACCCACGACATAGGGGTTACGGGCCAGATCCCCAAGACGCTCCCAGTGTTTACTGAAAAACTCATCGCGTCCTTCATAAGGTTTATCCAGACGTAATCCATTTTGCCAGCGCTCAATCTGCACAGGCGTGAACTCATCCAACGCGACGTATTCCTGCTGTTCACACGGGTCCAGTGCATCGAAGCCCACCTGATCAACAGTCTGGTAAAGCAGGAGATAAGGTGTGCTGCGACCACCAATTAGTCCGCTGGGGCAATTTTCTATGCGTTGTTTGGAATAATAACGATATCCGTTAGCCGACTGCTCGAGGGCAATGGCATAGATCCATTCCGACAGAACAGACCCTGTAATGTGCAGATGCAGATCTCCACCTTTCGGCATGACATAAAGAAACTGGTGCAGTTGCGCCGGTGTAGCGCGATCTTTGAAAGCTTCAAACCAGTCCTGGGCATAGACGCCCTGTACCGCAAACAAGCCAGCCATAACCATCAATAAGCGGTAAAGCCGTTTACCCGAAAAACTCAACACCTTTTCCAAAAACAAATCAAAAAACAAACCCTTCTCCTAACGCCGTTTTTGCACCACAGCAGTGCAGCGGACCATCCTATTGCGGTCTTAAAGTGCACACAAGGCAGAGCCAATCCTGTCTCAACCACCCGCTGGTGGCTCAACATTGCCTGCAGCGCGGCTGCCAGCAGGGTGAGCGCTCACCGGCACTGAGACTGAATACTCTGACCAGTTTTCAAGCAGCGTCTGCACTACCTTGTTTCCTACACTGAATGCCGATTCCAGAGCCGGCAAGCCCTTGTCGGCATATTGCGCTGTGGCGCTCCAGGCAGCGCCTTTATCCGGCGGCGGCATGGAAAAGTTGCTCACCGCACGCAGAACCATAACCCGTTGCAGATCCACCTTGCCAATCTCATGCAATCGCTCCAGCGCCGTCAGCGAGCCACTGTCTTCCATGTTGGTGGTTACGAACTCAGCATTTTCGCCGGCATAAAGGGTTACCCAGTCATTAGCCCACTCGTTTAACAAGGCGCCATGCCAGTAGGTGCTTGAGGATAGCGTGTCACCCATCATCACTCTGGGTGGGGCAAGCGCTGCAGGGAACCCTGTGTAGCCTGCCCGCCCCTGCTGCAATCCAGGTGTGTCTGGAATGTCCATATCTTCGGTCAGCTTAAATGCCCAGCGCGCCAGGTCGGCATTCAGCGCAAAGTGAATGGTATCCAGCGTCCAGCCTGTTGATGTGTCCTGAGGCGTTTGCGCGGGGCGCTCTGCACCCAGTGGAATCATCCCGTAGGGCCAGTCTGCGGGGATTTCGCGCCCATCAATTTCATACAAAAGGTCGCCATCGACAACATGATTCGCCCAGACCGCGCTGCCCAGAGTGCTGTCTTCAGGATCGCCTCCGGCGATGCCAGCGACCAGCCAGTAGCTTTGCGAAAGATCGAACCGTGAATCTAACCCCAGGGCCATTACCGTCGCAGCTGCATTGGCGACACCTCCGCCCAGGCAGACGCCGAGCACGCCAGCTTCATTCATACGCAGGGGAAAAGGTCCTAGCGGAAAGTCGAGTTGCTTTGCCAACGGCAGCCGTTCAACCCAGAACTGGAACTCACCGGGCCTGTCTCCACTGAGCTCACCATGTTCAAACATGGTTACCACCACAACTTTGATCGGGATTTTTGTCAGCCCTGTTTTCACCTGCAATAGTTCCGCTCGCGACAGTGTCGGTTGCACAATCAGACCAAAGGCCAGGAGACTAAGGGCGATCGACGCCGGAAAACGATTCGTCCAATCAAGAATCAATCTGCTCACCTGCTCACCCTCCTGTATCTTTCAGTGCCTCAAACGCCGCCGGCAAAGCCATACGCCCTGGGTTCACCAGTGCCTGAAAGTGATGCAATTCACGGACCAGGCCGACTTCACGCGGCTAAAACGCTATCATGTTGCACAGTGTATAGATAACAATGAAACGACTGGCCAGATTAATACAAGCGCCAGGCAACCAGTGAAGAAGGAAGACTTTGATGGGCGGCTTAACAACCCATGTTCTCGACACGGCGCACGGCAAGCCTGCCGACGGCATCCCAGTGACGTTACACCGCGTCGGCACAAAACGGGAACTGTTAGTTAGCGCGGTCACAAACAGCGACGGTCGCACGGACACCCCATTGCTCGGTGATAACAGCCAGGTGCCCGGCACGTATGAGCTGACTTTTCTGGTTGCCGACTACTTCAGGCAGAATGGTGCCATCAGCGACAGCGCTTTCCTCGACGAGATTACGTTGCGATTTACCATTTCCGACAACACCCACTATCACGTGCCGCTGCTGGTTTCGCCCTGGTCTTACTCTACATATCGGGGCAGCTAGTTTGGCGAGTCAGATCACAGCACATCGGGGTCAGATCGTGCATTGCCTGGACAGCAGTGAAGAGGGGTTGCAGTTTTTCACCGACGGCCTGCTGTTGGTGAAGGATGGCAAGGTCATCGATCTGGGGCCTGCAGAAAATCTGACCCCGCAGCTTTCTGCAGACATTACGGTCACTGACCACGGCGATCACCTGATTTGCCCGGGGCTGATTGACTGCCATGTGCATTTCCCCCAACTGGATGTGATTGCATCTTACGGCGCGCAGCTGCTCGATTGGCTGGAAACCTATACTTTCCCCTCTGAGGCACGTTATGGCGATCCGGAGATTGCCCAGGCGGATGCCGACTTTTTCATTGATGAACTGCTACGCAACGGCACCACCACCGCACTGGTTTTTGCCTCTGTGCATCAGACCTCTGTAGACGCTATTTTTACCGCGGCACAGCAGCGCAATATGCGTTTAGCGGCCGGCAAGGTGCTGATGGACAGAAATTGTCCGGCCAACCTGCAGGACACAGCCCGAAGCGGCTACCAGGAATCTCGCCAGCTCATCGAGAAATGGCATCACCAGGATCGTCTGCTGTATGCCATCACTCCGAGGTTTGCCGTCACCAGCAGCGATGCGCAACTGGCAGCAGCCGGGCAACTTGCTGACGAGTTCCCGGACACACTGGTACATACCCATCTATCGGAAAATGTGGAAGAAGTGGCCTGGATCGCTGAACTGTTTCCAGATGCGCGAAGTTACCTTGATGTGTACGCCCAGCATGGGCTGTTGCGGGAGCGCTCCGTTTTTGCACACTGCATACACCTGCATGACGAGGATTATCAGGAGTTTGCACAACACGGTGGCGGCATGGCGTTCTGTCCGTCGTCAAACCTGTTTCTGGGCAGTGGTCTGTTCGATCTCAAAAAAGCGCATGCATTTGGTCTCAATGTGGGCCTTGGCACAGACGTTGGGGGCGGCACCAGCTTCAGCCTGCTGCAGACGATAAACGCAGCCTATAAAGTGTTGCAGATGCAGAAGCAGAGTTTAGATAGCGCCGAAGCACTCTATCTGGCAACTTTAGGTGGCGCCAGGACACTCGGCATCGAAGACAAGGTGGGTAATTTCCTGCCCGGCAAAGAAGCCGACTTCATTGTCCTGGACAATGCGCCAACCCCCCTGCTCGCGCGCCGGCTTGCGCAAGCACACACACACAAGGATGCACTGTTCATGCATATGATTCTGGGCGACGATCGCTCAATCAGTAAGACGTACATAATGGGTGAGCGGGTGTATGAAAAGACCGCTACAGAAGCATGAGTGATGAGATTGTCTTTATTCTGAATGGTGAGTTGACCAGGGTTTCGGCCTGCGATCCAACAAGAACCGTACTGCAGTACCTGCGGGAAGATCTGCACCTGACCGGCAGTAAAGAAGGCTGCGGTGAAGGCGATTGTGGCGCTTGTATGGTGGTACTGGCAGAGTTGGATGACAGCACGCAGACACTGAATCACAAGGCCATCAACGCGTGTATCGCCTTTTTACCTACCCTGCACGGCAAAGCACTTTTCACCATCGAGGCACTTTCCCAGTCGGCTGCAGAAGCGCATCCAGTACAACGGGCCATGGTCGATCTGGATGCGTCGCAATGCGGATTCTGTACACCTGGATTTGTCATGTCGCTGTTTGCGCAATATGAAAATCGGGTACAAATGAGCCCACGCGACATTGATGACGTTCTATCCGGCAACCTGTGCCGTTGCACCGGCTATCGACCGATCAGAGATGCGGCGCTTGCGGTAAAGAATTACCCCGCGGCTGAACATGCCGTGATCGACGTAACCCGCGAAAAGCTGATCGATTTACAGGCAACTCTCGGCACCGCACCAACGCTTACAATGCAGACTTCAGGTCGTACCTTCTCGTCTCCTGCCACTTTGCAGGCGCTGAGCGCACTGGTCATCGAAAAACCCGATGCACAGCTACTGGCAGGCGGCACAGATATCGGCCTGTGGGTAACCAAACAACACCGTCAGCTTGAAAACCTCATTTACCTCGGCAACGTTGCCAGCTTGAAAACAATCGAACTCACCGAGACAGAACTCAACCTGGGCGCCGCGGTCACCTGGAGTGAAGCCATGTCCGCTGTTGTCAGCCTGTATCCCGCGTTTGCAGATCTGTTTACCCGGTTTGCATCCGTACCGATCCGCAATACAGCTACCATTGGCGGCAACATCGCAAATGGTTCACCTATCGGTGACTCCATGCCTGCACTGATTGTCGTCGGTACGCAGTTGTTATTACGCAGAGGTGACAAGACTCGCAGAGTGGCACTTGACGAGTTCTACCTCGATTATCAGAAGACACTCCTGGCAGAGGGAGAATTTGTCGAAAAAATCATTATTCCACGCCCACGACCTGATCAGACGGTTGCCGCCTACAAAGTCTCCAAGCGATTTGACCAGGATATCTCCGCGGTCTGTGGTTGTTTTGCCATTGAACTGGCGCCAGAGACTCGGGTCATATCCAGCATAAAAGTTGCATTTGGTGGCATGGCCGCCATTCCAAAACGGGCAACCGAGGTGGAAAAGAAACTTAAGTCGACAACATGGGATGAAGCCGCCATTACACAGGCCCTCGCCAGCTTTGCTGATGATTTCTCGCCAATCGACGATATGCGCGCAAGCGCTGACTATCGGCTACAGGTTGCGCAGAATCTGTTGCGCCGTTTTTTTGTTGCAACCACGCAACCCTCTGCACTGATCGACGTATATAACTATGGCCGCTGACACCGAAATCAAAGCCACCGGAGGTGTGGGTGAACCCCAGCATCATGACAGCGCCTTCCTGCACGTTTCCGGCAATGCCCGTTATACAGACGATTTACCGGAACCGACAAATCTGCTGCACATTGCGCTGGGCATCAGTCATCACGCCCACGCTGAAATTGAAGATATAGATCTTCAGCCCGTACTTGCCGTTGAAGGTGTTGTTGATGTACTGGTCGCTGCAGACATCCCTGGTAAGAACAACTATGGACCCGTTTTGGACGACGACCCACTGCTGAGCGCAAACCTGGTTCAGTATGCAGGTCAGCCGATATTTGCTGTTATTGCAGAGGATGTCAGTACAGCACGCCAGGCTGTTGACCTTGCCGTCATCAGCTATCGCGAGCTGGAACCTGTCCTGGATGCTCGAACAGCAGTGGCAAAGAAATCGTTTGTACTGCCAAGTAAGCACGTTGTTGTTGGCAATCCTGTTGAAGCGCTTACTCAGGCACCACGACAACTTAGCGGACAAACCAGCGTTGGTGGGCAGGACCAGTTTTACCTGGAAGGACAGATTGCGATGGCTGTGCCTGGCGAAGACAATAACATGCTGGTGTATTGCTCGACTCAGCACCCGTCTGAAATTCAGCACGTTGTTGCACAGATCCTGAAAAGGAATTCCAATGACGTTATGGTTGAGTGCCGACGCATGGGTGGTGGATTTGGCGGCAAGGAAAGTCAACCCGCGTTACTTGCCGGCATCGCCGCGCTTGCTGCACAGAAAACCGGCCGACCAGCCAAACTCAGACTCGATCGCGACGTGGACATGATTGTTACCGGCAAGCGCCATGATTTTGCTATCGACTATACCGCGGGTTATTCAGACACGGGTGAAATCAGCGTTCTACAGCTGAGCCTTGCTTCGAGATGCGGTATGTCCGCAGATTTGTCCGGCGCTATCAATGACCGGGCCATGTTCCATTGTGACAACGCTTACTATCTGCCTAACGCAGACATCACTTCCCATCGTTGCAAAACGAACACTGTCTCCAATACCGCATTTCGTGGATTCGGCGGCCCACAGGGCATGTTCGCCATTGAGTACGTCATCGACGATATCAGCCGGGCATTAAGTCTCGACCCCGTGGACGTCCGACGTAGCAACTTTTATGGCATCAACGAGAGAAATATCACTCCGTACAAACAAGTCATCAAAGACAATATTATCCACCAGATTTTCGATTCACTGGAAGACTCTTCGGACTACCGGGCGCGCCGGTCTGAAATTCAGGCCTTTAATAATAAAAACACCCAGCTGAAACGCGGTATCGCAATGACGCCGGTTAAGTTTGGTATTTCGTTTACGACCACACACCTCAATCAGGCTGGTGCTCTGATCCATATCTACAACGATGGCACGGTGTATCTGAATCATGGCGGCACGGAAATGGGACAGGGTCTGTTTACCAAGGTTGCGCAGGTTGTGGCGCACATTTTCCAGATAGACATGGAGAAAATTAAGATCTCTGCCACGGATACAGCAAAAGTTCCCAACACATCTGCCACAGCCGCCTCCAGCGGTTCAGATCTGAATGGCCAGGCGGCGGCTGATGCTGCGAATAAAATAAAAAAGCGTCTGACAAAATTTGCAGCCGAGCACTTCGGGACGGATACCTCGTCAGTCGAGTTTACCAACAATCACGTTAAGGTCGGCAGCCAGGTTCTGACGTTCAACGAGCTGATAAAGCTTGCCTATGAAGCACGCACGTCGCTGTCAGCCACCGGATTCTATGCAACGCCAGATATTCATTTCGATCAGGAACAATTTGCCGGACAACCTTTCTATTATTTTGCATACGGTGCCGCCGTATCCGAAGTTGTCGTTGATCTGCTGACCGGAGAAAACCGCCTGCTGCGTGCAGATATTCTGCACGATTGCGGTAAGTCTCTTAACCCTGCAATTGACCTGGGTCAGATCGAAGGTGGGTTTATCCAGGGCGTTGGCTGGTTGACCACCGAAGAATTACACTGGGATACAGACGGAATCCTGAAAACCCACGCGCCCTCAACCTACAAGATTCCAACCATTGGGGATGCACCTGTCGATTTCAGGGTTAACATTCTCGAATCGGCTGAAAATCAGCAGGAGACCATTTATCGCTCGAAAGCAGTCGGTGAACCGCCTCTGATGCTTGCGCTATCTACTTTCTTTGCGCTGCGTGATGCTATAGCAACGCCTGCCAACACCCACCCCCCGCTCGCTGCACCTGCAACCCCTGAGGCAATTCTCACTGCATCCCGGCCTGAGGCTGCGCCTTGACACGCTGGTTAACACAACTCAGTGAAGTACAGGCAACGCTTGCACCCGAGCAACAGGCTGTGATGGTGACGGTGGCCAGAGTTCGAGGCTCGGCACCCCGTGAAGTAGGCGCCAGAATGTGGGTCACAGACAGTACCACTACAGGTACTGTTGGCGGCGGCGAACTGGAATACCAGTGTCAGGCCATCAGCCGCAGGATTCTCACAGACAAGTCTGCTGAGTCTGCTTCCCTGCGAAACTTTCCCCTTGGCAGTAACTGCGGCCAATGTTGCGGTGGCGTTGTCGACATCCTGTTTGAAAAATTCAGCACGATACCCGCTACGTGGCAACTTCACGCCACTGAAACATTGGCTAAAGGGGACAGTGGCTTCCTGACGACCCAGCTGAGCGCCTCAGATGACAAGCTGAGTACCGGACATAAAGAGTTCACCACACTGGACCCCGGAACCTGTAAGAACGCCTTGGTTGAATCTATCCAACCTGCAGTGGCTGCCATTGCTGTTTTTGGCGCCGGGCATGTGGGAACCGCATTGGTGAATATTCTTTCACACACCCAGTATGACGTGGTATGTATCGACAATCGTCCGGAACAACTGCCTCTTGAAGCGACATCCAACATTCAACCTGTTTACCAGAAACAACCCGCAACCTATGTCAGCTCTCTTGCAGCCAACACTGCAAGCGTCGTTATGACACACAGTCACGCTCTGGATTTTGATATTTGTGCCGCGATGCTGAAACGTGATGACCTGTCCTTCTGCGGCCTGATTGGATCACAATCCAAACGCAAGCGTTTTGATCGTTTGTTTAGACAAGCAGGCTTAACCGACGAGCAGATCAGTCGGTTGATCTGCCCTGTTGGTGATACCGATCTTACCAGCAAACGCCCGGGTGAAATCGCTATCACCATCGCCGCACAGATATTGCGGCACCTTGAAGCGGTCAGCCAGACACAACCAGCGGACACAGTACATGCTGCCTTACATAATTGACTGGCTGAGCCTGCTTGGGCGATGGTTCCATATCATTGCCGGTATTGCCTGGATCGGTTCATCTTTCTACTTCGTCTGGCTCGATAACCATTTGCTGCCACCAAGGGAAACCCAGGACACCGACAAAGGCGTCGGCGGTGAGGTCTGGTCCGTTCATGGCGGCGGTTTCTACCACGCACAGAAATACATCAGCGCCCCAGGTGTAATGCCTGAACCTTTACACTGGTTCAAATGGGAAGCCTACAGCACCTGGATGTCAGGTATTTTCCTGCTCGCGCTCATGTACTGGTACGGTGCTGAGATCTATCTGATTGATCCTTCCGTGCTCTCAATCAGTCCGCTCATGGCCGTAAGTCTGGCGATCGCCTTCATCGGTGGCGGGTGGTTGATTTACGATCTCCTGTGTAAATCGCCGCTGGGTAAAAACGACAAATCCCTGGCCATAGTTCTCGCATTGTTAGTCAGCTTGTTAGCATGGGCACTCTGCCAGGTGTTCAGCGGTCGGGGTGCTTACATTCACTTCGGCGCTGTGCTGGGTACCATCATGGTTGCCAACGTGTTTTTTGTCATTATTCCCGGACAGAAACGCATGGTCAGCGCTGCCCAGGAAGGTGAAGCCCCGGACCCACAATACGGCATCAAAGGCAAACAACGATCCGTTCACAATACCTATTTCACGTTGCCGGTTCTGTTTGTGATGATCAGCAATCACTACGCCTTAACCTACGCACATACCTACAACTGGCTGATTCTGATTGCGTTATCCCTGGCTGGCGCTTTGATCCGCTATTATTTTGTAGCTCGTCATAAAGGCAAGGCACCGATATGGCCGGTGCTGTTTGCACTGGGCTTGATCGCTGCAGTTGCGGTTCCTCTGGCACCTGCCGGGCGCTCCGAGGCCCCGACTGCTGAAGTGTCTCTCGACGAGGTGCATGGCATCATTCTGAGCCGATGTGTCTCATGCCACGCTGAACAACCTACCTTCGCAGCTTATACAAGCCCTCCGGGTGGCGTCATGCTCGAGACCACAGAGCAGATTCAGGCCCAGGCACAGAGAATTTACGAGCAGACCGTTGTCAGCAGGGTTATGCCGATTGGCAATCTGACGCAGATAACTGAGGATGAACGAAGCAGAATTGCGAGTTGGTATACAGCCCGAACAGCAACAGAAACAGATACCGCAGCCGAGCCCGACGGATAAAACATGACAGAGCCTTATAACAGAGACCTCATCGGCTATGGAAGTACAGTCCCCGATGCCCAATGGCCAGGGCAGGCGAAAATAGCGCTGCAGTTTGTTATCAACTACGAAGAAGGCGGCGAACGCAGCCTGTTGCACGGCGACCACGAATCAGAAGCATTTCTGTCAGAAATTGTTGGCGCCCAGGCCTACCAGAATATGCGTCACATGAGCATGGAGAGCCTGTATGAATACGGCGCTCGAGCGGGTTTCTGGCGTTTGCATCGTCTGTTCACACAACGCAGGATTCCGGTCACGGTGTTTGGCGTGGCGATGGCGCTGGCCAGAAATCCCGAAGCAGTGGCTGCGATGAAAGAGGCAAACTGGGAAATCGCAAGCCACGGATACCGTTGGTTAGACTATCAGTTCATCGATGAAGAAACCGAACGTCATCACCTGCAGCAGGCTATCAGCATCCATGAGGAGATCACAGGTACCCCACCTGAAGGCTGGTACCTGGGACGCACGAGCCCCAACACACATAAGCTGATTGCACAGAACAACAGTTTTTTGTACAACGCGGACAGCTATGCTGACGACCTGCCGTACTGGGATACCCAGTTTGCCAACCCCCAACTGATGGTGCCTTATACGCTGGACGTTAACGATATGCGCTTTGCTACTGCACAGGGATTCAACACCGGTACACAATTTTTCGATTATCTTATGGACACGTTTGAACAGCTGTATCTGGAAGGAGAGGATTCTCCCAGAATGATGTCGGTGGGCTTACATTGTCGACTGGCTGGCAAACCGGGACGTGCTGCTGCCCTTGCCCGTTTTCTGGATCACGTTGCAGACAGAGAAGCCGTCTGGTGTTGTACACGCCTGGACATCGCCAACCACTGGCGAGCCACACATCCCCTGGAGACACCTGCACCATGACCCTGGAGCTTGAGGCCTTTGTGCAGCGCTTCGGTGGCGTCTATGAACACTCCCCCTGGGTTGCAGAGGCCTGCTGGGAACAGGGACGGTTGGCAGAAACCGCGGCCGCCCTGGCAGATATTATGGCTGGCGTTGTCGACCGGGCTGAAGCGGATAAACGCCTTACCCTGATACGTGCACACCCTGATCTCGCCGGTCGCCTGGCCGTTGCCGGCGAGCTTACCGCCGCCTCAACTGACGAACAGGCAAGCGCGGGTTTAGATCAGTGCAGTCCTGAAGAATTTGCCACTTTGCAGCGACTCAACCAGGCCTACAAAGACAAATTCTCTTTCCCATTTGTGATGGCGGTGAAAAACAGCAACAGGCATGAAATCATGGCAGCCTGTGAAAAGCGTCTGGGAAACGACTATGACACCGAGTTCAACCAGGCGATCTTTGAAATTCATAAAATCGCCCGTCTACGTCTGGAGCAGTTATTTTGAATAGCACCGTTCATCCCTTCCACCAATGGATAGACCTGGCGCAGCCACGGCTGGGCGCAGAGGTAGTTTACGCAACAGATGATTTCTTTGCGGATAAGTCGAGGCTGATCGATCCCAAACCACCAGTTTTTGTTCCCGATAAGTACGATGAAAACGGCAAATGGATGGACGGCTGGGAAAGCCGACGTAAACGTACTCCCGGATACGACTACTGCATCGTTAGGCTGGGCACGCCTGGAATTGTCCACGGCTTTGACATTGATACCTCACATTTCACCGGTAACTACCCTCCCGCCGCGTCCATTGACGCCTGCTACAGTGATGCGAAGATCCCGGCTGAAACAACACAGTGGAAGAATCTCGTGCTTAAGAGCACACTGCAGGGAAACAGTCATCTATTTGTGCCCGTTGAGTTTGACCAGCCGATCACCCATCTGCGACTTAACATTTTTCCTGATGGTGGTATCGCTCGTTTACGTGTGTACGGTGAAATTCGCAAAGACTGGGAAAAGCATCCATCCAATGACGTTACCGATCTGTTTGCGCTGGAAAATGGCGGCCGGGCCCTGGCCTGCAACGACGAACATTTTGGCAGCATGCACAACCTCAATATCCCTGGTCGTGGCGTCAATATGGGCGACGGCTGGGAGACTGCACGACGGCGCACCCCGGGTAACGACTGGGTTATTCTGCAGCTTGGCACACCTGGTAAAATCAGCGAGGTGGAAATTGACACGGCCCATTTCAAAGGCAACTACCCCGACCGGGTCTCCCTCAAATATGCACATCTGCAAAGTGACACCCATGAAGACCTCGCAAACGCGTCAGCAAGCTGGCCGCTGTTGATGGCTGAACAGAAACTCACCATGGATCATGTTCACACTTTCACTGATCTGCAGCAGCACGATGCTGTGACTCACGTACGCATGGACATTTTTCCGGATGGCGGCATCAGCCGGATCCGCCTGCGCGGCATACCCTCAAAGTCAGCGATTTAAAGTTGTGCCGTCAGAACTACAGTTAAAACCATTATCCCAGGACAGCTTTGCAGCATACGGTGAAGTGATTGAAGCCCGATCTGAAGATCAAACAGACGCAGATCGCAAGCCCATGAACGATGCGAGGTTTCTCCGTTTTGACAGTCTTGCCACAACCGACATTCAGCCCGGCTGCCAGGCCATTATCAGCATTGCACAGTGCCTTCAGGCAACCACGCTACCTTATGCGATAACCCTGCTGGAGAGACACCCCCTGGGCAGCCAGGCGTTTATCCCTCTGCAGCAGCAACAGATGATTATTGTTGTCGCAGAAACTTCGCCTGAAGACCTGCCCGGCGAATTAGTCGGATTTGTAAGCAATGGCCAACAGAGTATTCAATACCACCGTGGCACCTGGCACATGCCGCTGATTGCATTCCAGCAGGGTGCTACATTTCTGATCGTCGACAGCAATGACACACGCCCGAACTGTGATGAGCATCTGCTCAGCGAGCCTGTTTATATCTCTGCATCCGCTTTGTCAGGATAGTATCAGGCCGTCAACATGCCCTGATGTTTGATAAATTCAGCGATATCGCTTAATCCGGTCGATTCTTTCAGATTGGTAAACACAAATGGACGTTCTCCGCGCATACGTTTCGCATCGGTGTCCATGACCGATAACGATGCACCCACATACGGCGCCAGATCGATTTTGTTAATGACCAGAAGATCCGATTTAGTAATACCAGGGCCGCCTTTACGAGGGATTTTGTCGCCAGCAGACACGTCGATCACATAGATGGTCAAATCCGATAGTTCAGGGCTGAAGGTGGCACTTAAATTGTCGCCGCCACTTTCTACAAAAATAATATCCAGATGGCCGTGCAGATCCTGCAGCTCGGCAATGGCTGCCAGATTCATAGACGCATCTTCACGTATAGCCGTATGCGGGCAGCCGCCTGTCTCCACACCTCGGATCCGTTGCGCAGGCAGCGCCCCGTGATGGGTGAGAAATTGAGCATCTTCCTGGGTGTATATGTCGTTGGTGACTACCGCGATACTGAAGGTATCCCGTAACAACTGACACAGAGCTAACGTGAGGGCTGTTTTACCTGAGCCAACCGGACCACCAATGCCTACCCGTAACGCCGTTTTATTCATTCACCTCACCTGATTCATTATCCACCTGCATAGCTCAGCTACGGAACAGGCGGCTATATTGAGTTTCATGCCAGCTGCTTAACAGACCCAGGCCCGGCAGCGAGCGCCCTACGTCAGCATCATCTAAAGACTCCGCAGTGGTCACCGCCTGTTGCAGGACAGGCGTAAGCTGCAACAGCAGACGCTGACCATCCGTTTGCCCTAGAGGCACCAGTTTTATTGCCGCCGCCACCTGATTTTCAAGCCAGGCCCAGACCAGTCCATGAGCGCCATCAAGCCGCGCGATGCGCCAGCGCACACAAGCCAGCGCAAACATCACAGCAAAACTGGGCTGAGTAATCTTATCTGCATCCGCAATCTCAAGATCGATCATCAGCCGCTGCAACGCAGAACCCGTCTGTCTGTCTTCAGCCAGCAGTTCATGAGTTTCCCGCAGACTCTGTAACCTTTTACCCGCCAGCACTACACCAGCAATATTTCTTTGTTCCCAAAGATCGTATAGACGCAGAAAAAGAGGTAAATCATTAAAGGCAAACGACTCCCCCAACAACCCGGCAAGCCACTCTTTACAGGAGACAAAGTTGTGCACGTGCCCATGTTCTACAGCCGATTCCAGTCCGCCACTGTAGGCATACGCACCCACAGGCAACGTGGAACTGATTAACTGCCATAATCGAAAATCATTCATGGGAGTGATGGTGTCCATAAGCGCCGGACTCCGGCTCGAAGGGCTGATTCTCGTGCCTGATAGTCAGTCCCAGTTGTTCACACATTCCATCCAACACATGGTCTTCAAGATAGCGCAGCCAACCGGTGCCAACCTGCAAAGGCACATGGCGATTGCCCAGATGGTACGCGGCTCTGGCAAGCAGTTGCCTGTTATCAACATACACCGTTGAAACGCGTTCAGGTGCTGCTTCAACAGCTATGGCCTGACCGGCACCGTCGCCCAGAAAGTCACCATGCCGAAGTACAGAGCCCCGCTCGATAGAAACCCCTACATCGCGACCGTCAGCCAATACCGCACGGAAGCGGCTCTTTTGCCGAACCTCGAAAGGTAACAACAGCACACCTGTGCTGGTTTGAGGTTTATCGAGTTTTTCTGTCAGTTCAAGCATCTTTAAAAAAGAAAGTACTTCTGCGCCATAGGTAACTCCGTAGCAGGCTCGCAGGTCAGTAGATTCCCGTCCGCACGGACTTCGTAGGTTTGCGCATCTACTTCGATATCCGGTTGGTAAGTGTTTAACAACATGTCTTTCTTCTGCACCGTGCGACAATCTGTCACACCCACGACTGAGTTCTTCACACCAATCGACTCCGCCACACCGAGCGCTATCGCAGCCTGCGACATAAAGCTGACACAGGTATGTTGTCGGGCTGCCCCCAGCGCGCCAAACATTTCCCGATATATAACTGGCTGTGGTGTAGGTATCGAGGCGTTTGGATCACCCATGGGTGCTGCGGAAATAAAGCCTCCCTTTATGATCAGACTGGGTTTACTGCCAAAAAATGCAGGTTTCCATAACACCAGGTCTGCGAGTTTGCCGACCGAAACTGAACCCACTTCATGGGCAATGCCGTGCGCAATAGCGGGATTTATTGTGTATTTGGCAATATAACGTTTGACCCGGTGGTTATCGGCACGACTGCTGTCCTCGGGCAATGGGCCACGTTGCTCTTTCATCTTGTGCGCAGTCTGCCAGGTCCGGCATATAACTTCGCCGACACGACCCATAGCCTGGGAGTCGCTAGCGATCATGGAAAAAGCGCCCAGATCGTGGAGTATGTCTTCAGCCGCAATGGTTTCCCGGCGAATTCTGGACTCTGCAAAGGCAACATCTTCGGGAATGCTGGGATCCAGGTGATGACAGACCATCAGCATATCCAGATGTTCATCAATCGTGTTAACCGTATAAGGTCGTGTCGGATTAGTGCTCGAAGGCAGAACGTTAGCAGAGCCACAGGCTTTTATAATATCCGGCGCATGTCCACCGCCAGCACCTTCGGTATGATAGGTGTGAATAGTGCGGCCTTTGAAGGCGGCCAGGGTGTCTTCTACAAAACCCGACTCGTTTAAAGTATCGGTATGGATCGCCACCTGGATGTCATACTGCTCTGCCACACTCAAACAGTTATCTATCGAGGCGGGGGTTGTACCCCAATCTTCATGCAGCTTCAGCCCCATCACGCCGGCTTCCACCTGCTCTTTTAACGCATCAGGCAGGCTGGCATTGCCTTTGCCCAGAAAACCGATATTAACCGGCAACGAGTCTGCCGCCTGATACATACGGTGAATATTCCACGGCCCTGGTGTACAGGTAGTGGCATTGGTGCCGGTTGCCGGCCCGGTACCACCGCCCAACATGGTTGTTATGCCGGACATCAGTGCTTCGTCGACCTGCTGCGGGCAAATGAAGTGGATATGAGCATCGATACCGCCAGCAGTCAGAATCTGACCTTCACCCGCAATGACTTCAGTACCTGGACCAATCACAATATCGACGCCAGCTTGAGTATCCGGATTGCCAGCTTTGCCAATCGCGAAAATTCTGCCTGCCTTTATACCCACATCCGCTTTAACAATGCCCCAATGATCAACAATCAAAGCATTAGTAATAACGGTGTCTACGCAATCGGCCGAAGAGCGCTGACTCTGGCCCATACCGTCACGTATGACTTTTCCGCCACCAAACTTAACCTCATCGCCATAACGGGTATGATCGGCTTCCACTTCAATGATCAGGGCGCTGTCTCCCAGTCGCACTCGATCACCCACGGTGGGTCCAAACATGTCTGCATAAGCCTGTCTTGAAAGCTTGACCATTATTGAGAGTCTCCAAGGTCACCCATCACCCTGCCCTGAAAGCCAAACGCTTTTCGCTCTCCGGCAAAGGCAACCAGCTCAACATCGCGCTCCTGACCGGGTTCAAAGCGCACGGCTGTTCCCGCAGCTATGTTTAAACGCATGCCACGCGTGGACTCACGGTCAAACAGCAGCGCGTTATTGGTTTCATAGAAGTGGTAATGCGAGCCTACCTGAACCGGTCGATCCCCTGAGTTGGCGACAGTAATCGACAGCGTGTGCAAACCAACGTTCAATTCGATCTCACCTTCATCAACCAACACTTCTCCTGGAACCAGACCCGGTTCGTGTGGAATTGGATTGTGTACCGTCACCAGCTTTGTGCCATCCGGGAAAGTCGCTTCAACCTGCACCTCGTGAATCATTTCCGCAACACCTTCCATGACCTGATCAGCACTTAACAAGGTTGTACCGTAATGCATCAGATCTGCTACCCGGCGCCCATCGCGCGCACCTTCCACAATGGCGTTCGAAATCAGCGCAACCGCTTCGGGGTAATTGAGTTTGACACCTCGGGCGAGTCGCCCTTCTGCTACCAGAGCTGCGGTAAAAAGGAGCAGTTTGTCTTTTTCTCTGGGTGTGAGTTCCATCTGTTCTCTCTCTATCGCGATCTATGTATTCCAGATTCTCGGCAGGCAGGCTTCACGTCTGAGCAGGATCGGTCGGATGGCTTCCCAGACCTGAACAAATACACGCCGCAGATTCTGCGCCTGGGCAGCCATGCCCCGGATCACAAGCAGACTGTCTAACAAGGTAACACCAACAGCAAGGTTGTTTGCATGAAGCACCTCCCGCACCTTATCCCGCAGATTGATGTCTCCGGGATATGCAAGCATTACGCCAATCGCCGTGTTCTGATTCAACCCCCAGGGTGAGCGTATTAGTGGTGATTTTGCATCGAGCAAAAGATTATCGTGTAACACCCTGCCTGCTGGACTTTCTACTGTTGTCAGGAACCGCGCGAAACCCTCATCAAAGGGTAAATCCCCCGCGGGACGCCCAAGGCAGATGATTTCCCAACTGATTAAACGCGCTTGCGGCCCCAATCTGATTTGTGTCTGGCTGCTGAGCTTGCTGTTATCAAACAGAATAACCTCCTGAGGCAACCATTCGAGAATGCCGTCCACCCGCAACGATGTATTTAATTGCGATTGTGTGCACACATTGCGATAGGCCTTTGTCGCTCCAGGCGTAGTGATCAGAGCGTGTGCAGAGGTGTCAACGGAAGCATGAATCTGCAGAAGATCATCCCCGACCATACCGCCGGGCGGATGCAGCACATAGGTGTGATTCACACCGCCTTCAGGGAAGAAAGGCCGTTGTACGCGTAATGGGCCATAATGCTGATGTGATAAAAGTGTCCGCGCGCCCGCCTGCGAATAGTCCAGACTCAGACTCGCTCGCCATCCCTGCTGAACCCCGCTTGGGTTCAGCCCGGGATCTGCGACTGTGTATGGATCTGCTGTCATCTTGAGAAAACCAAAAGCGTTCCACATCATTGTGCGCAAGCTTTCTATCGCCGTCCATCAGCGTTCGCGGAAATTCGTGCCGTGTTGACAGACCGACGCGCCAAATCAGTGCACAGGCAAACAACGCGAACAATATTGGTGCTGTAGAACCCTCGCGTGGGTTTCGAAACAATCTCTTTCCTGACTCTGCCGGTGCGCAGTATTGGCGCGCAAGAGATATCGCGATAAGGTAACCCCAGGCTGCGGCTTCTGACCAATAACTATACACCCCGCCGCGCCTGCGAGATCACCCATGCCTTCTATTGATCATTTTTTTCAGCTCTCTGAACGCGGCACCAGTATCCGTATTGAAGGCGCTGCTGCATTTACCACTTTCCTGACAATGGCTTATATCACCGTGGTCAATCCCTCGGTGCTGTCACAAGCAGGGATGGATTTCGGCGCGGTTTTTGTGGCGACCTGTATCGCAGCAGCAGTGGGCTCTATTCTCATGGGGCTGCTGGGCAATTATCCGATTGCCCAGGCGCCCGGGATGGGACAGAACGCGTTTTTTACCTTTGCCGTTGTCCTGGGCATGGGACACACCTGGCAGGCTGCTCTGGGCGCTGTGTTTCTGTCCGGCATCCTGTTTGTCATCCTGAGCCTGCTGCCGCTACGCGAATGGTTGATTAACGCTATTCCGCGGAACCTGAAACTGGGCATCGCTGCCGGTATCGGACTGTTTATCGGATTCATCGCTTTGCGCAACGCCGGCATTATCGTTGATCATCCCGCTACACTTGTCAGCCTCGGTGACCTGACCGCTGCGCCAGCGTTTCTCTGTCTGTTCGGCTTTTTTCTTATCGTCGCCCTCACTGCAAGAAAGGTTGTTGGTGCAGTCATCATTGGCATGCTTGGCGTCACGGTTATCGGCTGGCTGACCGGCGACGCGGAATTTCAGGGCATTATCGCCTTACCGCCTTCGGCCGCTCCGGTATTTCTGCAGCTCGATATTGCAGCCGCTTTCAACATCACCATGGTCACAGTGATCATTACCTTGCTCCTTGTCGACGTGTTTGACACCGCTGGCACTATGGTTGGAGTGGCAACACGAGCGGATTTAGTGGATGAGAATGGCAAGCTCCCGCGCCTGGGCAAAGCCTTGCTGGCAGATTCAGGTGCAACAGTGCTGGGGGCACTGGCAGGGACGTCTTCCACAACCAGCTACATTGAGAGCGGCGCGGGCGTTGAAGCCGGTGGGCGCACGGGTCTGACGGCCGTTTTTGTTGGTCTGATCTTTCTTGCCTGCCTGTTTTTTGCACCTCTGGCACAAAGCATTCCCGGCTACGCAACCGCATCCGCGCTGTTGTTTGTTGCCTGCCTGATGGCAAAAGGTCTCGCAGACCTGAATTGGCAGGACATCACTGAATCTGCACCGGCAGTCATCACAGCACTGGCAATGCCACTGTCTTTCTCCATTGCTGATGGCATAGGTATCGGGTTCATCAGTTACGCCGGTATAAAACTGGGCAGTGGCGGCGCACGCCAATGCCCGGCAGCTGTGTATGTTATCGCCACAATATTCATCGCTAAGTTCATATTCCTCTAAATAATGCCGGTAGCTTGCTCATGACCACAACCTGGATCAGAAACCCCTGCGCCAGTTTTGACGGACAGGTGCCGGGGCGCGCAGACGGCGGCCTGATCATATCCGGCAATACAATTGCACAGGTACTGGCAGCAGGTGAAACACCCAGTCACCCAATTGATGTGACTATTGACGCCAGCGATATGGTTCTGCTGCCTGGTCTGATTAACACCCACCACCATTTTTACCAGACACTGACCCGGGCCCACAAAAGTGCACTCAACAAACCTCTGTTTGCCTGGCTGACCGCCCTTTATCCACTCTGGGCTAATCTGACCAACGATATGGTTGAGATTGCCACTGAACTGGCCCTGGCAGAACTCATGCTGTCCGGGTGCACCACTACCACCGATCATCACTACGTCTTCTCAGACCAGCTGGACGAAGCCATCGACAGGCAGGTTCACGCGGCTGATCGTCTGGGTATGCGTGTGGTGTTGACCAGAGGCTCCATGAGTCTGGGGCAGTCTTCTGGCGGCCTGCCACCGGACCATATCGTACAAGCCGAGCAAACTATTCTGGATGAGTGCGAGCGGCTTATCCGCGACCACCATCAGAGCACACCCTTTGCCATGACCCAGATCGCTCTGGCGCCCTGCTCACCATTTTCCGTCACCGCTGAACTCATGCAGGCCTGCGCAACGCTGGCCGACGAGCACGATGTGCTGCTGCACACCCATCTGGCTGAAACTCACGATGAAACCGAGTTTTGTCTGCAACATTCTGGTCTTCGACCGGTCGACTACCTGCAACAATTAGGCTGGATCAATTCGAAAGCCTGGTTTGCACACGGTATTCACTTTGACAGTCAGGAAATTAAACGACTGGGTAGCGCCGGCTGCGGCGTGAGCCACTGTCCCAGTTCAAATATGATTCTCGCATCAGGAATCTGCCCAGCCGCCGCTCTGGAAGCAGCGGGTGTCAATGTCGGCCTGGGGGTTGATGGTTCTGCCTCCAACGACTGTTCGAATCTGATACAGGAAGTGCGCCAGGCGTTGTTGATACAGCGCCTGGCTGAATCTCAGGAGGCATCAACAGATAACCTGACCTCGCACCTGGACGCTTTACGCTGGGCTACACAGGGCGGCGCAAACCTGCTACATCGCTCAGAACTGGGTCGCCTGGTGCCTGGTGCCGCCGCTGATATTGCCTTATTCAAGCTGGACCAGCTTCGCTTCAGTGGCAGCGATGATCCGCTGGCAGCTCTGATCCTGAGCGGTGCGCACAGGGCTGAAGCGGTCATGATAAATGGTCAGTGGCGCATACAGCACGGCGCCCTGGTGAATACTGACCTTGGCGAACTGATGGCCAGGCACCAGCAACAGGCGCGCAAGCTGTGGGCTGCGCTTTGAAATTTGTATACTGCATTATTTAGACACCTGGGGAGACGGCTATGAACGAAGTGCTTATCGAAGACAGTGGTCACGTGCGCTGGATTACGTTGAACCGACCGGAGGTCATGAACGCAATCACCTCCAATATGCTGGCAGAACTTAACGAGGCTTTTAAGGCCGCGGACGATGCCGCTGACGTGCGCGTTGTGGTGTTGACCGGTGCCGGTCGCGGCTTCTGCTCGGGACTGGATCTCAAACAAGCTGCATCAGGGGAAGGTATCGGCGGCTCAGACCTTGCTTCCGCGGGCGCAAGGCACTATTCAACCCGTGAAATCTGCACCGTCACTCTGCAGCGTATGGACACCCCGGTCATCGGCGCCATCAACGGTGTCGCTGCCGGGTATGGTTTAGACCTGGCCCTGGGCTGCGATATGCGCATCATGAGCGAAGCTGCGGTGCTGATGCCAGGGTTCGCGAGAATGGGAGTTGTGCCTGAAAGTGGTGGTACCTGGTATCTGCCGCGATTGTTAGGTTGGGCAAAAGCCTGCGAGGTAGCCATGCTGGGTGACAACATGGATGCACACACCGCCGTTGAGTACGGACTGGCCAACACCGCCTGCCCGGAAGCAGAATTCTCCAGCACGGTGGACCAGTGGGCGGAAAAAATTGCAGGCAATGCACCGCTGGCCATTGCTGAGATCAAGCGTCTTTTTCGACACGGCTTAACTCAGGATTTCGAAAGCCATTCCCATCATGTGCTGATGTCTGTGCTCAATCTGTTCAAGTCACAGGACTTCAACGAAGGTGTGCAGTCATTTGTCGAAAGGCGGACACCGGAATTCAAGGGGAAGTAACGGAGCGCAAGCGCGCCCCGATACTTAAGGCTTGCCGCCTGACCAGGCGTTTAGAAGAAACGCCGGTAGGTGACACCCAGGGTACGTGGCATGTTTGTACGGAAACCCAGACGTGCACGTCCACCACGCTCCCTGTCAAAAGACAGATCTGCGTTTTCGTCCGTTGCGTTATTCACGTACAACACTGCTTCCCAGTTCTGGCTGATAAATCCGGCGTTCAGATTCACCAGCGTGTATGGATCGAGTTCGAGGTCAATATTGGTGACTTCTGTACCTGTTGCTCCCGCAAATGGCAATCCGCTGACAAAAGCGCCAGCGCCGGCTACCTGATCACTGGGTTGAGTGATGCGATCACCCACATGCTGCACTGTTGCCTGTACAAAGAAGCTTGCACCATCAAACCACTGCGTTGGCACTGTATAGGTTGCGTTACCCGACATCTGAAACTCAGGTACGGAAGCCAGGCGGTTGCCATCTTCAACGCCCCCCAGAACGTCACCGGTTTCGGAGCGTACTGTGCTGTCA
Organism: Pseudomonadaceae bacterium; assembly: GCA_024743175.1. Classification (GTDB taxonomy): domain Bacteria; phylum Pseudomonadota; class Gammaproteobacteria; order Pseudomonadales; family Azotimanducaceae; genus UBA4421. Next base: position 91,238 of record JANSXA010000006.1, on the reverse strand, counting down.
AACTCAGATTCAGCAATGCTGCCCGACAGGCCAAGCTCAAGCCCTTCTAACGGATTAGCTGTCACTTCAATTTCGAAGCCTGTTGAATGCGCATCTTCGACGTTAAACGATATTCGCGAAGAACAGGATCCGGCATCCAGGGTCACCTGCAGATCTTCGATTTCAGCATGAAATGCAGCCGCCTGCAGCGTTATGCCATTGTCGAAAACAGCTTTGAGCCCCAGTTCATAGTTCCACATGGTTTCGTCATCATAAGCCTGGAAGCTGCCAAACGTCGCCTGGTCACCTGGCGTACACAGTGCGGTGTTCAATGGATCGTTCACACCACCAAGACGAAAACCCTGAGCGGCTTGCGCATTCAGTGTTACTGCATCGTTCAAATCATAACTGGCCAGAACGCGAGGGTTAAAACCGTCAGATTCGGTTTTATCTACAACACCGGAATCACCAGCGGCAAACAAGCCGCCGGTTGTAATCGTGCGTTCTTCTTCAAAGTCATACCATCTACCACCAACGGTCACGCGGAAATCTTCGCTGAAGTCGTAAGTGATCTCGCCAAATACTGCCAACTGTTCAATGTCGTAAGGCAGATCTGAGTTGAACGGAGAGTCTGCAGGGAATCCGTTAGCAACACCTGCAGCCGTGCCTGCACCAAGCACTGCATCAGTCACGGCATCATACCCTGAGGTTGGCAGGCGCTGACGATATTCACGTTCGGTATCCGAGTAGAACACACCAAACAACCAGAACAGTTTACCGTCATCATTTGAACTGATACGCAGCTCCTGAGTGATTTGCTCTACATCTGTTGTATCCCGCAGGTTTGAGGGAATAGTGACAGCTGATTCCGGAAAACCCAGGTCAACCGATACACTGCCAGTCAAAGCACTGGCATCCCGACTGACAAGAATGTCACGTTCGGTATAACTGGTGACCGAGGTCAGATCAAAACCATCAAAACTGGCTTCAACCGTAACGTCAGCCAGCAGCGTTTCATCTTCAAAAGCCTCGTCCAGAAGCAGATACTGTTCACGCTCATCTAGTCGTATAGCTGGTCGTGTGGTTGTGAAGGGGTTGGCAAACAGGTTGAACGATTCCTGTCGATTGAAACCGTCAGTTTCAATTTCCTGATAAACAATACGCGGTGTAATCGCCAACATATCGTTTGGCTCGAATCGAAGTGCCGCACGGATACCATTGCTGGTGCCGTCATTCACATCGTCTTTCTTACCGTTTTCCGTACGCGCATCGATAAAACCAGGATATTGGTTGGTGTAACCCACCAGACGTAATGCAGCAGTATCACCGATCGGCAGGTTGATCATGCCTTTTGCATGACCACCTATGTCACCGTCCGTAACTCTGTTCAGATCGAGCTCAAACGACCCCTCGGTCTCACCCAGGACCGGTTGATTCGTGATGTAGCGAATAGTGCCGCCGACGGAACCCGAGCCGAAAATAGTACCTTGGGGCCCGCGCAGGGTTTCAACTCGATTAAGGTCATAAAGATCAAAATCCGGGGTGAACAGTGAAAGAGAAATCACCGATTCATCCAGATAAACACCAACCTGTTCTTTCACACCCGGCTGGTCGCGGACAATCTGACCCGCTGATACGCCGCGAATCGCGACCTGACTCTGACCTGGACCGAGGTTCTGTACGGTCAGACCGGCGATATTTCGCGACAGTTCTTCGATATTACTGGCGCCGGCGCGCTTTATATCTTCCTGGGATTGAACATTCAGAGAAAACGGCACCTCCTGTGCGGTTGTGGCTCTTTTTGTTGCTGTAACCACAACTTCTTCCATCACCGGTTCTGCAGCTGAAACTGCCAGCGGTGACAGCAACAGGGCAGGCAAAAACAGTCTGATAGCTTTTTTCATTTGGGACTCTCCATTGACCTCTCTCGTGTGCAAGAGAGCTTGGCGGCATCTTAGAGAGTTTTCAGACAAATGCCACATTTTGGTGCGCGACGCTGGATCAGCCCGCCAACTGGTCGAGATAGATACAGCAGGCAAGAATCAGCAAAGCCATCAGGATCAGCGCCGTGACTGTTGGGCGCCTTGTCGGATAAGTATAGAAAGCGCGTTTAACGCCAATCCCCTGAAACATTTGTAGAGTCAACGTGGTCAGCAGGGACGCACCCAGGCCAATGACATTCCACCATAGCCAGGACACCTGGGGCACAAACAAGGCCACCCCGACGTTGGCCAGCAAGCCAACCGCAAAACCGCTTAATGCGGCTTTCTGACTCACTCCTCTTAGCAACAGTGCAACTACAAACATCGCCAGCAATGGGCCGTTGGCCATCGAACCTATTTTATTGATGGCTTCGAGCACAGTGGGTGCAATCTGCTCAACCTGGAAAGAAAACACGATGCTGAACAACCCCCACAACAAAGTGGTGATCCGCGAGTACGTAAGGGTCTGCCGTTCATTTAAATCTTTGAACGGTTTGACAAAATCTTCCATGGTGGCTGCGGACAGCGAATTGATTGCAGAATCAACTGAGGACATTGCTGCTGCAATCAATCCCACCATGACCAGGCCGACAAAGCCCGGCGCAAAGTAGTTCATCACATAAGTTGGGAAAACCATGTTGAAATTAGGCTGGCCTGCTGACGTCTGCGGCAGTGTGTTGATGAATTCGGGATGTGCACTCGCAAACGCCGCCAGCCCCATACCTAGGAGGCAATAACTGAACACCAGCGGAAAGCGCAGTAAACCGTTTAACAGCAGCACACGTTGAGAACCGGCATCGCTGTCGGCGGCCAGCACACGCTGCGCCTGACTCTGATCGCACCCGTAATAAGCCATGTATAGAAAGAAGCCGCCAATCAGCATAGGCCAGAAGCCATAGTCGTTGCCGGTAAATCCCCAATCGTTAACCAGCGTATCGGTGCGGTGTTCGAAGAAAGCAGACCAGCTGGTGGCATCTGCCAGCAGAAATACACTGACCCAGACCGCTGTCACCAGCAGCGCGAGTTGAATCAGATCGCTGAGCACAACCGCCCGCAGCCCACCCAGCACATCATAAAAAATGGTTATGGCCATTAACAAGACGACAGACCAGGTAAACGACAGTCCAAGAATGGCGCTGAGAATCAGGGCAACACCATAAATGGTGACACCTGTAGCGACACCACGAAACAACAGAAATGCAGCGCTGGCCAGTCTGCGACTGGCGACACCCAGGCGTTGTTCCAGAATTTCGTAGATAGACGTTACCCGAGCTTGTCTGGCTGGCACGATAATCCAGATCAGCGCGGCCATCGCCAGAGGTACTGCAAGTTCATATTGGAGCCAGAGCAGACCACCGCCGAGGGTAAAGCCGACAAACGCAGGCGCGCCCAACAGACTGTTGGTTGAGCACTGGGTCGCCATAGTCGATGCGGCAAGCGAGGCGCTGCCCATACCGCGGCCGGCGAGGAAATAGTCTGTACTGTTGGCTTGTTTACGTCCCACGTAAGCCGCCAGCAGCAACATCCCACACAGGTAACTGAATAGAATCAGCCAATCAAGCAGCAGCATGTTGTTCAACCTTAGAATGCAGGTTACTCAATAGCGCCGGAAATTTGCTATCTTTCACAGCTAGAGACAACAGGCCATTTCTTGAACGATTCAGATCCAAAAAACACCCAGGTCGCATTTGCTGATTTGCGGGGTAACAGCAGTGGTGTAAACCCGGTTGAGGCGCCCTCCACTGCGACCGAATACTACCTGCTGGAATATCTATCACACCTGTATGGCGGTGGCGTTGCGCCTGAGCTGACCAAGGTGTTGCTGCAAACTGTAGCAAAGCGCCGCGAGCGAAAGGGCACAGCAACATCAGAGACCTCCGCCAACAGCGCTGCACCGACACTCAGCGAAAAGGATGTACTGCTGATTACCTATGCAGACACGCTGGTAGACGGTGACAAACCACCACTTCAGGTTCTGCACCAGTTTGCCCACAGTCATCTTGCTGACTATTTCAGCGGTATACATATACTGCCGTTTTTCCCGTTTTCCTCTGATGATGGCTTTGCGGTTGTTGACTACAACAGCGTCCGTGCAGATCTTGGCGACTGGCAGGATGTCACAGCACTGAGCGAGCACTTTGATCTGATGTTCGATCTTGTGATCAACCACTGTTCGCGAGAGCACCTGTGGTTTGCGGATTTTGTGAATGGTCGTGCACCGGGCAGCGAGTTTTTTATTGCGCTGCCGGCCGACACTGACGTGGATGATGTAGTCAGACCCCGAAACACGCCGCTCCTGAGCGAAGTGCAAACCTACGCGGGTCCAAAACACGTCTGGACTACTTTCAGCGACGACCAGATTGATCTGAATTTCAGTAACCCCGAAGTCCTGTGTCAGTTTATCGACATACTGTTTGATTACATTGATCGTGGGGCGCGTTACATTCGCCTGGATGCCATCGCCTTCCTCTGGAAACGTCTCGGTACCAACTGCATGAGCCTGCCTGAAACCCATATGGTGGTTAAAATCATGCGTCTGCTGATTGATCACGCTGGTGCTGACGTTGTGCTGTTGACGGAAACCAACGTGCCGCACCTGGAGAACATCAGCTATTTCGGACAAAAAGACGAAGCGCATATGGTCTATCAGTTCAGCCTCGCGCCTCTGCTGCTGTACAGCTACCTGTTCCATGATGGCAGTTATCTGCAGAACTGGGCGAGCGAACTGCAGCAACCCCCTGAGGGCTGCGCGTATCTCAATTTCATCGCCAGTCACGACGGCATCGGTCTGCGCCCCCTTGAAGGCCTGGTGCCCGATGAGGACATCGAAAAACTGATCAGTCGCGTGCATCGTCAGGGCGGTTTTGTCAGCATGCGCACCACCAGCGGTGGCGATCAGAAGGCTTATGAAATGAATATCTCTCTGTTTGCAGCGTTTGGCGGCAGTGTTGATATTGTCCCCGCTTACATTGGTGCCCATCAACTTCTGCTGGCCTTTCAAGGTGTGCCCGCTTTGTATCTGCGCGCATTGTTAGCCAGCCAGAATGACCTCGACGCTGTTGAAAGAACCGGACGGACACGTTCTATTAATCGCGGCAAGCTGCATGCTTGCGATGTGCTCAGCGACATAACTGACGCAAACAGTCTGCCGCATGAGGTTTTCACAGCTTTAACCCGAACGCTGGAGATCAGACGACGGCAACCCGCCTTCAGTCCCGCAGCAAACCAGGAAGTTATGCCTTGCGGACCACAGCTTCTGGTTATCAGCCGAAGCGCAACACAACAGAAAGTTCTGGTTATTGCTTCGTTTTCTGCAACCATGCAATCTATCTCTCTCTCCAGTTATATCGACCCTGGTCTGCTTAATACACCCGAAGTTAAGGATCTGCTGACCCAAACCACCTTTGCTGCAGATCTGGAACTGCAGCTGCATCCCTATCAGGTTGTGTGGCTGGAGCTAGAGCGCCTTTAACCCATCGTTTGCGTGCAGAACCGAGTGTTCTTTAAAATCCTGATCCACAGCAGTGAGCAGGTCATTGAAAACATTTGGATAAACACTGGTCACCCGGTTCCATGATGGTATGTAAGGCGTCTCTTCACCGCTCTGTAAAAAAGACTCGCCGGCTTTCAGAATATTGCTGGCAAACAACTCAACCGCGCGTTCTTCCGCATCACGGTCGAGATGTAGCCCGTTAATTTCAGCGTCATTGGCATAAGACTCTATAAGGTCTAATGCCACCCGCAGGTAAGACGCTTTAATAGTACGCACTGTCCCCATATCAAAAACGGTGCCAAATGTTGCCAGCTTCTTAAACAGGCTTTTTGCAATATCCATGCTCATACGCGACAAACCACTGCTGACATCTTCTGCAGAAAGTGGCTGATGTTTGTGATCGTAATTATCAGCAACCTCTACCTGACATAACCTGTTGGTGGAATAGTTTCGGTACACTTCAGACAGCACGCCAATCTCCAGCCCCCAGTCCGAGGGTATACGCAGATCTTTCAGCACATCAGCACGCATCGAGAATTCACCCGCCAGGGGATAACGAAAGCTGTCCAGGTAGTCCAAGTAAGGGTGCGCGCCGTTGACTTTCTTCATGGTTCGAATCAATGGAGAGACCAGCAGGCGGCTGACGCGGCCATTCAGTTTGCCGTCAGCTACCCGTGCATAGAAACCTTTGCAGAACTCATAATTAAATCGTGGATGAGCAACAGGATATAACAACCGCGCCAACAGGCTCCGATCATAGGTGGAAATATCACAATCATGCAGCGCCACCGCTTTTGCCTGGCCCATCGCCTGGATCAACCCGAAGCAGTACCAGACGTTGCAGCCTTTGCCTAATTCTCCAGGGGCAAGATTCAGCGCTTTCAGCTGATCAGCTATGGCACCCATTCGAGGCCCGTCATTCCAGATCACGGTATGATCCTGAGGTAGACGGCTGAAATACTGCAGAGCGTGCTGGTATTCCCCCTCGTCCGCCCTATCAAGACCTATCACAATGTGTGACAGATACTTCGCCTGAGCCAGTTCATCCACAATGGTGGTCAACGCCGGCTGGCTGAGTTCTGAATACAGGCAAGGTAATACCAGCGTCATGGGCCGCGCTTGAGCAAACAGCTCAAGCTCCGCCTCCAGGTCCGTCAGTTCTTTACTGGAAAGATTATGCAGGGTGGTGATGATGCCGTTCTGAAAGAAATCGCTCAAAATAAAAACTCGTTATGGGTGTGAAGCAGGAAAATCCGCTTGCCGTGGCGGCTTAAGCACTTTGGATAGAAGCTCATTAACCGCTTCTAACCAGGGCAGCGCTCCGGCGGATTTAGCTTTGATAGAAAAAGGATGGGTACAGGGGATATAACTGCCGTCCCGCTGGGGGAACAGCGCACAAGCCTGTGCGGCTTCCAGCATGGGTTTGTCATTCGGGCTGTCACCACAGGCCAGTACGGTCAGCTTGGTTCCCCACGTTGCAGCAATGACCTGCATCAGACGACGGGCGGCAACCCCTTTATCCGTTGGATGCATGACATGATGAAACCGTCCGCCGGAAACAAGGTGTAATCCCTTGGCCTGCAGCTGAGCTTTGAAGTCTGCCAGGCGAACAGATTCATCACTCCAGATAATCGGTTCCGATGCCAGGCGCTGCTTTGCCAGGGCCGCACCATGTATATCCAGTCCAGTGGCGGCGGCAACTTCTTCAACTGACAGTTCAGAAAAACCGCTGAACTCAAATTTCTGGCCATGCTTTATGGTTTCCAGCACCTCGCATATCTGTTCATAACTCATTGGTGGAGTGATGGTTGTATCCGGATCAGAGGTTTCACCAAGTTCCAGCAAGGCGCTCTGCAGGTTCTCCGGCCAGACGATACCGGCACCGTTTTCACTGATCAGTGGCGCATCATAAGAAAACAGTGCTTTCAGTTCGGACAATTCCGCCTTGGTTTTGCTTGACGCAGGAATAGTCAGCACACCCCGTGCATAGAGTTCATTACACATGTAGGCAGCGCCAGCCAGGTCGTACCGATCATCCAGCAAAGTGCCGTCCAGATCAGTAAACACAATTGCGTGTATAGATTTGTTGTCGACCACTGCTGGCTCCCTCTCACCCATATGAAATCGTACTTGCTCTAACTGCTGAGTTTGCAAAGAGCGGGCCAGAAAAAGTGACCTTTTTTTGAACGAAAACGGGGCACGACGGTACACAACAGTGCAGATGCTGCTTCTGAATATATTTTTGCCCCATTTTTGTGCAAAAAATCTCCAACAAGCAGCAGGAGACGTTAGCGGAAATAACTTGGCGGGGTTTGGCTCAGTTTTACGATCTATATAGATAAGCGGGATTGAATCGAAAAGACCGGGGGAGACATGAATTTATATCTACGACTCATCATGGTGCTGGCCGCCAGCCTGCGGCGCATGCGCCTCACCTACGATGCCCCCTGTATCACACGCTTCCGGGTGTGGCCTCATGATCTGGATGTCTTTGGTCATATGAACAACGGTCGATATCTACAGATCATGGACGTCTCACGCACCGAATGGATGGCCCGGACAGGTGTGCTGACAGCCATGATGGATCAGAAGTGGTCTGCGGTACTCGGCGGCGGTCTGACGCGATATCGACGCACCTTAAAGCTGATGCAGAGTTATGAAGTACATACACAACTGGTGCATTGGGACAAACGCTGGTTTTACTTCGAACACACCTTTGTTGACTTAAGTGGCAGGAAGGTCGCTGTTGGCGTCAGCCGTGCGGCGCTGCGAAGCCGCTCAAAGTGGGTTAACACGCAGAAGGTTGTGGACCAGGTCAGTCCTGGCGCACAGCCCCTGCCAGCTCCCGACTATATCCGCCAATGGCAGGAGATTGACGAATCAATTTTCAAACAAGCAGGCACCACCCCCTCGCAGGAAACAGCCGAATTTATTGAGGTAACATCGTGAACCAGACTACCGCGTTCTACAATTTCTACGACCGGCTGACGCAAAGACCCTGGATAACCGTTTCTTTAGGGCTGCTGTTTATCATCATCGCTGGCAGTGGGCTGACACGACTGGTCAAGGACACCTCTATCGACGCGTTTGTTCCTGCGGGTCACGAATCGTTGCTGGCTAACGAGCGGACCAAAACGCTGTTTGGATTAACTGAACCGATCGCGGTGGCGGTTTTCACGCGTAATGGTGAAACCGTATTCAGCACGCAAACCCTTGCCGTGGTCGAGCAGATCACCGAAGCACTTGGTGAGATCGATAACATAGACCCGCAACGCATCGCCAGTATATCGTCGGAGTCTTCCATCGTCGGTGTCGACGGCAGCATTCTTGTTGACCCCTATTTTGATCCAGACGTTGGTAACAGCATTATTGTTGAAGCAGCAGCGCGCCGCTGGCGCAATATGCCACCCCATATAGACACGTTGGTGTCAGCAGACGAACAGGCTGCGGTCATCATGGCAGAGGTTATCGACCCTCGAGCGGCATCAACCACATACCTCGAAGTACAACAGCTCATCGAATCCCTGGATCATCCGGAACTGGATTTTTATATCGCCGGTCCCGCAGCCGTAAGCGGCTATCTGTCAGATTACATCGATGCAGATGCCCGTGTGTTGCAACCTGTTGTTTTTCTGATTGTGATCATCTTTCTGTATTTTGCATTCATGCGTGCGTCAGCATTGCTCGGTCCCATCATCGTTTTGCTTGGCGCTGCCGGTGGCAGCCTCGGCATCATGGCCTGGCAGGGTGTACCCTATTTTGCAATCACCAATGCACTGCCCGTTATTCTGGTCGCCATTTCGGTGGCGGATGCAATCCACATTCTGTCGGCATACTTTGAACGTAGAGCCCGGCTGCCTGATACAGACCCGCGCCTGATCGTGATTGATGCCATGTTGGCCATGGCTCGCCCCATCACCCTGACAACGTTGACCACTATCGCCGGTTTCACCGGTATTGCAGTGGTGTCTATCATGCCACCCATCGCCTATTTCGCCTGGTATGCAATGCTTGGCGTCGCATTGGCGTGGGTGTTTTCAATTTTTGTCCTGCCCGCGGTACTGACACTGCTACAACCCAGACCGAGCCCACTGTTTTCTGATTTTGGCTTGAAGGGTCCAGATTTTATCGGCGTGTGGCTGGGTAATATCAGCCTCTTAGGCGCTCGCTTTCCCGCTGCAATCCTCGGCGGATTCGCCTTGCTGATCATGGTCGCGGCTATGGGTGCGTTGGAGCTGCGGGTTGACCGCTCTCAGGTGAACAACTTTGCGCCGGATGAGCCTATTCGCATCGCAGACGAACGTATCCACAACACGTTTGCAGGCACCGCCTTCCTTGATGTCATTATTTCAACTGAAGAAGTCGACGGTTTGCTCAACGCGCAGCGGATGAAAAAAATCGCTGATCTGCAGACGTGGCTGGAAGACCATGAACATGTGAGTAAGACAGTAAGTATTGCTGACTACCTCACTCTGCTGCACAGCGCAGTCAACAACCAGGCAGTGACAGCCAACCGAACACTGCCAAGCACTGATGATGCCATTGCTCAGTACCTTATGGTTTATGAAGCGTCTGGCGACCCCAGTGATCTTGAAGAAGAAATCACACCAGATTACGACGCTGCTCTGCTGCGTGCCGTCCTGAATTCGCACTACTTCTCCGACAGCCGGGAAGTGGTACTGGAGTTACAGGACTATCTTGCTAACGAGTTTATTGAACCCGGCATGCAGGCCACCATTGCCGGTGATGTAAACGTCGCTTTCCACTGGATGACCCGCTTGCAGGAAAGTCATTTCACAGGTGTAGCCCTGTCTCTGCTGCTGGTTCTGATCATGTCGGTGTGCGTGTTCCGCTCACTGAGCGTCGGATTTATCGCCGTCATTCCAGTGACATTCACGGTGCTCTGCATCTACGGCGTTATGGGTGCTCTGGATATCTACCTTGAACCCGCGACCAGCATGTTTGCAGCCATATCTGTTGGCGTCGGGGTCGACTTTGCCATCCACCTGGTAGACCGCCTGCAATACGAGATGCGCACATCCCGTAACAAGGGTCAGAATACGTCGGCCATCGAGATTATCAGCCGAGTTGTTCCCAGTACCGCTCGCGCCTGCTTTTTTAATGCCGCCGCGCTGGGTGTTGGTTTTTCCGTGCTGATGATTTCAGATTTGCCAACCCTGCAACGCTTTGGCGGTCTGGTCACGGTAGCCGCGATGGCGAGTTTCCTGTCCGCTCTGATTATTGTTCCAGCGTGTTATGTGATGCGCGAACGTCTGCAACAGGTGCGTGTTGTACCCGCCATCAGGACCGTCGGCAGCCTCTCACTGGTTGCCATCGCCAGCCTGGTCTACAGCCCGGACGGCGAAGCGTTCACCGCCCAGGAAGTTGCGGCTGCAGTGGCAAATCGCACTGAAGCTGAGCAGACCACCCGCACCATACAGATGACGCTGACGGATAAGCGCGGACGGGTTCGACAGCGTCAGGCTGTTGTATTTCGCGCCGCAGGAGAGGACACAAAGCTGACAAGGATCACCTACCTGGAACCCAAACGCGTTCGAGAGCTGACTTTTTTAAGCCGTGATCATCAGGATTTAGATAAAAGTGACGAGCGCTGGCTGTATATTCCCGCCGCTGGCAAAACCCGTCGCATACCAGCGTCCGACCGAGGAGACTATTTTCTCGGTACCGACTTTACTTTCGAAGACATGCAATCTGATTTCAAATTCAACCTGGCAGATTACAATTTTGTCCTGTTGGGTTCAGAACAGGTTGACGAGGATATGGTCTACATCATCCAGGGAGAACCGGTCGACACATCAACCGCTAAACAACTGGGATATGGCGGCTTTACCGCACGCATCAATGCCAGCACATGGTTTCCCGAACAGATCGACTTCGTCAATCCGAAAAACAAAGCACTGAAAACCATCAAGATTGATGGGTTGCGCCTGATTGATGGCATATGGACACCTTCAAGTGTACAGGCCACTCACCACATCACCGGGCACACCACTCAATTTGACTACATCGACATCAATCACAATATCGACGCCGCGGTAGATGTATTTGCACCGGCCAACCTGACCCGTGGGCTGCCTGCATCATGGTAAAGAAAAACATTAACAAGCTATCACTTACGCTTGTCTTCTCAGCCTGGCTATATGTGGGTAGTGCGTTAGCTCATGCCGGCACATCATCAGCTGAACCACAGCAGAATCGGTGGGATTCTGGTCTGGTCACAAGCCTTACGCACTACCACAGCACTGATCGTAACGAATCTGTTGCTTCGCAGCTTGTGCTTGAGCCTTATCTCGAATGGTCGCAGAATCAGAACATGAACTGGGTTTTATCCGGCCGCATACGCGCGGACGCCCAGGATCTGTTGCTCCCCGGAGAACCAGCATTTCACAGCTATTCAAGTGCTTCCAGGCCTTACGCGTCGGACAAATACTGGGTTTTTGAACTGCGTGACGCCTACCTCGAGCTCAATCTGGATAACAGCCAGCTGAAGCTTGGCAAACAACAGATTGTCTGGGGCGCCCTCGATGGTATCAAGGTCCTTGATGTTCTTAATCCACAGAGTTTTGAGGAATTCATTCTCGATGACTTCGGATCATCACGTATTGGTCTGTGGAGCATTTACCTGGACACCACGATTGCTGGCTGGCGCACAGAACTTGCCCTGATCCCGGATACCACTGTGCATTTCATCCCACCGCGCGACGCGCGTTTTGCGCTTACTGCGCCACGTTTTCAGTTCGGTAACCAGGATCCAGCCAACAGTATAGACACAGTTACAATTGGACCAGACGATCAGGAAGGTACTGTGGGTGTGAGGATTTCACGATACCTGGGAGGCGTAGACCTGCAACTGGTAGCGGTATCTGGACTGGACTTTGAACCCTATGCACAAACGCCGGGCGAAGCTGATCTTCCCGTTCAGCCTGGCGACACCCCTTTCCTGGTATTAAGCAATTCGCGTCGCGAGGTATATGGCTTTGCAGCTCAAACGTCTCTGTCTCAGGCGGTATTAAGACTCGAAGCCTCTTACATTGATGACCGGACGTTTAACCTGCGAACACCAACAACGTTGAGACATGAAAAACTGGATCAGTGGCGTGCCGCTGTTGGCTTCGACATAAATGGACCGTTAGATACATTCATCAACGTACAGTATCTGTACGATCACGTCATAAACGCCCCGGACACGCTCACCCGACCCGAGACGGAACAGATTCTCACCACTTTCATACGTAGAACATTTGCCTACGACACGCTCAAGTATGAACTGCGTTACTACGCTTCGTTAGAAGACAAAGACTCTATGCTTTCAAACCGGTTCGAGTATCAGGTAAATGACAACATGCTTTTGCGTCTCGCCATCGACAGCTTCAGAGGCACGCAGAAAGGAAACTTCGGCCAGTTTGGCACACGCGACCAGGTATCGATCACCTGGCAATGGACCCTTTAGACATGAACAACCAGAAAACGGGCCATGAGCCATTGGTGCATCAGCACAATTCCATCATAGAGCGACTGATGCCGGGCGCGGGGGTGAACATTTATCGCCACACCGATAACAGCGATCGCAGGAAACGCCCGAATCACCAGCTTTACCGGGTGCTGTCCTGCATGAGTGCTGCGATGCGTTCTCGAGCAGAAGCCCACAACCGCTCTACAGAGCGCGTAGAAATACCCAACGCTTCAGAGGTTTCCGCGGTGGTGAAACCCGCAAAATAACGACATTCGAAGACACGTGCCAACTGAGCGTCGTCACGTTCAAGATGCTCCAGAAGTTGATCTACCTGCAGCAGGAACTCAGCCTCTTCATGAGCAGGATCAGCAATTTTAGCGTCCGTATAAGTCTGTTCACTGCCACTGCGCTTTTGCGCCGTGACATAACGTACTTCGTCAACAATGACCTGACGCATGATCGATGCGGCTAGTGCAAAAAACTGCTGCCTGTCTTCAAGATTTAAATCGCCGCCAGAGAGCAGCTTAAGGAACGTTTCATTAACCAGCATCGTTGCGCCCAGGCCACCCTCAGCGCGGGTCCGACGCTGCGCCATCAATTTGAGCTGCGGATAAATCAGCTCTGCAAGGGCATCGAAAGCACCTGCGTCACCCTGCTTGTGTCGTTCAATCAGCAGGGTAATTTCACTGGCCATCAGCCAGGCGCCTTACCAGCAGCCTGGGTGGCCGCAAACACCAGTTCCGCAACCAGAGGTTTACCCACGCGAACTTCCTCATCGGTCAGGCCATCCAACTCGTGCGGAAAAACCAGCCAACGATTAGTTTCATGGACGTAATAGTCAGGCGTCAGGGCTGTCACATTCTTCTCCGGTTTAAACCACACAGTGGCAATCCGAATGTCTTTTGGCAGGTTGCGGCGAGTCAGACGCTGCAGTTCTGAGATGATCGCTTCTATGCTGCGTCCACGGTCAAACACATCATCCACAATCAGAACAGAATTGTCGTAATTCAGATGTTCCAGCAGATAGCCCAGGTTGTGCACCTGAACCTGATTGTCAGTTTTATCAATGCCCTGATAGTAAGAGGTACGGATTGCAATATGATCTGTGTCATTGCCAGCGTATTTCATCAATTCCTGTACAGCGATTCCGACAGGAGTGCCCCCTCGCCACACAGCCACAATGAAATCCGGACGAAAGCCAGACTCCAAAACTTTCAGCGCCAGCGCAAATGAATCACGCAGCAACTCATCTGCATTGATATAGATCTTCTCACTGTGTTCCGGGTTTGTTGTCTCAGACATATTTTTCTTATTTTTTCCGATGGAAGCCGGGCGACCGGCAATACAGAGAAAAACGCTGGGCTAAAAGCCCAGCGCCTTAGCATAACGGTCTCGATGATAAGCCTGGTTACCAAAGGCGGTTTCCAGAACCCGCGCCCGTTTCAGATAAAAACCGGCATCAAACTCATCTGTCATCCCTATGCCACCATGAATCTGAATCAGCTGGTTAGACATGACGTGAAGAAAGTCACCCACACGACACTTGGACAGAGAACAGACTTCTGCAAGATTGTCCGCATTGCTGTCGATTGCCTCAAGCGCGTGCTCCGCGCACGAACGAGCCAGTTCCATCGCGGTGTACAACTCAGCAGCCCGATGGCCAAGCGCCTGGAACGAACCAATAACGCGACCGAACTGTTCACGTGTTTTCAGGTATTCAAGCGTCATATCAAACGCCTGAGCGCCAGTACCTAACATTTCGGCAGCAACACCGGCACTGGCCCGATCGAGCACCGCCTGCAGATCTGCGTAGCCCGCATCTACCTGTCCCAGCACACTGTCTGCAGCAACAACCACGTTGTTGAAGTTCAAGTGGGCATAGCCGCGGCTGTCGACGGTATGGATTGAGGAGCGGTCTAACCCAGCAGCATCGGCGGCAACCAGGAAAAGGGTGATGCCGGATTCATCACCGGCGGTGCCGGATGTACGTGCAGCAACAATGAACGTTGTTGCTGCCATGCCTTCCATGACAAAGGTTTTTTCGCCCTGCAAAGTAAATCCGCCGTCTGCAGCGGTGGCCTGTAAAGCTGTCTGCGCCGGCGCGTGTCGTGCAGTTTCATCAACAGCAAGACTCAGAATTTCACTGCCATCCACAACCTTGGGCAACAACGCCTGCTTCTGCTGATCATTGCCAGCCAACAGGACTGCTGAGGTACCGACAAGGGCTGAAGCGAACAACGGCGAAGCGGTCAGCTGGCGTCCCAGCTCTTCAAGCACAACGCCAAAAGTGAGGTATCCCAGGTCTGACCCGCCAAATTCTTCGGGAACCAGAATACCGGTCCAACCCATTTCCACCATTGCTTCCCAGGTGGTCGGGGTGTATTTCAACTCGACACCGCTGTCTCGCATCGCTCTGAATTTAACGACCGGAGACTGTTCCGTAACCCAGGATTTCGCCTGGTCTCTGAGCATACTTTGCTCTTCTGTTAATGCTGCCATCTGTTTAACCCTTCTGTGTGGTTTCGGGTAGACCGAGAATATTTTTTGAAATGATGTTGTTCTGCACTTCGTATGATCCGCCGTAAATGGAGATCGCTTTGCCTGACAGCCATTCACGAACGTTGTTCAACTCATCTGAAGTAAAGTGATCGCCTTCCCAGCCAATGCCCTGATTACCCATGACTTCCATGGTCAACTCAGATTTTGTCTGTGCAACTTTGGTTGCTGAGTTTTTCAGAATAGAGGCTGCCGCACTGACCTTCGGGTTACCACGCGCCTCCGCTGTGATACGCGCAACGGTTAAACCGTGTGCCTGAGCGTCCATCAGATGATTGGCGATACGCGTGCGCAGGTCAGCATCAGCCAGACGACCCTCACCATCGGTGCCGACATATTTTTTTGCCACTTCCTGCAACCCATCTGCTTTGTTGGCAGGTGCGCCGCGGGCACTGGTCTGGCTCTGGCGCTCGTGTTGCAGCAGACGTTTGACCACACTCCAGCCATCGTTCAGATCACCCAGCAGGTCGGCCTTTTCGGCACGCGCGTCATTGAAAAACGTTTCACAGAAAGGAGACGCCCCGGCAATCAGTCGAATCGGTTTGGTTTGCACGCCTTCCTGGTCCATCGGCAGCATGACAAAACTGATACCGTCACGCTTTTTCGCCGTCGAATCAGTCCGCACCAGCGCACCACACCACTGCGAAATATCTGCGCCTGAGGTCCAGATCTTCTGACCATTGAGAACAAAGTAATCACCTTCATCAACGGCTTTGGTAGACAGTGAGGCCAGGTCTGAACCTGCATTGGGTTCAGAAAGGCCGAGGCACCAGCGCACTTCGCCGCTGGCAATTCCGGGAAGATGCTTCTGCTTCTGTTCCTCGGTACCGTATTCCAGCACCGTTGGGCCAACCATGGTGACACCCATGCCAGCCAGCAGTGGAATTGGGTTCATAGCCCCTATTTTGGCCATTTCCTGGCTGATCACACGGGCTTCGGGCTGGCTTAATGCAGCACCACCATATTCCTTCGGCCAGGTAGGTGCGCCCCAACCCTGCTCTGCTAACTTCTGTCGCCATGCTTCCAGCTGCTGCGCCATTTCCGGATCGGAAATACGCTCGTAACCAAGCATTTTGTTCGCCAGGGATGCGGGAAAGTTATCCGCAAGCCATGCCCGTGTTGATTCGCGAAATTGCGTCAGTTCGGTCTCTGTCATGGTGCCTATGCCTCGTTCCTAAGTGTCAAATAGCAAACCCCAAATTGTAACACCGATCAAACCACGCTCTATATTTTCCGATGAAGAAAAAGGTGCAAAAACGGATTATTACAATATTTGTCGATATGTTTCACAAATGTTACCGTGCCGGCGATCGAAAACGTGCGACATCTGGAGAGTTTCGGCTTGTTGGGGGCCGGACAGTCGCGCTTCCCTGAAATAGAAAGAGAGACAAAACTATGCGCAAGTCGCTAAGTATGATTCTGGCCATGATGGCCACCACCTGGGCAGTGCCCAGCCTCGCGCAAGAGTCCGGAATGCGCCCCATCGAGGAAGTTGTCGTCATTGGCTCACGCTCCCGTGAAGGCCGTACCAATCTCGAGACTGCTGTACCTATCGACGTTTTCAACGCTGAACAATTGACCAGCACCGGTCGCCTTGAACTGAATCAGGCCCTCGCCGCAGCGGTACCTTCATTTAACTTTAACCAGACGTCGATCAATGACGGTACAGATATTGTGCGGCCGGCAACCCTGCGCGGTCTGCAGCCCGACCAGACCCTGGTTCTTTTAAACGGTAAACGCCGCCATAGCTCTTCGCTGGTGAACATCAACGGCTCCGTAGGCCGTGGATCCGCCGCTGTAGACATGAATGCCATCCCGGTCAGTGCCATCCGCGCGGTTGAGGTATTACGCGACGGCGCCTCTGCCCAATACGGTTCCGATGCGATTGCTGGTGTACTCAACGTGCGCTTGAAGCAGGATCGTGAAGGGGGTGGCATCGACGGGTTTTTCGGCCAGTACTCTACTGAGATCGATGCAGCCGACCGAAATGCCAGTGATGGCGAAACTCTGAAAGTTTCAGGGTGGAAAGGTTTACCGCTGGGTGAAGAGGGTTATCTGACCGTGGCTGCAGAATATAAGGACCGGGAACCGAGCAACCGAGCTGGCCTTGATCCACGCAACCAGTATCCTGAAACACCGCTGAGCTCAGGCATTCAGGATCCTCGCAACAACTCCTTCGACCGACTAAACCACCGCTATGGTAACGGCAATGCTGAAGATTTCAGCTTTTTTGCCAATGCAGGTCTGCCCATCAGCGACACCGCTGAGCTTTATGCTTTTGGCGGTTATCAGGACCGCGAAGCTGACTCTCCCGGTTTTTACCGCCGTGCGGGTGATGCAACCGTGGACTTCCGTAGTTCACCACGTAACCTCACCGAGATTTACCCCAACGGATTTCTGCCCACAATCATTGGCGAAGTCACAGACATCAGTGTGGCAGGCGGCATCCGCGGCAACTTCGGCGAGTGGGACTACGATGCCAGCATCACGTTTGGTAACAACGAGCTGGAATACTCTGTTGAAGACAGTTTAAATGCATCGTTAGGGCCAGCTGTCACGCAAACCAAATTTGACGCTGGCGCTCTTGAATACCAGCAGATTGTTGTAAACGCCGATGTCACAAGGGACTTTGACAACCTGCTTCCTGGGCTGGTCACCTTGTCTTTTGGTACCGAGTTCCGCGAAGAAAACTTCGAGATCTCTGCAGGTGAACCTAACTCGTATATCCAGGGCGGCTATCGCGGCCTGCTGGGCGTGAACTTTACTGCAGCTCAGGATCCCGAGAGTGACGGTGTTGCATTTGCCGGCGGCAGCCAGGTATTTGCAGGCTTCACCCCTCAATCAGAAGTTGATGAAGACCGAGATGCCGTCTCGCTGTATGTCGATGCCGAATGGACACCCAATGATCAGTTACTGTTTGGCGCTGCCGTTCGCTACGAAGACTATTCAGACTTTGGTGATGAATTGACCGGAAAAATTGTCGCTCGTTATGACATCAACGAACGATTTGCTATACGCGGCGGCTTTTCTACCGGCTTCAGAGCACCCTCATTACAACAGCAGTTTTTCACCGCCAGCTCAACCAACTTCATAGATGGTGTGCCGTTCGAAATTGGTACCTTCCCCGCAGAATCCGCAGCGGCAGTTGCGCTGGGCGGCCAGTCTCTGGATGCAGAGACGTCAGAGAGTATCTCAGCGGGCTTTGTCTGGAGGACTGCAACAAACTTCTATCTAACCGTTGATTTCTATCAGATCGAAATCGAAGATCAGATATTCCTGACAGAAAATCTGGGTGGTACTGACGTTGAGAATGTGCTTACAGCAGCGGGTGTTACCGGCGTGAGCCGTGTGCGTTTCTTCCAGAATGGCATTGAAACGAAGACAACCGGCGTCGATGTTGTGGCTCGCTACGACGTTGATACCAACGACATGGGTTCGTTTGAATTCAGTGCCGGCATGAACTTCTCCGATGTTGAAGTTGAGAAAGTACCCGTTAACACAGTCATTCCCTCATTGACTCTGTTCTCCCGGGACAATCGATTGACCTTTGAAGAGAGTGCTCCGCAGGACAAAATCATATTGACCATGGACTGGCGCTACAAAGCCGCCGATGTCAACGTTCGTGCGACCCGCTACGGAGAAGTGGTTGATCCGTCTAACAATCCCGCCAACGATTTCACGCTTGACGCGGAATGGATTGTTGACCTGTCCATGAATTTGGCAGCTACCGATAACGTCAGTATCGGTATCGGTATTGATAACGTGTTTGATCAGTATCCAACCGAGACCCCTGCTGGTCAGAGTTTCAACGGAATTTTCCCTTACTCTACCCGTTCACCGTTTGGCTTCGCCGGCCGCTTTGCGTACCTGCGCGCAGGCTTTGAGTGGTAATGCCCCGCTGAGGCCTTCGAGCTTCGCACTAGAAAAGGGCACAATTCTGTGCCCTTTTTTTGTCAGCGCATAAAGATCAGACTATTGCCCCTGCCCCATAGAAAAACCGGGCTGACCATCAAAATTGTACAGGTGTTCGGTCTTCACAAAGTCGATGCCTGCCAGATCCAGGCGATCGAGCAGCGTCAGTACCTGACGGTTATCCAGCTCACCAATATGATCCGCTTCAGCCTTAAAACGACAGCGCCAGTGATCTGTACAGTAGGTTTCGGGTGCGCCCTGGGGCCACACCTGCACACCACGGTTGGTAATCATCACCAGCTCAAGTGGCGCGGTATCCACCGCCTTGATCTGATCGGCTAAATCCTGTGGTGTAAGGCGCGCCTGCACAAACACGTCTATACCCACCAGTTCCTGTTCAGGCTCATGGGACGGTTTTGCTGGTGTGACATCAAGTCGCTTTCGCGGATAGTGGGCCTGCCCCAGCGATTTAGATGTCTGACCAAGACGCTCAATCACCGCTGATGCAAACTCGTCAGTACCCACACACTGGCAGCCTTTACCAGCCTGATAAATATCCTTTGTATGCATACCGTCTTCAATGGTGCACAGCCAGGCGTTGTGAATACGTTCTGCATAGTCACCAAGCCCAAGGTGCGCCAGCATTTTCACAGCAGAGATGAGAAGACCAGAGGGGTTCGCGATATTCTGACCAGCAATATCCGGCGCGGAGCCATGGATCGCTTCAAACACGCTGATCGACTCACCAATGTTCGCCGAAGGCGCCATACCTACAGAGCCTGCCACTTCCGCAGCAATGTCGGAAAGAATATCACCATACAGATTGGGAGTGACGATCACATCAAAAGACGCGGGATCGCTGGCCACCCGCGCCATGCCAATATCAACGATCATATGATCTGCCTGCACCTCCGGGTATTCCTCTGCAACCTCATCAAACACTTCATGGAACAATCCATCTGTTAACTTCATGATGTTGTCTTTGGTCATACAGGTCAGCCGCTTACGCTTGCGGGTCATGACAAATTCAAACGCATATCGCACGATACGTTCGCACCCCGGACGCGAGACAAGCTTTAAACATTGCACCACATCCTGGGTCTGACGATGTTCTATACCTGCATAAAGGTCTTCTTCGTTTTCTCTGATTATGACCAGATCAACATCGCGATGATGCGAAGCTACGTAAGGGATGTAGGAGCGAACCGGGCGCACATTTGCAAATAATCCAAGGCTTTTCCGCAAGGTGACATTCAGTGACTTCATGCCCGAACCCTGAGGTGTTGTCATCGGCCCTTTCAGCAACACACCACTGTCGCGGATCGACTCCCAGCTGGCTTCGGTTACACCGGAGGTCAGGCCCTGCTCCCAGACCTTTAATCCCATATCTATTGTGTTGAACTGCAGCGGTACTTCAGCGGCTTGAAGAATACGCAGGGTGGCTTGAGTGATTTCCGGACCCACGCCGTCCCCGGGCGCCACGCTGACCTGTTGCACAACTTCCGCTTGCGTCTGCTGCGTCATCCTGTCTACCTCTGGCGTTACCTTCGAGCCGCTCTGGTGTAGCAGCTGTTTTTTCAACGCAATCGACATCCGGCTTATCCCTTTCCTTTCGTGGCAGCCTAAAGACTAAGTACAACGAAGCATCGAAAAAAGTCGACAAAGGCTCACTGATACCTCGATATTACTGAGCTTTCGATTACAAGCACAACGATCAACTTTGAGAACCCGTTCACAGAACCCCAGTGAACAGCGTCGTAATCTGCTCAGCAGCTGAAGTAGGGAAACTTAAGGAGGGTCAAAGCATGCAGCTTAATGACACACCACTGGCCAGCCGCATGGAAGGACGCCTGTTCGCCCTGGAAGGTCGGCTATATCTGGTTGTTGAAGTGAATACGGATACCCAGACTGCACGGGTCAGCTGTCGCGCAAACGGCAAGCAACGTGTTTTCGACATGCCTGTAGCAGAAGTTGCTGTTCGGCTCAGCAGCAATGCTCATATCGAGCTGGATGGCCTGAATGAGGACACCACCAGTAAACGCATAACACAGCAGGCTGATGGCTGGTATTTCCGCGCCAGGGAAGGACTACAGGGGCCGTTTGCCTGTCAGTCGGAGGCACAGGATTGCATGCAGAGTTACATTGTGGCCAGTCAGAGCTGAATTGTCAGCGAAACCCTTAATCTTCAGGAAGAGGGATGAATTCGTCATCATCCACCACTTTCGGAAAACGGTTTTCTCGCCAATCCTGCTTCGCCTGCTCAATGCGCTCGGTTGAACTGGATACAAAATTCCACCAGATATGACGTCTGCCATGTTTGGCACCACCAATCACCATAATGCGCGCATCCGACATGCCGCATACCGACACTGCCAGACCCGGCTTCGCGACAAACATGGCTCCGGTATCATAACTATCTTCGTCTACCCGAACTGTCCCGCTGACAACATACGCTGCTATCTCTTCATAGTTGTCGGGCAACGTTACTTCTGCACCTTGCGGTAACCTGCAATCCAGATACAAAGTGCTGCTGTAGGTTGTGACCGGTGAGCGCTGGCCAAATGCCTCTCCCATGATGACCCTGACACTGACCCCTTTGATTTCTAACTGAGGCAACTCAGCAGCTGTCGTATGCGCAAACGCTGCGGGCATCTCTTCCTGTCCATCTGGCAATGCCATCCAGGATTGGATGCCATGCAGCGTCGATGTTGTTTCAAAATCTGCGCCTGGGCGTTCTGAATGAGCAATGCCGCTACCCGCAGTCATGAGATTTACAGCGCCGGGCTCAATGGGCTGAATAACGCCAAGGCTGTCCCGATGCAGAATCTCACCTTCAAACAGGTAAGTTATCGTAGCAATGCCAATATGCGGATGAGGCCGAACATCAATGCCTTTCCCAGGAGGAAATTGTGCAGGCCCCATGTGATCAAAAAAGATAAACGGACCGACCATTTGCCGTTCTGCCGCTGGCAGCACTCGACGAACAGTGAAACCACCAAGGTCTTTTTCGCGAGACGCGATACTTAACGCAATACTACCCACACAGCTGCTGCAAACAGGTTCCAGCGCATCTTCATAACTCACAACACGTGCTCCCCTGTCGCCAGCATCGGCGCAGCATCCAACGTCTGCGCATCCATCATGGTGGCTACACGCATCAAGGCAGCAACAATCTGATGTTGTTCCCAGCCGTCTAATTCGCGAAACCGCTCAACAAACTCTTCCTGCAACGGTTGCGGAGCTGACGCGCGCAGGCGAGCGCCTTCGGCCGTAAGAAAAACATCAACCCGACGCTTGTCACGCTTACTGCGTTTGCGGGTTACCAGACCGTTAGCCTCAAGCCGATTCAGGATATTTGTAACCGTTGCCTGGGACAGACTGACCTGGCGACCAATTTCAGCAAGAGACTGGTCGCCATATTTCTCGATAGCATTCATCACCACCAGCTGTGGTGTCGTCAGGCCCGTATCTTTGCCCAGCCGGCGGGAATGCAGGTCTGTCGCGCGGATAATTCGCCGCAGCGCAACCAGGACTTCATCTGTTAATTCGTTCATAACTGCATTGATCAATGGGTAGTGTTTTCTAGCACGCAAAAGGGCGTCAGGTAAATGAGCAATTCATCAACCAGGATGCCGACCTGCTGCTAAGGGAAGTTACGGATTCACTTCACAGTGCGCTCTGATTCAAGCTGCGCATACTTACCTGTGATCTCGAGGCTGTAATGGACAACCCTGTAAAAATACACTTTCGCTGTAATCCTCAGGGTTGCATCATTTTGAGCATTCAATGCCCAACGTGCAACGAGCAGCAGGATCTGCCGATCGCAGACTTAGACAGTGGCATCGGATTCACCTGCAAGTGCGGTGAAGATTTCCCAATCCACGCTGAAACGCTGAAACCTGTGGCACGCGAACTGGACGAACTGCACCACCTGATTCAACGCACCATCGAATTGCCGATTTGAAGGCAGCTGACAAACCGTCAATCAACAGTATGCAAACTACTGAAAATTTATCGCTTTATGATATTGCGCATGTTTCGGTACATCTCAGCCAGCTCATGCGCCACTGAACGGGTTGCTTCTGCTGATTCGTGGGACAGATCAGACACCTTCTGCTCAAGATGATTCCATTTAACTTCGGCCGCTTCCCAGTGATCGCGAAACTCCATGCTTGAAAGTTTCAGCTGCACCTGCAGTTCATCACGCTCAGTCTTGAGCTTCTGCACCAACTCTTTCACGCTGTCTTTTACGTCATCCATAGTCTCGGGTTCCAACGATTTATTACCAATGCATATTGTGCGACCATGACCGCTTGGCGCTATCCGTAATTCTACGGCCCTTTCTATGGAAAAACACGACACTGAATTCGAGCTGAAATTTCTCGTCAGTCGTCATCTGCCTCTGAAGCAGGTGCGCAAGGCATTTGCCGGGCAGCTGTCGGCTTTTGGTTTTGTGATGGCCAAAAAGCCGCGACAGAAAATGTCTGATATCTACTTCGACAATGCCTCTTCTGCCCTGCAACGTTCGGGCTGGACTCTACGCTGTCGCTATACCAACGCGGATACCGTATGTCTCACCTTGAAATCTATTGCTGCAGCCAACGCCACTTTTCGCCGCCTGGAGCACGAAGAAATACTGCCGATCCAAGCTATCAAAGTTGATCGTAATCTGGTGGTACCAGACAACAGTAAGACCAGCCAGGTTCTGCACGAAAACAATCTACCCGGACAGAGTCTTTTACCTGTACTTAAACAAATCAGCAAACGCAACATATATACGATCAGCCATCCGACTTTACCGAATACAGAAGTTCAATGGTGCATAGACAGGGTCAAAGTCAAAAACAGCTGCGACACAGAGACTCTCAGGGATTACACAGAGTTTGAGCTGGAGCTGCTCAGCGGAGACGAGCGTTTACTGGAACATCTGAACTTGATTGCACATCGCTGTGAGGGTCTGTCTGCCTCACGCATGAGTAAGTTCATGCGTGGGAGATACGCGCACAATCCGGAATCATCCAGGTTTGAAGCCCCGCTTCCAGCTGATTTCGACAAACAGAATCAACACAACTTCAGAACACGACTCAATGATCTGATCCTGTACGAGCCATTCGCCTACGAAGGTCTGCATCCTGAAGGTGTGCATCAATTGCGGATCAGCACACGGAAGCTACGCGCCAGTTTGAGTCTTCTACATCGGCAGGTACCTGCAACCTTGGCAACAAGACTCGAAACAGATCTGAAAAATCTGACCAGAAGACTCGGCAAGGTCCGCGACCTCGACGTCCACCGGGATCAACTCGGCCCGCTGCTGCAACGTAACGAGTTGCAGAATTATCGTGGACATTTGAACAGATGCACCCACAAGCAACAAACGCGGCTTCGTCAAACACTTGGTAATACTTTCGGCGACATTATCGCTGAGCTTGATATGTTCTGTGCTTCCGATTTCAGGAGTGCACCTGATGAATCCTTTGCAGAGGACACAGCTGACAAGATCATCCGCCGGATTTACACCGCAGTTCAGGACATTAATGCAGCGACAGATGCCAAACGCCTGCATGAACTGCGGATCGAATTGAAGAAACTACGTTATCAACTGACCACTTATTCCGTCGAGAATGAGCAGGTTTCGCTGTGTCTCCAGCGTATGAAGACACTCCTGGCGATGCTGGGAAAAATTCAGGACACACAGATGGCACAGAAAAGAATCGATGCCTATCTACCCTGTAAATCCAAAGCAGAGAAACGTCAGCTGAAGTCTTTTCTGCGCGAGCAAAGACGCCTCGCAGTAGAACATGGAGCTGCACTCAAAAATTTCTGTGATGAATTTAGAGCCCCGGCAACTAAAGCAAGCTGACATAGCGGCCAACCTGAACCAGCACAAATACAAGACTGACAACAGCGCCGACTGCCGGTACCCACCGTGGAAATACGAAGCCATCACCTATGTTCGGCGTGTTGCGTTTAATACGCCAGAGAGAGGCATTGACCAGCACAAACAGGATCAGGATGATTGTGGACGTGAGAGAGGCAAGCGAAGCCAGCCCACCGACCAGTGCCAGAACCAGCATGATCACTGCTGCGCACGCTGTCGCGATCAGGGGCGTTTGAGTCCTCGGATTGACCCGCGCCAGAACCGCCGGTAATAAACCCCGGCTACTGAGACCATACATCACGCGCGAACTCATGATCACCTGAATCAGTGCGCCGTTGATAATCGCAAACAGTCCGATCACGCTGATCAATGCACCCTCTCCGGTACCGCTGACAACAAACAGATGCGCCAGGGGTGCTTGACTGTTCGCCAGTTGCACCGGTGGCACCGCAAGCACCGCAGTAACCATGAGAAGAAGGTAGGTCAGCGTGGTGACAAGTATGGTGAGCAGAATAGCCAGAGGCATGGTGCGTTTAACATTCTTCACCTCTTCAGCCACATCGACCATATCCTCAAAACCTATGAAAGCGTAAAACGCAAGAAGGACACCTGCATAGATACCACCCCAACTGGCAAGCTCAGCCGTGGGCATAAGTTCTGGCCAACGCTCCACAACTGAATACAGAGCGGCGTCGTTGACAATAACAACCAGGTAAAGGCCAGCCAGCTCTACCACAGTAACAACACTTGCGATCACCACAGATTCCAGAATTCCCCAGGCGGCAACCACCCCGATCAGCAGGGCGCAGAATATGATGATAAAGACGCGATCTACACTGACAAACTCCAGGGCATAACCAACAAACCCGTTAAGCAGGGCTGATGACGAGACCAGTCCGGCGGAAATAACCAGCAAGCCGACAACGAGGGACAATGTTCGCGAAGAAAATCCACGCTCTACATACAATGCAACGCCAGCAGCCCGTGGAAATCGAGCACTGAGCTCCGCAAAAGAAATCGCTGTGAGCGCAGCCAGCAAAGACGCTAACAGAAAAGACACAGGGGCAAAGTATCCCGCAGCGCGGGCAACCTCACCGAGCAGCGAATAGATTCCAGCGCCGACCGTTGTGCCCAATCCATACAGTACAAGCAGCGGTAACGATAAGGATCGTTTAAGCGGGATCGGCTTTTGTTCTATAGGCGAGGGAACTCGCAAAGTCACAACGCCTACAATTGATCCATCAGTTCCAGGGCCAGGGCGACCCCAGGCGGATTAACGCCGAGGTCTTTATGCAATCTGACTGCTTTACGTAGGCGGGCAAACTGGCCTCGATCGAGTACAGAGTGGCCATCTGCAAGCTCCAACGCACCCTCTTCGATCAACGCATGAACAAACTCAATCTCAACATGGCACAACTGGCAGGCTTCTCCCAGACTGACGTCGCCAAGGACTTCGGTTTGCAGATGTAACGTTTCAACTACGACGCGCTTCATATCGTTCTCGCTGATGTTTGCCGCGGGGATCGAAGTTACAGGATTTGGCCAGAGCCTCAAAATGAGCCAGGCTCTCACTATCGAGGTCTGTTGGTACCTGCACGTCCAGAGTCACGATCTGGTTGCCTGGCTGCGGGCCAGGCAGACCTCGCTTAGGCAGCCGCAAAGAACGGCCGGATTGTGAACGAGGCGGTACTGTCAGATTAACGACACCACCCAGGGTATTGACTTCTATTTTGGCGCCCAACACTGCCTCCCATGGCGTCACTGGTAAACGCACGTGTACATCATTACCCCGCACCTCAAATTGTGGATGGGGTACCAGACGTATCTCGACATAAAGGTCGCCGGTTCGGTCACCCTGTTTTGCGCCCTGACCTTTCAGACGGAAAGACTCACCGTCCCGCAGGTGAGAGGGCACCTTGACGCGTAACTGACGCTCTTCGCCAGTATTCGGGTGGCGCACATACAGTTCGACAGGTTTAGCGTTGTAGAGCTCTTCCAGAGTAAGGTTCAATGCTGCATGGAGGTCTAAACTGGCTTGAGGCCGTGTCCTTTGTTGACGGCCTGCGCCGCCGAACATACCGCCAAACAGATCAGCAAAATCTTCAAACTCAAACGTTGAACCCGATTGCCGTGGGTCTGCGCCATAAGGTTGCCAGCCAGGCGGCGGCTCAAAATCCTGCCCAGCCTGCCAGTTGTGGCCAAGCTGATCATAGGCAGCTCGCTTTTCTTTATCTTTGAGCACCTCGTAAGCCTCGTTAAGCTGTTTAAACTTAACTTCAGCGTCAGCTTCCTTACTGACGTCAGGGTGATACTTGCGCGCCAGCTTGCGGTAGGCCTTCTTTATAGAATCCGCATCCGCATCGCGCTCCACACCGAGGGTTTTGTAATAATCTTGATATTCCATTTCGCGCCATTCTCCTCCAGTACCATAGATCCTGTCGCTAGGGGAATACCCTGATAGGGACTGGTGACGGCTTTACCGTCAGCGCGTCAGACACAATCGAAAACAGCACCTAACAACAGTTAAGCAGCGAGATGAGTACGAAGAAACTGCCATTCCAGTATTCGCTGCGGTAGCCTGCGGGTCAATGAGAACGCATCGCCGTCCATCGCTTGTGTAACGTTGGAGCCCGCTACCACCCGCGCAGCCTGCAGACCACTTCTTACCGCCGGCCCGATTCCTTCACAAAGGTCTCGTGTCGCGAGACCACGGGCATCCCCTATCAGGTGAAGATTCCCTGCCCAGACAGGTTTCCTCTGCCCTCGCAGATAGTAACTGTAGCCCCGAGGTTGACCAGGTAACTCATCAATCAATCCTTGCGCAATCAGGCGCTTAGTCAATAGATCCCAATGCCGATGAATGGTGTCATTCTTAACTTTCAGAAGGTGCGCCATACCGCCTACGCCGATATTCAGATAACCATTCGCTTTCGGTACGTACCAGGCATACCCCGGAAGGCCGTTACAGGCAAACCATAAATGACAATTAGCATCCTGCCATGAATATGGATACTCCAGTTCCAGAGCAACGGCTTGCAGCGTTTTGTCACGCGGGTACTCGCTGCGGAATAGACTGCGGTAAACAGGGCATCCCGTACCACCCGCGCCAATCAGATTCTCGCAATGATACTTGCCATCAATCTCGAAACCGTCAGGCACCTGCCTGACCTGCCGAACATTGTGCACAGCTACTTCGGCACAGCTCCTTTCCAGCAACCACAGGTCAAATTCTATTCTTCGGATGGAATGTTGTGTGGTCGTTAACGAGAAAGGTAATCGCCAGAAAGACGTCTGCAGGTTCTCGAACGTCATCAGCCCATGCGGATAGTCCGACGGATCGATCTGCAGATCGGACAGGACTTCAGGCGTGATCCAGCCCGCACAGAGTTTCTCCCTCGGAAATGCCTGTTGATCGAGAATCAGACACTGTTTACCCAGCTTGTGAAGTTGCCAGGCCGCGGCACTTCCCGCAGGGCCGCCGCCCACAATAATTGTGTCACGTTGAATCATGACACCTCGTCAGGACAGGCCTGCAGCAATCCGGGGCGAAACAGATGCGCTCGTGTAGCAGGTAGAGTTGGGCAGCTGTTGCGTCTAAACAGGACCTGATAAAGCTGCAGGCTTCCGGTTGTAAATGCGGCAGCTGAACCCGCAAGATACAACCGCCATGCACGCACAAACTCCGCACCAAACATGCGTGCTACGTCTTCTTCGTGCGCGGCAAATCGTGACAACCAGTGTTGGAGCGTTTGTGCGTAATGGGGCCGCAGATTCTCAACATCTGCCACAACCAGATCGCGAGGTTCAAAAATCGCCATCATCTCTGCCAGCGACGGAGGTTGCGCACCAGGAAAGATACGTCTTTCAATCCATTCGTTGAGGGGGCGCGGGGAGATTTGTCCAATTGTGTGTATAAACCCTCGCCCTTCGGCGCTGAGACATCAGTCTATCGTCTCGCCCAGGGTGTTATAGTTTGCCGTCCCGACGTGTTCAAGCATGCCGACGGAGACGAACACATCATACGTACCGCTTATATTACGGCAATCGTCTTCAACATATTCAATGGCATGGGACAGATTTTCTTTCTGCGCCTGCTGCCGGGCATATTCGATTTGACTGGGTGAGATGTTATAAGCACGCACTTTGACACCGTAAT
Organism: Pseudomonadaceae bacterium; assembly: GCA_024743175.1. GTDB lineage: Bacteria > Pseudomonadota > Gammaproteobacteria > Pseudomonadales > Azotimanducaceae > UBA4421. The sequence continues at coordinate 61,808 of JANSXA010000006.1, read as the reverse complement.
GACGAGCCATATAGCGACTTAAGCCGCCCCAGCCACTGCCTGCCTCAACAACGGTTTCACCAGGTTTCAATGCCAGTTTACGACAAATGAGTTCCAGCTTCGCGATCTGCGCTTGTTCTAACGAGCAATCCGGCTCAGGGAAGTAGCCACAGGTGTATTGCATGTAGTGACGATCGAGCCAGAGCTTATAGAAGTCGTTACCCAGATCGTAATGTGTTTGGATATTGTCTTTTGCGCGTCGCAGTGAATTTGGCTTCGGACGGTAGACCAACTTGCGGCGCAGCCACCGGGCAGTTTCACCACGATCATTACTGCCTTTTTGCAGGCCTTTGTAGATCAGCTCCATGGTCGCAATCAGCGGACCACGAACCTCAATTCTACCCTGTGTATAAAGGTTGCCAAAAGTATAAGTTGGCTTGAAAAGCAATCTGTGCAACGCACGCCGGTCTTTAAACCTTACCGCTATAGTCTGGTGTGGCTCACCAATTGAGTACCCGTCCCAGAGCTCGAGGCAGATCTCCAGTTCACCAACGATCTTATGCAGCTGCCCGAGCAGCCATCGGTCAGCAGCGGTTGACTTTCCTGTTGTACCGCTCTCGGAAGCCTCCGAAGTAACGTAATCAGTCATAAAACCTCAGCCGGTAAACAAAACAACTTTTCTACACTGTGTGTTTTCACACCATGATAGATCCGCAGGTCTACTCACAAAAACGTCGACTACACCTGACTCTAACGAGGGGCCCCACAAATATCAAATAGATGCGTAGCGCCTTTACAGTGCTGGTTTGGTATGCTGAAACGAGGCATTATGGCGCGGCGAGCCGCAACGGACCAACTCCCAATGACTCTACCTGAAATGCTACTCCGCCTGGGCACCAGCCTGGTGGCGTGGCTTGTTATCTATACCCACCTGATCTGGCTGGGCACTCTGCGCATTGTTGGCTGCAACTCAGATGCAGACGGGCTGTGGCGCCTGCTGTTCGGATTTACACCCGTTGTTCTCGGCTTCAGCTGGCTGCTTTCAATTACAAAAAGACTCCCTGAAGTGCATCAGATCATTCGCTGGTTTGTGCTCCCGCTGTTTCTGTTGATCCCCCTGGCACTAATCCCAATCTGGCAAGCTTTCTCACAAACAAACCTCGGTGGAGAAGCAATCTGCCTGGTCGACCCTATCCCCTGGTGGCATAGCGGCTGGGCGCCACTGCAGGTTGCAACCGTTGCCTGGATTGTTGCGATGTCCTGGCGAGCCTGGCGTATGAATACAGAAAGTGACTTAGCAAAATAATTGTAAAAACCTGTCCTGGGGACCATAAAGCGCCACCCAAAGTAGCGCAAAACCCATACAATCATGTTTCAAATAATATCCGCAGAAGCGGAACGGAGGGAACCTATGAGTATGATAAGTGAGTTCAAAGACTTTGCCATGCGTGGCAATGTTGTAGACATGGCAGTAGGTATCGTTATCGGCGGCGCGTTTGGCAAAATTGTCTCATCGTTTGTTGCTGATGTACTGATGCCACCCATAGGATTGATGTTAGGCGGTGTCGACTTCAGTGACCTCGCGTTGACCTTGAAGGAAGCCGTGGGTGATACAGGACCAGTTCTGATGTCGTATGGTGTGTTCATTCAGACCGTTGTCGATTTTCTGATTATCGCCTTTGCCATTTTCCTGGTGGTTAAAGCCATGAACAGCTTGAAGAAGGAAGAACCACCTGCTGAGCCAGAGCCGGAACCCGGCCCAAGCCCAGAACAGGTTCTGCTGACTGAAATCCGCGACGCGCTGCGCTCGCAGTCTTAAGTCTGTAAGGGAGTGGCTCTGTCACTCCCTTTTTCCCGGGCTCTACGGGCCTGAACACTATCTCTCGATAAGATTCCCATACGGAATCAAGCCTCTCTTTATGAGATGCGCTCACCCCATTCATGGTTATAATCCCTCCAGAGTATTTGTCACAACACAATCTGGAGAATCACCATGGGTGAAGCATTAATCATTGATACCTGCCGGACACCACGCGGCATCGGCAAGGCGGGCAAAGGTGCCCTCTCACATTTACACCCGCAGCATTTAGGCTCCACCGTTCTCCGCGCTCTGGCTGATCGTACGGGTATCGACACCGCAGATGTTGACGATGTTATCTGGGGCACCAGCGCACAGGTTTGTGAGCAAGGCGGCGATCTGGGACGAATGTCGGCGCTGGACGCTGGTTACAACATTCGCGCCAGTGGCGTCACTTTGGACCGGTTCTGCGGCTCCGGTATTACCAGCGCCAATCTCGCCGCTCAGGCTGTCATGTCCGGCATGGAAGATCTGGTGGTTTCCGGCGGCACGGAGATGATGTCCCTGCCCAAGAAAGGCGTATTGCCCATGGGCGCCAACAACCCTCACTTACAGGAGATTCATCCACAATCGCACCAGGGTGTCTGCGCAGATGCCATTGCCACCCTGGAAGGCATCAAACGCGAAACGCTGGATGAACTGGCCGCTTTGTCGCAAAGTCGCGCCCAGCGCGCAATAGACGAAGGTCGTTTCGACCGTAGCCTGGTACCCGTGCATAACCTGGATGGCACCATTGCGCTCGACCGTGAAGAGTTCCCTCGGCCAGGCACTACCGTTGAAACACTGTCGGCATTGCCACCCAGCTTTCCCCAGGTAGCTGACTATCGGCATACAGAGGGTGCAAAGAGTTTTCGCGAACTGATCAACCAGAAGTATCCGGATCTAAATATTGAGCATGTGCACCATGCAGGTAACTCTTCTGGTGTTGTTGATGGATCAGGCGCAATTCTCTGGGCCAGTCCCGACTATGCCAAAGCACATGGTCTGAAGGCGCGAGCACGGGTTGTTGCCTGTGCAAACATGGGCGATTGCCCAACTCTGATGTTGAACGCACCGGTGCCAGCAGCACACAAGGTGTTGCAAAAGGCTGGCCTTACCATCAATGACATCGACGTCTGGGAGATCAACGAAGCTTTTGCCGTTGTATCCGAGAAGTTTCAGCGCGACTTGAACCTTGACCGCGACAAGGTCAACGTGAACGGCGCAGCAATGGCTTTGGGCCACCCGATTGGCGCAACCGGTGCGATGCTCATTGGCACTGCGCTTGATGAACTTGAGCGATGTGACGGTCAGTTTGCGTTGATTACAATGTGCGCGGGTGGCGGTATGGCGCCCGCGATCATTATTGAGCGCGTTTAGACCGGAATTCTCAGTCTGATCTAACATCAACCATGAGCAGGTGCGGGCAGCCGCCCCGCTCATTGGTGCCAGACGCCTGACAATATCGGCACATTGCTCGAACGTTCCTCGGACTTCAGATGGACGCAAGCAGCAGTTGAGCTCTATAGTGGTTCCATAACGGAGCCATTTTATGCCTAACCTGTCCATAAAGAACGTCCCGGAACATGCTCGTTGCAAGGCGAACTGCTGGACCTCATCTGCCGCGCTACCGAAGCAGAAATTGACGAATTAGAAAGCAGTGAGAGCCAAAGTTCATCATGCGGGTGGTTATCAATCGAAGAAGTCGCCGCGGAGCTTAATCTGTCCCAGCGCAAGGCAGGCAAAGGTGTCCCGCTTGCGGTGGATCTTGTTCGGCAGGACCGTAACGCAAGATGAGCCGCCAACTGTTTGTTGCTGAACCCGTACAGACCTACAACACGCTACCGCCGATTGTTGTTGACTGCAGCCTTTTGGCAGCCGTTCTTTTCAATGAGCCATCAAAGGACGAAGCGCTGGAGCTGCTGCGCGGAAAATCCCTGCATGCGCCGCACCTCATTGATCATGAAATCATCAGCGTTGCCGTCAGGAAATCAAAAGCCAGCGCTGCCGAACTGGCTGAACAAGGGCTCAACGGTTTTCGAAAACTCAGATTAACTCGTCACAGCATAGACCAAACAGCTCAGTTTGAGCTTGCGCTCAGCCAGAGTATACCCGCCTATGACGCCGCCTATTTGCAACTTGCTGTAGCGCTCAACGCCCCACTTGCTACCTATGATCAGACATTAGCTTCCGCAGCCAACAATGTGCTTTCAATCCGATAAATTGGCTCGCCAAGGCTTGAGCGCGAAATCGCCTGCCCGCGATTTCGAAACAGCGCGTTAATCGATTAGGATGTATAAACCTAGGGTGCGAACTCAGTTGCTTCTTCGCAACGGCTGATATGCCGTTGCGCGCAACTGACCATCGGAGCAATGCTCCGATGTATCCCGCGAGGCTTTCGCAGGTCATGACGCAAACTAAAAATGGCGTCCCCAAGGGGAGTCGAACCCCTGTTGCCGGGATGAAAACCCGGAGTCCTAGGCCTCTAGACGATGGGGACTTTGGCGAGAGACGCGCATTCTATGAAGGTCACATGGCAACGTCAAGCAGGATCCTCAAATGGAACTACACTTCGATCAATATTCGGAGTAAACCATGGATTTTCTGACGTCTTATCTTGCCTGGATCGCGGCAACGGCGACCACCATCGCTGTGACCGCAGGTATTTACACGCTGCTGCGGCGCCGTGAAGCTAAGTTGCGCGCACAAAAAATGACCCGCGCACTGTCAAAAACACACACGATTTTAACCGCCATCGAACACATTCCAGACCCGTTGATCAACAGGGACCTGCGTCGCGGACTGGTGCTGCTGTTATCCCACCATGTTGACGTACTTGACAGAACAAACCCTGATCACGCACATCTGAGCGCGATCAAGAACCGCATTGCGCAAATCAATCGAATTCCGTCAGGTTTAAGGCCAGTAAAGCTGCGCAGCAAGGTTGAAAGACGACACGCCAGTTCTGCACTCGAGGAGCTAGCAAAACTGCTCAAAGATGCAACGGTTACAGGCGAACTGGATCGACGAGAGGGGTCTCTTGCTGAAGCCAGTGCAAAGTTCACAGGTCAACAGATCGCGGTTGAAACCGCAAGACAATCCGCCAAGGATGCCGAAAACATCCGTGCATATCCGCAGGCATTACATTTTGCAAAACAGGCACGTCAGCTGTGCCGCAATCTACCACCCATGGTGGGTAGTAGATTGATGGAATCTGTCTCAGCTGATATTGAACGGCTTGAAAGCCGTCTGGGTCAGCCGACTAAAATTTAATGCCCACGCCAAGATTATAAATCACGTCCGTCTTACTGTTACCCGGTGCAGGTTTTGTTTCATGGTTAACATCAACACGTGCGGTGGCATCAATGCGTGTGTTCAACGCATAACGTACGCCCGTTGATGACGCAATCACTTCGCCACGATCGGAGTCAGGGATGTATAAAACGGACTGACGATGGAAGGCTTCCATGCGCTTGTCGAAGAAGAATTTATTGTAATCAAGACCCCAACGTAGCGCAGGGTTGTTTGACGTTTCATCGCCGATATCTTCATTAACGTAGCTGACACCCAGTTCACTTGAAAGTGCGCCAAAGCTGTTGTCCCAGAACTGATAACCCATACCGGCACCCAGTGTGACACGACGATCAACATCTTTTATCGGGTCTTCAAAGTACTCAAAGTTACCTGATGCGTACCACTTTTCACTAACGAAGCGCTTATACCGATAGTCCAGATCAAGTTGTTCCTGGGTAGTAATGCCTTCAGCCTCTTCATTGCTGACCAGCAGCGTCAGCAAGTGTTCTACATTGTCCTGCTTGAACGAGCTTTCCGCCAGGACGCTGTAGCTTTGCGTATCGGTATTACCTTTTGCAACCTGCGCCGCCAGATCCGCACGGGATTTCCACTCGCGAGCAAAGTTCACGATACCGAGGTTGTTCTGGCCTGCACGAGTCACATCACCGAGCGCCAGGGGCTGTGGTTGTCCATTGGCAACCACGACCTGCTCACCGTCAACCACTGCAAATTTCCCGTTAACACTACTGTCACCCACAGCAACATCAAACGCACTTTCGGTAGTGACTTCTGCAATGTCATCCACAGCAATGGCTACTGCGCCTGCATATTCGGTAATCAGCAGAACGTTGCCATTGTTTACGCTGTCTACCGTGCCGCTCATCCTGTCTCCATTTTTCAGCAACACCACATCAGCGGTGGCCAACGGAGCCAGCAGCAACATCATTGCTATAAGAACCAGTCTATTCACTTTCTATTTCCTTAATCAGTTTGTTGGTTAAATTCAGTTATTTTGTTTCAGGACCGGTAAGACCCTGCTGCCCGACCCAATGCCGGGCAAAATACTGTGCGGTTCTACCGTTGCGCACGCCGCGCGCGAGCGCCCAGCGGAGCGCTTCAGCACGCAAATCTTCACCAGCAGCATCGACCTCAACACCATGCCGCTCAGCCAGACGGGAAACCCACAATGACACCACCTGCAAATAAGCATCCTGTTTGAAGGGATAAAACGAAAGCCACAGACCAAATCGATCGGACAAAGATATTTTTTCTTCAACGGCTTCGCTTTCATGCAACTCGGCATCACCCACACGCGTCTGCAGGTTGTCACTCATATGCTCAGGCACCAGATGCCGCCGGTTTGAAGTGGCATAAATCAAAATGTTGTCCGTGGTGGTAAAAACGGACCCTTCCAGCGCGCTCTTTAAAGATTTGTAGCTGGCGTCGTCGGCATCAAAGGACAGGTCGTCACAGAAAATAAGGTAACGATAAGGTTGGCCCGCAACTTTCAGTACAACCTGGCCCAGGTCACCAAGATTATCTTTATGCAGCTCTATCAGGCGGAGACCGTTGTCTGCAAAACGATTCAGCAGGGCATGGACCAGGGAACTTTTGCCGGTTCCTCTTGCGCCCCACAACAACGCGTTATTCGCTGGCAAACCCGCAAGAAACTGTTCGGTGTTCTGTACCAGTCGCGAGCGTTGATCATCTATATGCAGCAGCTCATCCAACGAGATGCTATCGAGCTGACCATGGGCTACAAAACCACCATGGCCTTTATCACGCCGCCACAACGCCGCACGCGTCGTTGACCAGTCCACCACCGCAGGATCGGGCAGCAGCATTAACAGGCGCGACAGAACCTGATCGAGAAGTGAATTAGGTGTTTGTGCTGCCACCAGTGAACCGCGCCGTTTGCAAATCTTAAGGCCGCGCATTGTACTGAAGTACAGTGAGAGATCGAGCCGAATATGCTATTGTTTTGCACAAGTTTTACGAGCTGATTTGCTCCGGAAGCCACCTCAATGACTGCATTCAAAGGCCCTGAACGTCGTAAGGGGAACAAAGACCGGCGGGTTAACAAGCAGGATCGTCGCAACGACGATCGAATACTTGAAGACCCACTGCCACGCCGCAGTGCTGAGACCTCAGATCGACGAAAACCTCAGTAGTTTCGAACGTCCAGGCGTCCCAGTTCATCTAACATCAGGTCCGGGCGGTCTGTAATAACACCATGGGCACCTGCCTGAATCGCAGTGCGCAGGTCAGCCACAGAGTTTAACGTCCAGTAATCGACATGTAGGTTGACGGAATCCGCCTGGAGCAAAAACTCTTTCAACAACAGCGACATGCCGTCTCTCTCCTTCGGCACCTGCAACGCCAGCGCTGGCGCATGGAATAAGCGCCCGAGGTACAGCTTTGACGCAATAACAAACCAACGCACCTCGTCACTGGATGCACTTGTGGCTGTTGTTGGACACACCTTGCGGAAATGGTTCATGACCGCTTTATGGAAAGAGGCCACCAGGGTCAGCCCTTCTCGCCCGGACGAGGTCAATGCTTCACACAGCGCCTCAGCAAGTCGGGGACTGTCTTCTTTTAACTCGACCACCAGGCGCTGCCCGGGATAGCGATCCAGGACCTGCTGAAAGGATGGAATGAATACACCTTGACCCCGATAACGAGTTGGCTGCCCAGTGAATGGCCAGTGATAGGCTGCATCCAGCTTCTGAAGATCAGCAAGCGTCATATCCCGCACCGCACCCTGACCATCAGTTGTACGCTCTACGGTGTCGTCATGAATCACAACCAGCTGATCATCAGCACTCAGGTGAACATCCATCTCCAGCACGTCAACGCCTAAAGACATGGCATGGTCAAATGCTTCAAAAGTGTTTCCGGGGCGCAGCAGATTGCCTCCCTGATGCGCGATCACCATCGGGCGCGCAACGTCAAAATAGGGTGTTGGCAGGCGATCAGGCTGTCCAGACCATACACCCAGTATCATGATCACCAACACGGCAGCGATCAGAATCCAGTTTTTCCGACGCCGCTGAGCGTTGCTGGCGCTCATGGTTGATGCCGCTCAACTGGCGCGTCTGGGCCGCGCAGAGGCACAACGTTGTTCAATTCCCGCGTGTACAGACGCCGCACGCCCGTTGCATCTTCGAGCCCGATGCTGCCCGGACCGAAATAGTGCAGGTCCAGTTTCTGCGTGCGGCCTTCTCCCCGTAAATGCAACATATGACCACGCAACTGCCACTGCCCGCGCCAGCTGTTGTCATCAGCCTGCAAGACAAAGTTGCCCGCATCCAGTTGCCCCTGTAATGACAGCGTTTGGGTGCGGGTTCTGGTTTCGTCTGCGGTGTCATATTGCGCCTGCCACTGGCCAGGCAAATCTATTTTGCGCAACCATTTGAGGCGCGCCGCTCGCGTACCTTTAACATAGAAAAACACGCCAGCAGCTACTACAAGCACCATTACAAAAGACATTCAGGTTGTTCCTCTTAACGTCGCCACATCAATACCACACTGTTCGAACAGACCCTGCCAGGCTTGTACATGATCAGCCACCGCCTGTTTCGTGCGCTGCCATTCGCTGTTCGATACATGCATGTTCAAAGTGTTGTCGTACCATGTTTGAAACTCAAGCGGCGCTGAATTCTGGAGCATATCAACACTGCGTGCCAATGCTGTCAGCCATCGCTCATCTGCACTGAGCAACTGCGAAAACTCCACCTGCCACAGACTGACATAGTAACGCTGAAAGACGGCCAGCAGGCGGCGACTGCGATCATTCGGCAAACCGGAAAGGCACACTGGTGGTTCACGTTGTGACAGCGCATCCGACACCGCCTGCAACTGTGCACGTAAGGTTGACCAGTATTGCCGACGCGCTCCCACTCGTGCTGTCAACGAGAGTTGGCGCAGGGTGCTCTCAAAGTCATTCTCCAACGATTGCCGGTCATGCTGCAACGCACTGTTAATCTGATCAGCCAGCCGTCGAAAATGTTGATCGGCTTGAACCGAGTGGCCGGCTGATGCGGCACTTTGCCCCATGGCCGTGCCGAGTTCCGCACTCGCGAACGTAGCGTTCCAGAGTGCATCCGGCAAACTGCTGGTCTTTTGTTCGACCAGCGGCTGCAGCCACTCCTGCCCCTGCACTATGCAGAGCTGGGCTGCCTGCAACCAGCTTAACTCGTACAGCAGACGCTGACTGTCCTGAGCCAGACGGGCCAGGCTGCCATTGCGTGCGCCCAGCAGGCCACCCATGTCACAAGCGTGCAGGCGCGCGAATTGCGCAACCGAAATGTTAAGGGCTGGAACAGAACGCTGCAGACTTCTGCGGGATGGATATGGAATCAGCTCGACGGGCGTTGTGATCACCGGACGATCCAAAGCCTGGCTGATGCGTTGCAGATATTGCTCGCCGCTCGAATCTGGTCCGCCGCAGGCTGCAAGCCCGTAGACCAGGGCTATAAGAAGCACAACCGTACGGTTTGTGCGAATCAGTTTAACCATTGCCTGCGGATATCGACTACCTCCGCATCTACATTCGTCGTGACAAAGGTTTCGATATCGGAAAAGATCTTCTGTATCACCGTTTTCGTGCCGGCAGTGGCAACAAACGACCATTGCGCACGGCTCAAACTGTCTGCATCCGCAGATTCACACACCGCCACCTGGGTCTGCTTGCCAAAGCGGTCGCGCAATCCCGCCAGACGTTGACGTTTGTCCTTCAGGGACGAACATCCATGAAGGTGGAACACAATAGTTAAGCAGGCAATATTCACAGGCCGGTGAGTTTGCCATATGCCATGACATAAGCGAACATCGTTGCGCTAATCTCGCGATAATCGCAATCCACATAAAAAAGACACACCAATGGGAGGGTGTTCCATGCGCTTCAGCTTCTGGCCAAATCCTAGCCAATCTTTTAACGACGTCCTCGCTCTGACTAAACACGCCGAGGACAGCGCCTGGGATGGCGTCTGGTACGCAGATCACTTCATGCCTAACGCCGAAGATACCTCTGCACCCTGGCCCGAAGCCTGGGTGACCCTGGCTGCACTTGGTGCGCAAACCAGGCGTGTTCGCCTGGGCACACTGGTCACCGGCAACACCTATCGACACCCTGCGGTACTTGCAAAAATGGCGGCCACGCTTGACCACATTACCAACGGACGTGTTGTGCTGGGTATCGGCAGTGGCTGGCAGGAAAATGAACACCGCCAATATGGCTTACCCTTTTATACCGTCAACGAAAGGCTCGCTCGTCTGGACGAAGCCTGCCAGGTCATCAAGGCCATGTACGCACCCGGCACAGCAAACTTCAAAGGCGAATTCTATGAGCTTGATAACGCCTCGTGCGAACCTAAACCGGTGCAGACACCAATGCCTTTGATGATTGGTGGCGGTGGCGAAAAAGTTACTCTCAAAATAACAGCAAAATATGCTGACGAATGGAATGTGTGGGGAGATCCTGCAATCCTGCGCCATAAAATGGCGATCCTGGACGCGCACTGCGCTGACCTCGGGCGCAATCCAAAAGAAATTCAGCGCAGTGCCGTTGCGCTGTTGTTCATGAGTGAAGATGAAGGGTTTTTATCGAAGATGCGGGCAGCCAACATGCAGCAACCACACATCATCGGCACACCAGCGCAAGTCAAAGACACCGTGGCAGAATATGCAGAAGCGGGTGTAGATGAATTAATCGTGCCCGACTTCACCATGGGCGACCACAAGCAGAAGCTGCACACCATGGATACCTTCATACAACAGGTAGCTGACCGCTAGACCCAACACTTTAGGAATACTTAAATGACGGACAAAAAATCATCGCCGCCGATACCATCCGGCACCATCATGCTGCTTCGACATGATCCAGAAGGCATGGAAGTATTTATGGTGGTCAGACACCACCAGATCGATTTTGCATCCGGCGCCCTGGTATTCCCCGGTGGCAAAGCAGACCCGCAGGATTTCGACGACAACCTTCTGCCCTGGCTGCAGGGGCAGGAAACTGATCAGAACTTGCGCGCAATTCAGGTCAGCGCGATACGCGAAGCGTTTGAGGAATGCGGGGTTCTATTGGCAAGGGAGAAAGGTAGTGATGAGCTGGTTAACGCTGAGCGCGTGGCAAAGCTGGACCAGTATCGCGAACCCCTCAACAACGGCGAACTGACGCTGCTTGATTTCCTCGAGCAGCAGGAGCTGGTACTGGCCTGTGACACCCTGGTGCACTTTGCCCATTGGATAACGCCAGAAGGCATGCCGAAGCGGTTCGACACGCACTTTTATCTGGCTCTGGCACCGGATGATCAAATTGCCCTGCACGATGGCTACGAGTCAGTAGATTCAGTCTGGATCCGCCCGCAGGATGCCCTGGACGAAGCCAAAGCGGGCACCAAAACCGTCATCTTCCCAACGCTTCGCAACATCGAAAGACTGGCCACCACACAAACGCCGGAAACCTCTATTGCTGCGGCTCGGGCGACACCGGTGATTCCTGTTCTGCCGTGGATGGAAAAACGCGACGATGGCATGTATGTGTGCATTCCAACGGATGCAGGCTATGCAGTTTGTGAGGAAAAAGTGCCCGGTCGACCTTAATCCCATTAGCCTTAACGACTGAAGATGAAAGCCGATTTTACTTGCAGATCAGGACTGTTTCGGCCAGTTTTATAAACTTGAAAAGCAAACAGGTGAGCAACTCATGCGAGTGGTATTGCTGATTCTTGGGCTACTGTTTCTTGCACCAAGTACAAACGCTGAAATCTATGCGTATACCAATGACGATGGCGATTACATTGTGTCGCAGCAGAAGCCCGAAGATCGTAACCTGAGTTACGCGATTCTGACTGATGACGGGGATTTTGTACGCATGGTCGAAGGTCATCGCGACAATGTACCCATTACCCATTGGCGCCCGTTCTTTCTGCCTAAAGAACCCGACCCGTTCGACGGCCCGATAATAGAACCCAGTGAGCGACAGCCCTCAGTTGAGATTGATGAGGTGAGGAATTAGTTCAAAGCATCAAATGGTTTCATCACCCATCTGGTGCTGCAGCTCGGCTACGGTCAGCAGCAGCGCTTCGTAATAGCCTCGAACCTCACGACGACGCGCTTGTTCATGCAGCGGGAGATGGTCGGTGGAAGCGCGTAGCCGACGCAATTGAGCAATAATCTGATCGCGCAGCTGTCGCGCGTGATAGATTTCAAGTAAGTCCACAAGACCCTGCTGATTCTGTTCCATTAACTACTGCACACAAACCTTTTATTTAATCTAGTTGGTGTTTTAGACCTTCGCCACGCTAAATGGCCTGCAAGTGTGACATTTGTAGCAACAAGTCAGACTTGCATGCAATCCAGCAGCCCCTTACTGTCAGGCAGCAACTATTCACCCGGTTATCTTTGCAGAGGAACATTTATGTCTAGCGATGACATGCTGTACGACGTCAGCGATCATGTGGCCACCATCACATTTAATCGACCCGATCAGATGAACACCATCAATGGGTCTATGCTCAATAGTCTGTCCGAATATTTACTTCAGGCTGATGCAGACAACGACGTACGCGCCATCATCGTCACGGGCACGGGGAAATTTTTCTGCGCCGGACTGGACCTTCGCGGCAGCGACATCACCGACAACATATCTGAAGGTAACAGAGGCTTCAAAAACCTCGATTTGCGTAACACACCACCCACCGTGCTGCACAATCTGGACACGCCAACGATCGCAGCGATCAATGGATCTGCGGCCGGCTACGGCATGGACCTGGCATTAGGTTGCGACATACGCGTCATGGCTGACGGCGCCAAACTGGCGGCTGCTTTCACAGCGCGGGGAATTGTGCCCGAATCTGGTGGCACCTGGATTCTGCCGCGCCTGATCGGCTGGTCCAAAGCCTCTGAAATTATATTCACCGGCAAAACCCTGCTGGCACAGGAATGTGAGGAAATGGGTCTTGTCTCACATGTGGTGAGCAACAATGAAGTGCATACACAGGCTTTGGAGATTGCAGGAAATATTGCAAAGAATGCACCGATGGCGGTGCAGGCCTCAAAACGCATGATGCGGATGGGTATGAACGAAAACTTCAACGATCACGTCCACCACGTTTTCCTGCAGCTTCTGCCGCTGTTTCAGTCCGAGGACTTCAAAGAAGGCATGGCATCGTTCATGGAGAAACGCGACGCCGAGTTCAAGGGTCGCTAACACCGCTCCCGGGTGTTTGTTGAACTGCAGGCACAATCAGGTCAGGGCACAATGGCTCGACCCAGCACGTCGAACTCAACAGGCGGCAATTCAAACGGAGACCTGATCAGATCTTTGCAGGCGGTGATCCAGGCACGCTGCCCACCGCCGATGGTTCCGACAATATCCGCTTTCAAATCAAAACACCCCGCGGCAGTTTTAAAGTGACCTGAACCGGGTCTTTCAAGCGCATTATACTGATCAGCCGGTAAACCCCGCTGTGCAACTCGGCGCCCAGACAACAGCTGCGAACGCGCCTGGTCGATCTGCCGTTGTTCGAGTCGCTGGTAAAACTCACCTCGAAATGCGCGTGCAAAATCTTCCGGCGCCTCAGCGCTTGACTCCACCTCAGACCAGTTGTCAGGTCGTGTCAGGTCTAACTGTGGCAACGGGGTGGCACTGGGCACCTTGAGTTCGGGGGTTGCTTCAGGTTCAGATGACACCTGGGGAAGTGGATCCGGCAACACCTCATTGACTTGAGTGTCTTCCACTTGCTGATCAGGTTGCACAGGTTTATCAGGTAGTGCGACCTGTGTCAGGACCAGATCAATTTTTGTCGCAGGCTCGGAGTCTTCTAAAAATGGTTCATCCGCCAGCCACCAGATTGCACCCACATGCGCTGCAAGTGCGATCCCGAAGGCAATGGTTATCCGGCGTTTCTGCATACGCTGCATTATCAGAGCTGTGCAGCTTGAATGTATTTCTCAGTTGTTTCTAAAGGTGAGGATATGTTTTCACGAACATCTCAGGTCTGTCGAACGCAGCCCGGAAAGCTGCACAGCATCTCAAACAAAAGGTTTGCCGCCAGCAGGCTTGTGTTGCCGCTGGTATCGTAGGGTGGTGACACCTCAACCAGGTCAGCGCCAATGAGGTTAAGTCCAAATGTACCTCGAATAATCTCCAGGCCCTGGGAACCACTCAGCCCACCAGGCTCTGGCGTTCCCGTTCCCGGCGCCACTGCAGGATCCAGGCCGTCAATATCAAAAGACAGATAGGTTGGGGTGGTGGGTCCGATACGTTCACGTACCTCTTCCATCAGCGGCGTCAGCGACCGGTACCAGCAGGCCTCAGCCTGCACCACCTCAACCCCCTGCTGACGCGCCCAGTCAAAGTCTTCAGCCGCATAACCCGTGGCGCGCAGACCAATCTGAGTCATCTTGTTCGGCTCGATTAATCCTTCTTCCAGAGCCCGCCGAAACACCGTGCCATGGGTCTCGCGTTCGCCGAACATACTGTCGTTTGTATCTGAGTGCGCATCGACGTGCACAACAGCCATAGGCCCGTGTTGTTTATGCAGCGCGCGCAATATGGGTAGAGTAATCGTGTGATCACCGCCGATGGAAAGTGGTTTCACATCCGTTTCTACAAACAAGCCATAGTGCTGCTCTATCAAGCTGATGGAAGCCGCCAGGTTGTAGGTATTCAGAGCGACGTCACCGACATCGGCAATCTGCAAACTGTCAAACGGCGCTGCTCCTGTTGCCATACTGTAGGGCCGCACCAGCACAGACTCAGCACGGATCTGCCGCGGACCATAACGCGCACCTGCTCTGTTGCTGGTGCCACAATCCAGAGGTACGCCAACAATACCTATATCTAGTGCTGCACCTATCGGCGCTGTCGGCAGGCGGAACATGGTTGCCAGCCCGCCGAAGCGCGGCATCTCGTTGCCACCCAATGGTTGATTAAATTCAGTCACCGATGCTGCCTGTAGGAGGGATGAATTCTCGATCTTAAGGTGCGTCGGAGCAGATATCCAACGTCAGGAGCCGTTGCACCCCCCAGCGGCCATTTTTTGGGTATTTTCCGCTAAACTGCCGGGCCGGATTTTCATGCCTGAGAGGAGGACCCTATGATCGAGTCGATTAACGCAGCTGGAATTGACCTGGGAAGGGCTGCCCTAATCTTGGCACTGGTCATAGCTGTTCCAGCCTGTACCGACAAAGAGGCACAATTGCAGGATGCCAGTCTTGCCCATGCGCAGCAGTGGTTTGCCCTTGCAGATACTGGCGCGGATGATGATGAAAACTGCCATGGTTTAGGTCTGCTGAAACACCCCGGGGTGTCGTGCGCACAAATGCTGGCCTTTGCATCAGAAGTAGATTCGGCGTCAAGACAGATCACCGGTGTCACCCCCAGAAACTGTTTTGAAACCGTTTGCGGAGAATTCGTAGAGCTCAATTTTTCCGGCCAGGATCTGGCAGGCAATGAAGTCAATGAAATGCTTTTGTTGAAACGCGACGATGGCCGTATGAAAACCTATCTGTATCGTTCGAACCTGCTGTTAACAGCATTGGGCACTGAGACCCCGTCGCTTGAAGAAAATGACAAGAGTCCCCAACAGATAGCTTACGACGAAGTTGTGGCCCGCTATCCAGGTTTGTACAGCTACCCACCCTGTTATGGCATTCGGCCATCCAGCTCTAACCTGGTGGGAGAACTGATGCCGCGGGATAACATGGATGTCGCCGCTGTGGATCAACGTGCGCAGCAGTGTGGGGACACTTTCTGCCTGGCGCTGGTGGGCAACAAAATTGCAACGCTCTGCCCACCTGGCAACTAAGCAGCCTCTGATTAAGTATCGAATGCTCAGAGGCTCCCTAGGGTTGCAGGCGTTTGACTGCCCAACCCTCTCCTTCTTTATCGAAACTGAAACGGTCATGTAGCCGCCCCACTCTGCCCTGCCAGAATTCATATCGGGTGGGTGAGAGTACATAGCCGCCCCAGTTGTCGGGCATCGGTACGTCCGTATCGCTGTATTGAGCGCTCAGGACCTGCACCCGAGCTTCCAGCACTGAACGGTCAGCGACCTCTTGAGATTGCTGGCTGGCCAGAGCGGAGAGCTGGCTTTCTTTAGGTCGCGTCGAGAAGTAACTTTCACTCTGTTCGCGGCTCAGCTTCCTCACCGTACCTGTGATACGCACCTGTCGCTCGCTTTCACGCCAGTAAAACATTAAAGCCGCATTTGGATTTCCATCAAGGTCCTGACCTTTGTGACTGGCATAACTGGTATACCAGACAAATCCAGCTTCGCTATGTCCTTTGAGCAGCACGATCCGAACGGACGGATGACCTTCGGCATTCGCTGTCGCCAGAGACATGGCCGTTGCGTCGGCTTCGTTATCCGCAATAGCCTGCCGCAACCAGAGTTCAAACTGCTCCAGTGGATGAGGTGCGAGGGTATCCCGAGACAGAATCCCCTGGGCATAGTCGCGACGAATATGAGCCTCATCGTTTATCAAGGTGAGCGTCCAAACCAAAAACCATAGCCTAAAGCCAACACTGTGATGACACCATCAAAAGTCTCAAGTTGGACTTTGATAGCGCCAGACATTAGTAAACCAGGCACCATAAGCACATAACAACGCCGACAAAATCATTGCCGGCCATAAGGCATTGAGTGTGCCAAAGGTTTCGATCAGCCAGCCCAGCACCACTGCGCCAATCGGCGCACTGCCCACCATCCCCACACTGAAAACGGACAGAATACGGCCGCGATAAGCCGGTTCTGCTGACTCCTGCACAATGGTTCGCGCCAGATTGCTGGTAATGCCCATATTCAGGCCCCAGCCAAAGGTCCCCAGAACCAGCAGCCAGAAATCTCCCTGCACATAAATCATCAGCAGCACAATGATGCGCGAAAGCTGCATCAGCAGAAACAAGCGGCCGGGACGGACCAGCGGCATGAACCTGAGTAACAAAGCGTTAGACAACGCGGCGCCAGCGAAAAAGATTGCCATTAGAACAGATAGCGTCCAGGCATCGCCGGCATATATACGCTTAACGATAAAAGGAAAAACGGTGATAAAGGAACCTGCGTTAAAGATGCTGGATATAAAGTTGATGACCAGCACATTGAAAACGATTTTACTGCGCAGCGTAGCTTGCAGGCCTTCAACAATACCCTGCACCGCAGACTGCTCAGGTTTGGGATCGATGGTGACAACGGCCGTGATGCGAGCCATGGCAAATGCCGCCAGACCAAGCACTATTGCCTGTGACAGCAACACTGGAGAAATCCCCCACCGGTCTATCTGGCCAGCCAGGCCGAGGCCAAATACCTGCACCACAAACCCGGCGGCAGTGGCTGCAGTCACACCCTGCTGCAGATGCTGACCGCTGATGCGGTTCAAAATCGCCTGTTGTGCCGGCATGGAGTAGGACTGCACAAAACTCATGCCTAATCCCCAAAGCACCACGCTCCAGACAGCAAACCAGCCTGTGAAATCCATCGCGATGAGAAACAGTGGAAAGATCGGCGCCACGGCATAGATGCGGATAAGCAGGTTGCGTGGATCGGCGCGATCAGCGCTGGCCCCGCCCATCAGCATCAGAAACACACCTGGAATGCCTATCAATGCCTGTATCAATCCCACCTGATGGGCGGGCAGCAGCAGAATGCCAATCAGAATCCAGCTCAGTAGCAGCTGCTGCATGGCCAATGCCATGCCGGAGAATGCACTGGCACTCAGATAGGCGCGAAACTGGTTGTTACGCCAGATCGATGATTCAGTGTCCACCTGCAAGATTTTTCCCCCGCCTCCCCAGCGTGACGAGTATCCTACAGGTCCCGATTTTTTTTGTAAGTGGCTGGAGAAGCCCTGATGCCCTATCTACAGGACGAGAGCGTGGTTAAAGCAGAAGACTTCAGCAACCAGGATTTCAGCCACAGCACTTTGCGCGACTGTGTCTTTACCGACTGCCAGTTTGCCGGCAGCAACTTCCGCGCCGCAGACCTGAGCAGGACCGAATTCATTCGCTGCCAATTCAATGATCCAACGTCTCAACTACCCGCAGATTTCAGCCAGGCAAATCTGCGTGATGTGCATTTCAGCCACTGCAATCTGACGGTGGTGGACTTTGTGCGTTGTGAGGCTTACGCACTGCACTTTGAGCACTGCCAGTTACAGGGTGCGGACCTTTCCAGAATCGATTGCCGGATGCCGATTTCAGGCACCGAGCTGACGGATTTCACTATGCAGCACTGCAATTTTGCGTACGGCACGCTGGCTGAAAACTTCCTCGCTGAATGCGAGATCACGGATTGTCGCCTGACAGAGGCAAATCTTGACCGCTGCAATTTGCGCGGCGCAAATCTTGCGGGATCTGAACTGCATAACATCAGTGCTTCAGGCCTGACGATCGAAGATGCTGACCTGCGCGGCTGCAGCTTTAACAACCTGCACCCACGCGATATCAGTTTAGCGGGCGTAAAACTCCACTACAGCCAGTTAATGGCCCTGGTGGAGCCATTGGGTCTGGTCCTGGAACCAGACCCGGACTGACCAGCCGCCCGCAGGTTTAAAAGGGCTAGTTAATTTCCAGCAGTTCCACTTCAAAAATAAGCGTTGCGCCGGGTTTGATCTGACCACCTGCGCCGCGATCACCGTAAGCCAGATCGGACGGTACAACCAGACGCCATTTTGAACCGGTGTTCATCAGCTGCAGCGCTTCGGTCCAGCCTGCAATCACACCATTAACCGGAAAACTGGCGGGTTGACCACGTTCAACTGAGCTGTCAAAAACAGTGCCATCAACTAACGTGCCATGGTAATGGGTGGTAACCGTGTCTGAGGCTGTAGGCTTAGGACCGGTGCCTTCAGTGATCACCTCATACAACAAACCAGAAGGCAGCTGTGTCACACCGTCTCGCTTGGCATACTCTGCTCGAAAAGCATCACCTGCTTCTCGCACACCGGCGCTGGCTTCTGCCTGTTTTGCGCCAACGGCGGCCTGCAGCGCGGTAAATACCCGCTGCTGGTCTGCATCACTGACCTGACTGCTCTTATCGCCGACAAAGTCTTTTGCACCCTGCAGATAGGCATCCGCATCGATCACACCGTCTGTTTGCTGCAGCAGGTCTTCGATCTGCTTAAATCCCAGCAGGTAGCTGGCCTCTTTTACTTCACTGTCTAATGCCACGCTCTCACCTTCTGCCTTTGTTGTTTCACTTTCTGCACTTGCTGACTGATCACAGCCAGCCAGGAATAATGCCAGACCCAGATAGGCCAGCACGCCCGTATTTCCAAATACGCTTTTGCCCAAAAAACTGGGTTTGGATTGAATCTTCAATTTCGCGTCCTTATTTATCGAATTACCATTAGTTGCGGCCTGTATTACTACCGGGTTACATTCTCCACACAGGACCTACTCGTGAGTTTGGTAACCTGCCTGGGTGATAATGGCCCGCTGGGTAACAAAAAAGGGCCCCAGATCGTGTTGGACCGCTGACGCAGCCCGGCATACGTTGTTGGACAGCGCTTGTACTACAAGCACTTGTGATGCAGGTTTTTGCCGTCGAACAATGTATATGATGGGGAACCAAGTCAGTACCACGCCAGTCACACATATATGTGCCGCGTTTTTTCACGTGCCACATGCCTTGGTGCCGCATCTTAGCAGACGTTGCGGCATTGGCGGGGGGATTTATACGTCTGCTGCACAGGTGGTATATAAGAATGAATTTGCAGTTTAATCGCGGCGTTCGAGCTTTATTGATTGTTGCCTTTGGCAGTTACACATCCCTCGCACTGGCCCAAGGCGACCTTGCGCAGGCATCAGACACCCCCGAAAAAGAAATTTTTGTTGATGTCAAAGCACCGGTCCTGGAGCCCCTCGACGTACACGCGCGGACCAGCCTCACAGTGGTGGAACAGCTCCGCCACAATCACTTTGTCAAAAAACCTCTGGACGACGGTATCTCCAGTCAGGTTTTTGACAACTATCTGGAATCTCTGGATGGCGGCCGTTCTTACTTTTTGGCCAGCGACGTGGCTGAGTTCGAAGCCTACCGCTATGAACTGGACGATGCGTTAAAGCGCGGCAATCTGGACGCCGCTTTCACAATGTTCAATCGCTATCAGGAGCGGGTGGTTGATCGCCTTAATTTCCTGATCCACGAAATTGAAGGTGGCATCGAAAATATCGATTTCACCGTCGATGAAGACATCGAAATCGACCGGGAGAATTCCCCCTGGCCAGCCACCCAGGCTGAACAGGATGCGTTGTGGCGCAAGCGTCTCAAAGCTGCGGTTCTGTCGATGAAGCTGAACGATAAAGAAGTCGAAAAGATCGGTGAATCTCTGACCAAACGATATAAGAACCGGTTGAAGCAGGCGGTCCAGACCAAAAGTGAAGATGCCTTTCAGGTCTACCTGAACTCATTTGCGACCACCTACGATCCGCACACGCAGTACTTTTCACCGCGTACCTCACAGAATTTTAATATCAACATGTCGCTGTCTTTAGAAGGCATAGGCGCAGTTTTGAAAAGCGAAGACGACACCACGTCAGTGGTTCGGCTGGTGCCCGCCGGGCCTGCCGATAAAGAGGGTTCTATTGGCGTCGAAGATAAAATTATCAGCGTTGGCCAGGGTGAAAATGGCCCTCTTATCGACGTTGTCGGCTGGCGTCTTGATGATGTTGTTGAACTGATTCGCGGCCCCAAAGGCTCAACTGTGCGTCTGGAAGTCATTCCCTCGGACAGTAAAGATGAGGTCAGTAACGTTGTCGCCATTACCCGCAACACCGTCAAGCTCGAAGAGCAGGCTGCACAGGCCAAAGTGCTGACCCTGGAGCAGGGTAATCAGGCGTACAAAATCGGCATCATTGATGTACCCACTTTTTACGTCGACTTTCGCGCCGCGCAGCAAGGGGACAAAAATTACCGCAGCACCACACGTGATGTGAAAAAACTGATCCATAAGCTGGAAGAAGAAGAAGGTATTGACGGGCTGGTGATAGACCTGCGCAACAACGGCGGTGGTTCCCTGCAGGAAGCGGATACGTTAACCGGCCTGTTTATCGAGTCAGGTCCTACCGTGCAGGTAAAGTCAGCACGCCGTCGAGCCAACGTTTATGCAGACACCGACGATGACATCACCTGGGAAGGCCCCATGGCGGTCATGGTCAATCGCCTGTCGGCATCAGCTTCGGAGATTTTTGCCGGTGCCATCCAGGACTACGGGCGAGGTGTCATTATTGGCAGCCAGACGTTTGGTAAAGGTACCGTGCAGACACTCATACCCTTGAATCGTGGCCAGCTGAAAATCACGGCGGCCAAGTTCTACCGGGTCTCAGGCCAGAGCACCCAGCATCAGGGCGTACTGCCAGACGTGTCATTTCCCGAGTTGTACGACACTGACCAGATTGGCGAAAGCTCGCTCGAAGATGCCATGCCCTGGGATATGATCCAACCGGCTGTTTACGACCACAACAACGCCATCGCACCCTTCATCAGCGAGCTGCAACGCCGTCACGAAGTACGCGTTGCGGATAACGTCGACTTCAACTATGTCCGCGCCCTGGCTGCAAAAGGCAAAGAAGCCGCGGCCAGAACCCATGTGTCTCTGAACAAAGAGAAGCGGCTGGCACAGAAGGATGCTGACGACAAATGGCGCCTGGATCTGGAAAACACCTTGCGGACTGCTAAAGGAAAAGAGCTGGCTACATCGCTCGATCACCTGGATGATCTTGTAGAAGCTGAGAAAGAGGCCAAAGAAGCTGCCGAAACCGAGGCAGACAGCACAACGGACGACGCCGTTGCAGACAGTGGTGAATCAGCCGACGCAGCAGAACCGGAAGTTGAGAT
This sequence comes from Pseudomonadaceae bacterium, assembly GCA_024743175.1. Classification (GTDB taxonomy): domain Bacteria; phylum Pseudomonadota; class Gammaproteobacteria; order Pseudomonadales; family Azotimanducaceae; genus UBA4421. The sequence continues at coordinate 39,848 of JANSXA010000006.1, read as the reverse complement.
TACCGCGGTAGAAGACGATGCCATGTTAGAAGAAGCGGGCAAAGTCCTACTCGACCTGATGGGTCTTTCCATGCAGATTGTGCAGCTGGAAAAACCTTCCAGCATTTCAACTGCGAGCACCAACTCACCGTTACCGCAACCTACCGCGGACGCTGATACCGACGTCGAGGGATAAATCCCGCTGGTCTAACTGCTCAGGTCGGCTGGCAGCTCAAATTCCAGAGAGCGCTGATTCACCGTTTGCAGCATTGCTGCAACAAAACTCTCAACGCTCATCGTGTGCTGTTCGCGATGACCATACCGCCGTAAGGTAATGGTACCCTCAGCCGCTTCGCGTTCTCCAACAATCACCAGATTCGGAATTTTCTGCACCGTGCCCTGACGGATTTTTTTCGGCAGCGTGTCATCAGAGGGTGCTCGCTCAGCCCGGATCATATGGCCGCGCAGCTTACTGACAATACCATCTGCATATTCATCAAACTGCTCACCAACAGTTAAGATCTGTGCCTGCAGTGGCGCCAGCCAGGTCGGGAACGCGCCTGCATAATGTTCAATCAGGAAAGCGACAAATCGTTCATGAGTACTGAACGGTGCCCGGTGAATACAGAACGGCGTGTGTTCTGCGCCATCCGGGCCTACATAGGTAAGACCCATGCGCTCGGGTACGGCAAAATCAAGCTGCACCGTTGACACTGTTTCTTCGCGCCCGGTTACCGTAACAAACTGGAAGTCCAGTTTCGGACCGTAAAACGCGCCCTCCCCCACACCTTCTGTGTAAGGAATTTCCAGCTCCTGTATCACCTCAAGCAGCAACGCTTCAGAGTCTGCCCAGGCCTGTGGGTTATCGACATACTTGTCTTTGCCTTTGGGGTCTTCAGGATCCCAGCGCGAAAGACGAATCTTGAAATCAGCCAGGCCCAGCACAGAGTAAGCCTCTTTGGACATTTCGATAACGGCTTTGAATTCGTCTTTCAGCTGCTCCTGGGTGCAATAAATGTGTGCATCATTCATCGCCATGCCACGCACACGCACCAGCCCGCCAACCGCACCGGAATCTTCAAAACGATACACCTGACCGTATTCAGCCAGGCGCAGAGGTAGATCACGATAACTGCGCGGTTCCGCGGAAAATATCTTGTGATGGTGTGGACAGTTCATTGGCCGCAGACGGTAAGACTCTTTGATGCGACGTTCGCCATCGTGAGCATCCGCATCCTCAGCGGACTCCATCACCTCCATTGCCGGATACATGTCTTCTGCGTAATACGGGAGGTGTCCCGTGGTGTGATACAGGCTTTCTTTGGCAAGATGAGGTGTTGCTACACGTTTAAACCCGGCTTTGAACTCAAGCTCTTTGGCGTAGGCTTCCAGTTCGTCTCGAATTACCGTGCCATTGGGCAGCCACAGCGGCAGACCTTTGCCAATATCATTATCGATGGCATAGATGCTGAGCTCGCGGCCCAGCTTTTTGTGATCACGCGCCTGGGCTTCGTTAAAAGCCTGGACATGCTGATCGAGGGTTTCTTTATCCAGAAACGACCAGACATAGATGCGCGTCATCATCACATTATCCGAGTTACCCCGCCAATAGGCGCCGGCCACGCTGCGGATCTTGAAAGCATCTCGCGGAATATCTTTGGTTGTATTCACATGCGGGCCTTCACACATATCCAGGAATGGACCATTACGATAAAACGACAGTCCATCCAGGCCGTGTTTTTCGATCAGCTCAGCGCCATATTCCTTTTTGTAGGGCTCGCCCATTTCTTCAATGCGCGCAAGAGCTGCCTGGGCGTCCAGATCCTCGCGGTCAAAACGCTGACCTTTTTTACAGATTTTTTTCATGCGGCGTTCAAGCTCTGGAAAATCTTCTTCCGTGAGCGGTGCGCTTAAGATGAAGTCGTAATAAAAGCCATCACTGATGGGTGGCCCAAAGCCCAGCGTACTGCCGGGGCGCATTTCCAGCACCGCCTGCGCCATAACATGCGCAAGACTGTGACGAACCTTGTAAAGCTCGTCCTGCACCTCACTGTCACCGCTATGTTCAAATGTAGCCATTTTCATTTCCCAATTTTTTCAGCACAAAAACACAAAACCCCGGGGGCGCTGCCTTCCGGGGTTTGGTCTATAAAGCAGCGCCCCGTTCTAAGAGTCGCCGCTGTGCGTAACAATCGCCCGTTAGCGCCTCAAGCCCACCCGGTAGTGCGGGTGCGCTGGTTGCTGCTGGTTTGTGATTGTTTACACGTATTCATGGCGCGGCAATGTATCACAGGGTAACCCGGTAATTGTAGTCCTTCTTGCCAGCCATGCATCCACGTACAATGCCGCCGATGGAATGGTTACCAACAAGCATTGTGGATTGGGGTGTCCCCCTGCTGATTATCGTAGGGGTCACCGCTGGTGCTGGCTGGCTGTTGAGCCGAAGCTACCTCAACCATCCCAATAACCGTCTTTATCGGCAGCTGGCCTTTGTTGGCCTGTTTATTTTTTCACAAATGGCATTAGCTATCGCGCTACCATTTGATGACGCAACCCAAAGCCAGCTGTTAACCCTGTTCGGTTATGCGCTGACGGCGGTTATTGCCCTGTCGTCCACTTCATTTGTCAGCAACGCCATGGCCGGATTGATGTTAAAGGCTATGGGGACCTTCAAAACCGGAGACTTCATCCAGGTTCAGGACCAATTTGGCCGTGTTACCGCAAAAGCCCTGCTGCATACCGAAATACAAAGCGAAGACCGCGACGCCATTGCGCTGCCAAACATGTTTGTCATCAGCAATCCGGTCAAAATTGTCGACCAGAGCGGGACTCTGGTTTCAAGCGAGGTGGGTATCGGCTTCGATACCCATCGGCGCAAAGTGCGCGAGTTGTTGCTGGTTGCAGCCGAAAGTGCCGGCCTCACCGACCCCTTTGTTCAGATTCTGGACATTGGTGACTTTGCCGTGCGTTATCGTGTAACCGGGTTTCTGACAGACGTTGGAAAACTTGTCACGACGCGTAGTGACCTGAAAGCGCAGATGCTTGACACTCTGCACAATGGTGGCGTTGAAATCATGACGCCAACAGTGATGAACCAGCGACCCATCGATCCGGAAAAAGCAGTGGTACCCAAAAAACAGATGGCAGTTGAAGATGATACTGATCACGGCAAAGCCGAACGCATGATGTTCGATCGAGCCGATCTTGCTGCGCGCATTGAACGATTTCGCGAGCACGCCAAAACCTTAGGGGATGAAATTAAAGAACTTGAAGATCAGGATGCCGAAGCGCACGCCTCCGAAATTTCCTGGCGCAAACACCAGATTCAGGCATTGACCGATCTCGTCGAAAAGTTCGATTCGCCTAATGATTGAGTTTCCAGACCTACCTAACGTACATGCCCTGGGCGTGATGCTGCTGACAGTGGCTGCCCTCTACGCGTTCAGCAAAGACAACTGGCTGTTGGAAGTTACATCGCTGTCACTTCTGGTCATCCTGGTGGTTGTCTTCGCGCTGTTTCCCTACGCGGATTTTGACCCGGTGAAACTCTTCTCCGGCTTCGCCAATGAGGCGCTGATCGCCGTCTGTGCGCTCATGATTTTGGGCCAGGGGCTTGTGCGAACCGGCGCTTTAGAGCCTGTTGGACGTTTGCTGGGCAAACTCTGGGGGCGCGCGCCATTCCTTTCTCTGTTGTTAACACTGGTGGTAGGTGCATTCCTGTCTGCTTTTGTGAACAACACACCCATTGTCGTTTTACTGTTGCCTATTCTGATCAGCGTCTGTCTGCGCAACAAATCATCGCCAGCCAAAGTATTAATGCCCATGGGATTTGCCACTCTTCTCGGTGGCATGGCAACCACTATCGGCACATCAACAAATCTGCTGGTGGTTAATGTTGCCGCCGATCTGGGACTTGAAGCATTTGGCCTGTTCGATTTTGCGCTCCCTGCGTCTATCGCCGCCTGTGTGGGCATTGTCTACTTGTGGCTTATCGCACCTCTACTGTTGCCCGAGCGCGAATCAAAACTATTAGATCCTTCACCTCGATTGTTCAATGCACGCCTGTTGTTGAAAGAAAACTCTCTGGTGCTGGGCAAAACCCTGGGTGACGCCATCGCACTTACTGGCGGCGATATGAAAGTGGTGCGCGTGCGTCGAGGTGAAACTATGGTTATGCCGCTGCCGGATGTCGTGCTGAAGGCAGGTGACAGGCTTCGCGTGCAGGACACTCCCAGCAATCTGAAGAAATTCGAAGAAGCTCTGAAAGCCGAACTCTATTCCGGTGATACACGGGTAGATGACGAACACCCGCTGGCCGGAGAGAATCAGACTCTGGCAGAGATTGCCGTTGTGCAGGGTTCAAGTCTTGACCGGGCTAACCTGAGTTATGCACGGTTTCTTGATCGCTATCAGCTTGCCGTTCTTGCATTACATCGCGCGGGCAAAGATGTCTGGCGCGCAACAGAAGAGATTCACGAAGTTATCCTGCAGCCTGGCGACGTGTTGCTGGTACAGGGCCCGAAAGAACAGCTCAGCCTGCTGAAACGCTCTACAGAATTCATGGTGTTAGACAGCAGTGTTGATCTTCCCAGCTCTGCGCGTGCGCCGCTGGCGCTGGGCATCCTGGCAACGGTAGTTAGTATGGCGGCGCTGGGTATCATGCCCATCGCCATTGCAGCAGTTGCAGGATGTGCCGCTATGCTGCTGACCCGTTGTCTATCTATCGGTGAATCCCTGCGAGCGATCAGCCCTTCGGTCTATTTTGTAGTGGCGGCAAGCCTGGCGTTGGGCATGGCGCTACAAGTCACCGGGGCAACGGTCTATCTGACTGAAGTGTTTTTATATGTCACCGCAGGTTCCCCACCTATCGTTGTGCTCTCAGCGCTGATGTTATTGCTTGCGGTGTTGACCAACATCGTCTCCAACAATGCAGCAGCAGTCATCGGCACCCCGATTGCTGTGGGTATTGCGCAGGCGCTGCAACTGCCTGCAGAGCCTTTTGTACTGGCGGTATTGTTTGGCGCCAACATGAGCTACGCAACACCCATGGCCTACAAAACCAACCTGCTGGTGATGAGCGCTGGCAACTATACTTTTCGCGAGTTTGTCAAAGTGGGCGTACCGTTAACCGTGCTCATGTGGATAACGTTAACGTGGTTATTATCGGTCATGTACCTGTGAAAATTTATCCGGCCATTGCCGCAATGCTGGCTTTGTTGACAGCACCCGCGTTGGCCGTCGAAAGCACGGCGGGCAGTGAGGCAGCGGCCAGTGTTGCCTCCCGTCCAAATATTCTTCTCCTGGTGGCAGAAGATCTCAGCCCCCGGGTGGGCAGTTTTGGTGATGCTCTCGCCAGAACGCCTAATATTGACGAATTAGCTGCTCAGGGCACCCGTTACACCAGAGTTTTCACAACGGCAGGGGTTTGCGCACCCAGTCGTGCAGCCCTCATAACCGGGCAGCATCAGATCAGTTTTGGCGGCCAGCACATGCGTACCACAACCGGTCCGCTGGGGCCTTATCTGGCACAACCCGCAGCAGGCACAAAAGCTTTCCCGGAAATACTGCGCGCATCCGGCTACTACACCTACACAGATCAGAAGCTTGATTATCAGTTCAGCGGGATCCGGGCTGGCTCCGGACCATTTACGATCTGGAACGAAGATGGCGCCGCCGATACTGCATGGCGGAACCGCTCCACTGACCAACCTTTTTTTGGCCTGATCAACTTTATTGAGACACACGAAAGTGGCGTCATGCGAGCCAGTGGCGAAGCTTACAGCCAGGCTCACGTTGCAACCCAGCAAATGCGCAAGGCGCTCGGAATTGTCGCCCCCAGCGTTACCGATCCTGCTGAAGTCAGCCTGCCACCCTACTATCCCGATTTGCCTGAAACCCGCGCAGACATAGCCCGCCATTACGACAACATTCGTGTCATGGACGAGCGGGTTGGAGCTATCGTGGCCGCACTTGAGGCTGATGGTCTGCTGTCAGACACCATCATCCTCTGGACCACGGACCATGGCGATGGTTTGCCCCGAGCCAAACGAGAATTGTTTGACAGCGGCATCAAAGTGCCTTTGATCATGCGTTTACCGGCAGCGTTGAGCGTCGGTGTTGGTGACCAGACCCAATTCGCTGGAGGTAGCATCGACGAGCGGCTGGTCAGTTTTGTTGACCTGGCGCCTACGGTGTTGGCATTCGCCGGGATATCAGCACCAGATTACTTCCATGGTGAAAACTTCCTGAGCTCAGCACGACGCTACGTGTATGCCTCACGTGACCGCATCGATGAGGTCATGGACCGACAGCGCGCTATCCGCAGCGATCGCTACAAGTACATAAAGAGCTGGTACCCCGAAGTTGCAGGCGGCCACCCGCTGAACTATCGCGATAATCTGGATATGGTTCGCGCCTGGCGCACAGCCTGGCAGACAGGTGAACTGTCAGCCGTACAGTCCCGCTGGTTCGAACCAACAGGGGATGAACAACTGTACGATACCGTGACGGATCCACATGAGCTGAACAATCTTGTGCAGTCACCTGCGCATCAGACCATCCTGCAGGAAATGCGCACGGCGTTAGCTGCTTTCCTTGCAGAAGTTGGTGACACAAGTGCTGTTCCCGAGCCTGATCTGCGCGCCAGCTTTTTAGACGATGACGCTATCCCCCAGACACCGGCGCCCAGGTTTGTCGAAGACGCGGGGTTTCTGAAGCTGGTCAATGACGTCACCAGTTCCATTGGCTATCGGGTCGGCGACAGCCCCGTGTGGTATCTGTACACCGAACCTTTAGAGCTTGGATCGCTGCCTCCCGGCAACATCACCGCTAAGGCTGTTCGTTACGGATGGCGCGAAAGCATCGAAGTTTTACATCGATTGTAATATTCCGCTGACCTAGTGCAATTACACTATGGTAGGGTAAAGGCAAGTTGCTTAGCCTGCAGTCAGCCTGCTGCACGCCTCTTATTCATGGATAATTTGCAGGTGCTGGCCGGTTCGGTGACCCAAAACCTTGTGCAATTGCGCCTTGTTATTAAAATGGAGATAACGAAAAAGGAAATTTCGGAAACAGGTTACCCTGACCCATCGGGGTAAACAGGCTGACTGACCTACATCAGTCAACGTATTCGGGAGTAAACAAGCAGAGTTAGGATAGGAAGTAATGACCAGCTGGATGAAAAAACTATTCGTCAGCAAAAAGGATACGCAACGAACCCAGAGCACGCGGCGGAGCGGTACGCTTAAAAACCGACCGGGGCCTGCCCAGCGACAAAAGACACAAGGCTCTTTTCAGGCCGTTTCCATCTACAGCCGCAGCGACTGCTGTGAGGCGGCGCAGCGAATTACGGGGCGGAAATTTCTCGCCGCTCACGCGCCACAACTGCCTTTAGGCGGCTGCAGTCAACCCGACCAGTGCCGCTGCCGCTACAAGCACATGTCTGATCGTCGCGAAGAAATGCGCCGAGATACCGACAATGGACTGCCAGCACGACAGATGCTCAACAATGAGCGCCGCAACCGTCGCGATCGCAGACATCATTTCGCGAATTAGTACACTACCAACATTCATGTCAGCGTTTATACTGAAGTTTTAGACTCAACCGGTGACATCATGAGCGAAGTTGACAGTAACAATCCTCGCGCCAACCGTGGCGACATCTTCAGCCGATCAAACGAAGAACTGCTGGCACAATGGGCCATCGATACAAGCATCGATCCCGCAGACATCCCGCTGAAAGATCTGGACCCTGGTCATCCTGATCTGTTCGAAGACGCCAGACAGATGCCGTACTTCGCGCGGTTGCGCGAAGAAGACCCCGTGCACTACACCGAAGTCAGCCAGTTTGGACCCTACTGGTCGGTCACCAAATTTGAAGACATCATGTATGTGGACAGTCACCACGACCTGTTCTCATCAGATTTTCGCAAAGGCGGCATATCTCTGGGCGGCGCAGCCCAGCCTGAAGGTTCAGACGATTTTGATCTGCCGATGTTTATCCAGGAAGATCCGCCAAAACATGACCAGCAACGTAAAGTGGTTGCGCCGATGTTTACACCGTCAAAACTGGCTGGTCTGGAAGACCTGATCCGCAAGCGCGCCTGCGCGATTCTGGATAACCTGCCACGCAATGAGGAATTCAACTGGGTCAAAGAAGTCTCTGTTGAACTCACCGGGCAGATGTTGGCAACCTTGTTCAACGTGCCCCAGGAAGACCGGCATAAACTCATTTACTGGTCCGATGCTGTGCAGAACCTGGGTAATCCGGAGTTTTTCAATACCATCGAAGAAGGCTTTGGCGAGCTGTGGAAATGCTATGAGTATTTTGCCGCGGTCTGGCAGGAACGCCTGGCACAGAATGAGCCGGGTGACGATCTGATCTCCATGCTGGTGCATGGCGAATCTACCCGGGATATGCCGCCAAACGAGTACCTTGGTAATATTCTGCTGCTGATTGTCGGCGGCAATGACACAACCCGCAACTCCATCAGCGGTGGCGTTCTCGCACTGAATCAGTTTCCCGAGCAGTACAATAAGCTGCGCGCAGACCATAAGCTGATCAATACCATGGTGCCTGAAATCATCCGCTGGCAATCACCGGTTGCGCACATGGCCCGAACCGCGCTCACAGACACGGAGCTGGGGGGTAAGCAGATCAAGAAAGGCGACCGCGTGGCCATGTGGTATCTGTCCGGCAATCGAGACGGTGACGCCATCGAAAACCCAGATGAATTCATCATCGATCGCAGCAATCCTCGTAAACACGTGTCTTTCGGCTTTGGTATCCACCGCTGTGTGGGTAATCGACTGGGCGAGATGCAGTTGCGCGTATTGTGGGAAGAAATATTGAAAAGGTTTGATCACATCGAAGTCACCGGCGATCCGGTTTATCTGAAATCGAGTTTCATCAATGGTATCCGCAATCTGCCGGTCACCATTCGCGACTGATAAAGATCCGCAGCAGGTGGCTTTAGCTCTGGTTAGCCACTGTCGCCTGCTCTTCACGAACCTTCAGTAACAACACTGCACCGATAATCATCAGTATAGCCAGCGAGGCAAAACCCGCCCGCTGGGACTGGAAAAAATCGGTTGTTGTGGCCACCATCAGCGGCGCCAGAAAGGCAGTTACCGTACCCGACAAAGCAAACAGACCAAAAAACTGTGTCGCCATCTGCGGTGGCGAGATACGCGCCATCAACGTTCGGGACGATGATAGACCGGTGACAAAAAACATCGCAAAAATCTGGTTTGAGATGAAGTAACAGATCTCAGCCGTTGTCTGGAAATAGGGAAAATCCCAGACCGGCTCAGTGCTCACCGAGACAACGTACAGAACCGTCCCAGGCTGGATTGACACCAACACCAGCAGCACCAGCGAACTCATGCCAATGGCAATCTGCAGCGCTCTGATCGATCCCAGCTTGTCGTCCAGCTTACCGCCGACGTAAGCGCCAAACATGGCCGAGGCGCTGCTGCATAAGCCAAAAATAAGCAGGGTGGTAGATTGCCAGCCGAAGGTGCCAGAGGCATAAACGCCGCCAAAAGTCATGACACCGACCATGCCATCGATGAAGAACATGCGTGACAGCAGGTAAATCGCGATGTTTGAGTAATGTTTCAGCTGTTTTACCGTCTCGACAACATCGCGTATCCCCTGGCGTGCCGCAATCAGCATCGGCGTGCCCGAGGTTTTTCCATCCGGCGTAAAGAGCAATACCGGCAATGTCAGCAGCAGCATCCAAACCGCTGAAATTGGCCCCACCACCCGATCGTGTTCATGACTGGCGCGGTCAAGACCAAAAAGTGGTTCAGCAGGTAAAAAACTCCAGGGTTGTGTGCCCGGCATGGCAAACGCGAAGAGTACAAACAGCATCAACACCAGACCACCGACATTACCCAGGGCAAAAGCCATCCCCGAAATCGCGCCTACTTTATTGACCGGAGCCACCGACGGTAGCATGGCATTATGGAAAACTTCAGAAATGGAGAAAGCCACGCTGATAACCAGAAGAATCAGCAGCGTCCAGCCAATACCAACGCCACCGCCCTGTGGAAGAACAAACCACAACAGGCCAGCCCCAACAATCATCACCAGCACGGTTGCTGCGACCCAGGGTTTGCGCCGGCCATTTTTATCCGCAATGGCACCCAGAAAAGGTGCTGTCAGCATTAGAACAAATCCTGCTGTCGCGTTGAGATAGCCGATCAGACTCTGACCCTGAACAGGGTCACCTACCACCGTATTGCTGAAATAGGGAAAGAAAATATAGATCACCACCATAATGTAGTAGGGATCGCGCGCACCTTGACCAAAGGTCCAGGAGTAGTAGCCAAGCGGTGCAGCAGCAGGCGTGCCCGCCAGGGATAATGCTTGTGTGGTCACATTGGACAACCTCTGGTTAGCCGTCGAGCCGTTCTACTTGGTGGGCCGCACCTGTGCTGCCTTTGGTAACCCCCTGAATTTTGGCATCACGCGCTGATACCTGGGGAAATCGTTTTGACAGTTCCGGTCCTGCAGCGGTGAGACCACCATCAACCACCAGTTTTTCACCGGTGACAAATTCGGCATCATCACTGGCCAGAAACAAGGCAGCCCCCGCAATGTGCAGACCTTTGCCAAATTCAGGCCAGGGCTGTGCCTGGGCAAATCTGGCCTCTATTTTTTCCGGCGCGCCTCCTGCAGCCAGAGGGGTCGCAATAAACCCCGGACAAATCGCGTTAACGCGTATCCGATCTGGCGCCAGCTCAACCGCAGCACTCTGCGTCAGACTGATTACCGCAGCCTTGGCAGCGGAATAAACCAATGGACCCGCATCACCACTCAAACCTGCAATTGATGCCGTATTAATAATCGCACCACCATCACCCTGCGCTCGCATGTGTCGGGCAGCATGTTTGATACCGAGGAAAACACCTTTAGCCAGCACGTCCATGGTGTAGTCCCAGGACTGGGTAGTGGTTTCGGTCAGCGGTCCGATAGCACCACCAACCCCGGCATTGTTGAAGACAATGTCTACACGACCAAAGTCAGAGCGTGCCAGGTCGAACATGTTTTCAATATCCGCTTCCTGCGCAACATCCGTCTTAATGAAACGCACGGAATCAGCAAAACCCTGATCCGACGCAAGTTGCAGCACAGCGTTGCCGGTGTCCTCGTTGAAATCCGCGATCACAACTTGCGCACCTTCGGCCAGAAAGCGCATGACCGAATCTTTGCCCATGCCGCTGGCGCCACCTGTGATAACGGCCACCTTATCCTGTAAGCGCATGCTCTCCCCTTAAGCCTTTGCTGTTGATCAGGTACAGTAGCATGAGGCTATGGGCTAAGGGGAGCCACATTAATGGACGTATGCACACTGATGCGCCGCGCCGCACAACACTACAGTGGATATGACGCCATCGTACACGGCAGCCGCAGGCTGACCTTCGCACAAGCCTGGCAGCGCGGCGTACGGCTGGCTAACGGGCTTCGCAGCCTGGGTGTAGAACCCGGAGATAGAGTGGGTGTCCTGGAAGATAACGGCATTGAAGCCGGCGATCTTTTTGTCGGCGCAGCCGTTGCCAATGCCGTTCGAGTACCTTTGTATCCGCGTAACGGCCGCGACGCCCATCTACACATGCTTGGCCACACCAACTGCAAAGTGTTGCTGGTCAGCGCGGCGTACGCTCACGAAGTGGCTGGTTTAACGGACGAGTTACCTGATCTGCAGCATGTTTTTATCCGCGATGAGGGTTACGAATCCTGGCTTGCACAGTTCAGCGATGTCGATCCTGAGATCGACATCAGCCCCGACGATTATTTCATTATCCGTCACACCGGCGGCACTACCGGTCTGTCCAAGGGTGTTGCTTATACCCACAAAGCCTGGCTCGCGGCAGGCCGGGACTGGTTTTATACCTTTCCGCCTGTAATACCTGGCGACAAGTGTCTACACCTGGGGCCTATTTCACACGGTTCGGGATACCAGTTTCTGCCTGTCTGGTTAAGTGGTGGTTGCAATGTCATGCAGGATGAGTTTGATCCCAACCAGACGCTGAATCTTATCGAACAGGAACAGATCGCATACGCGTTCATGGTCCCCACTATGGTTAACGCTATTGTGCACGACAACAGCGCGCGAGGACGCGATTACAGCGCACTAAAATGTCTGTTGATTGCTGCCGCTCCGATTGCCGATGCCACAGCCCTGGCAGCCAGGGACGTGTTTGGAGACGTTTTATATCAGGGTTATGGCCAGACCGAAGTGCTGCCGGTTGCGATGATGAATTCCCAGCAGTGGTTTGCTACCCAGTCCGGCTCCAACCCGCTGCGCGCTTGCGGCTTAGCACTGCCGTTTGCAGAGATTGAAATCTGGGATGAAGACAATCAACCCCTTCCCACCGACGAAGTTGGCGAGATTGTTGCAAAAAGCGACGGCATGATGAGCGGCTTCTGGAACAACCCTGAAGCAGACGCACAGCGGATTGTGAACGGCTGGATAAAAACCGGCGATCTGGGCAAGCTCGACAGGAATGGCTATCTGTATATCGTCGACCGCGCAGACGACATGATTATTTCAGGTGGCTACAACATCTGGCCAGCCGAGCTGGAAAACGTCATCGCCAGCCACGCAGATGTCATGGAAGTGGCGGTATTCGGAATTCCGCATCCACGCTGGGGGGAAACACCGTTTGCGGTTTGTGTTGTGAAGCCTGAGCACACCCTGACCGAAGAAGAGGTCGTCTCAATGGTTACTGACGCGTTAGGCTCTTACAAGAAACCTGGCGGAGTAGAAATAACCCAGACACCCTTGCCGAAAAGCCCGGTTGGGAAAATCAAACGCAAAGATTTGCGCGAACCCTACTGGTCAGGCATTGAGCGCCGCGTCTCAGGCAGCTGAGTCGTCTTCAGCTGGGGGTTTTTTCGGCTCACTGGTTGCTTTGTCAGCTGCTGGGCGCGTCTTACCAGAGTCGCTCTTGAAACTGGACTCGAAGGCCTGGCGCATGACGTTTAAGGGATTCAGCGCGTTAAATTGACGCATTCTGTCCCGATACAGATCCTGCTGCTCAATAAATGCAGAGATCGCTTCTTCAATGTAACGACTTACGACGCGGCCAACGCTGTCACCATAAAACCGGATCAGTTGTTCGATCGTGCGGTTGGTCAGAATCGTGCCGTGACCTTCCTGCTCCTGCTCGGCCAGAATCTGCAGCAGCACAGATCGAGTAATGTCTTTTTCCTCTTTGGAATCAATGACCTGAATACTCACACCTTTCACTATCAGTTTGCGCACATCATCCACGGTGACGTATTTGCTGTCGGTCATGTCGTAAAGACGACGATTGGGATATTTTTTTAACTTATGCACTGACGCTGCGTTGCTCCACATCGGACATCTGAATCACTGCGGATGACTGGGAAACCGCACTCCGGGCATAGTGCCGGTATGTGCAAACTTTTGCCAGTCGCCATATGGCTGCGCCAGACGATCCACGATAGCCACCAGGGCGCTGGGATTGACCACCAGGCCACAATGCGACCCATATACCTCAATATTTTCGGTTTGTTCGGTGTTCTGCTCTAAACAGCTCTGCCAGTGCACCACACCGTCGGAACGACTGAAAATTGCAGTCGCTGGCACACCCGGTGGCAATCGAGGGTCCAGAGCGTTCAGTTCGCGGCGCAGCTGATCTACCGTTTGCCGGGCTATCCGCTCAAACATGCGCTTCACAAGATGGGCCACCGCAGCGCCATCTGTGGTACCAAAGGGACTGCCGAGAGTGACGACACTACGCACGCGATCAGGGTACTGGCGGGCCAGTTCCCGGGCAAAAACGCCGCCCAGGCTGTGGCCGACCAGAGACATAGGCTCTGCACATTGATCGGATATCTGCAGAAAGTGGTTGTGCAGGCCTGCCTGTTTAGAGCGTCTACCGGTATTGCGCCCCTGCTTCCAGGGTAATGCGTTGAAGCCATGCCGATGCAGATACCCTCGAATAGCGCTGGTCGAAAAATCACTGGCGAGGAATCCGGGTAACACCATGACCGGATGACCATCACCTTCACTTTTGACATCCAACAGCGGCCATAACACTCCCAGCGTCACCAGTTCAGACACTGCGCGACCTGCTTCTGCGACTGAATGCCTGAGCTGCGGCGCTGCCGACTTGTGCACCACAACATCGATGGTTTCGTACATCTGAACCTCACTACAGATCTGCAAAGTGCGGAAACCCTGTATCACGGGCCATCGCAGCCTAAGAGTCTCTCGCCAAACGGCACAAGGGTCAACAAATATGTTGCAATGCAAAAAAACCTGGGCAAAATGCACAAAGTCAATTTTCAGGACGATTTGCCGATGCCAAATCCAGCCCAACATAGACTGCTGAGCATGTCTGAACTGCCCCGAGCTGGTCTGGAGCTGGCTTCTCTGGCCGCATCGGCACCGTGGCTGAGCCTTTCTCCACGCGGCGACAAACACCCAGTCGTTGTTATACCGGGCTTCCTGGCCAGCGATGATTCAACCGCACTGCTGCGCAGATTCCTCACTTTTCTGGGCTACGACACGTACACCTGGGGCCAGGGGCGTAATCTCGGCATCAGCAGGATGGGTGGATATGAGCCGCTGGTTAACCATGTACTGCGTATTTATCGCAAAACCGGTAGAGCCGTCAGCCTGGTGGGCTGGAGCCTCGGCGGTGTGCATGCCTTAGCTGTTGCAGACAGAGCCGGTTACGCTGTTCGCCAGCTGGTTACTCTGGGCAGCCCGATCCGAACAGAGGGTTCAACCACCGCGATGTTCAGCGCTCTACAAACCGCTGCCCGCCAGCTTAACGGCGAGTTGCTGAGCACACCAAAGGCACCAAGTTTTGGTCTGCGGCATGGCTTACACAACATCTCCGCAAAGATTCCGGTTACCGCTGTTTATAGTCGCACCGACGGCGTGGTGCACTGGCGCAGGGCCCACGTGGAAGAATCAGAAAGCCGACAGAACATCGAAGTTCACTCCAGTCACATTGGTCTGGGCATTCACCCGGCGGTGTTATACGCCGTTGCTGACCGACTCGCTTTAGACGAGGCCAACTTCACCCCCTTCCACCGTCAGGGATGGAGGGCACTGACTTATCCCAAGGCCGTTTCCGGACAAATCTCCTAGCTCAAAATAAACCCTTAAATGATGTGTCAGGGTCATTGACACGTCACAATTGCATCGTATGATGCGCGCCATTCGCGACCTGCACCATTAGCGATCAGGACGTTCAACCAACGCACCGCGGCAAAGCAGACAACTGCGCCTGTCTCATGCCTGGAACCCTGACAACGCCGTTCCAGACCAATGGCACAGTTATTGAATAGCCAATAGTAACCAGTAACGCAATCCGACCATCAATCGAAAAAGGAGAACACAACAGTGAACAAGCTAACGGCGACCGACGCTAGCTTCATTTACGCTGAAACCAAAGACTGCCCCATGAGTATTGCATCCCTGCAGTACATGCAGCTTCCCGAAAACACACCCGTTGAAGAATTTGTCAGATCGCTGAAACAGTTCATTTCCCGCCGCGCGCACCTGGTGCCTTATCTGACCAGTCGCCTGGAACATGCCAGCGGTAATCTTGATCATCCAAACTGGGTGGAAGATACCGAGTTTGATATCAACAACCACATCTATACTGTCGCTGTTCCCGCTCCCGGCGGTTTCAGACAGGTGGAGCAGACCGTTGCTCGGCTGCACGAACAGGCGCTGCCTCGACACCGGCCGCTGTGGGACATTGCCGTTCTGACAGGGCTTGCCAACGGCCAGGTCGCCTATTACAACCGCGCGCACCACGCCTGTCTGGATGGTGTTGCTGCCCAGGCTTCTTACAATATCCTGATGGATCAAAACCCCAACGGCGAGATGCCCACAGAGGGAATTCCTGCCGGTGACCGCAGATCCCTGTCGCTGGCAGACCAGTTGACCGGTTTGTTGACCGAGATGACCAAGCAGAGCATCAATTCTGTCACGCGCACGCCAGACCGGCTCAGTGCAGTGACGCGATTACTGCAGCGCAGTATCGACCCGAGTAAAGGCCTGGGCTCTACCCTGACAGCGAGTCCAAGAACCATTCTGAACCGGCACATTGATCAACGCCGTGAGTTCGCCGCGGGAGAGCTGCCACTGTCCGGAGTGAAACACCTGGCCAAACACCTTAACTGCACCATCAACGACGTCTTTCTAAGCCTGTGTGGCGGGGCACTACGCACCTACCTGAATCGGCAAAGTGCGTTACCGGACAAGACCCTGATCGCTGGGTGCCCGGTATCCCTGCGGGCGGCCAACGACACCAGTACCAACAATCAGGTGTCCATGATGCGCACCGCACTGGGCACAGACATTGAGGACCCGGTTGAACGCGTAGGCTATGTCGCCCATCAGGCACGCCTGGCCAAAGCTGTGCTGGCTGAATGCGCTCCGCTGATGACAACCGATGTCCACCTGCCCCTGTTTGGATCCGCAGCGCGTGGATTACAAACTGTTGCCTCGCTGATGAAATGGTCAGAGCACAGTGCGCCACCCGTCAACGTTGTGATATCGAATGTGCCGGGACCACGGGTGCCGCTCTATTCCAGCGGGGCACGTATGCTCAGCCACTATCCTGTCTCGATTCCAGCGCACGGCGCGGGACTCAACATTACTGTGCAGAGCTATGTCGATCAGCTGTTTATCGGGGTCACATCGGCCACTCGGGTGGTACCAGACGCGGATCGGCTGAGAGACGACATCCAGGAGGCTTATGTAGCACTGCACAAAGCTGTTTCTGCTGATATAGTGCGCCTGGAAACCAGTCGACCCGCAGATGATACTCTACTGCGAGACGCGGCGAACCTGCCGATAACCGCAGGAAACGGCGTTACAGAGCGAGTTGCATGACAATCATGGCATTTTTTTCAAATTTTTTGAAAAAAGTTGTTGCATCGCACAATTGTGTGGTGCACAATTCTCCTCGTTGTGCAGCGCACCATGCGTTGTAAATATCTCAACACCTGCTGGACGTTTGCAACGCATCCTTCAGCAGACGTAAACGACTAGAGGATACAAAGATGAGTGTTATAGAGAATCAAATGAAACTGGGTCGCGAATTGTTCGAAATCAACACCCATGTAGCACGCCGTATGACTGAAATCACCGGCGAAGGTTTCAAGCAGTATTTTGAAACCAATCAGGAATTCATGAAGCGCATGGCTGAAATCCGCGACGTAAGCGGTTTTGTTGAAATGCAGCGTGAATACGGCCAGACGTTATACAACGGTGTTACCGAACGTCTGCAGACACGTGGCGAAGTGCTGAAAGAAGCAGTTGAGCGCAGTGGCGAAGCCGTTCGCGAAGCTTTCTCAGCGAACAACGACGCAGTTGCTGCAGCCAACGAAGAAGCTGCTGAAGCAGTTGACGCAGCGGTTGCCGCTTAAGTCATACCGGCTTTAGTCATACCGGACAGCTGACCCCGCAACAGTGCGGGGTTTCTAAAACCATCCGGTATGCAAAAAGGTGCAGCAATTGCACCTTAAAAGTTAACGCGGGGCAGGCCTGATCTTCTCTCCCCTCTCCCCTTTCAGGTCTGCCCTTCGCTATTTCTAAAGCGTTACACTATGAGTACATAACCTCTACCGCGGATAAGGACTGCAACTGTGCAACAGCTTTCGATCCAAGACGCTTCATTCATTTATCTCGAAACCCCCGCCACACCGATGCATGTCGGATCTCTGTGTATCTACGATGGCAGCCAGACCGA
Source organism: Pseudomonadaceae bacterium (assembly GCA_024743175.1). Taxonomy (GTDB): domain Bacteria; phylum Pseudomonadota; class Gammaproteobacteria; order Pseudomonadales; family Azotimanducaceae; genus UBA4421. The sequence continues at coordinate 22,115 of JANSXA010000006.1, read as the reverse complement.
CCCACAACGCATGACCGAAGAGGCTCTGCACCGAACCGTAGGTGAGCGCCTGCATCTGAATGTAACCACAAGACGCCGTCTGGTTAAGGTGCCTTTTGAAGCAGACTACCCCTATTGGATCGAAGACCGGGATTTTGACCTCGATTATCACCTGCGTCGCGTGGCATTGCCGAGCCCGGGAGACCGTGATGCTTTGCAACAGCTGGCTTCACGCATATTCGCCCGCCCTCTGGACATGACCAAGCCGCTTTGGGAGCTGACCGTAATCGAGGGATTGAACAACATCCCCGGGCTGCCTGCGAACAGTTTTGCAGTGCTCACCAAGACACACCATGCCGCTGTTGACGGCGCATCCGGACTGCATTTTCTGGAGTTGTTACACGACCTCTCGCCCGCACCAACACCTATTCCACCGGCACGCGAGTCGTGGCATCCAGAGCCTGTACCCACTGACGCCGAACTCCTGTTCCGCAGCGGTGTGAACAATTTCTCCCAACCTTTCAAATTCGCCCAGACACTGAGTCGGCAGTTCAGCCAGCAAATGCGCACGCTGCCAACCCGTCAACCTGCTGGCACAGAGAACGCGTTCAACACACCGTCAAACCCTGTACCAAAAACACGTTTTAACGGCGCGGTCACCGCACACCGCGTGCTGGGCTCAATCAGCGTCAGCCTTGCAGACATCAAAGAAATTCGCCAGATTGTGCCAGGCGCAACCGTCAACGATGTTGTGCTGGCAATCTGTGGCGGCGCGCTACGTTCTTATCTGCAGGCAAAAAACGAACTCGAGCAGACCTCCCTTGTGGCTATGGCGCCAGTTAACCTGCGCTCCGCCGCAGAGGGTAACGAGGCTGCAGGTGGCAACCAGGTTTCTGCGCTTTTTGTCGCCATCGGTACCGATATAGAGGAGCCGTTAGAACGTCTGCAATACATTCATGCTGAAACCAGCAGAAGCAAGTTGATACACCAGGCTGTCGGCGCATCGGACATGACCGACTACAGCAAATTTGTACCCGCTTTCACAGCGGCACTGGCTTCAAGATTGATGACACAAACGGCAGCCAATGCACCGGCACCGCCGTTTAATGTCTCTATCACTAACGTACCCGGCCCCCAGGAGCCGCTGTATTTCTGCGGTTCACCCATGGTCACCGCCCTGGGTCTCGGTCCGATCACCCAGGGTATGGGTTTGATCTTTCCGGTGCTGTCCTACTGTGGCCGTGTCACCATTTCATTCACCAGCTGCACTGAGATACTTCCCGACCCGGAGTTCTTCGAAGCCTGCTTGACACAGTCGTTCACCACCTTGTTATACAGTGCGCGTCTACACGATGAGCGCACTCAATTTACGGAGCACTAACCATATGTCACCCACCAAACCGCTTGCCGTGATTACCGGCGCTTCTTCCGGCATCGGGCGAGCATTTGCCAAGGTCTTCGCCCAGCATGGGTTCAACCTGATTCTGTGTGCACGTCGTGAAGATAAACTGACCGAGCTGGCCACTGAACTGGCACCTTTATGTGAAGCACACGTTGTTGCCCTCGATCTGAGCAAGCGTAAAGGGCCACAGAAGCTGTTTGCGGCGGCCAGTGAAATAGGCCCGGTAGATACATTGATCAACAACGCAGGGACCGCTTATCAGGGCCGTTTTGCAAGCATGCCACGAGAACGCATCCAGGATATGGTGCACCTGAACATGCGCGCTCTAAGCGAAACCTGCGCCCTGTTTCTACCCCAGATGCTGGCCGCCAAAAAAGGCAAAATCCTCAATGTCAGTTCCGTAGTGGGCTTTCAGGCAGTACCTGGCATGGCTCTGTACAGTGCCAGCAAAGCCTTTGTTCTATCGTTTACCGAAAGCCTGGCGGAAGAAACCCGCTGCAGCGGCATCAAGGTCTGTGCATTGTGCCCAGGTCTGACTGACACGGAGATGGTTGACGATCTGGGCACCGAACATGTTCCAGGCGCGCAGCTGATGATGAGCCAACCTGAAGATGTTGCCCTGCAGGGTTACAACGCATTACATCAGGGGGAAGTGATACGTATACCAGGTATCTTAAATCAGGCTGTAGTAAATTGGGCACATTATCAACCACGCTGGTTAATCAGAATGCTGGCTGGCATCGCGGAGCGCAGCAACCTTGCAGCGCATCCCGGCACCGTAACACCTGACAAGTCTTGAACTTGCCGGGCGGAGGAAGACAAATGGATCAAGACAAATCGAGCTCGCAACGACCTAATATCGAACAGAATGCGTCAGGCCGCCAGACAGATGGTGGCGTGCCTCTGAACGCTGCGCTGGGTGTTGATCGCAAGGCGTTTATGGACGCCTGGGCGGATGTTTTTGAAACATCCAGAGCCCAGCCCGCTGCGTTATGGAATGTCACGCGGGAATTTGCCACCCAATTTGCAAGTATCGCGATGGGTAACAGTGATCTATCACCCGAACCCGATGACAAAAGGTTCCAGGACCCGGCCTGGATAGAAAACGGTTTGTACCGTCGTCTGGGCCAGACCTACATCGCCTGGACCCAGGCTCTGGACGGCTGGCTGGATGAATCACAGCTGGAAGGTATGAACAGAGAGCGTGCACGTTATGTATTCGATGCCGCCAAAGACGTTCTTGCACCGGTGAATACGCTGCTCGGCAACCCTGAAGCCATGCGCCTGGCCAGAGAAACCAGCGGCCGCAGCGTCATTCGCGGTTTGAAAAACATGGTCGACGACCTGCAGCACAACCATGGCTACCCTGCCTGCGCTGATCGCAATGCTTTCAAAGTGGGCCAGGATGTTGCAGCCAGCGAAGGTGCTGTTATCTATCGTTCAGAACTTCTGGAGTTGATCCAGTATCAACCCACTACTGACCAGGTTGTTGATGCGCCGTTGTTATACGTCTTCAGCCAGGTAAACCGCTTCTATCTGGGTGATCTGACCCCGGACCGAAGCCTGTTCAAACGCCTGCTTGATGCCGGTATCCCGGTTTTTGCAGTCAGCTGGCGCAATCCGAAGAAAGAACACCGCAACTGGAACCTGGATTCTTATGCTGACGGCATTATCCAATCCATCAGCGTCATCCGGGAAGTTACCGGTGCGCCAAAAGTTAACCTCATGGGTTTATGTGCCGGCGGCCTGGCAGCAACCGCTGCAGCTGGGGTCATGAATGCCCGCGGCGACGACTGGGTGAACAGCTTGTCGCTGTTTGTTAACGTCCTCGACAATCGTCCCGAAGACAGTGATTTTGGCCTGTTCGTGAGCGAACGCTCCATCGAAGCGCAGAAGCAGATGACGCGCGCGAGCGGTCTGTTTGAAGAAAAAAACGTGTTCGAAATGTTTGCCATGCTGCGTTTTGAAGAAAACATCATGGGCTTTTTACGCAGCAACTACCTGAAAGGCGAAGATCCACTCAAGCACCCACTGCTGTTCTGGTCTATTGACTACACCCGTCTGCCTGCGGGGCTACATGCTGACTTCCTTGACCTGTCGCTGCATAACAAGCTGGCAAAACGGGAAATGAAAATCCTCGGCAAACGTGTTGATCTGTCGAAGATAGGCTATCCCGTGTACATGATGGCAGGCTCAACCGACCACATAACACCGTGGAAAGCATGCTATCGCAGCACTCAGCTGTTCAATGCGGACAACGTACAGTTTGTGCTGACTAACCAGAACCACACACAAACCATCTCCAGCCGTGATGATAACAAGCATCTGAAACACTGGATTGGCAAAGGTTACCCGGAAGATCCGGAAGCCTGGCTTGAAACTGTTGACGAGCACCCAGGTAGCTGGGTGTTAAACTGGATTGATTGGTTGAAAGAAAAGAGCCCGGCCGAGCCGGTGCAGGCGCCAATTGCCTACGGCAACGATAATTTCCCGGAAATTGATGTTGCGCCCGGACGCTACGTGCTGGAAAGTTGAAAAATCCTTAGTGCAGATCTCTTTCCAGTAGCTTACAGTTGGCTCAGGAAGAGGAAGATCAAGGGGAGATCATGCCAACTTATATCATGCTCAGCACGCTGACCGATGAAGGCCGTAAAACACTCAAAGCGCGGCCTGATCGATTGAAAAGCGTAAACGACGAAGTTGAAGATATGGGTGCCAGGGTTCGCGCTCAATATGCTGTCCTGGGTGGCTACGACTTTGTTAACGTCATCGATGCGCCTTCTAACGAAGTGATGGCACGGATCTCCATGGAACTCGGTTCACGTGGCACCATTAAGATCACAACGTTACCCGGCATGCCGATAGAGGAATTCCTCAACAATATGGCAGCGGCACCGCCACGTAAAAGCGAAGAAAAAGGTGATCAGTAAGGGTTAGCAGAGAGACCATCTCATGGGTCACTACGTCTTACTGATGAAGTACCATTCTGAGGGTCTGGTGCAAGCCAAAAAAGATCCTCAGTTCCTGATGGGTATCCACGCGTCTATTGAACGCTGGGAAGCCAGAGTTATAGAGAGCTACCACCTGCTGGGCGAATATGATCAGTGCACCATCATCGATGCACCGGACAATTTTACCGCCTATCGTGCAACTCTGGCCCAGGAGTTATCAACTACCGCTCGCACCGAAATACTGCCCGCCATTGATCTGCCACTGTTCCAACGACTGATCTCACAAAGTGCAGAAACTGGCGGACCCCATACCTGGCAGATCCAGGGTTGGGCACGCTGGGTGCGTCGTATGATGCGCGGTACCGCATTCACCAAGTGGGAAAAAGAGTTTTTCCAGCCGTTTACCATCACTGGTCAGGATAAACTGCAGAACATCACCGGGCCCTGCATTGTTGTCGGCAACCATGCGTCTCACCTGGACCAGTACGCGCTGGTGGGGGCCCTGCCGGAGCATATCCGCTCGAATATTTATTTTGGCGCGGCAGCTGACCGCTGGTTCCTGAAAGGCCGCAAGGAATGGAAGTTGCAGCCCTGGTATCAATCTCTGGTGATGGGGTTGTATCCCATTCAACGCGGCGGCGGCAGCAAAACCCTCGACTACCCCAAATGGCTGTTGGATCAGGGCTGCAACCTGATGCTGTTTCCCGAGGGCACACGCTCTCGCGGCAAGAACCTGGCAAAATTCAAACATGGGGTGTCTATTCTTGCACTGGAAAAGCGCGTTCCGGTGATACCTATTTACATGACCGGACTAAAAGCCATCCGCCCGCCGGGCAGCAAAGAACAGGTGCCCGGACCCGTCGCCTCGCATATCCTCGACCCAATCTTCTTTGATCCATATGAAGAGGTGTCTAATGCAACTGACATCATTTTTAAGGCGATGAACAAAGTGCATCAACGGGTGATTAAATATGGTGACGCAGCCGCCCTGGATGAAAGCCTGGATGAGCCGGACGCATAAATCTCAGGGTAATCTGCCATTTGCAAGAATGAGTTCTATCGCCTGAGCCACACCGCCTTCATCGTTGCGCGCTGACACATAGTCAGCTGCATCTTTCACGATCTGATGGGCCTGCCCCATGGCAACACTTGCACCCGCCAGAGCAAACATCGCAAGATCATTTTCGGCATCACCAAATGCGATGACATGTGCCGGATCAATGTCCAGATGATCACAGGCTGCCTGCAGCGCAAGACCTTTGTTGGCATCTTTAGCTGTAATCGTTAAGACAAGTTTTCCGGTTGGTCCAATCGAATCATAAATATTCACGCGATCAGCAAATCGAGGTCGCAATACTTCTTTAATATGCTGGCAGACTGCCGTGCCTTGGATAGCTGCAATTCGCGGCAGATCGTTATCGTGCCTGAGCAGCTGCGGCACCCAGGTCATCTCGTCGTCCAGCAATGAATGGTCAGGCTCGCCATCCAGCTTCAGCAACACTCGGTCGGTAACGGTTACCGTGGCAATACATCGCGCCTGATTACACACTGCAAAAAGCTCATCTACAAAATCCGGTGGCAGGCGCTTATCGAAAATATCCTCGGCTACGCGTGGATCATGCACCTGTGCGCCCGAGCAGGCGATGGCAACCGAAGGTGTACCTATCTGATCCGCCACACGTTGCGCCATATGAATCCAGCGCGCTGTAGCCACGATAATCTCATAGCCCGCAGCTGCTGCTTTCTGCAGCGCAATTTTATTCACTTCTGGCAGATCATCACCCACTAAGGTGGTGCCATCGAGATCAAGTGCCAGGGCTTTATATTCCATCAACTGTTTTCCTAATCAGAGTGTGTGAGCTGACCATCATCGTAACAAACAAGCCACCACCATAATCCAGCAGCGTCTAAAGTTAGCACACATCATTCTAACCTTGCGCCCTATCCTAATCGCTGCCGGCTGCGTTACCCTCAAGCGCAAATACTCCATGCACAGCAGAAGGAAAACACCATGATCGACGTCCATTACTGGCCAACACCCAACGGCTGGAAAGTCACCATCATGCTCGAAGAGTGTGGTCTGGATTACAACATTGTCCCGGTAGATATTGGCGGCGGTGATCAGTTCAGCGCCAGATTCCTGCAGATCAGCCCGAACAACCGCATGCCCGCCATTGTCGACCACGAGCCTCCAGGCGGCGGCGCCCCTCTCGCGTTGTTTGAGTCCGGTGCCATCCTCGAATACCTGGCGGAAAAAAGCGGGCAGTTCCTGCCGGCACAAACTGCGGAAAAATATAAAGTTCTGCAGTGGGTACACTGGCAGATGGCCAACCTCGGTCCGATGATGGGCAACGCCAACCATTTCAAAAATTATGGCAAAAACATCGCTGACGATCCGAGCCAGCTCGAATACGGCATCAAACGCTTTGTTGGCGAAGTGGATCGGCTGTCTGGCGTTATGGATGCTCAACTGTCTGCCAGTCAATACCTTGCTGGAAACAGCTACAGTATCGCTGACATCATCACCTGGCCCTGGGCTTTTCTGCTCGGTCGCCTTATTGATGAAGAGGTCTGGGAAACCTTCCCTAATTTGAAACGTTGGGTCGACGAAGTGGCGGAACGACCCGCGGTGCAGGCCGGCCGCAACGCAGGTGCTGAACTCGGTAAAAAAGAACTCACCGAAGCCGAAGAAAAGGCGCGGCGGGAAATTCTCTTTAATCAGACCAACGAAAAGGTTCGCGCCGCACGCGAGGCTGCTGCGAAGGCCGGCGCTTAAACACTGCTGAACGCGCGGTTTCTGATCTGAATTGTCCGGTCAGAAATCGCGGCCCATATTGTAGAACTCAGCATTTGGCCGCATAGATGACAGATTCGCCAGGCGGTTACTCTGGGCAAAAAAAGCCGCTATTGCACCAATGTCCCAGATATCTTCCTCACTGAAACCAAAATCATAAAGCGGCTCAAGGTCCTGGCTTTCAATGGAGCCGCTGTCCAGAGCGACAGTCATGGCAAAATCCAACATCGCTTTCTGCCTGGGGCTTATATCAGCTTTCAGATAGTTAACCGCCACCTGATCCGCCAACAACGCATTTTTGGCGCGGATACGCAGAATTGCGCCATGGGCGATCACACAATACTGACACGCGTTGGCACAAGACGTGGCGACCACAATCATTTCGCGCTCTGCTTTTGATAAGCCGCTATCGCGCTCCATTAATGCATCGTGATGCGCAAAAAATGCTCTGAATTCATCCGGCCGACGCGCCAGTACAAGAAATACGTTGGGTACAAAACCCGATTTCTCAGATATTGCAGTAATCCGCTCACGTATATCATCGGGCATCTCATCAAGTTGAGGCAGACTGAATCGGCTGATCGCTGTTTCACTCATCGACGTCTTTCCTCTGTGGGGTTTGCAGTGGCGTTACCGTTAATGGCGCATCAAGAAAGCCTTCCAGTGGAAATGTACCAAAATTGAGTTGCCGACCCACCGCCAGCGCCTGCGCAAACGGCACATTCTGGTGCTCAATGAGATATGCAGTCCACAGATGAGTGGCTCGCCAGGCAACCGTGCAGTGCAGCAGCACATTACCTTGCGTATCCGCTATTGCGTCAGCAACCTGGGCAACCAGCTCTGGCGCGTACGGCGTTTTCGGCCCACCCGAAGGGACGTGCACATAGTCAAGACCAAGATCTGCAAGCAACTGCGCTTCGTCGAACGGCACCACCTCTCTGCTGTCCATTTCCATACTTGTGCGCAGATTAATGACCCGGGTCACACCCAGTTCCCTGGCTCGCGCAAAGCCTGCTTCACTGGGTTGACCACTGAGGTACACATTTGGCGCAACTTTAAACAATGCTTCCTGAAATCCGTCCGCATCCATGGCTACCGGTGTCTGCAGGAAGCCCGGGGATTGCGCAAACGTCGCAGCGGAGGCAAAACACATCCACAGGAGCACGATCACAGCTGTTTTAGACATCTCTATCTCTTTTGTTGGCGAGCAGCCATTACAAAGCCAAGCTGCCTAAATCTCAACTGTTGCTATAAATATGTTACCGTGCTCGTTTTATCACGCTCCGCGCCATATCGAGGTCCATCATCTGCGTGCACTTGAACAGTCCAGGTTTAAACTGACTTATGCCTAAGCCGTCTAAAAACCATCCCTGGAAACTGGGCCTGTCCGGGCCTGTCTCTTATGCCAACCGCTCAAACAGCAACTGGCGGGGCTTCTATCGGCCGCCGGATGAAGCCAGTCCGGTCAAGACATTGAGTGAATCAGAAATCGAAGCTTTAGGTCTGCAACTCGTTCTGCCTGTGCATGAAATTATGGAAGCACGTCGCATGTGTCAGGAGCACCACCCGGACCGTGGCGGTGATCCTGAAATATTCCAGTTCTGGAAAGAAAAACTCGATCGACTGAAGCGACGGGTCAGAAAATAGGATAGCTCATGCGTGCAACACTGGTTGTTTTGCTTCTGTTAGCTGGTGGCGTTGGTTTCAGGGTCCAGGCAGATCCGTTCAGTAACGCAAGCGAATCTCTGGTGCAGTACCAGCACACCCCCCACCAGGCTGCGTTGTCCTGCAGCGACCTCGCTGCCCGTTCAACCTTTGAATTTACCGTTGTCAGCAGCATCCTCATCAAAGCGACAGACACCGTACCGGAGCACTGCCGAGTCGACGGCCTTATCCCTACTGAAATACGTTTCGAGGTCAACCTGCCGCTGGCATGGAACGGTCGTCTTTATATGTATGGCAATGGCGGTCTTGCCGGTACGCCCGCCAGTGACCCTGTGCGCCGCTATACCGCGGGTCAGGCTTTGGCCCATGGTTTTGCAACCGCGTACACCGACACCGGTCACGACAAGCGTGTCCAGCCCGGCGGTACATTTGCTCACAACAACTTTCATAAACTGGTGGACTACGGCTTTCGTGCAGTACACTTGACTGCAGTTTCAGCTAAGTCCCTGGCCGCCTCGCTGTACGGTCAGGCACCCGCACACAGCTACTTCAATGGCTGTTCTACCGGCGGCCGTCAGGCGTTGATGAGTGCGCAGCGATTTCCTCAGGATTTCGACGGCATTATTGCCGGTGCACCTGCTGCTGATTATTCAGGTCTGAAATTCTCCCAGGCCTGGCGTGTATCTGCGATCAGCAAATCCGGGCTGACGGAAAGTGAAGCACTGGTGCTCGCCGGGCATATCTACGAAGCCTGTGACGACCTGGACGGCAGCAAAGACGGTTTGATTTCGGACCCGAGGCGCTGTGACTTCGATGTCGACAGGGACCTGCCACATTGTGAAGGAGCAGATACCGATGCCTGCTTTGATCAAGCTGAACGCGAGGCACTGAAACAATACTACGCCCCTGTTGTGCTTGCCGGAGAAGAGGTTTATCCCGCCATGCCCGTGGGCAGCGAAGTGCTCGGCGCTACCTACACGCAAACACTGCGCTCCGGCTGGTATCCCTGGCTGCTCAACGACGAAGGACCCGTGTTACTCGATCTGCTGGGCTCAGACTTTTTTCGCTACATGACTTTTATCGAAGACCAGCCGAACTACGACTGGACACAATTCGATTTTGCCGAGAGACCCGACGGCCTTGATGAATTTTCAGCCATCGTTGACGCTGTGAACCCTGATCTGAGCAACTTCAAAAATCGCGGCGGCAAACTGTTGAGCTACTTTGGCTGGGCAGACCCGGATATCAACCCGCTCACGCTGCTGGATTACCGCGATCAGGTCGCCGCGCAGAACACAGATATCGATAGTTTTTTCCGTACCTTCATGATGCCGGGCATGTTCCATTGTCGCGGCGGCGCAGGCCCTGATCGATTTGATGCCATCACACCTCTGATCGACTGGGTTGAACGCAGCATTGCACCCCAGGAGCTGGAAACCTGGCAGGTTGATAGCAATGGTGAGCGCAGCAACGTACGCCCCAGCTGCGTTTATCCTGCAGAAGCATTGATCGATAGCGAATCCCGTCTGGTCTGCAGCCTACCCAAGTAGCCACCCAATAGAGTAGATTAGGGGCGTTTCGAAAATCTTCAGCAGATAGGGGAGACGCGTCATGCGCCTGATCAGCCTGGCTTTGCTTTTATGCGCCACCATTTCAACTTCAGCATTGGCAGAATCTTCTGCTGATACAACAGAAACCGCTCTGAAAAATCTCAGCCACGGCTTTGCTGACAACAACGGTGTGAAAATCCACTATGCCAGCGTCGGTGAAGGCCCCCTGGTTGTGATGATCCATGGGTTTCCAGATTTCTGGTATTCCTGGCGGGACCAGATGGCAGGCCTGCAGGATAATTACCAGGTGGTTGCTATTGATCAGCGCGGCTACAACAAGAGTGGTCAGCCCGAAGGGGTAGAGAACTATGCAATGCCACTGCTGATCAGCGATGTTGCTGCTGTCATCAAACACCTGGGACGCGACAGCGCCACCATCGTCGGCCACGACTGGGGCGGCGCCGTTGCCTGGCAGTTTGCGTTTAACCTGCCTCAGATGACCGAGCGCCTGGTCATATTGAACCTGCCGCATCCCATGGGCATGGCCAGAGAAATGGCTAACAATCCTGAACAGCGACAAAATTCAGACTACGCTCGCAAATTCCGAGAAGGTTCACCGAGCGACCCGGACATCATGTTCGGCGGCCCAATGAACCCCACTACCCTTGCAGGCTGGGTCAGCGATCCGGCGGCAAAACCTGTCTACGAAGCTGCATTTGCACGATCAAGCTTTGCTGGCATGTTGAATTTCTACAAAGCCAATTATCCGGCACCACCGGCCCCGGGCACCCCGCCACCACCACCGCCGCCACGACTGAAAATGCCGGTACTGGTGTTTCATGGTCTGCAGGATACGGCGCTGCATTCCGATGGTCTGAACAACACCTGGGACTGGATAGACGCAGACGTCACCATTGTGACCGCGCCTGAAGCCGGCCACTTTGTGCAGCAGGATGCCTCTGAGCTGGTGACCACCACCATGCGATGGTGGCTGGATGCACGCAGAGCACCATAAAGTTCAAGCTTTCGAACACCACTTACCAACTCTTAAACAGGGAGAACACCTATGAAACTAGGCATTTTAGGCGGCGGCATTGGCGCCCGTGTGAACATCAATCTCGACGCGATCCGCCATGCGGAATCACTGGGCTATGACTCGGTGTGGACCGCAGAAGCCTGGGGTGGAGATGCCGTCACACCAGCAGCCTGGATCCTCGCGCAAACCACCAAAATCAAGGTGGGCACCGCCATCATGCAGATGCCCGCGCGCACCCCGGCTATGGCTGCGATGACCGCCATGAGCCTTGCTGAACTATCCGGTGGTCGATTTATTGTCGGGTTAGGCGCATCCGGTCCCCAGGTGATCGAAGGCTGGCATGGCGTACCGTATGGGAAACCTGTCACGCGCCTGAAAGAATATGTGCAGATCATGAAAAAAATCTTCGAGCGGCAGGAGAAAGCGAGCTTTGACGGCGAAATCTACCAGTTGCCCTACACTGGCGCAGGTGCAACAGGATTGGGTAAGCCGCTGAAAAGCATTCTGCATTGTGAAGAAGACATTCCGATCTTTGCTGCCAACATCACCCCCAGAGGTGTTGCAGCGGCTGCAGAGGTCTGCGACGGATTCTTCCCGATCTGGATGGATCCCAGCAAATACTCAGTCTTCCAGGACCCTATTGAGAAGGGCTTTGCCAAAGCGGGAGACAAAAACCTGACACAATTTGAGGTCTCCCCTTTTGTTACCGTGATCATGGGTGACGATGTCGAGCAATGTATGGTGCCAATTCGAGCAAACATGGCGTTGTACATCGGCGGCATGGGCGCACGCGATAAAAACTTCTACAACAACTACGCTAAAGCCCTGGGTTTTGAAGACGCTGCGGTGAAAATTCAGGACCTGTTCCTGGCTGGCAAAAAAGATGAAGCGGCAGCGGCAGTACCCGCAGAGCTGATTGATGCCTGTCATCTGGTGGGACCGGCTGAGCGCATCAAAGAGCGGCTGGCACCCTGGAAAGCTGCGGGCAGTAAGGGGCATGTTGGCGCCATGCTGCTGGGCAGCCAGCAACCCGAAGCACTTGAGCTTGTCGCCTCAGAGATGTTGTAGCAGGGCAGTCACAAAAAAGAGAACCAGTTCACGGAGATGTCGTCCCGTTTACCTAATATCAAGTCACAGGATGTAACTTAAATTGTTAGGAAAGTGAGATATGGACGATCTTATGGAAAGCATGGAACGTGAGGCGCTTGAGGAAATGCTGGAAGAGGAATTCAACCCGGATGTCTTCTACAAAGCCTTAAGTAATGCGTTAGCACAGCTTGAGCAGTTCAGCGCAGCAGAAGCGGCATAGCTTAACCCTCTGACAATTCTGCAAACACCGAAAGCCCCGTTCAGGGGCTTTTTTGTGCCTGCTGACTTGCCAGCAGCTCAGCTCAGTTTGGTATTCATCCAACCCGGAAACGCCTGGCGTTCCTCGTCTGACATACCCAGCAGACCGGCCAGCACATCGCCGGCCAGACCGTGCCCAATCGCAGCAACAGCGACAAGATAGACCACCTGCCGCACCTGGGCATCAGTCTCAACTCCCAAGACCTCTCGCGTTGAGCGCAACAAACGACCAAACAACTCGGAAACAGCATGCATATCGTTTGGCTTATCTGACCCCTCGATGGCACGCCAGGCCAACAGTTTGGCATGGCCACCCGCTGCCAGCGCATCAAACAGATTGCCAATGAGCTTTTCGGGTGGCACCTGTGCATCCAGCGCTTCGACAAGATCTCGCACCAGCGCCAGCGTCATTTTATCCGCCAGCTCATCGCGCATGCCGCCAACAGAGCCAAAATGATGAATCAGCGTTGCGTGAGAGATACCTGCTTCGGTGGCAACACCTGTGATATTCAAGCCTTCCAGACCATGCTCACGCAGTCGCTTCGCCGCGACCTCCAGGATCAGTGTTTTTGATTCAATCGCCGTACGTCGACGTCTTACAGCCAATGTGCTCCCCACCTTCTGCTTCACATCATTAAAAAGAGAGAGTTCACACAAAGCCAGTAATTTCTTATTGACTCCGAATCGATTCCAGCTACTATCTACATCAATGTTGATAAGGCCAGATTTAAGGTACTTCTTATGCACGCAAATCGAAACCCAATGCAGCCCCTGGTTGCCCTACAGGCCCTGCGCCGTCTGATTGCTGACCCAGAGCAGACTCAGGAAGTGTTTACGGTTATCCGCGCACTGTCAGGCCCTGCCCTGCAGAACGGTTACATCCGTTTTGCCGACACAGAAGTGGGGCAACGCATTCTCCGGGAAAAAATTGATCTGCTGGATACGCTTCAGGACCAGGAAAGCCTGGCTGCTCTACCTGCAAACACCTTAGGCCGTCATTACCTGAACTTTGTCACCAGTCAGAACATCAGCGCGGATGGGCTGGTTGAAGCCAGTGAAGATGGTGAATTCAATCAGCTCGAAGGCGGCATCAAACGTTTTGGCATGCGCCAGCGAGACATGCATGACCTGTGGCATACGCTCACCCAATATGGCCGCGACGAACTTGGCGAGGTGTGCCTGCTGGCCTTCACTTACGCGCAAACAAAAAACCGCGGCGTGGGTGTTATCTGCCTGACTGGTTGTTTGAAGCTTGTTGAACACTACGGCATGGGCGTCTTCAAAGCTGCCTGGCGCGCCTATCGCGACGGCAAAAAAGCTGCCTGGTTGCCCGCACAGGACTGGGAGCACTTACTGACCCTGCCAATAGACCAGGTGCGACAAACCCTGCACCTGCAGGCACCTGAAGAGTATCGAGATTTACAGGGCACCCTCGCCACTGCGTAAAGGCCGAGCCGCCCCAGCTCTGCTATTCTAACCGCCGCGGTTAGGCTGAGGAGTTGGTGTGCAGACATTTGATTATATTGTAGTTGGTGCCGGTACCGCCGGATGTGTACTGGCCAACCGCCTGTCTGCTGATCCCAGCAAAAGCGTTCTGCTCCTGGAAGCTGGTAAAAAAGACAACTACTTCTGGATCGATATACCGGTTGGCTACCTGTACACCATCGGCAACCCCCGCACCGACTGGTGCTTTAACACACAACCCGATCCCGGTTTAAACGGCAGATCTATCGGTTACGCTCGGGGTAAAGTCCTGGGTGGGTGTTCTTCCATCAACGCCATGATCTACATGCGTGGTCAACGCAGCGACTACGATCACTGGGCGCAGTTAGGTAATCGCGGCTGGGGTTGGGACGATGTACTGCCTGTCTTCAAGCGTTCAGAAAACTACCAGCATGGTGCGGATGAGTACCATGGCACCGATGGTGAACTGCGCGTGGAAGAACGTCGCGTAAACTGGGAAATACTCGAAGCCTGGCGTGATGCCGCTGAAGAATGTGGCATTCCGAAAATTGAAGAGTTCAACCGTGGCGACAACTTTGGCAACGCCTATTTTCAAATGAACCAGAAAGCCGGCCGACGCTGGAGCGCAACCCGCGCGTTTCTTGACCCGATCAAACATCGATCAAATCTGACCATAGTCACAGAAGCGGTTGTTACCAATCTCAACTTCAATTCTGAAAACGGCAATCTGCGAGCGACAGGGGTGGATGTCATCACGCCGGATGGTAAACAAACCTGGCAAGCGAACAACGAAGTTATATTGTCAGCCGGTGCCATTGCCAGCCCGCAGCTTCTACAGATCTCCGGCGTGGGCCCAGGCAAGCTGCTGCAGCAGCACGGCATAGCTGTAAACAAAGAGATCGCAGGCGTTGGTGGCAACCTGCAGGATCACCTGCAGGTGCGCATTATTTACAAGGTCGACAACACTGTCACCTTGAATCAGCGCGCTCGCACGCCCTGGGGGATGGCGGCTATGGGCCTTGAATACATGCTTAAAAAAACCGGGCCCATGACAATGCCACCCTCTCAGCTTGGCGCTTTTTATAAAAGCGATCCGAGCCAGACTTCGGCCAACATTGAATGGCACGTGCAACCTCTATCGTTAGAAAAATTTGGCGAACCGCTGCATCGTTTCAATGCAATTACGCCCAGTGTCTGCAACCTGCGGCCCAGCAGTCGCGGGCAGATCCATATTCAATCCGACGATGTGCACAAGGCTCCGCTGATCATGCCCAACTACCTGGCAACCGACGAAGACGTAAAAGTAGCTGTGGAGTCAATCAAGCTGACCCGCCAGATCATGCAGGCAAAAGCCCTGGCCAGATTCAACCCGGTTGAATTCAAACCCGGCAGCGAACTACAGAGCGAAGACGAACTCATTGACGCAGCCAGAAACCTGGGCACCACCATCTTTCACCCGGTTGGCACCTGTAAAATGGGTAGCGACCTGGATGCTGTGGTGGACGATCGCCTCAATGTTCACGGCATCGCCAACTTACGAATTGCTGATGCTTCAGTCATGCCAACCATCACATCAGGCAACACCAATGCGCCAACGGTGATGATTGCTGAGCGCGCCAGCGACTTCATAAGACAGGATTACAAACACACATACTGAAAACTCAAACCAGGCTCTGATAGGCAGCTGTGCGCATGTCATCGGCAAGTGGCAGAGTTGCGCCAAGGTACTGAGACATCACAACACCCATCATCTGCTCTTTGACATCCACCCAGAAATGCGTTGAAGCTGCACCAGCCCAGCCGAACTCTCCATCACCTGTCAGCGTGACAGCCTGTCCCGGATCCAGCATAACTCTGCCAATCAAACCCCAGCCATAACCAGGCAATGCTCCCGGACCAATTTTGATCGGGACCTGATGAGGCGGCAGTCGATTAACCTGCAACATGCTGTGCGTCGCGCGGGAAAGTATGGGTTTGCCGTCGCCGTCACAACCATCAAGCAGCATGCGAGCAAAGGCACAGTAGTCTGAGAGCGTCGAGTAGAGACCGTGGCCTCCGCGTTGAAATGTTTGCGGCTGATCTGTGGGGTGCATGTCCGTAATATCCATCGGCTCAAGCGTCTGCGGCGTAATGTCTAACGCGGGCAGCGCGCGCAAATCACCGACACCGTACATGGGCATCAGTCTATGCAGGTCATCAGCAGCAACAGAAAAAGCCGTATCCTTCATACCCAGCGGAGTAAATATATATTCGTCCAACAGATCTGCCAGGGGTTTTCCGCCAGCCACCTGACACACAAAAGCTAACACATCAGTGGACACACCATAGCGCCACTGACTGCCAGGTTGAAACGCGAGCGGCTGCTGGGCAATCACGCCAGCCATTTCCTCCAGCGTACGACTACTGTCACCAATAATCTCAGCCTCTCTATAATACTGAGCGATGTGGCAACCATGGATAAACTCATACGTAAGGCCGGATCTATGCGTCAGCAGATCTTCCACAGTGATAGGACGCATTGCAGGCAGAATGTCACCGTTGGGCGTCAGCACCCGCATCTGTGCAAATCGTCGGTCAAACTGCGGCAACATATCAAACAAACGCAACTTGCCACGCTCCATGAGCATCAGCGCCAGCACTGACACAATCGGTTTAGTCATGGAATATATACGGTAAATGGCATTGTCAGGTATTGCCGTACGCAGCGCTGCGTCTGCATAACCTGACGCACCGCTGCTCAAAGTCTCGCCCCCCGCCTCCACACACCATTGTATGCCGCTGTATTTCTGCGCTGACGTGTACTGATCAGCAATGGTCTGCATTTGTTGTTCTCTGTGCATCTAACGTCCTTTGTTCAGCTAGGTTTGGTGCGCTGCATTGCTCCAATCACGCTCATACATAGTGTTTACCGCGTGTTGTGTCTGTTTGCCAAAAAGCGTTGAATTGGTACACAGTGTGCAGCACTGATATCAAGCCAACTACTGTAAGTGAAACCATGCAACAAAACACGCAAGTAAAGACCCGCAAATTCGCTCACCAGTTTGCTTTGACCCTTTTCAGCCTGATGATGACAGCCTACACCGCGGCAGCCACGACACCGCAGCGCAGTGCCGACGACATACAGCGAGACAGCCATAGTAAACCCTACGACATACTGGCATTCGCTGGAGTTGAGCCCGGCTGGCAGGTGATGGATATGTTTGCGGGCAATGGCTATTACTCAGAGCTACTCTCACAGGCCGTCGGAAGCGAAGGAAAAGTCTATTTACACAACAACCAGGCTTACATGGCGTTTGCCAGCAAGCTCAACGAACGAGTGAAAGACAATCGCCTGCCTAATGTTGAAGTTTACGTTCGAGAAGTTGAAGACATCAATCTACCCTCGAACAGTCTCGACCTGGTGCTGCTGGTAAAGACTTATCATGACGTCTATTTTACTCAGAGCGGATGGACGGTAACGGCAGACCCTCTGTTTAAAACTATTCACCGAATTCTGAAACCCGGTGGCCAGCTGCTGGTCATAGATCATCACGGCGCACCCGGCAGCGGCAACTCAAGAGCTCAGGATCTACATCGCATCGAAGCACAGTTTGCAAAAAACGACATAAGCAGCAGAGGTTTCAAATGGGTAGAGGAGTCTACGATCCTGAGCAACAGTACTGACCCATTGAATATTTCCGTTTTTGACCCGGAGATCACCGGCAAAACCAGTCGATTTGTCTTCAAGTTTCTCAAACAGTGAGAACTTTATTCAGCTGACTCGCGACCTTTAACTAGACATTCAAACGAGACATAGAATCATGAACATCAAATTGCTCGTAGTAGTTCTGCTCACAATTCTCAGCACGAACCTCTGGGCGGAAAGTCGCACAGTTGATGAATTTTCCGCGGTATCCTATTCACTATCCTACGACGTCGTTTTTGTTGCGGGTACCGAGCATCGTGTCGATTTCGAAGGCGATCAGGACACTATTGATGACATCGAAACCACCGTTTCCGACGGTACCCTGCGCTTGAGCAAAGACACCGGCTGGTTTAACTGGTCTGATTCTGATGGTGATGTGAGCATCACGATTACTTACGTCAAACTTGATGCCATAACGATGTCGGGCAGCGGTGACGGCTTTGCAGAGGTTATTGACGCTGACGCGTTTGAAATCACAGTCAATGGCTCCGCCGGGTTTGAAGCCGCACAGATCACTTGCAACGACCTCAGCCTGCTTGTGACGGGGTCCGGCAATATCGATCTGTATAATCTCGACGTGGATAGTGTGGCCACCGCAATCTCCGGTTCTGGAGATATTGAGCTCACGGGCAACACAATTCTGCAAACCGTAACCATTACCGGCAGTGGTGACTACAGCACACGCGATCTACGCAGTCAGGAAGCGACCGTTAAAATAACCGGTAGTGGCGATGCACAGCTGTGGGCACAAGCGACGATAGACGCCAGAGTCATCGGTTCCGGAGACATTACGTACTACGGCAATCCCAGCGAAAAAACCTCTGTCACAGGATCCGGCAGCATTGAACAGCGCGACCGGAAGCTCTAAAAACGAGTCTTTTGTATGGCAGCGTGAGCGAGCACCTCAGAAGTCGAGCCAATAGGCATCTGAGGCCAAAAAGTCTATGTCAGGAAATTGGTTCTCAATTTCCTGCTTAGCTGGCTTTCGCTCTTAAACCATCGGTTTTATTGCATCTTGTTTTTTTGCCGGTGGCAATTCAAGCTGAGGCTCGACTGGTTAGGCCAAGAGCGTCAAATTGATAATGAAAAGTTTGGATTACACGCCTCTTTATCACGACGTTTTGTCGTGTAATAAGTGTTAGGCGTCAATGCGGCATCTTCGAGCAATCTCGTCTGCAATCCTCGCACTCGGCGTCGTGTCTATCATTGCTTACTTGATCGCGAGCAAGGTAGAAATGCCAGTACCGGAAACAGACGTTACCTTTAACGTCGAACTTGTTAAAGATGCTTGCGATAGTGTCGAATTTATTCAAGAACGAATCCGCAGAGAAATAGAACTATCGAAGTCCTGTTTGGTCGACGAGGATTGCGGCGTGGTTTCTCTTGGTTGCCCTTTTGGTTGCCGGACTGCCGTTAACAGCAACAAAATCTCTGGGCTCGAAACTCTCGCCAAATCAATACCCTGGGATTGTAGAACTTGCGTATACAGATGCAGGGGTGGAGACTTCTCAGAAATATGCGAATCGGGAGTTTGTAGAAGTGTGCGACTTGGTCCCAATATTGAACCAACAAAATCAGTCGACGCCTAACGTGTTGTTGGAGCTGACGGCCTATTGCGCACGCGTTTTGCACGCTGCGCTCGCGCAAAACCCGCGCCCAATGTACGGCCGCACCTCAACATGGTGTTAGGCGACTAAGATGAAGAGTTCAGTCGATTAGAGTTTAAGATACGCTCAGAAGTAGGGAGATCGAATGCATATTATTATTGCCGTGATAACAGCAGTCGCAGGTTTACTCTGGGCGCTCAATTCACTACAACGCTCTGGGTTCGATCTCAATAGCCTTAATCCATTTTACTGGGCTAGACGCAGGGCGTGGGAGCAAAAGCAGATAAACCCACTCTATGCTATTGAAACATCTCGCGAGCTAGCCGCCGTGCTTTTGTTTGCGGTTATGCGACAGGCCGGCGACCCTACTAAGGAACAAAAGGAGCATCTATTGTCTCTATACACAAACGAGCTCAAGTTTACCGAAACGGATAGTGCGGAAATGTACTCAGTAGCCTCCCACTTGATCAATACGGATCCAAATTATATGCACAAGGTTCCCGATCTGATTGCCCCATCCTTGGGCACGATGTCAGATGATCAAAAAACAGCTATTCCAAATCTCTTGAAGCAGGTTGCAACTTTCTCTAGTGCACCTAACCCAACTCAAATCGATTTCACACAGGCGGTTGATGCAGCGCTTAATCAACAAAAAAGATAGGACGGCATGAATTATCAGTCGACGCCTAACGAGTTGTTGGAGCTGACGGCCTATTGCGCACGCGTTTTGCACGCTGCGCTTCCGCAAAATCCGTGCCCAATGTACGGCCGCACCTCAACATGGTGTTAGGCGGCATGGATAAGAAATTCAGTTCTGCTGTAGATTGGTGGTACTACGGCATCATTGCATTCACAGTAGTCGTCCTGGCCGGCACTTGGATCAGTCTTCCGAACACACTAGATTCGGTCTCAAGCGCAGTTTTCATTGCCTCGGCCGTTTTTGCTCTTGGTCTTCCACTTTGGATGCTTTTTTCAACCTACTATTTAATCAGTGGACCGGAATTGATCATTCGCTCTGGCCCCTTCAAATGGAAGGTAACTATTTCTACGATTCAAAGCATCACCCCAACAAGGTCACCGCTATCCTCCCCAGCCTTATCTCTAAATCGTCTAGAGATAAAACATGGGTCCGGTAGGGTCGTACTTGTATCACCCGCCAACCATGAGCAATTCATCGAAGCACTATCAAATGCAAATTAGAAAAAGAACACTCGGCTGTCGCCTAACAAGTAGTTGGAGCGGACTGCAAACTGCGGGCGGTTTTTGCGCATTGGCTCCGCCAATTGTCGCGCAAAATCCACCCTCCGTTCACAGCCACTCAACATGGTGTTAGGCGGCTAGAGTTGTTTTCCGAAGTTATAGATCTCTAAACATACATGCTCAACATAATTCCATACGAGCCCAGATACCTTTCCGATCTTAAGGAACACTTCGAACGGCATTGGTCTGAATCTGGCGATAATGATGTTTATTTTCTTCCGTTTGATCTCAATAAGCCTTCGCGACCGCGTGGTATAGATCCGGCAGCATGTGACAAAGACTATTCTGAGGTGGGTTGGCAGCGCTGGTTTCTCGTTGTTAGCGATAACAGGGTAGAAGGCCATCTGGGGATCAAAAGCAATCCGATGGAGGCTGCCCTTCACCGATGCGAATTAGGTATGGGGCTGGAAAGGCAAATCCGCAACAAGGGGATAGGCAGTAGGTTGATCGTAAAGGCGATAGAGCAAGCAACCTCTATCAAAGGGATGGCTTGGTTAGACCTTCATGTAATGGCTCTCAATCATCACGCAAGATCACTGTATGCTAAATACGGATTCGTAGAACAAGCCACAATTCTTGACCGATTCCGCATTGAAGGCCACTCCTTAGACGAGGTGCTCATGACACTTGATCTCAGCAACATCGAGTCGAATCAACTATGACCAGTGTATGGAGTGATGGGGCCTTATCACGTCGCCCCCTAACTAGTCGTTGGAGCGGACTGCAAACTGCAGGCGGTTTTTGCGCATTGGCTTCGCCAATTGTCGCGCAAAATCCACCTTCCGTTTACAGCCCCTCAACACGGTGTTAGGCGGCTAGGCTGTCAGCTCCCAGGTAGTCATGAAGAAAACCAACTACAAGGGCGCATGTATGTGTGGAGAGTTTGAGTTCTCCTTCTCCGGCAAGCCAAGATTCGTAAGCGAATGCGTCTGTAAATCCTGCAGGATGGCCCATGGCGCAACAGCTGTCGCGTGGGTTGGCGTCCTCTCCCAACAATTCCAAATCACAGCAGGCGATGGCAGTTTAAATTGGTATCGCTCAAGTGAAGACTCAGAGCGCGGCTTTTGCGCGAAATGTGGGACCAGGGTATTGTTTCGGTCCGAGCGGTGGCCGGGTGAGGTCCACATGGCACTTGCCTGTATTAGAGAACCCCACAATTTAGTGGCAACCAAAGTCAGTTTCCTGGAGGAGTTCCCCAAGTGGTCAGCTATGAAGCCAGGCTAGGCGCGTACAGCAGTCGCCCCCTAACTAGTAGTGTATGGACTCCTCGGGTCAAGTAGTTACTTCATTTCTTTTCTCCAGCGTTATTTGATTTGTTAGATAAGAGGTTCAGGTAGCCAGTCGTGTATTCGGCCTCCTTGTGCTGGCCTTGCCA
>JANSXA010000012.1 GCA_024743175.1 Pseudomonadaceae bacterium | reverse complement strand
TTTAATACCAAAAGGCTTCTCGAACCGATAGGTGATATGCCGCCGGCGGAGAAAGAATCGTTGTATTATCAACAACAGGAAGAGTCAGCCGAGGCAGCTTGACTCAAACAAAACAGCCTCCGGTAAAACCGGGGCGATTCACACCACACCTTAGCGAAACCTCACAAACCAACACCAGGCGGTCTGCGGACCTTACACCTGTGAAGCTGCATGAGAACACTCCTGGCTGATCACCTTTAGAGCGAAGGTGTGGTGAACCTAATCCCTTTCGTCTTATGCATTCACATGCATGGGACTCCCAACTGTGTGCTCCGTTTCTTGGTGCACAGATTGCCCGGCTTGTACGTGCCTCCTTAACTGCAGGCCGGGCCTTTTTATTTAACACCCTGAGAGGTACTCGCTATGTCTAAAGCATTGATAGCTAACGACGTGGACCCGTCCGGTTTCCACTGCCCCAACTGCAACAAAGATCTGGACGCCGACGAACGATTCTGGACAAAGGCCGCTCTGGCCAAGGGCACCAGCGACGGTGAAGTGTGCAAGCCTTGTAAACGCGCTCGAGGCTGGACTTATAAATGCTCAACCCATCGTGGACCACTTGAGCAGATGGCCCTTGAAGATCTTCTCGACCTCAAGCAGAAACTCGAGGACGCCTCCCAGCCAATCCCGGCGGCCCTCTTTACGAGAATCTCGAAGGAATCCAACAAGATGAAGCGAAACCCTGAGTACGCCGCCGAGCGTTTACGTGCAGTGGACACTAAAAGGTTCCGCCGTGATCAATGACAGCTACGGCTTTCAGAAGCCAGCCACAGACTCGGCTGAGCAGAGGCCTACAGATAACCCCAAGACACCTAACGTCACCCCAGAGACAACCACACGTGGGCGCACGGACGGTCTTTGGGAGCACCAACAAGGGCACGTGAAGTTAAACCCCAAAGAAGTAGCTCCCACGATCCCACCTAAAGGCTGGCGTCTGGTAGCAACCGCGCCACCTGGCCATGAGTTCTATCACGACCGCAAAGAGAAACTCTGCACACGTGTAGCACCGGCCCGAACATAACCAGATAAAGAGGACATACCCATGACCAAACAAGCAATCAAACAACAGACCGGCATCTTTGTCGAAGAGCGAACCGTCCTAAAGGTTCCAACCAACCTGGCCCGATATAAGAGGGAGCGACTGGTGCGAATGTTCCGTAAAGAACTCGAAGCCAACAGTGGCGAAATGACAATCACCCTACAACGCGCAGGAGCGTAGCCATGACAAGTATTGCAACCAACTCAGTTGAGTTTGTGGATGTTACCGTGCCTGAGGCGATATTCTTTCAAGGCCGTGTAGCCACGATTGAGTTTCTCTCAGACGAACTCAAAGCCCACCCAGAAGATATCCACGCGATACTCGACGATGAAAGCGAAAAGGTAATCTTTGAGCGCGGTCGGAGCCTGCCTACACGGTGGCCTACGCCGCCCAACAACCTACGTACGATCTCCGTCGAGCAACGCCGCAGGGCTACGTATGCACAACACGAAGGCCGCGTTACTGCTAAGCCTGAGGTTGAGGCTACTGCCCCGCCTGAGGCGACAGAGGCTACTCCCAGGCCAACAAGGCAACGCAAGCGCCCGTCTGTGCGAGAGCTAATGAAGAACGCGTACAACACTAAAGAGCCTGTAGAGGAAGTCGTAGAGGCTCCAACAGAGGAACCCGCAGACGAACTTGCAGAAATACTAGCCGTTGCACCGCTGATCCCTGGCGAATCGCAGAGTGCTCGTGAGATGCGACTCGAGCGTGAACATTCACATATCGAGCGTATCAAGGCCCTCGTTAGTGACGTTCTGACTAAGGGTGACCACAGCAAAGCTGAGAAGCTGCAGGAGATCTATGAGGAACACTTCACGATTGATGGCGAGGCCGGGGAGTTCCTTTGGAAAAAGCCAACACGCAATGGTGTTAACGTCGGTGACAAGGCCGGAACCTGTAAGAGCCGGAAGTCTGCAATAACTATATCAATCAAAAGCACGCGAACCCTACGGAGCAAAGCTATATTTGCGGCACTCTATGGTGTACTACCGACTGAAGTTAAGCACGTGGATGGTAACCCGAGGAACGACTCGATATTTAACCTTGTGCCCGTCTTTGAGGACTAGGTTACAACGCGTGGTGATTAGCTGAGGTGAGACGATCTTTACGGAGTGAATCTCACTCTCATGGTCACTCCATAGCCTTATAGTACCGCTATGAGTGGCTATAAGGCATAGTGAGCATTATCTCCCGAACGTAGTGCTCTACCAAGCTGAGCTACACTCCGAAGCCTAAATACTAATGCGACAGCCAGACAGACGCCAGCACCCTTCTCTTCGCCCTGCCAGTTCGGCATATAGAGGCCATTTCAATTCGCAGGCACCAACGAGCTGTGCGATTATTCTCGCCGGGGATGAAGTTCGTTGAGGAGAGGACCCAAATGACAAAAACCAGTTATCCGAAGCCAAGAGCTCTGGGCATCACACTGACCCTGATCGGCCTGGTCTTACTCATTATGGGTGC
This sequence comes from Pseudomonadaceae bacterium, assembly GCA_024743175.1. Classification (GTDB taxonomy): domain Bacteria; phylum Pseudomonadota; class Gammaproteobacteria; order Pseudomonadales; family Azotimanducaceae; genus UBA4421. Next base: position 138,766 of record JANSXA010000012.1, on the reverse strand, counting down.
CAATCTGATGATCGCAGGCGGATCGTTTTATTACATCGCTGCAGGCGCCGCTCTGTTGGTCAGCGGCATTCTGGTGTTTCGTGGCGATCAGCAAGGCGCACTGCTCTACGGCGGCTTTTTTATCCTCACCGTGGTCTGGTCGCTTTACGAAGTTCAGCTTGATCCCTGGGCGCTCATGCCCCGATTGGGTTTCTTTTCTGTTCTGGGACTCTGGTTTCTGCTGCCTCGAACCCGGCGTGGTTTTGCACAAAAGGCAGTGCAACCTCTTTTTCAACTTCGCACCACGCAGATCAGCAGCGTTGTCATCGTTGTGTTTGTAGCTGCGTTATTCCTCGCCAATCGAGGCCACGAAGTAAGCCCAGCACAGGGTCTGGCCAGTGGCCAGATCAGCACCCTCTCACAGGACTGGACCGATTACGGCGCCAGTAAAGCAGGTACCCGATTTGCACCTCACGATCAGATCAACGTCGAAAACGTCAGTCAGCTGCAACGCGCCTGGACGCATCGAACAAAAATACCCGGCACCTTTAAAGGCACGCCGATACAGGTAGGAAACAGCCTTTACCTGTGTACCGGACAGAACATTATCCTGTCTCTCGACCCGGATACCGGCGAAGAACAGTGGCGCTTCGACCCTCAGATCAACACGCCACCATTTGGCTTCTGGGATACCTGCCGTGGCGTGACTTACTACAAAACACCCGGGGACAGCTCAAGTGCGGTCTGCCCGGAACGGATTTTCACGGCCACTACAGATGCCAGACTGTTAGCGGTAGACAGTAAAACCGGAGAGCGCTGCAGTGATTTTGGTGACAACGGAGAAATCAGTCTGTTGCCGGGTATGGGTGACGTGAAACCAGGCTTCTACTTCGTCACCTCACCGCCGACAATTGCAAACGATACGCTTGTACTGGGCGGCTGGGTGGCTGACAACCAGGAAGTAGAAGAACCTTCTGGCGTTGTCCGTGGCTTTGATCCTTCCACCGGGGCATTAAAGTGGGCCTGGGACATGGGTCGCGAAGATCGATCAGGTTTACCTCCCGAAGGTGAATCTTATACCCGCGGCACACCTAACGTGTGGAGCTTAACCAGCGCAGATGAAGAACTCGGCCTGGTTTACGTACCCACCGGTAACGCAACACCCGACTACTACGGCGGCCACCGCAGCGAAGCTATGGAAAAGTACGCAAGTTCGGTAGTGGCACTGGAAGCCGATACCGGCCGTGTACGCTGGCACTATCAAACCACCCATCACGACATCTGGGATTATGACGTGCCGTCACAACCAACCCTGGTCGATATTCCCATGCAGGGTGGTCTGCGCAAAGCTGTGATTGTGCCTACCAAACGCGCCGAGATATTTCTGTTGGACCGTGAAACCGGTGAACCGCTGACTGAAATAACAGAGGTGCCAACACCGCAGACAGACGTGCCTGACGAGTACACCACCCCTACTCAGCCGTTTTCTACCGGCATGCCGAACTTTGCAAGACCTCGTCTCAGCGGCGTGGATATGTGGGGCATCACACCCTTCGATCAACTTGCCTGCCGTATCACGTTTGCCAACCTGAGGTACGAGGGCCCAATGACGCCACCATCGCTGCAGGGCACCTTGTACTACCCCGGCATTGCTGGTGGGATGAACTGGGGTAGTGTTGCGGTAGATGAGGTCAACCAGCTGATGGTTGTTAACGCACTGCACATGCCATTTGTTGTGCGTCTTATTCCACGAGACGAAGTCAGCGAAGACACCACCTACGGCCTGGGTGGTCGCCAGACCGGCACCCCTTATGCGGTTTACTCCATGCCTTTCTTATCGCCGCTGTTTGCACCCTGCCTGCGTCCGCCTTTTGGCGAGATGGCGGTGGTCGACCTGACGACACAGACAACTTTGTGGCGTCGACCTCTGGGTACTGCCGCTGAACAAGGCCCGTTGGGCATCAAAACCAGCCTGCCGCTACCCATGGGTATGTTCTACCAGGCCGGCTCTGCGGTCACCGGCGGCGGCCTGATTTTCAACGGCGGCATGCTGGACAGCACGATTCGTGCAATTGATGTACTTACCGGTGAGGAATTGTGGACTGACAGGTTACCTGCCTCAGCACAAGCGACCCCAATGAGCTATGTCAGTCCGGCAACAGGTACCCAGTACGTTCTGATTACCGTCCCCGAAGGCGTGGGCACACCGCTTGCGCGAGAAAACGCAGCGCGCGAAGCGCTTGAAGAAAATGTTGAGGGGGGCTACGTCATCGCTTATCGATTAGCACCCGATTAGCACCTGATTACCAGCGCCCCTCGCGAAACAATCTGCGCTTTAACGCTGCAACCGGGTACCTTCACAAAAATTTACGATACACGAGCGTAGTCTAAACTGATTATGACCACTAAATTCTGTGTCTTGCAGGTTCCTGCAGGCGCAGACCAGATATACGATGAAAAGGATCAACATGGCCGTATCAGATCATGTCAATTTAGAACAGTTCATGCAGGGACTGAAACGCAGAAACCCCGGCGAAACCGAGTTTCACCAGGCCGTTTACGAAGTAGCCGCCAATGTCTTTGACTATATCTCGGACAAAGAGATCTACCACGAGATGCAGATCTTTCGGCGTATGGCCGAGCCCGATCGGGTCATCAGCTTTCGTGTCTGCTGGGAAGATGACAATGGCAATATACGGGTTAACCGGGGTTATCGCGTACAGAATAACAATGCGATAGGGCCCTACAAAGGCGGACTCAGATTCCACCCTTCCGTGAATCAGAGCATCCTCAAATTCCTGGCTTTTGAACAGACTTTTAAAAACAGTCTGACCGGGCTACCTATGGGCGGTGGTAAAGGCGGCAGCGACTTCAACCCCAAAGGTAAATCAGACAACGAGATAATGCGCTTCTGTCAGTCGTTTATGACAGAACTGTACCGTCACCTCGGTGAAGATACCGATGTGCCTGCCGGCGACATCGGCGTTGGGTCTAGAGAGATCGGCTATCTATTTGGCCAATGGAAACGTATCACCAACCGCTTCACAGGTACGTTAACCGGTAAAGGCCGGGAATACGGTGGCAGCCCGATCAGAACAGAAGCCACCGGCTACGGTACCGTTTACATGTTACAGGATATGCTCAAACAAGCCGGCGAGGACATCGAGGGCAAAAAGGTCCTGGTATCAGGAGCAGGTAACGTTGCGACCTACGCCATCGAAAAAATCAATCAGCTGGGTGGAAAAGTGATTACTGCATCCGATTCCAGCGGTTTCGTGCATGACCCCCACGGTATTGACGAAGAGCGGCTGGCTTTTCTGATGCACCTGAAGAATGTGCGACGTGGCCGTATTGAAGAATACGCAGAGGAATTCAACGTCGACTTCTATGAAGGCAAACGTCCCTGGCAGGTCCAAGCTGACGTCGCCCTGCCCTGCGCAACGCAAAATGAAATCAGTCAGAAAGAGGCGCAGACACTGATCAAAAACGGTATCAAGGCGGTATCTGAAGGCGCAAACATGCCCACCGAACAGGACGGTATCCACGACTTCATCAACGCAAAAGTCCTGTTTGCACCCAGCAAAGCAGCCAATGCCGGCGGCGTTGCTATTTCAGGATTGGAGATGAGTCAGAACAGCGCGCGCCGTACCTGGAAAGAAGAAGAGTTGCAGGATCTTCTACGCAATATCATGGGAGATATACATGAGAGCTGTGTGGAATACGGCAAAGCTGATGATGGCTATATCGACTATGTGAAAGGTGCAAACATCGCCGGCTTCATCAAAGTTGCTGACGCCATGATTGCTTACGGCGTCGTCTAGCTTCAACAGCAGTCCCAACACCCCATCGCTGTTGATTTATGGTTGAATACCTGCAAACAAATGCAGGTATTCAACCTATGTCCAAGATCTTAAATGACCCGCGTATTGATCCTCGTATCAAGACGTTTATGGGCGCCATGCCCAGTTCCCAAACCAGTGATGTCAGAAATCGGGAGGAGCTCTTAGCTGAAGTCAACAGCGACGAGGCTAAAGCCGCCCAGGAACAGATGAAAGCGATCATGGACATGATCGACAACGAACAGGTAGCACCCTCCGATGGTCTGGTGATCACAGAACACAGCTTTGTCTCATCGCCGGATAACAATACGATTAAGCTTCGTTTCATTCGTCCGGACAGCAACGAAAAACTGCCCTGTATCTACTACATTCACGGTGGCGGTATGCAATCGCTGTCCTGTTACGACGGTATGTATCGCGCCTGGGGCAAAATTATTGCGCAACAGGGTGTTGCGGTTGCGATGGTGGATTTCCGCAACGCGCTCACGCCCTCCTCTGCGCCAGAAGTTGCCCCTTTTCCTGCAGGCTTGAACGACTGTGTATCCGGTTTGAAATGGGTGATCAGTGAGGCAGAGGGCTTCAACATTGATAAAGACCACATTATCGTTGCCGGAGAAAGCGGTGGCGGTAATCTGACCATCGCAACCGGCCTGAAGCTCAAAGCAGACGGTGACCTGCATCTGATCCGCGGTCTTTACGCCTTATGCCCCTACATTGCCGGACAATGGCCACAGGAGCGTTTCCCATCGTCGACGGAAAACAATGGCATTCTACTTGAGCTGCATTCCAATCGCGGCGCTATGGCTTACGGCGTTGATGCTTTCAACGAAAAAAATGTGTTGGCCTGGCCAAGTTTTGCCACAGAAGAAGATGTCAAAGGTCTGGTACCGTGTGTAATCAGCGTGAATGAATGTGATCCGCTGCGGGATGAAGGTATCGAATTTTATCGAACCCTGATCCGAGCGGGGGTCTCCGCACGATGTCGGCAGGTTATGGGCACCACCCACGGTGTGGAAATTTTTGCGATAGCCTGTCCGGATATCAGTCGAGAAACTGCCGCCAGCATGGCGCAGTTTGCTCGCGAGGTTTAGCCGCTGGCGAACAAACCAACCCACTGGTTCAGTTCGCGGTCTGCACCAGCGGTTGCAGTTCAGCTCTGCTGATCTCGCCACTACGGTTGAATCGCTTATCGATGCCTTGAGTAAAGAGTTTGCCACTCAACCCGTAGGTGAAGACATCTCGATCACGGAGTGACAGCACCTGTTTGACAGTGTCAAAGATACTCGAACTGACCACTACTGACGCGGTGGTTTCACCCAATCTCGGCACAGAAATAGTCTGACCATCTACACCGCGAGCAAGGCGTTTACCGTTAAGGCGCAGAGATACATCGATACCCGTCGCCTGGATCGGCGCTTCCTGCAGATTTTTGACCCTCAAATCCAACCGCACCCGCTGTTCAAACAGAGTCGATGGCATAGGCGTTATATTGGTCAGGTACACGTCAACACCCTGAGTTGTGCTGCAACCGCCCAGCGCAGCCATCCAGAGTAAGATATAGAGCTTTTTCACACCGTCTTCCTTTGTTAACAGCCGCGATGATACTAAACATCGGGCAGCGGCGGTGCCTTGATGGACAATCGAGGCAGAGTTACATTGCGGGCACAGAAACTAACGCTCCCCACCGCGCCGGGTTCCCATGAGCAGCCTTATTCAAATCGCAGATCTGAAATACGTTGTCGGCGGTAACACTCTTTTTGAGAATCTGACTATTCATCTGCACAGTGGCAACCGCGTTGGCCTGGTTGGACACAATGGTTGTGGTAAATCCAGCCTGCTCGATATTATCGCCGGAGAACGTGAACCTGATCAGGGCAGTGTACAGTTTAAACGCGGTTTGGAGCTGGCCCGAGTTGAGCAGTTCCTGCCTGATCATCTGGCCTCACTCACCCTGACAGACGCAGTAGACACTGAAGCCTGGCATGCGCAAGCGCTGCTTGCCAATCTTGGCTTCCATCAGCAGGATTTTGACCTGCAGGTCGGCCAGCTCAGTGGTGGTCAACAAAATCGACTGATGTTCGCACGCGCAGTGGCCAATGAACCCGATGTGCTGCTCTTAGATGAACCGACAAACCACCTTGATCTGAGAACCATGGTGCTGTTTGAGGATTATCTGCAGCACCTGTCGTGTGCCTTTATTCTGGTTTCTCATGATCGACATTTTCTTGATGCCGTTTGCGACACCACATGGGTGCTTCGAGATAAACGCGTTTACACCTTCAACCTCTGTTTTTCGGATGCGCGAGAGGCTTTGTCTGAGCATGATGAAGCAACAGCTCATAGCCTTGCTCAACAAGAGAAGAAGATTGAAGCCCTGCGCACCAGTGCAAAGCGACTCAACATGTGGGGCAAAGTTTATGATAACGAAAAGCTGGCAAAACGCGGCCAGGCCATCGACCGGCGCGCTGACAAACTGGAAGCCAACAAAACTTTTCATACCAAAGGTTCAGGCCTGTCACTGGCTTTAGAGGCCGCAGGTACCAGGGCTAAAGAGATTGTCCGGATCGAAAACCACACTGTGCAGATCGCTGGTCGCAGGCTGTTTCATATCGATGAATTCCTGATACGACCAGGAGAACGTGTTGCGTTACTCGGCCACAACGGCGTTGGGAAATCAACGTTAATCCGATCAGTGATGGCCAACAACCATAAAACGATAAAACTTCGTCCACAGACACAACTCGGTTATTACGATCAGGAACTGGACGAAGTACGCGGCAAAACCAACATGCTCGACTTTGTTATCAACAAAGCACTGGTGAAAGATGACGTTGCCCGGCGTGCGCTGATCAACGCAGGCTTTGCCTACGATCAACACAACAAACGTGTGGGTAGCTTATCTGGTGGCGAGCGAGCCAGGGTACTGTTTGTTGCCCTGTCGCTGGAACAACCCAACTTTCTGATCCTTGATGAGCCAACCAACCACATCGACATTGAAGGAAAGGAGCAGCTGGAAGAACAGCTGCGTGACAGTCCTGCAGCACTCCTGCTCACCTCCCACGATCGCAGTTTCATCAGTGCTGTGGCAGAACGATTCGTCTGGATCAACAACGGCAACCTGCAGGAAGTCAATTCACCTGAAGAATTTTTCCAAAGTGCGCCCGCAGCACAGGATACAAAGCACGAAACAAATCAGTCAAAGCAACCAGGTGAGGCCGATGCTTCAGACGCCGACAGTCTGTTGCAGGCCTTGGTAGAACTGGAAGAAAAGCTCAGCGCGGACAAACAGCGCAAGCCGAAATTTCAGAAAATTGAGCTGCAAAAAAAGTGGCAGGCGGAAATTGACACGTTGTACGAACGCCTCAATACAGAAGATCAATCATAGCCCGGCGTAAAGGTGAACGTCATCGCTACTTCTTCGCCTGCAGGCAGCACGGCAAAAGCGTCTGAAAAATCCGCAGACAGGTTGAAGCCGTCCGGCAGGTTCGAAACGGGTTCAACACAACAGAAATCTTTGTCTGGTGGTGACCAGACCACAAGATGATTGCAGCCCGCAGAGGCTTCAAGCACCAGCCACCGCTGCTGCTCTGGCCAAATTATGCGCAGCGCGCGCTGCCAGCCGCAGAACACATTGTCCAGGTAATGTTCAGTTAAATCCAAACCATCAGGCAATCGCAGGTTCCGCGGCAGAGGCTCTATTTCTGCGGGTAACAATTGTTCATCCAGGCGCAGATGCGAAGCCACCTGTGCAGTCAGCACCATACCCTCGTGCCTGGGAAAGTATGGATGCAGACCCAGTCCATAAGGCATGGGTGTATCGCTGAGGTTACACAGCTTCAGCGTAAGGCTGAGCTTTTCCGCTTCAAGACACAGATGCTGCTCACATCTATAAGACCACAGCCAGGCATCAGCTTCGTGATTCAAGCTCAAATCAGCTGAGTCTGGGGTGGTACGATCAACCACCCACTCCTGCTGAAATCCATGGCCATGAATGGCGTGGGGCTCACCAGACAGGTTCCGCGGCAAGTTCACAACCTGCCCGGCAAAGTTGAACTTTCCACCCGCAATGCGGCTACAGAACGGTACCATGACAAACGTGCCACCTTCGTTATCGTGCACCGGATGCAACCAGTCAATCCTGCTGCGCTCCGCCACACTGCTGTATTCAACAATCGACGCACCCGCGCTGGGGTTTAGCACTACCTGAGAGGTGCCTTTTTCATGCTCCGACGTGAGCCTCAACAGCACTGTATCCACAATTCTTCAGTTCCTGAATAACTGGGGCATGATAAGCTGCGAAAAAACCAGCGGAAAGCTCTGTGGAATGCCCTAAATGCACTGGCACTTTGTGCAAAAAAACTTATAAAGACGACATCTGTCTGCATCGATGTGATGTGTGCGCCGGCTTGTGGGTGAAACCCGATGCGCTGGAAAAAATGAAAAATGAATGGATGGCGGAAGCGGTGCTGGATGTTGGTGACCCCAGCGTCGGCAGTGAGTTAAATGAGGTTGACGACATCAACTGTCCGGAAGGCCATGGCAAGATGTTCAAAACCGAAGACCTGCGGCAACATCACATCTGGTTTGAGCAGTGCCTGACCTGCCACGGCGTGTTTCTCGATGCCGGGGAATTCACTGATCTGAAATATGAGACCTTTCTTGACCGCGTACGCAGTCTGATCACCGGACACCGCCCGGCAGACTAAGCTACCACTCGAGGTCTGTGCGAATGGTCGGGTCTGGTGGTTTTTTGCCATGCGTTAACACCAGCAGAGCGGGCAACAGCGCAAGGTTTGCAAGTAACGCCAGACCCATTGCCACAGCGGTCCAGATACCAAACATCACCGTTGGCACAAAATTCGAAAAATACAGCACCGAGAAACCCATCATGACCGTCACCGAGGTGTAAAACAGCGCACGGCCAATACTGGCATGGCTGAAACTCACGGCAACTCTTGCATCACCCCATCTGGCGTATTCAACCCGGAAACGATGCAGATAGTGAATCGTGTCATCTACCCCTATGCCCACACAAATTGCTGCTATGGTTGTTGTCATCATATCCAGCGGGATACCGGCAAAACCCATAGAGCCGATAACGGTGGCTGCTGCCAGGCTGTTGGGAATCATGCCCAACAACGCATGAGGAATCGATCTCAGCAGCAACAGGAACATGATGAACACAGCCAGCATGACGTAGCTCAGCGTATCGATCTGAGACGCTAACAGTTGATTTAACATGCTGTTGAACAGAATCATCATTCCGGTGACGGTGACTGCATCCTCAGCAAGACCCAGTTCAGATTGCGCAAATTCTTCGATCTGCTGCCGGAAAACCTCGCGGTCAAAAGATTCACCACTTTCAATTATCCGTCCGGTTAAACGCATTTCTCCGGTTCTGGGGGATGCGTAGGGTTTGATCAGCTCTGCATGTAACTCTGCAGGTACCTCGCCCAGAACAGCCGCTATTTCCAGACTACTGAGCTTTTCCCCATCGGTGAAATCTCTGGCAAAATCTTCCAGCGCGGTGAGAGACAGCACTTTGCCCACCTGCGGCTTGCTCTGTAGAAACCGATGCATTTGTTCCACCCGGTCGAGCATGGAGCGCGTGTACCAGTAACGTTCCGGGTACTCCTCCTCCGCCGCAGAGAAACCAAAATCATCGTCCTCATCAAAAACTTCCTCTTCATAGGCAGGAAAGCGCAACACAACATCAAAAGGAATGGTGCCCCCCAGTTGCTGGTCGATGTACGACATACCCTGATAGATCTGCGTATCTTCATCAAAGTACTCAGCAAAGCGGTTATCCAGAGACACCTGTCTGATTCCGAAATAGGCAAACACGCCGACGAGTACAGCAAGGGTTACAATCAAACCCGGTCGCCATCGAGTCAGCTCCCCCAGGGTGCGGATGAAGGTGTTGGAGTCACCGGTCTTTTTACGGGCTGGATCTTTTGGCAACAGCAACAATACCGCCGGAAAAAAGGTGTAAGTGGCGATAAATGCAATGATGATCCCAATGCACATCATCCAGCCAAAATATTCAACGGGCAGAATACCGCTTGCCGTCAGCGAGCCGAAAGCAGCCATGGTTGTCAGAGCAGTGAAAAAGCACGGAGCAAACTTCTCCTTCATCGTAGTTATCACAAGCTCACGCTTCTCAAGCTCAGCCTGAGTATGTTGCAACTCACGATAGTGTTGTATCAGATGGATGGTCAGCGATACCGTCGTGATGCCCAGCAGTGCGACAAAATTGGAAGAGATGACTGTCGCCTGCCATTGCAGAAAGCCTAGAAAACCAACGGTATACAGCACGCCGATGGCAGCCGTGAGAATTGGCAGAACAACAAACCTTAGACTGCGGAAAAACATGCCCAGAGCCAGCGCCATCAGTGCGATCACCGAGCCGCCAAACACCAGCAGGTCCTGCTTAACATATGAAATCATGTCAGCCGCAATCATCGGGACGCCACCCAGATGCAGCGTGCCTTGATCCGAGTAGGCTGCTTTGACCTGCCGGATTGTGCCGATCAGCTGTTCACGCTGAGCAAGAAATCGTTCACGCTCAGCGTTGTAGGCGTCGTTTGCAACCTGCCATTGTGGACTGTTTTCCTGGCCGTCTGCACGTAGCGCCTCGCGCTCGGCAGTGACCTTGTTAAGCGCCTGATCCGCAGCCAGTGTCACCTTTATGGCACTCGCCGTGCCATCTGCAGTGATCAGCAATTCGCGGAAAAACGGGCTGTTGACCAACTCCTGCTTTGCCAGATCAAGATCGACATCCTCCGAGCGCAAGGTACGAAAACCGTCCGCCAGTTCGGCCAGACTCATGGGCGGGCTCTTCAGCAGCGGTGCATCAAGAATGCTGAATACCGAGCTTACGCCTTCTACCGCCGCGAGATCCGCGGACAGTTGGTCCAGCACAGTTAATGCCGCTGGCGAAACCGGTTGCAGCGAATCAGGACGAAACGTCACAAACAGAAAGTCATCACCACCAAAAGTTTTAACCACCTGCTCATAGCTTGCGAGGTCTTTGTCGCCCTGCACCACCAGGTTTTCAGAGGATGCATCAAAACGGAATTGCGTGGCGTAGTAGGTCGATAGAACCAACAGCACAGCTGTCAGTGCAATCATCAGCCACGGCCAGCGCAGATAACTGAAATTCATAAACAGTAACCTCAGGTGGTGATAATGACCCTGGCAGCCTGGGGCTCAAGGCTGGCTTGAGCAACGTGCTTTAAAACCTGCTCTTTCTGTTCAATCAAAAAGGCGATCTCTTCTTCGCGTATGGCTGGATTCACTTTCTGCAGCTGCTGCAGCCGTCTGATTTCTCCACCAAGAATGTCCTCAGCACGATCAACCGCAGCGGCTTTGAGTTCATCCTGACGATTCTCTGTGCGTCCTTGAGATTGCTTGAGCAACTCTGTCAGAGGCGCGCGAATTTCTTTCAGAATGGCCGGGCGCATTACTTTTTTCACGTGCTGACACAACACGTTGAGCTGGTCATGCGCAACAATACCGGTAAGATCACGGCCGCTGTTATCGAGCAGGATGCGTACCGGCGTAGCTGGTAAAAACCTGCCCAGCTGCAGTTTCTTCGGCGCGCTGCAGTGAATCACAAAGTAACACTCAACCAGCAGCGTACCCGGCGGCAGCGGTTTCAGCTTCATCGTTGCCATATTGGTGTTACCCAGCTCAGAACCCAACACCATCTCCATAACGCCACTGATAATGGGTGATTCCCAGGTCAGAAACTCCATATCCTCTCGAACAAGAGCCATTTCTCTGTCAAAGGTAAGGGTCAATCCGTCATCCCCTAACAACGGGAATGAGGTAGTTAACATATGCTCAGTGGGTCGCAGTATCAGCGCGTTGTCAGAATGGTGCTCAGCTTCGACGCCAAAAGTGTCGCAGACCTGGGTCATGTAGCTTTGCAGGTCTGAGTCAGTGTCTGCTTCTGAGATCACATCAATGATCTGCTGTGCGACGTCAGGCTTACAGGAGTTCAACTCCAACAGCTGATCGCGACCATTCTGCAGTTCCTCCCTGAGCGCCTCTGTAAACTCTCGCGTTTTTTCAATCAGCGTGTCCAGGCCTTCGGCATCAACTACGCCATCTTCACCCATATGGCTATGCAATGCCTCACCAAACTCCTGCATCACCACTCCACCGCCGGAAAAACTCTGCGCAAAAGAGTTGAGCCCTTCGTGATACCAACGGAACAACGTATGTTGTGCGGATCCCTGCACATAGGGCACATGGATCTGAACGTCAGCATTTTGACCAATTCGGTCCAGCCGGCCGATGCGCTGTTCCAGCAGATCTGGAATGAGCGGCAGATCAAACAGAACCAGGTGATGGGCAAACTGAAAGTTTCTGCCTTCGCTGCCGATTTCTGAGCAGATCAGGACCTGAGCACCGGCTTCAGGGTCTGCAAAATAGGCTGCAGCGCGATCCCGTTCGACGATGGACAGGTCTTCGTAGAACGCGGTGCTGCGAATGCCTACGTTGAGATGGAGATGACGCTCAAGATCGATTGCCGTTTGAGCCTGCGCACAGATCAACAGAACCTTTGAGCTTTTGTTGGTCTGCAGAAAAGTTTCCAACCAGACTACTCTGGGGTCATAGCGCAACCCCTCGGACTCGGTTACACCAATAACCTGCTGGGCATCCAGACTTTTGAGATTAGGTGCCTGCTCATCTTCGTCCACAAGCTGCAGTGCATACTCGTGCACAATCCGCTGGGGGAAACCCTCAATTGCAGCGCGGGTATTGCGAAACAGCACGCGGCCCGTCCCGTGTCGATCCAGCAGCTCATCGATCAACTGATCCGTCGACATTTCATCTGAGTATTCAATGGATGCCAATGAACGCAGCAGATCCTGTTGTGCCGCCGTCAGGACTTCACCCTGCTGGATGCTGCGAACCACGTCATTCAACGCGCCGTAACCCGCCTGTTCTTCGATAAACGCCTGCATATCAGCAAAGCGCGACGGATCTAACAGACGCAATCGCGCATAGTGACTTTCAATACCGAGTTGTTCTGGGGTTGCAGTGAGCAGGAGCAGACCCGGACAGACCTGGGCCAGGTCCGCAATCGTCTGATATTCAACGCTGGGGTTGTCAGGTTGCCACTGCAGATGATGGGCTTCATCAACCACAAGCATGTCCCAGCCAGCCTCTATGGCAAAATCGGTGACCTGGGCATCTGAAGTCAAAGTGCTCAACCCGCACAGCACCAGTTGTTCTGTTTCAAAAGGGTTGCCTTCTTCACTGTCGAGCAGTGCCTGCAGGCGCGGCGCGTCAAACAGAGAAAAACGCAGGCCAAACTTGCGCAGCATCTCAACCAGCCACTGGTGTAACAGGGCATCAGGCACAACAATCAGAATACGGGTTGCCAGGCCGCTTTGCAGCTGGTGATGCATGATCATGCCCGCTTCAATGGTCTTACCCAGACCCACTTCATCCGCCAGCAGTACACGCGGTGCGTAGCGTTGCGCCACTTCCTGGGCAATATAAATCTGGTGGGGCAGTAACGAGGTCCGGGGACCTAACAAACCCCGTGCGGGTGAGCTCTGCAGCTCATGCTGATGCACCAGGCTGGCGACACGCAGGACATATTGATCTGATTTATCAAACTGCCCGCTCAGCAAACGCTGTTTCGGGGAGCTGAGCTGCACAACACCGGAAATCTGCGTCTCAGGCAGCCGCACAACCTGATCGTTTTCATCACGACCCGTGTACAGCAGTAAACCATCAAGGCTCTCGACCTGCTCAACGGTCACCGGCGCTTGCTCTGCGGTGTGCACAACCTCGCCAACGGCATAAACGATGCGGGCCAGCGGCGCGTTGTTCAGCGCATAAACACGGTCTTCTTCGGCAACAGGAAAACGCAGTGTGACATGTCGTCCTTCGACACCAACTACAATGCCCAAACCCAACTCAGATTCGGTTTGGCTGACCCAACGCTGACCTAAAACAAATTCCATAACACCGCTTTGTTAAACTATTAAAGGTTGGGCAATATGCAGGTCTCTGCCACATCACCCAAAAAAAGGGGCTGGATTCTAGCAGACCTAAGCAACAGGTATCAGGGGTCTGTCATTAAAACTATGGCTATATCGAAGACATCGCTTGAAGAGCCGCTGAACCTGACTTCAGAACAGGTGGATTTTTATCAGACCCATGGCTTTATTCGCCTGAAAGACGTGCTGGACGCTGAGACCCTGGCCCACTACAACAACTGCATTACCGATGCTGTGCGGGCCTGGACGCCTGAAAAGTTCCTGCAACAACTGCGCAACGACTGTGGTCCGGTGCTGGCAGACAAGCTCAGTCCCTATCTGCTCTCCGCAAAAAACCAAGCCGCTACAGATACTTATGGCCGGGCATTTACACAAAGGATGAATCTGTGGCGCACCCACCCGGAAATTGAGCGACTGGTGCGCAGCAGGCGCCTGGCAAAACTTGCTGCGGATCTGATGCAGGTTGATGGCGTACGTCTTTACCACGACCAGGCTTTATTCAAAGAAGCGCATGGCGGCTTCACACCCTGGCACGTTGATCAGTTTTACTGGCCGCTGTCGAATAACAACACCATCACACTCTGGATTCCTCTGCAGGCTGTCAGCGCGGATATGGGGCCGCTGGCGTTTGCTGCTGGCTCTCATAAAGCCATGCCGGAACAGGCCGCTGATCTGGCCATTTCAGATCAATCTGAACAGATGCTCGCCAGCCTGATGCGGGATTTCGACTACGTTGATGTGCCATTTGATCTCGGCGAGGTGAGTTTTCATAATGGCTGGACCTGCCATCGTGCTGATGGCAACCAAAGTGACAAAACCCGCGCGGCTTTTACACTCATCTACATGCAGGACGGCATCCGCATGGGGGCGGTCGATCATCGTAACCATGTTATGGACGCACAGATGTGGCTGCCGGGGATACACAGTGGTGAACGTGCGGCGTCACCGATCAACCCAGTGCTGTTCTCGCGCAACGCCGACTTTTAAGCTGCGCACAGCCTCCTGCACATCACCTACAGAGAAACCCATGGACTACTTACTTGATCGTGACTGGCAAACACCAATCCGTTACCCGGACCCGGCTGTTGAAGTTCTGGACCAGACCTTTCGTGCCTACGTGCTGGGCAGCGCGGCGCTGGAGCGCATCTGGACCGGTGGCCGCTGGACCGAAGGTCCGGTGTATTTCGGCGACCTGCGGAGTCTGATCTGGAGTGACATCCCCAACAACCGGATGCTGCGCTGGGACGAAGCCAGCCTGGAGACCAGTGTTTTCAGAGCATCCGCGGACTATGCCAATGGCAATACCCGCGATCTGCAGGGTCGCCTGATCACCTGTGAGCATGGCACCCGGCGGATTACACGCACCGAGTATGACGGCACGGTCACCACACTGATGTCACATTTTGATTCAAAGCGTCTGAATGCGCCAAACGATGTGGTGGTCCATCCGGATGGTGCCATCTGGTTCACCGACCCCGGCTATGGTATTCACTGGCACTATGAAGGCCACAAAGCTGAGTTTGAACTACCAACTCGAATCTATCGCCTTGACCCCGACACTGGCGATGCCACGATTGTTGATGAGCAACTGAACAAACCCAACGGTCTGGCATTCTCGCCGGATTACAAAAAACTCTATGTATCTGATACCGGCGCTTCCCACACCCCCGGACATCCGCGTGCCATCCATGTCTTTGATGTCATCGACAGTACACGCTTGAGCACGCCCACTGTGTTCTGCGATTTCGAAACGGCGGGTCCAGATGGTTTTCGTGTGGATACCGACGGCAATCTGTGGTGCGGAGCAGCCTGGGGTGGCGCTTCTACAGATGGCGTGTTCATCTTTGCGCCAAGTGGTAAAAAAATTGGTGCGATACACCTGCCCGAGGGTGTATCAAACGTCTGTTTTGGCGGGCCGAAGCGCAACCGCCTGTTCATGACAGGATCGCAGTCGGTTTATGCGCTCTATGTTGACGCTCAGGGTATGCCCTACCCGGGATAGAAAAAGCAGGTCGAGTCTTTTACAGAGACTTCAGGTCGGCGGTTTGTCGTGCACAACACCTTGCTTATGCAGCGTTGTAACCTGTTCGTCTGCATAGCCCAGCCATTGTTCGAGCACGCTGTGATTGTCTGCGCCAAGATCGGGACAGGGCTGCCATTGCTCCGGATCCAGGCCAGGCATGTGAATTGGATTGCCGGGCATGGGTGTATTGAAGCGCTCGAACGCCCGGAAAAACTGTCGTGCTTGAACCTGTTCATCCGCCAGCATTTCTGCTGCGTTGTTGACCGGTCCAGCGGCTATGCCATGATGCTGCAACAGCTCGCAGGCGGCATTCTTTTCCTGTGGAGCCGTCCACAGACTTATTGTTTCATCAATGGATTGTCTGGCCTGCAGGCGTCGGCTCAGCGTTAGTCGATTATCAAGACCATCAACAAGCAAGCACAGCTGCTGCCATTGAACTTCCGTCTGACAAGCCAGTGCCAGCCAGTTGTCTTCACCCTGACAAGGGTACACACCATGCGGTGCCATTTGCGGATGGGCATTACCCTGACATACCGGCGTTTCGCCCAACTGAGTATCCAACAGCCAGGGGCCATTAAAGGCCACCCCGGTTTCGTACAGGCTCAGCTCAACATAACCCCCAGCGCCGTCCAGCTGTCGTTTACGCAACGCTTGCACCACTGCGCTGGCAGCATGCGTTGCAGCAATAGGATCCATCAGCGCCATTGCTGTATTCATGGGCTTATCTTCTTCATAGCCCAACATTTTCGCCAGACCGGTCATGGGCTCGACAATCGGTCCAAATGCCACCCTGCCATGGTAAGGGCCGCTCGCGCCAAAACCCGGCATGCAGACATGGATGATCTGCGGATTCGCCCGCTTCAGCACCTCAAAGCCCAGCCCCATCGCCGGCATCGCTCTGGCACTGAAGTTTTCGATGATCACATCCGCAACAGCAACCAGTTGCAACAGAATCTCGCGTCCCTGCTCTTGTTTCAGATCCAGGCAGACACTGCGACGGTTGCGATTCAGTTTGTTGAATACCGCATTGACGTTCCAGGGTTCCTCGCCGGCTTCACCACCAAGCCAGCCACCAATGGGTTGCGAAGGGAATACCTGGGAGCCGCGCCCGTACGGGGCTTCAATTTTCACCACCTCGGCACCCAGATCAGCCAGAAAACGTACAGCTAGTGGCCCCGCCCACACATGTGTCAGATCCAGAATCTTGATGCCATTCAGCGGACCATCCACAGGTAGCTTTACCAAGACACACCCCGCTTTGCGCCAGGTTCTAATGCATTGCCCTGGAGAAACGCATAAGCCGGCGTGTAGACCGGCTCAGAGTTGTCGACAGGCAGGGTCTGCCAGAACTGACGAGCCTGTAAATGGGGATCTGCCAGAACCTGCTCAAAGGACAGGACAACACCCAACGGAATACGGCAGGATTCCGCTTTGCGCAGCAGTTCGTCCGTGGACTGATGTGCCAGTTCAGTTGCAATCAGAGCATGCAGTACGTCTCGATTGACCATGCGCAGATCGTTGTTTTCAAAACGCGGATCGATAAGCAACTCCGGCTGCTCGAGGAAGACAGTCAGGGGATCCCAGAACGCTGGCACGATATTCAGATACACCCACCCGTCCGCGCAGGCAAACAACTGACTCGGCACCACAAACCAGAAGTCACTGCCGTGGCGTGAACGTAACTCCCCGGCACAGTGCCAGCGCACTGTGGTGAACTGTGACAGAGACATCAGGGTTTCAAGCTGGCCAAGATCGATCTGCGTCGACTGGTTCGCCCAACGCGCAGAATTTGCGGCGGTGAATGCCAGCGCACCGGTCTGAAACTCCAGATAATGCCCGGGCAGGCTGAGCGGTTCGCGATCGGGTTCACCAATCAGATGTGTGTAGCCACCGTTGGCTAACAACACACTGGCACTTGCCCGCCAGTTGGCTTTAGGTCCGGTGCGGCCGAAAGGTGTGAGCGCAACTTTCACCGGTGTCTTGCAGCGGTCAAATCCGAGTTGATCAAGCTCATCTGCGGTGTTGGTCTCACAGATCAGGACGTCTGCTTTCGCCGCGAGGGACGCCAGCAGATCAAGGTCTGAACTGACAACTGTTCGTTTGTGTGAGTGCAGAAACAGATCCATGGCTTTTGCGCTGGCCCAGGCCGGGGGCCGTTCACCCCGATCCAGCCGCACCACGTCTGCGCCGGATGCCGCAAACAGTTTGCCGCAATAGCCCGCCGCATAGCCGCCAATTTCCAGCACTTTGTCCATAACTACAAGATGCCCATGCTCATTTACCAAATCCTCATCTGTTAGCTGAGTTTTCCAAGTCTGCTTTGTTATCCAATACGGGTAAACCATCAGTTGCGCTTAACAGGCACTTGCACATTAACCAAATTAGCAGAACACTGGTGCTCAGGGAGAACAGGAGAGAAGATCATGGGAACAGATTGCTCGGGCTGGAACCTGCATCGGGCAGCTCTGCTTGCCGCGATGTGTGTCAGTACGCTGGGCGCCTGCAGCTCACCTGCCGATACCACAGACACTTCTGAGGAAGGTGCCGATCAGGCAGAGAGCAGGGTGCTTCCAGCGGCAGCTGCAGCGGCCCCGCCACCGAGACCACAGCTGTTTTCAGCAGATTACCATACCAACGCCCTCGCTCCTGATGTCAACGCCTCCCGCCGGGCACTGTTTGGTGATCTGCACATCCATACGCGATACAGTTTTGACGCGTTTGCGTTTGGCACCATCGCAACCCCCAGCGACGCTTATCGTTACGCGAAAGGCGAAGCGATCAAACACCCTAACGGCTTTGATATGCAGCTCAAAGCGCCGCTGGATTTTTACGGCGTCACTGACCACGCTATGTTTCTGGGCGCAGTGCCTGCCGCTGCTGATACCCGCACCGAATTTTCTGAACTTGAACTGGCGGAGCCCTTTCACAACCTGAATCGCGCGGAAAACCTGAATGTTGAAAGCGCCCGGGATCGCGGTCAGCGCTTCTCCACGTTCATCCCAAGCGTCATTGCGGGAGTGCTCGACGGCACTGTAGAGCGAGAAATGCTCAACGATATCGCCAGAGAGGCCTGGGCAGACACCATTGCCGCGGCGCAGATCCACAACGATCCCGGCAACTTCACGACCTTTGTTGCCTATGAATACACCTCTTCAACTGACGAACGTGGCAATCTGCATCGTAATGTTATCTTCAGAAGCGATGATCAACTGCCTGAGATGCCGTTCTCCAGATTTCACTCGCAGAATCCCGAAGGCCTCTGGTCATGGATGGATGAGCTACGCAACCGGGGTATCGACAGCGTTGCCATCCCGCACAACTCAAATGGCTCAAACGGCGCTATGTTCATGCTCACCGACTGGGCCGGCAATGCCATCGACGCCAACTATGCCAACACGCGCATGCGCAACGAACCATTGGTAGAGGTTACTCAGGTTAAAGGCACGTCAGACACTCACCCGGCGTTGTCTCCAAACGACGAGTGGGCGGATTTTGAAATCATGCCCTATCGCGTTGCCACCATGATTGACAGCCAACCCAGCGGTAGTTACGTACGCGAGGCTTACCTCAACGGCCTGGCGATAGAGGCACAAACCGGCGCCAATCCCTACAAATTTGGCCTTATCGGTGCCAGCGACACCCACACCGGAGCGGGCTCTTTTGACGAAGATAACTTTTTCGCGAAGGTTGGCATTCTCGATTCCACAGCGACTCTGCGCGGCGCCCTACCGCTGGATGAGACCGCCCTGCAGGACGCCAACGACAACGATCTGCAGGGCACTATCGAGGTGAACGGCAGGCGCTATGTTGATAACGCTTTTCGCACCTGGAGTGCATCTGGCCTGGCTGGCGTGTGGGCGGAAACCAACACCCGGGATTCGATATTCAGAGCCTTCCGTCGCAAGGAAACATTTGCGACCAGCGGTCCGCGCCTGCAGGTTCGCCTGTTTGCGGGGTTCAGTTTTGCAGACAATTTACTTGAGCAGGCCAACTGGGTGGAACAGGCATACAGCAACGGTACACCCATGGGAGGCGACCTGATTGGCGACGGCCAAAACGCACCTAAACTGGCACTGTGGGCAACACAGGATGCGTTAAGCGCCCCCCTGCAGCGCTTACAGGTTATCAAAGGCAATATTGACAACGGCGAACTGACAGAGACGGTGTACGACGTCGCCTGCGCGGATGGACTGAGTGTCGACCCTGAGACTCATCGCTGTCCGGACAACGGCGCTGAAGTAGACCTCGCCACCTGTGAAATCAGCAAGGGCGTGGGTGATGCTGAACTGGCAACCGTTTGGACTGATCCAGATTTTGATCCCTCAGCCCGGGTATTTTATTACGTGCGCGTGCTGGAAAACCCAACCTGCCGTTGGTCCACCTGGGATGCGGTGAGAGCTGGCGTTGCACCTCGTGCAGATCTCCAGGCCACGCTGCAGGAACGTGCCTGGTCTTCACCGATCTGGTATGTGCCAGAATAAGCAGACAAGAAAGGAAATTTCATTGAAGAAAAAAAGAGTGGGCATTCAACTGCCAAAACAGGCGCGCAATCAGACCGTAGAGGAACGCTATTCTCTGGAACTTGAAGCATTAGCCCCGATCGCCGAGATCATCGATGTCCCCGCAGACACACCCGCTGAGTTTGCAGCCGGCGTGCAGGATATGGACGCCATTATTACTTCCTGGGGGTTGCAGATTGATCAACAGGTGATCAGCAACCTGAAAAAATGTGTGGTGATTGGGGTCGGCAGTGTCGGCGTAGATATGGTTGATATCGCCGCGGCCACCAGGGCAGGCATTGTGGTGACCAATGTGCCGGATATCTTTATTGAAGAAGTTGCCGATCATGCCATGGGTTTACTGTTGGATTTGGCGCGACGCACACCAACCATGGTGCGTATGGCGAAGACCGGCGACTGGTATCAGGCACGGCCCCTGTTAAGCAAAATTCCACGACTCTACGGACAGACGCTGGGGTTGTTTGCCTTCGGCAACGTTGCCCACTGCATGGCGCGCAGGGCAAAAGCATTTGGCCTCAACGTCATCGCTTATGATCCCTATGTGAGCGAGTTGGAGATCACCGGAGCTGGCGTCGAGCCGGTAAGCTTCGAAGAGCTCCTGAACCGCAGTGACTACCTGTCAATCCACTCCCCTCACAATGACGAAACCGAGCATGCTTTTGATCAAGCTGCATTTGCGCAGATGAAAAACTCCGCTGTGATTATCAACACCGCACGTGGCCCAATGATCGATGAAACTGCTCTGATTGCCGCTCTGCAGGCAGGAGAGATTGCAGGTGCAGGCCTGGACGTCCTCGAACAGGAGCCACCAGAGTTAGATAACCCCTTGTTCTCTATGGAAAATGTAGTGGTTACGCCACACGTCGCCTCAGCAACCACACGCATGCGTCCAGAGACCAGGCGGCGCGTCGGCCGGGAGGTTGCATTGGTTCTCCGGGGCCGCTGGCCGATGAGTTGCGTCAATCCAACGGTCCTGCCCAAAGTCACACTCGAGCGCTGGCAGCCGTACCCGATGAACAGAGGGCCTAATCGCTAGGGGGTTTTTCTGCCGTGTTTTTGCGGAATGCCAGCGGGATTTTCGGCTCACTGACCAGACCAATCGCCTGCAACGTGCGAATCAGAACCCAGGTGGCATCAACCTGCCACCATTGCAGGCCATGACGCGCAGAACTGGGGAATTTGTGATGGTTATTGTGCCAACCCTCACCAAAACCCAGCACGCCAATAAAGACGTTGTTAGTGCTCGAATCACCTGCGTCGTAAGGTTGAGAGCCCCAGCGATGGCAGACAGAATTCACCATGAAGGTGACGTGCCAGGTGAATACTGTGCTGATGAAAAAGCCCCAGACCACCATCTGCAGACCAGATGTATTGTAGGCTTCTCCTAACCAGCTGCCCAGAGCGTACATTAAGACAGGCTGAATAATGATCAGCCAGACATAGTGACGCTGGAGAAATTTGATCTCCGGAAACTTATGCAGATCCCGGGAATTGGTACCTTTTTCATTAAACGCTGCATCCGTCATCATCCAGCCCATATGTGCCTTCCACATACCGTGGGTCACAGGCGAGTGAATATCTTCTTCGGTTTCAGTTGCAGCGTGGTGATGACGGTGGTGGGCCACCCACCATAGCGGTCCGCCCTGCACGGCCAGGCTTCCCGCCAGGGCAAACAGAAACTGTACAGGCCGGCTGGTTTTGAACGATCGGTGTGCAAGCAGGCGATGGAAACCCGTGGTAACACCCATACCCCGAAAAACGTACATGGCGAAGGCAACAACGACAGCTGCCCAGCTCACGCCAGTATAAAAGGCACCAAGGCAAGCCAGATGGAAAACGCTCATACCTATGATGACGCTCCAGACCTGCGAACGCGCGCGCGGAACTTCCTGAGTCATTTCAGCCATGACGTTAGTATGCCCTCCAAGGCGGATCAGTACGTGCGCGGATGGTAACCATTATCGATGCGGACCGCCACGCGGGTTCTACGTATTTCAACAGCATGATGCACCAGGGTCACAATGTCCGACAATGCCATTCCCCCAGGCTCAGGCTCAGGCTTTGGCTGCCAGACCGTGAATCATAAACGCGGCAAATTTGGGGCCATCCACGTAGCCGCTTTCTTTTGCGGAGATTTTGAAACCCGCATCTACAAGCAATTCTTCCGGCCTGCGGGTCAGATGACAGCCTCCGCCTATCTTTTTCCAGATCGGTTCTATACGCCGCTGCCATTTCACTATTTTGGGTTCATCTGACCGACCGTGTTCCACAAAGATCATCTGGCCGCCTGGTTTTAACACCCGATACATCTCTGCCACTGCACGATACGGATTCGGGATGCTGCATAAGGTCCAGGTGCAGACGATGGTATCAAAAGAATTATTGTCCAGGTCCAGCGCTTCTCCGGAAATACCCAGCACCGATACCGGCACAGAAAGCGCATCTGCCCGCTCCGCTGCCTTGACGGTTAATTCAGCAGCAGGATCCACACCGGTGATTGAAGTCACACCTTCGCCGTAGTGCGCCAGATTCAGCCCGCTACCGATACCAATCTCAAGCACCTCACCGGTCGCCTGACTGACGTAACGGCTCCGCAGTTTTGACATGGGCGGCTGTGAACAGGCCGCGTCAATCAGTCTGGGCAGAACATATTTTTCATAAAGGTTAGGCATCAGGGTTCTCGCTGGTGATTCTGTTTCTGAACGCTTGGGCAATCAGCTGGGCTGATTCTATGGGCGCATGGCGGGCAGTATCAATACTGATCAGGGGTGTTGGTAGAGGCGGAAAGTCGAAAGCACCAGCGGCTTTCAGACGTGCATACAGCTGTTTATCCGACAGTTTGCCAAACGCTGCGCGGCCTGGCTCACTCAACCGCTCACTGACGGTTTTGTCATCACACTGCAGTTCCACAAAATGCACCTGCCCGGCGGCCGCATGGACAGGTGCTAACATCTCTTCCAACAACGCATAAGTTACGCTCGCTTCAGGATTAAAGGTGAAAATAAATGACTGCCTGGCTGCGGCTGCCGCGGCAAAAGATTCACACCATAATGCGCCACGCAAAGCGCTGAACTCTGGCGTACCAAAATCAAACAGCGCCTGAGCTGCATCCACGACAAGGTGATTGTGGAACAGTGGCATGTTCACTATCGAACTGAGCAGGCTGCCGATGGTGTACTTGCCAGAGGCAGCGGGACCATGCACAAACAGCACGTGAAAACTGCTTTCTTCAGCGCCCATGGCCATTGCATTCCTCAGTTGTCATTGCGGTCATCTACTTTTACCTGAGTTGACCATGTGAATCATTGTTTTACGCTCCTGACACGCAGTGTCAGGAGCGTTGTCACACAAACCTTGTTGTGTGGGCGTTGTCGCCGTAAGTTGTCCTCAAATCAGCGAGAGAATGACCATGAGCAATGCACAGAGCCTGACAAGTCCCCCTATCAGCGTCCCGGCGATGACGCTGGTAACCCTGGGAGGCGCATTCAATATGCGCAACGTGAGCCCATTCTGCCTGAAAATAGAAATGCTTCTGCAGTCGCTGAACATAAGCTTTGACCTGGCCGAGCAACCAGACCCGCGCAAGGCGCCTAAGGGCAAACTGCCTTATCTTGAAGTAGATGGTAAAACGTTGCCCGATTCGGAGTTGATCACGGAGTATCTGAACGACCTTACCGGGGGCGCCGTCTACGCCGGCCTGACAAACCAACAACAAGCTTACGGTGTCGCCCTGGCGCGTCTGACAGAAGATCACCTGTATTGGATAATGGTGGCCAGTCGCTGGCTGGATGACAACTGGTGGCCAAATGTGGTTGATGGTTTTTTTCACATTGCACCCGCCCTCATTCGCCCTCTCGCTGCAGGCGCGGCTCGACGGCAGGTTCGCCAGACTTACGAGCTTCAGGGTCTGGGACGTCACAGCATCAGTGAACAACGCGGTTTTGCAGAACGGGACCTGCAGGCTCTGGAATACGCCGTTGAGGGACAGGACTTTCTCTTCGGCGACACACCCAACATTTTTGATTTCACTGTGGCCGGCGTGATGTCCGGCATTTATGATAACCAACCACCGACGTGGCTAACGCAAATGGCGCAGAACTACAGCAAGTTGCAGGCCTATACAGAGCGGGTCCAGGAACACACGGGCATTTACGGAAGGAAGTAGTCAGATGATGGATTTTCAGGTCTCAAGCGGTGTCGCCATTGTTGCTATGGATGACGGCAAAGCTAATGCGGTTGGGCATGAATTTGTAGACAAAATGAATCAGGCCCTGGACCAGGCTGAGAAAGAAGCCAAGGCCGTTCTGATCAAGGGGAGAGAGGGTGTATTCTCCGGCGGCTTCGATCTGAAAGAGTTTGCCAAGGGGGCAGATGCAACCACGGAACTGGTGAACAAAGGGGCTGCAATGCTGCTGCGTTTATTCAGACACCCGCAACCGGTTATTGTGGCCTGCGCCGGTCACGCAGTGGCAGCAGGCGCGTTTACACTACTGGCAGCAGACACCCGGATTGGTGTAAGCGGACCTTTCAAGATTGGTTTGAATGAAACTGCTATTGGCATGACCCTGCCCACTTTCGGCTTACAGCTGGCAGCAGCGCGTCTGTCAAAGCGCCTGCAGACAAAAGCAACTATCCAGGGGCATCTTTTCACACCGGAAGAGGCTATGGATGCGGGGTTTCTGGATCAGGTTGTAGCTTCAGAACTGCTGATCGACACTGCTTTCTCAATTGCAGCAGAACTTGCCAAACTACCCACTGAAGCCTATGCCGCTAACAAGCTTGCAGTACGAGCGCCTTATATCGAAGTGATTGAGTCGAGCTTAGCTTGATCGTTAGATCGAAAGTAATATGATCAGCCGAGCTTGAACCCGGCGAGCATCGCTCAGGAATTTTGTTGGACGTCTTCAGGCACGCTGAAAAAGGAGCCCCGTTTGGGCTCTACTTTTTCTTTGAACTGCTCACACCCTTCCGCTTTAAGCAGACAGCTGTAACAGGACAGAATCGGGATCATCAGAAATGCCGACAACAACATGCCTACGCCTTCAAGCGCAGCACCTGTTTTGACCCATTGCGCCTCAAAGTCAGGCGCCATGGTGAAAAAGCCGGCGAAGTAGAAAAACATGACTGCGGTAGTACCTACGGCCAGCACTCGTGCCGTGTTGATGCCCATGCCGCCTGGTTTGACTGTGGCAAACGCAAAAAAGGCGCCCAGTCCGTAGACAATAGTTAAGTGTAAATGGTTAGGTATAAACGCGTGCAGCACCGCAAATACCAGCAGTACACATCCAATTATCGCGTTCACAGTTCGCATTCAGATCTCACTCCACAACATTATTCGGGCCTAAATCTCAGCTACCAGCGACACCCGCTTTGCATCATGCTACCTACAGGTGTGTTACCTCAAAAATCCGCACTTTGTTTTACTATCAGCATATCCATATGCCGATTCATTGTTTTGGATGAGGTAAATAGAGTCAACCGCTATGTTACTCAAAGTGACAAAATCATTGTAAAAATGCGGTGTTTCGAGCTTTTTTGGTATAAATTTATGTTCCTATATTCCAAAAAGGCATATAAACGATCGGATATTCCAACCGCCCGAAGCTACACAAACCCAGCAGCCACCTACCCTATTTTAGCCGATTGACCACCATCCACAGGCAAAGCCACACCGGTGATGAACTTAGCTTCATCGGACGCCAGAAAAAGTGACGCATTCGCAATATCCCAGGCACTGCCCATCTGCCCCAGCAGGGGTACTGCTGCATTGCGTCGCTCGATAACTGTGTCGCGATCCTGGCCACTGGCCACATAACCTTCAATAGCCATGGGGGTTTCGATCAGTCCAGGCATGATCACATTCGCGCGAATCCCAAATCGAGCATTGCTCATTGCCAGCGAATGGGTATAGGCATTCAGCGCCGCTTTAGAAACTTTATAGGCCGTTATGTTAGTGGCTGCGGCTATCGCTGCCACCGAAGAGATATTGGTGATGACGCCAGAATTCCTGGCTCGCATATGCGGTAAAACGGCTTTACACATCAACATCACTGAAGTTGTGTTGGTGGAAAATATCCGCTCCCATACGGCTTCGGTCAATCGCGTCGGGCTTGTATCACCCGTGCCAATACCAACATTATTCTGCAGTACATCAATGACACCAAATTCAGCGACGATCTGAGCGATACATTGATCTATCGCATCCGCCTCAGTCACATCGAGAGCATAGGCTTTGGCCTGGCCGCCCTCTTCCTGTATCAACGCTACCGTTTCCTGGGCAGATGAGAGCCGTTTATCCAGCACAAGGACCCGAGCACCTTCCTGCGCAAAGCGTAACGCGGTGGCACGACCATTACCCAGGGTAGCTCCCGGGGTCTGCCCACCGCCGCTGACAACGGCGATTTTGTTATCTAGACGTCCCACCCGGGTAATCCTTCATCAGGTTGCACTCCAAAGCTGTTCAACGCCATACAGACAAGGTTGTACTGGCCGACGGTAAACACCAGGTCCATCAGCTGTTGGGTATTGTAATGCTGCTGCAGGCTCTGCCAGGTTGAATCGCTGACAAACGCATCCGCGTGCAGTTCATCTGTGGCCTGCAGTAACAGCTTATCCAGCTCCGACAAACCCGCTGTGTCGGGGCCGGTTTTGGCGCTGCGGATTTCCTCGTCAGACATACCCGCCTGCCGCGCAATCTGAACGTGCTGCCCCCACTCGTAACCTGCCTGGCAGAGCCAGCCGATGCGCAGAATCAACAGTTCGCGATCGCGTACGCCGAGGGTTGATTTACCCAGAATATGATTGGCAAATACCATCCATCGTTTGGCCAGAGCAGGATGATTGGCCAGGGTGCGAAATATGTTGAAAACGCGCCCCTGTTTCACAAAAGGTTGCAGCAGCTCCTGAGCATCCTGGTCCCACTCCTGTTCACCGAGCGCTTTCACCCGTGATTGTTTTAATCGCATGTTTCTCCCCTGACGATTGTCTTGTTATCAAAGTAAACTAGTGCCCAAATGATGTACACAGGCAAGCACGATGAATATTGATATCGACAAGCACAATCGGGTAACGGTCATCACTATCAACCGTCCCGCTGCCCGCAATGCAGTCGACGGACCCACTGCGGTAGAACTGGCTGCTGCTTTCCGAGCCTTCGATGCAGACCCTGAAGCGGATGTCGCCATTCTTACCGGTGCAGATCAGACGTTCTGTGCAGGCGCTGATCTGAAAGCTGTAGCAACAGGTGACGGTAATCGTGTTTCAACAACAGGTGATGGCCCCATGGGTCCTACACGTATGCTGTTATCCAAACCCGTGCTCGCCGCCGTGGAAGGACACGCGGTGGCAGGCGGCCTGGAACTCGCCACCTGGTGTGATCTTCGCGTTGCAGCGGAAAATGCTGTGTTTGGCGTGTACTGCCGCCGCTGGGGTGTGCCGCTGGTTGACGGCGGAACTGTTCGCTTAACGAGAATGTTAGGAACAGGCAGGGCAATGGATCTTATTCTCACCGGGCGCAGCGTCAGCGGCGAAGAAGCCCTGCAAATGGGGCTGGCTAATCGCTTGAGCAAACCCGGACAGGCGCTTGATGATGCATTGGTCCTTGCCGAGCAGCTCTGTCAGTTTCCACAGAAATGCATGCGCAGCGATCGATTGAGCGCCTATGCACAGTGGGACCAGCCGCTGGAAAGTGCACTTACACAGGAGACAGAACTGGGTCTGGCGGTGATAAAGAGTGGCGAAACTGCTGCAGGAGCGGCACGATTTGCCTCGGGTAAAGGGCGGCATGGTGATTTTGACGAGATCTAGCGCTGGCTTTTTCTGTCAGGCCGGTTTTACTCAGGCAACCGGCCGTACATCATAACCTTTGGCCTCCAGCACCTGAGTAACGTTATCTTTTTGCTCTTCTCCACGCATCTGCAGCACCAGCTCAACTACTGTTGCGCGAACAGACGAGCCGCCAAAGGCACGCTGGTGACTGATATCCACAATGTTGGAGTCCAGATCGCCGAGCAGAGCTGTCAGGTTCGCTAACGCGCCCGGGGTGTCTGGAATTTCGATTTCCAGGCGCACCAGCCTGTGTGAACGCACTAATCCGCGCTGCAAAACGGAAGACAGAATCATCATGTCTATATTGCCGCCACAAACAAGCATACCCACACGTTTGCCACGAAATAAAGCAGGCTGACTTCTAACCAGCGCCAGGCCAGCGGCACCAGCACCTTCAGCAACCGTTTTTTCAATCTCCAACAGATCAAATATGGCCTGCTCAACCATCTGCTCACTGACAAGCTGTATGTCATCCACCTTTTCGGCGATGATTGCACTGGTCAGGACACCTGGCGCTTTCACTGCAATACCTTCAGCCACTGTAAAGCCATGATTGACAGCAGTCTGCGGCCGTTTATGAAACGCAGCATAGGCATTGTTGAAGCGTTCCATCTGGACTCCAACAATTTGTATCTGCGGATTCAGAACTTTCACCACCGTTGCGATACCGCTGATCAGGCCACCGCCGCCAATGGGTACCACAATCACATCCAGATCCTTAACCTGAGACAGCATTTCCAGCGCTACTGTACCCTGACCGGCAATAACATCCGGCTCATCAAAGGGATGAATCAGCGTGATACTTCGCTGTTCGGCCAGATCTTTGGTGAATTGCAGAGTTTCATCAAAGGTGCTGCCCTGCAGAATCACTTCTGCGCCCAACAGCCGGGTGGCCTCCACTTTTGCATTAGGTGTTGTGCGCGGCATGACAATAGTTGTGGGTATGCCTAAACGTGTACCGTGATACGCCAGCGCCTGAGCATGATTACCCGCGGACATCGCGGTTACACCGCCCGCTACAGCCTGCGGATTTTTCAGCAAACTGTTCAGCGCCCCACGCTCTTTAAACGACGCTGTGAACTGCTGGTTTTCAAACTTCACAAACAACTCACAGCCTAACTGCGCCGAAAGGGTCTGCGACTGTGTGAACGGCGTTTTTATCAGGTGCCCGGCCAGACGTTCCGCCGCAGCTTCCACATCAGTAAGGGTAATGGCCATAATCAGATTCATGCAATCAACAGGCGCGCGAGTATACTGCGGCTTTGATTTCTATACAGCGTTAGAACTTGAAACACCTTCTACTCGTCTACCACAGTAAAACCGGCAATACCCAGGCAATGGCAGAGGCAATCGCGCAAGGTGCCCGGGACGAAGACGTTGCGGGCGTTGAACTGCGATTTTTGCATGCAGGCGACGCCGGACCTGATGATCTGCTGTGGGCTGACGCTCTGCTGATCGGGTCACCGGAAAACTTCGGCTATCTCTCAGGCATGGTCAAAGACTTTCTCGATCGCACGTTTTACGAAGTAGAAGGCAAATTGTCGCCGCTGCCTTATGCAGCCTTCATCTCAGCTGGCAACGATGGCACCGGTGCGATCCGGGCATTGGAACGTATCGCAAACGGCTATCCATTTGTTAAGGTGCAGGATCCCTTGATCAGCCGCGGTGAGATCACCCAGGAAGATCTGGATGCCTGCCGGGAGTTAGGTTTAACCCTGGCGGCAGGCCTTGAGGTGGGCCTGTATTGACAGGACGACAACACCGAGCAGCAGCCAGACCTGAAAACCAACGACAGTCACAGCAGTACACACTTTGTCAGACATAACCGCCCGCATTCTTCACAACATCAATGAGATGCCCGCAGATCAATGGGACAGCTGCCACGCCCGCCAGGTTTACAATCCGTTTGTCACACACAAATTCCTGCATGCGCTTGAAAGCAGTGGCTCCGTCAGCACAGAAACCGGCTGGCAACCCTTTCACATTGCGGTTGAAGACAAGGATGAGCTGATCGGCGTGGTACCCGCCTACCTGAAAAATCATTCCCAGGGCGAGTACGTTTTTGACTACGGCTGGGCAGATGCCTGGCATCGTGCCGGCGGTGACTACTACCCGAAGATGCAGATCAGTATCCCGTTCACACCCGCCACCGGCCCGCGCCTGCTGACCCGCACAGATAACTCTGAACATGAACAGATGTTGCTCGGCGCCTGCATGCAGATTGCGCAACAGATCAAGGTGTCCTCAATCCACATTACGTTCATGCAGGAGCAGCAGTGGCAAAACGCTGCGGATGCGGGTTTTCTGCAGCGCATGGACCAGCAGTTCCACTGGCATAACGGAGGTTACGCGAACTTCGAAGGTTTTTTGCATGACCTGGCATCGAAAAAAAGAAAGAACATCAGGCGCGAAAGACGCGATGCGCTGGCAAACGGCATCGAAATTGAATGGGCGACAGGTGAGCAGCTGACAGAGGCACATTGGGATGCGTTTTATCACTTCTACATGGATACCAGTAATCGCAAATGGGGCAGCGCTTATCTGAATCGCAAATTTTTCAGTGAGATCAACGACGTCATGGCACAGGACATTCTGCTGATCATGGCCAAGCGCGACGGTCGATATATTGCCGGCGCCATCAATTTTATCGGCGGTGATACCCTGTTTGGCCGCAACTGGGGCTGCATTGAAGACCATCGTTTTCTACATTTTGAGGTCTGTTACTATCAGGCCATTGAGTTTGCCATCAGTCGCGGCCTGAAGAAGGTTGAAGCCGGTGCCCAGGGCGCGCATAAGGTGGCTCGTGGTTACCTGCCAGAACCCACCTACAGTGCCCACTGGATTGCAGATGCAGGTTTTCGCGACGCGGTTGAGCGGTTTGTGAACGACGAGCGGCGTTACGTCAGCGAGGATATCGCGCACCTGGAGACGCGCACGCCGTTCAAATCCAGCACCGATTTAAAGGCGCTGCGCCAGTTCAACGTGTCTGAGCAGAAAAACTCGCCATAAAGTCAGCCACGTAGGCCTTCAATCTGCGGACGTTGTCAGGCCCCATTCGCAGCAGCTGTTTGTCAAACTCGGAACGACTTTCCAGTTCCGGATCGGCATAGAGATACATCACGTTAGGTTGCACCAGAATCACCGGCGCATCGATTTCAGGCAACGCCTCAATTTCACCGGCAATTTCCCGCAGAACATTCTGTAGCGGTGTGCGCTCCCCCAACAGCGCAAACGCCACCATCAAAAGCGGTTCCATTTGCGTCAGAAGCTGTGCAGCTCTTGCGGGTGGTATCTTCTCGAGCAGATCCAGATAAGGGGTGTAGCGCGTGTAGCCTGCCGGGTCCAGAAAAATAACTTCGTCGTCTTTGAGCACCGGAAAACCCTCGCTGGGCGTGAGGAAACTCAGCTGACGTCGAGGCAACCGCCCTTGAGCGGCGTTCTGCAGAACCACAGAAAGGCGCTCAATCAGCTCGTCCCGTGCTAACCACTGCTGGGGAAGCGGCCACTGCGCCACGGCGTCCCGCACCCAGTCATCACTTTCACGCAGTGGCGGAAGGACTGGCTCCGGCGAGACCTCTACGGCTGCAACCTGTTCCCTCTGAGACGACGGTTCCTCTTCTGCCGCAACTTCATCGAGTGGGCTTGCTGCGGATAGTGAGGTTTCAGACTCAAGTGCCGGCTGAACTTCAGCTGCCTCTTCATTGTCTGGCCAGAACTGAATCGCCAGAATGATAATCAGTGCCGCGCCGATCCCAGCCAGAATAAAACCCGTTCGCATACCTCGATCCTCAGTACGTTGAGAAAAAATTTAGTGTCAACGTACTTCTGTTTCGACAGCATAAACGGGCTTCAGGTTCAATTGCATCGCTCACCAGCCAATTCCAACGGCGCATCTGCGTTCACTTTGAATTATCATAGCTCGTTAACTCATCTATCTATCACCTGAGTATGACCGACGTAACACACACCGCCATCAGCCAACTCCTCGATCACTCCGTCAGCCTCGGCGAGCAGGTTGAAATCCGTGGCTGGGTAAGATCGCGCCGCACCTCCAAAGGCGGTTTTTCATTTATTCATCTGCACGACGGGTCCTGTTTTGATTCCATTCAGGCTGTTGCTGATGGTGCTCTGCCAAACTACGAAAGCGAGATCGCCGAGCTGGTCACCGGCTGTTCGGTGATTGTTCGAGGTGAGCTGGTAGAATCTCAAGGCAAAGGCCAGGACCGTGAAATCCAGGCCAGCGAAGTTGAAGTTGTCGGCTGGGTGGACGACCCGGAAACCTACCCGATCAGCAAAAAGCGGCACAGCTTTGAATTTTTACGCGGCGTTGCTCATCTGCGCCCTCGGACCAATACGTTTGGCGCCATGGCTCGAGTTCGGCATGCCATTGCACAAGCTGTACATCGCTATTTTGATGACGAAGGTTTTTTCTGGGTGAACACCCCGATTATCACCGCCAGCGATTGTGAGGGGGCTGGGGAGTTATTCCGCGTCTCAACTCTTGATCAGCTGAATCTACCCAAAGGCGGTTACAGCGAGGACTTTTTTGGCACCGAGGCCTTCCTCACTGTATCAGGTCAGTTAAACGTTGAGAGCTATGCGTGTGCGCTGTCTAAGGTTTACACTTTCGGGCCAACCTTTCGCGCGGAAAACTCTAACACCAGCCGCCACCTTGCAGAATTCTGGATGATTGAACCGGAAGTGGCATTTGCAGATCTGGCCGCGAACGCCACCCTTGCTGAGCACTTTCTGAAAGCTGTGATCAAACAAGTCACCACACGCTGCCAGGATGATATGGGGTTTTTTGCTCAGCATATTGATCAGGGCCTGACTGAACGTCTGCAACATGTGATGGAAAAACCGTTTGAGGTTATGACGTACACCGATGCCGTCAAACTGCTCGAAGACAGCAAGCAGAAATTTGAGTATCCGGTGCAATGGGGTCTTGATCTGCAGTCGGAGCATGAGCGGTTTATCACCGAAACAGCCATTGGCGGTCCGGTTGTGGTAACCGACTATCCCAAAGACATCAAAGCGTTCTACATGCGCATGAACGACGACGAAAAAACCGTTGCCGCAATGGATGTGCTGGTGCCGGGTGTTGGAGAAATCATCGGCGGCAGTCAGCGCGAGGAACGTCTTGAAGTGCTCGAGCGCCGCATGAATGATGAAAAGCTTAGGCAGGAGCTGTGGTGGTATCGCGACCTGCGTCGTTACGGCACGGTGCCCCACGCCGGGTTTGGTTTAGGTTTTGAACGCCTCGTGCTGTACCTGACCGGGATGGAAAACATCCGCGATGCTATTCCATTTCCACGTGTACCGAACAACGCGAACTTTTAGAAGCACGCTTTATGTTTGCATCTCTGTGGCGTCTGCGTGTTTTTATCAAACCTTATCGGGTGGGCTGGTTCGCCGGGATAGTTGCGTTCGGCGTTGCGCGTTTCTTCGAAATTTCAGTTATTTTGCTGACTGCTGAGGCGATCAATCTAATCGCAGAGAAAAACTACGACGTTCTGATGCCGGTGCTGGGCATCTTTGGCGCTGTCGTTGCACGCTACATTGTGGTGACCTACGCACGTTATGCGGTCCGTAAAGTTGGTCTGAACGTTGCCTTTGACCTGCGCCAGCAGTTGTACAGCTCGCTGCAGGATCAGGGTGCAAAATTCTATGCCGAACACAGCATCGGCGACATGATGACACGAGCGGTTGCAGACATTTCCCTTGTTTACCGCCTGATTGCCATGGGCACTATTCTTGTTGTGATCCTCGTGTACGCCACCTTGTTTGGCTACGGCGCCATGCTTTACTACTCACCCATGCTGACCCTGCTGTTGCTGCCACCCATGCCCGTGGTGTTCTGGTATGCACAGCGATCGTCCCTGCAGATGGGTGTCGCCTCACAACAGGTTCAGGAACGCCTGTCTGACCTGGGTACACATGTACAGGAGAACCTGAGCGGGATCCGCACGATTCAGGCGATGGTCCAGGAAGAAAACGAAATCAGGCGGTTTGCGCACACTAATCAGAACTATGCGGACGCGTTTTATCAGCAGGGGCGGATCCAGTCAGCGATGGCTGCATGGATGCCTACCTTCGCTGCAGCCTGCACGTTAACAATCCTGAGTTTTGGCGGCTATCTGGTGCTTGAAGGCAAAATGCTGGTCGGTGACTTTGTCGCCTTTATCAGCCTGGTCGCCATGGTGGTCCAACCTTTCCGGGTTGCCGGATTTATTGTCAACCTGTTTCAGCGTGCAGCAGTCGCCAGCGATCGACTGTTTGAGGTAATGGATCTGTCTCCGGAAATCACCGATGCACCCAGCGGCAATACACCTGCTGTGATCAGCGGCGATATACAGTTCAACCATCTGAGTTTCACCTTT
The DNA here is from genome assembly GCA_024743175.1 of Pseudomonadaceae bacterium. Classification (GTDB taxonomy): domain Bacteria; phylum Pseudomonadota; class Gammaproteobacteria; order Pseudomonadales; family Azotimanducaceae; genus UBA4421. The sequence continues at coordinate 104,176 of JANSXA010000012.1, read as the reverse complement.
CCCGGCAGCACTGAACCGGTGTTGAAAGACATCCATCTGCACATCAGAAAAGGCGAAACGATTGCCATCATGGGGCGCGTTGGCGCCGGCAAAACCACCCTGCTGAAACAGCTGGTCAGAATTCTTGATCCCGCGCCAGGCACAATTGTTATCGACGGTCACGACGTTACCGAGTATCCGTTAGCCCAGGTGCGCTCACAGATTGCCATGGTCCCTCAGGATCCTTTTCTGTTTGCTGAACCTCTGAAAGACAACCTGACTTACGACGACCCGAATCGTGCTCTGGAAGAAATCTGGCAGGCTGCCACGTCAGCAGACCTGAAAGACACCATCGAAGATTTTCCGGACCGGTTGGACACACTGGTTGGCGAACGCGGCGTGACCTTATCGGGTGGTCAGAAACAGCGCGCAACCCTGGCGCGCGGATTCATTCGTCATGCTCCAGTACTTGTGCTTGATGACTGTTTTTCCGCCGTTGACACGGAAACAGAAGAGCACATTCTGTCTGAACTGAAGCGTTTGAGATCCAGCCAGACCACGTTGCTGGTCTCTCACCGGGTCAGTACCGCCCGTCATGCTGATCGCATTATTGTGCTCGAAAATGGTTATATCCGCGAGGTAGGCAGCCACGAGGAACTGATTGCCGCCCAGGGGTACTACGCTGAGCTGGAACGCGTACAACGCGAAGGTGCAGAAAACGAGAACTTTGCCGGCACACGGGTGAGCAGCTGATGCAGAAACAAGCTGACACAAACACTGAGCAACAGCACGATCATGCCATGTTTGATGCTGACCTGAGCGGCGCGGTGCTGAACATGCACCTGCTAGGTCGATTGATGCACTGGCTCAAACCTTACAAATTATCTCTGTTTATCAGCACGGTGCTGGTGTTGATTACCTCCACCCTGCAGATTCTCCTGCCGATCATTATTTCTCTGGTTGCCATCGACCATATGTTTCTCAATGAATCTGATGCGGACACCCCGGATTTTGGGCTGATTGAGCTGAATACCTATCTCGTCGATCTGAGCGGTCTACATCCCCTGTTTATCGCTTGCCTGATGTATGGTGTGATCCAGATCCTCTGGGCATTCACCGGCCACGCACATCGTATGACCCTGATTGGGGCCGTTATCAACGGGCTTCGCGACCTGCGCCTGGATCTGTTCAGACACCTGGAAACCCGGCCCTCTTCATTTTATGACCGCGTCGCTGTAGGCAGGGTGATGACCCGTGTTACCAACGATGTGGAAGCTTTGTTTGAACTGTTGCGCGGATTAGGCAGCCTTATCGGCGAGTTTGTACCTTTTTTCGTGGCTCTGACGGTAATGCTTGCGATTAACCCCGAACTCACAGTCATACTGTTGTTCGCCCTGCCGATTCTGGCCACAGCCACGTACTACTTCCGTCGGATGACCCGACACCTGTTTCGACAGGTGCGCCAGACCTTGTCCGCCTTGAACCAGAACCTGCAGGAAAATCTGGCCGGGCTGCAGGTAGTACAACTCTCTGATCGGGAAGGTTTCAACCTCAAACGCTACACCAGGATCAATGAGAACAACCGCGATTTCGAGTTGCGCTCCGCACGAGTAGAAACCCTCTATGGTGCATTCAACGACAGCCTTGCACATATCGCCATTGGCGTAATCATCTGGTTTGGCGCCAGTCAGGTGGCCGACCTGGAAATGACGCTGGGAGAAGTTGTGCTGTTTACCCAGTTCATCGGCATGTTGTTTCATCCGGTTGTTGTGCTGGGCGAGCAAACCAATATCCTTTTTCGCGCGATGGCCAGTGGCGAACGGATCTTTCAGGCCATCGACTGGGATGAGAAAATCCACGAACCCGCAGAACCTGTACAGTTACCAGCACGTCTGGATGGCGAAGTGCGATTCAATCACGTCAATTTCAGCTATCTGGACAATATGCCGATTCTGAACGATGTGACCTTCACAATAGCGCCTGGAGAAAAACTCGCTATTGTCGGTCCCACCGGATCCGGCAAAAGCACGTTGATCCGCCTGTTAAGCCGATTCTATGACTTTGCCGACGGACAGATCTTTCTGGACGGTGTAGACCTCAATCACATCCACAGCCATGACCTGAGAAAGCGGGTGGGTGTGGTCCTGCAGGACTTCCATATTTTCTCCGGCACAATCTATGACAACATCGCCTTAGGTAACCCGGACATCACCCGCGAGCGCGCGGTCGATGCAGCAAAGACAGTAAATGCCCATGATTTTATTATCTCGCTGCCAGGCGGATATGATACAGAGCTGACTGAGCGCGGGCAGAACCTGTCCCAGGGACAGCGTCAACTGCTCGCGTTTGCACGTGTGTTAGCTGCAGACCCGGAAATTCTTGTGCTGGATGAAGCTACCGCAAGCATCGACACGGAGACGGAGTTACTGATCCAGGATGCTCTGCGTCGCTTGACACAAGGCCGCACCAGCATCCTCATAGCACATCGGTTGCAGACTATTCAGGAAGCGGATCGCGTGCTGGTGCTGCACAATGGCCGGGTAGAGGAACTCGGCACCCACGAAGAACTGCTGGCGGCACAGGGCTTGTACAGCACCCTGCACAGCCTGCAGTTCCAGGAACCAGTGGCTGACGAAGACTCAGCTTAGCTGACCACCTGACCGGTGTGGGCTTCTTTGTATCCCGTCTGATCATAAGCCAGGGCGCCGTTCACAATCACCGAATTCACGCCTATCGCATCGCGTATGTAACGCATGCCGGTGCCGGGAATATCGCGTACCGCCTGCTCTTCGCCTCGAGCAATCTGGTTGGGATCGAAGATCACAACGTCAGCGGCGAAGCCTTGCTGTAAAAGTCCGCGGCCTTTCAGCCCCCAGATGTTTGCCGTATCCAGGGTGATTTTCTTCACTGCCTGCTCAAGACTCAGGCTACCCGAACCGCGCACGAACTCACTGAACAGATAGCCGGTATCTCCATAGGTGGCAAAGCTGGCGATATGGGCACCGCCATCAGATGCACCGACATGTACCATGGGATCAGCCAGCAGCGGGCCAACCCGGGTGGAATCATTGTGTCCCATGTTTGCAGCCAGGAAGTGAACATCAAGATCATGCTGCAACGACAGATCAATCATACATTCCGCCGGGGTTTGCTGGCGCTCGTCTGCGACTTCTGCCAGCGTACGCCCTTCCAGCTTTTCGTTTGTGCCTGCATCAGGTACTGAACGAATCACCAGCGGGCCTAACCAGCCTCGACCGCCTTCCGGACCCGCGGCCTCAACCAGTTTTTTGCGCCCTTCTGTGCTTGAGAAAAACGCAATTTTCTCCTCTGTGGGTAACCGCATGGCGCGGAACCAGGCGGGATTGCCGGCAAAAAACAGACTCGGCAGATCAAAACAGAAACTGATGTCTATCGGTCGCGTCTGTACCTGCGGCCAGACCCGTGCGCCTCTTGCCATCTGCTCTTTGACGCGTGCCATGGCTCGAGGCACGTTGTCCGGCGTTGCAGCAGAGTCGAACAAAGGCGAAAAGGTGGTTGGAATGTTGTATTTCAACGACAACTCCGCCAGCTGATCGATGCGGGCAATGGTAATGTCCGTTGCGTAGAACTCAGGCACCACCTGCAGCATTTTGCCGTACTCACCAAGCACTGCAGCCAGCGCATCTAGCTCATCACTATGGGCCCAGCGGCTGGGTACCGGATAAAGGTTGGTGTCAATGTCCACATAACTGGTGGATAAACCCACAGCGCCGGCTTCCAGAGCCTGACGCAGCAGATCCTGCATCTGTTCTATTTCTTCGGCAGTTGCAGCACGCTGCTGGGCAGCCGTATCCATCACCCACATGCGAATCACACTGTGACCGACTAAGGGTGCAACATTAATGGACAGTTGCGATTTGATTGCCGCCAGGTAATCGTCGAAGCGCTCCCAGGTCCATTCGAACGCGGTGCCGTCAAACACTTCTTTGGGCAGTTCTTCAATCTGCCGGAACATACCCACAAGACCCTCCCGATGCGCCTCTTTTAATGGCGCCAGCGACAAAGAGCAGTTGCCGGGTACTATGGTGGTGACACCATGGGCCAGAGCCGGACGCGCTTCTCCATCCCATAAGAGCTGGGCATCAAAATGGGTATGTGGGTCGATAAACCCGGGCGCAACCACACAGCCCTGGGCATCTATAACCTGCCCACCTTCGGCATCGTCTATTCGACCTATATGAGCGACTTTGCCAGCTTTGATACCCAGGTCGCTGCGATACCCGGGCATACCGCTGCCGTCTACGATCAAACCGTTTTTAACCACTATGTCGTACATTTCTCTACCCTCTCTGAGTGTCTGCTTCTACGCTGTTTACTGGCAGGGTGCTGTGGCGCCGGAAGTGGCACGGTCAGTATCCTGCAGAATTTCAATAACGGCCTGCCAGGGTTTTCCGACAAGCTCACTGAGATGACTGGCCCCGCAGTGTGCCAGGAGTTTCACGCCAAGGGCGTTTTCCATCACCGCATCACCGACCACACCGTTTTCATAGCGGATTTTAAGGATCAATTCCGGCTGTCCGTCATGACCACCGCTGACATCTGCAGCAATGATGATCGGCTGATTCTGGCCAACCGGTTGGTTCACGAAGCGTTCTGCGGCGGTTCTAAAAACACCACATCACTGCCGGTAATCAGGCCGTGTGGGGAACGCATGAGAAAAATGTGCAGATTCCAGCTGGTCAGCTGAGACACTGCTTCTTCTAATGCCAGATCCGGTAATTCACGTGCGGCGATAGTTTCTATCGTATCGCCAGGCTGTGGCGAAATGAACTTTCGCTGGGGGGATAAGGTCGCTGCACTCATAACCGTCTCACTCTGTTTTTCCAACCCCTCATTATGGAGTGCTGGGAAAACAACGCAACGTTCATTCATAGCCATGATAAACTGGAAAGATGCAAAAAGAAGACGGAAATTCTGTTAACAAAACCCTTTCCAATCCCGACCAACGGGTTGTCAGTGGCCAGAAATTCACCAGTGCAAACGGCATTGTGGCCATCAAAGATGGGGTGAAAACACGCGCCGACAGCGCGCGTGCAACCGACCGCAAACCACCCTGGTTGCGCGTCAAACTGGGTGGCGGCGAGAAATTCAAGACAGTCAGGAAAACCGTAAACGAACATCGGCTTGCCACCGTTTGTGAAGAGTCCCACTGTCCCAATATCGGCGAATGCTGGAGTCACGGCACTGCAACAATCATGCTGATGGGTTCCGTATGTACACGTGCCTGCAAATTCTGCGCGGTGGACACCGGTAATCCCAAAGGCTGGCTCGACACAGCGGAGCCGGCTAACGCGGCCCGCTCAGTGCGCCTGATGCAATTGCGTTATGTGGTGCTGACTTCGGTTGATCGCGACGATCTCGCAGATGGTGGCGCAGCGCACTACGCGGCCTGTGTGAAAGCCATACGCGCCGAAAACCCGAAAACTGCGGTGGAAGCCCTGACCCCCGACTTCAGTGGCGACCATTCTGCTGTAACCACGGTAGTCAACTCTGGCCTGCAGGTCTTCGCGCAGAATCTGGAAACAGTCTCCCGTCTTACTCATGTCGTCCGAGATATCCGCGCCGGTTACCAGCAAACACTGGATGTTCTGGCCTATGCTAAATCCGTACGCAATGACGTTCTGACCAAATCGAGTCTGATGGTTGGCATTGGTGAAAGTGACGATGAAATTATTCAGGCGATGCAGGATTTGCGCAATCATCAGGTAGATATTGTGACCCTGGGACAATATCTGCGCCCGACACAGAATCACCTGCCGGTAGACCGGTGGGTGCACCCTGATCAGTTTGCACAATACCGCGAAGCCGGCCTGGCGATGGGTTTTACTGAAGTCGCTTCAGGTCCTCTGGTGCGATCCAGCTACCGGGCTGATCGCGTGTTTGAGAAGAACAATCTGGGTCTTGATACGATTCCTGTGCGGAACTTGTAGGGCGGAACCTGTAGAGTGGAATGTATAGGCGGTTTTTAGGTCGATCCGGCTCGGGATGAGAATTGCCCTTGCGGACCGCTGCGGGTACATCCATGTACGCTTCGGCGCCCGCATCCTTGCGGGCGACGATCCGCAAGGGCAATTCTCAACCCGAGCCTCGCGGTGTCAGCAATAACGTTTCGTTTATACGCAGAGGAGTATTATTGTTATCCCGTGAGCCCAAACCGGCAGCACTGTTAACGCAAGGTCTGGGGCAGTGAACTTCGCTTTGGGATCGTCGCCGGCAGGGATGCCGGCGCCGAAGCGTACAGGGATGTACTTGCAGCGGCCCCAAAGCGAAGTTCACTGCCCCAGAACCGACCAAAAAAAGTTACCCAACCAACCAATCAGTTAGTCAGTCAACCGATGCGCAAACCCAGCAATCGAACCCACCGTTTCCGCATAAATCTCAGGCACAACATCCGGAAACATACCATCCGCCGCATGCGGCGTACCGTGTACGGTTCGGCCCACAGCACTTACGCCAGCTGCCAACAGCTTACGATAAAACAGCAGCCCTTCATCACGCAGCGGATCCAGCTCGTTAACCGATACAACATGCGGTGGCAGTCCCTGCAAAGACTCCACTGACGCCGTAAGCGGCCAGGCCAGGGGATTATTCTGCTGCGCAGCCTCAGGATCATAAACCTTCACCAAAGCGTTCATCATGGATCCATCCAGGAGATAGCCGTCGTTTTCCAGCAATGAGGGCAACGATGTTGGCGGTTTGGCATAGGTACCAGAAATATAAGGGCATATGGCGTAAACACCGTCTATCGCATTTACCCAGCCTTCCTGCTTTGCCTTCAGCGTGGTCGCGATCGCCAGATTACCGCCGCCTGATTCACCACTGATAACAATTGTTTTAACCTTCAGTTCGACTTTGTTGTCGTGCACCCACTGAACCGCACTGGCACAGTCGTTGAGCCCGGCAGGAAAAGGATGGTTGCCCAAAGTGCCACCGCCGTTGCGAAATTCGACACCAACCACAACCAACCCCCGTTCTGCCAGACTGCTACGCCAGCGTCTAAAACTCGGGTCCTGGGCGGTCATCAGCACCATGCCACCACCATGGGTGTGCACAATGCACGGTGCGTCAGTCTGCTGTTGCCGGGGTCGGTGAATGTGCAGGGTAATGTCATTGCCATCCACACCAGTAATGACTTCGGTTGAAACCTCAACAGTTGGAAACTCAGGCATCGCCTGTTCCGCCACGTCGTGCTGCTGAGCACTGGCCGCTTCGAACGCTGCGCAGAATGCCAGACACGCTTCGTAGTCGGCACCGATGGGTGGCGGCTCAACACCTGGCGCCAGCTCCGCGGCAAGGGCAAAGACTTCAGCCAGACGCGGGTCCAGGCGCGGGTCTGTGATCAGCGTCGAATCGGGATTACCGATGCGGCCTGGTGCTGTGTAGGTTTCTGCAGTCATGTTTTTCTCCCCATAAGAATTCAGTTGACCTGTTTAGCACTTGCTCACGGTGGAAGAAAGGTTTTTGGCTCGATTCGGCCCGGGATGAGTTTTGCCGTTGCGGTCCCAAACCTTAAACCACAGCCCCAGAACCGCCTAAAAAAGTTACCCCAACAGTCCTGACAACCCACCAATCAGATCAATCAGAAACTACCAGGCAATCCCATAATCCTCACCAAAATCACTGGCCCCACCAGTAAACGTCCCCTGCTCCTGATCAAACACAATCGCATTGATCGGTCCTGAGGTTTTACCCCGGTAGATAGGCGCATAACCCCGCTGCTCGAGATTCTTGCGTACCCAGGAGGGCGTCTGTTCATTCAGCAGAATCTTCCCCGGCTCAGCGCGATGATCTGCAAAACTGTTGCGCATCTGGTAACTCCAGAAATAAGGCGCTTCAACAGCTTCCTGAACATTCATTCCAAACTCAACCACGCCGAGAAAAAACTGCAGCAGAACCTGATCCTGAATATCCCCACCCTGCACGGCAAATGACAGATAAGGCTTGCCGTTCTTCAACGCCATCCCCGGGGTCAGCGTCGCGCGCGGCCGCTGGCCAGGCTGCACAACGTTATACGGATTCTGCGCGGGGTCGAGCACAAAGCTCTGCATCCGCTGACTCATGCCGATACCGGTATCACCCGCAATTGCCGCGGGAATCCAGCCACCAGACGGTGTAACAGACACCACCCACCCCTGTGCATCCGCCGCCTGGATCGTTGTGGTTCCGGCCAGAAAGCCTCGTTCATGCTGCTGGGGGTTAATGCCGGCCTGTTGCCACGGTGGCATAACCCCGCTGTCAGTACGCGGGGTGTTGGTCCATTGTTCAAGATATTCCAGGTAAGGGTTTTTACCTTTCTGAAACAGGTAAGGATCGCCGGGTTTGATGTTCGGATCATTGTTCTCCACATCAATTTCACTCCGCCGGCTGGCGGCATACTTTTTGGATAACAAACCTGCCAGCGGTTCAACAGGTGGTACATAGGGGTCGCCGTAATAAAAGTCGCGGTCCGCAAAAGCCAGGTTCATCACCTGGTACAGCGTATGAATATAGTTGGCGCTGTTGAACCCCATGCTCGGCCAGTCCAGGGTTTCAGCAATGTTCAACGCCTGCAGCATCACTGGCCCCTGCACCCAGGTATTGAGTTTGTACACTTCAATATCTTTATAAGTACTGACAACCGGCTCTTCAATGTAAACCTGCCAGTCCGCCAGATCCTGCAGCGTATGCAAACCACCAAGGGCCTGGGAACCGCGCACAAAATCCTCAGCTATATCACCGGTATAAAAGCGCTCATAAGCTTTCATGATCGCGACTGCACGATCCGCTCCCGCCGCCAGGGCCTGTTGTTCAGCTTCAACCAGTTTGCTTAACGTTCTGTGTAAATCGGCTTGTCGAAAAAGTTCTCCCGCATGCGGGGCCTCGCGCTCCTCACCTTCATGAACCAGAAACAGCGCTCGGGAGCTGGGCCACTTGCGGATCTCTTCTTTCATTCGTTCAATAGAATTGGCTGTCTGTGCTTCCATGGGATAGCCCTGTGCCATTTCCATGGCAGGCGCGAGCACTTCTTTAAGTGACATCGTGCCATACCTGGCCAACATCACCAGCAGGCCGCCGGGGGTTCCCGGAGTAACCGCAGCCAAAGGGCCATATTCCGGCGGCTGCGCCATGCCCAGGCCTTTGAAATACTCCGGCGTTGCGCCTGACGGTGCTGCCCCCAGAGCGTTAATTGCGATCACCCGCTTTTCCTCAGGGTGGTAGATCAAAGCCTGGGTTTCGCCCCCCCAGCTGAGGACATCAAACATGGTTGACGTAGTAGCCAGCATTGCGCAGGCCGCATCCACAGCATTACCACCGGCATTGAAAATACGCGCGCCAGAGGTTGCGGCCAGGGGTTTCCCGGTTATGGCCATCCAGTGCTTGCCGTGCAGCATGGGTTTGTTTGTCGCCGCGTTCGCGGAAACCATGCCGATCAGGGATAGACTCAGGAAAATGATCTGCGGCAACCGCCGTATTGATCGACGCCATTGCTCTGCCTTCAGCCTTACCACTACACTAGCCTCCATGACTACAGAAAAAACACAGACTCAAAGTATCGCGGACACAGCCTTTGTTGTCGCGCCCAAAAAACCAATCCGCATCAAACTGATCAGGACCGAAGATTTTGACCAGTGGTTGACCAGCCTTGCTACCGATGCACAAAGCTGGGTACAGCGACAGAACTTTGCCGCCAAACCCAGCCAATGGGCGTCGCTGGACGATAGCGAGGGTGAGATGGTGGTTGCAGGGTGGGACGGTGCAGACAACATCGCCAGCCTGGGCAGCCTGCCACTGAGTCTGCCTGAAGGCGACTATGCACTGCTGGATGCCGTCTCTGACCTGCAGGTGACAGGCTGGGGTCTGGGCTGCTATCAGTTTACCCGTTATAAAAAACCCGACCGCCAGGCAGCAAGGCTGTTGATCCCGGCTGACAACAACGCGGCCGCCATCATCAATATCTGCACGGCCACATGCCTGACACGGGATTTGATCAATACACCGGCCCAGGACATGGCGCCATCCCACCTCGAAGCTGAGGTTGCAGCGCTGGCTGAGCAGTTTGACGCCCACTACCAGGTTACCCGTGGCGACGAGCTGCTTGATCTGGAATGTGGTGCCCTGCACGCCGTTGGCCGTGCGGCGGAAGATGCACCCCGCCTGCTCGACCTGACCTGGGGTAATCCGGATCACCCGAAAGTGACCCTGGTAGGCAAAGGGGTGACCTTTGACAGCGGCGGACTGGATATCAAACCGCCCAACGCCATGCGTTGGATGAAAAAAGATATGGGTGGTGCCGCCAATGTGATCGGCCTGGCTTATCTGGTTATGGCCCAGGCTCTACCGGTAAGGCTGCGCCTGCTGGTACCGGCTGCGGAAAATGCGATAGCAGGTAATGCCTTCCGCCCCGGCGATGTGCTGCATACGCACAAAGGTCTGACCGTAGAAATTGACAATACCGACGCTGAGGGGCGTTTGCTGCTTTGTGATGCCTTATCAATTGCCTGTGAAGACAAGCCCGAGGTTATTTTTGATTACGCAACCCTCACCGGCGCAGCACGTGCAGCTGTGGGTGCGGAGCTGTCAGCCATGTTCTGCAACCACGACGGCCTCGCGCTCGATCTGCACAAACACGGCGAAGACATTGACGATCCCCTCTGGCGCATGCCCCTGCACCAGGGTTACAACTTTATGATTGAGTCAAAAGTTGCCGATGTCGTGAATTCTGCTGCTTCACCTTATGCGGGTGCCATCACCGCCGGCCTGTTTCTACAGAAATTTGTTGAACACGATCGCTGGGTGCATTTCGATATCAACGCATTCAACGTCCGCAGTCGTCCAGGTCGACCGGAGGGCGGTGAGGCGATGGGTCTTCGCGCGGTGTACAATTATCTGGCGGCCACTTATGGGGCTGCTTAAAAACCTGGAAGGCGCTGTTAAGGGCGCCAGCGTTCCGTTCGACGCCTTGTTAGACAATCTACCCTACAATGACCAGGGCCTGATAGCTGCAATTGCACAGGATGCCACCTCGCACCAGGTCCTGATGCTGGCATGGATGGATCGCACGGCCATTGAACGAACCATCAATGAAGGTCAGGTGTGGTATTTCTCCCGCAGTCGGAACACCTACTGGCGCAAAGGCGAATCATCCGGGCATACCCAGCAGCTGATAAGCATGGCCTTCGACTGCGATGGTGATGCCGTGCTGCTGGAAGTAAAACAGACGGGACCCGCCTGCCACACCAACCGCCACCACTGTTTTTATCTGCAGGTGCAGGGACAACAGGTTGTCGTGAACGCAAGCCCTGAGGAGGGTTGAACCGCTTCAGGGTTTCATCAACTATGCCTTCGGATGCAGCTGCCTTATACTGCGCGCCCGAATCAAAAACCCAGATGCAGGTTATGCCAGAGATCTATTTCCACAACACCTTGAGCGGCAAAAAGGAACTTTTTGTCCCCATTGATCCTGAGCGGGTAACGGTATATGTCTGCGGCCCCACCGTGTACAACTTTGTACACATTGGTAATGGCCGACCGGCTGTGGTTTTTGATGTACTGACGCGTTTACTGCGCAGCATTTATCCCCATGTCAGCTACGCCCGCAACGTCACTGACATCGACGACAAGATCAATGCCGCGGCATTAGCCAATGGCGAGCCGATCCAGGCGCTGGCTGATCGTTTCACAGACGCTTATGAAAAGGACATGCTCACCCTGGGTGTCATCCCACCGGATATAGCACCTCGGGCGACGCACCACATCGATGAGATCATTGCCATGATCGAAGAGCTTATTTCCAGCGGGCACGCCTATGCCAATGAAGGTCATGTGCTGTTCGACGTGCCGTCAGACCCGAGCTACGGCAGCCTGTCACGACGCTCTCTGGAAGACATGCTGGACGGCGCCCGTGTGGAAGTCGCCCCTTATAAGAAAGACGCCAAAGATTTTGTACTGTGGAAACCCTCCACTGACGAGCAACCTGGCTGGCCAAGTCCCTGGGGTGTTGGTCGACCAGGCTGGCACATTGAGTGCTCGGCCATGATTCGCAAACATCTTGGTCGCAGCATCGACATTCATGGTGGTGGTTCAGATCTGACCTTTCCGCATCACGAAAATGAGGCAGCCCAGAGTCGTTGTGCCAATCACACATCAGACTATGTCCGTTACTGGTTGCACAACGGCATGCTCACCATGGGCGGCGAGAAAATGTCCAAATCTGTAGGCAACGTGCACACCATTCATGAACTTGCAGAACAATACAGCGGTGAAGTGCTGCGTTATGCCCTGCTTGCCGGTCAATATCGCTCTCCCCTGGCGTGGTCTGCTGAACTGATCCAACAGGCGCAATCCAGCCTGGACAGCCTCTACCAGGCACTGCGGGATAACCCTGTAGATGAGCAACCGGCAGCACATTTTGATCAGCGCAAGAGCCGTGAGTTTCCGCAGACTGTTGTCACTGCGTTATGCGATGACTTGAATACGCCACAAGCTCTGGCTGCCATGCACGAACTGGCTGCGGACCTGCAGAAAGCCGAAGATAAATCGGCGATTCAGAACGCGCGCCAGCAGCTGCTTGCGGGCGGTTGGTTGCTGGGTTTGCTGGAACAGGATGCAGAGTCCTATTTCACCGCTTCGGGCGGCAAACTCAATGCTGACGAGTTGAGCGCTGAAGAAATCGACAATCTGGTTGAAGCCCGTAATGCCGCGCGAGCCAGCAAAGACTTTGCCGGTGCCGATAAAATCCGTGATCAGTTGGCCGACGCAGGCATAGAACTTGAAGACCTGCGTGAAGGAACCCGCTGGCGCCGGACCTGATGTATCCGCTGGCTGTTATTGGCGACAACGTCACGGCAAGGGCAATTGTGCATGCCGCCCAGGCCAACGGCTTTGCTGACATCACCTGGGTTGGCACACCGCAAGCTACAACGCTGCCTGCCACCACCCTCAGTGCAAACCTCACCAGAGTTATCCATGCGCTGGGTCTGAGCGATGCGCTGCAACAAGTGAGCTTTCAACCGGATCGCGAACAGGTCCGATTTGCTGCGTCCGGCTATCTGCTGACGGAACTGCCGTTGGGCAAATTCACCACAGACCGCTACGGCACCCAGCACGTGAATATTGAGCATGAGGATCTGCTTTCACTGCTGACACCCAGACATCCCGTGAGAGACAAAGCCGACCCAGCGCCGGAACAGCAAACCCTGGAGCAGAATCACTCGTTAGTGCTGGATTGTGCATCCGGACAGGTCAAAGCTGGCGCGCCAACACATGAACTCTGGCATGCCACCGCGCCGTTCGAACCCGGCATCGCCAGGGCCAACATGACCTGGTTGGGTCAAGGTCAAACCTGCTGGCAGTTTGCCACGCCGAGCGCCCTGCACTATGTTTTTGCCACGCCAGTTAACCAGCCGCTGGTGAATCATGAATGGCACGAAAGCTTACATGAGCCGTTGGCTGCCGCGCAGCTGCTGCAGCAGTTTAACGCGGCCAACACCGCGGTTCGCGAGCACTGGTACGAAGGTCATATCGCTTATCTGGGTGATGCCTGTTACACCCCTAATCCGTTTCATCGCGAAACTCATCACATTGGTCTGGAAGATGCCTGGGTGCTGAGTCGGATGATGGATAACTACGAAGAAGATATCGGTGACGGTTTGCGCGAATATCAGAAATACCGACGGCCCCGGGTGCAGAAAATAGCCGCCAGAAATGTCCTGATTGCGCAACAACATCTGCCAACAGACAATTTGAGTCGCTTCAGAAGAAACATCAGCATGGCATTTGGTACGCGCTTCATGCCGGAAATTGCCATGCAAAAAATTGACTGGCTCTACAGCTATGACTGCATAAGAGGATTTCGCTAATGGGTGATATCAAAGATCACATCGAACAGCGCTGGCAGGACACCATCCTGCCGACTTTACACAACTACATCCGCATTCCCAACAAATCACCCAGCTTTGATCCTGACTGGGAAGCCAATGGTTTCATGCTTGAAGCGGCACAAATGCTGCTCGAATGGACCCGCCATGTGGAGATTGATGGCTTGCAGGCAGAAATCATTACCCTGCCGGGGCGTACGCCGCTGATTTTCTGCGAGGTCAAAGCAAGCAATGGCCAGAACGGACCTTCTGATCCCTGTGTCCTGTTGTACGGTCACTATGATAAACAGCCGGAATTCGACGGCTGGGAACCGGGCCTGTCACCCTGGGAGCCTGTTGAACGCGACGGCAAACTCTATGGCAGAGGTGGCGCCGATGATGGCTATGCGTTGTTTTCGAGCCTGACGGCACTCGAGGCGATGCAACAAGCCGGTAAACTGCACCCGCGCTGTGTCGTGCTGATAGAAGGCTGTGAAGAAAGCGGCAGTTTTGATCTGCCTCACTACATGGATCACCTGCGAGAGCGTATCGGCAACACAGAACTGGTGATCTGCCTGGATGCAGAATGTGGCAATTATGATCAGCTCTGGGTAACCACTTCGCTGCGCGGTATGTTACCTGGAGTGCTGAGTGTGGACATTCTGACCGAAGGACAACACAGTGGCGCAGCCGGCGGCATTGTGCCGTCTTCTTTTCGCATCATGCGTCACCTGATCGAGCGGGTGGAGAATGCGGCAACGGGAGAATTACACAGCGCTCTGTCCGTTGAGATCCCTGACGCGATCGAAAGCGCCGCGCGCGACGTCGCCCAGGTTGTCGGACCGGAAGTGATCCACCGTTTTCCCTGGGTTGAGGGTGCAGGCATTGAAACGGATGATCTTGCTGATCTGATTGTCACTAACACCTGGCGTCCAAGCATGGCTACTGTAGGTCTCGCAGGCGCGCCGGACATTCACGATGCGGGCAATACGTTACGTCCCAACACCACCGCCAAGCTGGTTTTCCGCCTGCCGCCAACCCTCGACGCAGCAACAGCTGCGGAGCAGATTAAAGCTCTGCTCGAGAATAACCCACCCTACGGTGCAAAAGTAAAATTCGAGGTGGAAACGCCACAGTCGGGCTGGAGCGCACCCGCTGAGCCCCCTTGGCTGGCCAAGGCATTAAATGATGCTTCACAGCATCACTTCAACAAACCCGTCATGCATATGGGTTGTGGCGGCACGATTCCTTTCATGAAAATGTTAGGCGATGCTTACCCGCACACGGCGTTTTTTGTCACCGGATTACTGGGACCAAAATCCAATGCCCACGGACCAAATGAGTTTCTGCACATCAATACAGCAAAGCGCCTGACCGGCTGTGTTGCAGATGTGCTGACTGCCGCGTCAGACAGATTTTCTAACCCAGGCGGTTAATCGCGCAGTTAGTGCAGCAACCGACTGTGGGCACTGAAGCTTTTCTTCAGGAAATCCATCTGATCGCCGAGAATTCGGCCCGAATTGATCAACGCCAGATACTCGGAAAAATTGGGCACATACGGTAGCGCCAGGAGTTCCAGGTTGATGTCCTGCAGGAGTCGGCTGCCTTTGAAGTGGTTACAGCGCTTACAGGCGGCAACAACATTATCCCAGGTATCTTTACCCCCTCGGGATACCGGCAGCACGTGGTCCCGGGTCAGGACCTCATCCGGGTATTGTTTACCACAGTACAGGCAGGTGCTGCGATCACGCCCGAACAGGGCTTGATTGGTCAGTGGCGGAATCACCTGATCTTTTGACACCACGCGTCCATCACAGGCGATAATACTGTGAATTTCGACGTTGCTGGGTGAACTGTCGAGACGGGAGTGACCACCACGGATACGCAGGACTGGATCGCCAATGGTCCACACCACAATATCCCGGGCATACAGACAGACGGCGTCCTGCCAGCTCACCCAATCGATGGGCTGACCCGCGATATTGAGCCGAAGAATCTTCGGCACGCGATCAAACTCTGTCAGGGTTGCAATCATCTGCTGCCTCTCAAAACTGACGACCCAGCGTAACTGTTGTGTGTACCCGTTCTATCATCACAAGCCTGCACATCAACTGTTGCAGCTTTATGACCACGGCGAAAGCTAAGCTATATTGCGCAGAGCTGCAACCACCCCTGGGGCCTGTAACAACATGACGCTTTACACAGATACGTGAGCTAGGCAAAGTGCGGCGTCATGAAATACCCACTGCTAGTCATCAACCTGCTGATCCTCACCGCCTGTGCAGGCAACTCCGGCCCTGACCCGGTCAACCAGGCGCAGACCATCGCCAGGGCTCAGGAACGTGCCTGGTTCTGTCAGATGAACGAGTTGGGCACCGACTGGGACTGTGTGCAGGATGCCGAACTGGCGCGCAACCCGAAACCGGATCGTCTGCCCGCACGCAAACCCCCAGCGGAAGCAGCACCAGCGGTTCGAGACGACATTACATCATCCGCAGTCGAGGAGAACGTGGATGCTGCCGCTGCCACCGCTTCGCAACCCGCCACGACCGAACCGCTGCCAGCTGACTTACCCACACATATCGCCCTGTCTTATCGACCTGCGGAACCTGTCGCTCTGCTGGATTTACCCGCTGACTTTTACGCCGTACAACTGGTGGCGGTATCGAGCAAAAAAGATCTGGAAGCATTTGCCGAACGGCATCAGATCCGCGGCATGTCAGCAGCGCGTATCTACGCCCAGGACCAGCTGTTCTATATTCTGCTGCTGGGCGTCTACGAAACCTATGGTAATGCAGAACTGGCATCTGAATCGCTGGGACCGCCGTTTGATGAAACCAGGCCCTGGATACGCACGGTTGGCTCACTACAGCGCGCCATCAAAGCTGCGGATGAATTCACAGAGTCAGATTAGCCAGCCGGAGCTGGCGACGGTAGTGATGTAAAGCTTCGATAGAGAACATCAACAGACCCATCCATATCAGCGCAAAACTCAGCCATCGACCAGCGGGCACCTGCTCGTGGAAAACAAGCACCGCAATCAGCAACGAAAGGCTGGGCGCGAGATACTGGCAGAAACCCAGCATTGTCAGCGGAATACGCGCCGCCGCGGAAGCAAACCAGATCAATGGCAGAACGGTCACAAAACCACCCAGGCCCAGCATCCAGATCTGAACTGCTTCTCGATCAACAGTCGTGCCATCGAAACCCATCCAGAGGAGGTAGGCAACGCCCAGAGGCGCCACGAACAGGGTTTCGACACCGAGACCAACCGAAGATGACACAGCCAGTTGTTTTCGTAACAGACCATACAGGCCAAAGCTGAAAGCCAGCGACAAACCCAGCCAGGGCAATTCTCCCTGGGCAACCACCTCGCTGGCGACACCTACTGCAGCAAGCGCCGTGGCCGCCCACTGCAGCGGCCGCATTTTTTCTTTTAGAAACAACCAGCCCAACACAATACTGACCAACGGATTTATGAAGTAGCCCAGCGAGGTTTCGGCGATACGCCCCTGCTGAATCGCAAAAATGAAGATCAGCCAGTTACAGCTGAGCAGAAGTGAGCACAGCATTAACACACGCAGTTCTCGCCAGCGTAACGCCTGCACAGCCGGCCATTGTCGAGCCAGCGTGATCAGAATCGCAAGCAGCGGCACTGACCAGACAACACGATGCGCGAGTACTTCAAGCGGATGCGCAAAACTCACCCAGACAAAATAGATCGGCGCCAGACCCCAGAATCCATAAGCGGCCAGCGCATACGCATACCCTGCTCGCGTACGCGTCTGCTCATGTTCCGCTGCGGAGGAATTACTCAAGGGCTAAACCGGGCAAGCAAAAGGGCGCGCAGTTTAACCCGTCGCCAACAACAATGGGCAGCAGTTTTGCTACAGAGCCTGCTTTTCAGAAATTGTCTTTGCGGCGGCGTGTTTCTGCAAATACCTCTACATCAGAGGCGGATTCAAGACCAATCTGCGCACGCAGGCCCGAACTTGATGGCCGTACAAACGGGTTTGTAGCGCGCTCCAACCCGATACTTGTCGGCACCGTAGGTTCACCCTTTGCGCGTAGCTGATCAATCTGCTGCGAACGTTTCTGCAGGTCGGGATTATCCGGCTCAACACTCAGGGCAAATGCTGCATTCGCCTGGGTATATTCATGGGCACAATACACAACGGTTTCGTCAGGCAATGCCATGAGTTTCTGCAGACTGCTCCACATCTGCTGCGGACTGCCTTCAAACAGGCGCCCACAGCCCAGAGCAAACAAAGTATCACCGACAAAGACCATGGCTTGCGAAGCCAGATAAAACGCAATATGTCCAGACGTATGGCCTGGCACTTCAAATACCGTGACCTCCACGTCACCAAAGGCAAACCGATCACCGTCCACTACACGCTGATCAATACCGGGAATACGCGCAGCGTCATTGTCCGCACCAACCACAGTACACCCCCACTGCTCTTTCAAAGCTTCGTTGCCCCCAGCATGATCAAAGTGGTGATGGGTGTTGAATATGTGCGTCAGGCGCCAGCCACGCTGTTCAAGCGCAGCGTTGATCGGCGCCACCTCCGGCGTATCAATAGTTGCGGTGAGACCGCTGCCTGGCTCATGGATGAGGTAACCGTAGTTATCGTTCAAACAGGGAATCTGCACTACTTCAATTGTCATTGTCGTTCACCTTTTGGCACGCGCCGGCAGTATCGACCTGCGCGGGCGTTACGTTTTATTACCTGTGAACATTGTGCCAAAAACTTAAACATGCTGATATTAGCGCCGCTGACTAAATCGACCGTCAACAAACACCACTGACTGATTTTATGAACCCCATACTCAAAGAAATTATCGACCTATTCAATATTGAACAGATTGAACGCGACCTGTATCGCGGCCAGAACCACAACACTGAGCATGTATTTGGCGGCCAGGTCCTGGCCCAGGCTCTGGTCTCCGCTTACCGCACCGTTGAGGCACCTCATGAATTACATTCCATGCACGCGTACTTCCTGCGCGCCGGTGACTGGAAAGTGCCCATTCTCTATGAAGTTGACCGCATTCGTGATGGCCGCTCGTTCAGCACGCGCCGGGTTGCAGCAATTCAGCACGGTCGAGCGATTTTCAGTCTGTCCTGTTCCTGGCAGAAACGCGAGGAAGGCATGCAGCACTCTCAGCCAATGCCGGATGTGCCACCCCCTGAATCGCTTCGCTCGGACCTGAAAGCGTTCCAGGCCATGGCCAGAACCCATCCGGAAATGGCCCGCTTCAGCTTTCGTTTTGAAGCCATCGACTCGCGCCAGGTCGAACGTATTCTGATGAGTGATAACCGCGAACACCCACCGTTTAAACATACCTGGCTGAAAGCCCGCGACGGGTTACCGGATAATGCCGAAGTTCACCTGGCGATGCTGGCCTATATGTCCGACCTGGATTTCATGTCGACGTCGATGCTGCCTCATGGCCGCAACGCGATGCGCGAAAACGTGCGCGGCGCCAGTCTTGACCACAGCCTGTGGTTTCATCGACCGTTTCGCGCGGATGAGTGGTTACTGTTTGCCAAGGAATCACCCAATGCCAGCGGTGCCAGAGGTTTTGTGCGCGGACATTTTTTTAATCGAGACGGTGAACTTGTGGCCACCGCTGCCCAGGAATGCCTGATTCGCCCGGTTGGAGCGTTAAGAGAGAAATTACTGGCAGACGTGGCTGCCGATTAGCGCAAGTCTGTTTCAAGCGCGGTTAAGTTTTCTCCCACTTGCCAGCACTGGGCACACTTTGCGCCAGCAGCGCATCCAGCAGCACCTGTGGATCACTTTCGGATAACAGCAACTGCCGATGGGTCGGGCGTAAAAAACCTTCATGTACGGTGTGGTCCAGAAAGGCCTGCAGCTGATCGTAGTAGCCCGCTACATTCAGCAGTCCGATAGATTTCTGATGGATGCTCAGCTGTGACCAGGTCCAGATCTCAAAACACTCTTCGAGACTGCCGATACCGCCAGGTAGAACGATAAACGTATCGGCCAGCGCTGCCATTTGTGCCTTGCGCTCATGCATGGAATCCACAATGCGTAACTCGGTCAGTCCGCGATGGGCAACTTCCCAGCTCTCCAACCATTGCGGCAGGATGCCAATCACCTCCCCACCCTGACTCAGCGCACCCTGCGCCACTTCGTTCATCAGGCCGACGGATGCACCACCGTAAACGAGGCCATATCCATTTTTAGCTATGACTGCACCAAGGTTACCGGCCGCCTCGGCGTAGAGGGGCAAACGGCCATCACTGGAACCTGCAAACACACAAATATACTGCTTCATTTCTCTCATCGGTCCCAGTAGCTCAGCGCATGCTGCCAGGCATACCACCATCAACCACCATGGTCTGCCCACTGATCGATGTGCTGGTGACAAAGGTCACCACCTGCTCAGCAATATCTGTCGCCTGGCCAACCCGGCCTAAAACGGCCTGGCGCCTGGCACCTTCAGCAACAGCATCCGGCAGACGCCCTGCCATGCGCGTTTCTTCAACCAGACCCGGCGCAACACAATTCACCGCTACTTGCGGCGCCATGGCTACAGCCAGGCAACGTGTCAGATGGTTAAGGCCTGCTTTGCTGGAAGAATAGGCAATGCTGCTGCTCCCAGGACTGATGCCGCCCGCGGATGAAATATTCACAATGTGGCCACCATCACCCGCCTTCAGCAGGTCAGCAGCAGCACGCGCGAGCAGAAACGGCGCACGCAGGTTTGTTTCGAGCACCCGATCCCAGATCTGCGCATCCAGAGCCGCAAGGTCCGGAAAAGGTATACCGATATTCCAGGCAGCGTTGTTGATCAGAATGTCCAGACCACCTAACTGGTCCGCGACAGCAGCCACGCAGGTGACAATGGCCTCTGGATCGCGTTGATCCAGCTGTACCGCCCAGGCATCGCCTCCGGCTGCTCTGATATCGGCTACAGTGGCATCCGCAGCAGCCTGAGCGCCCACATATGTGACCGCCACCCGCGCGCCCTCTGCGCCCAACCGGCGCGCAATCGCGCCGCCAATATCTCCCGATCCACCGGTAACCAGGGCAGCTTTACCCGTAAGACGCATCAGCGAATCAACGCCGCTGCAGGCAGATAATCAAAGCGCGGCAAGTATTGCCTCAGCGGAACTGACCTCAAACTTTCCGGGTGCTTCGACAGACAGTTTTGTAACAACACCATCATCTACGATCATCGCGTAGCGCTGAGAGCGGCTGCCCAGACCAAAACCGGAGCCATCCATTTCCAGGCCCACCGCTTTGGTGAAGTCACCATTGCCATCACCTACCATGGTCAGCTCTTCAGCGTTGGCATTGTCACCCCAGGCACCCATGACAAACGCGTCGTTGACGGACAAACAGATAATGTCATCCACACCTTTGGCTTTGATTGCATCAGCGTTGACCACAAAACCCGGTAGATGTGCTTGTGAACAGGTTGGCGTAAAGGCACCGGGAACAGCGAATACAACAACCTTTTTGGCTGCAAACAGGTCATCTGTTGATATCGGAGTTGGTTTGCCATCACGCATGGTGTGCAGTGTTGCCGCGGGCAGCTTGTCACCTTCTTGAATAGCCATAAAAATCCTTTGAACAAGTTAAAATGAGAAACCAGCCGCGATTGTGGAGACTGCCAGGAGCTGGGTCAATCGCTCACATTCGCGGAGCAACTTCGATTCTGCCGATTTGATTCAACTGTTTCTTCGATGGGTAAGCTATCACTATGAAAACAAAAACATTTTCCCTGGCCGAATCGCAGTGGAACCCCTAATATCGTGCACTGGCACACAAAACAGGCAGAACAGCTTGCCCGGCGTGACACTGAGCAAAGCTTACTCACCCCATCTCGCTATGATGGTGGATTAGCGAACAGCCCAATAATCTGAGATATGGATACTCACACACAGCTAAACGCAAAAATTACCGCGGTCATCGCCGTGACGTTGTGCGTGGCTGTTGGCTGCTACGCGGGCCACGACAGGGTGGAAATACCGCCACCCGAGCCGCCGCCGACGGTCAGTCTTGCTTCGATCACGCCGCCTATGGTGATCAGACTTGAACACAGCGCTGACTGGTACAATCTGCCTGATCTGGAAGCGCCCGAACTCATCATTCGAGCCAATGTTGCACCACCCGTATTACCACCAGTTGCCAGCCTCGAGCTGGCCCGGGACGTAGCTGAAGTCATCGCGGAAGATCGCGCTGCAGCTGTGGAGGATGTGAATGGGGTTGAAGTGGTCGAACTCTTCACGCCGCCTGATGCGGCGATCCCGTCATTTGCGGAGGCGCAAATTGAACGCGGTGTGCTGCAACAAACGACGTGGACCGCTGGCGAGGCACTGCACGGTGCACAGATACCCACGCCGGTTTTAGTCGCCAAAGGCGTCGAGGACGGTCCGACTCTGTGCGTAACCGCTGCTGTTCATGGCGATGAATTAAACGGTATTGAGGCGGTACGGCGCCTGATGTATTCCATCGATCCGAAGAAACTCAGCGGCAAAGTCATTGGCGTGCCGATTGTCAATCTGCAGGGTTTCCAACGCCATTCAAGATATCTGTCAGATCGACGTGATCTGAACCGCTTTTTCCCAGGCAATCCGAGAGGCAGTTCCGCCTCACGTATGGCCTACAGCTTCTTTCATAATGTCATCATGGACTGCGATGGCCTGGTCGATCTGCACACGGGCTCGTTCCATCGGACCAACCTGCCGCAACTGCGCGCAGATCTGAACAACGCGGACGTTCTTGCCCTGACCAAAGGCTTCGGCGCTACCGTCATCCTGCACAGTACAGGTGGCGAAGGCACCCTGCGCCGCTCGGCTGTTGATGCGGGTATCCCGGCAGTAACGCTAGAAGCCGGTGAACCTTTACGACTGCAGGAAGACGCAGTCGATCATGCAGTGCGCGCGCTTTTCACGCTGCTTGATACCATGCAGATGTACAACAAACGCAGCCTGTGGGGTAATCCTGAGCCTACCTACTACAGCTCCAGCTGGGTTCGAGCCGATAAAGGCGGCCTGCTGATGTCTGACGTACGGCTGGGTCGGAAAGTGAAACAAGGCGACTCTCTTGGTACGGTTACTGACCCTATCACCAATGAGCAGGTGCAGATTACCGCACCATACCCCGGACGCGTCATCGGTATGGCGCTCAATCAGTTTGTGATGCCAGGATTTGCAACGTTCCACATCGCCACCGAAGGTGCACTGGACAACCCCAGCGAAGATGACCACTACCATTCAGAAGGTATTGATGTGGCGGTGAGCGAATCTATGGGCACCGACGAGTCCTAGCGAAGCCAGTCGCCTCTTATCGCCAGGCGAATTCCGGTTGCTCGTAATGATCCACCCGGGTATCCCGTCCTGCCAGACACACCTCGCAGAACTGATAAATCAACGCTGCAGTTGGTGTGGCTATGTAATCTGACCCTACCGGCATACGCAGAATGGGATGATCGCTCGTTTCTGTGTGTTCAAAGCTTGGCGCATCCTCACGCAGAAATTCTGCCAGTGGAATTCGATGGATACTCGCTACTTCAGCGGGATTCGGCTCTGCGTGCACACCCGCGCCTGCCCACACCACCACGGGTGTCATGGCAAAACCCGAGCGGGTGACAAAGTCATCCAGTACCCCCAGCACCCGATCCGCGGCGAGTGCCAGGTTGATCTCTTCCTGCATTTCCCGCAGTGCGGTTTCAATCAGAGTTTCTCCGGGATCTACGCGCCCGCCGGGAAATGCCCACTGGCCCGGGTGATTGCGCAGCTCTGCTGAGCGTCGAGTCAGCAGCAGCGCTGCATCGTTTGACCAGTCCCCGGGGTTTTCAAGCCCGTCCAGGTCCGCACCGGGACCTACATCGGCAATTGTGATAGCCACCGCTGCACGTCGCAGCGAGGCGTCAGCAGCAACGCGTGCTTCAAACTGTCTGAGATTCTGCTCGATGCGCGTGCGTAGCGTGTTGTCACAACGCATACTCGTTTCCCCTTTTAACTGGTTACGGACTGTAGAGGTTCTCACCGCGGCATGGAAGCGAGTAGACACAACGAACGCCCGGCGCTCATTTATGCCCTGCTCGCGGTGCTGTTGTGGTCAACGGTTGCCACCGGATTCAAGCTTGGTCTTGCGATGATGGCAGTTGAGCAACTGCTGCTCGTAGGCACGCTGATATCCTGGTGCGTGTTTGCGCTGTTTTGCCTTCTCCGAAGCGGTTTCTGTGTAAGCCGACAGGATCGCGTATGGGTGCCGATACTGGGTTTTCTCAACCCTTTTGCATACTACCTGCTGCTGTTTGCTGCCTATGACCGACTCCCGGCGCACGTCGCCCAACCGCTGAACTACACCTGGGCAATCACCCTGGCTTTACTTGCTGTACCTGTCCTGAAACAGACACTCACCTGGCAGGCGTTGATTGGCATAGTGGTGTCTTATTGCGGGGTTGTGCTACTGCTCAGCGGCGCCAGCGAAACCAGCCCTGAGCCATTGAACAGAACCGGCATTGTGCTGGCCTTGCTCAGCACCGTGTTGTGGGCGGCATACTGGCTGATCAACACCCGCTGCAACAGCAATGCCGGTGCGATGATGTTCTGGAGCTTCAGCTGCGCGGTGCCAATGATCGGGCTGGTCTGCGCAGCAGGTCCCGGCTGGCCGGAATGGAACCTGACAAACCTGGCTTACGGCAGCTGGGTTGGCCTGGTGGAAATGGGTATCACATTCCTGCTCTGGCAACTGGCCCTGCGACACACCCGCAACGTTGCCCGTATCGGCCAGCTTATCTTTCTGTCACCGTTTTTATCTCTGCTGCTGATTAATCAGGTGCTTGGTGAAGTGATTTCCTGGCAGGCTGTTGCCGGGCTGGCGGTCATTGTCGCTGGCCTGGTGCTCACCCAACGCGCCCAGGCGGTCTGACATAACTGTGAACCGTCACACCCGGATGTAATACAAAGTACGCAGCAGCTTAACTTCAGCGCCGGAAACCGCTAAGCTCCGCCGCCGTTATAAACGTACGGAGTACATACGTGGATATAAATCTAAGCCAACAGGATCTCGAGTTTCGCACTGAAGTTCGCGAGTTTTTATCAAGCAACGCTTACAAGAACGGTGAGGACTACAACGCCTGGCGCATGGGCTGGTTTGCGAAAGCTCGGGAAAAAGGTGGCTGGGACGTACCCAAATGGCCCACCGAATTTGGCGGTCCAGGCTGGACACCCACCCAGCACTACATCTGGGAGCAGGAAACCGCTGAAATCGGTACCCCGTTTGACCTGCCGTTCGGCTTGGGCATGCTGGCGCCGGTCCTGATGAATTATGGCAGCAAAGAACAGCAGGACAGATTTCTGCCGGATATTCGCGATCGGAAAGTGAACTGGTGCCAGGGTTACTCCGAACCTGGTGCAGGCTCTGATCTGGCCAACCTTAAAACTAAGGCTGAGCTGACCGATGACGGCAAGCACTACATCGTCAACGGCACCAAGATCTGGACCACCCTGGCGCACATCGCCGACTGGATCTTCTGCCTGACCCGTACCAGTGACACCGGTAAGAAACAGGAAGGCATTACATTCCTGCTGTTCCCGATGAAACAGGAAGGGGTTGAAGTCAAACCCATCATTACGCTGGGCGGGTCTCATACTGTCAATATGGTGCATTTCACCGACGTCAAAGTCCCGGTGGAAAACCGTGTTGGCGAGCAGGATAAAGGCTGGACTTACGCTAAAGGCCTGTTGCAGCACGAACGCACCGGACTCGCCGGTATTTCCCGCTCGATAGTAGCGCTGGAAAAACTCAAAGAGCAGGCCACCTCGGTCAAGCGCGGCAACGGTACGCTGATGGATGATCCCGCCTTTCGTACCAAGGTGGCTGAGCTGGAAGTGGACCTGATGGCGGTAGAGTTCACTGAATTGCGCTCCCTGGCAGCTGCCGCTGGTGGTGGCGAACCCGGTCCGGAATCCTCCATTCTCAAACTTAAAGGTACGGAGATACAGCAACGCATCCAGAAACTCACCGTAGAGGCTGGCGGCATCTTTTCCGCAGCCTGGGGCGCCATGCCCGTCGGCCCGCATTTTGCCAGAGGTGGTATGTCCGGATACCTGTCCTCACGCGCATACACCATTTATGGCGGTGCCAGTGAAGTACAGAAAGACGTTGTGGCAAAAAATGTCCTCGGCATCAAAAAGTCAACGAAGTAGGAATCAAATCAATGAATTTTGACTTATCAGAAGAACAACAACTGGTACAGGACAGCGTCGCGCGATTCATCCAGGACAACTACGACCTCGAAGCACGCCAGGCCACCGTTAATGGCAGTGATGATTTCAACAAAAATCACTGGGCCACAATGGCTGAACTGGGTTGGTTAGGCTTGACCCTGCCCGAAGCCCACGGTGGTTTTGGCGGCAATCAGATTGATGCCATGGTGATCATGGAACAGTTTGGCAAAGGTCTGGTGCTTGAACCGTTTTTTGCCAGCATTGTTCTCGGCGCCAGAGCAGTCTCGCTGGCAGGCAGCGAAGACCAATGCGGCAAATTGCTGCCAGGTGTCATTGACGGCAGTCGCCAACTGGCCCTGGGTTATGCCGAAGAACAGGCACGCTTCGATATGCACGATGTTGTGACCCGTGCGCAGGCGGAGGGTGATGGTTATGTGATCAACGGTCGTAAATCGATGGTGCAACATGGTGGCACTGCCGATCAGATCATCATCAGTGCGCGGACCTCAGGTGGACAGAGTGATACCAACGGTATATCCCTGTTCATCATTGATGCCGATACAGACGGTCTGACGGTTACCGGCTTCCCAACCGTCGATGGCCTGGCTGCTGCCGAAGTTGAATTGAAAGATGTCTCTGTAGGTGCTGATGCCCTGCTGGGCGAGCTGGATAGCGGTTACAAGATCCTCGAGGCTGTTGCTATCGACGGCATCCTGGCCGTTTGTGCAGAAGCCGTAGGTGCGATGGAAATGCTCTATAAAGATACTGTGGAATACACTCAGGAACGTGAGCAGTTTGATCATCCACTGGCGGATTTCCAGGTCCTGCAGCACCGCATGGTTGAAATGTTCATGGAATATGAGCAGTGCAAGTCTCTACTCTACCGCGCCACGCTGGAAGTTGTACAGAACGGCACTGAAGCGCTGCGCACGGTGCACGCGCTGAAACACTTTGTCGGCAAGACCGGTATTTTCATTGGCGAAAACGCCGTGCAACTCCACGGCGGTATGGGGGTCACCGAAGAACTGCGTATTGGCCACTACTTCAAGCGTCTGCTGGTCATTGATGCACAGTTTGGTAATTCCGACTACCATCTGCAGCAATTCGCCGCGTGAGGGACTGAGAACCTTTAATCTGTGGCAGTCAGGCGGGAGGGGCTTGAGGCAATGGCACTGTCAATCAAAGATAAAGTGGTTCTGATCACAGGCGGAGCCCGTGGCATTGGCGCGGGCGTCGTCGCCACCTTGAGTGATGCCGGTGCACACATCATGGTGGCAGACATCGGCATCCAGAGTAGCGCAGAGACTTCATGGAACTACGCCCTGGCTGGTGATGACGAGATTACTCAGCTTCGCAAAGCCTACCCCCAAACTGGTACGTGTCATGTCGACGTTACAGATCCGGACAGTTGCGTTGCGGCTGTGCAGGCGACTGTTGACCAATTTGGTCAGCTGGATGTTCTGATCAACAATGCCGGTATCGTCGACAGCGGCCCTATCGAAACCTTTCAGGCTGATGTCTGGGACCGGATCTTTGCGGTCAACAGCAAAGGCATCTTCCTGATGACACAGGCTGCACTGCCGCATTTGTGTAAGGCAGAGCATCCCTGCATCGTCAATACCGCGTCTATTGCGGGTAAACAGGGTTATCCGAATATGGCCGCTTATTGCGGTTCAAAATTCGCCGCCATCGGCATCACCCAGTCGCTTGCCGCAGAACTCGCGCCACAGAACATTCGGGTCAACGCGATTTGTCCGGGCATGGTCGGCACCGCCATGTGGCTGGAACATCTGTTGCCCAGCAATGCCACCAGCGACAGCCAGAAAGAAGCAGAATTTGCTGAGCGCATGGCGCAGACAATCCCGCTGGGCAGACCCCAGACGCCAGAAGATATGGGAGAGGCAGCCTTATATCTGATCACCGCAGCCAATGTCAGCGGCGTCGCTTTATCAGTGGCCGGCGGCTTCGAGATGCAATAGCCGTGGCCTGGTACAAAGATCCCCTGCTGTTTTTTCTATTGCTGGGCGCAGCTATCTATGGACTGTCGCAATGGGCCCTGGCGCAGGATGGAGAATACGAGATAGTTATCGGCGAGCAGGATCTGCAACGCCTGAATGATCAGTGGTCGATGCAGATGCGTCGGCCACCCTCAGAGCAGGAGCTGGCCGGGCTGATTGAGCAGTTCATCAAAGAAGAAATTTATTATCGCGAGGCCATGCGTCTGGGTCTGGATGCTAACGATACAATTGTGCGTCGTCGCATGGTGCAGAAGCTGACCTTTCTGACTGAAGATATCGCAACTTCAGCAGCTTTCTCTGAGGCTGATCTGCAGGCCTTTTATGCTGAAAACCTCGACAATTACCGGCTGGCTGAGCGTTTCAGCTTCAAACATCGATACTTTTCTGTCGACCGTCGTGCAAATGCGCGCAGCGACGCCGCCGAGGCTGTAAACGATCCCGAGATCAGCGGCGACCCTTTTATGCTGCAAAGGGAGTATGCACTACGTTCTGAGCGGGAAGTGGGTGATCTGTTTGGGCGCGATTTTGCTGCTGCGCTGACTACCCTTGACCCCAGCGAAGCCTGGCAGGGGCCACTGCAATCTGCTTATGGGTGGCACACGGTGCTGCTGATCAACAAAGCCCCAGCCGTTGTGCAGCCGTTTGCTGATGTGCGCGAACGTGTTCTGAATGACGCCCAGCAAGCTGCACGCGACGCCGCCAATAAACGCTACTACGAAGATCTACGCAGTCAATACAGTATTGTTCGTGCCGATGCGGACAGTTAGTCGATACTGGCTGCACATTCTTCTTTTGACGTTGCCTGTCATGGCAAGCGCACATGAAGTGAGACCTGCATACCTGGAGCTGACCGAACACAAGACAGACAACACATCTGCACATTTCTCGGTGTTGTGGAAACAACCAGCCGTGCAGAGTGGGCGCCTGGCGATCACCCCGGTGTTTCCAGCCGGATGCGAGATGCTTGAGCAATCGCCACCGGAAGTGACGCCGGCTGCGTTTATCCAACGCTGGCAGACTGACTGCGATCTGACAAAAAAACCCATTCACATCGACGGTCTTTCCATGACACTGACAGATGTGATGGTGCGCTACAATGCCGCTGATGGCAGCACGGCGAACTATTTACTGCGCCCAGAAAGCCCAACCCTGAACATTGCTACCGATACCCCTAGCACCCTGTCCTATCTCTGGATTGGTGTCGAGCACCTGCTGTTTGGACTTGATCACGTACTGTTTGTGATCGGACTGGTGCTGTTCATACGCGCACCCTGGGCGCTTTTAAAAACCGTTACAGCTTTCACGGTTGCCCACTCAATTACCCTGGCTCTATCGGTGCTCGGATGGGTCAGACTTGAACAAGGGCCAATAGAGGCCATTATCGCGCTATCCATCCTGTTTCTCGCCAGAGAACTGGTCCAGGCACCGGAGCAACGTTCCCGGCTGACCATGGCAAACCCGTGGATCATGGCGTTCATATTTGGACTCTTACATGGGTTGGGTTTTGCCGGTGCGCTCAACGATATAGGACTGCCCGACGAGGATCTGTGGCTCGCACTGCTGCTGTTCAACGTCGGTCTGGAAATTGGACAACTGATGGTCATCGCCGTTGTCCTGGCATTAATCGGGTTCGCCCGACGTTACGCAGGCCTGCCGATCATTATCCGCAGCGGTGCCTGGGGTATGGGTGCGCTGGCGGCATTCTGGACCATAGACCGCACCATATTACTCCTGTAATTTAGACATCTTCAGCGGAGGGATATATATGTCACTAAAACAGATTTTCACAATTGGCCTGCTTATCAGTCTTGTCAGCGGTTGCAGCGAACAACAGGCAACAGCACCTGCCGCCACAACACAGCCGCCGGCTGATTTCACCCTGACATTCCGGCAGGCACTGGAGACCGCTCAACCCGGTGATGTGATTGAGGTGCCGGCGGGTACGCATAGCTTCAAACGCTCGCTGGTATTGAATACGGACAATGTGACTATTCGCGGCGCGGGTATGGATCAATCCATTCTCAGCTTCAAAGGCCAGATAGCCGGTGCAGAAGGTTTATCGGTGAGCGCGAGTGATTTTGTGATTGAAGATCTTGCTATCGAAGATACTGTCGGTGATGCGTTGAAGGTTAATGAGGGTGACAACATCACCATAAGACGTGTACGCACGGAATGGACCAATGGTCCGGACGTTAACAATGGTGCGTACGGTATTTATCCAGTGCAGACGACCAACGTGCTGGTTGAAGAAAACGTAGCCATCGCAGCGTCAGATGCGGGCATCTATGTCGGTCAGTCTCAGCACGTTGTGGTGCGTAACAATCGCGCTGAATACAACGTTGCAGGTATCGAGATTGAGAACACCATCGATGCTGACGTTTATGACAACGTCGCCACTAACAACACCGGTGGCATTCTGGTCTTCAACATGCCTCAAATACCCCAGCGTGGCCATTCAACCCGTGTGTATAAAAATGAAATACACAGCAACAACACGGCCAACTTCGCAGCGGCCGGGACGGCCGTCTCAGGCGTGCCCGCAGGCTCTGGCGTGATCATCAATTCCAATGACAAAGTGGAAATTTTTGACAACAACATCACGAATAACAATACCGCAAACATAGTCATCTCCAGCTATTTCAGCGCGAACTATGCAGGACAGAGAGAACTGGTTGAGAGCTTCGATCCGTACCCTGAAGACATATTCATTTACGGCAATCAGTTTGAGGGTGGCGGTACAGCACCAGGCACTGATGCCCTGACCCAGATCAGAAACGCCGTTTATGGTTCTGACGGCGAATTCCCGGATATTATCTGGGATGGCGTCATGAACCCCCAGCGTGCTGATGAACAGGCAGTCATCTGTGTGCAGAATGGCGATGTGGAACTGTTGAACATCGACGCCGCCAACGAATATGCTAATCCAAACGTAAACATGGGCAACCATGATTGCACCGTAGACAAACTGTCACCGGTGACTCTGTCTATGGGCATCTAAGCAACACTGAGCACTTCTTGTGAGTTACGGGTTTAAAGCAGTACCGTGCATTTTACTGGCCTGCTTATTGTGCAGCAGCTGCAGCAGACAGCCGGCGGTCAGTTTCTTTTCCGCAGACCAGTACCCGGAAAATCTGTCTGCCTGGGGATTAATCCACAAGCAGGGTAACGCGTTAGTCCCTGCCGAGGACACCCACGTCTATGACCTGAACACACCGTTGTTCACCGACTACGCGTTAAAGCTGCGCACCTTGTACATACCACCGACGCGAACAGCACAATATCAGGACTTCGATGCGTTTGTGTTACCGGTTGGCAGCATCATCAGCAAAACCTTTTTCTACCAGCATGCCGGTGATGGTGCTCTGATCCTGGATGCCAGCTGGGACGGCAATCCCAGCAGTCTGGATTTGACCAGGACGCTGCTGCTGGAAACCCGACTGCTGGTGAAGCAGAGTGACGGCTGGGATGCCCTGCCCTACATCTGGCGCGGAGATGACGCTTACCTTGCCATCACCGGTGATTTACAAACCCTGCCGACAAGTGATGGTGAGGTGCTCAATTACCTGGTGCCCAGCCGCAACCAGTGCGCAAGCTGTCATGCAACAGACCATACCGCGGGTGACATCCAGCCCATTGGAATCAAAGCCCGCCACCTCAACAGACCAGATCCCATAAATGGCGTCAACCAACTCACCGCCTGGCACGCGCGCGGCACGCTTGATGGTCTGCCAGCCATGGAAAACGTATTTGCCAACGCAGATATGACTACTGGCGATGCAGACCTGGATCACCGCGCGCGCAGTTACCTGGACATCAACTGTGGTCATTGTCATAACGCAGCTGGCGCAGCTGATACATCGGGGTTACTGCTCGACTACGCCGATCATGATTTGAAAACAATGGGCGAATGCAAACCACCCATCGCTGCGGGACGCGGATCTGGCGGGCACCTGTACAGCATTGTGCCCGGTGATTCTGACAGATCTATTCTGGCTTACCGGATGAACACAACCGACCCCGCCACTATGATGCCTGAGCTTGGGCGAACACTGGTGCACAAGGAAGGCCAGGCGCTGATCGCACAGTGGATTGACGCTATGCAGGGGGCCTGTCTGTAGCGCCGGCAAACACAAAACGGCGCATCATCAGAAAGTTATGCGCAGAACCCAGGAAAGACCCAACAACTAAAGCCCAAAGCGGACCCAACAAACCTGCCAACACAAGCGCCGAGTAGACCGCAAAATTGATGGCGGAACCCGCGCACTGAATCAGAATGTAGCGACTCTTGGAAGACTCTTTTATCGACGCAGCGAACGTGTACCGGGCATTCAGCACAAATGTCACGGCGATGGTGATTACAAATGAGAAGCCACGAGCAAGAATCGGTGGCACCCCCATCTGATAAACAAGAAACCAGAGCAACCCGGCATCAAGGGCAAAAGCGACGCCACCAACCTGCAGAAAGCGAACCAGGTGTTGAACCATTAGCACTACACAACGTGTGCTCAGGCAGCTTGTGCCCGACGCCTTTCAAGTTCAGACACAATTTCAGCATGCCGTTTGCGATCAAGATTGTATTTGGAGTAGCAGTAAGCTGAGACCAGCGCAAAACCAGACACGATAGGCCCGAACACAAGGCCCAGCCAGATGAGGGTTTCCGGAGCCACATCGGCTGCGGTTGTAATCTCCGGGCCGGTTGGCCAGGCAATTACCGTCAAAGCCAGGCCAGCCACTGCGGAACCCAACCCCGTGGTGACTTTGTTGGAAAATGATACCGCGGCAAAGAACATCCCTTCCTGACGTTTGCCAGTAACAAGTTCCTGCTCGTCAACGATATCAGCAACCATGGACGAAAAGGCGACCAGCGCCTGGACCACGCCAACACCCTGCAGAAATTTCACCAGTATCAACGTCCACAACAGTGCATCGCTGCCGTTTTCCGGGAACCAGTCGAACAGACGCAGCACCACAGGTACAACCTGACACCCCGCCCACCACAACGTGCCAAACAGGATAAGTGGCTTCTTATCCAACCATTCGGTTAAACGTCGTGAGCAGAACGTGCCCAACAGAGCGCCGATCGGAGTAGCCATGAAAAACAGCAGGTTGCCACTGCTCTGCAACTCCCAGAAGTAGGT
This sequence comes from Pseudomonadaceae bacterium, assembly GCA_024743175.1. Taxonomy (GTDB): domain Bacteria; phylum Pseudomonadota; class Gammaproteobacteria; order Pseudomonadales; family Azotimanducaceae; genus UBA4421. Next base: position 70,947 of record JANSXA010000012.1, on the reverse strand, counting down.
GTTCATATGCAGATTCAATGCCTGATCTACACCGACCATCATAAAAACAACCAGCACGCCGGTGAACAGCCAGCGAAACGACACGTTCTTCAGCGCCTGCAACAGTTCCGCGAGGGTCTGTTGCAGGGTATGCCAGATGCCCAGATACGGACGCTGCACCGCTGGTTGCACCAGATACGGAATACGGTTCTGAGTGCCTGCCGCCGAATACAGCGCCACCAGACCTATGAGCACTGCCAGCGTGATCCCGAAAGGCAGATAGGCCTCCACATTGAACTGGCCATGGGGATATTCAGGACTGTCCGCAAAGAACAGCGTGAAGCCGATCGCATAAGTCACCAGATGGCCGATATAACTGAAGAAAAAACGATAAGCGACAATGGTGGTACGTTCGTCGAAGTCTGCAGACAGTTCTGCGCCCAGAGCAACATGAGGCACGTAAAACAAAGTGATCGACGCCCTGGTCAGCATGGCAAAAACCGTCAGCCACAGAAACAGTCCAAACTCGGGTAAATCCGGTGGACTGAACAGAGCAATCAGACTCAACCCCAACGGCAACACTGCGGCGTACAGAAACGGATGCCGCCTTCCGTATCTGCTTTTCCAATTGTCGGAGATCGACCCGATCAGAGGGTCTGTAACTGCATCAAGCACCAACGCCAGGAACACCGCCAGGCCGGTATAGGTTGTAGATAAATCCAACACCTGGGCGTAATAAAAGAAGATGAAGACATTAAACGCACCGTTTTTTATACCTTCGGTGGCCTGGCCCAAACCGTAGCTTATTTTGGTCGAGAATTTCAGCGGGGGAATAGCGCTCATACCCGAAGTTTATAACGCATCGCTGGCCGGGTAACATGACTAATCACGTCTATTTGATGAAAAAACCGGAGCACACAGTGACCATCCCGCCAGACCTCGAACAAGCGCCGGTGATCTGTCCAGAGCAAACTGTTATAGAAGACTGGATCGATTACAATGGCCATTTGAATATGGCCTTTTACAACGTCATTTTTGATCGCGGTGTTGATCACGTCTACGACCTTCTCGGCATCGGTGCCGCCTACGCTCAGAGCGGTCAGGGTTCCTGCTTCACCATGGAAGTCCACTTGAACTATCTCAGCGAATTGTCGTTAGGAGACAGAGTATTTGTGCATTTCCAGCTGCTCGACTATGACAGCAAACGCGTGCATTTTTTTGAACAGCTTTATCATCAGGCGGAGGGCTACCTGGCGGCAACCTCAGAGCAGATTGGCATGCACGTGGATATGCAGACGCGACGATCCGCACCTTTCCCAGACCCTGTTATCGAGTCTTTAGAGCAGCTGAAGCAGGCGCACAGCGGGTTGGCCGTGCCCCCGCAGGTGGGGCACGTGATTGCGATTCCGAAGCGGGCTAAGCCGGGCGCTTAGTATCCTTCAAGTTCACCGTAGCGATTACGGTGAAAATTGACGTCACCAAAGGTCTGTTCTGTCACCGCGGCGCGTTTGATGAAAAAGCCGATATCAAACTCGTCGGTCATACCGATGCCACCATGCATCTGAATGCCTTCACGGGATACCAGATTATAGGTTTCGCCTACTTTGGCCTTGGTGAGACTGGCAAGTTTGGCAATCTCCTGGGCGTCACGGCCTTCATCCAGCGCGGTCAGCGCTTCCAGAACGCAGGACTTGGACAGTTCTATCTCGCAGAACATATTGGCTGCTCTGTGCTTCAGTGCCTGGAAGGATCCGATTGGCACGCCAAACTGCTTGCGCTCTTTGAGATATTCCACGGTACGCTCGAAACACTCCTGCAGGGAGCCGAGCATCTCCGCAGACAAACCGATGCGTGCAATGTCCAGCGACGGGTCGAGTATGTCGGCACCTTTGCCTTCTTCACCAATCAGCGCATCCGCGTCGACTTTGACATCGGTGAATTCAATGTTGGCTGCATTTCGCGAATCCGCCATCTTGGTGCGCGTAATGGTTACGCCGTCTGCGTCGGCGTCCACCAGGAACAGAGAAAGACCATCCCTCGCACCGCTATCACCGCTGGTACGGGCGACAACAATCAGTTTGTTGGCCACATGACCATCCAGTACAAATGTTTTTTTACCACTGATGGTGTAACCATCGCCCGCACTCTTGGCACTGGTGGCAATCTGGTAAGGCGCGTGTCGATGGCCTTCTTCCAGCGCCAGAGCCAGCAACAGTTCGCCAGCGGCTACCTGAGGCAATAATTCGGATTTCTGCGCATCTGACCCACCTGTATTCACAATCGTGCCACCTACCCACACAGAGGCATACAACGGGCTTGCGGTCAGTGTGCGGCCGGTTTCTTCGGTCACCACACCGAGGCCTTTATAGCCAAATGCCAATCCGCCATGATCTTCACCCCAGGGAATTGCAGCCCAGCCCAGTTCCACCATGGAATTCCAGGTGCCCGTATCGAAGCCTTCTTTGGCATCCGCATCACGCAGGCTGCGCAATTGAGCGATGGGTGCATTATTCGTGCAAAAATCTTTTGCACTGTCTTTGAGCATGTTCTGCTCTTCATTCAGGATCATTGGCATATTGGCTCCCCCAATCGTGCTGAAACCGCAGTATATCGCGGGTCGGAAAACCGCTAATAAAAGCACAACAGGCAGCGTTCTGTCGAGGCCCCAAGGCCTTTAAAACGCTATCAGCGCGTCCTTTCACAATCGCAGCGTTCTCGTCGTTACTTTTTACTTACAATCCATACATGGCCAATGCAGCAGATTGTGACCTGCATCTCTATTATAGATCACGTACTTTCGAGTTTGGCTTGTTGTGAAAACTACTCCGTTACTGGTTATTTTCCTTTGCACCATTCTCAGCGCACGCGTAAGCGCTGAGGGCGCCGATGTCATACATGCAAGTACCATTTCCATGGGTGCGGTCAATCAGACCGTTACTCAGGAGTCCACGATTGGGGGGTCTGCAGCAGAGTCAGGTGGTTCTGCTGCAGATACCTTCGATTACAGCTACTTCCTGGTTCTGGGCCTGGGTATCGCTGGTTTGTTCTGGATTCGACGACAGAGCCAGTCACTCTAAGAGCGCTGCACAGCGCCATGCCAAAAAACCCGCTCGCGAGCCCACATCTTGTGGATCTCGAACGCGCCCTTCAAACCACACTGCCTATGGCACATATTGAAGTGGGTCCATTGCCTGGGCTTGCAGAACTCCACCTGGCCCTGATTAATGCCGACTTCCACACAGGCCCTCTGCCCGCCGAGGTGATGCACAACGTTATTGCAAATCCGGCTTACTGGGCTTTCTGCTGGGGCAGCGGATTGGCAACGGCACAATGGCTGGCACGGCAACCAAATATTGTGCAGGACAAAGATGTTATTGACCTCGGCTGCGGCTCCGGAGTGGTTGCCGTAATGGCCAAGTTGATGGGTGCACGGCATGTCTGGGCCTGTGATACGGACCCGGATGCACTACTCGCAACAAAGGTAAACGCAGATCTGAACCAGGTAGAAGTATCCCTGTCAAACAATCTTGATAAGGTGCCAGACAATCTCGATCTGCTGTTCATGGCAGACGTTTTATACGATCGAAGCAACTTTGTACTGCTGGCAAAAGCAAAAAACAAAGCGGCCAGAATGCTCATTGCCGACTCCCGCATTGATGATGTGAACGATCCGGAGTTCCGCGTTATTCATCACATGCAGGCATTAACCTACCCCAATCTGGGTGAATTTGATGAGTTCAAAAACGTCTGTTTTTTTGAGTACAGTGATAACTAACGTCTGTCCGCACGGCCATAAACGGCCACCATGGAGCGTCGTGCCTTAGCACCTGCAATGACCCGTGCAGTGGCCACTTCCGGATCTCGCATCCAGTTCAACGCGTCTTCGGCTGACGGAAAGTCCAGCACCACAAGCCGATCCCAATCCTGCTCGCGATGATAGATATGCGCCGCTTTATCCCAGACCAGCCGGCCTGACGTGCCCTCGAGTGTGGCCAGGACCGGTGCAAGGTTATCAACTGCAACATGCTCGCTGGCGCGTACCAGCCAGATGACCAGACCCGCTCGCCAACGAACGGCTTGAGCAGAAAAATGCCCCAGCGTGAAGTTTTCGACTCTGCCATTGCCTGCAATGATTCTATAGGGTGATGAAGTCATCACCTGTGCAAGATCCTGCGCCCGAGACAGATGAAAGTTGTTGAGGTGGCTCCATTCATCCGCCCGGGTACCTTCAAATAACTGGACCAGCGTATAGGCGCCCACTGGCACGCCACCTTCACTGGCAATCAACCCGGTGAGCGGTTGCTGATAGTGACTCAACAGATACGCTTCATCCTGCTCACCTGAAGTTTTGACAAAATCCAGCAGCAGATAAGGCTGATCACGCCGTTCATCAAGCAGGGCAATCTGCACCAGTTGCGGACCTATCCACCAACCCGCTATCGACAGCACACCCGCTGCGCCGATCAAAGCCACAAAAATCAGACCCAGACTTTTCACTTAACTCGCTCAATCCTCCAGTTCAGACAACAGGTTCGAGTAGTCTTTCGAGCCTGCAAAAACCCGCAATCATACGCTTTTTTTGAGCAAACTTTGCCTTGCGCCTGTAGATCACAATCACCTGAGCCGTTAGGCTAAAGCCGCTTGGAACTAATTTAGGAGAGAGTTATGACAGCCATGCAATACGAGGAAATTCTTTTTGACGTGAGCGACCCTGTTGCAGTCATCACGATGAATCGTCCGGAAGCACTTAATGCATTCACCAATCGCATGCTCGCTGAAATCAAACATGCGCTGGCGAGTGCCGAGGCAGATGAGGCGGTGGTTGGCATCATTCTTACCGGTGCAGGGCGTGGGTTCTGTCCCGGCATGGATATGAACGCGCTGGATAATTTAAGTACGGGTGACGGCGATGCTGAAGATCTGTCGCATCTAAAGGCAGATCCGGGAGACGAAGCGCTGGGGGATAACTTCAAGGTCACTTTCAGCTACCTGCAGGCCATACGGAAACCCGTGGTCGCTGCCATAAACGGCGCCTGTGCCGGTCTCGGCATGGCAATTGCCAGCCTTGTTGATCTGCGCATCGTTGAACAACAGGCAAAGTTCAGTACCGCTTTTTCCCAGCGAGGCCTGATCGCCGAGCACGGCATGAGTTGGACGCTGCCCCGGCTGGTCGGTTCCGGCAACGCCCTCGACCTGCTGTGGAGTGCACGGAAATTCGACGGAACAGAGGCGCATCGACTGGGATTTGCAGAGCGACTTGTTGATACCGGTACATCCGTCGCCACCGCCCGAGAGTATATTGAAAACCTGGCGGCGAACTGTTCACCCACTTCATTGCAGGTGATAAAGGCACAGATCCATCGGCACATGAATATGCCGCTGGGAGAGGCAATGTCTGAAACCAATACCTGGATGGCTGAAAGCCTGGTACGTGATGATTTTCGTGAAGGTGTGCGTTCATTCATCGAAAAACGTCCGCCTGAGTTTAAACGTGTCACTACCTGAACCAGACCGGGTTCATGTCATTGCAGGCCACCATCTCGATTTGTCTGTGCTCGAGCTCGGACCAACCGATGCACCCTGTGTTGTTATGCTGCACGGGCTGCGCGACAGCGCGTATTCACTGCTGCCGGTAGCACAGATCATCAGCCAAAGTGGCGGTCAGCGACGCGTTTTGCTGCCTGATCTGCGCGGCCATGGTCAAAGCGGCGTAGCACAGGCATACGCCATGCCCGACTACCTGCTGGATCTACTGGCAGTGATCGAGTTCTGTAACTCACCGTCACCTGTGGCACTGTTCGGGCATAGCCTGGGCGGGCAGATTGCGGCACGTTTCAGCGCCTTGTTTCCAGAAAAGGTTGCTGCCCTGATCATGGCTGAAGGTATGGGGCCACCCAGACGACCCGGTGAAGGGGACCCGGTGCGGGAACTGGCCGGCTACCGCTCTTCTCTGCTGCAAAGAGCAAGCCTGCAGCGAGGGGGTGGCAGGCCGCTGAGCGATAATGCAGATGGCGCTGCACGTCTTCTGCGAAATAATCCCCGGCTCACGCCTGCACTGGCGCAGGATATAGTTCCCCATCTGACAACTGTGATCAACGGCCAGCTGCATTGGAATTTTGACCCCCAGGCGCGCAACGTATTCATTGGCGTCAACACCCGGGACAACACTAAATACTGGCAGAATATAAAAGCACCCACCTGCATCATCAGCGGCGCACTTTCCTACCAGTACTGGGGCCAGGAGCTGGCCCAGGATGGCTTCACCGGGCACTTTGCAGAGGGTGAAATGGAAAGCCGTGCCGCACTTATCCCTCAACATGAACACCACTGGTTCGATCAATCCGGCCATATGGTCCACTACGACGAACCAGAAAGGCTGGGCGATCTCAGTTCAGTTTTTCTACAGCAACACTTCTTTACGGAGCAAGATGATGGATGACGAGTTAATCACAACAGATCTGAGCCACTTCGACGGCGCAGAAATTGTTGCCGGCCTGAACACTTATCTGCGCCTGCGAACAACCCCTATAGGTATGAAGATGTTCAGCAACAAGGCTGATATGGAAGCCATTCCGCGCATCCGTCGCCCTAAGGATGTTCACACCACAGACCAGATTGTGGGCCAGGCATCACGCAACGGTTGGACTGTGGGTATCACCGCTGAGGACCTGGTGGGCGCCCAGTGCAGTACCGTTATCGGGCTGCATCCACGCAGTGAAGAGTGGTTGTCCGGTGATCGCATGAACGGTGTCTGGTACGGTACCCAGGAAGATGCGGCGGCTCATCAGGCAGCCATGGACGTTGTCCCCTTTGGTCAATATGAAGCGATGGCAGTCAGCCCGCTGGCCAGTGGGCGCCTGAATCCACCGGACATCTGCCTGATCTATGCCACCCCGGCGCAGATGATCCTGTTTATCAATGGCCTGCAATGGACAGGTTATAAAAAACTCGAATGGGGATGTGTTGGCGAATCCGCCTGTGCTGACTCCTGGGGTCGTGCCCTGGCAAGCGGCGAGCCTTCCCTGTCTATTCCCTGTTTTGCGGAACGGCGATACGGCGGCGTCATGGAAGATGAACTGCTGATGGCCATACCCCCCAGCTTTCTGCCTAAGATTATTCAGGGTCTGGCTGCGTTATCCAGCAATGGCCTGCGTTATCCCATTGCCCAGTATGGTGTAAACAACGATGTTCGAGCGGGTATGGGCGTCAGTTACTGATGGACTAACAGGGGATAATATATGGAACTGTATGAGGCCATGTCGACGCTGCGCGCTGTGCGGCGGCTGCGAGCCGATCCAATACCGGCGGACGTGCTCGAGCGGGTTCTGACCGCAGCCACATGGGCGCCTACTGGGGGTAACCATCAGTCCTGGCGCATCATCAGCGTCACCGCGCCTGAACTCAAACAGGGTTTGCAGGATCTCTATCGCCCGCATTGGGACAGCTACGTTCCCGCTTATGAGAAACACCTGACGGACATGCCAGCCGCCCAGGCAGAACAATCCCGGCGCGCGTTAGAATCGGGCACTTACCTCGCCCACCACATGTTCGAAGCACCCGTCATCTGTGTATTCTGTTTCAATACCGATAACATCACCATCACAGATGCCGGGCTGTCACGGCCCAGCGTTGTGGGTGGCGGTTCCATCTACCCCGCGGTTCAGAATCTGTTGCTGGCGGCGCGCAATGAGCAGCTCGGGTGTGTGCTTACAACCTTGTTGTGTATTGAAGAACCGGCTGTAAAAGCATTGCTGCAGATACCCGAAGAATGGCATACCGCAGCCTTTGTGCCGTTAGGTTATCCCGTGAAAGGTGGGCATGGTTCTATATCAAGAAAGCCCATCGAAAAAATGGTCTACAGCAACCACTTTGGTGCGCCACTTAAACCCTAGCAGCCTGTCAGGCGCTGCGCCCACACTGCTTCAACTGATGGGCGTAACGGGTGGCTTGGGCAGTGACTTTCTGGGCATAACCCTGGATTGTGGGGGAGTTTTTCCAGACACCTCTGCGATACCCGGTAGGTCCGGTGTAATACGCTAAATACAGACGATAAGGGTCATTCTTCGCAATACCAAGCTGTTTGTGCGAACGGTGGTTGTACCAGCCTATGAAATCCATCGCGTCATGGAAGTTGTCGCGATCCACAAACCAGCGATTGGTGTCGTCCAGATAATCGCGCCAGGCTTCATCGGTGGCCTGAGCATAACCATACGCGGATGACAGTCGTCGCCAGGGTACAAGTCCCAGCAGCCGTTTGCGCGGCGGCTTGGCATCCGCAACATAAGATGATTCACGGTGGACAAAGGCCATACCAACGTTAACCGGCATGCCCCAGCGTTTTTTAGCTTTTCGAGCAGCTTTGTACCAGCTGCCTTTTTCATCAAAAATGTCGCAGACCTGATTCGGCTGCCGCGGCGGATTTGAAGAGCAGCTGCTGAGCGCAACCACCAGGGCCATCAACCAGGCCAGGCCAAGCGGTTTCAAATAACGAAAATGAATATTAGATTTCGACGCCATGTTGTTGAAGATACTGCAAAAACTCTTCTTCATCCATAACCGGTAGATTTAATTTCTGGGCTTTTTCCAGTTTGCTGCCAGCGCCCGGTCCGGCAACCACCTGATGGGTTTTGGCAGAAACCGAGCCCGCCACTTTTGCACCCATTCCAACCAGAATAGCTTTCGCCTCATTGCGGGAAAGTGATGTGAGGGTACCCGTCAGCACCCAGGTCTGCCCTTTCAGGAGCTCGCTGTTGGCGCCTTTTTCGATCGCCGGCCACCGGACCCCTGCCTCAATCAACTGGGTCACAATCTTGAGATTATCTGCATCGGCAAAAAACTCGAGAATTCGACCCGCAACAATTGGACCTACGTCGTCCACCTGTTCCAACTCTTCCGGTCCGGCCTTGATCAAGGCCTGCAGATCCGCAAAGTGTTGTGCCAGGGCTGCAGCGGTTGCTTCACCGACGTCACGTATGCCTAAGGCGTATATGAACTTCGCCAGCGTGGTTTCCTTGCTGGCTTCAAGCGCGGCAACCAGATTTGCCGCAGATTTTTCGCCCATGCGCTCAAGTGAGGCAATATCGGTAACACTCAGTGCAAACAAGTCTGCAGACGTTGCAATCAAACCCTGGTCAACCATCTGTTCAACCAGCTTGTCGCCCAGACCGTCGATATCCAGTGCCAGCCGTGACGCAAAGTGTTTAATGCCTTCTTTGCGTTGCGCAGGACAGACCTGTGGAGAGGCGCTGCAGCGTGCCACAGCCTCATCACCTGTGCGGACAATGGGACTGTCACACGCAGGACAGCGTTCCGGCAAACTGATGGCAGCGGCATCGGCAGGTCTGCGGCTGAGGATCACGGACACAACCTGGGGAATCACATCACCGGCACGTCGAATCATGACCCAGTCACCCAGATGGAGATCCAGGCGACTGATTTCATCCATATTGTGCAGGGTTGCATTGGACACCGTGACACCACCAACAAACACCGGTTGCAGGCGTGCCACGGGCGTTATTGAGCCGGTTCGACCTACCTGGAACTCAACTTTGTCGACCCGGGATACAGCTTCTTCAGCAGGGTACTTAAAAGCAATCGCCCAGCGGGGTTTACGTGTAACCGTGCCGAGCTCTGCCTGCATCGATAACGCGTTTACTTTGACGACAACGCCATCGATATCGTAACCGAGGGTATGCCGCAGCTCCTGGATTTCATTGATATACGCCAGCGCGCCGTCCCTGTCTGCAACGACACGCACCAGTGGGTTGGTACGCAGCCCCCAGCGCGAAAAGGTCTCAATGACTTCCGCATGAGTCTCTGGCTGCCAGGAACCCTCGGTTGCCCCCATGCTGTAACAGAACATGGTCAGCGGACGCTCAGCGGTAATTTTCGAATCAAGCTGGCGCAGGCTGCCGGCGGCACCGTTCCGCGGATTGATCATCGGCTTCAAACCCAGGGCTACAGCTTTCTTGTTGTAGGCCTCAAAATCGCTCTGGGGGATATAAATTTCACCGCGCACCTGGACGCGGTCTGGCACATCGGCTGCACTGAGTCGCAAGGGAATCGATTTAATGGTCCGCACGTTTGCAGTGATGTCTTCGCCGGTCTCACCGTCGCCACGGGTAGCCGCCAGCACCAGAACACCTTGTTCGTAGTTTAACGCTACCGCGACGCCGTCAATTTTAGGTTCGCAACTCAGGCGCAGCTTTTCGGGTTGGTCGAGCAGGCCTTTGCAGCGCTCTATCCACTCTCCCAGTTCATCAGCGGTTGTACACTTTTCCAGCGACAGCATGGGTACGTCATGGCGTACCTGGTTGAATTCAGCGAGTGGGGCACCGCCCACACGTTGACTGGGAGAGTCTGACGTCACCCAGTCTGGATGGGCTGCTTCTATGGACAGCAGTTCATCATATAGCGCGTCATACTGGCCGTCTGAGATTTCAGGCTCATCCAGCACATGGTAGCGGTGAATATGATGATTAAGCTCGTCGCGCAATTGCTGCAATCGCGCTTTGTCCGCCTTTTTCGACGCCGCCACTTCAGGCTCGTTTAGACAACCTTCGGCGCGAATAGTCAGCTATGCGCTGACGCATGTGCTCTACCGTTTGACCGGTCAGGCCACTCATCGCCTCATCACGCAGCTCCGCACCCAGCTCAACGGCAATATTTCGGGCTGTTTCCAGCATATCGTCAAACATATCCGTGGCGTCCAACGGGCCCGGCAATTGCAGGAAAAAAGTCATACCCGGCGAGTGCAGGGCTTCGAGGTCAGACAGATCAAAAGTACCCGGTTCAACAGCATTGGCAACGCCGTAAAGTTTGGCTTTTGTCGCCGTATCAACGCGATGGAAAATGTTCATCTCGCCGTAACGCAGGCCCTGGTTTCGCAACGCGTTAACCAGACGCTCCCCGTCAAAACTCTCACCTCGCGGAGCCAGAACGTTCACCACAAGCAGCTCTTCGACCGCGCCGAGATCAGCAGAGGAAGAAGCCGCGTTTTCACTTTCTGCGCGTTTTCTGGAACGCTGTCGCTCTTGTGTGTGTAAAGATACCTCACGTACATGAGGTTTTACCGGCGCCTGCGCATCAGCGGCTTTGTTACGCTGAGATACGTTACGTCTTGTTGTGGTCAATTCAGGTTCAACAGGTCTGGATGCCTCGCCAGAAACCCGCGGCGGCGCCTGATGAACTTTAGGTTTACTTTTACTCTCGCAAGGTTCGGCTGCCTCGATAGGTTCGTTGGCTGCAACATCAGGTGACGGCGTTGTTGATTTTTCTGACGTGGGTGTAATCAACAACGGCGGGCTTTCTGCAAAATCCAGCGGCAGGTTAACCTGCTCTTCCGCCATCGGTCGACGCGGTACAATACGCGCGCCGCCGTTGGGCAGCTCGCCGCGCAGGCGCTCAATTTCATCAACGCTGTCTGGAATCAGATCCGGCACAATATCTAAACGCAGGGGCTCACGCTTGGCACGCCAGGCGATCCAGAATCCGTGTCCAATAACCATGGCAATCAATAAACCGCCACCTATGAGGATAAAATCTTTTATGTCCAACCTAGGCTCCTTGATTGCCAATCATAGCAATCGTTAGTTCCAAACCTTTTTCGCGGTCAGTGTGTATCCCATGTGCATTGACACAGGTTACACCGCCATGGCCGCGGCCTCGTCCACGTCTACTGAAACCAGGCGAGAAACACCCGGCTCCTGCATCGTGACACCCATCAAGTAATCAGCCATTTCCATCGTAATTTTGTTATGTGTAATAACGAGGAATTGCACATCAGCTGACATTTCTTTTATGAGTGCTGCAAAGCGCGAAACATTTGCGTCATCCAGAGGGGCATCCACCTCATCGAGCAGGCAAACCGGGCTCGGATTGAGATGGAATATGGCGAAGATCAGAGCGACCGCCGTCATAGCTTTTTCGCCTCCAGAGAGCAAATGGACGCTGGCATTGCGTTTACCAGGTGGTCTTGCCATAAGCGAGACACCGGTATCGAGAAGGTCCTCCCCGGTCAGTTCTAAATAGGCGTGTCCTCCGCCAAAAACTTTCGGAAACAGCTCACCCAGACGGCTGTTTACCGCTTCAAATGTATCCTTGAATCGCGTCCGGGTTTCCCGGTCTATTTTGCGGATGGCCTCAGACAATGTTTCCATTGCCGACTCCAGATCTTCCGCCTGTGAATCAAGGTATACCTTACGTTCAGATTCCTGTTCGTATTCTTCGATCGCAGCCAGGTTGATAGCGCCGAGTCTGGCAATACGCCGACCCAGACGATCAAGCTGGTCACTCCACACGCTCTCTTCTGCCTCTTCGGGCATTTCAGTACGTACCTGCTCCAGACTATGGCCAGTGCTGCCTAGTTGTTCGAGCAAATTATTTTCCTGCACAGCAAAGCCCTGACGCTCAACTCGAGCCTGTTCAAGGTCGCCGCGCATTTTTTCTACGGTTTGTTCCTGTGCCTGACGCTGACCATCCAGGTTACGTGTCAGTTGTTCAGCCTCTTCCAGCTGAGTGCGAATCGTTGCCAGCTCGCTTTCCACTGAAACTCTGGCATCAAGCTTCTCGGCCAGCTCCTGCTGCAGGTCAGGCAGCGGTGTCTGGCTTGTGGCGATGCCAGCAGTCAGACTTTCCTGCTGTTGAGCCAGTTCCTGTTGCTGTTTTTCCAGTCGTTGACGAGCAGTTTCACTGGCCGCCAGGCGAGACTGAAGACCTTCCTTTTCCACATTCAAGGCGTAGAACTCGTCCCGCTTGAGACGGGCCTGCTCTCGTGCCGCTACCAGGTCGGCATCTGCCTGTTCACGTTCCGCCTGCAGTGCACGTCGCGTTTCCGCCTGTCCTTCGCGTAACAGTTCGGCCTCACGCAGCCGCTCTCGCGCAGTGTTCAAACTGGCGGATTCTGCTTCAATCTGTTCCGTGATTTCCGCCGCATCCTTAATCAGCCGTTCCCGACGGGCACCCGCTTCTTCGAGTTTAACCCGGGTTACACCGTGATCAGTGCGGCGCTGGCCCAGATTCTGATTCAACTGGTTCAAAGTGCGCTGCAACTCTTCGCGTTGCATCTCGATACGCTCAACTGCTTCTCGGCCTGCGACGACGTCCTGTTGGAGTTCGGTAAGATGCTGTTCTGCTTCTTCAACCTGTACGTTCAGGGTTTCAAGCTGCTGCCCGCGTTCGATGATGCCCGCTTCCTGATCATGGTCGTGCAGTACGCGCATCCAATCCGCGCCGATCCAGAATCCTTCACGGGTGATAATACTCTGACCGGCCTGCAGCAGATGACGTTTCGACAGTGCTACAGCGGTAGATTGGGCGGCATAGATACCGTGCAGCAGGGACATCGCGCTGACCGCATCTGCACGTACCAGGGAGTGCAGACTGGGCAACTCCAGTTCGGTATTTTCCACAGCAGGCTGGCTGTGCTGATTCAATTCAACCAGGGCCAGGTCGCCTTCGGGTAATTCCGCCAGCGAGGCGGCAAAATCATCCAGGTTATCCACCTGCAGAGCACTGAGAAAATGCCCCAGCACGGTTTCAACCGCACGCTCCCAACCCGGTACCACAGCCAGGGTTTCACCCAGACGCGGTGTCTGGGTCAGATTGTTCTGTGCAATCCAGGTTTCCGCCTCCTGCACGCTCTGACCCAGGGCGGCGTCCTGCATAGCCTGTAAGCTGGCCAGTTCATGGCGCATCTCCTGCACCGCTGCACGCGCCGCTTCCACTTCGCGTTCACGCAGCAGCGCCTCTTCACGGGTCTGCCCTAAGGCTTTCAAAGCATCATCAATTTTTATATTCAGATCTCGAGACTGGGTTTCCAGACCTGAAATTTCTTCCGCCAGCTGATGGACAACTTCACCGCCAGAGTGATCCTGTTGCGCTTCCTGCTGCTGAGCCAGTTCGTCCTGACGACCACGCAGACGCTGCAACAATTGTTCAAGATGTTCGATGCGGGATGCCTGGACCTCTGCTTCCTGGTCGTTACGTGACGCCTGGCTGTTGAATTGATCCCAACGCTGTTGCCAGGCACCCATGTTGCCTTCCGCATCGTGCAGAGCCTGCTGCAAATCAGCGTCCTGTTCGGCCAGTGCACTCACCTGAGGCAGCAGTTCCTGCAGTCGTGTCTGCAGATCGCCTATCTGGCTTTTATCCATGTTGATCTGGCGATCGGTCTCACTCTGACGCTGCTCTACCGTTTGCAGATCCAGCTCGAGCTGTTTCACCCGAGCCTGGTTAAACGCAATCGCTTCTTCGATACGGGCGATATCCGCACCCAGCTGGTAGAACTGGCCCTGAACCGCATTGAACTGTTCGCTGGTATTGGCGTGATTCTGGCGGGAAGCTTCAATCTGCGCTTCAAGCTGACGCTGGGCCGCAATGGCTTTTTCCTGCTCAAGCTCAAGCTGGGTGATGTTCGCTTCGCGCTCAGTAAGTTGCGCGCGAAGCGTGTTGTGTTTCAGGACATACAGCTGCGCGGTGACCAGAGATTCTTCCTGACGCAGCTCTCGATATTTTTCAGCCGCTTGAGCCTGCCGCTCAAGGCGGTCAAGTTGTCTCGCAAGTTCCTCGCGTATGTCATTGATACGCTCAAGGTTTTCCCTGGTATGTTTGATGCGGTTTTCTGTTTCCCGACGGCGCTCTTTGTATTTGGAAATGCCTGCTGCTTCTTCCAGGTAAACTCGCAGCTCTTCAGGTTTTGCTTCCACCAGCTGGGAAATCATGCCCTGCTCAATGATCGAGTAACTACGCGGACCAAAGCCTGTACCCAGGAAAATGTCCTGAATATCACGGCGACGACATTTGTTGCCATTGAGGTAGTAATTGGATTGAGCGTCACGCGTCACCACCCGACGTATGGCTATTTCCGCATAAGCAGAATATTCACCACCAATGCGGCCATCAGAATTGTCGAAAAACAACTCAATCGACGCCGTCGCCGTTGGTTTGCGGCTGTTAGAGCCGTTAAAAATGACATCTGTGATGCTTTCGCCACGCAACTGTTTTGCTGAGCTTTCGCCCATCACCCAACGTACGGCATCGATGATATTCGACTTACCGCATCCGTTAGGGCCTACAACCGCGCAGCGATTTCCGGGGAGGGTAACGGTTGTCGCGTCGACAAAAGATTTAAAACCTGCAAGCTTGATTTGCTTCAGATGCATAAGCGGATCGTATGAACGGTTACTCTGGCCTATCGAGATCTGACTGCAGGGAGATTACCCTTCCCACCCCTCGACGAACCAGGATTAAATTCAGACGAAGTTACCCTGTTCGTGAAGGCGACAGTCTACTGGAAGACACCCGTGTTGGTAATACCTTTGTGATAAAAATCTACCGCAAAGGCGGCAAATTTCCGCGCCGGATGTGCGCTACGCTGTGGGCTCCGCAGTGGCCAGTGGCAGTCCTGCCCAGGACAGATTACCCCTGCGTGACTTGGCGGCAGGTTTAGCGCCAAAAGTTTTGCTGCACAACAGATGCAGGCGTTTGTGAAACGCGTTAAGCAGTTCATCCAACCGCTCGGCATCACCCTCAACCAGAGCGGTGTGCAGCGCTCGGTAATATCGGGCGATGTCGTGAAGATCGACGTCGCTGCGCTCAATCAGGACACACATCAGGCGCTGACTGGTGGGCAACAGGCACTCAAAGACGCCGTTCATGTAGCGGGTTGCCGGACTCAACAGCTCAGCATAAAACGCACCGCGGGCCTGAATAATTTCGTTGATACCGCCGGTTTTCGCCGCGCGATCCATGGCAGGCAAAAGATTTCCTGCGGCAGCCAGACTCTCGTCGGCACGCGCACAGAGAAGGCTGTGGAACCAGCGGTGCTCTACAGACGCCAGCATATCGACCAGGTCCAACGCTTCCTGTGCGTTTATCTCATTCACCACTGCCCCTTTTCGGGGCACAATTTCAATCAGATGGCGTCGTTCAAGAATAAGCAGAGCCTCACGAACTGAACCGCGGGAAACGCCGAGTTCGTTAGCGATTTTCAGCTCCTGAATCCGCGCGCCACCCGGCAGGTCTCCAATGATGACAAGGTCAGCAAGGTGATCGGCAATCTGTTCAGTAATATTCAGCGTTGGTTTGAATACCATGTTTCTAACGTCTTTTGCCTGGTTACGACAATAGACCCTGTGTGTTGATTTAAGTTCAGTTTACTCAGGCGGTGTGAGCGTAGCGTCAAGGGCCTGCGGACCTGCGTCACTCAAATTCATCGGCATGGATATCCACTGCCAGTCACCTGCCTGGGGCATCGCATTACCACTTTCGCTGACGCGAACCAGAACCTCAAACTCGTCTGCCTGACTGAGCCTGCGCTCGGGGCTCATACTGACAAGGTCATCAAGCCGAACCTCAAAGGGCAGCAGAAAGGCTGGTTGTTTGACCGCAGCATAAGGCATACCACCGCCAACCGGTCGCGCTACTACAAAAACACTGGCACGCGGAGGTGGCGACGTTGACGCAGACACCGCCACGGTAACACCGGGATCAGAAGTCTGCATGCCTGCCCGAACCTGACGTATGGCCGTGGCAAAAGAAGCCTGACGTTGTAAATCATTAGCGCTGGTCAAAGCTCGATTCAACAACGTCACTGCCTGCTGCGCATTACCGGAACGAAACGCGTCCAGCGCCAGAATCTCAAGCACAACACCTAACGACGGTTCCTGCTGCAATATTTTCTGCGCCAGCTCGCGACTGAAATCATCAAGTACCCCAGATGCCGCAAGGTAGCGCGACTGCAGCCAGTAAACCTGTACATTCAGATCTTCACCTGCTAATTGCGCGGTCCGCCCAAAAGCCTCTGCCGCGGCTGCGTATTCACCTTGCTTGAGATACACATGCCCAAGCAGATAAAGACTTTTATCGTCAGCCGGAGAGTTCTGCGTGTGTGCCGCCAATCGTTCTGCCCAACTTTGCAGAGAAGGGTCATCTGCTGGCAGACTCAGCACTTCTTCTGCACCGCGAATATTCTGCAGCTCCGGCTCGGCAACCAGGAAATAAACGCCTATCGCGGCCAGCGGTACAATGAGCGCCAGCGCCCAGGACAAGCCCGCCTTCTGCCGGGAAATTTCCTTCTGATCAACGTCCCCCAATGATTCCGTCAGCAGCACGGCGCCCAGCTCATTTTCAATTTCACTGCGCAATTGCGTGTCAGCAGTTTCGCCGGAAAGCTCGTCGTAACGTTGACGATAAACATCTTTCACCACCTCATCATGACTGACTTCAGCCACCACCCCGCGGCGATTCAGCAACGGCCAGCAGACAAATCCAGCAGCCAGCAGCGCTAACAACAGACAAACAAAATAGAACACAGACTACTCTTTTAAGCTACTCATCAAGGAGGGCGCGAACACGTTGCCGCTGGGAATCATCCAAATCGACCACCTGCTGCTGGCGAGCCCGGCGCAGCAAACCAAACAGGACCAGCACACCAACAATGGCCAAACCCAGAGGGACCAGCCAGATAAGCAGGGTGCGACTGTTAAGTGGCGGGTTGTAGAGCACAAAATCACCATAACGGGCCTGCAGAAAATCGCGCACTTCCTGATCGCTGTAACCTTCCTGCACCACCAGTCGATGTACGGTTCGGCGCAGATCCTGGGCAATCGGTGCATCACTGCCGGCAATATTTGTATTCAGGCATTTTGGGCAACGAAACTCAGCGATGAGGCCTTTATAACGCTGCTGCTGTTCAGGCGAATCAAAGGAATACACATCAACAGGACTTGCCGCTGAAGCATGGAGTGCGGCCAGAAAAAGCATCAGGCAGATGACCCGCAGCATCACCGAGCTGCTCCTGTCGTGGGAGTTTGTGCTTCCGGCGCGGGCATCCGGTAGACACCCATCTCCGCCAGACGTGGTGCGAGCTCATCGCGCCATATGCGTTGGTTCACTTCACCAACACGCTTGTAAACCACCTCACCTTCTGCATTGAGTAGAAACGTTTCCGGTGCACCATAAACACCCATTTCCACACCAAGCCCACCGTCCTGATCGACGATCACAAATTCATAAGGATTGCCGTAATCAACCAGCCAGCGTCTCGCTTTTGCTGCCACGTCTTTGTAGTTCACACCAACAAGGCGCACGTCGGTCAGCTCAGCAATACGCATCAGCTCAGCATGTTCAGCTTTACAGGTTGGACACCAGGTTGCCCAGACGTTGACCATAGTGGGATGGCCTAACAGGTCTGCTTTGCTTACACGTCGATCGGGATCATTAAGCACACCTGCAGAAAACTCCGGAAAAGGCTGGTGCAACAATGCCGAAGGTAACTCGTTGCGATTATCCAGACTGAAGCCGACGTAACCGACAGCCACGATCAGCAGGAAAATACCCAGCGGTATAAACAAGCTCGCCCTGCTCATCCGGCAGTCCCCGACCCTAAGGCCGCTTTGATTGCCACGTCTCGTCGCGTCCGAAGCTTGCGATAGCGTTTATCCATGACTGCCAGCATACCGCCAAACGCAAACAACAGGGCGCCTAACCAGATCCAGCGAACCATGGGCTTGTAATGCAGTCGCACAGCCCATGCACCGCCACCCAGCGGTTCGCCAAGAGAGATGTAAGTGTCTGCAAACAAGCCGGCATCGATGCCAGCTTCAGTCATGATATTGCCACCCGCCAGATAGCGGCGTTTTTCCGGCCGCAGCTCAAACGTCCGGTTGCCGTTTGTGACCACAAAGACCCCCTGCTGCGCCACATAATTAGGTCCCTGTACCTCTCGCACGCCGAGAAAACGAACTTCTTCAATACCCAGAGCAGTGACATCGTTAGGTGCCATACGCACGTCTTCTTCAACAGATTGCGTAGCGGTAATCGCAATACCCAGTACTGAAACGGCAAAACCGATGTGCGCAAGGGACATGCCGACATAAGCCAGCGGCAGACGGCGTGACTGACGCAATCGTTTCACCAGATCCAGCAAATGAGTAAACACAATCCACAACGCAATTATCAGAGCTGCCAGAACACCCGCGGATTTAGGGTCGGTTGTATACCACCAGACACCACCGAGCAGGACCGATACAGGCAGTACTGCAGTCAACGTGCTTTTGATACTCTGCCAGGGTGTGCGTTTCCAGTTGAGCACGGGCACAAGTGCGACAGCAACACCAAGCAGCAGCATGAGGGGCACAAAAAACATGTTGAAGAACGGAACGCCGATAGAAATGCGGCCACCGGAAAGCGCTTCATAACCAATAGGAGCCAGCGTACCCCACATGACAACCGCGAGGGAGACCACCAGGATCACATTGTTGATCAACATGAAAAACTCACGGCTGAGAATTTTAAACCCCACGTCCGCGCGTTCGCCGTAAGCGCGTAAACCATACAGCGTGAGCGACCCGCCAACCACGGCACCAAGGAAGATCAGAATATACATACCGCGTTCCGGATCTACCGCAAAAGCGTGCACAGACGTTAATACCCCGGAGCGGACAATAAACGCACCCAGCAGAGACAGCGAGAATCCGGCTATGGCCAACAGCAGAGTCCAGCTTTTAAAGGTGCCGCGTTTTTCAGTCACTGCCAGTGAATGGATCAGTGCTGTTGCTGCCAGCCAGGGCATGAAACTGGCATTCTCAACAGGGTCCCAGAACCACCAGCCACCCCAACCCAGCTCGTAGTAAGCCCACCAGCTGCCGAGCGCAATGCCTACGCTCAGAAAGGCCCAGGCAAAATTTGTCCATGGTCTTGACCAGCGTGCCCAGGCAGCATCAACGCGTTTTTCCAACAATGCCGCCACTGCAAATGAAAACGGCACAGACAGGCCAACGTAACCGGCATAGAGTAACGGCGGATGCACTATCAGACCAAAGTCCTGCAGCAGCGGATTCAGATCCGCACCATCGACTGGGGTCATGGGGATCAGGCGCTCAAACGGGTTTGACGTGAACAATGCAAAACACAGGAAGCCAAGGTTCATCAGGCTCATGGTGCCCAGCACACGGCTGAAAAAGCGCACAGGATAGTTGTCGCGACGTAAAGTGAGCAGCAACATCCAGATTGTCATGATCAGAATCCACAACAGAAACGAGCCTTCATGACCACCCCACGTTGCACTGATTTTATAGGGCAGCGGTAACAGGCTGTTAGAGTGTGTCGCGACATAAGACACAGAGAAATCGTCAGTCGCAAAACTGTACACCAGCGCTGCAAAAGCCAGCGCCGCAAAAACAAACTGCCCAACCACCATGGACACCGTGGACTGACGCAACAGTTGCGTGCCTGGACCGTGGGCAAACAACCCTGCTGCCGCGGCGGTCAGGGCTAGACAGGCTGCCAGCGCCAGGCTGAGCTGCCCAAGTTCAGCAATCATGGCGTTGCCTTGGCAGCTGCTTTGGCTTCAGCGTTCTTACCTGACTCTGCCACCATATCCATCAATTCCGGGGGCATATAATTCTCGTCGTGTTTGGCCAGCACTTCCCTTGCCATGAACTTACCCTGCTGATCCAGCTCACCCTGCACAATGATGCCCTGCCCTTCACGAAACAGGTCCGGCAGAATGCCAGTGAACGAAACAATGAAATCAGACCCCAGGTGGTCGGTAATGGTGAACTCCACCTGCAGACTTTCGGGATCGCGAGATACTGAGCCAGCTTTAACCATCCCGCCTGCGCGGATGGTTCGTTCAAGCGGTGCGGTACCATCTACCACCTGGTCCGGTGGATAAAACATGTTGATGTTTTCTTCCATTGCCACCATCAGCGCCGCTGTGGTGCCTGCAACCGCAACCAGCAGAAACAAGGCCAGATATAATCGACTTTTTCGTTTAGGGTTCATATTTTCTCCGCGCCGTATTCTACTTCAGCGCCCGTTTCCATATCTGCTCGATTTGTTCGATGCGTGCCATCGCTATCAGCTTGGGCTGCCCATCTTAATTGTGACATCTGTCGCTTTGTCGCGCGTCGCAGCGCAACGGTACTACCGATCAGAATGGACACCGTTGCGCCGTATGCAAGCCACACGTACAGGGCATGACCACCCATGGCGATAAAACTGGCAATACTGTCAAACTGCACTCACCCACTCCCTTTTACTGTCGGCTCGGGTAACACAAGATTGCGCACCCAGCGCGTACCGCTTTCACGCCGCAGAATTTCCAGCCGCATGCGGGTAATGATGTTGTGACCGGCAAAAAAGTACATACCCAGAACCATGACCAGCAGTGGCAACCACATTTCCGCCGGCATGGTTGGTTTTTCCGTCAGGGTGATGGACGCAGGCTGGTGCAAGGTATGCCACCAGTCCACAGAATATTTGATGATAGGAATATTAATGGTGCCCACCATCGCCACCAGAGCGCTGGCCCGGGCACGCATCTGTGAATCCAGAATCGCCTCGCGCAAGGCAAAAATGCCGATATATAAAAACAGCAGCACAAGCGTAGAGACTGTGCGGCCATCCCACTCCCACCAGGTTCCCCAGGTAGGCCGACCCCAGACCCCACCACTGAACAGAGCTAAAGCGGTCAACATGATGCCAAAAGGCAAACAGGCGGCGATGGCAATATCAGCTACTTTCATGCGCCAGACAAACAGCACGAGGCCCGCAATTCCCATGCTGATATAGACACTTTGCGCCACCATGGCTGCAGGCACATGCACGTACATGATGCGAAAGCTGTTGCCCTGCTGATAATCAGGCGGTGCAAAAGCGAGACCCCAGACTATGCCGCTGCCAAGCAACAGCAAGGCAAGCACGCCGAAGCCCGTCACCCAGGGACCGGAAATCTGGTAGAACCAGCGTGGAGAACCAAGCTTGTGCCACAGTTCCTTTAATGTCTGTTTCAGCGCCATAGCCACTCTTTGTCAATCTGTTACAGCTGCAAGCTGATTTTTAGACCCGCAGTGGTCGCAAAAGGTCCAATCAGTAGCGCCACCATGCTAATAAATGCCAACCAGTACAACTGTGCGTTGGCACTGATACCCGCCACCTCTGAACTGACGCCGCTGGCACCAAAAACAAGCACCGGCAGGAATAACGGCAGCACCAGCAGACCCAGCAGCACGCCGCCTCTGGCAAATCCAACGGTCATCGCCGCGCCAACCGCACCAAGTAGACTCAGCGCGGGGGTTCCCGCCAGCAGCAACAACGCGGTTTTGACAATTGCACTTCCGGGCAGGCCGAGAAACAGACACAACAGGGGCGACAACAGCACCATCAGGAAACCCGTGCCCAGCCACTGGACAACAATTTTCACCAGCACTGCCAGCAGCGGCAGGTCCGCGGTCACCATCATCTGTTCCAGAGTACCGTTGTCAAAATCGCGGCGAAAAAGAGAGTCCAGCGACAGCATATTGGTCAACAGCACAATCAGCCAGAGCACGGCGCCGCCATATAAGGCACGCGTATTATCCTGCAGTGGGCTACCCACCGCAAACAGCATCACGGCCAGGAACATGAATACGATGGGATTGATCATGGCTGCGCGGTTACGGATCAATACACGCCATTCACGCAGGAACAGAACCGACAGGTTCATGTTGTCACCTGGACAGACTGCAAGGGTAACTCGCCTTTACCGGTCACCTGCAGCGGCATGTGTGTCGCCGCGAGCACCGCACCACCCTTGTCGCAGTGGCGGCTCAGCAGCTGGTTAAGCAACAACTGGCCATCCTTATCCAGCGACGTATAAGGCTCATCCAGCAACCACAGTTTTGCATCGCTGAGCAGCCATCGTGCCATGGTCACACGCCGCTGCTGGCCCTGGGAAAGCTGCTGGCAGGGTGTCATCGCAAATTTAATCATACCGACTTCGCGCAACAGAGCAGCAGCCTGGTCATCATCCAGCGTGCGGCCTTCCAGACCGGCAAACCAGGCCAGATTTTCCAGCGGACTCATCAGTTCGTCCAATCCCATGGGGTGCCCTTGAAAAAGAAAATCCGGGCAGTCATAGGCGCCTTCAAATTGACTGTACAAACCTGCCAGGGTCCTCAACAGCGTGGTTTTCCCTGCGCCGTTCGGACCCAGCAACTCCACACATTGACCCGTCCCAACCTGCGCTGTCAGTGGCTCAAACAGCGGCTCCTCCTCGCGCGTGCAAACAAGCTGGTTGAGGGACAACAGCACAGGCCAGACTCAGTTCAGAGCTTTCACGGTATAACAGGGTTCGTACTCACCTATGAGGCGCATCCGACCCTGCTCTGCAAAACTCTTCAGCAAAGTATCTAACGCATCGGTTAACTCGCTGTCGGCACGCAACTCAAAAGGCCCGTGCTTCTGGATCAGGCGGATGCCCTGATCTTTGACATTACCAGTCACCACCGCAGAGAAAGCACGCCGAACTTCAACAGCAAGCTTCTCCAGCGGTTGGTCCCGCACCAGGTTAAGTGCCGCGACACTTTCATGGGTGACTTCAAACGGCTCCTGATGCGCGGCAGGAATATTCAACAGCCAGCTGAAGTAGTAGGCATCACCAGACTTACGCCGCGCGCGGTGTACATTCCGGATCGCATGGCTCATGTACTGGCCAACCGCTTCACTGTCACCAATGATAATCTTGTACTTACCCTCCACTGCATCGCCGAACAGAAGACGCAGGAAGTCGTCCATCGCGGCAAAGTAATCAGCACTTTCTTCCGGCCCGGTGAACACCACGGGCAATTGCAGATTGGCATTACTCGGGTCGAGCAGAATGCCCATCAGGTAAAGAATTTCTTCAGCAGTGCCTGCACCACCAGGAAACACAACAATGCCGTGTCCCAGGCGGACAAATGCTTCCAGCCGTTTTTCGATGTCCGGCAACACAACCAGGTGATTTACAATCGGATTCGGCGGTTCCGCCGCTATGATTCCCGGCTCGGATAAGCCGACAAATCGTCCCCCGACCACCCGCTGTTTGGCATGCCCTACAGAAGCACCCTTCATGGGTCCTTTCATAGCACCGGGTCCACACCCGGTACAGATATCCAGGCGTCGCAGCCCCAGATGGTAACCCACCCGCTTGGTGTAGTCGTATTCAGAACGGCCAATTGAGTGCCCTCCCCAACAGACTACCAGGTTGGGTCGCATACCGGCTTCCATCACTCGAGCCTGCTTGAGAATCTGGAACACGGCATCGGTAATACCCGCCGTAGTTGTCATATCGTACAGCAGGGCGTCACTGATCTCGGTGCCGATATAAATCACGTCACGGAGAACCGCAAAAAGATGCTGTCGTACACCTTCGATCATGCGCTTTTCAACCAATGCGCTGGCGGGTGCGTTCTGAATTTTCAGTTGCAGACCGCGGGTTCGCTTTACCACCTCAATGCTGAAGTCAGCGTAAGCATCAAAAATAGCAGCAGCGTCGTCAGTTTCATTACCGGTATTCAACACAGCCAGGGCACAGCGTCGAAACAGATCCTGTATTTCGCCGTGGCGGGCACCGGTGGACAGCGCATCAATCTCCCTCTGCGACAGCAATTCCATGCTGCCTCTTGGATTGATTTCGATATCCACTTTGGGAAGTGGCTCTGGCATGTTGGAATTGTTCATCGCTAACCTTTAGTTGAGCCCTTGGGCCAATAGTTAAAAACTATCAGCCTTAAGTGTAGTGGTATTAACGCAGCGCATAATCGAGGGTAAAACCCGCGTACACGGTGCGGCCGGGCGCAGGCTCAAACAGCCGGCCGCCAAAACCGTTTATGCGCACATTGGCATTGTAGTCTTCGTCAGCCAGGTTATTCACACCCACAAAAGGCGACCATGTCCAACGATTACGGGTACTGGAATAGCCCAGGCGCAGGTTGGCAACAATCGCGCTGTCACTGGTCCCGGAATTGGCGTTGTTGACAAATAACTCGTCCATATACAACACATCACCAATGGCATAAAACCCATTGGCATGGCGGTAACTTAACTCCGCAAACACCTGGTGCTCCGGCAATCCCGGCAGGGCATTGCCTTCAAATTGAGGGCTTGCGGCAAAATCTTCAAATTCAAAATCGGAAAATGTGTAAGCCAGGCTCAACTGCAGGGCTTCAGTAATATTCGCAACCGCACTGAGCTCAACACCTCTTCGATCGGTGTCCGCATTCTCAAAAAATGCGCGGTTACCGATATCCTCAACGCTGGTGATTTCATCTTCCACACTGATCTCATACAACGCCAGTTCAAAACCCAGTCGCTGATCAAAGCCGTCACCTTTCACACCCACCTCGAAGCTTTGTGCTTCCTGCGGGTTCACATCATTAAATCCGCCCAGGCTGACCGACAGCGTACGGGCCGGGCTGGCCAGCTCGGTGAACGTCGGCGTTTCAAAGGACGTGGCGTAGTTTGTATACAGGGTTATCTGATCGCTCACCGTCCAGGACAAACCCGCCATAGGACTCCACTGTTCAAAATTCAGTTCACTGGACTGGTCAGCGTTAGCGAGGAATTTATCATCAACTTTCAGCTCTATGTCGTCATAACGCAGACCCAGTACCAGGGTCAGCTGATCCGTCAACGCCATTTCATTGCGAATAAAAAACCCAACGCTTGTGGCTTCTTCCAGCTGGTCGAAGGTCAGCGCACCTTTATCCCCGGCATTGTTGAGGAAACGCTGGCGATCATCTTCCTGCCGATCCATCTCCAGGCCAAAAATTGCGGTATTTGCGAGACCAAACAAGGTATTGGTCGCCGCCAGTTGAATACCTCCGCCATAAAAGAAGCGATCAAATTCAACAACACCATCGTCAGCCACAAACGGGATGTGGGTGCCGATCGGCAGGAATGCTTCAAAATCCCGCCAGACATAATAATTACGCACAGACAGGTCAAGATTGTCAGCCAGAGAACGTGTGTAGCGCAGGGCCAGCTTCTGCTGCTCCAGGGCTTCACCCGCATTAGAACTCAAATTGCGGGCCTGAGCGGAGGTTGGGTCTGCTGCCGCCTGTGCGGCGGTAATACCGCCTGCATCATCCGCCTGTGGCGAGTCCACCAGATTGGCAATCAGCGTCAGCTCTCCCTCATCAAGACTGTAAACAAACTTGCTGTTGAACTGACGTGACTCGACCCGCGCATTATCGCGAAAGCCGTCATACCCCAGATCATTCAGGCTGACCAGATAGTTCAATCGTTTATACTGCCCCCCGCTTTTGAGCTGATACTTACGCTGCTGGTCTTCACCGAGGGTCACCGCAGTTTGCAGAAATGGCGTATCCGGCCCGTCTTCGGTATACAACGCAATCACACCACCCGCCGCAGATCCATACAAAGCAGCAGCAGGGCCACGAACAATCTCCATGCGCTGCAGCGAACCCAGATCCACATCATCTATGCCGCTCTGACCGTCAGCCGTGGTCGAGGGAATGCCGTCCGCATAGATTTTCAAGCCACGAATGCCGAAATTGGCACGCGCGCCGAACCCGCGCACGGCGATACGCAGATCCTGCGCGTAATTGTATCGATTCTGCGCAAACACGCCGGGCACACGGCCCAGGGATTCATCGAGCCCTAACTGTGGCCGTCCAATCTGAATATCTTCGATTTCGATCACACTGATCGCACTGGGCACAGTACGCAACGGCGCTGCAATTCGTGATGCCACAACCGACATCTCCTCATCTGGAAAAACCGGCGTCGCAGCGGGTTCTGCAGCATGAATCTGCAGGGTTAGAAGGGCAGCCAGCAGCCAGCCTGTACGGCACAAAAAGCTTGTCATGATGAATATCGAGCCTTGATTGAAGCGCGCGTATACTACGCAAAAAAACCCAGCGGGTACACGCCGGCGGCTAACGGCCGTTGGCAAACCCATCCACCTGAGGACGCTGCGCAAGACCTGTGAATTCGAGGAAACGTTTTGCCAGGTCCTGATCAAATTTCATGCGTAGCTTCAGGTATGGGCCTTTTGCGGTGTAATCCGCTGCGATGAAGTCATCATCTTCAAAGCCTTCCACGTTGTAGCCGACACTCAGCCACATATTGGGTCGAATACTGTGGCCAATTGCAGCACCGTAGGAATATCGGGCCGTGCCAGCCTGATGAGACGAGCGCACCGCTGAACGCATCGACACGTCCCAGCGCGGACTTATATCGTATCGATACTCAGCACCGAGCAGGCTGGTAATGCCGTCGTATTCTTCTTTATCGATGTTTTCCACCACGTATTTGAAAGCAACCTGGAACGCCAGCTGGTGCTTCAACCCCGGTTTGTAGTTGGCGTTGAAGTTGTTGACCCATTTTCGCGTACGGGTATCAAACGCGGCATCTTCCCTGCGCTCAAACACCAGATCGGTTCGATTCAGGAACGACCAGGCGCTGTCAAACGGACGCCAGGCTGCGCCCACGCGCAGATCAAGATTGTCCTGCACCGTACCGGTTGCTGATTCTTCGTTCAGCCAGGACAGGCTTGCGGAAATAACCCGGCCTTCTGCGAGCTGATGATTAGCACCCACCAGCACGTTCCATTTGTCTGCCACATCACCTGCATGCCACTCAAAACGAGACGAGACATCCCAGGCTTCATGGCGATAGCCAAAACCAGTAAAAAAAGCCGAGAAGTCGTTATCCAGGCTACCCGAGGCAGGCGGTACATTCGGGTTAAACAATAGCTCGCGGGGTTCATCAGCAGCACCGCTTTGTGACAACGTCTGCACCCGGTCAAAGCCAATGTCGTAAAGCCAGCGCTCGTTGATACGCCACTGCTGCAACAGACCGGTTGTCGCGAACAGACGACTGCCATTCTCACCCTGGGCCTGAGTAACAAAAGAATTCACGTCACCGCCGGTCCATGGCCTTGCCCGCACACCAAAACGGGTATCCTGGGTATCTCTGTCATCACCCCATGTTAACTCCTGCTCGGCAATCAGGTTAACTTCGTTGAATACCTCATATTCTGCGCCAAAAATTGCTCTGGACGGATAGTCTGTGTTGCCTGAACCGCTGGATACGTCAATCTCTGCGTCCGCGCGCAGCATGAGCTTATTGTTGTATACATTTTGCGCAACGCCAAACAGCAATTGGGTTGCATCAGCGGAGTCACCGCTGGCCGTTTCTTCAGAGACAGACTGCAAACCTGTAGAGAGTTTGGTTTTATCTTTACGCCACTCACCCAGTGCATTCACCACCCGTCGACTCGAATCATCTACCAGGGCGGTCTGCTCAAACGCCTGGCCACGCAACAGCAGGCCTTCCGCCCATCGGTACTCACCTTCCAGGCCGATTTTGCGGGTACCCGCCTCCAACGCCGATTGATTGCCTAACCCAAAAGTCTGTTCCTGTTCACGCGCATAGATGCGACCTGCCATCCTGCTGTCTGCATGTTCCAGCTGCAGCAGGTATGCATTGCCTTCTTCATTCAGGTCGGTATCTGTTTGCGCCACTTCCACCGTCAGAGTTGACTGGGTTCTCATCTGCCAGGTCAAATCCGCAGCAAGCAGAGAGCCACCCTGCCCTTCAGTGTCATCATTGATGTAGGTCACCGCTACTTCGCTGTCCTGGTCATCCAGCCGATAGGCGACCCGGGTACCGGCTACAATTTTCTCGTCGACGCCTTCAAAAGCCACCTCGTACTCAACTTCAATGAATATGGGATTGAAGTTTTCGTCCTGACTGAAAACAGGCTGCTTGAAAATCAAGGTGCCGCGGGAAAAATCGATGGTGTAATCAACAAAGCGGGTCAACTCAACGCTGTCCAATATATTCTGAGTCGAAAATCGATCCCGGGTGACGATTCTCACCGACTCACTGTTGGCAACCAGCCTCTGGTTAGACAGACGGTATACACCGGAAGTGCCGTTGCCGCGCAGTTCGTCACGCACCAGAGCCTGATCAGTTTCACTGGCAAAAACTTTGGCTTCGATGTGCTCGCCAAAAAATCCAAGATTAAGGCCATTTAATCGACGGTCGTAACGGGCCAGCTCGGAGCGTTCAAAATTGGTATCGAAGTCGCCAAACAGCGCTGCAAAACGTGCCCGTTCAAGTTTCAGGTAGAGTTTACGCTGACTTTGCGCGTCGAACAGCTGCTCGGTGCCGTCTCCATATAGGGTGTAGAACTGGTTGGGATCAATCTGTTCACGCAGCTCTCGTTCAAATTTTTTGTCGGTGTCATAAGCCACTGTGAGCAGCCAGTCGCCTCGAACCATACCTTTACCGTAGAACGCCATCCGGCCATCAGTGAGAGTTTCGTCTTCGAGGTTCTGTTTACCTAACGACTTCAGATTGCCGGACAGATCGTTATGCGCGTAGGTACCTTCGAGCAACCCGACCATTATCCAGTCGCGATTGCCTGGAACCATTCTGGCGCGCACGGTATCGCTGCGCACCGGGTCGAACTGGAACTTAACTTCTACCTCACCAGTGGAAGTTGTGGGCTCCAGCTGAATATAAGCAATGCCATCGCGCAGAACCTGATAACGCTGGTTGCTGAACTTGTTATCCAGTGTCTCCAGGTGTTTGGCTTTGTCCAACGCGATGAACGGCGCAGAAACGGAAAACTCTCCGGTGGTACCCGGTCGCAGCGGGTAACCGGCTCTATCAAACAGCCGCACCGCAATCACAGGTGGATACAGCCCATCAGCAATCAGATACGACTCTTCTTTAACCCACTCTGCTCGAGCCGGTGCACCGCTGAAATGCGTGCTGCGTCTGTAGTGCTCAACCACTTCACCAGCGCTGTTCAGCAGCTGAGCTTCAATAACACTGTCGTGCTCGGATATGGTGACGTTATCCCAACGCGACAGGCTGATACCGGCATCATGATCGGTCGCGGTGCCTTCATAAGTCACTGGATTGACAATTTTTCCATCAACCAGCACTACCGCTTTCAACGTCTTGTCATGAACAACTGCAACCTCGATCGCCGGCAACGCCGGATTGTAGTTTTCCGGCGGCCAGACGATACCCTTGACCGAAGGGTTCATTGACAGCCAGTTTAAGTTGAACGCAGGTGCTTCACCACGATCCTGCTCAGGTAGTTCGTAAGGTGCACTGCGCACACCCTCGTGGCGCAACGAAATCTCTTTACTCGCTACACTGCCGCGGGTGTAGCTGGATCCTTTCGAAGGTTCCATTACCTCAGAGGCAATGGCTACTACAGGTTCAGCAGTCTCTTCAGTGGCTCTCATTTCACGCAGGCGCTGGGCATTTGTCTGCCGCGCCGCGCGCAGCGCCTTACTGTCGGTTGTTACCGATTCCGCAATCATAACCAGCGAAGCCGGCCAGTTCAGACTCAGCTCATTCAAACTCACTTCACTACGATACTGACCCTCGCGGGTAGAAAATTGAGACACCGCCTTGGAAGTAATGTGCCCCTTCGGCGTTTTCACAAACGTCTCAAACGTCAGCGCATAATTAAAACGGTCTGTCGTGTCCGGCAGTTTGAACGTCGGTGCGCCCATACCCAGACCGGTGGGATCACCAATCGGTTGACCGTTGAGCTTTGCACTACCTTCAATATAAGCAAGCTGGTCACCGAGCATGATTGTGGTGCGCAGATTCTGCAGTGGCACGGCGCCACCTTTAATCCAGTAGGTGTACGTCACCTTGCCGTCATCAGCCTGAGCATCCAGACGACTGACAATTTCACTGCTCTGATCCGGTTTAGGCGCGGTATAAAAATCAGCCCGCCAGAGTGTGCCACCCTGCACATCGATGAACTGCGAACCCGGGTTACCAGCAAAGCGGGTATTGTCCTCACACAGGACCAGTTCATGACTTCCAGGCAACGTGGCGGTATCCAATGCCACCACATGGCTACCGGGCTCGATGTCTTCGAGATGGTACTTGCCATCACTATCTGTGACCACGAAAGTGCCGTCTTCCATCCAGATCCGGATGTCGGCCAGACCCTGCCCGGGCTGCTGGTCTATTGCAGCGGCATCATCAGAGGGACATCCGTTTGCATAAACCTGGCCGATGAGGATCGCTTTGCTTTGCATCAGATCTTCACGCACCTCTACGTCTGCAAACGCTACGTTCGCCTGCCCGATACCTGTACCTGTGACGCTTGCCCTGTTCCGCGCGGGACCCAGCTTGGCACCAGCGGTAATTTCAACCACATAACTTAAAGCGATACTGCTGCCAGGAGACAATTCCCCCAGCAACAGATCAAACTGTTCGCCATCGCTGGATAGTTCAGGTTGAGTACCACTCATGCCAGCCACTTTCAGTGATCCTGCAACATAACGAAAACCGGTCGGCAGTTGGTCCGACAGCACAAGGTCAGACACCGTTCCACTGGCGTCTGCATTTTCCACCTGTATCTGATACTGCAGAAAATCGCCCACTGCTGCAGCCTGTTTGCTGGCTTGTTTGGTAACAAATACTTCTGCTGATATCGGGTCCAGCGGGAGATCAAATCCAGCAGGAATTCCTGCCGCAACTGTGAATGTTTCTCCGCGTGAACCCGGCAGCAGATTGAACGGTCCCCCTGGCAACTGGTTCAGCGACGCATCATCGGCAGTAGACGGGAACGTATATGAAACCGGTGCGGCAACTTCGAATCGGTATTCCCCGGGGAGAATAAGCGGGAAATAAAACGTACCTGGCGCAAAATCGACGCGCCCGCCACTGGCGTCAATTGCTTCGCCACCCACTTCAATGGTGGCCGGAAATGCGCTGACACCATCTGCGCCAAAGACAGCATTGTCTGCCACAAGGCCAGTGCTGGCATCAATCAGCGTGACAATTGCACCAGATACCAGCTCTCCTGAAGCGCTTGAAATCATGCTGAAACCCGGGTCATAAACAATCTCGGCTGACGCGGTATCTGCGCTATCTGTGATATCCGTATAGTTGACCTGAATTGATGCACCGGGCGATGCTTCGAGCTGACAATTCTCAGGTGCAGCTGCGGTACCAGCAGTTTGCAGATAGCCGACAAACACGCCGGTGGAGTCATTTGTTTCAGCCAGTTGCAGCGTTTCCCGTTCCGCCGTCTGCGCAACCTGCACCTCAACAGTGATCAGGTCCGGCGCAAAAGGATCCAGATCCTGATCCGGATCGGCCAATGAGATAAACAACACGTCGTTGCGCGCAAGTCGATCTACCGGGGTCAGAGTTAGACTTGCAGGTACCGCTAAAGCGCCTTGCGCTAACGTGACGGGATCACCGAAAGCATTGAAGGAACTACCGTCAAAGCAGCTTGTTGGCGCAACCTGCACAGAGGAGCTGTTACCGTTGGGGATGAGGCCGGCAAGTAGGGAGAGACTGCTGGTAGTCGGTATAACAGGTTGCAGATCCAGGGGAATATCAACCTGCACCGCAGGACCCACAGGAACGACAAAACCCTGCCCCCGCGACCCGGGGCCCAACGCGTAAGGTGCCCCCGACAAAACCTGTAACTGTGCATCCGAAGCGTCTGTGGGAAAAGTAAAACGGTTCGGCGGCAGCACCTGCAGCAGATAGTCGCCAGGTTGCACAAAGGGGAAGCGATAGGCGCCTCGGTCATTATCATAGAATTGATCCCCACTGACTTGTGTCGATGGGAAATCTGTCACGCCGTCATCCGCGAATACCTGTGCAGGTTGATTGGTGGCTGCATCAATAAGTGTGATGCTCGCACCGTTTATCAGCGTGCCGCTGGCGCTGTCAAAGACGCGCCCGAACGGATCTACCAGAATATTAAAAGTTGCCAGATCAACATCATCAGCTGTATACGCCAACGATATAGTTGTGCTGGACAACACTTCTAAAAGACAGTTTCCAGGTTGTGCAACGGATCGGCTGGATTGCAGGTAACCAATAAATACACCGCTGTCGGCACTGGTTTCAGAAATAGTCACAAGCTCTTCGTCTGCGGCGGGTGTAACCATTCGTACCAGCACCTGATCAACGACCAGGGGGTCCACGTTGGCTTGCGGATCTGCCACCTGAACAAACAGCACGTCACCAGATTTCAAGATATTGGTTGGCAGAAATGCGCCACTGCCAGGCACCTGTAAACTATCACCGGTGAGGTTTGTCGGTGCAGGTAACGGCACAACACCCCCGCCGCTCTCACAGCTGCTTGGATTGATCGACTGCAGTTGCGCAAAATCAACACTGTTCGCCAGCTGCAGAGCGGTGATGGATGCGTTTGGACCGCCACCGCCACCCGGCGGTGCTGCAGTGAGGGTAAACGTCTGAGTGTAACCTAGGCCACCACTGTCAGTTGCGGTAACCATAACCTCAACAACCGTTCCCAGCGGCAAACTGACATCGTCGCGCAACCTCAATGTGCCATCAATCACTTCAAAACGGCTATCGTCAACTGAGAACGTATGGCTGTCGTCAGCATCCGGATCCACAACCTGCAGGACACCAGCATGAGCACCTGGTTGCCCGGCGACCAGGGTATCGGATGACAGAGTGATCGACTCCGGCGCCTCGTTGACATCTATCACAAGAACTTCAAGCTGCTGTGTATAACTTGCGCCTTCCGGATCAGTAACGGTAACTTCAACCGTTACTGTAGCTGTGGTTTCAAAATCCAGTGCCACATCAGCAGCAAGCTGCAGAGTATTACCAACAACCGTGAATCTCGGGTCGTCGACAACAACGACGTGCGTGTCATCCGGGTCCGGATCAGTGATCACGATGGTACCTACGACCGAACCTGGCGAATTCTCCGGCACGGTGGCCGGCTCTAAAGACAATGCAAACGGCGGGCTATTGCCTGCAGCGGGGTCGGTGCGAACCGTAGCGCTGCCGCTTGCCGAGTAATCTGCACCACCCACCTGATAACTGGCAGTTGCCGTATTGGTGACTGGTGTATCGGGCGGAATTGCCCAGAGTGGAATACAAGTTATGCTGAAAAACAGCATGGCCCAGTACGCCACTGCGCGGCGTCTAAAAAACAGGCACGCAAATGCAGAAAGCAGGGCCGGCTTCCACCGACCCTGCATTTCTGGTTCGCTTATATGCGCCGTCCTGGGCATAACTTGCGTCGAGTTACCGTCGCCTGATTAAGACGCGGTATTGTCTACAGTTGCAAAGTAGACTATGTACCCGGTTGCGCCGCCATCACAGCTTGCACCCATAGAAGCATTCACTTCACTTGGGTCTGCGCTGAAGGCAACACCTGGGTTTACCGGGTCAGCGGCAACTAATGAACACTCACGTACGTAAACAAGATCGTCTACAGCAACGCCAGCATTATCCAGGTCCAGTACAACCGGAACACCATCGATGTCGACGGTAACGGAGTCAGGCAGGTTAATCCCCGCAACAGCGCCGGAGTTACCCAGTTGTAGAGGTTCAGCTGCACCTGCAGGTACGTTGTCGGTGATCACAACACCGGTTGCGGCAAGCGCAGACTGGTTGCTGACACCAATGACATACATCAGCACAGCGCCAGGGATCGACTTCGGCTCGTTACCTGTTGTGGCATTGCCGACACCCGTGTACTGGTTTTCCGAAATCGGATCCCACAATACTTCAACGTACTTCACGATACCCAGCACACCGACAGTGCGGAAACCCGCAGCGTTGGCTGACTGGCCGTCGTTTTCACCATCGGGTGAACCTGTAGCCGCAGGGCCAGAGAGGAAGTTGAAGCCTTCATCTTCAGCAAAGGTGCTGCCGTCATCAGCAAACACAACCTCGACCGTAGCCAGATCGTTCAATGCCGCCGGCACATCTGCTACTCCGGGGCTTTCGTTGGAGCTGTCATCATTCGCGATGACTACACCGGTATCAGCAACAGCTGCAACCAGGGTATAGGTCTGATACTGCTCGGCAACTGCCGCGCCATCGACATCAATGCTCACGGAAATTGTGCGCTCTTCGTCTTCAGCAAAGGTTCCTGTCAGAGTGTAAACGCCGGTAGCTGAACCTAAGACGTTTTCACCACCGTCAAGCACGCCGTCAGCGTTAGTATCTTCCCAGACGGTTAAACCGACCGGTGTAATTGGAGATGCCGCGGCTGGGTCGTAGCCGTCGACATCCAAAGCGCCCTGATCAATCAGAGCGATGACAACGTCAACGCTGTCATTAGAGTTGTTGACCACTGCAAACTGCACAGAGGAAGCGGTTACACCCGCCTGCCCTGGAACAGCGCTGACCCAGTTGCCGTTAGGCGTACCGACATCAAGCCGCAGCTTACGGTCCACAACAAAGGTCACATCAGATGATGCCGTCTGCGCGGTAGCGCCGACCGTAAAGGTCATCTGCACATCGTTAGTGACGGAGGTTCCTGAGTCAGTACCATCCGCCCACGCAGACAGACTGATTCCCAATCCTGTCACTGTGAGCAGTAGCTGACTTAGTCTTTTTAAGTACTGCATTACTTCTATCCTTAAGTTATTAACTCGACAATTTCCCCAAGACTTGGAAAATCGCCTCCATTGCTCGTTTCGAAACAAGCACGCAAACGCACGTACCGGAGACAGCTAAAACTGCTCCGGTCACACACATCGCAAAGAGGGTCATTTCAAGCGAACATTAAAAGAGACATAGCCGCTATCGCCGGGATCAAGCGCTGGCGCAAAGGTCCAGCGAATGGAGCGATAATCCTTTGCCGAAGCAAGCATCTCTACGCCGTCATTGACGACAGTGAGCTTGTTCGGCGGCGCATACATCTCGCCGTCAACGGAATACCAGATCTGGGTACCTGCCCCGAAGGCAGTGCCATCCAGATATTCGGTGTGAGCAGGGACCACGTCAGTTATGACAATGGAACCGGCATCCACCGATTGGGAGCCGTTGTTGGTAAAACGCACGGTGTACTGCAGTTCGTCTCCAGGTACGACACTATTCGCGTCGACCAGTCGGCGCTCTACATCACCTTCTGCGTTAACAAAGGTTTCAACCTTTTTTATTGTGTTGTCCAGCTGTACCTGGGCGTGTGCAAATCCTGCTGCACTGGCCAGAAATACGGCGAACGTTACAGTCAGCATGCGCACGGCACGCCGAGACTGATTCAGACCACAACGCACTACCTTGTCCATGTTTAGATGCGTCATATCAACCTCCTGTGAGTTGCTTTGTTTAGCGCATCAATACGATGCGCGTGGGTGAGTGAGTACTGCCCGCCTAACGGATGGCAGCGTCAAAACTAATTACGATGTCGGCGGCACCGCCAGCGACATCACCGGTTTCAATCAGCAACGTGTTGCTGGCTTCATCGAAGCCAGAGTTGTCAACACCCGCTGGTGCAAAATCATCATCTTCCGCAACACCGGCGACGATCAGCGTGTCCGGCTGGTAGGCAAGCTCCGCAGGCAACACATCGCTGACCTGCACGGATTGCGCGACACCACTACCGACAACCCGAAGCGCTAATTCATAAGTGATTACTGAACCCGGCACGATCGTGTTGCCGCCAAACGGATCGACAATGCTGACGGCGGTTTTATCGATGGAGAGCACCGCCTCACTGACCTGATAACGACCTTGTGTCCGCAGCAGCAGCGCATTGATGTCTGCTGAGGTGCCGACTACTGCGGTACCACCACCGTCGCCAAGGGTTGCGTAACTGGTACCGGGAACGGGCCAGAGCGGATCATCCGGGTTGTCTAAACCGCCGGTTGCATCGAGTATCGTTTGCGCAATGGCTCTGATCTGAATGTCGCCGTTGTCGCCCTGCACCAGACCCGGGGGCAGATCAGACTGCACATATACGGTCAGGATGCTGTCTTCGGCGAGTAACGGATCACCGCTTCCTGGTACATAGGGTGTATCTCCACCGATCTGTAACCCGGGTAGGCCATTGCTTTCGATATACAGTTGATTGAGAAGTGGATCGAACCCCCCTTCGTTAACATCGTCTTCGGCAATAATCCGGTAAACCTCGTTGCCATTACCGTTGTTGGTAACCGTAAACTGCAGGATTGCACCCGTGGCGCCTGCGCCCACCGCAACTGGTCCACTGTTGGCGTCTACAACAACCACGTCGAGCAGTTCATCCACAATGGTCTGCACCGTGTTGCTGTTAACCGGAGTCTGAGTTGCACCGTTGACAGAAAACGTTGCGGTTGCGGTGTTAGAAATATTGACACCGGCATCGGTGCCGATCGCATGACTGCTGCTGGCGCCAAACAAACCGCCACAAGCCAACATGAAAATGCCAATCTGCTGGCGCATAAAATTGAATTGTGTCCTGGCAATCACTGGCCCTTTCCACCCTGTCCTTCGGCAAATCAGATACTTACCGCTGTAAACCCAGCGATCCGTTAACTGGGTCATAAACGTCAAATTGTTGGCTGCGCTGACGCGTTTGACGGCAATATCAAGGCAGCGGGGCTATTTGATCTAGGCTGGGCAGGGAAAACCGATACAGGGTTCACAAATGTGCTGTAGATCGGTGGGGAAAGCGGGTTTTTGCAAAGATATCGCGGGGAAACCGTCAATTTCCCGGCATCTGGAGTCGTCCTGCCCAAGGCAGCGAATCAAAATCAGAGCGTTGACATCAGAGCCCTGTCTTTACGTCAGAGATCTGCGGTGCACACCCTCAGTGGAAAGATGTCATGCGCTCAGCGGTCAACCCGCTGAATGTCGATATGTTCGTTTTCCGGATAAAAACAGATTTGCGCCTCGCCACTGGCAAGTTGCTTGCGCACGCTGTTGCGCTTCTGCTCCAGCGAATATTCCACGGCGCCATAATCAGTACCTTCACGCAGAATGTATGCATCGATGATGCCTTCAAGCGCCACAGCGGAAAGACTTTGTGCAGGGATAACAATCATGTGAGCGGGGCCTCGGTGAGCAACAGACCAATCGAGTCGGGGTGGTTGTGAACAGGTCCGCATCCTTGACCACAAATCCGCGCTTCAACTTGAGTTTTGCGTGTCATAATGCGTTACTTGGCAGCTTACAAGACTGAACAAAAACGTTCCAATAGGACTGGGAACTATGAGCGAACCTGACCACATTCTGATCGTCGAAGACGAACCTATCACCCGCGAGCAACTGGTTGCTTACTTCGAAGATGAAGGCTTCCGCGTGTCATCCACAGGCTCAGGTGATGAAGTACAGAAAATTGTCGAAGACACCGACGTGATCCTTGTATTGCTGGACATCAAACTTCCGGGTAAAGATGGACTTACGCTGACGCGCGAGATACGTGCACATTCAGACATTGGCATTATCCTGGTCACCAGCAAGCAGGAACAGATTGATCGCATCCTCGGCCTTGAAAGTGGCGCAGATGATTACGTCACAAAGCCCTTCGACCCACGCGAACTGCTGTCGCGGGCTCGGAATCTGATCCGTCGCGTACAGATCCAGCAGAAACAGCGCAAGCGCAACCATATGCGTACATTTGATGGTTGGAGCCTGGATCTGAATAAACGCGAGCTGACTACTCCGGAAGGCCAGCCTATTCAACTGTCCGCCGGTGAATATCAACTGCTGCTCGCATTCATGGAACAGGCCGGTGAGGTTATGAATCGTGACCAGCTCATGAATCGCATACGCAACCGCGAATGGTTCCCAGACGACCGATACATCGATGTGCTGGTCGGTCAACTGCGTAAGAAGCTGGGTGAGCGTGCTGCGAACGCCAAGATCATTGCCACTATCCACGGCACCGGCTATTTGTTTACGCCTGAGGTGGTATAACAGATACCAGATCAGAATGAGGGCCTGAAGGGGCTGTCACGTTAACAGGTGTGATAAAGATATGTCGGCGGATCACACGATCTATGAAAGCAACAGCACGCTCGTCAGCCGTGTCGCCTGGCAGGAACAGCCTGCGGTAGCCAAACAGCTTAAACCCGGCAGCCTGTCGCCTTCAGCCATTGCGCGCTACCAGCGCGAATTCGATATCAACCAGTCCCTGACGAGCCCGTACATCTGCCAGGCTCTGGGCTATGACGATCAGAACCACACCCTGTATTTTGAAGATGATGAGGCGTTGTCGTTACGCGATTATCTCAGCAGGAACGACGTTTCTTTTGAACAACAGCTCAGTCTTGCCCAGTCCATGGCGCTGGCTCTGCAGTCCATCCACGATGAAGGGGTCATCCATCGCGATCTGAATCCTGCAAACTTTATCGTGTTCTCCAGTGCTGACGAAGACAGAGAACTGCAGATAAAAATCATCGACTTCGGCCTGGCAACTCTGGCTACTCATGCACAGCCAACCATGCTGCAACCGGGTTCGCTGACCGGAACTCTACCCTATATTTCACCCGAACAGACCGGCCGAGTGAATCGCGTGGTCGACTATCGAACCGATCTGTATTCTCTGGGCTGTACCTATTACGAACTGTTTTCCAATCAACCGCCATTTGTACTGACCGACCCGCTTGAACTGATACACGCTCATATTGCCAGCACACCCCAACGCATCACTGAAGTTATCAGTACTTTACCAACCTGGCTGGCTGACATCATTGCCAAACTTCTGGCAAAACAACCGGAGAGCCGTTATCAGAGTGCACAGAGCGTCTTCGACGATCTTGCCAAGGCCGCGCAGATGTCAAACGTTGTACCCTTCCGCCTGGGTCGTACTGACAGCAAAGAAAGACTCTCAAAACCAAAAAAACTCTACGGCCGCAAAGGCAGCCAGGAAAAACTGACAGATCTTCTGGAGCG
Organism: Pseudomonadaceae bacterium; assembly: GCA_024743175.1. GTDB lineage: Bacteria > Pseudomonadota > Gammaproteobacteria > Pseudomonadales > Azotimanducaceae > UBA4421. Next base: position 31,542 of record JANSXA010000012.1, on the reverse strand, counting down.
CGCAAAACAAGGTGAGATACTTTTTGCCTGTATCAGCGGTGGTCCTGGCATGGGCAAATCCGCCCTTACCGATTCAGCGCTGCAACAGGCAGCCCACCTGAATGCTCTGACTGCAAATGTGAACGGCAGCAGTATCGAGGTACAGGACACAGACACTCTGTGGCTTGCACTGATCCGGCCTATCCTGCGGCAGTTACTGAGTATGCCCGAGCACGCCAGTGAAGCAATATTGAAACGTCTCGCACGCAGGCCGTCTGCGGACCTGTCAGTGTTGATCGAAGACTTACCAGAGCTGGCGAGTATTGTGCAGGTAAACCACGATAAACCAGGGCTACCCAGCAAAGGTATCAGCGAAATACTGGCGGCGATCAAACCAATGACCCTGGTGTTGAGCTTAACAAACGCTCACACCCTGCCGCCTGAATGTATAACTGCGGTCATTGAAGAAAGTCTCTTACATCGCAATATTCTGATTATTTTTGGTTGGGAAAGCGTCAACGAGACGCTCTTCCAGGATGCTCGAATAGCTACAAAAACAACAGCGTTACCGCTGCATCTCCTGGACCGCGCAGATATTCGTGACATGTTGTCCGACATGTTATCGCACAGTGAAGCTAGAGTGCGGGAACTGGCGGCAGAGGTTCATAACAAAACAGATGGCGTACCCGCATTTGTTCACGATCTGATCTCAGAGCTGCATCAGCAGGAACACATCTCATATGATCGGCGCGAGGGTCAGTGGATCTGGGACATTGACGCCGTGCGGCGCTACTTTTTCAACAGCAATTCCAATGAACGGATCAGTGCGCTTCTGGACCAGCTGCCCCCGGAGTCGCGGGCATCTGTTTGCACCGGCGCCTGTATCGGGGAAACCTTCGATCTGAAACTGCTAGCGCATGTGCTTGATGACAACCTGAGTGCCATTGCCAAACATCTGCGCGCTGCAATCAGTCTGGGTATTGTCGGTATGAGCGGCGAGCGCCACTATCAGTTTTCGCATCCGCGCATTCGTAATCTGGCCTATGAGCGCACGCCTGCGGATCTAAAGCAGAATTTTCATTTCGCCATTGCTGCCGCGCTGAAACAGAACAATGAACGCCTCAGTGCGCGTGGCGAAGGCAATCTGACGCTGGATATTGCCGATCACCTGAACGCTGCAACCAACCCGGTTGACACCCCGGATGATATTCGTCAGCAATGTGCCCATCAGAACTTGCTGGCCGCACAGCACTCCCTGAACGAGGGCAATTTTCGCCTGGCGTTTAAATATGCGCGCAGTGGTCTGGCACTGAAACAGCGCGGCACACAAGACAGTTTGTATGATGAACTCGCTGAAAGCGCCGCAAAAGCTGCTTTTCTGTGTGGTGATTTCGAACAGCTGGAGCGCGTACAGACCAAGGCAACCAGTCATGCTTTACGCGAGACTCAGATCCGCGCAGCCATGGTACAAAATCGACTCGAAGAGGTGGTTACACTCACTCATGAGGGTCTGGATGCGCTTAACCTGAACCTGCCGGGTACAACTCGTGGCTGGTCCAGCTGGTCAAATCAACTAAGCAGGCAACTACTACGCACTGCCGAAAAGATCGGCATGGGTCACTATCTTTCCAGCAAAGGACGCCCGCTCGCAGCACCGCTACCTCCCGTTAAAGATCCACAGTTCAAGCAGGTCGCACGTCTGGCGGGATATCTGGCTCATGCTCAATTCCACCTGGGTGTTGCTGCGCAACCGACACATGCCCTGGCAATCGCAAATGCAGCCAGGGAAAAAGGTTATTGCGGTGAAGTCGCTTTCGCTTTTGCGATTGCCGCAGCTGATGCGCATGCCAACGATTCAAAACAGCAGGCCCTGCTGCTGGCTAAACAATCCCGGTTTATCGCTGAGCAATTTCCGCACGAGGCTTTTTCGGTTCGAGCTTTGATTACTTTAAGCGGACTGGTTGATCCGTGGTTTGGCAGCTTCGATCAAACCGTGCGCGGCCTCGTTGATGCCTCAACACGCTGTATGGCATTGCAGGACTACGAATTTGCTGCCAGTGCAGGTGCTTTTTATGCCACCAACGGTTTTCTGCGCGGGCTGGAGCTGAGTTCTCTGAAACGGGCCATCAACGACCAGATAAATCACGTCAATCCCCAGGGGCACATCACCGGGGTGAATATCCAGTATTTTGTCCTGCAGATTGTTGCCAGCCTGCTGGCTCAACCCTTGGATGAGACTCAGATTCGTAGCCCGGCTCAGCAGATTACCAACGGCGAGGATCGACTCGCCCAGGCCTGCGTATATACTTTAAGACTCTACTACGCCGTTCTGTTTAACGACTTTCGAGGCGCACAGAATGTGCTCGAACTGGCTGAGCAACACAGCGATATTCTGCGCACATCACCGTTGCATACGCTGTACGCGCTGTGCTGCGGTCTGGTCGCTGTACGGAACCAGCCCGAGCGTCGGGATACATTACACAAGGCGCTAAAGTCGCTCCGCCATGCAGCCAAACACGGCGCTACTTTTGCTGAAGCCAAGGTGATGATCCTTGAGGCTGAACTTGCCCGGATACAGGGGCAGATGAGTCTCGCACTCGAACGTTGGGAGCGCGCTGCCGAGACTGCAAGACGCCTGGGCTACGCCAACGATGAAGCCCTCGCCTACGAACTGGCTGCACGGGCATGCGAAACTCAAGGGCGCGCAGACTTTACCAAGTTGTTTGCGCGCAACGCTTACGAAGCTTATCTGCGCTGGGGTGCGGTCGCAAAAGCAAACCAGTTGGAGCGAGACCTGCCTGGGCTCAACGATAAAGACATGCTGGGCGTGCAGGGTGCCAGTCAACTGCCTGTGACTGACCTTGCTGATCTGACCCTGCGTGATTTCCAGACCCACCAGAACAGTATTGAAAGCGCGGAATTCAGCGACCGAATTCTGGATACGTCGACGGTTCTGCGTGCCGCCCAGACCATCTCAGGCGAAATTGTCCTGGACCGGGTTTTAACCAAGCTGTTGCGGCTGGCATTGGAACACGCCGGAGCCCAGAAAGCCTGCATGCTGTTGCGTTCCGAAGGACGTTTGCACGTCGAAGCCATAGCCGGAGTAGATGGTGGCGCTACGCGCCGAATCAGCCCGGCGGAACCCCTCGAACTCAGCCAGGACGTACCTGTTTCGATTGTCCAGTTTGTTACCCGTACTAACAAATCTCTTGTACTGGCTGATGCTACGGCTGAAGACGTATTCACCCAGGACAGCTACATAAAGCGGATGCAGCCGTTGTCAGTGCTCTGCCTGCCTATTATTCATCGCAGTGAAGTCACCGGTGTGCTGTATGTGGAACACAGATGGTTGACTGGTGTGTTTACCGCCCAACGCGTTGAGGTACTGTCGCTGCTGGCTTCCCAGGCAGCCATCAGTATTGAAAATGCACGTCTCTACGCAGACTTACAAAGCGCCCGGGACGAGTACCGCACACTCTACGACAGCGCGATAGAAGGCCTGTTCCGAATCAGTGCTGAAGGACAGTTACTCAGCGCAAATCCGACCCTGGCAAAAATTCTGGCGTTTGACAGCACCGCAGATCTGCTGGTCGAGTACAAAGACCTGATCGATCGGGTGTTCCTGAAAAAAGAGCAGGCACAACTGTTTCTCTCCGAGCTTGAGGAAAACACGCAGGTTAAAAACTTTGAAGCTCAGGGCATGACGCGTACCGGCAAAGTTTTCTGGATGGCACTGACTGCTCGAATCAATCAGGATGTCGACAGCGGCAATTTCATCGATGGCTCGCTGTTTGATATTTCCGAACGCATTGAGCGCGAACAGGCTGACAAGCAAAGGCAGATCGCCGAAGCGGCTACGCTTGCAAAAAGCGAGTTCCTCGCCAACATGAGCCACGAGATCCGCACACCGATGAACGCTATTGTCGGTTTCTCCAAACTGACTCTGGACACGCAGCTCGACCGCAAGCAGCACGAATATCTGACCAGTATCCGTAATGCCGGAGAAAACCTGCTTTCCCTGGTCAGCGATGTTCTGGACTTTTCAAAAATCGAGGCAGGCAAGCTGACCCTGGAAGAGCGCCCATTCCGACTCGCTGAAACACTCAATGAAGTAGAGCGCCTTTTCCGCACGGAGGTCAGGCGCAAAGGTTTAACCTTAACAGTGAAAGACGACACTCCACAGCACCCGGACTTTCCTGCGCACGGGCACGTGGTGGGTGATTCCATGCGGCTGCAACAGGTATTCGTAAACCTGATTGGTAATGCAGTCAAGTTTACCCAGACAGGCGGCATCGAGATAACTTCTGAAGTCGTTGAAGGGGTCAACGAGAACCTTATGCTGCTGTTCACTGTTGCAGATACCGGCATTGGTATCGAGCCTGAACAGATCGGTCGTCTGTTCGGCTCATTCGAGCAGGCTGAGTCGTCTACGACACGTCGCTATGGCGGTACAGGCCTTGGACTCACAATCTGTCGGCGCCTGGTGGAGGTCATGGGCGGCGAAATCACGGTCACCTCAACACCTGGCGAAGGCAGTCTGTTTTCATTCACCATGCTGACCCGTCACCCTGCAGATGAAGAACTCGATCCAGGCGTTACCACAAAACGTAAAGCCAGTGCTTCGGCAGTCCTCAACAACCGCAGCATTCTAGTTGCTGAAGATAACCCCATCAATCAGCAGTTAGCTCTGGAATTCCTGCAACGGTCAGGCGCCAGGGTCGACATTGCAGAAACCGGACGCGAAGCCATCAGTGCAGCTGTTGAAGGCGACTATGACGCTATTCTGATGGACATTCATATGCCCCAGATCGACGGGCTCGAAGCCACCGCGACAATCAGGTCTCAGGGTCTGACCTTACCAATTATCGCGGTATCAGCGGATGCTCTGAGTGAACGAAAAAACGCAGCCCTGGAAGCGGGTTGCAACAGCTACATCACTAAACCCATAGATTTCGAGCGCCTGCTGAGTGCGTTAGAAGAAGTGTTACCGGAGTCTGAACAACAACTGCGACGCAGGGCAACAGACCAGGCGCTGTCCGATCAGGCTGCATTAGATCAGGTCGCGATGACAGCTGAGGAAACAGGCGCTACACCGACAGACACCGCTGCGGATACCGAGCGCGACGATTTACCTTTTGATTTACACCGCGTGGCCGGCATCGATCTTGGTGAGGCCATCAAAAACCACAACGGCAACGTTCGCCTGATGACAAAACTGATGGGAGATTTCGGCCGTTACTATGGCGACGCAGGGCCGAAGATACGTGAACATATAAACAGCAAAGATTACGAGGACGCTGAACGCCTGGCGCACAATTTACACGGCGTTGCCGGCAGCTTCGGGGCTACCCGCTTGAAGGACGCTGCCAAAACACTGGAACTTGCGCTGGTTAACGGCGAAACAAAAAATCTGCTGGGATTGGCGCAGAGTTTTGAAGTGGCGCTGGCCGAAGTGCTTGAATCTGCCGAAGCGCTGGCCAGCAACGAGGTCCGGTTCCGCGCTTCAGATTTTTCTGCGGACGGCCGCAGGAACCCCGACAAGCCCGCTTAGTGTGATAGCTGGGTCAGCGGAATCTGAGCATCACCTTTGTTGTCCGCGGCCAGATTCAAAAAATCAAAGAGGTTGTGGTCCGCAAGATGCGACGGCGCAACATGACCAATACTTCGCGCTATGTTCTCCACCCTGCCCGGCTGCTCACGGTCCCACTGTAACAGCATCTGCTTGATATTCTGGCGTTGCAGGTTTTCCTGTGAGCCGCACAGATTGCAGGGAATGATCGGGTATGCGGCGTAGTCAGACCATTGCGACAACAGTTGTTCACGCGCGTAATACAGCGGGCGAATCAGGATGTTCTTACCATCGTCGCTTTTCAGTTTCGCCGGCATGGCTTTCATGCGCCCGCCAAAAAACATATTCAGAAACAGGGTTTCGACCACGTCATCCAGATGGTGGCCCAGAGCAATTTTGTTTGCGCCAATCTTTTGTGCATGACTGTAAAGAATACCGCGCCGCAATCGAGAGCAGACTGGGCAGGTGGTTTTGCCTTCCGGTGTAAGACGCTGCACGACACTATAGGTGTCTTCCTGCAGAATTTCGAAATCGACACCTTTGTTGCTCAGGTATTCGGGCAGAACGTGTTCGGGAAACCCGGGCTGTTTCTGATCAAGATTCACCGCCACGAGGGAAAAATCTATCGGAGCGTGCTGTTGCAGACTTAGCAGGAAGTCCAGCAGCGCGTAGCTGTCTTTACCGCCTGAGAGGCAGACCATGACCTTGTCGCCGGGGTCAATCAGGTTGAAATCTGTGACCGCCTGGCCGACCAGCCTGCGCAGCTTCTTGTGGCATTTATTCTTTTCGTAAACGCTTTTTCGTGGATCTCGCGATGCGCTGACGGATCCTCCTTCGGCGTCATAAATTGATACGGACAACTTGGTCTACTCTACGGCTGGGGCGTGATTTGTACCAGAACTGGTGCCTCCACACCAGAGCAGGCTGCTAATGTAGTGTTCAATCAAAAAGCTTAACCAGACTGATTAGCGATGTCAGCAACCGATGTTGGAGTCGCGGCTTCACTGTGGGTTTGCGGGTCTTTAAAGGCGAGCACAAAGGCTTCAAATTCGTCCGCAGGCAAAGGTTTCGAATAGTGGTACCCCTGCACATAATCGCAGCCGATTCGCTTCAAGCGTTCCAGTTGATCTGCTTCTTCTACCCCTTCGGCAACAACTTTCATCCCGAGAATACGACCCATGGCGACAATAGATGCGACCAGCCCCAGGTCGCGGGAATTGTCGATGCCATCGATGAAACTCTTGTCTACCTTGAGTACGTCAAATTCGTAGTCACGCAGATATCCGACTGAAGAGTAACCTGTTCCAAAATCATCCAATGCAAGGCGGACGTTGATATCACGCAACCCCTGCAGGAACTGCAATGCGTTACCTTCGTTCTGAACCAGTGCAGATTCTGTCAACTCAACCGTTATCTGATCTGAACATTGCAGCGCGAGAGCCGCGAGCAGTTCTTCAACATCGCCTTCATCAACCAGTTGGCGCGCGCTGACATTCAACGAGACGCGCAGGCCCGGTATCGTGGTCTGCCAGATTTTCAGATAGCGCTGCACTTCAGCAACTACCCAACGGCCTATATCGACAATCAGACCTGTGGCTTCAGCTACAGGAATAAATTCGAACGGAGATATCATACCCAGTACCGGACTGCGCCAGCGCAGCAGAGCTTCCGCACCGTATATTTCCTGTTTCGAAATATCTACTATCGGTTGGAAATGCAGTTCAAATTCCTGCCCGGCGATCGCCTTGCGCAGATTGCTTTCCAGTTCAAAACGTCGCGCAGCAACGATATTCATCTGTTCCTCAAAGAACTTCAGCTGATTACCACCCCTGGCCTTGGCATCCAGCCGCGCGGCATCTGCTTTCTGCAACAGTTCACCCGCCGTTGCGCCGTCATCGGGAAATATCGTGACACCACAGCTGCTGGTGATGAAAAGCTCTCCTTCTTCCACCGCAAAAGATGTCGCGAAGGCTTCAACGATACTACGAGCAAGCTGCTCAGCTTGCGCGATGTCTTTCATGTCCGTTGCAGCGATGACAAACAGGTCACCGCCCATGCGGGCGACGGTATCCGATTCTCGAGCGCACAAGGCAATACGATGTGCAGCTTCGATTAGAATTCGATCCGCTCCAGCGTGTCCCAGCGAATCGTTAACGTTCTTGAAGTTGTCCAGATCAATGCTGATAACAGCACCACGTTTGTTTTCCTGCAGCGCTCGCCCAAGCCGTTCGTTCAGCAGGTTTGCGTTTGGTAGTTTGGTCAAATTATCGTGGTGGGCCTGCCAGAGCATGAGACGCTGTTCCGCATCTGACGTAGCTGCTTCCATCGACAGCGTCAGATAACCCTGTACGTTGGCCGCAGAATCTTTCAGCCCAATACGCATCACTTTTTCTGCATGGGCACTGCCATCTTTGCAGCGCATCCGGTATTCACCAGTCCAACTGCCCTTTTCTTCAAGCTGCGTGCGCATGTGCTCAACCGCAGCCTGTTCCTCCAGCGAATCGTCACAAACTGACTGTTCACCAATCAACTCGCTGCCACTGAATCCTGTTGTTTTTTCAAACGCCTTATTGGTTCGTAACAGCCTGTCGTTAGCATCGCTGAGACTCACCGCAACGGGAATATTGGTAAAAAGGAATTGGTCGTCGAGCAGCAATTTCAAGGGGGAATGAGCACGCAGGTTGTAACGCCAGTAGACGAAACCTGCACTCGACAGCAGCAATACAATCAGCGAAAGATAATAATAGTGCGTTGCGAATCCAGCCTGGCGTTGCAGCGATGCATCTAAAGCTGCGAGTTCATTAACGACACCACCGAGATCTCTGGAAACTTCAATCAACTGCCTGTCCGGAATTGTCTCGCCTGCGCTGAACCGTCGGGTCAGTTCTTCAAGTGGACGGCGCAACTCTTCACTGGCCGGGGGTACATGGTGCTGAATCTGGGGGAACAGCTGTGCAGCGTGAATCAACCAGCTCGGCTCTGAACTGCCATTGAGTACCGTTCTGTGCAACACAGATGTCTGCTGCAGGAGCGCATCGACATTACGCTCCTGCACCTGAGTAAGATGCAGGTTGATTGAGAAGTAGGCACAGCTGATGACAAAAGCCACAATAACCCACACCTGCCACTGGCTTAATGACAGCGTACGTGCAGTGACTACAACTGATGAAGGCGTCTGATTCAAAATGGATACTGCTCGATCTAGACCTGATGGTGTCTATTAAGGCTAGACGGTGCGCAGCGGGCTGCAATGCAAATTGTTGTTTTTTGGGGAATAGTGCAAAGGGTTTATTCCCGCGCCGATAGCTCGGACGCAGGTCAACCATTGACCGTCAAAAATGCAGCATCAGGAGCGCGTTTCTGTAACGCTAAACCGACATTGGGTTGAGCCGGTGAGGGTTTCAGTTCAGTCCGCGTAACACCAGCATCGGCGGCGAATTTACCAGGGAGCGACTGCCTAAGAGTCCAACTACGGTGATAATCAAGGCACCCACCAGCGGCCCAACCGGCCAGATCCAGGGGTGTAACTGCATATCAAGTTCGAAAACCTGACTCTGCAATACCGCAACGGTGATTTCTGCACCAACAACGGCAACAATACCGGCAAACGCACCCAACACCGCAAATTCAAACGCCAGTGAAGTGCCTATCAACCTGCGGGTACCGCCGAGTGTGCGCACTAACGCATGTTCAGCCATACGCGCGTCGCGGCTGGCCTGAATACTGGCTACCAGCACCAGACATCCACTACCCAGCACCAGGGCTAGAACCAGTTCCACGGCCTGGGTGACGCGATCGACGATGTTTGTAATCTGTTCAATCAGCGCATCAATCTCGATAACCGTAATTGTCGGGTGATTACTCAACAGTTCGTTGAGAAAAATCTTCTCACTGCGTTCAAGATAGAAACTGGTCATATAGGTAGAGGGATAATCACGCAATGCCGGCGGTGACAGAATAATGAAAAAGTTTGGACTCATGCTCTCCCATTCAAGGGTTCGTATGCTGGTCACTTCTGCATCGAAGTTCTGCCCGCCAATATCAAAAGTGAGCACGTCACCGATACCGAGCTGGAAATCGTCTGCGTAATCCTGCTCCAGTGATACCTCGGCTTTGTTCGTCTGTTCAGACCACCATTGCCCCGCAACCACCTCATTGCTCTCGGGCTGTGCAGCAATCCAGGTCAAGTTGCGCTCGGACATGAGGCGAGGACCACCATCCTCTCCCCGAGGTGCAACTCTGTCCTGATACTCTTTTGCCTCTTCTCCATTAACACCGACAACCCGACCACGAATCATGGGATAGAGGAAATCTCCAGCAGTAGCTTTGTCATCTATAAGCGCCTGGACAGCGTCTACCTCGTCAGAGGCGATATTCATGACAAAGTGATTGGCTGCTTCATCTGGCACCTGGGAGCGCCACTCGGTCACCAGCGCTGTGCGCAGCAGCACCAGAACCAACAATAGCATTATGGCGAGACCAAAAATCAGTATCTGCGCCGTGTTCGCCTGGCTGCGGCGTTGCAGACCACTGAGCGCCAGACGCCAGCCGCTGCGCGCCTGCATGCCGACCACGCGACCGCTTTTCAATAAGAGATACGCCAGAGATCCAAACACAATGACAACGCCGGTGGCGCCAATAATTGTCCAGAAGGTCAGAAACCAGCTGCCGCTGTACCAGACCAGCAGGAAGATGCTGCCCGCAATGGCTGCACCATAAGACAGCCACTGACTGGCGGGGGCCACACCAAGATCTCGCCTGATGACCCGCATCGGGGAGACTTCTTTCAAATGGATAAACGCAGGCATGGCAAACGAAACAGCGCAGATCAGCCCTGTTGCAGTGCCAAGGGCAAAAGGACGCAAACCCGGCGGCGGCAGTTCTATGGTTATCAGCGACGACAGAATCTGCACAATCAACAGGTGCAGTAAGCCACCCGCGGCAAGACCAAGTGCAATAGCAATCGCACCAATCAGCAGTAATATGCTCAGGAAACCATAGAGAATCTGCGATGGCGTCGCGCCCAGTGTTTTCAGCACACCGACGTGATCATAATGCCGAGCCGCATAGCGATGCGCGCTGAGCGCAACCGCAATGCCCGCCAGCAAAACCCCCAACAAACCACCCAGCAGCAGAAAACTCTCCGCACGATCCAATGCAGACCCTATTCGTGGACTGCTCTCGCGAATGCTTATCCACCGGTAGTTGGGTTCCAGCTCAAGATTATTGCGCAAGCTTTCCAGATCGCCTTCATCTCCGCGCAGCAGCAACCGGTACGAAATTCGGCTTCCGGGTTGCACCACTTCGGTGGCGGGTACGTCTTCAATATTCATTAACAGGCGTGGACCCAGATCAAAAAACGAGCCACCTCGGTCCGGTTCTGCGACCAGCACGCGGCCAATGCGTAGTTCCGCAAGTCCAACTTCGATGCTGTCTCCGAGCGTTACCCCGAGCGCTGGAAACAGCCTGGAATCAAGCCAGACTTCCCCTGTTGGCGGGATCTCCTGGGTCGGATAACCGCGCACAAACGGTTCATCAGAAACAATCAATTTGCCGCGCAGTGGATACGTGCCGGCGACGGCTTTTACGCTGACCAGCTGATTGGTATCTCCTGCAAACACCATGGATGGAAACACCATGGTTTCAGCCATCTCAAGGTCGCGCGCGGCAGCAGCAGCTCGGAACTCTTCGGGAATTGGACGCGAGCTGGATATCTGTCGATCTGCTGCCAGGAAGTTAGAGGATTCCTCCACCAGGGCATGGTGCAGACGGTCAACAAACAGGCTGATCGACGTGACCGTACCCACGGCCACCACCAGTGCAACCAGCAGCAGACCCATTTCTCCGGAACGGATGTCACGCATCGCCATGCGCCGAACAAGTTGAAAATTCATGCGCTTATACTGCCTGCTTCGATCGCGATGGTACGATCGCAGCGTTCTGCCAGACGCGTATCGTGGGTCACCATGATCAGCGTTGTGCCAAACTCTTTATTCAGGTCGAACAGCAGTTGAATGATCAGTTCTCCGGTATGAGTATCGAGATTTCCAGTTGGCTCATCGGCGAACAGCACGGTTGGCTGGGAGGCAAACGCGCGGGCAATGGCAACCCGCTGCTGTTCACCGCCTGACAACTGCCGTGGGTAGTGGGTAACTCGATCTTCCAGTCCAACTTTTTTCAGCAGCTCGATCGCCTGGCTTTCGGCGAGCGTTTCACCCCGCAACTCTGCAGGCAACATCACATTTTCTAGGGCCGTTAAACTGCTGAGCAACTGAAATGACTGGAAAACAAAGCCAACGTGTTTGCCTCTGACCAGCGCCCGCGCTTCTTCGTCCAGGCTGGTCAGTTCCGCATCGACAAGATGAACGCTACCGCTGGATGCGGAATCAAGCCCGGCAAGAATTCCTAACAAGGTGGTTTTTCCGGATCCGGATGCACCGACTATGGCAACAGTTTCACCCTGTTTGATTTCCAGATCAATGCCATCCAAGATAACCAACTTACCCGCGGCCGTATCAACTGCTTTTTCGACCGCTTTTGCACATACCACCGTACGATTCATAAATTATTTCTACCCGGTACCAATGAATAAATTGTTATCTCGCTCCAACACCCAGCCCTTAAACATCTCGCTCTACTGCATGCTTGTTGTCCTGTGCGTGACAATTCTGCCAACTCACCTCAACGCATCAACGCTACCCACGGTTGCGCTGCCTACGACACCGGGTGAACAGCCTGCAAAAGCAGACAGCGAAGACCGGCGCGCTATTGTCGTGCTCGGCGACAGTATCAGCGCAAGTTACGGTATTCAACGCGAACAGGGCTGGGTACATTTACTTGATACCGCGTTAGCACAGCGTGAAGAGTCCTGGTTTGCGGTAAACGCCAGCATTTCTGGAGAAACCACTGGCGGTGGCTACGCGCGTCTGGCTGGCGTGCTTGCTGAACATAATCCGGAGATTGTGATTATTGAGCTGGGTGGTAACGACGGTCTACGCGGTTACCCGGTAGAGAAGATTCGAGAAAACCTGCGCGGCATGGTTGATCTGGTCAACGCAAGTGGTGCTATCCCGATCATCGTTGCGATGCGCATCCCACCCAATTACGGACCGCGCTATACCCGCGCATTTGATAGCGTTTTTGGCGAGGTCGCCGAAGAGAAAGGCACCGCGTACGTTCCTTTCCTGCTGGAAGAAGTTGCGCTGGCAGATAACATGATGCAGGAAGATGGCATTCATCCTACTGCTGAAGCGCAGCCGCTGCTGCTGGATGCCGTGTGGGAAGAGCTGTTACCGCTGCTTTAATGCAGCTGACGATTTCGGCTTACTTCTGCGTTTCACCGATGTGCGATTCACCCCGGGCAGCAGCCAACTCAACCTGTTTCTGACGTTGTCGGAAATTGTCCAACCGAGCCTGATCAATCTGGCCCACACAATGAGGACACTGCACACCGCGCTCATAAACATCGCTGACCAGATCTTCTTTCGATAAGGGATGCCGGCAGGCGTAACACTGATCGTACTGTCCTTGATTCAGTGCATTATCCACAGACACCCGCTGATCAAAGACAAAACACTCGCCTTGCCAGCGGTTGTCCTGTTCATCGACATCTTCGAGATATTTAAGAATCCCGCCATTAAGCTGATAGACCTTCTCAAATCCCGCCTGGCGCATGAACGCCGAGGCTTTTTCGCAGCGAATACCGCCAGTACAGAACATCGCAACCTGCTTCTGCTCCTGGGGATCAAGCTGATCGTTCACCCAATCGGGAAACTCACGAAAGTTGGTAGTCTGTGGTGAGCGAGCGCTCGGGAACGTACCGATATCAATTTCATATTCGTTGCGCGTATCGATCACCAGCACATCAGGGTCGGCAAGCAGTTCGTTCCAGCGTTGGGCATCAACGTGCTCACCCGTTTGCTGCAGATCCAGGTCGTCTACGCCAAAACTGACGATCTCAGGTTTGATTTTCACCTTGAAGCGAAAAAAACCACGATTGTCCTGCGCCAGATCCGACCACTTAAACGGTATCTCACCGAAGCGCTGTTGCAGCAGCTTTGTCAGTTCGTTCAGCGCAGAAGCGGCGCCGACCACGGTGCCATTCACACCCTCGTGAGCAATCAGAATGGTGCCTTTTAAACCGAGTTTTGTACCTGTCTGCAGCAGCTCATCGCGCAGCGCCTCAAGCTCATCGACTTGGATAAATTTGTAAAATGCAAGGACCCGTCTCACTGGGACTCTACCCTCGCAGCACCATCGCCACCGGCGCACGCCGGGCTCATCGGTGCATTGCCAAACCGTTTGCGCCACTCTGTTTCGGTATAGGGGTGAATCGCCAGCGCGTGCATGCCCTGATCAAATTCGTTGTGCAGGAGCGCGTTAATCCGGCGATGCCGCTCAATGCGGCTGGCACCCTCAAAATCTGGTGAAACAATGATGACTTTGAAGTGAGATTGCGCCCCTGCGGGTACACTGTGATTGGCGGACTCGTCGATAACGTCCAGATGCAGAACCTCGAGGTCCTGATCAAGTGCCTGTTCAATGCGTTGCGCTCGCGTTTCCATGCTCCGCCTTTGCAGATAATTCGGGCGACAGATTATAGAGCTGAGCAGATGAGGTGCAAGGACCGCCAGAATCCTCAGATGAATAGCGCGCTGAGGGTGTTACCGCTCAACAATTGCAACCGTGACGTTGTCGCGACCGCCCTTGTCTAATGCGGCCTTCAACAGGTAATTCGTGCACTCTTCAAGGTCAGGGGTGGCCATAATGGCTTCTATATCCGCTGCGGCAACAAGATCGGATAAACCGTCGCTACACAATAGAACACGATCAAATTCCGGCACCACACCCGCATCAGCTTTAAACGCACCGGGTAGACCCATGGCGTGGGTCAGCACATGTCGATTCGGCGCATTGTGCGCATTTTCCGGTGCAATTTCACCGCTGTCGATCATGCGCTGCGCCAGGGTATGGTCGTGGGTGACCTGAGACAGTTTGCCGTTGCGATAGATATACAGGCGAGAATCACCGACGTGGCTGAAATAAGCCTGACCTCCCTGCATGGCCCAGACGACAAGAGTCGTACCCATTTTGCCGACGTAGCGCATGCTGCGTGCGCGTTCCAGCACCGCTTCATTGGCAAGGTTCAGGATCGCTTTAAGATCGTCTGCACTCTGACGAGGTTGTGCCGGATCACGCAGTGCCCGACTGGCAGACTCTACTGCCACCGTGCTGGCCACCTCGCCGGCGAGCAATCCACCCATACCATCAGCCAGCACAACAAACTCATGCTCAGGCTCACAATGAACACAGTCTTCATTGTTAATGCGCACCAACCCCTGATGGCTACGCGATGTCATTTTCACCTTATCCCCCGTCGGACAAATCCTGCTTGCACGTGGTGTACGTTACCCCCGATCAGTTAAACTAGCCAGTTGCACACCTGTATAACTTACGAGGATTTTGATGCTGGCCATTATCTCTCCAGCCAAGACGCTGGACTTTGAATCCAAGCTGACCACACGCAAAGGCACAACGCCTGAATTTGTTGAAGAAAGCGATCAGTTGATTCATCGTCTGCGTCAATACGAACCCAAAGCGCTGACCAGACTGATGAAGATCAGTGACAATCTGGCTGAGCTCAATCACCGTCGCTACCATGAGTGGACACCGGACTTCGAGCCGAGCACGGCACGGCCCGCAGCCCTGGCATTTAAAGGTGATGTTTATCTGGGCCTGCAGGCGCAGGAGCTCAGCGAACGGGACCTCACCTGGGCACAGAAACATCTGCGAATCTTAAGCGGCTTACACGGCTTGCTGAAGCCGCTGGACCGAATCCATCCCTATCGACTGGAGATGGGCACTCCCCTGTGCACCGAAAAAGGTAAAAATCTCTATGACTTCTGGGGAGATAAAGTCACACGGGCATTGAACGAAGATCTGGCAGCACAATCTAAACCGCTGTTGGTTAACCTTGCGTCCCAGGAATACTTTAATGTGATTGACCCCAACGCGATCAACGCCGAGGTCATCAATATCCATTTCAAGGAAGAAAAAGACGGCAAATTAAAATTCCTCTCGTTCTATGCAAAAAAAGCCCGCGGACTGATGGCCCGTTACATGATCGACAAGCGGGTCAAAACACAAAAAGCATTAAAAGCTTTCGATTATGAGGGTTATACCTACAATGAAGCCCTTTCGAGCAGCCACGACTGGGTGTTTTCCCGTCCCCAGCCTGCTCCTGTGAGCAGCAGGAAATAACACAACCGGCAAGCTTTTCACTGCGCAAGCCACGTTAAAAGGAAATCCAATGTCTGAAGAAAATTTATCCCCCGATGTGCAGACCCAGATAGAGGCAGCGACCTTTCGCCGCCTGCTTGCCCATCTGGACGAGCGCAAAGATGTGCAGAATATTGACCTGATGATTCTGGCAGGCTTCTGCCGCAACTGTCTGTCGAAGTGGTACAAAGCTACGGCAGACGAGACGCAGGCCGATATTGACCTGGAAACCGCTCGGGAAAAGGTCTACGGCATGACCTACGATGAGTGGAAAAACACTTACCAGAAAGAGGCAACGCCGGAACAGCTTGCCGCCATGGAAGCGGCTGCGAAACACTGAAGTGACAAAAACAACCGCTAAAGTCAGCGAGCCGGAACTGACCGGTCCTGCCAAATACTGGCGCGAATGGCGCGGCTTTGTGCTGTTTATCGCTATTATGCTGGTGTTCCGTTCCGCCGTAGCGGACTGGAATCAGGTGCCTACCGGCTCAATGATCCCAACCATTCTGGAAGGGGATCGCATTGTTGTGGACAAACTGGCTTACGACCTGCGCGTACCCTTCACACTGGTCCGTATAGCCCAGTGGAGTGACCCCCAACGCTCAGATATTGTAACTTTTGAATCACCTAAAGACGGCAAACTCCTGGTGAAGCGCGTCATTGGTATCCCTGGTGACGTGGTTACCATGTTTAACAATCGCCTCACCATCAATGGTGAGGTGGGTCAATATCAGAAAGTTGATCCGAGTGCCCTGCCGGAGCCGGTGGCTGCGGCCATAGACAACATCGAAGTGGCCAAAGAAAAACTGCTTGGCAACAGCCGCACCGTCATGACTTATCGGCTGCGCCACCCGCAGATCCGCAGCTCATTTGGGCCGGTGACTGTGCCTGATGGACACTATCTCATGCTGGGAGATAACCGCGATAACAGCCAGGATTTCAGAGTTATCGGGTTTGTGAAGCGAGAAGTCATTCTGGGCAAAGCGGGCGCTATAGCATTTTCGTTAGATTACGAGAACTACTACCTGCCGCGTGCGGAACGTTTTTTCCAGGAACTGATCTGACTCCTCAATCGCGGCGGTGAAATAACCATCGAACAGCCATTATCAGCGCTGCACCTGCCAGACCGGCAACCACCAGCAAACCGACAAAAAGCGCGCTGGTGGCAAGAAATTCGTACATGACCTCGCGCTCAATACCGTATTGGTCACCCATCCAGATGATTGCAAATACCGCCGCAATTGTACCAAGCACAATAGTGCGGGTGAGTCGCAACCAGCCTTTACGTCGAGCTGACGAACGCTCAATGGCTGAAGGTTTTCGGCGTGAGGATGGCTGGCGCAAAATTGAATCCTGTCGTTTAGCCCTGGTTACAGGCAATCGGACGGCACATTAACAGGCATTTGTTTATGATCCCAATTCAAAAAAGAGGTTTAGTCGCCGATGTACAGCCCCGCTGAAACACAGTTTGGTCTCGCCGTGCCCAGTGAACTCTGGACGCTGCCGATTGCAGAAAAACAGGCCCTCGCCAGCCGCATTCACGCCAGCGGTTACAACCATGTTTTTATGGCTGATCACGTCTCGTTCCGCAATGGATCCGGTACCGATGGCTTTGTTGAAGTGGCTGGGTTGTCACAACTGCACGATCAGTTGGGCGTCATGATCAGCATCTATCTCTTACCGCTGCGGCACCCGTTACCCGTAGCGCGTTCCCTGGTGACCATGGCGAAGTTGGCGCCAGGTCGCATGACCTTCGGCGTTGGTGTTGGCGGCGAAGACCGCCATGAAATTGAGGTTTGCGGTGTCGATCCGCGCACGCGTGGCAAACGTACTAACGAATCGCTTGAGATTATCCGCCGGCTGCTGGCGGGAGAAGTTGTCGATTACCAGGGTGATCACTTTGATATTGAACAGGCAAGAATTCGTCCGCAGCCCGAGCACGACATCCCCTTCATTATCGGTGGACGTTCTGATGCTGCCCTGCGCCGAACTGCAAAGTATGGGGACGGTTGGATTGGCGTCTGGTGTTCCGAGCGTCGCTACGCTGAAGCAGTTGATCTGATACAGACAGAGGCCCAGGCCTGCGGGCGCGGAGACACGCGATGGCTGCACGGCTATCAGCCCTGGGTGGGCGTAGACAATGACCCAACTGTTGCGAAACAGGCAGTAAAACAACAGATGGAAGCGTTTTATAAAGTGCCGTTTGAAAAATTCGAACGCTACACCCCCGCTGGCACGCCGGCAGACGTTGCGCAGCAGCTGGCCGGTTATAGCGCCGCGGGTGCGCGCCTGTTCAACCTGAAAATCTGCTGCAAACACCCCGCAGAAGAAGTGCACTATGCAGGTGAAGTGCAGCGAGAGCTGATGAAGCTGATTGCCTGATGAAATTCCGGGCTATTGTCTGCATCTGCAGTGCAATTCTGTTTGTCTGCAGTGGCACTCAGGCAGAAACCTCAGCCGCTGCTTCGACCGCCAGCGACAGTCCTGAGGCGCAATACTATGACACCGTCCTGTATAACGGCACGATATACAACGGCAGTGGCACGCCGCCGTTTATCGCTGACGTCGGCATCCGTGATGACAAAATTGAGTTTATCGGCAGGATATCCCCAGACCAGACCGAACAATCCATCGACGCCACCGGCCTGGCTGTAGCACCCGGGTTCATCAACATGTTGAGCTGGGCTACCGAATCCCTGCTGGTTGATGGTGCCAGCCAGAGCAACCTCCGCCAGGGTGTCACCCTCGAGGTATTTGGTGAAGGTAGCTCCATGGGGCCACTCACGCCTGCCATGCGGACATTGATGCTTGATCGTCAGGCAGAGATTCAATTTGATATTCCATGGACCACCCTGGGCGAATACCTGGCTCATCTTGAAGACAAAGGTGTTGCACCGAACGTCGCGTCTTTTGTGGGTGCAACTACCGTGCGGGTGCACGAACTTGGCTTCGAAAATCGCGCGCCAAGTCCGCTTGAACTGAAAAAAATGCAGGCTCTGGTTGCTCACGCCATGCAGGAAGGTGCACTGGGGGTGGGTTCATCACTGATTTACGCGCCAGCGTTCTATGCGCAAACTGACGAACTCGTCGCCCTGATGCAGACTGCCGCAAACTACGGTGGACGCTATATCTCTCATCTGCGCAGCGAAGGCAATCGTCTACTGGAATCCATCGAAGAGCTGATCACCATCGCCCAACGCAGTGGCGCGGGTGCTGAAATTTATCATCTGAAAATCAGCGGCCGTCACAACTGGCCCAAATTCGATGCGGCTGTCGAGTTAATCGAAACAGCACGTGCCGCAGGCCTGGACATTACCGCCAACATGTACACCTATACCGCTGGCTCAACCGGGCTGGATGCAGCGATGCCGCCCTGGGTGCAGGAAGGTGGATATGAAGCCTGGGGGAATCGTCTCAAACAACCTGACATACGTGCTGAGGTGGTCGAGCAGATGACCAACCCCACAAACGAGTGGGAAAATCTGCTGCGCGCAGCGGGTCCGGAAAACACGCTTCTGGTTGGTTTCTCCAACCCTGAGTTACGTCGCTATACAGGCAAAACACTCGCGGAGATTGCCGAAAAACGACAACAATCTGCGGCGCAGACTGCCATAGACCTGGTCATTGAAGATGGCTCGCGGGTACAGGTGGTGTACTTTCTGATGTCCGAGGAGAACGTTGCCCGAACGCTGCAACTACCCTGGGTCAGTTTCGGTTCAGATGCAGCGTCCATGGCTGCTGAAGGTGTTTTCCTCGCGCGCAGCACTCATCCGCGTGCTTACGGCAACTTTGCACGGGTGCTGGGCAAGTATGTTCGTGACGAAAAACTGTTGTCATTGGCACAAGCCATCCGCAAATTAACCAAACTGCCCGCGGACAATCTGCGCCTGGTAAAACGCGGCCAGCTCAAAGCCGGCTACTTTGCTGATATTGCAGTGTTCGACCCCGCACGGGTGCGTGATCGAGCCACCTATGATGAGCCACATCAGTACAGCGAGGGCATGGTCCATGTGTTTGTGAATGGCACCCGGGTACTGGCGGAGGGAGAGCCAACAGGCCAGTTACCTGGCCGGGTGGTTCGTGGTCCGGGCTGGACTGGATGGGCAAACTCCAAGTTGCCCTGAAGATGCGCAGGGCGCCATGACACTGGACTGCTATGGCCGGGTTACTTTTCTTCCGTTTCCACCGCAAAAGGCTCGATAAAGCGGATGTTGTTTTTGGCCAAACCTTGTTCAACTACTGAAAGACCACCACTTTTTATCATCCATTCCAGACGATGATCGCGATACTCACGCTTGAACAGACCCGCTTCCAATGCCTGATGGACCTCTTCAAGACTGACCGCCGGGCTGTCAAAGGCAACCGCCGCAGCGGCTTTTGCACAGGTTTGAACACTGTCCCGCTGGTTGGCCCGCTCCAGCCACCGACCCAGACGGGAAGATTCATCCGGCGCCAGGTCAAAGCCAACTGCCCCATTCACATAAGGGACTACGCTGAGATCACCCCAGCCAAAGTTCTCACCACTGAACCAGTCGGCATCACCTAACTCATGTTCCAGCCAGGCAAACCAGCCGCGTGTCTGCTCTGCGGCATTGGCAAGCATCGTTTCAGCCAGTTCTCCCGTCGCCCGATGGAAGTTCTTTATTTCCGACATGCCCCAGGTGATCGCTTCAAAATGTGTATCCATGACATCTTCCAGCATCCGCAAGCGGGCTCGCTGAGCGGGGTCTGCTGGCAGCAGACTGGGCTCCGGCCAGCGATCTTCTATATATTCGAGGATAATCGTCGAATCAAACACAGCAACGTCACCATCAATCAGCGCCGGCACTTCACCACGGGGACTGGCATCAGCAAATTCGCCGACAGTTCTACCCGATCCGATCGCGTCCGGCATGACAGCCTGGAAATCCACACCTTTTTCTAAAAGCGCAATTTTCACCTTCTGCCCGTATGGGGATAACGGGTGGTCGTACACAGTGACCATGCAATACTCCTTGTTGTAGATGCATTTAGGGTACACTCCGCGACCCCGTTCGCAAATCACCTGCTGACTTGACCGACACCAATACAACATCGCCACATTTTGACCCAACAACCTATCGTTATGCGCGCGTCATCCTGCTGACTGCACTGGTCGGCATGGGTTTTGGCATGACCGTACTGTTTGCGGTTCTTGCACCATTGGGACGCGAGGTCGGGTTCACCGAACTTGAGATCTCCAGCATCATTGCTGCTTCTTCTCTGACAGTCTTTCTGGCCAGCCCGCGATGGGGCAGGCTCAGTGATCGATGGGGGCGCAAGAAAGTGCTGCTGACGGGTTTATTCGGTTACGTTGCCGGCACTCTGCTGTTTGCCAGTGTGTTCCACATTACCCTCGTCGGCATACTGCTGCCGGTAGTCGGCTACTACGCACTGATGATCTCGCGCATCGCGCATGCTTCATTGATGGCTGCCATGATGCCCTCAGCCAGTGCCTACATGGCAGATATCACAGATCTGGCCGGCCGCACAAAAGGCATGGGGGCTGTCGGCGCTGCCACCAACCTCGGCAATATTATCGGGCCTGCTGTAGGTGGCTTGTTAGCCGGCATCACCTTACTGACACCACTGTGGTTTGCTGCAGGCCTGGCTGCGGTAACTGCCGTGTTTGTGGTCTTTTTCCTGCCTGAATCACCACACGTTAAAGTCACTTCCACACGCACAACCAAGCGCTTGAAATATACGGATTCGCGCATCATGCCGTTCATCTTTGTTGGCGTGCTGATGTTTATGGGTATGGCCATGGTGCAGCAGACTCTGGCGTTTCGTTTTCAGGACGTCCTCAATCTGACCGCGGTCGAAACGGCACAGACCTTCGGCCTGGCGATGGGTCTCAGTGCCGCCGCGTCACTGGGTAGCCAGTTGTTTCTGATGCAGCGTTTTGATCTGGCGCCTTTTCAATGGCTGCGCATCGCGCTGCCGATTCTGATTGTCGCCTTTGGTTGTATGGCCATTGCCGACAGCAAAGCCCTGCTGATGGGTGCAATGGTGCTGCAGGGCGCGGGAATGGGACTCGCTGGTCCCGCGTTTATGGCGGGCGCTTCACTTGCCGTTACTGCCGAGGAGCAAGGTGCTGTCGCCGGTGTAGCAGGTTCCTGCGGGCCGCTCGGTTTTACCATCGGACCGCTATTGGGCGGTTTCTTTTATCAGTATCAACCTGCTCTGCCTTACTGGATTACATTTTTTATCTATATCCCGCTGTTCTTCTTTGTCATCTGGGCCAATCGTAAGCTGACACGCTCAAATCCCTGAACCAGACACTCCTATCGCTACAGCCGTAGACACAACATTGCTGGAAATGATGCTGTACACCAGTATGATCCGAACTATCTTCCCATTGGATTTTTGCTCATGTCAGATACATTCACCCATTCAGATGTAGAGACCTGCCCAGCTTTTTCCATAAAACATCTTTCGCTCATAACCCTGCCGCTGGCCCTGTTGATCACAACAAATGTATTTGGTCATGGCGCAGCCAGCGCACCAGCGACTCAGGGCAACCCCGAAATCCAGACCCAGGCAGACGCCCGCAAAATTGTCTTTCCGGATACAGAGACACATAAAACGCTGGTTGTAGATCTGCACACCCATACCGTGTTTTCAGACGGACACGTCTGGCCGAAAATCCGGGTTGGCGAGGCGCTACGAGACGGTCTGGACGCCATGGCGGTGACAGAACACCTGGAGTATCAGCCGCATATTGCTGACATTCCCCACGCCGATAGAAATCGTGCTTATGCAGAAACCCTGGCCGCTGCTGAAGGATCCGATCTTATGGTGATCGCAGGGTCTGAAATTACCCGCAGTGAACCCGTTGGACATATCAACGCCGTTTTTATCAACGACGCCAACGCGCTGTTTGAGATCACAACACCGCCCGAAGACCCAGCAGACGTGCGGGCTTTGTTTGAGGCCAGTGATGCCTGGCCGGCCCAGAATGCTGTGGATGCCGCCGCCAAACAGGGTGCATTCATGTTCTGGAATCACCCCTACTGGACGGCACAGAGTCCAGATGGCATCGCTCGGATGAATGATTTCCATCAGGGCAATATTGAAGCGGGCAAATTACACGGCATCGAAGTTGCAAACGGTAGAGATTATTCCGCAGAGGCGCACGCCATTGCCCTTGAACACAGTCTGACCCTTATCGGTGTTTCTGATGTTCACGACCTGATTGATTGGGATTATGCACCGCATAACGGTGGCCATCGTCCAGTTAACCTTGTACTGGCGACGGATCGAACACCTGAAGCTTTACGTTCTGCCTTGTTTGCTGGACGAACTCTGGTGTGGTTTAAAAATCTGTTGATTGCGCGCGAGCCGGAAATGACCGCAATGTTGGATGCTTCCCTGGAAGTCACAGCAGCGTCGTACCGACCGAACACCCAGGTCCTGGATGTGAGCATCCACAACCATTCAGACGCACGCTATGATCTGCACAACTTGACCGACATGACGTTTATGGACCATGCCAACCACATTTCGATTGCCCCGCATGCGACAACAACGTTCTCCGTCAAGCCGGGAGAAGCCGCAACCAACGTCGCGCTCACCTTCGAAGTGCGCAACGCCTTGCTGACACCAACAAGTCATCCCAGCATCACTTTTAACGTGACACCTGAAGTCGAATAGTTGTCTGAAATCAAATACTTGCGGCATATTTCCAGAAGCCCTTCTGGGCTTCTACGGCACCTGTGCATTGCCGTAGCCGGGCTTTTGATGAGTCTTGCAGGTTGTGGCACCGAGCAACCTGTGGACCGCAACAGTGGCGCGCTGACCCTGGTTTCAGGCACCCTGCCGCCAACAGAACAGGACGTCACAGACCACAACTACTGGCAGGCTGATGGCCTGAGTGCCCATGAAGTGCCCAGCGCGGACAGCCGATTACTGGTTCTGGAGCTGGATCCAGCCTTCTTCGAGCCTGCCATTGTCGCAGCACCGCAGACAGGCATCGCAGCCATCGATGCATTGCGGGCTAATGATTATAAGGTGGTGATTGGCAGTGGCTTTGTTTCCGAGTTGAACAGCCTGGCACCCGTAGGCCTGCTGCAGATAAACGGCGAGACCCTTAACCCGGTGCAGGGTTACGGCTACACCCGCATTCTGGGAATCAACGATAGTGGCATGGGCGTTGTTCACCGCAATGACTACCAGCGAGCGCTGTTCCACAGCGCTCTGCAGGCAGGCCCGGGTATTGTAGAAAACGCTCAGCTGGATATCTCGGAAAAGGATCTGCTGCGGCCCAAATACTTTCGCAGCTTTGTTGGACTGTGCGCACAACGTTGGCTGGTGGGCGTGAGCCTGGCACCCACCCATCTGCGAACTCTGGGTCAGGCAATGGTCGATTACGCCGACAAGCAGAACTGGCAGTGTGAAGACCTGGTTAATCTGGCGGGAGACCGCCAGGCTGTTCTGCTGCTACGCACAAGCAGCGACACACTGCTTTATCACGGTGACCCGGACACCTACAAAGTAAGCCTGTTAGGATTTCACTAACAGCTACGTTTTATCCCCCGGGAGAAGCGCAGACAGAAACTGTTCGTGGGCCGCTACTCGTTCAGGATCCGGTTCCCCAAACGCCTGCAACATGGCTGTCATGCGCTGCTCTGTCGCCGCCTTCATCTCCGGATGCGGAAACAGATAAAGCTCGTTGTCCTTTATCCCCTTTACCACCACATCAGCAACTTCTGCAGCATCGATACCCGTATTCATCGCCAGGTTCATAATCTCACTGTGTGCTTGCGCTGCAGCGACACTGTCAGGTTCGGTGACATCAAAATCCGTGGGACGGTTACGTTCGCTTTCGAGGATTTTGGTACGCACCATACCTGGACACAACACCGAGACACCAATGCCATGGGGTTCAAGATCTGCGCGCAGAGATTCTGACATGCCAACAACCGCAAATTTGCTGGCGTTGTAGATGCCCAGACCCGGCGAGGTGGTAACTCCGGCCATTGAAGCGGTGTTAACAATGTGCCCGCCCTCGCCGTGTCGCCGCACGCGATTTACCAGGGTCTGCAGCCCATTAACAACCCCACCGACATTAACCCCCATGATCCAATCCCAATCTTCATAGGTTGCAGCTTCCATACTGCCACCTCGATAAACGCCGGCGTTATTACACACCACATGAATCGATCCGAGTTCCGCCTCAACCTGATCTGCAACTGTTTTAAACTGTTCACGATCCGTCACGTCCAGTTGCAGAGCAACTACCTTGGCGTTACTGCCCGCCAGCTCTGTGCGCGCTGCAGCCAGTGCTTTCTCATCAACGTCCACAATGGCAACATTCATACCCTCGTTCAGAAACGCCTTAGCCATGGCCAGGCCAATACCGCCTGCACCACCAGTAATAAACGCATTTTTCCCTGTCAGATCCTGCATATCTTTCCCCCGATTAAAACGTTTTGTCCTGCTGCCAAAACCAACTTAGCCTGTTCGGCGATTTGGCATCAGCTTGCCATACGTCAGCACGCGCCAGAGCCATTCCACAGGACCAAATCGATAGCGGGCCAACCACCATGGACTCAGCCACAGCTGCAATACCCAGATAGCAATCACCACAGCATATAGTTGCGCACGAGTTAGCTCACCTACCAGCGCAAAACCCGCGCCGGTAAAAAGCAGAAGCGCTATAAACGAATGCATCAGGTAGTTTGTCAGCGCCATACGACCAACACTGGCCAGGCGTGCCCGCAAACCGGTCAGGATCGATGAGTTGATCAGCAAAAGCAGCAAACCTATGTATCCCAATGCCATGCCAAGACGACCGATATGATAGGTCGCCTGCATCTG
Source organism: Pseudomonadaceae bacterium (assembly GCA_024743175.1). Taxonomy (GTDB): domain Bacteria; phylum Pseudomonadota; class Gammaproteobacteria; order Pseudomonadales; family Azotimanducaceae; genus UBA4421. The sequence continues at coordinate 5,879 of JANSXA010000012.1, read as the reverse complement.
TGCAAAAACGCTGGGGAGCGCAAAGTCGTTGTCAATAGCACGATAGACTTCAGTGGCATTAACCAGCAAACCAATGCTGAAACCACCCCACATCAGCTTCTTGTAGAACGCCGGCGACCGCGTTCCGTGCAGCACGCCGTATTTGTACAAAGCCATGCCCAACAGCATCATTACCAGCGCATCCCAGAACAGATAAAGTGGCAGTACAAAGGTGAGCATTTCATTGGTTTTCTTTGCATTCCAGGCCAGCGCCGAGCCATAACTACCTTGTCTTGCCGCCAGTTCCTGGGCTTTCTGCTCTGCTGACAGCTGGAAATCGCCAGCAAAATCCTCCCACTGCTGCGCGGCCTCTAGGATTCTGGGATCAAGGCTGTCCACATCATCAGCTTGCTCAACCTGCAGTGCAGCCTGTTGAGTTGTGGATAAAGCCAGATTTGTCACGCCATAAAAAGCTGACAACATGACAAACAACACAATCGCTGTAGCCAGCAACCGTCCGGGTTTAACGTCCCGTACAAAATACAACAGCGCTCCGGCCAGTGCGTAATTGATCAGAATGTCTCCGTTCCAGAGCAGCAGATACGCATCGAACAGACCAAAAGCCAGCAGCCAGAAGTTTCTTTTGAAGTGAATGCCGGCGCCGCGCCCTTCTGCACCGCCAACAAAAAGCACAACCCCGGCACCGAACAGAATCGAAAACAGACCACGCATGGCGCCTTCAGCAAACAACTCCACGCTGGACCAGGCGATCAGATCAGCAAGACCTGTCATGGCCTCTGACGGTGATGAATACGCTGAAGAAACCAGTCCGAAGCCAACAATGTTCAGTAACAGGATGCCCAACAGTGCAAACCCGCGCAGCACATCAAGCGACTCTATGCGTTGCGCCTCAGAAACCGGTGCCTGGATCATCTTTAACCGCCTTCGATACGCGACATGAAAAATACTTCGCTGTCCGGATTAATCGGTTCCAGAAATGCGTCCTGATAAATGTTGCCGTCGATAGCGACTGCGGATTTATCCAACGGCTCCTGCAGATCCGGCCAGCGCCGCACAATGGCCTGCACCAGATCACGATAGTTTTCTGCCGGGCAGTGCCATTCTCGCTCGCCGCCGGTGAAGGATAAAAAGCTGTCGGGAAAAACAACCTTAGCCAAAGTAGCAACCCCTGCAGATGTCTTTTGATCGCGTGATCAGTCGTCCAACTCAGCCAGAATGTTTGGCGGCGATAACGGCAGGTCGCAGAGCCGTTTGCCGACCGAACGTGACACTGCGTTAGCAATGGTCGCCAGCGGCGCAACAATAGGTGTTTCGCCAACTCCACGCACACCATAGGGATGGCTCGGGTTTGCCACTTCAATGATCTGCGTATCAATCATCGGCAGATCTGAAGCCACCGGTATCCGGTAATCCAGGAAACCCGCATTTTCCATCACGCCCTGTTCATCAAAAATATATTCTTCGTTCAGCGCCCAACCAATACCTTGCGCGGCACCACCCTGCATCTGACCTTCAACATAAGCTGGATGAATGGCTTTACCGGCATCCTGAATTGCGGTGTAGCTCAGTACATCGGTCTTACCGGTTTCCCGGTCAACGCGGACATCAGCGAAGTTGATTGAAAAACTAGCGCCGGCACCCTGAGCATTAAGAGATGCACGCCCCTGTATGGGACCACCGGTTTTGGCCGCATTGCCTGCGAGTTCTGCAAGACTCAGGGGTTTGACGTCAGCGTTAACCCCAGGCGCCGGTATAGCCACACCGTCCTGCCATTCAACCTGATCCTCATCCACACCCCAGGTCATGGAAGCGCGTTTTTTGCACTCAGCAATGACATCTTCACAAGCCTGGGTCACTGCCATACCGGTGGCAAACGTAGTGCGTGAACCCCCAGTCACGTTACAGAAACCTGTGCTTTCAGTATCACCCACCTGAGTGCGCACCTGTTCGTATTCAATACCCAGGGTCTCAGCCGCCATCAGGCACATGGAAGCGCGCGAGCCACCGATGTCCGGGCTGCCTTCGATGACCATTACCGTGCCATTTTCGTTCACGTTCACTTCGGCTGAAGACTGCATGCCGACGTTAAACCAGAAACCCGCGGCCACACCGCGACCCGCCCCTTCCGGGACCGGCGCACTGTAATTGGGATGTTTTTTGGCCGCTTCGATACAGGCTTTAAAACCGATTGGCGGAAATTTAGGACCATAAGGCGCTTGCGTACCTTCATCCGCAGCATTCACAAGGCGCAGATCCAGCGGGTCCATGTCCAGCGCAATGGCGGCTTCATCCAGCGCACACTCAAAGGCATGCATGGTTTGCGGTGCCCCCGGCGCACGGTAAGCGGCCACCTTGGGTTTGTTGACCAGCACATCAAATGCCTCAACAGCAAAATTCTCAATTGTATAAGGCGCATACATGGACATGATGCCGGGCATATGCGGCGCACCGGCAAACGCGCCGGCTTCAAATGCAATCCAGGAATCTGCTGCAGTAATGGTGCCGTCATTTTTCAGCCCCACTTTGACACGGGCAACGGTACCAGAGGTCGGACCAGTTGCACGAAACACTTCTTCGCGACTCATGGTCATTTTCACGGGCCGGTTAGATTTCTCTGACAACATGACGGCCAGAGGTTCTAGATAAACCACGGTTTTACCGCCAAATCCGCCACCGATTTCTGACGCGATGAACTTCAGATCCGCCATATCCTTACCGAGGAGTTTTGCGGTCATCGCTCGAAACTCAAAATGACCCTGGGTACAACACCAGACGGAACCACGGCCGGTTTCATCCATGTTGGCAACACAGGCATGGGGTTCGATGTAACCCTGATGGGCCATCGGCACCTTATATTCGCGTTCAATCACAATATCGGCCGCTGCAAAGCCTTCTTCAAGATCGCCTCTGACAAGCTTCCCCACGTTGGCAATATTGCTTGCGTTATCGGGTTTCTCAGGAAGTTTGGTGTAGTTGTTTTCATCCACCAGCACCGAGTCTTCAGCCATGGCGGCGACCACGTCCAACACCGGAGGTAGCGGTTCATATTCCACTTTGATGGCTGCCAGCGCTGCTTCAGCGATGGCAATTGTTGAAGCGCTGACCGCAGCAACCGCATGGCCGTGGTACAAAACCTTGTCTCGTGCCATGACATTTTTAGCCACGTCACCGAGCGTACCGCCGCCTTCGCCACCTACTTCACCGCCTTCAACATTGATGAAGTCTTTACCACTGATGGCGGCATAGACGCCGTCCATGGCCAGCGCGTCGCTCAGATCTATGTGCTTGATACGCGCGTGTGCATGAGGGCTGCGCAGGACGCGGCCATGAATCATGTTGGGCAGTACCAGATCCGCACCAAACCGGGCGCGTCCAGTGACTTTATCGACTCCATCAGGACGCACCGGACTGCGGCCTATCTGCTTGTATTCAATGGCTTCAGCCATGTCTGCTCTCCTCATGAAATCTAGGCGGCTTACGCCGAATTTAACTGCCTGAAATCTAGCACGAAGAGCGGTTTGGTGGGAGGGTTTAGGGATAATCGAACTAAATCTCCAAAGCGGAGCCCATCAACAGCTTTCTGCCCACAGAGTGGGTAGTTACTACAACAACCTGTTTCCGTCCCATCCTGTGCTGGTCGGGTCCCCGTCACAGTAGCTCCACCTTCCGCTGAAAACATCCTGAGCTTCAGATTCGAAGGTAAGCTCAAGACGCCCCCAGTAAAGGCTGCCATTTCGCTCTGTAGCGCAGGACTTGGAAGACCGTGGTTGAATCCAATAACCCTTAAACTCGGTAGTTTGCGAGAAGACACCTATAATCTCTCCGTCCTCACCGTATTCTCCCGTAACTTCCCCACCGTCCGCTTGCAACTGCATCAACCCTTCTGAAGAATCCCAAATCCCTAAAATACGCGTAGGTTGCACGTTGACCACGGATGCTGCATTTGAAGTAACTGTGATTTCAACACGCCGGTTTTTTTGCCGGCCTTCTATGGTTTCATTGCTCGCGATGGGACGGGACTCACCATAGGATTGAGCGACCGCGGCAAGTTTTTCCAGTCCTGGGCTCTTACTGAGAAAGTCAGCGACTGCATGCGCACGATTACGCGCCAGCACTAAATTGTCCGATTCCGAACCCACGTTATCCGTATGACCCGCGACGCTTACCTCGGGCTTCGGAAGCAACCTGAGCTCTTCTGCAACGGCCGATAATGCGCTGGTAGCCGCTTCCTTGAGTTCATACTTACCTGTGTCAAAAAGAACAGAACTGTCCAAAGTAATCGTTCTTACAGATCCGATGGCGCCGACAGCATCGATATCCGCACCCGGATAATCCCGACATGACTTTTTCAGGTCTACCAGCCTCACATAGCGATAGGCCGAACCGGGTTCCGCAAATGCCGCAATATCCACGGCCGACTTACCGCCCTCGATCTTGCCAACCCGTATCCAGTTGGCACCATCTTCGGAAATCGCAAGACCAGTTGCTTCAACATACGGACCAATCTCAAATATGTAGAGGTCCGGCCCCGGCGTGTCCACCAGACTGTTGTCGGTAAAAGCGAGCACCAACTCGCCTGCGCACCCCAGTGTTAGATAGTTTGCGTCGTTTCGCGAATCATAGTCTGGCGGACCAAGTGTTGTTTGCGGTCGCTCGGAGACTTGCCCTGCATCTGGTTCTCCCACTGCAAAAGAAACTACTTCATCAGCAAACGACCGCGGACCCTGAGGAAAAACGACCTCACCACGCGACCCATCGGAGTAGACTACGGCGTCCTGAGCGTCTGCAGATAAAGTCATCAAAGACATCAGTGCGACTAGTATCAAACGGCCTGCTTTCGAGTTCATGTTTTAAAATTCCCAAAAAGCTAAATGCTTTTTCAATGTGACAGCTGAGGGTTGAAATTTTCCGGCCACTATCAAATTTTTAACGCCTGCTTTGAGGATCATCCAGAATCGATTTGAGCTTGTCCACAAAGCCGACGTTCAGAATCACCGCCCCACCGGCTCTGATCGGCTCTAGCCGGTCAGACGCAGACATCAGGCCCCTGACCTCCACTCCAGCGTGGTCAGGGCTATGTAACCCATACCCGAATGGAAGGCTATAAGCACACGTGTATAGCTGGTTATGGTAGTAAACTTTGCTACACCGGTTCTTAACCCAAGCAAAAATCATAAAAGAAATAGCAGATGAATTCCTCCTGGCGCATCGCCGCTGTGTTTCTCGTGCTCGTGGTTTGCCTTTATCCATTAGGTGTTTGGCTGCTATTGCGGTTTCAAAGTGCCAGTCCATTGATGCTGACTGTTGGGCTGGCAACTATTGGCGCATGCCTGGTTTGCAGGCGTGACCTCGGCTCACTTGGTTGGCGGTGGGGCGACTGGAAGTACCAATACTTGAGTTTCCTGATCCCGCTTGCGTATGTGGCTATAGCCTATTTGGCAATTTGGGTCGTCGGTATTGGCGACTGGTATGACAAGAGCTTTGTCGAAGAGGTCCGAGTTGGGTACATGCTGGAGTCGTGGTCCGATGGGTCCATCATTGCATTGCGGTTTGTTCTTACGGCAACGGTGAGCTTTGTGCTCCTCCTGCCCGGTGTCTTAGGTGAAGAGGTCGGCTGGCGTGGCCTGCTGGTCCCGGCTCTTTCAAAGAATCTCGGTTTTACGCAAGTCGCCCTGGCGAGCGGCTTCCTTTGGTCGATGTGGCACTGGCCATTGATGCTCCTGGGGTTTTACGGAAACTCGGGAACACCGCTGGCCTACCAACTCGCAATGTTTACGGCCTGTCTCGTATCGATGTCTTTTGTGATGACGTACATCCGTTACAAGACAGACAGCCTTTGGCCTGCCGTGATCTTCCATATGAGCCACAACGTATTTCTT
>JANSXA010000007.1 GCA_024743175.1 Pseudomonadaceae bacterium | reverse complement strand
TTGGTGTGCCTGTTTAACGAGAATCTAACAAGGACAAACGAATATATGCAGAAAACGCGGTGAAACCGCGATACGCAGGGCTCGGTTGGATTTTCAAACGTTACGTTTTCGCTCGAGGAGAAGAGTTTTTCAACAGAATTTCTTTGTTATGGGTCGTATTGATGACGTTATCAATGTGGCTGGTCATCGATTATCGACCGGGCAGATTGAAGAAGTTGTCGCCGAACATGCGGCGGTAGCAGAGTGTGCGGTCATCGGCATCAATGATGTCGACAAAGGACAGGTGCCCATGGGTCTGATGCTGCTCAAGGATGGGGTTAATATCAGCGCTGAAGACCTGCAGGATGAGTTGGTTGCCATGGTTCGCCAGAACGTTGGAGCCATTGCAAACTTCAAACGTGCTGTTGTGGTCACGCGCCTGCCTAAAACCCGCTCCGGTAAAATTTTGCGTAAAGTGATGCGCAAGATGGTGGATGGAGAAGAGTACAGCGTGCCGTCCACCATTGACGACATCGCAATTATTGCGGAACTTGAAGCGACCCTGAAGGCAGCTGGTGTACTTCGTTAGATGATTATTGTCCACGGCACCATTCCGTTGAAAAGTGGCTGCAGAGAGCAGGCACTGGATCTTGCACGCACCATGGTGGAATTCACGCGTGCCGAGGACGGCTGTATTTCATATGATTTCTATATCGCTCTGTCTGATCCAAACACGCTGATGTTGTTTCAGGAGTGGGAAACGATGGAAGCGTTGATGGCGCACTTTCAAACCGCCCATATGGACGATTTCCTGCAGCAGCTGCCTGAACTGGTAGAGGGTGAAATCACCACCAAAAGATATGCTGTGCAGCGGGTCGACGACGAAGAGCCGGTGGTTGAAGAGCCACCGCCTATTATTCATTAGGACACAGCTTCAAGCTGCGCAACAAGGTTGGACGCTTATGCAGCCTCTGACAGATATCCTGAATTTTGTGCAACTTACGCCCACCGTGGGTACCAGTGGTCAGCCGCTGGCGCACCAGTTCCAACAGATTGCAGATGCGGGCTACAAAACTGTCATCAACCTGGCGATGGCGAATTCAGACAACGCGGTTGCGAATGAGGGCGCATTAGTTGCTGACGCTGGTATGACCTACATACACCTGCCGGTAGATTTTGCCGCGCCCACGGCGGTCCATGCAAAACGCTTTATAGCGCTGATGGAAGCTGTCGCCACAGAGCCCGTGTTTGTGCACTGTGCGATGAATCTGCGTGTTTCAGCGTTCATGTATCTTTACCTGCGCCATGCCAGAGGTTTGGACGAGGACGCGGCTAAGTCACCGATGCTGGACAAATGGGCGCCGCGAATGGATGCTGTCTGGCGAGATTTCCTCGAACTTCCAGCGCCTGAAGTCCTGCCCGATATCTGATCGTCAGCTTCAGTCCTGAAGCTGTTGTGATCACGTCAATACAAGGGGGGCAAAAATGTCTGTCGTTAAACTTATTACTGGTACTGCCCTCGCAGTAACAGTCTGGGTAGCATTTGTTGTCTACAGCGGTCTTAACGGAATGTGGATGAGCGCTATTGTTGCGCCGGACGATGCAGGCGGTTTTGCTCAGTACGCTGCCAGCGCGCTCAGGCAGAACAACAAAGGCAACTCGGCATTTGTACTGATCGAGGCAGGGCAGATTGTCAGCCAGTTCCATACATCTGCTGATGACTCCGTCAATTCGAATACGATGTTTGCAGCGGCCTCCATGAGTAAATGGTTTGCAGCCTATGCAATGATGAAACTCGTTGAGGATGGCCGTGCTGACCTTGACGTACCTGTCTCCCGCTACCTGACGCGCTGGCAGTTGCCTGCGAGCGAGTTTGGCAATGACGGCGTAACGATTCGGCGGTTGCTCAGTCACACGGCAGGGTTTTCTGATGGTCTGGGATTTGGTGATTATGACGTACAGGAACGATTGCCCTCGCTGGAAGAAGAGCTCAGCCATCCACGAGCTTCCTCAGGGAGGCAGGTTGTCATCAGCGTGACGGAAGAGCCCGGTACGCTATGGAAGTATTCCGGCGCCAGTTATCTGCTGCTCGAACTGTTGATCGAGGAAATTTCAGAACTTCCGTTTGAACGCTACATCGATGAGGTGATCTTTGCGCCCCTGGGCATGTCCAATGCAGGTTATAAGCCCCTGGACAGTTACGAAAATAATGCAGGCTCATATGATTTAGAAGGTGTGCGCACCTCGGGCTACAAGTATGCATCGAGTGCAGCGACGGGGTTAGTTGTATCCAGCGCCGACCTGACTCGTTTTCTGTTGTCTCAAATACAGGCAACAGAAGTCCAGGGTTCACTGAAGGACGCCACGTTAACAAAAATGCGTGAACCTCACGGTAGAAACTCGGGTTTTGACATATGGGGCCTGGGCACCATTCTTTATGCGCCCACTGCCAACGGGGATTTTGTGTTTGGCCACGATGGTGCCAATGATCCTGCAATTAACACCACTGCCCGCATTAACCCGGATACCGGCGATGCGCTGATTGTGCTTGTTACCGGGCATCCGGCCCTCGCCACCCGCATTGGATCGGAATGGGTACTCTGGCAAACCGGCATACCTGATGTGCTCGCTGCAGGCGCGGTAGTCGATAGTATGTTGTTGCCCGGTATTCTAGGTTCTGTGCTGATCCTTTTGCTTGCGCTGATGATGGGTTATCGAATCAGGACCAGGCAACTGACCGGCGAAGTCTGAGGTTTCAGTCCTCTTCTGAGGGCGGCAGCTGCGCCTCTTGTTCCCGTATTGTGCGCACCAGGATTGCGGTACTTGTGCACAAACCCAATGCAAAGAGAATTTCGAATATGCCAAACAACAGCATTTCGGGGTCAAAAACGACCAGTACCCCATGAATAAAGTACAGCATGCTGCTCATACACATGAAAAACACAGGCTTCAGACTGCCGCGTAACAGCCCCGGTAGCGGCAGGAGCAGCGGCAGCAACTGAATGACAAACCAGGCAGCGTTGACGCCCGCATCGTCTAACGGCTCGATAAAGAACTGGCGCAGTCCGGTCAAGGCAAACAACGAGCCGACCATCATCAGCGATAAGAATAACCAGCCTTTCACGTGTGCAGTCGCAGCGCCAGATTCGCCAGGCGCTCGCCTGCGGCGCTGGCTAAAGCCGCTTCATGGTCAGTAAGCTCTGGTCCGCCCGCACCGACGTGCGACGCGCCATAAGGTGTGCCGCCACTGGTTGTCTGATTGAGTGCTTCTTCTGCGTAGGGAATACCCTGAATGATCATGCCGTGATGGAGCAGCGGTACCATCATTGTCGTCAGCGTTGTCTCCTGTCCGCCGTGGAACGAGTTGGATGAGGTGAATACACTGGCCGGTTTGCCCACCAGTGCGCGACTGATCCACAGATCTGCAGTGCTGTCGAGAAAGTGCTTCAGCGGCGCTGCCATATTGCCGAATCGCGTGGCGCTGCCCAGAGCCAGGCCCGCACAACCGCTGAGGTCTTCTTTGCTGCAATACACCGCCCCCTCTTCAGGCACCGGTGGCTGCACCCGTACCGTGGCAACGTCAACTTCTGGCACCGTGCGGATGCGGGGTTCAATGCCGGCCACACGATCCACACCCCGGGCCATATGCATGGCGAGATTTCTGGTTCCGCCGCTGCGGCTGAAGTAAACAATCAGAACATAGGGTTGAGTCATAAGGCCCTACAGTAGCTTTAAAACGTTTTCGGGTGGACGACCGATTGCTGCCGTGTTTGCCCCTGCCTCATCCTGTTTAACCACAATGGGTCGCTCCAGCAGAATCGGGTGTTGAGTAATTGCCTGAAGCAATTCATTTTCGCTCAATGCTTCTCTATCAAGGTTAAGGTCCGTGTAAACACTTTCTTTCCTGCGCATCACGTCACGGGGTTGCAGTCCGAGCAGCAACAATATCTGCTTGAGGATCTCCCGGGAGGGTGGTGTGTCCAGATATCTCACCACAACGGGCGTGATATTATGCGCTTCCAGCAGCGCCAGGGTGGCTCGTGATTTTGAGCATTTCGGGTTGTGATAAATCGTGTAGTGGGTTGCCCCAGTGTTATCAATGGTCATATCAGAAGGAAATCGGTCAAGATGACGCAACAGTATAAGGCCATGGACATAGGATGCTACGGTGTCTGAAGAAATAGCGTTGCAACGTCGACTGCTCGATGCTGTGCAGAACCTGCGCTGGCACCTGCAACAGATGGTGCAACAGTTCTTTGATCATGATTGCCTGGCTTCTGCCGCGGCCCTGACCTACACCACGCTGTTTGCCGTGGTACCTCTGATGACAGTCACCTACACGTTTTTCTCGATCCTGCCTGAATATGCTGAACTCGGTCAGAAAGTGCAGAGCTTTATCTTCCAGAATTTTGTGCCGGGCAGTTCGGATGTAGTACAGGATAAGCTGACTGAATTTTCCGATCGAGCCAGCAACCTGACTGCTGCAGGTTTTGTGTTCCTCTTTGTTACCTCGTTCCTCATGCTGGTCACCATCGAAAAAAGTTTCAACACGATCTGGCATGTTGCGAAACCGCGACGTGGGCTACAGCGGTTTCTACTCTACTGGGGTGTGCTGTCGCTGGGGCCGGCCTGTGTGGTTGCCGGTATGTTGTCCAGTCTTTACCTGTTGAGCCTGCCCCTGGTTTCTGAGATAGACGTGCTTGGATTGCGTGAAGCATTCTTGAGCTACCTGCCGCTGTTGTTGAGTATTGCCGGCTTCACAGTGCTGTATTACGCGGTGCCGAATTGCCATGTGCCGTTCACCCACGCGCTGTTTGGTGGGTTTGTCACCATGCTGGTTTTTCAGGCTGCGTTTGCCGGTTTTGCCATGAGTTCACGCTGGTTCACGTACAACGCAGTCTACGGCACGTTTGCAGCGGTGCCCGTGTTCCTGATCTGGCTATATCTGGTGTGGGCAATTGTTCTGAGCGGTGCGATTTTTGTCCGCACCCTGGGGTTGAATCGGGAGGCTCACACCTCGCGTGAACCGGTATTGATTAAGGCCGCTCGGGTGTTGCAGATGTTCCACCTTGCGCACCTTGATGGTCGTTCTGTTTCTGATCGGGAAATACAGCTGAATGTCGCTTTGAGTCAAAGCGAACATGATCGTATTTTTGCAGTCTTTCATCATCATCGTCTGCTGAACCAGACGGATGATGAGCGTTGGATTCTGGGCCGTAGCTTGAAAAGCATCACGCTCTGGGATTTGTACCAGGAGCTGCCGGATGGTCTGGACCGGAAACGCCTGGATGAAGTAAAAGACCTGCCCCAGGTTGTTGCGCCGCTGATTGCCATTACTCAGTTCGGCTCAAATGAAATGTCCAAAAGTATGGAGATGGTGTTTACCACATGAAAAAGGTTGTCTGGTTAGTATTGCTGGTTCTGGCTGCGGGCTGTGTGCCCGAAGAGCAAATAGAGTTTGCTGATGGTACAAAAACCCAGTTATCACATTGGGATGATCGTTGGCTGGTGATCAATTACTGGGCTGAATGGTGTGCACCCTGTCGGCATGAAATTCCTGAGCTGAATGAGCTACACGCCAACAGAGTGGCTAATGGTGCGGTGGTGCTCGGGGTTAACTATGACGGCCTGGTTGCACCGAAGCTGAACGAGGTGATCGAACGCATGGATATCGAATTCCCCGTGTTTGTAACCGATCCCCAGCAGCGTTACGGCTACGAACGCGCAACCGTATTACCCATGACCGTGTTGATTAATCCGGCACGTGAAGTTCACCGTATTCTGCAGGGGCCGCAAACCGGTGCCAGCATCCTAGCAGCAATGAACTGACTGCTCCGATTACTGGTAGCGACAGGCCCGCAACGGGTAGTTTGCACAGCTCGCGCGCAACAGGGGTAACTCACTCCAGGGCTGGTTCCGCCATGTTTTGCGCCAGGCGCCGATCACTTTTTCCGGATATTTCAAGCGCCCGCGACTGCCATTGTATCGAGCGAGCGCATCGACGAGGTCACCCTTGGCCACTTCAATGTAGTGGGCCAGAATCACAGTGCCATAGCGGATGTTGGTTTCTGTATTGATTAAATTGTCTTGCGCGCGGCCTATTTCGAGGCGCCAGAAGGGCATTACCTGCATCAGGCCCTGGGCGCCTACAGAAGAAATTGCAAAACGATTGAATGCACTTTCAATCTGCATCACGGCCAGCACCAGGTTTGGATTGAGGCTTTGCCGGGTCGCTTCCGTGTAGACCAGTTTCAGCAATTCCAGACGATCCGCCTGTTTCGGCAGGTAGCGTTGCAGCCGCTGATCTGAAACCTGCAGCCATACCTGTGCATCAAAGCGATCGATGTGTTCGTGAACTTCAGCCATGTTCTGAGCGAGTCGCTCGCGCAGCACAGGGTCAACTTCAATTGTTGTGGTAAATCCATGAGGGGCAAAACTCATACAAGCAAAAAACAGCAGGATGGGTTTAAGTTGCCTGGACATGGATTATCCGATCAGTTTATCCAGCACGGAGTCCAGAGCGCACTCGGCTGCTTGTTCGTCGCGTCGGGTTTTGTACTCTACGCAATTGTTTTTCAAACCGCGGTCACCTACAACAATCCGGTGCGGTAGTCCCACCAGGTCAGCATCGGCGAATTTCACTCCGGGTCGCTCGTCGCGCTCGTCAAACAGGACGTCAATGCCATGCGCCTGGCATTTCTCGTATAGGTCATCTGCTGCTGCTTTCACGGCGTCTGATTTCTGGTAATTCAAGGCAATTAAATGCAGTTGAAAAGGCGCTAACGGGGCTGGCCAGCAGATACCGTTGTCGTCGTGGTTCTGCTCGATAACAGCCGCTACCAGTCGGGTGACACCCATGCCGTAACAACCCATGATCGGGGTCAGGCTGTGACCGTCCTTGTCCAGTACATTGGCATCCATAGCTGCACTGTAAACGGTACCCAACTGAAAAATGTGACCGACTTCAATTCCTTTTAAAAATCGCAGCTCACCCTGACCGTCAGGTGCGGTGTCTCCTTCGACAACGTTGCGTGCATCGACAATCTGTTTCTCGTCTAGAACGCAATCACGCTCCCAGTTTACGCCGGTGAAATGCTGGTCTTCTATGTTTGCACCGCAGACAAAATCAGCAAGCGCGGCTGCTTCCCGATCAACCAGATAGGGAATCTGTGCATTTACAGGTCCCAGTGAGCCAGGTCCTACACCGGTAGCAGCCTTTATCTCGGCCTCTGTGCAGAAACTAAAGGGGGCTTTGACGCCCGGGAGTTTGGCCGCCTTGATTTCGTTGAGGTCATGATCACCACGCAGGATGATAGCTATCGGACCTTCTTCTCCACTGACCAGTAAGGTTTTGAGGGTTGTGTCCGGCGTAATGTTGAGCCGCTCGCAGAGTGCCGCGATGGTTTTTTCTTCCGGTGTATCGATAACAGCCATGCTCTGGGAGGCTGCTGGTCGCGCAGCAGGCGCCGCTGCTTGTGCCTTTTCGATGTTAGCTGCGTAGGGACCATCTGATGCGTAAACGATAGTGTCTTCGCCGGATTCCGCCAGCACGTTAAATTCGTGTGAGTTACTGCCGCCGATATTGCCCGAGTCAGCTTCTACAGCGCGAAAATCCAGCTGCATCCGGCTCAGAATGCGACTGTAACACTCATACATATCTCGATAGGTCGCATCAAATGAATCCTGGTCGGCATGAAACGAATAAGCGTCTTTCATGGTGAATTCCCGCGCTCGCATAACGCCAAATCGAGGTCGCCGTTCATCACGAAACTTTGTTTGTATCTGATAAAAATTCACCGGCAGCTGTTTATAGCTCTGAATTTCTCGCCTGAATAAATCGGTTATCACTTCTTCATGCGTGGGACCGAGGCAGAAATCGCGCTCGTGCCGGTCCTGCAGGCGGGCCATTTCCGGCCCCATTTTTTCCCAGCGACCTGAATCCTGCCAGAGCTCAGCTGGCTGAACGACCGGCATCAGCAGCTCCTGGGCGCCCGTTGCATCCATCTCCTCGCGGATGATGGTTTCAATCTTGCGCAGCACACGCAGGCCCAATGGCAGCCAGGTGTACAAGCCGCTGGCAAGCTGACGAATGATGCCTGCCCGCAACATCAGTTTATGGCTGATGACATCTGCGTCAGCAGGATCCTGTTTCATGGTGGGTAACAAAAATTGCGATTGGCGCATGTCTTATCCATTGCGTGTTTAGCTGGTGCAACTTTATCAGTCGCGCACAAAAAAGGGCCGATTGGCATGCCAAACGGCCCTTATTTTAAGCTCGGTTATGTATCTTTAGATCATATCCTTGAGCTTTTTCAGAGCCGTTACGCGTACGCGTGTGGTTGCCGGCTTGGCCGGAATCACAATCTCTGCACCAGTTGCAGGGTTACGGCCCATGCGTTTCTTGGTAGCAGGGCGCTTAGCAGCTTTGATTTTCAGCAGGCCAGGCAAAGTGAATTCGCCAACCGCACGCTTGCGGATGTGACGCTCAATCAATGACTCAAGCTCTTCCATTACAGCGTTTACCTGAGCACGGCTCAGGTCAGTGTTCTGCGCAATCTCATTCAAGATAGCGGTCTTGGTCATCTTGGTAGAGATACCTGGCTTCTTCGCTGCAGGAGAAGCAGCTGCTTTTTTAGCGGCTGGACGCTTCTTAGCGGGCGCTTTCTTTTTAGCAGGCGCCTTTTTCTTGGCAGGTGCTTTTTTAGCTGCAGGGCGCTTTGCAGGCGCTTTCTTTTTAGCAGGTGCCTTTTTCTTGGCAGGTGCTTTCTTAGCGGCAGGGCGCTTTGCAGGCGCTTTCTTCTTCGCTGGGGCTTTCTTACGAGTAGCCATGAACTTATCCTTTTCGTCAGTTATAAACAGCGCAATTCCACTCTTTTAACCCGCTAAGATCGAAATCCGCGTGGTTATCAAGGGGTTTCGCAACGTCTCTCAAACTCTGCTCGGCCCAAACCTCAAGCTTTTCGTGCTTATTAAGTCTTTAACAAACAAACAAACACAAAAAATGCGGGCAGACGCGTTCAGAAAAAGGTCGCAGGTGCTGATTTTTTCTGATCTTTGTCTGTTCACAAATACTTTATTTGGTTGTGGACTTGGATGATTCGGAACATCAGTGTCTGATGCCCGCGCTTTATAGCCCATCAGACACTGCTTTCGCAACAAAAAGTGACAAAATCACTGTATTTTTATTGGTTTTTTTACGATCATGCGCCGCTCATCTGAACCGCAAAATATTGAGATAACAAAAAATGCCGATATATGAGTACCGTTGTGACAATTGCGGGCACGAACTCGAAGCGATGCAGAAACTCAGTGAAGACCCGTTAAAAACCTGCCCGAACTGCAATAAAGACAGTTTGATCAAGCGTATATCCGCGGCTGGCTTTCGTCTGAAAGGTGGTGGCTGGTATGAAACAGACTTCAAGTCCGGCAAGAAAAAGAACGTGTCTGGCGCTGAAGGCGGTAGTACTTCCAGCACGGGTTCATCAGACTCAGGTGGTTCGAGCAGTAGTGCGGACAGCAGCACATCGAAGCCATCCGGTTCTTCCGACAGTTCGTAGGGACACATCGTTAGAACCTGCATCTTTAAGAAGGTGCACAATCAGCCCACAATAGTTGGGAAATTAATGAATTTACGGGAAAAGCACTATGCGTAGTGATTATTGTGGAGAGATCAATGCGTCAAAGGTTGGTGCAGAAGTTGCTGTATGTGGCTGGGTGCATCGGCGCCGTGACCATGGCGGTGTGATCTTTCTGGATCTGCGCGATCGGACCGGTATCGTTCAGGTGGTGTACGATCCGGACACGGTAGAAAGCTTTGCCCTGGCCGACAGTGTGCGCAACGAATATGTGCTGCGTGCAAAAGGGCGGGTGCGTGCCCGGCCGGAAGGCACGGTTAATCCTGATATGACGACGGGCGAAATCGAAATCCTTGGTCTGGAGCTGGAAATTCTCAATGTTGCTCAAACGCCGCCGTTTCAGTTAGACCAGCACTCCGAAGCGGGTGAGGATGTTCGCCTTCGTTATCGTTATATGGATTTGCGACGACCGGAAATGCAGAACCGCATGCGGATGCGCGCAGCCATTGCCAGCCAAACGCGTCGTTACCTGGAGGAAAACGGGTATTGGGAGGTGGAAACGCCGACGTTGTCACGTGCAACACCGGAAGGCGCACGTGATTATCTGGTGCCCAGTCGCACACACCCTGGTCAGTTCTTTGCATTGCCTCAGTCACCACAGGTGTATAAGCAGCTGCTGATGATGTCCGGCATGGACAAGTATTATCAGATTGCCCGCTGTTATAGAGATGAAGACCTGCGTGCTGACCGACAGCCTGAGTTTACACAGATCGATATAGAGGCTTCTTTCATCAGTCAGCAACAGGTTATGGAATTGACCGAAGGACTGTTGCGTGGTCTGTTTGCCGATTTTCTGGACATCGATCTTGGTGATTTTCCCGTGCTCAGCTGGGACGAGGCGATGCGTGATTTTGGCAGCGATCGACCGGATCTGCGCAACCCCCTGCGCCTGACAGATATTGCTGATTTGCTGCGCGATGTAGAGTTTAAAGTATTCAGCGGACCTGCTAACGATGCGCAGGGTCGAGTGGTTGCACTGCGCGCGCCTGGTGCGGCCGCTCTGCCGCGTAGAGTGATTGATGAGCTTACCGAGTTTGTTTCTCGATACGGAGCGAAGGGGCTTGCTTACATCAAGGTTAACGACCTGAAAACCGGATACGACGGTCTGCAATCACCGATCCTGAAATTCCTGCCTGAAGAAGTCACGCTTGCAATTCTCGAGCGCGTTGGCGCGCAGGACGGTGACGTGGTCTTTTTTGGCGCAGATCAGGCAAAAGTTGTAAACGACTCAATGGGTGCGTTACGTGACGAACTCGGTGAACGCATGGACGTTATTGCTGCGGGTTACGCACCCTGTTGGGTCGTCAACTTTCCAATGTTTGCGGCTAACAAAGACGGCACTCTGGGCGCGGAACATCACCCATTTACGCAACCCACCTGCACGCCGGAAGAGTTACTGGCAAAGCCGCTGGAGGCTTATGCCGCTGCTTATGACGTGGTTGTTAACGGTTCAGAAATTGGCGGTGGCTCTTTGCGGATACACGACCAGAAAATGCAGTCAGCGGTGTTTGAGGCGTTGCAGATGGGGCAGGAAGCTCAGGCAAAATTTGGCTTTCTTCTAGATGCGTTGCAGTATGGTTGTCCACCCCATGGTGGCATCGCGTTTGGGCTTGATCGCCTGGTGATGCTGATGACCCAGACGGAATCTATTCGTGATGTTATTGCGTTTCCGAAAACTCAGACTGCAGCCTGCCTGATGATGTCTGCGCCAAACGAGGTGGACGAACATCAGTTACGGGATCTGCATATCCGGGTTCGGAAGCCAACGCAGACCGCAGTCTGACAGGTATCGTTTGTCTGAATAAAGCGCAATCTATAGCGAGGTGTTGCAACCAACATGGCAGGTCACAGTAAATGGGCGAATATCAAACATCGCAAAGCCGCCCAGGATAAAAAAAGAGGCAAGCTTTACACCAAAATTATTCGTGAAGTGACCGTTGCTGCGCGTTTAGGCGGCGGCGAAGTGGCGGATAACCCGCGATTGCGTGCTGCCGTAGATAAAGCGCTGGCAGCAAATATGCCCAAAGACACAATCGAGCGTGCGGTAGCGCGTGGCGCGGGTGATGGTGAAGGCAGTGATGTCGAAGAACTGGTTTATGAGGGGTACGGTCCTGGCGGTGTTGCTGTTCTGGTTGAGGCCATGACCGACAACCGAAACCGTACTGTGGCTGAAGTCCGCCATGCGTTCAGTAAAGCCGGTGGTAATCTGGGCACCGATGGATCTGTGGCTTACCTGTTCACAAAACAAGGCATCATCAACTTCGCCCCCGGTGCAGACGAGGAACAGGTGATGGAAGTTGCACTGGATGCTGGTGCTGAAGACATCGAAGCGGAAGACGACGGTGCACTGTCGGTCACAACACCCTGGGAAAATCTGTCTGATGTGGTTGCAGCACTCACCGAAGCCGAGCTGCCACCTGATCACCACGAAGTCACTATGGTGGCTTCAACCACAACTGACTGTGATGAAGAACTGGCTGAAAAAGTCCTGCGGCTGCTGGATGCATTGGAAGAGCTCGACGATGTGCAGGAGGTGTACAGTAATGGCGACTTTCCTGACAGTGCCTACAACTGATCTCTGTGCCTGAAATCTCTGTGCCTGAAAGAGTCACACACAGTCGCTGTGTGCTGGGTATTGACCCGGGGTCTGTGGTTACCGGCTATGGCTTGATCAAGGTTCAGGGTCGTCAGACAAGCTATTGCGCAAGTGGCTGTATTCGCACCGCGGGTACAAACCTGCCAGCCCGTCTGGGTCAGATTTACACAGCGGTTAAAGAGCTGATTGAACACTACCAGCCTGACGAATTTGCCATCGAAAACGTGTTTGTGGCGCGCAATGCGCAATCCGCTCTGAAACTCGGTCAGGCGCGAGGCGTAGCCATCGCGGCAGCAGTGGCTGCAGATCTGCCGGTCTATGAATACGCCGCGCGGCAGGTGAAGCTGGCTGTTGTCGGCACCGGCCGCGCCAACAAGGCTCAGGTACAGCATATGGTGCAGGCCCTTCTGCACCTTTCAGGCCTGCCACAGGCGGATGCGGCAGACGCGCTTGCCATTGCCGTTTGCCACGTCAATACTGCGGCTCTTAAGCATTAGTCGAGTACAGGTCAGATAACTTGATTGGCAGAATCACAGGCAAGCTCATTGAGCTGGACGCAACGCATTTGTTAGTGGATGTGGCAGGCGTCGCCTACGAGCTGGAGGTTTCTGCGAACGTTCTGTTAGCAGCACCGCAGACGGGTACAGCGTTAACGTTGTTCACGCACTTTGTCGTTCGTGAAGATGCGCAACTCCTGTTCGGCTTTGCCAGCAAACACGAACGTGACCTTTTCCGGGCGTTTATCAAAATCAACGGTGTCGGCCCAAAACTCGGTCTGGCGTTGATATCAGCACTCGATCCGCACACCCTCGGTGTCGCCGTCAGGGATAACAATGTATCGGTATTGACCAAGGTGCCGGGCGTGGGTCGTAAGACTGCCGAACGTTTAATGATTGAGTTAAAAAGCAGGATTGATGAATTGACCCACAATGGTGCGGTGCCTGCCGCTGTAGTCAGTGCAGATGGAGCCTTTGTGCCCAGTGCACAGAGTCAGGTGGGTGAGGCAGAGGATGCACTGATAGCCCTCGGTTATCGGCCGGCTGAAGCGCAACGTGCCGTGGCCGCAGCCAGCCAGCAGGTTGCCGGTGAGCAACTCAGCGCTGAAGCGCTGGTGCGTCTCGCTCTGCGCGGCTTTGTGCAGTCGTCAGGTGCATCATGAGCATTGAACCTGATCGCCTGATATCAGGTCATCCTGAACCTGGAGAAAAACGCCACGACCACGCACTGCGTCCGATCAGCCTGGCTGAATATATCGGTCAGAGCGCGGTAAAAGAGCAGATGGATATCTTTATCCGCGCCGCCAGAGGTCGTGGTGAAGCGTTGGATCACACACTTATTTTTGGTCCTCCCGGGCTCGGTAAAACAACGCTGGCGAATATTATCGCCAGAGAAATGCACGGCATGATCAAGTCAACATCAGGTCCGGTCCTGGAAAAACCTGGAGATCTGGCAGCGATGCTGACAAATCTGGACGAAGGTGATGTTCTATTTGTAGATGAAATCCATCGTCTGTCGCCGGTGGTGGAAGAAATCCTGTATCCAGCCATGGAAGATTTTCAGCTGGATATACTGATTGGCGAAGGTCCCGCTGCACGCTCTCTGAAACTCGATCTGCCACCCTTTACGCTGGTTGGCGCAACCACCAGAGCGGGTCTGTTGACCAGTCCGTTGCGCGATCGGTTCGGTATTGTGCAGCGCCTTGAGTTTTACACCGTGGAAGAACTCACGCAGATCGTGACACGGTCTGCAGCCAAACTTGAGTTGCAGGCAGATTCAGCCGGCGCTGCAGAAATCGCTCGCCGCAGCCGTGGTACGCCGCGCATCGCTAACCGATTGCTGCGCCGCGTACGTGATTTTGCGCAGGTCAAAGGCAACGGCCTGGTCACTGCTGAAATTGCTGATGATGCACTCAACCTGCTGAAAGTCGATAAACAGGGTTTTGATCTGATGGACCGACGTCTGCTGTCGGCAATCCTGGACAAATTTGGTGGTGGACCGGTGGGGCTGGAATCAGTGGCAGCAGCCGTAAGTGAAGAGAAAGACACTATCGAAGATGTGATAGAGCCCTATTTGATTCAACAAGGGTATATCATGCGCACGCCGCGGGGTCGGGTGGCTACAGCCAAGTGTTATCAGCACTTCGGCATCACGCCGCCGGGAGAAGATAAACTGCCTCCGGCACAAACGTCTCAAAGCCGCATGTCGTTGGATTAAAGGAGTAATCAGTGGCGGAACAGCTTTCTATTTTTGAACTCATCTCGAACGCCAGCCTGTTGGTGCAGGGCGTCATGGCGCTGCTGGTGCTGGCGTCCGTGGTGTCGTGGATGATGATCTTCCAGCGTTGGTTTTTCCTGCGTCGCGCCCAGGCGGAAGTGGAAGATTTTGAAGAACATTTCTGGTCAGGTATCGATTTGCGCAAGTTTTTTGTTGAACTTGAGCGTGAAGAAAGCTTAAACGGTATCGAGAATATTTTTGCCTCCGGGTTTCGTGAGTACACACGGCTGACCGAGCAGACAGGTATTGATGCTGACGCAGTCATGCAGGGGGTGCAACGGACGATGCGCGTGGCTGTGAATCGTGAAGAAGCACGTCTTGAAACACATTTACCTTTTCTGGCAACCGTTGGCTCGACCAGCCCTTACGTAGGTTTGTTTGGTACAGTCTGGGGCATCATGAATTCATTCCGCTCGCTGGCTAACATGAGCCAGGCAACCCTCGCGTCAGTTGCGCCGGGTATATCTGAAGCGTTGGTGGCCACGGCAATGGGCCTGTTTGCCGCAATTCCCGCAGTGATTGCGTACAATCGCTTTTCCGCACGGGTGGAAATTCTGATGAAGCGGTATGAAGCTTTTGCTGACGAAGTGTCTACGATTCTGCACCGGGCAGCGCATACGCGCATAGAAGAGAGCTAAACATGGCTGCCCGTCGTAAACCGATGTCTGAAATTAACGTTGTACCGTACATCGACGTGATGCTGGTGCTGCTGGTTATCTTCATGGCGACTGCGCCCTTGCTTACCCAGGGTGTTGTGGTCGATCTGCCTGAAGCGCCTTCGGAAAGTATCGACGATTCAGTAGAAGATCCGCTGGTGGTTTCGATGCGGGCGGACGGCGCCATCTTCATGAATCTCGGTATGCTCGATGCTGACGACGACGGCACCCGGGTTACGGTTTTTTCTCTGGAAGAACAGGCCGGAAAAATTCTACGCGCACGTGATGACGTGCCGGTATATATAAAAGCAGACCATACGTTAGATTATGGCAATGTCGTGGGCGTGATGACTGTACTTCAAAAAGCGGGGGCAAACAGCGTGGGGTTAATTACCGACCCACCAACTTTAGGGGGCTGAAGTGTATTGGTTACGCCAATATAGCGCGCCTTTTGTTTTAGCCCTCGGCCTGCATGGCATTGCTGCCTGGGCGCTTTACAGTGGCTGGACACCGGAACAGAAGCAGCTGAACGTAGTCCGCCCGCAAGCCGTCATGGCGAACCTTCTGGTGCTGGAACCCAAAGCCAGACCTGCACCGGCTCCTGTGAGCAAACCCGTGGCGCAGCCGACACCAACAGCCAAACCCAAACCGGTCAGTCCGCCCAAAGAAGATTCTGCTCTAGCAGAAAAGAAAAAGGCCGACGCTCTAAAGGCGAAACAAGAGCAGGAGAAAGCTGATCGTCTGGCAGAACAGGAGCGCGATCGCCTGGAGCGTCAGCAACGTCTCAACGAGCTTGCACAATCCTCCCTGGAGCAGGCCATTTCAACCGAATCTGCCAATCTGCAGGCAGGTACTGCGGAAATGGTGGCACAGTCCTACCAGCTGGGTATCTATGATCTGGTAAGACAGAACTGGTCGCGGCCGCCCAGTGCGCGTAACGGCATGTCAGCAAAACTTCTGGTTGAACTGATTCCAACCGGTGAGGTCGTAGCGGTGAGCGTTGTTGAATCGTCCGGCAGCACGGCGTTTGATCGTTCAGCGGAGCAGGCCGTGCGACGCGCTCGGCGCTTTGAGGTGCCACAGGACAACGCCATTTTTGAAGAGAATTTCCGTCAGTTTTACTTTTTGTTTCAACCAGAGGATTTATTGAGGTAGCTGTCTGTTTCGACGGATCGGCTACGGGCTTATATCATGCAAAAAATCTCATTTGTGTCAGTTGTTTTGTTTTCCGCGTGTGTCAGCCTGCTGGTCAGCAGTGCAACATTTGCTGCAGGCTCCCTCGACACGATCATTATTGATCGCGGTGTTGATGAGCCTATTCGTGTTGCGGTGGTGCCGTTCAAGATGGACCCCAGTCTCATGAGCGAGACGAATATAGCCGATATTGTCGGTTTTGATCTTGCGCGCAGCGGCCAGTTCGATCCACTGGCGTCGGAAAACATGTTGTCTTACCCAAGCAGCCGGGCGACCGTCTTTTTCCGCGACTGGCGCATTTTAAAAACCGCCTACCTGGTGATAGGCAGTGCGCGAGTTGATGCAGGCGGCCGCGTTGCGGTTGAGTTTGAGCTGTACGACGTGCTGGGCGAACGTCTTATGCTGAGTCG
This sequence comes from Pseudomonadaceae bacterium, assembly GCA_024743175.1. GTDB lineage: Bacteria > Pseudomonadota > Gammaproteobacteria > Pseudomonadales > Azotimanducaceae > UBA4421. The sequence continues at coordinate 249,666 of JANSXA010000007.1, read as the reverse complement.
TCGTTATTCTGTAGCGCGCAGCCAGTGGCGTGACGTGTCCCATCAGATTGCGGACGCCATCTATGAAGAGGTCACCGGTATTCGCGGCGCTTTTTCAACCAAAATCATGTACGTGCTGGCGCGCAATGCCGGTAGCCCGGATGCGGTATATCAACTGGAAATTGCAGATTCTGATGGTGAACGGTCGCGTACCCTGTTCAGTTCGCGTGAACCGATCATGTCCGCCAGTTGGGCCCCGGATGGCAAACGTGTTGCCTACGTGACGTTTGAAACGGGCCGACCCAGTATTGTCATCCAGGACGTCAATGGTCCCTATCGAGAGCGTCTGACAAACTTCCGTGGCATCAACAGTGCGCCGGTTTTCTCACCAGATGGCCGACAACTGGCAATGGTCTTGTCAAAAGACGGCGATCCTGAAATATTTATTATGGATCTGGCTACGAAATCTTTGCGGCAGGTCACCCGCCATCACGCTATTGATACAGAACCCAGCTGGTCACCCGATGGCAGCAGCATCATTTTCACCTCGGACCGTGGCGGGCGACCACAAATCTATCAACTGGAGTTATCTACTAATCTTTTAGAGAGACTTACGTTTCGTGGTGACTATAATGCGCGCGCCAGATTGCTGCCCGACGGCAAGCATCTGGTTTTTGTACACCGCACAAATGGCGTCTTCCATATTGCATGGCAGGACCTGGAACGCGACAATTTGCAGGTGTTAACGCAAACAGCTTTAGACGAGTCGCCATCGCTCGCGCCAAATGGCACGATGCTCATATATGCCACCCAGGACAGGGGACGCGGTATACTTGCGGTTGTGTCGATCGATGGCAGCGTGAAGTATCGCTTACCATCGTCGTCTGGGGATGTGAGAGAACCCGCTTGGTCACCGTTTTTGGACGGCTGAGCAGAAATAGAGATCGATGACTGAACTTAACAAGCTGACCCGGGATAATTCGGATCAGCACTTTAAAACGTTGCCTTGTGCAACCAAAGGAGACCTTGATGCAGATGCAATCACCCCGCTTCCCCAGTCTGATGACACTGGTGTTGGCAGCCCTACTGATGGCTGGTTGTTCCAGTACCTCTACGGAGCCGGTACCTGAGCCCGAGCCTATTGAACAACCTGCGCCTCAACCCGTACCGCAGCCTGAGCCCGAACCTGAACTGGCTGATTTTGACAGTGCCGGCAACGTGCTTGGTCCTGATGGTCGTCCACTGACCCGCACCTTTTACTTTGGCTACGACCGCGCAGTGTTGAGTCCCAGTGATCTGGCCGCATTGGAACTTCATGCCCAGGTTCTGCGTCGTAACAGCGATCGCAGCATTGTGGTCGAAGGCCACTGTGACGAACGCGGCACACGCGAATACAACCTGGCGCTGGGCGAACGTCGCGCAGATTCGATCCGCAGCTTCCTGCTGTCAGCAGGTGTATCTGCACGTCAGATAGAGACAGTAAGTTATGGTGAAGAGCAGCCAGCTGATCCCGGTCACACGGAATCTGCATGGGAACGTAACCGTCGTGCGGTAATGGTTTATCGCTAGACGCAATTGAGGAACTCCGGGTCGTGAATATTTTTCGGCAGACACTTAATGCAAACGTAGCTTTGGTCTGTGCAACTCTGGCTGCACAGACCTTTGCGCCAGCGATACAAGCAGCGGTGCCTATCGAAGAATCTGTCGAAGATTCTCGTCGCGTTCTGCAAACGGAAGGGGCAGTAAACCCCACGCCGGTTAACCGTGCAGATCGCGCCCGGAGCCTCGACATACCGCCGACAATTGAACCGAAGTACAACAGCGATGGAACGTTAGCGGCACCCACGGAACCTGCATATGCCGCTCAAGCAGCGAGCGCTGATCAAAAGACCGGTGCGGCCAGCTCAGGTCAATTGAGCGAGCTGTTTTATCAACTGCAGGTGCTGCAGCAGGAAATTCAGGATCTGCGCGGCCAGGTGGAAGAACAGACCTATCTGGTTAATCGCCTGCAACGTGATCAGAAAGAGCAGTATCTTGACCTGGACCGTCGTGTCATGGCGATAACGGAAAAGCAGCCTGCACCGGGTCCGATAACCTCGGCACCTGACTCGTTGACATCGGCTGCCAGCCCGACAAATCTGAGTGAAAGGGATGCGTATACAAAGGCTTTTGAGGCCATGCGGGCGCGGGATTTTGATGCGTCAATGCTGGGTTTTCAACGCCTCATTGAGACGTACCCTAATGGTCAATTTACGCCTAATGCCTATTACTGGATAGGTGAATTACACCTGGTTGGTAACGTAGAGCCAGAGCTTGCCCGTCAGGCATTTGCGCAGGTTGTGAACCTTTATCCCGATCATCAGAAAACGCCTGACGCATTGTATAAGTTGGGTGTGGTTTACGACAATCTGGGGGACACCCAGAGCGCTTTAGACTATCTGCAGCGCGTTCAACAGCTGCATCCCAACAGTCCTGCAGCAGGTCTGGCACAGAAGTACGCGGCAGAATTGCAGCGTTAAACAAGTGAGCCAGGTCGCTGAAGCTGTTGCTTCTCTTCGCATCACCGAAATTTTTCTTTCCCTGCAGGGCGAGGCGAATACTGTCGGTCTACCTACCGTGTTTGTCCGGCTCACAGGGTGCCCACTGCGGTGTACCTATTGCGACAGCGCGTATGCATTTTCCGGTGGTCGTGTCATTGCCATCAAAGATGTGATTGACGAGGTCACCAGCCACGGTGTGAAACATGTGACCGTAACCGGTGGTGAACCACTGGCACAGCCAGGTGCACACCAACTCATGACAGCTTTGTGCGATCGCGGTTTCAGCGTCTCGCTGGAAACCAGTGGCGCCCTGGCTGTTGATGAAGTGGATGCAAGAGTGGTGAAGGTTGTTGATCTCAAAACACCCGCCTCAGCAGAGTCGCACCGCAATTTGTGGTCAAACCTCGCAGCGCTGAATGCACACGACCAGGTTAAGTTTGTAATCTGTGATCGGCAGGACTATGAGTGGGCCAAACTCAAGTGTGACGAGCATGATCTTTATGACCGTGTTGCGGACGTGTTGTTTTCACCCAGTCATGAACAGCTCAACCCGACCGAGCTTGCCAACTGGATTGTGCAGGATAAAAAACCAGTGCGTATGCAACTGCAGCTGCACAAACTCTTGTGGGGGGATGTGCCCGGACGATGAGTGCAGATGAAACAAAAGCAGTAGTGCTTTTATCAGGCGGTCTGGATTCAGCGACAGTGCTGGCGATGGCGGCTTCCCAGGGGTTCAGCTGCTACGCGTTGTCGTTTAACTACAACCAGCGTTCGGTGTCTGAGCTCAATGCAGCAAAGAAAATTGCGCATCTGGCGCGGCAACACAAAATTCTCGATATTGATCTCAGTGCGTTCGGTGGCTCTGCGCTGACTGATGCAGACATAGCCGTGCCGACAGATGAGCCCGAAGGTATTCCTATCACCTATGTACCCGCACGCAACACAGTTTTTCTGTCGCTGGCACTGGCTTGGGCTGAAGTGCTGGATGCTCATGACATTTTCATCGGCGTCAACGCGGTGGATTATTCCGGATATCCAGACTGCCGTCCGCAGTTTATCCAGGCTTTTGAACAGATGGCGAACCTGGCAACCAAAGCGGGTGTGGAAGGACAGAAAATAACTATTCACACACCGCTGATAGATTTGACCAAGGCGCAGATCATCTCAGCAGGTGTTGCCCTGGATGTTGATTATGCCGCCACAGTCTCCTGCTACCAGGCTGACGAAAAAGGCGCCGCCTGCGGGGTGTGTGACAGCTGTCGAATCCGCCAGCAGGGATTTGCCGCCGCCGGGGTAGTCGACCCGACTCGATATCAGAGATGATGCGCGGTGTAACAGCCCTTTATCTGCAGGGAGCGTTCTTTTGGCTTCCATTTCTCATTGCAAATATGTAAAGTGCGCGGCCTTGATTTTCCCAATGCGTCGGGTCGTTAGCTCAGTTGGTAGAGCACCGGGCTTTTAACTCGTTGGTCCTGGGTTCGAATCCCAGACGACCCACCATTTTCTTGTGGTCAGGATGCACCGGATAAATCAACTATGCAGTTAGTCCTGTCCTGCAACAGACAAATGACGCCTCACGTGGGTCTCGATCTATGCCGCGATTGGCTGAAGCTATCCTCGATGTGTTGCAACATGCTGGCGTTGACACTGTGTTCGGTGTGCCCGGCAACCATAACATCGAGCTGTATCGCTACCTTCCTGATTCTTCGATAAAACATGTTACCGCGCGCCATGAGCAGGGTGCAGGCTTCATGGCGGACGGCTATGCGCGGGTGCGTGATGTCCCAGGCGTCTGTTTTGTTGTCACCGGACCCGGATTAACCAACATAACTACCCCGATGGGGCAGGCGTTGGCTGACAGCGTTCCGCTGCTGGTGATTGCTACTGTGGGCGACCAGCCCACCCGTGAGGGGCGCTTACATGAGCTACCGGACCAGCTCAGTATTGCGTCTGGCGTCAGCGTCGAGGCTGTGCAGCCCCAGGATCCTCAAAGTGCAATTATTTGGTTGCAAAAAAGCCTGGTTGCGCATAAATCTGCGCGTCCGGGACCGCGATATCTGCAGATTCCATTGTCCTGGTGGCAACAGACCGTCGAGGTACCGCAGGGGCCTGAGACTGTGCCTCATCTCAGTGCAGTCGAACCTGACCTGGCATCGGCGTTGGGCTTGCTGGATGAAGCAGCTTGTCCATTGATTCTGGTGGGGGGTGGAAGTCGACTGGCAGGTCCACAGGTGCAACAACTGGCGGAATGGCTCGGTGCACCGGTGGTAAACACAGTCAATGCAAAAGGATTGCTGCCTGCAAACCACCCATTGTGGGTGGGCGGATCACCCTCTTTACCCGGCGTGCGTGATTTGCTCGCGACGGCGGATGTATTGATTGCTGTCGGCACGGAACTGGGTGAAACAGATTATGATCTGTTGATGCTGGGCGATATCGCGTGGACGCAGCCGTTGTTGCGTATCGATATTGATGCACAGCAGTTGAACCTGAATGTCTCACCTACCGTTGGCCTGGTTGGAGACGCCGCGCAGGTACTGTCACGGTTGCTTGAGGCTTTACCTGTCGAACCCCGAAGCGCCTGGTGTGACGTTGTATCAGAGCGGCACAGGAACGCTCGCTACCCACACATGCACGCTGATTTTGCAGCCTTTTTTGACGTCATCGATGCCGTCTTGCCCGAGGCTGTGGTGGTAGGAGATTCAACCCGGCCGACCTATTACGCGACGTGGATGTGGGAACGGCCCTATCCTGCAAGATATTTTCACAGCGCATCCGGCTACGGCACGCTGGGCTATGCGTTACCCGCGGCGATAGGTGCTCAAATTGCACAACCGAATGCGCCTGTTGTCGCTCTGATCGGCGACGGTGGCCTGTTATTCACCCTTGGTGAACTCGCCGTTGCCGTGCAGGAAAAAGTGCCGGTGAAAATTATTGTCTGGAATAACAGCGGCTATCAGGAAATTGCCAACAGCATGGCGGCCAGTGGTATAGATGCATCCAGCACCCAGTACAAAGCACCAGACTTTCAGCAGATCGCAATTGGTTTCGGCGCAGCAGTTTTCGCACCGGTTAACCTGGATGAATTGGCGCAGGCGCTGCGCGAACCTGTATCCGGTCCGGTGGTCATTGTGATGGATGAAAGCAGGTTTGTGCAGCAACCTTCAGGAGCCTGGTATTGAACAGTTTACCCCTCAGTGACATGTGTAAGCGTCTGCTGGGCCCCAGCGACGATGTCTGGCAGATTCACTACGACGCATTAGCGCGCACGGCCCGCGGCGAAGACATTGTGCTGATGAGTGTGGGTGATCCGGATTTTGATACACCTGAAGAGATCATAGAAACCCTGGTCCGCAGAATCAGGCAGGGGCGCACGCACTATTCACCGGCGGAAGGCGAACTTGAGCTGCGTCAGGCGATATCTGACCTGGAAACCCAGGGCACCGGCAGGACATTTACCCCGGATAATTTTGTCGTGCTGCCCGGTGCTACCGCAGCCATTTACGCGAGTCTGGCGTGCGTCTGCAATCCTGGTGACGAGGTAGTGATACCTGAACCCATGTACATCGGCTATCGGCCTATGTTGAGTGCGCTTGGGCTGGCCTCGCGAAGTGTAGCGTTGGACTTGGCGCATGATTGCACCTTGGATGTTGACGCCATCCTGGCCCAGGTCAATCCGCGTACAAAAGTGGTGTTGATCAATACGCCGGGTAATCCGTTTGGCAATATCGTGCCCCGGGAAACGCTGGCTGAGCTTGCCACAGCGCTGCTGGCGCGAGGCGTCTGGTTGCTCTGCGATGAAGTGTATTCGCTGTTCACGTTTGACGAACCGCACGTGTCATTGCTGAAGGCAGCCGAAGATCTGGATAATGTGATTGTTGTCGATGGCCTGTCAAAGTCGCATGCCATGACGGGTTGGCGCATTGGCTGGGTAGCCAGTCCCGCCAGCCTTACGCGGGCGATCACCGCTTATGCCGGCTCGGCTTTTTTTGGCTGCAGTCAGTTCATTCAGGATGCTGCTGCTTTTGCGCTGGTACACAACGGTCCCCATGTTGATGACATGCGCGAAGCTTATCTGCGTCGTCGCGACTATGTATTACAGCGCCTGGATGACATACCTCAGCTGTCTTACGTGCGACCCAAGGCCGGGATGTTTGTCATGATGGATGTCAGACGAATCAGCAACAGCGGCCGTGTTTTTGCACAGGATCTATTGGCAGCGCAAGGCGTATCCGTTATTCCGGGTGAAGGTTTTGGTGAGGTAGCCAGTGATTTTGTGCGCCTCAGCCTGACACACAAAGAGAACATGCTGGCAGAAGCGATGGATCGAATAGAGCGCTTTGTAACGCGCTGACGCTATTCGATCTCAGGAACTGCAGGATAGCATGGAGCAGCCCACTCGAGTCCTTGCCCATTCTGGACGTTTAGCGGCATAAAACTCGTTCTCGGGCTGGTCGTCGTAAGGTTTGCGCAATACGTCGAGTAGTTTGTTAACGTGGTTGTAGTCGCCTTTTTCCGCGTCATCGATCGCCAGCTGTGCCAGATAGTTGCGCAGGACAAACTTCGGATTTACAGCGTTCATGCTGGTTCTACGCTCTGCACCGATGTCCTGTTGAGAAACGGCTTGCGCATATTGTCTGAGCCATTGCCCACGGCTCGTGACAAACGTCTCGTTCAGCTGAGCGGGCTGGTAGTAGATGGCATCAAAACATTCTGTTGCTTCGGGCTGTGATGGATCAAATTCCGCCAACGCTCTGAAAAACAGCGTCATATCTGTTTCAACTTCCGTGAGCATGGAGAACAGGCCGTTGCTCAGATCCGCATCGTAGTGTTTGAGGCCCAGTTTTGTGGCGATCATCTGTTGCCACTGTGTCTCATAATTTGTTGCGTAGCTGGAAAGGGCCGCTTCGAGGGGTTTGGTGTCTTCGATGAGGGGCAGGATGGCGTTGGCAAGCTGCATCAGGTTCCACTGGCCGATGGCAGGTTGCTGGTCGTATCGATAGCGACGGTTTGCTGCGTCGGTTGTGTTTGGCGTCCAGTGCGGATCAAAGTCTTCAAGCCAGCCGTAGGGGCCGTAGTCTATAGTCTCACCGAGAATAGACATGTTATCTGTATTCATCACGCCGTGAACAAACCCTACCCGCATCCAGTGCACCATGAGCTTAGCGGTGCGCTCACAGACCTCATTGAACCAGGCAATGTATCGTTCACGTGGATCATCGTGCAGTCTGGCAAGATGCGGGAAATCACGGCTGATGAGGTAGTCAGTGAACTGACGCAGCAGCTCGGTTTCATTGCGCGCTGTAAGGATCTGGAAATGTCCGAAACGCACAAACGAAGGGCTCATTCGACAAACCACCGCGCCGGGTTCATGTTCCGGATGGCCGTCATACAACATGTCACGCAACACATCTTCACCGCTGCCGATCAGGCTCAGCGCGCGTGTCGTAGGCACGCCAAGATGAAACATCGCTTCGCTGCATAGAAATTCGCGTACTGAAGAACGCATGACGGCCAGGCCGTCAGCGGTGCGCGAGAAAGGTGTGGGTCCTGCGCCTTTGAGTTGTAGCATCCAGTGCTGGTTATTGTGCGTAACCTCGCCCAGGTTGATCGCGCGACCGTCACCGAGTTGTCCGGCCCAGTTGCCAAACTGGTGGCCGCCATAACAGGTGGCATGGGGAACCATACCGTCCAGGGTCTCATTGCCTGAAAACACTTGTAAAAAGCTGCTGCTGAGGCAATCTTCAGTGGTTAATCCCACCAGAGCAGCAGCTTCTTCTGAATGCGCGACCAGATACGGCGCGCAGACTTGAGTTGGCGAGACCTTTGCCCATATGGCGTTGTGCAGCTGGCGCCTCATATTGTCTTCAAGCGGATCGCCAGGCAGTGTTTGAGTAAACTGATTGTCAAAGTTCAGGGTTTGCATGGGACAAGGTTACCTGAGAGGCTGCTGCGAATAAAAACTAATTCCTCAAAGTTGCGCAGTTCAAAATATGTCTATTAACCTCGATGAAGTCACTTTTGCCAACGAGGCTTTCTATCTCGCCTTCGAAAGTAAAGACTTCGAAGCCATGTCGCACATCTGGTCGAAGGAGCGGCAGGTCATCTGTCTGCATCCGGGCTGGTCGGCCCTGATCGGCCGGCGGGATGTGCTGGACAGCTGGAGTGATATTCTCAGTAACCCGCAGCAGGGTCAGGTAAGTTTTTATGGGGCTCAGACCATAGCAATGAGTGACGATACTGCCGCGGTAATCTGTTACGAACAGGCTGGCAGCAATGTGATGGTGGCCACAAACGTTTTTGCCACGGAACAGGATCGTCTATGCCTGGTGATGCATCAGGCGGGTTTTTGTGCTCATCCGCCAAACCCCTGATTTGCAGTCTCGTTTTGCGCGGTGCCTGGAAAGGTAAGGGTAAAGGTCGCTCCCTGACCCGGAAATGAATCAACGGTTATCTGTCCATTGTGAGCAGTGACGAGACCTTGAATGGCCGCTAAACCTAATCCTCGGCCAGCAAATTTGGTGGAATAAAACGGTTCAAAAATATGGGTTTTAATGGACTCTTCCATGCCTCGACCGTTATCTGTGACTTTCATAGCCACTGAAGTCTGCCCGGTTTCGCTCAGATCGGTGACAAGACTGATCCATATTTTTCCGTCCTGCTCAGGCAACGCTTCAGCTGCGTTGGTAATCAGATTGATGAGCACCTGCTGCAGCGCAACCCGGTTACCCTGAATAGGCGGAATCCCGTTTTCGAGGTTGGTATACAAATGAGCTCGATCAGCAATAACAGTCTTGAGTAGGGGTACCGAGTCTGTAATCAGGTCTTTGAGGCTGATCTCGCTCATCACCAGAGGCGTTTTCCCCGCATAAGTTAACAGTTGGTCAGTCAACCCCGCGGCTTGATCAGATGCGCTTAAGATGTTGGCAATATGGACATCTGCTTGTGCCGCTTCGCTCTGATGGAGGTCAAGTTGCAACAACTCCGTGGAGCCGCGAATCGTCGTCAGCAGGTTTCTGAAGTCGTGGGCGATGCCAGCGGACATTGTGCCGAGGCTCTCCAGCTTCTGGCGCGAAAGATTACTCTGTTCATCTTTCACTCTGCGCGTTATGTCACGCACGACACCCACGGCACGGATTTCACCCTGGCTGTTGAAATAATGAGACGCGGTGATTTCCAGAAATCGTGGTGAACCGTCCGGGTGACGCACCTTGTACAACTCGCCAAAGGGTCCAGCTTCAACGATTTTACTCAGTGATCCGGGATCTTCAAATTCGAAATGTTCTCCCTGATGCTCTGTGGATAACTGAGCCATGAAATCGTCTATTCGTTTCCCGATCATCTCTTTTGTGGAGATACCCAGGACTTTCTGGCAGTTTGGACTGACATAAACAAATTCTGCGCTGCTGTTCACTTCCACAATAATGTCCTCTGCGCGATTCACCAGCGCATCGAACCGTTCGTTGGCGGAGCGCAGCGAGGCACTACGCTCGCGCATGGATTTGTCCAGCCAAGCCCAGATCTGTACTGCTCCAGTCACTACAAACGCGATAACCCAGGGCAATCCAGAGCTAAGAGAACTGCGTGTCGGGTCATTTGTCAGTGTATCCCAGACCTCGACAGCCGCCATGGAGGCCAGAGTGATCGCCAGAAAAATATGCGCTCGTTGGCGCCCGGCAGGTGACTCGTTCAACACCCAGGCAGCCATCAGATAGGCAATCACTTCTAACGGTAAGGCCGCGATGCGCGCAGCCATGACCAGGTCTGCACTGGCCAAACCGGCGCGAAGTGCAAATGCGGCACCCGCCAGATAAAAAACCCACTTGGGTACAGGTCGATCTACAAAACCGAAGCTGCCAGCGAGCAGACACATAGGGAAAAATACACCAATACCCTGCGCAACGAAAACAAGCTCGGGATACTTCAGTGCCGCTATCTGTAGAGGCCCGGTGACCATTACCAGAGCCCATCCCCAAAGCCAATAGCGGATGCCAAGCGGCAGCAGTGGTGTCAGAATGAAAACGCTAACGGGTGCCAACAGAATCAGGCCCAGCCCGGTGTATTCGAGTATCGACACGCAACGTGTCCAATAGCTAAAACGTCTACTAACTTACCATGTCTGCAGAACCGCCGTACACGGTTCTGCAGCAGGTGACGACCTCAGTGCGCTAGCTGGGGTCAGCAATCTTGAGTAGCTGTTTACCCAGGTTCTGACCGGTGAAGAGTCTTTGCAGCGTAGTGGGGATGTTTTCGAAGCCTTCCTGCACATCAACCTGAAACTTCAGATCGCCTGCCTCAATCCATTTCAGAAGATCAGCAATCGCTTCACCGCTACGGTTCATGTAGTCGATGACAATAAATCCTTCCATGCGTGCGCGCATGATGACCAGGTTCATCAGATTATTTGGACCAGGAACGGGTTCGGTGGCGTTGTAACCGGAGATCCCGCCACACAAGACAACCCGGGCGTGCATGTTGATGTTGTCCAGAGCTGCCTGCAGGATGTCGCCGCCAACATTGTCAAAAAACACATCCACTTTGTCAGGACAGGTTGCTGCGATACGTTGTGCTACGTCTTCGTTTTTGTAATCAATGACATCGTCAAAGCCGAGTTCGTCTTTCAGCCATGCGCATTTCTGCGCGCCACCTGCAATACCTACAACCCGTGCGCCTTTGATTTTTGCGATCTGACCGGCAATCGAGCCGGTCGCCCCGGCGGCGCCGGAAACAAGCACTGTTTCACCCGCCTTGGGCATGCCCAGGTCAAGCAATCCCCAGTAGGCGGTCAGACCTGTGACACCCAGCACTGACATCATCATTTCCGGGGAGATACCCGCTGGGATTTTTGTTAACCCCATAACTGAGGTTGCGGGGCTGACGACCACAAAGTCCTGCCAGCCACCAGTAGTCTGCACAAGATCGCCTGTTTCAAAATCTGCATGATTCGATGCCACTACCTGGCCAACTGATCCGGCGCGCATCGGCTCACCCAGAGCCACAGGTGGTAGATAGCTTTCCCGGTCTTCCATCCAGCCACGCTGTGTAGGGTCAAACGACAGGTATAGGTTGCGCACCAGCACTTCACCGTCACCCGGCTCGGGGATAGGATTTTCTTCATAGCTGAAGTTTTCTTCTCCGACCAGGCCATGGGGTCGCTTTGCTAACAGCCATTGTCTGTTGGTGTTCATTTTTTTACTCCGAATTGTTCTAAGAAGGGTGCTTTAAAGGCCGTGAAGCCTGGATGAATGGCGGGAATAATTCCAGTAGACTCAGAGGTATCTTTTTGGAGAGGACTCATTCATGGCCGAAGCCATCCAGCTTGAACACACCGACCCCAACGCTGTTGCGTTGGATCAGATAGACGTCAGCCGTCCTGAACTCATGCAGAGTGATACCCATTGGGGTTACTTTGCGCGTCTGCGGGCTGAAGACCCGGTGCACTTCTGTGCGGACAGTTTTTTTGGCCCTTACTGGTCAATCACAAAGTTCAACGACATCATGGAGATTGAGAAAGACCACCAGACCTTCTCATCCAACGAGAGTATTACGCTGGCTGAGCGTCCCGCAGATTTCGAGACGACTAACTTTATTGCCATGGATCCGCCAAAGCACGACGTGCAGCGGAAAACAGTGCAGGGTGTAGTTGCGCCAATGAATCTGGCAAAGCTTGAAGGCACCATACGTGAGCGGGCACAGAAAATTCTCGATTCTGTGCCTGTTGGTGAAACCTTTGACTGGGTTGATCACGTGTCCATTGAGCTGACGACGCAGATGCTGGCAACCATTTTCGATTTTCCTTTTGAAGACCGACGCAAGCTCACTTACTGGTCAGATATGGCAACTTCAGGTGAACTGGCTGGAGGGCCAACGCCGGAGCCAGTGCGTCGTGCCGCACTGCTGGAATGTCTGGATTACTTCACCCGCCTTAAACAGGAGCGGGTGCAGCAGGAGCCAAAACCCGATCTGTTGTCGATGTTGGCGCATGGCAAAGACACCCAGAACATTCCACCCATGGAGTTTCTAGGCAATCTTATCCTGCTGATTGTGGGCGGTAATGACACCACCCGTAATTCGATTTCCGGTGGTGTGCTGGCGCTGAATCAAAACCCCGCTGAATATGACAAGTTGCGCAATAACCTGGACCTGATTCCCAGCATGGTTTCAGAAATCATCCGCTATCAGACCCCGCTGGCGTATATGCGTCGTACAGCCACAAAAGACGTTGAGTTCCGCGGTAAGCAGATTAAGAAAGGTGACAAACTCGCCATGTGGTATGTCTCCGGCAACCGCGACGCGGATGCGATAGAGAATCCGGATAGTTTCATCATCGACCGCAAAACACCTCGCCACCATTTATCTTTCGGCTTTGGTGTACACCGCTGTATGGGTAACCGCCTGGCGGAAATGCAGCTTCGGGTGCTGTGGGAAGAAATCATGCAGCGGTTTCGCATGATTGAGGTTGTCGGCGAAGTTGAACGGGTGCAGTCCAGCTTTGTACGCGGTTACGCCAGCATGCCGGTGAGGGTACATCCGCTTTAATCAGGATGTAGCCCGCCGCTTGTTATGAGGTATGCCGCTAATGGAAGTCGGCGGCATGCTTCAACATGTGAGCGGGTCCATGCGGACCATTGAGCACCGCGTTCTCACCAAACAGCGCTTCTTTCTGCCCCCCATAGTTGTCTCGATTTGACGCCAGCGGCGCAAGCTCAGCTGCTCGCGCGATAGCCGCATCGCGCAACTCTTCCAGTGAGGTGACCGCCTGTACAATGCCTGCCTGAAGGGCATCAGGACCGGCCCAACGGCGCGCCAGCTGGACGGTTTCGAAGTAAATATTCATCGGCAGTTTATGTCGAAAAAGCGCCAGTTCCGGGTTCGGAATACGCATGCCCAGCTGCATTTCGTTAGCACACACAAAGCCTCTGTCAGCGCGCATGAAGCGCACATCGTGACACAAAGCGCTCATGAATCCGGCGCCAAAAGCGTGCCCGTTGATGGCAGCTATTGTTGGCATCGGGAATGTAATGATGCGGCCCATCAAGGCCATAAACTCTTCGCCGAAGACGGCGCGGTCCCCCGCTTCCGGGTGAGCATCCGGATCTGCAACCCAGGCCAGATCCAGACCGTTGGAAAAGAATTTTTCATTGGCCGACACGGTCACCAGGGCCGCGGGTCCGGTGGAGGCTTCAACTTCATCGAGCGCTTCAGCCAGATGACGCACAAAGGTGGTATTCCAGCGGTTTTCGCCCGCATCCATAGTCAGGATGAAGACATCGTCTGCGCGATCAAGGTGGATCATATTAAAGCTCTCTCCAGGGTATGGGTAAGTGTTGGATGTACGAATGGTACACCGAAAGTTCAAACCTCAGCGAGTTTCTCCAGAGCGACGCGGGTAGCTTCATCAGCTGGATAAAACAACTCGACAGACAGTTCTTCGAGGGTGATATCTGCTGGAGCGCCAAAATGCGCCAGCATGGTGAACAGTCGATAACGCTGGTCTTTGTCATGCATGATCATTTCCATTGCCGGGGCGGGTTGTCCGCTCCAGACCTGATGCCAGTTTTCGGGTGCTTTGGGGTGGTTGAGAATCTCGTCTATCAGAACCGGAAGTTGTGTATCGTTAGGGTTTGCCAACAGTGCTCGTCGAGCGCGAGCGAGAAAAGAAGCAATCAGTGTTTGCCAGTTATCGATATACGGCTGCAGGCCTGCCTCGTGCATACATAATCGCACAATCTGGAAATGTGAAGGGTTGCCCATGTCCTGCAGAGCCTGAAATGGGTCAATAAATATGGAAAAGAATCGTAACGCTGCCTGGTTCGCCATGGCCATATTCCAGTTGCCATCGAGGACAATAGCGGGATAAGGCTCAGCATGATCCAGGGTCTGTTGTAAGGCATGCTTGAACAGGCTATGTGATGCTTCGTCCAGGCTGCCGCTCGCAAAAGATGGGCTGAAACCAGCGCTCTGTAACAGACTGTTCTGTTCGCGCAGAGGAATATCCAGGGAGTTAGCCAGCGCCAGCACCATTGGACGACTGGGATTGGCCCGACCGGTTTCCAGAAAACTCACATGTCTTTGCGAAACCCCTGCCTGCAGCGCCAGATCCAACTGGCTTAAATGCCTGTGCTGGCGCCACTGTTTGAGGAGCGAAGCAAACATTGGTAGTGGTTCAGCCATAGTCTTTCCCGGTTGCAGCCTGTGCAGTTTACGCTGGAATAGTGCCTTGACCATTACCTGACAGGTAATTGCTGCGATAACCTCATGAGACTACCTTGGGTACTCTGTTTATGCGAAGGAGAGATACCCATGAAACAGACCTATCTTGTACTGGCGATTCTTGGCGCAGTGGTTCCCATCCTGTTTTTTCTGGGCTTTTTCCATGCGGAAATGACAGGCCTGGCAGGGTTTGTGCCGGCTCTGTTTGCAAATTCAGCAGCGGCGGGGTTCACCGCTGACCTGCTGATCACTTCGGTGGTGTTCTGGCTGTATATGTTTACCGCCAAGGCAGGTCCGAAGCCCTGGCTGTTTGTGGTGTTGAATTTATGTATCGGATTGTCCTGTGCGCTGCCGGCTTACCTGTACGCCCGCGCGCGGGTTGCGGAAGCCTAAGGGCCGGCCACCTCAAATTTGTTGCGCTCGCTATGCCGGCGCAGCAATGACCAGATGGCCTGGTTAAGTTCAGGGTTGTTGTTTTCAGCCCATGTGTGCAGATCAATGAGTAGTTCAAAGCCACGGGCGTGCAGCTGATCAAGGTCCTGCAGGTGCAGCGAGGCAGGTGTGTCTGCAGTGAATGCCTGCAGTGCCTGAGTGTTCTGCAGATCTGAACTGTTAGCAGTTGCTGTTTTAAACAGCTGTTGGATCTCTTCGATGTCGGCCATGCGATTGAAGGCGGCCCGCTCGAAGTCCTGAGCAAGTGCCATCAGCAGACCGCTGATCAATCCTGCATCTGCCTGGCCATAAGCCGTGGTCACGTCTGGTAAAATGTGGGTTGCGATTCGAACAGCAAGATCGCGCAGTTGTGCACCAGGATGGTTGATCATGCCAGTGCCTCTGCGTATTGATGTTGAGATTCAGGCGACAGGCGGTCGAGTAATATCCGGTTCTGCCGATCGATCATCGGCCAGCCGGCAAATGCAAGAATGGGCTCCTTGGTTGTGCCCGTGGTGTAGTCGTGGGCTGATGACAGCCAGATTGCCAGTGCTTTCACCGATGCAAAAATCTGCCACCAGCGAAACGTTTCAGGATCAATGCTAAAACCGCTGGCTTTCTCCCAGATATCGATGGCGGCTGCACGTGGCACCAAGCGTCCAGCCAGGTGCAGGTCCGGGGACCACAACGGATCTAAAGACCAGGCCAGGTCCTCCAGGGGGTCACCGATATGAGCCATTTCCCAGTCCAACACTGCGGTGATTTCTCCGCTGGCGGTGTACAGATAGTTTCCGGTGCGGAAATCACCGTGGACCAGGCAGAGTTGTCCGCTTGGCTCAGGCAGGTGTTTGTCCAGCCAGCGCAGAGCGGCTGCGGCAATCGGTTGTGGGTGCAGGGCATCTGCTTCGATTACCCCGCGCCAGTAACTGAGCTCGTGTGCAGCTGGATGCGTGGGTGTCGACATGAAACGATCGACCCCAAGCTGATCCGGCGGCAGTTTTGCCAGAGCACCCAGTAGCGACCATTTGCGTTGCGCCAGTGTTTTTTTAACTGGCTCCATCGGGGCCTCATCCAATCCGGCAGGAGCAGCTTTGCCTTCGCCGACAAAGGCGGAAACTGAAAACGGGTAGAGCAGGTCGCCAGGGGTTTCTTCCAGCACAATGGGTTCTGGTACAGGCATTACGCCATTGTTGAAGACAGCCGCATAGGTGTTGTACTCGTGATCGCGTTGTGTGTCGATGAGTGAGCTCGGCGGATCCCGTCGTACAATGACGCTGATCGGTTGATTGTTGCGCAGCAGATGCACGAGGTAGGTTTGCCTCGATGCATCACCAGGTATCTGCATGATGTCCTGCAGTTCGCACTCTGTCTGCCAGTGTTGACCTAGATAGGCGGCAATCAGCTGGCCGGTTTGTTCAACAGTGGTCTCCACAAGCGCTCCCCAGGTATGCGGTCATAGACGGTAACCGCTGTCTGACAGGGTTTGCAATAGTCTTCCGCTGCCCCTAAATTGGAGTCGGTCGGGGGATGCGTAGTTACGTTCAAAAAGGAGAGGACTTCATGCCATTGAGTCAATTTAGCCGGTCTGTTGAAGGCTGTGTTGTGCTGGTTACCGGCGCTGCCAGCGGCATGGGAGAAGCAACCGCAAAGCTGTTTGCCGACGAAGGCGCAAAAGTAGCCGCCGTTGATCTCAACAGCGAAGCTCTGCAGCGGGTGGTTGCCGAGATCGAAGCTGCGGGTTGCCCGGTGCGAGGCTGGACACTGGATTTGAGCGACGGCGCTGCAGTTGGGCAGGTGGTTGCAGAAGTGGCTGATCATTTTGGTGGCCTGGATATCCTCATCAATAATGCGGGTATCTCAATTTTCACGCCCATAGACGGTGACGAATATGAAGCCGCCTGGTCGAAAACTCTGGATGTACTGCTGACTGCGCATACCCGTACCATTCGGGCCGCGCTGCCCCATCTGCGTAAATCAAACAACCCACGCATCGTCAACATCGCCTCTACAGAAGGTCTGGGCGCCACCAAGTTTGGCAGCCCCTATACTGCAGCGAAACACGGGGTCATCGGCCTGACCCGCTCACTGGCGGTGGAGCTCGGTGGTGAAGGCATCACGGTGAACTGCATCTGCCCCGGTCCCATCCGCACCGGCATGACAGATGCGATCCCAGAAGAACAGAAACAAACCTACGCACGGCGCCGCGTTGCTCTGAAACGTTACGCTGAGCCTGAAGAAGTGGCTCATGGCACGCTGAATTTCTGCCTGCCGGCTGCAGGGTTCATGACCGGCGCAGTCCTGCCCGTGGATGGTGGTCTCACCATTAAGAACGCCTGATCATGGCAACCGATTCACAGCGCGTCTCCTGGCGCACAATATTTGCTTACGGCGCGCCAGCGCTGGGTGCCGGTTACATGTATCTGCTGCTCAGTCTGTACATGATGAAATTTGCTACAGATATATTGCTGATCGCACCTGCTGTGATGGGCATTATCTATAGCGCATCGCGCATCTGGGATGCGGTTTCGGACCCTCTGGTCGGCTATCTGAGCGACCGCACCACAACACGGTTGGGGCGCAGAAGAACCTGGATTCTGGCCAGTTGTCTGCCCATCTCCGCTGGCTTTTATATGGTGTTTGCACCGCCAATGAGTCTTGATGAAAGTGGCCTGATTGTCTGGACCGCGATTGCGGTGATTGGTTTCTATTCGGCAATGACGTTGTTTTTTGTGCCACACCTGTCCTTGGGTGCAGAGTTGTCCGATGACTACCACGAGCGCAGCCGGATGTTTGGTACGCGTCACGCGGCGTACATCATTGGATCGATCCTGTCTCTGGTCAGCCTGTATTTCTTAATTAATGAAGAGTTTGATCCCAACGGTGATGTGCGCGCATTAGCTGCTGACCTGGGTTTGCTGGCCGTTGTAATCATGTTTGGCCTGGTGATCTTTGCTGTGGCGCGATTGCGTGAGCGGCCTGAATTCCAGGGTCGGGTTAAATCCAGCCCGGTAAAGGCGTTTAAAGATGTGTGGCAGAACCCGCATGCGCGGCTCCTGCTGATTGTGACGTTTATCGAACATGTGGGTTCATCCGCCATTGCAGCGCTGACGCTGTATGTAACGCACTATGTCGTTGGCGCGCCAACCTGGGCGCCGATAATTATTTTTGCGTATATGTTGCCCTCGTTTGCTTCGGTGCCACTCTGGATTCCCCTGTCCCGACGGTTTGGAAAAATCCGCGTGTGGATATTCGGCATGATTCTGACGGGTGTATCTTTTGGTGCAATGTTCCTGCTGCCGTTTTTTGACGAGGTGAATACGCGCCTGGCCTGGATCATCTCCATGGCTGTCTTTGCCGGGTTGGCTAATGGCTGTGGCGGCACAATAGGGCCGTCAGTTCAGGGAGATGTCATCGATTACGATGAACATCTCACCGGAGAACGTAAAGAGGGTGCTTATTTTGCGGCCTGGAACTTTGTGCAGAAAAGTGCGTTAGGCGTCATGTTACTGCTCACCGGTTTTGTGCTGGATTTTTCCGGCTTCGTGCCGAATGTCGAGCAATCCATGACTGTGAAATTGTCCATGGTCACACTGTATGGTTTGTTTCCGCTGATCTGTTACGCAATTGGTGCGGCAATGTTCACCCGCTTTAAGCTTGACGAAAAGGAACACGGTAAGATTCGGGCAGACCTGGACGCGCGTGCAGCATCAGCTGCTGCACAAGCCTGAACTGATATTCTGCAGACCTGGATTGCGGGAGTGGGTAGCTGGCTGGCATGTCCCCTTAGACATGCTCGCATGCCAAGAGTCGGCGGCGCTAAGCCTGCGGAACTCGGCCACTTTTCTGCGCGAAGACGCGCATAAAAGCTGGCACTCAAACAGTCCTCGGCTTCCCCTTCGGGGCCGCCCCGCAAACTCTTGGCATCAACGCTCGGACATGTCTAAGGGGACATGCCAGCCAGCTACCAGCGCCTCAAGCACCTATGGTAGGGAAACTAACTAGCGCCCCTGAAAATTACCCGGGCGTCGCTCAGCCACGGCGCGCACACCTTCTTTGTGGTCTTCGGTCTGCTGTAGTCGATATTGCTCTGCATTTTCATGGTCGGTCTGTGCTTTGACAGCGTCAGCAAGACCAGCGCGCATGGTTGCGCGTACCGACTGCACTGCCAGGGGTGCGTTTTCTGCAATCTCTTGAGCAAGCTTCATGGCCTCATCACGCAGGCTGTCTTTGTCGGTCAGCACATCCGCGAGGCCAATTTTGTAAGCCTCCTCTCCACCTATACGCCGTCCGGTCAGGAACAGCATGCTCGCCTGCTGTTGTCCAATCAGGCGTGGCAGGGTGTGCGTCAGAGCAAACCCCGGGTGAAAACCCAGTTTGACAAAATTGGCTGTGAACCTTGCCTCCGGACAGACCACGCGAAAATCCGGCATCACAGCAAGGCCGAACCCTCCACCGACGGCAGCACCCTGGATCGCGCCAATAACGGGTGTCTTTGCTGCAAACAGTCGTGTCGCGGCGGCGTAAAGGGGATTGCCCTGACCTGGCTTACGATCGGCACGTTCTTCATTGCGAGACGACGAAGAGAAATCGTTACCTGCGCAGAAATGTTTACCCTGCGCGCACAGGACAATGGCGCGCACGTCATCCCCCTGATCCATCTCGGTAAACGCATCCGCCAGATTATTAATCAGCGCGGTATCAAAAAAATTGTTCGGTGGTCGCTGAATCTCGACAACGGCTACTTTGTTGTCGATCGTGATACCCAAATCATCGTATTGCATAGTTGTACTCCCCGGTGTTTTAACGATGTTTGACCAAAGCGCTACTATTTGCAACGCTGCCTGATCACCCGTTGTTAACAAATGAGCTTTAACAATGAACAGATGGCAAATTGGCAATGTGCGCATTACTCAGGTTGTGGAGTTAACTACTGCCTCCCTCGGACCACACATCCTGCCCCAGGCAACGCCGGAAGCGTTGCTCAATATTCCCTGGATCACGCCGTTTGTGGATGAGCAGCATCGCATGGTGCTGAGTATTCATACGCTGATTGTTGAATCTCAGGGCCAGACCATCATGGTGGATACCTGTATCGGCAACGACAAAGAGCGCAGTTATCCGCGCTGGCATATGATGCAGGGTGATTTTCTATCGCGGCTGGCGGCTTCGGGTTTCCGCACCGATCAGATCGATACCGTACTGTGCACGCACATGCATGTCGATCACGTGGGGTGGAACACCCGGCTTGTTGACGGACACTGGCAGCCGACTTTTGCAGCGGCGGAGTACCTGTTCAACGAAGCCGAATGGCTGCATTGGCGCAGTGAAGCTCAGGAGTATGGCCCTGTGTTCGAAGACTCTGTGCAGCCTATTTTTGATGCGGGAAAAGCCGTGCTGGTGCAGAACGAGCATCGTGTCACTGACGAAGTGTGGCTTGAACCCACGCCTGGTCATACGCCTGGTCACGTCAGTGTGCGTATCGCCTCAAACGGTGAAGAAGCGGTGATAACCGGCGATATGATGCATCACCCGAGTCAGATTTCGCATTGTCATTGGGCGTGTAGCGCTGATCATGATGGGCAGCTGGCCCAACAGACGCGGTCAGACTTTGTGCAACGTTATGCTGATCGTCCGGTATTGATCATAGGCACACACTTTGCGGGGCCCACCGCCGGTCATATTGTGCGCGATGGTGACAGTTACCGGTTAGCCTACTAGCCCGCGCCCGCGTCCGCCTGATTGAGATATTTAACAAACGGATCGTTGTCAGCATCTGTATGCCACTGATATTCAGTATACGCCGCGATCTGTTGCGCTCGTTCTGCACCAAATAGACGATCGATGACAGCCAGCGACATGTCTGTACCTGCTGAGACGCCGGAAGAGGTCACATACTGCCCGGCATCCACCCAGCGCGCATTTTCAACCCAGTCGACTTTGTCACTCTGACTGCTGGCCAGGCTGAAAAACATTTTGTTGGACGTGGCACGTAAACCGTCAAGCAGACCTGCCTTGGCAAGTATCGCAGAACCTGAACAGACGCTCATGTTGATGGGGATCTGTGGACAGCGTGTTTTCAGGAACGTCAGCAGATTCTGATTTTCCAGCGCGGGCAGGGTACCGATTCCACCGGGCAGCAGGAGCAGGTCGAGTTCCGGAGCATCGGTGAAATCGTACTCAGCCAGGGTTTTAGGACCCGGGGTAGATTTCACCGGACCTTTGTTTTCCGCGATCACTACCGTTTCAATTTCTTCAGCTAAACAGCCAAACATTTCCAGCGGTCCATAGGCGTCCAACAGTTCAAAATCATCGTACAGCACAACCCCTAATCGCATCGCGTTACTCCGGCATGAATAAAATGTGGAATGTCATAGTGCAGTAATTGGACTGGACTCGCCAGGAAGGGTGGGCGCGTCGTCCCATAAAGTGAAAAGTCAGGAATATGTTAATATAGCCGGCTTGCTTGCGAACGGATCTATTTTGGCTACCCGCGATATTCGTCATGTGCTGTCGCACAGAAACTTTCTCTGGCTCTGGATAGGCAGTCTGGGATCGTCTTTCGCGATGAATATGCAGATCATCGCTCGCGGCTGGCTGGTTTATGAACTGACCGAATCTCCTTTGGATCTGGCCTGGGTCACCATGTCATTCATGTTGCCGACAGTACTTTTTTCTCTGTACGGTGGTGTTCTGGCTGACCGGATGCAGAAAAAGAAGGTCATCGTCTGGGCGCAGGCACTGAATTGTGCGGCAACGATTTTCATGGCAGTGATTATCTTTTCCGGTTCGGTAACCTTCTGGGATTTCATCTGGTTCGGTTTTTTCAACGGCACCATTCTGGCCCTGTCCATGCCTGCACGACAGGCGTTTGTTCCCGAACTGATTCCTGACCATCTGTTGTTTGCAGCTATGGGGCTGAACACGACGGGTTGGAATCTTGCACGGATTATTGGGCCCGCGTTGGCCGGATTGCTGATAGCCATGATCGCGGGTGGCGATAAAACCTCTACTTTTGGCGTGGGTGTGGTCTATATCGTGATTGCCAGCCTTTACGGTATCTCTGCGTTAACCATGTTGCTGATCACCAGAAATGGCAGAGCCAAGCAGGATTCAAAAGCTAACGCGTGGACAGATGTGCGCGAAGGGCTGGCCTATGTTGTGCAGCATCCACCCATATTCGGGCTCATCATTCTGTCGATTGTGCCTTTTCTCTTTGGTATGCCTTTAAACACCCTGCTGCCGGCTTTCAACGAGCAGGTCATGGGGGGCGGACCTGATGACCTTGGTTTCCTGGTCTCAGCCATGGGCCTGGGCGCTATTGTTGGCTCGCTGATGATGGCGTCCATGGGCGATCTGCGGAATAAAGCACTCTGGTTGATTGTGACCTGTATCGGCTGGGGTGGCCTGACTGCCTTTTTCGGCTGGTCAGAAGCACACTGGCTTGTCTTTGTGCTGATTGCCGCCGTTGGCTGGATCAGCAGCTGGAACATGTCTTTGAATCGCGGCATGTTGCAGATGCAGGTCGATAATCACATGCGTGGGCGCATCATGAGTATCGACATGATGTCGCATGGTTTGATGCCAATAGGTGTTTTTCCGGTGAGCTGGATTGCTGAACACTACGGTGTGGGCGCGGCGCTTATGTCCAGTGGCGGCGCTTTTGTCGTGTTGACCCTGCTTGCAGTCATGTTTATTCCTTCAGTGCGTACCACGGACCGGAAACGGGAAAGCGCACCCGCACCGACATAGATCTTTCAGACAGATCTGGTCTGTGCGGTCACTCTTCAGCCATGGCAGCGATGGTCTGATCACGCAGCTGGCGCTTGTAAATTTTGCCTGAGGCGATACGTGGCAATGGCTCAAGCACAATCTGGATCACTGCAGGGATTTTAAATTTCGCCAGGTGGGCGCTCAAAAACTGGCGCAGATCGTTTTCCAGCAAACCCTGCTGCGCGTAAACGGTGGCGCCAACTGCTTCACCCAGGCGTTCATCGGGAATTGCATACACACAGGCTTCAATCACCAGCGGATGCTCTACAAGCGCGGCCTCCACCTCACCGCAGCCAATGTTTTCACCCCCTCTGATGATGAGGTCTTTGATGCGGTCAACAATAAACAGATAACCTTCGTCGTCAAGATAGGCCACATCGCCGGTACGCAGCCAACCGTCAACAAAGGTTTCCGCATTGGCTTCTGGTCTGCGCCAGTAACCCTGAATAACGGAAACGCCGCGGATGAGCAGTTCGCCGCGTTGTCCTGGTGGAAGTTCGTTTCCCTCTTCGTCGATGATTTTCAGATCCACAACCGCAGATGCGCGGCCGGAGCTTGCAGGTCGGTTCAGATAGTCTTCACCCCCGATACCTGTGCCTATGGCGTTGGTTTCAGTCATGCCCCAGCCTGTATTGGGCATGGCGGTGGTGATGGATGCTTTGATGTCTTTGACCTGCTCAGGCGCGCGCGGCGCTCCGCCTCCGCCGACCGTTTGCAACGAGCTGAGATCATAGCGGGATACTTTAGCGGCCAGCACCAGGTCACCAGTCATGGCTGCCGGGGCCACAAAAGAAGAAATCTTTTCTTGCTCTATCAGCGCAGCGGCTGCGTCTGCATCCCATTTGTACATGGATACCAGCTTGCGCTGGCTGCGATAAGAGGAAAGGAAAACAGCATGGGATCCTGTTGCATGGAACAAAGGTACAGCCAGCAGGGTAGCGGGCTGATTTTCAGGCTCCGGTGGTTCGACACCAGCGATTAACATAGCGCTGAGCTGATCCAGTTCCCAGGATAACAAAGCGCTGAGCACATTGCGGTGGGTGGATACGGCGCCTTTTGGAAAGCCGGTAGAACCTGAGGTATAGAAAATTGTTGCCGGATCTTCCGGCAGCACTTCTACCTCAGGCATCTGACAATCTGCAGGCTGCTGCGCAAGTACCTCTTTGATATCTGTACCCGGATGATCACCGTCACCTGGACGCACCGCAATAACCTGAACGTCAACCTGGTCTATGATACTGCCGAGACGCTCGAGGCGTTCACGATCTGCCAGGATAACCTTCGCGCCGCAGTCATTCAGCCCCTCCGCAATTTCGTGACTTTCCCACCAGGCGTTCATGGCCACGGCGATGGCACCGATGGAAGTTGCGGCGGTAAAACCAACCACCCACTCAGGATAGTTGCGCATGGAGATCGCCACACGATCACCTTTACTCACGTCATATTGGTTGACCAGAGCGGTAGCCAGCTGGCTAGCCTGGGTGTACATCTGCGCAAAGGTATAGCGTTCATCTTCGTACACCATGAAGGTTGCATCGCTGACGTTGTCAGCAAAAAGCTCACGCAGAGACTGAGGCGCGTTGGCAAATACCCGGCAAGGCACATTGTTGATGGTGAGCGGTTGGAGCTCATGTGGCTGGCCGGGTGCTGTCAATTGGGCCAGAGCTTCTTTTCGTGTCAAAGTCATTTTTTTAGATATCCGGGGAAAGGTTAAAAAAGAGCGAAGTCGCGGTAACCGCTTGCTGCGGCATCGTCACAACGTTGTTTGTAGCGTGGATAGCCGCCAACATAGGGCATGAAGATTCGCGGTTTACCCGGTATGTTGGCGCCCAGATACCAGGAGTTGCAGCTTGGTGTTGTGTACATGGTACCCTGCGCTACTTCGTTGACATGTTCAATCCATTCGAGCTCCGCTTCCTCTCTGGCTTCGATGCCAGAAATGTTGTTGCTGCGCAGGTAGATCATACAGTCACCGATCCAGTCGATATGCTGTTCAATGGCAATCAGCATGTTGCATAACACCGAAGGGCTGCCCGGACCGGTGACGGTAAACAGATTTGGAAAGCCGGCGATCTGCAGGCCGAGGAAGGCCTGCGGCCCGTATTGCCATTTTTCGGTGAGCTTCAATCCGCCTCTACCAGTGATGTTTGCCTTTGTCAGCGCCCCGGTCATAGCGTCAAACCCGGTTGCGTAGACAATGACATCAAGGTCGATACTCTGCTTCGACGTGCGTATTCCTGTTTCAGTGATGGTCTCGATAGGGTCTTCGCGCAGATCAATCAGGGTGACATTGTCACGATTAAAAGTGTCGTAGTAGTCGCGATCCAGCACCTGACGTTTGCAGCCAATACCATAACCGCGGGGAATGAGACCTTCAGCAGTCTCGGGGTCTTTAACGAGGTTGCGAATTTCATCAGCAAACAGGTTGTTGGCAATGTTGTTGGCCTCGATGTCCGTATATACATCGCGGTAGGTTAACAGGTCATTTAAGCCGTACTGTCTGAGCCTGGCTCGCCGCTCGTCAGCAGAAAGGTTCCTGATAAGTCTGGGTTCGGACTTTGTCGGTGCGGTTGTGGCTTTGGCCTGGGAGGGTCGAAAATTGGATACACCACCTGGGTTTTTCTGCTGCAACTCGCGGATCACACGATAATTTTCCTTGAACACCTGTTCAACTTCAGCACGCATCGCTTTGCGATTTGCCGGCACGGTAAAGACTGGACTGCGTTGCAGGACGTAAAGTTCATCAGCCTGTTGTGCAAGCTCCGGAATAGCCTGAACACCAGAGGAGCCGGTACCAATCACGCCCACGCGCTTGCCGCTCAGGTCGACCGGATCTTTGGGCCATAAACCGGTGTGCAGCGTCTGGCCGGTAAAATCGTCCTGACCGTTGATCTCAGGTTTGTTAGGCACCGACAGACAACCGGTGGCCATCACACAAAACTGTGCGCTGAATGTCTCCTGTGTGTCTGTTGAAATATGCCAGAGATTCTGGCTTTCATCATAGTCAACGGCCGTGACGCGCGTATTGAATTGGATATGTGGATAAAGATCGAACCGTTCGGCGATGTGCTGTGCATAGTTGAGAATGTCGGGCTGCGCAGAGAATACCTCAGGCCAGCGCCACTCCTGTTCCAGCTCTGGGGAAAAGCCAAATGAGTACTCGACGCTGGGGACATCACAGCGCGCGCCAGGATACCTGTTCCAGTACCAGGTGCCGCCCACATCGCTGCCAGCTTCCAGCACGCGGACATTTAGCCCCAGCTTGCGAAAGCGGTAAATCGCATAAAGACCAGCGAATCCTGCACCTACAACGATGACATCCTGTTGCAACGATCTGTTCCCCAGTTAACCGTTCAGCTAATTAGTGTAACCTACCCGACTGCCTGTGTTACACGCTTGAAGGAGTGAAAATAATGTCTGCACCCTGGGATCTGGTGATTCAAAACGCTAAAGTTTTTGATGGCACCGGTGCTGCCGGCAAAGTGGCGGATGTTGCGATCAGGCAGGGTGCCATCGCAGCGATCGGTGCCCAGCTCCCGGTTCAATCTGCAGCTGCGACGCAGGATGCCAGGGGCAAATGGCTGATTCCCGGACTGCTCGATATTCACACCCATGAAGACCTGGAGGTGGAGCTTGATGCGGGCTTGCCGGAGATGGTGCGACACGGCACCACAAGCGCAGTAGTGGGTAACTGCAGTATTGGCCTGGCTTTTGGTGCACAGCGTACGCCTGAGCAGGATCCTATTGTTGACTGTTTTGCCCGGGTCGAGAACATCCCTAAAACCGTGCTGGCCAAAGCTGCTGATAAAGCAACCTGGGACAACCCGCAGGATTACCTCAAACATCTTGATGAGCTGCCGCTTGGTGCCAACATCGCACCGTTTGTGCCGCACTCGATGTTGCGCATCGAAGTGATGGGACTGGAGGGCAGCATTACCCGTGATCCCAGCCGTTCTGAACTCGACAGGATGGTCGGGATACTTGAGGAATGTATGCAGGCAGGCTACCTCGGTATGTCCACTGACGGATTGCCACTGCATTTTCTGGCTAACCAACCCCACGTGGACAAGCGTATTCCGACGCAGTACGCCTCATTTA
This sequence comes from Pseudomonadaceae bacterium, assembly GCA_024743175.1. GTDB lineage: Bacteria > Pseudomonadota > Gammaproteobacteria > Pseudomonadales > Azotimanducaceae > UBA4421. Next base: position 222,634 of record JANSXA010000007.1, on the reverse strand, counting down.
ATGAATACAAAACGCTGACCGATGTGGTGCGCAAGCATGACCGTGTCTGGCAGATGACGCCAGCTACGGATAACGGCGCGCTGACGGTAAAACTGTTCATGTTGTCCAGCGGGCGCCTTTATAAGAAACCACTGAAAATGACAGCGCTGGCGGCATTGGATTCGGTAAACAATCGGCAGAACAAAGCCCAGGCACTGTTGTTTGCCAACCTGCTTAATACTGGCTTGCTGAAAGGTAACTTTCGCATGCAGTCGCTCAGTGCGCCGTTTCGCATTTATTCCGAAGGTGCGGTCAGCCCACTTGCCGAAGCTAATCCGTTACTTCGACGATTGATTGAAACCGAGCTGGAAGATGTTGAGGCACGCAGAAAAATTCTCGCAGAACCGGAATTTGTGGAGGCTTTCCGGGTCATGTGGGCAAAAGGTAAAAGCGGGTTTAACCTTGGGCATCTGCGGCGCAAGTTGCGTCTGGAGCGCGAATTCCTGACCCGTGACCTGAACGATATGGAGATTTTCAGGGTGCCGGTGGAAGGTTGGGTGGGACAGACACTGCAGTATGCCTACGATCGTTATCAACTCTGGTGCCGCCAGCCGGACAGCTTTGTTGAAGACGAAGAGCAGCGTGTCTTCAACGCCCTGGGTAAAAACATACGTGACGACGCCGAATTTTTTCTGATGCTGCTGAATCACTACGATCGCGATCTTTACTGGCACTATGTATCAGCGAACAGAAACCCAGAGGTGATCAAGCAGCTGCTGTTGCACCCGAAACTGCTGCCGGGCTTCAATGACAGCGGTGCCCATGTCACTAACATGGCCTTTTTTGATGGGAATCTGCGTGCCCTGCATATTGGCCTCAATGACAGCGAAGCAACGTTCAGTCACATGTTAAAGCGTCTGACTCGCGAGCCGGCTGAGTTTTTTGGTCTGGATGTGGGTCGAATGGACATTGGCGCTCAAGCTGATCTTGCGCTTCTGGATCCAGATGCACTGCGAAACTACAAAGGTGAAGACTCTATTCAATACATCTATCGGGATGTGTTTGATTGTCACCAGCTGGTGAACCGTTCAGACGGTGTTGTTAACAGCGTTTATGTGGGTGGTGAACAGGTTTGGGACGGCGCAGGGTTCACTTCAGCGCATGGTAACAAGACGCTGGGACAAGCACTGCGGGTGGGACTAAACTGATATGGCAACACGCATTGGTCTCATTTCAGATACTCATATACCAGAAGCCCGTAAAACCCTGTGGCCACAGATCGCGCCTGCCTTTGCTGATGTGGATATGATTTTCCATGCAGGTGACATTCATGACCTTTACGTCTTAGATGAATTGGAGAAGATCGCGCCGGTAACGGCAGCGCGTGGCAACGGTGAAGACGGCAGCGGCGGGCGACCGGTGCAGCCGGAAGATCCGCGCGTTAAATACGCCTGGTTGCTGGAGATTGAGGGTTTATGGGTTGGTCTGACCCACTATGTACCAGTGCCGGAGCGACCACCCAATTTCACCATGGCGCATTGGGTAGAACGCTTTTTCCCGCAGCGCAAACCTGATGTGATTGTTTCTGGTGACACCCACCGTGAGGCAATTGCGACCATTGACGGTATTTACTGTGTCAACCCTGGTTCGCCCACCTATCCCCATAACTACGATACTCAGTACGGCACCATAGGTTTTCTGGATCTGGATAACGGTAAAGCGGAAGCCAGTATTTTTCAGATTGTGGAAGGCGGCATAATACCCTTTGACTGGGATGCTATTCCGCCCTGGAAACTACGCCGTTAGCAGTGAGCGTAACTCTGCGAGCTCCTGCTGCGCCTCTTCCAGGATTGTCAGGCTGACCTTTGCGGACAGGCCAGCGCTAGTCAGGTTCTGAAAGGCGGGGGTTTCATTCAGACGTGGCAGATCTTTAAATCTCTTTGCCTTAATCAAACCGTGCAGATGTGCCACGATCAGCAGGTCTGTGTAGTTTGTTTTTTCATCGTGTTCGAAAAACCAGTTTTCCTGATGCAGGGCTGCGTCTGCAAAATCGTTAAGTCCCCATTTTGTCAGCGTCCGTGCACTCAGTTCAGGTACCTCGTTAGCCAGCACGGCATCCAGAATGCCGGGTGAATTCTCCAGCTCGGGAAACTGATCCGCCAGCTCAAGAATAGGCACCGCGCCTATTTCGTGTAACAGACCTAACAGTAGCGCTTTGGCGTTATCCAAGCCCTGGTCCAGGCGAGCCAGTACGGTTGCATAAGCACCCACTTCAACGGCATGCCGCCACATGATGTTTAAACGTGTTCGAATCCAGGGCCTTCTTGCCGTAAACAGCGATTTTGCAGCAAGGGTCATCACCAGCGTGCGGGTTTGGGTGAGGCCCAGGCGGACGATGGCGGCGTTGAGAGTTTCACAGATATCGGCACCGCGAAACAACGCGCTGTTAGCAATATTCAGCAAGCCGCCGGCAATGGCCGGGTCAGCTCCAATCAGCTTCGATAAATCGCTGATGGCAAAGTCCGGGTCCTGCATCGCCTGGCTGATGCGGGCAGACACGCCAGGCAGCGCCGGTATCTTGAAATCGCCGCTGGCTTGCAGGCGCTTAACTTCAATGGCGAATCTGTGGCTTTGCCAGCTGCCGCCGCCCATTTCTGAGCCGCCCAGGAAGCGGGCAGGCTTTGGCTTCTGACTGATCTTTTTCAGGAATGACTGTTCCAGGCGCACCAACCTGGCTTTCAGGTCTGGTTCCACGGTGTAGTTTGCCGGGCGCAGATTGGCAATAGGAAAACCAGCGTCGGGCTCTACTGCGCTCAGCTTTCGGTCGGGCTGGTCCCGTTGTTTAAGCGTGACAGACCCTTCAACCAGGAACCAGGCGTAGGGGGACGCTTCTCCCTGGGTGAGCAGGGGCTCCTGTGAGTCTGTGGTGAGAATGTGTGCACAGCCCTGGGCCTGCAGAAATGTATCCGCAGGCGCATCTTTAAAAAAACTGTGTGTGCCCAACAGGCGTTTTAGCGTGCCGGCATGGGCGGGAGAAAGCTGTTGCACTGGTGCCATCTATACATCCTGGTACTTATCCTGAGTATAGAAGGCTTCAGCGGGTCTGCGAGGTCAGTGGCTCATAAACTATGGTTAAGGTTTTTTACGATGATTTTCGCGACGACTCTTCTTCGCTGGCGGCGTCCGCGGCAAACATTTCCTCCAGTTCTCTGGCCGCGCTTTTTGCCAGGTCTCGCATCTTTTCATTGTCGTTGTGCAGGTGTTGGTGCGCGTGCAGACGCTCAACGTCTTTGGCTTTAAAAGCCTCCACTGAATGCTGGGCGCGTGACGCGCTATAGCCTAATCCGGTTAAGACCGCTTCGGTCAGACTTAATGCGGAATGGAAAGTGTCACGCCGAATGATCTCGATACCCAGGTCCATCAGCTGGTAGGCATGTTTGCGATTGTGCGCGCGGGCATAAATTTTCAGATGCGGGAAGTGTTTGCTGACTAGTGCGGCGGTTCGCAACGACGGCTCGGCTTCGTCGATGGCCAGAACAAACAGGCTTGCTTTGTCTGCACCGGCGGCTTCCAGCAGATCTAATCTGGAGGCATCGCCGTAGTAAATTTTATTGCCGTACTGTTTTACAAAATCAACCTGTTCCTGGCTGGCATCCAGCGCGGTAAACGGTATCTTTTTGGCGCTGAGCACCCGGGCAATAATCTGTCCGAAGCGGCCGAATCCAGCAATGATGACCCGTGGCTCGTCATCATCGGGTAGCTCATAGGGTTCTTCAGGCGCTTTTTTGTTCCAGACCCTGTCTTCTAAAAACATGAGCAATGGTGTTGTTAACATGGATAGCGATACAACTACGATCCATAGTTCAGCAGTACTGCCGGGTAGAACCGACGTAGTCACAGCGACGCCAAAAATGACAAACGCAAATTCGCCGCCTTGAGATAACACCCAGCCCAGCCGACGGGCGGAGGCATTTTCCAGCCCTTGCCACTTGCCTAACGCGAACAGCACCAGAAACTTGATGGAAACCAGCGCTATCACCATAGTGAGAATGTCGAAAGGCTGCTCAGCAATCAGACCGAGGTTCATCGACATGCCCACCGCGATAAAAAACAAACCGAGTAACAAGCCTTTAAACGGCTCTATGTCTGCTTCTAACTGATGCCTGAATTCTGTATCTGCCAGCAACACACCTGCCAGAAAAGCACCGAGAGCCATGGAAAGGCCTGCGTGTTCCAGCAGGGTGGCCGTACCCAGAACGGTCAGTAGTGCAGTCGCTGTGAGAATTTCCCGTACCCGACTGCGGGCAACTATCTTCAGCAGGTTTTTCAATACCCAGCCACCCAGGAAGACCACCCCGACAACGGTGCCAAAGGCAAGAGCTACCGTCTGCCATTGGAATCCGTTGGAGGACGAGTCGCCCAGTAGCGGCACCAGCGCGAGGAGAGGAACAACTGCCAGATCCTGGAACAGAAGTGTCGCAAACGCTGAGCGTCCGTGGCGCTGGGTGAGTTCACCGCGCTCTGCAAGCAGCTGGAGTGCAAAAGCAGTAGAGGACAGGGCCAGGACCAGACCGATGAGCAACGCTATCTGCAGCGTATGACCTAACAGATAAGCAAACGCACCGATCAATAAGGCAGACAGCAACAGCTGCGCACTGCCGAAACCAAAAATGGAGCGGCGTAGCGCCCAGAGCCGTGCTGGTTTCAGCTCGAGGCCGATAATGAACAGCAACATGACCACGCCTAATTCGGCGAAATGTAGAATGTCATCGACATCGTCAATCAGCCCAAGCGCCCACGGACCAATGAGGGCGCCGGCTGCAAGGTATCCCAGCACGGAGCCGAGCCCCAGCAGCTTGAAGACAGGTACGGCAATGACCGCACCTGTCAGCAGAACGATGACATCCAGATTCATTCTAGAAATGTCCTGAGATCAGAAAATCAGCCACCTCAATCCGTTCGCGTGGCCGATTATCCCGTTCTGCCAGTTCAGTTGCCAGCTTCGGGTTCTCTCCCTCATAACCTATCGCCAAAGCGGTAAGGGGAATGATTTCCTGCGGCAGGCTGAATGTTTGCACTGCCTTGTCTGGTTCGATACCAATCATCTGATGCACGCTGATTCCTCGCGCGGTGGCTTCAAACGTGAGGTTAGCAGATGCCGCGCCCAGGTCGTGCATGGCAGCTTTGTTTTCCTTGCCATTGTGTTCAAATATGCTCTTTGTCAGCCCCAGAGCCAGCACCGGCGCGTGTTCAGCCCAGCCCTGATTGCCTTCAACGAGCACCTCGTAGATCTGTTGCCACACGGATGGCGATCTGGACTTCACGCCGACAATATAGCGCCAGGGTTGGGCGTTGTAGGAGGACATGGTCCAACGGGCAGCTTCAAACAGGGCCCGCAGGTCCTGTTCCTCAACATCCCTGTCGGGGTCGAATTTATACGGGCTTCTGCGTTGGGTGAGCAGCGTTTCAATGGCCACGGCGGTGTCCGCTTGACTGTTATTGTCGGTCATTTTCATTCTCCTTGAATGGTTATTTATGGGGTCATATCAAAAAGCAGAACTTCAGCCGCTTCACTCTGCATATTTATCGTTATGATTTGAGTGGTTAAATTTTCCAGCGCAAATCCGTCACCACTGGATAAATGCTGATCTCCAATGGCAATCTCGCCTTGCACCACCTGCAGCCACAATTTGCGACCCGGCGCGAGTGGGTGGGACACTGATACGTTGTTCTGCAGGGTTGAAAGATACAGGTCCACATCCTGATGAATGGTGACAGAACCATTGCGACCGTCACGTGAAGCTGCCAGGACAAGACGATTATCTTTATCGATATCAGCAAATGATTTCTGCTCATAGTCAGGCTCGAGGCCTTTTTTCTCCGGCAGGATCCAGATCTGCAGAAAATGTAACGGCTCAATGTCTGAGACATTGTATTCGCTGTGGCGCACGCCGGTGCCTGCGGTCATGCGTTGAATCTCTCCGGGCTTGATCTGTGAACCTGTGCCTATGCTGTCTTTGTGCGCCATGGTGCCGGAAATAACATAAGAGATGATCTCCATATCCTGGTGGCCGTGGGTATCAAACCCTCTGCCGGCTGCGACATGGTCTTCATTGATGACGCGCAGAGGGCCAAAACCCATGTGGGCCTGATCGTAGTAGCTGCCAAATGAAAACGTGTGGCGGCTGTTGAGCCAGCCAAAGTCGGCCTGTCCTCTGTGCTGCGCTTTGCGAATCTGCTGCATGGCTATCTCCTGTTGTATGGCAGGTATTGTGTTTGTTTCCAAAAAAAAGACAATTGGATGGTTCGGATGCATTGTGTATCTTAGAAAGCGACAATACACTCACCAGATGGATAAGTTCGACGCCATTAAATCGTTTGTTCAGGTGGTGGAATCTGCGGGGTTTGCCGCCGCCGGTCGGCAATTGGGTTTGTCGAGGTCCGTGGTCAACAAGCATGTCCAGCGCCTGGAAGATGAACTGGGCGCGCAGCTCCTGCGGCGCAGCACCCGTTCGGTCACCCTCACATCAACTGGCGAAGGGTTCTACAGGCGCGCGTTGAATCTGCTGGCCGACTATGAAGATGCGGTTAATGCAGTGCGTGAATTACAGGATGAGCCCACTGGTGACCTGCGCGTTAACGCACCCATGTCGTTCGGGACTCTGCATCTGTCGACTCTGGTCGCGGATTTCTGTGCTGCAAACCCGCATCTGCGGGTTGAACTGGTGCTGAATGATCGCTTTGTTGACCCTCTGGAAGAAGGCTTTGATATCACCCTGCGCATAGGGGAGGTACCCGTTTCGACAAGCCTTGTGGTACAGGAGCTTGCGCCTTCAAGGGTTGTCGTCTGCGCTTCCTCAGCGTATCTGCAACAGTATGGTGAACCAGCAGCGGTGCAGGATTTGAAGGCACACCGATGTCTGCATTACGGCTATCAGGCGTCGGGTGCAAACTGGCGTTTGCAGGTCGGTGGCAGAACACAGGCGGTGCCAGTTAACTGTGTCATGTGGTCCAACAACGGCCAGGTTCTGCGTGATGCGGCCATTGCCGGTAACGGGATAGTACTGTTACCAACGTTTATTGTGGGTGATGCCTTACAGGCCGGGCAACTACGTACCGTGCTGGTGGACATGCCGCCGGTTCCAACAAGTCTGCTTGCCCTTTACCCCAGGCATCGTCACCTGTCAGCAAAAGTCAGGCTTTTTGTGCGAGCACTGCGTGCTCGTTTTCAGGATCAACCCTATTGGGATCTTGTCAGCTAGAACAGACCTAACCGCGTTCATAATCTGTCAGGGAAGAAACTGTGTCGCCGACGCTGATCTGACCGTCGGTGAGAATTTTTGCGTTTATCCCGCCATGCCCGCGCATCGCATTGTAACCACCAGGACCAAGTGCCAGTTCCATTTTTGAACAGGGATGGCACAAGCCCGTGAACACCATCTGGACGTTGCCCACGGTGAACTCTTTGTCTTTCAACGCAAGCAGATTGATGCCGCGAACAAGTATATTGCGACGCAGCGTTGCAGGTTGCAGGTCAGGGGATTTCAATATGGATCGAATCGCATCCAGATGTTCAGCCTGGATCAAAGTTACCTGCCGTTTGCCGCCAGCGCTTTTATAGCGGTCCCCTTCGAGCCCTTGACCTGCAATAGCCGTCGCAGTATCCACATTGCGTATCATCTGATTCTTCGCCGGCCTTAATCCGATCCATTCAACCTGGCCCTGTTGTGGCAGAACTTTGATCAGATCGTAAATGGTCAACATTTGCTTATGCCTCAACGCCAGCCTCAGTTTCAGGCCTGGTGCCCAGGCGGCGATGCTCAATGACGTGCATGACTGCATCTGCGACTGTTTTCAGAGCGCCGAATATGATCAGCCCGATGCCTGCGCTCCCGGTTGCGCCGCCGAAAATAATTGTCAGATGCATGGGCAGAATTCTGAGATAAGGCGTAAACATAAGCGTGCCGATATTGGGTTTGCCCTGATCATCCTTTTGCCGGTGAAAGCGGTATGAGTATCCGTGGTTTATGGCAAAACCCACTGTGCAGGCGACAAACCCTGGGTCCAGCAATATATCCAGAGGCAGATCCTGCAGGATAAAAATCAGATAAACGGCGTGGAACCCGCCGTAGTGAATGCAGAAGAAAAAAGCGGTTTTGCGCTTGGTGGCGGCATTGGGTTCCACACTGCGGCCGTTCATGCGAAATCCTTCCGTTGAGTAATTGCCAAGTTTACGGATACGCAATACGTAACTGGCGCCGATGATCAGGCTCTGGGCCCAGTAGATCAGCATCAGCTCGGCAAGGCTCCAGCCCTGCCACACGGCAGTTATCAGAGCGATGATGTTAATGGCCAGCAACATCCAGACCGAGCCGTCATTGAATGATGCGGCAGTGTTGGCGGGATTATGTTTGTTTGTGGAGTACAAATTGGGGTCCTGAGCCGCCTAAGCCGGCTTTGTCCTGGGGATTATATAGCGCGCAGTTTTCCAAGGATAAACAACCGCAGCCGATACATCCGTCTAAGCGGTCACGCATTCGGGTCAGCATGTCGATGCGCGCATCCAGGTCTGCTGCGAAAGTTCTGCTGATTCCGGCCCAGTCTTTCTGGGTTGGCGTGCGGTTATCTGGCAGCTTGTTTAACTGCTGACGGATCTGGTCGATGGTAAAACCCAGCTGCTGGGCAATCTGCACAAAAGACAGACGCCGTATGTCCGAGCGCAGAAATCGTCTTTGCCCGCCTGAATTACGCGTGGGCGTGACCAGCCCCTGGGATTCGTAAAAGCGGATTGCGGATATGCTCAAGCCCGTGCGCTCGGCTATGGCGCCGATGGTTATGCGTGATTCTGCCATCGGCAGATAATCTCTCAAAAAAAGCTTGACCTCAAGTTAAGTTGAGGTTTTAGGCTATGCCTGAATCATTTAGTGCAAGAGGTGCAATATGCAACCAGCTGTTTTAGAACATGTGAACATTACCGTGACCGAGCCAGAGAAAACCGCAGCACTCCTGTGTAACTTATTTGACTGGCGAATACGCTGGCAGGGTCCAGCAAAGCTTGGCGGCTACACCGTGCACGTAGGTGGCGATGACGACTATCTTGCCGTCTACAGCTATCCACCAGCAGAGTCGGAAGAAACGTCAGCTTACTCTGCAGCGGGGATCCTGAACCACGTCGGGATCGTGGTTGAAGATCTGGACAGGGTAGAAAAACGTGTGATAGAGGCCGGCTTTGCACCCTATAACCACGGGGACTACGAGCCGGGGAAAAGATTCTACTTCAACGACCACGACGACATTGAATACGAAGTGGTGTCCTATACCTGAAAAATGCGTGCCGCGGTCTGGCTGGCAGCGGCACACATTTTTTCTCAGACAGCAGCGTCAGCTGCTAGCCACGCATGGGATTGATCGGCGGCCAGTGTTCTTTGCTGGCTTCAATTTCTTTACCGATTTCAGCAACGCCCCAGACACCTTCAGACAGATCGCGTTTTGCAATCGGCGTGAGTTGCCAGGACAGTAACTGCACGCTGTTACCACCCACCAGGAACTGGCGACCGGTGATATCTTTGGCATCGTCGGTGCAGAGATAAACAATCGGCGGTGATACGGCTTCGGGTGGGAAGTTGTCCTGCATGTCTTCCGGCAGTATGTCTTCGGTCATGCGTGATGTGGCGGTAGGTGCCAGCACGTTCACCGTGATGCCATACTTCATGCCTTCCAGCCACAAGCAGCGCATGAATCCAGCAATACCTGCTTTAGCAGCGCCATAGTTAGTCTGGCCGAAGTTGCCCAGCAGCCCGGAAGTTGAGCTGGTCATAATGATGCGACCACCGGTGCCCTGTTCCATCATTTTGTCGTAAGCCACTTTGGTGGTGAGATAGGTGCCGCGTAGGTGCACGTCGATTACCGCATCCCACATACTGTCATCCATGTTTTTGAACGACTTATCGCGCAGGATGCCTGCGTTGGCGATGAGAATGTCAATTTTACCGAAGTTATCGATACAGGATTGAACCATAGCCTGGGCGTCTTCCCGGCTGGTAACCGAGCCGTAGTTTGCTGCCGCTTTGCCGCCAGCAGCTTTAATTTCGTCCACCACCTGGTCTGCCATCGATGTGCTGGCACCCGTACCATCCCGTGCCCCACCCAGGTCATTTACAATAACGCTGGCGCCTTCTTGAGCCAGTAAAAGAGCATGCGCACGTCCCAGTCCGCCCCCTGCACCTGTAACCAGTGCGACTTTGCCGTCAAGCATTCCCATTCTAAAACTCCTTCCAATGTGCCCGGTAACTGCCAGGGCGTTATCAATTTGTCGGTCACGGTGGTTTAGACCGCATCGGTCCAATGGTTCCCCCGTCTGGCTTCTGCAGTTATGCTGCTCCTGAAAACCAACACTGCTGCAGTAGAGCAGAACATTTTAACAGTTACCGCTTTGACAGGTACATCGTTAAGACATCCGTTGTCAGGAGGAATCAGTGACCGACAAGCTTCTCGATTTTGCAGGCCAGGTGGCGCTGGTTACTGGTGGCAGCCGTGGATTGGGGCGTCAGATGGCGCTGGCGCTGGCCGAGCGCGGTGCAGACGTCATTATCACCAGCCGCAAGGCCGACGCCTGTGAAGGTGTTGCCGCTGAGATTGAAAGCCTGGGCCGACAGGCAATGGCCTACGGTTGTCACGTGGGCCATTGGGACGAAGTTGATGCCCTGATAGAGGCGGCTTACGAGCGTTTCGGGCGGGTAGATATTCTCATCAACAATGCGGGTATGTCGCCACTCTACAGTAAGTTAAGTGATATCACTGAAGAGCTTTTCGACAAGGTCATCGGTGTGAATCTCAAAGGTCCTTTCCGATTGATGGCATCCGTCGGTGAGAAAATGGCGGCGGGAGAAGGTGGCAGTATCATCAATATCAGCAGCACAGCATCGCTAAACCCTTCTCCGGGTTCGGAACCCTACGGCGCTGCCAAGTCAGGATTAAATGCACTGACCCGCTCTTTTGCCTTTGCTTACGGGCCCAAAGTCCGGGTTAACTGCATAGTGGCCGGGCCGTTTCTGACCGACATCTCAAAAGCCTGGGACATGGCCGCCTTTGAAAAGAATGCCCAGGCCAACCTGGCTTTACAACGTGGCGGTGAACCTGAGGAAATTGTTGGCGCGGCGTTATATTTAGCCAGCCCTACCAGTGCTTTCACAACCGGCACAACGATCAGGGTAGATGGCGGCACCGCCTGATAAGCCCTCGCCGGCAAGCGAGGATGAACAGCACCCGGAGGACTATGATCTTACGCTGGAGGGTGTGCTTGAACTGCTGGCCAGAGAAATTGAGCGTTTGCAGGCGTCACTGGACACCTACCGCTCGAGTGATCATCCCAGTAAGCAGGCGCTTATCCGTTGGCACGTGCAGCAGATAGATGCGCGACACGATCGTCTGGATGAAATCAAACAGATGATCCTGAAACGTAACAACGGTGAGGTTCACTGACCTTATCCACGGGTTTCCAGTTTTCGCGCGAGCGCCTGTATCAGTCTTGCATGCATATTGCTGTCGAAAGGCTCGTCGTAAACCTGTGCAAGGGTTGAGAGCCCGCCGGGATTAGCAATGTTCACTTCCATCAGATAGCCACCGACGGTGTCAATTGCCGCGTAACCGACACCTGCTTCAATTAACTGCTGGTGAACGCTCTCGATCAAGGTTTGTGTGGGCTGGTTGATTACAGCGGCGCGGGCCTGACCCTGGAGAGCAAGATTGGCGTGTAACTGATCGGTGGGCACACGTAAATAACTACCGAGAATTTCATCGTGGCAAATTAAAGTACGCACTTCACCCTGTCTGATTTCGGGGATGAAGCGCTGCAATACCCAATACCCCGGGTCATGCCGCAGGGTTGCGCGTAATTCTGCAGCGGAACTTATCCGTTGTACTTTCGCGCCGAAGCTTCCGGCAGCAGGTTTCAATACCCATTCACCACCGTGGGCCAGCATGAACTCTACCAGCTGACTGTGTTGGCTACTCACCCTGGATGGCGGCGCAAAGCTCAGCCATGCAGCTTTGCCGTGAGCCCAGCTATAGGCGTCGGGACGGTTCATCAACCGTGTTGCGTCAATCAGGTGCCACATCTGCAGGCGATCGGCAAAGCTTGGCCGAGGCCCAAATCCCAACGGCCAGATCAGATCGAATTGATCCGCCTGTTGCGCATCAAGATAAACGTCAGTATTCACCATTGATATCTGTTCATGGTCGAAAACACTTACCTGCCATCCTGCGGCATCCAGTATTTCAGGTAGCCGTGCAGGGTTGTCATTGTGATTGGTCTGGGGGGAGATCAGGAAGGCGACAGTTGGGTTCATCGTGACAGTTTACTCCAGGTCCAGTCGAACCCCTAAAAAATGGGGGTTCGCCTTTTTCCCGCTCAGCCCCTAAAATTGTCTTTTGTTTTAACAGTGAGATGAGTGTGAGCACGCAGAATCTGCCGGACTACACAATGCCGGCCCAACAGGTGCCTTTGTACGAACCTGAAAGCCTTGATGATAAGACGCGTGACGATCTCAAAGCGCGTATCGCAGAAGGGATCAAAGCCATGGGTGCTGTTCTCATTGCACACTACTATGTAGATGGCGATGTGCAGGATCTTGCTGAAGCCACGGGTGGTTTTGTCTCTGATTCGCTGGAGATGGCCCGGTACGGGCGTGACCACGAAGCGGCAAATGTCATTGTTGCAGGTGTTCGCTTCATGGGCGAAACCGCAAAAATCCTGTCACCAGAGAAACGCGTTTTCATGCCGACTTTGAAGGCGGAGTGTTCTCTTGATCTCGGATGTCCGCCGGATAAGTTTGAAGCGTTCTGTAATGAGCACCCGGACCGTACGGTGGTGGTCTATGCCAACACCTCGGCAAAAGTTAAGTCACTGTCGGATTGGGTGGTAACCAGTAGCTGTGCTCTGGATATTGTAGGTCACCTGCGTGACCGTGGTGAGAAAATTTTATGGGCACCGGATAAATATCTGGGCGATTACATACAGAAGCAGACCAACGCGGACATGCTGTTGTGGAGTGGCGCCTGTGTGGTGCATGAAGAGTTCAAAGCCAAAGCGTTGATCGATCTGAAGAAGGTTTATCCGGATGCTGCGGTGCTGGTACATCCGGAGTCACCTGCCTCTGTGATTGAACTCGCTGATGTGGTGGGTTCCACCAGTGCGATTGTGAAAGGGGCTTCAACCCTGCCGAACGAGACATTTATTGTCGCTACAGACCGGGGTATTTTCCATAAACTGCGCCAGCTGAATCCGGATAAACGATTCATTGAAGCGCCAACTGCTGGCGATGGCGCCACATGCAGAAGCTGTGCGCACTGTCCGTGGATGGCGATGAATGAGCTGCAGACGCTTGAACGCCTGGTCACTGATGAAACCTATCGCTCGGGTTGCGAAATTCTGGTCGATCCGAAAATTGGCGCCCGTGCAAAAATGCCGTTAGACAGAATGTTGGATTTTCAGCGTCGTAGCTGAGCCGAACGGGGGGTCAGCTTTGCTGCTGCATGCGTATGGCAGTGCGCAGGTCCTGTATACGCTGGCTGAGTTTGGCCTGCATCTGCGGGTTGTTGCGTCGCACCAGGCGTTGTGCGTACTCAAGGTGTTGGATGGCGCGATGGTACGCACCATGAAGGTAAAAGTAGTCAGCTCGCGCCAGATGAACACCGGTAATATTACCAGCCAGACCTGCGGTTTCGGCAAGCTGGTACCACACATCCACGTCGTTTGGTCGGGCCTGGGATTGTTGCTCGAGAATCGTTTCCGCTTTTGCGTGTTGGCCGTCCTGATTCAAAACTCTGGCATACAGCATGGACAGAGGCGCATTCCCCGGATTAAGCACGAGCTGCTGTTGCAGCAACGCCTGGGCCTGCTGGTTGCGTTCGGCGTCGATAAGTAACTCGGCGTAAGCACTGTTGTAAAGAATGCTCTGCGGGTTCACGTTAAGTAGTTGTTCCGCTCTGCGCAGTGCTTCATCGTGCTGCCCATCGCGGCTCAAAGACAGGGCCAGGCCGTAGTTTGCGGCCGCGTCATGAGGGTTGTCTTTGAGGCGACGCTGGTACTCTTTGATGCCCTGTTTAGGATTCTTCTGGAAGTGGACTACAGCTCGAATGCGCATGAGCTGGTAATCCAGTGAATCACTGTACTCCTGGCGTTCAATGGACATGGCCTGATTACGGGCATCAGTAATGCGGGTTTCTGATAACGGGTGGGTCAGCAGAAATTCTGGTGGCTTGCGGGTGAACCGATAGGCTTGCTGCATACGTTCAAACATACGCGACATACCGGCTGGATCGTGGCCTGCGCGGATCAGCGTATTAAAGCCTATTCGATCAGCTTCCTGTTCACGGTCACGACTGTAGCGCAGTTGGTTGGCGGCGGATGCAGCCTGAGCAGTACTCAATGCGGCAATTGCAGCGTCACCACCGCCTGCCGCGCCGATAACCAATGCTGCGATAAGGGCGGCCAGTGTCGGTAAGGTTTGCGACCGTTGTTCCTCTATACCACGCGCAAAATGGCGCTGGCTTAAATGTGCCAGCTCATGGGCTATGACTGATGAATACTCGTGTACGTCCTGCGCAGACAGTAATAAACCAAGATTCACGCCGACAACGCCACCGGGGGCTGCAAAGGCGTTTAGTTCCGGATTATCGATAACCACCACGCTCATGATGGCATCGCGCAGCTCTGAATGTTGGGCAAGGTTGATCAGCTGTCCTGACACGTAGTGTTTCATCAACGGGTCACTGACCGTAGGCAGGGAGGCGTTGATCTGTTTCAGGAAGGATTCACCGATACGCCGCTCAAGTTGGGGTGAGATGAGGCTGGAGGAGCTGTCACCAAGGCTTGGCAACTGGTTTGGACTGGCCTGCGCGATGCTTGTCTGCACAGTCAGCTGGAAACATAGAACTGCCATGGCGAAGTTTGCCAGCCCGCGCTGATAAATATTATTTCTGTTAGCACTCAATCTCATAACAGCTACTATACGCGATTATTAGTTCAGACCAGCGCGGCTCGAGGGTTGAAAAACCGCTTTGCCGCGTTGTGCCATACTTTGGACCGTTATGAATGAAGAAGTTCGCATCCTCGACGTGAAAGGCCTGAATTGCCCGATGCCGCTGCTGAAAGCAAAAAAGGCACTCAATGAGATGGCTGCTTTGGAGCAGCTGCAGGTACTGGCTACGGACCCGGGTTCAGTTCGGGATTTTGAAGTATTCTGCCAGCAGAGCGGACATCTCCTGCTGCAGAGCGAAGAACACGACGGCACCTACACCTACCTTCTGCAGAAAAAACAGTGAAGTTTCTTAATGTAATCAGCCATTGGGTGAATGAGTACTTCTCGAATGAAGAAGCGATTTATCTCATCGCTCTGCTTGGCTTCATTATCATCGTGCTGGCCACCCTGGGTGGCGTTTTAGCACCGGTTTTGATGGGTTTGGTATTTGCCTTCCTGCTGCAGGGACTGGTCAACGCTCTGCAGCGGATCAAGGTACCCCGCATACTCGCCGTCTATCTCAGCTTCCTGTTCTTCGTTGGCTTGATTCTGGCTTTTTTTGTCATTGTTGTGCCCCTGTTATGGAAACAGATGCAGGGGCTTATTGGCCTGTTACCCGCCGCGCTGACGCTGTTGCAGGACAGCGTGAGTGAGCTGGCGGCGCGGTACCCCCAGTACATTACAGAAAACCAGGTTTCCTCGTTGATTGATCAGGCAGCCAGAGAACTGGGGAATTTCAGCGCGACGGTTTTTCAAACAGCGTTCTCTCAGGTTTTTTCTCTGCTTGGGCTGATTCTCTATCTGGTGCTTGTCCCCATTTCGATTTTCTTCTTTCTGAAAGATAAAGACGAACTGCTGGCCTGGTTGCACTCTCTGCTTCCTGCGGACCGCCCGCTGCTGACGTCTGTGGCCAGTGAAATGAACATTCAACTGGGCAACTACGTGCGCGGTAAGGTCATAGAGATTCTGATCGTCGGCGCCACCACGTTTGTCTGTTTCACGGTCCTGGAAGTTAACTATGCGGCGTTGCTGAGTGTGCTGGTTGGATTGTCGGTGCTTATACCGTTTGTGGGCGCCGCGGTGGCGACAGTACC
This sequence comes from Pseudomonadaceae bacterium, assembly GCA_024743175.1. Lineage (GTDB taxonomy): Bacteria > Pseudomonadota > Gammaproteobacteria > Pseudomonadales > Azotimanducaceae > UBA4421. Next base: position 206,541 of record JANSXA010000007.1, on the reverse strand, counting down.
GGTGTTCATTGTTGGTGTGATCCAGTTTGGCTGGTCCTGGGATCTGGCAACGGTGATGATTGTTTATGGCGTTATTCAATTTGTTGACGGTAACGTTCTTGTACCGTTGCTGTTTTCCGAGGTTGTCGACCTGCACCCAATCAGCATTATTGTTGCGGTCCTGGCATTTGGCGGTATCTGGGGCGTCTGGGGCGTATTTTTTGCAATCCCTCTGGCAACCCTGATCAAGGCGATTTATAAGGCTTGGCCCCGTCGCGCAAGCGACGATTCGGGAGACAGGCGCGCAAGCGACGATCTGGATGAAAGTCAGCCTGAAATCTTCGAAGCAAGCTGATCCGCAGACACAAACCCTCTCTCTGCTCAGGCTGAAGGCCTTGAAGGCGCGCTTGTTCAAGTGCGTCCGCGTGCGTACCATTCCGCCTTTGTTTTTGAATTGATAATCAGGTGGGGTAAAAGCCATGTTAAAGGGCAGTATTGTTGCGCTGATTACACCCATGCTGGCTGATGGTGAGGTAGACTGGCCGTCTCTTGACAACTTAATTGAGTGGCACATCGAAAGTGGCACCCACGGCATTGTACCCATGGGTACAACAGGTGAATCAGCCACCTTGGATACAGTTGAGCATCTGCAGGTCATCAAACGAACTATTGAGGTGGTTGCGGGTCGTATTCCTGTTGTGGCGGGTACCGGCAGCAATTCGACAGCCGAGGCCATCCACCAGACTCAGGAAGCACAAGCTGCGGGAGCAGATGCCTGTTTGCTGGTCTCCCCCTATTACAACAAGCCAACCCAGGAAGGCCTTTACCGACATTACAAGGCGATTTCAGATGCTACGGACGTGCCCCTTGTGCTTTACAACGTACCACCCCGTACCGCGAGCGATATGTCAGCAGAAACGGTTGTGCGATTGAGCACCGATAAGAAAATTGTCGGCATAAAAGAAGCGTGTGGTGACGCTTCGCGAGTGGGAGACATCCGCGCACTGCTTGCTGAGATTGGCAATGAAGACTTCTTTATTCTCTCTGGTGAAGATGCACAAACCCTCGAAATGCTTGAGCTTGGTGCGGTAGGGACAATTTCTGTGACCGCAAACGTGTGTCCCCGCGAAATGGCTGAGTTTTTGAACGCTTTTCTGGCCGGTGACAAGGCTCGAGCCGCTGAGTTGGACGCCTTGTTACAGCCGATTCATAAGGCACTGTTTTTGGAACCCAATCCGACCGCCAGTAAATGGGCGCTGCATGAAATGGGTCGTGCCGGACCAGGTATCCGGCTGCCTTTACTGCCGTTGTCAGAAAAATATCACGCGCAGGTTCGCGCTCGTCTTGTTGAAATAGGGGCTCTATAAATGGCAACTTGGAAATGCAGCATACTGATGTTGATCAGCATCATTATGGCAGGCTGCAGCTGGTTCGGTGGAGACGATGATGGTGAAGGCTTCCTGCTGAATCCCAAGGATGACTATCTCGAAGCCGTGCAGCACAACGAACTCGTTTTGCCTGACGACCTGAAGCCACTTGAAGATGCGGACCCGTTTCCAATTCCAGAGACACCAAAACAGCTTAATCCGCGATTTTATCCAGATCGCCCACCTTTGCCCGATGCAATCTACGCCAACGATAATCGTGACGAAGTACGTATACAGCGTTTAGGCGAGAGGCGCTGGCTGGTCATTCCTGAGCCTCCCACAACTGCCTGGCCCAAGTTGAAACAGTTCATGGCGGAAAACGGTGTTGCTTTGACCTTTGACGCGCCCCAGTCCGGCCGATTGAACACGCAGTGGATGCAGATTCAGGATTCCAGCTACCGTGACGTGATCCGGACTTTGTTAAAAGATGCCAAAGGCTCAGACCCACTGATTACCGGCCAGGATCGGTTTCTGATTAAAGTTGAGCAGGGCTTGCGTGCGGCCACTACAGAAGTACACGTGCGTCATGAGAACGACAGCGTCTCGTTGCCGGTACGTGATGAAATTATTGTAATCGACGGCTTATCCAGCCACCTGGCCAGTGCTGAAGATGATCTGCTGAATGAAATTGGCGCCTATATTGCGGCAAAAGTTTCTGAGCAGACAGTTTCGAAAGTGGCTCTGCAGATTGGTAGCGCCAAGAAAACCGAACTCGCCCGTGACGCCAACGGGTTTCCGGTTTTACACCTGTACCTTGACTACGAACGTGCCTGGGCAACCCTCGGGCAGGCTCTGGACAATGCTGAAGTTGAGATACTAAACCTTGATCGGCAGACCGGTCTTTTTGCCGTCAATATCCCGGGCTCGGTTTTCACCGCAGACGATGATGGTCCCGGATTCCTGTGCCGTCTGACGTTTTCCTGCGCTGACGATGAAGCCGTTGATGTGCAGATATTGATAGAGGGTGACAATCAGGATTACCGCATCAGTGTCCTTGAACCTGACAGCAGGGCGCCGGTAGATACTGAACTGGCGCAGCAGATTCTGGTTCTGATTCGTGAATTTGCCGCCTGATGGGACTCGCCTCGCTCGGTAGTGGTTCCAAAGGTAACGGCACTGTGGTGGCTCTGGGGAGCAAGGTGTTCCTCATCGATTGTGGTTTTAATTTGAAACAGAGTGAGCGTCGCCTGGCGCGCCTGGGTCTGTCGGGTGGTGATCTGCACGGCATTCTCATCAGTCATGAGCATTCGGATCACATTGCCGGCGTTGCCGCGCTGGCGCACAAGTACGCCATACCTGTGTATGCCTCATACGGAACGCTGAAGCATGATCTGCGCGGCGTTTCCGGCATACCGTTCGACGGCGACCAGCCCTTTGAGATAGACGATGTAACCATCAACCCTGTCTGTGTGCCGCACGATGCGCGGGAGCCGACCCAGTTTGTGCTCAGTGACGGTGTTGAAACCATCGGAGTGCTCTCGGATCTGGGATGTGTCACCAGCCACGTTGTTGAACAATACAGGAACTGCACCCACGCGCTGATTGAAGCCAACCATGACAGTATGATGCTCAGTCGGGGGAGTTACCCACAACGCTTGAAGCAACGTGTTGGCGCAGATTATGGCCACCTGAATAATGAACAGGCCCATCAGCTGTTGCAGCATATTGCGCACCAGGATCTGCATGTTGTGATAGGCCACGTCAGTGAACAGAATAATGCGCCGCATATACTCGAGCGTACGTTGCAGCCGCTGCACAACAGTCTGGCTGCTCTGCACTACGCAACCCAGGCGGAAGGTTTTGGCTGGCTTGGACAACAGCCCATCAAACGTCAAATATCTTTTGGCGAGGTGATGTAAACTAGCGGGCCGTTTGTGTAGATCGAAACAAAGTACCCATGGAACCAGCGTCTTTTAATATTTCCCCGGAAACCTTCCAGACTGAAGTCATCGAACGCTCGAACAGCGTGCCTGTATTTGTCCTGTTCTGGGCTGAACAGGTCCCGCCTTCAGTGCAGACCAAACAGACCTTAGAAACTCTGATGACCCAGTACGGTGGCAAAGCAGCCCTGGCATTGTCAGATGTATCGGTGGACCAGACACTTGCACAGCATCTGCGTGTGCAGGGCCTGCCCAGTCTGCGGATCGTGCAGCAGGGCAAAATTGTGGATCAGATTGATGGTCCGGCAGATGAAGCACAATTGCGTACGCTGCTCGATACCCTCACCCAATCCTCCACAGACATGTTGCAGGGGCAGCTGGAGCAGGTCATGGCCAGTGGTGATTACGACACCGCCGTTGCCATGTTGCAGCAGTCAATGAATGAAGAGCCCAACAATCAGGGATTTCGAGTAGAACTGGCTGATGTCCTGATTCTAAAAGGTGATCTTGATGATGCCCGCACGGTTCTGGCGTCCATTGCCGATGACACGCCGGAGCGTGAGCGCCCGCAGAACCGACTCGAATTTGTTGAAGAGGCGGCCGGCTATGCAAGCGCTGCAGAGCTTGAGCAGCAGCTGACTGCTGACGCGGACAATCTGGAGCTGAAATACCAGATGTGTGTCACCCTGGTCGTTGCGCAGGACTATGAAGGGGCTTTGAACCTGGCCATGGACATATTGCGCAGCGATCGTGAATTCCGTGATGATATCGGACGTTTGACCATGGTGCGTATCTTTCCGTTGCTCGGAAAAGGATCAGACGTTGCCGCCGCGTACCGGCGCAAAATGTTCAATTTCATGCACTAAAAACCGCACTCAGGGGCGCGCTACGGCCCAGCGCGCCGTCACTTGTGAAGTACCGCACGTTATAGCGGGCGGTCGTTGCCTATCCTTGTCGTTATCAAATCGATAATGTGGGTAGTTGCGACATGGATGCGCAGACAGATCCTTGCCTGGTTCTTGAACACAATGGTCACCACTCTGCTGTGGCCGCTCAGGCGGTGGCAGATGGGGCTTCTTTTCGACTTGGCAAAATGCCGGGTTGCGACTTCGTTGTTGACCGTGAACTGACCTCTCGCATTCATGCTCGAATTGAGCGACACCACAAAGATTTCTACCTGATCGATGAAAGCACCAACGGCACTTTTGTGCAGACAGAAGACGAGCAGGTTACTCTGGTTCATCGCGATCGTATAAAACTCTGGGGCGCAGGCTGGATATCGCTGGGCGAGCCACTGCATGTTGGTGCCCCCATTCACTTCAGACAAGATTAGTTATGGATTGGTCCAGCGCCAGCGACAGTCATCGCGGGAACCGGCGGACGAGAAACGAAGACGCTGTGTTCGCTTCCTCTCACCTGGGTTTGTGGGCGGTTGCTGATGGCATGGGTGGACACAAAGCAGGCGACTATGCCAGCGAAACTATTGCGCAGATGCTTGCTGACCTGAATCTATCTCAAGACCTCAGTGAATGTGTTGATCTGGTGGAAGACGGGATGCTGGAAGTGAATGACCATTTACGGCGTCATGCACGCACCCAGTGCGACGGCAACACTGTCGGCAGCACAGTGGTTGTGTTGATCGTACGCGGCGAAACAGGCGTTGCGCTGTGGGCTGGTGATAGTCGCTTGTATCGAATGCGTGGGCGCCTCATGAGTCAGATCACCCGTGATCACAATCCCGTGTCCGACCTGTTAGACAGCGGTGGTATTACCGAAGATGAGGCGCTCAACACCGATACGCACATCATTACCCGTGCGGTAGGTGGTCAGCGTGACCTGCACCTCGATGTTGCCGTGTTTGATGTTCAGCCTGGTGACACGATGCTGCTCTGTACGGATGGCCTATATCGGGAAATAGAACCGCAGTCTATTTACGAGGCTTTACAGCACGATGTAGACAAAGCCGTCACGCTGCTGATGCGGGACTGCCTGCAGGGTCCGGCGCGGGATAATGTTTCCCTGGTTGTAGCGCGGGCGGAGCACTGACGATGGAAAAGATCAGTGACGAAAATATCAACGACAACAGCGTAACTGACGCCACTTTGCTGCGTGAAGATGGCCTGCGTGAAGATATGACGGTCATGCGCGACCCTAGTGAAACAACTGCAACGGCGAGCCAGGTCAGCTGGCGTAGCCATACCCATGCCGGTGCAGGTAACTCCGACGAAGCACCGAAAGTGCTGAAGCAACGATTTGTACTTGAGGAACTTATTGGCTCTGGCGGTATGGGCAGTGTTTTCCGTGCAAAAGACCTGCGTAAAGTGGAAGCCCGTGGTACCCAGCCTTATGTCGCGGTCAAAATTCTCAACAACGACTTTCGTCATCATCCTGAGGCGTTTATTGCGCTGGAGCGCGAGGCGTCAAAATCTCAAGGTCTGCGCCACAGCAATATTGTTTCTATTTTCGATTTTGACAAAGATGAAGATGTACCGTTCATTACCATGGAACTGCTGGAAGGTGAGGAGCTGGCCGACCTGCTGAAAGCTTATCCGTCTGGTTTGCCTGAAGAGTTGGCCTGGAAAATCATTGAAGGCATGGTGCTTGGCCTGAAACATGCTCACGAAGAAGAAGTTGTGCATGCTGATTTCAAGCCCGGCAATATCTTCATCACGCAGAAAAAGGTCGCAAAAATACTGGATTTTGGCATCGCACGTGCCATGCGCATGAATTCCGGTTCTGAAGACACTGACTTCGATCCAGCGCGCCTGGCTGCCCTCACCCCAGCTTATGCCAGCCGGGAAATGTTGAACGGCGATAATCCGGAACCCAGGGATGATATCTTCTCGCTGGGGATTGTCATCTACATGGTGTTAACCGGACATCATCCTTACGGCAGAGTGCCAGCGAATGAGGCGGCCCGGGAAGGCCTCAAGCCTGAACGTATCAAGTCTTTATCGCGACGTCGCTGGCGCATTCTGGAGAAGGCGCTGCAGTTGAACCGTCAGGATCGACCTGCAGATGTGCAGGAAGTTTTTGCCGGTCTGTTTGCGCCGTCACCCTGGCGCAACTGGTCGCTGGTGGCCACAGCCGGGCTGGTAACGGCAAGCCTTGTGCTGGTTGCTCTGCAGGACACAGCGTCCATAAACGAGGTGAAAGAAGAGGTCCGGCAGGAAACGCTGGTCGATGCGCAGATAAGCAGAATAGAAAAATTGTTAGATGAACCAGCCTTTGACACCAGCTGGGAGCGCCAGTTGTTTGCGGAACTGCAGACCTTGCGAGCCCTGAGTCCGGCGGTTGCGGCAGGACAAAATCTGAATGGTGCTGACGAGATCTATCCCTATGATCAGATCAGTGCGCGCATCGAGCAGTTGTATACGGAGCACATATCCGCCACGACGGATCTACCCACAGCGTTTGTTCAATTTGAAGCGGGGCAGCAGTTTGGTGAGCTGTCACAAGCGCGAAGTGATCTGCATGAACGCTTGTTGAACGCGCTGGACGCGCTGGCGGAGGAGGCGATCACACCTCAGTGGTTGAACCGGTTTGAGATCTTAACCCGTCAGGCGCAGGCTTACTTTGCACACTCAACCCCTCTGGCTGCAGCCCAGATAGAGCTGGTTGACTACGCCGCAACGCAGTTGCAGCAGGCGCTTATCAATCGTGATATTCAACTTGCGCAGCAAACCTGGTCGGACGTGCAGGGCAGGATTTTTGATGGCGCTCAGTGGCAAGCTTTACAGGACAGTTTTGACGCTGCCCTAACCAGTGCGCAGGTGCGCAAAGAAGCTCAGGTGCAGGTGCAAACGGCGCAGCGCTTACAACAACAGATGTCAGCCTCGCTGGCCGTGAGCTGTCTGCGTCTGGATGTTGGTCAGATTGCCAGCAAGCTTGATCGGTTAACTGCGGCGCATCCGAGCCATACTGAACAGCTGCGTGACCAGATCGGTACACGACTGGGTGAATGTATCAATCGCCTGGGTGCCGTGGACCCGGACCGTGCTTATTCGCTGAAAAAACAGGCGCTGGCGCGGTTCAGTGGCATGCAGCAATTGCAGGAGCAGCAGCTGGATCCCTGTTCGCTCCACTATCTGGTGGGTAACGGTAATGCCAGCGGCAGAGGTAGTTTCTGCGCTGACCAGGTCAGCCAGGATCAGCGAGGCCCGCGTCTGGTGGTGGTACCGGGTGATCAGAAGCTGGCTAAGTTTGCCATCAGTAAATACGAAATAAGCTGGCGGGATGTGAATCTCTTCTGTGCTGAAACCAAGTTGTGTGTTGCTGCGGCAGAAGAACATTTGCCCGTCACCGGCATGGCGGTTGACGTCGTTGAAGCTTATGCCAGCTGGTTGAGCCAACGCACGGGCTACACTTACCGTCTGCCAACGGTGAACGAGTGGCAGCAGGCGGCCCAGGGCAAACCCGACCCGAACCGTAATTGTCGTATCGATATTGGCGGTGTGCGTCGTGGTGATGCCATGCTTGCGTCGGAGAACGGGGCCGCGAATCCCCTGGGTCTTGTTCATGTGCTGGGCAATGCCCAGGAGCTGGTGAAAGACCAGGCGAGCTACGTGGCTCGTGGGGGTACTTTCAGTGATCCCATAGAACGATGTCAGGTTGAAACGCAACGCGAAATTGCCGCTCAGGGTGATCAGCAGACAGGCTTCCGCCTGGTGCGGGAAGTGTCATGAGCCTGTTAACCTTGTCGCCTGAATCAACCCGTTTGCGGCGTGTCGCCAAAGCACACGCAGCCGGAGAAATTTCTTTGCTTGAGTATCGTGAAGCACGCCGCCAGGTCATCAGGAAGTTTGCCAAGGTGAATGAAGGTCAGCCTGCCAGAGGCGTTGATGACACCGTGCCTCGGTTTGATCTGGAGACAACCCTGCGCCGCTCTGAGAGCTTTCCTGAATCTGTACAAAGTGTGCAGCGACAACCCTGGTTGATGTGGTCGCTGCTGCTGGTGGTTGTGCTGGTCGCGCTGGCGCTGCCATTGATGTCGTTTGCAACATTAATACCGCCGGTCAGCGAGCGCGATCCTAATCCTGCGACCGCGCCCACGTTTGAGATTGATCTGGTGCGCTGGCAGGTACCCGAAGATTTACAGAGCAGATTTGGCGAGCCCGCCGAGGCTTTGCTCGCAGCTGGATTGCAGGAACTGAAACGTAATGACGCACCCCTTGCGCATGGTTTCAGCAATGCTGAACTCACGGAAGTAGCGCGTTTTTTAAACGCCATAGGTGTGCATGATGAAGCGGTTTCTTTGTCTCGCGGGGATCTGCAGGATCTGAAAGCACTGGTGGCTGCGCAGAAAAAGAAACGCGGCGTGTCTTTACTGCAGCTGGAGCAGCTGGCCAAATCGCTGCAGGAATGGCTGCGTGAAGAAGGCTTTATTCTGGCTACTGCCTATATTCCTACTCAGGAAGTTGCAGATTCAACAATCCGGATTGAAGTGGCTTTTGGTCAACTGTCCAGCATCCGTGTGAACAATGAAGATACGGCCCGGTTGCATGCTGGGTTTACAGACCTGCTCGGCAAGCGGGTTGAAAAAGATGCCATCGAAACCCGGTTAAACACGCTCAACCGTCAACTGGGCGTGCAGGCAGAAGTTTACTTTCAACCCGGGGCTGAAGTGGGCGAAAGTGAAATGGTGCTGGAGGTCAAACAACATCAGAAGTTCGCCGGTTCAGTGGGTGTGGATAACTATGGCATTGAGGACCTTGGTGAAGAACGTCTCTCGCTCACGGGTCGTTGGAATAATCCACGCGGTACCGGTGATGTGATGACGGCAAAAGCGTTTACGACCCTCGACAACAGCGCCCATCAATTTCTGCAGCTGGGATATGCCGCACCGGTTTTTGGGGGTCAATTTGATGCAGCCGGTTACCTGTCTTATGCAGACCTGCAGCTGGAAAATGGCAGCGCGCTGTCAGCAGGTGACGGTCTGCTGTTTGATGCCTATCTCACCGACACCCGCATGTTTACCCGTACCCGACGACGTGAGTTAACCCACAGTGCAGGGGTGCATAGTTTCAATTGGGACGATCTGCTTGATCAGCGTGCTGTATTTGTCGCCTCTGCGTTAGAAGGGCATCAGCTGTGGGATGAGCAGAAGATTGCAGCGCAAGGGTCGCTGCAGGCCCTGGTAGGTGATCTGGACAACACCCGACCCGGGCAGGACGATTTTTACTGGCGCCTGCGTGGTGACCTGAATGCCTGGATGCCGCTGCCATTCACGCAAGACTGGTTTGCTGAGGGCCAACAACCCAAACTGGTGTTTGATGCGCGCTGGCAATTGAGTCAGACAGAGTTGCCACCCACGCTCAGATTGAATGCTGCTGGGCCTGCTGCCAGCAAAGGTTTTGCCCAGGGTCAGGTACTGCTGGATCAGGGTCTGTTTGTCAGTTCTTCTTTGCGCTTCAACGCACCGCTCGGCCAGTGGTGGACGTTCTGGGATGCGGTTTACGGTGAACAGAAAGCTGGCACGGAGGCCTGGGCACACCTCAGCAGTGCCGGGGTTGGTTGGGAAGGACAAGTACTGCAGTCTGCGTATGGCGCTCTGTCGAGCCGTCTGACGCTGGCTTTTCCACTTACTCACAAAGGTTCAGAAGGAATTGAAAATGATGGCACACAGTTTTACTGGTCGCTGCGCTTTGTACACTAGGACCCTCATTTTGAGGGCCCTCATACTGCTTATGCTGGTGGGTCTTTCTCCCCAGGTTCTCGCGGCGTCTGCGGACGATTTTGATGTTCAGATCAGGGAGGCCCTGGCCGCAGCAGATGCAGCCTGGACACGCAGTCTGTTATTGCCTGAGCCTGAAAACGCAGCCTACGATGAACAGGTTTTTACAGAACTCTCGCCGATTCTGGATTCTCCCGAAGGTGTGAAACTGCCTGATGATCAGCGGTTGCCGGAGTAAAAGCTGGACCTGATCTCCTCACGCTAACTGTTATCAACAGGGGTGTAGGTGACGTGGAATTGTGACATTTGTGTTACTGAGTCTAGGCTGGCTTGTGAGTAGCTACTAACTTTGCTGACACGAGCTTTATGCACAATTGCCAACAACGCTTTTTCAGTCGCTGTATTGAAGCAACTTTCTCATCTACAGTATTACCTCGAATCCATAACTCTATGATTTAATTGATAAAAACGAGAATTTTCTTCTAACACCCCTTTTCCGTGGAATATCAGCCCGAACGCCTCAATCAGGCCTTTGCAAAAGTTATCCTCAAAGTTATCCACAGGCACAGCACGATTGTGAGCTGCGCTAAGCACGCTAGAATAGCGGTCAATAGTCATTTACCGGAGTTTCCCCTTGTCCAAAGCAGATCAGGAAGTATTGGATCAAAAACTGGCCCAATATCGGGAAAAAGGGGTGAGCAAGGTCAAATTAGGCTTGACGGATATTGACGGTGTTATCCGTGGCAAGTACGTGAACATAGACAAGTTCGCCTCTCTGCTGCAGAAACAGGGTGGCTTCTGCGATTGTGTGTTCGGTTGGGATGTGGACGACCAGCTCTACGAGGCAAGCCGTTATACGGGCTGGCACACCGGCTTCCCCGATACTGGCTTCCGCCTGCTGGTCGAAACCGAGCGTTGGCTGCCTGATGAAGCAGTACCTTATTTTGTTGCAGAATTTGTGCTGCCCGATGGTAGCTCCCACCCGATATGTCCTCGCACTACTCTGCAGCGGGTGCTGGATAGATATGCTCGTCTGGGTTTGACGGTCCGGTCGGGATTTGAATATGAGTTTTTTGTTTTTGAAGAAACGCCACATTCCGTGCGTGAAAAAGGCTACCAGAATCTAAAATCATTAACCCCGGGTAACTTTGGCTATTCTGTACTACGCACATCGGTGGAGTCTGAGCTGTTCTCCGGGTTGATGGACTATGCTCTGGCGCTGGATTGTGACCTCGAAGGTTTGCATTGTGAAACCGGCCCTGGAGTCTGGGAAGGCGCCCTGAAATCCAAGCTGGGTATCGAAGCTGCCGATCGCGCGAATCTATTTAAAACGTTCACCAAAGTATATCTGCAGAAAAGCGGCCTGATGGGCACCTTTATGGCCAAGTGGTCAATGGATTATCCAGGTCAGAGTGGTCATTTCCATTTTTCAGTGCAGGATGAGCAGGGTAACAATCCGTTCTATGATGATGAAGATGAGTCGGGTATGTCTGCTCTGCAGGGCCACGCCGTGGCGGGCCTGGAAAAATACCTGCCAGAACTTCTGGCCCTGATTGCGCCGACTATCAACAGTTATACACGTCTCGTCAAAGGGGCCTGGGCGCCCACCGCTGCAACCTGGGGTGTGGAAAATCGCACCTCCGCCGTGCGGGTTATTCCCGGGGGAGCAAAAGCGCAGCGGATTGAGTGCCGGGTGGGAGGCGCAGACGGTAATCCCTACCTTGTTGCCAGTGCGGTTCTGGCGGCAGCATTGCAGGGTATCGAAGAGAAACTTGAGCCTGGAAAACCGGTCGAAGGCAACGCCTACGACCTCCAGGACAGCCTGCCAGCCGCTAAACAGTTTCCGGGTAACCTGCGCACGGCTGCGCAAAACCTTGCGGCTTCAACCATTGCGGTTGAGCACTTTGGTGAGGCGTTTGTTGAACATTTTGTGATGAGTCGTTTGTGGGAATGTGACCAGTACGACCGCAATATCAACAGCTGGCAACTTGGCCGCTACTTCGAAATCATTTGAGGTCTGAACGTGCGTATAGGAATTCTGCAGACCGATCATGTGCGTGAGCAGTTTGTGGCTGAGCACGGTGACTATGGGGATATGTTTGCTCAGCTGCTCAAAGCGCAGGACCCTGAATTGGACCTGGTTATCTATGATGTACAGGAAGCCTGCCCCGCGGAGATAACCTGCGATGCTTACCTGATCACGGGCAGCAAAGACAGTGTTTATGATGACCTGCCCTGGATAGATGAACTGGTTGTCTTTTTGCGGCGTGTGCTGGCCGCAGGTAAAAAGGTGATTGGCATCTGTTTTGGCCATCAGCTGATGGCACATTTTTTTGGCGGTCGGGTTGCGCCGGCGAGCCAGGGCTGGGCGGTTGGGGTTCACACCAGTCACATTGATAAAGTTAAGCCCTGGATGGGGGCAGTGACCGAACCAGAGATTTCTCTGCTATCCAGTCATAAGGACCAGGTGGTGGAGCTGCCTGCAGATGCTGAGGTGTTCATGAGCAACGATTTCTGTCCCGTGGCTGGATTCACCCTGGGAGATCAGGTGTTAAACGTGCAGGGGCATCCTGAGTTTGTTGCCGCCTATTCGTCAGATCTGATGGATATGCGTGCTGAACTCATCGGCGATGCTGTCTATCAGGCCGGCAAACAGAGTCTCAGTATCCCCACCCAGCCCGACGTAGTTGCGCGCTGGATTCTGAACTTTATTGCAAGCCCTGCTGTCTCGGGTAGCCAGCGTGAGTAAAGCCCCCCGACGTTTTGAACAGTTCCGGCGACGTGCTGAAAGCCTGGTGTCTAATCCTGGTCGGGTGCAGAAACTGCTGGATGATGCTGATCGTAAACAATCCACTGCGGGCGGCAGCAAAATACGCGAAATGCGTGACCAGCTCAGTACCGCCATTGCCCTGGTCAAAGCCTGGGTTGCCGGGGACTACCGACAAGTGTCTAACAAAACCATAGTGATTCTGGTCGCCGCGTTGTTGTATTTTGTGATGCCTCTGGATGTGATACCAGATTTCCTGTTTGGCCTGGGGTTTCTGGATGATGCGACCGTACTGGTGTATGCCTTCTCCCAGTTGAAGGGGGAGATTGCAGCATTCGAGGCCTGGCAAAAACAACCTCTCGATGAGCAACAGAGCGATAAAACCTGATGGCATGGACAAGACTCATTTGTGTGCTGGGGCTGATTATCTGCACCACCGGCTGTAGTGTGAAATTTGCTTACAACAACGTCGACAGGCTTGTCAGATGGCAGATGAGTGACTATTTCGATCTCAACAGTGACCAGCGTAGATTGCTCGATACGCAGATAGAAGAATTGATGTCCTGGCACCGCAGAGAACATCTGCCTGAATACGCAATTCTGCTGGAAAGTCTGGCGACTCAGTGGAGCGACGGGGTTTCGCAGGCGCAGATTGAAGCACTCTTTCAACAGATGTTCGTCTGGGGTGATGAGATTGAAGAACAGGGCATGCCAATCGCCATCAGGCTGATGCAGAGTCTGACCGATGAACAGGTTGCCGGCCTGCCTGCGCGTCTGGAGAAAAGTAATCAGGAATTTGAGGAAGATGAGCTGGACGTTGAGCTTGCAGAAGTGCAGGAAGCGTGGGCCGATGACTTCGCTGATGGGTTGGAGCGCTTTACCGGTCGGCTGCAGAAAGCCCAGCGCGACTATCTGAGGCTGCGTGCGACGGCCTATCAACCGGAACGCGTGCTCTGGACCGAATACCGACGCCGCTTTCAGGCGGACTTAATGAAGCTGCTGTTGAAGCGAAACGAACCTGAATTTGATGCCGAATTTCGACGTCTGGCGGCAGCTCGGGAATCGTATTATGGCGAGGAATATGCCCGCGTGAGTGAACATAACATTGCCTTGAGCCGAGAAATTGCATCACACGTTCTGTCTAATCTGACAGAGAAGCAAGGTGGCAGGTTGAAAGATGCATTGCTGGATCTGGCGCAGGATTTTCAGGAGCTGGCAGCGAAGGCAGAGCCTGCGGAAGCGGCCTGAGTTGCGCTATACGATTGAGCCCTGCCAGTGCCGGGTAACTTTGTTGCCGACAATCTCAAACTGATAAACCTTGACTTCGGTTCTTGCCAGGTTAACGGCCAGAAGGGGGAATGCGCGCACCTCTGTAGTGTGGTCAATGTGACTGTGATACTGCCATTGTTCAGTGTCAGGTGCTGTGTTGATTATGCTGGCCGGATAACCAAAATGTTTAATGAGCCAGGCAGTATCCGTGATGCCGCTTTGTACCTGTGTAAGTGCACTTTGATTGGGAAACGGATCTTTTGGCGCAAGCTGGCTTGAGTTGTAACTGACACAACCGCTGAAGAAAGCCGTGCAGATAAATACCACGGCAAATTTTGACAGTAGAGGCGTGTGCACGTTACCGCTCCTTGTTATGCCCGATCCTTCTGCAGCATCGGACGATCATCTAAAATCAACCAGGCCACCAGATAAGTAGCGATGACCAGCTTGGGAAAAAACAGTCCGGTGACTAAAACGCCGACACGCATGAATGTTGGATCGAGCTGGACGTAGTTGGCCAGCCCGGCGCAGACACCAAAAATCCAGCCATTGTCTTTGTCGAGATGAACTCGACGTTTTAAGCGATTCACAAAATCATTGGACATGTAAGTCTCCTGTTAGATATCGGCAGTTCGGCGGCGCACTTTAATCCCGCGGGGGTTGAATCAGTGCAGGACGTAGGCCAGTTGCGCCAGCCAACCCTGACTCGAAATATGTGCTTCGGGTGTCAGCGTCTGAGCCTGCAAATCAGGCAAGCTTGCTTCTGCCCAGATGCCAAAGCCGAGAAATACGATGATCAGCAGCGCCATCGCCCAGAAAGTAGCCCGAGGGTGAGAGATGCGAGAAAGCCTTATATTGTTGAATGCCATGATGGTGTCCTGTGGTGTAACCGGCGGCGCTGAGGGTGCAGCGCCGCTCTTAATTTTTCGTACTTATTGCAATTCAATAGTCGTGCCAACGCCGAAAAAGTTTTTCAGGCCCAGAAAATGCGGCTTTCAAACGCGATGCAGGAACAAATGAAGCTCTGTGCTGGCGAATTACGCCAATACTTGGTTTTAAGAATGGCAAATGCCAGCTGCCCTGGTGTTGCTAATAGGTACATTGCCGGGCTGACTGTGTACGATAAGGCGCTCTGACATACTTTTGAGAGGGTGAGTATGGATTTTCATTTTGCGACGGCATGGGAGCAGGTAGCGGACCTGCATCCTAATCGGACTGCGGCAATCTGTGACGGCAAGGCGCTGTCCTGGCGTGACTACGATCAGCGCGCTGCCAAAATCGCAGGTCTGCTGAAGGCGCATGGTCTGGGCGCGGAATCGAAAGCCGGTCTTTACCTGCACAATTCAAACGAATATCAGGAAGCTCAATTTGGCCTGTTCAAAATTGGTGCCTGTCCAATCAATGTGAATTACCGCTACAAAGCGGATGAGCTGGTGTATCTGCTGGATAACTCAGACGCGGAGGCGGTTTTTTTCCAGGCCTGCTATGCCATGCGTATCTGGGAAATCAAAGATCGCCTGCCGAAAGTGAAATTATTTGTGCAGGTAAATGACGGTACCGAAGCATTGCTGGATTTTGCGGTAGATTACGAACGCAGTCTGCGTGATGCAGAACCAGCGCCGCGACAGGACCGCGACCCGGATGGCGTTTACATGCTGTATACCGGTGGCACCACAGGAATGCCCAAGGGTGTGATGTATCCGGTAGGCCAGTTTGCGAGCTTTTTCATCGCCATGGGGGCTGGCGCCAGGGACCTGGAACCGCCGGCCAGCCAGGCGGAATATGAATCGTTTCTTGCAGCCATAGAGCAGCCGCCAGTCAGTCTTGTGGGTTGTCCACTAATGCATGGTACTGGCGCCTGGTTGGGTGGTTTCCTGCCTATGTTAATGGGTGGCACTGTTGTCACTACATCAAAGTTAGGTCTGGATCCAGATCTGCTCTGGGGATTAACTGAAGAGCACAACGTCACCGACCTTGTTATTGTTGGCGATGCATTTGCCAAACCTCTGCTGGCAGCGCTGGATGCAGCTGCCGAGCGGGGTACACCTTATGATCTGAGTTCTTTAAAACAGATTACCTCAAGCGGAGTGATGTGGAGTCACGAAACCAAGCAGGGCCTGTTACGACACCACGATATGATTCTGGCAGATATCATGGGCTCCTCTGAAGGGGGTATGGGCAGTTCAATCACAACCCGCGATGCTGCCGCGCAAACAGCAAAATTTCAGCTCAATGAAGGCGTCAGGGTCATCACCGATGATGATCGTATTGTGCAGGCGGGATCCGGTGAAATCGGCAAGATCGCCACATCGGGATTTGTGCCTCTGGGATACTACAAAGATGCGGAAAAATCTGCGGCAACCTTTCGTGAGGTGGATGGCGTGCGATACAGCTTCCCGGGGGATTATGCGACGGTAGAAGAGGATGGCTCTATTACACTGCTCGGGCGGGGGAGTGTGTGTATCAATACAGGCGGCGAAAAAGTGTTTCCCGAAGAAGTTGAAGAAGCGGTAAAGCGTCACACGTCTATATTTGATTCGTTGGTTGTTGGTGTGCCGGACGATCGGTTTGGTGAGCGCATTGTTGCGGTAACCTCCACGCGGGAAGGCCACACTGTCGGCGCTGATGACCTGATTGCCTACACACGTGATCATCTGGCGGGCTATAAAGTACCCAGGGAAATTTTGTTTGTAGAGACCGTCAAGCGCGCACCAAATGGCAAGGCAGATTACAAATGGGCTAAAGCCACAGCATTAAAGGCTGCCGGACTGTGAGCGTGTCTGATGTTGACGCAGAGATGAGCAATGCCCAGCCAGGCCCCCTTGATGGTGTGCGCGTGCTGGACCTGACCTCAATGATTTCCGGCCCTGTGGCCACAATGATGTTGGCTGATCAGGGCGCAGACGTGATCAAAGTCGAAGCCCTGTCCGGCGATCTGGTACGCGGTGCGGGTCCGAATCGAAGCGGTATCACCGCAACGTTTCTGTCCTCGAATCGCTCGAAGCGCAGCCTGGCGCTTGATTTGAAAACCCAGGCAGGTGCAAAGATTCTGCGCGAATTGATTGCCACGGCTGATGTATTTGTGCAGAACTTCAGGCCAGGCACCATCGAGCGTATGGGCTTTGGGGAAGATGCGGTGCGAGAGATCCGCCCGGATATCATCTATGTATCGATCAGCGGATTTGGTGAAACCGGACCTTATGCGCATCAGCGTGTGTATGATCCGGTTATCCAGGCACTTTCCGGGCTGGCTGCGATTCAGGCTGATGGCGAAACCGGACGACCGAAAATGATACGCACCATCATCCCGGATAAAACCACGGCGGTAACTGCCGCCCAGGCAATAACCGCAGCGCTGTTTGCGCGTGAACGTAACGGCGTGGGCCAGCATGTTCGGCTGGCGATGTTAGATACAATGCTGGCTTACCTCTGGCCGGAAGGTATGTCCGGGTATACCTTGGTGGGCAAAGAGGTCAAAGCGGCACGTGCGCAACTGTCCCCGGACCTGATTTTTGCGACAACAGATGGCTACATCACCGCAGGGGCGGTTTCCGACAAAGAATGGCACGGCATGTGCCGTGCGCTGGATAAACCTCAATGGCGCGATGATGAACGTTTTGCCACGATCAATGCGCGCGCCATGCATGTCACTGAGCGGTTGCAGCTGACAGGTGAAGTCATCGCGACAAACACCTCAGAATTCTGGTTGGCACGCCTGGATAAAGAAGGTGTCCCGTGCGCACCCGTGTTGAGTCGTGATGATCTGCTCACGCACGAACAGATTCTGGCGAATAACATTCTGGGTACCTATGAACACCCCACTGCTGGCACTATCCGTCAGCCCCGTCCGGCGGCGGTTTTTGACAAAACACCTGCGCAGATACGTCGTCATGCGCCCACCCTGGGTGAGCACTCTGCAGAGTTGTTGGCTGAACTAGGCTACAAGACCGATGAAATCGGTGTAATGGTCGAAGAAGGTGTGCTGGGCGTCTCACCAGAGTAGAAAAACTGGCGTGTACGTGAAATTTGGCTAGATTTAATAGAAGACTTCTAATTAAAAGCCCATGACCACACTGTTTGACGTTCCACTGGATGAATCGGTACAGGTACTGAAACGAGTTTTGCCCTTAATGAGCAAACAGCAAGTGCCGACCATTCCACAGAATTATGCTGTCTGGTACGACTACGTGACCCGACGCAATGAGGATCTGGCGGAGGAGATTGAGCACCTGATTGATCGTGGTAACGGCTTTGATCCGGCTTCCTGTCGCACTATCTACGAAAAGTATTTTATTTCCGAGCTGCAAAGCGAAGTGGATGGCATTCAAGGTGCTGTGCGTGAAGCGGTTGAGTCGGTGTTGGCTGAACTTGGTGGCCTGGGTGAAGACATCAATCATTTTTCTGAAGTGCTGGAAAAGTCCGGCTTGTCCCTGCAGGAAGATCCAACCAAAGAGGATCTGAACCGCCTGGTTGTGGAACTGGTACGTGAAACCACGCGAACTCACACCCGCAGCAAAGAAGTAGAAGGGTCTTTGCACAACATGGCATCAGAGTTGACCGAACTTCGTGCTCAGGTGGAACGTCTCAGCAAAGACTCACGCACAGATGCATTAACACGAGTAGCCAATCGTCGTGCATTTGATGAGTCCCTGAAGAAAATGGTCAAAGAGGTGGAGGTCAGCGGAGCGCCGTTAAGTCTTATTCTCTGCGATATAGATCATTTCAAAATATTCAATGACACCCACGGTCACCTTGTCGGCGACCAGGTGCTGCGCTTTGTCGCCCAGGAAATGGAACAGTGTGTGAAAGGGCGCGATATGCTCGCCAGATATGGTGGTGAAGAGTTTGCCATCCTGCTGCCTAATACACCTCTGGATGGCGCGATGATGCTGGCTGACAGCATCCGCTCGATCATTGAAGCGCAGCGTATTAAAAACGACAAAGACGAAACCATCGATAAAGTCACGATTTCCCTGGGTGTTGCTAAATACGTGTCCGGTGAAAAACTTTCTGATTTTGTTGAACGTGCGGATGCCTGCCTGTATGCCTCCAAAGCCAATGGTCGCAACCAGACCACTGGTGAGAACGACCTGCCAAAGCACTGAGACAGCCATTGCATGAGCTGGAACAGTACCGGCTGGCAGCTGCTTTAACGTCCACTATGATTTAGAATCCTGCCACCTCAACTCTTCTGCCCCGGTGGATAAAGCTTGTTTGTACAATTTCGTCCCGGCAAAGACGTCTGGGCTTATGGTGTGGAGCCCGCAAAGGTGCTCTATCGATTGCGGCTTGCCCGCTATCCTGCCCTTGCTGAAACGTTAACAGATTGGCTGGTTAACAAAGATCCCGAGCAGAAGTTCCGCCTGCTGGATATCGGCGCTGGCTTCGGGCGCACGTTTCTGTATGTCAAAGCTGCAGGCATCGCGGATCGATTTGAGATGATTGGCGTGGATATCGACCCGCTGCGTAAAGATGAGGTTTACGCCGGTAACCCCTGGGAAATTCGCCAGGGTGATGCGGAGCAGGACCTGGATTTTCCTGATAACTCACTGGACATAGTCGTCTGCGAGCAGCTTCTGGAACACCTGAATCATCCACAGGTGGTATTGGACAACGTCCAGCGTGTACTGAAACCAGACGGCCTGTTTATTGTTGGAGTGCCGATCTTTCCGGAACCTATCGCCAAACTGCGTCGCTGGCAGGTGAAACGTTTTGGACTCGGGCGGTCTGAGCACATTCAAACATACTCGTTGAAGTCCATTCGGCGTGACCTTGCGACACAGTTTGAAGAGATTGAGGTCCGCGGTTTTCGCATTGTTTCCGGCGGCTTGTTACGCAGGCTGGAAAACCACCACTGGTGGTACCGCTTCAATAGAAAGCTGGGTGAATGGTTGCCGGGTTTGTGTATCGAAGTACAGCTGATCGTGAAAGCAGGAAAAACGGAATCTGAAACTGCTGCGGATTAAGCTGTTCTGGTCTTGCCCGCAGCTAACGCCTTGCGTTCTGCTGCACCACCTACTTTGATAAAAAACGGGCCTATACAGGCCACCAGCATCAGCCCTGCCAGAATGAAAAACGCACCGTTATAGGTGCCGGTTGCATCGTAGATAAAACCGGCCAACGGTGAAGCTGACAGAATAAAAGGTAGCTCCACCCAACGCAGCACGCCGGTTGCTAAGGCAAAAGACGTGCTGCCCACTGAGGTTGAAACTGCGAAGGTGCGCAGCGGAGACATTCCGGAATAGCCGAAGCCATACATCATTGCAGCAACCAGACACAGAGCAAAGGTATCTGCCTGGGTAAACATCAGTAAAGCCAGAGCCTGACTGATCAGTGCAATCCAGATGGTGATTCTCGCACCGAGAAAATCTGAAAGAAAGCCAACCACAGGTTTGCCCAGGGCTGCAAACAGGGCGGTTGCGGATAACACCAGAGCTGCATCGTCGGTGGTTAATCCCAGGTCCAGCAGATGACCAAACAGGTGCAACATGACTGCCGTGAATACGCAAACCATGGAGCCGAATATCAAACCAATACTCCAGAAAGCGGGTGTCTTCAGTAATCCCTGCCAGGTCCACACAATACTGTCGCTGGGCAGCTCAATCTGTTCATGCTGATGTTTGGCGGCATAAACATGACCATCACGTACCTCACCAATATCTCCTGGCCGATCTTTCATAAAGAAGTAAACAATAGGCAGCAAGGTCACCGCTGTGGACACGGCAAAAATGTTGTACCCCACGCGCCAGCCGTAGCTGTCGACTAAAGCGGTGACCAGCGGTGGCATCATGATGCCTGCCAGAGATGCACCCATGACTGCGAAGGCTATGGCCCTGCCGCGCCAGTGATCAAACCAGAATATGACGCTGCGATGCCATGCCATGCCACCCATGCAACTCATACCGATGCCAAAACCCAATCCGACAATCAGGTAGAACTGCCATAACGATTGAGCATTGGATAAAAAGACATAGGATGTGGCAACGACGCAGATGCCGATCATGATGACCAGGCGGGGAGAATTCTTATCAAGAAACCGGCCCAGAATCGGAGAAACTGCTGCGCCGACAATAGCTGCCCAGGAAAATCCCAGGGAAATCTCGAAACGGCTGCCCTCAGATAATGCCTCAGCCAGGCTGGGCAGGAAAATGCCGCGGGAGTAGGAATAAAATCCGGTACCGAGAAAGCCCAGTAACATGCAGATTGCGACAATCACCCAGCCATAGAAAAACGTCTGTTTGCCCTCACTGGATGTTGGCATTAGCAGCCTCGTGCGTATTCCATTGTTCAAGATTGCTGCCGTATTCGATCATAACGTGCTTCTGATAGGCGGGTCGTTCGCACAAACGCTGATACCAGCTTTGCATATCGGGAAGCTCGGGCCGCTCTATAGGCAGCGTGAAGTAGCGGTAAGCCATGGCTCCGTTCACAATATCCGCCATCGTCAGCTGATCCCCGCAGATAAACTGCCTGCCAGCTAACTGCTGATCGAGTTGCGCAAACCAGCGCCCGCAGGCGACAACCTTTTTACTGATCTCTTCCGGTGTTGCTGGTAAGCCCCGCACCAGCATCTGAAACAATGGAAAAAATGCGAAGGAAATATCGCTGCGCTGCCACTCCATCCAGATATCAGCTTCAGTAAGGCAGGCATCATCATCTGGCCATAACGTGCCCTGGCCATAAGTTCTCGCCAGGTAGCGCACACAGGCATTGGATTCCCAGACAATCTGCTGATCATCCATCAGGGTCGGGACAACTTTGTTTGGGTTCGGATAATCATCCGGATAGCCGAACGAACCGCCAACATCGTCACGCACATACTGCAAGGATAACTCGCCCAGGGCCCACATCACCTTTTGCACGTTTGCGGAATTGCGACGGCCGAGAACGGTTAACATCTTTAAACCCCAGGTTGTTTGCGATCGAGGGGTTAGTCTATCCGGGAAGGAAAAATAATGACAAAGGTTGTTGGGCCATTCTCGTTGACGATGTCCAGTTCCGCGTTTATCTGATGCAGCAAGGCGCGAGCGATACTCAAACCGAGGCCTGTGCCGCCTGTTTCGCGGCGGGTGGTGAAAAACGGCGTGAAGATTTTGCCGCGATTAGCTGGAGTAACACCGCTGCCATTGTCCTGGATGAACAGTTTTGTTGTCTGTTTGTCCCAATGGGTTGATAACTTGATATCGCTGGCGCCGTGGGCGATGGCGTTTTCAATCAGAGTTTCCAGGCCGGCATCAATGCTGGCGGCATCACCCCAGACCTGGAGATCCCTATCAACGGCGCTGAGGTCAATAGATACCTTGCTGGTGAAGCGACTGCAGACTTCAGCGACGGTACCGTGCAGTGATACACGGCTGCGCTTGCGGTCACTCATTTCGGCGTGAGTCAGTTCGCTCAATCGCTGGGTTAGCCGTGCCAGACGGTCAGCATCAGCTCTGACATTAGTCAGAAACCGTTGTTGTTGGTCATTTGTCATGGTTGTTGCATGATCCTGCAGCACTTCGATGGCGCCGCGGATGCTGGCCAGTGGTGTTTTGAATTCGTGTGAGACATGACGGGAGAATTCACGCAGATAGGCCGTTCGTTCTTCCAGACGCTCCGCCATATCGGTAATGGCAGCATGGAGATTGGCAATTTCTTTAGTGCGCGGGACGTGTCTCTGCAGCCGTTTCTTTGCATCGCTGGCGCTGATGTCCCCACCAGCAATAGCCTGGGCTTCCGCAGCCAGTTTGGAAACGGGCCTTGCGATCATGCGAAAGGTCACCCAGGACATAAACACAACCAGGGCCAGCAGCATGGCAAAACCCTGCATCAACAGCCAACGCTTGGCATACAGCGCCTGTACGATATTGGGTGGTGTTCTTGATAGCACTACAGCACCGATCAGGCGTCCGTGCAGAATGATCGGTTGTGCTACAAAAACCCGGACCGTACTTGTGCGGCTGATTGAATCGAGTGTGGACACTTCAACCAGCTCGCTTTTACTGCGCAGGCGACTGATCGCCCTGCCTGAAAGGGCGCCGGCGAGTTCCTCAGTTTGTGCGATGTTTGCGCCGACATCAGTGCCAGTGCTGGCCACAATGGTGCCCCAGGGATCGACAACCCGGATGCCGGCAAGGGTCACCAACTGAGCATCTTTGAGTACCGGCAGCATCCGCTGGCGAATTTCTTTGATCAACGGACGGGGTGTAACCCCCGCAACACCATCAGGAAAGGGCGGCAGAATATCTGAAGTGGCCAGATCCAGTGAAGGTAAATAGGGCACCCAACGGTTTTCCTTCTGTGCGTCGCTGAGGTTGACTTCGCGGCTCATTGCCAGCCAGTCCTGTGTACCTTGCTCAGCCACGATAGATCGGTACAAAGCAGCTACAAACGCGCCCTGTGCGATCAGCGCAGACTCGGTCTGGCGCACCAGAGCACTTTCGTATAAACGCATCAGCTGAATGCCGGCCAATGGCAGAATCAGAACCACCAGATTCACCCCGATCAGCACGCTACGCAGTGAAATGGTGGGCCACTGACGTTTCATACGCTCTGATACAGCAGGCGGTAACCAATACCGTGCACGGTAGCAATGCCCGGTGCGCCGGCATCGGTGAGCTTTTCGCGTAAGCGTCGTATGTGACTGTCGATGGTCCGGCCACTGACCACCCGACGAATGTCATAGGCCCCCTGCATCAGGGCGTCGCGACTGAATACCTTTTCCGGCCGGCCAGCCAGGGTGCGTAGAAGCGCAAACTCAGTTTGCGTCAGATTCAACACGGTGTGCTGCCAGGAGGCCTGGAAGGTTTCGGTATCTATATGAAAGTCACCACAGGTAATCACGTGATGATGCTCATCACTATGATCCAGTTCGTTGGTTCTTCTGAGGTTTGCTTTCACCCGGGCGACCAGCTCTCGTGGACTGAAAGGTTTGCCCACATAATCGTCGGCACCCATCTCCAGCCCCATAATTCTGTCTACTTCCTCGTCTCTGGAAGACAGCAGCACGATCGGCACCGGTGATATCTCGCGCAGCGCGCGACAAACCTGCAAGCCATCAAGCTCCGGCATCAGAATATCAAGGATAATCAGATCAGGGTTGTGGCGGGCGTGCTTGGCGAGCGCGTCGACCCCGTCGTTGGCAGTTTGTGTGTTATAGCCAGCCTGCTGTAGTGCAAAACAAACTACTTCACGGATATGAGGGTCATCGTCGACAACTAATATGGTCTGCATACCCTATTGTACGCAGGCTTTTAGCGGCTGTAGTACCTGGATTATTCGTTTGCACATTTTTTGCACAAATCTGTGCGGACTTTGCACATAAACGGGTGATTTTGACGCACCAGCAACGGTGATTATGCACATGGGTCTGCGATCCTGTCTGCATGTTAATCGCAGATCGAATTGTCCGTCCAGCTTATACCTTCTGTTGGACCAATCTGGCCCTCCTGGCCGGTACCATGGTGCTGGCTTATGAACCCCTTCTCTGGTTGACAGGCACCTGGTACAGCGCAGGTTACGAAGGTGTGGGATGGATCGCTTGCCTGCTGGTGCTGGGGTTGGCTCTCTGGTCTGGGAGTTCACTAATAACAACTCAGGCGCCTGATGTCGGCCGCACTTACGGTTTATTACTGGGTACTGCGGTCATTCGTCTGCTGTCTCAATTGCTCGACGTCAATGTAGTAGGTGCCCTGCTGCTGGCTGTGGATGTGTATGCTCTGGCGACTCTTTGCCACCTGCCTTTGCGTCAACGCGCGGTATCCGCTTTCTGGCTGGCTGGATTGTTCTGCTTCTCTCTGCCGATAGAGCCAATTGTTCAGCGTTTGTTGGGTTATGGCATGCAGCAGTTGTCTGCAGATATTGCCTGCACTTTACTTGGTCCATTTTACGATGACCTTGTCTGCTCAGGCGTACGGCTGCAGATTGCGGGCCGGGATGTGATGGTGGATCTGCCGTGTTCTGGCGCGCAACTGTTGTCTACCGCCTTGCTGGTGACCTGCCTGATTAACAGCCTCGTGCGCCCCGCTTTCAGGTGGGGTGCAGCCAGTGTGGTTGTGTCTTTGTCCAGCGCTTTACTTTTTAATGCGGTACGTGTCGCACTGCTGGCTGCTGGTATTGCACACCAGGAAATACTGGGTTTTTCCGTCATGGCACCTTTACCGCATACTTTGCTGGGCGTTTTTGTGGTCGCGCTGACCAGTGGTGTTGTGGTGGTGTTCGCGCGTCTTTGTCCCGTGACCGAACAGCAATGCACAAGACAATCCTGTTTTACTCGCTTGCTGACGCGCAGGCCTGCTGTGTTTGCTCTCCTGTTTTTAGTCTTCGCGCTGTCAATTGGCGCGATCCAACCGCAACCCGTGGACAAATCCCCATCCCTTCCTCCCCCGGAAATGCCCCGGGTTGCGGCTGGATTTTTACGCAACAGCGCACCATTGAGCACCTTAGAGAACAGCTATTTCACACGCTACGGCGGCAGCGCTGCACGCGCCAGTTATGGACCATTTGGACTGTTGCTGGTTTCCACGGCGTCGCCGTTGCGCCATCTTCATGATCCAACAATCTGTTTGCGCGCGATGGGATACGACGTGCAACTGCAGGGCGTGGACCATGCACAGGGTGCAACCGTTTATCGCGCAGTTGCCAATGATCTGCAGAGTAACGATGCAGTTAGAAAAAGTCAGAGCTATATCGTTAACGTCACGTATCGATCTGCTTCCGGACAGCAGGCGCTCAGTATCGCTGAGGTGATCTGGCACTGGGCTCGTAATCCGCGTGAAACCTGGACCATGGTGCAACGGATCGTACCTGAGGACGCAGCGATCACCGCAGGCCAGGTGGCTGAGTTCGAAGCAGTCATTTCCCGTTCGATGTCTCTGCAACCCGCTAATTCAGTAACTTTATAAGGAACAAGTCATGAGTTTCAGGCTGATCTGTTTTTATCTGTGTCTACATATCACGCTGCCGGTGTATGCCGACATTGCGGGATCTGTTGAAGGCACCCTTGAGGCGCCTGGCGGAGCCAGGAAAGTGGCGTTGAGCGCGTTGCACAGCGACTATCAGGTAGAGGTCTTCGGTGATGTGGTGAATGTGGTGCTGAAGCAGCAATTCCATAATCATTTCACGCAGCCTTTAAACGCACGCTATCTGTTTCCTCTGCAGAAAAATGCGGCAGTTCACGCAATGACGTTGCGGGTCGGGGATGAGGTCATTGTTGCGCAGATTCAGGAGAAGAAGGCAGCACAGGCAACATTCAAGGCTGCACAAAGCGCAGGTAAGTCTGCCGCTCTACTGGAACAGCACAGACCCAACATGTTTACTCAACGGGTTGCGAATCTGATGCCGGGCCAATCAATTGAAATTGAAATTGCCTATTCTCATATTGTGCCGAAAGTGGATGGTGCTTACGAACTGGTTGTGCCTTTAGTTGTGGGTCCGCGATATCAGCCTGCCGGGGCCGGTGTAGCACCAGAGGTTTTTCCCGTTGGAACCTCGGGTGCTACGCCTGATGCCGGGCAGTGGACTCTGGAGAAGTTGCCTGATGCACCGCCCACAGCGGGTATAGATTTACCCTCGACGTTTACCTCAGAACGCGTCGCTATACAGATAAATCTGGAAGCGCCAGCGACAATACATGCGCTGCACAGTGATACCCATCCGCTGGCGATTCGTGACGTCTCTTCGACTCAGGCGGATATAACCCTGCAGCAGGGGCGTGTGCTGGACAACAAAGACTTTGTTTTGCGCTATCAGCTTGCCGGCGTTGAAACGTCTGCGGGATTGTTGTCACACTGGCAACCAGAGGAGGGTGGCTACTTCAGTTTGCTGATCGAACCGCCTGAGGTGATTGCCCAGGATCAGGTCCTGTCCAGGGAAATGGTGTTTCTGCTGGATTGCTCCGGTTCCATGGAAGGCCTGCCCCTTGATGCCAGCAAACGCTTCATGAGTCAGGCTCTGCGGTCTTTGCGCCCTGATGACAGTTTCCGAATCATTCGTTTCAGTGACGCCGCCTCGGAGTTTTCAAATAGAGCCATGCCAGCCACCCCGGAGAATGTGGCGTATGGCCTGCAGTATGTCAGCCGTTTACGCGGTTCCGGCGGTACCGAAATGAAATCCGGCATTCGTCAGGCGCTCGCCGTTCCGGTTGAAGGTGAGCGTATCCGCAACGTTGTTTTTCTAACAGATGGGTACATCGGCAACGAACATTCAGTGTTGGGCCTGGTTGAAAAGCTGCGTGGAGATGCACGCTTGTTCGCGTTTGGCGTTGGCACGGGTGTGAATCGGTATCTGCTGGATGAGCTTGGTCGCGTAGGTCATGGATTCACCCGCTATTTCGATCCGACAAATAGTGCTGAGCACATGCATGGTGTGGTAAGCAAGCTGGTTGAGCGGTTGCAGACACCAGTGCTGACGGACCTTGAAATCGATTGGGGAGATCTGCGGGTAACAGAGCTGGTCCCCGCGAAACTGCCGGATCTATATCTGGGTGACACAATCCGTGTCACGGGACGATACACGCAGGCTGGATCGGGAAACGTAACTATCGCTGGCCGCAGCCGGCAACATCGGGCGCAGGTGCAAACATCCGTTGAGCTGTCAGATACGGCTCAGCGACCCGCGGTGCGTCGGGTCTGGGCCCGGACCAAACTTGCTGCTCTGATGCATGAGTTTATTGCACCCAGTTCCCGGCGCAGCGAAAAACAAACCAATGAACAGTTGCAGATATCTGTTACTGATCTCGGATTGCGTTATGCTCTGGCCAGCCGTTGGACTTCGTTTGTTGCTGTATCCCGGCGTGTTTACAATGCTGACCCCGAGCGTAACCCTGACGGAGATGTGGCGTTACCCAAAGTTGCTGGAGTTTCCCAGCTGGCTTACTCTCCCGCACCCATGACCGGGTATGGCGCACCTGAACCCGGCATGGTGATCAGCCTGCTGGCAGCCCTGCTAGCGATAGGGGGATTCAACTTCATGCGCCGTTACAAAAAGGCGGTCTCATAGCCTGTAGATACGTTTTGCCGTGCCCCGAAACATTGATTCCTGCTCGCTTGCACTATAACTGCTGGCGATCTTTTTCAGTCCGTTCCACAATACGTGGTAGCTGATAGACAGGCGATCAACCGGAAAGTTGGATTCAAACATACATCGATCAGCACCAAAACAGCTGATGGTGTGATGGTAGTAGCGTGCCTGGGCGTCAACAAACTCATCCGACGTGGGTGGCGTGGCGCGCTGGTTCCAGCCGAATCCGTTGTCTGGCATGGCCAGGCCGCCCAGTTTCGCCACCACGTTCGGGCACTGTGCAATATCAGCGATGTCCTGTTGCCACTGTTCGAAAATGGCTTCTCGCTGATCTGCATAAATGCCTACACCTAACGGTGTGCCAAAGTGGTCCAGTATCATTGGCGTTTCCGGTGCAGCTTTTGCCAGTTCACAGAACGATTGATTCTGGTGATGGTAGTGCCAGGTGTCGTAACTGAGGCCACGTTCACCAAGCCGTTGTACACCTTTGATGAAGGCTTCTTTCTGATACAAGCCATCGGGTGCGCGCCCGGCTATGGCGAGATCTTCCGGGTGTGGGTCCCGCGCGCCCGCATGGCGGATACCGCGAAACAGTCCTTTTCCGGCTTTTTCGTGAGCGTCTAGAACCTCGTCGAGGTGAGGGCCATCCAGGTCTGCCCGCGCGACTATGGCGGCGATAGTCGCGCGTGCGGAATCCTGTTTTGAAGCTTCTGCAATCGCAGCGACATAGCTTGTCTCTCCCACGCAACGCAGATGCTCGGGTCCTTCACTTAAATAGCTGGAACCACATTCCAGGTATACGGTATGTGTGATGTTGTGACCGCTGTCCGTGTCGCTCCAAAGCTGGTCCAGTTCATAGGTCCAGTTTGGCTGATGCCAGAGATGGTGGTGTGGATCTACAATAGGCCTCTCCGGTTCAATGATGTCTTCGCTGACTTGTGACAGCCATTGATCAAGTTCGGTCATGCGTTTCTCCCCGGTTTGTCTGAGCTTCCGAGTCTAGCGCAGCTGGAAGTGTGAATCAGTTCGCGTGATTCAGGCTTTCCCGCGTCCAAGTGTGCGCAGGACAACAGGTGTTGTCATCACTGTCTGTTATAAAATAATGATCTTAACGGGACAGAATGTGTACATGGGATTTACAGTGTGCTGGCGGATCAGACTGGTCTGTCTGTTCAGCCTGGTTTGTGCCGGTCAAACGACTGCGCAGGAGCAGGCAGATCCGCTGCTTCAAGCGGATAAAATCGAAAGTGCTGGCCTGACAACAGCTGCACTTCACTCATACCTGCACGGACCACTGCGAGTCCGCAATGTCAGTCCGGTTGTGCAGCTGTATGGCATTCCTCGCGTGGTCGGCGCACGCACTTTGCGTGACACCCTTGAGATGTCCCTTAATATCGAAGCAGCGAATAACTTTCAGAGCGACAGACGTGCAGAGACGTTTGCCTTTTTTGATGGTGAATCTGCGCTGTCCAGCCTGCGCATTCGTGGCGGTATCGGTGAGCGTTGGGAGTGGGGTGTTGAACTACCGTATATGGCACATACCGGCGGCGCATTTGATGGCGTAGTGGACGAATTCCATGAGCTGTTCGGGCTGCCGGACGGTGAACGTTCGCTTGCTTCACGTGGGCGCCTCGATTACTTCATCAGTTCCGAAGGTGTTGTTTACGCGGATTTCTCCGACAGCGTGAAATCTTATGGTGATGTTCGTGGTTTTGTTGGTCTGCAACTGTTGGATAAACCGGGGCAGGCATTTGCTTTGCGTTCACAGGTGAAATTTCCAACCGGAAAGGTTGAAGATCTGTCTGGTTCGGAAGCGATGGACGTGTCGCTATGGGGAGAATACGAGATTGACCTGGTTTCAGCGTTGCTTGATGTGCGTCTGACGCTGTCAGGCGGCGTGAGTTATCTGGGCGAAGGCAAATTACTGCCCCGGGAGCAGGTCACCTGGCTGGGTTTTGGGCACGTAGGTTTGCAGATACCACTGCACCCGAGGATTGAGTTTCTGGCCCAACTTGATGCCCACTCAGAAGTTATTGAAAGCGGTAACCCGCTGGTAGCTGATGGTGGTGTACTGGGCACTATTGGCGGCCGCTTTGGTTTAACAGAACGACTGTGGCTGGACCTTGCCATTATTGAAGACCTGAAGAATGAAAGCGCATCTGACGTTGTCTTTCAGATTCTGCTGGGCACGCGGTTTTAGGTCGGTTGTTCTGCTGACTCCTCCAGGGGTGATAACAGGAAGTGCCCATGTCCGGCCGCTACAGGCTTGTCTCTGGACTCCTGCCAAAGCTCAACCCGCACATTGGCCACCCGCCGACCACGCCGTGTGACAATGGCTCGACCGTAGGTTGTGGTTGCTCGGGCGGATCGAAGATAGTCGATGGACACGTCTATGGTTTTTGGCAGCCGCTCACACTCTGTGTCGTAAATCAGCTGTAGCACTGCAGTCATCTCCAACATGGCACCTACGGCGCCACCATGCAAAGCTGGCAGGGTAATGTTACCAATCAGATGCTCGGCGAAAGGCAGCACGGTGATCACTTCCTGGCCCTGCTGGCTGACCTGCAGACCAAGAAACTCTGCGTAAGGTATGTGTGCCAGTACCGCCCCCAGATCCTGGCCGCGACCCTGGTCACGTAAGCTCTGCAGGATTTTCATGTTGGCTCCGTCTGGTTTGCGATAAAGGGAGTGGTTCGGGTACCCAGCATGAAGGTTGCGGTACACGTGGCGATGGGATCATCCGGTGAAGTCACAAAGGCAATCGCTCGGACAAAAGCAATGTTGGTGGTGCGTTTAAAACAGTGCGCGCGAGCGTGCACATCCAGACCGGGTTTTGCCGGACCCATATAGTCGATGCGCAGATCAAGTGTGGCGATGGCGGCCTGTTCACGTGGCATTTCAGGTGGGCGGGCCACCATGCCTGCTGCATTATCAAGCAGGGCGGTGATTGCGCCGCCATGAATAACACCCCGGTCCGGGTCGCCGACAAGGTGGTCACTGTAGCGAATCAACAGCTCACACTCATCCACACCCTGGGCAACAAATTCCATACCCAGGGCGCGGGAATGAGGAATGTTGAGCATGTGTTCATTGGCCTCTTCTATCATTGTTTTGTCTGGCAAAATACGTCCTCGGCCCATGCTAAGCTTGGGCTGCAAAATTTTAGAAAGTGGGAGAATTCTACAATGGCCATGCAACATACGCCCTTACTGATGCACACGATTTTAGACCGTGGCGCAAAGGTTGCACCTAATGAAGAGATTGTGACAGCGACAGAGAATGGGGTGCGCCGGCAGACCTATCTTGAGACCCGCAATCGCGCCCATCAGCTGGCTCATGCTCTGAAAGATGCTGGTGTTCAGGTAGGAGATCGGGTGGGCACATTCATGTGGAATGGTTCCCGTCACCTTGAGGCTTATCATGCTTGCGCAGGAATGGGTGCGGTGTTGCATACCCTCAATATCCGTCTATCGGACAAAGATCTGGAATACATCATTGATCATGCCCAGGATAAATTAATCATTGTTGATGCTGATGCCCTGCCTCTCCTGGAAGTGCTGAAGGATCGTATGCCATCAGTGGAACGGGTGGTTGTTGCCACTGAAGAAGGGTTTGAAGGCTGGCAGACAGACCTGCCGAACCCGGTTGACTACGAAGACTTCATTGCCGGCAAACCAACAGATTATGATTGGCCCAGCATTGATGAGAATTCCCCGCTGGGTCTATGTTACACCAGCGGCACCACCGGTCATCCGAAAGGTGTTGAGTACGAGCACCGCTCGCAGTATCTGCACACTATGGCTCAGTGTATGACTGACTCAATGAACCTGTCTGCAACCGATGCCCTGCTGGGCATCGTGCCTATGTTCCATGCTATGGGCTGGGGTTTGCCCTGGTCAGCGCTGATGCTGGGCTGCAAACAGGTCATGCCACACCGTTTCATGGATCCGAAACGGTTGTTAGAGCTGATCGAATCAGAAGGCGTGACTGTTTCTGCAGGTGTGCCCACTATCTGGCAGGGAATCAGAGGCCTTTATCAAGGCAGCCCGGGCAAGTACGACTTATCCAATCTGTCCCGTTTAACCTGTGGGGGTAGCGCGCCTCCGTCGTCGCTCATTCGCTGGTATTGGGATGAGTTGGGTGTGGAGATGATTCAGGGCTGGGGTATGACTGAAACCTCACCGTTGGCGACTTTGTCGCGCCGGGTAATGAAGCGTTCTCAGTTATCTATCAGTGAGGATTAGCAGTTTGCCAACGTTGCCAAGGCGGGTCAGCTGATGCCAGGTATCGAATTGGAAATATTTGACGAAGAGTTCAATCCGCTGCCGCATGATGGCGAAACAGTGGGTGAAATTCTCATTCGCGGACCATGGATCTGCTCGGAATACTACAACAACCCTCAGCCGGAAAAATTTCATGACGGATGGTTGATCACTGGAGATGTCGGCAAGATTGATCCGGAAGAGTATCTCATTATCAGTGATCGTTCCAAAGACCTGGTGAAAAGTGGCGGTGAATGGATATCGTCAGTTGATCTGGAAAACCATATTGTTGCCCTGGACGGGATTGCTCAGGCCTGTGTTGTCGCACATCCGCACCCCAAATGGGATGAGCGGCCGGTGGCACTGGTAATTCTAGAACCAGGAAAAGAAGTCAGCGCTGAAACTGTACTGGAACACTGTGCAACTGCCTTTGCGAAGTGGCAGCTGCCGGATGATGTCCTGTTTGTAGATTCCATCCCGCTGACATCGACGGGTAAGATGGACAAGAAAGTCGTGCGCGCGGACCTTGATGCCAGGGGCTATCAATTGCCTGATCTGCGCAACGAATCGGCGGGGTAATTGAGTTCTGCCAGCCGCTGGGTGATCAGCGCTACTCTGGTTATGGCCAGTGCAATGGGTATTGGCCGTTTTGCCTATACCCCGCTGTTACCCGAAATGGTGGCTCAATATAACTGGAGCTTTGCTACAGCGGGCGACCTGGCCAGTGCTAACTTTATCGGTTATCTGGTTGGCGCAATACTCGCTCCCACCATCACTGCGTCGCGGAACATCCGCATCTGGCTCGCCGCAGCCCTGATGGCCAGTGCCGTTACCACCTACCTGGGTGCAGAAGCAAACAGTTTCAATGTGTGGCTGGGCGTCAGGTTTCTAAGTGGTGTGGCCAGTGCTTTCTGTCTGGTAGCAGTGACCACTCACCTGATGTTTGTACTCGCCAGCGAGCGCCAGGAAAGATTTGGTAACGTGCATTTTGCCGGCGTCGGTTTGGGCATTCTGATCTGTATGCTTTCGGTATACGGTGGTGGTGACGTCAGCACCCAGTGGGCTCGACTGGGTGCATTATCTGCAGGCCTGATAGCCATAGCCTGGTTTCTGATTGGAAAACATCAGTTTCAGCCGATTCCTGCAGGGCCACGGCAAAGTTTCAGTCTCGACTTTGACTGGACGCTGTGGCGGCTGATTATCGGCTACGGCTTTTTTGGTTTCGGCTATGTTGTCGCGGCGACCTTTGTCGTTGCTATGGCCCAGCGGCTCGATACTCCGGGCATAGATGTACGCAGTGTCTGGACAGCGGTTGGTTTAGCGTTTGTCCCATCAGTTTATCTCTGGCAATGGGTCGCCAATCGTTTTGGATTGTTGAATACCCTGAAGCTGGCCTATCTGGTTGAAGCAGTGGGTGTCGTTCTGGCTGGACTCAGTGGCAGTTATCCGGGGTTGCTGTTGGCCTGTATATTGTTAGGCGGTACGTTCGGCGCGATCACTGCATTGGGCTTGAGCGCAGCTCGAGCGGCTGCACCAACTAGAGTTGCGTTTGCTGTGAGTGCAATGACGGTTGCGTTCTCCCTGGGTCAATTGCTGGGCCCAGCAGTCTCAGGTCGTATGGCTGATGCCAGTGGAAATTTTGCCATGGCCAGCCTTCTGGCCGCCGTACTGTTAGTTGCTGCTGCCGCACTTGTGCGGCCGCAGCGTGAATCACAGTGAGCAGGCGAGGTTTATTTGATCAATCTCAAGGTCAGCGGATAGCGGTAAGCTTCGCCATCGTTGGCTTTGATGGCTGCAATCACCACAAGAACAAGCGCGCCCAGACCAACAACAAAGATCAGTAGGAAGCCGATAAGAATCAGCGTCAGCGCTGCAGAGATCAGCATGGCGATGGACACGGTGATCTGAAAGTTAACAGACTCTTTGCCCTGGTCATCAATAAGCTGTCCGTCTTCCTTTTTTAGCTGCCAGACCAGTAAAGGGCCAATGATGTTACCAAACGGGATGAGATAGCCGGCTATGGCGGCGATATGGGTAGCCGCCGCCCAGCGTCTTACCTCAAGCTCAGAGTTGTTGGGACGTGGATCTAATTCACTCATTTTTCTGCTCCTGGCCTATTTGTCCGTGTTGCTCTTGCCACTGCTTTTGGTTGATTTGCCGGCGCTGTTCATGACGTTTGAAAATGCCTGCCAGGGACCCATGGCGTTCTTGAACATTCCCTGGATAAACTCGTCACGTTGTTCAGCCGAAGACTGCAGTCGTTGGGTAAATTGTTCGAGCATACCTTGTTGCAGTTCGTGTACGTCCGGCAGCCCCATAAATCGTCTGAGCTCTTCCGGCGTGACGTCTACTTCAACATTGATTTTCATGTTCTGTTCCCAATTCCTCCGCGTTGAAACCAGAGCATACCCGATCTTCGATGGTTTCGTATGCACCCTCGAGCTTACGCAAGTTAAAACCGATTCACTGATATCTGCTGGACAATGTTCACCTCATCCTGCGGAGATTCGTGTTTCACCAGATCCGCGGCTAACCGGGCCAGTCCCGGGGAGGTTTGAATGCCAAATCCGCCTTGTCCTGCCAGCCAGAAAAAGCCGTTATTCTGCTTATCAAATCCAACCACGGGGAATCTGTCCGGAGTGAAAGTGCGCAACCCCGCCCAGCTGTGCGTCACCGTTTTCACATCAAAATCTGCGACCTGAGCAAACGTATCCAGTGCCTGTGCAATATCGATCTCATGAGCGTACGCGTCCATCGCGGGGCTTGGTGTTTCGTCCTGTGGGCAAACCATCAGGCCAGGACTTTCCGGCTTGAAATAGAGGTTTTCGCTGATGGTGTGGAGCAGTGGCCAGTCCCGACAGTTTGCCGGTGCCGGGACAATGGCTGCAGTTCTGCGCAAAGGGGTCAGCGGTAAGGTGTCAATTCGGGCAAGCTCGGCAATATGGTTTGCCCAGGCGCCAGCGGCGTTGATGAGGATAGGTGCGCTTACCTGTCTGTCTGCGCATCGCATATGCCAGTGTTTTCCGGCTCTCTCGATATTGTCCGTGCGAAAATCTGTTATCACCTCGCCGCCGTTCTGCCGGATACCGCGCTGATAGCCCTGTAACAGAGCGTGGACATCTATGTTGTGCCAGCTGGGATCGTATGCAGCGGCACTGAGCCACGTTGTTCGCAGGATCGGAATGATGTCCCTTGCTTGCGTCACACTGATGGGTTGCAGCTCCGGACAATGCGGCTGCCAGGTATTCAGATACCGTTCGAGTTTGGGTGCCTCCGCTGGGCCTGACACAGTTAATCCGCCAGCCTGTGTAACCAGAGGGGTATCACTGAACTCGGCCGGTGGAGCAAAAAAGAAGTTTTTCCCGCTCTGAGTCAGGTGGCGTACAACCTGATTTTCGTAACCCTCAATGTACATCGCAGCAGAACGCCCGGAGCTGTGATAAGCGGGCTGTGACTCCGCCTCAAGGACCACCACTCGGGCGTCCTCGCTGAGAAAGTAAGCTACAGACAACCCAGCCGCACCTGCACCGATGATTGCGATGTCGTAGTCTGTGCCCTGGGTCATTGTTAGACTCCTCTATGCTTTAACCAATGGTACCTGCCATGTTTGATGACAGCCACGTAACGTCGAATGAAATTTCCATAGATGACTGGTACTCGCCTTCGATACCGGCACACCATTCTGCTGACCCGTTTGCGTGTCCCTGTTGCGCTAATGTCTTCAGCGAGTTACTCAGCCTCAGTGGCGTTGATCTTGCTGATCAGGCCAAACACTTAACGAAACGAACTGCCGCGCTGGAAAACTCTGTTTTTGTCACCCAGGCCAGGATTCAAACCATGAACCCCGATCAGCCGGAGGCGGATGCCATGTGGGTAGTAGATGGCAGGATTCGGTGGGTCGGTGCAGAAAAAGATGCGCCTGCGCAAGCTCTGGCTGAACAAAAATATTCTGCCGGTAACAAAACCATCCTGCCGGGTTTCATCGACCCGCATATGCATCTCGCGCCGCTGGCGATGCTGCACAGTTTTGAAAACGTCGGTCCGTTCAGATTCCCACGTGCCCAGGACGCGTTAGCTCATCTGCAGAAAAAAAGTAGAAACACCCCAGCTGGAGAGTGGTTGGTTGGACGGCAGTTTGATCCGTCGCTACAGGAAGGTCCTGACTATCTGACCGTAGATCTGCTTGATGAGGTCAGCACAGATCACCCCATTTTCATCTACAACGCGTCCCTGCATCTGGCTTACTGTAACTCTGTTGCACTGCAGCTGGCGGGTGTCACGGCCACCACACCTGATCCCGCAGGTGCTGAGATAGGTCGTGATGAAAACGGCGAACCCAATGGTGTGCTTAAGGCGGGGCCGGCCATGGCGCTGGTAGCGCGCCATAATCCGCAGACAAAAACTGCTGATCTGGCGCAGGCCTGTCTGGATGTGTTTGCTCACGCCAACACCCTGGGGATTACTGGCTTGTGTGATCAGGGCACAGGACTGTTCCAGGGCGCAAAAGAGCTGGACCTTTATCAGGCCCTGCGCGACAGCAACCGCATGACGGTACGCTTCCGCTACTCACTGGCGCAAGCCGTTGCCGAGCGCTGGGACGAAGCCGGTTGCTGCTGGGGTGAAGGTGATGAATGGCTGCGCAACACGGGTTGGAAGATTGTCAGCGACGGCTCTAACCAGGGGCGCACGGGTTTGCAGCGTGATCCTTTCCTGAATTCTGAGGAAACCGGTATTGCCTATATCGAACGCGAAGAACTTTTTGCTGCGGTAGAGCAGCGCTTAGCGGATGGCTGGGCGGTTTGTGTTCATGCCAATGGCGATGCTGCGATTGATAACGTGCTCGATGCGTTCGAGGCCGCGGCGGCAAAAGGTCTACGGGCTGATACCCAGCGCTGTCGCATTGAGCACTGTAGTATTCTTCACGATGAACAGATTGAACGTATGGCAGAGCTTGGTTTGTCTCCGAGTTTTCTGATAGGCCACGTTTATTTCTGGGGGCAGGCGTTTGTGCAGGATGTATTTGGCCTGGAGAAGGCCTCCTTACTTGACCGCACCGGTACCTGTGAAGCCAAAGGTATTCGCTGGACCATTCACTCAGATGACCCCGTTACCGAGATGAATCCGCTGCGTTGTATAGAAAACGCGGTAACTCGCAACATGTGGAAGTCGGACGAAAAGCTGTCTCCCCATGAGTGTATTTCCACCGCGGCTGCACTGCGTGCCATGACCATTGATGCTGCCTGGCAGTGTCACAGCGACCATGAGGTGGGCAGCCTTGAGGTGGGTAAGTTTGCTGATTTCATTGTGCTTGATCAGAATCCGTTGCAGGTTGAGCCTGATGCATTAAGCAACATTGCCATTCTACAAACCTGGGTGAATGGTGAATTAGTCTATGCAGCCGGTTAGACTGACCGGCTGTAACTTTTAATTCGGAGAGGGCAGATGCCGTTCAAAAACAGAATCACCGAGATGCTCGGCGTAGACATTCCGCTGGTACAGGCACCCATGGGCTGGATTGCGCGCTCCCAGCTAGCTTCCGCCGTTTCCAATGCGGGCGCGCTGGGTATCATTGAAACATCCTCAGGGGAACTGGATGCAGTGCGTGAAGAAATTCTCAAAATGCGTGATCTGACGGACAAGCCATTTGGTGTAAACATCGCTCAGGCGTTTGTTCGCGACCCGAATATTGTTCAGTTTGTAATTGACCAGGGTGTCAAGTTTGTCACCACTTCAGCTGGAAACCCGGAGCGTTATACCAAAGAGTTGAAAGATGCCGGTCTTACGGTGTTTCACGTCGTACCAAGTCTCGATGCGGCGCTGAAGGCAGTAGACGCTGGCGTTGATGGTCTTGTTGTGGAAGGTAGCGAAGGCGGTGGTTTTAAGAATCCACGCGATGTATCCACTATGGTTCTGTTGCCGCTGATACGATCAAAAGTTGATGTACCGATCATTGCAGCGGGTGGGTTTCTGGATGGTGCGTCGATGCATGCAGCTTTTGCGCTGGGTGCGGAAGGTATTCAGATGGGTACGCGGATGGTGTCTGCGGCTGAATCACCAGTGCATGACAACTGGAAAAAAGCGATTGTTAATGCGAAAGAGACCGATACGGTTTTCCTGAATCGTGCCCACTCGCCTGCATTGCGCGCTTTGCGAACTGAAAAAACCACCCGGCTGGAATTTGAAAACGACACCAACGCCATGACTGAATTTGGTAAAGCCACAGATCTTTATTTTGGTGGCGATATGGAAGCAAGTATCGCTTTAACTGGCCAGGTGGCCGGTAGAATTGACAGCGTGCGCCCGGTTGCTGAAGTCATAGCGGAAGTGAAGCAGCAGTTTTTTGCAAGTCTGGAACAGATGTCCAGACAATATTCCTGAATGCGTCAGGTAGAGGTATAGTGTTGAGTTCAGGGTGTTGTAAAGGCCTGAACTCGCGCCATCGCATTATTGCGGATGTTCATGTGGAAGAAGCTGAAATCATAGACATGGTAGTTACCTTCTCCAAACATCTCGGTAGAGTAATTATCTGACTTCACCTCAGTCACGTGTAACAGGCCATTCACACACTGGGCGTCGGCAATGCCAGGCTCAACCTCGCCGTCCGCGGCAAAACTTACCGCACCCTGATTTTCGCTGAAGTCTGCGTATTGGCCGTCAGCTGACCAGTTAAGTGGATTTACGCAGATGGCATCGCTGGTATCGGAAAACGTAGGCGCGTCTGGTGCAACCGAGTTCCAGGTAACCTGACAGCCAGTTTGGGTGGCATATTCACACACAGGTATGCTGCCTTCACCATCAAAGAAAAATCCAACCGGATACGCGGCAACAAGCTGTTGCATCGGCGGCGTACCGTTTATTTCTTTGAGCAGTGTGTCGGCATGTTTACCACCCTGACTGTGACCGGCGATAATAAACGGACGCCCGTCGTTGTAGTTCTGCAGGTAGTATTCAAACGCCTTGCGTACATCTGTATAGGCAAAGTCGATGGCTGCCTCGCCGTCATCGCCATCGTCCATAAAGGCATAGAGGGTTGCCTGGCGATACCTGGGTGCATAAATCTTACAGCAGCTGTTGAACACACTGGCCTGATTGCGTAGCACTTGTGTGTCGGTGAACGTGTTAGCGTCAGCGTCATCCAGCGGCTGATTCCAGTAATCTGGTTTGTAATAAGTGGTTGGGTGTATGAAAAACACATCAACAGGTGCAGCGTTTTGATTGTCCAGATCAAAACCCAGAGGAGAAACGTCAGCGTCATCATCCCGCTGCGGCAGTGCGGCCCAGTGTAACGCCTGGCTGTAGTCCGGCGGTGTATGGCGGGTGTCTGCTGCAAAACTCTGATCGGGCGCAAGCGCCATTCGCATCAGGCCGAAGCCTACTTCATCCTGGAAGACATAGAATAGAACAGCCAGTAGCGCCAATACGCCAGCTATACCTAAAAGAAATTTTTTCATTGCGGTTCCTGTGCTGATTCCCTAGTTGATTTTGCGGGGCTTCAGAGTCTGATTTTAAGCTGCGCTTCTATTTCAACGGGCACGCCAAAAGGTAATTCCGCCATGCCCACGGCAGACCGGGTGTGCGCGCCCACGTCTGCGCCAAACACCTCCAGGATGAGGTCGGAACAACCATTAATGACGGGTGGTATGGTTTTAAAACCAGGTGCCACATTAACCATGCCAAACACTTTCAGCCAGGCTTCGACGCGATCAAGGCTACCCACCGCAGCTACAATACTTGCAAACATTCCCAGGGTGACCTTGCGAGCTGCTTCATAGGCCTGTTCCGGGGTGACCTCGGCGCCAACTTTACCCAGTACCTTAGCCATGCTGCCATCGGATTCGGTAGGAACGTGGCCGGATAGATAGAGTATCTGTCCATCCAGTCTGTATAAGTCGAAAGGTAAGTTGGCAGTCTGCATAGGTGCTGGCAGCTGCAGTCCCAGGGTCTTGAATTTGTCGTCGATGCTCACAGTTGTCCGCTCCCGCCTAACGTGCATAAGTCACAGCTAGCCTAAAGCCAGTCGCATGTAGATGCCAGCTGTGGACTGGTTCACAACGATCAGATAATTCCGCCTTAGAATTCCGGTATAAAATTTTTGATGCTAAAGCAGGGTGAGAACATGATTCATGCAAAAGCAGTGGCAGCGAGTGTGCTGGCACTCAGCCTGGCAAGCGCCGCGCCGGTTCAAGCAGATACGCTGTTCGGGGTTTATGCCGGTGCGGGTACGTGGCAGCAGGGCTACAGTGGTGATGTGCGTTCAGGTATATCTAACGTCGACATCGAAGACGATCTTGGTCTTGACGATGATGACAGTGTCGTTCTGTACGCGGCGTTTGAACATGGCGTGCCTGTGCTTCCCAATGTGCGGGCGCAGTATTACACCCTTGATGTGGATGCTAATAGCACACTTTCGCGCACCATTGAATTCAACGGCAACGTTTTCAACCTTTCAGAAGCCGTGAACACGACAGTTGACCTGACCCAGACAGATGCGGTCTTGTATTACGAACTGCTGGATAACGTCGTGTCTCTGGACCTGGGCCTGGCCATCAGCCTGGTTGAGGGATCTATTGAGGTGACCAGCCTGTCTGAGCAGGCCAGCGCAGATTTTGATGAAGTTGTGCCTATGCTTTACGCAGCAGTTCGTGCTGATCTGCCTTTCACCGGTGTGTGGGTCGGCGCCCAGGCGCAGGGGATCAGCTATGACGACAATACCCTGATCGGCTTTGATGCAAAAATTGGTTACGAATCCAGTGTCGGTCTGGGTCTTGAAGCGGGCTACCGTGCGGTTCAGATTGAGCTGGATGCGTTTGACGAAGTTGATCAGGCAAAGATCGATGTGAACGGGCCATATGCGGCAATTAACTTCCACTTCTAAACGCTGACGCATAATCTTTTTCGGGCATAATGGCGGCCATGAACATGGCCGCAGACAAACCCCAGGCAGTTATTGATCAACTGCGCACCCTTCTCCCGGATGACGGGCTCATCACCGATGCAGCCGGTTTAAAACCCTACGAGTGCGACGGGCTTACCGCTATTCGTGAGCAGCCCTGGGTGGTTGCCTTACCCGAGACTGAAGCCCAGGTGCAGAAAATTCTGCAGATCTGCCATACCCACAAAGTGCCGGTCGTGCCGCGTGGTGCAGGCACCGGTCTATCTGGTGGTGCCCGACCCATGCGCTCTGGTGTGGTGTTGGGCTTGTCCAAGATGAATAAGATCCTCGATATCGACGTGCAGAACTGCACGGCCCGATTACAGCCTGGGGTGCGTAATCTGGCCATAAGTCAGGCCGCTGAGCCGCACGGTCTATATTATGCGCCGGATCCTTCTTCGCAGATTGCCTGCAGCATTGGCGGCAATGTGGCAGAGAATTCTGGTGGCGTCCACTGTTTGAAATACGGTCTCACGGTGCACAATCTGCGCGGTGTGAGAGTAGTGACGATTGCCGGTGAAGTGCTTGAGCTGG
The DNA here is from genome assembly GCA_024743175.1 of Pseudomonadaceae bacterium. Lineage (GTDB taxonomy): Bacteria > Pseudomonadota > Gammaproteobacteria > Pseudomonadales > Azotimanducaceae > UBA4421. Next base: position 164,817 of record JANSXA010000007.1, on the reverse strand, counting down.
GCGGTCCGCTTCTGGATAGCCCCGGATTAGATTTGTTGGCAGTTATGTGCGGTTCGGAGGGTATGCTGGGTATTGTGACTGAAGTTACCGTCGCTTTATTGCCGAAACCGCCCGCAGTAGTAGTTATGCTGACTGCATTTGATTCCGTGAATGAAGCGGGTCAGGCCGTTGCAGACATCATTTCTGAAGGCATCATTCCTGCCGGCATGGAAATGATGGATCAACTTGCGGTTCAGGCCGCAGAACAATTTGCCCATGCGGGTTATCCACAGGATGCCGCGGCGATTCTGATCATAGAACTGGATGGTGCAGGCGAAGAAATTGACAGCCTGGCAGGGATGGTCTCGCGTATTGTTGATAATGCGGGTGCAACCAGTATAGATATTGCCACGGATAGCTCCGCGCAAGCGCGATTGTGGAAAGGCCGTAAGTCCGCTTTTCCCGCCGTTGGCCGTCTTGCACCGGATTACTACTGTATGGATGGCACCATCCCGCGACACCGCTTGTCAGAAGTGTTAGACAAAATAAACCAGTTATCCGCAGAGTACAATCTGCCGGTGGCGAATGTATTTCATGCTGGCGACGGCAATCTGCATCCGTTGATTCTTTTTGACTCCAATGTCCCAGGGCAGCTTGCCGCGACAGAAGAGATGGGAGGGAAAATTCTTGAGCTGTGCGTGGCAGTGGGCGGCACCGTGACGGGCGAACATGGAGTTGGCGTCGAGAAGCTTAATCAGATGTGCGTGCAGTTCAACAGCATGGAAATAGAACAGTTTCAGCGCCTGAAACTCGCCTGGGACCCGGACAACCTTCTGAATCCGGATAAAGGCATACCCACGCTTACCCGCTGCGGCGAGCTGGGTGGTATGCATGTACGACATGGGGAACTGCCGTTTCCTGAGATTGAACGTTTTTAATGGACATCAGCCCGCGCCTGGTAGACGCAGTGCAAACTGCACAATCTGAACACATACAGTTGAGAACAGCCGGTACCGGCAGTAAACGGCAATGGCTGCCCGGCAGTGGTGGGCAGCTGCTGGTCACAACCGAGCACGTGGGAATAGTCGCTTATGACCCGGCTGAGCTTGTGATTACCGCCAGATGCGGTACGCCCGTGAAGGAAATTGTGTCTGTTCTCGCACAGCACAATCAACATCTGGCGTTTGAGCCACCGCAGTTTTTTGGCTCTGGCACAGTTGGAGGAATGGTGGCCTCGGGATTATCAGGGCCGGCTCGACCCTGGGGCGGCTCGACACGGGATGCCGTGCTGGGTGTCAAGTTGTGCAATGGCCTGGGTGAGGTTCTGAATTTTGGTGGTCGTGTTATGAAGAACGTCGCCGGATATGATGTTTCGCGACTTGCGGCAGGCTCCTGGGGAGCACTGGGCGTTCTGCTGGAGGCAAGTCTGCGTGTTCAGCCTATGGCGCAATCTACTGCGACACTGTCTTTTGAAATGGACGCAGCTGCGGCAAATGAATATTGTCGGAACCTGGCGCGCAGCTACACTCCACTTAATGCTGTCTGGTGGAATAATAATCAGCTTTTCCTGAGATTGTCCGGCTCGGCGCAAGCTGTAGAGCAGAAAATCTCCGATCTGGGCGGGCATCGAAGGCTCTCTGATCAGATCTGGAGACAGATCAGCGATCATGATCACAAATTTTTTAAGGCGACCTATAGTGGCGGACCCGATAGAACCGGGCACAAGCTCTGGCGTGTAATCACACCGCCAGGTGCACCGCTTCCTGAACACTATGATGTGCAGAATTTTGCGATGGAATGGGCTGGTGGACAGCGTTGGTGGTGGCACAACGACAGTGCCAGGGTGCAGGCCTATGCCAGCGAAGTGGGTGGCTGGGCGCACGTGAAAGGCGAGCCGCAGACTGTTGATGAGACACCTGGAAAGTACATGCTGGCGATCAAACAGGCCTTTGATCCCCATGGCCTGTTTCTGTCGCCAATGGAACGTGGGATTACCCATGCAGACTGATCTACCTGTCAAGCTCCTGGCGACAGATGATGGCAGACGCGCGAACGAAATTCTGCGTAGCTGCGTACATTGCGGCTTCTGTAATGCAACCTGTCCAACTTACCAGATTACCGGCGACGAATTGGATGGGCCACGCGGACGCATTTATCTGATGCGTGAGTTACTGGAAACGGGTGAAAACACAGAACGAACCACCTTCCACCTGGACCGTTGTCTGACCTGTCGTGCGTGTGAAACCACCTGCCCGTCTGGCGTCGCTTACGGCGAGTTAGCAGAAATCACCAGGAATACCCTCGGCGTAAAACGCAGTGGCCTGGCAGGGCTCACGCGACAGTTTCTGCAGTGGCTGATACCAGATGCGGGGCGGTTGCGGCGAATGGCTCGGATTGGCAAATTGTTTCGGGTTCTGGTACCGAAAAATCTGGCGAAGAACATCCCGACAAAAGTTGGCAAAGCCTGGCGCGCACTGAAGACCGCTGACAATGATCATTCTCTCAGTGTCATTTTGCTCAACGGCTGTGCCCAACAAGTCAGTACACCACAAACCAATATTGCACTGGCCCAACTGCTACAGGATCACGATATTAATGTTTCTGCCGCTCCTGACGAAGGTTGCTGTGGTTCGCTGGATTTACACCTTGGTGATGAAAACCAGGCTCTGAATCGTATGCGGCATAATGTTGATGCGCTTTTCGAGCTGGCCCAATCCTGCGATGCGATTCTGTCAAGCGCTTCGGGTTGTGGAGTAACGTTCAAAGATTATGCTCGCCTGCTGGCTCACGACTCAACTTATGCTCAGCGCGCGGCGACCATCGCCGCAAAAGTGTTAGATGTCAGTGAGTTTCTGGACAGCCTGGAAGTTAACTGGGCCAGGGCCCGGTCAGTAGATAGAGTAGCCTGGCATTCACCCTGCACGCTGCAGCATGGACAGAAACTGGATGATGTTGTCAGCAGGCTTCTACAGAAAGCAGGTTATAAGCTCACGCCGGTTCCGGATAGCCATTTGTGTTGTGGTTCTGCAGGCACTTACTCGATTCTGCAGCCGCAGATGTCTGATCAGTTGAAAACAAACAAGTGGGATGCCCTGATGGCTGGGGCTCCTGAACTGGTAGCTACGGCGAATGTGGGTTGTCAGACCCATCTGGCTGCAGGTCACGACGTAGAAGTTGTGCACTGGATTGAATTGCTTAAATGAGCCCGGGGTTTCCTTCTCCTGTTCTTCCCAAGGTAGTTGGCGAGATGCTCATGTGGATCTAAAGCGCGCCAAGATCACAGCCTTTACGCTCGAGAATGGGCTTCATTTCGCGATAAGCAGCAGGCGTTTTAGCCAGCGGAATGCGCGGGTAAAGGTGATGAATAATGTGGTACTGCATACCCATGGATAAGGCGTTGCCCAGCTTGCTCTTAAATGCTCTGGTATCTCTATACCGGCCTTGTTCTTCAGCAGGGTGGTGTGGTGCCCATGATAAATAGTAGCTGATGTAGGTCATAGCGATATGCTTGGGCAGCCACCACAGCAGTGCAGCTTCCAATGCATATCCGGACCACGCCAACGTAAAAAGGATGATCAGATATATGGTGTTGTAGATTAATGCATCCAACATCAGTGCGCTTTGTCCAATTCGATCCAGGGTTCTGCCATAAGAATCATCGCGCTCAGAGCCTGTCAGTCGGTCGCGAATTGTTTTGATAAGAAAATCTTTGTCCGATGGTGCATGCACGCCGAAGTCAGGGTCCAGCTCCGAGTCGTTAGTGTGCGCGTGGTGCTCCATGTGCGTCGCACGCAGAACACGATAAGGCAGAACAAGGGGTAATGTTGACATGTGCCCAACGAGTTCGTTCAGCCAGCGAAGCGGTTTGCCACGTCCAGCGATAATATTGTGCTGTGCTTCGTGGGATGGCAGATATGACAAAGCGATGGAGATGGTTGCGATGGGAGAGGCCAGCCAGAGCGGTAGCAGGTCCATCATGACGAGTGGAAACAGAGAGAAAAAGACCAGGCAATTGCCGATACCCCAGGCCACCGCACCCCAGGGCACGATGCGCATATATTTGTTCGCGATCTGGCGCTCTATCACGTCAATTTGCGCGTCGCTCAGGGTGTTGATGTCCTGCTGGTGGGTTACTTGATCCATATCCAGCTCCCCCTCACTTGTGCCATTAAACCCCAGCCGATGGCGACGACCGCACCAATGCTGATGGCGAGCCCATTGCTCTCGACCGTCTGTGATGCCAACAGGATCTGCGAAAAAAGAGGCCACAGAAAGCCCACCGCAAAAGCCAGGGGAGAGAAGAGAAACTTGATGACCTGTTGCACAATCGATACCTCTGAACTAATGTAGACGTCGTCTACTTATGTTTGGTGCGTAACTTATGCGAAGATGTAGGCGCTGTCAACTTTAGTGAAAAAACCCCAGTGAGCAATCAGCAGATTCAGAATGCCTACCATCACGGCAACTTGAGCAGTGACATACTGCAACGAGCTGTAGAAATAATCGACGAGCAGGGTTTGGATGCACTTAGTTTGCGTGGTATCGCTAAGGATCTGGGTGTTTCTCATGCCGCACCTAACCGGCATTTCAAGAACAAAGCATCGCTCTTGTCAGCGATCGCAACCGGGGGTTGGATGCAGCTCAGAGACGCCACCCTGAAGGCAGCTGATGCAACTGCAAGTGACAATCCAAACGTACGACTGAATGCAATGGGTCGGGGCTTCATGCGCTGGGCTTTACGCAACCGCGCGCTCTTTCGCACGCTGTTGCATCCCGATGTGGCCCGTTTTGCCGATGATGACCTGACTGAGGCGATGCTCGAGTTCAGTGCTTCGGTGAGTGATGCAGTGCAAGCCAGCCAGCGGCAGGGCAGACTCTCAGATGTACCGCTGCCGATAGTCTCTCTGTTTACAAACGCTGTTCCGATGGGCGCGGCGCTGCTGCTGATAAACCCTCTGCTGAGCGCCGACCATCCAGACTTTGAGCAGTTTGAAGAGGAAGAGTTAATCCATCAGGTGATTAATCTGGTTGTGCCAATTTAGTGTTTTGCGCAGCGCTCAGGTCCGTTTTAGCCATAAATGGCGATAAATTTTTGATTTTCATGTCAACCAAATCCTGGTTCGCACGTTAATAACAATACGATCATCAACAGAAGTAGGTTAGATATGAATCATCTTGTTATAAAAAGCATCGTTCTTGCAGCATCAGTGACTTTTTTATCGGCACAGGCCAGTGCGGATACGGGCGATCGGATTGAAAACAGGCTTGATAAGAAAGGCGACCGCATAGAAAACCGTCTCGATCAACGTGGTGATCGGGTGAACAATCGTTTGGATATAGCCTCCGAAAGAGCTGATGCCAACGGCAAAGAGCGCTTTGGCAACCGGCTTGATCGCAAAGGTGATCGCGTCGATCATCGTCTGGATCGCAAAGGCAGCCGAATAGACCATCGCCTGGATCGTAAAGGTAACCGGGTAAATCGAAGACACTAGGTCGGCAGTAGAGCGATTCGTATTTCTCCAGTCAACCAACGTGATCTGGACCCTGACCGGTCAGGTCACGTTGGCTATGCTCAGGAGATGGCCAATCCAGATAATTTCAGTCAGTTCCTGGCGAGCGTGGAAAAGCGCGCCTTCGGTATGGCCGTCGTTTCCGTCAAAAACGCTGACGATGCGTTAGACATTGTGCAGGATGCCATGTTCACGTTGGCGAGGAAGTACAGTGAAAAAAACAGTAGCGAGTGGGCGCCGATATTTTATCGTGTACTCAATAATCGCATTACGGACTTTCATCGCTCAAATAGTCGGCGCGCTGGGCTATTCGGCTGGTTTGGGTTTGGTGAGAGTTCCGGACAGGATGAGTTAGAGCAAGTTGCTGGTCCTGCGCAACACAATCCGGAATTCATTCAGGAACTGGACAGCGACACCAGGTTGCTTCTGGAAGCGGTGGCACTGTTACCCGTTCGCCAACAGCAGGCATTTTTATTGCGAGCGTGGGAGGGAATGGATGTGAAAAACACTGCAAAAAGTATGAATTGTTCTGAAGGCTCCGTTAAGACCCATTACTCTCGTGCAGTTCACGCACTGCGGGAAAAGTTAGGTGAAGCCTTACAAGGTGAAGATGATGAGTGAGCTGAACGACGAAGATCAACAATGGGCGCAACGCGCTGGTGAGCAATTACGATCTCACGAGCAGGCGATTGCGCAAAGTACTCAGGCACGTCTTCGCAGTGCTAGAGGTCAGGCTCTGCAGGCGGCATCAGAACCCGTAAGGTCCTGGGTGTTCTGGCCGGCCTGGGGTGCTGGCGGACTGAGCGCAGCCGTTTTTGCATGGGTTGTTTTCGTTGCAGACCCGGTGGAGGTTCTGCCGGTTATGGACGATATCGAAATGGCAGCAGCGCAGGAAGCAGAGTTGTTAGAGGAACTTGAATTTGTGGCCTGGATGCTTACAGAGCGAGAGATGGACGATGAACCTTATCAAGGTTAGTTGTCTGCTGGGACTCGCCTGGCTTTGTTGGTCAGAACAGCTTCAGGCTGAAGACGAGTTAATGTCAGTGGATATGTCCTTCCTTGAGTATTTGGGTGCGATGGTCGAAGTAGATGGTCAGCTACTGGATGCAACTGAGCTGTTTGCTCAAGAAATTGAAGAGTTAGAAAAATCTGCTGATGCGGATAACGGCGAAGAAGTATCAAGTGAAGGGCATGTACGGCCCGCGGAGAATCTGAAATGAAAAAACTGCTCCTCTCCATGATTCTGTTAACGAGTAGCCACTTAGGCTGGGCGGTTGCGTGGGATGAATTGTCAAACGACCAGCAGCGTGTACTTGGTGCTTATCAGGATAGCTGGGAAGCGTTACCCGAAACGCGCAAAGACCGCCTGGTGTTAGGGTCGGATCGATGGCTCTCGATGGACGGTGAACAGCGTCAGCAGATGCAAAAACGGTTTCGAAAATGGCAATCGTTGGATTTAAGTCAACGCGAGCAGTTGCTACAGCGCTGGCAGGCTTTTAGTCAGCTATCGCCGGAACAACGTCGTCAGATGCGCAAAGGGCTGTCGAGATTTAATCAGCTTTCGCCCGAACGCAAAGAGCGATTGAGAAAGAGATTCAGAAATCTCTCTCCGGAAGAGCGCTCGCGTGCGTTTCAGCGGATGCAGCGTAGAGCGCGGTCGAATCGTTAGATGCGCGAATTTTTTCTATGCATAACAACGCGTGCTCTTTTGTTTCAGCTGCCAATCTGACCAAGCAGCAGCAACAGTTGATTTTGTGTACGCACATTGAGTTTGCCCATAAGTGACTTGGTGTGGCTGCGTACCGTTTCGTAACGGATTCCCATTAAATCGGAAATATTTCTAAGCGTTTTGCCTTTTACAAGGGCACTGGCAATTTCAATCTCTCTGGCCGTACATCCGTAGACATGGCTGAGAACCTTGAAATTTCCGTCTTTAGTCAAATTTGGATCGATAATTTTTACAATCAGGGCGATGGGTTCGGGTAACTGATTTGATACTGAGTTTTTTTTTGAGGTGCGGACTGATAATTGCGGTTAAAGGCGCAAGCTCAGGCCCTCGAGCGACAGGCACCACCCTGTCTCTGTGATGCATGTTCTGTGGTGGCATTGATAAACTTTCGCTGATGTACTTTTGCAGCGCCTGATTGCTTTTCGCTTCCTGCGCTGACAGATGCTGATTCTTAACCTTAAGAAAGCCGGACGCTTCGATTGCGCAAGCTGCTGAGTTCGCGAAAACTACCCGTCCATTTCTATCCAACAGGAACAATCCTTGGTGTGTTTCCGGTTCTACGGCCGACAAGGTGGATTCGAGAAACAGTTCGTACTCAGTAAATTTCAGGACGCGTTCGATATGAGGGTGGAGCTTTTCAATGAAGGCTGCTGCATCGTCACTAAATGGTTGCTTCAGGTCATAGCGGTGAAAACCGGTGGATACTGCCGAATGTTGATCGCGATGGACGTAGCTTCCCAGAGACACGCGCATGCAGGTAGCAGATGCAAATTCCTGATAGTACCGACTGTCCAGATAACGTTCTTGCCATGCCTGGGAAAACGAGTGCGTGTGATAGACCTTTCCCGTAGGCAGTTTATCCAGCGCCTGCTTCTGATAGTCGTCAAAAACGTAATTGTTAAAGTAGTTTCGTAGTTGTTCTTCGGTTGTGTAGTTCTGAACCATCCAACTGCGAGACGGTTTATCTAAGTCGACCAATGCAATGTTGCCGCCGTCTGCGCGCACTGAGTCACTAACGCGTTTGACCCATGGCAGCCACTGTGCTGGGTCGTCGATCACTTGGTATAAACCATCTATAGCATCAATGAGTATCGCGTCAGACGGCATCTTTTACACATCTCGTATCTACCCTCTTGGCGAAAACATAGCATAGTCGTTCGATCGATTCGAAGATCAAGGCCACCCAATTGGGTGAAGAAATGGCTTGCGACACTGCAGCATAATCGAGCTGTTCTAACAATAAAGAGGTATAGGAGCTCTTGTCATGCATAGATTGATTCAAATTACTTCACTGGCAGCTTTGGTGCTTGGCACTTGTACTGCATATGCTGCCCCTTATGACGGCCGTGGCAGTGCGGATTGCGAGGACTTGGCTTTTAACGTTCGGATTGCCAAAGAATCGTTCGACGATTACCGGCGTCACGCTTCTCGGATGGCAGCACAACAGCGGCAATACGAGAAGATTCACCAGCCCCTCTCCACATCCGAGTGGGAAATGGCCAACAGCGTGGTTAAGGACCACTTTCAGAGCCAGAACGATGATCGGCTAGCGGAGCTTCGCAGCGAGCTTGAAGATGCACAGATGGCATACGACATGAACGGATGTACAAGGGGAGGGTCTACAACCTACAACCACAACTACTGAGCCTTAAGCGCATTTGCAGGGTTTGAAGATATTTCTTGGTTCTCGTCTTCCCGCGCGACGGTAAAGACCCCTGCAGATTCGCTTCCAATGCGATTGTAAGACAATCTATTGCATCCACTCCGGCTATTCGTTCGTACAAGTGTGTACTCAACGAAAAAAACCAGGAGTAACGAATGCAGACCAAACCCACCTTTCGGGGGAAAGCAAATCAGTAGCTGAGCGGCGTACTTGCCGCAGCAGTGGTACTGATTGCGGGTACAGCGGGTGCTTCCAGTCACCGCGAAGCACCCTTTATAACCAAACTGCCGCAGGTGGATGCGACAGATTTCTACATGTTCAAGAGCTATGAGCCGGGACGCGAAGATTACGTCACCTTCATCGCCAACTACATTCCGGTTCAGGCTGCCTACGGTGGGCCGAACTACTTCCCACTGGATGCCGATGCCGTCTACGAAATTTCCATCGACAACGATGGTGACGCAAACGAAGACCTGACCTTTCGTTTTGATTTCTCTAATGATCTGCCTGCGGGTGAAGTGCTGAGTCTGGACATTGATGGCACTTCGGTCACCTCAGTGCTGCACAATCGTGGCGCCTTTCGCGCGCTCTACGAACAAACCAGCCCACGACTCTACAGCGTTGCCCTGCGAATGCTTGGTAACTCCACCCAGGCTGAAGATGTGTTGCAGGATGTTTATCTCAAAGTCTGGCACGCTGCCGCCGCCTACACCGCCCCTCGAGGTGATGCCATTGCCTGGATGGTGGCCCTGGCCCGCATTGAGCGATTGATGTATTGCGCGGTAAAGCGCCCGTCAGCGCAACCGGCGAACAGATCGGCGCGTTGGAAAGTGAATGGCGCAGTGAACCCACGTCTTCACCTGATCGCCTGCGTGAATGCCTCGAAGCCCTTGAGGGCGGCCAGCGTCAGAGTATCTTTGCGGCTTTCTTTCAGAGACTGTCCCACAGTGAAATAGCCGAGCGCTTTGCAGTGCCGGTGGGCACCATCAAGAGTAGAGTACGTCGGGGTCTCACCGCCCTGAAAGGGTGTTTAGAGTCATGAACTACGAACGCCCTGAACTGCTCGACAGACTGGCGGCAGAATATGTCCTTGGCACACTGCATGGTGCTGCGCGTCGCCGCTTTGATCGACTGTTCCTTGAGTCTGCAGCAGCTCGCGAAGCCGTGGACAGTTGGCAGATCAGGCTGGCAGCCATGGTAGATATCTAGCAGATTGCACGGCGGTACCGGCGGTCACCTTGCCGCTGGTCAGCAAACCACCGTTGGTGCCTTAAATCAGGCGCATTTCATAACAGGTTGCCGCCCAGAACCGCAGGTGTTTCGCAGTGAGTGGTCAGAATGAACCGCTGGTGTGCCTCGATCCTCGGTGTGAGTGCGCTGGCAATTGCTGGAATCTCTGAGTTCATTGCGAAGTATTTCAGCATCCCTTTATTCTGCTCAGTCACTGGCATGATCTCAGGTGGGGCGGGGACGACGCTGATACTCATGGTTGCCCAATAGATATCCGCAGCGCTGACAGCGTTACCCACAAGATAACGGGACCCCAGCTCTTCCTGCGCAGCAAGGCGACGATCAAGCAGGCCGATCACCTCTACCATTTTCCCCAATGCTGCAGCGCTCGCCTCTTCACTGTAACCATATTTCCGTCCCAGTGGACTATCGCCAAGAATTCTCATGTTCCAGATGAACCCATCTTCGGCCAGGACAACAGCACAAAGACCAAAAACGTCAGCGCGAAGTTCAAAGTCGTCGGGAAGCAACTTGGGGCTGTCTGTTGCGCCAATTTGTTCTGCTAACGCGAGTTGTTCAATCCAGACATTCCTCGGGCGCTCATCATTATGGAACATAGTGGGCAGACTTGTCTGACGGGTGAGTTCGTAAAGCATTGCCTGCCGGTCTTCTCCCGTGTCTTTGTCTACACCCATCATCGGATGCAATGCTCGGATCAGCGGTATACCTTTAACAAAACAGATGTTCTTCAAGGCTTCAGCATAGAGCGCGGGAATGCCGGGGATGAAGGTCACTCTGGTTCCGGTGGTCATTGCAGCTGCTTCTTCCAGCGAAATGAACTCGGGGTTTGCAGGAGTGTTGCTGTCTCTTGATGTTTGTTTGTTATCCGACATTGCTTGTTCCTTTATTGTTCTGAATGTTTATTGCAGGAGTGGATCGTTTTCTGGTAGCTGGCGCATATGCCACAACACTAATCGATGGCGGATGGCCTTCTGTGAAACCTGTTCTTCTGGTAACGGGACCAGCACTTTGTCGTGAACCAAAAGCCGATAAATGAATAGCGCTTTTTCGTTCAGCGTGTCGCTTTTTTCGAACTCAACAACACCTCTGCTTTCGCCATATTTTGTGCCGGCATCAATTGCAGCTTTGAATAGAGCCGCTTCATTTTTGATTTTTTTCATAGTTGCTGTTGCTTGAGAATCGGGAGTGTGTCATTCCTAACGGCTGATTCAAGGTGTTTTAACGTTGTTGGTGTCAAGCATGACGCTAAGCAGGCGTGTTAGCACACCTCGGGGCGCTTTTGCGGATTTACGTATGTCGACATCATAAGTCATAACGGCGCCGTCCTGCTCAACAATCTCGGCAGATGCAGAGCGTAGAATCGCTTTGATCTGCTTATTCTCGCTCAACACAGGTGCTCGGAAGTGTGTAACCCCATTTAGCCTGGCAATGCGAGAGAGTCTCCTCAGTAAGAGCTTGCCGAGGCCCATGTGATGATATTCATCTACAACGGCTATTGCTGGCTCGGCAATACTCATTGAATCGGAAGAGCGAAAATACCTCGCGACCCCGATGATTGGTGGCTCCACCTTGCCGTTCGTATCCACCAGGCGGGCACCAATAGCCACATGGTTAGACGCGTCTGTGCGCAATAACCCGTTTGTTATGAAATCAGGTAACTCCGGCATGGAAGAGAAAAATCGCAGATACCGGGATTGAGACGATAACCCCTCAAAACCGGTAAGTAAGTCAGCACGATCCCCGGGGCCGATAAAAGCGAGGTGTACAAGACGACCGTCCCGGATAACTTCGTACTGTGTAGGAGAGGGGTTCATCTCTGGCATAAACGGGCACTGTTTAGAGTGGCCTAACTATTGTGCAGTGCAACAATAGTACCAGGTCAAGATGAACTTCGATACTCGAAACCCAAGCCTGTTGCACCCACAACCGCAATCACACTCCACACATAAGGCGCAGGCGTAGCCCACAGCACAGCACTGCCGAAGATGGCAAGACCAACGCCGAGTGTCGCAAACCCAATGCTCATCGCGATTGCAGTCCAGGCCACGAAAATACTTCCAGGCTTACGCGCCGCTTGAACAAACAGGGCAATCATTGCTACCACTGCGATGCTTCCAACATGCCAGGAAAAATTGTGTAACCAGATCACCTCTTCGGGAAGATCAGTTGTGAGCAGAGGCAGTAACACCATTGGCGCGCCAAGCACCTCATGAGCCAGAAGCCCCAGCAAAGAAAGACCTGCGGCAAACCAGTACATCAGTTTAGATTTCATTATCTTTTAATCCTAAGCGACCCCAATAGTAGCGCACTTTCTGCGGGTGCTCGGAAGTAGGGGTTGGGTGCGACAGGCATTACCTCTTCCAGCAGAATATCCTGTCCTGGTACAAATATTGCTGCATCAGAGGTGATGGTTGATGCAGTTACCCCGCCTGGCGCGGAAATCAGGTAGATGCTGCCCCCGATGAAGCAGGTTTTTTTGCAAGTTTTACCTTCATCGCTGCAATTTTTGCAATTCATTCAAACTCGAGACACTTATGCGGCTGCAGTTCGAAAAATCGGGCTCAGTGCAGTTTTTACAGATGCCAGAAGGAGACATGACGTAAATGGACAACACTAACTTAAAAGAAGCAACTCAAGGTGCGTGCCCGTTTCGCGGTACGAGAGTTGGTGGTGCGATCGGTTCTGGTCCGACGCTGGACGATTGGTGGCCGGAGCGGTTAGCGGTTGAGCTGTTACACCAGGATCCGGCAGAAGCGAACCCTCTGGGTGCTGATTTCGATTACGCGCAAGCGTTTGCCAAGCTTGACCTGGATAAGGTCAAGGGTGAAATCAAAGCGTTGCTCGAGTCGACAGTATCCTGGTGGCCGTCGGATTACGGTCATTACGGGCCGCAGATGGTTCGCATGGCCTGGCACGCTGCAGGAACGTACCGAATAGCAGACGGGCGCGGTGGTGCGGGTCAAGCCATGCAGCGGTTTGCACCGACAAACTCATGGGAAGACAACGGCAATATTGATAAGTCACGAAGATTGTTGTGGCCGATCAAACAGAAGTATGGCGCTGCGTTGTCCTGGGGCGATCTCATGATTCTTACCGGGAACTGCGCTCTCGAATCGATGGGCTTGAAAACCTTCGGTTTTGCAGGCGGAAGAATAGATGCCTGGGAACCCGACCGCTCTACTTACTGGGGGTCGGAAACAACCATGGTCACCCGCGACAAGCGCTGGAAAGGATCCGTTGATGAAGAGTATTACGACCTGGAAAACCCCCTGGGTGCCACCCACCAGTCGCTGATTTATGTTCACCCTGAAGGGCCCAATCAGGATGGCGACCCGGTCGCCGCCGCTCGCGACATCCGTGAGAGCTTTGCGCGAATGGCTATGAATGATGAGGAAACCGTTGCCCTGATTGCAGGCGGGCACGCGTTTGGCAAAAGCCACGGGGGGGCTCCAGCAGACAAAGTAGGTCCCGCACCGGACGGCGCGCCGATTGAAGCCATGGGGTTGGGTTGGATGAACTCTGAAGGTTCAGGTTATGCCGAATATACGATGACAAATGGCATTGAGGGGTCATGGACACCTGAGCCGACCAAATGGGACAACGATTACCTGATCAATCTGTTCGCTTACGAGTGGAAGAAAATTGAAGGTCCCCAGGGCGCAATCCAGTGGACGCCAGTTGATGACAGTGCACCCAAGACGCCTGATGCTCACAAAGATGGCGTTGAACATTCGTTGATGATGATGACAACTGACATCGCATTGAAAATTGATCCTTCCTATCACGCCATATGTGAGAAGTTTCTTGATGATTTCAGTTATTTCTCGGACGCCTTTGCGCGGGCCTGGTTTAAGTTGACCCATCGCGATATGGGGCCGAAATCGCGCTACCTCGGACCTGAAATACCGAAGGAAGATCTGCTCTGGCAGGATCCTATACCAGCTGTAGACCATGATCTGATAGACAGCGCCGACATCAGTACGCTCAAGACAATGATTCTGGACAGCGGCTTAACCCTCTCCGAACTGGTGTCGACTGCCTGGGCTTCTGCATCCTCGTTCCGTGTGTCCGACAAACGCGGCGGTGCAAACGGTGCGCGAATTCGACTGGCACCGATGAAAGATTGGGAGGTAAATCGACCTGAGCAGCTTGCCAGAGTGCTTGCTGCGCTGGAAAAAGTTCAGGATTCGTTTGACCGCAAAAAAGTCTCGTTGGCAGACCTCATTGTACTAGGCGGATGCGCGGCTCTGGAGAAGGCTGCTGAGCGTATCGACGTGAAAATCAGCGTTCCGTTTACTCCTGGGCGAATGGACGCCTTGGAAGAGCAGACTGAGATTGAAGGCACTAATTATCTACAGCCAGTGTCTGATGGATTTCGAAATTACGTGAACAGTGATGTTCAATTCGAAAACGTCTCTATGGAGCAACTGTTTTTAGATAAAGCATCGCTTCTGGCCTTGACGGCGCCACAATGGGTGGTGCTTGTCGGTGGATTGCGATGTTTTGAGACCAATTACGATGGGTCAAAGCACGGCATGCTTACGGATCGTGCTGAAACGTTAAGCAACGACTTTTTTCGAAACCTCACCAGCATGGAATTTGAATGGAAAGAAACCGACAAAGAAGCTGGCTTGTTCGCGCTTAATGACAGACAAAGTGGCGAACGGAAGTACTCGGCCACGCGATGCGATCTTGTGTTCGGTTCGAACGCTCAGCTCAGAGCGATTGCTGAGGTCTACGCCGCAGAAGATGCACAAGAGCGGTTTATTCACGATTTTGTGAAAGTGTGGAACAAAGTAATGATGTTAGATCGTTACGAAATCAATAGCTAAAGCAGAAGGAGTTTTAAGTTATGGAAGGCACAATAAATGTTGCTGACAAAAAATATTGGTGGTGGGCAGGCCCGGCGAATGACGGAGCTGAAGAAAGGTATTGTGTGCATTGCCGGCACGAAACCTTTGGCGTTACTCAATATATGGATACAGAACCTGATAAACAGTTAGCCGAAGAGACTGCAAAAGCACTGGTCTCTAAGGTTGATTCGGTTTCATGACCGGAAGGTTTAACAGGTCTTCAATCTGCCGTGGCAATCAGTTGCTGGAGGGCTTGTGTCTTTACCTGTAGTACTGCAGACGCCAGTTGGTCCAGGTTGCTGTGCGCTGTTCCGTTCGCGAGAAACTCGAATGTGACTTCTGAACCCGAGCCTTTAGGTGTTACTGTTATGGTCCAAACAGTTTTTACTGCCAGGGACTGCAGTGGGCCGAAAGGCGCTTCCAACCTGAGAAGTCGGGGAGCATCGACGAACAGAACACGGCCGTGAGCGACTGATCCTTTCCGCAGATTTTCGCGCCACAATCCACCTGCCTGCAAGTCCAGGGTGAGATTGTTGGCGTTTCCGGAATAGGTATGATCAGAGTGCCACCATTGTGCAGGATCGATCAGGCGATTCCATAGCTCGAACGAGGAATGCCTGGATTCAGCTTTGAGCTTCAAATGAAAGTGATCTGCGCTGGAGCTGACAACTTCGGCGTGCGCCTGTTGAACTATCAACGCTAAGACAATGCAGCCAGTCTTCAGGAACAGTCTTGTCATACTTATCTCTCGCAATTTGCTTCCCAGTGAGCAATCTCACAGGAGGTACCCACTCTACAATCAGATGATAGCAAGATCCTGAACAGATAGACGCTTACCCCCTATATAGGGGGACGCTAAGAGCCCAGGGCTGAGGCAGACTGACGGGCAAAATAAGGAATTGCCATGCGAAACCTGCTGCTGATTGCGTCTGCTTTACTGTTATCCCCACAACTACACGCTGAGTGTACTGTAGACGAACCTTCGGAAACGGTCTGTGAGGCGGAGACTGTTGTTGAGTCCGGTACGGACTTCGCTGATTTCCAAACACCGAGCATCAATAGCAACGACCAGATTGGTGTCATAGCAATGACAGAACCCGGATCGTTTATCTATCGTGGTCTCATATACCCAGCAGAAGGATCGCCTGTTGACGCGTTTCTGCGGGTCGGTTCCGAAGAAGGGAGTTTCTCCAATATTCGCGTCAGCACTCTTGATCGCTTTCCGACTTTACCGCTCAGCGACAATGGGGGTATGTATGGCCCGATTGAAATATTTGATGAATTCGGCACAGGCATCCTGGCTCTGGGTCGAGGCGGTTCGGGTGGGTTAAGTGTCATTCCAGGGCCAGACACCTTCGACGCTGGCACGTTTATCAGTATTGATTCCACGACACCACTGGTCGTGAGTCCGACGGGTACCTATGCGTTTACTGCACAAATCCGCGCTGACGCAGGGGCAACAATCGTCGGCGATGCTGTTTTTCGAGGCCTGAACAGCACCGATGTGGTTTTGCAAACCGGCATGGCCGCACCGGATGCCGGTGAAACTTATCTGAGCTTTCTGACGCCGGTGGAAGCCGACCTGCTGGCAATAAACAGTTTCCAGCAGCTTGCTCTAACGGCACTGGTGAGCGGCGATGGCATCGACGCGAGTAATGATGAACGTCTGATCCGGGAAATTAACAATGGCTTTGAGACCATTGCTCGGGAAGGCGATAGTGCACCAGATTCAGACGGTGCTCTGGGGGCAGTCTACGCTAATGTCAGTAACCATACTTTTGGTAACGTCAGCTACAGCAGTCGTGGTGACACTGTGTTCAGCGCCCGATTGCAGGAAACGTTTGCGCCGTTACCCTACCTGACAGGCGGCAGAAGTGGTGGGGGTGACTATGATGGTATTTTCACCGTAACTTCAGATGGCAGCGATTACAGTGTCATGGTACGGGGAGATTCGGCAGCTCTGTACTTTGACGAGCAATGGCTGTCAGATGACGGCACTGGCAATACGCATTTCATCACACGTCTCGGGACCCCACAACTCAACAATCAAGGCCAGGTGGCGTTTTTCGCCAATGCAGGACAGTCAGCTAATAGTCGCTCCACCCTGGGTTTGTTCACATACGATATAGATACCGAAGGATTTAACCGTGTCTTTCAGACCAGTGGAGAGACGCTGGAACAGATAGTTAATTCTGCAGACAGTGTAGATGGCCTGTCCTTTTTTTCCGCCGGTAACTACCCCAACCAGCTGGCAATCAATGACATGGGTGCCGTGGCATTCACCGCACAGGTGATCGCTGGGGTCAGTTCGCCTACTCAGGAAGGTTTATTTCTCTATGACAACGGTCGACTCGACACGCTGGCACTGGTTGGCGCCAGCATCCAAACAGAAAGCGGACTGAAAACAATTTCACGTATCGAGTTTTTGTCGGGCGGCACCAGTTCCGGTCGTCCCAGCGGGCTCAGCAACAATACTGTCGCTGCATTTGGTTTGATATTCGACGACAGCAGCAGCGGTGTCTTCAGTAGTCGCCAGCAGGTTTTTGTAGTGGAAGACTTTCTCTGGAGCGGCAGTTGTGGGTCTAGCAACTGGCATGATGGATGTGCGTCGACCAACTGGCAGGATCGTGTGAACGGCGAAAATGCGAATCGTCTGCCAGGCTCGGAAGCGATGGACCGGGTGTTTATCAATGGTGCTGATGTGCTCATAGATGCGCAGCCAGTAGACATCTTTTCAATCCTGGCGAGTGGCTCGCTGGATGTTCAGCGCGCGTTGACGCTCAGTGGAGCATCAGAGATAGAAAACCTGATGCTCGCAGCAGACTTGAATATTTCCGACGGGCTGACATTAAGTGGCGCCAACGGTATCTGGCATGCGGGTGATATCAACGGTGCCGGTGAACTTCTGATCGCTGGCAGTTCAACCCAGAGTGGCCGCCTGGTGATCGATTTTGACACAACAGCTCTGTTGAATGTGCCGGTTGTCGTGGGGGAATTTGGTGATCTGAGTCTTGATGGTGGTGAAGTGCTGATCGGCGATAACGGATACATCAATGTTGAGGCCGGGGGATCTTTGAGTTTTACCGGTGGGCTTTTAGGTCGCTCTCCTACCCATGCTGAACTGTTTGTTGTAGAAAATGCTGGCAGCCTGACCAAAGCTGGTCCAGGAACAGCCGAAATCGCTGCCAATTATCGTCACAATGGGGGCATGGGGCTGATCTCAGGCGGTGTATTGAATTTCTCCGGTATCACCGATCTGACGGGAGGTTTCAGCGTAGATGCAGGAGCAACACTGTCATTCATCAATACCGATACCGCGACATTCTGGCGTGATGTTGAGCTGGGTGGCGACGGTACCGTTGCGGTTACCAGCACGGTTGCCATCGAGGCGCAGGCTTCTGCCGATTTTGGCGAGGAGGGTGCTCTAGAATTGGGTGACAATGCTGAACTGATCGGTGGCAGACTCAACCTGACCGGTGGTTCCATCCGCAAAGTGGGCGAGGGCGAGGCGCGTATCTCTGACCTCAGTATTCAAGCCAGGAACGTAGAGGTCACCGCGGGTGAATTGACGGTGGCCGGCGGCGAATTCAATGATGCGGAAATCAACATTGCAGATAATGCGACGCTGGTGCTGAGCGAAAGTGGAATCCAGGTTACAGCGGATAGTGAAATAGCAGGTGACGGTCTACTGGCGCTCACTGAGGATTTACGCCTGAATAGTATGGGTGCGGAACCAACCGTGCTGACGCTCGACGTCGCAACAAATATCGAGAACGCCGTGCTCGAAGGGCGCAACATCGGTTCTGGTTTCCCGCGGGGTATCAGATCCTCGCTTGAGGTCCTGAACCTTGGAGATATGACCGCCCAGGATCTAACGCTCGATTCTGTCATCCTGCAGAATGGACGACTACCCCTTAGCCTGGCCGATGTAACGCAAGATACGGGTACATTTACCCTTCCGGCGGATGGGACGTTGTCAGTATTGAGCGGGAGCACTTTTGCCAACGAGGTAGAAAGCTCCGCCGATTTAAGTGGCAGGCTGTCTATGAACCGGGTCGACGGCGTCATACCGACGTTTACTATTCTGAACAGTGGCGCGATGTCTTTTGACTTAGATCCCCTGTTTCCTTCTGTTGAAGACAGTCGTTTTGCTTCCGTCGCCGTGCAGGTTTACAACAATGTCACGGGTACAATTACTGTCGGCGCTAGTGACCGTGCTGAAGTATTCTATTTTGAGAACCTGGGCCGGTTGATAGTGGATCAGCCTCAAACCGCTTCTATTCCAGCTGACAGCTTTTTTCTTTCGCTCCGTAACGACGAGGGCGGGTTAACTGAGATTAGTGCAGAGGTTTCAGGTTTAAGTATTCTAAACAATGGCCATATTCGTCTGTTGCAGGGCGCTCTTTTAGTGGATTCATTCATTCGAGGTGAGGGGGGTGAGAATGATGAGGCTATGCTTGAGATTGTAGCGCCGACTACGTTTACAAATGTGCGGACTTCTGGGCGTTCGGATGTGCAAATCCTTGCAGATACCGATCTTGTAAATACTTCATTCGGATCAAACGGCACGCTGACCATTAACGCAACACTCGAATTCGATGAAAGTTCCAGTTTGTCCGCCAGTGAAGTGGAAATGTTGCCTGGTGCTGAACTCACTTTTGCGGATGTAGATCAGTTATTTTTAAACATCTCTGATAGGTTGCTGCTGCAGGGCGAATGGACTTTACATGACGCGCAGGCGACGTTTCCAGACTTCACCCTGGCTGGTATCGCGAGTGAAGCTGAGGTATCACTGACCGGCGAAGCTACGCGTTTTTTCGGCCTGTTTGAAACGCCAGGTCAACTGGTCAATGAAGGCACCCTTATTCTGCAGGACATTACTCGGGTTGTAGGTACAGCAGAAATACCCGAACAGATTGTGAACAGCGGCTCGATGGATCTCAATCGTGGCACTCTGCTGCTTGCATCTTCAATGAACAATTCGGGGTTCTTTCGTTTGAACGGTGGTTTGCTTCAGCTGGACGGTGCATTGGAAAACGAAGGTACCCTCGATATCGGCGCTTCTCCCGGCACGGGCACCATCGACGGCGATCTGGTTCATTCTGGTATTCTCTCCATTGAGCTGGGTGGAACACGTCCGGGCCTGGACTATGATCAACTGGTTGTGACCGGCACCACTACAATTGCCCCAGGTGGTGTTATTGAGATCACGCTGATTGATCCGGATCCCACAGATAGCATTGATGAACTGTTTCGGCCGCGTACAGGAGATGGTTTCGAGTTCCTGCTGACCGAGTCGCTGGACCTTGGCAATGCGGACCTTGCATCTTTGATCAGTTTCACCAATGCCCCTTCGGGGTTACGTTTCAACGTCGACCTCCTGAATGTGGGTGGTGTGTTCAGCCTGATGTTGAATGCTCAGTTCGGCATCGATGATGAAATTCTGTCAGCACTCAGCGGTAATCAGGCTGAGATGGCGGGCTATCTGAATTCTCTGTTGCTAGGCAACCAGTTGGACAATGACGACCGGCTTACCCCGATCAGCAATCTTGCAGCTCTGTCGACTGCAGCCTTTTCCAGCGCTGCAGAACAACTGCACCCCGAACTGTTCAGTGGTGCACCTGAAATGCTGGGCTATCAGCAGAGCTTTGCCATGCAAAACCTGTTTATGGCGCAGATGCATGCCCGTGGCGAACGTGACCGTGGCTTGTGGTTAGGTGCGCTGGATAGCAGCAGCAGACTGGATGGCAGCAGCAGCCGCGGTACGGACGATGTAGAGGGTGATCTGACCGGAGCAGTATTCGGTGGCGACCTGCCTCTGGGCGAATCTGGTAAAGCGTTTGTTGGTGCCTTCATCGGCCAGGCTTCAGCCGACCAGAACCTGGACAACATTTCCGCCCAACAGGAATACGATGGTCTGACATTTGGCGTGTACGGTGGATACCGGGCTGAAAAGGCTGCGCTACACGGTTATGTTTCCCGTACCAGTGGCGAAATGGAGAGCACGCGAACACAGTCTGTTGGCGGTACAACGGCTCGACTAAACGGCGACTATGATATTGACAGCTGGACTGGATATGTTGGTGCCACACTGCCTGCGCTATGGAACAGTAAGCAGATTCGGATGCATCCCACAATTGGCCTGTCCTATGTGCAGATTGAAAGGGAGGGGTTTACTGAACAGGGTGGCCCCTTCGCGCTGGATGTGCTGAGTGATCAGTATGAAGGTTTGTTCAGCGAACTGGGGATGCTGGTGAGTGGTGGTACTGCAGCCTGGCAGCCGCGAGTGCAGCTGGGATGGCGCTACAACCTGGACTACAACACAGATCGCGCGCGTGCCAGGCTTGCCGGGATCAGTGGCGCTGTAGTGTCGGTACGTGGGGCGAGAACGCCACGGAGTATGGCGTTCCTGGGCGTTGGTTTGCATACAGCACTGGGCAGTGGTCGTTTCTTCATTGAGTATCAGGGCAATTACGCCAGTGGATTCACCGATCATGCAGGCAATATAGGTGTGTACTTTCCCTTGTAAGTATTGAATCTGTCATGGCATGTGCTGGACACTAGTTCAAACACGGTTAACGTGCTGACTACATGAGAGTTATGAAACTGCCTGCCTGGCATCTAGGCTATGTTCTGGCCTGGGTCTGTGTTTGCTGGATCTCTACAGCCAACGCAGAAGACGGAGCGTCACCCACTTTCGAACTGAAGTGGGAAGACCCGCGTGTGGTGTATGAGGGTCACATCAGTTTTTCCAACAGCCTCACGCCACCGACGGACCAGGCTCACTGGCAGCCAATAGAGCTACCCGATATCTGGTCCCTCGATAACCGTGGTGGTGTGGACCGCGCCTGGTATCGCTTCACCGTAAGCCCACCCTCGGAAGCGGTCTCGTGGGGTGTCTATCTGTGGCGCTACAGCATGAATGCGCGTATTTTTTTCAACCAGGACATGTTGGTCGACGGCGGGTCCTTTGAGACTCCGGTAACCCGCAACCTGCATCGCCCGTTGCTGGCTCAGATACCAGCTTCTGCCTGGCAAGCTGGGGAAAACCATGTGTATGTGCATCTACGTGCTTTTCCCGGCTATGGTCATCTGCTGCCGATCGGAATCGGCCCGTTGGCTGCTTTTGTAGAACCGTATCAGGAGCGCCATTTCTGGCAGGTCGATCTCAGTCGTTATCTGTTTGTGCTCACGTTATTGATCGCGATGATAGCACTGGCATTGTGGGCAGTAGATCGTCGTAACAGCGCATTCGGTTATTTCGCCGCGGCCTGTCTATGCTGGTGCCTTTACAGCCTGAATCCATTTGTTGGTGATCTGCCATTTGCGAACATCTACTGGTTGCGCCTGCTCCATGGGAGTATTGAGCTCTTCTTAGTGTTTCTGGTGATGTTTGTGCATCGGCAATTGGGCGTGCGCCGCAGATGGGTTGAGGCTGTGATACTTGGCTACGCCTTAGCGGCAAATGGATATTACTGGACGCTGTCGATTGATCAGATCTCCCGCTCGGCCAACTATTTCCACTTAGGCACCAATATAGTGGGATTATACCTGGCCATCTTCAGCCTTCGTCGCTTTTTTAAAACCAGAAACCCTGAGGCGTTGTTGCATTGCGCGATGTTATTTGTTTTGTTGGGCGTGAGCTTGCACGACCTTATGCTCCTGTCAGGCAGAGCGGATGATTTATGGATCAATAATTTTCTGATGTTCAATCTGGGTGCCCCGGCGGTCTTGCTGGCGGTTATTGTCTACCTCACGTGGCGGGTGGGTCGTCAGAACAGCTACTGGGAAGCGCGTGTGCAGGCAGTGACCGGCGAGCTGTCCGCCTCATATGAGACCCAGCGTCAGCTTGAAGCTGAGCGGGTTGCAGGTGCTGAGCGCGAGCGGATTTATCAGGATCTGCATGACGATATCGGCGCGCGACCGTTGTCTATGGTGTACCGTGCCAAACATCCCGAAGACGCGAATGCAGCACGTCAGACGTTGCGTGAACTGCGTGCGATTGTTGCCCGATCGGGTAGCGGAGAGACCTCTATCCAGGAACTGTTTGCCGAATGGCAGCATGAAGCGGAATCCAGAGCCGGTGAGGCAGGGTTGGACATTGAGTGTGAACAACTGTGTAAAGTTGATACACAATTGGGCAATGAAATCGCCTTTCATCTCACGCGTATGGTGCGTGAACTGATCAGTAACGTGATCACTCATGCTGTGGCGACACGCATGGAACTGCAGATGACTTGCACCGCTGACCGACTCACCCTGAGGATTGTAGATGATGGTCGGGGTTTTGAGATGCAGACATCGCGAACGCAAGGGGCAGGTATCGTTGGTCTTGAGCGAAGAGCAGCAAAAATTGGTGCCAATATCCAGTGGCAAAGCGATTCAGCCGGTTGTCGTGTGACCATCGAGTACCACCTGAACAGGGGGTAGGGTTAACAGTATGTCTGGTTACAATGACAAGATGAATTCACCTGGGCTTGCACTGATACTTGAGGACCATGAAGACGCCAGGGCGTGGTTATCCGCAGCTGTTACGGCTGCCTTTCCAGGTGTTGAGCTGGCGCAATGTCCCACGCTGGAAAGTGCGCTGAGTGAACTCGATCGACAGGTACCTTGGCTGGCCATTGTTGATCTGCAGTTACCTGATGGCTCGGGTCTGCGTCTCATTGAACGCCTCAGTGTACACCGGGATGCGTGTACCATTGTTGTCACGACCGTGTTTGAGGACGATGCGCACGTGTTTGCAGCTTTACGTGCAGGTGCCCAGGGCTACCTTTTAAAGGATGAGCCCCAGGCCAGTGTGGTAACGATGTTAGCGGGTATTATCGAAGGGCGTCCGGCCTTGTCGCCGAAGATTGCACGACGCGTGTTAGATCATTTTCATCGTGCCGCGCCGGAAGTACCGGAAGCATCTTTGACAGAACGAGAACAGGACGTGCTGGCCTTGCTGGCTAAGGGTTTTACCGTGAAAAAAGTGGCTGACCTGCTCGAGATCAGCCCTAACACTGCTGCCGGTTATGTCAAAACTATCTATCGTAAGCTGCAGGTATCATCACGCGCTGAAGCGACCCTTGAAGCAAGACGGCGTGGTTTGATCGGCGACCAGTCTTTGTAACATGCTCTCAGGACCACCCCGAGCCCACGCCCTATTCGTAGCGTAATGCGACTATTGGATTAGCTTTGGCAATGCGGGCGGCGTGAATACCTACAACAAACCAGGAGACGAGGACAGCAATAACTCCGGAGCAGAGGACCACAACCTCAACAATGTTAATGCGATCTGCAAAAAAGAGCAGGAACTGATTTGCCGCCAGATAAGACAATGGTAAAGCGATCAGTAACGCCCACATCACCGGTTTTGAAAACCGCCAGATGAGCAATCGGGTAATTTGTACCGACGAGGCCCCCATCACTTTGCGGATGCCAATTTCCTTGGTCCGACTTGCGGCCATGAAAGCAGCAAGTCCAAACAATCCCATGAGGCTGAGCAACATGGCCATCAGAGCAAAGCCGCCCAGAATACTGGCGATGTTACGATAAACGCTGTACGTGTCCTGGAATTCGTCCTCGAGGTAACCGGCCTGGACGGGATAGTCCGGCACTAAACGTACCCATACTGCTTCCACCTGAGCTCGCACACCAGCCGTATCTGCTGATTTCACGCGAATAGCGCCACTCGAAAAATTTGACGGCCGCATTTTGAACACCAACGGCTTGATTTCGTTGTGAAAACCCTGGAAATTCTGATCAGGAACGACGCCAACGATTGTATATGTCAGGCCCTCGCCGTCATCAGAATAGTCGAAGAATTGTTCTCCAAGTGCCTCTCCGGGAGAAGAAATACCCAGCTTGTTAAGTGCCAGCTCATTGACTACTACATTGGCAATGCTCTCACCGACGGTGTCTGCGGAAATGGCGTCATTCAGGGTTCGACCAGCGATGATGGGAATATCTAACGTTTTAAAGAAATGCCCATCGACCCAGATCTGATTAAGCAACATTGAAGCCTCTTTGTTGCCGGGTTGCCGGGTAGCGCTGAATCCTGAGTTGCTCTGTTCGAAAGGCAACTGGCTGGCGTAAGTCATTTCTTCAACGCCCGGAATCTGCAGAACTTCATTGCGCAGCGTATCCAGACGGGCCTGTATTGCCTCGATCCGCAGACGAGAGAGGGTCAGGATTTGTGATTTAGGATAGATTTCCGCGGATTCCTCGACGCGCTTGTTCTGCAGAAATACAACGGCAACCATGGCCAGCATGAATATGGAAATGGCGAACTGCAGGATCAGCATTCCAGTTCTGAAATGACCTCCGCTGGCACCGCTGCTGGCTCCCGCACGCAAGGCTTCGATTGGAGAAGTGCGGGTGATCAGAACAGCTGGATACACACCCGCAGCCAGGCCGACCAGAAGAGTCGTGGTTAGTAGCCAGGGTGCTGTGGTCAGTAAGTCAAAGCTCAGTGCTTTGTCCCACGCATCATTGAAAAAGGGTACCAGCACAGTCAAAGCCAGGATACAGATACACATGCTGATAAGCACAACCCCCAGCCCTTCAATCAGAAACTGGCCAACCAGCTGTGCCCGGGTTGCGCCCATTGTCTTGCGCATACCGATCTCGCGTATGCGTCCCAGAGATTGTGCGGTCGCAAGGTTGGTGTAGTTCACAATGGCCACAATAAGGACCAGTAAGGCCAGTAAACGAACAGAGTCCATCACCGGTAAACCCACAGCGTCCCATATGACCGTATTCATTTTAACCAACTCGCGAACTTTCAAGCCGGCTATGAAATCCTGATCAGGGTCCGGGTAGTGCCTCTGAAAAATTCCGTCCATCGCACTTTGTAACCAATTCCTGTCTCGCCCCTGCGCAACCAGAATGTAAGTGTTGTCTCCGGAAGAAAGATTATTGAAGTTGCCTGCAAGGTCATAGTCGATGGCTTGGTTCAACGCGTCCAAGGGGGCGACCACTTCGAATGCGCCACTCGATGTAATGGACCCGGAAAGGTGTGTGTGTTTAGGTAAATTTTCAACAACAGCGCTCACATGTAACTCAACGTTGTGATCCAGCTTCAGGGTTTTACCCAGAGCAGGCTCACTGCCGAAAAACTTCTTTTTAGCATCGGCTGTCAGAAGCACACCCTGTGGGTTGGTGAGCGCCGAGGGATCGCCTTCCAGATAGTCAAAGTCGAAAATCTGTAGAAACTCCGGGTCAGCAAACTGTATCCGTTGGTAGTAGTGATCGTCATTGATGCTGACAAGAAACTCGCGACCGACGGTACGGGCCACGGCTTCGATATCGTCAATCTCCGTTTTTATGAACGGTGCGAATGCAGTGTAGATGCCATCAGTTTCGGAGACGCCGATATTGGCGGATGGGCCAAAAAGGGAACCAACGGTGAAAATGCGCTCGCTGTTCTCCCAGAACAGATCATAGCTTTCTTCATAATCTACAATGCTTGAGCCCAGTACATAGACGATCAAGCCAACAGCCAGACCAATGATGTTGATAGTTGCATAAAGCTTGTTCTTGGCGAGCTGACGCCAGGCGATAAGAATATAGTTGCTGAGCATTTAGCCTCCGAGCACCGCGTTGACCTGATCGCCCTCGACAACCTGACCATCGAACAGGTTAATACTGCGTTTTGCTATCTGTGCATGCACGGGGCTGTGCGTCACCATGATGATGGTGCTGCCTTCTTCGTTGAGAGAGACCAACATATCCATGACTTCCTGGCCGTGTTGACTATCCAGGTTGCCCGTTGGCTCATCGGCAAGTATCAACGACTGGCCGCCAACAATGGCGCGTGCTACCGCGACTCTCTGTTGTTGGCCCCCTGATAACTGACTTGGTCGATGTTTAGCGCGGTGGGAGATCCCCACTTTATCCATGATCCAGGCGGTCTTTTCACGACGTTCGCTGCTCGGCAGGTCGTGATATAACAACGCAAGTTCGACGTTCTCTTCGACGGTCAGTTCATCAATCAGGTTAAAAGACTGGAAAATAAAACCTATGTTGGTTTTTCGAATCTGCGCCAATGAGGACTCGCTCTCCCCGGATATGTCCTGACCTTTGAATATGTACTGACCTTGTGATGGGCTATCCAGCATGCCGATGATATTCAGCAGCGTTGATTTACCACATCCGGAAGGCCCCATGATGGCTACAAACTCACCATCCGCAATCTCTACGTTGATGTTATCCAGAGCGACGGTCTCAATGTCTTCTGTGCGATAGAATTTGGAAAGATCTTTCAGGCTCAGCATAGGTCAGTCCTCTTGGATAATGAGATGGTCCATCTCTTTAAAACTGGAGTAGGCGCTGGTAATGACACGCTCTCCCACGGCTAAGCCGTCCAGTATTTCGATGTATTTGGTGTTGCGACGACCAAGGCGGACGTTGCGTCGATGGGCTTCACTGGCGTCGTCAGATAAAACAAATATCCAGTTGCCACCGGTATCCTGAAAGAAAGTTCCGTTTGGGATTATCAGAGCTTCGGTTGCATCGCCAAGGGTCAGGCGAGCCTGTAGAGTCTGACCGCGTTTGATATCTTGTGGCTGCTCACCGTCGAAGTGGAGGTCCAGTTCAAACTGTCCATCCTGCACCTGTGGATATATTTTCTGCACAGTTAAGAAATATTCGTCATCCCGGTCGTAACGCACCTGCAAACCAATATCTACACGACTGAGGTAAAACTCATCGACGGAGGCGCGCAACTTGAAGTCATCCGGGTCGTCTATTTGACCCAGGCGCCCTCCGCGTTGAATGCTTTGCCCGACCTCAATATTGAATCCTGAGAGTTTCCCCGATACCGGTGCGCGTACGTTCAGGGCATCGAGGTTTGTTCGAGCCAGACGCAAGTTCCCTTCTAACTGCTGCGCAGACTGGCGGAGAAATTTGAGCTGGGTTTCCTGCAGTTTGGCATCAGTTTCCTGGCTCTCGAGAGTGACTTCTCGTCGCTTGCGGTAGTATTCCAGTTCGTCCTGGCTATCCTCTAATTGACTTTTGGCGGCGACCCCTGCCTGGTCGAGGTTCGATAGTCGTTCAACCTGACGCTGCAGTCTTTGAATCTGATAGTCCATCTCAACCAGAGCGCGTTTGTGCTGCAAACGGTTTTGCTCCAGTTGCAGTTCGATTGTGCGCATGTTGTTCAACTGCTCGGTGACCATCGCCTCATTGCGTGTGACATCGAGTTGCAGGGAAGTGTTGTTCAAAGTCACAAGGAGCTGGCCTGCTGTAACACTTGCGCCGTCTTCAACGAGTCGTTCCTGGACCTGGCCACCTTCGATAACATCGAGAAAAACAGTTTTAAGGGGGGTCACTCGGCCGCGTATGGGGATGTAGTCTTCGAATTGGTCAGCAACCACCGGCGCTACGGTGATGCGGCTGCCTTCGATGGCGAAGGACTGCCCGTTGTAGTTTGCGAGGAAAAATGCAGCAAACGCTATCCCGACAAGAATAATGGCAACCCACTTTACCCACGGTTGTGTAAAAAATGACTTTCTGGCGATCACCCGATCCATGTTTGCACCGGATGGGGGGCGATTTTGGGCTGAGTTCTGGGGGCTCATTATTATCTCTTTTTAGGTGATCCCATAGGCCATAAGGATTGGCTGAGATTTAAGTCGGTGTAGAGGGGGAAATAGTTTGCCGCTTTTGAAGCCAGTTCATCTGCGGCCGTCGGAAAAGAGCAGCTTTGAGAACTAGCTGCTGTCAGCTGGGTTTATCCACGCACCGCGCTAAAACGCCGCCGGATGGCGTCAGCCTCGCGGCGATTGCCCTCTGCTTCGCGGATATCAGCCATTTGTAGCCATGCAGAGCGGCTCTGCGCAGGGTCGTTTCCAGCCAGGGCAATAGCCTTGCGTATATGCTGGTTGGCAGCGGCGAGATTGTTATCTGCCAGGTGAGCTGCGCTGAGCTCTATCCAGAGCTGCGGGTTGCGCGGATCGATGCGTACCGCACGTTCCAGATAGGTAATGGCGGTTTGCGGCGCATCGTCTGACAGTGCAGCCTGGGCTTGAGCCAGGAGTGCAATGGTTGCAGCTGAGGTGTCTGGTGTGGCCTGTGTTGCAGCCGTATCTGGCTCTACAACCTCACGTTCAATCGGCGCGGTGCCTGCTTCTTCAATCACCGGCGGAGTAATGGGTGGCGTGGCGCATCCGGATGACCACACCAGCAGCACAAGTGCGAGTAGGGTTGGCAAAAAGGATTGATGAGGCGTGCGGATTACAATCACTGGACTCGCTATGATCATGCTGCGTAGGAGCCGTTAATGATAGGTAGTTATTGACTGCCAAACCAGCGTCGCCACCCGCTGCCGGAATTGATTTGGCAACCTGGTTATGGCTGCAGATATTCGTAGTCGGAAATCTGCGCGTTCACCATTTTCTCAACGCGACTGGTTGTTTGTAATCCCAACACCTGAAAGTCCGGCAACATGCCATATCCGGCACATTTGCTGGTTGCCCGCTCAACGGCATCTGCGGCTTTTCCCCATGCTTTGCGTAGCACCCAGATCTGTGCCATACGGCGATGTGCAGTTGCTTCGTTGATATCGCTGGAAATTTCATCAAGGCTGGCTAACACCTGGGCTAATGTCGCATCGGGAACCCTTTGCGGGTCAAGCTCATGCAGTACCAGGTAGTAGTAGGCGCGTGCAGCGTTGTCAGCGGAGGGGCGCGCGCCGCGCAGAAAATCTCGTTCCGCAATTTCTGCAGCACGCTGATAAGCATCTATCGCAGCCTCGATTGCGCCGCTATGACGATAAGCATCCCCTAACTGCCCCCACATTTCATGCACTTCCGGCGCGCCATCACCAATGGCATCAATTGCACGTCGGCGCAATCGCGCCGCTACTTCGTATTCACCTAAAAAATAATGAGCCATACCGAGAAATTCGTCACCCACGTATGAGCCAGGTGCCAGCTCCCGAGCTCTGGTGTAGCTTGTGCGGGCCTGCTCAAAATCACCCCTGCACATGTAGAACGTACCCAGATTAGCCAGCACGTATTCGTTTTCGTCTCTTCTAAGCGCTTCTTCGCTGACTTCTATTGCCGCCGCGACATCGCCTGAAAACCACTGCATGGTGGCCAGATTAAACAATGGTTTCCACACAAATGGATCTGTGTCAGCCGCTTGCCTGGCTGCTGATTTTGCTGCGGTCAGGTCAGCTTCCTTGCCTGTCTGACGATAATAATCCAGTAAGCTGGCTGCCAGCCCGGTCCAGGCTGACGCATCCAGTGGATGGTTCTCAGTGATTTTCCTGTACAGGGTGAGCCCGTCTTCTTTACGTCCTGTGCGGGTTAGAAAGTGGGCATGGGCAGAGGCAACCACAGGATGTTCGGGATTCAGCAGCAACGCCTGCCCGCAGGCTCGGGAAGCATCCTGCAGCATGCGATCTTCTTCGAACATCCAATGCTCTTCCAACAATGCCTGGCATAGACCCGCATGGGCCAGAGCATAGTTACTATCCTGACGTAATGCCGCTTCAAAACGCGTTTGCGCGCGTTTGAGGTTAAGCTCATTGGAAGGCGCATCTAACAGGGCTTCACCAGCAAGATAATCATCCTGCACCGGTGCTAATGGGAAGTGGGGAAGATCAGCGTGCCCAGGATTGTATGCCCTGGCAAGCGCTATCGTTGTCCTGTCTACAATCCCCGACAGCAGTCCACCCAGTGCAACTGTAGGGAAGCTTTCTGCCCAGAACTGCTGCCGAACACCATCAATGAGTGCAAAAAACCGCACACCGGACAATCGCCCAGGACCGTTCTTGAAACCGGTGCTGACAACTTCCCCCTCCACAACAATATCTGAGCGCAAACGGCTTGCCACCTCCTGAACATTCACCTCCTGCAGGGTTGCGGTCGCGGTTGCGCTGGCTACCTGATAATGCGTTGCCAGACTGGCACGCAGTGCACTCGTCAGCTTATCGGCCAGGTTGGTATCACCATGTTGGTTGGTCACGGGCATGACAACAATATGCGGGTTACCGAGACCCAGCATTAACGCCTCATTACCGGTATCCACCATCGGTTGTGGTGCCAACTCAGGCCACCATTGCCAGAGCGCCACCGACAGCACTCCCAGAACAGCCAGCCAGCTAATGCCGCGAAATTTGCCAGGCACTGCAAACTGCAATCTCCGGGAGGTGCCTTGAGCGTCCCGGTCCGGTTCGTCTGAACTTTTATATAAGGTATGGGCAGGCACATTGAGTGCCCGGGCAATACGTTCCAGCGAGGTGGGTTCCACCGGTAACTCACGGAAAGCGCGGTTAACCATATCTCTGGGAGCGTTCTCAAGCCCTTCGAGATCAGCAATGTGGTCAGCCAAAGCCGCCTGAGTTTTATGACCTGCAGCGGTCAGAGCTTCCGAAAGTTTACTTCGGGAGGCCTGCACACCTCTGCGCCGTTGAGGTGATGTATGCGATGAGGTCACGCTCATTAATTCTCCTGTGCAGGCACAGATTTAACCAGATTTGCCGTTATTTCAACCTAACTAGCGCTATCTGACGCTATCTGCAGCTGCAAATAAGCCAGCAGAACATGATGCTGGGCCGGAATCATCTGTCTGGTCAGCCCATATGCAAGCTCCAGCAAAAGCCATAGTTTTCCTCACGTTTTTGAGTTTGAGCTCTTGTTCTCAGGGCTTGAGCGGTGTTTACACAGATGAATTAGGCACCACTGCTTACGACTTCCGCGCCAACGACAAGGTTTATATCACCGTGCTGGAAGTCACGGTAGCAGCGGACTACACCACTCACGGCAACAACATCATTGTCACCAGCCCGCAAGGCACTGTGGTACTGGCCAAACAAGACAACATGCTGATTGGCCCCATGGGCCAGATCTTGAGGCCCCAACCCAGCTGAAACAACCATCAGGAGAATCCAATGTCTAAACTGATCACTGCCAACAGAACCCTGGGAATATCCTATGAGGTGCGAAGTCGCAGCGGCATTGTTGCCGGCAATGATACCCGCAGCGAAACTGAGGTTAACGGCTCAATCAGTGGTGGAGGCAGCTACGGCACCTCAGGCTACAACGCCCCGGTTTCCGGCTCGATATCCTCAACAACCACAAACTACCAGGACATCTACCTGCGCGATGAAGAGGGCATTGAGCATCTGATTCAAACTGTAGATTTTCTCGTACCCTGCCAGCCAGGCCAGCACTTGACGTTTTTCCTCGCGATCCCTGGCAAATCGGAATATGGAAAATACTTCCAGGTGTTTAATCACAACACCCGCAACACCTATACCCACAATAAATATCTGCGTCAGGTGATGTTTCCCAGGTTCAGCAGCGGGCTGGTGGTAGCGCTGCTGGGTCTGCTGTTCTTCTCGATGGCTTTTTTCAGTGATGACAAAGGCTTCGGCGAATCACTGTTTATCGGCGGTTTTGGCGCCGCCATAGGCGGCCTGTTGATGTGGCTGGTGGGTTCCATAGTGGCGGCGTTAAGAGCCAGTCGAGTGCGTTCAGACGCAAAATTTAAACAGGCGGTGCAAACACTGGCTGCTGATCCGCAACCCAATCAGCTGCACGCATAGCGGTGCTTATGAAAACACGGACAAACTCAAGTAGGGAGGTTCAAAGTGGCATTTGATTACGGCTCGATTGATCTTGGAATTACCAATCCATTCAGAATAGAAGGAGGAATTCGTGTTGCAAGCGGGCTACCGCTGTTTGTGCTTGGGGTTGTCCTGCTGCTGGAGGTGCAGGCACAAACCGCCGGCAATGGCTGGGAAATCGGAGCCACAACAGGTTTATGTGGTGTGCTGCTGATTGGCTGGGGCTTGCAACGCATCGGCGCGGGCTCGTTTCAGGTATTCCGCTTTTTTGTCGGTCGCAGTGTTCCTGCCAATCTGGCCACCAACGTTGAAAAAAGTCAGCGAGCGAAAGAAGATATTGAGACGGTGTACACCGCGCAACAATTAGAGCAAATGTTGCAAGGTCGTCAGAACATCAGTTTTGAAGAACCGCGGGAGTGGTTCTCCCGTCTGGTCCATTCCCTGTTTCCCAAGCTTTTATATCTACCTTACGCTTACCGTAATCTGGCCCAGCGTTTAGCGCGAGCAGTTGCTCAGACCGTTATCGCCATTCTGAGCTTTGCGCTTGCCTGGTTTTCCGGCGCAACGGGAATCACCAATGTCACCCAAACTCCGATCATGGACTGGATGGCCGTTTTACTGCTCATCTATCTGCTTGTGATCTGGGCTCAAGCCAGCCCGCCACTCTCGCGCCTGTTAAATGAAAGCCGCCTCAAAATGCCCGGGCCGCTGACCCTGACTCTGTGGATTAGCGGTGCTGTTGCGCTACCCGTAATGCTGGGGCTTTTCCACAACAGTGTGCTGGCTTTACCCGCGCTACCTTTTTCAAGCACTCAGCATCTGTTTATCGCAGTTGCGCTGGCGAGCTTTGCTTCTGCAATTTTCCTGGTACTGCTGGCGGGTCGCTCAAAGCTTACCAACCCGGTGGTGGAAGTGGCGGAATATCGAGAAAACTGGCAGGAGTCTATTCATCCCCAGGAAGTATTTATTAACCTAGAAAATATTGTCATGGCGAATCGCCGCTACAAAGAAGCACCTAACCGCGTTTATCGCGGCTTCGAAGCTAAATTATTTGAGCAAGGTAGCGATGATAAAGGTGACTTTGATGGAGAGCTGTTACAGGAAACGCAGCCGGTTTTTCACAACATGGTGTATTCGGGGTTGTTTCATTCTGGACGAATCGCAGCAACCTGTGCAGCCGCTGCCCTGGCGCTGGGGCTGGGGCTGATATTGTTTAATCTGCCCGACGTTGTAGGAGCAATGATCGAATCGACTGGACAGGCAAATCCAGGGCCGCTGATTTCAACGGTTGTCACATTGAGCATGCTGGCTATATTCACACGCATCCTGAGTAATTTCAGTCACGCTTTCTGGGCGGAGATGCAATTCGAATCTCTGCTGGTTTATTTCCAATGCCGGGGTACCTACACGGCCTCAAAACTTTCAACCGGCACCAGCATCTACGACAGCACTCGCTCTGAAAACGTCGTCGTTCGATCTTCCATGACCCCCTGGGTCATTGCTACCCGCGCCATAACCTCGACGTTTGCAGCCAGTGGTGCACTGAACCTTGAACTGGCTCGATATGTCCTGGAGATGCACAAAGCAAATGATGACCTTGATGCAATCATCACCGACCTGCGGAAATTCATGCAACAGCGTGAAGCCATTGCCAGTATTAACAACGAAAAAGACCTGGATGCCGCTTCACGCATTTTCCAGGTTAATCAGCAGACACGTGCTCAGCTGGGACATGACGATGGTGCAAAACACCCCCCCGTTGATCGTGATCGAATTCAGGAGGCAAGCGGCGAAGAGCCACTGAGCTAGCGTGGCAGATTGACGATAATGCGAGCACTCGCGGTGATAACGACCGGACGCAGGGTATTCAGCCAGATCTTAAGACAAAGGTTCACGTGATGCGTTCCTGCGGTCGCTGAGCAGCGACAGGTAACTCATCAGACGAAACAACAGTTCGTCCGATCCAATACCAGTTGGCTGCCTTTCGGCCTTAAACGGGAAGCGTCTGTGCCGACCTGTCTGATCACCTTCTGCCGGGGTGAGAATTCTCAAACCGCTGGTGAATCGAGGCCAAAAAATTTGGGATGAGAAGTAGAGGGTTATTTCAAACTGAACTCTGGCGTACTCAGTGAAAAAGTCTCGCTACATGAACGGCCAGATTCTGGCGATTCTCAAGCAGAACGAAGAAGGCGTTAAGGTTGCGGGTCTATGTCGTGAGCAGTGCAGGATCGCGTAATGATAGGTAGTTATTGACTGCCAAACCAGCGTCGCAACCCGCTGCCGGAATTGACGCGGCAACCGGGCTTTGTCTGCAGGTTCTCAAAATCAGGTATCGGCACATTAACCACGTCAGCACAGTCGGCGTTTGCACGTAAGCCGCTGCTGAATTCTATGTCAACCAGCTCTGCGCTCGGTGCGTGCGTGAGCGGGTCGATACCGTCCTGACGGGCAATCCCGTTCCATACCCGCAGAGCGCCAGATGAGCCGGTTAGCCCGGTCACCGCGTTATCGTCGCGACCTACCCATACGACAGAGACATGACTGTTATCAAATCCCGCAAACCAGCTGTCGCGGTTGTCGTTAGAGGTGCCGGTTTTGCCGGCAACGCCACGTCGGGCAAAAGGCGAAGTTCTGCCCGTACCTTTAGCCATGGCAATTTCCAGGGCTCGGTTGATGGTTGCGGCATGGCGGGATTCGATTGTCTGTTCCAGCTCAAACGGGTGATGGGTCAAGGCCTGCCCACGTTCGTCTAACACGGCGATAACCGCTTTGGGCGGAGTGCGAAAACCGCCGGAGGCAAAGTTCCCATACAGTTCAAGCATGGCCAGTGGAGACAGCGCCTCTGCACCCAACAGAAAGGAAGGGTACTTGTTTTTCGGTTCATGGCCGATCAGATGTTTGAAGCGCTGCGCGATAAGCGGCAGACCGACCTGCATACCCAGATGAACGGTGGCCAGATTAGACGATTCCGCCAGTGCCCGGATCATTGGCAACTCGCCGGTGTATTCGCCGTTGAAATTCTTCGGCTCCCAGACGTCTCCGAACTCGGGTTGAATGGTTATTGGTTCGTCTTTTATCAGGGTGCCCAGGTGCATGCCGGACTCAATGGCGGTGAGGTAAATCACCGGTTTGATCAGTGAGCCCACTGATCGCTCCGCATTAAGTGCGCGATTAAATCCATCTACCCGGCCTTTACGCCCACCCACAAGCGCATGTATCTCACCGGTCTGGCTGTCTGCCACTACCGCCGCTGCCTGCAGGGTGCCCGCTTCAACGTTGCGGTCGCTTTCAATCTGATTCAGCGTATGGCTGACCG
This sequence comes from Pseudomonadaceae bacterium, assembly GCA_024743175.1. Taxonomy (GTDB): domain Bacteria; phylum Pseudomonadota; class Gammaproteobacteria; order Pseudomonadales; family Azotimanducaceae; genus UBA4421. Next base: position 128,956 of record JANSXA010000007.1, on the reverse strand, counting down.
TCCGTTGTACTGCCTCCTGCTGACGGGGTTTTATGGTGGTGAAAATACGCAGACCCGCTGAGGACAGTGCCTCGGGATCGTAATGATCTTTAAGCTCGGTACGTACCTGATCCATGAACGCTGGATAATAAGCACCGCCGCTGGTTGGGCTGGCGACAACACCCAGTGGCTGACCCAGCGCGACGGTAAGCTGTTCTGTATCTATCAAGCCATCATTTTCGAAGGTAGCTAGAATACGATTGCGTCGTTCAAGCGCGCGTTCGGGGTGGCGAAATGGATTGTAGAAAGAAGGGCCGCGGATGATGGCAATCATCGTTGCGATCTCATCACTTTCAAGCTCGGCTAACGGTTTGTTAAAGTAGAACTGTGCACCCAGGCCGAATCCATGTACCGCGCGACTGCCGTTTTGCCCGAGGAATATTTCGTTGATGTAAGCGGTTAACAGGTCTTCCTTGGAAAAGCGGGCATCGAGAATAATTGCCATGGCAACTTCTTTAAGCTTGCGCTCGATGGTTCGCCGGTTGTCCAGAAAATAACTTTTCACCAGCTGCTGGGTTAAGGTGCTGCCGCCTTGTTGGCGCTCGCCAGCCCGCAAATTCACCATTAAAGCGCGAATAATGCCACGGATGCTGAAACCGGCATGTTGATCAAAGTTGCGGTCTTCAACTGCTTTCAAGCCTTCAGATAACAGTGGCGGCACCTGTTCTGGCGACAGAATGATGCGGTCCTCGCCGTGGCTGGGGAAGAAGCTGCCAATTGTTGCCGGGTCTAATCTTAAAAGGGGTATGGCGCCGTTTTCACCGCTGATTTGCGTGATGCGTTTGCCTGCAAAGGCCACGGAAATACGTTGTGCGTCCCGGTGTCGTTCCATGAACGCGAAACTGCGGAGATAAATCTGCAGTTCGTTGCCAGGCGATTTGAATGTACCGGGATGTGGCAGGTTGGCATGCCGTTTATAACCGAGGCGTTCCAGTTCAATGGTCAATTCTGCACGGCTCAAACGCGCGCCCGCATAGAGTTCCAGTGGCTGCGCAAACACCTGTGCGGGTACCGACCAGCGGCGACCTTCAAAAGTTTTGGTGATGGTCCGGTCGACGTAAATCAGGTAGCCCACCAGCGCCAGCCCAAATAGCAGACTGCTGTAGAAACCCAGTTTAAGAAGGGGTTTCAACCAGCGTGATCTGGCAGGCTTAGCGGTGTTTTTTTTGCTGACTGTCTTTTTTCGAGCGGCCAAGGTCAGAGGGTGTCCGTGAGCATGCTGACAAGCCTATCACTGTGCCAGCAAACTCGGTTTCTTTTTTACAAAAGAGATTATGGAAAAGTGATGAATCTTTTAGCCACTTCAGCCTGATGCCGGCGCCGGTTTGAACCAGCTGCCGACCTTACGACCCACAGCCGCGATACCTCGCATCAGCTTCGGCAACAGCCATATCATCAAGCCAAGAAACAGCACAAACGCAATCAGAAACAGTACCGGATGGCTCAATGCTGCCCAGAGACCAGCAAATACGGCCAGGTCGCCGGCTAGAGAGGCTCCCCAGTTGCTGAATGGTTCCGGCGAGGTGTTGATCAGCACCCGTGTACCCGCCTTGGTGGCATGCGTAGCAGCGGTTACCGTACCGCCGACAAGTCCTGCTGCAACCGCCAGTGCGGGGGTCACGTCCCCCACAGCACCGGCAGCCAGCATCGCCCCGGCAGGTATTCGAATAAACGTATGAATGGCATCCCAGCCCGTATCCAGGCCCGGTGTTTTGTCTGCAAAAAACTCCACGCAATACATGAACCCGGCTGCGATGATGACCATTGGGTCCTGCACCACGGCCAGTGTTTCCGGCAGGTCGATATAGCCACTGTTACCGGCCAGACCGAGGATCGCGATGGTCGCGTAAAGGTTAATACCACTGGCCCAGGCGGCACCCATGGTCAGGGCGATGACTTGTATAAGTGTTTGATATTCCTGCATATTAGTAACTTTCCCTAGTCCTGGCGGGCACTTACCACTGCCCTTGAGCGTTTGAATCTACGGTAACTTTGTTGAACCTAAACTGAATGTCGCTCGACAGCGCAACTTAGTTTGGGCTTAATGCCTACATCCTAAGGGGTGGCAAAAAAGCCTGAGACACCAAGTGGTGGACCCTTCGAACCTGATCCGGTTAAAACCGGCGTAGGAATAGGCGTTTAGATGCACACCTTAGGCTGTTTTTTTGTTTAAGGAGTCCGTGCCATGCGTTTCAGCTCTATTTTTTTGCTCTTACTCACTTCCTGCTGTTTTGCTGTTCATGTTGCTGCGGCAGAAAACGCCAATGGGCAGCGCATGGAAGAGATTGTTGTCACCGCAGAATTTCGTGATCGCACCGTCCTGGATACCGCAGCGAGCGCCTCGGTGGTGGAGCCCAACAAAGACGGCACAACAGTGCAGCATCTCGAAGAAGTGCTGGCACAGATTCCCAACGTCAATTTTGCCAGCGGCGCATCACGTGCTCGATTTATTCAAATCCGCGGTGTGGGTGAGCGCAGTCAGTTTTCCGATCCGCTCAACTCTTCTGTTGGACTTCTGGTGGATGGTGTTGATTTAAGCGGACTCGGTACTGCGGCAACGTTGTTTGATGTTGCCCAGGTGGAAGTGCTGCGCGGACCACAAGGCACGTTGTATGGCGCAAATGCTCTAGCTGGACTGATTAATGTGGTGACCCCGTCACCGACGCCGGAACACAGTGCCCTGCTGCAGCTGGATGCTGGCGATTATGATGCGCTGGGGATTGGCGCGGTTGTCTCAGGGCCGATGGCATCACAGGGCGGTTATCGCATCAGCGTGCAGCGCTATCAGGACGATGGGTTTATGCAGAATGACTTCCTCAACAAAGACGATACCAGTAATCGGGATGAATCGACCTACCGAGGTAAATTTACCTGGCAGGCTGACGCGGCGCTGTGGACGCTTTCGCTGGGACGTATTGATGTAGACAATGGTTACGATGCTTTTTCGTTAGACAATGATCGTACCACCCTGTCTGATCAGCCCGGGCAGGACCAGCAACAAACCACCTATGCAGCCCTGTCTCTGGCTGCGGATCTGTCTGCCAGCGTTGCCTTTGAAGGACTGCTGAGCTTTGCGGACAGCGATATCGACTACGGTTACGACGAAGACTGGACCTTCACGGGTTTTGACCCTATCGGGTATACCTCAACTGACCGCTATCAGCGCTCACGGCAAACGGGAACGGTTGATCTGCGCTGGTTGTCTCAGCCGGGCCAGGGTTTTGGTGGGGGTGCCTGGGATTGGGTGGTGGGCGTATATCTGCTGGATCAGGCTGTTGAACTGGATCGGGATTACACCTTTGCCGCGGGTCGTTTCAGCAGTGACTATGATGTCAATCGTTACGCTGTTTACAGTGAAGTCGGCCGGCAATTGAACACCCGATGGCGCCTTTCGCTAGGAGCCCGCTACGAAAAACATAAATCGGAGTATGACGACATTACCGGATTGTCTTATTCTCCAAATGATGACCTGCTTGGTGGGCGGGTGGTGCTTGAGTACGCGCTGGACCAAGGCGGACTTCTTTATAGTTCCATCACCCAGGGTTACAAGGCCGGCGGCTTTAATCTTGATGGTTCTTTAAGTGCGGCGTTCCGTGAGTTCGATCCCGAAGATTTGTGGAACGTGGAGCTGGGGTACAAAGCGAAGCTCTGGCAGAACAGGCTCGAAGTGCGTGCAGCACTGTTCCACATGCAACGCAGTGATGTGCAGATTTCAACGTCTCGAACGGTGCCTATTGCAGGGCAACCTGGCGCTGAGGAGTTCATTGTTTACACAGGCAACGCTGCTGATGGTTTTAATCAGGGGCTGGAACTTGAAGCAGCTATACAGATAACAGAACAGCTCACGGCGTTTGCCAATGTGGGTCTGCTCGACTCCGAATATAGCGACTACATCGACCAGAACGGCAACGACCTTGATGGACGTGAACAGGCGCATGCACCCAGTTATCAGTTTTTTGCCGGTCTGCAGTGGGATGTGAGTGAGCGCTGGTCGGCGCGTATCGAGGTAGAGGGCAAAGACGAGTTTTTCTTTTCCGCCAGTCATGCTGAGCGCTCTAAAGCCTTTGAGCTGGTTAACGCCAGCCTGACTTATTCAGCGACAGCCTGGCAGGCCAGGCTGTGGGCGCGTAACCTGGGTGACGAAGATTATTTTGTGCGCGGGTTTTTCTTTGGTAATGATCCGCGCGATGGTTACACCGATCGGCTGTTCACACAGTTGGGTGAGCCGCGGCAGGTGGGTCTGACGCTTACTATGAACTGGTAGGGCAAGGACAAACTGAGAAGAAAATACTGCTGGCGATCAGGTCGCGGGTACGGTAATTCCGCTGTGCTTGCGGTAACTGCAGCAGCGCTGTTCGCAACGCGTGCTCACTGGTGCGCGAGCGCTGTTTAGAGCGCTTTTTACAAAGACTCTGCCGGCGGCATTTTGATTCCCAATGCCAGGCAGTGTTCTGGCTGAGGAATAGGGCCACGTGGTCTGATCGCGCCAACCAGTTCGCGGAAGATGCCATCGGGATCCATTACGTGCACTACGCCGTGGCTCATCGTTCTCATATAAGTTGTTGGTTGTTTGTACACCTGTTTCGGTGATCGTAACCAGTGGATAGCCTTTTGGTCTCAGCAGCTCAGCCGCGGCTGGATCATTGCTCGTCAAAGATACGCTGCACCTCATCCGCCGGTGTCATGTGAAGGGGTTATTTAACCCGGCGGATCACAACTTTGGCTACGGGGTTTCGCCAGTCGTACGTTGCAGAAGGCAGATCGCCAATGCCCTGAATACCGCTGGCAACGTGCACAAATCCTTCACCGTCTTCTTCTGGAGAAGCACCGGCACCGCCGCAGGTTGGTCCTGGAATGTTTGCGCACCACTCATCATTGGGTTCACTACCTGCATCGTAGCCTCGGGCGTAATAAGTTCGCTGGCCCCAGCGAGGTAAGCCCACTGAATCGAGCGCAACAAAGCTGTCGTTGGTAGGCAGGATCATTGCGGCGAGACTTAAACGAGCCCGCCGGGTGGGACTTGTTAGCTTCAGGGTAACGCTCTGTCCAGCGAATAAGAGTGGTGGTGGACCGAGAACATCAGCACTGTTTGCAGCATCTAATACTTTCCCTGTAGCAGTCAGTTCCTCGGCAAGTAATGCGATGTTGCCGTCTTCCGCCATCAAAGCCAGTCCCGGGCTGGCCGGCGAGCCCAGTTCGAAGTACTGGATTGATGCTCGATGAGTTGCCGCCAGAATGGGCGTGAACTGAGATGCCTTGGTGATGTTGGTAATTGTAACTTCATATACCGGCACGGCTGATTTCTTGTCAGTGGCGAACGCACTGCTCGTAAATGCAAGTAGCACCAAAGCGGTGATTACTGATTTCATGTCGTCTCCTTGTTTAGTGTTGAACGCAATGTCATTGCGCCAGATCAGACTAGGGTGTTGTGATGGCTCAATCCTCACGCAAACATCACAAAACCCTCACGGCGATTGGAGTCAGGTCGTGATAATTCTGTGATCTTTTGCCTGCAGCTTGTAGTGAACTATCGGTAAAGACAGACGTCGAATTATGGTCACACACCCGGGAGAGAGGCGAGGCATGGAAGGTAAACGCGTGCTGGTCGTGGAGGATGAGCCGGATATTGGTCAACTGCTGATCATGCATCTGAAAGACAGGGGAATTGACTGCCAGCATTTTCAGGATGGCAGGCAGGCGTTGATAGAATTGCGTAGATCCCACTGGGATCTGGTTATCCTGGATCTTCGACTCAACGGAGTTGACGGGCTTGAAATCTGTCGCACGTTGCGTCAGGAGGGCAATGCGCTGCCTGTCCTCATGCTCACCGCTAAGAGCTCAGAACTCGATCGCGTATTGGGCCTGGAAATCGGAGCAGATGACTACGTTACAAAACCGTTCAGTGTTGTAGAAGTTATGGCACGGGTTCATGCGCTCCTGCGCCGAGTGGACTTGGATCGACAAAAATCAAACGGGTGCGTCGCTCTGCGCGTAGGCAACATCTGGATAGATGAGGCCCGACGGCGAGTGGAGGTTCATTCAAAAGCCATTGAGCTGACCCCTAAAGAATTTGATCTTTTGCTTTGCTTTGTTTGCGCGCCGGGGCAGGTGTTCAGGCGAGTGCAGTTGTTAGACCAGGTCTGGGGGTTTGGTTACGAAGGCTATGAGCACACGGTCAACTCTCATATCAATCGATTGCGTACAAAGCTTGCTCAGGCTGATGACAGTGTTGAGTACGTCATCACGGTTTGGGGTGTCGGGTACAAATTCAACGACAACTTATCTCTAGAGCATGTCGCTTAAGTGGCGATTAGCCTGGGCCTTGATACTGCTGCTCTTCGGCCTGGGCATTGCCATAGCGTGGACCGGACGTTATGCGTCACAGCTATATTTTCATGAAGTGAATCAGACGCTGAACGCAAGTCTGTCGATGTATGTGGTCGAGCGTTTAGCCCTGATCGAAGACGCCAAAGTTAATGATGATGCATTTAGAGCCCTGGCAGATCAGGCCATGACGGTGAATCCCAGTGTCGAGGTTTATCTGCTGGACCCAGACGGCCACATAGTGGCGCATGCCATGCCTGAAGAAACCTCACTCACGACGCAGGTTGCGTTGGGGCCCATTTTGTCTTTCCTGGACGCTGAGCCGGGGCAGTTGGTGCTTGGTGATGACCCGCGTTCTGAACGACGCAAGGCGTTCAGTGCATCTCCCATCAAGTCCGACGGTCAGTTGCAGGGTTACCTCTATGTGATTCTTGGTGGACACCTTTTTGATGCAGTGCAGGATGCATATTTCGGGACTTTTATCAGTCGCATGGCGGCATCGATTCTCCTGGTTGTGCTTGTGGTCGGCGCATTTGCCGGGATCTATGCAATTCGTAAAACTACCGTGCCGCTGGATGCGTTGCAGCTGGCGCTGCGTAAGTACACGAACAGTGGATTTTTGGATGATCAGGACATCCGCGTGATACCGGAAAATACGTTGGAAGTTCGACAGCTGAAAGAACAGGCCATGCAGTTGACCTCGCGTCTGGCGGCCCAGTTTGAACAGGCTCATACAAACGATCGGCTGCGTCGAGAGCTGCTCGCCAATGTTTCCCATGATCTCAGAACGCCACTGGCTTCTATGCAGGGTTATCTGGAAACCTTGCTGATAAAAGAAGCTGACCTGTCTGAGGTTGAGCGGCGTCGTTATTTGGAAATAGCCTTTCGACACGCAAATCGACTGAACCATATGGTGGGTCAACTGTTTGAGTTAGCGAAGCTCGACAGTGGCGCAATCCAGCCTGAACTGGAGCCCTTTCTGATTGCAGAACTTCTGCATGATGTGGGGTTGGAGTTTGAGCTGGCGGCCCAGCAGAAACAGATCACATTATCCTTTCAGGGGCTGGAAGAGGGCACCAGCGTTGGCGTAATTGCGGACATCAGTCTCATTCAGAGGGTACTGGAGAATTTAATCAGCAACGCGTTTCGCTATACGCCTGAAGGAGGGCAGGTAGACATTGGACTGGTTGCGAGCGATTCACAGATTGACGTTGCAGTAAAAGATAACGGATGCGGTATTGCCCCTGATTTACTGCCCAACGTTTTTGATCGTCACACATCAGCAGCAGACGTGACCGACAATGCAGGTCTGGGCCTGGCCATTGTGAAACGCATCCTGGAGTTGCACGATTCGCGTATCGAAGTCACCTCAAACCCAGCTGAAGGCAGTTGCTTCTCTTTTGGTTTGAACAGGGTGGCGGCATGAGCAGGTGCCTCCTTAGGGTTAGCACTTGCGTAGCAGTTGCTACTCGCCTATAGCTATTTCTCTGTCACGGCGTTGTGCCCAAGCGCGTTCTATAAGGTCGGTCTGCTCAATACGCAATTCTGCTTTGCTGCCGGTATCTTCGCCGAGCTCCATGTACCCTTCGGTGTTTTCACTATAAACAGGCCATTCAGGTAAGCCAGGTCCATTGGGATTTCCTGTTTTTGCAAACTGTGTCCACACAGTTGTCATCAAATCTGAAAACTTATGATCTTCTTCGGTTGGGGTAGCGCCAAACATTTCGGGTACGCCAAAAACGTAACCGATTTCTGCCGCATGGAACGCGCCATATTTTTCCTGCTCCGGAATCGGCGGCGCCCATGTAAACCAATAAAGGTAAGCATCGCTTTCGACGTTTGCCATGCTGCGTGCCCACACCCGCATAGGATGAGTGAATAACACATCTGAAAACAAATCTACCCAGGCATCACGTGCTGAAGCTGGTGGGTAAAATGTGTCAACGTCATCTGCCACCTCAGGCAGCGTTGCCTGAGCGTAGGCTCTGAAGCCGTCAGCCCCTTCACCGAATATGGGCTCAAAAAACGGCAGGAAGGTTGATCCTTCATCAGCATTGGAGCCGATCATAACGGGTACATCTGCTTGTTTGCCCTCTGCAAATATCTGGCTGACTTCCGCCGGAATAACGTCTCCATCCACGATGGCGAGGCTGTCGTAATTCGAAAACTCCGGGTTGGACTGGAAGGTTTCCAGTACGTGCTTTTCAGAAAGTTTGCGCAGATTAGCCAAACTTGTGTCTGCACCAGCCCCAGCGAGTGCGTTTGCAAAGCTGGCCCCAAGTGAATAGGCCGAGGATGCATAGCTCGTTTCGCGGTCACGAAACCTCATGGGTTGGAATGCACCACCACTTTGACCAATAACGCGATGGAAAAGACCATTGGCAAGAGGGCTGGCCTGCAGTAACGAGATGCTCAAGCTGCCGGCCGACTCGCCGAAAATCGTGACATTGTCTGGGTCGCCGCCAAACTGGGCTATGTTGTCGCGGACCCACTCCAGCGCCAGGATCTGATCGCGTAAGCCTTGATTACCGGACACACCCTTCGGATGCTCGTCGCTCAAGTCTGCGTGGGCATGAAAACCAAATCGCCCGAGGCGGTAGTTGATTGTGACCAGCACAACACCTTTTTGTGTGATTGTGTCACCAGGATAGGTATCACCCGAGCCAGTAACCAGCCCGCCGCCGTGAACCCAGACCATCACCGGCAAGTTAGCATCTGTCGAACTCGCGCGGGTCCATACATTCAGGAAAAGGCAGTCTTCGGACATGGAGACATCACTGCGTCCATAAAATGAACCGCCTTGCCCCACTGGCTGCATGCAGGCGGGCCCCGCCTGAGATGCATCTCGTACACCGTCCCAAGTACTGGCAGCAACCGGTGGTGCCCATCGCAGATCACCTACGGGTGGAACGGCATAAGGGATGCCGTGGTATTGTTTTAAACCTTCATCATCTACAACGCCACGCACTTTGCCGGATGTGGTCGGGACCTCGGTAGTGATTGCTATCGGCGCTGGTTCTTGTGGTGTAAGCGCCTGTCCGCTGTCTGACTTGTTATCACCACAAGCACACAGGAGCAGAACTACGCCCAGGCTCAACCCACTCACTCTACCTGTTGCTGGATTCAACATTGGCCCCTTCGTCGGTTATATCCCTCGAAAGTCGACCATACGCAAGAGGTGGATAGAAGTAAAAGAAGGTCCTCAGGAAATTACCGAAACAGCCTTATCCAAGTAGTTGGGTAACTGGTCAGCTCCATCATTCATGAGTCCGAGCCAATGCTTCATTGAGCGGCGTGAAGTCTATTTCGCTTTCCAACGCGTCCGCTTCCGCGAATTTGTTCTGAGCTCTCAAAGTGATGAGCAATGCATGGGCAGTATCCAAAATGGATAGGTTGTCCGCGGGTAGGAGTTTTTGTCTGACTTCCAATGCCTGGTTGAACAATTCTTCAGCTTTAGAATGTTCACCTTTGGCTTGATACGCTTTAGCCAGAAAACTTCTGCTGGTGCTGAGATCGATGCTCTCCGGCTCGTAGTGCTGCTCAAAAATTGCATTGGTACGCTGCATGGCCGCGAGGGCTTTGTCCAGTTCGCCTAAATCAAGAAAGATCAGACCCATTGCGCCGTAACCTTTGGCGGTGTCGGGGTGGTCTGGTCCAACTGAGGCTGCGAGAATATCCACCGCGCGTTGAAAGTACCCGGCTGCCTCGTCCAGCTCGTCCCGCTTCCATGCCACGGTGCCGAGGCTCCCTAATGCGCCGCCAACCAAGGGGTGTTGCGGACCGTAAACCGCCTCTAAACTGGCCAGCGCTGATAGATAGGTAGACTTTGCTTCTGTCAGTCGTTGACGAAACTGATAAAGATTGCCCAGGTTTTGGTAGATTTTGCCCATCTTGTAAGACTCTGGGCCATTGTGCGCCAGCTCGAGCTCAATCGCCTGCTGATAAAGCTGCTCTGCAGCTTCCCAATCACCGAGTTTGTTAGTGAGTGAGGCTTGTTCAAGTAAGGTGTTGATGTGCTGATCCATCGACACCAGGTCTGCTTCTGCAATCAATCTATCCAGCAGTGCTGGCGCTTTATCGTAAGAACCCGCCCCGGTATACAAGAGTACTAACTGGTAGCGAGCAGCATAGTAATCCTGTTGGGATGCCAGGGCTGGATTCCGGTCGAGTTCTGCAACCAATGGTTCCAGCAACACCAATCCAGGTTGATAGTCATGCATCTCGCGGTAGGCGTTCGCCAGGGTGATGCTGATACGGACACGCTGTGAAAAAGATGAACTATCCTGCAATGCATCCTGCAACAGTGGTATAGCTTCCGCATATCGCCCGGTGGTGACGTAAACCTCACCCATAGTGTGTTTCAGCGCCGATTGGACGTGTGGCTGATTATCCAATGCCCCTATGTTTACTACCCCTCGGTCAAGCAGTTGGGCTGCGGTGAAATCCTCAGGATCACCCGATAAGGGATCTGAACTTTTAAACAAGCCGATTAAAAACTGGGTTACCTGTCGGTTGATTTCGACTTCAGCCTCTGCCTGATTCCGCTGTGCAACTGCTTCGTTGGCCGCAATCTGCGCACGTGCATTGGATTGTGTGAGTTGCTTGGTATACCAGTAGTTACCGGACAGTGCAGCCACGACAGTCAACAAGGTGGCAGTTGCTGCCAGTGGATGTCGCCGGACCAGTTTCTGTGCACGTTGCCATGCACCAGGGTTTTTGGCTAACACAGGAAAGCCGCCCTGGAAGCGAATCAGTTCAGCGGCCAGTGCGTTGGCATCGGTATAACGACGGCCGGGATCAGGCGCTAGACAGCGCATGACAACCGCTAACAAATCTGCGGGGAGAAGACGTTTCACTTCCGGCTGTAGCGGTGCGAAATCCTGCTCTGCACGGCTGATCGTACCGGCTAAAGTGGTGTCATTAAATGGCGGTTTGTCCGTACATATCTGTGCTATCAACGCACCCAATTGGTAGATATCGGAGGCGATGCTCACCGGCTGGCCAAGAACCTGTTCTGGACTCGCATAGACCGGCGTCAAAGGCCGACTGGTCGCTGTCAGCTCACTACCCTCATCCGCAGTGAATTTGGCTATGCCAAAATCCAACAGTTTTGGCACCGCTGCTTCGTCTATAAGGATGTTGCTGGGTTTGATGTCTCGATGCACCACAAGATTAGCGTGTGCGTAAGCAACGGCTTCAACGATCTTGATGAGCAATGCCATTCGACATTTAAGGCTTAGATTCCGGGACTGACAATAGGTATCAATGGCTTCGCCCGGCACGAGCTCCATAATAATATAAGGTACACCGGCAAGACTGGTCCCGGCGTCGTAGAATCGTGCAATGTTGGGATGATTCAGTTGCGCATGTATATCCCGCTCGCGTTGAAAACGAGCAAACGCAAGTGCGTTGGTGACAACCTTGAGCGCGACGCTACGTTCAAATTCGCCGTCGGCCCGCTCGGCACGAAAGACTGTGCCCATGCCACCGTGGCCCAGTAGATCTGTCAGGCGGTAGCCATTAAACTCGCTACCTATCAAGCGCTCTGGTGATGATTCTGTCAGCGCGGCAGCAATCGACAGGCCACCTCCTGTGTTGAAGCGCTGCTTGCCGTCAGAGTCGGTCTCGTCGCCCATCCTCTATTACCTGCACTCAACCCAACTGTGGCTCCCAGCCTAAAGGGGTTGTAAGGCTTAGTCTACGGTGCGACAACGCCCTGCAGACTAGGTGCCTGTATCTGCTGCACCCCGTTCCTGCTCAATAAGATGTTCCACCACGCGTAACGCGCGCCGCTGACCGTTATTCATACCCACCAGATATTTACCGGCAACCACCAGCGAAGGCGTTGCGGCAATCTGGTATCTCAGCTGATCCCGCTCGGCTTTGCGCGCCGCTGCTTTGACTGCGGGAGAATTGAATGCGCGCAGGAACTCGTCGCGGGACAGACCACGTCCATCAACATAGTCTGCAACCATTTCCGCGGTTAAGAATTGACGACCTGCATCGTGTATAGCGCGAAACATGCGACTGTGATTTTCCTCCAGCACGCCCTGGTCTTCGAAGGTGAGGTAAGACTGCGATAACAACGCCCAGATGGGTGAGAAGGTGGCGGGTGTGCGTGAAAAAGCGACATCGTCAGGCTGCTCAGCTGCCCATTCTTCGATAATTGGATCAAACGTTTTGCAATGAATACAGGCGTAAGAGAAGTACTCAACCACTTCGATAGGATCCCCAGGGCGGCGGGGCCTTGGGTTATCGAGTACTTTGTAATCGTTGTTCTCTTCTGCAATCTCGCCGGCGCCCAGGTCGGTGCTTACATAGGTGCCAAACGCCAGAATGCCAATGGCCACCACTGAAACAAACGCGATGATGGTATTGCGGGCCATGATGACCTTGTTATCTTTTTTTGCCATGCCGAGCACAACCTCAATGTCTAGTGAGCGCAGTTTACCTAATTGACCCCAGGGTTCTCCAGGTATTAGGCTCCTGCTCCTAATTTAAACAGGTCGGGCAGGCTAAATCAGAATGCAAAGCGAAGAAAGTTATCAGTTGTTCAAAACCGATCTCTGTGGCTTCTGTTATCGCGTGCGGGGTTTCATGGCTGAAAATGACATAGACATTCCGCTGCGTGACATCAATCAGGATGTTGAGGCTTATCGAGAGCTGCTTTCGGCAACAGGGCGTGGAACAGTGCCCTGTTTACGCATTCAACGGGGTGATGAAGTGCAGTGGATGTTTGAATCCCTCGACATCATGCGCTATCTGGCCGAAAAACACGCGGCGTAAACGGCTCGGTATCCTCACATGATTGGCTATCTGACGTTGGGAACTAATGATCTGAAACGTGCAGGCGCGTTTTACGACGAGCTGCTCGCCGAAATGGGTGCGCGCCGCACCATGACTGATGAACGTATGCTGGGATGGGGTACGCCTGAAGCCCGAATCATGTTCTCTGTGATTACACCTTTTGATGAACAGCCAGCAAGCGTGGGTAACGGCGTCATGATTGCGTTAGATGCGAAGACGCCGGAAATGGTTGAGCGCCTTTACAGGAAAGCCCTTGAACTGGGTGCAGGCGATGAAGGCCACCCTCATGACAGGGGTTCGTCCATGGGGTTCTATGGCGGCTACTTCCGCGATCTGGATGGCAACAAACTGGTTGCCTATTGCCTGGGTTACAAGCCGGCGGAGCAGTGACAGGACTACTTGCTCGATTGCGAGCTGCGCCACAGACGCGGCGGCTGAAACGAACCCTGCCAGATGCCACGACGCAAAGTCTGGGCCTGAATCTCTTCTTCACTGAAGACCTCCTGGCCTAAACCAACACCTACGGCGTGGCCCTCCACGATCATCAGTCGGGATAAACTGTCCGGACGGTAACCTTCAAGGAAGGCAGCACCTTCCATGGGGGCGGTCTCTGCATCACTGACCACTTCACAGATGGCCAGCACACGCCTTTCGTTAACACTGACAATCGGTAGGCAGACTACCGGCTCGGACTGCACCAGAGTCTGCAATGCCTGGGTGGCACGCTGACCACAGGGATAGTCTTTGCCGTCTTTGTCCTGGCAGATCTGATCCCGCTCGACAGCATCGATGCCAAACAGAGCCACTTCAATACCGCGGATAAACAGGGTCTCGCCATCTATGGCATTGGCAAATGCTGGGCCGATCAGGTCGTTATCCTCGTTATCAAAGTTGGAAAAAAACTGTTCAGACTGGTTGATCATGACGGTGGCGACCAGCACGACCAGCGCCATCAGATAACGTTGCCAGCCGATGCGGAATTCATCGCCGTGTAATGTGCCTAATATCGCACTTAAGGGCGGCACAATGGCGCGCGTGCCAAAAACCAGCACCAGAATAATGACAACCAGATATACGCCCAGCAGAAAAGGATCAAATTCGGCAACCGCAACACCCTGCTCCACAGCGCCCGACCAGATCAGTGCAATCGCGTTGCCAAAAAACACCGCCCAGATAAATATGAAAACGCTGATGCCGGTAAACATCGACCAGGGGTCTGCATTGGCGCGATCAAAGACATGTAGTACCGGTGGGTTGAGGGCAAAAAGATCGCGCATGACGGTTGGGTTGAGCGTGCTGCTGCCCAGCACATAAGCCAGCATGTTGAGACGATTGGAGACCATCCAGAACGCAAACACGGCAAAAGACAGTGAAGCCAACGGCAGAATTGATTTGGGAACCTGATATTCGCCGAGGAAGATATAGTCGGTATAGGCATTGCCTTCCAGTTGTGACAGTCCGGCAAAAAATACGCTGAGGAAAAATCCCAGGAAACAAACCCAGAAGATGTTTGATAACGCATCAATCGAACGCACCAGACTGGCAGCCTGAACTGACAGAGGATTGATCTGCTGGTGTTCGGCAACTTTGTCTGCGCCGGAATCTCCGGGTTCTTCTGAGTCGCTGATGTCGGGTCTCCGCTGCGTCCGAACAATGTTACCATCGTCGCTTCAACGATTTGAGGAAACAATATGAAACTAGGTCTAATTTCCGGCTACTCCGGTCGCAAGATGAGCATACCAATTGATGCCATCAAACATGCTGAAGATCTCGGATATGAATCTATCTGGACCGCTGAAGCATATGGTTCTGATGCGGTTACACCGGCAGCCTGGATTCTTGCCCAAACCACAAAAATGAAAGTGGGCACTGCAATCATGCAGATGCCCGCACGAACTCCGGCAATGGCTGCAATGACCGCCATGAGTCTTGCCGAACTGTCCGGTGGCCGCTTTATTGTTGGCCTTGGCGCATCGGGTCCGCAGGTAGTTGAAGGCTGGCACGGCGTGCCTTACGGCAAGCCCGTCACCCGGTTAAAAGAATACGTGCAGATCATGCAGCAGATATTTGCCCGCCAGGCGCCCGCTACATTCGACGGCAAAATGTACCAACTACCCTACACCGGTGAAGGTGCAACAGGTCTTGGCAAGCCGCTGAAGAGCATTCTGCACTGCGAAGAAGAGATTCCGATTTATGCAGCCACCATTACCCCCGCGGGTGTTGCTGCCGCTGCGGAAGTCTGCGACGGATTCTTCCCGGTGTGGATGGATCCTGAACAGTACTCAGTGTTTCAGCCTGCGATTGAAAAAGGCTTTGCCGCCGCTGGCGAGAAAGATTTAACGCAGTTTGACATCGCACCTTTTGTAACCGTGATCATGGGTGACGATGTTGAACAATGCATGATGCCTATTCGCGGCAGCATGGCGCTGTACATCGGCGGTATGGGCGCGCGGGATAAGAACTTCTACAACGATTATGCTAAGCGATTAGGCTTTGAAGATGCAGCGGTGAAAATTCAGGATCTTTATCTGGCAGGTAAAAAAGATGAAGCCATGGCGGCAGTGCCGGCTGAGTTAATTGATGCCTGTCATCTGGTAGGGCCAGCAGAGCGTATCAAAGAACGCCTGCAGCGTTGGAAGGCAGCCGATAGCCACGGTCATGTGTCTAATATGCTGCTGGGTTGTCAGCAGCCTGAGGCGTTAGAGGTTGTTGCAGGCGAGATGTTGTAGCAAACCCGCACTGAGCCTGTGCCGTATGACGGGGCAGGCTCCTTCTTCCCTAGTTACTGTTCTCCAGCGCTGCGATCCTGGTTTCTAAAGGCGGGTGACTGGCAAACATGGCCTGCATCTTTCCAGCATTAATTGCCAGAGCGCGCATTTCGTCTGGCATTGGTGCCGCATCACCAGCGCTTTGCAGACGTTTCAGAGCGTTTACCATATTCTGTTTGCCTGCCAGAGCTGCGCCACCCGCATCTGCACGAAATTCCCGCCAGCGCGAAAACCACATGACAATTACCATGGCGGCCATGCCAAAGACCACTTGCGCAATCATGGAGACGATCCAGAAAGCTGGTCCATGTCCGCGCTCAACCTTGAAAACAAGGCGGTCGACGAGGTGGCCAACAATACGTGACAGGAAGATAACAAAGGTGTTCACCACACCCTGTACCAGAGTTAACGTGACCATATCGCCGTTAGCGGCGTGGCTGACCTCGTGAGCAAGTACTGCTTCCACTTCACCACGTTCCATGTGTCTCAACAGCCCGGTACTTACTGCGACAAGTGCGGCGTTTTTGTTCCAGCCGGTCGCAAATGCGTTAGGTGAAGGGTTATCGAAGACACCAACTTCCGGCATTTTAATGCCTGCCTGTTGAGCCTGGCGGGAAACGGTCTCCAGCAGCCAGCGTTCTGTTTGTGAACTGGGTTGCTCGATTAATTGCACACCCATGCTGCGCTTGGCCATGGTTTTGGACAGCGCCAGAGAAATAAAAGAACCGGCAAAACCGATTACCGCAGAGTAAACCAGCAGGGCCTGTAGATTCAGGTCAACACCGTTGGCGGCGAGTAAGTTCTCAAAGCCGAACAGGCGGAACACCACGCTGATGAGCGCGATGATGGCTATGTTGGTACCAAGAAAAAGAGCAATTCTGAGCATAGGTCTACGGTTCAGTTAGGTAAGTTAAACATTGGGGTAAACGGTTCATTTTTCAAGCAGGTTCAATCTGCTGATCACATCTCATGGTAGGGTTTAACCGGCAGTTAAAAGTAACCTGGAGAGGGTAAGTCAAATGAGTTTCATTGATGGGTTTCTGATGGCGGTTAGCGAAGACAAAAAAGCGGCGTTCATTGATCATGCAAAAATGACGGACAGTATCTTTATGGAGCTGGGTGCGTTGCGTGTGGTCGAATGCTGGGAAGCTGATGTGCCAGATGGTACGCAAACGGATTTTCGCAAAGCGGTTCAGCTGGAAGCGGGCGAGCGTGTTGTTTTCTCATGGATTGAATGGCCGGATCAGGCCACACGGGATGTGGCCATGTCGAAGATGCAGACATTGGCTGAAACCGATGAACGCTTCGACGCGGAAAAGCATCCCATGCCGTTTGACGGCATGCGGATGGTATTCGGTGGCTTTACCGCGGTGGTTGATATGCGCAGCTAGTCTGCGGAGCCTGGCAGGGTCACTGATACTCTTTAAGCAATGCGGCCGCGCGTTCAGATCGGGTCCTGGCTGCTTCTTTGTATTCCAGCGCCTTGGCGGAACTGGCGTTGCCATCTAAACCGCGTTTGTAAACGCCCTGGATGATGCCGGCTGATCGAAACATGTTGTAAATCAGGTAAAAGTGCCACTGATCAATCTTGTCTCTGCCCGCGTGTTTACAGTATTCGGCCACAAACTCCGCTTCTGTAGGAATCCCAGTCGCTTCATAGTCCACGCTGGCCAGGCCCTCATCTTCGTAGGATTCGCCGTGATATTCCTGACACACGTAACCCAGATCTGCCAGACCATCACCCAGGGTGCAGAGCTCCCAATCGAGCACGGCAACAATTTTCGGCTCGGTGGGATGTATCAGAACGTTGCCCAGGCGGTAATCTCCGTGGACGATCACACTGCCTGCTTCTGCGGGAATGTTGTCGGGCAGCCAGGACATCAAAGTATCCATGGCGTCGATCTGCTCGGTTTTCGAAGCCTCATATTGTTTGCTCCAGCGACCGATCTGACGCTCGTAATAGTTACCCGGGCGGCCAAATTCGGACAGTCCAACTTCATTCGGGTCCACCGCATGCAGGAGCGCCATGACCCTGGCCAGATCAAGGTAAATTGCCCTTCGCTCTTCATTTGTCAGTGTCGGCAGGTGAGTTTCGGTGAACAGGCGACCCTCAACCATCTCCATGATGTAGAACTTGGTGCCGATAATGCTCGTGTCTTCACACAGGCAGTACATTTTTGGCACAGGCACCGGGGTATCCCACAGCGCATGCATTACCCGGAATTCGCGATCAACCTGGTGTGCAGAAGGTAACAGCTCGCCAGGCGGTTGTTTGCGTAACACATAAGTGACCGATGGTGTAATGAGCTGAAAGGTGGGGTTTGACTGGCCACCTTCGAACTGTTTGACCGTCAGTGGTCCCTGGAAGCCCTCTACATGTTCCGCCATGTATGTTTCGAGGGCGGATTCGTCAAAACGGTGTGCATCGCGTACCGCGGTGAGCTCTACATCGCTCATGTCGCTGTCTCTATTTGTTCAAAGGACGCGTAGCATACGGCTTGATCTGCGGGCAAGCAAAATGCGAGTCTATGCCCCGTTTAAGATTTTCACTTATTGAGCCAGGATTGGGGAGCACACATGACGCTGAAAAAAAGAGTAGCCGTAACACTGCCGGCAGGACCAAATATTCAAGATACCGTTGATCGATTGAAATGGGCAGAGGACAACGGCTTCCCGGACGCCTGGTTCAGCGACTCTGGTGCGCCGGATACCATGACGCAGATTGCAGCGGTCGGTCATCACACTAAAAACATTCGCATCGGTGTGGCGGTAACGCCAGTTTATACGCGCTCACCTTCAGTGATCGCCGCATCAGCCAACGTCATCAGTCAGGTTATTCCCGGCCGTTTTGTGATTGGCCTGGGTTCTTCAAGTCAGACGATTATGGGGCAATGGAACGGCATCCCGCTGGATAAGCCGCTGACCCGGGTCAAGGAAACCGCACAACTGGTGCGAACCATGCTGAAAGGGGAAAAAACCGACTTCCAAGGCGAAACTCTTTACAGCCGTGGCTATCGTCAGGCACCGCTGGAAAACCCGCCACCCATTTATCTCGCGGCTCTACGACCGAATATGATTGAAATGGCTGCAGAAGTCGGTGATGGCGTGATTTTCAATCTATGGCCTAAAGGTGCGCTGCCGAAAATGATGGAACACATCAAAATTGGCGCTGAGAAAGCCGGTAAAAATCCAGCTGAAGTGGAAATTGTGAACCGAGCCATGGTGCTGTGTACCGACGACAAAGAGTACGGTCGCAATCTTTTCCGTGCAGCCTTCGGTCCTTATTACGCAACGCCTGTTTATAATAAATTCCTTGCCTGGGCAGGCTACGCAGACGCGGCTAACACCATCACAGAAGGATGGGCAGCAAAAGACCGCGCCAAGACCAGCGGTGCCTTAACCGATGAAATGATTGACGAGATCGGCATCATTGGTACTGAAGACGAGATCCGCGCACGCATTCAGGAAGATGCGGACGGCGGCGTGCATACCCACATCATCGCGCCTCTGGCGGGTAATCGTGAAGATCTGGAACGCACGTTTAATGCCTTCACGGCTGATAAATTTGCTTTCAAATAGGGAGCAAGGTCATGGGATACAGCAAAATACTGGTGGATGATCCGCTGCCCCACGTGCATCGGATCACGATGAATCGCCCGGAAAAGCGTAATCCCCTGTCCAATGAGTTGCGCGCGGAATTGTTCGATGCGCTGGAGACCGCCGATCGCAATCCTGATGTGCGGGTGACCATTATCCGCGGTGCTGGCAGTTGTTTTTCTGCAGGCTATGACCTGAGCTCCAATGTCGCAAAAGACCAGCCGTTTTATACCCCGGGTGGTCTGGGTAACTGGCCACGGCATGTCGTTGAGGGGTTTTTCCGCATGTGGGATATGGCAAAACCCATCATTGCTCAGGTGCATGGCTACTGTCTGGCTGGAGGAACTGAGCTGGCGACCGCCTGCGATCTTGTTTACGTGGCTGAAGACGCCCTGATCGGCTACCCGGTGGTGCGCTCTATCAGTCCGCCTGACAATCAGTTCTACCCGTGGATTGTCGGTTTGCGCCGGGCGATGGAACTGATGTTGACCGGGGATCATATGACCGGTCTTGAAGCTGTCGACAGTGGCTTTGCCAACCGAGCCTTCAGTGAAGCAGAGCTTGAATCCGAAGTGCTGAAGATTGCCGAGCGGGTGGCCATGACACCTTCCGATCTGCAACAGATCAACAAACGTGCCGTGCATAGGCAAATGGATGCTATGGGCATCCGCGCAGCATTGCGCGCGGGCACGGAAATGCAGCAACTGGCAACGTATACCGCAACCACTCAAGCCCACCTGGCTGAATTGCGTGAAGGCTTGAACAAAGCCCTGTCGAAACGCGATGCCGCTTACGGCGATTATCGAACGTCGAATAAAGACGAGGATTAAGTGCAGCCGTCGGTGGCGGTTCTGGTTACGCTGTTCATCTATCAGGCGCTGCTGCTCGGACTAGGATACTGGGCGCGCAGTCGCGCACAGACGGTTGAAGGCTATTTCATTGGCGGACGTGCCCTGGGACCCTGGGTGACCGCCTTGAGCTACGCCGCCGGTAGTTCCTCGGCCTGGTCTATTCTGGGTGTCAGCGGCATTGCCTTCAGCCAGGGTTTGAGTGCGTTCTGGCTGCTGCCAGGCACACTCACCGGACATCTTGTGGTGTGGTTCTGGATTGCACCGAAACTGCAGATGCTGAGTCACGAACATCGTTGGGTTACGCTGACAGATATGCTGGCCCATCAGCTGCCGCATAAATACGCATCGCTGACCTATCGCTTGAGCGCCATAGTCATCCTGTTTTCATTCACATTCTATATTGCAGCGCAATTTCAGGGTGCAGCCAACACTTTCACAGCGGTTTTTGATGTCAGCTTTCTGGTTGCGTTATTGATTGGTGCCGGTGTTGTGTTGATTTACACCTTGTGGGGTGGGTTCTGGGCGGTCAGCATTACTGATGCAGTTCAAGCGGCGCTTATGCTCGTGGCTGCGCTTGTTTTACCTATAGCAGCCTGGCTGGCTGTGGGAGGGTTTGACGGCTTAAGCAAGGCTGGTGAACTCGCGCAGGACAGTTTCTGGACCTGGTCAGGTGGGCACGAGGGCTGGTTCGGAACAGGTTTCATGTTGGGCATGTTAAGTATCGGCTTTGGTCCTCTGGGCCAGCCGCACCTGCTTAATCGGGTTATGGCGATGGCGCGCAAAAGTGACATCAAGCTGGCGCGTTCTGTGGCGCTTACCTGGTTTGTTCTGGTGTTAAGCGGCATGTTCCTGCTGGGTCTGTGCGCTCATGTGTTACTGGTTAAACCGCAGCCAGCAGAACAGGTTTTTTTTCAGATGGCGGATAATCTGTTGCCAACCATTGTAACGGGTGTGCTTGTTGCCGCTGTTTTGTCTGCCATTATGTCCACTGCTGACAGTCAGCTCCTGGTGGCTGGCGCAGCAGTAGACAACGACTTGCGCAAAGCTCGCCGGCAGCCGGGTCAAACCTCCCGCCATTCCTCTCGTATTGCTGTGTTTGCTGTTGCGGTTGCCGCTGTGGTTCTGGCCTGGGTGTTACCGGATTCGATTTTCTCTCGGGTTCTGTTTGCCTGGAATGCTCTGGGGGCTGGATTTGGGCCACTGGTTATCGCGCGTTTGCTGGGCTGGCAGAACAAACCTTGGAGTGTCCCCACCGCCATCAGTCTTGGATTTGGGCTGACGGTTCTGTTTTACAGCCTACCCGATGGGCCTGGTGATCTATGGGAACGGATGGTGCCTTTTGTTCTGGCTATGCTGCTGCTGGTTATCACGCGAGAGTCAGGGCGCTCAACCTAAGTTTAGTCTGCCTCTTCTGGTTCAGGATGATATCCTCTGAATCTTCAGGTTCGGTTGCGGATTTGCGAGTGTTTGTTTGAAGACAATCTATATTGTGCGCCACGGGCAAACCCAGTGGAACGTAGAAAGCCGAATGCAGGGGCGCCTGGATTCACCCCTGACTGACGCCGGCCGGCAGCAGGCAAGTGTTAACGGGGCGTTGATAAAGTCTCTGGGTGGTGTTGAACAGCTCTGGGTATCACCAGCCGGACGAACCACCGAAACTGCCTTTCTGATTAATTCATACACACAAGCTGCGATCGATTTCGCAGACGCGCTCCTCGAGCGTGATTGCGGCGACTGGTCCGGATTGACCCTGGAGCAGATCCAGCAGGATCACCCCCAGGCCTGGGCCGACAGGCTGGAAGACCCGTATTATTTCGCACCGCCTCAAGGGGAGTCGTTGCAGGACATGTTGCTGCGAGCACACAGTTTCCTGGATGAGCTATTTGACAGTGAATGGGAAAGCGTCGCACTGGTGACGCATGGGGTGATGTCCAAAGTGATTCTGAAATTCTATCTTGGCTTGTCCGAGATTGAATGCACACGCACCCGGCATCCAAATGATTTGGTCTATCGCTTGACCTTCACCGCACAGGACATAGAAACTCATCACTTTATCGGGAACAGTGAGCCGGTACCCGGACTGTTGCGTACAGATCCTGGATTGGAAACTTACCCCGGCAATCAATAAGGTAGATGGGGCAAAACTCGTCTGTGACTTATTTGCAAAAAAGGAAATGGGGGACGTATGAAAGTAGATGGTGGTGTGGGATTTGAGCTTGATACAGTAGGTGCTCAGGCTCAGGAACTGGAAGAAATGGGGTATGCGGGCATCATGACTGCGGAAACGTCTCATGACCCGTTTTTCCCTTTGCTCGTGGCTGCGCAGAATACCAAAAACGTCGAGCTGGTCACGTCGATTGCGGTAGCGTTTGCACGCACGCCAATGATCATGGCGAATATCGGTCATGATCTGAACGCCTTTTCGAAAGGGCGCTTTGTGCTCGGTCTGGGCTCGCAGATCAAGCCGCACATCACCAAACGCTTCAGTATGCCCTGGTCAAGCCCGGCGGCGCGGATGCGCGAGTATATTCTGGCGATGCGTGCGATCTGGGCAAAGTGGCACGAAGGGAAGCCGTTGGAGTTCACAGGTAAGTTTTATACGCATACCCTGATGACGCCGATGTTCACGCCAACAGATGTCGACTACGGCGCGCCGAAGGTTTTTCTTGCCGCAGTAGGTCCGATGATGACGGAAGTAGCCGGGGAAGTCGCAGACGGCATGATTGTGCACGCATTCACCACAGAGAAATACTTGCGCGAAACAACACTGCCGGCATTGGAACGGGGGTTTGCCAAGTCAGGTAAAAAGCGCGAAGACTTTGAGATCAGTTATCCGGTGTTTGTCGTAACAGGTAAAACCGAAGAGGAACTCGCCGCTGCTCAACTGGCCACATGTAAGCAAATCGCTTTTTACGGATCCACGCCAGCCTATAAACCAGTCCTCGACAGTATTGGTGCCGGGGAGCTGCAGGGTGAGTTGAACATGATGTCTAAACAGGGTCGATGGGATGAGATGGGTGAGCTCATTACGCCTGATGTCCTGAAGGAATTTGCTGTTATCGGCGAGCCCGATAGCATCGCTTCGCAGATTAAGGGGCGCTACGGAGACCTGATAGATCGCACGTCGGCAGCTTATGCCAACATACCGAAGTCTGATCGAGTCAAAATAATTGCTGAGCTATCGGCGTAACAGCGGAAATAACAAAGAGGGGCGAAACGATGAAAGTAGATGCGGGCATTGGAAATCAGCTGGATAAAATTCCGGATACAGTCAAAAAAATGGAAGCTGCAGGGTACGATGGTGTGCGCACAGCTGAGATGAACCACGACCCCTTTTTCCCTCTGCTGCTGGCGGCTGAGCACAGCAGCAAACTTGAGCTGGCGACCTCCATTGCTGTGGCGTTTGCGCGCAGCCCGATGAACCTGGCTAATATCGGACACGACCTGAACGCGTATTCGAAGGGTCGATTCACTCTCGGTCTGGGTTCGCAGATTAAACCGCACATCACCAAGCGTTTCTCCATGCAGTGGGGGGCACCTGCAGCGCAGATGCGTGAACTGGTGCTGGCTATGCGTGCTATCTGGTCCAACTGGTACGAAGGAGATCCGTTAGAATTTGTTGGTAAGTACTATAAGCACACACTTATGACACCCGCCTTTACTCCAGAAGACAAAGACTATGGAGCGCCGCGAGTTATTCTGGCGGCTGTCGGACCCAAGATGACTGAGGTCGCAGGAGAGGTGGCTGATGGCATGATCATTCACCCGTTCAGCACAATGCCCTATATAAACTCCGTTACCATACCTGCAATTGAAGCGGGTCTGGCCAAGGCGGGCAAAACCCGCGACGGATTTGAGTTGTCTTATTCCTGTTTTGTCGTTACTGGCAGAGATGAGGCAGAGTTTGCTGCCAGCAAAAAGGCAGCCCAGGAACGCATAGCTTTTTATGGTTCTACTCCGGCTTATAAAGGCGTTCTGGAATCTATTGGTTGCGGCGAACTGCAGGGCGAGCTGAATGCGATGTCTAAGCAGGGTCGTTGGAAAGAAATGGGTACCCTCATTACGGATGACATGCTCAATGAGTTTGGCGTTGTTGGTGAGCCAAAGGATATAGCGCCGCAGATGCTGTCTCGTTATGGCAGTTTTGTTGACCGAACCAGTGCTTCCTTTCCCGTTTCGGATGAGACGCAGCGCGCGAGCATTATTCAGGCTTTGCGTGCGGGCTAGCATGCAAACGGGAATATCTCTCTCGCTTTTATACTAATTTTTCATAAGGGTAGGTGTTTCGAGCCTGCCTAGTACCTTGTAGCGCGCTTTTTCCATGTGCTGCTAAGTAAGCGGGCACTAACTTAAAAGGCGCTTACAAGGCACTCACCTGGAATTGACGCCAGAGCGACTAAAATAAGGTTCATAGTGTGACGCGTGCCATATAGAATACGCGCCGCACGACAAGGCCGAAGTGGGCACGCATCACAGTTGATCAAGATGTCCCGGTGCAAAGACACCAACGCCGCTCGAAAGGCCCGCAGGCACGCAAGCACGGGATAGGGAATGCAAGGAATCGATTAATGACGCACGAGCGATCAGAACAATTCGATGCAGTCACTGTCGCTGATCGATTGGTTTCCATCAGGAGAGCAATTCGGAATTCAGCGTTAGGGCTGGCCTGTGCGAGAACGCCAAAGGCAGTTTTTTTGTCGTTGGCAGGTTTTGCCGCGACTGTCGTTACGCTTGCACTCATCAGCTTTTCCGTGGGTAATGTCATAGCCCATCAGGGCTACGAGCGTATTGCGTTTGCAATGCCCGCGGCAACCAGCCGATTGATTCGGCAGAAAGAGGTGGCTCATTTTGGTAACCGGGTGAGTGATGCATTTGGGATACAGGGCAGCATAGCCAACGAGTTTGCTGACTGGATACTGGAAGCATCAGAACGTCAGGGCATCAAACCAGAACTGTTAGCGAGCCTGGTTGTTACAGAAAGCTCTTTTCGCAAAACTGCGCAATCACACGTTGGTGCAATTGGACCCGCTCAGGTCAGACCCGAGTACTGGGGTGATTTCTGTGGTGCGCGGGATCAGCTTCATGACCCGGAACAAAATGTTTACTGTGGCGCACAAGTGCTCTCGCACATGCTTGATCGTTGCGAAGGCGATATGACGTGCGCTCTGGCAGCGTACAACGTGGGTCCCTATGCTCGCGGTCACCGTGACGAAGCGGCCAATCGTTATGTAAAGAAGATCGACCGGTACCTGACAACGCTTGAAGGTCCCAGCATCGACGGCAACCCCGCCCTCTAATTCCCTCTGGGTCTCTTAACCTTTAAGAGGCTCGTCATGTCATCTCCCGACGCGTTAGACTCATGCGTGAAAATGAGGGGGGTTAAATGACACAATTTGGTTTATTGATGTTCCCGGCGGATTATGCCGTGCGTCCGGATACGCTGGCACGGGAAGCTGAGGCGTTTGGCTTTGAATCCCTGTTCTTTCCCGAACATACCCATATCCCTGCAAGCAGGCGCTCTGCCTGGCCTGGTGGCGCGGATCTGCCAAAAGAGTATTGGCACACTCACGATCCTTTTGTCGCTCTAAGCGCAGCTGCAAGCGTTACACACGACCTCAAAGTGGGGACTGGAATTGCACTCGTCACTGAACGAGATCCCATACTGATGGCAAAACAGGTGGCTTCATTGGATCACCTGAGCGGCGGTCGTGTATTGCTTGGTGTAGGCGCGGGGTGGAATGCTGAAGAGATGGAGAATCACGGTACGCAATTTTCCCAACGCTGGAAAATATTGCGGGAACGGGTGCTCGCCATGCAACAGATCTGGACTGAAGAGGAAGCGGAGTTTCATGGGCAATTTGTTGACTTCGAAAAACTCTGGTCCTACCCCAAACCTGTCCAGGCAGGTGGCCCACCTGTTTTGCTGGGCGCCTCGACCAAGTATGTGTATAAACGTATTGCAGAATACGGCCACGGCTGGTTTCCGATTTATCAGAACCCTGCTCGTGCTTCTGCGAGCGGTGCGGTCGATTACAGGGCCGGCATAGAACAGACCAGAGCGGCCTGGTCTGAGGCCGGGCGAAAGGGTGAGCCGGATTTCAGTATCTTTGGCGTAGGGCCGGATCCAGCGATTATTGAGGGTTTAATTGATGATGGTTTTAATCGCGTGATTTTCGGGCTACCGCCTGCTGACGCAGATACCGTTTTGCCGCTAATAGAGCAGTACGCTGGCATTGCTCATCAGTTTAACAGCTGAAGCGCAACGATATTGGATTGCCGATCAGACTGCGGCGCGTGTTGTATAGCGCCATCCATTTCATCGCCACTTCCCGGTCTGCCTGATGGTAAAGCCGCGGGGGTGCGCTGCCCGCATCTTGATGAGAGTTATGCTTGCGATCTGTGGGGTGATCCCCGCCGACCGCGGGTTTGTGCGCAGTTCAAACCTGAGCCCGATATCTGTGGGAGCAGTCGCCAGGACGCGTTGCAAGTGCTGGCGGTCATGGAAGAGGTAACACATGTGTGAGGAATGTTTCGATGGAATTTGATAGCGCGGCGCTGATGGAATATGTAAACGAGGCCTGGCGGGCAGCTGCAAACTGGGCCGCAAGCCCGCAGTTTTATGCCCAGATAGGTGCCATTGGCGGTGCGGTGCTCATCGCCTTTCTGCTGGCAGCAGTTGTTCGCAAATCTGTTCCTGTGTTCGCCAAAGAGCCCTCTGGTAGTCGGTTTTCAGGCTTCTCTTCGTTCTTCCATCGGCTGCGGGTGTTTGTTTTTCCGGTACTGAATATATTTTTCCTGGAAGTTGCAATCACACTCGGTGAATCAATCTGGCAACAGGCCTGGTTGATACGTCTGGCCCAGGGCGTTGCTGTCGTTTTTCTTATTTACACTATCGCGTCGAAGTTTGTTCGCAATCGCGGCGTAAAAGCCTTGTTAACCTGGTTGGGTATGCCAATCGCCACGCTGCATGTTTTTGGTCTGCTGGATGATGTCGTCGAGTTCCTCGATGGCATTTCGCTGACTGCTGGAGATATTCGGATCTCAGCTTATGCGTTGATACGCACGCTAATCTTTGGTGCGGTGCTGTTCTGGTTGGGCAGAATCTCCAATACAGCGGGCAAACAGGCAATCCGCAGCCGAGAGTCCATGGATATCGGCACGCGGGAAGTGTTTGCAAAACTGTTTGAGATTGCGCTCTTTGTTGTCATTTTCCTTCTGCTGCTGCAGATCATGGGTATTAATCTCACTGCGCTTGCGGTGTTCGGCGGTGCACTTGGTGTGGGTCTGGGTTTTGGCCTGCAGCAGATAGCGTCCAATTTTGTATCCGGCATCATCATTCTGCTCGACCGTTCCATAGCAATTGGTGACCATGTTGAGCTTGAAGATGGCCGCAGTGGAACATTGCGCGAACTGAATATGAGGTTCGGCGTTCTGGAAACCTATGACGGCAAAGATATTGTTGTTCCTAACGAGCAGTTCATAACGACGTCTTATACCAATTGGACACATAAGAATATCAAGCAGCGCTACCCGCTTGAATTTCAGGTGGCATACTCAACTGACCTTGATCTTCTGTTTGAGAATATTCGCCAGATCTGCGCCGAACATCCAAAAGTTATCAGTGGTGACGATCTGCCCATTGAAGAACGACCTGATGCTGAAATCGCCGGTTTTGGTGACAATGGTATAGATATCCTGGTTGAATTCTGGATGGAAGGTGTAGATGACGGACCTAATCGTGTGGGTGCTGATTTGTTACATGCGATCTGGCGCTCCATTCAGGAGAACGGAATGGAAATTCCTTATCCTCAGCGTGAAGTACGAATTCTGAATGACAATTTCCGCCAGTCGTAACGCTGCTCACAGCGTGCGGTACGCCTGGCTAATGAAAGGAACTTAATATGTCGCAAGCTGCACTGCTATATCCCATCCTGGGGCTCATATCCTGGACATTTGTGATGTGGCTCTGGATGTACGTCACACGAATTCCTGCGATGCAAAAAGCGCAGATAGATGTAAAGGAGTTATCGCGAACCGGCGCGCCGCTCATCTTGCCGCCGGAAGTTGCCCGCGTTGCAGACAACTACAACCATCTGCATGAGCAACCCACGATCTTCTACGCGCTGGTGTTGTGTGCTGCCATGCTGGGTGCAGTCGATTCGATACAGGTGATTCTGGCGTGGGCTTATGTCGGCGTCAGAGTTGTTCACTCACTGGTGCAGGCAACTGGCAATGTCATCATTGTTCGGTTTGGCTTGTTTGCAGTGGGGAGTCTTGTGTTGCTGACTTTGTTGCTACGAACCATCTATATGGCTTTATAGCAGGCGCTGTAAATGACGGACAACTTCGTCCTCGCTGGTGACATGATGTGCCTGCAGGCCTGCATCTAAAGCGCCACTGACATTCTCCAGAGTGTCATCCAGAAACAGAGTGTGCTCAGCTTCTGATCCGGCGGCTTGGCAGACATAGTGGAAAGCGTCAACGTGAGGCTTCCGCACACCAATCTCCGAAGAAACAAAAATATGCTCGAAAGAGGTCAACGCGCTGCCATATAAAGCTCGCCAGCACTGGGCATGCGTGTCGTTTGTGTTGGTGAACGCATACAGGTCATAGTGACTGGCAATAGCTGGCAGCAATTCAATCACGCTATGGAAGGGTTCCGTCCACAGGCTGTTCCATCCATCCCGCCACTGTTCCCGGCTCAAGTTCACCTCAAACCTTTCTGCCAGTCGATCCGAGTATTCGTCGAAGTCTATTTTCCCTGTTTCATGATCCGCATAGGCCGCATCAAGCTGCCAGCGTTCGTAGAATACTTTTTCCGATACATTGGCTGCCTCTGCCCACGCGCTGAAAACGCGCCTGAAATCCACGCCCAGCACAACGTTACCAAGATCCAGAAGCACTGCTTTTGTCATAAGACTTTTTGCACAGCCAAGATTGATGTTCAGTTTGTGTTCATTTGAGCGAACTATAGTAGGCATCGTGATGAGACGCCGGACCCAGCAGTACCGGCTTTGTTCATCAGGTTCGCTGCAGCAGCTCGCTCCCTTTCGGGAATTAGCTCCCTCCCGTCCCTACGCTGCAGCGGACCATTCTTTTCCCTGGCTCGGGATAATATGGCTTCAGTAGCCTGCCTGGGCTGCACGAATTGAAGCCAGCATTGTCTCATCAAGCTCCTGATAGCTCTCGCTGCCACTGGCCATGACGTAAACCGGGTCAGAGATCTGATCGATATTGTACGCCTCTTTACGCAGGTCACCCTTGACCATTTTAAATGTGCCGGTCACTTCTATTTCAGGTTGGATGCGAAGAAACACCGGAATCGCGTAAGCGGGCAGTTCATGCCGCACGTATTTTGAAAACGCCTCCAGGTCAAGGCTTTCTACGCCATCTGCCAGGGTGATAGCGGCCATGCCCGCACGGCCTTCAGCGCCGGGCACTTCAACACCGTAGACGTTACAGAATTTAACCTGCTCGAAGCCGTTGATGATTTCTCCGACCTCGTTAGTTGAGACGTTTTCGCTTCTCCAGCGGAAAGTGTCTCCAACCCGGTCGACAAACTGATAGTGGTTATAGCCAAGGGTGAAACCGACATCGACCACGCGCATCAGGTCACCGGAGTTGAACCAGGCGTCGCCGGTTTCCAGGGCGTTGCGAATGATCTTTTTCTCGGTGGCTTCGGGGTCTGTATAGCCTTCAAACAGGGTATCTTCGGTGATCTTCCCCAGCATCAGACCTGGCTCACCGTCCGGGACGGGAATACAGAAACCATCAGCGTCCCGCACAATTTCGTCATCATGCACGTCGTATTTGACCAGCGTAACTTCTACCGAGGTAAAGCCCACGGTACAGTCTTTGTTCAACAGGTTGGCAAATGACACATTGCCTTCGGACGCGCCGTAAATCTCAGTGATGCGTTTGATGCCGTAACGTTTCTTAAACGACTTCCAGATGTCAGGTCGCAGACCGTTGCCCATCATGACTCGGATCGGATTGTTGTGGTCGTCAGGTTTTGGCTCTGAGTTTGTCAGGTAGCGGCACAGTTCGCCGATGTAGATGAAACCTGTGCAGTTGTTGTCCCTGACCTCGGGTAAAAAGTTGCTGGCTGAAAATTTACGTCGGATAAACATGCTGGCGCCGGAGCTGAACGATGAGCCGACGCCGAGCAGCAGGCCGGTGGCGTGATAGAGCGGTAAACAGATATACAAACGATCTTTTTCAGTGAGTTTCAGTCCTGCCTGAGCAGATAAGTCAGCAGCGGTGAGATAGCGTCTGTTGGAAAGAACGGCGGCTTTAGGCAGCCCCGTCGTCCCTGATGTGAAGATGTATAAACAGGTCTCACCCAGAGTTGTGCTTTGTGTGTCTGGTGGATTATCTGTTGCGACAGATGAAGCCTGTTCCGTCAGGTTCTTAGCCCAATTACAGCCGTTGACGTTGGCTCCATCCGGGACCACGTAAAAATCATCACCTTCATCCAGGTCCAGTTCGCTGCTGATTTCGCTGACTGCATCTCCAACCTCACTGCCAAATACACATTTTTTTGAATGTGTGACACTAACGCAGTGACTGAGCGGACGGCCTGTCAGGTTTGTGTTGATCAGGCCTGCCGTAACCCCAATTTTGTTTAAGCCAACAATTAACGCCAGGTACTCGATGCGGTTTTCCATCATTACACTGACACAGTCGCCCCGCTGTAAGCCCTCGGCTTTGAAATAATTGGCGTATTGATTAGCCAGCGCGTTGAAGTCGCGCCAGTTTATCTCTGTGCCTTCAAAGACGATGGCAGTGTGCTCAGGGAAGCGTTCCGCATTCGCCTGTACCCTGGCGCCGTAGCAGTCGACGGTATCCGCCGGGCGCGGTACAAGACCTTTTTTCAGTTTAAGCAGGCTGGGAACTTGAGTAAGGGTGGAAACGACGTCGACGATGCCCATGACATTCTCATATTATTCTTCTAAACCAACCATACTAGACCGACCCTCGTCCCGCCACAGTTCTCGGCGTGGTAAGTTCGAAGAAAAAGGTCGGTTTTATCTTCGCTGCTGAGGGCTGTGATAAAGTGCCCGGTCAGCCGGATACACGTCAGACAGGGGAGTAACAAAATGAATCAATGGCAGATAGGTGACGTAACAATCACGCGGGTCGTGGAAATGGAAGTTGCAGGCGGGACCAAATTTATCCTGCCTGATGCAACGCGCCATGCCAGTCTCGAGCATGATTGGATGCAGCCGCATTTCATGGACGGCGAGGGCAACCTGATCATGAGTATTCATGCGCTCATTGTTGATACAGGCAGTCGCCGCATCATCGTGGATACCTGTATAGGTAACGACAAGCAGCGCAATGTACCCGCCTGGAGTAACCTGCAGACTCGATTTCTGGAGGATCTTGCCGAAGCAGGGTATCCGCGGGAATCAATAGATACGGTTATGTGTACGCACCTGCATGTTGATCATGTCGGTTGGAACACCATGCTTGTAGACGGGCAGTGGGTACCCACTTTCCCTAATGCCCGCTACCTCATCGCCGAGGATGAATGGCGTTATTGGGACGCAAACGAAGACGAAGATACATACGGCCCGATACTTGCTGACTCAGTGCGACCGGTTGTTGACGCGGGTTTAGTAGACCTTGTCAGCGAAACCTTCACGATCTGCCCCGAAGTCCAGCTGGAGCCGACACCAGGACATACGCCAGGCCATGTGAGCGTACATATTTCCTCTAAAGGCGAAGATGCGCTGATCACCGGGGACTGTATTCACCATCCCGTGCAGATGTCTCGAACCGACTGGTGCAGTTCCGCTGACTATGATCAGAAAGCGGGTCAGCAAACGCGGGAAAAGCTGTTGGAAAAATATGTTGATCAGGATGTTCTGATCATAGGTACGCACTTCGCAACGCCAACGGCCGGGCACGTAAAACATCTGCAAGGTGGTGGTTACTGGTTGGATGTGAACGCAACCGGGTAGCAAATTCAGGCTAAAAAAAGGCCACCTTGCGGTGGCCTTTTCTTTACTTCCGATTAGGGAAGCACTCCCCTCTCCCGGAGTGTTCTTGTCCGACAATATCCGAGGGCAGCCTCCTGGTCAAACCCAATTTCAGCTCATTTGCTTGTTATTGAATGTTAAACAAGCCTCTTGTTACCGTTGTTTGACAATCTAGCCGTGAGTCAGTGCTTCGATATGGCCCTGCATTTTGTCCCAGTTTTCAAATATGAACGCCTTCGAATCAGCGTTGATATCCCTGTAAGGAATACGCCAGAAATGCAGGTATATCGGTTGGCGTCGCCAACTGCCATTGACCAGGTCACGCAAAGACGCAGAACCTTCGAAGCCAACGTGGGCCAGAAAAACGACGTCTTTTTCAGGATTAGCCTCTAACATTGCCGACACGCCACCCAGACGCGGTGGCAACAAGCTGGGCCATCGTCGCAGTTGTTCTGCAAGTTCCGGTTTTGTCGCGAGCAATCGGGATTGTTTTTGTGCGGTGAAACGGGTGCCTTCAGGGTAAACCAGAACAGATTCGTGAGGACCCGCGGTCTCAGTCAAAGCTCTGATCGCGTTCAGCTCTTTATCGGTATCTGTGCCTGATCGGTCGACAAACAAATTGGGTAAGCGGTGGCCGGCGATGTCCAGGCAGGGCATAACGGTAAGTTCTTTTTTCAGAATGTAGCGCATGCCTTCATTTCGAACTCTGGCGAAGTAGAGCATTGGCAGCACGGTGTCAGCGATGCTGGTGTGGCGCACAATCATCAACGCACTGGGTCCTTCAAGCGCGTCTTTGCCGCTGACGGTTACCTTCAGGTCATAGATACGAATGCCAAGCTGCAGTAAACCGTTTGCCCACCAGTACTGAACCTGTTGATTACGCGCCAGATAGTCAGGACTGTCTCGGTACAGGCACCAGAGCCAGCATAACCTCAGTACACCAACACATTCATAAAACAGAAACCCAAGTGCAAACAACACGGCATGGGGCAGAGTGCGGAACCGTTTTGTCAGAGAAAGGCAAAGCGCGGCGAGGATAATTATCGGCGCTATGGCATAGAGGCCGAAAGCCAATACGTACAATGTTGATACGCTGATTAGCCGCCGAACCAGCATTCAGGCTGTTTTGCTCATTTTCACAAGACGTACTTTAAACCATAACCACCCAGCGATGCCCAACGTAACATTACTGATCAGGGTGGCTACAAAAATACCCTGATAGCCGTAAGCGGTGTTGAGCAAAACGGCGAGAGGCAGGTAGACCACAAACATCCGTAAGAAGCTCAAAGCGGTGCTGGGTAAGGGTTTGCCCAGAGCGTTAAAGCTGGCGCTGGCCATCATCAGAACCCCCCACATACCGTAACCCCAGGGTACGAGCGCGAGGTAAAAAGCCGCAACACTGATAACGGTTGGAGAATCATCAATCCATGAAGCAATGGTTGACCCAAACAGGAAGAGGATCAAAGCGGCAATAAACCCCCAGGCGATAGAAAACTGATAGCTCGCCTTGACGCCATCCCGCACTCTGCCGAACCGGCGAGCGCCCCAGTTCTGGCCAACAAACGGGCCGATAGAACCAGACAGCGCAAACAACAACATTGCTGCGACGGCTTCGATGCGACCTGCGACGCCAAAACCGGCAACAACAGTTTCTCCGTGTTTGGCCAACATTCCGGTGATCATGGCCGCTGTTACCGGACCGATCAGTTGTGTTGCCATTGCAGGTAGACCAATGTGCATGATGCGTTTGGCGGATTGAAAAAAGCCATGAAACACAGAACTGATCTGAATCATGTCGCCTTTGAATACGTAGTAAAACAGTGCTGCGGTAGTCAGACCCCGTGCAATGGTCATAGCGGTAGCCGCACCGGCCAGTTCCATTTTTGGAAAGCCGAACAAACCGAAGATAAGAATGGGATCAATGGCCAGATTGAGAAACGCACCTATCGTCATGACGGTGCCGGGAATGTTGGCGCTGCCATTGGCGCGCATGATGCTGCCGGCAATCATGCTCAGAGTGAAAAGCACGGTGCCTGGCAGGTAAATGTCCAGGTAACTGTGAATCAGAACCATCACGTCATCACTGGCGCCCAACAGGCTGAAGAGCGGGTCTATCGACAGCCAGGCGACAAAAGACAGCACAATCATCAGGCCACCAACCAGCAGCAGGCTGTGGGTGCCCAGTTGGCGGACGTCTTCGCCACTACCGCCGCCAACACTGCGTGCGATAACTGAAGATGTGCCAATGCTGATACCCAGAGCGATACTGGTGAGCACCATGGCCAATGGAAAAGTGAAGGTAACGGCTGCAATGTACGCAGTGCCCAGTTGCCCGATAAATCCCAGCTCCAGCGTCTGCACAAGAATGCTGGACGACACCCCCATCACCATGGGGGCTGTCAGCCTGGCCAGTGATACAGGCACTGAACCTTGAGTTAAATCTTGATGCGACATGTTCGAACTTTGGCCGTTTTGAATGCCGCGTGCGAATGCATTATGAATCGTTACCGGCGAGCCCGCTTATTATTGCATGAAGGCATAGCCAAGAAACGTATCAGAAACACCCGAACGGATGCTTTTTTGGCTGCCTGTATCACCAGGTCTTTGTTGTAAGGTTATCTTAAACAACGATTAATTTACGTAAAACATAAAATAATTGTTGTTAAAAATAATCTCCATGGCTATATTGTCGGCATGAGTATCCGAGTGAATCTTGATGTGCAGATGGCCAGGCAGAAAATGTCGTTGACCGAGCTGTCTGAGCGGGTCGGCATATCCATGACCAATCTGTCGTTGTTGAAAACGGGGAAAGTCAAAGGCATCCGATTCAATACGCTGGATTCGATATGTCGGGAGTTGCACTGTCAGCCAGGCGATCTGCTTGAGTTTGAAGGCCAGCTTGACAGTCACTCAGAACAGTAGCTTTTACGGAGCATTTTATGAATAAACATGATTATCTGATTCCGGGTGTAGTGGCCCTTGTTGTGGCGGTGTTGTTCCCCGTTTACTGGCTGTCGGAATTTGCAGTGGTAGCTTCAAGCGGCGAACGGCGGCTCGATTTTGGTCTGTTGGATGTCTTGTTTTTGATTGTTGGCGTGGGGCAGTTTGTTGTCTACCTCGGTCTAAAAGTTATTCTGCAGGATCACCATGCCTATCGTCGCACCGATCTGATTTTGACTTTGATGATGGGCGCGACGGTAGTGTCCTATCTTTTTCTTTTTATTGTTGGCACGGTACCTGCGTGGAATACAGACAAGCTGGTTGAAGGGGGATTGCTGGTTTCTCTGATAGTGTTTGGCGCGCTTGACCTTGTGCTTGGTATCTTCTTATGGTCAGACAAAGACAAACTCGCTGACGGTTTTAAATACTTCGCTCTGGTGAATGCGATTATGGGGCTCTGCGAACTGACTGTGTTCCTGTCGATTACCGCTCTGATCCTATACCCGGTCTCGCTGATCCTGCTGGCAGTCATCTTTTTGAAGAAACCTCAGGAAGTCGAGTTTGTCTGAGTTGGTGATGACTTCTGCTGATTCACAACATGGCTGGCGTAGCCAACGCCAGCCTCGTTGTAAACGTTAAATACGATTTCTGCACCGGCTTCTACCAGAACTTCCACCTCATCAGGAAATTTTGCAGTTGCTGCTACTCGGCCTGTGAAAGAAACTGCTTTCAGTCGCTCCAGTACTGCCAGGTTGGTAGACAGTGACGGCATAGCCAACATCACCATCTCGAGCTTATGTGAAACCTGTACCCGATCCCAGAAGTCCGCATCGCTTGGATCTCCGAGCAAGACATTGCGCCCCTGGCGTCGCTGATTTGCAACGGTGTCAGGATCAATATCAATACCCACAATGTCTGGGCCCGCTTCTTCGGATAGCGCATCGTAAGCGCCCGTGCCGATCCCGCCCATGCCTATGATCGCAATTTTGGCTGATCCTGTGTCCAGGATGCGATCGTCTTCGAGACGTTCAACCGATTGCCAACGTTGCCAGAACGCTCGATAAGGCGCGTAGATCGCATAAGTGTTTGCGTTCAAAAAAGCTGCTATGACAAAGGACAATGTCAATGCAACGGATAAGGTGATTAACCAGTCACTGGATAACCAACCACTTTCAACACCAATAGCCGCAACGATGAGGCCAAATTCACTGTAATTTGTAAGGTTAAGTGAGGTCAGAAGCGCGGTGCGCGCACGCAGCTTGAAGGCGGTGAGAAGTGCAAAAAACGCTGCAGATTTGAGCACCACCAGCGGTGCCAGAATTGCACCCACAGAAACTGTTTGCCAGGTCAGATCTGCTGACAACCCGATCGACAGGAAAAACCCCAGCAGGAATAGGTCTTTGAAGCCTAACATGGTCTTAGCCATTTCTTCTGACTTGGGATGGCTGGCGATAATCACGCCCAGCACCAGTGCGCCCAGATCGCCTTTCATACCCACCAGTTCGAAGATCTCAGCGCCGCCCAGTGCGAGGATCAGTCCGTAAAGAATGAGCAACTCACCGTGACCAACAGATTCGAGCATGGCATGCAGAGCACGTCGAGCGGGAATCAACAGCAACAGACCAAGAGCCCATGCTGAAGGGATCTTGCCGGTAGACATCGCAATAAACACAACTGCGGCAATATCCTGCATGATCAGAATACCGATCGCGATGCGACCATGCAGAGAAGTCATTTCGCCGCGTTCTTCCAGGACTTTGACCACAAACACAGTGCTGGAAAAGCTCAGGGCGAATGCAACCAATGCAAGTTCAGGCATGTCCATACCAGCTAATGCCGGGCTACCGAACAGATAAAGCGCGTAAAGGGCAATGCCCAGAAACACGACAACAAAAACCATGTGAATTGCCGTTACAGCCCATACCTGGGGGCGGATCAAGGTTCTTAAATTGAGTTTCAGGCCAACCGTGAAGAGCAGAAGAGTAATACCCAGGTCTGCAAACTGCTCGAGCAGGCTGACGTTTTCAAATCCTACGGCCTGTAAAAGGAAACCTGCAGCCAGATAGCCCACCAGCGGCGGCAGTTTGATCTGCCGAGCGGCGTAACCGAAAACAAAGGCCAACGCTATCCATCCCAGATCGTTCAGGCCTACGGCCAATGATTCAAAATCCATGCTAATTTGCTGCTAAATATGCGTTGTGGAGTCTTTCAGCGTAGGTTTTCACCGTTGCCCAATCTGTGTATTCGTAATCCCGACTGGTGTCGGTATTTTCGCCATGCTGCTGCGCAATGCGCCGCATAACCCATCGCACAGGACGGGAATATTTCGAATAGCGCAGTGCTCCGGCAATGTATTCCATGTCGTCAAATTCAACGTTGAGTTGTTGTTGCACTTTGTTCTGCGCATCACTTAAAGACTTTTCCCGCAAGTCCTGGTCGGCAGTAGCGGCACTGAGCAGAACCAGAAAAAAAGCGTGGGGTCGTCTGGTGATGCTTGTCGCCTGATCGTTGATGAAATCTACCAACTCTCTTTCCAGCCCGCCAGCGTGCATGGACGCACCAAACAGAAGCAGATCAGCATTCTGCAGATCTGCAGTTTCGATACTGTCCTGCAGATTGTGCACGGTGGCTGCCGAACCCAGATCGACAAAATGTTGAGCGAGGGCCAGCGCAACTTTTTTGGTTTGCCCCTCTCGCGTAGCGTAAAGAATCAGCGCCTGTTTCATGAGACACAAATTAACGCTTTTGTGCCGGGTTACAAGCTATGTAAGGGTGAGTTTTTTGTGATCCATGCGTGGCAGAACGTAACGGGCAAACAAGTCACATTCTTCAAGGTGGGGATAGCCTGACAGAATAAAGGTTTCAATACCCATCTTCTGATAAGACAACAGTTTTGCCAACACCTGATCTGGATCTCCGACAATTGCCGCACCACAGCCGCTGCGCGCACGCCCCACTCCGGTCCACAAATGCTCTTCAGCAAAGCCGTCGGCGTCTGCGCGCAGGCGCAGGGCGGACTGCGCATTAACACCAACTGACGCTGTGTCGAGAGATTTGTTGCGAATCATGTTGCCTTTTTCATCGTCCAGTTCAGACACCAGTAAACGAGCAGCATCCATCGCCTGACCTTCAGATTCGCGCACAATGACGTGCGCCCGGTAACCGTACTTCAAGGTGCGTTGAAACGTATCAGCGCGAGACGACATGTCCTGCAGCAGTGCAGCGACGGCATCTTCTGTGTCGGGCCACATCAGAAAAACATCCGCACATTCAGCAGCAACCTGTCTTGCAGGTTCTGATAGACCGCCAAAATAAAGTGGCGGACACTGGCCTGCGTGGGGTTGAGCTTTCGGTGCTTCAAGTTCGAGGCTGATGAACTCACCCTTGAATTCAACTGACTGGCCGCTGAGCAGTTGCGATAAACAGATCATGGTTTCGCGAGTGCGCTGATAGCGGGGTACTGAGGCCATTGGCGCGCCGGGCAGGTCGGATGAAATGATGTTGATGGCCAGGCGTCCGCCGGACATCTGGTCAAGGGTAGCCAGCTGTCGCGCCAGCTGAGGCACCCACATTTCTCCGCAACGGACAGCGACCAGCAGACGGATCTGTTGTGTTAGCGGTGCAATACCCCCTGCAAAAGCGACGGAATCGATACCAAGTTGATATCCCGACGGCAGGAGGATGCCGTCGTAGCCTAGACGATCTGCAGTGACGGTGATATCCCGACAGTGTTGCCAGGAAGACGCCAGAGCTGTATCGGGCACGCCGAGAAAACGATAATCGTCATCGCACAAAGCTGAAAACCAGCTGACTTCTACACTCATGGTAAGGCTACTCCCTGGGATGCCTGAATGATGTCGTAGACGTCCTGGCGTGTGAGCGTGACATCCAGCGCCTGGGTTGCTGCAGATATTCGAGCCGGCGTAGTGCTGCCAACAATAGCAACAGGGTTGCTGGGATGGGCAAGACAGAATGCCAGAGACAGAGTTGCCAGATCAGTGTTTTCGCGCTCGCAGATTTCCGCCATTACGCCAGCTAGAGTGTCACTTAAATGTGTTGTGTCTGCCAGGCGCCCCCCGGCCAATGGGCTCCATGCCAATACACACAGGTTGTTCGCCATACACTGATCAAACACACCGTTAAACATTGGCGCCAGGGTCAGCGCGGAATATTCGGGTTGATGACTGACTAAAGCAAAAGGCAGGTGTGCAGCCAGTGCCTCTACCTGGCTGGGTGTGTGGTTGGATATACCAAACTCCCGTACTTTACCGCTGCTCTTCAACGCTTCCAGCTGCCTGGCTGTTTCTGCTGGATGTGTCAGCAGGTCTGGTCGATGGATCTGATAGAGATCCAGTTGTTCAACCCCAAGACGGGTCAGCGAAGCATCACAAGCCCCAATTAAATTGGCAGAATCATAGGGGATGCCTGGAATGATGCCGCCTTTTGATGCCAGT
Organism: Pseudomonadaceae bacterium; assembly: GCA_024743175.1. Lineage (GTDB taxonomy): Bacteria > Pseudomonadota > Gammaproteobacteria > Pseudomonadales > Azotimanducaceae > UBA4421. The sequence continues at coordinate 89,192 of JANSXA010000007.1, read as the reverse complement.
ATCATCTGACTGCGCAGGTGAGGGGCTTTTCTTAAAACCTCTCCCAGGAGTGCTTCCGCTTCTCCGAATGCGCTGCCGCCCCAATCAAGACCGTAGACGTCTGCAGTATCAATAAGATTCATACCCGCTGTCAGTGCTGTCTCAATGCGTGCCTGGGCGTCAGCTGCGCTCATGGCAACCAGGCGCCAGCAGCCGTAACCCAGAGGGCCTATCTGCATTTCTTTGCCTAGATTGCGCGGCTGAGAACTGATCAGATTCTGCATGCTCTTCCTTTTACGATACCGACGCCAACCAGCGCCGGTGTTAGCCGAACAGCGCTTTTACGCTAACCGGCGTGTGGGTATTGATAGATTGTTGAGCAGCTGCGGCTACGGCGACGGACCACAGGGCATCGTCTAACGTGGGACCTGCATTGGGCTGACCCAGAATGCTGTCGACAAAATTCACATGTTCAAAGAACGTGGAACCGTGGTGGCCCGCTTTTTCAATATAACCTGGGTAAGCTGGAGACGAGGTCTTGGATACACCATGTTCGCCTGACCACAATTCAAGGTGATTGACGTTGGGCTCGCCCAGCTGAGCTTTTTCACTGACGCTCAAACGGCCGCGGTTTCCGCACACAACCAGTTCTTCGCTGGTTCCCGGCACAAACATACACAAAGAAAAGCTGCCGCTGACGCCGTTGCTGTACTCGACAACGACATTAGCCTGGTCCAACGCGTCAGCCTGTTCGTTGGCATAGTTAAACGCCTTGAAATTCACTGCCTGTCTGCCGGTTGCAAACACATGATCTGGTCGTGCGCCGGCAAACAGGTTCATCAGATCAAAGTAATGGCAGCACTTCTCTATTAAAGTGCCACCGGAGTATCGATTGAACTTGTTCCATTGCCCCACTTTGTCCAGAAATGGAAATCGATGCTCTGCCAGATTAACCTGCTGAACCTCACCGATGGCATTCAGGGTGAGCACTTCGCGTATCGCTTCAGAATAAATGCTCTTAAATCGGTATTGCAGACCAATGTGCAGGTTCAGCTGATACTGTTCAGTCAGATTTGAAATTTCCAGCGCATCTGTCAGCGTTGTTGCGATAGGCTTTTCGAGAAAGACAGCTTTGCCACTGGTGGCTGCAATCCGCATCACTTCGAGGTGCGTGTGATTGGGCGTAGCAACGATCAAGGCGTCGGTGCGCGGGTCGTTGCAGGCTTCCTGCAGGTCGCTGTAAATCTGCAATTCCTTGGATTGACCGGCGGGAACCAGTTTCTGCGCATGCTCGACGCTGCGCTGGGAAAGGTCGTACAGCCCCCCGATTGCGGCGCGACCTTCCAGCACGGTATTGCGTATATGTTCCTGGCCCATGATCCCACACCCGATAAAACCGAATTTGAGGTTGGGTTGCCGGCTGCCGCTTAAATAGCGGTCTTCGTCAGCCAGGTAGTTGAAGACCCGGCGACCTTGATAAAACAGGGCTTGATTCATGTTCAGGCTTCGCCCATCTCCCCATGGGTGACTTAGTATTGTGATGATAAAGATTTAATAAGCTAATACTATTGTCTTTCAGGAATATATAAATGATCTGCAAGCATGACTGATATCAAGTCTATTCAGCATTTTGTGGCGGTTTTCAAACGCAACAGCTTTAGAGGTGGGGCGGAGGAGCTTGGTGTAACTCAGAGCGCTATGACCAAGAGCATTGCGCGTCTTGAACGGCAGCTGTCGCTTGTGCTGTTCAACCGCACAACCCGTCAGGTTGAGCCAACGGATTCTGCTCGCATGCTTTTTCATCGCGCGGAAGAGCTTCTCAGTGCTCATCAGGCATTACTGGACGAAGCAAGCTTGCTGGCGACCGGAGAGATGGGTGCGCTCAGAGTAGGCGTCATTGCGTTGGCGGCAGAGACTCTTTTAGGGCCGGCACTTGCCAGCCTGGCGAAAACGCACCCGCAACTGGATGTGGAGGCGGTGGTAGGCAGTGCTGACATATACAAAGATTTAGCCTTGGGAGACTGCGACCTGGCGGTTGGCGACGAAGCTAATTTTCTGCAATCCAGCTATGCCCCATCACTGCGAATGCGTGTTATCGGTGAAGAGGCGGTGGTGCTTGTGCATCGTCCGGGGCTTGTCTCCGGTGCCGGAAACAACCTGTCGGAGCTGTTGCGATTTCCTATGGCCATACCCAGTCGGTACTACAACGAAAACAGCTTGTTTTACTCCATTGCTCAACATGTTGATGGGGGTGATGCCCGGTATCGCCTGAACAGTTTGTCCGCGTGTCTGAACCTGGCCGCCAGCAGTGACGTGGTTACCTTTCTCCCGCAGTCTTTTGCGCAGCAGGCGCAGCGTCAGGGCTCGATCGAGATTCCACCGGTGGATCTGGATCTAACCGTGAAACTGGTTGTTGTGTCGAGAGCCAGCCATAGCCACACGCCGGCGTTAAAGGCGTTTCATGCGGCGTTGTTTGCAGTACGGCCAAACATACAGATGTCCTGAGGCGTTGAATCTTCAAGATTCGGAAAGCGGGTATGTCCGCGCAGCAGACCTTCCTGCTGGAAACCACCCTTTAGAAGCACATGAGCCGAAGCCGCGTGTTGAACATGAGTGATCGCTTCAAGACGATACACACCCATTTTATCTGCAAGATCGTTCATCGCTGCAAGCGCTTCGCTGGCGTAGCCTTGGCCCCATGCGGATTGCGCAAACACATAGCCTGTGCTTGCCCGGTAATCGGTTTCCATGCTGAGCCCCGTGCCGCCAATGAGCTGGTCGTTATGAAGCGTTTCAACCAGGTGTGGTCCGGTGCCACTGCGTGCCCACTCGGCATCTGAAAACTCGATGAACGCGATGGTGTCTTCAAGGCTGGTATGGGTTGGCCAGCTTAAATATCGAGTGACCGCCGGGTGGCTGGCGTATTGATCGAAAATAGCCTGCGCATCTGCCGTTACTGGCTTGCGCAACCTCAATCGCGGCGTTGTGATCGGCATGTCTACTTCTGGTGAAGTTCACCCAGTTGTTCGTTGGAATAAATCTTTCGAATAAATCTCGGGTTCGTAGAGGACATGTCAATCTGATAGAGACCATCTTCACGATTTATCGGCACGCCCAGTACCTTGCATAGATTGCTCGCCAGCCAGCGCTCGATCTTTAAAACGACCATTTTGCGGCGCAGGCGGCCCTGGACATCCCGATTAAGTACAGTAGGCAAGGTGTTGAGAGTGAGAATTTCGTCGATGGCCTTGCTGGCCATTTTCTCTCGGCCTTCTTCACTGGCATAAAAATGTGACACCGCAAAAACAGTTTTGCCTGGGTGAATCTGTTTCAGAAACTCACAGGATTTCACAACCGTAGAGCCGGTTCGCACCATATCATCAAAAAGCACGATGTCATGGCCATCAATCTCTTCGAAGGTGGACTCGCTCTGATCATGCAGCTTGATCTGCACTCTTCGTTCATCAAAACGTTCTTTGTCGAGCAGGATGAATTTAGCTTTTGGCAGATTCAGCCTGTTGTACATTTCTTTAACGAAATCCCGTGCACCGGCATCAGGTGCGCATAACGCCAGACCCTCGCCCTGAGGGCCGTAGTTCACCAGGTTGGAGTTCTTGATGTAGTCACAATACAGTTCGTAGGGAATGAGGTTGTAAAACAAGCCATCAAACACATCTGTGAACATCTTCTGCACAGAATATGAGTGGTTGTGTACCGTCATTACACTGTCGACGCCTGCGAGTTTCAGCATCTGAGCATAGAGTTTTGCGGTGAAGGGCTGGCCGTCGAACTTTTTCAGATCTTTCGCGTCACGCTCGGTAACTGTGCGGCCGAGGTCTCTGCTGGGTCCTCTGTCCTGAGCGCTATAGTACAGATCCGGCTCTAACAGCATCACGTGCTCGGCGCCGTTTTCTTTAGCTGCTCGAGAGATCAGCAGATTCCGCATCGCCAGATTCTGGCGACTCACCACGAGGCTGGAAGTACTGACGATGACAACTGTTTTGCCCGTCAATCGTTTGCCGATGCAGTCGAAATCGTCTTCGTCTGAGATGAATCGGGGGCAGAATTCAGTGTTGGCAAAAATCTTCATGCTGATGAGGTCAGCGATGTCTTCCGCCTGCCCCATGCTGAATGCCAGATCAATGGCAAAAGGATCGTCGGAAGAGTTTCCGACGATGACAATATTCTTGGGATCTATGGGCATCTTTCTCTAGCGTGGTGGACGCAAGGGGAGCCTAAAGACTCAGACAACGTCAGGTCAACCTGTTTAGCGTTTTATTCGCATTACCATTGGTCGACGTGCATCACCGTGTCCAGTGGTGGCCGATAAGCGGGTTTGAATTCTGTGCCTTTTGTGTAAGCCAGCGGAATCAATGCCACCTGCATATAGTCATCAAAAGGAATGCCTAGAAGATCAGCAATCTCTTTTTCATGCATAAGGTGCAGAGTAGTCCAGGCGGTGCCCAGGCCACGCGCACGAGCGGCGAGCATAAAGCTCCAGGCCGCTGGAATAATAGATCCATAGGTCGAAGCATTGCCCAGGTTGCCCGCGCCTGCCACCTGATCGGTGCGACCGGCGATGCAGGGGATAAGTAGAACAGGTGCTTTTCCCATGTTTGCAGCGAGGTATTCCGCTGATGAGGTGGAGCGGGTCTGACTGGATTTGAGATCGTCATCCGAGCTTTCTTTATGCAGATTGTGGATTGCAATGGGCATTTCTCGATACAGGTTGAACGCCTGTGCATAGAACTCGCCAATTCGTGCGCGCTTTTCAGCATCTGTCACAAACATGAACTGCCAACCTTGTGCGTTAGAGCCAGAAGGTGCCTGAACGGCCAACTGCATACATTCTTCTATAGTGGCCATATCGACCGGCCGGTCAAAGTCCAGGCGTTTACGCACGGCCCTGGTTGTGGATAGAAGCTCATCGTTGTTCAGATCAAGTTGCGGATGACTCATAGGCTGGGGTCTCTCTTGCGTGGTGTAAAAAATGTTTCGTGACGTTTCGATCAACCGTCGTAAAACATAGGGCTATGCAGTCCAACAACTGTTTTTTGTCGTGGTGAGGTGGCTCGCGACACGGCGGCTGAAGATAAGTGATTTGTTGTGTCTGTGGTAAGAATACGCTGGGCGATATCGCGTCTTCCGTAGTGCACCTGGAGAAAAAAGCGCCCCTGGTCTCCTGGTTGAGTAGGCATGCGTCGATGCCAGATATCGGAGACGAAGAAACCTACGTCGCCTGGCTGCGCCAGCAGTGGAATCACAGACTCGCCATTGTAGGTCAGTTCATCATCCATACGACGATCCAGGGGCGGAAACTGACCGGACAGATGAGAGCGTGCTAAAACACCTGTTGGACCATCCTGTAGCCTGCATTCGCGCAGATAGATGTGCACACCGATGGCAAATGTTGGGTGTGGAATATCTGCGGGCCAGGTCATGCCCTCGGCAAGAGGTATATGGGGACCAGCATCAATATGCCAGGCCTCGCCACCATGCATACCAGTGCTGCTTGGCGGATTGCGCCAGGCTGTGTTGGCTATGACATGGCAATCTTCACCAAGCAGGGGCTCAACAACATCGAGAATGCCTCGATGGGCCACTGCATCCTGGCATAGTGCACTGTGATTCAACATGCCGTAGCGGAACATGGCGTTGGCTTCAGGTGGTCTATCACTCCGATTATCCGGTGGTTGAGAGGCAAAGACACTCTCGATGTCACTGGCAAGCGCTGCTGTTTCAGATGCCGAAAATAGATTCGGCACTAACGCGTAGCCCTGATTTTCGAGGTGCTGAGCTGCAGCGCCTGCGTTCCGATTACCGGCTGTCAGGTAACCCATTTTGCGATGAATCATGGTGACTTTCTCCCCGCGTCGAATCTCAACTCATTGTGACTTATGCTATCGGTAATGCACCCAGGGTTGGAAGGTAAAATATTGTGATTGATTGCGATTCCCACGTTTTAGAACCGGCAGATTTGTGGAAAAACTATCTCGAAGCGCCATTCAAAGACCGCGCAATCCGGATCGATGAAGTGGAAGGTGTTGAGCAATTGGTCATTGGTGAAGAAGTAGTTCTGCAGGGTGTCCTTGCTGGGCTGGGTGGTGCACATATTGAAAAGCAGAAGCTGTTTACGCCGGGCATGCGCTACATTGATGGTTGCCCACCAGCAAGTTATGACCCGGCAGCCCGCATAGAAGAAATGGATCGCTGGGGCATCGAACGATCATTAGTCTTCCCAACAATCTGTATATTGCCATTTCCAACGGAAGACCAGGATCTGGCTAATGCGTACTGTCGTGCGTACAACAATTGGATGAACGACTTTGCTCAGGACTGCGACGGCAGAGTCTGGCCTGTTGCGATTATTAACTGGCACGATGTCGATGCTGCAGCGCAGGAACTTGAGCGCTGTGTAAAACTGGGTTTTAGGGCGTTGTTCGTACCGCCGGAGACCGTATCAAATCGGCGCCTGGGTGATGCTCACTTTGACCGCATCTGGAACATCTGCCAGGACGCAAACCTCCCTGCATGCCTGCATGTGGTGGTCCGTTTTTCCGGCTCCGCTGTGCCATTTGCAGAGTGGCACGCAACAAGCCCTGGTCCTATCTTTGGATTTGGTCTCGGCGCGACTGGGCAAATGATACCAGCCCTGACCAGCATGATTACTGATGGGCTGTTTGAGCGGTTTCCTCGGCTGAAAGTGGTAAGCGTTGAGGCCGGTGCCGGTTATGCACCGTATCTGATGGATCGTTTGGATGCCAAATATGAAGTTTTCAAGGGTCTGGTGCCAATAACGAGGAAGCCCAGTGAGTACATACAGAGTAACTGCTATTTTGTCGCTGAGCCTTTGGAGCGCACCATAGATACAACGTTGGAGCTTGTCGGATCTGATCGTATTCTGTGGGGAAGTGATTACCCCCATGTGGATGGGCTGGCTGACGTCAGCGAACATCCGCCTCAAAAGGATATTTTGAAGCGCAATGCTTATGCGCTTTTTGATACCTAAGTCGCAGGGTGGGGAAATGAAAGAGTGAATTGACAGTACTCGTCCGCCTGCGTCTGGCATTCTATTTTCCCGCCGATGCCTTCCATTACTGCTTTACAGAAACTCAAGCCAATGCCGGTTCCATTAGGTGAGTTGCGGGAAAAAAACATGTCGAATACCTGATGCTGAAAACGCCGTGGCACACCGATGCCGCTATCCCACACGACAACTTTATTCCATTGTTCGCCCTTTTCCAGCCAGATCCTTATTTTCCCATCCCGCCTTTTTTGCGAAAACTCAACAGCGTTGCCAATCAGGTTGTACATTACATGGCAGATCATGCGCTCGGATGCATCAACCTTAAAACTATTGGCAGGATTATAGTTAACCAGCGACCTTTCCCTGGGATTGTTGTAAGGATATGTGTCCACAGCGGTTTTTATAGCGGTTGTGATCCAAATGCTCTGTCCCGGCGCAGCGGCATAGTCGAATGGTCGGGAGTTGGCAATTAGGATATCAATAAGCGCGTTGGAGTATTCAACCTCCTCTTCAATGTTGACCAAGGCATCATTAAGTAAATCCAGTTTACGATTGCTCAAGGGTTTTAACGTGGGTTCAATTTCAAGCGCGAGCCGATACTTTTCAACAAGCATGGGTACGTGTGTACGAGTCCCATGTGAAAGATTGCGAATGGTTGCGAGCGGTGTCCGTAGCTGGTGAGCGATCGCGTTTGCTACGTTCCAGACTGCTTTTTCTTTTTGATCCTGAAATATGAATACTGTCTGATTAATAATGCCGCCAACGAGCAGTATGGTTAGGAAGAAGGGGATCACGTAGAATACATGTAGCCAAATTAGACTCAAATTCGGATTTGCTACAAAGCTCGCACATATAGCTATAATCAAGCTCGAAATTGACCATATCGCCAACACGACTCGGACGTGGAATACAATTTGAACCAATAAAAATGTTGATAAAACGTATTCCATGGTTGCAAAAATATTTATCGAATTTGAATCTTTCTCCCAAGCTGCGTTCAAGACCAAAATGAGCCCAAAGCACAGAGGGAAAATGATGCCAATGATAGTGTTGGTTACCAAATATCCGTGTTTCTTGGCTGCAAATGGCCAGAAATCTTTAAAAAGCAGGGGCAACAAGCTAAGCGAAACCCCGATTCTGAGCCAAATGGTATTGAAAGATAGGGCTGCGACAGAATACTCCACGTAAGCGGATGCGATATATGCAAACGCTATCGTTGCGACCATCCTATTCGAAAGACTGAGTGCAAGATTGTGACCAAATTGTGCCTCTCGTCTTAGAGATGCTAAAGAAATACGCAGATTTCTCTTTATGGAATCAACTTTAACTTTGCTTCTTAATCCCTGCTGCATCTATTCGGCAACTTCGTTGGTCATTGATCGAATCCCTAATCGCGATGCAGGATCATATTTATTGATCGCTTCGAATTGCTATAGATTGCGTTAGATCGATTCTGGTATTAAGAAGCTCAGTCTTAAGTTCTTGTAAGATCTAACCAGGTATCTTAATTGAGGCTTCTTTCATTAGGCTTGGTGGCTAACACGAGGTCGGCGTAGTCTCTGTAGCAAGTTTGAAATTCTCTAATTTCGAATCCAGCAGCTTCGACGATCGCTGATAACTCGTCGGATGTATGAGTCCAGAGCCTACCGCTTTTTTGATCGCCTCTACCGGCTCTGTTTGAACTGAATGCCTTTCGTGTCTGATAGATTGATCGAACGGTTTCAGCAGCGCCTCTGTTTTTTAGTGAGTTTTTGAGTAGAAACCAAGTCCAATCCAATATCTTAATTTCCCGTCCAAAATTCACTAGAAAGATAGATCCGCCTGGTTTTAACCATCGGCAAATTTTCTTAAGCATTGGCATAACCGGGGGAGCGTTGTTCAGCGCATTGACGCAGACTACTAAATCCAAGGAGTCATCCTCGAACTCCCAATCTTCCATGCTGGACTCAACAATGTTTACTTCGAATCCATTCTTTGCGTACTTGCCACTAGCCAATGTGTTCATTTCTGGGCTTGGATCTAAGTGCGTCACCTTCGCCATTGGTATTTGAGTCAGGAGCTGGCATACGAAATTCCCTGTTCCTGCTCCAAGGTCGCAAACGACGGGCGAACTTGGTAAACACAATTTTTCCAGACTATTGGAAAAGAGGGCGATCAGGTCTTGATAGGCCGGGTTTATAGCGCAAAGGTTATCGTAGTGAGGTGCGTACTCAGAGTACTGCATTTCGTTATGAAGAATGATTTCCTGAGCGCTGTTCATTCGCTATGGCTGCTGATGCATCGGTATTAGACGGTAACAAACTTGGCAATATAAGCAAATCAATAAGTAAGGCACTTACGAGGATTAAAACGGTACATAGACCAAAGGTGCTGTTTATCTGGAAATCTGAAAATGTGAGTACTCCGAAACCCAGTGCTAGTATAACGGTCGTGGTTATGACAGCCCCGCCGACTCGGTGGACGGCGTATGATGCAGCTTCGAGAGATCCTAGTCCTAACCGTTTTGTTGCATCGTGAAATCGGTAAATCAGATGGACTGAATCGTCGATAACTACTCCCATACAAACTGCTAGAGTAACTACTGCGGCGATTCCTATTTCATTCGCGAAAAGACTCCAAATTCCAAACCCGCATACTATGGGGACGATAGTAGTGCAAAAAAGTGCGACTCCGGTTCTTATGCTCCGAAAGTACATCGCTAAAAGTATGGATAGTATCGCGCATGTTGCGATTAAAGATGTAGCTACTCCGGGAATATTATCCCGTGATAGGTGCGCTAGCGGTATTGCCTCGCCTGTAATCGTTATTTTTTTACTTGGGAAAAGAGTAGAGCTCTTCTTGAAGAGCTCTTTCTCAAGTTCAACAATTTCCTTAGAAGATAGGTCTTTTGCGATTAGTGATATGCGAGCAAACTGCTTGTCTGAGTCAACGTAGTCCGTGCGCGCTTGTGCTGAAGTAAGTGAGAGTTCATATATAAGATATGACTGCGCGAGAGCATATTCTTCAAGGTCCTGCCATCGCCCGCTTTCAGAAAGTAACGGTACGATTTTTTCGTATACATCAATTATGCTCGTTGTGCTGTCGATTTGAGAGTGTTTCCTGGTGAAAGTCGTTAGTGTTGATAGACTTTTGAGAAAATCTGGCTTGTTTACGCCGCCTTGGTTGCCAGAGTTGATCACAATTTCAATGTTGGTTGGACCGATGAGATTCGCTGAGACAAATTCGGTATCTTTTCTGAAAGTTGTCTCTTCTCCAAAAAATCTGACGAAGTCGTCATCGATATTGAGTTGTGTTATTGCGACCATGGAAAGAACGCATGCGAATGCTCCGATAAGAGCTATTTGTCGCATACTACCGATGTAGCGAGCATGCTGATTGAGTGCTGGTTGAATGAGCTTTTGCCAATTAGAGCCGGATAGCTTTGGAAGGCGAGCAACGAGATGTGGAACTACAAGGAATAAGATTGTGCAGCAGTAAAACAAAGATACTGCAGTCCAAATTCCTATAGTTTGAAAAGGGGGTGATTCTACCAAAATCATGCTTAGCATCGCAGCCGCAGTGCTACCAGCCGTTATCAATGTAGGTACTAGTTGAAAGCTAACAGCACCGAAAGCGACTTTTTTAAGATCTCGGTTTGAGTCCTCTGTCATAGTTCGGAGCACATGCATGAAATAGTGCATTGAAGTCGCGGTTGTTAAAGTGAAAATTATTGTCGGGAGGGTTGCGCTAGCAGTGCTTAGTGTCACTCCAGCCCACCCCGCCAGCCCTAGAGTTGATAGGATTGATGTGATCCCAAGTCCTATGGCAATAATTGTTAGCCTAATACTGCTGAAGCACAACCAAACTAGAAAGAAAATCAATATTATGGCTGCTCCCATATAAGTTGTGATTTCTTTGTTTGTAGTTTCGATGAAAGCATGCATCATCGGCAGTCGCCCAACGAATCTAATATCTGCTCGATACTTTTGATTAATGTCTGATATCAAAGTTTGAGTTGCACTAAATATCTCTTGAACTGCCTCAACTTGGTCTACTTCAAACGAAAGGTTTGCGTAAATGGCCATAGTGCTTCCATCATCACTAATGAAAGGCACCAAGGTATCGCTATGTTTCATTGCACTGCGGCCCTTAGATGGGCACGTGGGATCGCAGTAAAAATCCAGATAGTTTGATTGAACTATTTCATCATCGACATCTAATAGGTACGGCAAGTTGCTCAGCGATTTGGTGCTGACGGCATAAGGGAGGGATTTGGCTCTTGCTGTGGTTTCCGTAACCAATTCAGGTAACGCATGAATGCATGCTTTGTCTTCTTGTTCACACGTTGCAACAAAACCGATAATGTTTTGATGCTCGAATCGATCCTCGAACTCGCTGAGCTGGCGAGCCTTTTCGTTGTCGTCGCTAATGAGGATTCGGTTGTCAGCAGTAACAGATAATCCTGGTAAACCGCATATGCTGATGACGCAAAGAAATATTGCTGCAAGTAGCGGTAACTTACTGTTTCTGGTCATTTTCTAATATTGTGTGGAGGCCCTTTTTTTAGCCTCCATTGCCGAAAACTGGCCAAACCAGAAGCAAGCGGTGAGAACATCCTATAGACGGTCACGCGTATCCTATCGAGCCCATGGGCTTCAATAACGCGTGACTCCATCATGTACGACGAAACTCTTTTCCAAATTAGATTCCAATAAATTGGACTGACATTTTTTCCAACCATTGCTGATTTGGCATCTCCAATAAGAATGAAAGCTGTATCCTTAAAAATACTCCCCTCGTAGCGCAACCCTGTATCCTGGAAGCCAAGCTTTTCGAAGAATTGGACCATTTTCTCGAGGCAGCTCATAACTACGTAAGACCTATCGTGAACGCATGTCGCGGCTATGTATTCGAAAAGCCCTTGAAGCAAATCGCCATGTCTGTATTTCGGATCAAGGGCTAGCCTTCCTATTTCGATAATTTCACCACGTTGAGGAAGTTCTTCCGGCCATGCAACAAAAGCCTCATGTTCAAGCGGTTCATCAGCTGAGTTGAAGTGAACACGAGCAGTACACACCATCTTTCCCAGATGGTTACCAATGATGATGCGAGATGATGTGTCATGCATGTCTCCCATATCTTCTACGCGAACATCCTCATTTAGGTTCTGATCCGCATCATGGGCACGCTTCCTCAATTTTAAGACTTCCGCGTATTCGGCTTCGGTTGTCAGAAATGAGAAATTAACAGCGTTTGCTATTGAAGCAGGCCAAAACCCCTGCGTTCTTAGATCGTCGATTGATTGAACGTTTGAAAACTGGACCAAGTACTGGCCCATGATAGATTTCATTCTTTCAGTTAGAGTCAGGAACTTGACCCCAACACTAAGTCGATCTTTTCCGCCCTCGGTCGTGAAGCCGACTCTTACGATTTGGACCGGGGTGTTAAATGTGCCATCGACGCCAAAGTTCGAAGTGAGACTGAGAATCAGCCCTGGTACGGGTAGTTTGTTTCTAAGAGAGCAAGTGAGTTGTAGTCCTTCAGAAGAAATATCAGCGATCCTGAAGAACATATGATCCCTTATGTGCCCTGGTGTTGGACAAGACGCTGTAGGGTGGTAGTCAGGTGAACACATCCATCGCTCAACGTTTCTTCTTTCAGACCGGTGTCCTATCTCAATGTGAGGTTTGTTGAACCTAACCCCAGCTAGTGATATCGAGTCGTTTTCTTGAGCTAGATCAACGATAAGTCCATCGAACTTAATGCGTTGGCCGGCGATCAAAAGTTCGAGATCAATAGGGTCGCCTTTCGCAAGGAGCGCCCCATTTTCAGGTTGAACAAGTTCAACGCCAAGAGGACTCATTTTCCAAACTCGAGCCGCAATATAGTCTTTGCTTTCCCGAAGGCGAATTCGAGCCTCAATGCGGTCTGCTTCTCTTACATCTGCAGGTCTAATTATGCTGTGGATCTTGGAAAAATCTAAGTTGTACTTTCCTCTATTCGAATCGAATGTGTCTTTCATGGGGTGCTTGAAGCTTCATCGAGAAGGGTGTTCATCAGGTCGAAGGTTTGATTATCTGGAGTCAAAATATACAGGTAGCGTGTTTCAGGAAAGTCCCTAATCGAGATATCCATTGCATACAAGTCAACAGCGGTAGTCGGGAGTTCGACACCTAATTGTGTTACGTGATCAATAACGTCGCTACTCAACACAAGGTCGCCTGATTTCAAAATTGAAGCCAACTTCGGATGTTTTGTAATGTCATCGACACGACTTAAGAAATTAACTGGAGTGCCTAGAGCCGTTATTTCTACTGAAGAATCAAGGCCTCCGAAGTTCCCGACCATCGCATCACCGCATGATATTAAAATATATCGGCTAATGGCTATTTGGGTTGAAGATATGTTCATGGTCTCATTTAGACGACTCACTTCGATTCCAGCAGAAATCGCTCTTATTATATTCAGATGAAGAGAATCATGGTCGAAGTAAGCAAATATTAGGTCTCCAACTTTTCTTGGTATCCCTCTTTTCTCTTCGATTGCGTCAGAACATGCAGTAACTTCTGGTAGAACGCTTTCAACTACAAACTCATCAAGAGATTTAGAGCCTTGGGTGAAGCCACGAATATCTGTGAATAGGCAGGCCACTCCCTTTTTTTGAGCCTTGAGAGCCTCGATAGATGCTTCAACAACTGAATAACGCTTGTTTTCTATTAGGTCCGACATACGATCTGCAATTACTTTGGGGATAAAAGAGCGCACGCGCTCTGCGTATTCGTTGCTCATGTTGGCAAGCTTTGTTTGATTGTTGATGTTTTCTTTGTTGAGAAGAAAGTTCCTTACTTCCGTAAGCCCGGTCCTTCGAACGATGATGGTCACTACCAAAACGACGAGTGTAGAGGAAGCAATGTATTCGTTAGTTATCCCAGCTTCACTTAAAACAGGTGCACCCGCTAACGACGCTGCTATCGCATAAACGGCACTCGCGAATACGTTGAGCCCTAAAAAAAGAACGCCAGTGATAAGAAAGATATAAAAAAATATCCACGCGTCTTGATGAAACCAAACGGCTACTTTTGCTTGTGTGTAGGTAATTATGAAACAAGCCAGGATGGCTGGTAATTTATAGTAGCGCCCCCTCGAAAGGGGTGATAGGTAAAAGACGAAACAGACACCAGCAAGTGCGGAAATACTCAGGCGAAACTTAAGCCAAAACTCCTTTGGTTCCAGCCCCATCGGCAAATCAAAGAAGAAGTAGTTGGCGATAAAGCCGACGGCAATCACGGCGAAGAAGAAAATAGCGTACCTGAGGAATTGCTCTTGTTGCTGCTTATCCCATTCTGACCGCCATGTAGGTTCGGTAATCAATATCGACGGAAACAGGAACGCCAGCAGCCGCTCTATAGTATTCATTGTCTATCGTCTTTCGTATCTATCATGGGGCCGTTACTTTTTAGGTGTTTGATATCAGGAAGTATCCCAAAAGACAGGAAGTTCGTCGTGATTGGAAGAGTATTTCAGTATCTAGCGATTTCCTGATCTCCGATACTGCCTGATCCACCTACTTGCGCCAACATTGTTGTGGTCGCAACGAGGCGCGCTATCGATTCAGCTATTGTAGTGGGATTTCTCTCACGCGTGTTGAGCCTATTTACCACAAGATCATTAGACGATTCTGACTTTCCTCAAATAACGACAGGTGATTATCTGGATGTTGAAGTGTATTGAGAAAAGTGGGATCTGGTTCACACCAGTTAGGGCCCCAACCTCATAGTCTGAATTTTCAAGAGTGGCTGGGCATTAAGAAGACCGATGGATTGGAGTATCAGCGAAAGTTCATTCAGATGCGTGCACAAATCGGGCGCGATCGTCTATTTTGACCCTCACATTTCGTCAAGTGGCGGTCTAAAGTGTGTTGGACCATTTCATTTAGCCGACTCCTCTTACCCCTTTATTCTAAGCATTATGAATCAGTTAACTCTGTATTTAGAGGAGAAATTCTGCGATCAAAAAGCATACGTACTATGGGGCGCCTACGAAGATTTTCCTCAATTCAAAGATCATCAGTTTTTGATTCATGGGTCTGTTTGCGGTCACATTCCACTAATTTCGTTACGTGGAGAGATCCTGGGTCCATCCATAGCGAATGAATGGACTTTTGACGGGAAGGAGTATTCGCATCGCTCCGGTTTAACTAGCCAGTCCAATGTTGCCAGCAAGATCGACAAATCGGCATTTCATCCGTTAACCATTTCTACCGAAACAGAGACGCTACTTTCGCGATTACGCAAGCAACATGCAGCGTTTCAAGTAAGAGCAAACGTAACGCCCCTGCTAAAATGGACTGATTGGAAACAAGGACCGAAAACCCCAATCACTCCGCAGCAACAACCCGTATCTCCACTCGCGCGCCTGGAACAGCGAGTTCGGTGATACCGATCGCAGTCCATGCGGGATAAGGTTCTTTAATGAACTCATCTTTCACCTTCATGAATTCGCCAATGTGGGATTGCAGCCCAACGTGGTAGCTTGTGAACTCTATGATGTGCTCATAGCTCAAGCCAGCTTCACGCAATATTGTTCCTACCAGTTCCCATGCATTGCGAAATTCGGCTTCCGCTGTTTCGCCTGATCCAATCTGTCCCGAAAAGTAGAGTATTCCGTTGTGATTTCTGGCCGGGGCGAAATGGAAGTTGTCGTAAGATCTTTGCATGGAGCTGGGAATGACGTTGCCTGACATTTTATTTCCTTTGAAGAGTTCAGTTGAGCTTACGGTAGCACCTTATTGGGATGCCGTTCAGACCGTTTAAAGGCGATAAGACCTTGTTCCGAGACGGGTGCGATTAGATTGATGCGCTCAGCCGATTGGTATACCCACAAAAAAGGGTGCAGAGGCACCCTTTATCGAATAACCGAAGAGTTGTAAGCGTTAGCTTGTTGTGTCTTCGATTTTCGCAGTCGGTGCGTTCTTGGCAACGCTTTTTGCGCCGTTTTTGCAGGCGGCTGGTGTTTCGTAGAGTTGTGATTGTCCAATGATCTGGCTGTTACCAGCTTTCAACAGAAAACGGTGCTTACCGTTTTTGGACGTTTGCGTATCGAAACGGTCAGCGACTGCAGCATTTTTCTGAATGCTTGCAATACCGTTCTTAACGCCAGCCTTAGTTTTGTATCCTTCGCCTGTAAGAATGATCTCGCCATTTCCTGCTTTCAGACGATAGCGAAACTCACCTTTCTTATCCTTGTAGATTTCGAACTTGCCAGCCATGTAAAACCCTTCTTTTTTGCAGTTTAGAGTGCCACTTACTGATTGGGTGTTCAAAGGTCAGAACAATCAACCTATGTGGTTACGCGAAGTATGCCTCGCCTTAGTAATTGAGTGCAAACAACTAGCGTGTTTGTTTTAGCTGTAAAGTTAAAATGCTGGTAAATATTAGTCCTGCGCCGAGCCAGGCAACACCAGACATTCTTTCATCAAGGAGAACAAAACCAGCAATGGCGGCGAAGACAACTTCGAAGGAAAGGATAATAGTAGCTCTGCTGGCAGCTATCTGGCGCAGCGCTAAGCCCATTATTCCGAAGGTAAGCGCGCTGGATAACAAGCCAACATACAAAATTGAATCTAGAGCATTAAGCACGTCATCGAACACAATGGGTTCAGTAAAAAACGCAGCGCACGTGGAAAGTAGTCCTGCTGCCAGGAATTGAAGGCATAAAAAGGTTAAAGGTTGTTGCTGGCGTGCGGCATTTGCGGTGGTGACAATATGTGCAGCCCAGATCCATGCTGAAAATGCGATGAGCCAGTCACCATTGTTGAATCGTGCGAGATCAGCTCCGCTCAGGAGCCAGGTGCCAAAAATTGAGAGACAAACGGCTGACAAAAGCACAGCACCCGGTTTCTGACCCAGAAAAATCCATGCGATGAGCGGTGTGAATACGACATAAAGTGCGGTCAGGAAGCCAGCGTTTGTAACTGTTGCAGTTTGTATACCGGTCTGCTGAATTGAACCAGCGATGAAGAACAACAGTCCCCCTGTCATCGCGATCGGTACGATCTGCTGCCATTTCTGGCGGTTGCGTTGTTGTTCTGCAAAAGCGAACGGTGCAAGCGCTGTGGCTGCTATCAGGCAGCGCGCGCCAAGAAACAGGAAAGGGCCGATGTGTAACATCGCGGTTTTCTGGAAATAGAAAGCGACACCCCAGATAAGTGCAGCGATTAAAACCAGTAAATCGGCTCGGTAGGTTGTTGTATTAGTGGTCATTCACCAACTATTACCTTTCGGCACCGAATTAACTTGCTATATACGTGAGTAATCACGTAATATGCACGAATGAAAACCAAACAACAAAAAATCACAGAAAGCCTCGTGTTAGATTTTCTCGATGCCGCGAGCGTAGTTGAAAGACGTTTAGATGGCGCATTATCTTACACGCGTGGAATCAGCTTTAGCGAGTTTCGGCTGCTGCGAACGCTAGCGCTGGGTAATGCCTCCGGTACTTCGAGGGTTGATCTGGCTCACGCTGTTGGTCTCACGCCTTCAGCAGTCACCCGTGCATTGAAGCCGATGGAAAAACTTGGCTATGTTCAGACGGTGAGCAATGAGCGTGACGCTCGGCAGAGCTTAGCCCAACTCACAGATGGCGGAAGGGTGCTGCTGAAAGATGCGGAAGGCGTTTTTCACGACACTTTTTTATCCTCACCGTTGAATGAGCTTAACAATGCAGAGGTGGAAGCATTTCAGGCACGTCTTGAAGAATTGAGGCGTCAGTAGTGACCATGCCGGATCTTAACACGGGCGCCTTAGCGCCCGTAGCAGAGGAATACGAGGCTGATACCTTTAATGTCACAGGCCAAGTGCCTTTGGATCTGAACGGTACGCTGATGCGGAATGGCCCAAATCCGTTTTCGGGTAAATTCTCGGGTGCAGATGTACTGGACTGGTGGCCGGAGGCAGCAATGTTACACGGCATCAGTTTTGCGGATGGGCGAGTTACACACTATCGAAATCGGTGGGTGCGATCCCAGAACTATGCTGCCTACAATGGTGATGCCGTTGATGGACAAGTGAACTCTAATCCCAACGTGAACGTGCTTGAGCATGCTGGCGAAGTTCTGGCGTTAGCTGAAGGTGGTCCTCCGGTTCGCGTGAACACATCGCTTGAGACTCTCGGTCAAAGTGATTTGCATCCCGCTTTAAACAACGGGGTAACAGCACACCCGAAGATAGACGCGGTAACGGGTGAGTTGATGTGTTTTCGAGCCGATTGGGCAGCACCCTTCCTTACGTATAGCGTATTCGATAGGGATGGCAAACAAACTGTTGCGCAGGAAGTGGATCTGGCAGAACCCTCGATGATGCACGACATGGCGATTACGGCGCGCCACAGTATCCTGATGGATCTCAATGTGGGCTACGACTTCACACTGTTTGACGAAGGATATCGGATACCCATCTGCTGGGATGACAAGCGCAAATCACGTATATGCGTTTTAGCTCGTGATGGCTCCGCGACGCAATGGTTTGAGATTGAGCCCTGTTTTATCCAACACGTTGTCAACGCATCGGAACGATCGACGGACATTATAGAGTTTGATGTAGTGCGTTATCCCTGGTATCTCAAACGCGATTTGAAAAACAAGGGGTTTTTTCCCAACCCTCTGGGTGTGCTGTGGCGATATACGATTGATCTTGTCAAAGGCCAGGTTCGTGAGCGTCAGTTGGACGACCTGAACATTGAATTGCCGAGGATTAACGAATCTTTTATCGGCTATCCTAATCGCTACGTTTACGCGGTTGTGCAACCGTCGGATCAGGAAATGCGCGGCGTTGTCTGTTATGACCTGGTGACTAACAGTCGTCAGTTACATCAGGTAGCGGCCGGAGATCAGAATAGTGAGCCGATATTTGTATCCAGAGAGGGACATGAAAGCAGCAGTGAAAATGACGGCTATGTCCTGGTGTGTGTTTTTCGACAAACATCAAATACCACGGAAATACGCATTCTTGACGCTGCAGATATCTCTACGCCGCCGCTGGCAACCGTCGAACTTGGCCGGAGGATTCCCGCGGGGTTTCATGGCGCCTGGATTGCTGCATCCTGAAAATTGAGGTGAGGGTTCAGCCTCACCTCATTCCCTGATTCAGGTGACTCAGTACTTACCAACCATATTCATGAACCAGCCTTCATGGTCATAATCGAGATCGGTAAGGTCATCACTGAAGTCCGTGAAGTTATAACCTACGCCGATTTTAAAGTTATTGGCGATATGTCGGTTGATGGTGAACAGCATGCCGCCACGTTCGTTGTCCGCCTCTTCCTGTTGCAGCCAGCGGTATTCGGCCATTGCATCCCATTTTCGGACCAGGTGCCAACGGGTACGCACAGACGCGAAGTTAACCGTGCTTTCAAACCAGGGGCCCTGATTTCGGGAGAGGCGTATTTCACCAACCCGGCGGGCCAGCTTGCTGCCCAGGTCCCAGCGTTGATTCAACTTGTAGATACCTTCCCAGGACAGAATGTGTGAACGTTGGTCAGTTTCGGCATCTTCCTGCCCGAAGCTCTGCAGGTCGTGCAGGTACGTGTACTTGGTTAACCAGTTAAATCGATTGTCCAGTACCGGCCTGCGCGCCAGGCCCAAAGAACCCTCTATGAGTTTAGCGTCACGCTCGCGTGCCAGGTTGCTGTCTGATTCAGAGTAGTTCAGTTTGGCGGCAAGCCTGTAGGAGGGAGACAATCTATAGTCGAAGCGATTTGTTGTCAGCCACTGCGTCACGTCCTCAAAGCCTTCGTCTTCACGGTACTCCAGGCGGGTTGAAAATTTGATCTCCTGAGATTGGTAACCTAACGAACCACTGTAGGCCTGGCGATCGATAACACCGTTCTGGCCGGTCAGTTTTCCATCCTGAAGGGTCATACCGAGGTGCCAGCCGCTGCTTGCTGCATAGTCGAGGCCAAATACCTCACCAATGCCAGAGAATTCATCGTTCCGGCTGAACTGCATTTCGCTGAACAGATTGGTTCTGTCGTTGAGCGCCCATCGATGACCCGCCGCAAAATTAGTCCCTGTGTTGTCGAGCATGGAAGCGCCATTATCACTGCGAGCAAATGGGTCCTGAGTATTGTCAGTTGAATGAGTCGCGGTGCCGTAAATGGTGTGGCGGCTGTTGATGCGATGCTCCAACCCGCCCAACAAGCCATTGCCACGATGACCATCGCGAACCTCGACCTGTCCACTGGTATCCTGATTGATTGCCAGTTTTGCGCCAACAGCCAGCTGGTCGTTGTTCTGGTAGTTGCCGTCCTTAGACAGCGTGGTTTGACCGCTGCCGTAAACATCCAGTCGTTTGGTGACCTTATGTTCGTATTGCAGACCCAGCAATAGAGCATCAGCACTGCCCGTGCCGACACGATTTTCCTGAGTGGATTTCAACTCTGTACTTACGGTACCGCGTTCGCTCAAAGCACCTTGGGCCTGCACGGATATCTCAGTGAGATCATATTGAGTATCCACCTCGAAATAGCTCGCGCGAGCGCCGACAAGCCAGTCCTCTGAAAGTGGCATCCGCGTCTCCGCGCCATATTCCCACACGTTGTTACCATCATCGCGCCGGGCTACGGAGTATTGATCGTCAACTTCTTTGAACCAGGCATTGGTGACCCAGCGATCTGAACCCCCAAAGTCTCCGGCATTGATATGTACATCAACGTTATAGGCATCTCCTTGTCGATCATCGGCCGCTGACGGCGAGAGGTTGTTAAATGACAAACCGCCATCGACAGAAAACTGTCGTTCTGTCTGTGTGGCTTCAGTGCTGCCCCATTCCAGTTTCATCCAGGTATTTTCAGCTGCCTTTAATGTGACGTCCACACCGCCCAGTTGGTAGTCTTCGGCATCACGGCCTTCTTCAACGTAAGTGGCGCCGATGCCGACATGGTCGCCCAGCCACTGTTTGCCGCGTACGCCGCCAACCAGATTGTTAGTATCAAAATCGTCTGGCAGGTATTCGTAATCCGCGATCAGCAGGGTGACATTGCCATCCAGCGGTCCATCGACAATAAGCGAAGGCGCAGATTGTTGAGAAACCTGAAGTAGCGGTTTGGACAATATGACTCGCCCTTGAATCTCATCAATTTCGTAGTCAATTTCCCGCATCAGCGGACGTGTTTCAATAACTCGATTGGTTCGCGGATCGCGCACTTCGATAATGAGTTTATCTGAGCCAGGCAGGATATCCCGATGACGCAGATAATACAGGCTGCCACCGGTACCAAGAAACTCGGAGTGGCCCAGTGCTGTTTGAGACTCGGATACAAACGCTGAAACGCGGGTTTTTGAGTCATCAAACTCTGTTGCAGAAAGACTTTCGTAGGTGGCCTGGGCGCCGTACAAGCCGCGGCTGTATTGACCAAGCTCGTTACCTGTGAAGCCCGTTTCGAAATTACCCCAGGTTACTTCGCTACGATCCCATTCCAGTCGGACGTACATCCTGCCCTGGGTGTTCACATCGGCGATGGTTGTTGAATCGTCGCCGTAAACCGGATAATAGCGATCTGGATCCAGGCGGCGGAACAGGCTGTCCGCGTCCTTTTTATGAATGTTACTGAATAGATCATCGATCTCTTCTTCACGTGTGTCCATCTGTGCCGTAATCAGGTACTTGCCCTGGACTTTGCCTTTCAAATAGAAAGCTAAGCGGCCTTCGGTGAGAATATCTTCCTCGTAGCGCTCGTCTCCACTTAATGGCAGAACAGAGCCTGATACGTCCTGACTGCTGACGGTCAAGTCGGCCAGCGCTACCAGAAACTGATATTGTCCGCTGATATCTATCGGTAGCGGCTGCTGTACCTCTACTGCGTGATTGTCTGCCACTGTCAGGTCTATCTCATGCGCGCCGATGGGCATCAGATATTCGACGGCGAATTTAGCGTTGCGGTCTATGGGAACTTGCTCGCCGTTCAGCCAGACTTGATATTGCGCGCCTATCTCACTGCCGTTTATGCGGATGCGTGAACCGTAAACTGGAATACGCTTTTCAATGAGATCGTTGCGTTTCAACAATCGACCAATAGTTGCGTCTTTATCTTCGGCAGCGTTTATTGCAGTGGGAACAGAGGTCACTTGTTGGGCGTGATAGCTGCTGATTGCGCCGCTGGCGCGATCAACAAGATATACACTCTCTGCTACCGTTTCGCGGTCAGCCTGCATGCGCACTTCAGCTCGCCGGTTCGCTGAACGACCCTCTTCAGTGGCATTGTCCGCGATGGGCTGGTCGGGTCCCACACCTCTGCTGCTCCGTCTGACCACCCGTTCGTTTAAGCGACTGGCAAGATAGTCGGCAACTACTTTAGCTCGCGCGTTAGACAGCGCATAGTTGTCTGCAAACAGGTGCTGGCTGCGTGGAGCGATACCTTCGCTTGAGGTATGACCGACAACATCGATTACGATGTCGCTGCTGGCGGAGAAGTCCGCAATGATCTGGTCCAGGGTGGCCTTATCCTCTGCAGACAGTTCTATACCAAGTTCCTGGAAGTTCGGTCGAAACTCGAAGCTAATGTCGCCGCCGCTTCCAGGTACAAAAACAACAACTGCATCATCCACTGGCAGCACCTGCAGAGTGTTGCCTGGGTCGTTTATTGATTGGGTCTGTGATTGCTGTTGTTCATACAACTCAGCATCAATTGTGAAAATGCGCATCTCCGAGGTGTGATCGGTTAAACCATCTGCATTGGTGGCGGTGGCTCGGTAGATAAGTGATGCACCACGCTCAACTGGCTCACCCTGAGTGGGCCAGGTGAGGCGATAGAACAGCTGAGGGGCCTCCCGTGTATCGATATCAAATGATCTGATCGGTTGCCGACGGTCCACGTCATTTTCATGGAAAACTTCGATCTGGATATTGTCGAAGAAGCGTGCGTAGTTGCTGTAAACCACAAACGTGATGTCTTCCGTAAATAGACCGTCGGACACAGGCACGTGGCTAGGTGCGTCAACGGCAAGTGCTGTTGTCAGCGTCGCCGGGTCTTCGGTCCACCAGATGACACCGCCGTCTTTGAGACGCTTGATCCGCTCTCCAACAAGGTCGACTCGTCCCTGGTCTTCAAGATCCTGTGAATCAGCGTAAACACTGGGTGAGATGTCTTGTACAACAAATGCGCCGTTGGTTGCACGCTCAAGACAGTTGAGATTGTTGCACTCGGCCTGCGCCGTTGGTATCAGCCACTGTATCGCAAGGTCCAAACCTGAGCCCAGCAGGCTGGTGAGTGTTTTGCTCGCCGATGTCACTTCCTCTGGGCGGGATGAGGTTTCGATCAGCGTTTCAATCTGCGCATTAACGTCTCGACCTAACATATCGCATAAAGCCGCTCGTAAGGCCTCAGCACGGGCTTGAGCGAGGGCAATCACATTGCTTGGGTCGCCAGTGGGGTCAATATAGGCCTGAATTTTGATAGAGACAAAATCACCTGCATCAATGCGCTCTGCCAGCTGATTTAGCGCATCCATGTAACCCGGCAGCACCTCCGCTGAGCCGGGTTCAAAGAACATTTCAGCAAGCTTGATCGTGACTTTTGCAGCTTGTGGGGTTTGCTCCGGAAGCTGCACACCAAAGTCGAAATTGTTCATCAAGCCTTGTGACAGTCGTTTCACCCGCGGATTTTCAGTGGTGAAAATGGTCTTCTCGGGTAACGTTACCGGGTCGACCTTAACAATGTAGTTGCGGCCACGCTCCATAAAACCACCGTCGACGCCGGCGATGTGATAGCGCCCAAACGTGTCCGTTTCAATCAGCAGGCCTTCCACGGTGGCAAGGCGAACACCGGGCAGGCCCGGTTCAGCCATACCGTTGTTGGTGATCGTGATACGCAGTTCGTATCCGTTTGCAGTCTGGAAGGTGCTGGCCTCTACTGCCAGGTTCTGACTGTTCAATCCGGCTGCGACTTCACTGTGGTGACTGGTTTTCGCTCGGTTACCTGAAGTTAAGGTGATCTGCGAGCCTTCTTCGCTTGATACTGTAATCCGGGTCAGGTCCACAGGGCGGTTGTAGAAGCTGCGCAGCGTCACCACATTGTCGCCACTTAAGTCCGCCAGACCATAACGGCCTTTCACCCGGTCGATTGCAAAAGCACCCGCTTCGCCAGCCACTGCCTGAGCAGGGTTGTCGCCGTGTCGCAGTAGTGTTCTGGTCGGCGCCTGGGGGTTTTGCAGTTCAACAAGTACATCAACGTTGGTAGCGTCAGCTGGATCCTGCCAGCCGTCACCGTCGCGATCATGCCAGACTTTACCGATCACGGTTGTCTGTTCAAAATCCGGATCAGCAACGACAACAATGCGAGCGGTGTCGGTATTGCCGATCTGAGCTGGCCCAACAAATGGTGTTGCTGAGTTCACGTACTCGCCGTGAGCCAGACCAACGCTGGCGCGTAAGATGTAGCGCAGAGTCCTGCGTTCACCTGGATCCAGATTGATGCCGGCAAAGGTCACCGGGCGCGTTCCTGTAACCGTCAGTGCATTGCTATCACCGTCAATCTGAGCGGAACCTGCGACGTAGCTGAATCCGGGGGGTAATGAGTCCACTACGCTCATTCCGGGCAGGCGTATCGGGCTGAGGTTTTCCATTGTAATGGTGTACGACACCAGTCCACCGATGGAAGTAGTGCGCTGATTGGCTTCTTTGGTCAGGCGCACGCTGAAACCCCCTTCGCTGAATGGGTCAACCGGGATGTGATTGTGGACAAAGTCTGGATCCCCGGTTTCAACTGTGAAACTCACGTAGTAAGTCGTAGATTCTGTAAGCGATGGTGCGCTTGCACTGTCGCCAATACGCACGGGATCAGGCAGGCCTGTTGTATCCAGGGCGGAAGACTCGGGTGGTATCGAGGAGGATAAGCCCGGGTTATATCCTTGTGGTGTGTTGAAGACCAACGTATAGGTGGCGCCGGATGGGCACGCGGGATCTGCGTCGGGTGAAACATCGAAGCGATACAGACCATCGTCGGCGGAGACCTGATCCTGTTGTCCTGCCAGCAGACAGGCAGCAGGCAGCGGACTGCCTGACGCATCGACCATGGTGGCGGTGACGTCAGCCAGCGGATTGCGGCTGACGCTGTCATAGAAAACACCGGAGGGATCTATGGCCAGGTCCTGCTCTATCGCAGTTTCGCCAGGAAGAAGTTCCAGGTCGTCAATTGTGCCGAAGGTAACGCCGGATTCCGGGTGAATCAGGCTGATGTCGTAGTCATCGCCAGGCAACAGGCCGTCTACTGCGTAACTGCCATCGGGGTTAACTGGAACTTCTGCAACGATAACACCGTCCTCAACAACCTGAACTATCCAGCCGTCCAGTGGTGTCTCGCTCGGATCGAAACTGTCGTTGGTGTTCTCGTCCAGCCAGGCTTTACCTTCAATGCCTGCGAAGCCCAGGACAATACCTGTATCGGTGCGCTGTTGAGGGCTGCCAGAGGCGGTCAGACTGTCGGTATAGATGGCGGTTACCGTGTCGTCGAGCTGAGTGTTAAGAGCACCGTCATCATCAGTACCGGCTGTACTGCCGGAGACGGTTGCAATCTGCGCAGCGAAAACGCCGGTATCAGGTCCGGTTTCAAGCACAGTAATGGTTTCTGTTTCGCCGGTTCGGTCATTGACTACGACGACGTCAAACTGTTCTGCAACGGTGTCGTTCAGATTTTCGTCAATATCCGTCACTGTCACAGAGAGGGTTTCGCCTGGCACGCTTTCATCGGTGATATCAACAGCACCGTCTGTTCCGGTGATTCCGCCTGCAAACTCTATGGGTGTTGCTTCGCTGTTGTCACCGGGGTTGCCGTTGCCATCCGGGTCGGTTTCGCTGCCGCTTGTAGAATCGTCAGTGACGTTGGGTGTTCCAGGCGTTGGGTTGGCTGGACTTTCGCCGCTTACGCTGGCGATATTCAGGAACGGCCCTGAGTTGTCGTTGGGTCGGAAAGTCAGATCAAAACTGATGGTTGCTGTTTCACCCACCGCCAGAGATTCTGAGCCGTCTGTCAGACGGGTTTCACTGGTGCCGTTGAATGTCGAAACCAGAGAGGTCAGATTACCGCTGATCGAAATGTTCGCAATAGCCTCAACGGTTGCCGGGCTGATGCGCGCGGCGATATCGTCAACGACTTCAATATTATTGACGACGACATCGCCAACGTTCTCGATGAGCAATGTAATGGTTGTAGTGAAGGTGCCATCAGGGTTAGCGGTGCTGTCTTCTGCAGACTTGGCAATTCCGAGCAGCGCATTTTCGCTGAAACTGACTGGCGTTGTACTACTGTCGTCGGTCGGGTTGCCGTTGCCGTTAGCATCGGGTTCAGTGCCGTCAGTGGATTCGTCAGAGACAGGTGTGCCTGCCGGGGTGGTGCCGCTTGCAATCACAACGTTGGAATAAGGACCAAGATTGGCACCAGGTGTTACTGAAATGTCCAGGGAGATTGTTCCACTCTGGCCGACATTCAGAATATCTGTGCCAGTCAGCAGATTATCATCAGGCGCGATCCCGGTGAATCCCGGGTTGATGGTGAGTGTAGGACTACTCACCGACACTACGCTGAAATCGTCGGCGCCGGCGAATACGGTTGCCAGATCATCACTGACATTCAGGTTCTCAATGTCCACATCACCCGAGTTAATCAGGTTTAAGAGGAAGGTTACCTGGTAAGAGCCGTCGCCGTTGTTCAGAGGCGTATCTACCAGTGCTTTGGATACTCCAACTACCGCATTCTCTTCAAAGGTTACAGGTGTTGGATCGCTGTCATCGGTTGGGTCACCATTTCCATTTTCATCAACCACAGTGCTGTCGTCAGACAGGTCTATGACTGGCGCTCCCGCAGGTGAGGTGGCGCGTGCCGTTGCACTGTTATTATAGGGACCCGGATTACCGCCGCTGGTGACTGTGACCGTAAGGTTGACCGTGCCGCTGGCTCCTGCTGCGAGAGATTCGGCGCCGGTAAGTAACGTGTTTCCGTTATAGGGTGTAACAACTGTGAAGTCATCGCTTGCCAGGTCATCAACGGTGAAACCCGTTGCGCCTGTGAATGTTGTTGCCAGCGCTTCGTCGATCTGCACATTCGCAAGGGATACATCGCCAGTATTTTCAACTCCAATGGCGTAGGTCAGGGTATGCGTGCCGTCACCATTGTTCACGGGGCCTGCAGCAACCTGCTTGGTAATGCCGATTGCGGGCG
This sequence comes from Pseudomonadaceae bacterium, assembly GCA_024743175.1. Taxonomy (GTDB): domain Bacteria; phylum Pseudomonadota; class Gammaproteobacteria; order Pseudomonadales; family Azotimanducaceae; genus UBA4421. Next base: position 61,999 of record JANSXA010000007.1, on the reverse strand, counting down.
CTTCTGCAAACGTCAGTGCTGTTGGTTCGTTGTCATCGGTCGGGTCGCCGTTGCCATTCGCATCAGGGACCGCGCCGTTTGTTGACACGTCAGTGACTGGGCTGCCATTAGGAGACTCGGCACTGCCGCTGGCAGAGTTGTTGTAGGACCCGAGCGTTGCACCTGGCACAGCAACAACATTCAGGGTAATTGTTTCTACAGCGCCGACCGCCAGAGTGTCTGTACCGTCCAGTAGGTTTATGTCGCCGGTGGTTGTGCCGTCGAAACCTGGATTAAGGCTCAGGCCTGCACTGGCCGCTGCGCCAGCAAGACTGAAGCTGTCAGCTAAAGCAAACGTTGCTGAGAGATCTTCGGTGATCTGCAGGTTACTCAGGGGTACATCACCGCTGTTTTCAAGCAGGAGTTCGTAAGTCAGCGAGTAGCTGCCATCACCATTGTTTGACGGTGTGCCGACAATACGTTTAGCAATACCCAGTTGAGGACTTTCGTCAAAGGTAACCACAGGTGCGCTGCCGGTGTCGGTGACCACCGCAAGCGCAGGTGAGGTACCTGCTGCATCTGCGTTATTCTGGTAAGGACCAGGGTCTGCACCGGGTGTGACCGTCAGCGTGAGATCGATCTCCGCAGCTGGAGAACCTGCTGCCAGAATATCTGTTCCGTCAAGCAGGTTCAGATCACCTGCGGCGGTGCCGTCAAATCCCGGGAAGTTCACACTCAGGGTTGAGCTTGACAGTTCATCGACGCTGAATGTCGGGGCTGTTGCCGTTCCTGTTCCAAACAGGGAGCCCAGATCGTCAGTAACCTGGATATCAGATAGCGGCGTATCACCGCTGTTCGTAAGAGTGAGTCTATAGGTCAGTGTGTAGGTGCCGTCCGCATTGTTGGTCGGCCCTGCTGCAACAGCCTTGCTCACGGAAATGTCAGGTCCTTCGCTGAACGTGACTGAAGTGGGTACCGAATCGTCAGCGGGATCACCGTTGCCGTTGCCGTCCGGGTTGGTGCCGCTGGTTGAAAGATCACTGATGGGTGTGCCGCTGGCAGACTCTGCGCTCAGCGTGGCTGTGTTGTCATAAGGGCCGAGGTTTACGCCTGGTGTAACTGTAATGGTCAGCTCAACACTGGCGGTTGCGCCAGTGGCCAGGGTGTCGGTACCTGCCAGGAGTTCGATGTCAGAGCTGCCGTTGAATCCCGGGAAATTCACCGCGACATCAGTTGATGTCAGATCATCAACAGTGAAGCTGGTAGCAGCTGCAAACACTGAGGATAGATCATCTTCGATCTGCAGGGCGTTGACCGGTACTTCGCCTGAGTTTTCGATTAACAGGCGGTAAGTCAGTGTATAGGTGCCGTCCAGATTGTTAATCGGTCCGTTGATAATGTCTTTTGCCAGTCCGATTTCAGGGGTCTCAACGAAGGTAACCGGTGTGGGGTCGCTATCGTCTGTCGGCTCGCCATTACCATTGCCGTCCGGATCAGCACCGTTGTTAGAAGTATCGCTTACCGGGCTGCCACCATCTCCCACGCCGTTGACGTTGGCGCTATTGTTGTAAGGACCCAGGTTTGCGCCGGGAGTGACAGAAACCGTGAGGTCAACGCTGCCGCTCTGGCCGACAGCCAGCGCATCTGTACCGCCTAACAAACTGGTATCGCTGGTACCATTAAAGCCAGGAAAGTTCACGGTGAAATCGGTGCTGGCCACAGCGTCAACTGTGAACGAACTGGCGGCTGCAAATGTTGCGCTGAGGTCCTCCTCAATATCAATGTTGTTCACGGGCACATTGCCGCTGTTTTCAATTACAAAGCGGTAAACAATCGTGAAGGAGCCGTCCGGGTTGCTGGTTGGTGTGCCAAGCAGAGCTTTGGCCAAACCCAGTTGGGGAGTCTCACGGAAGGTGATCGGTGTCGGGTCGGAATCATCGGTGGGGTCGCCGTTACCGTTGCCATCCGGAGCAACGCCGTTGTCCGACGTATCTGTTACGGTGTTGTTGCTGGGTGGATCTCCGGCCGCGGTGGCTGTGTTGTAATAGGGGCCAAGGTTTGCTCCGGGTGTAGCTGTTACAGACACCGTTATCGTGCCGGAGTCCCCTGGATTGAGAATATCTGTGCCGGTTAACAGCGTCGGTGTTCCTCCAGCAAATCCATCGTAGTTGGTATCCACGTCGAAAACAGCGGAGGTGATACTGTCCACAGAAAAACTCACACCCGCAAAGGTTGTATCCAGTAGGTCCGTCACCTGAATGCCAGTCAGCGGCACGTCGCCGGAGTTGCTCAGCACAAACAGGTACGAGAACGAATGGGATCCGTCGCCGTTGCTGCTGGGTCCAACGGATACGTTTTTAGCCAGTCCCATTTCCGCACCTTCATCGAAGGTGACGTCAACGGAACCATCATCCGTTGTGGTACTTCCACTGTTTGCTGAAGCGGCACTGCCTTTAACTGTATTTGTAAGCGGTCCCAGGTTTGCGCCTGGTGTAACAGTCAGATCTATTTCGATGCTGCCTTCTTTACCAACGGGCAGCGTGCTGGAGGCTGGGATAAGCAGGTTGACGTCTGGGGGCGCGCCGGTGAAACCGGCATCAGCGGTCAAACTGTTACTGTCGCTAGTAACCCGTATGGCATCAACTGTGTACGTGCCTTCGCCAAAAACGCTGTCAAGATCATCAGTGAGAGTGACGCGTTTGAGTTTTACATTCCCTGAGTTTTTGAGATTGATGACATACGTCAGCGCGAAGGTACCGTCTCCATTGTTGACCGGACCCGCGGCGATTGTTTTTTTGACCTTCAGGGCGGGGGCTTCCGGAGTATTGTTTTTCGGCGCCTCATTTTTGATGCCGTTATCGTTCAGGTTTGTGGTGCCTGGCGTGAGTGCATTTGCCAGAACCGACCAGGAAGAAAGGCTGCTGAAAATAATAAGCAGTGCAAGAGTTATGTTGCGGAAAGAAGTACCGGACATCTGGATGGACTCAATGGTAGTTTTTTTTATTATTCCGTCAGCTTATAGGATTTATTTCCTGTAAAAGTTAGGGGATGTAAGAAAGGCGTTCGGGTAAGACCCTTTTTACCTTCGTTTTACAAATTCGCCGGGGGTTTTTAACGTTACAGTCGAACGATGAAGAAATGGCGCGTATCTGCTGCAGCCCCTCTGGTTGAGCGATCAGACATCGCGTACATTGTCGGGTCAACCTGACGCAGGAACCTATGTTGGACAAGCCGGAAAATTCGTTTGGGTACACGACCAAAGTCAGCGTGAGCCAGGCCCAGAAAGCCCGATTTTTAAAGTTTGCAGGCGATACAGCACGCGTTGCTGGGGCGCAAACTTTGCCGTTCTTCCGTGTTAACACGGATGTCGAAAACAAGCATACAGACGGGCGTTTTGATCCTGTTACCGAGGCGGATCGAACCGCGGAGCGGACCATACGTGATGCGATAGGGCGTACTTTTCCGAATCACGGCATCTACGGTGAGGAATATGGCTACAAACCGGGTAATGGTCTCACCTGGGTGATTGATCCAATTGACGGCACGCGCGCTTTCATGTCGGGCATGTTGCACTGGGGGGTTCTGCTGGCTTTATTCGATGGCGAAACGCCAATCGTTGGCGCGATGTACCAGCCTTACACGGATGAACTTTTCCTGGGTGATCGAGAGGTAACCCACCTGTTTCGTGGTCAGAATAAACGTCTGCTGCGTACCTCAACCTGCGAAGATGTTTCCTCTGCGTGTCTTGCCACCACCGGGTATGACTGGTTTTCTACAGAAGATCTATCACGCTTCGAACGCCTTAAAGCAGCTGTACAAATGTATCGCCTTGGCGGTGATTGTTACCTGTATGGCGCAGTTGCGATGGGGAGTGTGCACATCGGGACGGATGCCTCCTTGAACGCATACGACATTCAAGCCCTGATACCCATCATTGTCGGCGCCGGAGGTGTTGTTACCACTTATGACGGCGGTAATCCAAGTATGGGTGGTGCTGTGGTGGCCTCAGCTAATCATACTCTGCATAGTCAGGTGCTGGATTTGCTGCAAACAACATAGATCAGGCGCAAGGTAGGTTCGTCGGACAATTGACGAGCGCTTCACAAAGCGGCGACAAGAACTTCACAAGCCAGGAATCACTGTAGGGGCGCCATTCAGGCATCACTCAATTTTCTGGAGTTCTAGTTAGATGAAATTTTCATACGTGTTAGGTTTTCTTGTTCTGGCGGCAACCCTGGCCGTTGTTCCCGTTCAGGCTGCTCATCATGAAGAGGCGCAAGCAGGCACCATTGTAGACGTTGCTGCCAGCGTTGATTCGTTCAGCACGCTGGTTGCCGCTGTGCAAGCTGCGGGGCTGGTGGAAACGCTGTCCAGCGAAGGTCCTTTTACGGTGTTTGCGCCGACAAACGAAGCTTTCGCAGCACTGCCCGCGGGCACGCTGGATGCATTGCTTGCAGATCCCGAGCAACTGGCTGGTATTCTGACCCTGCATGTCGTGTCCGGCAAGGCGCTTGCTGCTGATGTGGCTGGCCTGTCAGAAGTCACCACCGTAGCAGGCAAGGTGTTACCAATCTCAACGACTGACGGTGTGACTGTAGGTGGCGTGAATGTCATTCAGACAGACGTAATGGCGAGCAATGGCGTCATCCACGTTATCGACGCGGTTATCCTCCCCTGAATCGCGCCGGTTAGACTTTCCGCTTATCATCCGGCAGGTTGCCTTCGGCCAGTCGGTGCAAAGTGGTCACCAACAGCTGCTGCTCAGACTGCTTGACCTTAGTTTCTAAGCTTTCAGCGGTATCTGTTTTCTCAACTGCGACTAGACTCTGGGCCAGAACAGGCCCGGAGTCGTAGTCTTTTTCTACCAGATGTATAGTGGCACCACTGTGCTTCTCCCGCGCCGCAATCACAGCTTCATGCACAGCGCGGCCATAGAATCCCTGGCCCCCGAATTTGGGTAACAGAGCTGGATGGGTATTGATAATGCGGCCACTGTACGCAGCGAGCGTGTAGTCGCCGAGTTTTTTCATGTAGCCAAGCAGCAGCAGCCAATCAACCTGGCGATGCTGTAACTCCACCAGAAGGGCCTTGTCTGCCTGGGTTTCGCCGCCGTGGGTTTTGCCGCTGATATGACACGTTGGTATCTGTGCAGCTGTAGCGCGCCTTAAGGCGCCAGATCCACTGTTGTTGCTGCTGACCAGAACAATCTGCGCATCAATCTCGTTAGCTGCAACGGCGTCAATAACCGCCTGCAGGGTAGTGCCCTCATGTGAGGCAAGTACCGCCAGTCGTATCATGTGGCAACCTTGAAAATGGCGGTGTGGTCAATTTCGGTAGTCAGCTCGCCGCCGCGCCAGAAAGTGACCCAGAGCTTGATGAATTCGTGACCTTTTTTCTGCCACTTATCCGTTGTCACGCTGCGAATGGTAATAGTTTCGTCAGTCTTGAGTGCCTGATGGTGGATGATGTTCGAACTGGCATGTATCCAGGTTGGCATAACGTACTCGTTAACAAGTGCTGTGTTAGCCAGAGACAATAACAAGTGTGGGTGAACATAACCCTGTTGGTAGATATCCAGGGCGTCAGCAACTTCCCGTGTGTACCGAGCGTTTTCCTCAATGCTCAAGTGAAATTCCCAGGGTGAAAACACTTCACTTTCATTAACCGTCTCCGAAGCTATGAGAACACGCTCGGGGTGTTTAACTGGCCCATCCAGAAGCGCCAGATCATGCATCGGGAGCGGCTCATCGCTGGCAATATTTTCAGTCCTACTCAGCAGGACAGCGGTCAGCTGCCCCTCCGGGTCATGGCTGACCACTTCGATCTGGCCTTCCTGGCTGCTGCAGGAGATGGTCATCTGTTCGCCATCATAGGTTGGTTTAAGCAGCTTTACTTCAGTGTTGGCTCGGGCCAGCCAGTCTGCACCAAGCGCCTCTACCAACGGATGAGTCATGTAGCCGTAAACGGCAACACCAGGAACCAGCGCGCCGCGGAAGCCAAATTTCTGTGCAATCTCATCGCTGTGGATGCGATTTTCACTGTCTTCGCTGTAGTTTTTTGCGGTAACCAGATAGTTGTTCATCAATACCCGCCAAATAAAAAGGCTATTCTACCCGTAGGCTTGTGCCGGTAGCCAGGTAACCAAAGCGTCCCAGTTGAAGATGATCAACATGCCAAGTACCTGCAGGCCGATGAAAGGCACCACACCTTTGTAGATCGTGACTACGTCTACGCCCTCGGGTGCAACCCCTTTCAGATAAAAAATGGCAAACCCAACCGGGGGTGTGAGGAAACTTGTTTGCAGACAGACGGCAAACAGGATTGTGAACCAGACCGGATCAAAACCCAGGCTGAGTACCACCGGTGATACCAGCGGCAGGACAATTAACGTTAACTCGATCCAGTCGAGAAAGAACCCCAGAATGAATGTGGCCAGTAAAATGCAGATGATGATACCGGTGGGTTCGAAGGGCAGAGAGAGCAGTGCACCCTCTATGAGTTCATCGCCGCCAAGTCCCCGCAATACGAGCGAAAATGCTGTAGCACCGAGCAAAACCGCAAAAATAAACGCCGTTGTTCGAGTGGTTTCCTGCAGCACATCTGCCATCACGGAGCGGTTCATCTGTCGATTCAACAGCGCCAGCATCAACGCGCCTGCAGCGCCGACGCCAGCAGCCTCGGTTGGTGTCGCCAAACCAAAAAATATACTGCCGAGCACTGCGAGAATAAGAAATGCCGGAGGGATAATGGCTTTGATCAGATCCCAGACCGCCTGCATGTCAAAGGGCTCTACCTCAGCCGCGGGTGCAAGGGCTGGCTTTAACCAGCCGATCAGCAGAAGGTAGGCAATATACAAGCCGGCCAGCAGCATGCCTGGGAAAACTGCGCCAAGGAAAAGGTCGCCGACGCTCATCGACATGCGATCCGCCATCAAAACCAGCATGATGCTGGGTGGTATCAGAATACCCAGTGTACCCACGGCGCATACGGTACCGGAAGCCAGCGATTTATCGTAGCCGGCGTTCAACATGGCGGGTAAACCCAGGAGTGCAAGCAACACCACCGAGGCGCCAATTATGCCAGTGGTTGCAGCGAGCAGTAGGCCGATCAGCGTTACCGTGATGGCAAGTCCGCCGCGAATACTGCCAAACAGTCGAGCAAAACTGGTCATCAGCTGATTGGCAATACCCGATCGATCCAGCAGCAGGCCCATGAAAATAAACATAGGCAACGCCACCATCACCCAGTTCTCCATCACCGCCCAGATGCGTTCCACGGTAAGAGAGGTGTACGCCCAGTCCATGCCGATGGCCAGATTGAAATCCGCCTGCAGGACCACGGCCAGCGCACTGAATAAAACCGCCAGCCCACCCAGTATCCAGGCAACAGGAAAGCCAGTGAACACCAGCGCGATGAAACTGAAAAACATGGTAATCGCCAGGATTTCATTAGCGGCCATTGAGATTGTCCTCAGCCGCTTTATTGAAAAACAAAAAAGACCACACCCTGGAAAGACGAGAAATTACTGCCAGCAATAAGAACCCGAAACCCAGCGGCAGGCAGGCTTTGATCACCCAGCGTAGTGGTAACCCGCCGGGAGACTGAGATACTTCGTTCAACGTATAGGAAGAGATTACAAAAGGCACACTGAAGATCAGAATCATGGCAATCAATGGCAGCAGGAACAGAATAATGCCGTAGAGTTCGATCCAGGCCTGAATCTGTGGGCCAAATCGTTCGTGTATGACATCCACGCGTATGTGGCTGTCTGCCTGATAGGCGTAGCTGAGACCTAACAGAAACCCTATGCTGTACAGGTGCCATTGCAGTTCTTCGAGTTCAATGCGTCCTTCGCTGAAGGCGTAGCGCATCAGCACGTTCAATACGATAACGCCGAGCAGCAATATCCAGATCAGCGAGATCCATTTGCCCATGCCTTTGATGAGCGGGTCAATGGCGCGAGAAACCCGTGTCTGCGGTAGGTAGTCAAATGCCGCCATTCAGAAATCCCGCGGCAGGTAAGCTCTGGACTTCCAATGGCTGTAGTTCTTGCGAAAAGCCATCTGACTGGCAAGAATCTCGGCAAAGTCTGCATCAGCCGCCGCCTCTTCGGCAATCACCTCACCCGCTACAATCTGCAGTTCCCGCAACAGTTCCTCAGGCAGAACCTCTGCGCTGACCCCAATGTCGGGAAATCCGGCGATGATGGCACCCTGCTTGGCTTCGGAATTGGAAAGATTGCGGATCACGCCAGCTGTGCAGCCTAGTTCAATCAATGCCTGATCCTGGGCGGATATTTCGCTCCAGGCTTCCAGATTGATAATGAGATGGGATGCAGTAAACGGCTGGTGCCAGCCGGGGTAGTAGTTGAACTTTGCCACACGATTAAATCCGAGGCTCTGATCGACAATGGGCAGGGCAAACTCGGATGCATCGATGGCGCCTTTTTCCAGCGCCTGGAAAATCTCGCCGCCAGGCAGCATGGTGACGCTGGCACCGAGGCGCTCCAGCACTTTGCCACCGAGTCCGGCGAAGCGGATTTTCAGACCTTCAACATCGCTTAAGCTGGTGATCTGCTTGCGGAACCAACCGGCGGTTTCAGGACCGGTCATGCCACAGTAGATAGGGTGAATGTTGTGATTGGCGTAGAGGGCTTCCGCCAGCTCCCGGCCGCCGGCTTCGAACCACCAGGCGCTGTACTCCCAGGGTTCCATGCCAAAAGGGACCGCGCCAAACAGTGGGGAAGCCGGAATTTTACCCTGGTCGTAACCCACCCAGGTGTAGCCGGCCTCAACTTTGCGGTCGCGGACTGCATCGGTGATAGAAAAAGCCGGCACAATCTCGCCAGGTTCAAATATCTGCAGATTCACTGCGCCATTGGAGGCGCGGCGCAGCATGTCGGCAAGATAAATGGGATTATCGCCAAGCACCGGCATGGTGGTTTGAAAGGCCACCGGCAACCGCCAGTTGATACGCACAAGATCGTCGGTGCCGGTAGTGGAGACAGACTGGTACTGATTTTTCCCGGTTGGCCGAATGGCCAGGCTGCCCAGAATACCAATCACAAAGGCGACCATGACTGCTATTGCAGCCGCTCGATTACTCATCCCCTATCCCAAATCGAACTGAGTCTTAGATTGTGGGAAGCAGGCGCCAGGGTTGCAAGGAAAAGGTAGAAAGAAAGGTAAAGCGAAAGACGCAGCCGGGCGCTAACGCACCAGTTTATCCAGCACTTGTCTTACTTCGTCTGCCCACTGTGCGGAAACAGTTTTACCGGCAGGCAGGTTTGTTGAACGACGTCGGTAAACAACCTGCCCCGTGCCATCTACGACGAGTAATCCCGGGATAAAGTTAATGCTGTAGGCCTCACCAATGGCATCAGCGTCAGCAATAGCGAACATGGGGAAATCCAGTGAATCCACGTAAGCCTTGGGATCCCCGCGTCCGCGTTCTTTTGAGTTCAGGGTCACAATCTGTACACCGGCATCTGCATAGTCTGCCTGGATATCGCCTGCAAAAGGCATAAACGCCTTGCAGTAGGGACACCAGGTGGCCCAGAACACCACAACGGCTGGCTTGCCTTGCAAAAGTGCCGGAAATTCAACGGTTTTGCCGTCAACGAGATTTGTACCGGTAAATGGGGGCGCAATATCACCGGGACCCACTGCATGGGTGGTGATGGCTGATCCCATCAGCGCGAGGAAGAGCAGACATGTGGCTGGATATTTCATTGCCGCAGCTTAATCTCAGCCGTCTTGAAATGCGAATTCGGCTGAGTTTAGAGTTTTGACTCACTTTTCAGACGCGAGATGGCCTGCCAGGCTTTTTTGAACGTTGGCACTGCGGTTTCGATCTGGTGTCGCCGACGAATAGCTTTCAAGTCAACGGGCTGTTGACGATCAGCGTTTCTCAGCGTGCAGTTTGAAGGATCCAGTTCAAAGGCCTGAATGACGGCTGCGGGGTCTTTGCCTTCTTCCAGTTGGGCCAGTCGCGCAACCAGAAGTGAAGCGGACAGTTCGGCGTCAAACTTGTCGGCATAAGGACCGAGCATCATGTCTTCGCGAGTACGGAAATACCAACCTTCCTTGGTTTCCACAAATCTCGCCGTGCGAACAAGGCTGGGAATGCTCTGTTTTTTTTCTTTGTCCTTTTTACGCAGATCCATGCTGTCTCAAGTCCATCTGTAACTTGTGTTAAAAATATTTCGGCTGCCGGCCAAAGTAATTTTAACTTTGCATTGGCTTGCACAACGGTCCTGGCGCGCATTTTTCCATACCCTGGGTGGTGAAATGAGCGTTGGTTCACAACTTCGAGCAGGTGCCAGCCTGGACGGTTATACTTGGGCCAACTTGGAAAGCGGAAAAGACGATGTATGGATTTGTCTTACGGGTGCTGATGAATATTGCCGGACTGTGGCTGGCCACGGTGCTGATTTCCGGGATAACTGCTGACACAACGGCAGCGCTGGTATGGGCTGCGTTCTCACTTGGGCTGGTTAACGCCTTCATCAGGCCATTGGTTTTCCTTCTGACGCTGCCGGTTACTTTGCTCACTCTGGGTATCTTTATTCTGTTCATAAATGCGGCCATGCTGAATCTGGCAGCCTGGTTTGTGTCTGGTTTTGACGTGGTTGGTGTGATTGATGCGTTACTCGGCGCTATCCTGGTGAGCCTTGTCAGCTGGGTGGGGTCCGCCTTTGTTGGTGATAACGGGCGTTATCGAGTTATGGTGGTTGAGCGCCGGCGTCGGGATTAACCTACACGCGGCGGCTTTTCGAATCACTTATAACTCAATTACCTAATCGAAGTTGTTTTAAGCATCGTGACAGGTAAAATCTCGCGGCTTTGCCAGAATAAAAATCTTTTCTAGGGGGAATGCATGCATATAGGTGTGCCAAAGGAAACTTGGCCCGGCGAACGGCGCGTCGCGCTGGTGCCGCTGAACGCGAAGAAACTCATTAATCTGGGTTTCACCATAACGCTTGAAAGTGGTGCAGGTGACGCTGCGGGGTTCCTTGACGCTGCGTATGAAGAAGTTGGCGTGCAGATAGCTGGAGACCACGACCAGGTGCTGGCAGGTGCTGATGTAGTTTTCCGGGTTCGCAAGCCTTCGCTGGCTGAAGTAGAACACCACAAGAAGGGTGCAATCAGCATCAGCTTCCTGGATCCTTTCAACGAGAAAGAGCTGGTGGAATCACTGGCCAGTCACGGTGTGGTGAGTATCTCGATGGAGATGATTCCGCGCAGCACCCGAGCGCAGAAGATGGATGCACTGTCGTCCCAGGCCAATCTGGCAGGGTATGTCACGGTGATTCTCGCCGCTCAGCAATGTCCCAAAATTATGCCCATGATGATGACGCCAGCCGGGACCATTGCGCCGGCACGTGTGTTTGTTATCGGTGCCGGGGTTGCAGGTCTGCAGGCCATAGCGACAGCCAAACGTCTGGGCGCGCGGGTTGAAGCGTTTGATACCCGGCCGGTGGTTGCGGAACAGGTTCAGTCGCTGGGGGCAAAATTTGTCGAAATTGACCTTGGCGAAGTAGGGCAAACTGATCAGGGATATGCCAATGAGTTAACGCCGGAGCAGATCGAGTTGCAACGGGAAGGCCAGAAGAAAGTGATTGCTCAGAGTGATGTCGTGATCACCACAGCACAGCTTTTCGGGCGACGGGCGCCTGTCATTGTGGGTCGGGATATGGTTGAGGCCATGAAGCCAGGCAGCGTAGTTGTCGATATGGCGGTCGAAACCGGCGGTAATGTTGAAGGTTCTGTTTTGGACGAAATCGTAGATATCAACGGCGTCAAAGTGATCGGCCTGGGAAATCTGCCCAGCGAAGTAGCGCGGAACGCCAGCGAGATGTACTCCAATAATCTCTTCAATCTGATTGGTGATTTCTGGGACGAAGAGGCTAAAAGCCTCAACCTCGATCCGGAAGACGACATTGTGCAGGCTTGTGTTATCACCCGCGATGGCGCGGTGGTGAATGAAACCATCAAAAATATTTATAGCGGGGCGTAGAAAGATGGAAGCAGTTTTACTTGGAATGGTTCTGATGCTGTCCATTTTCCTGGGCTTTGAGCTGATCTCGAAGGTGCCAGCTACGTTGCATACGCCGTTGATGTCAGGTGCAAACGCGATCTCGGGCATCACCATCGTTGGCGCGTTGATTTCAGCAGGCAACGATTTAGGCACGATGTCCACGATCCTCGGGGCTTTGGCTGTGGCTTTTGCCACCATCAACGTTGTGGGTGGCTATCTGGTGACAAACAGAATGTTGAGCATGTTCAAGAAGAAAGGTAGCGGTCAGCGTGGAGGTAAAGCGTGAGCATTGAACTCATCAACGTCGTCTACATTGTAGCCGCTGCACTTTTCGTATTTGGACTCAAACAGCTCGGCTCTCCTGCTACCGCCGTTAGAGGAAATCTGTTGTCCAGCGTAGGCATGCTGATCGCAGTTGTTGCGACGCTCTTCAACGCTGAAATTCTCACATTCTCCTGGATCATCGGTGCAGTAATCATCGGCTCGATTGTCGGCTATGTGGCTGCGGTGAAAATCGAAATGACCAGCATGCCGGAGATGGTTGCGCTGTTTAATGGCTCTGGTGGTATCGCCAGTCTTTTTGTTGGTTGGGCAGCTTTGTACAACTTTGACAATACGCTGTTCACCTACGTGACCATTGTTATTTCCGTCGTCATCGGTGGACTGACCTTCACAGGCAGTATCCTGGCGTGGGGCAAGCTTTCGGAAGTGATGCCTTCCCGGGCCATCGTCTTTGGAGCGCAACGGATTTTCAACGGCGCTCTGTTGCTGGCATTGATCGTCTGTTCAGTTCTGTTCTGTCTTGATCCATCAGCAACTTCCCCCTATCTATACGCGATCATCATCCTGGCCTGTGTATTCGGCGTGATGGCAGTGCTGCCGATTGGTGGTGCTGACATGCCCGTTGTGATTTCGCTGCTGAACAGCTATTCGGGCCTTGCCGCCTGTGCGGCAGGTTTTGCGATCCACAACAATATATTGATTGTTGCAGGATCCATGGTTGGTGCAGCCGGTATTATCCTCACGAATATCATGTGTAAAGCGATGAACCGTTCGCTGTCCAATGTGCTGTTTTCAGGCTTTGGCGCTGTGAAGCAGGCAACCAGGGTGGAAGGTGAAGTTAAACCTATTAATGCTGAAGATGCCGCGCTGATATTGGAAGCGGCGCAATCGGTTACCTTTGTACCCGGCTATGGTATGGCGGTAGCCCAGGCGCAGCATGTCGTACGCGAGTTGGGAGAGTTACTTGAAGACAACGGCGCAGAAGTGACTTACGCCATTCATCCAGTGGCGGGGCGCATGCCTGGTCACATGAATGTGCTGCTCGCGGAAGCCAGTGTACCGTACGATCAGCTGGTCGAAATGGATGATATTAATCCCCGCATTGACAAAATCGATGTGGCGGTTGTCATCGGTGCCAACGATGTGGTTAACCCGGCTGCAAACGACGATGAAAACAGCCCGATTTATGGGATGCCGATCATCAACGTGAACCAGGCTCGTACCGTGTTTGTGCTGAAACGTTCCATGGCGTCGGGTTTCTCCGGGGTTGATAACCCTCTGTTCTTTGGTGAAAACACACGCATGTTGTTCGGTGATGCAAAAGAATCGCTATCCACGGTGCTTAACGAGCTTAAGTAAAACTGCGGGTCTGTTTATGACAACGGCGATAGCCTGAGTGAAATACTCTTTTTACGGCTATCGCCTGGTCGTTTTCTCATTTCTCATCTGCTTTTTAGTTTCGTCCTTTTTCCTGCACGCGCGAGGCGTATTTTTCCCAGCGTGGATGGCTGACTTCGATGTCAGCCGCACAGAACTGTCGTTAGCTGTCAGCCTTACGCTGTTTGCCGGCAGCTGTTTTGCACCGCTGATGGGTTTCCTGATCGATAAGTATCCTGTACGTAATATAATCTGTCTGGCATCACTGTGGATGGCAGCTGGTTATCTGATGCTTGGCCAGGTGCAGTCGTACTGGATCTTTATGGCGGTGCTGATTCCGTTTCAGGGTCTGGCCTGGCTGGGTGTAGGCCCGTTGGTACATACCAAGTTAATGGTCAACTGGTTTACTCGTAATCGCGGGATGGCTCTGGGCATTGCGATTATGGGCATCAGTGTTGCGGGGGTGATCACACCACTGGGCAATGCTTACCTGGCCCAGACTATTGGCTGGCGCAGCAGTTACCAGATTTATGCTGCGCTGCTTGTGTTTCTGGTAGTGCCGGTCACTTTATGGGTGGTGCGGCAGAAGCCATCGGATATTGGACAACGGCCTGATGGTGATGACCAACCTGTGGGTAAAGTGGCAACTGTTGCACCAGTGCTGGAACAGGGTGTCATAGCCACTTACAAAGAATTTCTTTCCTCCAAGGCTTTCTGGTCGGTGGTGCTGACGTTTGGCTTGATGAACGGCGTTTATTCAGCGATGGCGACGCATCTGCCAACCTATGTGACTACTGAACTCAATCTCGAGTTGTATGACGGCGCGCTGTTGCTCACCGTTGCAGGGGGTTTTGCCATTGGTGGCAAGATTGTTTTCGGCTGGATGATGGATCAGCTGGCGGCAAAAATTACCGTGATGTGTGGTGTGACCGCCTATCTGATTTCGACTTTACTGCTCATTTCTGTTGAGGCTTATTTTGGTCTGCTCTGTGCGGCGGCAATGTTTGGCCTGGGCTTTGGCGGCATGATACCCGTGCGTTCGGTTCTGATATCGCGCCTGTTTGGCGTTGCCAAATTTTCCCGGGTCAACGGCCTGCTGTCGTTTTTCATCGCTCCCGCAACTTTCTGGGTGCTGATCACGGGTGCCATTGTCGATGCGACGGGTACCTATGGCACAGCATTCAAAGTCTGGTTTGTATCATTCCTGCTGGCGGGATTGGTCAGCCTGCTGGTGAAACTTCCTGACCGCCACGATGCCGTCGCCTGATCCGGAAGTTCCCCTGGCACGAAACAGCGCTGAGTTTTTCAACATTAGTAGGCAATTCTGGCAGGGTTTAGTATGTTCTGCCCCGTTGTAAATTACTGTCGAGGCATGAATGTCTGATCAACCCGAACAACCCAATTTTGAAACGGTGACATCGAATCGCGAAATTCGCGAACGCTGGAAGCTGCCCGCAGATGCAGACGCAGCCACCATGCCGCTTGAAAAACTGAATCCCGGCAATGGCGACTGGTTTGAGAGGAATAAAGCACTGGGTGTGTTTGATCGCCTGCGCGTCGAAGATCCGGTGCACCTCACGCAAGACAGCCAGTTTGGACCGTACTGGTCGATTACAAAATTTGATGACGTGAAGTATGTTGATACGCATCACAACCAGTTTTCCTCCGACATCATGAACGGTGGGATCCGCCTGGGTGGACGACCGATGGCCGAGCCACCGGATGCGATGTTTCACCTGCCCATGTTCATTATGGCGGACCAGCCAGTTCACGATGAGCAGCGTAAAGTGGTTGCACCCATGTTTACCCCGACGCGCCTGGCTGCACTGGGTGAACTGATCCGTCAGCGAGCGGGGCAGATACTCGACGAAGTACCCAGAGGTGAAAGCTTCAACTGGGTTCGTGAGGTGTCTGTGGAGCTGACCGGACGTATGTTGGCCACGCTGTTTGACGTGCCCCAGGAAGATCGTCACCTGTTGATCCATTGGTCCGATACGGTAGAGCGCATTGGCGACCCGGATTATTTTGAAACCCCTGCAGAAGGGTTTAACGAAATCTGGAAGTGCTTTGAATATTTCAACGAGGTGTGGCAAACGCGTAAGCAGGCGTCTGAACCCGGTGAAGATCTTATTTCATTTCTGGCACACGGCGAATCGACAAAAAACATGTCGCCAAACGAATTCCTTGGCAACGTCCTGCTGTTGATTGTTGGGGGTAATGACACAACACGTAACTCAATAACCGGTGGTGTTCAGGCTCTCAACCTGTTCCCGCAGGAGTATGACAAGTTGCGCGACAACCCTGGTCTGATACCCAATATGGTGCCGGAAATAATTCGTTGGCAGTCTCCTGTTGCACATATGTGTAGAACCGCGATGGAAGATATCGAGATCCGTGGCAGGCAGATAAAGAAATGGGACAAAGTGGCGATCTGGTATGCCTCCGGCAATCGTGATGAAGAGCGCATCACCGACCCGAACAGATTGATGATTGACCGCCCTCAGGCTCGTCAGCACTTATCTTTTGGTTATGGGATTCACCGTTGTTTAGGGAACCGACTTGCGGAAATGCAGTTGATGATTCTATGGGAAGAAATCATGAAACGGTTTTCGTCTGTAGAAGTGGTTGGAGACGCCAGGTATCTGAACTCCAGCTTTATTCGCGGCATAACCGATCTGCCAGTGCGTGTGCATGAGCATTAGACATCAGCTGACCATCCTGTGACTCAGCGACTGCGTATAGTTGTTGTTGACGTATTTGCGGAGAAGCCCCTGGCGGGCAATCAGCTTGCGGTGGTCCTGGGTGCCGCTGATCTGACCGAAGAACAAATGCAGCTGATAGCGCGGGAGATGAACTTTTCCGAGACTACGTTTGTGCTGCGCGAGGCAGCAGATGAAGCTGACGTGCGCATATTCACGCCGGCTTCAGAACTGCCTTTTGCCGGCCACCCGACCCTCGGCACTGCCTGGGTGCTCACCGCGGGTGCTAGATCAATTACTCTGAATCTGGCCGGAGGCAGAGTGCCTGTTGATTTTGTGGATGGCGTTGCCTGGATGACGCCACCGCCGGTTGAGTTCAAGGAACCCATTGCGACCGGCGATGCTGCTGCTTTACTGGGTTTGTCGGAGAGTGATCTCAATTCAGATTTTTCCGTTGCGGTAGCAGTGGTGGGTCCTGGCTTCCTATTGGTGCCATTGAAAGACCTGTCTACTCTGAAGGGTGCGAGATTTAATCTCGATCTGCTGCACGAAATGACCGCCAGCGGCGTATTGGATAAATCTGTTGATGGTGTTTTCGCGTTCAGCAGCGAGCCTTATGATGCTACCGCGGACTTCGCTTCGCGGATGTTTTTTGAAGCCGGCGATGCGCGTGAAGATCCCGCCACGGGCAGCGCTAACGCGTGTTTTGCAGCCTATCTGAAAGCCGCCGGGGGCGGTGCAAAAACCGTCAGCGGTGCCTCGGTTGTCGTGGATCAGGGTGTTGAGATATTGCGCCCGTCGCGGCTGTATCTGAACCTTTCTGAGCCATTGCAGGTCGGCGGCAAGGTGCAGCCTGTGTTGGACGGTGTGATCACCATTTAGCGGCTTCAGGCAGCCTTAATCGAACCATCAGGCCAGTAAAACGCAGGCACAGTGAATTGCATCACACCATTTGCGCCGGTGCGCGCCTAAAGTGTCCAGATGCGTGATTCAGATGAAAATGAAAAAATCCGCCATTTCCGCACGGGGAACCGCTTTTTTAATCAAAACGGTGCCTGGTGGTTCTCAACGCGGGAAGGTGAAGAGGGACCGTTTCGCTCCCGTGAGCAGGCCGAGGCAGGCATGGCCCGCTATGTAGAAGCGATTCGTGCAATGCACGAATTCAAACTGAAACAGTCGGAAAAGTACAAAGTCGACGAAACGCGGCGTGCGGATCCAACCATCTGGGATAAACAGATCGATTCTTTGTAGTTTTGACGGGATGTTCACTTACGTTTCACAAACCATTGACGACCCGCCTGTTTTACTAGCCTCATAGTCAGGCGCCGGGGAGACAAGATTCTCTCCCTCCCCCCTCCCCATTGGCTTCCCGGCCGCCGGACTCACTTCTCTACTCGTTTCAGGTTCGATCGGTGTCCAGTGCTTTTCTGATGTGCTGGAGATGGGAAAGTGTTTCTTCCACTTTACTTTGATCTATCAGTTCAACCAGGTTGCCCAGCGACTCGTTAGCTCTGGCGATGGCTTCGTTGCGGAGTTGGCGACCCTGTTCAGTGATGTTGATCTGTTTACTGCGCCGATCGCTGCTGTCTACGTCAATGGTTATGCAGCCTCGAGCTGACAGTTTCTGCAGCGTGTTTGTCATTGCACCTTTTGTGACCTGAAAAGCTTCTGCCAGCTGTGCAGGTGTGCGTGATCCGCCAAGACGCACAAAATTGTTCAACACGCTGAACTGCGAAAGGGTCAGGTTATCGGGTAGAACGCGCTCAAAACGCGTGCTGGCCAGCTGATTGATGATGCCTATTTCATTGAACAGGGTGAACAGGTTGGGGGGTTGCTCTGAGGCTGCTGGCTTCTTTGTCATGACAGCATTGTAACTAATGGTTTAAAGTTAAAGTAATATAGTTTAATGTTAAACTATATTAACAGCTGGCAGGAGCGCATAGTGGAAACTTCAATTTATCGCGGCCTGGGACTGGTTATTCTGCTAAGTCTCGGCGCTTGTTCAAAACCGTTGTTGTGGCTCCCCGGCAGCGCCTTGTCAGGTCCGGAAGCGCAATTATCGGCCGCCGTGCTACCGGCGGAAGGCGGCGTTCTAATTATGGAAACACGGCCAGCAGATCCTTATTCGGTGAATATTGGTTATACAGTCATTGATGGTTACATTCACATTGATCCTGCGGAGGAACGCCGCTGGTACCAACACATCAAGATGAACTCCAACGTAAGAATTCAATTAGAAGGCGAAGAACCAGTGTATCCGGCTAAGGCACTGGTTGTAGAGGACCCGCAGGTGCTGGCGCAGTTTGAACCTGATCGAATTGTGCTGCGCATTGAGCCGCGTTGAGATTAATCACTTTGAAACTTCAGTGTAGTGGCCGTTTGCAATGCCATCTATTGTCCAGGAGCCAACACGATAGCGGATCAGTCGCAGTACCGGGTAACCAATAGCTGCACACATCCGTCTGACCTGACGATTCCTGCCCTCGCTGATGCTCAATGACACCCAGCTGTCTTTGATGTGCTGACGCTGGCGAATGGGTGGTGTTCGTGGCCATAGTGAGGATGGCGGATCTATGAGCTTTGCCTTAGCCGGTCGCGTCAGGCCGTCTTTAAGCTCAAGACCTTCACGCAACGGTTGTAGATCCTGTTCGTCCGGGTCACCTTCGACCTGTACCCAGTAGGTTTTGCTGACTTTGTGTTGTGGATCTGTGAGCTTGTGTTTCAGTGCGTTATCGTTCGTCAGCACCAACAAGCCTTCACTATCGCGATCGAGCCTGCCAGCCGGATAAACTTCGGGTATATTTATGTAGTCGGATAGAGTTGTCCGACCTTCCTGATCACTGAATTGTGACAGAACATCGAACGGCTTGTTGAACAGCACTATGCGCTGCATTTTGTAACTCAACTGCAACTGAAGCAAAGAGTGTAGTCTTTAATCGCAACAACTACATTTGTTTAAAGACCTGTCCGTAGCTTGCACTGGAGCGCAGGGTTTCCGGCCGGCTGCGAAGGGTAATACTGTAGCGACCACGCAGGTCGCGTTTAGCTTTAACAATCTGATCAACACGCACAATGGTGCCGCGATGGATACGCCAGAACTGCGCAGGATCCAGCTGCTGTTCCAGTTCTTTGATAGAACGTCTGACCACATACTCCCGGTCAACAGTGATCACCGAGGTATATTTCTGATCCGCCTGGAAATACACAACATCATCTACAGACACCAGAGAGGTCGTATCGTCGATTCCGGTTCGGATCCAGTAAAGGTACTCCTGCTTCCCGGGGCTGATGTCCTGAAGCAGGCTCAACAACTGCTGATGATCCTGACTTTGAGACTGTTTCAATCGGTCTATGCACTGCTGCAGACGTTCCTCAGATACGGGTTTAAGCAGATAATCCACCGCCGCGCGTTCAAAAGCATCCACTGCAAATTCGTCAAATGCGGTAACAAAAACGATTTTAATTTCTGCAGAAAGTGCTTGTGCCACCTGCAGGCCGGAAAGTCCGGGCATCTGGATGTCCAGAAAGACAATGTCCGGTTGTGCTTCCGCTGCCAGTGCAATGCCCTGGCGCCCGTTAACGGCACTGCCCAGAATCTCAAGTTCAGGCCACAGCTTATTCAGCTTGTTGGACAGGTAGGTGATCAGTGTTGATTCATCGTCAACAATGATGGCGGTGGGACTCACAATTCATTCACCTCCTCGACAGGGCTGCCGGGCAGAGTAATACGTGCAATCACACCTCGTGGCTGATTCGGAACCAGGTCCAGGTGTGCGTCACTGCCGTACAACGCCTGCAGGCGCTCCCGCACGTTTTTCAAGCCTGTTCCGGAGCCTGCGCTAGAGCGACGGTTTGACTGATCCTGTTCAATACCCAGGCCGGTATCAGCTATCGATATGATGACTTTATCGTCCTGTTGTTCGGCGGATACAGATATGTCGCCGCCTTCCTCGCAGGGTTCTATGCCGTGTTTGATGGCATTTTCAATCAGCGGTTGTACCAGCAGAGGAGGTAAGGAGATATTGTTGAGCGCCGTGGGTGCGTTAAACGAATAATGCAGGCGGCCCTGCATTCGTGTGCTCTGGATATCCAGATAAGCCTGTGCGATTTCCAGTTCCTGCGCAAGGGTAGTCGTCTGTTGTCGCGTTCTGTTCAGAGAGCCGCGTAATAACGTTGTCAGATTGAGAAGCGTCTTTTCCGCTGTATCCGGACTCTGGTGGATTAATCCCGCAATGTTTGACAGCGTGTTAAACAGGAAATGGGGTTCTATCTGAGCCTGCAGCAGTTTGAGTTCAGTTTCAGCCAGCAGCTTTTCCTGCTGGGCCTGTTTTGCGGTGGCTTGCGCGAGATCTGCTTCCGCCTGCACCATGCGTGCACGGGTGCCAAAGAATATGAAACCCAGGATGCCAAAAAAAACACCCAGGTAAATAGTCGCGTTGCTGAAGGTGAAAAAGTAAAGTGGATCCTGAAAAGTGATTAAGCCCGCTATGATCAAACCAACCGTCAACCCAATGGCTGTTACAGGCACTGGACCCACGTAAGGTCCGAGCCATTTGTCGAATAGCGGCCCTAATAAGTGAAAGCAGCCGCTTATAGACCATCCTATGGCAAACGAAACCGCCAGATTGGCGATAAAGCTGCCGCCGGCAAGCAACGTAATCAACACACCAATTCCAATGCAGAAAACTGTGGTGTAGGTAAACAGGCGCCAGGGGTGTTCTATACTACGCGGCTCAACTTTGCTGGTAGACTCAGCCATGCACAAATTTTCCGTGTAAACCTAAAGGCAGATGATACGGCAGTGTGGCGGTTGCAACAGGTCCGTCTTGCACCGCCTCAGCATTGAAGACGTTCAATAACGTTTTTTGCTGCTGCCAGTCCAGTGCAGAGCCGATCACCCACCCCTCAGTCTCTGGTTTGCTGCCAGGCCTAGGCACAAACAGGTGCTCCTCTGGAATCTGGCTGTCCGGATATCGATAGAACGCCCGTTCACCGGAATCAAAGTCAAATGTACTGACTTCGTTAAGACTCGTGTGAGCGGGCGCGGGTTTGAGGCTATTGCGCGAAAGCATGGTGAGGCGTGAGTTACGTCTGCAGCTGATGCGCGGATCCACACACGGAAATTCGGACTCTACATTCATGCCAAACATAGGCGCTTCAGTGATGCGACGATTTTTGGTGTCGATCTGATATTCGTGATGATGGCTGATGCTACCCGGCACAACATTGCCGCGCATGATTTCCCGGAAGCTGTCCATCATTACCAGCGGATCCGGCGCTCGGGCAGCATCAAAGCGGATAACACCCTGTTCGTCCTCCCAGCCATTGCCATAGTGGAACACCCATTGGGAAGGCAGTTCCAGCCAGAAGTGATTATCAAAATCACTTTTGTCGATGACCAGAACCCGTGTGGGTTCGTCCGCATGCCACTTATGTGCGTCGAGGAACGAAGACGGGCCCGTTGCTTCATAGTTCAGCGGCGGCAGCATCAGGACAAGGTGTCGTTCGGTCACCACAAAATCATGCACCATGGTGATTGGGTCTGCGGTTATCTTGCCCATTTTGACCACCTTACCTTTGGCATCGATATGCCATAAAACCAGCAGGTGAGCGCCCGACAGATAGCCAAAGTTCCATAGTGTGCCATCAGCCTCTACACGAGGGTGCGCAGAAAAAGGCACACCCTGGGTGTTTTCTGAGAAAGCGTATGTACCCTCGGTTTCAAGACTGTCTGGGTCCATCTCCCAGGGTGAACCCGCCTCCCATAGAGCCAGCAGCTTATCGTGATGGTGCAGGACGCTGATGTTGGCAACGTTAACGATATCCGGTCCGGTCACTGGTGCGGGGTTGGGGGGTACGGAAGCGAAACCTGGATAGAGTGCGCGCTGGGCCTGTCGTTCAGCAACCACCTTGTGAGTTTCGATCAGTTTTGCGTGGTGGGATACACCAGTACCATCCATATTGAAAGCCTGCAGCATGCCGTCACCATCGAACCAGTGGCGATAGCGATAGCCGTAAACGTCATGTTGAGCCGGGCCGTTTCGATAGAGTGTGCCAACCAGCTCGTTTGGCCACTTGCCCCTGATTTCTGCGGTTGCTCCATAGTCCTGGTCGGTTGCGCTCTGGTAGCCCAGCATCCAGGGGTGTCGCGCCAAGCCCGAAGCAAATTGATCACCCCAGGAGGCATTTGTTGCCCGAACACCAGGTGGCAGGCCAGCCAGAGCGGTGCCTGCGGCGATAGATTTCAGAAAGTTTCTGCGTTGCATGATGACCTCACTTACTCAGCGTCAGTGTCTGCTCAACTGAACCGGTCAGTTCGAACATCGCCTCTTCCCATTTTGGTGGGCCGAAGTTGCCTTTGGCGTTGTTTGACATTGCCCAGGGCTCGGTTGGCATACCCACAAAATTACTGTCCATTTCGCCGTTGTTGTTAACATCATGCATGACTCGAACAGCATATTCGCCTGCGGGGAGCCGCGTAGAGAATGTCATTTCCGCGTCCGTCGCGCGGGACATGATTGAAGTGATAGAAGGCTCCGCGCCGCTGAATTGTGCCTCACCCTGCATGATCTGAACCATTACGGTGCCTTCGGTAGTGGTCAGGTTAGTCACGTTGATGGTCAACGTTTCCGCATCAATTATCTGTGTGACGGCTACGCTGTAGAGGGTTGCGGCGCTGATTAGAATCGATTTCAAGTACATGGTTTGTGTCCAGAATTTGCAATGTTTGCAGACTACCGTTCTGGACCTGTTCGGGTGCGGGGTGCGATGAAATGGCAATCGGCGATCTGAGTCCGTCTCCCGGCCGATAGTTTGGCGGCAACACAGGCAGCCAGACGTCGACAGGCCAGTACAGATAATGAGAGGGCTGCTGGGTTAGTATGTGGGGTTTTCAGAGTCGCAGGACTTGGGATTACTTTGAGACATCAGAAATCGGCAGCCCGATACCTGTTGGCAGGTGCGGGACTGCTTCTACTCTTGCTGGTGAGTGCTGCATGCAGTTCGCTGACTGCCCTGAACGCAGTCCTGCCGGACAGATACGCAGCAAAACATCTGGCACTACCTTACGGCACGGCGACACGGCAAAAATTGGATGTATACCTGCCCGATGCAGTTGAATCGTCAAAGACCGCGTCGCACAAACTGACTACGGTTGTCTTCTTTTACGGTGGAGCATGGACATCCGGTGACCGCCTGGATTATGAATTTATTGCGTCGGCGTTGACTGAAGCGGGCTTTATAGCGGTTATTCCAGATTATCGATTACATCCGGAAGTGGTTTTTCCTGGCTTTGTTGACGACGCCGCGGCAGCTGTCTGCTGGGTGCTGAAGAACATTGATCAATACGGTGGGCGTACTGATCACGTTGCTGTGATGGGTCATTCCGCGGGTGCGCATATCGCGTCGCTCATTCACTACGACGAAAGTCATCTCGCGCGCCATTGCCCTGGGACAGGACAATCTGCTGCTTTCATTGGCCTGGCTGGTCCGTATGATTTTTTGCCTCTGGTATCGCCCACCATGCAGGCCATTTTCCCCGAAAAAACACGTAACGATAGCCAACCGGTTAACTTCGTTGATGGTAACGAAGGCCCCGCTTTGTTGATGCATGGCATGCTCGACGTGCGTGCAAAGCCGAGAAATTCTGCGGCGCTGGCAGAGCAGATAAGACAAGCTGGCGGCGCGGTAGATCTGAAAATCTACGATAAACAGGAACACATAGATGTCCTGCTGGCGTTTGCAACCCCACTTCGCTGGATAGCGCCAGTATTTACTGACACGCGCAGCTTTCTTCAAGACACATTTAACGTGCCCGTGCAGGATATCCAGCGAGCCGCAGATTGATGCATTTCGATTCAGTTTCTCTCATTGCACTGATTGGTGCACTCACGCTGGTGTCCCAGTGGCTGGCATACAAGCTTAATCTGCCGTCGATACTGCTGCTGTTGCTCAGCGGAATCTTGGTCGGACCAATTCTTAATATATTGGATCCAGATGTGCTGATGGGCGATCTGTTGTTCCCAGTGGTTAATCTTGCGGTTGCCGTCATTCTGTTCGAAGGCAGCCTGACCCTCAGATTTCAGGACCTGCACAATACCGGCAACGTGCTCTGGCGAATGTTAAGTATTGGTGTCCTTGTGACCTGGGCTGTTGTCGCCAGCGCTGCTCACTTCCTCGTCGGCGTGGACTGGCCGCTGGCCATTCTTTTTGGTGCCATTATGGTTGTCACCGGACCAACTGTCATTGCGCCCATGTTGAGGGCAGTGCGACCCAATAAGAAGATAGCCAAGTTGTTAAGTTGGGAAGGCATTGCAATTGATCCGATAGGCGCATTGCTTGCGGTAGTGGTCGCAGATGTCATTCTAACCCTGGGTCAGGGAGATGCGGATTCGAGTTCGCTCTTGCTCCTTGCTGAAATGCTTCTTGTTGGGAGTGTCATTGGTGCAGGCGCCGGGTTTCTGGTTGCACTGGTATTGAAGCGCCATTGGGTCCCAGACTACCTGCAGAAAGTGATGACGCTGCTGTCAGTGCTTATCGTGTTTGCCATTTCGAATGCGATCAGCCATGAATCCGGGTTGGTTGCGGTCACTGTGATGGGTGTCTGGTTGGCCAACACAGGTGCCTGGACCGACGATATTCTTGAGTTCAAAGAGTCGTTGAGCCTCCTGTTGGTATCCGGCTTGTTCATTCTGTTAGCCGCAAGACTCGATATTGGTGCGCTGATCGCGATCGGATTGCCTGCACTGGCTCTTGTGGCTGTGGTTCAGTTTGTTGCACGGCCGTTATCCATTGTGCTGGCGACCTGGCCTGGGAACCTCAACTGGCGTGAGCGTGGGCTTCTGGGTTGGATCGCTCCCAGGGGCATTGTGGCAGCTGCTATTTCAGCACTGTTCGCCCTGCGCCTGGAGGCGTCTGGATACCCGGGTGCAGATCTGCTTGTACCCTTGTCGTTCTCCGTCATTATCGGCACAGTTTTCTGGCAGAGCCTTACAGCGCCGTTGATCGCCCGGTGGTTAAAAGTTGCTCAACCTGAGCCCACGGGGGTTCTGTTTGTCGGCGCCAGTCAGATTGTTGTTGAAATGGCGCAAAAACTGGAAAAAGCAGGGTTCCCGGTGATGGTGGCCAGCAGTGCATGGGACGACATTAAACAGGCGCGGATGTCGGGGTTGCCAACGTACTATGGAAACCCAGTTTCCGCTCATGCGGATCGTTATCTTGACCTGAATGGCATCGGACATCTTTTTGCCATGGAGCGACGAGAGGCAATGAATGCCGTTCCCTGTTTGCATTTTGCAGGAGAATTCGGCCGCGCCAACGTGTTTGCTCTGGCACCCACAGTGGACTTCAAAGAACATGCAAAACACCGCTTTATTTCTGATCGTCTTGGCCAGCATCTGTTTGGAAAAAAAGTCAGCCACGCGAAGTTATCGAGTTTGCTGAGTCAGGGTGCCAAATTAGCCACAACAAAGATCAGCGAAGACTTCAGTTACGCCGATCTGATAGAAGAACATTCTTCGCTGATTCCTCTGGTGTCCTGGAACGAAGATAAGAATTTGCGTGTTCATATTGTGGACAGGGAGTTTTTGCCTGCAGCCGGTGAGACCGTGTTGAGCTTGATCCCCGCATCAAAAGAGCAGGTTGATCAAGATTAAAAAGCCGATCAGCAGGCTGGCAATTCGTGACAGCCTGAAAAAGGTGGGAATGCGCCTGGCTGTTGTGGTGTTGTCCTGGCGTGCTTAAAACTTTTGAGTAGACATTGGAGTATTTAATTCGGTGGACGGTTTAGAAAATTTCTGGGTAATGGCGCTACAACTTCTCGCAGCGGCTGTGTTGTCCTTGCCCACGGCAGCCAACAGAGAAATGAACAGCCGCATAATGGGTCTGCGCACTTTTCCGCTCGTGTCCGTGGGTGCATGCGCTTACGTGCTTATCGGGCTGTCTTTCATTCCTCAGGATCAGCCGGACGCGCTGGCGCGTATCATGCAGGGGTTGTTAGCCGGAATTGGTTTTGTCGGCGGTGGCGCGATTCTGAAAAATGGTGATCATGTGAACGGTACGGCCTCTGCAGCTTCGATCTGGATTACCGGTGCCCTGGGGGCTGCGGTTGGCCTGCAGATGTGGTCGCTTGCGGTGCTGTTAAGCGTGTTCAATTTTATTGTTGTATGGACGATGAGCGGTTTGAAACACGAAGTGCCAACTGACGCTGAAGAGGATATGGATTGATCAGCTGATCAGCTCAATTATGATTACCACCATTTTTGTTCTGCTGCATATCGCAGGTCTGGCTACGGCATTTCTGTTACTGATAGATGGTCACCATCGCTCAAGGGGTGCGCTCGCCTGGGTTATTGCTCTGGTCGGCCTTCCCTGGCTCGCGCTGCCGCTCTACTGGACCTCAGGGCGGGTTCGATTTGGTGATTACGCTCAATCGCAACGCCAGATCCGGGATCAGCTGCAGGCAGAAGGGTTTCTTGCAGAACCAGGCTCTGACTGGGCTTCGGCAAAAAAAACCGACGCACAGGACTCTGAGGACAAAGGCTTAGTACGGACGCAGGGAGAGCAGCGCGCTCTGTCCCGTCTGGGTATCTTACCGACCACACATGAAAACAGTGTCGCACTGTTCACCACAGGACAGGATGCCTTCAAACAGATTGAGCAAGCGATCGACGCAGCTGACAAATACGTTCTCCTGCTGTCCTACCTGGTGCGTGACGATCGTACCGGGCAGCGCATCGTTACCGCCCTTTTAAACGCGTGTAAACGTAATGTCCGCGTCTTCGTTTTATATGATGAGCTTGGTAGTGCAGAGCTCTCCGAAGACTTTTTTGCAGATCTGCAAGACGCGGGCGCAGAGGTTTTAACGTTCTCCAAAAGACGCCGTTTTCTGCCAAAACTGCGGATGAATTTTCGTAACCACAGAAAGCTTGTGGTGGTAGATGGTTGTGAGGCATACCTGGGTGGATTCAACATAGGTGATGAATACGTCGACGGTGGGGAGGAGTTCACTGACTGGCGCGATACCCATGCACGTTTTGCGGGAGACTGCCTGCCTGCGCTGCAGTTATGTTTTGTCGAAGACTGGCAGTTTGCCAGCAAAGGCAAGGGTATGGACGTCGCGCGGGTTATTGATTGGAATATTACTCCGCCTGACGACGGGCAATACAATCAGGCAGTCACTGTTGCAGGGCTGGGTCCGCATCTGAGAATGTTTTCCGGTGACGAGCTTTTTACTGCGCTTATTGAAGCGGCGGTAGAACGATTGTGGATAGCTACCCCTTATTTTGTTCCTGACGACCGGGTTATTTCTGCTTTGAAAATTGCCGCGCTGCGCGGCGTTGACGTGAAAATTCTGGTGCCAGAAGAATCGGACCACAGAATTTTTGTGCTTCTGCACCAGATGTTCGCCAATGAATTGCGGGATTACAACGTCAAGATATTCGTTTATGACCAGGGCTTTCTGCACCAGAAAGTGATGATCGTTGACAGAAAGCTGGCTGCTCTGGGCTCAGCGAATTTCGACAACCGATCGCTGCGACTTAATTTTGAACTTGTTGCAGTCGCCTCTGGCGAGGAATCAATGGACAAGTTTGAGACGATGTTGGAAGAAGATTTTGCCGGGGCTGCTCAATTAGAAAAGCAGGAGAGTGTGGGCTGGCGCCAGCGCATGATAAGGAATGCATTGCATCTGTTAGCGCCGGCAGTCTGAAATTGCGGAATTAAACGATCAGCTGACAGTTCGTTTCCTTCCCGGGGCTCGCTGTTCGCCAACCACAGGGCCCCAGTCAGCCATCAGGGCCCGTCGTAACTGTCCCACAGTTTCGTATCCGAGGCGCATGGATAAGGTCTGCTCCGAATTTCTCAGGGTTTGCATCGCCTGATTGATGAGGGCAGAACCACGCTCGCTGAAAACAATACGATTCGCTCGCTTATCTTCCGGATCAGGAATCTGGGTGACCAGATCATCCGCTTCCAGATCGTTAATCTGTTGCTGTATAGCCTGACGGCTTACCCCGAGCGCGCGCGCAAGTTCAGCGGCGCGGGTAACGCCATTTGAGATGTGAATCAAAATCATGGTCTGAGTTCGGGTTCGAGGTCGATAACCCGCCTGCTGCAGGCCGTTCTGCAGACTTTCGTCCATCCAGTAGTAAGCGCGTAACAGTCCGCGCATCAACACTTCGGGCGGTAGGTCTTCGGTTGTATCCTGATATTCACTCATCGGTCGGTACCCTTTAGTCCTTGTGGGAGATGCGGCAATTCCTTTGGGGTATCCCCCCATGCCGTCAATACGCTATTGTTCCTTAAAAGCTATCGTGCAGGCAAGGTGCTTGTCCGTGCTGCGCTGGGGAGCGCAACCGGTTTGGAGACGATGGTACAGAAATGGGGGGAAGATTCATGGACCTGTTTGAGGTCATGCGGACCACGTTTGCCGCGCGCGAATTCACTGACGATCCAGTGTCAGATGAACAGATTTTTAAGATTCTCGATAACGCCAGGTTTGCCCCCAGTGGCGGTAACCGCCAGGGCTGGCGTGTGGTTATTGTGCGGGAACAGGCGACGAAGGATGCCCTGGGTCCCCTGATAGAACCTGCGCTGCGGCGATATGTTGCCCAGGTGGGGCGCGGTGAAGCGCCCTGGAATACCATTTTGCCAACCACGTTGACTCAGGCAGAGATAGACGCCACGCCAGTGCCGCAGAAACTCATCGCTGCAATCAGTCAGGCGCCGGTGGTATTGATGGTGCTGGTAGATCTTGCCGTGGTTGCTTCATTCGACAGTGAGCTACCCCGAATTGGTGTGATCTCCGGGGGTTCGGTCTATCCGTTTGTGTGGAATATTCTGCTGGCAGCCCGAAATGAAGGCCTGGGTGGAACGTTGACAACCTTTATCGGTGGTCAGGAAGACCAGCTGAAATCACTCCTTAACATACCCGATCAATATGCCTTTGCCGCAATGATCCCGCTGGGCAAACCGGTGAAGCAGTTGACGAAATTGAAGCGCCATCCCGTTGAGGCATTCACCACTTTTGAACGTTTTGATGGAGCACCTCTGAAATGAGTGATTTAAATGAACAGGCCGAACAGTCATCCACTGCAGATCTGGATGCGCAGCTGGCTCAGGGAAAAAAGGACGTCAACTCTGCTTATGCCAGATACGTGTTGTTTGTGCTTATTGTGGTTTACATCTTTAATTTCATTGATCGACAGATCATTTCGATTCTGGCGGAAGAAATTAAAGCCGATCTGGGCATCGGCGATGCTGAAATCGGGTTTCTTTATGGCACTGCGTTTGCCATCTTTTACGCGGTCTTTGGTATTCCGCTGGGAAAGCTTGCAGATGTCTGGAATCGCAAGAGCCTGATAGCCATTGGCCTGTCGTTCTGGAGCCTCATGACGGCGCTGTCCGGTTTTGCCAAAAGTTATACCGGCCTTGCGATCTGTCGTTTTGGTGTGGGTGTCGGCGAAGCCAGCGCAACCCCAGCGGCCTTCTCCATGTTGTCGGACTATTTTTCGCCCAGAGTACGGGCGACGGTGCTGGCGATCTATTCAAGCGGCATTTATATCGGCGCCGGTATCGGGCTGTTCCTTGGTGGCGCTGTGGTGGAAGCCTGGTACGCCTGGTATCCGGACCCAGGCCTTGCGCCGCTGGGTATTAAACCCTGGCAGGCCGCATTTCTAACCGTTGGCCTGCCCGGGCTGTTTGTCGCGGTCTGGGTGTGGACGATCAAAGAGCCGATCCGTGGTGCCAGTGAGGGATTGCTGACCAGCCCGCATCCAACACCTTTTAAAGCAACGCAAAGTACCCTTTTCAGTGTCTTACCCGGTTTATCCCTGGTAACCCTCTATCAGGCCGGTGGTATCAGAGCGGTTGTGGAAAATCTTATCGCGCTGGCAATCATCTCTGCGCTGTTCCTGACGTTTTATGCGCTGATGCCTACAGCCTTGCAGTGGATTGCGCTTGGCGCTGGTGTCTATATCACAGTGAGCTGGGTGCAGTACCTGCGGCTCAATGATCCGGCCTGTTTTGCCATGATGTTTAAATCCAAAGCGTTTGTACTGGCTTCGATTGGTTTCCCGAGCATATCGTTTGTTACTTATGGTCTGGGCTTCTGGTCTGCACCCTTTATGCAGCGCATACATGGCGAATCGATTGCTGATGCGGGTCTTTACCTGGGGCTCGGTTCAGCCATCGGCGGCTTTATCGGTATCGTCCTGGGCGGCTTTCTGGCAGACATGTGGAAGGCAAGAAACGTCAATGCACGATTGTATATCGGCCTTGCCATCCCGATTCTCGCAACACCTTTTGCGCTGGGCTTTCTGTATACCGACAGCGTGCTGGTAGCCTACCTCTGCAGTTTTGTGTTCAGCATCTTGTCACCAGCATGGATAGGCTCCGGTGCGAGTACCATCAACGACCTGGTGATGCCACGCATGCGCGCAACAGCGTCTGCCTACTACGTTCTCATGAATACTTTCCTTGGCCTGGCTCTGGGTCCCTATCTGATTGGACAGATCAGCGATCTTAATGCCGCTGCCGGCCAGGCGTCGGATGAAGCATTACGCAGCGCGGTTACCATGGGTCTGGCTGTTTTTCTGGTCAGCATGATGTTTCTTCTGCTGGCGTTACGCTACTTGCGTAGCGATGAAGAAACGCGACTGTCGCGAGCTCGTGCGCTGGGCGAGCCAGACGTTTGAAGATGACAAAATTGTTGCAAAACGTTGCCCTTGTGCAGGCTTTCATGCAACCTGATAAATCATTTTTCTGGGTGAGTTCTGGTGCAGCAATCGGGTGAATATCGAATTTCGGCAAGCCGGGATTCAGTCTGGCAGGCGTTGAATGATCCCGATCTTCTGGGTGAATGTATCACGGGATGCCAGCACGTAAAAAAAATCGACGACGAACATTTTGATGTTGCTGTGAAAGCCAAGATTGGCCCGGTCAGCGCAACTTTCCAGGCGGAGCTTGAGCTTGCTGATCTCAAGCCACCAGAAAGTTATGTGATCAGGGGTAACGCCAAAGGCGGTGCAGCGGGCTTTGCCAAAGGTCACGCCGCCGTGCGGTTGGCTGAAGATCAGGGTGTCACTGTGCTCACCTATGATGTAGACGCAAACGTAGGCGGCAAGTTAGCTCAGGTAGGTAATCGCCTGGTGGAAGGTGCCACGCGGAAAATGGCAGATGACTTTTTTACCGCATTCTCCAAGCGGCTGGATCCTGACGCAGTAGCGACACCATCTGTTGAAGATGCACGCGCCGGCGCGGATCAGTATGAAAACAGCGGGCAATGGAAAATCTGGGCAATTGCCTTTGGTGTGCTGATTCTTGCTGCAGTGCTTGCGATCTAAATAAGTACTTGCCATTTAAACCAGTGTTTGCAGTGATAAATGCTGCTGCAGGCCAGCAAAAGAGAGGTTTACGAATAGATGAAGGTTTCTTTTAAGGTCAATGGTCAGGCACATGAGATAGATGTGCCGCCAAACACATTGCTGGTAGAAGTGCTGCGGGAGACGCTCGAGCTCACTGGTACACATGTCGGTTGCGACACTTCTCAATGTGGTGCTTGCACAGTGCACCTGGATGGTCGCGCGGTGAAATCCTGCACAGTGCTGGCGCCGCAGCTGGACGGTGTTGAGGTGACTACTATCGAAGGTATCGGCGATAGTGAGAATCTGCATCCCATGCAGGCGGCTTTTCGTGAATGTCACGCTCTGCAGTGTGGCTTCTGTACACCCGGCATGATCATGCAGGCCATTGATCTGGTTGAAAAGAATCCGGGTCTGGATAGCCAGGCCATCCGTGAAGGCCTGGAAGGCAACATCTGCAGGTGCACGGGTTATCACAATATTGTCCGTGCAATTGCTTCGGTTGCCGATGCCAAACCCGCCTCAGTGAAATAGGGGATATAGATATGAGTGAAGTGGTTTCCCAGGCAGAGTCTGAAAATCAGGGCATAGGCGCACCGGTTAGGCGGCGTGAAGACTTGCGTTTTATCACCGGTGATGGGCGCTACACTGACGATATCAATCAACCGGGCCAGTTGTACGCCGCGTTTTGCCGTAGCCCTTACCCGCGTGTCCGCATTGACAACATAGACGCCAGTGAAGCGTTGGCATTGCCTGGTGTGGTTGCGGTTTATACCGGGCAGCAGCTGGTCGATGATGGTCTTGGTGACCTGCCTTGCGGATGGATGGTAAAGAGCAAAGACGGCACGGAGATGATTTCTGCACCGCACCCGCCGATGGCGGCCACGGTAGCCAACTATGTGGGTGAACCCTATGCACTGGTCCTGGCTGAAACTCTGCAGATAGCCAAGCAGGCGGCGGAGCTGGTTGATACAGATTTTACCGAGCTGAATGCGGTGGTTGATCTGGCCCACGCCTCAGGTTCAGAAAATATTTATGAAGGTATAGAGAATAACCTGGCGTACGAATGGGCGCTTGGGGATGAAGATGCCACCAAAATGGCGTTTGCCCGGGCGGCTCACGTTACAACGCTTGATTTAACGAATAATCGCCTCATACCCAACGCGCTTGAACCTCGCGCCTGTCTCGGTATGTATGAACGTGGAACCGGCGACTATACGCTTTACACCACCAGTCAGAACCCACATCTGGAACGTCTGGTGTTGTCAGCATTTGTGCAGATTGCACCTGAACATAAGCTGCGCATTATTGCGCCCGATGTCGGCGGCGGATTTGGTTCCAAGATTTTTATTTACTCGGAAGAAACCTCAGTTATCTGGGCGGCGGGCAAAATCAAGCGACCGATAAAATGGGTGGCTGATCGAAGTGAGAGTTTTCTTGCAGATGCTCACGGTCGTGATCACATCACCCGTGCGGAACTGGCCATGGATGAGATGGGCCGTTTCACAGGCTTGCGGGTGAAAACAACTGCAAACCTGGGCGCCTATCTGTCTACCTTTGGCTCTTCTGTGCCCACTTATTTATATGGCACGCTGCTCGCCGGTCAGTACAAGACACCTAACATATATGTTGAGGTGCAAGGTACTTATACTAATACCGCACCAGTAGATGCTTATCGTGGTGCGGGGCGACCTGAAGCCACCTATGTGGTGGAGCGGATTGTTGACCAGGCGGCACGTGAGCTGGGCAAAGATCCGGCGGATCTGCGCAGAATGAACATGATCCAGCCGGAAGACTTTCCTTATGAAACGCCGGTTGCTCTGACCTATGACACCGGTAACTATGAGGCGAGTCTCGATAAAGCGTTGGAGATGATCGACTATGCGGGTTTTGAAGCGCGCCAGGCAGAAGCTGCGGAACGGGGTAAACGGCGCGGTATAGGGCTGGCGTGTTACATCGAAGCCTGCGGTCTTGCGCCATCGAAGCTGGCGATCCAGCTCGGAGCTGGCGTGGGGCTTTATGAAAGCGGTGAAATACGCATGAACCCAACGGGTTCGGTGAGTGTTTTCACGGGTTCTCACAGTCATGGTCAGGGTCATGAAACCACCTTTGCACAGGTTGTCTCGGACAAGCTGGGTGTCAGCTATGACGATGTTGAAGTGATTCATGGTGACACAGGACGTATGGAGTTCGGTCTGGGCACTTATGGTTCGCGTTCTCTGGCCGTAGGTGGCTCTGCATTGATGGTTGCTGCGGAAAAAGTCATCGAGAAAGGTCGCAAGATTGCTGCCCACATGATGCAGGCCCAGGTAGATCAGGTCGATTTCGAAAATGGTCAGTTCACGCTGCAGGACAGTAACCAGTCTGTGTCGATACAGGAAGTTGCGTTTGCCGCGTACGTGCCTGCGGATTACCCGGAAGACCTTGAACCTGGTTTAACCGAAAAAGCGTTTTATGACCCGAACAACTTTACTTATCCCGCGGGCACCCACGTCGCCGAGGTTGAGGTCGATCTGGAGACCGGTGTTGTTCAATTGGTCGATTTTGTTGCTGTAGACGATTTTGGCCACATCATCAATCCGCTGATTGTTGACGGGCAGGTACACGGTGGCGTTGCTCAAGGTGCCGGGCAGGCCCTGATGGAGCACGGTATTTATGATGAATACGGTCAGCTGCAAACGGGTTCTTTCATGGACTACACCATGCCGCGGGCAGATGATCTACCAGATTTTCGCGTCGATACAACCGTGACGCCCTGCACCCATAATCCTTTAGGGGTGAAAGGCTGTGGTGAGGCTGGTGCCATCGGCTCGCCAGCGGCGATCATGAATGCGGTCACCCATGCATTGGGCAATAAAGACATATCCATGCCAGCGACACCGGAAAAGGTGTGGCGAGCAATCCGGGGAGAGTAAGCCATGTATCCGTTTAATTATCACAAACCTGCCAGCGTCAGTGAGGCTGTCAGTCTGTTTAGAAATGCGGATGACCCCATGTATCTCAGTGGTGGCATGACATTGATTCCGACAATGAAGCAGCGTCTTGCAGCACCCACCGACCTGATTGATCTCTCGGGGATTCCGGAAGTATCAGGCATCGAGGTTTCAGCCGACAGGGTGAGAGTTGGTGCATTTACACGACATAACGATGTTGTCAGATCTCCTGAGATCAACAAAACGCTACCTGTACTGTCTCATCTGGCGGGCCTTATCGGAGATAATCAGGTGCGTAACCGAGGTACAATCGGTGGCTCGGTAGCGAACAGCGACCCTTCTGCAGACTATCCTGCCGCTGTGGTAGGCCTCGGAGCCACTGTGTACACCCAGGATCGTTCTATTTCTGGCGACGAGTTTTTTCTCAATCTTTTTGAAACGGCCCTGCATCCGGGTGAAATCATTACCCACATTGATTTTCCCGTACCCACAAGAGCGGCTTATCAGAAGTTTCCGAACCCCGCGTCGCGTTATGCGGTGGTAGGTGTCCTGATTGCCGAATTTGCAGGCACTATCCGGGTTGGGGTCACCGGCGCAGGTCCGTGCGCCTGTCGCGCCAGTGGCATGGAAGAAGTTTTGAATCAGAATCTGACCGTAGCGGCGCTGGATGCGGTTGAAGTACCTGACGCGGGTTTCAACAGCGACCTGCACGCATCAGCCGAATATCGAGCTCATCTGGTCAAAGTGATGGCTCGCAGGGCGCTGGCAGATCTGTTGGGACAATAGTTATCAGCCCGGCGCTTGAAATCCTCTGGTTCGACATCCATATAAGACAATAGTAGGCTTGCAAAACAGCTTTGAGAGGCTTTGCGCTTCCAGAGACTGAATCACCAGGGTTTGAAGGGAACTGCTGCGACAGCAGACTTCATTTTTATTGATATTGCGTAACATCACGCAAGGACTTGATCCAGAGGGACAGGTACCGAAATTGTGATAAACAACATTGTTACTAGAATTGGTCCTATCCCTCCCGCTAAGGGAGGCACTGCATGAATGTTCTCGATTTTGCCGAGCGAAAGAAATCGGCCGAGAAAATCTCGATGGTTACCTGTTACGACTACTGGTCAGCACGTATCCTCAATCAAAGCGACGTAGACACTCTGTTGGTAGGCGACAGCCTTGCCATGGTGGTGCACGGTTATACAAGCACTGTTCACGCAACAGTTGCCATGATGGCAACACACACCGCAGCAGTGCGGCGTGGCGCGGAGGACAAATTCATCGTTGCTGACATGCCATTTCTGTCGATGCGTAAAGGCCTGTTACCGGCCATGGAAGCCGCTTCCAACCTGATGCAGGCCGGTGCAAACTGTCTGAAAATTGAAGGCGCTGCCGGGCATCTTGATATTGTGGCTCATATGGTTGAATCAGGTGTACCCGTTATGGGGCATCTGGGACTTACCCCCCAATCTGTTGAAGCTTTTGGTGGACACAAGGTCCAGGGTCGCGGTTCGCAGGCAGCTGCGGAACTGACTGATGCAGCCAGAAGTCTGCAGCAGGCTGGAGTGTTTGCACTTGTGCTGGAGTGTGTGCCTGCTGAACTGGCAACAGTCTTGTCCCAGGAGTTGAGTATTCCGACAATCGGTATAGGCGCCGGTGCCGGCACCGATGGGCAGGTGCTTGTGTTGCAGGATCTGTTAGGCATGGACCCTGAATTTAAACCCAGATTTCTGCGTCACTATGCGCAGGGTTACAGCGTTGTGCACGAGGCGGTGAATACTTTTCACGAAGATGTGTGCGCGCAGCGTTTCCCCTGTGCGCAGGAGAGTTACACATGAAGGTGTTGAGTGATCTGTCTCAATGGCAGGACTTACGCAGAGGTCTGCCTTCTGAGCTGGGTTTTGTGCCTACTATGGGGGCCCTGCATGAGGGGCACCTTTCTTTGTTACGACGCAGCGCGACGGAGAATAAAATTTCTGTGCTGAGTATTTATGTCAACCCAACTCAGTTTAATGACCCCAAAGATCTGCAGAATTATCCGGATACGCTCCAACAGGATCTTGCAGCTGCGGAACAGGCCGGCGTGGATTTTGTGCTGATGCCGAAATATGAGCAGCTGTACGCAGACGGTTTCAGGTACCAGGTTACGGAAACCCAGTTCAGTGAAAAATTATGCGGTAGAAATCGGCCGGGTCACTTTACCGGTGTTTTAACTGTTGTGATGAAGCTGTTGAACATTGTCAGGCCCCAGCGTGCTTACTTTGGTAAAAAAGATTATCAGCAGTATCTGCTGGTGCGCGATATGGTTGATGCGTTTTTCATGCCTGTGGACATTGTTGGCTGCGATACGGTGCGTGAAGTTGATGGGCTCGCCATGAGTTCCCGCAATCTGAACCTGGAAACAAGCGCACGCAAACAAGCCGCGCGATTTTATGAAATCATCAGGGCGCCATTGTCCGATGCTGAAATACGGTGTCAGCTGAATGACGCGGGATTTCAGGTAGATTATGTTGAGAGTTGTCACGGCCGTCGATTTGCCGCAATTGTTACCCGGGGTAAAAATAGCGGACAAACAGTGCGGTTGATTGATAATGTTGCGATTTAGAAGCAGGGGAGCGGGACGTGATATTGGCATTGGATGTTGGCAACAGCCAGATTTACTGTGGAGTGTTTGATCAGGAAAAACTGATTACACAGTTCCGCCATGCATCCACTGGTAGAAGTTCGTCTGATGAAATCGGCGTATTCCTTCGCGGAGCGCTGCGCGAAAACAATGTCTCACCGGAGTTGATAGAGATTATTGCGATTTCCTCTGTGGTACCTGAATTGAATTATTCGCTTCGCGCTTGCGCGCAGAAGTATTTCAAAATAGAACCCATGATTATGCGCCCGGGGATCAAAACCGGGTTGAAGATTGGCTACAAAGATCCCAAAGAAGTCGGTAGTGATCGAATCGCGGACGCGATGGGTGCTGTCAAGTTGTTTCCCGGTCACAATCTGATTGTTGTCGATTTCGGCACCGCTACAACAGTGTGTGCGGTATCTGCAGACCGAACTTTTTTAGGTGGCAACATCATGCCCGGCGTACGCCTCGCTATGGAAGCGCTGGAAAGCAAAACTGCAAAGTTACCTTCGGTCGAAATCAAACCCGCTAAATCTGCCATTGGAAAAACGACCGTCGACAGTATTCAAAGTGGGTTGTACTGGAGCAACGTTGGTATGGTGCGAGAACTTGTCAGTCGCATTACAGCGGAAGCGTTTGCGGATGAGGCACCGCTGGTGGTTGCTACTGGCGGATTTGCTCATCTGTTTGATCGGGAAAAATTATTTGACCACGTTGTACCCGACCTGATTCTGGAAGGGTTACTCGAAGCGCTTCGACTCAACGGTTATATGCCCCGTTGAGCCGTGCAGGACTCATTCAGTCTTGTTCAGGCATGCTGTTCTCACCGTATTGAGCCTGGAGTCTGCGCATGCCTGACAGCCAGCGGTCATAGTCGGTGGTCTTGCGCTGCATGTATTGGGCAACTTCAGGGTGCGGTAACACGAGGAATCGCTCTTCACGCAGGGTTTCAACTACTGCGTCCACTGCTGCATCCGGTTCTATCATACCGTCTACGCCGGCAACCCCCGGCCCGTTTGCTGTCATGGCTGTGCGCACTGCTTGTGGGCACAATACGGAAACTTTAATGCCCTGGTCACCGTGGGTAATCGACAGCCACTCCGCTAGCGCTACTGCGGCATGTTTAGTCACGGCGTAGGTCACTGAACCTATCTGGCTCAGCAGTCCTGCTGCGGATGCGGTATTCAGCAGGTAGCCACCACCGCGCGCGATCATTTTTGGAATCAGGTGTTTGGCGGCCCAGACGTGAGCCATTGTATTGACCTCCCAGATTGTCTGCCAGACTTCCGTAGGTTCGTCGATGCCCTGACCAATGCCGATACCAGCGTTGGAACAGAACAGATCAATAGGACCAATCGAGCTTTCCACCTGGTCGATCATGTCAATGATGGCCTGCTCGCTGCGTACATCGATGGTCATTGCCGTGCCGTTGATACCCTGCGCAACCTGAGCTGCACCTTCTCCATTGCGGTCAGCAACAACAACGTGTTTAGCGCCTTCGCGTGCAAACCGCTCACACATCTCGCGTCCAATTCCACTGGCGCCTCCTGTGACCACAATAATTTTGTCCGCCAGTTCCATAGCTACTCTCCCGAGGTTAATCAATCGGAAAACATAGACGTTTTCGGGTATTGAATCTATAGTCGTCTGGGTACCGAAGGGACGTTGGGAGCAATGACAGGACCTAAGGTTTTGGTAGTTGATGACGATAGTGCGGTACGTGCTGTCGCGGGCGAAATGCTCAAGCGTAGTAATTACCAGGTCGCAAGCGCTGACAGCGGCCAGGTGGCCCTGGACATTCTGCAGGCTGAGTATTTTGATCTCATTCTGCTGGATGTCGGCATGCCTGGTATGTCTGGTGTGGAAACTTACCAGCAGATAAGGTTGAAGCTTCCGCAGCAGAAAATCCTGTTCATGACCGGTTATGCAGAAGATGACATCACAGACCTGGCCAACCCGAATACATATATTCTGCCCAAACCTTTCTCGCTTAAACTCTTCAACGATACTATTTCCGCAATTATCTGAGGCGCTACAGTCGCGCGCCGCGTTTTCATGAACGCCATTTTGAAACCAGCCTCCTATGGATGGGCGATAGTTGCCGCAATGCTGTTTGTGCAAACGGTCAGTTCAGGCCTGGGCTTTTACAACATGTCTGTGTACATGGCCGAGTTTGCTGAACTGCTCGCATTGCCATTATCGAGCTTGTCATTTGCCGTCAGTCTGTTCTTTATTTTCGGTGGTGCAGCAGGCATGTTCGTTGCCTCGCTGTTAGACCGCTTCGAGGTGCGTTGGATCATGATCGGCGGGGCGTTGATTTCAGCCGTAGCTCTGGCAGCGGTTGGTCAGGCTCAATCACTGTGGCAGATCTACGTACTTTTCTCTGTTTTTGGCCTCGGGTCCACCGGGGTTTCTCTGGTGGTGGCAACCACCCTGGTCACCCGCTGGTTTCCCGGGCCAAATCGTTCAGTGGCTTTGTCTATTGCGTCCACCGGCTTGTCCCTGGGCGGCGTGTTGGTGACACCGGCAACCGCCTATCTGTTTAACACCTGGGGCGTGCCGCAAACCATGCCCTGGCTGGGCCTTGCGTTTGCGGGATTAATTATTCCGGTTGCGCTGTGGGTGGTTCGGATGCCGGACACCCCTGCGGCTGGCGGTGCTGGTCTGCCGGAGGGTGAGTGGACTTATCGGGCCGCTATCCGGACGCGCTTTTTCATTATGCTGGCAATAGGTTATGTGTTCTGTCTCGGTGCCCAGGTCGGGGGCATTGCACATTTATATAATCGAGTAGATGAAATAGCCGGCTTCCAGTCTGCTGCCGGTGCGGTTCAGGCTCTGACATTGTGCAGCATTATGGGTCGATTTGTCGGAGGCTGGCTGGTGATGCGATTGCCGATACGGATTTTTGCCATAGTGAACCTGTTTGTGCAGATGACCGGTCTGCTGACAGTGGGTCTGGCCAGCAGCGCGGAAGTGGCACTGCTGGGCGCAGGCGTCTTCGGATTCAGTGTGGGTAACCTGCTGATGATTCAACCGCTCTGGCTGGCGGAGGCTTTTCCCGGTGCGGTGTATCCACGGGTTTTTGCGCTGGCCAATGCGTGTGCTGTTCTCGGCGTATCAATGGGCCCATTTGTGCTGGGGCTGGCTTATGATAATGCTAACTACAGCATGGCCTACGGCGTCGCCATGGCTGTCTCCATGCTGGCACTTGTCTTTATTCTGCTGGCAGGCAAACAGCCGCATCCGGTGAGGGAACTTGGTTAAATTCAGCATGGTCAAAAGGATTTTCAATGTCCGTTAAACATTTTATGCGTAAATTTGTACTTATATTTTTTGCCAGCTTCTGTGCGCTGGCTACTCAGGCGTCACTACCCCTGTTTGTGCCTGGTGAGGGGAAACTTCCCAGCCTCGCCGACATGCTTGAAAACGTTAATCCTGCGGTTGTTAACATTGCCACCTACACAACCGTGTCTTCGACCAACCCGCTCCTGGAAGATCCCTTCTTCCGACGCTTTTTTAATGTGCCGCGTGGGCGCCGCACCCAGAGTGCAGGTTCAGGCGTCATAGTTGATGCTCAGCGGGGCTACATTGTGACCAATGATCACGTGGTCGGCAGAGCGGACGAAATATCCATCGGCCTGGCTGATGGTCGTGTGATGCAGGCTGAGCTGGTAGGTCGAGACAGCCAGGTGGATCTGGCGGTGCTGAAAGTTGACCCTGACGGTCTTGCGGAAATCGGTATCGCAAACAGCGCCGAATTGCGTGTAGGAGATTTTGTTGTTGCCATTGGCAACCCATTTGGCCTCACCCAGACGGTGACCAGTGGCATTGTCAGCGCTCTGGGTCGAAGCGGCCTGGGCATCGAAGGTTATGAAGATTTCATTCAAACCGATGCGCCTATCAATCCGGGAAATTCAGGAGGCGCGCTGGTTGATCTGAACGGCCAGCTGATTGGCATCAATACGGCTATTCTGGCGCCAACCGGCAGCAACATAGGTATCGGTTTTGCCATTCCGTCCAATATGGTGCGCGCGGTGATGGAGCAGATCATCGAAAACGGCGAGGTCAAGAGAGGTCTCATCGGCGTCATCGTGCAGCGTTTGAACGCTGATCTGGCTGAAGCGTTTGGTGTTGAACGTCGTTCCGGTGTGGTGGTTGTCGAAGTCGAGCCGGACAGCCCTGCGGACGAAGCAGGCCTGCAGGCTGGCGATATCATTACCCGTGTTGGTGAGCGGGTGATCGAAAAAATTACTGACTTTCACAGTCAGGCGGCGGTGATGTTCATCGGTGATGATGTCGATATTGAACTGATCAGAAATGGCCGGGCCCGTATCGTTGAGCTGGAGATCAAGGAAAATACCCAACAAAATGCATTAGGTCGGCGAATAGACCCCCGTCTCACGGGTATTGAACTGGAGAACTTCATGAATCCTGATGAACCGGGCATGAGTTCGGGGGTGCTTACAACAAGTGTCGAACCGCGCAGCAAGGCGCACGCCTATGGTTTGCGCGCCGGAGATGTCATTGTCGGCGTTAACCGGCGAACAGTGCGGGATCTGGCTGAGTTTCGGGATGCGGTTCTGCTGAATCCGCGGCAGATTGTAATGCGTGTTTATCGAAATGGCAGGTTTGGTAACGTTGTAATTCGCTGACAAGCGCGTTCACGCGTTTGTCAGGTTTGCGGGCGCGCGAAGCGCGCCCAGCGCTGTACTAGTCGAACATGATTACGCTTCGTGCCACTTCGCCGGTCTCAAGTGCTGCCAGGCCGTCGTTGACGTCTTCCAGTTTGATGCGCCGCGAAATCAGGTCGTCAAGGTGCAGTCTGCCCTGCAGGTAAAGGTCTACAAAACGAGGCATGTCAACACGGAAACGGTTTGAACCCATGTTAGACCCCTGCATTTTCCGCTCCATGAGGAATTCCGGGCCGTGCAGTTCGATATGCACACCGGGTGGAATCATGCCAATGATTGTCGCTGTTCCACCGAAGCCCAGCATCTTGAAAGCCTGTTCCGCGGTCTGTTTCAAACCGATGGCCTCAAAAGAGTAATGCACACCGCCGCCAGTCATTTCCCGTACTTCGCCAACTGCATCGACGTTTTTAGCATTCACCACATCTGTCGCGCCAAATTTGCGCGCCAGATCCAGTTTGCTGTCGAGCATGTCGATCGCAATGATTCGAGCTGCGCCAGCCAGAGCCGCGCCGTTGATAGCAGATAAACCTACGCCACCACAACCGATCACAGCAACCGTTGATCCCGGTTCAACGGCGGCGGTATGGATAACAGCGCCAACACCTGTGGTCACACCACAGCCAATCAGGGCGGCACGGTCGAGAGGCATATCGTCGCGTACTTTCACGATGGTGTGCTCGTGTACCAGCATGTATTCCGCAAAAGAGGACAGGTTCAGAAACTGAGCGATGTTCTCATCACCCGAGGCGAGGCGAGAAGGTTGTGTTTCGTCGCGCTGTAACTCCGGCTCCTGACACAATGACATATGGCCGGTTAAACACGGCTCGCAATGTCCACAGAAAGCAGACAAACAGGTGATGACATGATCGCCTTTTTTGACGTAGGTAACATCCGATCCCACAGCCTCAACCACGCCGGCGGACTCATGGCCAAGCACAGCAGGAAGGGGGTAAGGATAAGATCCGTTCTGGAAATGCAGGTCTGAATGACAGACGCCTGCGGCAACCGTGCGGATCAGTACCTCACGTGGTGCCGGGTTGCCATATTGAATATCTTCAATTTCCAGTGGCTTGTTGATTTCTCGAAGTACTGCAGCCTTCATCGGCGATCCTCCCCTTCTAACTAAGGATTAATGTAAACTAAATTTCAGTCCATGGTGCCAAAGCGACTGCGGGAATACCACCAGCAAAACGCATCACACCCTGGATCTTTGCAGAACATATCAGCAGATTTTCAGGCGCCTCCTTTGAGGCGCGTAAACGAGGGGAAAATACCGTGGTGCTCATCGGTCTGGGCAGCAATCAAGGCCAGTCTGAGGCCATTATGCTGGCGGCTATCGAAGCGCTTGAGCAGTATGCTGCAGCGGGTAGCTTTGTCGCGTCAAATTTGTGGCAGACCTCACCTGTCGACTGTCCGCCAGGGTCAGCACCGTTTCTGAACGCGGCTGTCTGTTTTGATGCGCGCCCTGAGCTGACCCCTGAATCGTTGCTCAATGAGCTGAAAGCGCTGGAAAAGGCCTTTGGCAGAGGTCAGAAGATTGTGCGCAATGCGCCGCGGGAGTTAGATCTCGATCTGCTGGTTTTTAATGATGAGCGCAGGCAGACAGAAAATTTTGTGCTGCCTCACCCGCGAGCTGTTGATCGGCTGTTTGTGCTGGCACCTGCAGCAGAAATTGCTCCCGCGCTGATCTGGCCCGGAATGCAGCGTAGTATTGCTGAGCTCCTGGGCTCGCTGGATACGGAGGAAGAAGTTGCGCTTTGGACTGATACTGCTCGCAACGCTTAGTGTGCTGGCCGCACAGCCTTCCTGGGGTTATGAACCTCAGGTGCATCAACAGCTCACCTTTGTTGCCGCGCGGGCGTTTAACAACTGCGTGCAGGATAGTGAAACGATTCCCCGTCTTTCTGCACTGGATACGCGTTACATCGTTAAAGCGAATGTTGCCCAGGCGGACGGGAATTTTTTTGTGCGGATGTTTCGCTGGGACTACTACAACCGGGATCAGCAACAACCAAAATCCGCGTTGTGGCTGGTAGATACCCGTTTTCACAAACGCTTTGATGAGCTGATGATCAGTGTCGAGCGCCCTGAAGAACGGCAGTTGAAACTGCGCAATCTAGGACGCCTGTTGACGCACATTCAGAACGTCAGTGCGCCTGCTCATGCGGTGCCGGTTTACTCGGGTCGCTGGTGGCGGTTTTCGTTCAGCGATAAATTCAATCGTTTTCCGGTCGATGTTGAAGCCCTTGAGAAAGCGATCGATGCAGACTGTGCACTGCTGGATACGGACAGTGATACCTTTCAACAGATTCTGGTCGACACGGCTAACAGCACCCTGACCGCTGTAACGGCTGAGATCAGCGGTTTGCCGGCAACCTGGCAGGCCTTCTGGACCCTTGCGGAAGATCCAGATGATTTTGGTGACTACGGCCCGGCTGGCAATAACTTTGGTGAGCGCACTGCATTCCGCTGTGGCGATGATCAGCGCTGTCTTTTACTGCAGGATGACCCGCTGTATCGCGACTTTGCCCTGCAGCGCCATCGAGCGGCAGTGCTGGCCACCATGCGGGCTATGTTGCGACTGCAGATGGAGCACAACAGCGATGGGTCTTAAATTCTTCTGCAGAGTCTGCTGTGCAGGCTTGCTGACGTTGCTGTGTCAAACCGTGACCGCCAGCGAGCTACGGGTCAGCAACCTTGAACAGTTTATTGATGGCATCATGGCGCAAGCCATTGTGCAGGG
Source organism: Pseudomonadaceae bacterium (assembly GCA_024743175.1). Lineage (GTDB taxonomy): Bacteria > Pseudomonadota > Gammaproteobacteria > Pseudomonadales > Azotimanducaceae > UBA4421. The sequence goes on along the minus strand of JANSXA010000007.1, from coordinate 17,274 downwards.
TGAGACGGTTGGCGCCACAGTCAGCGTGGTCCAGGATGGCCGTCTGCTGGTATCGCGTGGCTATGGTTATGCGGACTACACCCGCGGCGAACCTGTGCAGAGCAGGGTCACCCAGTTTCAGATTGGCAGCATCAGCAAGGTCTGGGTCTGGATGGCAGTGCTGCAACAGGTAGAGGCAGGTAACCTTGATCTTGATCGCGACATTAACAGTTACCTTGACGCCTTCGAGATCCCGGACACGATGGGTGACCCCATAACCCTGCGTCATCTGATGACGCATTCAGCAGGTTTTGAAGATCAGTTGCTGGGTCTGTTTGTTTCCGGGCCCCGCCAGGTTGGCGAACTGGTGGATAACCTGGCTTCCATGATGCCTGAGCGTGTTGCATTGCCTGGTAGCCGAGTTGCTTACTCAAACTACGGTGCTGCGCTGGCGGCACATATTGTTGAACAGGCCTCGGGCATGACTTTTTCTGACTACGTCCGGCAGAACATTATGACGCCGCTGGATATGTCTACCGCCAGTATCGCTCAACCCGCAGCCGATGAACTGAAGCAAACTCATTCGAAGGGATACGTTTTAAATGCTGGTGAGCCGCAGGAGCGGGGCGCTCTGTACATACCGTTGGGCCCGGCAGGCGCAGGCTGGGCTACTGGTCTGGACATGGCCAAATTCATGGTCGAATTGCTCAACCCTCGAGACACGCGGGTGCTCAGCAGCGTCTCGAAGGCTCAGCTCATCAACGGGGCGTACCTGCATGACCCGCTGGTGAATGGTTTGACTCTGGGCATGTTTCAGGCTTCGAGAGGAGATGCAGCTGCGGTGGGTCACGATGGCAGCACAATTATTTTCAGCGCGCACATGGTGCTCTGGCCTGACGCAGATATGGGATTGTTTGTCGCGACCAATACGGTAGGGTCAGAAAACGTAGGTCGTGGTCTTGTTGCAACGGTATCAAACCACCTGGGATTTGATGAACGCTCCAAAGCGCTGTCACCGGTAGAATCAGCTGCCGGTTTGACGGGCACGTACATTGGTTCGCGGCGCAACTACAGCAGTATGAGCAAGCTGATGGGTCTTCTGGATACCGTAACCGTGAGCCATGATCCCGCTGAAAAGGCGCTGCTGATTACACGCCCGCAAGGCCAGCAGCGCTACCAGTTGTTGTCCGGAAACGTATTTCAACAGCTTTCTGGATCCGCACGGGTAGTCTTCAAAAAAACAAATGGAGAAGCTCAGGAACTCTATTTTTCTGTAGTACCGCCGGTTGCTTACATTCGGGCAGAGCCCATGGAAATGCCGTTCTACAACGGTTTGTTCCTGCTGTTGTGGCTGCTTGTGGCATTGGGTGTGCTGATTGTCTGGCCTGTATCGGCTTTCACCCACAGAGGACAGGGTGTTGTGCAGGGTCAACGATTTGCAACAGTTGTCGCCTACGCCGGTGTCGCGGTTGCTGCTCTGTTTTTTGTCCAGGTTGCTGCCCTGGTGACTACGCCGTTGGAAGTAGTGTTAGAACTCGAGTCCAGGCTGACGCCTTTGTTATGGCTGCCTGTAATCGTAGCCGCGCTAAGCCTGATTCAGTTTCTTCAGATTTATCGGGTACTCGTACGCGGTTTCTGGTGGCTGTCCAGGCGTATGCATTTTGTCATCGTGTTGGCGTTGCAGTTGACGCTGGTCTACTGGTTCTGGTTCTGGAACCTGTTTCCACCAGCCCTGCTGGATCTGCTGGATCTGCTGGGTTGAGTTAAAACAGGACCAGTCGGCACGGTTCTGATCGCAAGCCGTCCTGCAGATCCTGTTGTGAACACATCCGTGGCACATTCGCCTGACTGACCTGTGCGCCCGTTTCATCAATGACCACTATCTCGGGACGGTGTTGTTGGGCAGGCACAGGTATTGGGGCAGAGCTCTTTTCAGGTGCCGGAACTGGGATCGGTTCAGCGGTATCAGCCTGCTCAACCAGCTGGGGCTGTTCGATGTCTGTCTCAGCTTGTTTATCAACCTGCTGTGGCTCACTTTCAAGCAGGCTGACCAACGCCACAACGCCTATGCCCAGCAGAATGAGGGTCAGAACGTTTTTCCTTCGCTCTGCACGCTTCCCTGCTAAGACAGCGCTCGGTGTTGCGTTTAAAAGCAGGTTGTTGACCTGTTGATCGGCAGCACTGTTGCTCCTGATATCTTCGTCGGACAGCTTTCGTCTGCTGGTGTGCAAATGTCGGGCCAGGGTTTCTACATGTCGGTCTGATGAGCGGGCTGGCCAGCTGTGCAGAGTGACCTGCATGTCCGCTTCGATGGGCTCGGTCTGTTCATCAAGTAAAAGCGCAATGCGTTCACAGTCTTCGGGAACATCCAGTGCAGCGAGTTCAGAGTTGCGCTTTCGCGGCACAATCAGCAGCCGGTCGCTGCAGGTTTCGGGCACAGATTCGAGGATCTGCAACTCAACGTTCAGACTGCGCATGTGGGTTTGCAGTAACTTGATCCGTGGCAGGTGTTCAGCCTCACACACCACATCTACATTTATCATGACATAAGTTTAGCAACGCATTTTCTATCTGCCTGTGGCTGGTGTTTAATCGCGCATCAGACATGAAAGAGTAACTGGATTGAATAAACTGCACCTTGGCCTGACGCCCTGGAATTTCTCCGACCTGAGTGCTGTGAGCCTTTGTGAACAGGCACAGTTTGCTGAGCGCTGTGGCTATGAGTCCATCTGGTTACCGGAAAATCATTTTGGCGCAAATGCCTTGCCTGATCCTTTAACCTTGCTGGCCAGTATGGCGGGTGCAACACAATCCATTTGTTTAGGTACAACGTCGTATTTGCTTACCCTGCGCAATCCTCTGCAGGCCGCTGAACAGGTGGCGGTGTTGGATCAGCTCAGTGGAGGCCGATTGATACTGGGTGTCGGGCGCGGCTATGCACCGGAGATGCTGCGCGCTTTCCATGTGCCCGCAAAAGAGAAGCGCCGTATTTTTGCCTGGACGCTGGGTCTGATGAAAGACGCCTGGAGCGGCAAACCAATATCGTTAGATGGCAATAGGGAACATGCTGTAGAAGTGCATCCGCGGCCTCTGCAACAACCCCATCCGCCCTTGTGGGTGGCAGCTTTCGGTCCTAAAGCGCTTGCCCAGGCGGGCACTTTAGGACTGCCGTACCTGTGCTCACCAATGGAAAGTATGGCGACACTTGAGAACAATTATGAGCAACATGTACAAGCTGCCGAGGCAGCGGGTATTGCAGCGCCAGATGTTATCCCGTTAATGCGTACAGTTTTTGTCAGCGAAGATGCAGCGCTGCTGAAAGAAGTGAAAACCTTGCTGGCAGAGAAAAGCGAAAACGTGCGTCTGCTTGACGGGGAAGGCGTGGATGACTGGACACTGATAGGCACACCTGAGCAGGTTCGGGCAAAGCTGCAGAACTATCAGGAGAGATTGGGGATGACGCACCTGGTCGCCACCCGTCTGCGTATCGGTGGTATAGATGAGGCTGCTTTACGCCGAAGTGTGACCCTTCTGGCCGACATAGTTGCAGGTAAGGTAACCTAGCGTCCTTAGAGGACACTTGCGGTTTGTTCAAATTTTTTCCGGGGAGATAACATGACTTTTAATATTCTGTGGCCAGCAATGCGATGGCCGGATAATCGAGAAATTGAGGTTGCCAGCGTTGGCGAACACACGGCGCATTTCTGCGAGCGTTACAACGAGGTGACGGATGAGCAGTGGGCCAGCTGTGATGCGCTTGTTAGCGTCAACGACATTCCAGCTGAATATCGGGCTAAGTTGACCCGCTGTCGGATTTTTGTCACGCCGAAAGTCGGCTTCGATAATCTGGACTTAAAAGCCTGGGCTGAACTCGGCATTCCTGTCTGTAACGTGCCCGATTACGGTACACAGGAAGTTGCAGATCACGCGATGGCGTTGATGTTGTCGTTGATGAAAGGTATTACTTTTCATACCCGCGAGCTCAAACAGGATCCGAAAGGTTTATGGCGGCCAGCGCTGAATCCCTATGGTAAGCGTCTGTCGGTCTGCACATTTGGTGTGGTTGGACTTGGGCGAATCGGCACGGCGGCGGCACTGCGCGCAAAAGCTTTTGGCATGGATGTGGTGATGTATGATCCCTTCCGTGAAAATGGCGCAGAGCTGAGTGTTGGCATTCGTCGGGTGCAGTCGCTGGAGGAACTGTTCAGCAGCTGTGATGTGGTGAGCCTGCACCTGCCGCTGTCTGCAGACACCGAAAAACTCATCAACGCTGAGGTTCTTTCTCACAGTAAGCCGGGTCTGGTGCTGATCAACACCGCACGCGGGCCCATTATTGACCTCGACGGTTTGTATCAGGCAATGCAGGCCAATCATGTTCAGGCGGCGGGCCTGGATGTACTGCCCGAGGAGCCCGCTAATCCGGATCATCCTCTGATCAAAGCCTGGGCTGCTGACGAAGAATGGATAAACCATCGCCTGCTGATTACGCCACACTCTGCATTTTTTACGCCAGAGTCTGTTTATGACATGCGCTTTAAGGGTGGCGAAGTGGCGCTGACCTATCTTGAACAGAATCGGCTGAACAACTGTGTAAACGCTCAATGGCTTAAGCAGCCTCGCTAAGTTGAGCCTATGACACCGGACTATCACAAGCGTCGGCAGCGCGTATTCCTGATTCTCTCGGGCATCTTCCTGGGCACCCTGGCGCTGCTGAATGTGTTGGGTATCAGCCGGTTTGTCGACTTGTCATTCAACGTATTTGGTCTGCAGATACCCATGGTTGTAGCGGTAGGGGTGCTACCGTATCCGGTTACTTTTATGTGCACCGATCTCATCTCCGAACTTTTTGGTGAGAAAAAAGCACGCGACATGGTCTGGGTAGGTCTGTTGCTGAACCTCTGGGTGATTTTTCTGTTGTGGTTGGGTGGGGCTTTACCGGGATTTGAAATTATTGATCCTGCCACGGGTGGGCCGATGCTTGATGAAGCCGGGCGACTCCCGGTGTTTTATGAGATACGCGAACTGGCGTTTGGTGCTGTGGCGGCCTCAATGCTGGCCTACCTTATTGCGCAGTTTGTTGACGTTCGCCTGTTCCACTTCTGGAAGAAGCTCACCGCCGGCAAACACCTGTGGTTGCGTAACAACGCATCAACAATGGTCAGCCAGATAGTGGACACGACGGCGGTGATTCTGATCACGCACTTTTATGCGCAAGCTTTGCCAATAAACGATGGCGAGCCGATCTGGCCGCAGTTGTTTGTGTTCATTGCGTCCGGTTATGTGTTCAAGCTGGTTGTTGCTGCGGCGGATACCGGACCGATCTATCTCGCGGTGAAGTATCTGCGTCCTTATCTCGGCCTTAAAGGCACTGAAGAAGCATCTGACGTCTGACGCGTGACTAGCGCTCTACCTGGCCGAGGTTGGCGTGGATCACCGCGCCGTTGATGACCGGACTGTTGGCAGCCCACAGCAGTGAGTCGGCAATTTCTTCCGGCCGCACCAGGCGTTCATAAGCACTCATGCCGCTGATCATCGCCATCGCATCCGCTGGCACATGAGCCCGCAACATCTCAGTGTCGGTAAAACCGGGACAGATACAAGCCGTATGAATTTCACGTCCGGCCAGGTCCTGGCAGGTGGCGCGCATCATGCCGACCATCGCGTGTTTGGTTGTGACGTAGCTGAACGAGCCTGGCACCGCCTTTTCAGACAGCGTTGAGCCAACGTATAAAATGCTCGACCCCGGGCCCATGTGTGGTATCAGAAATTGATTGAGTGTATTTGGCGCAACCATATTGATTTCGATGATGTCGCGGAAGTCCTGACTATCAGTTTCTGTTGTGCTGTCGCTGACCAGCCGAGCCGCATTGTGAATCAGCACCAGTGCATCAACATCGACCAGCAGTTTGTTCAGTTCCGGTGCGAGGGCGGTAAGAAAATCCGGGTCTGCCAGGTCACATTCGATATGGTGAGCAGATTCAAGCGGGCAGGGACGGCGCGAAAGGTTGATAACCCCATAGCCCGCGGACACAAATGCCTCAGCGGTTTTCAGGCCAATGCCTGCGCTGGCGCCGGTGATGACTAGGTAATTCAAATTGTCTGCTCCGCTTGCTCGGTGGATTGATGCTGCCATGACGCGGTTGCCCATTGGCCTTCACCGGATGAACAACGCAACACCAGATGATTGACATCGAGTTCAGCGATGTCCGGTCGATGACGTAGTCTGTCGAGAAAATACTGCGCCATTTCTTCTACGGTAATGTTTCTGACAGGTAACAGCGTAAGGTCGCGATCCAGAAAAGGAATGCGCTCACCATTGAATATGATGAACGTGTATTGATTGTCTTTTTCGATCTCGAGATAAGGAGATTGAGTCGGCATCAACACCTGCTCATCCAGTTCGTCACACAGGGCTTTGAGCGCTTTCTTCAGAATGTTGTAGTCAAAAGTCAGCCCATCTTCAGCAATTCTGGCGGTTGCATCCAGAGTCACCTGGAAGTTGTGACCATGCAGGTTTTCACGGTCTGTGGCTGAGAACAGAGTGAAGTGCGCAGCGGCAAAGTGCAGGTACTCTTTGCTGATTTCAATAGTGGTTGTATCTTGAGGCATAGCGGTTTATCCAGTTGTTCGCAAACTTTAACCCAGGCTCTGGCAAGGTGTCGTGAAAGTTCCAGGGTTAAAGACAATCTGAGGCTAAACATCCTCCTGAATGTGGTCGAGAATAAGTCCGTAGAAGAAATCTTCCCCGTTTGCGCGGGCAAAATACCATCCCAGATGAGTATGACATTGCTCGCAGGCTGCAAGGCGCCAGAAATAGCCCATGAACCAGCTGTCTGCAGCTTCCGGCGAGCCGGATAGCGCGCAGCCTAATGCATTGGCAAAACATCCCACCTGGTATTCAAATCCGTGTGGATTGATGAAATAGTGGCTGTGCTTGCCGTTAACTTCAATTTTCGTCGCAACGGTGGTGATGACGTGAGAACAGGTGCCGCAATAAATGTAATTTTTGTCATCTGTGCTGTCAGTCTCTAAGATCGATTTCAGATCCGGATCGAGGACAGATTGGCTGGGTTCGTCTACTTCGCTCATTTTTTAGATTCCACTTGCAGGTACTTACACCGTTGGATTCATTTACAAGCATCTTCGACCGAGCGGCTTCGCGCAAGGGTGGCACTGCGGCGTTTGCAACGCTGCTCGACGAGACAGTGTCCGAGCCCCTGGCCGGAAAAGAACTGCTGAAGGTCTCGGACGCGCAAATTCTCAGTGAGATGACTAAATGTGTGTTTCGGTCGGGTTTCGTGTGGAAAATTATAGAAGCTAAATGGCCGGGGTTTGAGCAGGCCTTTCACCAGTTTGATGTGACGCGCTGCGCGATGTTGTCCGATGAGGAACTGGAAAAGCTGCAGACAAACACGGCGATCGTGCGCCATGGACAGAAAATCCGCAGCGTTCCCGCAAATGCGCAGTTTGTCCTGGATGTGCGGGCAGAGCATGGCAGCTTTGCGCAGTTTCTCGCTGCATGGCCGCAGGATGACTTGGTAGGTCTGTGGCATGAATTGAAAGTTCGAGGCAGCAGACTTGGCGGGCAGACTGGCCGCTATTTTTTGCGCTTTATCGGCTACGACACGCCGATGCTGTCTGCCGACGTCGTGCGGGCACTGGTTGCCGCAGGCGTGGTGGATAAAGCGCCAACGGGCAAGCGGGCACTGCAGCAGACCCAGGCTGCGTTTACCCGGTGGCGCGAAGAAAGTGGCTGGAGTTACAACCGTGTTTCTCGCGTGTTAGCCTGTTCGGTGCCGTAGAGGGGGCATCATGAACGCTAGAACACAATCCCAGATAGATGGTTTGAAACACGCTGGTATCGCAGTGCGTGCCGCTTTTGATGCCATGGTGGAGGCCTGTCAAGCGGGTATGACAACGCGTGAATTAGACGACGTCGGGGCGAAAGTGCTTAAGCAATACGGCGCTAAGTCTGCGCCGCAGCTGTACTACGACTTTCCAGGTGCAACCTGTATTTCAATAAATGAGCAGGCCGCGCATGGTATTCCTGGCGATGCGTGCATTGCGAATGGCGATATGATCAATATTGACGTGTCGGCGAATCGCAACGGGTTTGTAGCGGACATGGGGCAGTCGTTTGTGGTCGGTGACGCGCATCCGGAGCAGGCGCGGATATGTCAGGCCGTCAGGGAAGCGGTAGACAGTGCAATAACAAAGGTGCGTTCCGGTCGCTCGCTGAATGTCATTGGCCGCGCAGTGCAGGCTGTTGCTGACCGCGAGGGTTACACCATCGTACAGAATCTCGGCAGTCATGGCGTCGGCGCATCAATTCACGAAGAGCCATCGTATATTCCGTTTGATAATCCTAAAGAAACCAGAAAACTGACCCGAGGCATGGTACTGACTATCGAACCGTTTTTCAGTACCGGGGTTTCCTGGGTGCATGAAGAAGACGATGGGTGGACGCTATCTGTACCCCCTGGAGAACTGGTAGCTCAGTTTGAGCACACAATTGTTGTGACGGATCGCGAAGCACTGGTGGTGACCGCTTAGTCTTTCAGGACAGTTGAACGAACACATTATGGGCAGCGTGGGGGAAGCTGATGCGATTTGAATTAACCGAAGATCTGCAGCGATTCCAGAGTGAAATAGAAGACTTTCTTGCAGCAGAGCTGCCGCAGGATCTGGCGCAAAAAGTGCGCTGCGGTGCGGGTGTATCCAAGGCTGAACTGGCGGGCTGGACTCGAACCCTGAATGCCAGAGGCTGGGCGGCTCCAAACTGGCCCGTGGAGGATGGCGGTACGGGTTGGAATCTGATCCAGCGGCATATCTTTGACGTTGCCTGCCGACGTGCGCATGCGCCGCAGTTGTCAGGCTTTGGATTCAACATGGTTGGACCGGCCATTGCCAGATATGGGTCCCAAGCCCAGCGACAATTCTTTCTGCCTAAAATTCTCAATGCAGATTTGTGGTTCTGTCAGGGTTACTCTGAACCGCAGGCGGGTTCAGATCTCGCCAGCCTGAATACCCGTGCCGATCGAGACGGTGATGACTACATTGTTAACGGCCAGAAAATCTGGACCTCGGCAGCGGAAGATGCAGGCTGGATTTTTGCTCTGGTTCGTACCAATTTTGATGTGCAGCAACAGAAAGGCATCAGCTTCCTGTTGATGGATATGGATGATCCTGGCGTTACGGTCAAACCACTGTATGCATTTAACGGTAAACGATTATGGAATCAGGTTTTCTTTGATAACGTGCGTGTACCTGTCAGTCAGCGCCTGGGAGAAGAGAACCATGGTTGGACTGTGGCCAAAAGTCTGCTCGGCGATGAGCGGCTGCTGGTATCGAGGGTGGCTGAGAACAAAAGGGTCTTGAGCGTGGTCAAAGACACTCTGGAGCAACAGGTGGCCATGGGCCAAACCCTGCCTGAATCGCTTGCGGGTGAAATCAGCGCACTTGAGATACGTTTGCATGCTTTGGAGATGACCAGCCTGAGGATTCTCACTCAGGCAGATGCCGGTGGGCAGATTGGCGCAGAGCCTTCTATGTTGAAGCTCAAAGGCAGCCAGCTGGTGCAGGATCAGGATGAGTTGTTATTCCGTCTGATCGACTATCTGGCATTACCCAGTGATCGCAAAAACGCACCTCGGGAAGCTATTGGCCCAGACCTTTCCGAATATGTTGCCTCAGGTCGTTACCACCATCGCGGCTACACAATTGCCGGTGGTTCCTCGGAAGTGCAACACAATATTATCGCCAAACAGGTTTTGGGTTTATAAACAGTCTGCGGCATCCAGCGCGATATGAATACACAAACCAATGCCCACCAGCCTGGTTTTCGAGTGTGCCAGCAGCAGCACGTACAAGCCAATTGGCAGCCAGGTGTGCAGTGGGTGGAAGCCGATACTGCAACGCATCGGATCATAGACAGGGTCAGCTAACAGATGGTCTATGTCGATCAACATGCCTGACATCATCAGCAGATAAGTCTTGAGCCATTGTTGTCGGTAAAAAGCTGCGCTGACAAGTCCCGGCACGAGAAGGTGAAGTGCAATATGTAGCATTAGCCGATGAGGTTCCGGGCGAGAATCACATTGATGTTGCCGCGGGGGTGTGCAACGTTAGCCAATACGGTGTTGTGGTAATGGATAGTGTCAGCCGCTGACAGAGTGCCGTCTCCGGTGGTGTGTGCATCGCTGACCAGAGTGACCTGCTCGACGTAATTCAAAGCCGCTCGACACGTAGTGTCGACACAAAATTCAGTTTGCATACCCGTAATGTATACGTGGCTCACTTTTGCCGCGGTTAGCAATGATGCAAGCTGCGTATTGTAGAACGCGTCAGATGCTTCTTTCTCAATAAGCTGGTCGTCGTCCCGGCGTGTCAGTCTTGGGTCGATCTCCCAACCCGGGTTACCTTTCTGCAGAGCGGAAAAACTCTTGTGACAATGCTGAATGTAGAAAACATGGCCACCCTGTTGATGCAGATGCGCGCTGACGGCATTGGTGTTTTCAATTACCTCGTCTATCCGATAAGCACCAGGCGTTAGGCCAGCCTGCATGTCGATAACAAGCAGGGCGCAGTGTTTAAGTGTTGCTGCTTTTGTCATGCTGGATGTTCACTCAGGTCTACCCACCACAGCAGGCAGTAGACGATGCCGCACAGGCCGGCGCCGTAAATCATCAGCTCCGAAGACAGGTGGCGAAACTGATAGTCGGGGTAATTGCTTAAAGAAAAGTGCAGCGCGGTATGAATAGGCAGAAATACGCAGACCATGCGACGAAACGTCAGACGTATCGTGAGGTTGTGGTTCTGTCTCAGATACAGGGCAGCAAGAAAAACGGGTAGAAGCAGCCAGATAAACCATTTGGATGCCGCGCCATCGCTTATGTCTTGCAGTACCCAGAGCAGCCGCCACTCGGCATGCAGTGCAGCGTCCAGTTCGTGAGTGAACAGTAGTGCAAGCCCGAGGTTGAATACAATGGTTGGACCGTTCAGCCAGATGTGACCAACATCGTTATTCATAAGGTAAATCTTGCGGATGGCAATTGACAAAATCCGGTTCCGGGTCAGTTGTAAACTTCACTGCCAGAATTTGCGTCTCGCCGCTCATCACGGCCTTGCAGACTCGATGCATACCATCCATTAAGCGCCCCTGGGCATCGAGAATAATCGGGTAGGCGAGATCACATGCTTGGATCAGTTGCAGGTGTTCCATAATACTGCGCGGAGTGGGTTCGCCGCCTGCGGAGTACCAGTGATTTTCCTCCAGTTCTTCAACCTCGCGCGGATCGATTGTCTTTATCGGAAGTGAGGTGCTGAGCTTAATCAGCTTCTTAACGTCAAATGCGTCCAACCCGTGAGGGGTTTTGCGGAAATGATACTGCGGGCGTATGTCGCTCATCTGCTTGCAGCCCTCTACTGGTAAGTTCGTCCTTTATGTTTCAGCCAGCCGTGCGGGTGCCTGTTCGCCGGATCATGATGAGTCCAGTGAATCACACCGCCTTTATTGTTGTATTCATATTCGCCGTAAAAGGCAACGGTATCGCCGTCGCGCAGGTTTTCGATTCGCGGCGCCAGATCGATATTGTGCGCGACGAGAATGGTCTGGTTGAGATCTGTTTCCAGCAGGAATCGTTGATGCCTGCTGCCCTTGTTGTCATCGGATAACACGCGGACAACCCTGCCTTCGCCACTGATCTGCAGGTCGCTGATCTGATTCTGAAAAGCCTCAAGAAGATCATGGGCGGTGCCAGACGAAACAGTGGGCGACCCAGCCAGGCCCCCTGCGGTATCGGGAGCCGCTGTATCGAGTTGATTATAACCGAACAGCGCAAGGACAATGGCAACAGCCAGAGTCGTCAGTTTGTTTCTGCTCATAATAAAAGTGTGGCTCGTGGTTCCGCCAGCTGCTATTTGGCTGAAGCCAACAGATCTTTTAAGTCACTTGCAGAGTCTGCCAGTAAAGCCTGGTCAACTGTTTTGCCAATCAGCTGTTTACACACCATGAACTCTTTAGGACTGTTCACCGCATCAGCGGCCACAACTTTGCCATCGTGCAGGTAAAATACTGCAAAGTGGTTTTCTGCCATTTCACCTCGCACCACCTGACTGCTGCCGTCAGCAGAAAAGCCAACCATCTGTAATTTAAGTTCATATTGATCTGACCAGAACCAGGGGATAGCCGCGTAGATTTTGTCGCCGCCTAACATGTTTTCGACAGATACCCGAGCCTGCTCCATGGCGTTAGGCACTGATTCAAGCCTCAACCTCCGATTCAGCAGAGGATTGGGATGGTTGCTGCAATCGCCTGCTGCATAAATATCCGGGTCAGACGTGCGGCAATGGTCGTCAACGACAATACCGTTGTCTACTTCCAGACCAGCATCCTGAGCGAGTTCCACATTGGGAATGATACCGATGCCAACAATGACCAGGTCTGCATCGAACTCGGTGTCACCGCACAATACCTTGCTCACCTGTCCATCTCCTGAGAAGCCCGAGACAGTGGTATCAGTGTGGATATTGACGCCGCGGGACGTGTGTAACTGGTGATAGTAGGCGGACATTTCAGGTGTGGTGACGCGTTGCAGAATGCGCGATTCCATTTCCAGGACATGTACGTTCAAGCCTTTTTCGACGCCAACCGAGGCAACCTCAAGACCGATGTAGCCGCCGCCGACAATGACCAGGTTTCTGTCGGATGCCATCTCTGCGCGAATTGCGTCGACATCCGCAATGGTCCGTAAATAGTGAATGCCAGGCAGATCAGAGCCGTCAATGTTCAGTTTGCGCGCGCGGCTGCCGGTGCTGATGAGCAGTTTGTCGTATGCCAGGGTTTCACCGGTATCGAGGGTGACTGATTTGCTGTCTCTATCGATTGCAGTGGCGGTGGTGCCTAACTTCAGGGTCACATCTTTATCCGTATAAAAAGACGCAGGCCTTAAATAAACGCGATCGATATGTTGTTCACCTGACAGATACTGCTTCGATAGTGGAGGGCGCTGGTAAGGTACGTGGAGTTCATCTCCAATAATCGTGATGGGCCCTTCGTATTTAGCCTGTCGCAGACTGGCAGCTGCCTGCCCTGCAGCGTGACCTGCACCAATAATCACCATCCCCGACATATTTTGTCTCCTTAAACGCATTCAATCAAAAAACCAAGCCTGGACTATTCTTCAATAGCCCAGGCTAGTTTACCCTGTCGTGATAAGCTTTTCGCATATTCAATTGGCTTTGCGGGAGTGGTTGTGGCTGATTTTTTAACGCTGCATGAGATTGTCAAAAAGGCCCGTGAAAACCTTGATCAGGGCGCATGGGACTATCTGATAGGTGGCGCCGACACCGAAAGCGCGCTGCGGCGTAATCGTGCAGGGGTTGAATCGTGGCTGTTCAAACCGCGGATTCTCAATGACGTAAGCCAGGTCGACTGTGATACGGAGCTGCTCGGTCAGCCCATGCGCATCCCGGTCGTGATGCCGCCCATAGGGTCTGTCCAGGCGTTTGAAGCCGGCGGTGCCGCCAGTGTCGCCGAAGCAACCGATGAATTTGGCATCCTGCAGGTGCTCAGTTCTGTATGCACGCCGGATTTTGAAACGCTGGCCGCGCAGCATCCTGGCCCCAGGGTATATCAACTGTATCTGACCGGTGATGAAGCCTGGATGGATGACATTATCAGCCGCGCCATTGAAGCCGGCTACACCGGATTCTGTTTAACCGCAGATACACAGACGTATTCCCGCCGGGAACGCGACATTCTGAAACGTTATGTGCCCCTGTCCGGCCGTATCGCCGGAGGTGGAGACTTTAAAGCCCAGGCGAAGATGACCTGGGATACGGTGGCGCATATCAAGGAAAAGTTTGCTCTACCCCTGCTCATCAAAGGTGTCGGAGCAGCGGAAGATGCCCGGCGCTGCGTGGAGATGGGTGTCGACGTTGTCTGGGTGAGCAACCATGGGGGGCGTCAGCTGGATCACACGCGTGCCTGTATAGATGTGCTGCCGGAGGTTGTAGAGGCTGTGGCGGGAAAAGCACCGGTAGTGGTTGATGGCGGCTTCATGCGCGGGGCAGATGTGGTCAAGGCCCTGTGTCTTGGTGCAACTGCGGTGGGTATGGGACGCTTTGAAGGCCTTGCATTGGCGGCTGGAGGCGCGCCAGCTCTGTTAGCGGCGTTACAGATACTGGAGCATGAAATTAAAACAACAATGGCGTTGGCGGGGGCAAATTGCCTTGCACAGTTAAGCCCAGACCTGCTCTGCCGGGATGCGCCGCTGGCGCCTGCCCACGTCCTGTCAGCCTTCCCCTTTCTGGTTGAGGGTTATTAGAACGTCAGGATCAGGGCTTTCTACTTTGAGTCGCGAGGCACCGGCATCGGAAAAGGCGTGACCTTGTCACCTTTGCTGTCGACAACTTTTGCCACACCTTCTTTTTCAACCTCGTCGATGCGAACGATGGCATGCATGGGGATGAAGGAGCGCTGTACGCCGTCGAACTCAGTGCGCAGACGCTCTTCGCTGGGATCAATCAGCATCTGTGAGCGTGTGCCAAAGGTATAGTCTTCGATTTCCACAAAACCGTACAGCTCGCTCTGGTAGATGCTGTGCGCGTAGAGTTCATAAATCTGCCCCTGATTGTGAAAAATCACACGGTAGATGTGTTTTGGCTGGTCTCTTTCGCTCATACTCTTTCGCTTATAAAAGATACTTCTGGTGCTGCTGGCGTTAACGCCTGGTCGGATATGGTGGCAGTTTGCCAGGTTTCAAGGCCCCGGAGCCAGGGAAACCGACGAAAAGTTTTAAGTGTCACCTGGGTTTACTCTATAATGCGCGCCCTTTCAAAAACTCGTTCATGATCAGTAATGACTAAAAAATTGTTTGTGAAAACCCACGGCTGTCAGATGAACGAGTATGACTCTGCGCGCATGCACGACGTGTTACGCGAACAGGGTGAATACGAGCTGGTTGAAGATGAGACTGAAGCGGACGTGATTCTGCTGAATACCTGTTCAATTCGTGAGAAAGCTCAGGAAAAGGTCTTCCATCAGCTGGGTAGATGGCAATCGCTTAAAAAGGCTAATCCCGACCTGGTGATTGGGGTTGGCGGCTGTGTGGCGAGCCAGGAAGGGGAGGCGATACGCGCCCGGGCGCCCTATGTGGACATGGTGTTTGGACCTCAGACGATCCACCGCCTGCCGCAGATGGTGAATGCAGCAAAAGTGCAGAAACTGCCAGTGGTAGACGTTACTTTCCCTGAGGTGGAAAAGTTTGACCTCCTGCCGGAACCCAAGGTGGATGGCCCTGCCGCCTTTTTATCCATCATGGAAGGCTGCAGTAAGTACTGTTCATTCTGTGTTGTCCCTTATACCCGCGGTGAAGAAGTCAGTCGTTCGGTTGATTCAGTGATGCAGGAAGTTGTTGCGCTGTCCAGGCAGGGGGTGCGCGAAATACACCTGTTAGGCCAGAACGTGAACTCTTACCGGGGTGAAATTGATGATGACTTTGCCGATCTGGCGGAGTTGATCCACTATGTCGCGGCGGTAGAAGGCATTGATCGTATACGCTACACCACCTCTCATCCGCTGGATTTTTCTGAAACGCTGATTCAGGCTTATGCAGAAGTGCCGGAACTGGTAAACCATCTTCATCTGCCCGTGCAGTCCGGGTCAGATCGGATACTGCAGATGATGAAGCGTGGCCATACCCGCGCGGACTATATAAATAAGATTGCCAGGCTCCGTGAAGTGCGGCCTGACATCAGCTTGTCTTCAGACTTTATCATTGGTTTTCCAGGTGAAACCCAGGCCGATTTTGATGACACCATGGCATTAATCGATGAGATTGGCTTCGATGTTTCTTTCAGCTTTATTTACAGCGCTAGGCCGGGAACACCAGCAGCGGCGCTCGCTGACGAAACGCCTGAGGCGACGAAAAAACTCTGGTTACAACAGCTGCAAAGCCGTATACGTGAACAGGCTGAGGAAATCTCACAGCACATGGTTGGAACACGACAGAAGCTCCTGGTCACCGGGGTATCGAAAAAAGATGCAGGCCAGCTGGCGGGTCGAACCGAAAACAACAGGGTTGTGAATTTCACGGGCGATGCGGCTTTAGTCGGTGAGTTCGTGGAGGTTGTGGTGACCGAAGCCCTGCCAAATTCTCTTCGTGGCGATCAGGTACACTGAACAGTCACAAAACTTCAATTGACAGAGACGCTTGTCGGTCTATGCTTGGGCCTGAAAACGCTCTGTCGCAATAATATGGTGAAATTTGGAAGAAAATAGTTCTGCGGAATCTTCGTCAAAAAAACTTAACGAAGACCATGCACAAGTGGTTGCCCTCACTCGCAGGGTAATTTTAGAGCCTAACGACCCCCACCGCCTCAGCGCGCTGTGCGGACCCGTCGACCAGAATCTTAAACACCTTGAACGACGTCTGGCAGTCAACATACGCAATCGTGGCAACGAGTTTCAGGTCAGTGGTCCTGAGCCCCGGGTAGAAGCGGCGGCAGCGTTGTTACACCAGCTCTACCGTGAAACGCACGAGCGCGACACCATCGACCCTGATTTTGTGCACCTTTACCTGCAGGAAGCCGGGGTCGAAGCCCTGGTACACAGCACGGAAGTTGTGCAGGGCGAAAAGTCTGTCGGAGATGGCGATACTGCGGAGTTGATTATACGCACGTACAAGAAACCCATTAAGCCGCGCGGTGGCAACCAGCAGTCTTATACTCGACTGATACGCGAACACGACATCAATTTTGGTATCGGTCCAGCGGGCACCGGTAAAACTTTTTTGGCGGTGGCGTGTGCGGTAGAAGCCCTCGAGGCACAGCGTGTGTCGCGGATATTGCTGGTCCGACCTGCGGTGGAAGCCGGTGAGAAGCTGGGATTTCTGCCGGGAGATCTGGCGCAGAAGATCGACCCTTACCTGCGACCTTTGTACGATGCGCTGTACGAAATGATGGGTATTGAGCGGGTAACCAAGTTTATTGAGCGGAACATCATTGAGGTTGCTCCGCTTGCTTATATGCGTGGCCGGACACTGAACAACGCCTTTATTATTCTTGATGAAAGTCAGAACACAACGGTTGCGCAGATGAAAATGTTTCTGACACGTATCGGTTTTGGATCCACGGCGGTGATCACCGGCGATATTACCCAGATAGACTTGCCTCGAGGTGAACGCTCCGGGTTGGTCAATGTCCGCAATGTTCTACGTAACATCGACGGTATCAGCTTTACTCATTTTGGCTCCAAAGACGTGGTGCGACATCCATTGGTGCAACGTATCGTTG
>JANSXA010000008.1 GCA_024743175.1 Pseudomonadaceae bacterium | reverse complement strand
GGGCGCCAATGCCGCACGTGAAAAGGTGCGTGTGGCCAGAGCGCTGCAGGACCTGAAGGTGATTGATGCCGCATTTGGTGAGGGCCGGCTGAGTTACTCCAAAGTCCGGGCGTTAACCCGACTGGCTACAGCTAAAGATGAAGCCCTTTTGGTGTCGATGGCTGAACACGCCTCCGCCCATCAGGTGGAGCGCATTGTGCGCGATCAGATCCGCTTGGATCGGGGTAGACCGGAAGTTTCAACCCGTCCTGAGCTGGTGTTACAGAGGGCAGACAACGGTGATGTGGTCATCAAAGGTCGTTTACCCAAGGAACTTGGGGCGCTTCTGCAGGCGGCATTAAATATAGAGATTGAGAAAAGCGGCACAGCCGATGCTGGATCTCCACCCCCAGCTGACCAGCCTGTTTCTGAGCAACGGGCTTATGCGCTACTGGAACTGGCACAAGCCAAACTGTCTGATCAACCCGGTAGCAGTGCGGATCGGTATCTTGTTCACATCGATTTTCATGATCCTGAGCTATCTGAAGCGGCTTTGGACCGACTCACCTGTGATGGCAGTGTGGTGGTTCATAGCGAGGCTCCTACTGAAAATCAGTCAGAGAGACAAGAGGAACCCAGCGCGGGTCCTAAGACCCGCACAATCCCTTCTGCCCTGCGACGGGCGTTAAGAAAAAGAGACCGCGGCTGTTGTTACCCGGGCTGCACCCACACCCGCTTTGTCGATGCCCATCACATTCAACATTGGGCCCGGGGCGGTGCCACTAAGCTCAATAATCTCATCCTGCTGTGTCGTCGACACCACACATTTATCCATGAAGGCAGAGCTCGGATACAGATCCATCGTCCACAAGCCGGTGCCGTAGAGTTTCATTTCTATACTCAAAACGGACAACGGCTGAACGCCACGGGCGAACGACCGGCTACAAACATCACACCCCTAAACGTGCAACCTGTGGCAAACGTTACCGCGGTAACTTCCCACCAACAATCACCGTTGGCGCCGCAAAACCCAACACCGCGACCCGATTACCACCACATTGCCCGGGTGTTACAGCACCGGCGCTCGGATGAGTAGAAGGGTTCGGTTGTAACCTTAAAATCTCTCAGGAACTTCGATCAGAATCCTGTTCGGCGGCTTGTTGATGCTCTGCCAGCAACGCCATGCGCCGCATCACTGAAGGCCGCAAAGCTTCCGATCCCGCCGACATCTCGCTGGACATAAATTGTCGGTAAGCGTTTAGCGCGGCATCAAACTCACCTAAACGCTCCAGGCTGTATGCTCGATTCAAATGTACAAGCGCAGCCTCAGCGTCTACCTGCTCAGCAATCCCAATGTACTGCAGTGCTGCGGCGTGGTTATCCAGTTCCTGCTCAACAACTGCGAGCTGTACCCAGATTTCGGCCACTTTGCCTTCTTTGGCAACAGCCAACTCCAGCATGCGACGAGCGGCTTCGATTTCTCCGAGTTCAAGATAGGCGGTGCCTGCCCAGAACCACGGCTGCCAGTCAGGGTGACGCCTGTTCGCAACCGAAGAAACCAGAAAGTCCAGTGTTTCTATAGCTGTAGAGGGTTGGTTTTCAAGTATCTGCATACGCGCCAGGGTGATGGTTGCTTCCCGGTGATCCGGATGATCTTTGAGAAATCCGGCAATCAGCGTTTGTGCTTCGGACGAGGGTAATTGTGTCAGCCGTTTGCGGAGGTTTGCAAAAGTTTGTGTTTGCGACCCCTGTTTTATCTCACCAGGAATCCGCGCCAGAGCCTGCTCGTCTTCACGGGGTACAGAAGATCTGGACGGGCCGGTTTTCTTATCTGCTTCGGGTTGCGCAGTATCCACTGGCGCTGCTTCGGAAGTGACGCCTTCAAGCAACGTCGCCAGGGCTTGATTCGCCTGCACCGCCTGGGATTTTCGGTCGTCTAATTCAGCAATCGATGCAGTGCTCAAATCGCTGGCGTTAAGGGTTCCCGAGTCTGCCGCTCCCGCAACAACGGGGCTGGCGCAGATTAAAGCAATCAAGCTGAAAATGAGTCGCATTTTATCGCTCTCCCACAACCAGGTTCGGGGTCAGTATCATGATCAGTTCCTTGCGACTGGTCGCTTTGTATTCGCCGCCTAAAAACTTGCTGAACGGACCCAGCTTCGTGAGCCCGGGGACGCCACGTTTGGTATTCGAATCAGCCGTTTGAATCAATCCGCCTAAAACGACGGTATCGCCACTGCGTGCCCGGACTAACGAGGAGACTTGTGCTACGTCCAGGTTTGGCGCGGAACTCTGAACCACACCGTTCACATCCTCAACCACGCTGACACTGGAAACCCGGGTCACTACCGGAGAGATGTCCATCATGATCCATCCTGTGTCACCGATTTGCGGTGTAATGGATAACACCACACCTTCTGTAACAACCTGAGGAATATCTGTTGCGGTGGTAATAGACCCTGCGGAGGTTGAATCTGTTGACTGCTCACGGCGGAAAAAAGTTCGGTCCGTACCTACTTTGATCAGCGATGTCTGATTATTCATTGTTCTGACATGCGGCTGGCTGACAATCTCCACATCACCCTGTTCTTCCAACGCCTCAACCACCGCTTGAATGCGGGTATTGCCATCGTTCTTCAGGTTGAACGCTGAAAGATTGAGCACCGACGATAGCGGAGCTATTCCACCCGCTGGCGAAGTCACAATACCGGACGTGGAGAAATCCACATTGGTGCCTGAATCCAATACACGCGATACTCTGGACCAGTTGACCCCAAGGGCGGAACTGTCCTCCAACTCCACTTCAAGAATTTTGACTTCGATATCTACCTGACGATGTATCGAGCGATTCACATGCTCGATATAGCTGGCAACAGACTCCACATGAGCATGCTGATCCGTCACCTGCAGGGTGCCCGATAAACTGTTCATGACTATACTGCCGGTTTCACTCAACAGCTGTTCCAGTTGAGCCTGCAGCTCTCCCCAGAATCCAATTTCATCCGTCTGTGCAATCGTGATGGAACCGGCCTCGTCATCAGACCCGCCGCCTGAAGTGCTACTTCCTTCTGATGAGCTGGAAGACACTTTCGCGGAACTGGAACCGTTACCCGAACGTACCAGGCGCAGATAATCCAGCTGTATGCGCCGCGTCTCCTGAGATCTGGCCCGAATGACGCCATCGTTAACTTCCCAGTAGTAATCCAGGCTGTCCAGCATCAGAGACAATGCTCTTTCCAGAGGAAGATCTCTGAATTCAACATCCAGAATACCCGTCACATCCTCGTCTGCGATGATGTTTAATCCATAGGCCCGACCAAACTGGCGCAGGCCCTGTTTAACCGGCATGTTGTTGATAACAAAACTGTATAGCGGCTCTTCGCCCGCTTCGACAATCGCGTTTTTCGGCTGGGGAAAAGAAAGCCGCTCTTTTGTGGACAGCTGCATCGGTGCAATTGCAGGCGAAGGCCAGCTGTCCTGGGTGTGATAGCGAGGAAACGGACGTTCGGGTTCAGCCGTAAAGCCTGCCAGCTGAGCACAACCTGACACTAACAAACAGGGAACAACAAGCAGCACACGTAGTTTCCTGATTACGCCTTCTGCAGTGTACAAAGTGGCCTTCCGATGGCCTGCATTCAAATTCATACATCCGGCTCCAACCGATAAGATTTGCCATTGCGAGTAACTTCAACGTGCTCGGCGCCAATTTCAGTGACCACAAAGCGATCAATGGCGTCACCAACACGCAACAGCTTGTTGTTTAATACCGCCGCCTTTACACCACCGCCAAGAAAAACCGCCTCAACTCTGGGTAGCGTTGCGCCCGGGCCGACAACACCACCCTCAGCTTGCAGCGAATCAAAGGCACTGCCTTCAAAGGGGTCCCGCGAAAGATCATTCAGCCAGCCTATGGCGTCCCGCGACTCACCATTGCGCCGTGTGGTTACTGCGACGTTGTTGGCAACAGAAAACTCATCCAACATGCCAATTTCCTGAACGTTTGCACTGTTCGTGGTACTACTGCCAAACAGCGGTTTTGTCACAGACACACCCAGATAAATGGTTGCAAACAGACCAAGGGCAGCCACAAACCAGGGGTTGTTAAACAGGTTTCTCATCTGTTTTCTTCAATAATTCTATTCATCAAACAACTCACCAAGTTCCTGATCATCAACTGAGGTCTGTGCCTGCAGCGCGGCCAGATCCACAAAACCAAATCGGTCACGTACCCATACCTGAGCTTGAATGCTGATTGCATCCAGGCCATCGCCGTCACCCAGAGCCTGTGTTGCAACCACATCCATGTGCCAGTGATCACGCAAAATGAAGCCAATCAACGTCATGGATTGATCAAACAGGTTATCGGCCGAATCCGGCGCAGCTTTAAAACTCAGTGTAATGGGTACTTCCAACACGTCAGGCACCGGCGACAGATGTGGCACTTTGGCCTGATAACTGAACACCATTGAACGGTCTGCAGCGACCGCGGCAAGGCCCTCAGCCCAGGCAGCCAGTTCAGGAAACCCTTGGAATACCTTGTCGTTTTCAGCCTCAATGGCATTACTGAGGCTCTCGACATCAATACTGGCCAGTTCCAGTTCCAGGTCGTTTAACTGACTGTCCAGTCGGTATTCCGTAACCTCAAGCTCAACCAGTTCATCAAGAATCGACAGACGCTCGAAGTTCCACATGATCAAACCAAAACAGCCCAGCACCAACGCACAGGTCGCAGCGATACGAGCCGGCGTTGCAAACCAGGCATCCACAATTAAGTGGATGTATTTCCTGATGCCGCCGTGGTACTGCATCTTTTCTTCAGGCAGAACAACGTCTTCATCAAGCTCTAACGTATCCGGCAGTTCTATTTCCACTTCCAGACTCATCGCAGCTCGCCTATTATTTCGAATCCGTTATCACCTTCACGACGCAGTTTTCCCTGCGCAAACTGCTGCATCCAGGTATCCGTAAAGCTTTTACTCAACCTGATCTGCCAGGGTGGTTCGCTTAACTGCTGTTCCAGATTAGCCAGAATGCGTGCGCTCTCACGCAGATCACCGGCTACGGTTCCGTTGATCAGTACCTGCCAGGCAGATGCCTGACGCGCGACGTTAACCTTGGTTAAAGTGACTTCCGGCGGTGTGAGGCGGCCCAGATGCACAAGCAGCAACGCTGGCAGATTTTTACTGGTAGCTTGCAGGCGACCAAGATGATCCTGCTTCAAGCGCCCTTCCCAGAGTTTTTGTTCTACCTGATCAATCAGTAGACGTACTTCTTCGGTACGGGTTTCAATACCACGAATCTGGTCAGCACGATGTGTCACAAGGCCACCGGTAAACAGCGTCATCACGGTCGTCACCAGCAGAATTGCAGCCGTAGACCAGGCGGCAACCCTGCGCACCGCGTCCGCGGTGATATTTTTTTGTGCAAAGACGGAAATAAAATTTGCGGATAGTTTGCCCGACAGCTTCGTCGCCCACAAAGCCCAGAAGTAAGGGTCTGCCGCCTGTTCATCAAAGCTGACCGGTACGTCGATATTTTTTTCAAGTGGTTCAACCAGCTCTGCATTGATATCACCCATCATCAATGCTCGAGTTACACTGCGGCCCAGCTGCTGACGGCCATAACGCAGCGTACGATTGACGTCAGTAACAAGACGCTCATAGGTGCTGGCAGATAATCCATAATTGAGCTCGCGGACAAACAGAGCCTCGCCATCTGCCAGTGCGATGATGATTTCTGTGCGTGCTTTGAAGCACGCCACCACAACCACCATGTCGTCCGCGTCGAGATCCAGGGTCGGCAGATAGTCTGAGATAATTTCCGTCAGCGGCACATACTGTTTAGGCGCAAGTCCCACAGCACCACATGCAGCCACGGTAGATTTGACAATTCGCTTGGGTAACAGGTGCAGCAGAACGCCTTCTTTACCCCCTGCATGAGCGACCTGATGGAAACACCAGGCTGCCTCTTCATCAAAAGACTTATCCTGATGTACGCGACGATGCAGGTATTTCTCGAGATCCCTACGCTTCATCGCTGGCACTTCAAGATATTCGTGAGTATGCAGGTCGTGCTCATGCACAACGGTCACCTCACCTTTGTCACCCAGAACAATGGCTTGAGCTGCCTGATCAAGCACTTTGACCAGATCTGCATAACTTTCGACCTGCTGCGGTGACTCCCATTGCTCAGCAATCTCATCTCGGTGAAAGCGGGCAATACGGAACTCACCGTAGAGCCATGAAATAGCGTAACGGGTTCGACTCATATCAACCCTCCCACGTCCAGCTGGCACCGACCATCTGGTAACGCAGGGATAGATCCTGTTGCGCAATCAAACGGCGCTGAGTGGCGCCACCCGGGAACGGTGCACTGGTCAAACCAATCTGCGTACCCCTCAAGACATAAACTGTTCGCGCCCCATCGACGCCACCAGACGCTGCGGAGACCGCGTTTTCGGCCCCACTTTCCAGAGCAAAACCCGCTTGCGCGGTATTGGCATTGTTCAAGAGCACACGCACAAACAGCGGCGCCAGATTGATCCGCTCTATCATCAGCACGTCATCTTCAACCAGCAAAGCACCAGCATTCTGTTCCCAGACGTCGGCAAACCTGTCATGGGTATTCAAATTTGCTGTAACACCACCGGCCAGGTTAGAGACAACCATCAAGCGCGGTGAGAACGGTACGCTTGCCAGGCCTGAAGTCTGGGTATATCCAGGAAAGTTCTGATTGCTGGCAGTAAAAAACATCGGATCCGCATACAGTCTGCGGGTGAAGTTTTTATCATTGGTGGTGATGCGGGCAGGAGGAAGTGAAGCATACTGTGAAACAGCGTCACTCCAGTCAGCCAATACTGTTGTGGGGATGCGCTTGTCACGCACGATGGCTTTCTGCAGAGATTCAGCGATAGCCGCTAAACTCTGCTCTTCAGCGGTCTGGTAGCCTTCTTCTATGAGTTGAAAAACACTCGGCGCCAGGGCGCCGGCGAGAATGGCCATAACAGCCATCACACCGATCATTTCCAGCAGAGAGAAACCCTGGATCTTCTTCATCCGCGTATGCCTGACATCAGACTGAACAAGGGCAGAAAAATCGCCGCGGCAACCATCCCAACAATACCCAGCAGGGTTAGAATGATCATGGGTTCGAGAATGCCGAACAGGCGTTTAATTCGACGGGGGATCTCGTCGTCCATGCGTGTAGACACTTTCTGCAGACAGCTGTCGAGCTTGCCGGTTTCTTCGCCTACCACAATCATACGCATAACAATGGGGCTCACGATGTCATGATCGCTGAGTGCTTCTGACATACGACGACCATCGGTGACTGCCTGCTGGGCACTGTCTAAAGCAGCCTGCATAACACGGTTGGCCACAACGCCGGATACCAGCGAAATCGCTTCGATAATGGGCACACCGGCTTTAAGCATCAATGCCATGTTGTGCGCAAAACGCGACAGCACCAGCAGTTGGTTAACTGGACCAAACACAGGCATGCGCAACTTCATCACGTCCATCGTATATGCCATGGCCGGCGAGTAAGCCGGGCCAAACTTCAGAGCCGCAAACAAACCGCCAATGGCAAGCAGAATTGCCCACCAGTAGCTGTTGCAGAAAGCGCCAATCGTCACAACCACCCTGGTAATGGCAGGCAGCTCTATATTCAGACTGTCAAAAATCACCGAAAACTGCGGCACAACAAAACTGAACATCAGAAAAACCAGCCCCATGACAGCGGTTGCAATCATAGCGGGATACATTGTTGCCTGTTTTACATCACCCATCAGTTGATCAAGCCATTCAAGATGTGCACTGATATCAAAACAGGCCGCCACCAACTCACCGCTGTGTTCACCAGCACGCACCAGGTTGCAGATCTCTGCGGTGAAGATTTCAGGATGAGCTGACATGGCATCAAAAAAACTCACGCCGCTCTGAATGTTGAGGCGAACATCATCCAGCACCTGCTTGAAACCCGCGTCGACGGTTTCGTTAACCAGCACATTCAGACTTTCCGCAATATCAACGCCGGCATCCACCAGGGTTGCAAGGCCGTTGAAAAAATCGACCAGATCTCTGCGAGTAACGTTTACTTTGAGGTTTGCCCGTTTACCGATCGCCTGTGGTTTAGCTTCAACCAGCCACAAGCCCAGCGCTGCCATACGACGTTCAAGTACGGTTTCGGATTCGGCAATAAGCACGCCGCTGCTGATGCGACTGTTCTTATCTACCGCTCGATAAACATATTGAGGCATAGCAGCTTTACCGTAGCACGCGCAGCACTTCAGCCACCGAGGTCAGGCCCTGCTGTGCCTTTGCCAACCCATCTTCCAACATGGTGGTCATGCCGCCTGCGCGCGCAAGCTCCAACAGCTTGGATTCGCCCCCACCTTGCAGCATCGTGTCGTGAAAAGAGGCGTCAACTAACAGAACTTCATACACAGCGACACGTCCACTGTAGCCGCTGCCATTGCATTGATCACAGCCGACAGGTTGCCAGTGAAAGTCCTCAGCGTCAGAGGAATCAGCCAGATCACCTGACAGCAGCGGGTTTGTCCCTGCCACTTTAGCCTTGCAGCTGGCGCAGAGTTTGCGCAGCAGTCGCTGGCCAACAATACCGACCAAAGCTGATGGCAGCAGGAACCTGTCAATACCCATATCCACCAGGCGGGGAATAACCCCAACAGCTGAGTTGGTATGCAGGGTTGAAAAAACCAGGTGGCCGGTCATCGCCGCTCGGGTAGCCAGTTCAGCGGTTAGCGCATCACGTATCTCACCGACAAGGATGACATCCGGGTCCTGGCGCAACAGCGAACGCAATCCTGCAGCAAAATCCATCCCGATATCTGCGTTAACCTGAGTTTGGCGGATCATGGGTAAGGTATATTCAATCGGGTCTTCAAGCGTAAATACGCTTCGCGCTTCGCGGTCGATGGTGCCTAATGCGGTGTACAGGGTGGTTGTTTTACCGCTGCCGGTCGGACCTGTGACCAACACCATGCCATAGGGGTGGCTGATCGCCTGCTCAATACGCGTCAGGTCGTTAGGCGCAAAACCGAGCTCCGCAAGTGATAACTGCACAGCACCACCGTCCAGCAGGCGCATAACAATGCTCTCACCATGGTTAGTAGGCAGCGTTGATACGCGCAGATCTATATAACCGCTGCCAAAGGTGAAACGGATGCGTCCATCCTGGGGCACCCGCTTTTCTGTAATGTCCAGATTTGCCATCAGCTTAACCCGCGCAAGCACAGCGGACTGGATGGCTTTAGGCACAACGATCTCTTCACGTAAAATACCGTCTACCCGCAGGCGCACGCGCATGTTGCGCTCTTCCGGCTGCAGATGAATATCGGTGGCTTTGTGTTTGATGGCGGTGGCAAAAATCTGATCAACCAGACGCACCATCGGCGAGTCTTCATCAACCGCGGTGACATCCAGGCTATCCCCTGACAGCACCTGTTCAATCGTTTCGTTAATGCTCGATGAGCGCGCGTAGTTGCGCTCTATGGCTTCAAGAATATGCGGTTCGGGCGCAGTTGCCACGCAGATCGTGCGCTTACTCTCGCGCTCTACGGCATCCTGCGCAACAACGTCTAACGCGTCAGCAAAAACAACCGTCAGCTCTCCGTCATTCATGGAGAGTGGAATCAGCTTGTGGGTGCGGGCGGTTTCGTAGGAAACCAGACTCAACAGATCTGGCGAGACTTCCAGGTCCCGCACGCTGACCATCTCAACATCGTTTTCCAGCGCCAGACACGCTGTGATGTCTTCTTCGGTGACAAAACCCAGATCAACCAGGACCTGTCCCAGAAATCCACCGTCGCGTTTCTGTTCGCGTAATGCTAGATCCAGCTGCGGTTCCGTCAGCAAACCCGATTCAACCAGGCGTTGGCCCAGCGGTTTACTGACTCGAGGCGTTGCCGATCCCTGGCTGTCCCGGAGTTGAGTCATGGCTGTGTTTACCCGTGGTTATACCCGGGCAAGACACATCACCAGAATTGATGCATGGTTGCCGCCGTATCGTTTCACCCGTCCGGCCGCCTGCCAGGCTGTATCGCCAGAGGTGTTAGCACCGTCCTTGTCCAGCATCTGCGAAATATTCTGCGCCAGGTTATCCGGCACACCGTCTATTCGGTAGGTAATAAAAGTGCCGTCACCATTACCATCGCCATCCAGATCACAGGCGTAGTTGGCATTGCTGGTGACCTGCAGGTCCAGATAACCTCCTGGGGTAATCGGATTAGACAGCTGTGATTCAATGTAGGGACCATTCCAGCCTGCAATCGCATTTCCGCCAGAGTCGCTATTGCGCATCAGCTGGTTGTAATGGTCTTCGTTGCGCGATGGCACGTGGCGAGGCCACGTGCCTGTATCTTTATAGTACCTGGCAACAGCTGCTTTCAGATCATTTGCTTCCTGCACAAGGGAGGTGACCTTGGCATCCTGAATTGCCTGAAAAATCTGTGGTGTGGCGACTGCCGCGATGATTGCGATCACCGCCAGAACGCCGATGACCTCCATTAATGTAAAGCCCGAATTTTTTACCTGCATGACCAAACTCTTATCCTGTTAATTTGATTTCACCTGTTAGGTCTTAGAAGCATAGACAAGATATTTGGCTCACAAGGTGGAATCTACATAACTGATATCGGCGTCACAGCATGGCGGTAAAAACCGCCATAAGGTGGCCTCATGAATACATTATTACTTGTGATTATTGCCACCCTGGGCTTGTCTGAAAGCATCGAAACACGCTTGCCGGAAGATCCTGGAATGATTTACACCGTCGGTTTTACCCATCAGGGCACTCACGTGGGCCTGGATTGGAAGAATCGCCAGATTGTGCCTGAGCGTGCCTGTCGCAAGTCGAGCCTTGCGCAGCGGCCAGCCTGTCAGGCTGCAGCTATCGAATGGCTGCAATCTGAATGCAGCTGGTATGCCGGTAAAAAACGCCTCTCAACAAAGGCACAACAGATGCAGACGGCCGTTTGCAACGGCGCCGACGCCCTGCGCAGCCATGTTGCGGGCAGTCAGCTGGCCGATCGCTAAGCAAAAGCGAAAAGTATTGCCTGAGGCTATCCCAATCCCAGGCAATTACCGCTAAACTTCGCGCCCACTTGGAAATGGCGCGATGGCAGAGTGGCTTATGCACTGGTCTGCAACACCAGGTACGCCGGTTCGATTCCGGCTCGCGCCTCCATTTTTCCGCCAGCCTCGCTTCCCGACAGCACCTATTCAATCGGCACGGAACAAAGTTCCTGTAGGATCGATGTTCCGCGGTGTAACTCTGTCCATCCTTGTATAGAATCCGCCGCGCGCTACCGTCAAAAACAGAGCAAAAACATGCGCCATAAGCTGGGGGGCTAATGCAACTTACTGAAGTATTTATGGTGCTGGGATTTGCCCTGGCTGCGTATTCAGTGGTCTCAAACGACTCAATTCAAACCCTGGGCACTTTCTTGGCCGCTAACGCAAAACGGCCCTGGTGGCACTTGTGGTTATTCGCGTCGAGTATTCTGGTTGCAGTGCTGTGGTATAGCTGGCTGGTTAACAATGGCGATCCATCGTACGGCCGATTAACCAAGTTTCCTGAACCGGCGGGGGGCGTTACGTGGCTGCACGTGATGGCACCACTGGTGCTGCTGGTGTTAACGCGCTTTGGCATCCCGGTCAGCACCACATTCCTGGTTCTGAGTGTGTTCGCGCCCGGCAATATCGAATCCATGCTGCTGAAATCGGTATCCGGCTATGCAGTGGCTTTTATTGCCGCCTTCCTCCTCTATCTGATGATTCGCAAGACGGTTCAATATCTGATGGATACCAGTGAGGAAGAAGCGCCAGGATACTGGTACGCCATCCAGTGGGCATCTACCGCGTTTTTGTGGAGCCAGTGGCTGATCCAGGACCTGGCAAACATCTTTGTATTTCTACCGCGGGATTTATCCGTCAGTTGGATTACGTTTGGCACAGTGCTGCTGGTGGTAATGCAGGGTGTGATTTTTTATCAGGCGGGCGGCCGTATCCAGAAAATTGTCACCTCAAAATCCAACGTCAGCGATGTTCGCTCTGCGGCCATCATCAACTTCGTTTACGGTCTGATCCTGCTCGTGTTCAAAGAGTGGAGCAATATGCCTATGAGCACCACATGGGTATTCCTGGGTTTGCTGGCGGGCCGTGAGATAGCCATTGCCCTGCAGATTGAGGGACGCACAGTCCGCCAGGCGGCAGGTCTGATCGGCCTGGATGCAGCCAAAGCGGGCACGGGACTAGTGGTCAGCGTATTGCTTGCAGGCTTGGGTATCTGGGTAGGCATTTAGAGCGCGTCAATTGCTGCCATCCTGGCAGAAATACTCTGCACAATTATCCCCGCCGCAAAAAAAAGAGGGCTTACGCCCTCTCTGATGCATTGCTATCCGCGCTGCTTGCTATTCCTGGCCAGCATAAGCGGTGAGTTCATAGCCTCTGTTCACCATGCACTGCTTGTAAGCCACAAAAGTCTGGCTGTCTGCTTCATAGGCTTGTTTGTCTATTTGCGCATCAGCCTGCGCCTGACAACGCGCATGGTCATTCCGATACTGGACCTGATCCGCTGCCGTTGTCGACTCCCAGCGATGGGTAGGACTCTGAGTGCTGTTCGATGTCACACAGCCTGTTGCAAGACCTGCTAATAAAATTATCAATATACTCTGCTTCATAACCTTTCTCCTGTTGTCGCTATCCAGTTCCAAAACGGAAGGCGCGACCAAAATTTTCTAAACAGGTCAGCAAAAATGACCTGATACTCCCCTTTCAAGTGTGCTGCCCAAACTTGCTACTAGGATATATATACCTACATCCAGATCAAGTTCATTATGGAATAAGCCCGCACATACTTAGGAATATAGTGCCTAAGGAATATTTAACCTTAGGTCTTATTTTCCTTAGGCTTATTAATCCTAAGTGACTGTTTTTGGAAACCTTTATTGTTACAGTAATATGACAGTTCTATGACAACTATAGAGGTTTGGGCAGAAAAAGCAAAAAAAAGAAAAAAAATCCTATGGAACTATTTTCCTAACAAACGTAGGATTTTGCTTCCGCATACGTTTGTGAAGAAGATGCTCAACCCAGCATGAAGAAGTATCCGCCAACCCCGGAAGAGCTGAGAGAGTGGATGGACCGTAAGGGCTTGTCGAATAAAGACGTGGCCAAAGCGTTGCACTTATCCGATGGTCGAGTGGTGCGTTTCTGGACTTCAAAAAAGGATGCGCGCCCTATCCCCTACCCCAGCTGGTACACACTGCGGCACAAGTTCGGCAAATAGCTCAGCGTTTGTGTCCGCCGCTCTGCAAGCCTTCTTTTAAGGTCGGCCAGGCAGCAGACAGATACAATGTCATTGACCACAGCGTCATAAAAGCCGCCACATACAGCAGGATATATGCGCCAATTACCCACAGGGCATCAAGCACCGGCGGGTAAGCGAGCAGCATGAAAATGGCGATCATCTGAATAGTGGTTTTCACCTTACCCAGAATATTGACCGCTACCTCTCCCGAACTGTTCATTTCCGCCATCCATTCACGCAATGCACTGATGACAATTTCTCGCCCGACAATGATTAGAGCCGGGAGCGTCAGCCACACGTTGCTGTGATTAGCAATCAGCAGAACCAGCGCACTGACAACAATTAATTTATCAGCCACGGGATCCAGAAACGCGCCAAACGGCGTGGTTTGATTCAGACGGCGCGCCAGATAGCCATCCAGCCAATCAGTAAACGCAGCCAGACCGAAAAACACCGCAGTGATGAGATATGTCCACTGGCCCGGAAGGAGATAGGTGATGACAAACACGGGCACCAGAAAAATCCGTGCAAGCGTAATAATATTGGGGAGATTCATACCGGCCATGGTCATTGGTGCAGCGTGCCGTAAACAGTTTCCGCTAGTGTACGATTTATCCCGGGGACTTTTGCAATTTCTTCGATGCTTGCACCTTTCAAACCCCGCATGCTGCCAAAATGAGTCAGCAATGCTTTACGGCGTTTCGGACCGACGCCTTCGACGCCATCCAGCTCTGATTGCGAGCGATTTTTCTGTCGTCGCGCGCGATGTCCCGTGATCGCAAAGCGATGCGCCTCGTCACGGATATGCTGCAGCAGATGAGCACCCGGAGACGCGCCATTAATGCGTACTTCTTCACCATCCAGAAAAAATCGTTCCAGCCCTGATTTACGATCCGGACCTTTAGCAATGCCTAAAATCTGTACGTCGGGGATCTGCAGATTTTCCAACACCGAAACTGCTTTGCCAACCTGACCCGGACCACCGTCTATCACCAGAATGTCCGGCAGTTTGGCCTCGCCTTTCTTGAGGCGTGTATAGCGTCGCTGCAGTGCCTGCTCCATAGCCGCGTAGTCGTCTCCTGGCGTAATGCTTTCGATGTTAAATCGTCGATAATCTGATTTGAGCGGACCGTTGGTATCAAACACCACACACGAGGCAACCGTTGCTTCTCCCATGGTATGACTGATATCAAAACACTCGAGCCGCTCCGGCATGGTCTCAAGCTGCAGGTGTTCCTGCAGATCGACAAAACGTGCAAACATGTTGCGACGATCCGCCAGATAGCTCTGCACACTCAACTGTGCATTCTCCAGCGCCAGCTGCAACCAGCGCGCACGCTGACCGCGTGGCGCCTGAATCAACTCGACTTTGCGGTTGGATTGCTTGGACAGCGCTGCCTGCAGAAGTGCGTGATCAGCACCTCGATGAGACGTGACAATCAGTTTCGGCACATCACGATTCTGAGACGCCAGATAGTACTGGGATAAAAACGCTTCAAGAAAGTCACCTTCATCAAGCAGCAGTTCATTTTTTGGGTAGTAAGCACGCTGACCTAACATACGCCCGTTACGAATAAAGAGTACCTGCACGCAACAGGTGCCGGCAGCTTGAGCCAATGCAAACACATCAACATCGCCGGTGTCACCGTGCACATATTGAGTTTCCTGGACCTTGCGCAGGTGTGTGATCTGATCGCGCAGGCGTGCCGCACGCTCATAATTCTGATCAGCCGCAGCCTGCTCCATCTTCTGCTTAAACTGCGCCAGCACATCCTGGCTTTTTCCAGTGAGAAACAGAACTGCCAGTTCCACATCTTCCTGATAATCCTGCTTCGAGATCAAGCCCACACAAGGTGCACTGCATCGCTTGATCTGGTGTTGCAGACACGGACGCGAGCGATTCTTGAAGTAAGCATCGTCGCAGTGCCGCAACTGAAAAAGTTTCTGCAGGATGTTAAGGCTGTCACGCACGGCATAAGCTGAAGGGAAAGGGCCAAAGTAGCGCCCGTTTTTACGTTTTGCGCCACGATGAAAGGTCAGCCGGGCAAAATCGTGGGTTTCTACCAGATGAATATAGGGGTACGACTTGTCGTCGCGCAGAACCACATTATAGGGTGGTCGATCCTGTTTGATGAGACTCTGCTCGAGCAGCAGCGCCTCTGTTTCACTGGTTGTGACGGTCACTTCAATACGTGCGATCTTGGCGACCATCGCCATGGTTTTTGCCTGCAGACCTGAAGCGCGAAAATAGCTGGTCACCCGGTTTTTCAGATTGCGCGCCTTGCCCACATATAAAACGCCGTCTGAGGCGTCAATCATGCGATAAACACCGGGCTTTTTAGTCAGGGTTTTAAGAAAAGGCTCAGCGTCAAAAACAGGTGCGGACATAGCGCCGCACTATAACGCTCAAGGCGCAGTGGAGCTAGCGATGTCACGACCACTGAGCAGAGAGCGGACGTTGCGCAGTACCTTATCAAACATCGGCCTGGTTAAGCGTCCGGTATTCACATTGAGTCGGCTGGGATGAAAACTACTGACCAAGGTGTGCCGGGAGCCCAGAGCGACAGTGCCATTGTGTTGAAATGTGCCTGCCGGAATCTGCAGGGTTCGACAGACCGCTCGATGGGCTA
The DNA here is from genome assembly GCA_024743175.1 of Pseudomonadaceae bacterium. Classification (GTDB taxonomy): domain Bacteria; phylum Pseudomonadota; class Gammaproteobacteria; order Pseudomonadales; family Azotimanducaceae; genus UBA4421. The sequence goes on along the minus strand of JANSXA010000008.1, from coordinate 201,780 downwards.
CGCCACCCAACGCCAATACAACGCGTGCCTGTCTTGCTTGCGGGCGCAACAGGTGGGTCAACTCCTGCAACAGAAAACCAGCGCACTGATTAATCTCACTGGCAATCGGGGCATTACCTGGCGGCAGACATTTAACAACATTGGTAAGCCGCAGGTTTATCAGACTGGCCTGTTGCGGATCAGGGTCGGTGGCAAAACCATTGTCGTATAAGCCCTCAAATAGAAACTCGCCGCTTGCGTCACCTACAAATGCCTTCCCGGTTCGAGCAGCACCGTGTAGCCCGGGAGCGAGCCCGACTACCAGCACTCTATAGCGCTTGTCACCCCAGCTGCCCACCGGCCTGGCATGGTAGTCGGGATATTGGCTGGCTACTTCAGCGTGGTGCTGGACCAGTCGAGGACAGGCTCTACAGGATGCCAGTTGGGCTAACTTCAACCCGAATCCGCCTGCGCAGCATGCCATCCTGGAGAAGCTGCAACCTGCCTTGAAGCTGGCAACGGTCCGCGGTGAGTCGCGGAGATCATGCCATGTTTCACCGCCAGCAGCACAAGCTCCACGTCTGAGGAGATCTTGAGTTTCTCGAAGATCCGGTAGCGATAACTGTTCACCGTTTTGGGGGACAAATGCAGGCTGCCGGAAATCTGGCTGACTTTCTGACAACCCACTACCATCATCGTAATCTGCATTTCACGGTGTGACAGAATCTCAAACGGACTTTCCACATTGTCTTCAAACGCATAGCTGGCCAGTTCCTGTGCAACTTCGTTACAGACGTATCTTTTGCCGGCATAAACCCGGCGCAGCGCTTTTTCCAACTCGTTGATTTCGACACCTTTGGTTAAATACCCCAGCGCACCCGCCTTCATCATCTGCGCAGGAAATGGCGCATCACCGTAAGCCGTCAGAGCGACAACCGCTGTGCGCTGCTGCTGTCGAACAATGCGTTGAGTAGCTTCAAGGCCACCCATGCCCGGCATCACAATGTCCATCAGAACAATATCCGGCGATAAAGTGCGTGCGAGTTGAATCGCCTCCTCGCCACTACCCGCCTCGCCAACCACCTGAACATTGGCCAGCTGTTTTAACAACGCCACAATACCCTGCCGAACCAGACCCTGGTCATCTACACATATCACTCTGATCATCTTTAGCCTCTCACCCTGTTTGAGGGTTCAAGATAAGAGGTGTGTGACAGGCAGACAATTGGTGATCGGCAATTTCAGACCAACTTTCAGGAAATCTCCATATTGCGATAGCGCGGTGATATCACTTTCAGCCGCTGAATGCCTGCAAACCGGTTAATGCCCGTCCCAGAATCAAGGCATGAATATCATGTGTACCTTCATAGGTGTTGACGGTTTCAAGATTCATCAGGTGACGCATCACATGATATTCGTCAGCAATGCCGTTACCGCCATGCATGTCACGTGCAACACGCGCAATGTCTAATGACTTTCCACAGTTGTTACGCTTCATCAGAGAAATAACTTCGATGGGAAGATTGCCTTCATCCATCATCCGTCCCATGCGCAAAGCACTCTGTAATCCCAGAGTGATTTCGGTCTGCATGTCAGCCAGTTTTTTCTGTACCAGCTGGGTTGCCGCTAACGGCCGATTGAACTGCTTGCGTTCAAGCGTATAGGTTCGCGCCGCCTGCCAACAGAATTCCGCTGCACCCATCGCACCCCAGGCAATACCATAACGGGCCTTGTTTAAACATCCGAACGGCCCGCCCAGACCTTTTCCTTCAGGCAGCAGGTTCTCCGCTGGAACAAACACATCCTCCAGCACAATCTGTCCGGTTATCGATGCACGCAGGCTCAATTTCCCCTCAATTTTGGGAGTACTGAAACCTTCGAAGGCGCGCTCTACCACGAAGCCTCTGATCTCTCCATCGAGTTTTGCCCACACCACCGCAAGGTCTGCGATGGGCGAATTGGTGATCCACATCTTTGCCCCGTTGAGCAGATAGCCACCATCTACCGGCTTTGCATTGGTCACCATGCTGCTCGGGTCAGAACCATGGTCAGGCTCGGTCAGGCCAAAACAGCCCACCCATTCGCCGGTGGCGAGTTTAGGCAGATATTTTTCCCGCTGTGCTTCATTACCGTAGGCATGAATCGGGTGCATAACCAGCGAAGACTGCACGCTCATAGCCGAGCGGTACCCTGAATCCACTCGTTCTACTTCTCGTGCCATCAATCCATAACAGACATAGTTGACGTTCGAGCAGCCGTATTTCTCCGGTAGCGTCGCACCGAGCATGCCCATTTCGCCAAACTCATTCATGATTTCACGATCAAAGGTTTCATGACGGTTGGCCATCAGAATACGTGGCATCAACTTGTCCTGGGCGTAATTGTGCGCGGTGCTTTGCACCATGCGCTCTTCTTCGGTGAGTTGCTGGGAGAGGAATAACGGGTCTTCCCAGGAAAATGGGGCTCTGTCGCTGCTCATAGATGAATTCGCTGTACTTGAAAACCCGCCAGGCTAATGCAGCTATCGCTTAACTGCAATGCTCACCACACAGACGCCTTTCACCACGGTATAATCACGCCTTTGACCGGCGGGAAACCACTATGCCTTTAGACACTGAAACCCTGGATCAGTTAAGACAGACAGTCCGACGATTTGTTGATGAGCGCCTCATCCCGCTGGAGCCGCAGGTGGCAGAAAGCGACCAGATGCCTGCTGAAGTTATCCAGGAAATGCGCGAACTCGGATTGTTCGGCTTGACCATCCCGGAACAGTACGGTGGCCTGGGATTAAACACGTTCGAAGAGTGTCAGGTTGTCATGGAACTGGGTCGGGCTGCACCAGCGTTTCGATCCATCATTGGAACTAACAATGGTATTGGATCACAAGGCATCGTTATGGATGGCACTGATGCGCAGAAAGCGCACTACCTGCCCCTGTTAGCCAGTGGTGAATATATCGGCTCGTTTGCATTGACCGAGCCGGATGCAGGCTCCGACGCAGGCGCTGTTAAAACCAAAGCTGTCCGCGATGGTGATGATTTTGTTATCACCGGCACTAAGCGCTATATCACCAATGCTCCCAGTGCCCAGGTCTTCACGGTTTTTGCGCGCACCGATCCTGACTTACCCGGTTCGCGCGGCGTATCTGCATTCATCGTAGATGCTAACTCCTCTGGCATTTCTCTGGGCCCAGCCAACAAAAAAATGGGCCAGCAGGGTGCGCATGTGTGTGACGTCATGTTTGATGATGTGCGTGTACCAGCTGATAACATCATTGGCGGTCCAGCCAACATGAACAAAGGGTTTCTGACCGCGATGAAAACGCTGGATCGAGGCCGCCTGCACATCTCTGCCCTGTCGGTAGGTTGCGCTGAAAGATTACTGGATCTGTCAGTCAACTATGCAGTGGAAAGAAAGCAGTTTGGTCAACCCATCGCCGAATTCCAGTTACTGCAGGGCATGATGGCCGATTGCAAAGCAGAAAGTTACGCCGCCCAGTGTATGGTTCTGGATGCTGCCAGGCGGCGGGATGCTGGCGAGAATGTGACCACCCTGGCGTCCTGTTGCAAACTGTTTGCAACAGAGATGGTTGGACGTGTCGCCGACCGCGCAGTGCAGATCCATGGTGGTGCAGGTTATATGGAAGAATATGCGGTTGCTCGCTTTTATCGCGATGTGCGTTTATTCCGTATCTACGAAGGTACCAGCCAGATTCAACAGGGCATCATCGCGCGCAACCTGATCAAAGCCGCGGGTTGATCACTTAGCCGGAAAGCCAGACAGCTCAGCCCGCGGTCGACGATGGCACGCGGGGCAAAAACAGACTGAAAGTTGTACCTTGTCCAGCCAGGGTGCGAACGTCCAGCGCACCTTCCAGCTCAATAGCCAGACGGAAGGCTACCTGTAAGCCTACCCCCTGATGGTCGCCGCCTTTGCTAGAACGTTTTGCACCTGCAAGGTTGTCCAGGACATCATCTGCTAGTCCAGGCCCTTCATCCTCAACAAACAGCTCAACACCGACAATACCATCACGGTAAACACCAGCACGTGCACCAACACACACCTCATCTCCCGGTTGGCAGGCTTCGATCGCGTTCTTCACAAGGTTATTGAGCAGTTGCGACAGCTTATCGACTTGAGTGGTCAGAACCCCAACGGTACCCGTCGTCTGCGCGGACAGATCCACTCCGGCGTTTGAGGCATAACCGGAAAACAGCTCAACGAGGTTCTCCAGGAAAGGAGCGAGATCAATTTCCGCGACCGTCCCGGCAGGCACAACGTCCACATCAGTCTTCAGTGGAATATCTCTGGCACGGGTAAAAACTTCGCCCGCGCGTCGAAGTTCGCTACCAATCAGCTCCAGTTGCTCCACTGCATCTGGTTCGTGCTGCAAGCGTAGCTCAAGGATATGCAGGTAATTGTGTACGATACTGAGCGGATTGTTTGCTTCGTGCACAATTTCCCGCAAACGATTGTATTCTGCGGCACGGAACTGTTCGAGCAGATCCTGCCCATTATCAACCTGCTCGTCTGCAGGCTTCGAGGCATCCTCAAAGAGGCGTTCTGCATGGTTCTGTAAGTGTTCAACATAAAGCTCAGCCTGCAACTCAATATCGCTGTCTTCGTCTAGGGCAACCAACATTAAACCCGAACCATTGGTTATCTGCAGAGGTACAGCAACAGCTTCTTCAGTATTGAGCTCCCGCAGCAACAGACGATCAACAACGGCCAGGTCATCACTATCCGACACACCGAGGCTGTTAGAACCTCGAGCCGCTGCGGACAGAATACTCGTCCGACTATCGAGTCTGATGGCGTAATCCGGGTATCCCAATACGTGTAGAACGCCAGAGTCAGGATGATTCACGAGCAACAAAGGCGGCCGCGGAAAGAGACAGCGGCTGACCAGATCATGTTGAGCCTGCAGAGATTGCCAATCGTGGCAGTCAACCATGCCTTCAGTCATGATTGAAATCTGCTGACGAAGCCAGATCTGTTGTGCGGCATTATCATCACGCTCTGAATTCAGGCCAACGCCGAAACGGGCCACAAGCTCGCTGGCCGCACGCTCAGAATCCTCCAGCAGGCTGGCAAGGGTTTGTCGCGACAGACCGAGCAGCTGTTGTGCGAGCTCAAACTCACGCCCGACTTCCAGCGCATCGACCACGGCAAAAACACGGATTTCAAGCAAGGCATCTTCCAGCAACGCCGGATTGGTACCGCGGTATTTGATCAGAGCGGATAACTTCTGGTCATGCAGCAACTGCACGCCGGATACCGCCAGCAGCGCCCGCAATCGCACGTTGGCATACGCATCACCTGCAGCTGTGCGATCTTCCTGCAGAACGTGATCAACCAGTAACTGAGCGAGACAAGCCGCTCGCAAAACAGACATCCACTGATCCAGACTCAAGCGGGCACTGCCAACGATAGGTAGAACAGACCAGGCCTGGGCGCGAGCCAGAGCAGAGCGCTCATGCGCATCCAGGTTGGCGATGTGGGTTTGCAGCAGATCAAGGTCTGCAGGGATATCCAGAAGTTTCAGCCAGCGCGCAAGCAGGTCTGCATCTGCAGACAGCAACAGGCACAGCTCTTCGATATCGCACCGCAAAGGCGCAACAATCTGTAGGTAGCGTAAGATGACCGCGTCTGGGGTCACGCGCCGTGTCTCCCTCTTGCGCCAAACATGACGCTGTAACTAAACGTCACAGCCGCGCTAACCCTGCACAGCGGGTGAATGTGACTGCCATAACCACCGTTTCTAGAGTTTTGCTACTCGCTGGTTATTATCGGTTATGCAGGCCATTTTTTTCGGTGCGCCACAATCTTTGAGCGCTCAAGCCTTATATCTTAATGATCGCCCCAACAAAGGCTATAGGAAGTTTGTAGCGTATTTATTTTGCTTACTTATCAATACTTTATTGCAGTTATCTAAAAAAGTTTATCGAATTTTTGAGCGCCGCAGCCGCATCGCCAGCCGCGCTTTCAAAATCGTCACCCTCACCTGCATAAAGAATCCCGCGGGAACTGGAGATCAACAGGCCAGTGCCGCCCCCATCAAGACCATGGGCCATCACGGCTTGCAGGTCGCCACCCTGAGCGCCGATGCCCGGGACTAACAGCGGCATATCACCGACCAGCCGGCGAATCTGTCCCAGTTCCTCAGGATAGGTAGCACCTGCAACCAACATGCACTGACCGGCGTCATTCCATTGTGCAACACGTTCTGCAACGCGCTGGTAGACAGGTGGGGTGTCTCTGCTGTCGTTCTGCAACCAGTTGCTGTCTGCGTTGCTGGTGCGACAGAGGACAACAACACCACGATCGTCGTAAGCGAGATAGGGCGCTACGCTTTCATAACCCAGATACGGACTCAGGGTCACCGCATCGGCGTTGTAACGCTGATACGCTTCCTGCGCGTAATACTCAGCGGTGCTGCCGATATCGCCGCGCTTTGCATCGAGGACCACTACCAGGTGTGGGTATTCGGACTTTATGTAAGCAATCAAACGCGCGAGTTCGTTCTCAGCGCCCTGTGCCGCAAAGTGTGCAAACTGGGGCTTAAAGGCACAAACGTGCTGCGCCGTTGCATCGACTATCGCACGACAGAAATTATAAAGGGGTTCGCCAGCATCAGCGATGTGAGCGGGCATACGCGCTGGATCTGGATCCAGGCCAACGCAAAGCAGCGAGTTCTGACACTGCCAGGCAGCGCTCAGCTTGTCATATACGGTCATGTTATACGCCACAATTCTTCGGCGCGCATGGTACGCCAAAGCACTCCAAAGCACCAAACAGAACCGCGCCAGCCTGCCCTGCAGCGTCATTTTGCGCCACAAAGGGACGAAAAGACCCTCAAATGCATTTCGCATATATACGCTAACTTATTGATATTGATATTATTTTATTTATGGCATAGATTTGGCATTACTCAATCTCAACCAGCCCCAGCGATGCTTCAGGATGAATGCGTTTAATCGTCAGGGTAAACCCAGAGGCTTTACTTACATTAGGGACGATGTGAGGGAACGTCGGGAGAGTCAGATGACAGACAACATTATCGAATTTAATCGCGCCAAAGTCCGCCGCATGTCAAACAACGACAAGCGCATGCATCCGCGACAGGAAAGCGACGATCGTCTGTTCACCCAGGTTGTACTGGCAGCTGACGAACCGGACCTGGTAGGCGCGACCCTGGCCTGTACCGCAGTCAACATGTCGATGGGTGGTATTCAGTTCAAAACCCTGCAACCTGTACCCGTTGGCACCCTGCTGGACCTGTGGGTTGATGTCGCATCCCGCCCGGGTAAATTTTTCCTCGCCGGCGAGGTACGCTGGAGCCGCCCTACGGCTGAATACGATGAAAACGGCGCAGAGCTGCATTTTGTAGGTGTTCAACTTAAATCTGGTGCCGCAACCGACATCCTCGATTGGCGCGATTTTCACGCCACCGCCTACGCACGCTAGACTGATACAGACATCACTAAAGGTGTGATCCGCACCGCACTTCAACTGTGTGACAGCACTCAGTTCGCTAGCCGTTAAATTGGTGTAATTGCTCCCGTATATAACCGTTGGGCAGCACCGTGAGCCAAGTCAAGGTCGTAGAACTAAACGTTGAAGGGAATCAAAGAGCGACGCTCCCTCCTATCGTTCATACCATTCGCCAGCAAAGCAAAAAACAGCTCAACGAACTGTTGCAGAACCTGTTCAACAATACCGACGATGCGCTCTTCGAGTTAGCTGACCGTTCCCAGTCTGATCAGCATCAGGAAATGTATTTTGATTCAATGCGAATGATTCGTTTGCATCGCAAAACTCTGGCATCAAACTTCATCCGCGGGTTAAACGATTCTTATCACGACGCCTTCAATTCAACGGGTCCTGCGGACGGCGAGGACAGCGATGAGATTGATGCTGAAGATTATGCCTTGCTGGATCAGGACGAACTGGAAATGACGGTGGCTGTCTCAGGCATCGTTTCCAAAGTCACCAGCCAGTACAGTATCGCCGTCATGCAACTGACCAAACGCCTGGATTTTCTCGCCAAGCGCACGACTATTACTGAGCGTAACAACCCTCTCGGACCTCAGGCACTGAGCAGTCTGTTTGCCAACGCGCTGGAAACACTCGAAGTTGATATCAAAATCCGCATCATCCTGATGAAGCTGTTCGAGCGATTTGTCATGGAACGGCTCGGGCCTGTTTACGAAAACGCAAACCGCGCTCTGGTTGACGCTGATGTGCATCCAGATCTGAAAAACAAAGCGCCGAAACGCGCTGGACCAGTTACGCGCACTGCAGCCAGTAATCAACAGTCTGGCCAGGGCAGCAGGGAGCAGTCCAGCACTGGCGGCTTTAACGGTATGTCAGGTGGCGTCGGAAGCATAGGCTTTGACACGGTGCAATCGCTGCTGTCCGGGACAAGTGCAAGGTCTGGAGGCAGCAACCCGGAGCAGCACGCTCACGGGCACCAGCAGGGAGCGGGAGCGGCGTCAGGTAGCCCGGTGATGTCACTTCCCCGACTGGATTCCGGCGAACTGATACAGGTTTTAAGCCGTCTGCAGGATGCTGCACAGGTCGACCCAATCGATATTGAGCACATCCCGGAGCTCAGCGATGTTCGATCACTGGTATTGGCACAGCCGGACACCGCTAAAAAGTCGCTAGGTCAGGCGGATGATGATGCAGTTAACTTTGTTGGCATGCTGTTCGACTACATTTTGAACGATCGCAATCTGGCGATCCCGATGAAAGCCCTGATTGGTAGATTGCAGATACCGATCATCAAGCTGGCAATCATTGATAAGACCTTTTTCGAAAAAACCGCCCACCCGGCGCGCGCGCTTCTCAACGAGTTGTCCAGTGCAGGCATTGGCTGGAGCAGTGCTAACGAACTGAAACGCGATGCGTTGTATAACAAAATTGAATCTGTTGTCCTGCGCGTTCTCAACGAATTTAACGACAATCCGGATGTTTTTGCCGAACTGTTAGCCGAACTACGTCAGTACGTCAGTAAAGACAACCGACGCAGCGTGCTGGTTGAACAACGTGTCAAAGAATCTGAGGTTGGCAAAGCCAAAACCACAGAGGCAAAGCTGAAGGTTCAGAATCTGGTCAACCAGAAAGCCTGCGGACTGCGATTACCCAGCGAAGCCGGCAAATTCATCAGCGAAACCTGGACACGGGTTCTGACGCTGCGAATCATCAAACTGGGCGAGTCCTCTGCCCAGTGGAACGCTGGCGTCAAAACTCTGGATGATCTGTTATGGGTATTACAACCTCTGTCAGACCTTGAGGAAGTTGAAAACCGAGACCAGCTTGTGCAGAGCCTGGTAACCGAAATTTACGCGGGGATGACCGAGCTTGGTTGCCCTGATGAAGAAACCGAAGGATTCCAGAACTGGCTGACAGAACACCTTTACTCTCTATCAGCCAACGACCGTGCTTATCTGGAAGAAGATGAACGCCCGGAACTCGACGTTGACGAAGCGTTGATGGAAGAAATCATTCTGGCTTCCCCACCAACGGTCATCGACGAGCGTGCGTTCCCGGAAACCATCATCGAACAACTCAAGTTGATCACTGAGGGCACCTGGATTGAAATCTCCACGGACGATGATCGGATGCTGCGTTGCAAGCTTGCAACCATCACACAACCCGGCAACAACTATATCTTTGTGAATCGCAGGGGTATGAAGGTATTAGAGAAAAACCGCGGTGAGCTTGCGGAAATGGTCGAAAACAAAACGCTTAAACGCATCGACGAATCTCAGGTTTTTGACCGGGCGCTTCAATCTGTGATCGGCAATCTACGCCAGCTGCAACGAGAGCGCGGCCAGTAGCTCACTGCTACGTTTTATTTGCCGAGGGCTTGTTCACGCCACTGAGGGTCTGCAAACAGGCGTTCAACCGTATCAACTGTCGTGACCGTTTGCGCATCCACCTCAACATTTATCATCGCGCCGCGCTCAGCGCTACCCAGGGTGGTACGGGCAAGCGTCTCCGGTATCAGACTGACTTGAAACTGATGCTGGGATTTATCCACTGAAGACACAGTCAAACTGGCACCATCCAGCGCAATAAAGCCTTTGTGGAAAACGTACTTCATCCATTGCGGATCAAGGCTGAATGTCAGCACATGCTCGTGGCCTTCGGCATGACGATGGACTAATTCTGCAGTTCCAGTGACATGTCCGGACACGACGTGTCCACCAACCTCATCCCCTACTTTGAAAGAACGCTCAACGTTAACTCGGGTACCCTGTTTCAGTGCCTGCAAATTGGTTGTGCGCAGAGTTTCAACAATGATGTCGAAGGTTACACTGCCCTGATCCACACCCGTAACGGTCAGACAGGTACCGTTAACTGCAACAGATGCACCAGGGACAAGCTGATCTGTCATGCCACCCATATCCAAAGTGAGCTTTATCAGATCACCCTGATCATCAATTTGCTGAACAGTGACAAGATCCTGAACGATACCGGTAAACACAGATGTTCTCCGCCGTTGAAAACAATAAGTCGGACACAAAAAAGCCGGCGCTTAGACCGGCTCTTTCCTAATGTAACAAACGATCAGCCAGCAGCTGCGAGTTTCGCCTGTCGATCTTTCTCTCGGTCGATGAACGTTATCCACTGTAAACAGGTACGCTGATTAGTATCATCCTCTTTTGCGCGTGCCTCATTACGACAGGAGACAAATGAACCGCGTGCTTCATTCAGATTATCCTGGTTATACAGACACAATCCGCGCACAAAATAGGTACTTTGTTTCTTGCGGACGCCGCCTTTATCCAATGCGCCATTTGCAGAGCGAATACAGTCGTCATAGCGGTCTGCTTCGAGATAGACATAGGCCAGCTGATCAAAGATTTTGCCATCGTCTGCCAGCTGCGCAGCGGATTCCAGGACCGGTATAGCTTTCGCCGTTTCCTGAGCCAATTGCCAGGCTTGACCCAGCGCTCTCAGATTTTTTGAATCACGCTCGATGATTTCATCTGCCAGACCTTTCTCAAGTACCTTGGCCGCCTTGTAAGGGATCTCGATCTGCATGAGCAAACCTGCAAGGTTTGTCAGGTCGGTTTGCTTATCCAGGTAATCTCCAGCATAGGCAGCCTGCAGAGTCTTAAGCTGTAAATCTTCTCTGCCTTCCTGGCCGTACATGCCTGCAAGTCGAACCCAGTAATCACGCTTCGGATAGTCACGAACCAGGATCTCTAAAGTTTCAATGACCTTAGGCATGTTTTCCTGTTCGTAGTAGAGGTAGTTGATCAGCTGCCACCAGTTTTCTTTGATGTCCAGACCACGTTCTCTGGCCATGGCAATGCCGGTCTCCATTTGACCGATGGCTTTACCAAAGTCTTTCATCTGGTAATAAACCTGGCCCATGAAAATTCGTGGTTCAGGGCCCGGGTTGTTGGCTTTGGAGATGAATGTCTCCATGAAACGCAAGGCATCATCAAACTGTTCTTCTACGAAAGACAGCTGGGCGAGGGTGTACAATGTGGTCTGTTCAAGACCTTCTGGTATATCTTCTCCCTGAGCGACCACCATTTTGTATTCTTTGATCGCGTTCCTGTAATCCTCTTTGAGGAAGTAGACGTACCCCATCATGCTGTGAACCTGACCAATCTCGTTACCGTTGTAACGCTTGGATCGATCCAGCATATCCTGCAACACCTGCAAAGCGAGATTGTAATCCTTGGCATCGATCGCTTCCTGTCCCTCAGAAAGCTTCTTGTAGACCATTTCGCTCATCGACGGGACGCGCCGGGTTTTCACCGGCTTCTCGTTTTCTTCAGCCGCATTTGCCGTGCTTATGGCAACAGGACTCAGGGTCAAAAACCCCGAAATGACAAGTGCCGCAGTGATTACTCTGAGTAACTGATTCATAACCAACTCCTATCCATCAGCCAATTCAAAGGTGATGCGGTTACGAACACCGGCAACATCGATGGCATCGCCATTGACCACCTTAGGCTTATATTTGAATTTAAGTGCGGCGTTAATTGCAGCCCGGTCGAAAATGCCGGGTGGTTTTGCTTCTACTACAACCGGATCGCGTACCGCGCCGGTTTTGGTCACTATGAATTCAAGGATCACGTAGCCTTCAATACCACGCGTTTGTGCACGTCGGGGATAAACCGGGGCTACTTTAACAATTGGCAGATACTCGCCATCTGAGCTGAAGCCGCCGCCGCCCACATCCAATGAGACGTCTACATCAACCGCACCGATGTCAACGCCCTGAGAGACGTCCGATGAATCAAACTGAGGTTTCGGCATATCCGGTGGCGGCTCATCCGGTGGGGGTGGCGGCGTCGGTTTACGTTGCTTCGTTTGAATATCTTCATCCTCAGCGAGACGTACCATATCCAGGAGCTTGCCTTTCACGCCCTCATCGATCTTTGCTTCATCATTGGCAATGACCGCCTGCATGATTAAAAACAACAGGAAGGTGATTACTGCACCGAGTCCAACGCCAATTGCATAGCGTACAATCATGAGATGCTCCCGCTAGTTTTTCTCAGTCGAAATAGCCACTTCTCGTAACCCTGCGGCTCGCGCCGCGCTAAGTACTGCCATCAGCTTTTCGTTGGTTGAATCTTTATCGGCCTGAACGACCAACCCGCCTTTGGGGTTTTCCGAATGCAGACGCTCTATGTGTGCTCTGACCGTCGCCGGATCAACGCGCTTTTTGTCTATCCAGATATCCCCATTTGGCGCAATTGCAATCAGCATGGCCACTGTGGGCTTCTGCTCAGCCGTGAGCGCTTCAGGGCGTGCCACTTCGATACCCGCCTGCTTAATGAAGGTCGCGGTCACAATGAAGAAGATCAGCATGATAAACACCACGTCCAACATGGGCGTGAGGTTGATATCCGCATCCTCGTCACCGCCGCCCCTACGTCTCATTCTTCCTCTGCGCATCTATTCCTCCTACGCCGCGTTGACCTAGTGATCCAACGTCAGGTGGTCTTCAAACAATTCGACTTCGTAGTCCACTTTACGCCGCAACCAGGTGCTGCCTACTAGCCCGGACAATGAGGCAATCATACCTGACATTGTAGGGATGGTGGCCATTGAGACACCAGCGGCCATCGAGCGCGCATTGCCGCCCTGGGTGGCCATTGCGTCGAATACTGCAATCATGCCAGTTACCGTACCTAAGAGACCAAACAGTGGACACAGTGCCACACAGGTCTGAATGATGGGTAAAGATCCTGTTATACGATCCGACGCGTCAGAGATCATGGCTTCACGCACCTGATGCGCACTCCACGACGTTCTTTCCGCACGCCCTTCCCACCGCTCAGTGGATTCTCGGACCAGGGATTTGTGTTCCGTATAGAAGAACCACATTCGTTCGAAGATGAGGGTCCACATCAGAAAAGTGATGAGTGCGATGAGCCAGAGCACATCGCCTCCCATTTCCATAAAGCGGATAATCGCAAGATAAGCGTCGCCAAACATCTATCGATTGCTCCTGTTAGTTATGCCTAACATCCGACCCTTAACCTAAGGGCTGACCGGATTTTTCGGCGTGATCCGCGATAATGCCTGCGCTCTGTTCTTCAATGACATGAATCACAGACTTGGAGCGTGCGTTAACAAGTGCGTGCAACAACGTTGTCGGAATTGCAACACACAGACCCAGGACCGTAGTCATAAGTGCTTTCGAAATACCACTCGCCATGGTCTTTGGATCCCCTGCACCAAACAGCGTGATCGCCTGGAATGTCTCGATCATCCCGATCACCGTACCTAACAGTCCAGTCAACGGGGCAACAACAGAAATCACCTGGATCAGCGTTATGTTCCGTGTCAACTTCGGCGTCTCGCCCAGAATCGCCTCACCGAGCTTCAGCTCCAGCGTTTCCACGTCAACATCTTTGTTTTCATCATAAACTTTCAGAACACGACCCAGCGGGTTGTCATCACTTGGCGTTGGGTTTTTACGTTGCGAGTTCACCTTCGCACCGATCATTGTCAGCGTTAACAGGCGTTCCAGTGCAAGCAGTACACCAATGAAACCACCAAGGATGATGATTGCACCTACCGTACCACCCTGACCGTCACAGAACGGCAGATAACAGTCAGCAACAGCGCCTATCGAACCAACCTGTTCACCAATGGTTGCCGCCTGGATTAACAGCGCGAGCAAAGAGCCGCGTAGCGGATCGATGGAAAACTCAACAATCTCGCCTGCAGAAGAGTTCTGCACAGCGGCTGCGGTATCAACGTGCCGCCCTGAGGGCTGGCGAGCCAGTTCAATAATCGACTGCGTGTCGGCATCCCACTGCAGATATTCACCTTCGCCAATCAAAGCGTAGGAACCTACACGAACGATATCGGTGTTAACTTTTTCACCAGAAAGTTTGGTGATGGTGCCGGGGAAACGGGACACCTTGCCGGATTCGGTCATCTCACGCTGCAGTTCAAACCAGATTGTTTCCATCTCTTCGATGGTGGCCAACTGACTTGCAGTGCCCATTTTCTTCGCCAGCGCATCCAACCACTCACCGCGGTTAGGATATTGAGCAGATATGAGTGACGCTTCGAATAGACCGCGGGTATCGCCTGCAACCTGCTGCAACACACCAAACAACTCTCTTAAGCTGCCCAAGCGCTTATCCAGCTGCTCGGTAAGATCACCAATTCGAATTTCATTTTCTTCAAACGTGGTTTCAAGTCGGTCCGAGCGACGCTCTTCACGAGTGCGTTCAGCCTGAGCATCCTGCAGCAGCTTGGCCTGGTTGGCACGATTCTGCGTGAAGCGACGCTCGCGCGCCGTGTGCTCTCGGGATTCAACCACACGCCGTTGTTCAACATTGTCGAGTAACTCGTCGAGCGAATTTGCTTCGGTAACGGTGAGGTCACTGGCCGGCGTTGATGCATCAGCAGCTTCTTCAGCGAACGTGACTGGCACGACAGCCAGCAGACTGCTCAGCAGAATTCCACGTAACAGGTTAATCATTTTCATAGGTTGTGCGCTCATTGTGCTGCCTCCGCGCCGTGTAACGGAATGCTGAACAGATCCTGGGTGGCTTGCTGCCGCGCCATACGAATACCCTGTCGGATTGAAGACTGGTAAGTGTCGTCGATCGGTTCATAAGCCTGGGAATTACGGTTGTACATACCCGTTTCACTACCGTCGGGTGTTTGGTAAACCAGAGCAATCCGGCCTACCTTCAGAATATCTACTTTACGCTCAGTACCGCCTATGGAGATTGTGTCGCCATAAGTTTCCATGGTACGTCCATAATCATTCTCAATCTGGAATGCGCGCAGCACCTGGGAAAACTTCTCGGAAACAGCAACGTCAGCGCGATCCATCATTTCACGCAGACGATCAACACGATCCATGCGTTCATCCAGCAGGAAAGGAATATCAAGTTCCACAAACTGCTCGAGCCCGTCAATCATGCGCAGCATAAGCGGCGTAATCTGACGCTCGATGAGGGTGACCTTATCGATGGCGCCAGCCAACTCAGACATCTCGGTTTCCTGATTGTCGATCTGTTTTTCCAGCTGGCGGTTGTACACCCGCAAGCCTTCAATCTCTTTGAGCACCGTTTTATAGGTACTCAGCAACTCGCGCGTTTCCGCGGTCAGCGCGTCAATTTTTGACTGCGACCGGATTGCCGACTGATTTATCTGTTCAGCTACCTGAAAGATATCCGACAACGTCGTCGCGGATACAGTTGTGCTGGTCATAAATACCAGCACCCCAAGCAACGCCGTGACGCGCCGTAAGGTGGTTAACCTTTGCATATGATTTTTCATTACAACTTCCTACTGGAAAGATCCGTTCGTTCTTTTCACCTAACACACTCAACGCCAGCCAAGTAGCTCGACTACCCGACAGGTTTCAATGTTTGCGTGCGGCAAGTGTCTTTTTATTCACTGGTCGGCATCTTGTGTCACAAAAAGTTACACAAAACGCTTAGCAGCGCTAACCGGGGAGAAATTTGCTTCGCCCACCCCATTCCGTCCGCGAAGGATCAACAAACCCCCTGTAGATGTCAAGCACGAGGGCATTCGATATGTAAGCAATGCTCGCCGACCGGCTCGATATCGAGGCTTGTTGATTGCCAGCCACTGTCGCTGCAAACCTTCACGCGGCAAGGTGGCTTGCAAAATGCGCCAGTGTTCGCTGCAGGGCTAATTTCGAAGCCGCTTCGTCATAGCTTTCGCGATGGTCACAATTGAAGCCGTGATCAGCGGCGTAAACGTAGACTGGGGAATCCGGTTGTGCGGCCTTGACCTTCTCTACGTCCGTCATTGGAATGTGCGCATCCAGTTCGCCAAAATGGAAGATCACCGGGCATTTTGGTGTATTGTCCAGTTGTCCGGCAACACCACCACCGTAATAGGAACTCGCGGCGGCCACACCGTCCAGATGACAACTGCTGAGCCAGGTCAGCAGGCCACCAAAACAGTAACCTACAACGCCAACTTTGCCGTGTTTGCCCGCTTCGGTGACCGCGACCTGCAGATCTGCAAGCGTCTGCTGCATATCCAGTTTCTGGAACGCCAGTTCAATCCCCGTGCCCATATCTGCTTCACTGTAACCCAGTTCTATATCTGCCTCGATGCGATCAAATATCTTCGGCGCAATTGCCCAGTAACCAGCAGCTGCATAGCCGTCGGTGACTTCGCGGATATGGCTGTTGACACCAAAAATTTCCTGGATAACCACCACCGCACCTTTTGGTGAAGCGGTCGGCTCGGCGACGTAGGCGCCGAGCGCAAAGTTATCCGGTGTCGTCAGTGTGATATCAGAGCCCATAGTTAATTTCCCCGTATAATTAATGTCGCCAGGAACCCTAATTCTCCCAGCAGATTGTCGCAAGAGGATTGTCTGTAAAACGTTATTTTTCAATAACACCCCGGTTCGAAGAGATTTTCCTGACGTAATGCAAACGTCACATTTTGGCTATTTAATGCGAATAAGAGCCGGATGATTCATAATACTGAAATCGGTCTTTTTCCAATAAGAGAAGCGCAGAGCAAACCAGCATGGCCCCTTCTATCATGGTCGTCGAAGACGAGCCGGAAATTCGCGAGCTACTTAGCTTCACTATCACCCGGGCGGGTCACGACGTAGTCACTGCAGAATCCGCGGAACAGGCCCTGCAACTCATCGATCGCGGCTTGCCAGAGATGTTAGTCATCGACTGGATGCTGCCTGGCATGAGCGGAATCGACTTAGCCAAGCGGTTACGCCAGGATGAACTGACAGCGTCTTTACCGATAATCATGCTCACTGCGCGCGGGGAAGAAGCTGACAAACTTAAGAGCTTCGACTCCGGTGTAGACGACTACGTTACCAAACCGTTTTCACCTAAAGAGCTCATGGCGCGGGTTAAGGCTCTGCTACGACGCACCGGCGCACCCGAAGATAACTTGTTAGAGGTTGGCGGCATCAAACTGGATCTCGCCAGTCACAGGGTCAGCATTGAGGATGAACCCATCCACATGGGGCCTACTGAATATCGACTGCTGGAGCTTCTGATGCGGCATCCGGAGCGCGCGTTTGACCGCAGCCAGCTGCTTGATCGTGTCTGGGGGCGCAGTGTCTACGTCGAAGAACGCACCGTTGATGTGCATGTTTTACGCCTGCGCAAAATTCTGCAGCCCTACAACCTGCACCATCTGATCCAAACCGTTCGCGGCGTTGGCTATCGTTTTTCTCCTGGCTGAGCAGAATCTGACAGCCCGCGGGCATTAAAATTTTGCCAAGACTCACCCCAAACGCCTATAGTTCGTTTTTTTTACCTGCCGGGCCTGTGCCTGTGCATCAGTTCGGAGTGACTTTTGACCCAGTCTATATCAGCCATTTTGTGGGACTTTGGCGGCGTCCTGACGTCCAGCCCTTTCGAAGCATTTAACGTCCTTGAAGCGAGTATTGGTGCGCCGAAAGACTTTATCAGAACCATCAATGCCACCAATCCGGAATCCAACGCGTGGGCCCAGTTCGAATCAAGCCAGATCGGGCTGGAAGAATTTGATGAGCTTTTCGCCGCGGAATCCAGCGCCGCAGGCCACCCTATTCCCGGTCGTGACGTCATCGCACGCCTGAGCGGTGATCTGCGTCCGCGTATGTTTAACGTGCTTAAACTGTGCAAACAACACTACAAGGTGGCGTGCATCACCAATAATGTGAAAGCCGGACAGGGACCGGGGATGAGCCGCAGCGATGCCAAGGCCGCAGCAATAGCTGAGGTCATGGCAACTTTTGACCTGGTTGTGCAATCCAGCGAAGAAGGCATACGCAAACCGAATCCGGATATCTACACCCTCACCTGTCAGCGTCTTGGCGTTACCCCGGATCAGGCTGTATTTCTGGATGATCTTGGTATCAACCTGAAGCCCGCTAAGGCACTGGGTATGCAGACCATAAAGGTGCTGAATGAAGACCAGGCCATAGAGGCATTAAGCTCGATTACCGGCCTTGAGTTTCCTTAAGATAAACGTTGGGCACGATTCGCCCGCCCGCGTTACCCACCAATCGCATCAGGCTGTTCCTTAAGTAAAGTGGCTACTGCAGCGGCAGTTGGAATTGATGGCGCCGCACCAGCGCCAGTCACAGCCAGGGCGCCTGCAGCGCTGGCCATCGGCATGGCGTCGAGCAATGGTTTGCCCGCCACCAGCGCTGCCAGCAAATATCCGACAAACGCATCACCCGCAGCAGTTTCATCCACCGCGGTGACTTTGAAGGTACCTAACTCATGTTGCTCACCGGTATCTGCGTCATGCAGCAGCAGGCCATCTTTGCCGCGTGTCAGTACAACGTGGGTCTTTGGATAGCGCTCAACCAGGCTTGAAAAGGCAGCTTTTGGTGTATCCTGACGTGCCAGTGCCATCGCTTCTGGTTCGTTCACCACCAGCAGTTTCAACAGCTCAATGGGGTAGTCAAAAATACGCTCATCCGGTGGCGCTACATTAAAGGCAATGTCTGCTCCGGTTTCGGCCGCTCTCGCCATAATCTGCCCGACGTCATTCACCTCATTCTGCAACAGCAGCCAATCGCCAGCGTCCAGCTCAGCCACAGCCTGTTCAATCAGATCCTCTGATAATGCGCGATTACTGCCACCGCTGATCACAATGGCATTCTGACCCTCGGCATCCACCTGAATAATGGCCTGACCGGAAGGTCCCGTGAGACGTTGAACCCCTGCTGTGTCCACCCCGTCCTGCTGCAACTGTTCAAGCAGCATATCGCCATCGTCACCCACAGCACCAAAATGTTTGACCTCAGCGCCTGCGCGAGCCGCAGCAATGGATTGATTCAGGCCTTTACCCCCTGGGAACACCTGACGCGTGCCGCTGGCCAGTGTCTCCCCTGCTTTCACTATGGAAGGTACCGGATATACCAGATCAATACACAGCGAGCCTACGTTAACAAGTTTAGCCACGCGATATTACGCCGGGTGAGCAAGGTCTTTCGCCGCATCCTGCACAGCGCGGATGATTTTGTCATATCCGGTGCAACGACAGAGGTTACCTGCCAACCAGTAGCGGATGGTTTTTTCATCCGGGTCGGGATTTTTGTCCAGCAACGCTTTCGTAGCGACTATGAAACCCGGCGTGCAGATGCCGCATTGCAAGGCTGCGTGCTCGAGGAATTGCTGCTGTATCGGATGCAGCTCATCTCCGGCGATGCCTTCAATCGTTTCGACGAGTTTGTCCTGAGCTTCAGCCGCCAGCACAAGGCAGGAACAGACCAGCCGACCGTCCACCAGCACTGAGCAGGCGCCACAATCACCTGTTGAGCACCCCTCTTTTGTGCCCGTCAAACCCAGCTCATCACGCAGAACATCCAACAGGGTCTGGTTGGGGTCACAAAGAAACTCACGCGATTCGCCATTTATACGACTTGTTACATGCATTTTGGACATGATTCAGGCTCCCAAAGCTCTTTGTTTAGCAATCGCAGCGGCTCGCCGGGCAAGCACCGCGACCACTTTCTTGCGATATTCTACTGTGCCGCGTTTATCCGATATCGGCGATGCTGCTGCGGTACAGGCCTCACCGGCTGCATGGATAGCCGCATCATCAAGGCTTGTGCCAATCAACGCATCGGCTGCAGCAGGAACCAGCAGAGCAGTTGGCGCCACTGCACCAATGGCAACACGGGCGGCCGTACAAACACCTTTTTCATCCAACGTCAGATCGACACCACACCCCGCGACGGCAATATCCATCTCTGTGCGCGGTATAAAGCGCAGATAGGCGCTACTCTGCCGTGCTCCAGGCATGGGGATTTTCAAACCCAGCAGCACTTCTCCAGGGGCCAGGGCGTTCCTGCCAACACCCACTACAAATTCCTCTACCGGCAGACTGCGTTGTCCAGCACTACTGGCAATATCACAAACCGCGCCGACGGCAATCATCGCCGGGATGCTGTCCCCTGCAGGACTTGCGTTACACAGATTGCCGCCGATAGTGGCGCGACCCTGAATCTGTGTAGAGCCAATCAGGTCCGCTGCCTCAAGCAGCCCGGGCAGCAGTTTGCGCAGTTCCGCATTTTCGTTCATCAAAGCGCTGCTGACCGCCGCACCAATGTAGATTTCGTCAGCGCCGATTTCGCAGCGATTGGTTTCCGCGAGTTTTTTGATATCAACGATGGTGCGCGGTGTTTTGTCTATAGAGCGCATCTGCACCAGGAGATCTGTACCACCGGAAATTACCTGGGCGCGTTCGCCGCTTTTGACGTGTTCATCCAACGTGGCGACAAGTGCATCCACAGTTGCAGGCGCCACGTATGCGTATGCTCCCATCAGTATCCCCTTACAAAAACGAGCAGCGAATCTATCACGGCGCGTGGATCGCGAAAAGCCTTCTGGCGGCTTTACCGCCGGCGACTTACACTCACACTTTTACAGACAACCGGAGCCCTACCATCAGCTTTGACCAGACAACAGCACAACCTGCTGAATTGGACCAACATCTTCCTGCTCACATTGCACATCTTGAGAATCACTGGAGTCAGGCGCTCGAACAGCACCAGTTTGACGGTGCCTGGCTGGTTGCGGGTGAAGCGATCTTCGATTTTCAGGACGATCACGGCCCGCGCTTCAAACCAAATCCGTACCTGGCGCAATGGGTCGCGCCGGAATTCATAAGCCCGGGCTCGCGTCTGCTGCTGCAACCGGGACACAAGCCGGTGCTGTTCCTGCACCAGCCTACCGACTACTGGCATGCTCACTCGCCACTGCCCCAGCAGATAGCACCGTATGTGGACATTCGACCGTTTGCGGAAACAGCAGAGCTTCTGCAAGCCTGTCAGCAGCATATGCAGGCGGATAAAAAGATGGCCGTTATCGGCCCTGAGGGAGCATCTAATGAGCAGTTTGGCGAACCCAACCCAGCTGAACTGACTGCTTATCTGCATTTCCATCGGGCGCATAAAACCAGCTATGAACTGGCTGTCATGCGTACGGCCAGCGATATTGGTGCCGCCGGGCACGTTGCCGCAGAGGCGTGTTTTCACAGCGGAGGCAGTGAGTTTGATATTCATATGGCCTATCTTGTGGGTTCACAGCAGTCCGAAGTAGAACTTCCCTACGGCAATATCGTTGCTTTGAACGAACACGGCAGCGTGCTGCACTATCAGTTTCAGGATCGCACCGTTCCCAACCCCTCCCGCAGCCTGCTGATCGACGCAGGCGGCAATTACCGGGGATACGCATCAGACATTACCAGGACTTACACCGCCCAGGGCTCAACACATCAGCGCTTCAGGGACCTGATCAGCGCCATGCAGGACCACCAGCTGGCCCTGATTGATAAGGTTGCACCGGGCGTCACGTTTGCTGACCTGCACGTCCAGATGCACAGGCAGCTGGCACAGGTGCTGGCAGATGCTGAGCTGGTCAACTGCAGCCCTGAACAGGCGTTTGAAGAATCGATAACAGAGGACTTCTGCCCCCACGGCTTAGGCCATTTGTTAGGATTACAGGTGCACGACGTTGGCGGCCATCTGGCAGACGACCAGGGCAACAGCGCTCCGCCGCCTGAACAGTATCCGACCCTGCGATTTACACGTGCCGTTGAACTGGATCATGTATTTACCATTGAACCGGGTTTGTACTTTATAGCGTCTCTGCTGGCGGATGCCAGAAACCACAACACAAAGCGCAAGTTGATCAACTGGGACGCAGTTGAAGCACTCAAAGGATATGGGGGCATACGCATAGAAGACAACGTCAGAGTACTTGCGGACGGCGTCGAAAACCTGACTCGAAACGCATTCCGGAATATCCAGAAGTGAGCGCCCAACGACTGACGCCAGAGCGACTGTTCAGTGACCCGCCGCTGACCGGCGGATTACCCGGTGACCTCAAGTTCTCACCCTGCGGCAGGTTTGTCTGTTATCTCAGGGCAGCAGCGGATGACCGGGAACGCATGGATCTCTGGCGGGTTAATCTGGACACCGGAGAACATGAAGAGTGGATTAATGCCCGTTTGCTGCAGGGCGAGCGTCTCAAGGTCGCAGATCTGACTGACGCCGAACGCGCCGAAAGAGAGCGGCGCCGGCAGTTTAACCATGGCATAACCGAGTACAGCTGGCATCCCAAGCACCAGGTACTGCTCGCGCCAATTGATGGTCAGGCTGTATTGATCGATGCCTCCGGATCTGCAATCAAGACTGCGGTCATGACACCCGCTGACCAGCGCCAGAGCGCTTTCCAGATTTCACCCGACGGGGGCTGGTTGAGTTTTGTACATGATGGCAACCTGTTTACCCAACCGCTGAACCCGGACGATCCTCTGGCTCAAACCAGCGATCAACCACTACAGATTACCTCGGATGCAAACGCAACCTTGAGTAATGGTCTCCCGGACTTCCTTGCCGCGGAAGAAATGCACCGTTTTCGCGGACACTGGTTCTGCCCCAACGGTCGCTATCTGGTGTATTGCAAAGTTGACGAATCCCCCGTGGCAATAAGCTATCGCCTGGAAATGCAGGCTGATGGTGCGCAGACCATCCAGCAGCGCTATCCCTACGCGGGCGCAGCTAATCCAAGCGTCAGTTTGTGGGTGTTTGATCTGCAGAACAGCAGCAACCGATGTATCTGGCAGAACAGTACCGAGGTAGATAACGAAGATGTCTATCTTGCTCGAGTACAGGTAAAAGCTGACAGTGTTTACATTCAGACACAGGACCGACGCCAGCAGCATCTGACATTGAAGTGTTTGGCTTTGCAAACAAGCGAAGCTGCATGGCAGCGATTACATCAGGAAAGCAGCACCAGTTGGATCAACCTGAACGACGATCTGACTTTCCTGGATAAACATCGGATTGTGATCAGCAGCGAAAACACTGGCACCAACCAGCTGTATCTACTCAATGGCCAGGGTGACTGTACTGCCCTGCTCTGCCCAACTCATATCAATGCGATAAGACATGCCAATGATGAACACATCTTTGTTTCAGGCTGGCACGAGTCACCCCTTGAAAACCACCTGTTCAAAATATCATTAAGTGGCGACCCATGGCTGCAGCTCACCACCCAGGAGGGCTGGCACGACGTTGTGATGTCACCGGATGCCAGCAGGTTCATTGACAGATACAGTCATGAAAGCCAGCCACCCAGTATTCATTTGCGTGACCTCAAAGATAGTGTAAGCAAGGAATTATGGGCGCAGGAGTTCAATGCAGAACACCCTTACCATCCCTTCAAAGCGCTTCACGCGACAGCGCAATTCGGCAGCGTGACTGCGACGGATGGTCAGCAGGTTTATTACCGGCTGACACCACCTGCAGAGATTGAGGGTCAGCACGCAACCATCGTCTACGTCTATGGCGGTCCGGGCCCACAGAAGAGTAAACGCGAATGGAGTCCTTTAACGGTACAGCTGTTTGCGCAGAATGGTTTTGCCGTATTGGAGATTGATAACAGAGGCAGCGGCAATCGCGGTATCAAGTTCGAATCCCCGATCTATCGCAACATGGGTCATGCTGAGGTAGAGGATCAGGTAGCTGGTTTACAGGCTTTAAATAAGTACACCTGGGCTGACTTGAGTCGCGTTGGAATATTTGGTCACAGCTACGGTGGTTATATGACACTGATGAGCTTAAGCCTTGCGCCGCAACATTTTGCAGCTGGCGTGGCTGTTGCGCCGGTTTGTGACTGGCGCTTATACGATACCCACTACACCGAGCGGTATATGGGCTTACCGGCTGAAAATGAAGCCGGTTACACCAACGCCAACGTCCTGTCTCACCTGGCGGCGCTGGATGCACCGCTGCTCTTGATGCACGGTATGGCTGACGACAACGTGTTGTTCACCAACAGTACGCAGATCATGGCCAGGTTGCAGCAGTTAGGCAAAGCGTTTGAACTGATGACTTATCCCGGCGCCAAACATTCCATGCAGGAGCGGGATGTGTCCATCCACCGGTTCAACATGATTCTGGCATTTTTCAAACGGCACCTGCGCGCATGAGTGATAGCGCACTGCCGGAAACCACTCTCGTCAGAGCGGCACAGAGCTCAGATCTCGAATTTATTGTTGCCTGCAATCGTGCCATGGCAGCTGAGACTGAAGACGCCGGTCTGGATGAAGCCGTGTTGCGACGAGGCATCAGCTATCTGTTCTCCCATCCCGCAGAGGGTTTCTACCTGGTCGCGGAAAAACAGGGCGAGCCTGCAGGCACACTGATGGTGACCTTTGAGTGGAGCGATTGGCGTGCAGGCCGGTTCTGGTGGATTCAAAGTGTTTACGTGACACCTCAGAACAGACGTCAAGGCGTTTACAGTGCATTACATGAAGCTGTGAGAAGACAAGCTCAAACAGACCACTTAAGCTGCGGAATCAGACTTTATGTCGAACAGGACAATACACCCGCACAGCACACTTATCGCCAGATAGGTATGTATGAAACTCACTACAGACTGTATGAGGAATTGTTCAGCAGGCCCGCTTGAAAAGGCGGAAAAAGTTGTCTCTGGTGCTCTGGGCCAGGCTCTGCAACTCGACACCCCGCAACTCTGCCAGGAAGGCAGCCGTGTCTGTGACAAAGGCAGGCTCATTTTTCTTTCCGCGGTTCGGCGTTGGTGCAAGATAGGGGGCATCGGTTTCGATAAGCAGTCGCTCCTGCGGTATCTGCAGCGCCACTTCTCTGACGTTGGCGGCGTTCTTGAACGTCACAATCCCTGATATGGAAACGTAATAGCCCAGGTCAATAGCTGCACTGGCCAGTTCCCAGGACTCGGTAAAACAATGTAGAACACCGATAACGCCGGGAAAATCACGGATCAGAGCAATTGTGTCTGCTTGAGCTGCACGGGTATGGACGATCACTGGAAAATTGTGCTCGTCAGCCAATGCCAACTGCTGAGAAAAAGTTTTGCGCTGTTGTGCCTGGGCAGCCGGGTCTTCCACGTAGTGATAATCCAGCCCCATTTCACCCAACGCCACGACCTTCGGCCGGTGCATGTAGTCGGTTACCCAGCCGGCATCACCGCTGCAGCTACCTGGATGTTCACCAACACTCGCCCAGATATGTTCATAGTCAGCTGCAAACGTCAGCACTTCTTCAATTGCAGGCTGATCAACACCAATACACAGGCATTCGTTCACGCCACGCTCGCGGGCGCGGTCGATGGCCCCGATCGGGTCTTCGAGATAGTTCAGATGACAGTGTGAATCAACAAACACAAACAGAAGTTACATGGTGTGAGTGTGGCGGTCGGACTGTAACGCTCCGGCAAGATAGGTTTCAATTTTACTGCGCGCCACATCGTCCTGGTCGTTGAACTGAACGCCGATACCCGCGGCGCGATTGCCCTGAGCACCTTTGGGGGTGATCCAGACAACTTTACCGGCAACGGGGATTTTTTCCGCCTCGTCCATAAGGTTCAGCAGCATGAAGACCTCATCGCCAAGGTCGTATTCTTTCTTTGTGGGAATAAACAGGCCGCCGTTCTGCACAAATGGCATGTAAGCCGCGTAAAGTACGGCTTTATCTTTGATTGCCAAAGACAGTATTCCGTTTCTGACGCCGCGTTTTGCTACAGACATGAATAAAACATCCTGTTTTCATATTCGTGATGACAATTGTCCTGAAGACAAAAGCCGAGTACAAAAGCTTCGACCCGGCCTGACACTATACTCGAGTCCACTCCAACTGCTGTCAATGGCCAAAGTATGAAGCAGGCCGCAGTTTTGCGGGCCTAAGCTCCAGTTCTTCGCGACAGCGTTACCCAACGCACAATCAGTGCTTCCAGCAGGAGCCGCTGATTGGCTGAATTTGAGGTATCAATCTGCCGTCTGGCGGAAAGCAGGGAATCAGCAAAACCAAGCACCGCAGCCGCTTCAGCCTGGATACCGACAATTGGTGCATCGCTGAGATGTGCCAGCAGTCGCCGATACCACTGGTCAAGCCATTGCATTACACCTGCGCTTTGTGCCTGTTCAAGCGCCGCCGCAAGATCTGTGCGAGGCAGATTCTCCAGCCACTTTTCAAGCGAAGCGGTCCCAGCCATCTCAAGCGCGTTCAGAGGCGCGTAACCGGCCGTTGCATAGGCAACATCTGCGACGCTGACATCCTGCTGCTCAAGCCAACTGCGGGCGGCTGCGTGATCAGGCCGCTGACTGTAGCGCTGGGCTCGACTGCGTACAGTGGGCATCAGGCGGCTCCAGAACGGAGTTGCGAGTATCAGGTGAGTGTTGGGAGGCGGTTCTTCCAGTGTTTTCAGCAGCGCATTCGCAGCTGCTCGATTGAGCAGATGGGCGTCATAAATCGCCACGACTTTGCGCGGTGCAATCTGCGTTGTCTGCACAGCAAATTCAGTCACCCGCCGTATTTCAGCTATTTTAATTTCTGCGCCGTCCGGTTCAATCCAGCGAAAATCAGGGTGCGCAAACTCCGTTTCATTGGCGGGTAACGGCGTCTGCAACAACATACCTGCAACATCTCTGAGCAGCTGCCTGTGGCCCCATCCCGGTGGCGTCGTCAACGCCAGCGTGTTGGGTAATTTGCTGTCATCTCGCAAGCGCGTCAGCCGTTGCAGCAGTTCACCGTGCCAGGGATAAAACGAATTCACACCAGATGCTGCCGCATAAAGGGTTCCACAACCGCAAGTATGGCTGCATGCACCTCGTCGATGGATTGACTGGCATCAATCAACTGCATTGCAGGCTCTGTTGTTACGCGCTGCAGATAGCCGGCTCTTACCGCTCGAAAGAATTCTGCCTGCTCGTTTTCCATCCGATCCTGCTCCCGACCGGCAATGCGTTGCCGCCCAATTTCAGGATCAAGGTCAAGGTACAAAGTCAGATCAGGCCGCAGATCTGCCTGCACCCAGTTTTCCAACGAAGCAACGTATTGCAGCGGTGTCCCTCGCGCTACGCCCTGATAAGCGTAGGTTGCATCGGTAAACCGATCACACACAACCCACTGCCCTTTGGCCAGACGCGGTTTTATCTCATGAGTCAGATGCTGCAGGCGTGCAGCAAACACCAACAGCAGTTCGGTCAGACCACTGACACTTTCCTGCCAGTCGGCCAGCATCACCTCACGAATCGCTTCGGCCATCGGCGTTCCGCCGGGTTCACGGGTTTGATAAACATCAATACCGGCACTGGTCAGGTGTTGGCAAAGTGTATTGAGACTGGTGGATTTGCCTGCGCCTTCGGAGCCTTCAAGCGTAATGAATTTACCCGGCATGACCATCGTTTAATCCGTCATCCCAAGCTGGTA
Organism: Pseudomonadaceae bacterium; assembly: GCA_024743175.1. Taxonomy (GTDB): domain Bacteria; phylum Pseudomonadota; class Gammaproteobacteria; order Pseudomonadales; family Azotimanducaceae; genus UBA4421. Next base: position 174,080 of record JANSXA010000008.1, on the reverse strand, counting down.
TTTACGTACCGCTTTATTGTGTTCATCCAGGGTACGGGAAAACTGACTGGCGCCATCACCCTTTGCAACAAAGTAGACGTAATCTCCAGGCGCAGGGTGTGCAGCAGCATATAGCGAGGCACGTGAGGCGGTTGCAATAGGGGTTGGTGGCAGACCCCGATAGCGATAAGTGTTGTAGGGTGAGTCAACCTGCAGGTGTGCACGGATCAGGTCACCGTCGAAGTCCTGACCCAGCGCGTAAATCACCGTGGGATCAGTTTGCAAACGCATATTGTCCGCCAATCGCTTATGGAACACCTGACTGATCTGTTCACGATCCTCCGCACGACCCGTTTCTTTTTCGATAATTGACGCCAGCACCAGTAAATCGTATTCGTTGACCAACACCGAACGTTCACTGCGGGTCTGCCAGACTTCTGATAACTGTACTTCGAGCGCAGCAGTCGCGCGTTGCAACAGCTGAACATCGGTATGTCCGCGGCTGTACTGATACGTATCAGGAAAAAACAGACCCTCAGCAGAAGCCCTGGACAGTGCCAGCTCATCAGCCAGGCTGTGCGCGTCCTTAGCCTGCAATGTTTGCCGGAGTGTGGCTTGACTGCGCAGTTGTTCAAGCAACTGCATGACGGTAATTCCTTCATTGATGCGGAAGGCGTAACGGATGACATCGCCCTGGGTCAGTTTGTTGAGTAGCTGCCGTGGCGTTGCGTCTTGCTCAAACAGATATTCGCCAGCCTGCAGGCGAGTATCAGCGCCAGTAATGCGACCCAGAAGTACAAAGCGCCATACTTCAGGCATGAAGTTTTTTAAGGCCAGTTCATCAGCAAGCGTGGCGAGAGATTCTCCCGCGGAAAAGTTGATGACAACATCCGCATCTGCACCTGCCGGTGTGTCTGCCCACTGCAGAAACTGCCAGTACGCCAGGGCTGCCACAACAGCGCCAGCGACAAGCAGGCCTGTGGTACCGATCAACCACTTACGCGGCATCATCAAAGACCGTCAGAGTGTGCCGAAAACCAGAGTTCCATTGGTTCCACCAAAACCAAACGAATTGCTCGCTGCCGCTGTGATATTGACCTTGCGCGCCTCATTAGGCACGTAATCCAGATCACAATCAGCACTGGGATTGTGCAGATTTATTGTTGGTGGAAGCACCTGATCGGCTAAGGCTTTGATGGTGAATATCGCTTCAACAGAACCTGCTGCTCCGAGCAGATGACCAATCATTGATTTTGTCGAGCTGACGGCCAGCTTTGTATCATTGCCAAACACCGACTTGATGCCTTTAGTCTCTGCAACGTCACCGAGCGGTGTAGAGGTTCCGTGCGCGTTCAGATAACCCAGATCTGCAGGATTCAGGGCTGCATCTTTCAACGCGTTCACCATAGCCGCTGCACCGCCTTCGCCATTTTCTGCCGGGCCGGTGATGTGGTGTGCATCGCCGCTCATACCAAACCCGCGCACTTCTGCATATATCTTCGCGCCGCGGGCTTTTGCCCGTTCATATTCTTCAATCACCAGTACACCCGCACCGTCGCCGAGGACAAAACCATCCCGGTCTTCATCCCAGGGACGCGACGCCTCACCAGGTGCGTCGTTACGTGTCGACAGCGCTTTCATGGAACTGAAGGCGGCTACGCAGATGGGTGAGGTTGCAAATTCGGAGCCGCCTACAACCATGACGTCGGCCTCGCCGTACTGAATCATGCGCGCACCGAAGCCGATATTATGGGTACCCGTCGTACAGGCAGTAACAATGGCGATATTAGGTCCTTTGAAGCCATATTTAATCGACAGGTTGCCAGAAATCATGTTGATCACTGAACCTGGGACAAAAAACGGCGAGACCCGCCGCGGTCCGCTTTTCAACAGCGTTGAATGGGTTTCTTCAATCAGATTGATGCCACCAATACCCGAACCGATAGCAATACCGATCCGATCAGCGTCTGCAGGGTGTTCTTCCAGGCCGGCATCAGCTATCGCCTGGCTGCCAGCAGCCATACCAAACTGGATAAAACCGTCAATTCGACGCGCTTCTTTGGCGGACATGTACTCGGTGATATCGAAGTCTTTCACCGGCGCGCAAATCTTGGCGCTGTAGTCCTCAGTATCAAAATAAGGGTTAGTGACAACGCCACTGGTGCCTGCAAGGGCAGCCTGCCAGGATTCATCAACAGTATTTCCAATGGGAGATACCATGCCCAAACCCGTAACAACGACTCTTCTTCTGCTCATATCAGTTGTCTGCACCCTCTTTGCCGACGCTCACATCTGGCGACAAAACACAGTTGTCGACATCAAAGCGCTGCTGGCGAATTTGTACCCCGTGCACGCCGTAACGCGTCACCTGTATTGTGTGCCGCGAACCAGGCAAGTGCTCTGCGACCACACAGATAGTACAGAACGGAACAGACTCTTGCAGCCTGCTCCACACATATATCTCGCCATGCGCCTGGCGGCGCATGCACTATGTTGCATTCCGGCAGCTCCCCGATTTAAGGGAGTTGCCGGGAACAACGCTATTGGTGGGCTAGAATATAGCTGATAGCGTCTTTGACGGTGCTGATCTTCTCAGCCTCTTCGTCAGGAATTTCGGTTTCGAATTCCTCTTCCAACGCCATGACCAGTTCGACTGTGTCCAGTGAGTCAGCGCCCAGATCTTCCACAAAAGACGCGTCGTCTTTCACTTCATCTTCCTTGACACCGAGCTGTTCACAAATTAATTTTTTTACGCGTTCTTCAACACTACTCATGCTAAAGGGGTCTCCCTAAATAGGTTCCTGGAGGCAGGGCGAGCGCATTCTATAGAGGGGGTTTAAGCAACGCAAGCGAGCTTTTAAACCTCTACATGCAGCACACTCTGCACGTTAGTTTGTTATTTATTGACAAGCATACTAAGCGGCGTACATACCACCGTTAATATGCAGTGTTTGTCCGGTTATGTAAGCTGCATCTTCGCTGACGAGGTATGCTACCGCGCCCGCTACTTCATCTACTTCCCCCATCCTGCCTAACGGAATTCGTTCGAGCATAATCCTGGCTTGCTCTTCGCTTAACTGTGACGTCATATCGGTACCGATAAAACCTGGCGCAACTGTATTCACTGTGATATTGCGTGATGCAACCTCAAAGGCCAGAGCGCGGGAAAAACCCTCTATCGCCGACTTGGACGCGACATAATTGCTCTGCCCGGGGTTACCCATTCGTGCAACCACAGAGCCCACGTTAACAATACGCCCCCAACGAGCCTTGAGCATACCTCGGAGCACTGCTTTGGTCACTCGATAGAGTCCGTTGAGATTGGTTTCAATAACATCCGACCACTCATCCTCGCTCATGCGCAGCAGCAGATTATCTCGAGTAATCCCTGCGTTATTCACCAGAACAACCGGTGGTTCCGCCTGATCTGCTATGGTTTTCAGCACTTGCGCAATCGAATCAGCAGACTGCAGTTGCAACTGCAGTCCCAGGCCATCATCACCCAGAGCCGCGTCGATATCCTGCGCACCCTGCTCAGAGGTTGCGGTGCCAACAACAAAAAAGCCATCGTTAACCAAACGACGTGCAATGGCAGCACCTATGCCACGGGAAGCACCGGTAACTAGAGCTGTTTTTTTAGTCATGAAATTTCAGATTAATGTAATTAAGAGCGCTAGATGACGTGCACTTCAGGTGAAGCCAGACCTGTGGTTGGCGTAACCTTGGATATACGCCTGATCAGACCACCCAACACATTACCTGGACCGCACTCGACAAACTGGTCTACACCTCCCTCAACCATCCTGTTAACCGACCTGGTCCACAGCACGGGCTCAGCAATCTGAGCAAGCAGATTATCGCGAAGCTGATCAACAGTGGCGGGGATATCTCCACTGACGTTCTGCACAATTTCCATCGCAGGCATCTGCAGGTCGATTGCACCCAGGGCCTGAGCAAACTCAGCCTTGGCGCTGGCCATAAGAGGAGAGTGGAAGGGGCCGGAAACATCAAGCATCACCGCACGCTTTGCGCCGGCATCTTTGCAGGCATCCGCCGCTGCCTGCACAGCTGCTGCCGCACCTGCGATAACAACCTGACCGGGGGCATTAAAATTCGCTGCAACAACAATACCGGGGGTTGCTTCACAACAGGCGACAACTTCTTCATCGCCAAGCCCCATGACTGCTGCCATGGCGCCCTGCCCTCTGGGCACGGCCGCTTCCATCAGCTCACCACGCAGGCGAACCAGTTTCACAGCATCAGCAAACTCCAGCGCGCCTGCGCAGGTTAAAGCGGAATATTCACCCAGACTGTGTCCCGCAACAAACGCAGGCGCCGGTGCGTGAGATTGCCACACGTCCCAGATTGCAGCAGAAGCAGTCAGCAGTACCGGCTGAGTGTTTTGTGTGGCGGAAAGGTCTTCTGCAGGACCTTCCTGGACCATTTTCCAAACATCAAAACCAAGATGGTCTGAGGCTTGTTCAAACTTCTGCACAACGCTCGGGAACTGCCCGGCAAGTTCTGCCAGCATTCCTACGCTTTGCGCTCCCTGGCCAGGGAAGACGGCTCCGACGCTCATCTGTCTCTATTCTTTGTCTGCGATCACCTGACGGCCGCGATAGTAGCCGTCTGCAGTGACATGATGACGTCTGTGAGTTTCACCCGTAGTGCCGTCCACCGACAATGTGGGATTGCTCAAACTGTCGTGAGAGCGACGTGTTCCGCGACGACGGCGCGTCACTTTATTCTTCTGTACAGCCATGGTTTTTTCCTAAAGTTCAGATTGTTAAATATGCGCTACTGTTTATCTGCAACATCTTTCTGCTGTTTTAACTCAGCAAGCGCCGCAAACGGTTTATAGGTATCTGTTGCTGGCCCTTCGTCTTCACCATAGCTCAAGGCCGGGCGATTAGCGCAGAGGCGGTCAACACAAACCTGCGAAGGCAAGCGCAGAAGCAACTCGTCTTCGATTAATTCCAAAATGTCCAAGCCCGGTCCCGAGACCACAATAATGTCCAGCTGGTCGTCTTCTTCTTTCCAGGCTTGCGCCTCAATTTCCGACCTTGCCAGCACGCCCTCTACCGATGCCTGCAGATGACGGGTGACAGGCTCAATACACAGCTGACAGTGTAACTCAACGTCGGCCTCAGCCTGGCCGCTCACAGCAATACGCGACTTTTTGTCCCAGCCGAACGCCAACTCTGTCTTTACTGATTGCACGCTTTTACACTCTGCAGCAAGCCTTAAGCAGGACTGCGCAGGTACCTCGCGGGCAATTTTCGAACCTGCCTTGGCCAGTTCCACATAGGTGGGGACAACAGACTCAGAGCGACGTTCTTTTTGTGAGTTTCTGCTGTTTTCAGGCTTCTTGGCGACAGGCTTTTTGTTCACAGCTTCTTACTACCCAGGGCGGCGGCAATGATAGGTATCTCAACAGGCCATGTAAACCCGCACAAGCCACTGAATTTATAGGTAAATCGATGCAAATTTCCACACTTTCACAGGTTTGCAGGCATGGCTGAATCAGTAAATCGAACGCGCCTGATCCTGGCATCAACGTCCCGCTACCGGGCAAATGCCCTGAAGACACTGAATCTGGCCTTTACCGCCATAGATCCAAAGACGGATGAACAGGCCTTACGAGCAGAAAAACCCGATGCGCTGGCGCTTCGTCTGGCCCATAACAAAGCTGCAGCTGGCCTGCAAAGCCACCCTGAGTGCGTGGTTATCGGCTCAGACCAGGTGGGTTTCTGCAATGGGTCGCAACTGCACAAACCTGGCAATGCGGCTGGCGCAGTCAAGCAGCTGCTAAGCTGCAGCGGCAGGGTCGCGACTTTTTATACAGCCGTGGCAATTCATGACAATAGCCAGCGCCTGGCTGCCGTTGTGCCCACAGAACTTCAGTTCCGGCAGCTATCCCGCCAGGACATCGATCACTATGTTGCAGCTGAGCCTGCGTTTGATTGTGCAGGGGGCTTCAAAATCGAAGGTCTGGGTATCAGCCTGTTCGATTCGGTAACTTCAGATGACCCCAGCGCGCTGATAGGTTTACCCCTGATCGCCACCGCAAGGTTTCTCAGAACTCTCGGCTACAGCCTGACATGACGCCCAGAATTGAGCCATCCCAGGCTCTACCGGGGCAACAACTCTGAGGGCATCAGCACCAATCGGTATTGTTAACTTCCGCGCGTGCAGACACAATCTGGGCACCTCATCCAGCTGATGTGCCCCGCTGCCGGGGTCTTGAGCTGCAGAATACTTATCGTCCCCCATGATGCTGTGCCCGCTGGCGCTGGCATGCACTCTGATCTGATGCGTTCTACCCGTATGTAACGTCGCCTGCAGGCGTGTCGCATGTACGCCCGCACGTTCCAGCACTTCAAAGTCTGTGCGCGCCTTCACACCGGCTGCGCTGACTCTGACTCTGCGCTCGCCCCAGGACGTCTCGTAGCGTTCCAGTTTGAGCTGCACTACGCGTTTGGACTGCGGCCATTGTCCGTGAACATACAGCTCATAGATCTTTTTAACCCGGCGTTCGCGAAATGCCGCTTGCGCAATCTGCAGCGCACTGCGTTTCTTCGCCAGAGCCAGACAACCTGACGTGTCGCGATCCAGGCGGTGCACCAACTCCAGGCGCGGGTTGGCATAGATATCACGCAGAATCTCGACGATGCCAGAACGAATAGAGGAGCCACCATGTACGGCAATGCCTGCCGGCTTGTTCAGAATAAGATAATCTGCATCTTCGAAAATCACGCTGTCTTTTAACGTTTCTGCAATATCAGTCGAATACTCAACAGGCAATTCCTGGCGCGCTCGCGTTGGCGGAATCCGCACCCGATCGTTTAACTGCATGCGATAGCTGGCCTTAACACGGCCGCCATTTACTCTGACTTCACCGCGACGCAGGATGCGATACACATATTGCCGCGGCACACCCTTTAAGGTCCTGAGCAGAAAATTATCAATCCGCTGCCCGACATCTTCGGGGTCCTGAATATCAACATGTTGGACCGTCATGGCTGTAAAAACATATAAACTTTAGGGCTTTGAAGGAGTTAGCAAACAATGCTAACATCAGTTGGTCTCGGCGTGAGCACGATATCTGCGACAGCGCTTACTGTAACCAGCGACAGCGTTTTGAATACAAAGATGAGTATCCAAAGATGTCGACTGAATTGCCCACCTCGAGTCAAGACAACATTGTGCGCCCTGACGGCCTAAGAGCAATATTGGCATTCCCCTGGACAACTCAAGGAATGCGCCAGCCCTCAAATAAACGCCTGTTGGTCGATGAACTATTGGAAAAGATTTTGACGTCACCGCGTGACACCGGCTCTCACCAGAACCCGTGCACACATCGTTGATGTCACCGGGAACAGATACAGACACTCAAGCGTCAAGCGCTCATCCGCACTCGCCGCTTAAGTTGAAACGAAAACGTGGCGTACCTGGCCTGAGGCGGGCACTGAGTTCTTCCAGCACCTAACAACGCTGTGACCAGTCCCCAAAACAGGCTGAAAGCTTTCTGAGCTGAAGCCGCATGAGAATGCCGAAGGTTTACAACCAGACGCTGCCATGTGGCGAATCAGTAGATTGCGCAACCTCCTACCCTGCCAATAGCAACGGCTGACACTCTTTGTTGTCGACAAACGACGCGCTTATCTCGCGATCAGCGCGTTTATTTTTAGACACGTTAAGAGTCCAACATGAAAAGAATGTTAATCAATGCTTCCCACTCCGAAGAGGTACGCATTGCCCTGGTTGATGGTCAGAAACTGAATGACCTCGACATAGAAAATCGATCCCGCGAACAGAAAAAATCCAGCATCTACAAAGCCAGAATCACCCGCGTTGAACCCAGCCTGGAAGCTGCATTTGTCGACTTCGGTTCTGAACGTCATGGCTTCCTCCCGCTGAAAGAAATCGCCCGCGGATACTTCAAGAAACGTATGAGCGAAGGCGGCTCCCGCACGCCTATCCAGGACCTGGTGCAGGAAGGCCAGGAAGTGCTGGTTCAGGTTGATAAAGAAGAACGGGGCAACAAAGGTGCCGCGCTCACCACGTTCATCAGTCTGGCCGGACGCTACATGGTTCTGATGCCCAACAACCCCAGAGCCGGCGGTATTTCACGCCGTATTGAAGGGGACGATCGCGACGAGCTCCGCGAGGCACTATCTCACCTGGATATCCCTGAGGGTATGGGTGTCATCGTGCGCACCGCTGGTGTTGGCCGCAGTGCAGAGGAACTGCAATGGGACCTGGCTTATCTTTTACAGCTCTGGCAAGCCATCCAGAGTGCCAATGAAGTCGAAAAAACGCCTTCATTGATCTATCAGGAAAACAGCGCCGTGCTGCGCGCGATACGCGACAACCTGCGTCGTGATGTAGGTGAGGTGCTGATTGAAGGCGAAGAGGCCTATGCAGAAGCTTCGTCTTTCATTGCCCAGGTGATGCCGCATTACAAAGAAAAAGTTAAACCGTACAGCGATGGCATTCCGCTGTTCAGCCGTTATCAGATTGAAAGCCAGATTGAATCGGCTTTTGAGCACACGGTAAAACTGCCCTCTGGCGGCAGCATTGTCATTGACCCCACGGAAGCTCTGGTATCCATAGACATCAACTCTGCGCGCGCGACCAAAGGCGCAGATATTGAAGAAACCGCCTTGAACACCAATCTCGAGGCCGCAGACGAAGTTGCCCGACAATTGCGGATACGCGATATCGGTGGCCTTATCGTGATTGATTTCATCGACATGGTGAACCAGAAGAACCAGCGTGCCGTGGAAAACCGCATGCGTGACGCGCTGGAAGTTGACCGAGCCCGTGTACAGGTCAGCCGGATCTCACGTTTTGGGTTGATGGAGATGAGCCGCCAGCGCTTACGTCCCTCACTGGAAGAAATCACTACCGTTTTGTGCCCGCGCTGTAATGGCCAGGGTCGCATCCGCGACACCAAGTCACTGGCGCTGGCTATTCTGCGAATTCTGGAAGAAGAATCGTTGAAAGAGCGCAGCGCGGTAGTGCGCGTTCAGGTACCCCTGGCGGTAGGCGCTTACCTGTTGAACGAGAAACGCCAGGATGTGGCAGAAATTGAACAGCGCACCGGCTGTCATGTTGTCATCATCCCGAACACCAATCTCGATACGCCACATTACATTGTTGAACGCCTTCGAGATGACCATGTTAAAGAAGAAGGTATTGTACCCAGTTCAACGCTTTCAGAACTGGCCAACAAAGCGAACGACGAAGATATTCCGGACGACAGCGTGGTTATAAACAGACCACAGGCGGCAGTGCAGACTTTACAGCCTCAACAACCGCCGCCAGCACCAGTGGCAGCACCAGAAAAACCTGCGGCAGCTGCGACGCCAGCGGCAGCGACAGCTACTCCCGAAGCCAGCACCGCAAAAGCCGGCTTCTGGTCAAAACTGGTCAAAAACCTGTTCAGCGATGATGCGGCACCTGCGGCGGATGAGCGACCATCCGCTAAAAGGAAAACCGAAAACCGCACCCGGACACCAGCCAAGCGTCAGGATCGTGAGCAGCCTTCACGCGGCAGGACCAGTCGCGATCAGGCCAGGACAACACAATCCAAAGCGGAACAAAGCAGACCCGCAAAAAGTGACAACAACTCCGCCGGCGATGCGACCAAGCGCGAAGACAATCGCGAAAGTAACCGCGATCGGCCAAAACGTAACAGCCGCAAAAGCGACAAACCTGAGAACCGCAATAAAAGCGAATCCAAGGAAACGGCTGAGAAGTCCAGAACGCCAAAGCGCGAAGGGCCTAAGAAACCCAGACCTTCTGCAGCTGAGCGAGCACCCAGCGAGGATGCACTTGCGAGCAGCAAACGAGCACCCAAGCGAGACCGCTCAGAATCTAAACCCGCAACCAACCCGTCTACCTTCAAAAGCCAGGGGCCTGACAGAAGCAAGAGTACTGTAGAGGTTGTATCCAATGCCGTTGGTGGAACTGTGTCTGCCGCTGCATCCCATGATAAAGCTGAAGCTGATTTTTCGGAGCGTAAACCGACAAAGCCACGCGGCAGAGCATCTAACGACCCGCGCAACCGAAATAAAAAGAGCGCAGAGAACAACACGGTCAGCGAAGCAGCCCGCAAAGAGACGCAACCTGTAGAGCAATCCAGGCAGGAACAGCCTGAGGTGTCTGAACCTCCGGTTCTGGAGCAACCGGTTGCCGCCGCTGAAGCAGTGACGGAAAAAGCACCTGCCAGAAACCGACGGGCTACTCCTAAAGATCCAGCACCGCAAAGCGAAAATGATCAATCAGCTGAAACTGCAGAACAAACGTCTCAAGCAGAGCAGAAGACAGAGCAAAAAGCTGAGCAAAAAGCTGAGCCAAAAGCAGAAGCTGAAACAGAAGTTGCCGCACCGGAGGCTGCTGCCGCAGAGCAAACTCCCGCTGCTGAACCTGCTCCAGCCCGGCCAGCACGTGCTTACAACGACCCGCGCGAGATTAAACGCCGGCAACGTGAAGCGGAACTCAAAAAGCAGGGTGTAATGAGTAACAGCAGTGGACGTCAGGACAGTACCGACGGCTCCAGTTCCAAGTGAACACCAAAGTGAGATAAAACGTCTGCACGGATCGATTCGGCAAAGCTCAGGACGGCATCGCTGTCCGCTTTGCCTCGGTTCACCAGCACCAGTGGCTGTGCTTGCCAACACATCACTTCTGCTGCGGGGCGATCCTTCCATCCCAGCTGATCAATCAGCTGGGCAGCGCTTAATTTGACCATCTCACCGACCCCATCCTGAGGAAAAACTTTCAGCCACGTGTTGTGATCTTTCAAGGCAGATGCAAAAGGGGCCGCGACCAGCGGGTTCTTGAAAAAGCTACCGACGTTCGGGTTTATGTTTACGTCTGGCAACTTGTTTCTCCTGATCCGTTGAACTGCATCAAACACAGCTTCCGGTGTCGGATTCGATTGATGCTGCGCAGCTAGATCTGCCTGCAGTTCCGGGTACGCGATCACGACGTCAGCCTGCCTGTGCAGGCGCAAACGTATTCGCGTAATTATCCAGTCTCTGCGGGTCTTGAAAATACTGTTCCGATAACTGAACTCACAGCTGGCAACGTCCAGTAACTGCAGTTCACCTTGATCGTCAATGATTTCCACCTGGTCAATAAGACCCGCAACCTCAACCCCATAAGCGCCGATATTCTGCACCGGGGCTGCACCCGCCGAGCCGGGAATCAGAGCGAGATTTTCAAGCCCGTACCAACCCTGGGACAGCGTATGTGACACCGTCTGATGCCAGTTTTCCCCCGCTGCCACATCCACGAGAACTTCGCGCGGGGACTGCGCCACCACTTTAATACCCGTTAATCCCATCAGGCAGACAAATTGTGCCACGTGGGTGCGCGCCACCACGTTGGAGCCTTCCCCTAACGCCAAAAAAGGCAGTCCATGTTCCCGGCAGTAGCGCTGAGCTTCCTGAACTTCTTCTACGCAGGTTGCACGGATACCCATTTTCGCTCTGGCAGGCAGCGCCAACGTGTTTGGTATCGGCATGTCTTGCTGTATCCGCATCAGTGAATTGACCTGAAGGTAAGATTGATGCGTGGAGCCACATGCCGTGCAGTGCGGGTTAACGTGTGCTGAAGTGTGCCATCAAATATAAGCAGCGATCCGGCATCGAGGTCGATCGCAGTTGACGTTTCACCTGGACCTGTCCGATAACGGAAGCGACGACAGCCCCCCAGACTTAACGATGCAATCAGCGGTGCAGCTGCCGCCTCGTCATCCCGGTGCCATCCCATATACTGGCCGCCATCTTCGTATCGATTGAGCAGTACAAAATTGAAATGGCAGCCCGCCCTTTCGTTTACCCGCTGGTGCAGGCCCTTGAGTTGATCGGGCCACCCTGAAGTGGTGTGGTCAATGCCACTGTATCGATAGTTCAAACCATCGTCACCGTACCAGGCCGCGGTCCTGGGCGCGGTAACCGTGCGGCCGTAGATGCTGAAGGTTTCTGCTCGCCAGTCCAGATCGTCGCTGTTCAGAGCCCAGCAGGTGAGCACCTGAGTCTCAATGTCGGATAAAAAATTGTGCACATATTCCATACTGCAGGTGCCGGCGGTTAACCAAAGACCGTTATACTAACGCGCGTAAATAATGAGTCACGCTATTCAATGCAAAGGAGACAGAGAATATGAATATCGAAGGCAAAGTAGCTGCAATCACCGGCGGCGCCTCGGGCCTTGGTCGCGCTACAGCAGAAGCGATTATCGCTCGAGGTGGTCAGGTAGCCATCCTTGACCTGAACCATGAACTTGCTGAACAGACTGCCAAAGAACTGGGCAATGCGCGGGCCTACCAGGTGAACGTCACCGATGATGCTTCCGTCACAGCCGCAATTGCGCAGATCAAAGCCGATTACGGGGCTATCCACATCAATGTGAACTGCGCCGGCATCGGCGCTGCAGCCCGAACCGTTGGTCGCGACGGCGCGCTGGATATCAACAAATTCAATATGATTATCCAGGTGAATCTGGTGGGTACCTTTTCGGTTCTGAGCAAATGTGCCGCCATCATGCAGGACAACGAACCCGAAGGTGAAGCCCTGGAGCGCGGCGTGATTGTTAACACTGCATCCGTAGCTGCGTTTGATGGACAGGTTGGTCAGGCCGCTTACACAGCCAGTAAAGCCGGCGTTGCCGGGATGACTTTACCTATCGCCAGGGACCTGTCCCGTCAGGGCATCCGCGTGTGCACGATTGCACCGGGCATCTTCGATACACCGATGATGGCCGGCGCGCCTGATCAGGTGCGCAACCCGTTGATAGACATGGTGCAATATCCGAAGCGGTTGGGCATTCCACCCGAATACGGCATGCTGGCCACACACATTGTCGAAAACACCTATCTCAACGGTGAGACCATCCGTCTTGACGGCGGCATTCGTATGGCACCCAAATAAACTCAGTGACTATTGCGCCAGCAGGATCTGCTCAACACGAGCCAGATCCTCTGGTGTATCGACACCGCCGGGTACCGGCACCGGACTGGATAGAACCCGGATGCGCCCGCCCGCTTCCAGCCAGCGAAGCTGCTCAAGCGATTCAATGCCTTCCAGGTGCGCATCGCGCAGTGATACAAATTTCCTCAGAGCCGCTACACGAAAGGCGTACAGACCTACGTGCCGCTGTGGTTTGAAGCTATCAATCTGAGTGTCCGTCAGGGCATCGTTGAGAATCAGATCACGCGGCAGAGGAATGGGCGCACGGGAAAAATACAGCGCGTCCCCTTGAGAAGTGGTTACAACCTTAACAATGTTGGGATTCAGGAAATCTGCAACACTCACAATCGGTTCAGAGACCGTTGCCATTTCCATTGCAGAATCCGCTCGCATGAGTTCAGCCAGTTGAGAGATCAGAGACGCCGGCAGCAAAGGCTCATCGCCCTGCACATTAATGACAACATCTGTGTCCTGCCAGCCTGAGCGGCTTACCACCTCCATGACCCGATCAGACCCTGACGGATGATCCTCTGAGGTCAGCATCGCCGCAAACCCTGCTGCTTCAACCGCAGATAAAACACTGTGGTCATCAACTGCCGCGGTAACCGTATCTACACCCGCATCCTGGACCGCCATCATCACGCGCACGATCATCGGAATACCCTGGATCAGTGCCAGAGGTTTGCCAGGCAAACGTGTTGAGGCCAAGCGTGCCGGTACGACAACATGCACCTTCACGGGGTGACTTCCAGATTCTGACCAGCATCGATTTCGTCTGCAGGATCCGCCGGCCGAGGCACAATGGCACGTTCCACCAGTAAACCCTGCAATATGTCCCGGGCGTTGGTTTCCAATTGCACAGAAACGCGCAGGTACCAGACGTGACTGAAATCATCTTCCAGATGCTTAAGCTTAGCGGCATCTTTCTCCGTGCAGACAACCTGCATGCCATCGCCAAAACGCACTTCAGGACCAGAGAAGTCGTAATGATCGCTGTAAGTATGTTTTATCGTACTGATCCCCAACTCATGCAGGGATTCAAAAAAGCGTCGCGGATTGCCAATTCCGCACACGGCGTGCACCTGGCTGAAACGTCCGCAGAATGCCGCGCAGGTCAGCTGCTCACCACTGGCCAGATTAATGAAGCCATCAGCACGCATGCGCATCACTGATTCAGCCTCAACCAGGCCACTGGACTCACCATTGGCGATCACCCAGTCTACTTCCTGTAGTCGTTCAACAGGCTCCCGCAAGGGTCCGGCGGGTAACAACCTGCCGTTACCAACGCCACGCGCGCCGTCAATAATGGCAATCTCAATATCTCTGGCCATAGCATAGTGTTGTAAACCATCGTCAGAAATGGCGATATCGCACACCTGTGTTTCCAGCAGCCGCAGCCCTTTCAGGCGGTTGGCAGATATAGCCACGGGACAACCGAGGCGATCACGCAGTTGCACCGCCTCATCGCTGTAACGTTCGGGATCTGCACCGGTGGGGACGAGAGTACCCGTTTTACTCAAGCGTCCACCGTAGCCCCGCAACACAACACCTGGAGCGAAACCTAACGTTCGCAGCTCTTCAACAAGCCAGCTCACCATCGGAGTTTTACCGGTCCCACCAACCGTAATGTTACCGACTACAATAACCGGCAGGCTGGTACGGGCAGGCGCTCTTTTACCTGTTTGATAAGGTTTGAGCTGGCGTTTTCGCCCCCAGTTATACACTCCGGACAATGGACGCAGCAGGTGAAGCCACCAGGCGCCGTCATACCAGGCCTGAGATAAACCCAGAGCTGATCTTTCAAAATATTCACCGCTGGGCAGGCTTGTCCGCACTACCGCCTGATCTTTGTTTCGCACCGCTCGCTTCTTCTTTTTTGCCGGAGCTTCGTCCTGGAACTGAGCACTGTGCAACTCGGCATAAAGCCCATCAGCGGCGAGCAGCTCATCATGCGTTCCAACTTCTACAATCTGCCCTTCATCAAGTACAACAATACTGTCTGCAGATTCCACGGTAGATAAACGGTGTGCGATGACAATGGTTGTGCGCCCTTCCATCACCGCGTCAAGCGCAGCCTGTATATACCGTTCAGATTCGTTATCCAGAGCCGAGGTGGCTTCATCAAGAATCAGCAGTGGTGCGTCTTTAAGCAGCGCCCTGGCAATGGCTACACGCTGCCGCTGACCGCCGGACAGCAGTACGCCATCGTCGCCAACAATGGTATCGAATCCATCCGGCAGAGCGGTGATAAAATCATTGGCATAAGCTCGAGAAACGGCCTGCTGAATCGCTTCATCACTGCAATCCTGCAGGTCACCGTATGCGATATTGTTGCGCAGAGTATCGTTAAACAAAGTGACCTGTTGAGAAACGAGGGCAATCTGACGCCGCAGAGCCGGTAATGAATAGGACCTTATATCTTTTCCATCGAGCAGAATCCGGCCTTGCTCCAATTCGTAGAATCGCGGGATCAGACTAGCGATGGTGGTCTTACCACTACCCGACCGCCCTACCAGGGCAATCGTCTGGCCTGGTTCAATTGAGAGGTTGACATGGCGCAATACTGGCGTGTCACCACCGTAAGTAAATGACACATCTTCAAACACCAGCGAACCTGTTGCGCGCCCTATCTCTTCGCTACCTTCATCCCGCTCGACGGCAGAATCCAGTTGCGCAAAGACATCTTCAGCCGCCGCCAGCCCGCGCTGAAGTTTGGCATTTACTTCAGAGAGTTTTTTGATCGGCGATCCTAACAGGCCCGCCCAGGTCAGAAACGTCACCGCCTCACCGCTGGTCATACTCCCGGAGCTGTCATACAACAGAAAGATAAGAACGCAGATCGCCAACGCGATAATGGTTTCGTTCATCTGCGCACTGAACACTTTAGTGACCGCCATCTTCAAATTCTGTTGGCGGTTGACGCGATTAGACTTCTCAAATCTTCTGGTTTCGTAGTCCTGACCACCAAACGTGCGCACCACCCGGTAACCCGCGGTAGTCTCAGACACCACGTGGGTAACATCTCCCATGGATCCCTGTATGCGGCGGCTTATTCTGCGAAATCGATTACTGGCGAATACGACAACAAAGGCCAGCACAGGTAGCGTGCCTATGAACAGAAGGGTCATCTGCCAGTTCATCCACACCATTGCGCTCAGATAAACGATTACTTTCAGTCCATCCTGAATAATTGCGCGCAGCGCATCGGTACCGGTATCACGCAGCTGCGCCACAGTGAACGTCAGGCGCGAAACAGTATGGCCTTGAGAGTTTTTATCGAAAAAGCTGCTGGGCAGTTTCAATAACTGGTTGAACAGTTCCTGTCGCAGGGTGTACACCACATGAAACGACACTCGCGCCATGAGGGATTCACCAATAATTGAACCGGTGGCGCGACCCAACGCAGTCATGAACATCAGCACCGGGATACTGGCCGCTGCTATGACAACCGCTTCTTCCCATGAATCAATGAGCTGACCAAAGAGATAGGCAAAATAGGCCTCCGAGCCGGCAGCGCCTAAAAATCCCAGAAACGAGACAAGCAGCAGCATCCAGTGGGGAGCCACGTACCTGAGAAGACGTTTATAGATAGACCAGTCGCCTGACGACTTTTCGATGTTGGTATTCCTCTCGGGCGGCATCGCCACTACAAATACAGGGAGTTTATTCCGAAGTCTCTTCGGGTTGCTGCGTTGTAATGCTAACGCGGGTCAGGCCTACGGTACCAGCAGCATCCATCGCCCGCACAACCGATTGATGTTGCGCAGACGCATCCGCTGTAATCACCACCAGAGTTGACGACGCTTCTGGATCCATAACTTCCCGCAAGGCTCGAACGAGCGTGGTTTTCTCCGAGTTCACCAGAAGTCGATCATTCACCGCGTAATCGCCGCCTCGGTCAATCACAATCTCTATGGTACCAGGCTCTACTTCCTGCAGCTCACCGCTGGATTCCGGCAGATTTATCTGCAACTGGGTTTCGCGAATAAAAGTGGTTGAAACCATAAAAAAAATCAACAGCAGGAAAACCACATCAATTAAGGGCGTTAACTCAACATTGGCCTCGTGGCGGCCGCGCCTGCGCTTTGCCACTGTTTAAGCAACCGGTTCCACGTGATGACCGTGAACCATATCCGCCAGTTTGCTGCTTTCATGTTCAACTTCGACAACCAGCTCGTCTACCCGTCGAAGGAAAAAGCGGTGGAACATGAGGGCTGGGATAGCGACTGACAACCCCGAAGCTGTGGTGATCAGCGCGGTGGAAATGCCACCGGCGAGCAGATTGGCATTACCGGAACCTTCACGCATGAGGTTATCAAAAACATCGATCATGCCCACCACCGTACCCAGCAACCCTAATAGCGGCGCAATACTGGCGATAATGCCGAGGGCCGTGAGATACCGCTCGAGATCCTGATTCACCTGGTTTGTGGCTTCTTCCATGGCTTCTTTCATGATCTCGCGCCCGCGCTTGGCGTTACTGATACCGGACGCAAAAACATGCCCCAGGGGCGAACCGGCACGCAGTTCACGGGTTTTCTGCTGATCAAACTCGTCCTGTTTAAGCGAATTCCAGGTTTGTGCCAGCAGATTCTTAGGCAGGATGCGTTTACGCTGCAGCGTCCACAATCGTTCTACGCTGATCGCGGCGGCAACAACGCTGCACAACAATATCGGCACCATCAGCCAGCCACCGGCTTGAATTATTTCTAACACAGAAGTTCCTCGTTTATCCTTCTCAAAGCACTTAAAAAAGCCAGGTTATCTCGTTACCAGACACAACCCCGTGCGGTTATCGGCCAGAGGCTGTGAATCATGTTGTCTGCCTCTTTGACCCAGTAATAATCATGCAAATTAACCGTCGGATCACAGTGCGGTGCCACAAATTGAACAACCTGTCCTAATTGTAGCGCCTGTTCACCTTTCGGCAGCACCAGCACACCATGCTCATCACCAGCGAAGTGAAACTTCACGCCCGCATGATCATCTGTCACTGGCGCAACCGAGTCTGAAGCAAAAGCTTTATAACCACCGTCTACAGTCATCGTACCCTGTCGGGGTGCGCTGATGGTGCTGCACGCGACGTGAAGTGACACCTCAAAGTCAAGAAACTGATCATTTTCAGCGGAACCGATCTGCCGATACTCCTGATCCATCAGAATATAGCTGCCCACCTGTACATCGGTTAACGCTGCCACATCCACGTCTATGTTATAGGTGCCTGTCCCACCGCCGGTCACAATGGCGGCATCATAGCCATGCTCGCGCAGAATTTGCAGTCGTTCAGTGACCGTTTCCCATAGCGCTAAAGATTTATTACGGCGCTCGACAAAATCTTCAATATGCATGACATGACCGGCGTAGTGCTGCACGCCGGCAAACGTCATGCGCGGGTCTGCAACAATCTGCTCGGCCAAGGTTAACAACAGATCTACATCCCGAGATCCAGTGCGGCCCATAGCGACATCTATATCCAGCAGGATCCCCAGGGATGCCTCTGCATCGAGATGGGCTTGCAGCACATTCAGTCCCGCCAGACTGTCGACCACAATCTGCAGACCACTCGTCTGCTTAGCCAGCAGGTTTATACACTGAGCTTTCAGGGGAGTCGTCACTGGGGAAGTGATCAGGATCTGCTCTATGCCACCGCTCAGCAGTGCCGCCGCCTCACCCACTTTAGCAACGCAGACACCCACCGCACCGGCGGCAATCTGCTCACGGGAAATCAACGGACATTTATGGGTTTTTGCGTGAGGTCTGAACCCTTTGTCATGGTCACCCAGGAAAGCGGCCATCTTGTCAATGTTGCGACCAAGAGCAGGCCGATCCAGGACCAGCGCGGGCGTGGGTAACGCCTCAATAGAAATGGGTTCTTCAAGCAGCACAGGCTCACTTGTACGGTTCTGAGTCTGCTCAATCAAAAACGAAGCATTCAACGGCGGCATCCAGCAATAAACGAAGCGGCCAGTTTAAGCTTGTTCGAAGAAGTTTTCGTAATAATAGTTGGTGGCTTCAACAAATCCGGCAACCGAACCACAGTCAAACCGCCGACCTTTAAATTTATAGGCCATTACACAACCGGTTTTCGCCTGGGTTAACAGCGCATCAGTAATCTGCACTTCGCCATTTTTACCCGGTGGCGTGTTGCGCAGAATCTCAAAAATATCCGGCGTGAGAATGTAACGACCAATGATAGCCAGGTTACTGGGTGCGTCTTCAGGTGCAGGTTTTTCTACCATGTTGGTGACCCGCACCAGCGAATCACTGATCATCTCGCCATCAATGACACCATAACTACCGGTTTGATCTGCGGGTACTTCCTCGATGGCAACAATGCTGCAGCGGTACTGCCGGAACAGGCCTACCATCTGAGCAAGCACACCTTGATCTTCGCCCAGACAGAGATCGTCTGCCAACACGACCCCAAAGGGTTCATCGCCGATAATGGTCTGGCCTTTCAGAATTGCGTCACCCAGGCCGGCCATGTTGACCTGGCGGGTGTAAGAAAAAGTACAGTTCTTGATCAGTGAGCGAATGCCATCCAGGGCCTTCTCTTTGCCGGTACCCGCTATCTGGTGTTCTAATTCGTAGCTGACATCGAAGTGGTCTTCAATGGCGCGCTTGCCTCGGCCGGTAACAAAGCCAATTTCCGTGAGGCCGGCTTCTGCTGCCTCTTCTACCGCATATTGCACAAGTGGTTTGTCAACAATCGGCAACACCTCTTTAGGCATCGCTTTTGTGGCCGGCAAAAACCGGGTTCCGTAACCAGCAACGGGGAAAAGACACTTCTTAATCATCAAACACTCAACCCAGGATCAAAAAACCCGGATTGTAACGTGCCGCCTGAGAAAAAAGCGGGGAATTCTGCACAAGATTGTAGTTACTGTGTAGGTGAGGCGTTTTCCGCAGTCACCTGTTCACGCAGAGATGCAAGCAGGTGCTCACAGATTGCATTGCCAACCTGACGTTTCTGCGTTGCGGTTAGCTTAGCTTTGCTGCCGTCCGAACGCCGACCTGCCTTGCCCGCTTTCAGTGCATTCGACAGGTGCCACGCGACGCGCATATGGCGATCTGCGTCTCTTTGCTGATGATCGGGCTGCTGACGATAGGGCTGCTGACGAGCGGGCTGACGGGGCTGAACAAGCCCCATTGCCGGTTGCCCTTTCAAACCCTCCAGGTGAGGATGACCAACTTCGGATTCTGCAAACCCTGCGCTTTCAAATAAAGGTAATGTTTCACCCATATCAATTCCACGTAACGAAAGACTGTCCAACGGTTAAAATCATACCACTACTGTATATTTATACAATACCCTTTTCAGCCAGCCGCCTGCTCCGTCAGAACAAGTCCATCATCCGCCCAGGTTCCTTTAATAACACTGTCGCGTTCAAAGCCCCGCTCCAGCAAGGCGTTGGCCAGGGGATTTTCGATCAGCCGCTGGAACGAACGTTTCAGGGGTCGCGCGCCATAGACCGGATCGTAACCCTGCTTCACAATTTGCTGCATCGCAGCTTCGTCCAGTTCCAGAACCAGTTCCTGTTCTGCGAGACGCTTGTTCAACGCAGCCAGTTGCAGCAAAGCGATTTCACCGATCTGACTTTCACTCAAAGGTTCAAACACGATGAGATCGTCCACGCGGTTAATAAATTCCGGCCTGAAGTGTTGGGCAACCACCCCCATAACGGCATCTTTTATGCGCGCCTGCTGGCCATCCTGCGTCAGCGTCTGAATCACTTCGGAACCGAGGTTTGAGGTCATTACGAGAACTGTGTTGCGAAAGTCCACGGTGCGCCCATGGCCATCCGTCAGGCGTCCGTCATCCAGGACCTGTAACAGAATATTGAACACATCCGCATGCGCTTTCTCGATCTCATCCAGCAGAATCAGGGAATACGGTCGGCGACGTACAGCCTCTGTCAGATACCCCCCTTCTTCGTAACCTACATAACCGGGAGGGGCACCTATCAAACGGGCAACAGAATGCTTCTCCATGAACTCTGACATGTCCACGCGCAAAAGCGCTTCTTCGCTATCAAAAAGCACCTCAGCAAGGGCTTTGCACAATTCAGTTTTACCGACCCCGGTCGGGCCGAGGAACATGAATGAACCGTTAGGTCGATTAGGATCGGCCAGCCCTGCCCTGGAGCGACGCACCGCCTGACTGACTGCCTTGATCGCGTCATTCTGGCCGATGACGCGTTGATGCAGTAAATCTTCCAGCTGCAGCAGCTTGTCTTTCTCGCCTTCCATCAGTTTTGACACCGGGATACCCGTCCACTTCGCAACCACTTCAGCAACCTCACCTTCCGTCACTTTGTTGCGCAGAAGCCGGTGTGTCAGTTCCTCTTCTGGCTCAGCCAGTTTCGCTTCGAGATCTGGAATCACGCCGTATTGCAGTTCGGACATCCGCGCGAGATCACCACTACGTCGAGCCGCATCAAACTCGATGCGTGCAGCTTCGAGTTCTTCTTTCACGCCCTGGGAACCTTTCAGGACACTTTTTTCTGTCTGCCAGATTTCATCCAGCGCCTGATACTCTTCCTGCAGTTCAGCAACAGAAGCTTCGAGCACTTTCAATCGCTTCAAACTGGCATCGTCTTTTTCCTTTTTGAGCGCTTCAATTTCCATCTTCTGCTGAATCAGGCGACGATCGAGCATATCCATGCTTTCAGGTTTAGAGTCCATTTCCATACGAATACGGCTGGCAGCTTCATCGATAAGATCAATGGCTTTGTCCGGCAGCTGTCGGTCAGTAATGTAACGATGGGATAAACGCGCGGCCGCTACAATCGCCGGGTCGGTGATATCAACCCCGTGGTGCACTTCGTAACGTTCTTTTAAACCACGCAGGATCGCCACGGTGTCTTCCAGACTCGGTTCATCAACCAGGACTTTCTGAAATCGTCTTTCCAGCGCCGCATCTTTTTCTATGTAAGACCGATATTCGTCTAATGTCGTCGCTCCGACACAGTGCAACTCTCCTCGCGCCAGCGCGGGCTTCAACATGTTGCCCGCATCCATTGCGCCGTCGGCTTTGCCTGCACCCACCATGGTATGCAACTCATCGATGAACAGAATAACGTTGCCTTCCTGCTTCGCCAGATCGTTAAGCACCGCTTTCAGACGCTCTTCAAATTCGCCGCGATACTTGGCACCGGCAATCAGAGCACCCATATCCAGCGATAGGACTTTCTTGTTCTTCAAACTGTCTGCAACTTCGCCGTTGACAATTCGTTGGGCCAACCCTTCAACAATTGCGGTTTTACCTACACCAGGCTCACCAATGAGCACAGGGTTATTTTTGGTTCGACGCTGCAGCACCTGCACAGTGCGCCGGATTTCTTCATCACGACCGATAACTGGATCTAACTTGCCATCTGCGGCGCGCTCGGTGAGGTCAAGGGTGTATTTACTCAGTGCACCTTGAGTGTCTTCAGCGTTAGCTTCATCAACTGTTTCCCCGTCGCGCTGAGCATCTACCGCAGCAAGTAGAGCTCCACTACTGACGCCAGCGTCTTTAAACATGGCACTCAGGGTTGAGTCTTCTGCGAGAGCCACCAGAACCCGGTCTACTGAAATAAATTTGTCCGCGGCCTTGGTGGCTGAAGCATCCGCTCGACCTAACGTACGTGCTAAGTCCTGCGAAACATTGACTTCGCCTGTAGTTGAACCAATCTTCGGGCGATCTTCCAGATAGTCGGCCACTGCTTGTCGCAGACTTTTGGCACGGCCGCCTGAGCGGGCCACCAGGTTTGCAGCAAGCTGATCCTGCGCATCTAATAACACTGCCAACAGATGCGCCGATTCAACCTGACTGTGATCCAGGCTGAGCGCCAGCGACTGGGCATCGGACAGAGCCGTCTGCGCCCGGTTGGTAAATTTGTCCATTCTCACGTTCGTGTCCTCACTATCCAGAATTTGGTCATCAATACAGATGTGCTGCTACAATGTGGTCGTTTACATATTTTTCAACTGTGAATTGGGTCAGCCTGGTCATGGAAAAGCGCGAACACCCCCGCATACAAATTCCACTGTTAGTAGAGCTGATCCACCCAGCCATCGGCACAGTGCAAACAACCGCTAAAGATATCTCTGAAGGAGGGTTGTTTGTTTTTATGGCCAACCCGAAAGTACGCGAGGGCGGCAAAATAAAACTACGCGTGCTGACAACTCTCCCCACGGACACACAATCTAAACCCACTATAGAGATGCAGGTTAAACGGGTAACCGAACAGGGTCTGGGTCTCGCGTTTATTAACAAAACAGCTCAACATCTCTGGAGCAGTGTGCAGCAGCCTCGCCAGGAGCTCGCCATTGGCAGGGACTATTTTCAGGTGCACCTCAGCCTGGCTGTACTGAACGAGAAGAAAGGTCTTCTGCTGGTTCAGGAAAACGGCAAATGGCTGCTACCCGGCAGATTTCTGATCGTAGGTGAATCGTCAGAAAAGGCATTAAGGGATTTTGCGGAGTCTGGTCTCGGCCTGCCCTTAAGTAGTACTATCACGCCCAGCGCCGCGGAAAGCACAGTTGATGTCGGTCTATCTGAAGCTGCCACATACAGCGTTATTTACCAAACTACCACTACCGTCTCAGCCATCGATCTGCCCGAACAGGGTCAGTATCGAGACTGGCGTTGGCTAAACAGGCTGCGTGACCTGCGCGAAATCACGTTTGCCATCCCCTTCCAGCGAACCACCGTAGAGGCGTTAATCAAACCATTATTCGAGAGTTAAACAGCAGTAACCATGGTTTCGACAAAGTATTTCGAGCACACACAATCAGCACAGCAGAGCGACTATATCGGGCAGATTGTTATCCGGCCCAATAATTCCATGGGCTGGCAGACAACCCGCTATTTCCTCGCCTCGCTGATGATTATCTCGTTGACCATGGCCATCGCATTTCTGTTGCAGGGTTACTGGATGATTCTGCCTTTCACCGTCCTGGAAATGACCTTTCTCCTGGCGTGTTTTTACTATCTGATCAGGCGTAATCAGACTCAGGAAGTACTGTCTTTCGCTGCTGATCAGGTGGTGATGGAAATCGGTCGCAATGCGCCCGAAGTGCGCCACGAATGGCAACGTTTCTTCACCAAAGTACTGGTCGAGGCACCGCGCCACCCCTGGTACCCATGCCGCGTGGCATTACGTCACCGTGATGAGGAGTACGAAATTGGCAAGTACCTCAACAGCGAGGAAAAACAAACCCTCATCACTGAACTCAAACGTATGGTGGCTGCAGCGGATGAAAAACAGTACCAGAGCAGTTAATTCACGCCTGCCAGCATCTACCAGAACGTCCTGACTGTAGCCGGTTGATCGCTGGACCAGCTGATCGCACCGTGCTCCGCGGTATTGAATACTTTTGCACCCCGACGCAGATAGCGCTTCACTATGAGTGGCCTGGGGTGTCCATAACGATTGTTACGGCCTGTGCTGAATACCACTACCGACGGCTTTAACCAACTGACAAATCCTGGTGCTGAAGAAGTGCTACTGCCGTGATGTGGCGCCAACAGCCAATCAATATTGCGCGGCAGCTCAGGCAGCAGACTGCGTTCAATCCGGCTGCTGATATCACCACTGAAATAAGCTGTGCGCGTGCCGTTGCTCACCACAAGCGTACAGGACGCATCGTTGCTGGTGCCCGCCTGCATGTCGACCAGCACACTGAACATGACGCCGTCCCAGAACCACCGGTCACCGTTGCGACAAGGCCGGCCTGCGCCAAAAACATCCGCGCGCGGATACCAATCCTTAAGCAAAGCCAATCCGCCCGCATGATCATTGTCGTTGTGGCTGATCAGAACACGATCAATTCTGTTTGGTCCGCTGCGTCGCAGTACCGGTACTACGGCAGCCTGCGCCATACTGAAACCCGATCTGAAACTAGCACCTGTATCCACCAGCAACCGATGGTTGTGGGTATCAACAATCGCCGCGCTGCCTTGCCCGACATCAACAACCTGGATGCGAAAATGTTCCGCCGGAACTTGTGCTGGCTGCTGCAGCAAAACCGGTATCCAGCCGAGCAAAGCCAACAGCTTCACCTTGCCAGGCGCTGGTGATAAAACTACTGCACCTGCGATGAGTGCGTTCACCGCAGTGATCCAATCAAAGAAACCCACCGAAAAACCGGTTTCCGGGAATCTCTGCAGAACACTTAAGACCAGTGCGATCGAAAAATCGGCAACACTCAGGAAAAAAACGGACAGTCTCGACAACCCGGGTAACTGGTCCAGCAACAAGCCGAGCAAACCTACCGGAATAGTGATTGTAGTTACCAGGGGTACCACCAGGATATTGGCCACCGGACTCACCAGAGGCACCTCACCCAGCACAACACCCAGCCACGGGGTCAACATCAACAACAGAGTAATCTGACAAAACAACAGGCCGGTCACCGCACTGAAAACCGGCCGACGGCAGCCCAGTGCGTACAGCAGAACTCCGACCGCTGCATAAGACAACCAGAATCCCTGCTGGAATGTCACTTGCGGCTGCACGGCAACCGCCAGCAGCATCACCACAGCATAGACATACCACCATGGGGTTCGCCGCGACAGCAGAAACAGCATCGCAACACCTCCCGTCATCAAAGCCGCCCGCACCACGGGCGGGTTGGCGCCTACCTGCACCACCAGAAGTACGAGACAGGCCAGCGCAACAATCAACGCACCTCGCCGCGGTACCCAACCCGCGAGCCGCAAAGGCAGAAGACGAAACCCAGCCTGTGTAATGATGAACACAAAACCGAAAAAAACGCCGACATGCAGGCCCGAGATCACCATAAGATGAACCGTTCCAGTACGCCTGAAAACTTCCCAACTGGCTTGACTGACCAGGCCACGCTGGCCAAGTAACATCGCATTGAGCAGATCAGCGTGTACATAGCGACGGGAATCAATCTGCAGGCCAGCTGGTGATTCGGGTGCCTGATTCAAAGCAGATGCCTGTTTTACATAGCCACTGGCAACAAACCCTTTGCCCCGCAACCAGCGCGCAAAGTTAAACCCGCCTGGATTTCCAAGCGCCGCTGGAGCCTTCAGATTTGCTACCGCTTTCAAAAGGGTACCCGCCGGTAGCGACATCTGCATGTCATACCAGACCAGCCTGACTTTCTTCGACGCCAGGCGACCGCAGCCAGCGCTGTGCACAGTCAGAATCCGCGCC
Source organism: Pseudomonadaceae bacterium (assembly GCA_024743175.1). Classification (GTDB taxonomy): domain Bacteria; phylum Pseudomonadota; class Gammaproteobacteria; order Pseudomonadales; family Azotimanducaceae; genus UBA4421. Next base: position 147,946 of record JANSXA010000008.1, on the reverse strand, counting down.
TCAAGCAGAACCCGCTGAGCAAGCACCGGAGCGGGTTCAAGCAGTTGTAAAGTTAACTCGTGCGGTTGACGCTCAATACACCCAGGCATTTCATGCGCTGTGGCGTACCACAGGCCCCAGCGCAATGCCATCAGGATAATAATGACCATCAAACAGACTAGTTTTGTGGCATTAGACAATGATGTGCCAACCTTTGACGGGCATAATGAGGGGATGCCGAGATCTCGCCTTAAACGTTATCTGCCCAGCCCGCACCAGGTCCGTGAGAACCCGGCACTTCGTCCTGTGGCACATCTCCTTATGGGCAGTGAGATCTGGCATTTGAACCGTCGTTCAGCTGCCGGCGCAGTCTTCATTGGCCTGTTCTGCGCGTTTCTACCCATTCCTCTGCAGATGGTCATTGCTGCCACGCTGGCCATCATCACGCGCTGCAACCTACCAATCTCCGTGGTGTTGGTGTGGATCTCCAACCCCATCACTATCCCGCCGATTTTTTACTTCACCTACCGTCTGGGTGCATGGTTACTCGACATGCGGATAGCAGTGGATTCTATTGAGCTGAGCTTCACCTGGTTCTGGCATAATCTGGGCACAATTGGCCTGCCTTTACTGGTTGGCTCACTGATCTGTGGTTGGGTGGCGGGTGTCACCGGCTTTGTCATCACGAGGGTTTTGTGGCGCCTGCATGTTGTGCAGCGCTGGCAGGCGAGACGTGCGCGCATCAAAGCGGCGCGGTCCAAAATGCCCTAATGAAGGGCGGCGACAGGGTCCATCTGGGCGGCTCTGCGCGCGGGAAACCAGGCGGACAAGAGACACAGTCCACAGCTCATGACGCCAATGACAAACAGATCAACCGGCAGAACACGCACCGGTATTTCTACAAAAAAGGACCCATCAAGCAGGTGTCGCCCACTTACTGATGCAATCAGCGACATGATCTCGTTGATGTACCCCGCGCACAAAAGGCCGAGCCCCAGGCCAATCAATGTACCTAACAAACCAATACAAACGCCCTGCAGCAGGAACACCTGCCGAATCAACCCTGCGGTGCAACCCATGGTTCGCAAAATTGCGATGCTGGCGCGCTTGTCATTCACAACCATGGTCTGTCCGGCAATTATGTTAAAGGAGGCTATAGCCACCACCAGCAGTAACAGCACAAACATCATGGATTTTTCAAGTTGGACCGCCTGAAACAACTCCCCATACGCTGTGACCCAGGTGTCCACTTCCAGGTTCGGCAACTCTGCTGTCAGGCGCCTGGCCACATCAGGTGCCAGCAGCGCTTCATGCAACTGAACCTGCAACCCCTGTGAACCCATCGTCTGCCACTGGGCAGTGGTTTGTCGATTGATATTTACTATGACCAGGCCATAGTCAGGTTCAGCGCCGAGCTCAAACGTGCCCAGCAGTGTAAATCGGAGCAACCTTGGTGCAACGCCGTCTGCCGACGTTGCAATTGCCAGCAGAACAATCGGATCGCCTACCTGCAACCCCAGGTAACGGGCCAGCGGCGCCCCTACCAGCATGCCGTTTGTATCCGACTGAAGCTGCGCAAAACTGCCCTGCTGTATCGTCTTCTGCAGATAATCAAGGCTGGCCATGCCTTGTTCACCTACCGCGTATATGGTTACCGGCTGCACTCTGCCAGCGATGGAAAGCGCCCCTAATCCCTGAAAATATTCATGCACACTGGCAACCTCCGGCATTGCGCCGGCAACATTTTCAAGCCTGTCCCCCGTTTTAGCGCCTGCAACCGTAATGTGGGGTACAGATTGCAGCAGACGGCTCTTCAGCTCACTGTCAAAACCGTTCATTACTGTGATGACCACAGTTAGGATCATGACCCCCAGGGCAAGGCCCAGAAAAGAAACCCATGTAACAAAGCGCGCAAAACGATTCTCTCCATGGGTCAAAAGCCGCCTCGCAAGAACCAATGCCAGACCAGGTGAGGCAGTCTCTACCGGCACCTCTTGCGCGGCAGATACTGAATTGTGCGACAGACCTGAATCAGTTGTCATAAGGCAGCAGTTGGCCATCGATCAAACGCAGCGCGCGGTCAAATTCGCCCAGCATGGATACATCATGCGTAACCACAAGAAAGGCAGTGCCTGACCGGCGACACAGGCTCGCCATCAACGCCATGACCACCGCTGCGGTTTCACTGTCGAGATTGCCGGTGGGTTCGTCAGCCAGCACCACTGCCGGGTTACCTGCCAGCGCTCGAGCAACCGCCACGCGCTGACGCTCACCGCCAGACAGTTCGCTGGGCAGGTGCTGTAAACGCTCAGCCAGCCCCACCTGGGTCAGAAGCTCGCCGGCCTGCTCAATGGCAGTCCGGTTATCGCCTCCGGCAATGCGGATAGGCATCGCGACATTCTCGACCGCGCTGAATTCCGGCAACAGATGATGATTCTGATAGACAAAACCCATATGCGCACCGCGCAGAGCAGCTTTTCTGTTGGGGTCTGCAGCCGTCATGTTTTCACCACGTACCGTAACCGTACCGCTATCAACGGTATCCAAACCCGCCAGCACATGTAACAAGGTACTTTTACCCGACCCGGACCGCCCGACCACCGCAACCCGTTCCCCTGCCGCGAGGTTCAGATCCAGCCCCTGCAGAACATCGATTGTGCTTGAACCCTGACGATATTGTTTTACCAGGCTTACCGCCTGCAGCACTGTTTTGTCGCCCGCAGCTGACAGAGAAGCGGCTTTGTCGGGGCGGGTATTTGTCAGGGAATCACTCATGGGCAAGTACTCGTGAAGGCAGCAGGCGGGTAGCACGCCAGGCAGGATAAAGCGTTGCCAGGAGGGTCAGCACAAAGGCAGCCACAGCAACCTGAAGCAGGTCTTCGATACGGATATCAACAGGCAGATAGGCGATAAAATACTGCGACATGAGGTTCAGCCCGAAAAACTGGGTCACCTGTGAGTAAAAGCCTGGCAATCCCAGTGCAATCCCAGCGCCAATAACGACGCCAAACGCGATACCACTCAATGCCAAAAGTAAACCCAGGGCACAGAAGAGGGTCATGACCATACGCGAGTCCGCACCCATCGTGCGTAACACGGCGACATCGTTCTTACGCTGTTCAACAATCATCATCAAACCCGACACCAGATTAAAGGCGGCCACCGCAACCAGAAACGACAGCAGCACAAACATTGTCATTTTCTGCACTGCAATTGCCTGATAGAGGTTGCCATGGGTGTCCATCCAGGTGCGGACCCTGACTTGGGATCCCTGCAGAGCATTCTGTAAACCAGCCTGTGCGTTCTGCGTCAGAAACAGATCATCCAACCGGCCCTGCAGGCCGTGAACACGACCAGCGGTGCGGAACATCTTCTGCGCAGAATTCAGTGTGATCAACGCCAGTTGTCCATCAAGTTGGGACTGACTGTCAAAAATATCTACAACCTGAAACCGTCGTTGCCGGGGTAACGCGCCAGCTGGTGTAACCGCCCCTACCGGCAACACGACCAGTACGCGATCGCCTGTCTTTAAACTCAACGTTGCAGCCAGGCGCGCGCCGAGAATAATGCCATATGGCGTTTCATCCAGCGCGGCAAACCCCTGACTCGAGGTGTATTGCACGATATCCGTGACCTGAGCATAAGTCGCCGGATCAATGCCGGTCAGGTTGATTCCCTGGATTTTGCTGTTCGCTGCCAGCAACGCGGTTCCACTGATGTAAGGTGCCAGGGCGGTGATTCCGGCAAAAGATTGCTCCGCCACTAATGTCTGCCATTGACTGGTTTGCAGACCAGCAGGTACCTGGGCAGAAATGTGCGGTAACACGCCGAGCACGCGATCGCGCAGTTCGCGCTCAAATCCGTTGACAATGGACAGCACAATCACCAGCACGGCCACACTCAGGATCAGGCCAAGCAGCGCCAGGCGCGACACATAGGACAGCGCTGAGCGACGGGCAAACAGGTAGCGCAGTGCCATCCAGGTGGACAGCCGCTGACTGAAAAAAGAGGGGTTACGAGCGGACAGGCGTTTCTCCAAAGGTTGACTACACTAAAGCATGGACCGTGACAGACGACAATCCATGCGCGTATCTACCAGGCTGCCCTGCGAATGGCAACTTGTAGATGACGAGCTGAATTCAGCCAGGCTGCATGAAGTCTTTGCGTTACCCGGCGGAACCGGCGTCGCAGCGGCCTTCACAGAGCTTGGCGCCGCGCTCAACAATGCCCTGGAAAATATCCAGGACCTGCATGTGCGACATGCGATCAGTATGGTCAATCAGAAAATCGACCTGCTTGCGCCGACAAACTGCAGCCCGCAACCCATCCCCACCCAGAGCCTCGTATTATCCCACGATGGTATGCAACTGACAGCCAGCCAGGCCCTTGAGGCGGATCAGTTTATTGCGGTTCACATAATCCTGGACGATGGACTGAGTTTTCTCGAATGTGGCCGGGTTACCCGGTGCTGTCCGGTAAACAACAACTATGAAATAGGTATTACCTTCAGCGCCATGTCGGCAAGCAATTCAAAGCGCCTGGCACGCCAGGTCATGCGCACGCGAGCCTGATCAGCGATCTGGGAAAAGCGCTATCTCAGGCGACGTTAACCCGCGAACCGCCCTGTTCGGCCAGTTTTGCAGAGGCGTGTATGGCAGCAACACGATAGCTTTCCGCATAGGTCGGGAAGTTGAAGATATTCTCGATAAACGTATTCACATCCGCACCCTGCAACAGACCCATCTGGCCAATATGCACAAGGTCTGTCGCATGAGTACCAATGACATGTACCCCACGGATGACGCCATCACCACTGACAACAAGTTTCAGCAGACCATCCTGGGCGTTGGCAATGTGTCCACGCGCGATTTCGCGAAAATCAGCAAGACCGACCACGACATCATCATACTGCTCGCGAGCCTGTTGTTCAGTCAGCCCCACGCTGGATAACTCGGGAATGGAATAGATCCCGGAAGGCAACAGATCACCTATCACGCCGAGTTCCTTACCCAGCATGTGACAAGCTGCTCGACGCCCCTGCTCCATCGATGAGGAAGCCAGAGACGGCGGCCCGATAACATCGCCAGCAGCATAGATATGAGGTTGCGACGTGCGCCCGTGCTCATCGACACTCAGCAGCTGACGCTCGTCCATCGACAGGCCCGCTCGCTCAATCTGCAGATTCGCCAGGTCGGCAACACGTCCCTGGGCACAAAGCACTTTGTCAGACTTGATCACAGTGCCATCAGCAAGCGTTGTGGCAACCTGGGATACACCATCGAATGCGCAGCTGACAACGTCTACCTCACCCAGAAAATCCCCACCTCGCAGCTCAAATGCGGCAACAAAGGCATCGGTCAGATCGTGATCAAGAAACCCCAGCGGTTTGGCATATCGATCAATCAGGGTGACCCGAACACCCAACATGGCAAAAATAGAAGCATATTCGCAAGCAATGACACCACCACCCAACACCACCATTGTCTGGGGTAAATAAGCCAGCGTCAGAATAGAATCGCTGTCATAAACATGTTCGTGGTCAATGGCAACATGGTCCGGATGCCTGGGTTTTGAGCCGGTGCAGATCACAAAATTGGCAGCTTGTAATGAAACTTGTTGGCCTGTGGTTGTCAGCACAGAGACCCTGTTAGCATCTTCGAAAGTTGCACGGCCGTGCACTATTTCAACTCCGTTCCTCTGCAATTGTTCTGTCATGTACTGGTCATGTGCACTCACCACTTCCGACATTTCACCAATCAGTTCGGCCACACCCACAGAACGATCCATTTCAGGCAGGTTCAGCTCAAGCAATCTGGCGTTTACCTTCGCGCGTTCTTCAGCGCGTTCACGTAACGCTTTGGACGGGATAGTCCCGTAGTGAACACACGCGCCGCCTACTTCACGCAGACGCTCGCAAATAGCGACCTGACGACCCGCCTTGGCGAGCTGAATGGCAGCTTTCTGTCCGGCAGGACCGGAGCCGATCACCACCGCATCAAAAATTTTGTTCATGCCATGCTCTCCATGGTAAGCGCAATGTCCGGCGCTTTTTCCAGCAGCTTTTCAACGTCATCAGGATAAAAATTAAGGTGTTGCAGCGCCGGGTTCTGCAGAATGAGATCGGCGTTCAGTTGCGCCAGAGCCTGCTGTTCGGCAATCAACCGGCCAGCCGCAACTATTGCAACGCTGTCTTTGGCGTTTTTCGCTTCGGTGAAGTCATCAAGGAATCTGATGGTCACATCTACGGAGCCAGGCAGGCGCCATTCTTCCACCAGCAACAGACCCGCTGGTGTCGTGAACAAACCGCTCAACTCAAGCATATCCGCCTGACTCAGGTTGCCATCCAGCTGCGCAAGTCTGTTGATAACAAGGGGCGTACCGATGTTGTGCAGCAAGCCACCAAGATAAGCCGTTTCAACATTCTTGATCGCCGCCCGGGCAACTTCTTTGGACCACAGGGCGGTGCGCAATCCGTGCTGCCACGCTGCGCTGACCAGGTTTTCAAATGGGCCGGCCTGCAACATCGTTCCTTTTAGGGATACGGTAAGGGCAATCTCGCGGATGCGCTCCATGCCGAGGCGCGCTATGGCTTGCTGTAGTGCCACAATTTCTGAGTTGCCACGGAATGCCGGGGAGTTAACAACACGTAATAAATGGCTCGCAAGCCCTTGATCCTGTTGAATTAATTCAGCAAGTCGAGCAGCATTCGATTGGTCATCCAGAGAGGAAGACAGCACTTCGGCCGCGACAGTCGGCAGCAATGGCAGGTCCAGGGAGCGACTGTCTAATTCAGCCTGAAAGCGCGCGGCCAGCGAATTTTCGGTAGCCTCTGTGTGGCCGTGTGACATAACTTTCTCGGGGCATTTGCTTACCCTTAAGCATAGTCACAGATCCTGAACTTACCGGTAGATTATTTGCGACCCGCGTTTCTGATGAGACCTGGATCAACCTTTTGCACCGGGCCGGAGGTTGCGTCTGGTGTTTCATCGGGGTCACACAAAGCCGGGTTGCCGCCGCAGATCTCGCAATCCATATCCATGCCAAGTGCTTTCATGCCACCACAGGTACCACTGATCGGTTTACGACCCATAAGCACGCCGACAGCCATGGCAGCAACCATCAGCAGCATGAAAACAAACGCAAGTATCATTGTGGACATCTGATGCCTTTCCAGAAAAAGTTTATTCTTCGGTCGGCAAAAAACCGACCATCTGTTCATTGTAACGCGCTGCGAAGGACATTGCCTGCGGATCATCCGGTATCGAAGTCCGATACATTACATATGCAGGAAAACCCTGCCTGTCAGCAAACGCAAGGCCTTCTTCAACCCCTAACACCATGAGCACTGTGGCATAAGCGTCAGCCCACATGGCAGAGGGATGCAGGACCGTGGCGCTGACCACATTATTAGTGGCCGGCAGCCCCGTTCTCGGGTCTATAACATGATCGACCCGCACGCCATCTACAAGTCGGAAATTTCGATAGTCGCCTGAGGTTGCAATACTCAGGTCGGATAAGCCAAGTACCGTATGCAGCGTACCCAGCTGACCAGGGTCGGGTACCTCGATGCCAATCTGCCAGGGCTTACCACGACGGTTGTACCCTTTGGCGAGGATCTCGCCGCCAATATCCACCATGAACTGATCGCAGCCACGCTGGTCCATCAGTTGTGCCACCTCATCGACAGCATAACCTTTCGCCAGGGCGGAAAGATCGATGTAAAGATCCGCATGCGCTTTACGCAGGCGCGCCCCCTTCAATGCCAACTTATCCATACCGACATATTCGCCGGCGAGCTGTTGTTGGACCGGGCTGGGACGGACCACGCCAGCGTCGGGTCCGAAGCCCCACAAGTTAACCAGCGGTCCAACGGTGACATCAAGCGCCCCTGCAGACTGATCCCAGATCGTCTGCGCGACGCTGAGCACTTCAGCAAGTTCAGGTGACAGGTCAATCCAGACATCTGCACGGGATTGATTCAGCCGGGACAGCTCTGAATCAGACTGATAAGTAGACATCGCTGCATTGATCTGCACCAGCAGAGCAGCAACCTGCGCCTGAGTTACCTGACACCGTCGTCCACCTGCCACATCATGCCAGGTGACGGCATACATCGTGCCCATGGTCGGGCCGCTGAACTGGCCGCTGCGCGGCTGCTCGCTACACCCCAGTAAACAGCCGATCAGGCACAGCAGGAACAGACGGCTGACGTCAAACAATTGACGGCAGGTTGCCGATACAGGGCGATCAAAAGGTAACGTCACAAAAAATTCTCACAAACCCAGCCAGAAAAGCGCTGATCGCGACTGGTTTTAACGTCGCAGATGGGCACAATACTGCGCAGTATAAAAAATTGCCGAGCAACAAAGTATTGTGCGGCTGATCAAGGAGAACACGACCCGTGCATCCAGACAAGCACGCTGCCGCAATTGGGCTCAACGTCACCCCGGCGCTGGGGTTGCGTACACCAACGGCGCCTAAAAAAGGCACCTGCACGCAACCACGCGCCTATCAGACCCTGCGGCGACCAGCGCTGCAACCGGGCCACTTTGTGAATCTGATCGTCTAGGCAATCACAGATGTCTTCACGTTGGTTTGCTCCGCTGTTGATTGCTGCGGCCGTTCTGGGCTGGCTGATGGCAACCCTGTTTGGCGAAGTCGCCTGGTTACAAACCATCACTGCAATCCTGCAGGACAGTTTCCTGGCTGCGCTGCGCATGATTATCGTACCGCTGATTTTTTTCTCGCTGATGACCGGGGTGCTGCAGCTGCGAGGAACTCGTTCCATGGGGCGGCTCGGTGGCATTACCGTTCTGTATTACAGCGCAACCTCCGCCATTGCCATAGGCATTGGTCTTATTGTTGTCTTCTATATTCACCCCTGGACGGCCTATCCACCCCTGACCGACCTGCCTGAGGTGACCAGCGGACTGATCGCCCAGGACCAGGGTGGCGCGCTGGCACTGATTGGAAAAATGCTGCAGTCCATGCTGGTCAATCCGTTTACGGCACTTGCGGAACTCAACATTCTTGGCGTGCTGACAACAGCTTTGATATTCGGTCTGGCAGCCGCGTTCACGCTGCCGGAAGATTCACACTGGCCGAAGATGCTGGATGAGATAACTCAAGTCGTCTACACCTGTGCCCGTTGGGTGTTGACCGCCCTGCCCATTGGGATGTTTGCCATCACCTTCCAGCTCAGCGGCAGGATTGACCTGGCAACGCTCGCCTCTCTGGGCCAGTTTGCACTGGTGGTTTTTGGTGCAACTGCCTTACATGGGCTGGTGGTTCTACCCACCATCGCCTGGATTTTTGGCAACATCTCTCCCCTGAAACTCGCCAGCGCTCTAGCGCAGCCGATGCTCACAGCCTTCATCACCTCATCCAGCGCGGCCACTCTGCCGCTGTCCATGACCACCGCAGAGGAAAAACTTGGCGTTGAGCGCAGCAAGGCCGCCTTTGTTTTGCCCCTGGGTGCAACCATCAACATGGATGGCACCGCCCTGTTTGAAGGCATCGCGGTGATATTTCTTGCCTATATGTTCAGCGTACCCATTGATGCAGGCAGCGTGGTGATGGTCTTTTTAATCACCATGATGGCTTCCGCAGGGGCGCCGGGCATACCCTCCGGATCAATGGCAGGCCTGCAGGTTGTACTGCTGTCTGTAGGCATCCCGCTGGAGGCCATAGGCTTGTTGTTGCTGATTGAACGACCGCTGGATACTTTCCGCACCGCTGTTAACGTGGAAGGTGATCTGATTGGTTCAATTATTGCGCAACGCTGGAGCTAACGGACTGTGAGCACGCGTTTGTTACTGTTACGCCATGGTCTTATCAAGGCCAACCGAGATGGCCGTTGGCACGGTTCTACAGACAGTCCGTTGACGTGGACCGGCAGGCGTCAGGCAAAACGCACAGGGCGTCACCTGCTGGCGAATGAAAAAATCCATGCGGTTTATTCCAGTCCGTTACAACGCTGCATGGACACGGCAAAATTTGCGAGCGCCGGAACCGACCTGGTTGTGCAGCCCCTTGAGGGTCTGGCAGAAATGTCGATCGGTGAATGGGAAGATACCCCGTTCAGAGAACTCAGTGAACGCCACGACTTTATCAACCGATCAACCGCAGATATTCATTACACTGCACCCGGCGGCGAAAGCCTTGCGGTTGTGGCCGAGCGCGTTACCCAGGCCATGCAACACATCGACCAGCAACACGAACCTGATGAAACAATACTGGTGGTCAGCCATGGCGTGGCGCTGGCTGTGGCCCTGGCGGTTTTTCTGGAAGACTCACCCTCACGCTGGGTCAACTACCACTTCAACAACTGCAGCCTGTCAGAACTGGTGCTCAGCCCGGAACCTGTTGTACACCGGTTCAATGAGTCTGCACATCTCTAGGGAGCCGGTGTAAAATAAGCAAAATAAATGCCTGGAGGGGACATGACCGAATTCTGCATCGTAGAAAAATCCAACCATATAATGACCGTGCGCCTGAATCGCCCGGATCGACTGAATGCGCTACATCCGCCGGCCAACGCCGAACTGGGAGAAGTATTTGACGACTTTGCCGCTGACAACGACATGTGGGTCGCGATCATCACCGGTGAAGGTCGCGGTTTCAGCGCCGGTAACGATTTACGCTACCAGGCAGAAGGCGGTGAACGTGTACCGATGCCTCGTGGTTTTGGTGGCTTAACCTCTCGATTTGACCTGAACAAACCCGTCATCGCCGCGGTAAACGGTGTCGCCATGGGGGGTGGATTCGAGATTGCGCTGGCCTGTGATCTGATCATTGCTTCGGACAAGGCGCGCTTTGCTCTGCCGGAACCAAAAGTTGGTCTGGCTGCACTGGCTGGCGGCTTGAATCGATTGCCCCGACAGATTGGACCGAAACGTGCCCTGGGTATGATCCTGACGGGTCGCCATGTAGCCGCTGAAGAGGGTGAGAAACTGGGTTTTGTGAATGAAGTTGTGCCGCACGACGAACTGATGTCTGCTGCCCTGCGCTGGGCGAATATGATTACAGAATGTGCACCGCTATCTATCCGGGCCAGTAAGGATGTGGTTTATCAAAGTCTCGATAACGCTTCTCTGGAAGCATCGATGAAAGCCAAATATGATTCTGTGCAGAATATGGTCAGCAGCGAAGATTTTATCGAGGGACCCAAAGCATTTGCAGAGAAACGCCCACCAAACTGGCAGGGACGTTAAGAGTTAACCAGCAGTGCCTGAGCGGCAACTATGGCGTCCGCCACAACGGCAACTGCGAGGCAGATGTCGTTGAGTGTTTCGGTTTCGCCGCGTTTAGACATTTCAGTCACAATTTCGACCTGGGGAACGGTCACGTGCAACAGATCCGGCGTGACTGCAAATTGCCCGCTGTAATATCGTGATCGTGCCATTGTGTTATCTCCATATCTGCTTAAGGTCGTGTATTAAGTCATCGACCTATCTCGTAATGGCTTTAATACAAATTTGGTGCCAGGCGCTAAAAACCTTTTAACCCATTGTTTTTATTAGAAATATTATTAATGCTTACTGGCGGCGCAGGTGTCGCAGAACGTCACCCAGGGGCGAAAACCGATTAACTTAAGTAACTAGGAGTCAAAACGTGCTGAAGGTCACACATAAGGATTTAATCGCAGCAGCGCTTGCAGAAGTAGAAACCCTCGACATTGATGATGCCGTTGCGCTGCTTGACCGGGACGACACGGTATTTGTAGATATACGCGATCCACGCGAGCTGGAACGTGAGGGAAAAGTGCCGGGAGCAGTGCATGCGCCTCGCGGCATGCTGGAATTCTGGGTCGATCCAACTTCACCCTATTACAAAGACGTTTTCGGCACGGATGCAAAATTTGTCTTCTATTGTCAGAGCGGTTGGCGATCCGCGCTGGCAACCAAAGCCGTCCAGGATATGGGGCTTGCGAACGTCACCCACATTGGCGAGGGCTTTCGTGGTTGGAAAGATGCCGGCGCGCCCACTGAAGATGTGGCACCTCGCAGCTGACCCGGGCCTATGAATTTAATCATCTATCTGCTCGCCTTCACCGGTGGCTTTGTCATCATGTCGATGGAACTGCTGGGAGGACGTGTACTGGCGCCCTATTTCGGCAGCAGCATTTATGTCTGGGGCAGCATCATTACAGTCTTTATGATGTCTCTGTCGCTGGGCTACCTGATCGGTGGTCGTTGGTCGGTGAAACAACCTAACCTGCTGCGTTACGGCAGCATCTTCCTGGGTGGTGCGTTACTGATGTATCCGCTGGTACTTTTTGCCGAACCGACAATGCAGTGGATATTCACTCGCGTTGAAGATCCCCGCTATGGCTCATTGCTGGCGTCCACCATTCTGTTTATGGTGCCTACCATCATTCTTGGCATGATTTCACCCTACTCCGTTCGATTACTTGTTAAGAGCGTGGAAGGCTCCGGTCAGGTTGCAGGCCGTCTGTATTTTGTCTCCACTTTAGGTAGTGCTCTGGGCACACTGTTCACATCGTTCTATTTTGTTCTGCATTTTGAAATCAACAGCATCCTGATTATGTTAACCCTCGCCCTGCTCAGCATGGCAATTATCGCCATAACCTGTCACTACCGCGGTATGGGAGCCGAAAAGACATGAAGCTGAAATTAACAATTATTGTTTTCAGCTTTTTGTTAACCAGTGCTGCATGCAGTCCCGTGGACGCAAAAATTCTGCATGAAGAAAGGTCCCTGTACAGCCAGCTGATCGTCAAACAGATTGGTAACACGGTCTGTCTGCAATTCAATGTACGCAGTGATCAGCGCAACCAGAGCTGTATTGACCCGAGACGGCCAAAAGAAATGGTGTTTTCCTACACACGCATGAGCATGGCCAGCCTGCTGTATGTCCAGCAACCGCAGAGCATTCTGGTTATCGGTTTAGGTGGCGGTACCCTGCCAACAGCATTTCATCAGCTTTATCCCGATGCACATATCGATACGGTGGAAATCGACACTGCGGTTGTGAAGGTGGCAGAAGACTTCTTTGGATTCCGACCGGCAGAGAACCTCAAGGTGCACACAACAGATGCGCGGGTATGGACAAAGCGTGCACTCATGCGGGACCGCCGCTACGACCTGATCGTATTAGATGCCTTTAACGGCGAGTATATCCCGGAACACTTAATGACCCAGGAGTATCTGACAGAAACCCGACAACTTCTGAGACCCAACGGCGTTCTGGTGGCCAATACGTTTGCGCAAAGTGATCTTTACCATTCTGAATCTGCAACTTACGCCAGCGTTTTTGGTTCCTTCATTAACTTTCGCGTACCCGAAAGTGCCAATCGGGTGATTTTAGTACCCGGGGAAATGCTGACAAAGGATGAGTTACTTGCTCGAGCCGACGCGATGAAAGGCAGGCTGCGCCCCTATTCAGTGCCAATCAAACGATACGCACAGCTTATTGCAAGACAGATGGACGACAAACCAGACTGGCGGGTCAACACCCGTGTGCTGACTGACCAGTTTGCGCCTGCCAACCTGTTACAGGAGCAGTAGCCTGACGCTGCCTTTGCGGTAACCTACTTTCCTGCCGCTGCCCAGTACTCGTCCTTGAGCAGGCGCTTGTACAACTTACCCGTAGGGTGCCGGGGTAGCTCCGGCCGGAAGTCGATGCTGCGAGGACATTTGACGTGAGACAGATGTTCACGACAGTAATCCAGAAGTTCCACTTCCAGAAGCGCACTGGCATCATTCATATCAGCCAGTTGTACAACGGCTTTGACCTCTTCCCCAAAGTCAGGGTTTGGTACACCAAATACCGCAACGTCGATCACTTTGTCATGATTGATGAGGACGTTTTCCGCTTCCTGGGGATATATATTTACTCCGCCAGAAATAATCATAAAATGTTTGCGGTCGGTCAGGTACAGATACCCATCTTCGTCGAGGTAGCCAACGTCACCTAACGTGCTCCAGCCTTTGCTGTGCCTGGAGTCAGCGGTCTTGTTTTTATCTTTGTAGTACTCAAACTCACCACCACCCGCAAAGAAAATAGTACCCGACTCGCCGACAGGCACATCGTTACCCTCATCGTCACAGACATGAATTTCACAATTTAATGGCTTGCCAACGGAACCTTTATGCGCAAGCCACTCCTCGGAGTTCAGCTGAACAAAACCGTTGCCTTCAGTACCTGCATAATATTCATAGATAACCGGGCCCCACCATTCAATCATGCGTTCCTTGATCGGGATCGGGCAGGGCGCCGCGGCGTGAATGGCGCATTGTAGAGACGAGACATCATATTTCAGGCGCACTTCTTCGGGCAGCTTCAACATGCGCACAAACATGGTCGGCACCCACTGACTGTGCGTGATCTTGTAGGTTTCAATCAACTCTAAAGCATACTCTGCTTCAAAGTGCTGCATCACCACCACCGGGATACCGTTGCGTATACACGTCATGGTGAAGCCCAGAGGTGCTGCATGATAAAGCGGTGCTGGCGACAGATAAATGGAATCCTGAGTGGCACCATACAAAGCCGTCATTACCGGCAGTCCTTCAACTGTGCCGTAAGGTTCTTCCGGCAGTGGCCGCTTGACCCCTTTTGGATAACCGGTAGTACCGGACGAATACAACATCGACGCACCTTCGCTCTGGTCAGCGATGGGGGTAGTCGGTTGATTTGCAATCGCTTCTTCAAACGGCTCAAAGCCTGAAACGGTGCCATCCAGCATGTATCGCGCCTGCAATTGCGGCAGCGCTTCAATCAACGGCTCCGCAACATCTTTGCGTGCGCTTGAGGTAATGAACACTTTGGCTTCACAGTTACTGACAATGTACTCAACTTCCGCCGGCTGCAGGCGCCAGCTGATCGCGGTGTAGTACAAGCCAGCCCGTTGCGCTGCCCAGCAGATCTGATAAAAACTGGCGTGATTTTCCAGCAACAGCGCGATGTGATCGCCGCGCTGCAGACCCAGTGAACGGAACAGGTGTGCAGCCTGATTGGCTTTGGCTTCCAGCTCTGCATAGGTGATCACTTCACCTGTTTCAGCGATGATGTAGGCGGTTTTGTCCGGCGTTTGCGCGGCTATGTCAGCGGGATTCATAAATACTCCTGTTAGTCTGCGTTGCTGTCTGCATCAGCGGGATCAAGTTTCAGCGAGGCTGAATTCATGCAGAAACGCAAACCAGTAGGCTCAGGGCCATCTGGAAACACATGACCCAGGTGTGCATCACACGTTGCACAGTTCACTTCTATGCGCCGCATACCCATACTGACATCTTCATGGGTTGTCACCACTTCACTGTCGATAGGTGCATAGAAACTGGGCCAGCCACTGCCGGAGTCATATTTTGTCGCCGAATCAAACAATGGCGTGTCACAACACCTGCAGTTATATTGCCCAGGTGTTTTAGTGTCATTGTAGACACCTGTGAAAGCGCGTTCGGTGCCGGCGCGTCGCGTTATCTCAAACTCCTCCGGGCTGAGCTCTGCGCGCCATTCGTCGTCGCTTTTAACCACTTTAGCCATCTTCCTCTCCTAAACTACACTGCATTTATGGATGTTATGATAGTGTGCGCGGGCGCCCAAGGAAACGGTTGTGGGCGGCCATTTTACTCAGATCCGGCAGGTAGGCCGGAACGTCATGGAATTCGATATGAGTTTGGATAAAGTCACCCCGATTTCACCCAGTCCAACGCGCCTGATCAGAAAGTCGTCAAAGCTGGAAGATGTGTGTTACGACATCAGAGGACCGGTGCTGAAAGAAGCATCGCGTCTCGAGCAGGAAGGCCATAAGGTCCTCAAGCTCAATATCGGAAACCCGGCACCCTGGGGGTTTGACGCTCCGGAAGAGATTTTACGCGATGTTATCCGCAATATACCGGCATCACAGGGTTACAGCGATTCCAAAGGTATTTATTCTGCACGCAAAGCGGTTATGCAGTACAGCCAGCAGATTGGCATCAAAGACGTGGATATCGAAGATATCTATATCGGTAACGGAGTTTCTGAACTGGTGGTCATGGCCATGCAGGCGCTGATCAATGACGGCGATGAGGTGCTTATTCCAGCGCCGGATTTTCCGCTGTGGAGCGCTGCGGTTAACCTGTGTGGCGGCAAACCGGTTCACTATCTGTGTGATGAAGAAGCCGACTGGCAACCGGACCTTGCAGACATTCGCAGTAAAATTACTGCAAACACCAAAGCCATGGTTGTCATAAACCCCAACAACCCTACCGGTGCAGTTTACTCGCGACAGGTTTTACAGGGCCTGGTTAATATCGCCAAAGAATTTGATCTGGTTGTGATGGCTGACGAAATCTACGACAAGATTGTTTATGACGATGCCGAATATGTTGCCATGGCATCTTTAACTGACGACCTGCTCATGCTGACACTTTCCGGCTTATCCAAGTCATACCGGGTCGCAGGTTTTCGCACAGGTTGGCTGATTGTCAGCGGCGCCAAATCCCGTGCCCAGGATTATATCGAAGGCCTGGAGATACTGTCGTCCATGCGCCTGTGTTCAAACGTACCCACACAACATGCAATTCAAACCGCATTGGGAGGCTTCCAGAGCATAAAGACACTGACCTCGCCTGGCGGGCGTCTGCATGAACAACGTCTGATTGCCTGGGAAAAACTCAACGACATTGATGGCATAACCTGCGTTAAACCAAAAGGTGCGCTTTATCTGTTTCCAAAAATTGATGTGAAAAAATTCAACATCAAAAACGATGAGCGGTTTGTGCTTGATCTGTTGCAACAGGAAAAAGTGCTTGTTGTTCAGGGCAGCGGCTTCAACTGGCCGAAGCCGGATCATTTTCGAATTGTCTTTCTACCTTATGAAAAAGATCTGAATGAAGCCATCGGTCGGATCGGGCGATTCCTGAGCACCTATCGACAGTAATGGCAGGCATTCACATAGATGAGTTTTACGTTGATGCGGCGCAGATCATCGTCAGCCTCTACAACGTTTTTCCACGTCCGGTTACCATTTTTGTCGAAGACATCTGCGGCCCTGACGAGCCGGATGAGTATGGCGTACACAGCCATCGACATCTGGCGTGTTTTGCCACTCTGCTGTGGCTCGCCGAAGAAGGCTATATCCGCTACAACGAAACCATTCGCAACGAGGCCATCGACCAGGTTGTGCTCACAGGCCGTTGTTTTACCGCCTTGTTATTTCCTTCACCGGAGTCCGCGGTAGCAGAACAAGATGAGTTACCACCAAGCATTAAAGCTGAGCACGCAACAGTCATTTATCACTTGAGCCAGGCCTTGAAAAGTCGATCATCTGTCGAGGTGCAGGCTGCGTTTACACCGTTGCTGCATCGCATGGCTCAAGGCTGATACTGATAGTCGAGCACTTTCAGACCCCGGTCAGTATACGCTTCCGGAAAGTCAGGATGAGCTGCAAAAGTCTGTTGAAGCTTACAGGCTGGCGCCCATCTGGACATCTGGTTAACAAGAAAATCAGCGTTCAGGAAAGGTGAGTTCAGACAGGCAATGATGCGCGCACCTGGCGCCGCAAACTCCGGAATCCGCTTCAGGATCTGCGCATAGTGCTTTTCAGCGACAAAACTGCCGCGCTGATTGGTGGGTGGGTCGATGATGACAACATCGTAGGTGCCATACATTCTGATCTTCTTCCATGCCTTCAACACATTGTGTGACAGCATTTTCACCTGCCGAAGATCCTGATTGTTTGCCTGATGGTTTCGTCGGCCAACGTTCAACATGTTGGCATTCATATCATTATTCACAACACGCTGGGCACCATGGGCAAGGGCTGACACTGAAAACGCACAGGTGTAAGCAAACAGATTGAGTACCTTTGCGCCAGACATGGAGGGTTGCAGAGCCTGGCGGACATGGCCCATATCTAAAAACAGGCCTGTGTTCTGATTACGCGTTGGTGCTATCCAGAACGACAGACCGTCTTCTTTAACAAGGTGTTGCGCAGGCACCTGCCCCATCACAACTTCGGTTTGAGTGTTGCGTCCCGAGCGATGCTGAACCACAACACCTTCAATGTTATGGCCACAATCGACCAGCACGGCGAGCAAATGATGCAACGCGGACTGCTCGACCTCAGCGTAGAGAGCAATATGCAGAAAAGGCGGATAATAGGTCACCACTACATGCTCTAAACCAGGGTAAGTATGGCCACGACCATGAAACAGCCGTCGTGCGTTGCCCGATTGATCCAGACTCAGTTTTTCCGCACAGACGTTGCCCACCAGCTGCAGATTATTCAAGTTGGTTGGCCAAACGATAAAGCAGGCAGTCCTGGTAACCTGTGACAATTTCTACCAGACCAGCAAGTTGCTGATCAAGTGCGTCGTCTCCTGTATCCAGCAGCAAGGGTCGCTGTTCGAGACTCGCCAGCTTTGTGCGTGTGCCCACAACGGTGACGTCCCGGGGCCAGCTCAGTTGCCGCAGAAATGATGCTGAAATCTGCTGGTTGCCGCGGCCGAACAAAAACCCCTGCCCGCGAGTAAAACTGACAACAAGCTGTTTCACCTTCAGCGATTGCAGGGTATCTGCGCCGACATCAATCAACCACTGGCCGTCGCGGGTGTAGACATCGACACCGCGCAATGTCAGTTCATGCGGCTCAGCGGAAGTTGCATACAAAACCTGTTTTATCGCCAGACAGGTACTGCCCGGTCCCAGCACCAGATGGCAATCTTCCGGCAATCCCGGCAGGATTTCTTCCTGCACGTGGGCAACAATTTCCTGCACTGCAAGGGGTTCACTTTCTTTGCCACCGATTTTGGTCTGCTGCAGATAGCCGCCGGCTTCAGGCACTCTTAACTCACCGTAGGTGCGCAACAGGATTTCCGCTTCTTCAGCCTGATTATCATAGTCGCGAACGGCACGCAGCACCGGTGCAACCAACCCGCCGGTCAATAATTGCGCAAGCAACAACGCAGCAGTTCGCGGCGACACCGCAAAAACACCGCTGTGCATTTTCACACCCGCTGGTACACCTAAAACCGGCAAGCTTTCGCCGATCACGCTCAAGATGTCCCGGGCCGTGCCGTCTCCGCCAACAAAAACAAGCAGGTCGACATTTCCGACCAACATCCGGGCACAGGTGCGCAGATCAGCGGCGCTGGTAGGCCCATCAACCGCATAGTCGAGTTTTTTGAACGCCGCGCCGGCCTGTGCAAGTGGTAACTCACCCAGCGGTCCTGGACCTGTCAGCCAAAGAACTTCCTGGGTTTCAGGTAGCGCCGCATGGAGGTGCTGCAGGAAATCTGCGCACCGCTGTGGCGCTTGAGGAACACCGCCACGCTGTTGAGCTTGCGCCTGCAGATCTGCGCCATCACTGCCTTTCAACCCAACACTACCGCCAATACCGGCAATAGGATTGACCAGTAAGCCGACCCTTAGTGCACTTGTGATGAGACCTCCCGGGCAATTGCCAGAGAGGCAGTCAATCCAGGCGATTCAATGCCTAACAGATTAATCCAGCCTGGTACGCCGTGGATTGTCGGGCCTTCGATGCGAAAGTCCTGGAAGCCACTGTCTGGTGGTGCAATTTTCGGCCTGATACCTGTGTAACTCGGGTGCAGGCGCTGTTCATCCAGCGCCGGATAGTAATGGCGTATGGCAGCGACAAAATCATCGAAATAGCTTTCGTCAAAACTGTAATCCAATTGCTCAATCCAGCGTACATCCGGGCCGAACTTTATCTGCCCGGCCAGATCCAGCGTGACGTGCACACCTAACCCACCACTTTGTGCTACGGGATAGACCAACCGCGAGAACGGTTGCCGTCCACTGTAAGCGTAATAATGCCCTTTCGCGTAAAACGGTGCAGGTGCATTCGGCGTGCCGGCCGCCAACTCTGGGGCATGCAGTCCAGCACAGTTGATAAACCAGTCTGCCTGCAATTCAAAATCTGAAGTTGTCACCTGCACAATCTGCTCTGCTGATGTCCCACGGCTCTTCACTTTCTGAACTCTGGTTTGGAACGCAATCATGCCGCCACAGCGCTCCAACTCGCCCTGCAGAGATAACATGTACGCATGAGAATCGATGATGCCGGTTGAAGGTGACAATACCCCACCTGAACATTCCACTTCGGGCTCAAGTTCTGCCATTTCAGAAGCGGAGACCCACCTCAGATCTGGCACCCGGTTTGCTGCTGCCTTGGTGATATAGCCTTTCACGGTGTCGATCTGAGTGTTGTCAGCGGCAACAATGACTTTACCGACCCGTTTGAACGGCACATCAAACTGTTCACAGTGTTGATACAACAGCTGTTTCCCCAGTACGCAGAGATCTGCTTTGCGTGAGCCTTGCGGGTAATAGATACCGGCATGAATCACTTCCGAATTACGCGAACTGGTTTCACTGCCAATACAATCGTGCTGCTCCAGAACAACAACCTCGCGCCCCGCACGTGCAAGTTCAGCAGCTACTGCCAGGCCAACAACACCCGCACCGACAACCACACACTCCACCTTATCCAACAGCTGCCCTCCGCTGTGCAGTAACGTGTCGGATCAACGCCTGCTCAAAATGCCGGGCTCGATCATCGCGACTGCTCTGCATCCAGCCTCTGACCTCACTCTTATACGTGTCCAGGCGCTGGCGAAACTCATTCAGGTTGACCCCTATCTGGTCTGCACTGGGCACAAAAACAAGTCCGGCAGCTTCGCAAAACACCTGTTCCAGCGCCTGCACCTTCAACTCCGCCGCAAAAAATGCGGCTTGTGCCCGGGCGGACCTTGGCGGCTCGTTATAAACATAGCCAAAATCAGTCTGCGTTCTCCGCACTGACCCAGCCACACACCAGTGGGCTGTTTCGTGCAAGGCACTGGCCGCAAAATTTTCACGATAGAACAAACGGTGAGGCTCACCCGAACGCTGCGCCGGCTGGTAGAGAGGTTCAGCAGCACCACCAATCAGTTCCGTTGCATGGGATGCCCAGAAACACTGGGCAAACACGGCGACAATCTCCAGATCAGTCATGCAAGGGCTGCCCGTGCAGATGCTGCAGATACTCCGGGGTCAGGAAAACCTCACCGGCAAGTAAATGTCCCATGTAGGTTCTGGGCGGCAGAAGACCAGCCGTTTTCACAGCGGGGTTAGCAAAATAGGTCCACGCCCAGGTGATGTGCTGCCCCTGCCGGATCGGAACCACTTCGCGTCCGTAGTTCCATGGCGCGCGCTCAAACGGGTCCATTTTTAATATGTCATCTGCGCTGTGGAGTTCGTACAACACCCCTTCAACAACACTGTGACGATCAAACTCGATATTGGCATGACCAACGCCCGCATGGTCTCTGGACATTTTGTTGAACATCAAGCGATAGCCGTCCAATACACCTGCCTGGGCATCGCACACTGACAGACCTCGGTCAGCTACACGCGCCGGATTCATGTTTGAGCCATAGGCGAAGTAGTGTTTCACGCTGAATCGGGTCATGAGGCGTTTTTTCTGATCCAGAATTGCAGCACGTCCGCATCCGTTTCAGCGCACAGCATCTCATGCCCCATAAAGCGGCAGAAATTTTCAAAATCACGCTGCGTTGACGGGTCGGTCGCAAGAATGTGGATAGTTTGTCCAGCCTGCATGTCACGCACGCGATTACGGAGCAACATAAGTGGCTCCGGGCACAATAACCCTTGGGTATCGAGTTCGATATGACTGTCCAATTAGTGTTCCTGAGCGAATCGCAGCGGTGCATGGTAAGACAGATACACAGCCATGTGGAGGGCTTTGCACAACCCTTGACAGGCTGCCACCGGCTAACCAGACTCGAACTGATTCGACAGGTTGTGGTCCAAGATAAAGCCAGACGTAGTCACTTGTGAGATCGCTCGGAAAAACCTATATCAAGATGAACTTTTACCCCTGTAAAGCCTATCTGCTGGCGTTTGTGTGCTGGACCCTGGCCAGCCTCAGCCACGCCGACGAGCCCCGCGCGCTCTACGTGTCTGACAGTCCAGCAACGCCTGCACTGATCGAGCCGGGCTCAGCAGACGAGACGGCCTACGGGTTCCTGAGTCAACAGATCGCCAGCGGCGAAGCAGATGACGCAGCTAATGTCCTGGAAAACACGTTGAATCAGATCCAAGCCAGCCGGCATCGCTACCATGAAGACCTGATTGTGCCGTTGACGCTGCTCGGCGATGCCCGCATGGCGCAACAGGACCTTGACGCGGCATTGGACCTGTATGCGCGAGCGCGTCATGTCGCCCGCGTCAGCCACGGTCTGTTTGATATCAAGCAACTGGCGGTAGTGTACCGTGAAGCAGACGCTCTGATTGCCGCCGGCGACATCAAAAGTGCTGCAAAACGCGAAGAATACGCTTATGAGGTCATGCGCAAAGCGTACCCGAATTACGATGCGGCAACCCTCCCTGGGCTGATGCGCTTAGGCGATTTTTATCTGAACACATTCAATTATCTGTCTGCGCGCGCCATGTACACCGCAGCCATGAACGTCCACAGCAGCAACCAGACCGACTTCTCTGTTGACGCTATACCCGCCCTGCGAGGTATCGCTATTTCTCACCGACTCGAACGCTTTCCACCGATATACATTGCCAACCCGGATAGCAGCGCTTTTGACAATCCAACCCCGGGCCTGCGATCACCAGAATTCGATCGGCAGCAGATAGCTTTCAACAATTTCCCTGCTGGCGAAAAGGCCCTGCAGCAGATCATCGAAATACGCAGACGCCAGGAGCCGGAGGACATACAGGAAACACTCAACGCTATTGTTGAACTCGCCGACTGGCACCTGCTCTTCGGCCGCAGCAATATGGCAAATACGCTTTATTCAGAAGTCTATAAACAGATGCTGGAATCCGGCGTCGACGCTGCCTCCTTTTTCGCCAAACCAACGCTCGTGTATCTGCCAAAGCCTGACAACCCTCGTCCGCCACCGGCAGACAGGCGCGCGGAGCCCGCTGACGGCCTGGTTACATTATCTTTTGATGTTGCACCAACCGGACGCATACGCAAACTGGTCACCGTAGAGAGCAAACCGGAAAAATTAATGGACTTCCGGGTGCGGCGCAGCATGCGCCTGGCAATCTTCCGACCTCAGCTCATAGACGGGTTACCGGTTGTGGCTGAGGCACAGACTTATACCCACGAATTTCGCTACTTTCCGAAATTAGATCCTGCTGCTGCGGTGATTAACCCAGCCTCCCAACCGCCAACAGAGGAATCATGAAACGCATCAAACTGCTTCTCGCTTGTGTCTGCAGCGCCTTTGCCCTGGCAGGCTGTGCGCCCATCACACCGCTGCCTGGCGGCATTCCAGCACCCATTCCACAACCGCCTTCTGCGGGCGGAGCACCGAGCATGCCCGGCGGCACACCACCGTCATTACCCGGCGGGTCACCCTCATTACCCGGTGGTCAGCCCGGTGGACAACCTGGTGGACAACCCGGCGGTGAACAAGGCGGCCAACCGGGTGGACAACCTTCTTCGGACAGTTCCGGCGGACTGCCGGGGGGTGGTATGCCTGGTGGTCAACCCAGCGGTATGCCTGGCAGCAACGATCCTAACGATTCACCCGACGGTCAGTCTTCAGAGCCGACATGGGACGTTGAGCAAGGTGGCGCTGCAGGCGGAGAGGGTTCAGAAGCAGGCGGTAGTGTCGGTGGCGCAGGCGCTCAAGGCAGCGGCGACGATGGTTGGGAAACCTCTAACGAAATTCCCGGCACTCCCGGCAGCGCCGATGACAACAGTGGTAATGGTACGGACGGCCCGGCGGGTGCAGCCGGTGATGAAAACGGCGGTACGCCAACCGGCGATGATGAACTGGATGGCGCCCTGAAAGACTTCGACGGCGAGATTCTTGCTGAACGTGAAATCATATCAAGTAGTCAGACCGGCAACCCGGAAGGTGGTGGTGCTTTAGAGTTACCCACCAGTTCCGAAGGGCAAGGTAACGGCGGCGACGTCGCCGATACCAGCAGTCCCCTGCCTCAGCGACGGCAGATTCCGTCAGCTCCGCCACCTCCACCCCGGGGCAGTGAGTCCGGACCTGAAAATCTACCGGATGCCAGGGACGATGACATCATTGCAAGACAGCTGCGTGAAGCGGCCATGCAGGAATCTGACCCGGAACTTAAAGAAAAACTCTGGGATGAATATAGAAAGTACAAAAAGGGTTAGCGGATCGCGAATTCATGAATATAACTTGGACACCACACCTTAGTTCCAGCGATGTTTCAGCCATTCGGTTGATCATGCTCGTGCTGCCCGCCGTATTTCTGCTTGGCGGTTGTGTCAACCACACCACGCGAATCGTTGATATGACGCCGCCAGAGCAATCTGAACGCTACCTCGACGAAAACGAACTGTTGGATGTTGGGATCAGTATCTTCGACGAAAACGTACCCGAAGATTACGACGAACGTATCGAAGAGATCATCATGCCAGAGGTGCGCCGTGCCGAATCACAATACGTCCCTTATTTTGCTAAGAACCTGCTGCAATCAACAGGTAACTGGGGTGCGGTCAGAGTAGTCCCCCGTCCAACACATGCCGTTGACGTCATGGTGACCGGTCGCATCGTGCACTCCAACGGAGAGAGCATGATCATCGAGGCAACGGTATTCGATGCAACCGGCGAACAGTGGTTCACTCGCGAGTATTCAGCCCTGGCCAGCAAATATGCTTATGAAGAAGGTATGCCGGAATCGATTGACGCCTTTCAGGCGATCTACAAAAATCTGGCAGACGACATGCTGGACTACCGGTCGGGATTGAGCCCAGCTGACATCGAACGCATCCGCAAAACTGCAGAGCTCAAGTTTGCCAGAGAATTTTCGGCCGAAGCCTTCGCCGACCATGTTGTTGAAAACGAGGACGGGCAATTCGAAATTGTTCGTCTACCTGCTGAGAGCGACCCTATGCTCGAGCGCGTCAGACGCGTCCGGGAGCGTGAGTATCTATTCATCGATACCCTGGACGAATACTATTCTAACTTTCATCGACAGATGTACCCCGCCTACCAGGACTGGCGCAGAGCCAGTTACGATCAGGCGATCGCATACGAAGAGCTTCGCGCGCAGGCTCGATCACGCATGATTGGCGGCACCATGGCAATTATCGGCGGTGTTGCTGCAATGTATGAAAGCAGTGATGCGTATGTGGATGCCAGTGGTATCGTCGGTGTAGTTGCTGGCGCGTCACTCATCACCAGCGCTGTGCAGAAACGACACGAAGCCGAACAGCAGGCCGACCGCTTGAGGGAATTGGGCAGCGCAGCGGAAGCTGAATTGGTACCCACTACCATCGAGTTGGAAAATCAGACCTTGCGACTGCAGGGCAATGTTGACCAACAGTACGCTGAGTTGCGTCGAATTCTGCAGCGTGTCTACTTTGAAGATCTTGGCCTTGCTCCGCCACAGTCAAACAAACTTCCCCAATGACGGACGATTCTAACGATATTATTGAATCGCGCCAGGCGCCGCTGTCGCATCTGCAGGAAAAACGGGACAAAAATACCCTGACCGGCGCCTGGGACTGGCGTGTTTTCAGCACGACAGCCGTTGTACTTGTAGTGCTGATTGGCGGGTTCTACTGGCTGCCTGAACAGACACTTGAAAAACCGGCGCCATCAACAGCATTGCGCCCTGCTGGTTCCGACGGAACCCAGCCCCCCGCGAAAGCGGAAGATACCTCGCTGGCGCCTTTTGCTGCTGCTCAAAAAGGTCGAGATCGAGAAAAAGTCCAGCAGGCACTGGCAGAATTTGTTGAACGTCAGATCCTGCTGGAGGACAGCATGCAGGTAGACAAATGGGGTGCGGATGCCCTCGATGCTGCCATGGATGAGGCAAAAGAAGGTGATGGTTACTTTGTCGATGAACAATACGACAGCGCCCTGGCAGCTTATCAACGGGCGGTTCTCCAGATAGATGGCGTTATCACTAAAGGTAACGAGCTGTACCAGGAATCTCTGCAGAAAGGTAATGCTGCCCTGCTTGCTCTGGACGCAACAACGGCTGAAGACGCTTTTCTTCAGGCCCTGACCATCAAACCCGGTGATGCAGACGCAACCGCCGGCCTGACAAGAGCGCAAGGGCTACCGCTTATCATCAGCAAACTTCGCAGCGCAAAAAACCATGAGCTGGGCGGTCGCTATGACGACGCCCTGGCAATCTACGATGAAATCGCGCAGCTGGATCCACAGACCCCTGACCTGACCGAACTTCGGGCAGCCGTGCGAGCAGCTAAAACCGGCAATGACGTTGCTTCACATATCAGTCGCGGATTTGCGGCATTGCAAAATCAACGCTTTGAGCAGGCGCGCAGCGCCTTCAACGCTGCACTGAGTCTCGACCGAGACAACGCAGTCGCGAAAGGCGGGTTGCAGCAGGTCGCCGAACAGTATGACCTGGCGGTCATTGGCGATTATCAGCGAAAGGCCGAGATGGCTATGGCGCAGGAGCAGTGGCTCGAGGCTGTGGATGCTTACCAGTCAGTGCTAGATCTCGATAAGAACATCCAGTTTGCCAAACAGGGCCTGGCGCAGGCGAAGGCACACGAAAGAGCTCAGCGCCTGATGACCAGGATCGTCAATGAACCCACCAAGCTGTCGAACGAGAAGCTTTACCTCGATGCGCAGAACATTGCTCAACAGGCACAACAACTCGAATACGCGGGCGAAAATCTGAAACATCTGCGACAGGAAGTGGGCAATCTCCTGTCACTCTACGCGGATCCTGTTGAGGTTATTCTGCTGTCAGACAATGCAACCAATATTGTGATGTCTAATGTGGGTGACCTGGGTCAGTTCGAACGCCGTATGATCAGTTTACGACCGGGGGCGTACACCATCAGAGGCAGTCAGAATGGCTGCCGGGACGTTTACATGACGGTTGAGGTACTGCCTGGCATAGAGCCGTTAGATGTGCGTTGCACAGAAAGCATCAGTCAATGACCGGGCGCACGATGACCTGCGATGAATAGCGTCGAAAACCAGGATCCTTCTGCGCGGGAGCAGCACACAGACACGATTGAAGCGCAGGTGTTTGTCCCCAGCGACAGCAAACCTCAACGCGCTAAGCTGGCACTGTGGCAAATTTTACTGCTCACCTTTGCCTGTATCGCTGTTGTCATATTCTGGTTTCTGTTCACTTCAAAAAGCGTTCTGCTGGAGTTCAAACCTGCAGCTGCTGCAGACGTCAGCATCAGTGGCGGCTTCGCTTTTGAACTGGGCGGTGTTTATCTGTTACGCCAGGGTGAATATCAGGTAGTGGCACAGGCGCCACTCTATGAACCTCTGCAGGCGAGCATCGATGTAGGGCCAGAACGCAACCAACGTATCCAATTGGATTTTGTACCCCTTCCCGGCTTCCTCACGCTGGCGCTCAGCCCCGCAGATGCCAGCGTTGTGATTGACGGCCAACCTGCAGCAGGGACAACCCGACTCGAACTGGCAGCAGGCGAACACGAAATAACAGTCAGTCACCCCCGCTATATCGAAAAAACGATCACTGTAGATATGCAGGGCAAACAAATCGAGCAAAGTCAGCGGGTTGAACTTGCACCCAACTGGGCAAACGTCGAAGTCACAAGCAAACCTGCTGGTGCCAGTATCTGGATCGACAATGAACCGACCGGCATGCAGACCCCGGCGACAATTGAAGCTCTGGCTGGTGAACGCGAGGTCAGTGTTCGCCTTGATGGCTTTAAAACCCATCGCGAACGCATCTTTGCCCAGGCAGGCATTGCGCTTTCACTGGCGCCTGTGTCTCTCGAACAGGCAGACGCCACCGTAACGGTAACCTCGCAGCCGCAGGGTGCAGGCGTGACGGTCAACGGGCGCTTTATGGGGCAGACACCCCTTGAGCTTGATCTGAAGTCTGCACAGCGACACAACCTGCAGGTTATTTTGAATGGGTATGCAACCTTCAATCGCAGGTTGCAGCTCGAGCGCGGCGACGTACGTTCGGTTCACGCTGACCTGGTGCGCCAGACGGGTGAAATAGTTGTGCGCTCTCAACCTGCCGGTGCACGTCTGTCAATCAATGGAAAACCCGCCGGAGCTGCAGACCAGATTCTGACGCTACCGGTTGAACCTCACACTATATCCATATCGTTAGATGGCTATGCCGGTTACAGCGCAGAAATTACGCCTAAAACGGGCCTTGTCCAGGAAGTCAGGGTGCGGCTGTTAACGCTGGCTGAAGCGAGACTGGCCGCGCTGACACCCACCATTACCACTGCCGCTGGTCAGAACCTGAAACTGTTTGACCCTTTTGCATTCCGTATGGGCGCCTCCCGACGCGAACCTGGCAGACGCGCTAACGAAACCCTGCGTGAGGTGGAGATGACACGCCTGTTTTACCTGGGCACGCAGGAAGTCACCAACGCTCAATTCCGGCAGTTTGCCAGCGGCCATGATTCAGGCAGCTTTGAAGAAGTCAGCCTCAATGAAGATGATATGCCCGTCGCCTCAGTGAGCTGGAATGATGCCGCCGCATACTGCAACTGGTTATCAGACAAAGACGGCTTACCCCAGTTCTACAACATTGAATTCGGTAAAGTGACCGGGGTAAATCCGCGCAGCACCGGTTACCGGATGCCGACGGAAGCTGAGTGGTCCTGGGCCGCACGCACGCTGCCGCGTACAAAGCAGGATGCCACAGACGTTCTGAGATTCCCCTGGGGTGACAACCTGCCGCCGCCGGATCGACACGGCAACTACGCAGATCGCGCAGCTTCAGCCCTGGTGGGACGAGTTATATTCGGTTACAACGACAATCACACGGCAGCCAGTCCGGTAGGCACCTTCAAATCGAATATTTACGGCCTTTACGATATGGGCGGCAACGTCGCTGAATGGACCAACGATTTCTATGAGATACCCAGTAGCGAAAAGGTCACGGATCCTACCGGCCCTGCCAGTGGCGAATATCGGGTGATCAAAGGTGCCAGCTGGATGCACGGCACAATTACGGAACTGCGCTATTCGTTTCGCGACTATGGCATTGGCGGTCGCCAGGATTTAGGGTTCAGAATCGCAAGGAACGCAGAATGACAGACACGATAATCAGGAAAGTAATACAGAGCCTGCTGCTGCTCGCAGCACTGGCCGGCCACACCAGCTACGCCGAGGCGCAATCCGAAACGGACGCAAAAGAGGCACAAGCAACCGCAGAGACGACAAAATCAGACTCGAGCCCATCCCCAAAGGAGCCTTCGGCAGATCAACAGTCTGCAAAGAAAACCCAGGACAAGGACAGGAGAGGAGAGATTTTTCGACCCAGCGAGGAGATTTCTGAAGATTTTGCGGTCTCATTTCCAGTAGACATCTGAAGCTGATGTGCCATCAGGAGTGCGTGACAATTAAAACAAGACAGCCAACATGAAAAAACAACTACCTTTTGAACTCATCTATCAGATCAGCGCGCTGATCGTCGCCGTTATTATTGTGCATCTTGTTTATGTCACCATTATCCGACCCAATGCTGACGCGATTCTGCAGCAACAGGCGGAACTGGCGGCCAGTGGTGAACCTTTTGTTCAGGACCGTTCGCTCTACGTTGTCCTGCGGGACTTCGAACAGGAATCCTGCTTTATTCTGATGTTCTGGGCGATCGCTATCATGGGTTTGAAAGCGCGCTCAGCCCTGGCTGAGCGCAGCCTCCTGAACGAAAACTTTATTCAGGTCAGCGAGGGGGTGAGCATTCTGCCTGAAGACACCCGGGAATATACGCGACCATTGCAGGGCCTGCCGGAAGTCTCAAGGGAGAGCCTTTTACCGCGCACCTTACTGGCGGCGTTGCACCGATTCGCTTCAACCCGCAATGTACAGGACGTCTCTGAAGCCGTGAAATCCGTGTGCGACGCTGAGTCTGACCGACTCGACAGCGAACTGTCGATGGTGCGTTACATCGCCTGGGCGATACCCTCAATTGGATTTATCGGCACCGTTCGCGGTATCGGTGAAGCCCTCGGACAGGCTTATCGTGCCGTCGAAGGCGACATTGCCGGCGTCACCACCAGTCTGGGAGTAGCGTTCAACTCGACCTTCATAGCACTGGTCATCAGCATTGTGCTGATGTTCCTGATGCATCAGCTGCAACTGATCCAGGAACGTCTGGTGCTGGATACACACACCTATTGTGATCAGCGTCTGTTACGCCATCTGCAGGTGAGACGCAGCTAAATGATGTATCTGGATATCAACGATTGGCAACTGACGCTGCGCCAGCCGCATCAACCTGCACAACGTTTTACCGGTGCGGCGGCCCAGACCCCCAATGGCCTGATATTTGATGTTGACGCACTGGCACGGTCCCGATCGCATCCACAACAGTTCAGCAACCGCTACCTTTCCACCATTGCAGCGGACCCGGTGGCCGGTGATCTGGGTTTAGCCAAAAACCATGCAGATCTGATTTATCGACATCTGCTGCAACTTGATCTTCCAGCCAGTCAACCCCTTGTGCTTGCCGTGTCAGGACAGGTCAGCAATACACAACTGGGGCTGTTGCTGGGTATCTGTGCCGAAGCGCAACTGACCGTGAAAGGTTTTATCGATCTGGCCCTGGGCCAGTCGCTGCAGATTGCTGCAGACGAGGGCTATCACGTTCTTGATGTTGAACAGCATCGAATGAGTCTGGCAGAAATCCAGGTCCGCGATGATTACCGCATACAAACGCGAACCACAGCCATGGATGGGGTGGGTACGGCCAGTATTGTCGAAGGCTGGATGAACGTTATCGCCGATGAGTTTGTGCAGAAAACGCGCTTTGATCCTCTGCATTCCGGTCAGACAGAACAGCATCTTTTTGATCAGGTATACCCCTGGCTAACTCAGAGCCAGATGCAGGACCATGTGGTCAGCATCAGCAACGGAGAATCCAGTCGCGAAGTCGAGATAACCGCAGCTCGACTTCTGGAAAAACTCACCCAGCGGCTCGCTGGGGTTGAGTTGGGTCATGTCCAGCACCTGGTACTGACACCCAGGGCCGCATCGATCCCTGCCCTGAAATCAGAGCTCGAGCAGCGGGTACCGAAGTGCAGTGTCATAGCGGAAAGCGATATTGTCGAAAACTACGAACAACTCGCTGCGACAATGCCGGATGATCAGGTGAAAAGAATAAGCCAGGCGGCAAACCTCGGCACAGCTCTTTCAGGCGAATCTGCAACTGATCCGCAGCGCTCCAGTGACTCCGCCCCAGCGCCAATTTCAGATGCACTGGCAACCCACTGGTTGCTGCAGCATACGGCTTATCCACTGGATCACCCGACTCTGACAGAGGCTGGAGTACACAACGGATCCGAAGTTACCGCTGGAACTCAGGTGACCGTTGCCGGCCAGACCTACACCGCGATAAGAGTGACGTAGACCACGATGGCCCGCTCGCGAAGAATCAATGTGTTCTCGCTGTCCTTTCTCGACGTCATGTCCTGTGGTTTCGGCGCCGTGGTGTTGATATTTCTGATCATCAACCATGATACACAGACCGAACCCGTTGAGCGCAGCGACGACCTGCTGGCGGAAATCCGCATGCTCGATTATCAGGTTCAACAGGGTGAAAAAGATCTTTTCGAACTGATCGAAAGCCTTGACGATGTAAAAGCCCGGGTCGAACAATCAGACGCGAACCTAGCCAGTACAACGCAGACTATTGAGACCAACAAAGCCAGTCTGGAAGAGTTGGAAAATGATTCTGTTGCACAAACTGAGAGTCTCAAGGCACTTACTGCCGACATTGAGTCCCGGGAAGCGGAGGTGAATCGTCTGCTGGCGCTCAAAGCAGCAAACGATGGTTCTCAGGTGCGCTCTTTCGAAGGTGAAGGCGATCGTCAATACCTGACCGGCCTGAAAGTTGGCGGGCGCAATATAGTGATTGCTATCGATACGTCCGCAAGCATGTTAGACGACACGATTGTGAACGTGTTACGACGGCGCAATATGGACGATGCGCGCAAGCGGGCCGCCCCTAAATGGCAGCGTGCGATACGCACTGCTGAGTGGCTGGCAGCGCAACTGCCTCTGGACGCTGATTTTCAGGTCTACACTTTCTCTGAACAGACGCGCTCCCTGGTGGCCGACAGCGACAACGACTGGACGCCGATGTATGACGGTCAGGCGCTGAACGCCTCAATTGCAGAGTTGCGCAACACCATTCCCAACGGTGGCTCTTCGCTGGTTAACCTGATCCTCGAAATACGCAAACTCTCACCAATTCCAGATAACGTCTACCTGATTACCGACGGCTTGCCGACTCAGGGTGAGAACCCTCCCCGCTCCGCTACGGTAACGGGACGCAGGCGTCTGGACTTATTCGGCGAAGCGGTTGATCGCCTGCCAAAACAGATCCCGGTTAACGTGATCATGTTTCCAATGGAGGGTGATCCCATGGCATCAGCCGCCTACTGGAACGTTGCGCGGGTTACCGGCGGCGCGTTCATTTCACCCTCATGGGATTGGCCATAATGCGCAAACGTCGTGGCATAGAGGAATTCAGCGTGTCGTTTCTTGACGTCATCTGCTGCGGATTTGGGGCTATCATTCTGCTGCTGATGATCACCAAAACGGTACAGCCCATCCTGCTGGAAAAATCTAACATAAACATGCAGGGGCAGGTTGCGCAACGCGAGAACGCGCTGTTTGAAATTCGAGGGCAGATTGCTGAACTGCGCAGGCAGGTTAACGACGAACGGGCGGACCTTGCCCAGAAGCTGGATGAGCTGGCGGAACTTCAACAGCAGCTGGCGATTATCCTGGGTCAGTTTGACAACCTCTCTGAAGCACAGCAGGAAATTTCTACAGAAAACCTGCAGCTGGCCTCAGCCAAACAGTCTTTGACCGACGAGATGCAGCGCTTGCTCGGGCTTGATTTCAAACGTGACTCAGGCCTCGTCGGCGGCATTGCGGTAGATTCCGAATACATTATCTTTGTCATTGATACATCCGGCAGCATGCAGAGTGTTGCATGGCCTCAGGTGGTCCGCAAAGTCAGTGAAACACTGGCGATCTATCCTGGTGTCAAAGGCATTCAGGTTATGAATGACATGGGTGATTACATGTTTACCCGCTATGCGGGCCAGTGGATCGAAGACACTCCGGCTCTGCGCAATTCCATTATCCAGACCCTGCAGACCTGGGCCCCCTTCAGCAACTCGAGCCCGGTCGAAGGCATAACTGCGGCGATCAACACCTATTACGATCCAGACAAGCGCATCAGCATTTATGTATTTGGCGATGATTACACCGGCAATTCCATCGAAGATGTGGTTGAAGCCGTAGATCGGGTTAACCTTGCTGATGAAAGCGGTAGACGTAGAGTACGTATTCATGCGGTGGGTTTTCCGGTATACCTAGACCAGCCCAATGCGCGCGTGTACCGCTTTGCCGCTCTCATGCGCGAACTGGCTTTTCGCAATGACGGCACTTTTGTAGGACTGGCTGAATATCAATGACCGGGCATCTGAACATCATCAATCAGGATTGGGGTCAGCATTTGAGTAGTGTACCCAGCGCCTTAACTCTGTTTTTCTGCCTGCTTCTTGTCAGCGGGTGCGCGGGCACAAAACAGCTGGCCATAGACACTACATTTCCCGTACCTGTGATCGAAAAGGCACCGGTCAGTCTCGGTATTTTTCTTGATGACACCCTGGTTAATTATGCGCACAAAGAAACCATCGACCAATCCGGCACCTGGGAAGTACAGATCGGCCAGGCTCAGACGCAACTCTTCACCAACCTTGCCACCGGCCTGTTTGAAAGCTATACCTTCGTCTCAGACAACACGGTTGCCGCACCTATGGACGGGGTATTAAAACCCAACATTACCGAAGTGCAGTTCTCCGTTCCGGCACAAACCCGATCGGATTATTACGAGGTCTGGGTTCGCTACGAATTTGAACTCTACGATCGCGAAGGCAATGTCGTCGGCAGCTGGAAACTGCCCGCCTATGGTAAAGCCAGCAAAAACAATCATGGCTCGTCGTCCAACGGGCTGCAGGCTGCAGCGATTGCTGCCTGTCGTGACGCCATGGCATTTTTCAGTATTAATTTTACGCGCGAACCTGCTGTGCAGAAATGGCTCGCAGCGGGTAAACCCTCTCAACCAGCACCGGTTATGACAACTGAGACCCCCGCGGTTGAGAATAACGCAGAAACCACCGCAAACAGCCAGGAGAGTGACCCGGCATGAAACCCATACTCTATCTCTGCACAACACTATTTTTTATGACCTGTCTGAGCGGCTGCGTAACGTCAACGGTGCAGCAGGTCAGACAGACGCCGACTGCAATGCAGGAAGGCGATTCCATTGTTGTCATCGGTCGACGTAACCGACCGAGCCAGGCAGAAGCCGAACTGGATTTCATCGACTGCGTTGGACGCAGTGTCGCCAGTGGTAGAGATGGTATTCAGGTGATCAGCGAACAGGCGTTCATGGATGCCATGTTCCCCTGGTTTGAACCCCGAACAGCGCCGCTGAATACAACAGATCTTCCCAGTTTATTGACCCAGCCGCTGTTGGCTGAGCGGGTTCGCGAGATCGGCTTGAAATACCTGGTCTGGCTCGAGGGTTCCACCAAACGGGTCGCCCAGGGTGGCAGCCTGAGTTGTACGATCACACCCGGGGGTGGTGGTTGTTTTGGATTCCTGAGTTGGGAAAACGACTCCTCTTATGAGGCGTCTATCTGGGATACCCATACGGCAAAAACCGCCGGGCGTATCAGCTCAGATGCCGCAGGCACCAGCTACATGCCTGCCATTGTGGTGCCCATTCCACTGATTGCTCGAGTGCAGTCTTCCGCCTGCTCAAGCCTTGGTGAACAACTTAAGATTTTTGTCAATAATAGCTCTTAAACTATTGTTTTTTAGGTCTTATATCTAACACTTCGCCCTCATAACGCTCGGGTTCGATGGCATACCACTCCTGCAGCTTGGCATCGTGCTTTTTGGCCATGAGGTCGCAGAATTCATAAAAAGTAGGCCGTCCCGGGTCCGTGATCACAACACGTTCCACACCAGCTTTAAAGGCTCGATTCACCAGACGCCCCAGCGGCTTGACCAGTGAGTCCCAGAAACAGATATCGCTGCCAACAATGTAGCGCTGACCGGCCAGCTCCGCACTTTTCACCTTGGTGAAGTCGGCCTGCAGATGTTCAACTTCAACCCCATTCAACTCTGCCAGTACATCGAGAAAGGGAAAAACCGCTGAATCCAGATCAACGGCGGTCATTTTCGCTTTGAAATGACGACCGCAGAACACTGATGCCGGCCCCCAACCACAACCGATCTCCATCACATGTGCACCCCGACGCAGCCCGTGGTGGGTCAGGTAATCCATCAGGACGAAGCTGGACCCCCAGGTTTTGTGGCCGTGTATCGACGGCTGATAGCGTTTTTTCAGGGCTTTGATCAGATTGTGTTTATTATCAAGTAAAAAAATACCATAGGCATAATCAATATGCGGCTCAGGTACCCGCTCCAGTCTGGGCATAAAAGTTCCTCAACAAATAGGCAAATTAATGGCGCGCTAAAAATACCCGACTAATTTACTCGGGTATTACCATAGGTTAAACTGCGTGCATCTTTTGTAACCCCGGTGGCACATCGCCAGACAACCGGGCTGACATACCGTGAGTTTACGCATCATAGAGGACATAGTGTGAGCCATTCTGTTGACGATTTGGTCAAATCCAACGCCGAGTACCAGGCCGGATTCATCTCCAACATTGAATCAGACACCATTCCACCTGGTTTGGACGAATCTGTTGTGCGTTTCATATCCGCTAAAAAAGGCGAGCCGCAATGGCTCACCGAATGGCGCCTGGAGGCGTACACAAAATGGCGCGAAATGACCGCACCCGAGTGGGCACACGTACATTTTCCTCCAGTGGATTTTGAATCGATCTCATACTACTCCGCCCCCAAAGATATGTCTGATGGACCAAAATCCCTGGCAGAAGTCGATCCAGAGTTGTTGCGAACCTACGAGAAGCTGGGTATTCCACTGCATGAGCAGGAAGCCCTGGCGGGTGTTATTCAAAGCCGACCGAATGTGGCAGTTGATGCGGTGTTCGACAGCGTCTCCATTGCTACCACGTTCAAAGACAAACTTGCAGAAGCTGGCGTGGTGTTCTGCCCGATCTCTGAAGCGGTACACAGTCATCCGGAACTGGTGCAGAAATATCTCGGCAGCGTTGTACCCAAGGGTGATAATTTCTACGCTGCACTTAATTCTGCGGTTTTCAGCGACGGCTCGTTTGTCTACATTCCCAAAGGTGTGCGATGCCCGATGGAACTGTCCACCTATTTCCGCATCAACGAGCGCAATACCGGTCAATTCGAGCGCACCTTGATCATTGCTGACGAAGGCTCCCACGTCAGCTATCTGGAAGGGTGTACCGCACCCATGCGCGATGAAAACCAGCTCCACGCCGCGGTAGTTGAACTCGTCGCACTGGGTGATGCGCAGATCAAATACTCTACTGTTCAAAACTGGTACCCAGGCGATGAAAATGGCAAAGGTGGTATCTACAACTTTGTCACTAAACGCGGGCTTTGCGCTGGCGCACGATCGAAGATCTCCTGGACGCAGGTTGAAACCGGTTCTGCCATCACCTGGAAGTACCCAAGTGTAGTTCTGCGCGGCGATCACAGTGTGGGCGAGTTTTATTCAGTGGCCTTAACCAACAACAGACAACAGGCGGATACGGGCACAAAAATGATCCATATGGGGAAAGACACCCGCAGCACGATCATTTCCAAAGGCATCAGTACTGGCCGCAGTGAAAACAGCTATCGCGGTCTGGTGAGAATTTCACCCACGGCATCCGGCGCGCGCAACTTCACTCAGTGCGACTCCCTGCTAATTGGCGACACCTGTGGTGCCCATACCTTTCCCTATATCGAAAACAGCAACACCCAGGCGATTGTCGAACATGAAGCGACAACGTCGAAGGTCAGTGAAGATCAGTTGTTCGCCTGTCAACAGCGCGGCATCGATCCGGAAAAAGCTGTGAGCATGATTGTTAACGGTTTCTGCAAAGAAGTATTCAAAGAGCTGCCGATGGAATTTGCCGTTGAGGCCGGCAAATTGCTTGAGGTCAGCCTGGAAGGAGCCGTGGGATGAGTCTGCTTAACGTTAAAAATGTCACCGCAAAAGTTGCTGAACAGAACATCCTCAAAGGTTTGAACCTTGAAGTAAAAGCCGGTGAAGTACACGCAATCATGGGGCCCAACGGTTCGGGTAAATCAACGCTGGCAAACATTCTCGCCGGTAAACCTGGCTACGAGGTCACCTCAGGCTCCGTCGAATTCGACGGACATGATATCTCCGACTGGGAACCCCATGAACGCGCCCACGCAGGTATTTTTCTGGCCTTCCAATATCCGGTGGAAATACCCGGGGTCAGCAATATGGAGTTTCTGAAAGCAAGCCTCGATGCGAAAGCTTTTGCTAACAAGCAGGAACAAACAAACGCAGCTGCGTTTATCAAGCAGGCTCGAAGCCTGGCTGAATCATTAGACCTGAATCCGGATTTCTTAAAGCGTGGCGTCAACGAAGGTTTTTCCGGCGGAGAGAAAAAACGCAACGAGATCCTGCAGCTGCTGCTCCTGCAACCCAGACTTGCGGTTCTGGATGAAACGGATTCGGGTTTGGACATCGACGCACTGCAGGTGGTTGCTGAAGGCGTGAATCGCTTTCGCAACGACAACAACGGTGTTGTTCTGATTACCCACTATCAGCGCCTGCTTGATTATATCGTACCCGACTACGTGCACGTATTAGCTGACGGCAAGATTGTGCAGTCCGGAGACAAGAGTCTGGCGCTTGAACTTGAAAAGAAAGGCTACGCATGGCTCACCTAGAACTTGCACTTGCCTCAAAGCCTGAACCACCGCGCTGGCTCAGTGATGATTCAGATCAGTTTCAGGACGCTGTCAACCAGGCGCTGAACTCAAAAGTACATCGCGAGCGCTGGAAGTATACAAAAAGCCAGCCGATCCTCGATATGCTGGAGGCCCCAGCGGTAGCCCCGAACTGGCATACGCTACCTGATGGCGTTGTGCTGCGGCAAATCACTCAAGATCTGCAGGATGCCCCCCTGCAGAATCAGATAGCTGATGCGCCTGAAGCGAGCAGCGCCTTGTGCTACCACGACAAGCTGACACTTATAGAAGCCTCAGGCAATCCAACACAGCCATTAATCATCGAACATCGCGGGCACAGTGCGCCGATAGTCCTGAAACTGGCTGCTAACTCCCACCTCGAGCTGCATGAAATGTATGCTGACAATGTTGATCAGCATCAAACGTTATGGATAGAACTGGGCGCCGGCAGCAGTCTGACACATGCAAGAAACAGCTTTATTAAGGCGAAACACTGGCAGTTTCTGCACGTGAACCTGGCTAGAGATGCATCTTACGTGTTGCACAATCACAGCTGCGGTGCGCAACTGCGTCGACAGGATATTCAGATTCTGTGCAATGAACCCGGCTCGAATGCAACGATTACCAGCGCCTCCCAGGTTGGCGAAGGGCAACACCTCGATCAGCAGATCACCCTTGAGCACCGTGCAGCGAACAGCAGCAGTGACCAGGTGTTCCACAACATTGTCGAGGACAAGGCCAAAGTCACTTTCAACGGCCGTATACACATCCATCAACACTGCCCTCAAGTGGCCGCCACCCTGCAGAATAAAAATCTGGCCATGGGTGATAACGCGACAATCAACACCAAACCAGAGCTGGAAATTTACACTGACGATGTCACCTGTGCCCATGGCGCAACCGTTGGCCAGTTGGATCCACAACACGTTTTTTATTGTGCAAGCCGTGGTATACCTCTGGCAGAAGCGCGCGCTCTGCTCGCTCAGGCATTCCTCAACACTGCCACAACCGGCCCGTTGGCTCAGCAGGCGCTCAGTGAATTTGGCATTCCCACATCCGACAAAGCCGATGTTTGATATTCAGGCGGATTTTCCAATTCTGCAACGCCAGCATCAGGGGGAACCTCTGGTTTACCTTGATAGCGCGGCAACCACACAGAAGCCAGATGCCGTGATCAACGCGGTGTCAGACTACTACCGGCGCAGTAACGCCAATGTGCATCGGGCCGCTCACAAACTGGCCGAAGAAGCCACAACCCTGCTTGAAGATGCACGCACCCTGGTGCAAGGCTACATCGGGGCCTCAGATCGCCGGGAAGTTATTTTCACCCGAGGCACCACCGAATCCATAAACCTGGTTGCCCAGGGTTTGCAGGCATACCTGAAAGCTGATGATGAAATTCTTATCACAGCGCTGGAACACCACTCAAATATTGTGCCCTGGCAGATGCTGGCACAGCGCACCGGCGCCCATTTAAAAGTGGTAAGCGTAGATTCAAATGGCGATCTGGACCTGTCTGATTTCCAGGAAAAACTGTCCAGCCGAACGAAGGTCTTCACCTGTAACCATATATCCAATGCGTTGGGTACGATAAACCCCGTTGCAGAGCTTGTCCGGGCTGCTCGAGAGGTCGGTGCCATCACCCTTATTGATGGCGCCCAGGCGGTCCTGCACGAACCGTTAGATGTAACTGCGTTGGATTGCGACTTTTATGCCTTCTCCGGACACAAAATGTATGCACCAACAGGGATTGGTATTCTGTACGGCAAACTGGCCCGCCTGGAGACATTACCCCCTTACCAGGGCGGCGGCGAGATGATCGAGCATGTGACGTTTGAAACCAGCACATATCAACAACCACCTTACAAATTTGAAGCCGGCACACCCAACATCGCTGGCGCGGTGGGTTTAGGTGCGGCTATCAGATATTTAAATGAACTCCCGTTAGCAGAGCTGGTAGCGCAGGAGCAAAACCTGATCGACTCTGCACTACGTCAACTCAAACAGATTCCGGGCTTCAGGCTTGTTGGCGAGCCCAGCAAGCGCAGCGCCGTGATCTCATTTATCCTCGAAGGCGCGCATCCTAACGACATTGGCACTCTGCTGGATCAACAAGGCGTTGCCGTACGAACCGGGCACCATTGCGCTATGCCGTTAATGGCTCATCTGGGTTTACCAGGCACAGTGCGCGCATCTTTCAGCCTGTACAATACCGCTTATGATGTTGAACGACTTGTTAAAGCGGTAGACAAAGCCACAACATTTATCTAGGTGAGGGATTTAGAATGAATAGCCTTTCAAATATTTCCATTACGCCCGAGGCTGGCAAACATATCCGTAACCAGTTGCAACTGACACAGGCGCAATATTTACGCCTGGCGGTTAAGGAGAGCGGCTGCAACGGCTATATGTACATGTTAGATTTTCTTGAAACCCCAGCACCTGAAGACGAATGTCTTGATTTTGGTGATGGCGTTCGAGTTTGCGTTAATCAGGCAGACCTGCCGATGGTCGCAGGAACGGAGGTTGACATGATTACTGAAGGCCTGAATTCGGCATTGGTATTCAAGAATCCAAATGCAACCAGCTACTGTGGGTGTGGAGAAAGCTTTGCCGTGGCCGCTGAAATAGGCGCTGAGACAGACGCCGACTCAATCCCTGGATCGGAGCTGGATAAGCTTGCAACCGATGTGGGCAAGAACTGATCGTGGAACGTCGCATCGTCACAACCACACGTGCCTGTGAAGCGCGACTGGTCCCAACAGGTGATCAGATCACCATTCCAGCCGGTGCATTCATCACCCTGACACAATCATTAGGTGGCACTTTTACAGTTGTCATTGAAGGCAATATGGCAAGAATTGCCGGTGCTGATGCCGACGCAATTGGATTAAAGCCGGAAGTACTGGAGTTTGAAGAGGCAAATCCAGATGGCTCAGTAAACCCTGAACATGTCCGCCAGGCCCTGGAAAGCGTGTTTGACCCGGAAATCCCCGTCAACATCGCTGATCTCGGGCTGAT
The DNA here is from genome assembly GCA_024743175.1 of Pseudomonadaceae bacterium. Taxonomy (GTDB): domain Bacteria; phylum Pseudomonadota; class Gammaproteobacteria; order Pseudomonadales; family Azotimanducaceae; genus UBA4421. Next base: position 107,108 of record JANSXA010000008.1, on the reverse strand, counting down.
TTATGACACCACTATTAACGATGGCGTGGTTAACATAAAGATGACGCTCACCGCACCGGGTTGCGGAATGGGGCCGGTACTGGTGCAGGAAGTAAAAGACCGCGTAGCCACAGTCCCGAACGTTTCCGATGTCAGTGTTGAACTGGTTTTCGATCCACCCTGGTCCAGAGAAATGATGAGCGAAGAGGCTCAGCTGGAACTTGGGGTATTCTAGCTTATGGACGTCGCTGAGTTACGTGAAACTTTTACCTTCTTCGATGACTGGGAAGACAAATACCGTTTTGTCATCGACTTAGGCAAAGAGTTAGAAGACATACCTGAAGGTGACAAAGTGGAAAAGAACCTTATCCGCGGCTGTCAGAGCCAGGTCTGGTTGACACATACCGTAACCGACGACGGCACAATTCATTTCAAACTCGACAGCGATGCATTCATTGTGCGGGGATTGATCAGTATTGTACTTACCGCGCTAAACAACAAACGTCCTGAGGACGTGCTGGCCTTTGATATCTACGCGCTGTTTGAGGAACTCGAACTTCTGCAACACCTCTCTCAAACCAGAGGCAACGGACTGCGCGCCATGATTGCGCGAATCAGGGAAATCGCAGAGGATCTTGCATAGAGATTTTTGCAGTTCTAATGAATCTGAGCGTTCAGCAGCCGGATTTCATCCTTTGATAAACCCAGCGGAACCGCAATATCCAACAGCTCTTCACCACTGCCTAACCTGCTTTTGGCTTCCTGTAGAATCCAGCGACGCGAAGAAACCGCTGCAGAACCCCTGGCCTCTCCATGATGAACCAACTGGTCTACCGAACGCGCGACATTAATGGAGCTGTCGACAAATACATCAAGCTGCCGTTGCAGATTTTCGATCTGTTTGTGCGCTTTCATGCTCTGTATGAACAGTAAAGTATAGCCAGCAGCACAGACGACACCCATCGTTATCAGCATGATCCAACTAAACGTGTTCATCTATGTGGCCCCCATCTTTATTTGAAGAGTCTTTATTGGCGGAGTCTCTGTTGGCAGAATCTTCATTTGAAGCATCTTCCTCGGAGGTTTCTTCACCGGCTTTATCCGCATCTCTGTCATCATCGTCACTGCTGGCTTTACCCTTGCGGACACGACCACGACGTTGTAGCGATGTATAGGCTGGCAGTGTTGTATGTACGCGATCTATCCCCATAGCTCACCTCTTGGAACTGGAATGACATGAACAGCAATACTTCTCGTCTGTATAAGATTAGTACAGATTTACAGATGTGCCAGAAAATCGACACTTACCAACTTTGTACCTGCAGATTTGTTGACGCTGCAAAATGCCTTGGCGGGTAAACCCTGGCTAACGTAATGCGGAGCCTATTCCCCGTTGGGAGACAGCAGTTCACTTTCGGTACTGAAAATCAATCCACCCTCTGGGGTTCTTGTTTTCACTACCCGGGGATCCAGTTCGGTCTGCGGGCCAGAGCGCAGGAACGCAAAAGCACCACCATCGGGATTAGCGTTCAGATTACGTGAGGCATCCGTACGCCGTGCTACAACAACAACAACGCGTCGGTTGGCAGCACGACCATCAGGCGTCGCATTGGTTGCAACAGGAAAATTTTCACCGTAACCCACCGCGGAAATTCGCTCAGGGCGTATGCCCTGAGCAACAAAGAAACGGGCAACCGAAGAGGCTCGCGCAGCGGATATTTCCCAGTTTGAGGGATACAGTGCCGAGGAACTGGGCACATTGTCGGTGAAACCTTCTATGGTCAAGGGGTTCCGGGTACTCGAAATCAGTGCGATGGCTGGCTCAAGCAAACCTGAGGCCGCCGGGGATAAAGCAGTTTGCCCCGGTGCAAATAAGACATTGGCATCGAGACTGAGTTCAAGCCAGTCGTTGTTGGAGGCTACTGACACACCCTCCAGCTGAGCAAAACCACCCAGCAGGGATTGCGCCGCTTTAACTGGATCTTCAACAAAGGTATCTCCCTCCTCCTGATCCGCGAACCCAGTGCTTTCCGGCAAGTCTATGACATGGGGAGACGCGGCTTTGTTAGGTTCACCAATCTGGATAGGGTCAGGACTGGCAGAATCAACCGCAAACGTTTCTGACAAGGTTGCGGACAGTACCCGGTATTTCTCATCGTTCACAGAAGATATTGCATACATCACAACAAAAAACGCGAACAACAGCGTAATGAAGTCGGCGTATGAGACCATCCAACGATCAGTATCGTTTTGTGCTTCAACGTAACGGCGACGCATCAGCTGCCTGCTACAAGTCCGCGCAATCGCATTTCCACGCTGCGCGGGTGTTCACCATCAGCAATGGCGATCAAGCCTTCAATGAACAGATCATCAGCACCCGCATAACGAATGACCTGCGTGCGCAGCCGATCAGCAATAGGCAGGAACAGCAGGTTTGCAAACCCCACACCATAAATAGTGGCTACAAATGCGGTGGCGATACCGGCGCCCAGTTCATTTGGATCAGCAAGATTACCCAGCACCTGTATCAGTCCAATCACCGCACCCAGAATACCGATGGTAGGCGCATAGCCACCCATACTTTTAAATACATTGGCCGCCGCAAGGTCCGAGTCCGTGCGCGCCTGGCTGTCAACTTCCATCAGCCTTCTGATAGTGTGTGGATCGATGCCATCCACTACCAGTTCAAGGCCTTTACGGCGGAACGGGTCTTTCAAACCCTGAGAAATATTTTCAAGACCTAACAATCCTTCACGCCGCGCGGTTTTGCTCCATGCAGCGAGGCGCTCGATCTCTTTATCAATGTCAAGCTCGGGTGGTTTCACAACCCAGGCAAACATTCGGCTGGCTCGCACCAGATTTAACCAGGGTGTCTGCAGAATCACAGCACCCAGCGTGCCGCCCACAACAATGATGAAAGCAGGTGCATCCAACAGCGCAGCAAGCTGCCCGCCTTCCAGTGCATTGCCCAGAAGGATTGCGGAAAAGGCCAGAATCACACCAATTATTGCCACAATGTCCATCAGGCTTCGGTCCACTCGCCCACTTTGCTGCGTACCCGCAGCGTGGCCTGGCTCAGGATCTGACTGATACGCGACTCACTGACACCCAGCACGGCGCCAATTTCTTTCAAATTTAATTCTTCATCGTAATACAGCGACATCACCAGGCGCTCGCGCTCAGGTAACTCTGCAATAGCAGCAACCAGATCCTGCATCATTTCGTCGCGTTCAGCGCCATGATCGCCAACATCCAGGTGCGGCAGCGCACTGGGGTCGTCACTCTCATTAACTTCTTCGTAACTGACAAGGCGGCAGGTCGCCGCATCTTTCAGGATGTCGTAGTACTCTTCCAGGGTGACCTGCATGCGATCGGCAATGTCACGATCACTGGCCTCTTTGCCAAGGGCATGCTCAACTTTACGCATGGCTTCTGTCACCCGCCGGGCGTTGCGATGTACTGAACGAGGTGCCCAGTCTCCTCTGCGCATTTCATCCAGCATGGATCCACGGATGCGGATGCCGGCATAGGTTTCGAAGCTTGCACCTTTTGAAGCATCGTATTTTCCCACCGACTCCAACAGGCCCAACATGCCCGCCTGTACAAGATCGTCAAACTGCACACTATCGGGCAATCGGGCAACCAGGTGCTGTGCTATACGCTTCACCAGATAGCCGTACTTTTTTATTGTCGCATTTCGGGCGTCATTGTCCGCATATGCTGCAACTGGATTAGACATACAAAGACTCAATGTAATGCGTATTCGTTAACCAGGCGCTCTACAAAAAATTCCAGGTGCCCTGTCGGCGTGGTCGGTATCGGCCACGAATCCACTTCAAGTGCGAGCTTCCTGAATGCCTGCGCAGATTTACTGGCGGGATAGAGATCAAGCACAGCGCGCTGTTTCTGTACCGCCCTGCGTAACTGCTCGTCCTGGGGAATCGATCCGGCATGCAGTAAAGAGACATCCAGAAAGCGATCCGTCACGTGTTGCAGCTTGTCATACACAGCTATGCCGTCTGCATCGTTACGCACCATGTTAGCAACCACTCGAATCTTGTTGATGCCAAACTGTTGATTCAGAATTTTAATCAGAGCGTAGGCATCTGTTATCGATGTGGGTTCGTTACAAACCACAACAATGATTTCCTGCGCCGCACACAAAAAGCTCAACACATCGTCGGCGATGCCTGCTGCGGTATCGACAATCAATACATCCATTTTATGGGCGATATCACTGAAGGCAGATATCAAGCCCGCGTGCTCCCGTGGTCCAAGTTTCACCATCTCCTGCAGCCCGGAGGCCGCTGGCACAACTTTCAGATCCTGCGGACCATTTATAATGACCTCATGCATCGAGCATGACCCATCCAGGACATCTTTCAGCGTGTGACGGGGTTTCAGGCCAAGCAGCACATCGATGTTAGCAAGGCCCAAATCTGCGTCCAGCAGCGTTGTGCGGCGCCCCAGAGCTGACAAGGCCAGACCCAGGTTTACGCTTACATTGGTTTTACCCACCCCACCTTTGCCGCCGGTAACGGCAACAACCTGAATAGGGTTGGAAGAGACTTGCTCCATGTCATTTACTCCTGTTTACCTGCAGCCGAGCGTGGCTTTACAGGTTAAGCGCGGGGCAAAACCTTTGCCCCTTTAAGAAACATAGTTGTTCTTTTCAATCGGTCAACTACGTGCCTGCGGCCTGGGTCTACTACACAGCAATGGCAAAGCCCTGTGGTTGTGGCGCTGCAAACAACCACTGTTCAACAGCTGGTTCATCCGCCAGCTCGAGCCCATCGGGCAAGCCATTTGCAGTGCCAAGCCAATACAGAGGCAGACGTAGTTCGTACAACAAGTTGCCCAATGCATCACCTTCTATACTGAGGTCCGTTTGTGTTACGGCTACCCCAGCAGGATTCAGGTCTGCCACCTGTTGATGCTGTGCACGCAGGTGCGCCACACTGTGCAGTGCACTACAGACCCAGATATCTTTAACACCGGCAAGCGCGACTAAGGGCCGTGCCGGCGTTATCGCAGGTGTATCCACCAGAATCAGTGTTTTGTTTTTAAAGTTCGCTAACACATCCTGTAACGCTTCAGGCGCGCACTCTTGCATATGTACACCAAAGGTCTGGCATGCCAACTGAAGTGCTTCGGTACCCGCCAGACGTTCCCTGTCTGTGGATATGACAGCGACTGCAGTGCAGGCATTCTGTCTGACAAATTGCGCCATCAACTTGATGATCAGTGTACTTTTGCCGACGCCACTTACGCCCACAAAGCGATAAACACCTTGAAGTACAGAAGCGGGTTTATGGGCATAGTGCAACCGCTGTGTCAGCGCCGTTCTGATCTGACTCAGATCTTTACATCCGGGCAGCGCCTGAATCACAGCGTCCGCGTAGCCGAGTGTAGACAGCTGTTGCAGTAAGGCGGGATCGCTTTGTGCACTACTTTGCCGCGGAACGAGCGACTCTACCGACACAGAACTGATCTGACTCGGTGTTGTACTGCCTGTTTCTTCCTGGACGTCAGGCTCTGGGTCTGCGGGCAGTTCGAGACAGGCATCTACACAGACCTGATAGCCTTCACGATGCTGCCGCAGGATAAGTGCATCTGCACCTAAAGCTTTTCTTACCATAGCAAGTGCTTCACGCAGGCTGCCGGCTCGAAATGTGTGCACCTGCTCTCGAGCATTCTGATCCGTAGTTTCTAACATATTTACCCCTTAACCTGTTCGGCCGATAGTTGACACGACAGTGATCTGTTTGTTTTCTGGAATTTCTTCATAGGCAAGCACGTGAATAACCGCTTGCGATACACGAACAAATCGTGACAGCAGGCTTCTTATTGCTGCAGATACCAGCAGTACCGCAGGTTTTCCGGCCATTTCCTGCTGTTCAGCTGCGCTGACTACTGATTGCTGAAGTCTTTCGGCCATCACCGGTTCGATGACGGGCGCATCAGCACTGCCTTGATTTTTTGCCTGCAACAACAGCTGTTCCAGCTCCGGATCCAGCGTAATGACTTCTAACGACTGCTCACTGCCGTAGATATTCTGCACAATCATGCGGGACAGCTGACTACGTACAAGATTGGTCTGATCATCCAGCGACAGAGTGCTCGCGCTGCCATCAGCCAGGCATTGCGCGATGGTGCGGATGTCTTTTACAGGAATCTTCTCGCGCAGCAGGTTCTGCAGTATTTTCAGCAATCCCGATAAGCTGATTGCACCCGGCACAAGCTGCTCAGCGAGTGTTGGCGAGCCCTGTGCCAGCAGATCCACCAGATGCTGCACTTCATCATGTCCCAGCAGGTCGGCTGCGTTATCAAGCATGATCTGGTTCACGTGCGTAGCAACCACTGTGCTCGCATCCACCACGGTGTATCCCAGGGTCTGGGCATTGTCTTTTTCGTGTTCTTCGATCCAGTACGCAGGCAGGCCAAAGGCTGGATCTTTAGTAGCCATGCCGCTTAAGGGGCCAAACGTTTCGCCTGGGTCAATGGCCAGAAACTTGTCGACAAAAATTTCCGCTTCACCGACACTGACACCCATCAGGGAGAATCTGTAACCGTTGGGCAACAGATCGAGGTTGTCGCGGATATGAATGGTAGGCACTAGAAACCCCAGTTCCTGTGAGAGCTTCTTACGCACACCGCGTATCCTGCTCAGCAGCTCGCCACTCTGATTCTTATCTACCAGTGGGATCAGCTTATAACCCACCTCCAGTCCCAGGGTATCTACCGGGTTGACGTCTTCCCAGCTGACTTCAGCGCGTTCAGGTTGTACATCGGCAACTTCCTCTTCTACAGCGGAAGTGTCTGCAACCGGCTGCAGTGCTTTCTGATAGATCCACCAGGCAATCGAAGCTGCTGCGAGAGACAGTGTTAAAAACACTCCGTGGGGCATACCGGGCACGATCCCCAGCGCAAACAGAATCCCCGCCGCAATAGCTAACGCTTTCGGCTCTGCAAACAGTTGATTAACCACCTGCTCACCCATGTCCTGGGAGCTGTTTGCCCGTGTTACAATCATTGCTGCGGCAGTAGAGAGCAGCAATGAAGGCAGTTGCGCCACCAGGCCGTCACCAATTGTCAGCAGCGTATACACTTCGAGAGCCTGACCGAAGTCCAGGTCATGCTGGACAATACCGATGGTCAGTCCACCTACAATGTTAATCAAGAGAATCAGAATGCCGGCAATTGCATCACCTTTGACAAATTTGCTCGCGCCATCCATCGAACCGTAAAAATCCGCCTCAGCAGCAACTTCTTCGCGTCGTATGCGTGCCTGATCCTGATCGATAACGCCTGAATTCAGATCAGCATCAATCGCCATCTGCTTGCCAGGCATCGCATCCAGCGTGAATCGGGCGCTGACTTCCGAAATTCGTCCAGCACCCTTGGTAACCACAACAAAGTTGATGATGACAAGAATAATGAACACAACAAGGCCAACAACGTAGTTACCACCAACCAGAACCTCGCCAAAGGATTCAATAACCTTACCTGCGGCAGAACCGCCAGCGTGACCATCGAGTAGCACTACCCGTGTAGAAGCAACGTTCAGCGCCAGTCGTAACAAGGTGGCTACCAGAAGAATGGTTGGGAAGGCAGCAAAATCCAGCGGGCGCATAACGTAAACACTGACCAGCAGGACCACCAGGGCCAGCGCGATATTGAAAGTGAACGAAACGTCCAGCACTGTGGGTGGCACACGTATGGTCATCAGCGCCAGAACCAGCAGCAACAGACAGGGGATGGCAAGTGCGCCTAGTTTGAAGTTCCCCATTACTTAGATCTCCACTGCAAATTCATCGGGTACATCGATATCAGCCAACCTGGGTGCATAGTTAATCTGTCCTCGCTTGTACTGCTCTAACTGATAGATGTACGCCAACACCTGAGCTACGGCGATGTAGAGACCTTCCGGTATCTCATCGCCCGCTTCAGTATTGAAATAGACAGCACGGGCCAGAGCAGGTATCGGCACAATGGGTACCTCATGCTCTCTGGCAATCTCACGAATCCGGAATGCCATATGATCAGCACCTTTGGCCAGCATGACCGGGGCTGCCATTTCTTTGGCGTTGTACTTGATCGCAACCGAGAAGTGTTCCGGGTTGGTAATCACCACATCAGCATCCGGTACATCTTCAAGCGATTTACGCCGGGACATCTGCTGTTGCAACGCGCGCAGTTTGGCTTTTACTTCAGGCTTACCTTCAGAATCTTTGTGCTCATCTTTGACCTCCTGTTTGGTCATCTTCAGCTGCTTCTTGTGATCAGCCACCTGAAAAGGCACATCCATAACGGCAACAACAACCAGCGCCATACCAATAAACAAAAGCGCCCAGCCGACATAAACAACACCTTCGGCTATGGCGACTTCAACCGGCAAGCCACCGAGGACAAGAAGATCATCAAGGAAGTACGACAGGACCAGGGTTGCCACACCTGACACGAGCACAAATTTAGCCAGGGATTTGGCCAGCTCCATCAGAGATTTTTTCGAGAACATTCGCCCCAGGCCTTTCAGGGGGCTCATGCGACTGAGTTTTGGCGCGAATGCTTTTGAGGAAAACAATATGCCGCCAACACCGATGCTGGACAACACGCCTGCGGCAAACATGACGAGACTGAAGGGTAGAATCGCCCAGATGGCTTCGCCAACAGCATTGCCTAAATAAGTCGGCAAAGGGATTTCGGGTTGTGCGGCTGAGGTAAAGATCACCCGCGTCATATCCATCATCAAGGCCGCAAGATCAGGCGCAACAAAAATGGCAGCGGCTGCGCCAAACGTTACAATGGCAACGCTGTTCAACTCTCGCGATCGCGCAACCTGCCCTTCTTCTCTGGCTTTTTCCAGCTTCCGCGGAGTCGCATCTTCTGTCTTTTCCTGTCCCTGTTGCTCTTCTGCCATACCTATACCTGCGAGATACCGCTGACAATATCGAGAAACTCGGTCGCAAGACGGTGGAACTGATCAGCCCAGCCGTGCAAGACGAACCAGATAATCACAAGACCAAACAATAAGCTGAAGGGGAAGCCGAGAGAGAATACATTAAGCTGAGGTGCACTTCGATTCATGACGCCAAACGACATGTTTACTATCAGCAGTGAAACCACCGCGGGGATCGCGAGCAGCACACCACCGGCAAACATCCAGCCACCCAGTTGAGCGATACGTGCGGCAAACTCACCCATACCAAGCTCCATACCGTTCGGGTAGAGCTTGAAACCGGCGACAAAAATTTCAAAAAGAATCAGATGACCATTAAGCGCCAGAAAAGAGAGCGTCACCAACATCAGAAAGAACTGCGACCAGACCGTGACAGAGACACCGTTTCCAGGGTCTACCATCGCGGCAAAACCCAGCCCCATCTGCATGCCAATAAACTGGCCCGCGATCACGAACAACTGAAAAAAGATAACCGCTGTGAACCCAAGGCCGATGGCGAGCAGAATCTGTAAAACCAGATCAACCATGATACTGAGATTCAAATCAGCAATGTTAGGGGCATCACCCATAACAGGTGTCAGAGCCAGCCCTGCCGCTATGCTTAGCGCAATCCGGATCCGCGGCGATACCAGCTGGTTACCAAAAATTGGTACAACCATGAAGAAGCCTGCAACACGTAATGTGTTGAACAGCAACTCGCTGATGAAGCTGGAGAATTGAACCATTGAAATTGTCATATCAACCCAACAACACCGGGATCATTTCAAAGATCCTCTGAAAATGATCTAACAATTCGGACAGTACCCAGGGTCCCAACGCCATAATAGACAGCAATGTCATCAATAAACGTGGCAGAAAACTCAGCGTTTGTTCATTGATCTGAGTTGCAGCCTGAAAGACAGATACGACAAGACCTACAAACAAACTCGGCAACACAAGAAGCGAGACGATGATGACAATCAGCCCCAGCGCCTCTCCAAACACTGACAGCACATCACCAATACTCACAATGACATCCCGAAACTGCCAGCGAGTGTACCCATGATCATGACCCACCCATCAACCAGCACAAACAACATGATTTTGAACGGTAGCGAAATGATCAAAGGCGACAACATCATCATCCCCATAGACATCAGAACACTGGCAACAACCATATCGATGATCAGAAACGGTATGAACAGCATGAAACCAATCTGGAAAGCGGTTTTCAGCTCGCTCGTCATGAACGCAGGAACAAGTACAAAAAAGTTGATGTCTTCGACCGAATCAACCGGTTCGTGTTCAGATAGACGCATGAACAGATCCAGGTCGTTTTCACGTGTCTGCTCCAGCATGAATGCACGAAACGGTTCAGCCGCCGCCTCAAGTGCCTGCTGTGGGGCCAACGTTTCAGCCACATAGGGCTCTATGGCAACACGATTAACTTCTTCAATCACCGGCGCCATTATAAAAATTGTCAGGAACAGGGCGATGCCAACAAGTATCTGGTTCGAAGGCGTCTGTTGCATGCCGATCGCCTGACGCAGAATGGCAAACACAATGACTATGCGGGTGAACGCGGTCATCATAATGACCAGTGACGGCAGCAGCGTCAGAATGGTCATCACAACAAGAATCTGAATGCCTACACTGTATTTCTGTGTACCATCGTCTTCAGTAGTGACGGTCAGAGCAGGCAGATCCACAACCGCAGCTGCATCCTGCACAATCAGGATGCCGCAGAGCAGCAGTAATACTTGCTTGAAACGCATCAGATTCATTGCGTTTTTGCCTGGGCCTGATCCAGGGCCGCAGAAAAACTACCACCAGCCTCCAGCTGTGCAAGTTTGGTAATGCACTGCGGGTTCATGCCCACCAGAACGTGCTGGTCAGCAATTCGAACCAGAACAAGTTTTTCTTTTGGACCCAGATAGGCAGAGTCAATAATTTTCAGCTGTCCGGACTGATGCCCTTTCAAGCTCTGAAAGCGACGGACAACATAGCCCAGCAGAACAACCAGGCCTACAATCAGGACCAGCGCCAGAGCCACCTGCCAGATGTTATCCGATGGGGTCATCAGTTGATGCTCGCGATACGTTGTTCAGGAGAAATGACATCCATCAGACGCACGCCGAACTTGTCATTGACGACAACAACCTCACCTTGCGCAACAAGCGTGCCATTGACTAGAACATCCAGGGGCTCACCGGCAGTGCGGGTCAGCTCAACAATTGAACCTTTGTTCAGTTGCAACAGCTTGCGGATGCTGATTTTGGTGTTACCCACTTCCATGGACAGTCGTACCGGTATGTCCAGCACCACTTCCAGATTTTTGGCGCTGGCTGAGCGAGCTTCCAGTTCATGGGTTGACGCATCTTCGCCTTCAGTTTCAGCATTTTGTGTTTCTACTTCATCAGACATAGCCAGTTCCTATTGATTTCCAAACGAGTCAAATTCAAGCGCAAATTTGCCCCTTGAATCGCCCAGAGTTGCGTTAAACGTGGGGACATTCGCCACCCTTACTTCATGCAGTTCCTGCATATTCAGATCTAAGACGTCGCCTGGCTGCAGGCGCATCAAGTCACGCAGCCTTAACTGCACATCGCCAATGACACAGTTCAGCGGCAGCTCGGCATCCAGAATCGACCGCTCCATCCCTGCTCGCCATTGATCGTTGCTTTCTTTGGATTCTTTTTTGCCTGTTGCATCCAGAACACCTTTAAAGGGCTCTAACGCCGCGTATGGGAATGCGATGTGTAGCTCACCGCCGCCCTCTTCAAGTTCCAGGCGAAAGCTGCACAACATCAGCACTTCGCTGCCAGGAATGACGTTAACCAGACCAGGGTTAACTTCGTCCCCTACAACTTCAGTTTTGATCGGCAACTCGTCCTGCCATGCGCTCTCGAAATCACGCAGGATCAGATTGACAATGCGGTCTATGACGCGCCGCTCTGTCAGGGTAAATTCTTTGCCCTCCAATGAGCTGACAAGACCACTCCCGCCAAAAAACAGGTCAACAAGACGATGTATAAGTTTGGCGTCCAGCGTTAACAGGCAGATGCCGGCAAATGGCTTGATGCGCAGCAGTTTGATGCAGGTTGGAACGTACAACGTATCTATATACTCGGAATATTTGATCACCTGCACACCGCCCAGACCGACCTCAACAGGCACCTTCAAACTGGCCGGCAGATCATTGCGTAACATGCGCGCAAACCGCTCAGCAATAAGCTCCAGCGTAGGCATACGACCACGCACAACTTTGTCTTCGTTAGTCAGGTCGTATTGGGTAACGGTGTTACCCCCTTCCTCGCCAAATTCGGTATCCAGGGATCCGTCATCAACGCCTGTCAACAGCGCGTCGATTTCATCCTGGGTAAGAACGTCTTTATCAGCCATCTCGCAAACGCTTCCTATTGCAGGACAAAGTTGGTGAACAAAGCACTTTCGATGCCCGGGGATACGTCATAGGTCGCCAGTACGCGATTAACCAGGTCGACTATTCCGCGGCGCACAGCTTCTTTGCCTTCCTGAGTCTGCAGTTCGAGAAAATTCTGCTCTGACAGATAGCTGACAATTTCGCTGCGAATCAGAGGCATATGCAGAATGACCGCCTCTATCGCCGCTTCATTACGCGCCATAATGGTAAATTCAGCCTGCAGATAGCGAGGCTTTGAACCGGTGAGATAGTTCACGATATAGGGCGGCCGCATGTTGTGGTAGATTGCGGTCTTTGGTTTGCTGCTGGCCGCTTCAACGGGCTCAACCTCAACCGTTTCTTCGCCGCTACTCAAGAAAAAGACCGTGCCGCCAACACTGGCGCCCACAGCAACCATTAGCGCAATGACAAATATAATGACGTTTTTCTTGCCGCCACCTGTTGCCGCTTCCTGCTCCACTGCTTCTTCAGCCATGTCAATATCCTGTTACTGAGCACTTTATTTATCGCCAATATCCTGGCGGTCTTTGAAAAGTGTAGTAAGGATTTAGAAATGTGCCTGTTTTCGCGACAATTTTTTGGCGCCTGGGCTGGCTCTAGACGTATATGTGGATGCCACCTTGATCTATCCGCGACGCAGGAGCGGCCTCTTCATGCGTCGATCCAGGTGTTGAACTGTCTGCCGCCCTCTGCTGATGCATCGATTCTCTGGCGCCACGTTCATCACCCTGGCGATCGCCATGACGAATATCGAGTTGCCCCACGTTTACACCGCCATCCTGCAAACTTTGTCGCAGCCGTGCGACACTTGCCTCAAGCAGATCACGGGTACTGCTTTCCCGCGCCAGTATGGCTACCTGGACTTCGCCTTTTTCAGTCGAAAACTCAATATCGAGACTACCAAGCTCATGTGGGTTCAGTTGCAGTGTCAGGCGTCCGTTGGCAAGCGCCTGACGAGACATCACACGCAGAATCTGATCCTGTACTGCCGCATCCACCTGGCGTGAGTTCATCTGAGAATCGCTAAATGCTGGCGCGCCAGCCTGTTTTGTTACCCCAGGAGTGGCCGGCTCTATTTTTGCCTGGGCAGCAAATGTTCGATCAGAACTTTCCGTGCTGCCCCGTGTATCCAGAACCGACGCAGCTTCAAGCGGCTGCCGCTTTGTTTCATTACCCTGGTTCGCCAGACGTTGTTCCACGTGCCGTTGCATCAGTGACGCGGTATTGACGGGCTGGGCATCCGCTCGAACCTGCAGAGGATCAGCTGTGATTCGTTCAGGTGTTACCACCTTTGGCTCTCGCGGGTGCATCAGCGGACCGGATAACTCATTGCGGCTAACCGTTGTTGTCTCACTGGGGGTTTTTGTTTCGCTTGTCGCGTAAGCTGATTTCACCGCGCCGGCTACAAGCTGATTCAACGCCACTTTATCGGGGACAGGATTGGATTCAAGTGGATTTGCGTTCAGCGCATCTCTTTTATTCTCTGCTGTCCGAGGTTTCAAAGACATTGTCTGAAGCTCTGCTTCCGACACTTCCGTTTTGCCAGCAGACAACAGATTATTCCAGTTGCCGGTATTCGATCCTGCCGGCAGTTTAGGCTTTTCAGAGCCTCGCTGGGGATCCGCTGACACGACATTGCGTTCTGATTCAGCATTGAACTTGATCGTTTCATCTGTCAGCGGCTGCGCGATTTGCGCCGATCGCAAACCTGCCGGATTATTGATCATTTGACTTCGATCCTGCGGAAGGGTCACCTGAGTCTTCACGTCAGGATCTACTTTCGTACCCACAGGTATTACAGACGTGACTTTGACATTCGATTGCAGAGATTCGTTAACACGTGCAACTGCTTCCGGCAGCACAGCGGCTGCCAGGCTGTTGGGTAGATCTTTCGAAAATTGAGTATCCACTTCGGCGTGAACTTCGATCTGCGCGTAAGCCTGGCTGACAGAGTAGTTTTCAATCAGCGACGGGGTGCTGCCGAGAGCTGATTGAGATAACACCTCTACTGGCGCTGTTTTGCCGTTTTCCGGCAACTCATTGCCGATGGATATTGCCGCTGCGTTGACTTCCGATGCTACTGGAGTATCAGTGGAGACTATATTGAGTACGCTATCCGGTGCCGCCCCCGGGTTCGGGGGTGGAACCACATCTTCAACAAACACCTGTACTTGAGACGCAGCATCCTCAGCTGACAAAAAATTGACCTGAGCGTGGTCAAGAGTTTCGGCAAAGTCTATTGCAGGCGACACTTTATTGACAGACAGACCTGTATTGTCAGCCGCAGGCAATTGTTTATCTGCCGCCAGAGAAGTGTTTGCCTTAAGTGTTTTTACCGGCGCAGAGAGCGCACTTAACAAATCAATAAACAGCGTCGTATTCCAACCTTCAGGATTTTACTTTAGCTGCAATTAGCGGGCCAAAAAACAACCAGCATCTGCATTTGTTCAGCGTTGCAGGCTATCAGTCGTCAGAGTTGTTCAATCACATCATGAACATCATTCAATTGCGTGGAAACTCGAGCAAGCAGCTCTGGCACATGATCACCATTTCCCGCTAAGGCCTGATTTTCCAGTAACGCACACGTTTGCTGCAACTGCTCTGCACCGACGTTGGCACAGCTTCCCTTTAACGAATGCGCAGACAATCGCAACTTCGGAAAATCACCGCCATCCCACGCTGATTGGGCGCTGAGAAACTGTTTTTCCGACTCAACCAGAAACGTCTGCATTAAGTCGCTGAATTCATCTTCCATAATGAGCTTCAACTCGTTCAACAGTTCTTCGTTCAAGACCTCATTCATCGTTCACATTCCAGTGCATTGTGACTTCAATCTGATTCCCGGGCGTCATGTAATTCACGGTTTCACACAGATCCCAAAGTAGCCGTATACCCCGGCCGTGGTACCCACCTACGGTATCCACCGCGTCTTTTGCGCGAGCCACAAACTTTTCAAAATCAAAGCCGTTGCCGCTGTCAGTGACTCTTATCCGCAAATGTACATCTTCATCCATCAGCTCGCCCTGAAAATCGAATCGAACAAAGCCCTCAACGTTTTCCAGGGCACTCACTCGGGCAGCGTAATACGCTGCAAACCCTTCTGCTGAAGATTTCATCTCTGAGCGCAATCCAAGTACACCGTGCTCAAGCGCATTCGAGTACAGCTCTGCAAGTACCGCATATATTGCTGTAGCCTTTGTGCGTAAGTACGGCGCGCCCATCAATACCTGCTGCAACAGGGGCAAGGGATTGAAGTCTTTTAGGGACTTGGGGCCCAGTTCATAAGAGAATTTCCAGTCTCTCGGGCCGCCTAGGGCTTCTACATCACCTACCACTTCAGCGGCCTGGACCTGATCCGGGGTGACCACGGTGATTTCAACCATTGTCAGGTCGTCGTCGCGGCCATCAAAATTTACAAAACTGTTTACCGCATTCTGTACCCGATCGAACAGATCATAGGGTTCACCCTGACTGATAATGTCTTCCAGGGTATCACTGCCGAAATACTCCCCTGCAGCGTTACGCGACTCGATGACTCCGTCTGTAGCCAGAAACAGGCGGTCGCCCAATTCGACTTCGTAAACCAGTGTTGTGTCATCAAACTTATCACCGCTACTGATACCCAGCGGCAGGTGATTTGATGCAAGTAGACGTATATCGCTGGAACTGGCTTTTCTCAGATAAGCAGAAGGCAGGCCACCATTCCAGACTTCAACTGTTGAACGATTGAAATCGAGCATCAATGCTGTTGCGCAGCAAAAATAGCCTGGTGGTAACACTGAGCCCAGTTTGCGATTGCACTCTTTGACAATCTGCGAAAGTGTGAAACCCTTAGCGGTCATGCTGTAAAAAACGTCAGCAAGCGGCATGGTTCCAATCGCCGCAGCCAGGCCGTGGCCGGTGAAATCTCCAAGCAGTACATAGACACTGTTAGCTGGGTTCTGCGCCGCCAACAGCACATCCCCGTTAAACATCGCAAGCGGTGACAGTAGATACTTTATGTACGGGGTTTCGAGATTCCTCGTGTGCGCGACATTGTCAAAAACAGCTTTAGCCGCTTCCTGGTCTGCGACCAGCTGCATATGATGGCGAGCAATCTCATCGCGTTGCAGCTGCACTGTCTGGTTGGTTTCCCGCATGCGCTGCATAGCTTGAAGCTTTGCTTTGAGAACAACCTGATTATAAGGTTTGGAAAGGAAATCGTCTCCGCCAGCTTCCACACATCGGGCCAGATCAGAGGCCTCAGTCAGACTGGTCAGAAAGATGATGGGAACAAATTCATCCGTGTCGTGGGCTTTGATTTCTCTGGCAACCGAAAAACCGTCTCTGCCAGGCATCAATGCATCAAGCAAGACCAGATCCGGTTTGTCTGAGTAAAATTTGTCTACCGCATCGTTTCCATCAACCGCTTCAACTACCTCGAATCCGGCACTGCCGACAATCTTTGCCAACAACTTCCGATCTACTGCATTATCGTCTGCAACCAGTACCCGGTTGCCATTGCCACTGATCACAGGATTCGACTCAATTGCCAATTCAGGCAATCGTGAAGAGTTGATCAAAATTAGAAATGGTCAGAATCTTTTTCACGTCTGCATTGCAGTTAACTATCTCAACATCAGCACTGTCACCACCTGCGTGATCCCTCAACAACAGCAACATACCCAGCGCCGAGCTGTCTATATACTGTGCTTCTGACATGTCTATGCGATAGCTATGCGGTTTTTCTTCCAGGTCCTCATAAGCATCACGGAAGTCTTTGTGTGCGCTGAAGTCAAATCGACCATCAATAGCGATAATCAATTTCTGCAAATTGTCATCAAGCTGGCTTTTTATGCTCATGGATAGATTCCAAAAAAATATTTCACGTATAAGAAGCTTAGACCAATGGGTTGGTTTGGCCTGGTCTTTGTAGTCGTCGGTCTTTCCGGGCAACATCCAATTTGTGCGCTGCTTCACGCTGTTGCAGCAGTTTCTCCAGTGCCCGGCGATCCTGATGACAGGCGACATATTTATTGACCTGCACAGATTCCTGCGCTTCCAGACGTTGCACGACACCCTCCTGGGCCTGTACTGCCTGGCTCAGCTGACGATAAAAGCGTAGAAACTGCTGGCAGGTGGCTGAATTAGACTGTCTACGCTCTATATGCTGCTGTCGGTATTCCAGTTCCAGCCGACTAAGCTCCGCCTGTTGCGCTTCTGCCTGTTCCCGCTGTTCACGACAGACTGTGAGGGCCTGAGCACTGGTTTTTTCCAATTGCATACGCCACTTAAGTACTTTTTCGAGCTTATCCATTGTTGATCATCGCGAAATTGTTTTCAGTTGCTGATGAGGCCAGAGGTTTAGCAAATACCTGTTTCAACCTGGCATTCGACTCATCTATAGATACCGCGTCTGCTTCACCTTGTCGGAGAAATTCCACCATTGCATCGTGACGACCTATAGCTTCGTCTGTGAGCGCATCACTACCCGGTCGATAAGCACCGATGTTAATCAGGTCCTGCTGTTCACGGTAACACTGCCACAGCGCCCTGAAACGTTGTGCGTAACCTTGTTGATCGCTATTTGTCAGCCGGGTCATGAGGCGACTGACAGAACTACCGATGTCGATAGCCGGATACAAACCCTGCTCCGCCAGACTGCGACTGAGAACAATATGCCCATCCAGAATAGCTCTCGCGGCGTCAACTATGGGATCCTGCAAATCATCCTCTTCCATCAAGACGGTATAAAAGCCAGTGATTGCGCCTGAATCCGCGTTTTCACCACAACCCGCACGCTCTACCAACCTCGGTAACCAGGCAAACGAAGACGGCGTATAACCTTTACTGGTTGGCGGTTCGCCCATTGCCAGGCCAATCTCCCGCTGGGCTTGTGCAACCCGGGTTAAACTGTCCATCAGCAGCAGTACGCTTTTACCCTGATCGCGGTAAACCTCCGCAATCTGCGTGGCCAGACGGGCTCCTCGCAGGCGCAGCGCCGCAGAATCATCTGCCGGACAGGCAACAACAACAGCACGTTGTAAACCGGCACCCAGATTATCGATGACAAATTCCTGCACCTCACGGCCCCGTTCACCAATCAGCCCCACAACCACCACATCAGCTTTCACAAAACGTGCGAGCATGCCCATCATGACGCTTTTACCCACACCACTACCGGCAAACAAACCGAGACGTTGACCAACGCCGACACTGAGCATGCTGTTAATCGTGCCAACACCAACATCAAGTTGAGTATCAATCGGCTTCCTGTGCATTGGGTTTATCGATCGCGCCTCAAATTTACTTCGCCCGCTGGAAAAAGAGGGTCCCCCATCAATGGGTTCACACAGGCCATTCACTACCCGACCAAGCAGCTGGTCTGGGTTTGGCAATAGATCAACCTGACTGGCCTGATGAGGAACTCGTATCAGAGACCCGGGCTGCACGCCATCTATTGCTGCTAACGGCATTAGAAAGGCTTTGTTTTCGGCAAACCCGACAACCTCACAGGGAATCTCGCTATCTCCTCGAGCGAGCCAGCAGATACTGCCCAGACTGGCATGCAACCCCTGTGCTTCAATTAACAATCCAACAGAACGACTTACACTGGCATAACGGGTGGCGGCCATGAGCGCACTACGATGGCTGGTGACATAAGTGCCCAACTGGCTGAAGTTACTCATCGGGGCTGCTATCCCCTTCTGTCTGAATACCCTGGAGGGTATTTTGGTCAACACTGCTGAGAAGGTCGCGCATGTTTTTTACCACATCCAACTCCACGATGGCTTTACCGGTGTTCGCCTGAACAACACCCGGCGGCAGTTCTTCATCTGCAACCAAAATGTTGAGAATATCTGCTGACACATGATCCGATAAGCTGTTGTAGTCAGCAGCGCTGAGATGAATACGTAAACCCTTTTTGGCCTTAAACATTTGCGTAATATTGTCGACCATCGCCTGCAGCATGGACTCCGAAGTCTGCAGTTCGTGCTCGAAAAGTGCTCGAAACAGACCGGACATGACGGTTGCAGCATCTGCCAGATTTTCTTCCTGCTGACGTTCCAGGAGTCTGCGGCATTGAGTAACAATCTCATCAAGCTGCTCTTGACTCGCCTTGTATTGTGCGGCGGCTGCTGCTTCACCCGCAGCCAGACCTTTTGCGTAGCCCTCGTCATAACCCAGCTGAGCCATATCAGGTTTTTCAGGCTCAGGTTCAATAACCGCGCTGCCGCCGACCATCCAGGCAAGCACCCTGGGCGCTTCATAGGCGGTAAATTTTTTCCATTGATAGCCGTCAACAGTATTTTCAGGTGTATCTGTCATGACCGACCTACACCATCTCGTCGCCGCCACCACCCAGCATAATTTCACCTTCTTCGGCAAGCTTACGGGCAACCAGCAAAATTTCTTTCTGCGCGGCTTCAACATCAGACAATCGCACGGGCCCTTTGGCTTCCATATCATCCTGCAGGAGCTCGGCCGCACGTTTAGACATGTTGCCAAATATTTTCTGCTGCAAACTCTGATCTGCACCTTTCAATGCAACGGTAAGGCTGTCGGTTGTTACTTCTTTGAGAAGCGTCTGAATACCTCGGTCATCAACCAGAGACAGATTATCGAATACAAACATGAGTTCGCTGATGGCATCACCGAGATCTTCATCCGCAGCTTTGATTGCCTCAATAACAGCCTCGTTGGTACCTTTGGCCATATTGTTAAGAATATCCGCCGCTGATTTTCGCCCGCCCAGCTGAGCAAATCGTGTTGGTCCCGCGTGACCAGCCTGTTCATCCAGAACCTGAGCCAGTTCCGCGATAGCCGCTGGCGGGATGCTGTCCAGATTCGCTACACGCATGACAATATCGCGTCGCATGTCTTCATCAGCGATATAGCTGATCACCTGAGCGGCCTGATCAGGCTCAAGGTAAGACATGACAATGGCTTGGATCTGAGGATGTTCCGCCGCAATAAATTCAGCTATCGCTCTTGGATCCATCCATCTGAGTTTATCCAGTCCCGCAGTACTGCCACCGTTGATTTTTTCGATCACCGCATTGGCCTTGTTTTCACCAATTGCGTTCGTCAGCGTATTTTTCAGATAACGCCCTGCTCCCAGGGTTAATCCAGACTCATCAGAAACGGTTTCCAGAAAGTCATCAACAACGCTACCAATCTGATCGGTACTCACGGACGTTAATCCCGACATGGCTTCGCTGATCCGTTGTACCTCCCGTTGATCCAGGTGTTTCATCACCGCTGCTGCTTCTGCTTCACCGATGGTCAGCAGAAGTATTGCCGCCCTATCCAGTTTGCCGATTTCCAGAACTGCTTCACTCATCTTCACTGACCCAATGTTTGACAACCTGGGCAACCCGATTAGGATCTTCCCCGATTAAATTTCTTACGGTTTCCATTTTTTGTGCTGAGGTTTCATCACCGCCGAGATTGATCGGCGATGGCAAGCCGGGCACCGCCTCGGACAACGCAGCTTCTCGGATCTGCGTCATATCCGCTATGGCAAGACTCTGCTGCTCCCGGACCATCTCACCCGCCTGACTGAGATTTTTGAACAACGGACGTAACAGCCCAAATATCACAATGATAATCGCAATACCGCCCAGGACCTGTTTGATCAACTCAACAAACCAGCTCTCTGCCCAGATGGGTGTGTCCAAGGCTGCAGCTACAGGCGGGCGGTAAAACGCGCGGTTAACAACACTTACGCTATCGCCACGATCCGCTCGAAACCCAACAGCTGTCTGTACCGCTTGAGTGAGGTGGTCAATTTCTTCCGGCGCCCATGGTATAGCGACAGCTTCCCCTGTTTCCGGGTCAGTAGAGACCTGATCGTCAACCACTACGGTTACCGACAGTCGAGTCACTCGACCGACCTGATGTTCCGTATAACTGAGGGTCCTATCGACCTCGTAGTTGCGGGTGGAGCGGACAGAAGATGAACGGACTTTTTCCTCTGCCTGCGCTTCGGGATTAACCGCACCAAATTCAGGAGGCTGGTTTGACAATGTTCCCGGTACACCAGCGGCAACCTGGTTAGAGCCCACATTCTGTTCTTCACTGCGTTGCTCGCTGCGTAACGCTACCAGGTCAGGGTTATAAAGCTCTTCAGATTCCTGTGAACGGGTGAAATCCATAGTAGCGTTGACTTCCGCAGAAAATCGATCGCCCCCTACCCAGGGTGTCAAGATGTTTGCAATCTTTGACTGCAGCGCCTGTTCATGTGCTCGAACCAGCGCCATATCCTGCTGACTGCGTCGCAGGCTCTGGTCTTCGGAGCCTTCGGATAACAGAAATCCAGACTGGTCGACCACCACCACGTCAGCCGCGTCCAGTTCGGGTACAGCGCCCGCTACCAGATTGGTTATACCGCGAATCTGCGCGCTGTCCAGGGTCCGGCCAGGCTTGAGGGTGACGGTTACTGATGCACTGGGCTTACGTCTGTCACGTATGAAAGAGCTTGTTTTGGGAGTGGCGAGTAATACCGCAGCGCTTTGTACCGAAGTAATAACTTCAATGTTCTTCGCCAATTCACCTTCTACCGAGCGACGGTGACGCGCGTTTTCCATGAACTGGCTGACACCAAAACCCTGTTCTTCATCAAGCAGGGCATATCCCACCTTACCATTGCCTAACAGTTCTGCTCCAGCCAGCAACATACGTGCGCGGTGCAGATCTTCTGCGGCTATCAACACCATTCCGCTATTCGGATCGAGACGATAGTCAATCATGTTATCTTCCAACGATTGAGCTATTTCTCCAGTCTGAGCAGCTGAAACAGGCGTACCGAGAGGCTTGTACGTATCATCCTGCATCCACTGGGTGGCAAAGACACCGAGAGAGACGCTTGCCGCCAGGGCAACCAGCAGGGTGACCTGACGGACCACAGGCATACCTACGGCGCCACGAATGAAATTACCACCCGGCAACGCTGAAGAATCCAGCGCGGTTGCAGGTGATTGAACGGGTAACTCGGCCATTGTTTACTCCACAGCCAAAACTAAATAGGCATCTTCATGATGTCTTGATAAGCGGTCACCATGCGATTGCGCACTTGCACCATCGCCTGAAACCCCACACTTGCCTTCTGAGAATCGATCATCACCTTCACAAGATTGTTATCAGCACCGGTGGCAAACGCTGTTTGCGATGCGCTGGAAGTTTGCTGAAGTTGATTCACTGTATCTATTGCACCTTTCAGCGCACCGCCGAAATCGGTACGAGAGGTGTCTTTTGATGACTGCGTACGATCGAGGGCCGCCGGTGTCAAACGATCAATCTGCTTCGATTGATCCCTGATCTGCCGCATCTGCTGCAGCACAGCATTAATATCAGCATTGGATGATGTTGCACGAATATCCATATCCACCTCCTAATTCAATAGACCACGATCTCGCAGCGCTTTGAGCTTGTAGCGAAGCGTGCGTTCAGAAATACCCAGCTGCGCCGCCATGTCTTTACGCACGCCGCCACAGGCTTTTAATGTTTCCAACAGAAGTTGAGTTTGAGAATCGCGTAACTGTTCCTGCAGGGAACTGCTGGTGGCACCAGTAGTTTGTTCAACCTGCTCTGTCTGGCAGTTGCTGGAGGTGTTCTCCAGGGCAAAATCGGCAGGACCCAAAACGCCTGAGGTGTTAAGGACCAGAGCGCGCTGTATGCTGTTTTCCAGTTCTCTGACATTGCCTGGCCACTGGTGAGCAACCAGCAACTGCTGGGCTTCAAGAGTAAGTGACAGGTCCTGTTCCGGGGCGTATTTGTCAAGAAAAGTCTGCACCAGAGGCAGTACGTCTTCCTCTCGGTCACGTAAAGGTGGAATGTGAAGTGGGAATACGCTTAAACGATAAAAAAGGTCTTCACGCAGAACACCATCAGTGACCGCTTTGCGCAGCTGCCTGTTACTGGTCGCAAGCACCCGCACATCAACTTTTGTTGGCTTTGGACTGCCGATACGTTCAACTTCTTTTTCCTGCAATACACGCAGGAGTTTGGCCTGCAGGGAAATGGGCATCTCTGTTATCTCATCGAGTAACAAGGTGCCACCGTCAGCAAGCTCAAATTTGCCCAGACGCTTCTCTGCAGCGCCGGTGAATGCACCTTTGTCATGGCCAAAAAGTACGGCTTCTAACATTGTCTCCGGAATCGCTGCACAATTTACCGCAATAAATGGTCCTTTCGCTCGAGGTGACCAGGCGTGTATCTGCCGTGCCATGACTTCTTTTCCGGTTCCGCTTTCGCCGGAGATCATGACGGCAATATCTGCCTGAGCCACTCGCTGCGCCAGATTCATGATTTCCTGCATCGCTTCACTCGCGACGGGATTGGCCAGAATCGGCTGCTCCACTTTCCCGGCTTGTGATCTATATTCGTTTGCAGCGGGATGTATCGACGCTGACACTTTTTGTGGTCCGGCGCCCAGCGGCAGATATTCGGCAGCTCCCTGCTGCAGAGTACGGACCGCATTTTCCGCTTTGTCAGCACCACCAAAGGCGATGATGCGACTGACATTCAGAACTGAGCGTGCACGCGCCACATCCGCCGCGGGTACCAGGGCAATCTCGTCAGATGCATCAACACCCGATTCAAGGCTGTCTATCAACTTTGCCGATATACCGCTGGCGCACAACCCGTCGTAGAGTCGAGCGGCTTCCTGAGCCTGCTGGCCGCAATAGACAGGTATCATCAGACGCTGTCTCCAACGCGGCCAAGCCCGTGTTTGCGCATTTTCTCAACCAGTGTTGTGCGGCGGATATGCAACCGATCAGCTGCTCTGGCAACCACAGCATTGGTGTCCTCCAGCGCCTGCTCTATGAGGCTTTTTTCCAACCGTGCCAGATAGTCTTTCAGGTCAATGCCATTGACCGGAAGCAGCACTTCATTATCGTCTGGCAGATTGCCAGCTGCAGGTGCTGACGACTTGGTTGGTTTGGCGGGTAAAGATTCGGTATATTTCTTCGGTAAATCCTGAGATCTGACCAGTGCATGTGGATACTGGATCGCCAGCCGCTGCAGAAGATTTGCCAGTTCCCGCACATTTCCCGGCCAGCTGTATCCACCTAGAACCGCCAGCGCATCCACGGACAGGCGCACGTGTAAACCCTGTTCCTGCTGGATGCGCCCAGTCAGCGCATTCACAAGCAACGGCAGATCTTCAGCCCGTTTACGTAAAGGTGCGAGCTCAATGGGAAAAACGTTCAGGCGGTAGAACAGATCTTCTCTGAAGTCACCACTTTCAATGAGCGATTCGAGATTTTTGTTTGTTGCGGCCACAATACGCACGTCGCTGACCCGTGTATTGACGCCACCCACCCGTTCAAAACTTTTCTGTTCAATGGCACGCAGCACTTTTACCTGCATGGGGTAAGGTAGGTCGCCAATTTCATCCAGGAACAGTGTTCCGCCGTGAGCCAGTTCAAATCGGCCGGTCTTCTGCGAAATAGCACCGGTAAACGCACCTTTCTCGTGGCCGAACAACTCACTTTCCAACAACTCTGCGGGGATGGCACCGCAGTTAACGGGCACAAAGGGACCAGATTCACGTCGAGACCCAGCGTGCAACGCGCGTGCAACCACTTCCTTGCCGGTTCCTGATTCGCCTGTAACAAGAACAGTCACATCTTTCCCCGCGGCAGCTGCCATCTGCGCCCGGGTGTCGACCGCGGCATCGCTGACGCCAACGTAACGGCTGAACACTGATCCGCTTTCCGGGTGTCTGAGTTTCTGTGTTAACAGACTCTGGCATTGTGCCAACGCGGCCATAATTGAACTCACACGCAATTCAGCACAGATACGCGCGCTGCCTGGCGTCGATTGCGCCTGTAAAAAAACGTATACAGAAAAGTCATCCGCATGGGTGCCATCACCAAAGACAACATCCGCCTTGCTCGGATCAGCAACAACCGGAATTTCCGCAAATCGTAGAAGTGTATGGACCAGTTCTGTCTGCTCTACGTCCGAGATATCTACACCAACGCGAAACCCTGCTTTTGATTGCTCTTGCATAACCAACAAGTCCTTCCTCTACGTTTTAACCGAGCCTTGCGGGCATCAATTAAATAAGGTTGTGCACCTGCCAAACACATGGGCAGACGCTCTACATGAAGGAAGTAAAGTAAGAGAATCGGAATTGGTCAAATTTCCGACGGTCCGGATAACAAAAGCGTCAGAAAACAAACACTTAATCGGCTGGTCGGAGCAGCGTTGTGATCTACCTGAAGATCAGCTGGGAAGTCCTGTGCTAAAAATTACTCTGCTGCATCGCCTGGTAAGCCTCGGCACCGCCGCGTTGCTGCTGTATACCACGCAGCTGATCCAGGTCACCCGATTGCATCGCTTTCACACCCAGAGTCAGAGATTCAATCCGATCGCGGACTGAGAGCAATTCATCTATATTGTTACTGACCAGTAGTGGCGTCAGTTGCTGGGCGGCCAGATTGGCTGCCTCAAGGTCACCGCTGGCAACAGCAGACTCGATGTCTCTGATACGATTGAGAGCGTTCTCTAATTGGGACATGACCGTAAACGCGCTTATTGATCGCTGGGGTTAGGATCTATGGCTTTCCATGCGGAACGTAGAGTCGCCAGCAAATCGCCCACTTCAACAAGACCTTCAACATCGTTGTCAGCGTTAGCTCTGAAAAGACGCCGCTGCATATAGTCATAAAGGCTTTCGAGATTCGCTGCAATATCTCCACCCTTCTCATGATCAAGAGAGGCTTGCAGACCACTGAGAATTTCTACGCAACCGTTAATGGAGTTTGCCTTACCCGCCTGATCATTTCGCAACATACAACCTTGCGCCTGTTTGATCCGAGCTCTTGCCCCAGCAAAAAGCATATCGATGATCTGATGCGGAGAAGCAGCTTCGACAGAGGTTTCAACGTCTAGTTGATGATATTGCTTAACAGGGCTATTCACGTTGTAGTTTCCGATTGTGTTGATACGTTAGTTAACGGCCGAATCGTGGTTAACTTTAATTAGACTCGCGAGAGTATCCTGGCAGGCTTGCAAGCTGCTGATCCAGAAACTTGGAAGTGTTGTCCAGGGTGGAGATAAGTGCATCGGCTGCTGCAAACTGAGTACGCAAACGTGCCTCCAGCAGATCCATGCGTTTAGCAAAATCTGTTGCTTCCTCTTCCACAGCCTCGACCTGCCCTTCCAGGGAATCCAGCTTGTTTGCTAACGAGCCACCAAAGTTTATGAACTGATCCAGGAAAGAATCAATCTGATTCATTACGCCACGAACCAGCGTAACAGAACCCCTTTCGCCGACTGCCTCACCCTGCACACGCAACTGTATGCCTGCCGCTGGATCCGCTACCTCAGCCGCGGGTCGACCAGCAGTTCCGATACCAACAGTCAGGCCGAGATCGGAAACCACCCCGGCGCTCACGGAAGTCACGTTGACAGTTGAAGAGGGACCTGTGCTTTCCGATGTAAACTCAAAACGATTGTTAGCTGTATCGTAGGTAACGCTGGCGGTTACTTCTCCTGCCAGCAACACCGCGTCCGCATTGATCTGACTGGTCATCTCCGCGGCGAGTTCAGCCGGGGTTGCGTAATCACCCGGGGTAATCACAATGTCGCCGGATTGAAAACCGTCAATGTTGACGCGGAAGCTTCCGTTACTGCCATCGATGGTCAGCGGCCCTGATTCAAAAGTAGTCAGCGCTGAACCATTGTAGGAACCGGAAGTAGCAGGTACCGGCCCATTGGGTATCGACAGAAACTGGCCCACGCCGTTGCCTTCAATGCCATTGACCGTGCCTTCAACATCCGTTCCTGCATTGGCAGCGGCATCAACCACTGCTAAACCTAACTGCGCAACAGTATTGGTATCAACGCTGTCGATACCAATGGTTGAACTGCTGCCGAAAGACGTTGAACGTATCTGTAAGGACTGACTGTCTACGTCATAACTGACATCTACCGTTGCACCTGCCGCTCGCAGACCCGCGTCCTGATTGATTTGCGTCTGGAGCTCTACTGCAAGTTCTGCCCCGTCAGCATAACTGCCTTGCGCTAGAGTAATAGTGCCGCTGCTCACGCCATCTACCGTGACCGATAAACTGTCGTTGTCATCATCGATGATTATAGCGCTATCAAGTCCGGCAACACTGGCGCCACTTAAAGCGCCTTGAGTGGCTGCCTGTTGTATGTCCACAAGATAGCTGCCGGCTTGCGTTGCGGATTGAAAGCCGACAAAGGCTATCTGATTGTCCGAGCTGCGACGCTGGTCTGCCAGCAATGCCGAAACATCTGAGGGATTGGCCGCCAGGCTCTGAGCAAATGCCGTAGAATCAAACTGCAGCTGAAAGCCAGCATTCTGATTGGTTGAAATACCAAGATCCACCAGAGCGCGGAGCGAATTGGATTCTACTTCCGTAACGCTTCGAGACATAAAACGACGCAACTGTGACATCAACGTGCGAACCGTTGAGTCGCCGGTTAAAAGTGCGCCTACACCTTTTTCTTCATCAAAATCTGTAAGGTCATCTGTTAGCGTCTTAATTGAATTGTAGGCATCAACAAAAGCCTGCATCTTATCGCTGACAGCCTGCGTATCCTGATTTATTGATATAGTTGCGGGAGCGCCAGAGTTGTTGCCAATGGCAGTAAAAGTGACACCAGGAATAACTTCGTTAATGGTATTGGTTTCTCTGGACACTGTTATGCCATCGATAACAACAATCGCGTCATCTGCATCAACAGTCTGGGTCATATTGGTACCTGGCGCGTTCTCCGCAAGGTTAAAGTTCAGCGCGGACAGTCCTGTCGGCGTATCTTCAGTGACAGTAAGCTCCATGGATTGATCTTCACCGGTACGATCAGACGTCAAAACCAGAACAAAGCCTTCCCCATCATTAACAATCGAGGCCACGACGCCTAGATCCGCGGAATTAATCGCATCCCGAACACCACTGACAGTGTTGTTTGAGCTATCGATGACAATCTGGCCCGATGCTCGATCCGGATTTTCGGTAAAACTATCGTAACTGCCATTAACAAACGTCGTGGCACCGAACCTGACATCTATGGTGCCACTGCCAATGACACTGTCTATGCTGTCATATCGTGAACTGGTGAGGGTGTGGGCCCGTGCTGTGGCCAACACTTCAACGGTATGAATGCCGGGCTTTGCCGTTGCACTGGCACTTGCTGTAATCGCAGTTTCGTTACTGGATGTGACAACGTTGGATAGCAATGATGTTGAGCTACCCAAGTCACGGACTGCAGCAGAAAGACCATCAATCCCACTGCGCACAGCGCCAAAAGCGGAAATCTTAGCTTCGTACTCTGCGCGTTTTGCATCCAGACGGAGGTCTGTACCTTCTCTTTCAGCAGCGATGATATCTTCGACCAGGTCGGAGGTCAGCAGCCCTGAACCCACGCCCAATGATTGTATTGATGCCATATGTGTAACAAGAACACCCTGACAGGCACAAAGCCTGTCAGGGATATCTTTAGATCCTCGTATTGATCAAACCCAAACTCGCCTCAGCACTGTTACCAGTTGCCTGAAGCTGTTCCATCTCTTCGACCCGTTTCATCTCGTTGAT
Source organism: Pseudomonadaceae bacterium (assembly GCA_024743175.1). Classification (GTDB taxonomy): domain Bacteria; phylum Pseudomonadota; class Gammaproteobacteria; order Pseudomonadales; family Azotimanducaceae; genus UBA4421. Next base: position 78,193 of record JANSXA010000008.1, on the reverse strand, counting down.
GGCATTCAAATTCCGTGCCAGCCGCAGGGCGGTCTCGTTAGGAATCTGTCGGATCACTTCCTGAGTGGTTCGATCCACTACGCGAACAATTGTGCGATCAAGGTCTTCGTCCAGTGAAAACGTAAGATCGCGCTGAAAAGACTGAGCATACTCGTTGAGCTGCTCAACTGCCTTTTCGACACGTGCGGTGCGCTGTTCCGTCACTTCGACCATCTGTTGCGATGTATCAGGTGCTTCCAGGCGCTCAGTTGGCGGCATCTTTTTGCCGCTTTCTGACTCTGACTTTGCCGGTCCTTTGCTTGTGCCAGTGTTAGTAACGATTTTATCCGTCACAACAGCACGCGTATTATCTACGGTGTTTATGTTGCTCATTACGGAAACCTCGCTTGCTAGATCAGAATCGGAACGGTTGCTTATTTATTAGTCCAACCGTTCCTTTCCTGATTGTTAGCCTATTGCTTACTGAAGTAGGGACAACGCTAACTGAGGCTGAGCGTTGGCCTGCGCCAGGATTGAAACACCAGCCTGCTGCAGTACCTGAGTACGCGACAGTTCGGCGGTTTCTTTCGCAAAGTCAGCATCCAGAATCCGTGACCGCGCAGCGGTCAGGTTCTCAACGTTGATAGCCAGGCTGGTAATGGTTGAATCCAGACGGTTCTGGATAGCACCCAGGTTGGCTCGCTCTCGGTTAACACCGTCCAGTGCATTATCAAGAGCAGACAGAGCTTTTTCAGCACCCGCAACGGTAGAGATATCCACTTCCGTCAGGAATTGGCCATCGCTTGCGCCGCCGAAAGTACCCTGCTCAAAACCAATATCTGTGACACCGGAGTCACCATTGGTTGTGCCACCGCTTATTTCGAAGCTGCTGGCAGAATTGAGTGTGACGGTGCTTGTTATACCTTCACCTGCGCCAATCCCGTCAACGCTTTCGTTCAAACCGACATCTGTTCCCAGACCGGCAGAAGCCACCTGCACACTGATGTTACGGCCATCAGCTGCGCTCAGGGTCAACGTTGTACCGTTGTCACTGGCCACAACACCGGTACGTCCAGATATTGCGTTGATAGCATCAATTGCAAGTGTGCGGTTCGTTTCACCGTCGGTTGTGGTTGTGATAGCCGTAGTGGCCACACCGTTGACAGTAATTGCACCGGTAACGGCACCCGTTGTCGTCTGCGTAGTACCACCTACCAGTACAGTTTCGTTCACCGTCGCGGAAACACCAGACTGGTCACTAACCGCGTTGATCGCTGCGGCTACTGCAATACCCGATGCGGCATTATCAGTGCTGGATGCGGTGTCATCAGTAGACTGTGAAGCACCTACTGATACACCGTTAATTACCAGGTCACCGGCAACAAGGGCGTTCAGAGTGGCGCCTGCTTGCGCAGAACTGCTCACACCGGCGGTAGTGCCACCGAAGGTACCCGCAGTCAGACCTGCATTGGCCACATTACCTGTTGCAGAGCCGTCACCGCCGCTGATCGTGATGTCGCTGCCATCTTCAGAAATCAGCGTATAGCCACCTTCAAAAGTGCCCGCAGCTGCAATACCTGTAGAAGCAGAAGTTACCGTAGTGAACGCCACTGTGATGTTGCGACCGTCGGAGGCAACCAGATTCACACCACCGTTGTCTGAACCAGAATCAACCGCTGTGACACCCGTTTGGTCACTCGCAGAGTTGATTGCTGTAACAACAGCAGAACGCGTGGTTGCACCATCTGCTGTGGTGCTCAACGCGATTGATACACCGTTGATATCAACTGAACCCGTTGCAGCTGCTGCTGTTATGGCGACACCAGCGGCAACGTTGTCATTAACTTCCGCGCGAACACCCGTTTCAGAGGTTAAGCGGTTAATGGTTGCTACTTTAGAAATAGCAGACGCATCAGCATTCGCAGAAGAGGCTGTGTCGTCAGAAGCCGATGATGGGCCAATGGCTACACCGTTAATGGACAGGTCACCGTTGGCAATTGCGTTAGCGTTGCCAACTGCGCTGATGCCTGCGCCGATACCGCCACCCAAGGTGGAGGTGCTGACTTCAGCAATAGAGAAAGCGACAGTTTCACCCACATTGGTGCCAATCTGAACGCTGGACTCAAAACTACCATCAAGCAGTTTACGGCCGTTGAAGTTAGTCTGGTCACTGACGCGTCCCAGTTCAGCAATCAGCTGACTGGCTTCTGCGTTCAATGCCTGGCGATCTGAATCACTGTTAGTGGCGTTAGCCGACTGCAGTGCCAGTTCACGTAGACGCTGTAAAGATTCCGTCATGGCGCCGAGGGCACCTTCAGCGGTTTGCGCCAGCGAGATGCCGTCATTGGCATTTCGAATGGCGACACCGAGACCACGTACCTGTGCTGTAAAGCGGGTACTGATTGCGAGGCCAGCAGCATCGTCTCGAGCGCTGTTGATACGTAGACCAGACGACAATCGGTTCAAGGCAGATAAGCCCTGTGATTGCGTATTGTCCAGGTTTCGCTGCGCCGTGAGGGAGCTGAGGTTGGTATTAATTACCTGAGGCATTTTATTGCTACTCCGTTTGCTTTTTCAGACATCCCTTCCAAGCTTTAGCGAACCATGGAAAGGGGTTCTCACATTACGTAGCGGCAAACTATGGGGAAACTTTAGCGAAGCAGGTCACATTTTGGGACGGTGCCTGGTCATTGCAGACCAGACTCCCTAGAGGCGGTTAAACAGAGACAGGTTGTTGATACGTACAAAACTCTGCTGGGCAGCTTCCAACACAAACGATTGATAAGCTAAATCACTGATCGCTTTAGCAAAGTCTAGATCTTCTATGGACGAGCGTACGGTTTGAAGTTGCAAAGAGACATCTTCATGCAGATTTTTTGCGGCAGTTAACGAGTTAAAACGTGCGCCTATTTCCGCGCGAGCTTCCAGCATGACATCTGTGGCACCTTCCAGACCGGCGATTGTTGAATCAATCAGACTGCGGAAAGCATCAGGGTCGGTTGCTGCATCTACGTCAACGAGGCCGTCTGCTATACCTTTAACGGTCTGAAACAGACTCTGCTGGCGCGTTGTCTCGATAATGAACTGATCACCTTCTACCGGCGTGCCCTGAATGGCGAAGCCAATGCCTGACACCGACAGCTCGACGCTGGCATCGAAGGGTACGTTAACCAGACCTTCTAATGGGCGCTGGTCGCTCTGACGCTTTACCGTATAGTTAGCTACACCGCCTGCTTCAGAAGGAGAGTTGAATTCAATCACAACCTTATCCGGGAAAAGGTTCTCCGCAAGTTCACCATCCACGACCCTGACATCTGAAATTCCTGCCGTTTCACTGGACACGCTGGCAACACCCGCGCCGACAGCATCTATAGGTACCTGCATGAAGAGTTTCTCGCCAGAGTCGTTTATCGCGACAAACTGGCCACGGTCTATCTGCACCTTACGCTGTCCGGCATCACCCTGATAAACAACTTCGTTACCGTCCGAGGAGAAGGGTTCAACGGCGCCTTTAAAACCACTGAAGAGATACTGACCGCTGGAATTACGTGAATTAGCCAGAGACATCAATTCATCAAATCGCGCGCTGATTTCTGCAGCGATGTAGGCGCGGTCCTGCTGGGTCTGTACACCAGAGCCCGCCTGCAGCGTCAACTCCTGAACCCGTTGAATGAGTTCAGTGACCTGGGCCAGAGTTGATTCTTCCAGCGACAACTGAACATCAGCTGCGTCAGTGTTGCGTACAAACTGATCTCTGGCACCCAACTCCTGCTTTATGCCGATCACCCGGGCAGCACCTACAGGGTCGTCACCTGGCCGTACGAGTTTTTTACCTTCGCCGATCTGCTGCTGGGTCAGCGCAGTCTGAGCACCCAGCGTCTGCAGTTGTTCTGAGGCCTGAGTATGTATTTGAAAAGAGGAAACACGCATAACGACACTAGCTCACCGCGTTAAAAAGAATGTTAAAAATATCTCTGGCGACGGAAATAATCTGTGATGATGCATTATAAGCCTGCTCGTAACGTAACAGGTTAGCTGCCTCTTCATCGAGATTGACACCAGAGACTGATTCTCGAAAAGCTTCTGATTGAGATAACAACGCAGTGGCTGCATCCCGGTTGATGTTTGCCTGGTTTGAAGCGATACCTACCTGTTGCACAACTGATGCAAATGCACCACCAAATGTTCTGCCCGGATCGCCCACCACATCGCGGTCGCTTAAGCCGGCTAACGCCAGACCATTGCGGTTATCACCCAGGCCACCATTGTTGAAGTCAGCATAAAACCGGTCGCCGGCTTCCACAGTGCCGGTCAGCACCAGATCGAAACCCAGATCGGCTCGTTGCTGCGCTGGAGTTGAGGCAAACAGGCCGTCGAACTGCGTTGTCATCGTCACACCGGGATCAAGCAACGTTGTTACTTCACCGCCAACGGTCACAGAGCGATAGGTCCCTGAAACGCTACCCGTAAGCGCAACACTGTCAGCTTTACTGTTGGTCACAAGAACCGACTCGTTAGGGTCACCCTGAAAATGTACGGATAAATCGTCGCCTCGAATATTTGTCAAAGTAAGCGTTTGCCCATCAGATCTGGCCATGATGCCGGCAGCTTGCAGCGAAGCATCGTCGGCCATTTGATCCGCCAGCTCAGCCAGGTTTTCAAAGCCACTGAACCCGATGCCATTGACGGCTATTTCAACAGGTACGCCTGTATCGAAATTCACCAGCTGACTTAGACTCAGTTCGGTCTGAGCTGAGGCATAAACTCCGGGCACCCCATTGAGCTGAGCGGCAATTTCCGCCGCAGTCGACCCGGCGTTAACGGGCACATTAGATAATCGATTTCCTTCTCCGGAAATCGTTATCAATCCACCGGGATAGTTGTTTGCACCTGCATTCAGGTCAGTCACCAGGTCAGCAACAGCAGGCAGCGCTGAAACGTTGGGCCCGGACATCTGCACCACAGTCGTGCCCGGGTCTACAGGCAGAAGCTGGTTCTGCCCGCCGGGAACAAACTGAAGGATGCCCAGGTCTGGCTGCAGCGGTACTGGATTACCAGGATCCGAATTATCCAGCACGCGATATTGCGTATCGGAAATAAAGTCTATCAGCAGTGGCGGTACCAGCTCGCCATCGTTGGCAAATATCGGATGAGCAGGATCTGTGATCCCTGCAACGCTGACAAAACCGCTGCCACCATTCGTAGGATCTTCAGCTAACTGAACGGGCGAGCCTAACGCAAGTGCTTTGGGGTCATCCAGGACAACTTCCAGCTGACTACCGAAATCTGCATAAGGACGCAGTAACATGGAGTCACCAGGTCGAAAGTCTCCCGCAGTAAACTCCACACGCAGGCCGTCAAACTCAACACTATGGGGTGTAACAAAGGATGTACCGCGCTGTACAACTTCGCCATCCGAGCGACGGGTAATGGTGTAAGCGCCATCACTGGTTTCAGAGAACCGAACTTCGTAATCGGAGGCTTCACTGCCAAAAGGATCTTCGATATACACACTGATCCGACCCGGATTTGCAGTCGGCCCGAGAGCACCGGAATTACCCAGATAAGACACCCGTTGAGAAACCAGTTGCGGGTCATTGACGTCACGAAAGAACTGCTGACCAAACTGACCATCAAGGTCTATGCCGGCAGCATGCTGATCGTTAAAAGATCTTGATATGGCAGCCGCGAGGCGGCCCAGCTCATTTTGTGTTGGCCACAGCACTTCTTCGCGGTATTTCAAAATACCGCCGATTTCGCCGCCAGTTATTGAAGCAGTGACATTCTGGGTGACTTGCGAGCCTACCGGGCGTAGCGTTATCTCACCAGCACTGGAGACCCCCATCTGGGCAGCTTCGGAACCCAATATCAGCGGTTGACCTTTACCAACAAATACATTTATCTGGCCATCGCTCTGTTCAATAGTGTTGACCGAGACCAGTTGTGACAGGTCTTTTAGCAACAGCTCACGACGATCCAGCAGCGCATTGGATCCGCCAGAAGCAGGGCCGCTTTGCAGCGCTGAAATGCGATCGTTCACCTGCACAATCAATTGTGTCAGCTCATTGACCTGGTTAGTGTTAGATTCAAGCGATCCACTGACGTCCCTGGCTTGCAGCCAGGCTCGGTCTGTGACACCTTGAAAGCGACTGACTAGAGCTTCTGCATTACTGATAACAAATTGTCTGACGGCAAGGTCTGAGGGTTCGTTCGCTGAGTTCTGCACCGCATCGAAGAATTCACGAATTGCCGTATCAACACCGAAATCACCATCAAACAGCGTAGTTTCGAGCTGCCCGACAAACTGCGCATAGCTTTCCATTTCACTTTTCAGCGCAGAATCGGTGCGGATCTGTTGATCAACAAAAGAATCCGCAACCCGAACGATCTGATCCAGCCTGGCACCTGCTCCCGCATTAAGGCCTGACAAACTTCCGCTCTGGGTAACTATATCTGCACGTTGCCTACTGTAACCTGGCGTTGAAGCGTTGGTTATATTCTGACCGACAACGTTAAGCGCCGCTTGCTGGGCGCGCAGTCCATTGATTCCAATATCAAAAAGAGAGGCCATTATCAGCCTCCGTTTTCAACACGCGGAAGCAGCGAAGCAATCTTTTCTGCGTAATTCGGATCGGTTGCGTACCCGGCATCCTGCAACCCGGAGAGATAGGCCAGCGCATCATCCACCTTTTCCACTAAGTGTGCGTAGCGTGGTGATTGAGTAATGGTCGCCACATAGTCTTTAACACTTGCAGTCCAATCCGGATAAGCACGAAAGTTATCCTGCTTGTTGACCCAACGACCGTGTTCAAACTCTTTACTGTGAATTGCGATGCTGTCTTCGCTTTTTAGGTGATCTTTGATCCCAAACAGATTGTGGCTTAACCGACCCTGGGGATCCGCGATAACCGCTCTGCCCCAACCGGTTTCAAGAGCAGCCTGACCAAGTACAGCATTCACTGGCAATCCACTGTCTGCCAGCGCGCTTGCCACGATGGGCTTAAGTTTCCGGACAAATTCCTCGGGTGTGGAAAAAGCGGGCTTTCTTCCAGCTTGAAGCGCCTGATCTGTTTGTTCAGCCACCAGATTCGCAGCCGCTATGGGTTTAGTATTCTGGGGGTTCATCGGCAGCGGCTTGCCGCTGAGCTGAGCAACAATAATCGGCGCAAGCCCGATTCCACCCTGCTGAGACAAATGCGCAGCCATTTCATGATCCAGCATTTCCTGATGTGCAGTCATTTCTGAACTGTTCATGAAATTGTCTTTGCCAAAAACCTGATTAGCCTCACGCGCACTCTTGAGCCACATATCGATAAATAAACTTTCAAAGTGCTCGGCGGCTTTCTGCAGCGCTGCGGGATCATCCTTTTTTACTGACCCAGGCAGCTTGTTGTAGTCCGCGTAACCAAGATTTAGATCCGGCGTGGAAATGCTCACTAGATCACCACAAGTTCTGCGCGCAAGGCGCCTGCCTGACGCAAAGCTTCGAGAATAGCCATCAAATCACCGGGTGCGGCACCCACCTGATTGACCGCACTGACAATATCCTGCAGGTTCACACCCGGTGCAAAATAGAACATACGGTTTTTATCTTCGACAATCTCAACCTCAGAGTCCGGAACCACCACAGTTTGACCACCCGCAAAGGCGTTGGGTTGGGAAACCTGGTTGTCCTCGGCAATGGTTACACTGAGCGAGCCATGGGTCACAGCCGCGGGGGCGACCACCACCTTCTGTCCAATGACAATTGTGCCGGTACGAGAGTTGATGACCACCTTGGCTGATGTGGCATCCGGCTGTACTTCCAGATTTTCAAGAATGGATAAGAAAGACACTCGTTGCGTGGCGTTTTCTGGAGAGCGAACTTTGATTGACGCTGCATCAACCGTCTGTGCAACCTCAGGTCCAAAGGTATCATTGATTTTCTCGGCCACTCTGCGAGCCGTGGTGAAATCAGCTCTATGCAGGTTGAAAACAATATTCTCGGCGTTGCTGAATCCATCTGGTGCGGGACGTTCGATCAGCGCGCCACCGGGAATACGACCGACGCTGGGCACATTAACCGTCACGGATGATCCATCGTTTCCCTGCGCACCAAACCCTCCTACAACAAGGCTGCCCTGGGCAACTGCATAAACTGTCTTGTTCAGGCCTTTCAATGGTGTCACCAGCAATGTACCGCCGCGTAAGCTCTTTGCGTTACCCACTGAAGACACCGTGACATCGAGGGTTTGACCAGGCTTTGCAAAAGGGGTCAGTTCAGCGTGTACCGCGACAGCTGCGACGTTCTTTAACTGGAAATTTGAACCTGGTGGCAGCTGGATACCCAGCTGCTGCAGCATGTTTTTGAAAGTCTGCACAGTAAATGGCGTCTGGCTGGTCTGATCACCAGTACCGTCCAGGCCTACAACCAGACCATAGCCGACCAGCTGATTAGCGCGCACACCAGAAACGTTCGCGAGGTCTTTGATGCGCTGAGTTGTCGCCTCCACAGGCAAGCTGAGGAACATAAGCGCTAAAAAAGTGAACAAAAACTGCTTCATATCAATACTCTTTAAAACGGGTTCACCGTGCCAACAAAGAAACGCGTCAACCAGCCTGCTCGATTCGATTGAGCAATTTCTCCAGTACCACTGTAGGCAATGCGGGCATCGGCAAGTCGTTGAGATGAAACGGAGTTATCCGCACTGATGTCTTCAGGACGTACAAGACCACTCACGCGGACATATTCTTCACCACGGTTAAGCTGAAACCACTTTTCGCCCTGTACCAGCAATAGTCCGTTTGGCAACTGTTTTGCGACCACCGCGGTAATCGTGCCGCTTAAAGAGTTGCTCTGGTCACTTTCTCCCTCTCCACTGAACTCGGTTTCCGAATCCAATGAACCGAATATATCGTTTGCTCCAGTGCCCCGAATAACGCTTCCAAAAACCTTGGGATTGAGAAGTTCATTGCTGCTTTCTTTACGAATGGAGGTTTCAGCACTTTTGCTCGAACGGGTCTGTTCATCGAGAATAATCGTGACCACGTCGCCTACAAATCCCGCACGGCGATCATCAAACAACGCAAGGTTCGAACCGTCAGTAAACAGAGAGCCGGCGTTAACCGGCTGGGGTTGCGGCATGTCAGGCCAGACAGGTTGGTACACGGGCTCCGGGCGACTTGGCTCCGGCGCCACACAACCCGCCGAGACTGACAATACAAAAAAAGCCGACAATATATTTCTCATACCGTCCCTTAAATATTCTGCGAAAGGTACTGCAGCATTTGATCTGCTGTAGAAACCACACGGGCATTCATTTCGTAAGCACGTTGGGTAGCAACCATATTGACCATCTCTTCAACTACAGAGACGTTGGATGCTTCCAGCATGCCCTGTGCCACCTGGCCGATTCCATTCTGACCCGGAGTGCCCTGCAGGGCGGCACCGCTGGCAACCGTCTCCCGATAAAGATTTCCACCAAGTGATTCCAGGCCCGTCGGGTTGACAAAATCTACCAGCTGCAGATTCCCCACCTGAGTGGTACCTGTATCACCGCCAACAAGCACACTAACGGTGCCATCTTCACCAATGGTGACACTGGTCGCCCCTTGCGGGACGTTGATGGCAGGTTCCAATGCATAACCCTGAGCGGTGACCATCTGGCCATCCTGATCAAGCGTAAAACTACCGGTTCGCGTATAGCCCAATGAACCATCCGGCATCGAGATCTGAAAAAAACCGCGCCCTTCAATTGCAAGATCCAGGGAACGCTCAGTATTCTGCAACGATCCCATCGTGAACTGCTTCTGTGTACCTGCGATGCGTACACCCGTACCCAGCTGCACACCCGAAGGTAATGTTGCATCCTGGGTTGCCTGACCACCGGGCTGCTGATTGATCTGATAAACGAGATCTTCAAAAACTGCACGGTCCTTTTTGAAACCGACCGTACCTACGTTGGCCAGATTGTTGGATATCGTGCGCAGAGCTGTGTCCTGCGCGCTTAATCCTGTTTTGCTGACCCATAATGCAGAATTCATGGTTGTATTCCCTTCTGTTCTAAGCTTTTGCGTGTCGGTTTAAACATCAACCTACTCGCAGTAATTGCGCTGCAGCGCTGTCGTTATCTTCTGCAACTTTCATCATCCGAACTTCCAACTCAAACTGTCTTGCCAGCGCAAGAATTTCAGTCAGCTCATTGATCGCGCTGACATTCGAAGACTCGAGAAAACCCGAGGTAACAGAAACACCTGGATCCCTGAGTAAGGGTAGCTCGTCATTGGTAACCAGCAAGCCGGCTCCATTTTTGCGCAGATTCTCAGGTGCCGTGCTGACCAGCTTCAACTGGTCGATCTGTACCAGAGCATCCGGACCCTGACCCTGCGGGCGTATGGTCACGGTGCCATCATTGCCAAAAACAATGGTTTCATAAGGTGGCAGGGCAATAGGGCCGCCAGTGCCGAGCACCGGCTGGCCCTGTTGGGTTAATAAGCGACCAGCCGCATCAACCTGAAAGGCACCATTACGTGTATACGCTTCGTTACCATCCGGACCAACAACGGAAAACAACCCATCACCGTTTATGGACAGATCCAGATCCCGGCCGGTCTCTATTGCTGAACCCGGGCTCAGGTCTACTCCTTGAGATTCATTAACCCCGTAGACCCGCGCTCGGTAACCCTGCCCGTCAACCTCACTTGCCATAACGTGGGCAAGATCCGCACGAAAGCCGTTGGTGGAAACATTAGCCAGATTGTTAGCTCGCGCTGTCTGGGCCTGCTCAATATTGCCAAGCCCGACAGCACTAACGTATAACAAGCGATCCATTAGATGTTAATGATGGTTTGGGTGATTTCGTCAGCGGTTGAAATTGTCCTGGAATTAGCCTGGAAATTTCGCTGCGCGATGATCAACTGCACCAACTGTTCTGAAAGTTCAACGTTAGAATCTTCCAACGCTCCCGATGTCACGCTGCCCAGCGAGCCCGAGCCAGGGGCGGCGACAACCGGCGGCCCTGACTGATTGGTTTCAATCCAGGACGTATCACCCACCGAGGTAAGCCCCTGCGTGTTGGTGAAGTCTGCTATCGCGATCTGGCCCAGGGTAGAGTTCTGGCCGTTGGTGAATCGGGCAACTACTACACCGGCATCATCAATTGCAAGTCCGGATAATTTACCTGTAGCAAAACCATTCTGTTCAATGGAGCCCAGCGCAAAGTCCTGGCCAAACTGAGTTGAATCGGTTAAACGCAACTCAAAGTTCGAGCTGCCAGGCGGTTGTGGTACGGGCAAACCGCCACCACCGAGGATGTTTTGAGGCCCAACTGCACCATTCGGATTACCGTCTTCATCCAGCGGTACCCAGTTCGATACCAGAATTGGATCGGTACCTGAAGGATTCAAAGTACCGTCTGAATTGAACTGCAGCGCAAAACGAGCCAGCGTTGCCTCCTGGTTTTGCGGCGGTGGCAGGTTTGGATCCGGATCGCCAACGTTCTGACCATCAATCAGTGCATACGTTGACCAACGATTTTCTTCTTCTCCCGGGACATCAGGCGTAAATCGTTCTTTAACAAAGTAAAGGCTCAACGCATGCGGGTTACCCAGGCTATCAAATATCGTCAGAGATGTTGCTGCGTTGTAGGTATCCTGATTGGTTGGATCAAATGTGTTCAGCGAAAACTGAGTGAACGCGTTTTCATCCAGCACGCCAAAAATATTGGTGACTGCCGGTTGCGCATTGGTCATGGTGATACCTTCGTTGAGGGTAATATCGATTTCACCACCCACTGCAGCAACGGAGTTACCTGTGGTATCCAGCGTTACACCAAGGCTCTGATTGCCGCGAATACCCAGCGAATCAGCAACGTCACCTGAAGCTGCAAATACGAGGTCGTTACCCACCTGATCCTGGATAACCAGATCCCCGTTGCTGTCGAGGGTAGAACTGACTGTACCCAGGCCAGGCAAGCCAAGATTGATAGAGTCATTCAACTCTTCCAGGGTTGTACCTGACACGCTGACACCATTGATGCTCAGCTCCAGCGTCCCACTGGTATTGTTGTATTCCGTGGCTGCAAGTGTTGCCGTTGTGCGCGCTGAAGCACTCACATCGGGTAACGTTGCACTGGCAAACTGCGCCGCAATCTGAGCCGCGGTAGCGCCTTCGTCTATATCAACGGATATGACGTTTCCGTCCGGGTAAACAACGTCGACCGATTGGGCACTGTAACCATTGCTTGCTGCTGCTATGCCTGGTGATGAAACCCCTGTTGCTAGACTTAATACACCCGTCAGATCACTTTGGGAAATACCAATATTTGAGGTATCAAGGTTGCCAATGCTGATGGTTGAAGACTCACCCGGAACCGAGGTGACAAACTGTATCCTCGACGAATCTGCGGGATCTAACTGCACACCCACGCTGATACCGGAAGCGATCAGTTCATTTTCAATGTCCGCAATAAGGGTTGCAGCATCGGTGATGTTCGAATCCAGGGTAATGGTTGCCGTACCGTTGTTACCACTGGAACCGGCCAGCGTAATGTCGAACGATGCAGACGAAATATTACCAATGGCGCCTGCAGTTGCTGTACCACCGTAGGGATCCGGGTTGGTATTACTGGCGCCAGCGCCACCGCCCTGCCCCAGCGCAATACCTCCCAGCACAGATTCAATATCCGCCTGGGTAACGCCCGCACCGAGGGTTGCGGAATCAGTGGGGTCGATGGTGATTGTGCTGTTTTCACCGCTGTTTACTGCAAAAAACTGCAAACGGCCAAGGTTGGTAGGATCCTCTCTAACGTCAATACCTATCCCGGAGCCCGCCAGATCATTACGCACTGCATTAATCAGGTCCTGCAGGGTTGCGATATTTGTATCCAGATTGACAGTTACCGTTGTGTTTTCAGTAGGCACACTGGAACCGGTCAGCTGTACCTGAAAAGACGAAGCAGCTGCTCCGGAAAAATCAAACGGTGTAAGGACTGCATCTGCACTGATACTTGATTCTGTATCAATAGAGAAATCAAACGGTGTCGGTGCGCCGCTGGTGTCCAGACGCGAAGCCGTTGGTGAAGGCAGGCCAAGCTGTGCAACACCCACTGCAGAGCCTGTGGTAACCAGTTCACTACCAAGTTCAGACAGAACCGAAGCCCGAGCATCCAGATTAACGTTGGCCTCAACCAGCGTGGTCTGTAAAGGTGGCAGATTCGACGTATTGATCTGCAGATCACCCAGAATGCCGCTCAGCGTGCCGCCGTCGTTCGCGGTAAAACCCTGGACCCGGGCGCCAGTACTGCTGGTAATAAACCCTTCGTTATCCACGGCAAAGGAACCTGCTCGACTATAGGAACGCGCACCATTGTCGCTGAGGACAAAAAAGCCGTTTCCATCAATCGCCAGATCAAGACTGTTGTTGGTGAAAGATATGGTGCCTTGCTCAAACTGCTGGGCCACGTTGGCAAGTTTCACACCGGCCCCAACCTGATTCGAACCGGTACCTAAAAGACTGGACGCGTAAACGTCTGCAAATTCAGCCCTGCTGGCTTTAAAGCCAATGGTGCTGGCGTTGGCAATATTGTTGCCTGTGATCTGAAGATCACTGGAGGCTGCACTCATTCCACTGAGGGCGACATTAAACGACATACGACATTCTCCTTGTTGGACGTATTAGCAAGCTTTACTGCTTATTGAATTTCTTTGATTTGAGATGCTGAGACGGAAGCACCACCGGCTAGATTCGCAACCAGGCCTTCGTTGGTTATCGAGACGCTGACCACCTGGTCAGGCAGGCTCACTTCATATTGCTGACGGATACCATCTACGTCCGCAAACGCGACGACACGATAAAAATCCTGTGGAACGGGCTCACCATTTTGACTCAACCCATCCCAGTTAAAGCGCACGTCACCCGGCGGGCGTGATCCCAGCTCAACCTGCTGAACCGTCTGCCCATTGCTGTTTTGAATGGTGACCGTCAGCTCACCCACAGCTTCAGGCACTGTTATGCTGCCGCCAATGCCACCGCTGGTGTTCAGTGCAGTCTGGTTTGTGGGGATCAGTACATTACGGCCGACCAGCGCTGACGCATCCACCGCAGCACTGGCACGAAAGGTTGAAACCAGAGAATCCATGGATTCATTCAGGTTCTGAATGCCTTCCACGCTGGAAAACTGCGCCAGCTGTGCAATAAAAGCCTCGTTTTTTGCCGGCTCAAGAGGATCCTGGTTTTGCACCTGCGCGATCATCAGCTCCAGAAATGCTGTTTTGCCCAGCTCCTCTTCTTTGTTTCCAGGCGCCGTGGCACTGGCGTTGAGGTCACTTACGGTGCGGACCGAAGACAGCTCTAAACTCATAGTATTTTCCTAAAAACTTTATTGACCCAGCGTGAGCAAACGCTCAGACAGGGTTTTGGCGGTGTTCATTACTTCTACGTTCACCTGAAAAGAACGACTGGCCGAAATCATATTGGCCATCTCCTCCACTACGCTGACGTTGGGATACGCGACATAACCTTTATCGTCAGCATACGGATGGTCAGGTTCATAGCGCATGTTGAGCGGCTTGTCAGATTCGATGATGCCAGGCACAGTGACAGCAGTGCTGGCTTCCTGAGCGTCCATGGCATTGTTGAGACTTGCCTGAAAGACGGGGTAACGAGCACGATAAGTATCCGCCGGGTCTGCTGAGACACTCTCAGCATTGGCGATGTTGCTGGCAGTGGTGTTTAAACGCAGCGATTGTGCTGCCATCCCGCTGCCTGAAACATTAAATACGTCCACAATAGCCATCGGATCTACTCTCCTTTCAGCGCGGTGATCATGCCTTTGAACTTGCCGTTCAAAAAACGGAAGCTGGCCTGAAACTGCAGGTTGTTCTTGGCAAACTCAGCCTGTTCCAGCTGGGTATCAACCGTGTTGCCATCTAAAGAAGGCATTATCGGATTCCGGTATTGCAGCGAGACATCGACACCAGGACCCTGATCCACCGCCATATGGCGGTTGTCCGTGCGCATCACTCGCGCGCCCCGAGGTTCACTCATGCCTGCTTGATGCGCCTGCAGAATCGAGTTGAAATCAATATCCCGAGCTTTGTACCCTGGCGTGTCGGCGTTCGCGATGTTTCGCGCCAGCACTTCGGTGCGTTCGGCCCTGAGCTCCAACGCCTTGGCATGTACACCCAGTGCGTTATCAATACTGATGGTCATCTGTTGCTCCTGCCTCAGACTGCAAGCACGCCTCCGTAAGGAATTGCGCGAGCAAATAACTTTGATGTGCTCAACAAAGCAAACTCCGTGCCAATTCGATTAAACCGATGCAAGCTGAGTATTTTGAGAAATGAGCTGCTGATGCGACGCTTTCCGGCAAGCCTTTGCCGGCCGGAACGGCAAATCCTGGCCGAAAAACGTTCCATCTCAGACCGCATTGGGTTTATTACCGGCAGGCGCCGGTGATTTGACGCGAATGTGCTATTACTTCGACGTCACCTGATGAGTTGTCTGCAATGAAGATAAGAACCCTGCAAAAATCAGCCCTTACCCTGGCGCTATTGTGTACATACCTGTTTCACAGTGCGGTCGCGACAGCCAGCGTTATAGAGGAACAAGTCAGCGTTGCGTTAGAGGCGCAGCTGGCTGAGACCTACCCCCTGGGCAATTATGAATACTCCGTTTTACCCGTTCGGTCAGCTCTACACCTGAAACCCTGTGACTCCTTTGCCACCGAGATCAAAACCAAGGTCCTTGTTGGGCGAGTACCTGTGCATGTGCGCTGCCTGGGACCCGCTAACTGGTCTCTTTATGCCAGCGCTGAGGTAAAGGTTGCCATCAAGGTGATCACCACCCGTCGCGCAATCAGTCGTGGCGAGATGATCTTGGCCGGCGACCTCGCGGTAAAAACACAATGGCTGCAGCAATCCAGACGCAACCATATTGCAGATATCGATGCAGCGGTGGGTAAAGTTGCCCGCCGCGCTTTGAGAGCTGACATGGTGTTGAACAGCAACCACCTTGAAGCACCGATGGCGGTTGATAAGGGTGAACGTGTACGCATCATTGCCAACAGCGGACGTGTCAGCATTACGTCTTACGGCACGGCTATGGGCAGCGGTCGCATTGGAGAGCAGATTCAGGTGCGTAATGACAGCTCGGCACGCATCATCAGGCCCTGGGTAATCGGGCCCGGTAAAGTGGGTACATCAGCTCCAGATTTCAAAGGTTGATACCTTTTGCGTATACCTTTTGCCTATAAAAGAGGCCTACTGGCAAACTTTTCCCATATTTCTACTAAAGTTAACTCAATATCGGTCGATATCGACTATAGGTAAGTTTAAGTTGAAGAACGAAAATCATGGCTATTGATATCAACAATCGGTTTGGCGGACTCGCGCAAACCAACCCAAACGCTGCTGAGCGCACCCGCGACGACGCGAAGGCGCAACGCTCGGATGCTGCTCGCCAGCAGGACGCAAAAGCGCAGGACTCGGTAAAAATCAGCGATGATGCTGCCGCGCTGAAGGCTATGCAAGCGCGCCTGGAACGCCAGGAGAGTTTTGATGAAGCCCGGGTAAAGGAGATTCGACAGGCGATCGAGCAAGGTCAGTATCCGATCGATAATCAGCGCCTTGCTGAAAATTTTCTGAAACTAGAATCTAAGCTTTAACAACGAGTTACAATGACAATTGTGAGTAATTCCGAGAACAGCAGCGTGAACGTCAATGACGTCAGCAACAGTGCAGCCACAAGCACGCTTGAGACGCTGTTCGAGACACTGATTGCACTGCTCAATGAAGAGCGGGACGCGCTCATTCATCACGATGGCGCGCGTCTCGAAAGCCTTTCCGAGCAAAAACTGGAAGTCTGCAATCACATCAGCGATGCGCTGGAGGCATCACCAACTCTGGGCAAAAAAATTGCCCAGGCTGCCGCCGCGCAGACTGCAGCAGAACCAGAGTTAGATCCTAATCACGTTTTACTAGCGCAATTGGCCACTCAGGCCCGAGATTACAACCTGGTTAACGGAAAAATCCTGCATCGTTCGCAACAATCAGTTAGAGAGATTTTGGGAATTATGAGTGGACAGTCCATTGACGGTTTATACGGACAATCCGGACAGCAGGACGCCAAAGCCTTCGCGAACAGCGGCGCTTTTATTCAAGCCTGAGCAATGCCTCGGCTGGGTCCAGGGTCATGTCTGAACCCCAAGCCACTCTGGGTGCAGTTTTACCTGCTGACAGTCGTTACCTGCGCAATGTTGATGACATCGTCAGCTGCCTGAAACAGCTTCGCGACCGCCGTTCGAACCTGTCTATTCGAATTGATCAGAGTGAAGAAACCTATCAATGCAAACTCCTCGATGTTGGAGAGAACAGCTTTCTGATTGAAGATGTCCAACCTCGAAGCGGTATTACGGCGATCAGACAGAGTAAACGCCTGAGCCTGTCCGCACGCGCCGAGGGCATGTTTGTGTTCATTGAAAAAACCAAACTGCTGAAAATGGATGCCGAGCGCGGCATACCCTATTTTGAACTCAAGCTACCAACCTCTATCCTGTCGCAACAAAGGCGGCGAGCAGCTCGATTTCGCTTACCACTGCGGGTAAGCGCCAGCGGCGCACGTATCAGCTTCTTCAGTGAGCAGGAAATTACGGGCCGCATAATTGATATATCAGCAGGCGGCTGTCGTGCTGAATTTGATCTGCCGGCACCGTGGCCGGTGAAAAACGACGACTGTTTCGACAACTGTGCCATTACGATTCCGAAACTGCTGGAGCTGCACGGTCAGGCTGTCATCCGCCATTTCCATGAGAATAAACACAGCCAGAAATTGGTCTGCGGCATAGAGCTGACAAAAATGCATGTCACCGACAGACGCCGCCTCGAACACTTCATCCAAACCATATCGAAGAACGCTGCGTCAGCTTAACCTCCATCCTGGTGCTGATAGCGGTGCCAATCGGCTATTTCATCAACATCCCAGATCATAGGTAGCTTGACAATGGACAACCCGCTGGACGCAGCACGTTCTAAACTCTGCATCAGTACTGTTGAACTACCCCAGCGGATCTCCTGAAATACAGCCGCGGACACGGGCAAGGCGGAACGGCGCAATCCTACCAGACCGTAACCACCATCTTCCGCAGGGCCAAACACGAGATCGCTGTTCTGCAATGCAATGAAGGCTTCCTGAACATACTCAGCATCAATAGATGGACAGTCTGTACCGACTAACACAGCGGCGCACACATTTGAGCCCATCATCTGCTGCAGACAATGATACATGCGCTCACCAAGATCACCCTGACTCTGATACTGCAGGGTGAACTGATACTGATCAGCCCACTGGGTGACAATTGGCGCAGGGTCTGTGACCCACAATTCGCAGCGAGTATCTGCCTGCAACTGCAATCTGCCAAGACAGCCCTGCACCAATTCGACATGAGCTGCCAGGGCCTGCGCATCTCCCAACGATTTTGCCAGGCGGGTTTTTGTTTTGCCTGATAACGGTGTGCGGGTAAACACAGCCAACGCTTGTGAGCATTCATCCGTCACGATAATAGGCCTCGGCCAGAGCGGCAGGGTCTGCGCCAAGAAAATAGCGGCAACGATAGATCCACATCATTAATACGGTTCGCAGGACGCCAGCCTTGCGCCAGCGGCGAGGTGAGGTTTCAACAACAGCATTCGAGGCAACAAACGCGGCTGGTGCAGCGGCTTTGAGACGCCTGCTGATTTCAATATCTTCCATCAGTGGTTGTTGTGGAAACCCTCCAACTGATTCGAGCAGGTCCGCATGAAAAAACATACCCTGGTCCCCCGTGCAGATTCTGCTCCAGCGGGATCGCAGGTTCATCATGTATGCAATAAGCGCAAGCCCTTCAATTTTCACATTGAAACGACCCCACCGTGGCTGTTGCGCCTGTATCAGTTCACGCAGTTGATCTACCGCGGCACCGCTGGGTAGCCCATCAGCATGCAGAATCCATATCCAGGGCGCCGTGGAAGCGCTTATGCCCGCAGCGATCTGCATACCCCGGCCGGGTTGGTGTGCTTTGTATTCGTGTGGCGCTGTCACCAGTAGTTGCGTTACTTCACTGGCCGCGCCATCTACAACTATGGCCGCCAGGTGCTGCCGCTCAAGCCAGCGCAATAGGACCTCAAGATGAGCATCGTCGCCGAGTACCGGCACTATAACCCGAAGGTGCCGGCAAGAGCCGGCCCGTTCTAACGACCCATCTATGCTGATATCACTTCTTCTGCAAGCGCCTGCATGCCAGCAACAGGATCACCGCCGAGGGCCTGCAGGGGAACAAGTAAGCGATGCGCGCCTGCATCAGCCAGCGCCTGTATCGCTTCTTCACCACCCTGGCCTGTCCACATACAGGTAATTTCAATCTCAGCGGCATTCCGATCATGTGTATCGCACGACGCTTTGAGTTTTTCCATATCAACGCTGAGTTCACCGGCATCCGTTGTCGGGGCAAACCAACCCTGCCCATACTTTGCAACTCGATCAAAGGCTTTACCCTTGTTACCACCAATGACAACAGCCAATTCCGGCGCACTGGGAAAACTTTTAAAACCCCGCCAGTTCAACAACTCACTCTGGTGATCTACCGCATCACCCTGCCAGAGTTTCTGCATGGCTTCGAGATAATCATCGAATCGAGCACCACGCTTTTCAAAAGGTACACCAAGCGCTTCAAATTCTTCGCGCAGCCAACCGATGCCTAAACCCAGCAGCAGTCTGCCTTGCGAAACAAAGTCGAGACTGGCTGCCTGTTTGGCCAGATACAACGGATTAGCCTGAGGCAGAATGTTGACCCCCGTGCCTAATTTAAGCGTTTTTGTGGCCGCCGCGATATGAGACAAGGCAATCAGCGGATCAATGAAATTGGTTTCCGGCGCAGCGCCCATCTTGCCGCTTGGGTTGTATGGATACTTGGACTGATAATCCAGTGGCACTATGACGTGTTCAAAGGTCCAGACTGATTCGAAGCCCAGGCCTTCCGCCAGTTGCGCAAGACCCGTCATCTGATCAACGGAACTCACTCCAATATTGACCGGTATTATGCCGATTTTCATGTTCCTGCCCTCTGCGCTAACTTTTCTTTTAGAAAAAGGATTGTGCACGTTTCATCTGCAGATTAGAAACCCGGAAATAGCCGTGCAGGCGCGCAAAAGGTTGCCCACCCAGGTGGAATACGTGTTAACTTTTGCCGCTTGAATCTGGAGAGAATTGAGGGAGAAACCTTGTACGAAGAGTATCAAAACGTCTGGCAGAGTCTGATTGCACCCGGTGCGGACTTCGAAATTGCAGTGAAAGAAATTCGCGGTAATCCCACGCGAATCTACGCAAACGCCCCCGGCAACATGCGCGACATTTTCTTAAGTTCCGAACAGTTTGGTGACAATGATTACCTGGTTTACAACGACGAACGCCTGACCTACGCCGAGACACACACTCGCGTTAAGCAGATAGCCAGCTGGCTTGTCGAACAGGGTGTGCAACCCGGCGATCATGTTGCCATCGCCATGCGCAACTATCCTGAATGGCTGCAGGCTTACTGGGCTACGCTTTACATCGGCGCCACCGTCGTCGGCATGAACGCCTGGTGGACTGGTCCCGAAATGATGTTTGCGCTGAATGACAGCAAACCGAAAGTAGTCATCCTTGACCAGGAACGTTTCGATCGTCTTGTCGGCCATGAAAAAGAAATTGAACAGATCAAACTGGTGGGTGTTCGCATGGCTGATATGCCTGCAGGCGTTGTCCCGTGGGAAGACTTGTTAACAGGTGATGCGGATGTTCCGCTGGTAGACATCGATCCAGATAGTGATTCGTGCATTTTTTATACTTCTGGTACTACCGGCCACCCCAAGGGAGCACAGCTTACCCACCGCGGCTGTGTCAGTAACATCTATTCCATGTTGTTTGCAGGGGCTCTGCTGCGAACCATTGCGGAGCGCAGCGGTCTGGTAGAACCCGATGCACCCGCGCCAACGCCTTCCGCGCTGATCACAACACCACTTTTCCACGTTACCGCTAACAACTGTGTTGCGCAGGGCACGACTTTGGCTGGCGGCAAGCTGGTACACATGTACAAATGGGATGCCGGTGAAGCTCTGGATTTGATCGAACGTGAGAAAATCAGCGCCATGAGTGGTGTACCGGTAATGGCGCGGGAAGTCATAGCACACCCCAAATTCGCTGAAACTGACACATCCAGTCTGCTGAGTCTGGGTGGCGGCGGCGCACAACTGCAACCTGATCTGGTGGCAAAAATTGAATCGAGCGTCAGCACAGCGCGCCCAAATACAGGTTACGGCATGACCGAAACCTGCGGCATCATCACCTCGATTGGTGGAGACTATTTTGTCGATAAACCCGCAAGTTGCGGTCCTGCAATGCCCTGCTTTGAGACAAAGATTGTTGATGCGGACGGCAATGAAGTTGCACCCGGACAACCCGGGGAGCTACTGGTGCGCGGCGCTCAGGTGATTCGTGGCTACCTGAACCGACCCGATGCAACCCGAGAAACCATAGAAGAAGGCTGGCTGCACACCGGTGACGTCGCACGCGTGGATGAACACGGCTTCCTGTTTATCGTTGACCGACTGAAAGATATGGTTCTGCGGGGCGGTGAGAACATCTACTGCGCGGAAGTTGAGGCCGCGCTGTTCGAGCATCCTGCTATTGCGGAATGTTCCGTTTTCGGCGTACCGGATGATCGTCTGGGCGAAGAAGTGGGTGTTGCTGTACATCTGAAAGACGGCGCCACAGCCAGCGCAGACGAACTGAGAAAACACCTGCGAGTTTTGATCGCAGCACCCAAGATACCCCGCTATATCTGGTTCACCGATGAGGCGTTACCCAGGAACGCATCGGGAAAGTTCCTTAAGCGTGAGCTGCGTGAGTCTCTGGCATTGGATCAAGCCTCTTAGTTCTGATTGCAGGTCCCAACAGTACTTGAAGCATCAACGGCGCCGCGCTCGCGGCGCTGACTCGACAGACTCAAATCGACCCTGCGCGTACACAGTCTGCACATTGTATAGTAATGCCTCTGAATCGACGGGACGGGTAAAGTGAGCAACCGCAAAGCGAACCGCATTCGCACTCTGCATCTATACGACTTGCTAGATAGCGCATCCGAAAAGGCGTTCGATGATCTAACCCGCCTGGCAGCAGTGATCTGCGATACCCCGATCAGCCTAGTCAGTCTTGTCGATACGCAACGCCAGTGGTTCAAATCGCACCATGGACTTGAGGTCAGGGAAACACCTGTTGACCAGGCATTTTGCGCGCATGCGATCGAGCAATCTGAGCTTTTGATTGTGGAAGACGCTCACAAGGATCAACGGTTTTTAGACAACGAGTTGGTTACCGGGGACCCATACATACGATTCTACGCTGGAGCGCCGTTAACGCTTGCGAATGGCACCTCCTTAGGGACTTTGTGCGTAATTGATCGAAAACCGCGTAAATTGAACAAATCGCAGTGTGAGGCATTGGAAGTGCTGCGCGATGCAGTTGTCGCTCAAATCGAGCTACGACGCTCGGCGGAAGATTTAAGAGCCCTGGCCGGCATAGTTCCGATGTGTGCGTGGTGCCGCAAAGTACGCATTGAAGGAAACGAGCCGGATGAAGTTCTTTGGGAGCCGCTGCATGACTACGTTGCCAGAATGAACACCGTGACCCATGGGATATGCGGAGATTGCAAAGAAATCGCACTGCATGAAATCCCTGATGTGTGACCGTTGGTGGCCGAAACTTCCGATTTTTACCATCAGAAAATGAGTGATCGATCGTCTGCAACCATATTAGTAAGCTGCCGTTTCGACAGCATTTGGCCGTTCAGAAACAGTCGCGATTTCCTTAAAGCAGACGTTCGAGCGGCCTTCTTAGGAACAGATTGACAGGCCCTACAGGATTCAAACCTGCGAACCCTGACTTCGGAGACCATTCACGTTACCGCTTGGTCGACGACGTCTTGATACGTTGCCCGCAAGGCGTTCTTCTGCACTTTCCCCATGGTATTGCGCGGCAGCGAGTCCACATTCACAATTTGCTTAGGCTGTTTGAAACGAGCCAGCTGACTGCCTAACGCAGCGTCGACCTGGGTCAGGGTAACCGGCTCGTTGACCGGCACAATGACAGCGACCACCGCTTCACCAAAATCCGGGTGCGGAACACCGATAACCGCACTTTCTAAAACCTCCGGCATTTCATCAAGAGCACGTTCGACTTCTTTGGGATAAATGTTATAACCACCTGAAATTACTAGATCTTTTGCTCGTCCGACGATAGATAAGCGCCCGTGAACATCGACCGTGCCCAGATCTCCGGTGATGAAAAATCCATCCTTGCGAAATTCACTGGCGGTCTTTTCGGGCATCTGCCAGTAGCCGCTGAAAACGCTGGGGCCTTTCACTTCGATGGTGCCTACCTCCCCGGTTGGTAGCGGATTGCCATCATCATCAGCAATGCGCAGTTCCAACCCCGGCAGCGGGAACCCGACAGTCGCTGGCAAGCGCTCTCCATGCAATGGGTTACTGGTATTAATGATGGTTTCACTCATACCGTAGCGTTCAAGAATGGTATGCCCGGTGCGGGACTGCCACTGTTCAAAAACCTGTTCCGTGAGCGGCGCGGAACCACACACGAACAAGCGCATGTGATCCAGATTTACCGCAGGGAAATCCTTCAGCGCCAGAAGTCGCGTATAAAAGGTAGGTACCCCCATCATGACCGTGCAATCTGCTAGAGCCTGCTGCACTTTAGCGGCATCAAACTTATCCATCCAACGCATAGGCGTCCCGTTGAGCAGCGCGCAATGACTGGCGATAAACAGCCCGTGGACATGAAAAATAGGCAGCGCATGAAGCAGAACATCGTCTGCCTGCCAACCCCAGGCAGTCGAGAGCGCCTGCGCATTTGTGCTTAAGTTGGCATGGCTGAGCATGGCGCCCTTGGAACGGCCTGTTGTACCTGATGTGTACAGGATAGCGGCAAGGTCTTCTCCCTGGCGTGGTGTTATCGACAAAGCAGCCGCCATTTCGTCGAGCTTGTCGATTCCGTCAGCGAGAGTATCTGCAAAAAAAGAACCTTCCCCGCGCACATCCATAGTGGCGCTGGTTACATCAGTTCGATCGCCACCACCGACAAATAGTGCAGGACTGGCATCCTGCACAAAGTACTGCAGTTCAGCCTCCGTATAGGCTGTGTTAAGCGGTACATAAACGCCCCCGACACACAAAGTCGCCAGATAGAGGGCCAGATTGTGTGGAGATTTTTCGACCTGCACCACTACCCTGTCACCTGGCGTCACGCCAAGCGCCTTCAACCTGCCAGCTGCAGCAGCAACTACCCGCTGTAAGTCTTTGAATTTCCAGACCTTATGATCATCCAGAATCAAACAAGGTTGCTCGCTGTGTGCGGCGATAACCGCATCTAACTGTGTATAAAGGTTCTGCATTTCTGTCTCCCGCCTGCCACCAGTATAGTTCCGTGGGCCATTAGAGATATAGGCCTTAACTACTTGATTTAGCGCACAAACAGGGTTGCTCTACTTGTTTCAGTTTGTTACCGTGCGCGCATAGATTATGCCCTGCCGGGTCCGGGGAACGGCACGCGTACAGTTTTAACCGAAATCAGCTCTTAACGGCTGACAACAGTGAAGCCGACGCAAAGAGACTAAACCTCTCACATAGTTACTCTAGATTCCCAGAAAACAATAAAAAATGGGATATTTTCAAGCCGCCGCAAGGCGGCTTTTTCTTTCCCAGGCTTTTTCTTTGCTCGAGAAGGTCTGATACCCCAGAATAGCGCGTTCCAATCTACTCAACCGCACATCAATACCAACTGTGAATCCCGAGAGCCAGACACCTCCCTTTGTTGTCCCGCGTATCACCCGCATTGTGGATGATGCTCACTTGACGCTGCCTGGCAGCAAATCCATCGCACTGCGACAACTGGCCATGGCTGCCTTAGCCCAGGGTACAAGTACAATTACAGGTGTGCCTGACTGTGACGACGCAGATGCCATGCTCGAGTGTATTGCAGCGCTTGGCGCTGACGTGTCCATCGACGGTAAGCAGATCCTTGTCACCGGTCCGATTGATAGGCACAAAGACATCGCTCTGGATGCCAGGATGAGCGGTGCATCAACGCGCCTGCTTATTGGTATCGCAGCCCTGCGCAGTGGCCGCACCCGTATCGACGGGCACAGCTCCCTGAGAGCGCGCACAAACGCACCACTTTACGATGTGTTACGACAGCAGGGCTGTCAGGTGGAGTCCGCAACGGGTGGTTTACCTGTGACAATTACAGGGCCACTGCGTCCAGCGGATGTGATGCACATAGACGCCAGCCTGTCGAGCCAGTACGTCACCGCGCTGCTACTGTGTGCACCCTATTGTTCAGATGATGCCATTGACGATCACCCAGCCCAGCGCATCCAGATTAAGGGAGATGTGGTCTCCCGTCCCTATATCGACATCACCCTGAATGAGATGAGAAAGCGTGGCGTGCATAGCCACTGGGTTGATGAGCAGACACTGGAAGTGGCACACGGCAGTTACCAGGCTGGTGAGATCCAGATAGAGGGTGACGCAACAGCAGCAACTTATTTTGCCGCCCTCACCACGCTGCATGGCGGTCGCCTGACGCTGGACAATCTCGGCAACAGCACCGTCCAGGGTGACTATCAGTTCTTCAGTATCATGGAGCAGCTGGGTGCACATGTAGAGCGCAAACCAGAACAAACCCTCATCGAAGGACCCAGCGAGCTATCGACTTTAAATGTGATCGACATGACAACCATGCCGGACGCGGCGTTGACTCTGATCGCCATGGCACCACTGCTGCCCGCGACCCTGACTATCCACGGATTAAGCTCGCTGCATCATAAAGAATGTGATCGCCTGAACTGTCCAGCATCAGAATTTGCAGATCTGGGCATCAGTGCACAAACCACACAAGACAGTATTCGTATTGAACCGTTGGGCAATCAGACCATGCGCCCGCACACCCTGCGGACCTATCACGATCACCGCATGGCTATGGCCTTTTCACTGCTGGGCAGCGTCAGCGGTACACTTGGCGTCGATGACCGGCAGGTGGTCGGCAAGACCTATCCGCATTACTGGTCTGACTATGCCGCCGTGGGCGGTTTGCTACAGGACCCGTAGTTACTCCGGCTTGCGCGAGAGTAGAATAAATACATAACCACCCAGTGCGCCTGCAAGACACTGTGAAAGCAGACCAATGGTGGTGCGTGTGACAGCAAGCGGATGTGTGCCTCCGGTTAACAACGCACCCAGCGTATAGTCAACAACAAAGATGCCGACAAATCCGGCCAGCAGGTAACCCAACGTCCGCAGCTGGGGAACCCATCGAAGCACAATAGCGGTAAATCCGAACGCCAGCAGCAATGCCACAGCGATGATCGGTAAATAAAGGCTGGCCATGCCAATCAGGTCGTGGCCAGCTGCGCCAATACGGTCCTTGAAGCTGACCGGCAGCCCCATCTCCACAACGTTGGCCAGATTCAACTGGGTATAGGCGAGCACTGCCGCGACATACGCTGTCACAACAGCTGCAATATAAGCCAGAACGATTTTCAAAATGATTCCTTAGCCAAAGTCGGTAGCGCTTTGGGTCAATCTACACAACGGGTTACCATAGCATTATCGACGCCTTTTATAAGAATACAAATATGTTCACTGCTACCTCCGTGACGTCCGCTGCTGAATATCAGACGCAACAAAAATGCCGCCGCTGGTTACCACTATTGCTCATCTGCACATTCGGTCATTCTGCAGCAACATACGCCAGCAGTAACGATTATCAGCTGACCACCATAGCTGACAATCTGAACTTTCCATGGAGCATTGCCTTTCTGCCCAACGGAGATCACCTGGTGACTGAGCTCGGTGGCAATCTGCTGCGCATTTCTGCAGATGGAAGCTCAACCGTTGCGATTGAAGGCGTGCCAGTGGTTTATCGCGCCAGCCAGGGTGGCCTCTTTGACGTGGTCCTGGATCCGGATTTTTCTCAAAACAGGAAAATCTATCTGTCTTATGCAGCCGGGGATGCGGAACAAAACAGCACGGTGGTGGCCAGTGCGCGGCTTAGCGGCAACAACCTCGAAGGGACTGAAGTGCTGTTTTCCTCGGCGCCAAAGAAATATGCGCCTCTGCACTACGGTGGTCGCCTGGCCTGGCTGCCGGATGAAACACTGCTTCTGACCACTGGAGACGGCTTCGATTTTCGCGAGCAGGCCCAGAATCTGGAAACACACTTCGGCAAAACTATTCGGCTGTCTCGAGATGGAACAGCACCGGCAGACAACCCTTTCAGCAACGCCCCATATGTCTGGAGTTATGGTCACCGAAATCCGCAGGGTCTGGCGGTGAGCAACAGCGGCGTTGTTTTCCAGCACGAACATGGCCCCCAGGGTGGTGATGAAGTCAATATTATCGAGCCGGGCAACAACTATGGCTGGCCGGCCATCACTTACGGCGTGGATTACAACGGCGCCTACGTATCTCCGTTTACCGAGTTTGCCGGTATGCAGCAACCCATCAAAGTATGGGTGCCCTCAATCGCACCTTCGGGACTGATGATCTACGAAGGTTCAATGTTCCCGCAATGGCGGGGAGACCTGTTTGTTGGTGCTCTCGTTGACGCTGAAGTGCGTCACCTGCAAATGGACAATCGGGAGGTCGTTGAAGAAACTGTCGCTTTCGGTGAGATCAGCGAACGGATCCGCGATATACGGCAAGCGCCGGACGGGAGTATTTATGTGCTGACGGATGGTGAAGGTGGTAGCGTCATCCGCGTATCAACAAACCAGGAGTAAAGACAATGCAGACAACGGCCAATGGCATCGCCATCTACGGCAACCTCAAAGCAGAAGACGATTTTACCCACGAACTGGGACCTGAGGAAAACTTCAACGAGTCGGTCTATTTCAACTTCTTCGACCCGAAACAGAACCGCGGCGGATTTGTGCGCATCGGCAATCGGCCTAACGAAGGTTATGCGGAAATGACAGTCATTGTCTGGAATCCGGATGGCTCCGCGTTGTTCAATTATGCCAAGCCTGCCATCACCCACAATGATGCATGGGACGCTGGTGGCTTGAAAATAGATGTGCTCACACCGGCAGAATCCGTCCGCACTACCTATGATGGCAGCGCAGTTTTTCTAACGGACCCCAAAGCCATGGCTGATCCGGGTAAAGCTTTCAAAAACAATCCCCATCAGCGGCTGCGTATCAATCTGCTGCATGATGCCGTAGGACCCATGTACGGCCATGTTGGTGATCCCGATGACGGCAACCAGTTTGCCCGCGCGCATACTGAGCAGCACTCACGTATCAGTGGCGAAATTCAGATGGGTGACGAAGCGCCTGTGGCATTTTCCGGCTGGGGACTGCGCGACCACTCCTGGGGACCCCGCTACTGGCAAGCAACTCCCTCCTATCGCTGGATAACCGGCAATTTCGGAGATGATCTCGGCATGATCGTGCGCACCAATGCTGCTGGTGAGGGCGGCGGTCTTTTCCACGAAGGACAGAAACTGGTGCGCATCACCGAAACAAAACTGCACACCGAGTACGCCGATGACAGTAACTACCATACCGCGCTATCAGCCGAACTGACACTGGAAGACGGTCGCGTGCGGCAACTTGAGGGCCGCGTGATGGGCTACATCCCACTACGCAACCGACGCAAAGGTACACATACACACGTGGGTGAAGGTATGACGCAATACACCCTCGACGGTGAGCGGGTTGGCTACGGTCTCAGCGAGTATCTGGACCAACCCGAGGACTGAACCAGACCATCGGGCAGCCGCTAACCTGCGGGTTCAGCGGCTGTTACAAAGTGCTTCCGAGAACGATTGGCAATAGCCACCAGTGATAACATCATCGGTACTTCCACCAGTACACCCACAACAGTGGCCAGAGCTGCGCCTGAGTTCAAACCAAACAAGCTGATGGCAACAGCCACAGCCAGTTCAAAAAAATTCGACGTACCAATTAGCGCAGCCGGAGCCGCAGTAGCAAAAGGGACACGCCATAGGTACGCCCAGAGAAAAGCTATGGCAAAAATCCCATACCCCTGAATCAGTAAGGGTACTGCAATCAATGCGATCACCAGAGGGTCTGAAATGATAGTTTGAGCCTGAAACCCGAACAGAAGCACAACAGTTGCCAGCAACCCGAGCACCGAAAAGGGTTTTATACCCGCGGTAAACCCCTCTACCCTGCTTTCTCCGTCCTTCAGAAGCGTAACCCGCGTAACGTAACCTGCAATCAATGGCACAACAACATACAGCACAACCGATAGCAGCAAAGTTTCCCAGGGCACAACAATGTCAGTAACGCCGAGCAACATCGCTGCGATGGGTGCAAACGCAAACACCATGATAATGTCGTTTACTGATACCTGGACCAGCGTGTAGTTGGCATCACCTTTGACCAGCTGACTCCAGACGAAAACCATCGCAGTACACGGCGCAACACCCAGCAATATCATGCCGGCTATGTACTCTTTTGCCGTATCCGGCTCTACCAGATCAGCAAACACATACTCAAAAAACAAAACGCCTAGCGCTGCCATAGTGAAAGGCTTGATCAGCCAGTTAACCACAAGCGTAATACACAGGCCTTTAGGTTTCTGCCCGACTTTTTTCAGGCTGCTGAAATCTACATTAATCATCATCGGATAGATCATTATCCAGATGAACAGCGCTACAACGAGGTTCACATTGGCCACTTCAAGGCCGGCAATCACAGCAAACGCGCCGGGAGTAACACTACCGAGGACTACGCCGGCCGCAATACACAGCGCAACCCATATCGACAGAAAACGTTCAAACAAACCCATACTTATCTCTACTCATCGACTGATCGGAGTTCAGGGTAGCATCAACAATTTGTGCACAAAAAAAACCCGCCTGACGGCGGGTTTTCAAGACTAGCTACTGATCTTAGTAGTTAGAAGATCGCTTCGGCTTGTCATTCGCTTCGTTGACTTTCAACGCGCGGGATTCAATCTGATGACCATTGAGTTCGTTCATAGCGCGCTTGCACTCTTCACCGTCACCCATTTCAACAAAACCAAAACCGCGTGAACGGCCAGTTTCGCGATCGGTAATAACAGATGCAGATTGAACCGCACCGTACTCACCAAACATGCTTTCAAGATCAGAATCGGTTGTGCTCCAAGGGAGGTTGCCAACATACAATTTCATATTTTCTCCGTACCTGGAAAACCAGGTTTTCAAAGGTGTGCACACCCGCTGTATCTGCTGTGCACAAAGTAATCGTCACAAAACACCATGTCCTGTGAACGTCATAGAAGCGAATCGATAAACCTAAGAGAGAAAACTCGAAAAAGAACATCGGGCAGGAATCTACTGGCCACGAATTTACGCCAAAGCCTAATCCCTGTCAAACGATTTATTCTTGGCGCGTGACAGGTTATTCAACTGTGTTTCAGCCTGAAACGGGCAGCAAAATGTTCTGCACCAATACGCCCAGGGTTAGACCTAATCCGGCGTCACGGGCATAGCGGAAGGCAAAAGTTGTGTACCAGAGCGGCCAGGCCTGAACCGGGTACTCTGGCGGGCACGCAACCGGCGTCTTTTCCCGCAATACTTTCAGACATCGCAACGCAGCCGGCACAGCGATCACAATCCCAGCCATGCCATACAGACCAAACTCAATAGCCACTGCAACCGCCAGTAAAACTTGAGCTATAACCGCGGCAGCTATTACAGGTCTGGCCCACGACCCAAGCACCACAGGCAACGTAAGTATCTCCTTTTCCCGGTCATGGGCGGCTTTGTCCGTGTGCTTGGCAAGGATCACAATCGTTGGACCAAGCCCATAAACGAAACTTGCAGATATTACCGCAAAGTCAGCAGAGCCGTTCACAACCATGTAGGTGCCCACAACCATTAGCGGCCCCCAAACGAGGAACACTGCCAACTCGCCCAGGGCGAAGTGTTTCAATGGATACGTGTAAAACAACACAAAAAAAGCACCAGCAAGTGCAAACCAGGGCGTAAGGCCACCTGCAAACCAGCACACGGCAAGGCCCATCACCAGCGCCGAAGTACCCGTACCAATGATGTACCTTAAAAATTGTCGAGGGGTAACAAGACCGCTTTCGAGGACGTGCACACCGTACTGCACGCGGAAATAATTATCTCGATCAAGTCCTGTTCTATGATCGATATAATCATTGATCAAATTGTTGGTTGCGTGGGCAAGGGTCAAGGCCAAAGTGCTGGCACCTGCGAGACTCCACTGATACAGCGAGTCTGGCTGCGCTAAACACAAAGCGAAAGTAACCGCAAAAAGCGTGAGTGGAAGGACTGATGCTCGAGTAGCAATCAACCATCTGGTAAACCCGCTTAACACCGCCCACTGCTGGTGATCTACCGCAGGCACACCAAACAGAACATCTTTAAGAAGGACCATGACGAAAGACTGGTTTACCCGTTATGCTCAGCAAATACCGTGTAGAGTCTATGATCATGAGCATAATTGTCCAGGCATTAAAGTACGCGCTTGTGTTACTTGTGATCATGGCTGTCGCAGGCTTTGGCTATCAGTGGTTTGCAGCAAAAGCAGACAGAAAAAACTTTCCACCCCCGGGAACACTCTATTCAGTTGATGGATTAAACATTCACCTGGATTGCAGGGGTCAGGGCGTACCCACAGTGCTGCTGGAAGCAGGCCTCACGTTCGGCTCGACGTCATGGGGGATTGTACATGACGCCCTTGCCCAGCAAACGCGCGTATGCGCGTACGACAGACCCGGCCTGGACTGGAGCGAACGAACCCGGGAGCCACTGAGTGCAGAACGCGTTGCCAATCGTTTACACCAACTGATTGAACTGGCCAATCTGGACGGCCCGTTTATCCTGCTGGGCATGTCTGCGGGCGGTGTTTTTGTCCGCGAGTTCTATTCACGCTATCCGCAACAGATTGTCGGTATGGTGCTGGTGGACTCTTCTCACGAGCAGCAGGGTAACCGACTACCCAGTATTGGCGGAACTTCAGAGTTGAGCTCCGTTTTGACGCTGTGCAGCTGGGTGCAACCACTCGGAATTGTACGTGCGCTCGGCGTTATGGACAGTCTGCTTGAGCGTTTTCAGCTCCCGAAAAAAGAACAGCAGTTGTTAACCGCAAGCGTCAACCAGAATCACACGTGTGCTGCTATGTTGCGAGAGTCAGAGGGATTCAATCGGGAAGTTTTTGATCTCGAACCACCAGCATCACTTGGCGATCTACCGCTGATTGTAGTGTCTCAGGGCAAGGTGCCCGGAGAAGACAACGAATTTGGCGTGCCTGTGGAGCAGGCGCGGGAAATGGCTGAAATCTGGAACGAGTTGCAGAGTGAACTCACTCAACTTTCGAGCCGGGGGCAGCGCCACATTGCTACCGAAAGTGGCCATGTTATTCAGCTCGAACAGCCGCAGATAGTGATTGACGCTGTCAATGAGCTGGTCGAAAAACTGCGAAAGGGCGAATAGAGGAAAGACCCCGACCTGGTAGCCCCGGCAGGAATCGAACCTGCATCTACCGCTTAGGAGGCGGTCGTTCTATCCATTGAACTACGAGGCCAGCAGCGCGAACCTTAGGGTGTGTACGCCTCAACTTCAACCAGACACGTGTTTGCGCTCGGTCCCTGGGCAAGTTTTGACGTGCCTATATCTGCGGTTAACACGTTCGGGTTACCGTTTGCATCTGTGAAAGCATCCAGACGCTTGAACCAGCTACCCGTCGGCAGTGACACCACGTCACTCAGTCGTTTGTCGTCGAGTCCTACTGCAGCAAGACAAGCGCCACGGTCGTTGAATATACGTACCACATCACCTTCGCGTAACCCACGCGCCGCCGCAGCATCGGGATGCATCAGCAGCACTTCCCTGCCATCCACTTTTCCACTGTGGCTATGCGCACTGGGGTCCATCTGACTGTGCAGCCGTTTCTCCGGCTGCGGTGTCAGCAGATGAAGACCATACCTCGCCGCAGTGTTCCCATCTAACCGCTCAAATGGCTCGAGCCAGGTTGGGTGACCAGGACAATTGTCATAGCCAAACTCATCAATCACATCGGAAAATATTTCGATTTTACCACTAGGCGTGTGCAAGGGGTTGTTAACCGGATCTGCTCGAAAGTCTGCAAGCCAGGTTTTGCGCACGGGTTGTTGAGGAATTTTATACACGCCTTCGCGCCAGAAGGTATCGAAGTCAGGTAGATCAAACCCTTCTTTGCGCGCTTTCTGGTCAGACATTTCCCACATATGGCGTAGCCAGTCCTGCTCACTGCGTCCTTCCGAAAAGTCATCCCCAATTTCAAGTCGAGCCGCGAGCCCGGCAAATATTTGATGGTCCGAACGAGCTTCATGTTGCTCTGGCAACGCCTGTTGCATGGCATGCGCGTAAGGGTCGTGGCTTGATGCGCATATATCCTCTCGTTCCAGTGCTGTTGTCGCGGGAAACACGATGTCTGCCCATTGCGCTGTGGGGGTCCACCAGGGTTCGTTGACTATAACGGTACTGGGTTTGCGCCAACCCTCAACCAGACGATTAAGATCCTGATGATGATGGAACGGATTGCCACCCGCCCAGTAGATCAGATCGATATCCGGGTAAGTTATCTTCCGGCCGTCGTAATCGACTTCAACGCCCGGGTTCAGCAACATGTCTGTGATCCGTGCCACAGGAATCGCAAACCGCGTCGGATTCATACCTTTACTGAATGTGGCCCAATTGAATCGACGCCAGTTAGAGCCAATAAAACCTTCAGCGCCGTAACCAAACCCAAAGCCACAGCCGGGCAAGCCAATCTGACCTAACATGGCGGCCAACGCAACCAGCATCCAATAGGGCTGCTCTCCATGGTGTGCCCGCTGCAGTGACCAGGCAGCGGTGACAAAGGTTTTTTTACTCGCCATTTCCCGGGCAAGCTGCTCGATGACCTCTGCGTCTACACCACAGATTTGAGCTGCCCACGCCGGGGTTTTTGCAATGTCATCCGCTTCACCGAGCAGATAGCGCTGAAACAAGGCATATCCGTGGCAATGGGTATCAAGAAAGCGACGATCAAGCAGGTTTTCCACCTCTAATACATGAGCCAGACCCAGCATCAGCGCAACGTCCGTGCCCGGACGGGCAGCCACCCACTGAGCATCTGACCAGTCGGGCATATCGTGAGAGACGGGCGAAACATTAACCAGTTTAATACCAGCTGCCAGAGCACCGCGTAGACCACCCTGGCTCTGATGTTCGGTGATTCCACCGTAGGCAACCTGAGTGTTACGCAGCGGTATACCCCCAAAAGCGATCATCAACTCAGCACCCGAAGCAATCTCATCCCAACTTGTCTGCTGCAGTTCAATCTCTGACCAGGGTGCGACCACGTGTGGCAGAATAACCTGTGCAGCAGCCGTGCTGTAGGAGTTCATCGCGCGGGTTGAGCCGCCCAGAAGGTTAATAAACCTGTGCAGTTGAGACTGAGCATGATGGAAGCGCCCGGCGCTTGCCCAGCCGTAAGATCCCGCGTAAATCGAGGTGTTGCCTTTCTCTGCAATAACCCGTGCGATTTCCTGTGCTGCGATATCCAGAGCTTCATCCCAGGGCACCTCAACAAAACTGTCTTCACCGCGCAACTTGCGCTGTCGATCAGGTGCTGCGAGCCAGCCTTTACGGATAGAAGGTCGTTGTATGCGGGAATCGTGTTGAATGCCGTCAACCAGCGTCTGCCCGATGGCCGCAGGGTCCGGGTCCTGATGGATACCATCGACACGTTGGATAACACCATCAGAAACGGTGACGTCAAAGACACCCCACTGGGTGGCTGTTTTATATCTCATGCGCTACAAACTACTGGCTGACTGGCCAGGCAGGGTATGCAATCAGCGCAGGATTTTCCATGCCAGTTGCTGCGCAACCGGCTGTCTACTTCAGGCGAATAACTCTCGCGTCATCCGCGTTGAGATAAGCTGGCCGCGAGCAACCACATCAAACCATCCTCGTGGCGGGTTCTGCAGGTTGGATATCTGCTGCAGGGCCACTTCTGAAATGCGGTAGTCACCACAGTCCGGGCAATGAATTGAGTTTATTTCCCCACCTTCGATGGCGCCGCTACTCTGCTCGTGAAAAGGACATTTGTGCACCGTTTATCTCCCATATAGTGTGAATCCCGGAGTTAAGTATGCCAACGTGAGGGTGCACAGTTGTTCGATAAACGTAAGTTACTTGTGTTTTAAGAGCCTAATCTGTAGCGCAGTTTGATGATGAACTGCTCACCAATCGGATCGTCGTAGGCGTCCTGAAGCAGATCCTGAAAACCACCCCTTTCTTCGGACTGGGAGCCGCTCAAGGTGTACACCACTGATAACTCTGACAGCGGCGCAATTTCCCAGCGATAGCGCAGCTGTACGTTCACGCGGGAAATCGCAAAATCATCGGTTTCCGGGTCAGGCTTAGCAATTTCGATCAGGTCTCCAACCTGCTCCGGCACCAGATAAAACGCCTGCTCTTTCGCACGGATGCCCACCCATTGAGCGGAAAAACGCAGCTGTTGTTTTGCAGTTAAGAAATAATCCAGATTAACGCGGGGACGCCATTCTGTACTGTCAAACGTCGTAAAGTTGCGATCTTCCTGCCACAGCAACCAGCCCCGTCGGCGCTGGTACTGGGCCAGCGCGCCAACATTTATCTGATCGATTGGACGCCAGGTAAAACCCACCCGGCCTACGATGCGGTTGCCACCAAGTTCCTCACCGCCGTGCTCCATACCAAAGCGGTAACTGATTCGTTGAGCCGTATCGGTGAAATAATCAGCGTAGAAATTGTGCCGGCCCTCCACCTCAAAAGTGCCGTTATCACGACTGTTGCGATCTTCTGCGCGGGATGGAAAATATGCAAGACCAGTGCGAATCTGATCCTGACTGCGCAGATCCAGACCCAGGTTAGTACCAAACCCAACCCGCGTCGTCTCTCCCTCTCCATTGACCTCGTATTGCAGGAAACTGTCCGCTGATGCTTTACGAAACCAGGGCAGGTCCGAGCTTTCATAATCCAGATTCAGATTTGTTGCAGTCGCGTCGTTGCGTCGCGTGAAGCCCAGATCATTGAGTTCAAATTTGTCATCGAAATGAGAGAAACCCCAGCGCAAATTAAGGCCGCGACGAATCGTATAGCCGACATCAACAAAGGCGCCATTGCCGGAACCCCCGTCATCAGTTTCCGAGTGCAGAAACTGGCCATCCAATTTCCACTTTCCGCCCGATGTCAGGTAGTGATAATCGATGCCGTTAACTAACGCATCTTCTTCGGGATGGGTCACCAGCGTGGTGATTGTGCCGAGCGCACGATAAGCGCCTGTAGAGGTTTTATCTTCATACAGAAAGCGGGCAATGCCGTAGTCACTGCCCTCCTGATAGTAATTTATTTCATCGACATCAAACTTTACTTCGTTTTCGGCAGCTGCCAGCAGCCCATAGCGCACCTGACCAAACTGACCTACCGCTTTCACAGCACCAAAAAGCTCAACAGGCTGGCCTGTTTCTCGAGAGGGAATATCAACATCGTCAGGCACATCGGGTGCCCGTGCCTGACCACCAATTCGGCGGGTGTTCACAACCGTGGTCGGTTCACCGCCATTGGCCCTCGGAGTGGTGTCAAAAATTTCCGTACCTTCCTGGAAAAATAATCGACGCTCAGGAAAAAACACCTCAAACGCCGAAAGATTTACAACAACATCATCACTTTCGACATTGCCGAAATCTGGATTCAACGTCGTCGTCAGCTGCAAATTGGTTGACGGTCGCCAGAATATGTCCGCACCTGCTTTGGTTTGGGTGATATTTTCCACTTTGTCCTGGGTAACGGAAAAATACGGGAAAAAACTGAGCTGCTGCTGAGGGTCCACCTGGTCCAGGATCAGAGGTTGCAGCGCGGACATGAACAGAGGTTGGGTGAAAGGCAGTGCCGGCACAGCATAACGCTGATCCATATAGGCGACTTTCCGCGAGGCGTATGCATTGACTGTTCTTTGGCCAGCTTCTTTCGGCATTGCCACCTGCGACCAGGGTAGGAAAATCTCTGCATCCCAGCCGGTAGCGGTAACTTTGGTACCACCGTACCAGGCACCGTCCCAATCGCGACTGAACTGACGTTCGGGCAGTACTGTGCCATCAACCTGATTACCACCCAGGGCAAGATTCACCCAGTAGCCATAACGCCCTTCACCGGAGGTGTCGATGGTCACGCCGACGTTATCCCGATTCAAACGCCCGTCATCGCGACCGGAAAACACTCTGACCAGAGTTTCCGGCGGCTGCTCCATTTTGAACGACGCATAAAGCCCACGCTCGGTATAAAACATCTTCACCATCGTCGCGTGTCGTGGCTGCTCGCCAGTATCTGGATCTACAACACGAAAGGTATCCACGCCTGGAAATGCCTGCCAGACAGGCTCGTTCAGATCGCCATCAATCTGCATATCAATGTCCGCCTCCCGATACTTAGGCAGAGTGATCGGCGCACCAGCGGGACTGGCCAGGAGCAGTTCATTCGGCGGCTCGGCGGCCAGATCCGCAGTTGATGTTTCGCTGCTCGGCGCAGCTGTCACTGTTGCCGCAGCCCAACCCAACCCGGCAGACCCAAACCTGTTGTGCGTTAAGACATCGGGCACAAAACCGACCAATCCCTTAGCTGTGGTTGTCTGCGGCTGAGCCTGAAGGGCTGCATCTCGCCGCAACTTGTGTAACTGATAACCCTGGGGCGCTTCCTCGACTACCTTGCCATCAAATTTTTGCTTAGGTGTTTTTTGCGGTTCTACCTGAGTTTTTTCAGCCGCATCGGTAGCTGATGTATTGCTCTTCGAATCGTCCGCTAAAACCGCCACACCCGGCCTTGAAGCATCCTTCTCGGGCCAGTACCAGGCACTCGCAAAGCCGTTCCGGGAAGCGACTTCAACCAGGTCTTGAGCCAGTTCTTGTGTGAGATACGGGCCGGTTACCAGACGGTAGTAATAGCCTTTATCGGTGACAAAACCGATAACTTCAAAAGGTTGGCCAACAACAGCTTCAGCCGTGGTTCGATAAGAGGCCGCGGTGCTTTCAACTTCATAGCTGGCTACAGACACCCAGAAATGGGTTTCTGCTGACGCAGAAACGACAATTGAACAGCTGAGCAAAAGCGCTGAGAGATGCGGTCGCAAGTGCAAGGTGAAATGATCCGGCAGGCTGGCTGAGCCTGTATGGTAGCAGCGTCGAGCTGCGAAAACTACGAAGAGCGTGTGCTAAGCCTTTGAACTCAATGTATTTTTAACGCTCAGGCGGCCGACGCAAAAAGAATCATGATACCCGCAGCCACTGCTGAGCCAATTACACCGGCCACATTCGGCCCCATTGCATGCATCAGCAGGAAATTCTGCGGGTTTGCTTCCAGGCCTACTTTGTTCACTACCCGAGAAGCCATAGGAACTGCAGAGACCCCAGCGGCTCCAATGAGCGGATTAATGGGTGTTCTGCTCAAACGATTCATAAGCTTTGCCATCAGCACACCACTGGCGGTGCCTACCGCAAATGCAACCATGCCCAGCAACAGAATACCCAGCGTACTGGCTGTCAGAAAAACTTCTGCCTGTAGTTTCGATCCGACAGCGAGACCAAGAAAAATGGTGACTATGTTTATCAACGCGTTTTGCGTGGTTTCTGACAACCGATCTACCACGCCACATTCTTTCATGAGGTTACCAAACGCAAACATACCCAATAGGGGTGCAGCTGAAGGCAGCAGCAGAGCGACCAGCAGTAGCAGCAGCAGTGGAAAAATTATTTTTTCCAGCTGCGCAACTTCGCGAAGCTGGACCATTTCAATTTTGCGCTCTTCCTGGGTCGTCAGCGCCCGCATGATAGGTGGCTGGATAATCGGTACCAGAGCCATATAAGAGTATGCTGCGACCGCTATTGCGCCCAATAACTGCGGTGCTAACGCACCGGCGACATAGATCGCAGTTGGCCCATCCGCACCACCAATAATTCCTATCGCAGCGGCTTCGCGGAGACTGAAATCCATAATGCCCAGCGAGGTCAATCCCAATGCGCCCAGCAGCGTCGCAAAGATGCCGAACTGTGCTGCTGCGCCAAGGAAAAGGGTCTTTGGATTGGCAAGTAAGGGACCAAAATCCGTCATCGCACCGACGCCCATAAATATAATCAATGGAAACACGCCGGTTTCAATGCCTACCAGATAGACCAGGTGTAGCAAACCGTCACCAGTGGCTATGTCAACACCGGGGATATTGCTCAGCAGGCCGCCAAAGCCGATGGTGACCAGTAACAACGGCTCAAATTTTTTGGCTATGGCTAAAAAAAGCAGCAGCAGGCAGATGCCGATCATCACCAACTGCCCCGGGGCTATCTGATAGAGACCGGAGGCCTGCCAGAGTTGAGTGAGTAACTCCACTGCTGCTAAGCCAGCGTCACTAGTGGTGTGCCGACAACAACAGCATCACCTGCAGCAACCAGCACCTCGCCAATCACGCCAGCCGAAGGTGCGCTGATATCCGTCTCCATTTTCATCGCTTCCAGCACAACCAGAGGCTGCCCCTGGGTGACCGATTGCCCAGCCTGGACCAGAACTTTCACCACTGTACCTGCAAGAGCCGCTGGCACAGCCTGTGCCGCCTCGTTAGAGGTTGAGGCGTCCTTTTGAGAGCCACCCTGATCCCCCGCATTTACTGCTCTGACATCCCCTGAAGCCGAGACTTCAACCGTGAACGACTTGTTGTTGACACGTACGTTGTAAACAGCTGGCCCACCTGCTGCAGCCTGTGGTTCAGGAGGAGCAGGTGTTGCAGGCGCCTGTTCCACACCGGGTGCAGGCTCAAACGCATCTGCATTACCTCTGTTCTTGAGAAATCTCAGCCCTACCTGAGGAAACAAGGCATAAGTCAGCACGTCGTCGATGCTGTCCTGGGACAACTCAAACCCCTCTTCCGCCACCTGCTTCTGCAGTTCAAGCGTCAGGGATTCGAGCTCAGGAGACAGTAAATCTGCTGGACGACAGGTGATTGGAGCTGCGCCGTCGAGTACCTTTTCCTGCAGATCTGCATCGAGGGGCGCCGGTGTTGCACCATATTCACCCTTCAATACGCCGGCGGTTTCTGCCGTAATGTTTTTGTATCTCTC
This sequence comes from Pseudomonadaceae bacterium, assembly GCA_024743175.1. Classification (GTDB taxonomy): domain Bacteria; phylum Pseudomonadota; class Gammaproteobacteria; order Pseudomonadales; family Azotimanducaceae; genus UBA4421. The sequence continues at coordinate 38,002 of JANSXA010000008.1, read as the reverse complement.
GCCCATCAATACGTTTATCACAGACTGGGAACCAACAATTTGTGAAGTCGGCGTTACCAGCGCGATATATCCCAGCTCTTTGCGCACTTTTGGGATTTCGCTGAGCACCTCGTCGAGACGATCGGTAGCCTGTTGTTCGCGCAGTTGATTCTCCAGGTTCGTCAGCATGCCGCCCGGTACCTGGGCAACCAGAATGCGCGAATCGATGCCACGCAAGCTGCCTTCAAACTGCGCATACTTTTTCCGTATTTTACGAAAGTACGCCGATATTTCTTCCAGCAGGGTGATGTCGAGGCCGGTATCCCGCTCGGTGTCCTGCAGAATCGCGACCATAGATTCTGTAGCGGTATGGCCGTAAGTCATACTCATTGATGAAATTGACGTATCAACGTTATCGATACCCGCTTCAACCGCCTTCAGGTATGTGGCCGTGGACATGCCTGTGGTGGCATGACACTGCATATGAATAGGGATATCCAGTTCTGCTTTGAGTCGGGAAATCAACTCAAATGCAACCATGGGTTTCAACAACCCCGCCATATCTTTGATACACAGACTGTGGGCACCCATATCTTCGATCTTTTTTGACAGGCCTACCCACAGATCCACCGTATGCACCGGACTAACCGTGTAAGAAATCGTGCCTTGCGCATGTTTGTTAACCGCCAGCGTGGCTTCAATGGCTTTGCGGAGATTGCGGGGATCATTCATGGCATCGAAAATGCGAAACACGTCAACGCCGTTTATCGCCGCCCGCTCAACAAATTTAGCAACCACATCGTCCGCGTAGTGACGGTAACCAAGAATATTCTGACCACGTAAAAGCATCTGTTGGGGTGTTTTTGGCATCGCCTGTTTCAGCAAGCGAATACGCTCCCACGGATCCTCGCCGAGATAGCGAATACACGCATCAAACGTTGCGCCACCCCAGGATTCCAGCGACCAGAACCCTACCGAGTCGAGTTTTTCTGCAATCGGCAACATGTCGTCAATGCGCATTCGTGTAGCCAGCAGGCTCTGGTGCGCGTCGCGTAAAATGACATCGGTGATGCCGAGGGGCGCTTTGTTCATTGGCTTCCTTGTTCGTTGCGGATTGTGCGGTGCTGGTGCAAGGCAGCAGTGATGGCAGCAACCTCTTCAGTGGATGGCGCTGAAGTGTCCGTCGCGGTTTGCGGCACCAGTTTCAGCGGTAATGGTGCGAATCTCTGCACAATCACCGACATGGTTTTGGTTGCCACCACAAGCACCGTCAGAAACACAAACACAGTGCCCATGCCAATCAACATAAGTTCTAACCCTGCTGAGAAAATTGGGTCCATCTACTTACCTGTGAGCTGAGAACGCCCCTATCCTACCAGAGCGCGTGTCTAGCACACCCACTGTGCAAAACGTTATATTGCGCCCAACTAACCAAGGAACACCCATGCTTGAAGTTGTCTCTCCTTATACCGGAGAAATCATCCGCAAAATCGAAACTCAAAGCCAGGCAGACCTGCAGACAATGCTCGCTCAAGCGCATGCACTGCATAGAGACCGCTCCCGATGGATGGATGTGCAAACCCGCATGGATATTCTGTCCAATGCTTCACAGTTACTGCAAACACGCTCTGCTGATTTTGCTGAGTTGATTGCCAGAGAAGGCGCAAAACCATTGCAGGATGCCCGTGTTGAAGCCAGGCGCGCCGCCGAAGGTCTGCAGATGTGTGCAGACCACATTCGCGCAGATGTAGGACGCACCATTGCCTTGGGAATTTCTCCGCTGACCCAGGGCCACCATGCACGCACTTTCAAAGAGCCTATTGGGGTTGTGGCGGCGATCAGCGCTTTCAATCACCCTTTGAACCTCATTGTGCACCAGGTCGGTCCCGCCATTGCCGCTGGTTGCCCGGTCATCATCAAACCCGCACAGGACACACCTTTAAGCGCATTGGCACTGGTGGATCTGCTCAAAGAAGCGGGCTTGCCGGACGGATGGTGCCAGACTTTAATCGCAGACAACGATGTAGCAGAAAGCCTGGTGACCGACTCGCGTCTCGGCTTCTTTTCTTTTATCGGCAGCGCCCGTGTGGGCTGGCAGCTGCGCGCGCAACTCGCCCCGGGCGTGCGTTGTGCGCTGGAACATGGCGGCTGCGCACCTTTAATCGCCTGCCAAGATGCGGATCTGAAAAAACTGGTACCCGCGGTTCTGAAAGGCGGCTTTTATCACGCCGGACAGGTTTGCGTGTCTGTTCAGCGGGTTTATGTCCCCACCGCAATGCTGGATGAGTTTGTTGCAGAACTGGTGACGGGTGTTAAAGGACTGACTGTTGGCGATCCCATGGACGCGGATACGGAAGTGGGACCCTTGATCAGACCTGGCGAAGTTGATCGGGTGGAAAATTGGGTAAACGAGGCTGTGCAGGAAGGTGCCGCACTTGCGTGTGGTGGCAGCCGCATCAATGATCGTGTGTATGCGCCTACAGTATTGGTTAACCCTGGCACGCAGAGCAAAGTGAGCCAGGCTGAAATTTTTGGCCCGGTTGTGTGTGTCTACTCTTTTGACCAGGTTGAAGACGCTATTGAACAAGCCAATGATTTACCTGTTGCCTTCCAGGCTGCAGTGTTCAGCCAGGATATTAACCGTGCTCATGAGATTGCCGCAGCACTGAACGGTTCAGCAATCATGATCAATGAGCACACTGCTTTTCGAGATGACATCATGCCTTTTGCAGGTCTGCGACACTCCGGGCTGGGCGTGGGAGGGATTCCATACACCATTGATGATATGCAGATCGACAAGATGATTGTGACCAAAACCACCTGAGACGGTACCGCTAGAGAAGCAAGTGGCAAAACCGACACGATAAAGGGTTGAGGTCAGGGCCGTTCTTCCAGATAATACGCGCCCTCTTGCACCCGTGGCCAAACTGGATAAGGCACCGGTCTACGAAACCGGGGATTACAGGTTCGAATCCTGTCGGGTGCACCACTCTAGACTTTTTTGCCTGAAAACCCCCTAACACCTTGAAAGGTAAGGTGGTTTTTGGGGTTCGAAATCCCTCTCCACGCAGGTAAGTCAATCTATCCGAAAATGTCATTTTCAACACTGCTCGCTTGTGCTCTATATGCTCGGAAGCCCAGAGTTTTTGCGGGTTTCCGAGATAGTCCATGGCGGTTCGAAAAGACTCCTCAAACCCCTGGTAAGGTTTGCCCGATTGCGCAGCCCGTTCTTCGCAAACAATCTTTCGTTTCTCGATTTCATCAATACGGTCTTCGTAGCGGGCTATTACCGCAGGACTTGATGCACTCACGATGCGATCTAGAAGCCCCTCGACTTCCTTGTCGAGTTTAACCACTTCACTCTTGAAAACGTGGCTTTGTTTTTGCTGATCTTCTTCCCGAAATGCCCAGAGCTTTGTAAACATCGATTTTGCGATAGCAAAGATCGCGGCGCTCGGTTTCAGATCTCCGAGCATCGCCTCGAACTCCCCTTCAATAACGTCCCGTCTAATAGATTTTCGGTAGCTGGTACAGTCTTTTTGAAAGCACATATAGTAGGGGTGGTGTTTGTTTCTGCCCTTGGACCAGGACGCCGTTAGTCCGTGGCCGCATTCGGCGCAGCCGACGAACCCGCGCAATGGAAAATCTACGCTGAGGTCCTTTCGCGATGGCCCATAGGCTTTCCCCTTGAGGCGCGCTTGAATTTTATTGTGCGTCTCGAACGATATCAGCGCAGGATGCTCGCCTTTTGTAAGCGGTATATCCCACTTTGGAAATTCGTAGTAACCCGCATAGAACATATTGCTCAATATGTCTTTCGCACGCTGATTAGTGAAACGTCTTTTTCCAGTGAATTCAGGCCGCACATTCAAAAAGCGCTTCACCTCGGCCTGTGAGTCTAATCTTCCTGACGCATAGCCCTCTAAGGCTTCGACTATCGCCGACGCGTTAGTCTCGTCAATCACAACATGGCTTCGTCCTTGAACTTTGTCCCAGCGATACCCCGCAGGCACTGCCCATTGCCAGCGCCCATGCGCAAGATGCACACCCATCTTTTGCAGAGTTTGTCGTCGGTTCTGTTTTCGCTCAAGCTCACCCTGAGCGGCATTAAGAATCTCAAAAAATTCACCCTCAGGCGTGTCTTCGAAGATGAAGTTCAAACATTCGACACGCGCCCCAAACCCTGCGAGCGTTTCTCTTAAGATCAAATGAAAGCGCGTATCGCGGGCAAAACGTTTCAGATCATCAAAAATCACAACATAGTCTGATTGTGGTTCGGCCGCTAAATGATTGATCAACCCCACCATGCCTGGCCGGTTCATAAAGTCCCCGCCGCCCGAAACGTCATCCGGAAAGACGGCGACAACATTGTATCCGCGTGACTTCGCGTACTCTCGACAACGATGCTCTTGACTATCTAAGCCTTGCCCCTCCGTCCGTTGTTTCGCGTTTGATACGCGGCAATAGATCACAGCTTTGGTCATAGCTTGGCTCCTTTTTGATCGTGACTCACATTGTCATTAAATGCCTGTGTAATTTCTTCTGTACTAGGCGAGACAGATCCTACAAATGCGGGGATCACCTGTTGAACTGCATCTAGTCCGAAGCCAATATCGACCATGGTTTGCATGATGCCCCAAAGCGTTTCTAACAGTTCTCGCTCTTCTTTCGCAGTAAACTCAAATTCAACCAAGTGATCTCGGTAGTCTTCGACTTCCAGCTTTGGTGCTGGACTCGCTCTCGCTCCGCTTTCGCTTTTGACAGCTCGGTCATGTTGACTCATAACACGTCTCCTTTCTATTCCGCTCTATTTTTCTATACGTTCATCTCCTTGTTAGTTAGAACATAACAAGAACATGTAGCAAGTTTTTGCCGAGAATCCAAGAAAATAATTCTTTTTATCCCGCCTATCGATTAAACCCTCTGCTCACACCGCGCGTTCGGGATTTCTTCGTAGATGCGCTCGCAATTTGCTCGCTTTGCGCCTGATAGTGCGCCATCACGGCAGTCCGATGTTCCCGCAACCAAGCTTGGTTAAAACTCTGGCTTTTTACTGTCTTCGCATGTTTTGGCTTCAATTCCGGGAAAGGTTTGTCGCTTGCCACCATGCCCGACCCGCTGCTTTCGTCTCTCCGCTGCGCTTCCGTCTTTTTCATGCCAGCGATTTGGCGCGCTATCAACGGATCGCGCACCTCATCGAAGCGTTGGCGCAGCGGGTTTTGCATGCGATGCTGATCTGGCATACCTTTGCGCAAATCCGGATGGTTGTTGGCGTAACTCATTCTGCCTTTGTCGCGCGCGTTATCGAGATCGGCCACGAGACCGCTGCGCCGTTTCTGCTGGTGATAACTCTTCCTTTGCTTTTTCGTAGTCTTCACGGTGTTGTTCACGCATCTCTCTCAGTGTGATCCGGCCATCAATGGGGACGCTGTCCAGATTGATCTCAACGCCTTTGCCGTCTTTGTGCTCCCAGGCAGCGCCAACTTTGTTCCAGTAACCGGCACCGTCATGTGACTCTTTCACGCTATAGGCTACAAAGTCAGGCTTCCGCCCGCTCTTGGTTGATTCACTCATATCTAATCCTCTTACTAAGTTTCAATTGATCGGAAGCAGGACCTTCCGACGTTTTTAGTTCTCGTTTCTGGTATCCACTATAGAAACCAACGAGCAGTGTTCGTGACCGATGCGGTATATATATCCGCGCGTGCCTAAGAGCATGCAGTCGATGATTTGTTTGCTGTATTGATCACCGTGATAACGGTATTCAATCCGTAGGTGTGGCCCGATTGGCGAGACCACAACGACAACCAACAAAATCAGCGGCCAGCGCATAATTAGTTTCGCGAGCCCGCGAAATAAACCAGCGAGGATCCGCGACGCCCTGAATTTTTTGTGATGATAAGGTCTGTTCATTTTCTTCACCTACACTCTCATTTTGGTTTTCTTGATAAATGGTTTTCCGTGAAAGGGATTAATGCCCACTTGCTTGCGCCAGGGATGAATTTCGGCGTAGCTCACAGGCTCAACCAAAATTGGAGGTGCCCGCCGCACAAAGAGCAAACCCTTATGGCTCTGACGTATTTCATTCGCGTACATCAATGGCCGCGACGACTCAGAAAAATTTTCATTCAGTCCTAGCTCATCTTTTTGTGAAACGCTGGATGCCATGACACTTTGATCGCCCAGCATTTTTTGCAGGAGGTCTAATGTCTTCGGGTTTCTCTGTCCGGGTAGAAAGAGCTTGATCTCAGTTTCCGACAACAACGTATCAAGCGCTGTCTTGCCGTATATCGTTTCAAATGCCTGTAAATCTTGTAGCCAAAGTAAAAGGCGAATCCCGTAGGACCTTCCCCAAGTTAGTAACGAAGGTGCTAAGCCATGAATCTTGTAGTTCGTACTTTCATCAAGGAGGAAATAAACAGACGCTTCCTTCTTCTTGTGTCTCTTGAGCATCGTGAGCACACACCATTGCGCCAAACCTAGGAATGGTTTGTAGGCTTCCATGCGGCTGGCGTCTGCAACAATGAATAACGCGGTGATACCATCTTTGAGCTCGTCGGGGCTAAAAGTGCTGCGCCCCATTGCTGGAGCCAGCCGTCCGAATGCGAATGGTGCGAGAGCTTGTTGTGCGCCGCTAATAAAACTCTCAAAAGTGCGATTATCTTCACCCGTCATGAGCGCCAGTAGATTGCGGGCACGTGCCCGAACGAGCTTAGAGAATTCTTCAACATCGTGTTCGCTGTGATTGACTGCCCACAGTGTCTGCTCTATTGGCATTGGACCTGCCGGTAGTGGCTTCCCTTCAAGGTCGACACCTATAATCCAGCGAGCATTGCGTTCAAGAGCATCGCGATCCTCAATGAGTAATGCGGCGCTCGAAAGCGTGGCATCATATTCTTCGACCATCGCTTCCATGAGCATGGCGTCAGCTATAAGACGGCGGGAACCTTCACGGAAGTAAGTGTTTTCACCATCCTGCTCGCTCGGCTCTGGCAGAATTTGCGCTGTTTGTTCGCGCAGATCATCAAAGACGTCGCGCAGACCCTCGGCGCGCTTTAGGTCATCAACAATGATATCGAGCGGATTGAGAGCGTCACTTTGCCCAATTGTGTCCTTCCATAGCCCGCCTGGATTGAGAACACGCACAGTCTCGCCGCGCTTTTCCAGCGGCTTCTTGAGCATACAAACAAGCTCACCTTTAAAGTCAGCAATGACCTTGGAGGATTTGATGCCCATTGCGCTGGGAACAACGGAATTGATTCCCTTACCTGAGCCCGCTGGCCCCACGCACATGGCATTAGACGAAAAATCGATGAACAAAGCCTTCCTCGTTTTTGCAATCAGCCCCCAAAACGGACCACTACCTTTTCGCAACATTTCTCCTTTTAGGTCCTTGAATTTAGCCCAGCGCGCTGTACCGCTTTTTCCCGTTGCGCTGCGCGCGCCAAACCAATCAACTCCGTGGGCGATTATCTCGAAACCGTTTTGGATCGCACTCAGAGCGCAAATCGCTGCAAATCCGTATACGATTGCAGGCCATGTTTGTACTTGGCCGTAAACGAAGAGCGGCCCTAGCTGGGTGGCAATCCACCCGGCCAGCACTGCAAACACCAAAGCGCTACAAAACTCGTGTGTGTGACGACGTCGTTGGATGTTCATGCCTAGCCCCCAACGATGCCGTGACGGATACGGATAATCCGGGCGCTTGCGCCATTCGCATCAAAATAGTCAAGCCAGAATTGTGCGAGTTCGTCCTCGCTTGCGCAAAATCGTAAGCCGCCTCGCCCATAGCCAGGACGCTGGATCATTAGAAGATCAACGCTCACACCTTCAAGCGAATTCGGCTGAAGTCGGTTTTTGTAGATTGCTCTTTTTGAAAACGCACTAAAGGGAGGCATATCATTTTGAACGCGGCAGAAGGACACACTGTCAGAATTCTGGAGCAGATCGCTCACTACCACCATGTGGGAGCCATTTTGCAGATTTGCAGAGCGGGATAAATCAGCAATTAGTTCTAACAGCGGAGATTGGGTGCTTTGGCGTCGAGACTGGTCAGGATCAATTGCCAGCATCTCATCAAGTTCAGGTGCGAGGTGTTTTTCGTAGAGCCGCTGCTTTTGTTTTGCCAAATATCCTGCCGTCGCCGAGGATGCGCCAATATCTTCCAGCTCTTCTGACGATCTCGCTTGTCCGCACACCCCAAATCGAGGTCGTGGTACCGAACCAATTTGATCGCCTTCGCTGGTATAGACGCTTAAACGTTCATTGAAGTCCAGATCATTCCACAGTCCGTCAAAGTAGTTATGCAGAGATCTGGCTTGCTCGAGAGACCAGCGTGGGTCGCTCGCATCAACAAGCGCGACAGTTTTTGCCCCATCAATTTCCGTGTAACAGCCAATTTCATTGGCAACAGGTTTACCGATTTGATCAAGCGCCGCGAATACGAGCCCGCCACCAAATACAACGATACCAACTCCATAGGTTACAAGTGTCTTTGTATTTGCGGCACTCCTACGGCGTGCATGTGTTTTTCGTTTCTTCATTTGTCATCTCCTCGCGCGGCATTGCGCGCCCTGTTGAATGCTTCGCTTAAGCTTTCCATCGCCCGGCTCTTGGCCTCGCTAATCGAAATTTGAGCACGGGATAAATCGGGAGCATCAAAGTAAGCAGGCGGATTGCCGGGCAGGTAAGCATCAAAATCTGTCAGCCCCCGCAGCGTTTCCGTAGGCAATTCGCGGTTTTTGGTTTTGCCTTTTCGACCCATCTGATGAGTCGAGCAAATTTGAGCGATCCCAACTGTCATCGCGCTGTGTGCGTTTTGGATCGCGCGGCGCATCGCGCGATCTTCAGCCATGTATTCATGTACTGCCTGGTTAGAGGCCGTGACCGTACTTGTGATTTCATCTTTCGTATCGTCGAGCGTTTCCAGCGCTTCGGTTTCAAGCCGCTCGATTTCATAGCATCCCGCATCGAGCTCATCGTAAATCGCTTCTTTCGCTGCGCTGAGCGCACGTGCCCGCTCGCCATAGCCAAGGTATTTTTCACCTAACGCTGTGCGACCTTTGTGCCAGCCGAATGCGGACATCACTAGACCAATGAGCACAAGAAACAGGGATTCTGGTGTGGCCAGCACATCTAGGTACTCGCTAATTCCATGCGTTACGTCGAAGGTTTCTTGCGCGCGGACGCAGCCAACGCTGAGATGAAAAAGCCCCAGTGCAGCCCAGGTAATCGCACTGCCAATTCGCGATGCTTTGCGCACTTTCACGAACTCGGCATCATCCGCATCGGGAGCATGAGCCCCGTAGTTCCAGCCGCGCCCTGCGAAGTAACCACCAGCTACAGAAACGCTCATGTTCGTAACTGAAATCAAAGTGCTGGTTAGGAGCGCGGCAATGGGACCTGCGCTGAGATGCGCAGTCATGAAAAACCCGGCATTGAGAACGGATTCCAGCATCGTAATGAACCCAATCGCCATCGCTCCCTCGACAGGCGAGATTTGCGCGGGTTCGCTGGTTAAGCCATGGCGCATCCGGTAGGCCTCGACTTCACAATCGAGGCGCTCAATCAATACTGCATGATCATCAAATGCTCCGCGCAGTGCAGCCACGCTGGTATCAAAGCCGGAATATGTATCTGTTAGCGCAAGACTTGATGAGCGAGCCGCACGGGCGAACTCTTCTGCATCATGTTTCTTGGCAAACAGCTTTTCCTGCTGGGCCGCCAATTCGGAATCGTGGCGAGCCCGGAGGTCGTAGAGCTCGCCGTCAATCTTCAGCCCGCCGATGGCTTTGGAAATGATGGAGTCGTAGCTACCCATCTCAGTAACGATCCACAGAAATGAATCCGTTCGCGTGGTATGTTACAATAGAGCTGTTTTTGGGTCCGTGTTTCGTGACGGTGGTCCGCCCTGAAATCCTATCGAATACTTGCCCGCACTGTATGACCTTTCCGTTCTGATTCCACTCAGACCAAGAAAGATTCTCTTTGCTCGGGACTGAGTTTTCCTGGTTACTTTTTTCCACGATTTCTGCCTGTTTGCTGAACTCGTGAAAACTCTAGTTTCGGTTGGCCTCGCCCTGAAGGGGAACGTTTCCCCCAAACGCTGATTTTCCAAGCGAATAATTCCCCTAGCCAATTCAGCGCCTTAGAGGTTTTTCTTGACCCTTTTGGGGGCGATTGCTACTGATATGGGGATTGTTCAACCGCCAAGCGAAAGGGAATTTGCATGGCGAGTAAAAAGAAACCGCGTATGACAATGTCTTTCTATCAGGAAGACGTAGACCCAGCTCTCTGGTGGCTTTTTAGTACCTATGCTCGCAATCATGGTGATCGACCAGGTAGAGTATTAAGCGAACTTATGGAACTAAGAATGCGCGAAATCTGCGGGCCATCATTTGACTCGGAAATGAGTTCCGCAAGACGCTATCTTGCAGAGAAATCTCATACTACTGCACCACCAACCAACGAGCCAGAATGATAAGATCAGGCTGCAATGCAGCCTTCTATCCAAAACATTCCTCCTAAATATCGTCCGCTCTTAGAACGAGTACTCCGACTTACACGTTACAAACCCTATATCGAAGAAGGCGTTACTTCATCCAAGTATTTCGAATTCTTTGTAGAGTTCGCGCGAGTCGAGCCTCCGTATCGCGGAACTGGACTCGGTAATCTTTACAATGGGTACGATGAGATTAGCTGGGGTAAATTCGATAGGTATAGCAAGGGTTTTGGCCCGGATACAGAAGTACCCAGAACACTCTTCTTAGCCTGTGCAGAACTTTGTGATAATCGCGCTCCACTTGAGCATCTCGCAGTCTTTTTGAACAAGTGGTTCATCCATCGCGCGGAATTCGGTTGGGAGCCTTCATTCTCCGAGTACTCTGATCAGATTGATGAGCTATTAGCCCGCTATGGCTTGCGTGGACGAGTGCACCATCACGGCAATGCACGCCTAGCAGCTCTTGACGATGAAGATGTAGCGCCCCGTGAGGGTCTATTCAGAGCAATAGCCGACTATATAGAAGACTCGGACTCTGGCTACGTGGCCTTATCGGGTATCACCGGAACGGGCAAGAGCTGGATTACTTCGCAGTGCGTCCAGAGCATTCCCGATCTCGTTTCCAAAGATGTTTGTCTTGGCTGGTACTTTAACGAGACGGATGCAAGTACGACCCCACAATTTCATCGTGTGCTGCTCTCTCAACTTGATAGCATATACGACCTTGAAGGATATCCCGCTTCCGAGCGGGAAGAGATTGGCTCGCCTGATTTTGCTCGTCACCTTCTCGATTATCTGGCTTCATCGGGTCAATTCGCGAAACGACCGCTCGTCTTCATCATCGATGCGCTGGACGAGATAGCTAAGGATGATCCTTCTGCCCCGCCGTCTCTCAACACACTCTTTCTCCCGTCTTACCTACCGGCTGATGTTTTCCTCATCGTTTCCTCGCGTTCATTCCAAAAGGAAAGTACTCCGCCAAACGCGCTCCATATTGAACTCTCCGAAGATGGCGATTATCAAACAGACGACATTTACTTCTACATTGATCAAAAGCTAGACGACCCTTCAATCATCAAAGCGCTCAAATCAAAAGGATGGAGCGGTGATCCTGAAAATCTCAGAGAGTCACTGATTCAGGCGAGCCAGCATCAATTCGTATACCTCAAACACCTATTCCAGAACATCGAGGAATTCGATCCAAACACGCCGCCGCCTGGCATGGAAGCTTTGTATGAGCGAGAGTACGAGCGCGCTCTCACCACTGAGCGTGAAACTCGAAAGACTGTCAAATCAGTTCTGCGCTGCTTGCGGGAGTTCGGTGACCGCTGTTCACTTGAAACGATTCTGCGATACACAAAGCTGAGTACCGATGATCTTGAGCACCATCTTGATACTGCGTACTCAAACAGACTTATAACAAAATACTTCGATGAACAAGGCTATCCCCGCCTAAAAGTTTGCCACGACACATTCTTTGTTCTCCTGAGTGATCGATCTGCTTCATATATGGCCGCAGAACTTCACAGCGCCGAACACACGCAGGAACTTTCCCGCATGTTAGATCAGGTGAATTTCGATTTTTCAAGGTCGAATGCAACGTTCATGTGGGATTCGAGAAACGAAGGTTCGAAGCTCGAAGAACTCGCCTTGCTGTTCCATCTACCTGCTGCAACGGGGCGCTACAGCGAAATCACAGACCTCCTGACGAGCCCCTTATTTGTGGAAGAAGTCATTAAACTCGACGGCAGACGTAGCCCAAAATTTTTTCGCGCACTGGCTGAAACCTATGCGTACTGGAAGGCCACTGGAGAAGATGGACGGGCGAGCGAATTTGTTGATGACTTCAATCGCAGAATTACCCCTCGCGAAAACCCACTCATTCCACTTGCAGATATGCAAACAAACGGCGTGCTCAATGGCACCGGATTTCTGGCACACTATATGCTATCCAGAGTACCCAGGCTTAAAACTTGAACACAGATAACTCAGTGTCGATCAATGATCGACGAGCCCTCGATATTGATTCTTCAGACCTATACAAGTTGAGTATTGAAGACCTTAAGGACTACGCGGGCACCATCCGTTCTAGATACAGGGACGACGGTTTTTTGGACGATGCTTCGCGGGAAAATCTAAAACTGCTCACGCTCTACCACGAAAAACTCGATGATGAGATCACACACCGAGATATCGACATGCTCGAATATGAACAAGGATTTGTAGAGTTCATGAGCGGTAACTTTGATGCGTCTACGAAGCACTTCCAACGGAGTGCAAAACACGCTCAGCTAGGCGCAAACTCGGTCGGCGTTGAAGTAGCCAATTTTCGGTGCACACACAACGCGGTTTTTTCTCGGGAGCTTGATTTCGAGAAGGCTAAAAGCCTGATGACCGAACATCTTGCGAAGATGGAACATCTCTCCAAGGAGTTCCCGGAAAACGGCTTGGCAAAAAGTTTTGTTTACAACATCAAAGGTAGATTGTTCGAAACCTCGATAGAACTCGGAGATTATGAAGACGCTTTACGCAGATATTCTCAGGTGCGGGAAGACGAGACGACGCAGGCTGGTTTGAACGCGAAAGACAAGCACAAAGTCGCAGCAGTTGAGAACAAACTAGGCTCCATGCAAGCTTGTTTGTCGATGGTGTCGGGACAACATTCTAAAGCTCTTGGGCAATTTGCAGAATTTTTGGAAGTGGAGGTACTTGAGGCTTGGGGGCCTACGGACAAGTTTCGCGCGAGCCTTGTCCACAAAACACAGGAAAGCGCGCGTGATTTTCTGTTTGCAGGCTCTTGTTTGCTTGAACTGGCAAAGAAGGAAGCAGCGGTCCAAGTGTTTTCAGCAGGGCTCGATCTGGAAACTCAGCGGACGAACCTTTTCTATCAACACAGAATACGCGAACAATTGGAAGTACTCGAACATTAACAAACTGAACAATGAAGGGATAAGTGCCTGATCTCCCGCCTGATTTAAAACGAGCTCATGATGCCTTTACGACCATGTATGATGCTCTGCGTTCCCTGACATATCACCGAGCGTTGTTGGAAGTAGGTGCTGGAGAATCCAAACTTTGGCTTCACACTCGTGCACAGTACATACGCATTTTCGTGATCGAATGGACTAAATTATTCGGGACCGACAGCAATGAAGTGCACTGGAAGAAGCTGGTGAAAGAAGTTCCAGCGTTCCGCTCACATGTTCTTCAGGCTGCAGGCATCACTGAGCAGCAGTGGTCAGAATACTGGTTACAGCTTCGCAATTTTCGCGACAAGGTTGTTGCTCATATCGACCCCTTCAGCCTTCCCGATGCTGTCCCAGACATGACAATTGCTCGTGCAGTGCTCATTGCGGGCTATCAGTGGATCAGAGAAGAAACAATTAGGTCTGGCGTGGAGCACAAGGGTCCTAAAGATATCGAGCAATGGGCTATGGATCTTCACGAAGAAGCCTTAGATCTATTAGGCGCAGCTGTTGAAGCTACGAAAGGAATGTCCGAAGAAAACTAGACCAAGCGCAGTACACATCCACTGTGTAATACACCCAGCGAAACTTGTTTCGCGTTGCACGCAAGCTGTGCGTTGTACTACAAATCTTCGATTTGCCGGAGCTGCGCTCCTAGTCCAACGCCTAGCTTGGCAAGGGAGACGCTGGCGCTCTCCCGTTGCATCCCTCTCGCCTGGCACACTCCTCGGCATTGAGCCTCGGTGTGCCATTGAACCCGTATCGCCGGTTCATCGCGAGCAAACGTTTGGCCGCTGCACCACCACTTGGGGGAGCATTCTGCGCTACCCCCAAGACCCCCATGACGATTTCATCGAGACCAACCCTGCGCGGATTGGATGCGCGCCAAGGGAGATTTCAGCTCTCCCCTGGACCCCATCGCCAAGCGGATTGCCGCTTGAGCACCACTTAACGCCAGGCCTCTTGCCACAATTTTCTTGATTCAGAGCAAAACAGAAACGTTTAGCCTTACTTATTCTCAAAATTTCTTTAGTTATGAAGACCTTATGTGCTATGTCTGATTAAATACGAACTAGCCAGAGGCCTTGCGTTGCGATATAGCACGCTTGCTGGTAGCTGCTGTCACCTGGGCAATGCATCAGCCATTCGGGCAATAGGAAAAAGAATACTAAGGGTACTTAATGGATCATTCCGTACACAACAAACTCGTTTCGTTTATCTGGAACATAGCTGATGACTGCCTGCGCGATGTCTATGTGCGCGGAAAGTACCGCGACGTCATTTTGCCAATGGTGGTGTTGCGACGCCTAGATACTTTGCTAGAAGAGAATAAGGAAGCCGTTCTAGAGGAAGTTGAGTTCCAAAAAAAGGAAATGAAGGCCATCGAGCTCGACGAAGAGCCGCTTAAGGAAGCTTCGGGCTACGTTTTCTATAATACGTCCAAATGGACGCTTAAGAGCCTGTTCAGTACCGCCACTAATAACCAACAGATATTGCTCGCCAACTTTGAGGAATACCTCAATGGATTTAGCGCGAATGTTAAGGAAATCGTCGAGCGCTTTAATCTGCAGACGCAAATACGACACATGGCGGGCAAAGATGTTCTGCTTGATACGCTGGAGAAATTTGTTTCTCCCTATATCAATCTTACGCCCAACGAACGGGAAGACCCCGACGGCAACAAATTGCCGGCGCTCACCAATCTGGGTATGGGCTATGTGTTTGAAGAGCTAATTCGTAAATTCAATGAAGAGAATAACGAAGAGGCCGGAGAGCACTTTACGCCGCGGGAAGTGATTGAACTGATGACGCATTTGGTCTTTGATCCTATCAAGGACGACCTCCCGCTTACAATTACTGTCTACGATCCCGCGTGTGGTAGTGGTGGGATGCTCACAGAATCACAGAACTTTATCGAAGAAAAATACCCTGCAGCAAATCGCGACATCCATCTTTACGGCAAAGAGATCAACGATGAGACTTATGCGATCTGTAAGTCTGACATGATGATTAAGGGTAACAATCCGGCAAACATTAAGGTTGGCTCCACACTTTCGACCGATGAGTTCGCATCAGATCGCTTCGACTTCATGCTTTCCAATCCGCCATATGGCAAAAGTTGGGCATCGGAAGCAAAGAATATCAAAGATGGGAAAGACGTAATCGACTCTCGCTTTAAGGTCGAACTTACGGACTATTGGGGTAACAAGGAAACGGTTGACGCTACCCCTTCCTCTAGTGATGGACAGCTTCTTTTTCTGATGGAGATGGTGAGCAAGATGAAATCACCATCATCGAGTCCAATGGGCAGCAGGATAGCTTCAGTTCACAACGGCTCTAGCCTGTTTACGGGTGATGCCGGTGGCGGCGCAAGCAATATCCGTCGCTACATCATTGAGAACGACATGCTCGAAGCTATTGTTCAGCTACCCAACAATCTTTTCTACAACACAGGGATCACCACCTACATCTGGCTGCTCAATAACAATAAACCCTCGTCACGAAAGGGAAAGATCCAGCTAATTGACGCTAACTTGCTATTCAAAAAGCTACGCAAAAACCTTGGTGAAAAGAACTGCGAATTTACTCCTAAGCATATCGAAGAAATCACGCAAACTTATCTTGAGTGCGCATCAATAGATCGTGAACTAAATGCAAACCACGATCCTGTCGGCATCGCCAGCCAAGTATTCAGCAATAGTGATTTTGGATACTACAAGGTAAATATTGAACGTCCAGATCGGCGAAAAGCCAAATTTACACCGGATGCGATCGCCCGGTTGCGATTTGACAAGTCACTCACTGACGTGATGGAGCATCTATTCACCGAGCATGGCGATGAAGTCTACGAAAAAGGCTATTTAAAGGCGCTGAGTAAGGAAATTCTCGAATGGTGTGACGACAAGCATTTTAGTGTAAACGCCAAATCAAAATCGAAACTTCTTGATGAAAAACACTGGCTGAAACATCGGGCTATTTTTGAGGCTGCCAATCTTCTAATGACCGAGATCGGTGACCAAGAGTTTGGCGACTTCAATGTCTTTAATAATAGAGTTGATGACGTGCTTAAAGCTCAGAAAATCAAGCTTTCAGCGCCGGAGAAGAATTTGATTTTAAATGCCGTAAGTTGGTATGACGAAAGCGCTGCTAAAGTGCTCAAAAAAAACATCAAGCTTTCAGACGACAAGCTTGCCTCTTTACTTGAACATTTGGATTGTACGGAGGATCAATTGCCGGACTATGGTTATTACTCAACGGATAATCCAAGTGAGTACATAACCTATGAGCCAAGTAGTGATCTGCGGGATGCAGAGTCAGTGCCTTTTAACAAAGAGATACATCAGTATTTCCACACCGAAGTCAAACCGCATGTCGAAGAAGCTTGGATCAACTTAGATAGTACAAAAATTGGATACGAGCTCTCTTTCACGAAATACTTCTACCAGCACAAGCCTCTACGTTCGCCCGAAGAAGTGGCTAACGACATACTTGAGTTGGAAAAAAAGGCAGAAGGTCTGATCGCGCAAATACTTAGTGTCGATGTGGCAGAAGTTCAGGGAGAAGGCTAATGCAATCTCTAGTTCAAATGCCAAAATATGATGCATACAAAAGCTCAGGCGAAGATTGGATTTCTGATATTCCGGAGCATTGGGAAATAGAAAAGTTAAAGCATTTGTTCTACGAGAAGAAACACACACAAAATATGACCCTAAATTGCGGATCAATCAGTTTCGGGAAAGTGGTCAGAAAAGATGATGAGAAAGTTCCACTATCCACAAAAGCCTCTTACCAAGAAGTACTAACTGGAGAATTTTTAATAAATCCTCTAAACCTCAATTTCGACTTAATTAGCCTACGAATAGCACTTTCCAAGATCAATGTAGTAGTAAGCGCCGGATATATAGTTTTAAAAGAAAAAGTGGGAATTAGTAGAGACTATTTCAACTATTTTTTTCATAGATACGATGTCGCATACATGAAGTTACTCGGTTCTGGTGTGAGACAGACTATTAGCTTCAATCATATAGCCAATAGCTTGCTTGTTTTCCCTCCAAAAGCAGAACAAATTGCAATTGCCCAATTTCTCGATGAAAAAACTGGTCAAATTGATGAAGCAATCGCCATAAAAGAAAAACAAATCACCCTGCTCAAAGAGCGCAAGCAAATCATCATCCAAAAAGCAGTTACCCAAGGTTTAAATCCCAATGCACCACTGAAAGATTCAGGTGTGGACTGGATCGGCCAAATACCGCAACACTGGGAAGTAAAGAAGCTTAGATATCTAGGTAGAACCCAAAATGGAGTTAGCGCTGGTGCTGAATACTTTGGCGAAGGGTATCCGTTTGTTAGTTATGGTGACGTTTACAAAAATCGTCAGCTTCCTATGATAGTTGATGGACTAGCGAAATCGTCGTTTTTCGATCAAGTGTCATATTCGGTTCGATCTGGAGACGTATTCTTTACTCGAACTTCCGAGACAATTGATGAAATTGGATTTGCATCCATCTGCTTCAAGCCTATAGAGAAGGCAACATTCGCAGGGTTTCTCATTCGCTTTCGGCCTACAAGCGATAAGTTGACGAAAGAATTTTCAAAGTATTACTTCAACGCCCCGATGATGAGGGAGTATTTTGTAAAAGAAATGAATTTGGTAATACGTGCTTCGTTAAGTCAGGAACTCTTGAAGAATCTCCTAGTTGTTCTTCCCAAAGTAGATGAGCAGATTCAGATCTTCGAATACTTAGAAGATATGTCAGCCAAAATTGATGCTTCGATTGAGTTACAAATTGAACAAATCGAAAAACTAAAAGAATACAAAACTACGCTAATCAACAGCGCTGTTACCGGCAAAATCAAAGTGACATAGCAAGGAGGCGTCATGTTCACCGTTAACGATCAAACTAACCGCATAACGCCGATTAAAACGAAGAGTTTTGGTGAGTTAGGGTTTACAGAGCGAAAGCACTTACAGGAATGGTTAGCGCATGAACCCTCTGCCTTGGGGGAAGAGCTTCTAATTATTCAAAAGGAGTTCGATGGGTTTGATGACACTCGAGAACGACTTGATTTACTCGCACTGGATAAAGATGGGAACCTGGTCATCATCGAGAATAAACTCGACGACAGTGGCCGCGACGTTGTATGGCAAGCTCTCAAATATGCATCTTACTGCGCAAGCCTAACAAAGCTTCAAATTGTTGAGATATTTCAGCAGTACCTTAACCGATATGGGTACAAATCCAAGGCAGAACCCACACTGCAGGATATGGCTGATGCCTCTTCACAGATTTGCGAGTTCCTCGAAGCCCCAGACCTTGATGAGGTAAAGCTCAATCTTGGTAATAGCCAACGCTTGATGATGGTGGCGGCCTATTTTCGAAAAGAGGTAACAAGCACGGCTCTTTGGTTGCTTGGGCAAGGCATTAGTATTCAGTGTTTCAAAGTTACGCCTCACGCACTTGGCGAGCAGCTACTTATTAACATTGACCAAATTATCCCCACACCCGAGGCCAAGGAATTGATGATTGGAATCAGCGCCAAGGAAGCGGAAGAAAAGACCACAGAGGTCGTGTTAAAAAATCGCCACACTGTCCGGCGTGCATACTGGGAGCATGCGTTAGAAGTATTTCAGAATAGTGACTGCACGCTATACAACAATATCAGACCAAGCAAAGACCATTGGCTTGCGGCCGGCTCTGGTGTGAGCGGTTGCCCCTACGCCCTTATTTTTCTACAAAAAGAGCTGCGAGTTGAACTCTCTTTAGCGCGAAGCTCAACCGAGGAAAACAAGTTCACGTTTGACTTTCTCAAGCAGAAGCAGGAAACAATTGAAGAGAGTTTTGGTGAACAATTGGAATGGTTGAGACTCGATGACAAAAAATCTAGCCGAATTCAGTTCACTTGCAAGGCCGATGGTTTTAACAAAGAACAGTGGTCTGCATGGGTCGAATGGCACCTGGCGCAAATGACTAAGTTTGAGAAGGCGTTTAAAGAACCATTGCAACAAGCGTCTGAAGCACTGAAAAAGCAGAATTTCGCATAAGGGATGGATTGACATGGTTAGTCAAACAAATGAGCAAGCATTAGAAGCCGCGATTGAGAAATGTCTCGCAGGCATCAGCTCTGAGGATTTGACGGCCGGTGAGAAGCCAGTTACTCAAGGTCTAGGATTTGAAATAGGCGCTGCAACCGACTTCAACATGCAATATGCGATTGATGAGCGCCTTTTTTGGAACTACCTCGAAGAAACTCATGAAGAAGAGTTAAATAAGATTAAGCGTAACAGTCCGAATGACTGGTAGCGAAAGATATTGGAGCGGTTTGATCGTCTGATTAAGAAGCACGGTATTCTTCACTTGCTGAAGAAGGGACTAAGCGTTGACGATGCACATCTTTCCTTGATGTATCCCGCACCTCTTGCGAGCAGCAGTGAAAAGGTAAAACAGAATTTCGAACACAACATATTTAGCTGCACGCGGCAGGTTCGCTACTCGCTTGCGAACCCCTTGCAAGAAATCGATATGGTTCTATTTGTTAACGGGTTGCCATTAATAACCATTGAACTCAAAAACGCGTGGACCGGCCAAACAGCTCGTTATCATGGACAAAAACAATATCGAGAAGATCGAGACGCAAACCAGCCATTGCTGAACTTTAGCCGTTGCCTCGTCCACATGGCGGTCGATACAGACGAAGTCTATATGACTACCAAATTGTCAGGGAAAAGCACGTTCTTCCTGCCTTTTAACAAAGGCAATAACAACGGGCAGGGTAATCCTCCGAACCCGAATGGGCACAAAACTGCTTATCTTTGGCAGGAAGTATTTGCCAGGGAAAGTCTCGCAAACATTGTTCAGCACTTTGTACGGCTTGACGGTACAAGCAAAGACCAACTTAACAAGCGTACTTTGTTTTTTCCTCGCTACCACCAAATGGATGCGGTTAGAGGTATCGTTTCCCATGCCTCAGAAAATGGGGTTGGCCAGACCTATCTCATTCAACATTCAGCAGGCTCGGGCAAGTCGAACTCGATCACCTGGGCTGCTTATCAGCTTATCGAGACCTATCCAGCCTCTGATAAAGTTCCCGGCAGCAAAGGAATTGATCAACCTCTATTCGATTCGGTGATTGTCGTGACGGACAGGCGTCTTCTCGACCGGCAGCTTCGCGACAATATTAGAGATTTTTCTGAAGTTAAAAACATTGTTACGGCTGCGCAAAAGTCTTCCGAGCTAAAATCGGCTCTGGAGAACGGCAAGAAGATAATTATCACTACAATTCAGAAGTTCCCCTTCATTATTGATGGAATATCAGACCTGAGCGAAAAACGCTTTGCTGTTCTCATCGACGAGGCGCACAGCTCGCAATCCGGTACAGCGCACGACAACATGAACCGCGCAATGGGTAAAAACGACGAAGAGGAAGAAGATACCCAAGACAAAATCCTTGAGGCGATGAGATCACGCAAAATGCGCGGCAATGCATCATACTTAGCTTTCACTGCTACTCCTAAGAATAATACCCTGGAGAAGTTTGGCGAGCGCCAGAATGATGGCTCCTTTAAGCCGTTTCATCTGTACTCGATGAAACAAGCGATCGAGGAAGGATTCATTCTTGACGTGTTATCTAACTACACAACATACAAAAGCTACTATGAGATTGAAAAATCAATCGCCGAAAACCCCGAGTTCGATACTAAAAAGGCGCAGAAAAAACTTAGAGCTTTCGTAGAGCGCTCACAGCAGACCATCGACACAAAAGCAGAAATTATGCTGGAGCACTTCATACCTCAGGTCGTGAATGCTAAGAAGCTGCGTGGCAAGGCCAAGGGAATGATCGTTACTCAAAACATTGAAACTGCTATTCGTTACCACAAAGCCATCGAACGGATTCTTCAAGCTCACGGCAACCCTTTTAAGGCGCTCGTCGCGTTTTCAGGAACCAAAGAAGTGGATGGCATCGAATATACCGAAGCCGAGATCAACGGATTCTCGGATAACGATACCAGTGAAATGTTCGATAAAAACTACATCGGTGAGACAAAGCCAAAAGGCGTGAATGAGGATGAGTGCCGCTTACTTGTGGTAGCCAACAAGTATTTGACGGGCTTTGATCAACCAAAACTATCTTGTATATATGTCGATAAGAAACTGGCTGGTGTTTTGTGTGTTCAAGCGCTTTCGAGACTCAATAGGTCAGCACCGAAGCTGGGCAAAAAAACCGAAGACCTCTTTATTCTAGACTTCTTCAACACGATTGATGATGTAAAGGCTGCCTTTGACCCATTTTACACAGCCACCTCACTGTCTGAGGCGACCGACATAAATGTCCTCCATGAGCTAAAAGACCAAATGGACGAAGTCGGAGTCTACGAATGGACCGAGGTGGAAGAGTTTGTAAAACGCTACTTCGCTGAAGAGGATGCGCAAACCCTGAGCCCAATAATTGATATCGCTGCAGCTCGATTTAACAGCGATCTTGAACTTGAGAATGAAGATAAAGCGGATTTCAAAATCAAAGCAAAGCAGTTCGTGAAGATATACGGCCAAATGGCCGCGATCATGCCCTACGAGATGATCGTCTGGGAGAAATTGTTCTGGTTTTTGAAGTTTCTCATTCCCAAGCTTAAAGTCATTGATCCAGATGCTGGCTTGCTCGATGAATTGCTCGATTCAGTGGATCTTAGTTCGTATGGATTGCAGCGAGTTAAACTAAACCATGCAATTGGTCTAGATGAATCTGATACAGATCTCGACCCTCAAAATCCTAATCCTCGCGGGGCTCACGGCGGTGACAAAGAAACCGATCCGTTAGACCAGATAGTCCAAACATTTAATGAGCGATGGTTCCAAGGATGGAGCGCTACACCTGAAGAACAACGCATCAGATTGCTCAGTATGGCTGACTCTATCAAGGCCCACCCCGATTTTCAGGATAAGTACAAGAACAATCCAGATCCTCACAATCAAAACCTGGCCTTCGAAAAGTTATTCAAAGAGATCATGCTCAAACGACGCAAAGACGATTTAGAGTTTTACAAATTGTTTGCAAGTGACGAGGCATTTAAGGGGGCGCTCATGCAGAGTATGCAACGGATTATAGGTCCGTAATTAGTAATCGAAAGCGCAAAAATGTTGCAGCGGATCAAAACTCTACTTACGGAATCGCCAAATCTCAAAGGGCGAGAAATCGCCAAAGAAATTGGCGAAGACAGAAAAGCGGTGAATGCTTTTTTGCATGCGAACGCTGAGCACTTCGTTCAGGACGATGCGTATTGTTGGCGCCTGATTACTCCGCCTGCCATGGAGATTACATTTGAAGGAGATCAGTGGGTTGACTGCGATTCCTTTGAAGCTTCATTGAAGCACGCTGGATCACCTTTGGATGCACCATGTGCTTGTGTGAACTTTGTACTGCAAAAGAAATGTAAGATTCTTCTTGATGCTGCGGCCCGTTTTCTAGCGCTTTGCAATCAGCTCGCTGATGATGGCAAAGCGACGATCATTGACTTTAGTGAGTGTAAAACGACTATGCACTACTTTGACCGGATCGGTTTCTTCGATCACCTTGATGAGAGGGTCACAGTAATGCCAAACCGTCCCAATGTATCAAAAGCGGCAACCTACAAAGGTAACAGCGATGCCGTAGTGGAGTTTGGTTCGGTCGACCCAAGCTCAGGCAATAAAGAACTTATCAACCAGTTAACAGATCGTTTTGTGCAGCAGTCTGACGAACGCTTTGAGGCGGCTGCGTCTACGGTATTCGGAGAATTCATCCGCAATGTTAAGGACCATAGCGAGTCCAAACTCGAAGGTTTTGCAGCACTTCAAAAATATGCTGGGCACAGAAAGCATATCCAGACAGTAGTCAGTGATAGCGGCTTGGGAATTTTTGCCACGCTTCTACCATCGATTGAAGCGCATCATCCAAAACTTTTTTCGCTACACAACCAAGCAGATTACGCACAGCAGGTTGTGACAGCCGTACTCACGCAAGGAGAGATAAGCCGCTTTGGATCGGGTCGGGGGTTGGGTTTTAAGAGCACCCGCAAACAGGCAGGTAAGTTTAATGCGCGGCTTTCAGTGAGGCAGACTAATTTTTCAATTGATCTCCAATATATCGGCGGCATAGTGAAGGACATTCGCATCGCAAATGACCTCCCAACAATAAGAGGCACGCACTTGTGCTTTGACTTCTTCGTTGACTGATGCAGAAAAATCAGATTAACTTAAGGAGATGAGCAAGCACCCCGTTATCGAACTTATAGATCTAATCGGCGAAGATTCCGCTTACGGAGTTGATGAGGGCCGAGAGATCTACCAAAAACTCCTTTCCAAGTTAGACGGACTCCCCCAACACAAAATTGTCGGCATATCTCTTCACGGGGTTACACGAACCGATGCCTCATTTCCGCGTGAGAGTGTCGTTTCTTTGGTTAAATCCCGAAGCGGTGAAAAAGGGTTCTACCTTCAAGGCTTTTGTTCCGCAGACTTAATGGATAACTGGGACTACGCCGCGAAAGCGAAAAACGTGTCTCTGATCGTGATTGAAGAATCAGGGTACAAGACAATCGGTGCTGAATTGAGTGATGGGAACAAAGAGCTCCTAGACCTTGTGATGACGCAAAGCTCAATCACGACGTCAAGCGTGGCTAAGGCGCTCGAAATCTCGGCTCAAAATGCGAGCGCTAAACTAAAAAAACTTATGGCCTTGGGTCTTGTAATGGGCTCAAAGCAGGCTGCTGATACGGGCGGGATGGAGTTTATCTATACGCCCATAAAGCCTGATTAATCTGCTTGTGTTAAACAGATAGAAATGTTATCTTACTTGTTAATCGAATATTAGCCGAAAGGCTATTTTTTTGACTTCAGGTAAAACTGATAAATTTAAGCAGAAAGAGGAAAATTAGATGGCTACAAATCCACCCAAAGGCGATGGTCACCGCAAAGGTGCAGTTCGCGACCGCTCCCAGACCAAAACCCCTTCAGGAAACTACGTTAAACGGGATGCAAATACCGGACGTTTTATGGACGTTAAAACCTCGGATAAGAAACCCTTCAAGGGCGTACGAAAGGAAAAGTAAGCGTGGTAGCGCAAGTAAAGCGAGCGATACCAGCGAACGTCCAGCGCGAGCTTTGGGCTCGCGCTGCTGGTCGGTGTCAATTCAGTGGCTGCAACCGTCTTCTATATAAGTCCTCAGTAACTCAGGAGAGCGTGAACGCTGCGCAACAAGCCCACATTTGGTCGTTCTCGGAAGAAGGACCTCGGGGCTGGGGGCCGTTTCGAACCCATAGCAACCGCATCAACGACATCAGTAACCTCATGCTCATGTGCCATGAGTGCCACAAGAAAATTGATCAGCATAAGGACGGCGGTCGCTATCCGGCTGACTTACTCGTCACGTGGAAATCAGAACACGAAACGAGGGTAGAAATTGTCACCGGCATTGAACCAGACAAGAAATCACATGTTCTTCTGTACGGAGCGAATATCGGGACTGAAAAATCACCAATCGTGTTACACGATTGCGTTAAAGCCATGTTTCCAGATTGGTACCCGGCTAATGAACGCCCTGTGATCCTATCAATGAACTCCGAGTTAAAGGATAAGCAGCCGGAATACTGGCAGGCAGAAGCGCAGCAACTTATTCAAAAGTACGAACGGGAAGTTCTGGGACTCATCGAACAAGACGATTGTAAACATTTCTCCGTCTTTGCAATCGCGCCCCAGCCACTTCTCATCAAGCTTGGCACATTGCTGACGGACAAGGTCTCAGTCGAGACATACCAGCCACATCGTGAGCCAAAAGGCTGGGTGTGGAAGTCTGGATTAGAGAATTTACAATACATCATCCACCAACCCGAAGACGTTTCGAAACCGCCGGCACTGGTATTCGCCCTGAGCGATCACGTTACCCATGACCGCATTTACCGCGTGCTCGAGCAAGATGTCAGCATCTGGGAAGTCACACTAGAGCGCCCGCACAACGACTTCTTGCAATCGAGAAGCCAGCTTTCCTCATTCAGACAGATCGTGCGCGCGCTGATGGTCGAAATTAAGAATCAACATGGCAATGACACACCCTTGAGAGTTTTTCCGGTTATGCCAGCGGCCTGCGCTATCGAATTTGGCAGAGCAAGAATACCGAAAGCAGAAATGCCTTGGGTGCTTTTTGATCACGATTACAACACCCAAGAGTTCCATCAAACCATTGAAATACGAGGCAACGAATGACTGATAAAATTGCAGAGCAACTGCTCAAAAAGATACTGGATGAAATACAGCTCCCAGCGAGCGCGTACGAAACGGCAATTAACCGCTATCAAAATCTCGGCCAGTGGTACCACAGACCGGAATCAACATGTCAGCAATTCAATCCCGAGATATTTTCCCAAGGGTCATTTCGTCTAGGTATTGCCAACAACGGACAGCATTATGATTTAGACCTTGGTTGCAAACTAAGCGTCGGATTGAGCAAGTCATCTCATACGCAAAAAGAATTGAAAAGGCTTGTTGGCGCTGAACTTGAAAGCTACCGGCTGGCAAATGGAGTGAAAGAAGAGCTCGATGAAAAACGCAGATGTTGGCGTTTGATTTATGCGGATGGTTTCACCTTCCATATCGACGTCGTGCCCTGTATTCCTGAAGACGATGTGGGAAGAGATGTCCTGAAATCGCGAATGATAGAACGCTCGAATTTTGAAGAAGACTTGGCAGTAAGCGTATCGGAATTAGCCCTCTCGATTACTGACAACCAAGATCCTCAATATAATGAGATTACATCTGATTGGCGGATCAGCAACCCACAAGGGTATGCCCAGTGGTTTGAGGCTAGAATGAAGCTCGGCCGA
The DNA here is from genome assembly GCA_024743175.1 of Pseudomonadaceae bacterium. Taxonomy (GTDB): domain Bacteria; phylum Pseudomonadota; class Gammaproteobacteria; order Pseudomonadales; family Azotimanducaceae; genus UBA4421. The sequence continues at coordinate 11,705 of JANSXA010000008.1, read as the reverse complement.
CTTTTTTTGGAAAAACGCGCGGCGGATATTGGCGCCAGCATTGAAGATGTACCAGTTTTTCGCTGGAAGACTCCTCTGCAAGGTGTAGTCCAGTTACTTAAGCATCACCGCGATGTGATGTTTGTAAATGAACACGACATGCAGCCCATATCTATAATTATCACGACGTTGGCAGCGCGTGCGTATAACGGCGAAAGCGACTTAGTTTCAGCGCTTACGAACATTTTGAATGAAATGGATCGACATGTTTCCCCGGTCGCCCCGCGTGTGGCGAACCCTGTTAATCCGGAGGAAGATTTTGCGGACAAATGGGATGCGCCGGATCAGGCTAACCTTAACCTAGAGGCGAATTTTCGGCGCTGGTTGATTCAAGCAAAGGCCGACTTTGCCGCAATCTGCAAACATCAGACGCCAGACCTTGTGTTAGAAGCTGCCCAAAGAGGCTTGAATACTAAGCTGGAGGAAAGCCTCGTTCAGCAAGCACTTGGCTACTCCCCGGCAGCTGTACCGAGCACCACCAGAATCAAAAAAACTGACCCCCAGCCATGGCGCAAGTGATTCATGGACTGGGCTTCTGGACTAGAGCTGGAGGACTTTCTTAGCCGCAATCCGAGCATGCGGCTTTCAAAACTTAGCGCCGACATCGTCGAGTTGAAAGGAATCTATCAGCTTGATGCGCAGATGGAAGGTTTTAAACATGTCCGTGATGCCTTCGAATTAACGATTACTTTATCACACAGGTATCCAAGCAAGTTACCAGTGGTGGTTGAAACAGGTGGACGAATCCCTCGAAATCATGATCACCATGTCAACGAAAATGGCTCGCTTTGCTTAGGCTCAGACATAAAGCTGAAGTCAATACTCAGAACTGACCAATGCGTATGCGCATTTGCCAAGAAATGTCTTACCCCGTTTTTATACTCACTCAGCTACAAGATTAAATATGGGGTATTCCCCTACGGCGAACTGGCGCACGGCGAAACCGGGTTAGTCCATGACTATGAAAGTTTGTTTGGTGTCACTGGTAAACGAGCTGTTCTAGGCGTGCTTTCGGCGCTTGCATCGCGTAAGCGCGTAGCTAACAAAAGCCCATGTCCATGTGGATGTCATCGCCGACTGGGTCGATGCGACTACCGCTACGTGGTAGCGCAGTGGCGCGGTCTTGATCGCAGAAGGTGGTTTCGCGAGCACTTAAAATCTTTTCAGCCCATCGAAAAGCCGAATAAAAAAAGAAGGCAAAAAAAGATCAACTCCGCACAAACTTAAACAGTTTTTCGTAATCGTGCTTGTCAGCGGCTTGAAGGGCCTGGATATATTCAGTGCGCGTTTCGCTTGCGTCGGTCAGGTTTTTTTGACCCCAGCTGAAGGGCTCCTGGTCCATTGATCTCAGTAGGAGGTCTGCGGCCATTCTCGCATGGCGGCCATTGCCATTGGGATAAGGATGGATTGCGACCAGCCGGTGATGAAACCGCGCGGCAATTTCATCGGGCTCGTAGGTTTTGTTTTCAATCCAAAATTCAACGTCATCACAAAGGTCTTTGAGTTCCACTGGGATCTTGTACGCATCAATGCCGATATTCTTGCCGCTATGACGAAACTTGCCCGCCCATTTCCAGACACGCCCGAACATGCGGGCATGCAGATCGTTGAGAAAATCACTGCTGAGCACTTTGTTCTTGCGTTTATACGCCCAGGTTTGCGCCAAGGTAATATTGGCCTGTTCAGCTTCGTTTAGCTCGGCGCGGGTGGTAATGTACGAAGGGATGAGCCCTTCGCGCTCTTCATGGGTGAGCGGGGTTTGTCCATCGCCTTCGGGGATTAGTGGGTCGCTCATTCATCGCTCCACAATGCCGAACCTGAGTGCTCAAGCTCCTTGGCGAGCGCTTCAATCTGTTTACGCTGGTCAGCTTCATCGACGCTTTGATCTTCCAGGCTCATTGTGTGGGCGGTGCTACGCATGCGTTTCTTGGCTTCATGAATCGCGCGCTGCTGGATCACGGTCTCTAAGGGGTGTCTCGGCACCAACGCATAGACCAGTTCGCAATCAAGCGCATTGGCGGCGCGTTGCAAAGATTCCAGCGTGAGCGCGCCGTCGATTTCGGCTTTTTCGAGGGTATAGATTCTGGGTTTTGTCACGCCCATGCGCGCAGCCAATTGCTCGGCGGTCATGCCGAGCGCTTCGCGAATAGCCTTAACCCACCCCTTTGGCGGACGTGCAAACTGGTTTGAATCTCTGATCGAGTTCAGACGTTTATCAAGGTTTTTGCGTGCCATTGCTCGTTCTTGTGATCGCATGTGTTCGCTCATATCTATAACCTTTCTCTTGCAAAGGTAATATATAAGTATCTTTTTGTAAAGATAAAAGAAATATATAAGTTATCTTATGGGTTAATAAAGGATATATATAAGTATCTTTTCTTACCCCTGACGGGGCCGCGCTCTACTCGGCTCTGATGAGCCTCCCCAAGCCTGATGGTCTTGGCCCTACGGTAACGATCCCTCGCGGATGACAGAGCTTAGGGTCTGCCGCCCCTGGCGCAGGGCAAGCCGTATCCCCAACCTTCCGCGCATCGCTTCGCTTCCCTTGTGCAGGCCGGGTGATCCCCCTCGGCTTGCCTTTGCCCACCCCGCTTTTCGCCAAAGGGCAGGCCTGCATGGCGCGGGCCTGAGTTCATTCGAAGAAAGGAAAGAGAACTATGACGACACTATTTGCACAACCCTATGACATCTCAGCAAACGGTTTTTACTTTGAGAGCAGCGATGAATATCAGTCAAAAGCTGACAAGCTCTTGAACGACTACGGACAACCCGTTGAGGAATTTGAAATTCAATTCATTGATGGCGAAGACATCGACTGCGAACTGGCGAAGGCGCTTGGCTTGCACCAGGGCAGCTTTGCGGCATTTTTAGAGCTAGTAGAGACCCTCGACGAGCAGGAGAAAATCTCGCTTATTATCGCCGTTGGTGAATGCGGATATAGCTACGAGCCTGGCAAAACTTGCGCTCAGGATTTTGATATCGATCTCTACGTTATGAGTTCCATGCGGGAGCTCGCCGAGCATTTTGTTGATGAAGGGCTGATGGGCGATATTCCAGACACGATGCTGAATTATTTTAATTATGATGCGCTGGCGCGGGATTTAAGCTGCGACTACTCAGAAATCACTGTCGCCGGATCACACTACGTCTATGCATGCAGGTAGCACGCGGCGCGATATCGTTGATTTGGACACACCGAGCAGGTCAGCGATATCGCATATCGAAAACCCTTCCTCGAGCAGTTTCGATGCGAGGCTGATCTGCTCGCCGCTTAACTTGCGGCGGCGGCCAAGCAGAACGCCATTGTTCTTCGCATTGAGCATACCCGCTTTCGTTCGCTCAGAGATTAACCGGCGCTCCATCTGCGCGAATCCCGCAAGAATGTGAAAAACAAACTCGCCATAGGCCGATGCCGTGTCAATTTTTTCAGTCAGGCTTTCAAACTGGATTCCGCGCTGACCGAAATCATCGAGAAGCTGGATGAGATGAGACACCGACCTGGCCAAGCGGTCGAGCTTCCAAACGATAAGCTTGTCACCTGTTTCCAGAGTTCCCAGAGCCTTTGCAAGCTCCACTCGGTCTCGATCAGCGCCCGATGCACCGTGATCGCAAAAGATAGGACAGCATCCCGCTTGGCGAAGGGCATTGATTTGAAGGGCAGGCTCTTGTTCTTCGGTCGAAACCCGGGCATATCCGATGGTTCTGGGCATGATGGCATCCTTTCATTGCACCGCATCGGCCTACCTGCCGAGCGTTCTCACACCATCATCCCGTCAAAAAGGACCCCTTTTGAAAGTGGCTTCACATGCCTGTTTTCGGGTCCAAATCTGTTGTTGTAATTCCAGAAAATTCAACAACTTACAATTTCACCCAATACATAACACCATTTTGTGGATGAAATCAACAAAAACCGTCCTTTATGCGCAACGATTTACGACTATGCGCGATATTTTGAGAAAGGATTTAACGATGATTTCGAAATTAAAAGAAAAATTCTCGAATCCGGCCAAGGCGCTGGCTGTCTCACTACCGCTTCTTTTCGGTAGTGCTGCAAACGCCAATGACAATATGCCTGCTTCATTCACACCGGATGCAAATCTCAACTATGTCCAAAACTGTGTTTCAGGTAATTGCGCCAGTACACATGGAAGCCGTTGGTCGTCGGCAAATCCCAATGGTGTTGCTGTTTCGGTAAGTATGGGATTACAACCTCTGACTAGCGACGATAGAATTCAGCAAGTCCTGACAAAGGGGTTGGAATTACATGGCGTTGAAAATATCAAATTCTTTTTCGAGCAAAACGACGCCTCTGCATCGCTAATTTCCTTTCATGTGAGAGGCGGCACTGAAGGTCCTCATCGCGTCAGTGGGAAAATCAAACAGGTTGTCGAAGAGGTCGCCCGCTACGCGAAAACGGATGACCCTGTGCTTCTAGCTGGTTATGAATAGATCAAAAGATGCTGTCAAAATCTAATGCCTCATGAGTATTCTCTTCGGGCGTAGCAAGCGCGTCTCTCGCAATATCATGCGCCTTCTGCACGGCGACCTGGTTGATGGTGTTGTCGTTGAATTTTGCTGCCAGATGCGTGGCTTCTTGAGAACGATTTATATCCGTATATTTTGATACTGCGGTCTCCTTATCAGCATCACTCGCATCCGGATCAAGCAAGGTATCACGCGTACTAACCAATTGGCCTCGATCATATTGGTCCTTCGCCCATCGCGCGTAGTCTCGAATGCGCGGATCGACATGGTTCTTGTACTCATCCTTGATTTTTCCATCATCACCGATCATTTCTGCAGCCAGCACTTTTTTTAGACGCTCTTGGTATTCTTCCATACTCTCGCCATCGCGCTGCTCTGGGATTTCGTCAAGAATTTCATGCGCCAGATCTTCAAGCCAGGTCTCTCCGTAAAGCTGCTCGAACCGAGATTCCATATCTTCAATTCTTTGGTCTAGATCGGCAATCGCACGCTCAATCTGCTGCAGCATGTACACAAACATGAATTCATTACTTGAACTGTTTCTCTCAGCCTCTGCCTTCTGTGTACGTTCAAGGTGGGCTCTTGCTGATGCAGCACCGCCACGATCTATGAGGCCGTCAAGGTTGCCGCCAATTTGCGCCATCAAGATTTCATTTTCCTGTAAATGATTGAGATGCGCTTGAGCTTGCGCCACGCGCACAAAAAGCGGCAATTCAGCCTTTTCGGTGAACTGAGCTTTCAATTCGGATGCAAGCGCACCTATGCTGTCGACGCCTGGCGTCATTTGAACCCCCCTGTTGGGCTTCGTGTTTGTGGGCTGATTTTTTAGTGCCCATCTTCTTTAGCCTATAAGTCTACAGCTCAAACCTTAAGTTATTATGTAAATAATATTGTATTCGTCTCAAATTTGAGGCAAATGCTATCTATGTATCTGACGATATTTTTATGTTGCTTGATATAGCGGTGGGATCCCGCTGTGAGTCTGACTATCCGGATATATTTCTCAAAAACTCAAGAGCATTTCTGTCGATTGTTTTGTTACGCCCGCTCACGATATGGCACATTTTTGTAGGCGTGAGACCGTGCGGGTGGTCCTTTAGATAGCCCATCGGCGAATTTGAGTGGATACTTCTAATTTCCGCTCTCATCTCATCCGTAATCTTGACCCGATCAGCAGATCGCTGCACCGGCCTGCCGCTGGTGGGACGTAACTGATGCGCGGTCGCCCGATCACGATCAGGTAAGGCTTCATATGCATCAAGCACGAAAGCCAAGTGGTGCTTTTTGGCTTTCTTTTTTAAACCGTTGAGCCATTGATCTATGATGCGCGGGTTTAAACCGTCAGGCGTCTGTACAGAGCCTTTCAACAACTGAAACGGCGTAACATTCGTACGCCGCTTTTCTTCTAGGAGGGCATTTCGCATTCCTTCCGTAATATCTTCATAGGCAGACTTCAAAGCTGTTCGCCCCTTACCAGTGACGTTACCCCGCCAGAAATGCTCTGGTATCTCCTTGTAGGCGCGAAGAACGGCGGAGAGCAGGCCGGAGTCGGCAGTTTTAACGCTTCCATCCATCCAGGATTGGATAACTTTCGCGCTCAATCCCCTCCTGGTGAGTTTATCCTTGCCCTGAAGGTCCCGATTTAAAATAGCATCCGGGCCCCATCCAGTTTGTTCGCGGAGCTGGAGTAACTCGTTCCTGACTTTGCTTGTTATGGGCTCTCGTTCCATTTGAACAGTAAGAGCACATTTCTTGTGTCTGTGAAAAGAAAAAATGTCTTTGTTTGGACACGCCTGCATAGCTGTATGCGGGTTCGCCTAGCGTTCCTCTACCGATATTTTTGAGTGATAACAATCAGTATGGGTAAACGAGCTTTGTCTGCTGCCAATTTGATTAAGCCACATGACGGTGTTCTCGCAAAACAAGGTACTCGGCTGAGGATGTCTTAGCTCTGCTTTTCAGGGAATAACCCTGGCAGCCAGCGTTCGGCCAGCTCGGCAGGGAAAGTTAGCCTTATTGGTGCCCGCGTGCTTTCAGCTTTTACCACGCCTCGTTTAATAAGCGCCGAAGTCGTGCGCCGGGCGTTTCTCTCGCTGGTGTTTAATAGCTCTGGGAGTATCGCTCGTTGGAGCTCTCCCTCTTGAAGAAGTGCTCTGAGTACAGCATCAGAATTTTTTGGTAGCGCGCCTGCACGCATTTCTTCTTCCGCCCAAATCATGACGCGGTTGCGCAGACGTTCAGGCTGCATCAAACCTTCCATAAACTCGACCTGATCAATGCAGGTTTTCAGGAAGAACTCGCAAAACTCTGCGAGTGCTTCTTCGCTGAGGCTGCCCCGTCCATCAAGATCATTACGACGCGGCAGATCGCAGTTGCTCAGGTGCGATTTGTAGCTTGCCTCAGAGCGGGCGAGGCCGCGCGCCACTGACCATAGACCTTGTGTCTGCAAACCCTCACGCAGCATGGCATGCGACATAAGTCGCGCTACGCGTCCATTTCCATCGAGGAATGGGTGCACCCAAAGCAGGCGATGGTGTGCGCATGCAGCGCCGATGATTTGATCTGTACGGCCCAGATTTGAGTAAACAGTCTCAAATCTGGCCATGAAGCTCGGCAACGCGCCTGGACTGATTGGAACATGACGTGCGACTTTTACATCGCGCTGACGAAACTCGCCGGGAATGACATCAAGCACTTCACCTGTCTCAGGATTGGTGACTTTTAGAAGCTCTTTTGGCAATAGATCGCAAAATCGTTTATGGAGTTCAAGAATACTCTTAGCACTTGCAGCCCGCCCATCGATCCCACCCTCATCAATCCAGCGCTGCACTTCTATGTGGGCTTTGGCTTCGAGCTGGAGATCGCGCTGCTTGGGGTCCGCGCTAAAATCTTCGTTTAGCGCTCGTTCGATATCGACCGGGTGGGTATCGTGCCCCTCGATAAGATTCGAGTAGTAACAATTCATTGAACGCACGAGCCCCGCTAAGGCGTGGGCGATGGACGGTGCCAGGCTCTTGCTGAGTCCAGTTGATTTTGCAGTGAGATCGACCACTAAATCTGTAAGTGTCCCGCGATGTTTTGAGCTCTCGCCAATTAACAAAGGCTCCATCATGGCGGTGCTCTCATTGCGGTTTTCAGGCGCAAGTTTGTCCGGTTTTATGTCCTCTTCTGATTTCTTCATATTGCTATATATATCATAGAGTTACGATTATATAAAGAGAATAATTGTCTGCCACTATGGCCGGTTTAATGTCCGGTTTCTTTCCGCGCCCTCGATTTCTTGAGATCGCTCTCTACTCCTCTTCTGGGCCTTTAATTCGAGGTGCAACTAGCGTGAAATGCCTCGACCAGGCCTTGCAGAGGGAAGCGTCTTACTTTTTGAGAAGCGTTGGTGATCACGTAGCTCTTCCCTGAAATATTTTTCTCGGCTCATTCCGAAGCTCTGAAGTCTTGAAGTTCGCCTTTGAAGTAACTGCCGCTCATCAAGTTGCGTGAATATAAGCTTATCGCGCTCCGATTGGTCTCGCTTTGTGGCTTGTAGGGTTTCAATCTCATTCTGACGCTCTATGCGCCAGCGTTTACCGCTGACGCGCTCTAATATCCCCCGCAGCCCTTTGGCGAAACGTTTCTGCCGCTCGTGCGTTTCTGATTGCCAGCGTTCTTGTTGTCGTGCGCGCAATTCGGTTCGAAATTTTTGATGCGTATTGGTCATAGCCTGCTTTTTCGATTCAAGCACAGACAAGCGTTCATCGATCATTGCCTGCCCGTTGGTTTGTAATTGTGCGAGCCGCATTTGCATCGTTTCTGCGACTTTACTGCGGGCCTCATCAACGTTTGGCAAATTATCAGGTTCAACAATTTTTTCGCGCAGGTCTTTTGCTTTTAGGCCACACCATTTGGCGAGTGCAAACACTTCGCCTTTATAATCTATAGCGACAAAGCCGCGCCGGTCACCGCGCGCTAGAATCACTCCGCGCTCAAGTAAGGCATTGGCCAGCGCTTTTTGAGTATCACTGATCGCCCAGCACTCCTGAAACATGGCCTTGAGAACTTTGGGGTCGTGTTTGGCACGTTTGGCTTGCTGCCACTGTGCCAAGGTAAAATTACGCGGATCGCGCAATTCGGAGCGTGCTAAGCCTTTTGGCATCTGCCAGCCGTTCTCCAGAAAGAGCTCTCGAGAAATATCCATGAGCTTCCGCTTGGTAAAGGAGAGCTGCACAGCTTTGCCTTCCTTGGGATCGATGCGCGACCACACCGCGTGCGCATGGCGGCGGCCTTCTTTTTCGTGAAACACAATCGCCCGTGGTTGCTTGGCTAGTCCAAGAGCGTGTTCTACGCGGTCGATTGTTTCCTCAAAGACTTCGGTCGGGACTTTTTCACTGGGTGGCGGGTTGAGGCTTAGCGAAAATAAGAACTGCTTAGCTTTGGTGGCGCGGCTCGCCGCATAAGCTTCCTTAAACGCACCATGTAAATCATCCGAGATAAAACCGCGCATATCGAAGAGCTCGACATGATCGTTTTCGTCCTTGAGAAGATGTTGCGCGAGATTTGCAGAGCCGCCGCGTTGATTACCTTGCAGGATCATAGCTTGAGCCCCAAGGCGATGAAGAGCGCGTCACGCATCGCTAGAATGGCCGCAGCAGCATCTTCAAGTTGTTGTTCAACATCTTCCGAAACATCAATCGTGCCCATATTTGCAGATTTAGCGAGTTGGTTGACGTTTGAGGCAAGCCTTGAAGCGCCGAGCTCTGAAAGCACACTCGCAAGCTGTTGATCTTCGATTTTAGGCTTGCGCACTGTACGCCTGCGCGTTGCCTGCTCGCCAAAGACGCATTCACGAATGTATGCCGCCCAGGGCTTGCCACCGGCGCGCTCGTCAAGAAATGCCCGCTCATCAGCGCTCAAACGCATCGAGAAGGGCTTAAGCTGCGGTTTAACGGGTTTAGTAGCAAGATTGGCGTTGGTGAACGCCTCTTTCGCCCGCAGAATAGTGATCTGATCTGATGAGCCACTCATAGCAATGGCTCCTCAAAATTAACGTTCAGGCGCTCTAGCTCTTCGTTCCACTCTTGTAGTGTTTCGAAAAGGAGGTTCGAACTTTCTCCCTCAAGGTGCACCATTATCTCTTCGTTCAGAAGCACTGCCGCTTTGAATCGACACATAATCACTGGTACATCTGGCACAGGCAAGACTACTCTCATCAACGCGTTGAGCCGACGCGGCTTTAGAGTGTTCCATGAGCCGACCAGACGCGTACTTGAAGAGCAGCTTGCCATTGATGGGCCAGCTCTCCCTGCAAAAAATCCGCAATTATTTGTGCAGGCAATGCTCGATTTGTCCCAGCAATCGCTGAAAGAAACTGAGGCAGCAACCGACCATGTGTTTTTTGATCGAGGCATACCGGACGTAGCAGCATATGCCATTAGATTTGGAGTTGATCCCACCGCAATTTTTAAAGCAGCGGAGAAGGCCAACTACAATCGTACAGTATTTGTACTACCCCCTTGGCGAGAAATATTCGTGCAGGACGAATTTCGAGGAATGTCGTTTGAGGAATACAGCAAATTTCATGCGCTGATTTGCTCAACTTATACGGAAGCTGGGTACTCGATGGTGGAGGTACCGCTCGTGCCGGTTGAGAAAAGAGTCAGCTTCATTCTTACGGTGATTGGAAGTGATGAGACCTCGGACTAGCTAAGTAACTCATACCATCGATAAATCGAAAGGCAAAGTCGGTTCAGGTTCGATAACGATAATCGCCTCCCTGAAACATGGGACTCTCCAGTCTAGTCATGACTTCTTCACCGATGCAAGTATGGATACGAAGCCCTATCATCCATCTCCACAAACGATCGAAGAGTTTTCAACATGAGCCTTAGCTTCACGGAGGTGGTTAACAAGCGCGTGGACATGCAAGCCCCGCCGGGGGTTGTTTTCGCCAAAGTCGAGCATGAACATGTTGAGTATTTCTCCTTTGGGTGCAACTCGCTCGATAAACTGAGTTCGCCGGAATCGGATACAATTTTCGAAATCGGATCAACGACCTATGCGGTATTGGGTCATCTTGTAGAAGAGATCACAGGCGAACGTTGGGATGAGTTGGTGACAAAGCACATTTGCACACCACTTCAACTCGATAGCACTCGAACGGTAACCAGTGCGCGGCCAGAAAACGTCGCAACTGGCCACCATGGCAAGGAACCGGTACCCCACTTCTCTCTTGGAATACTCGGGGTTGGTGGCGCTTTAAAGTCTTCAGCTCGGGATATGGCTACCTTTCTTTCCGCCAACCTTGGTTTTATCGAAAGTGAGCTGGCCTCAGCGATGAAGAAAGCTCGAACGGTTATCTATAGAGAATCGCCCATATTCGCACTCGGACTGGGATGGCATCTTCAACAACGTGGTAGCCGGGAAATTGTTTGGCACTGAGGCGAAACTTTCGGTCAAACATCGTTCGTTGCGCTCAATGCGGCAGCCAAGACCGGCGTCGTTATGCTCTCCAACTCTGCATTTTCAGAATGTTGCTCTGATTTAGCGTTAGCGCAAATTGACCCCAACACGCCCCTGATCGAAGACATGCCCCATACAGTTGTTGAGGTTCCAACGTCAGAGCTCGTTAAGTACGCCGGTGAATACCGTCTGGATTCCGCGATCAATCTCGCAGTGTCAATTGAGCAAGATCATCTGATCATCTCAGTTACAGGCCAAAATGGCGGCAAAATGTTTCCCGTTGGAGTAAATCAGTTTGAGACACAAGACCGCCGGGTGTTTGCCAAATTCTCAGAAAATGCAGACGCTCTGACGATCAGGCAACATGGCATTGATCGTATCGCTGTGAGAGCAGTCTAGATCGGCTCCGTCTCGACAAGCGCTGTGGTCCGCTTCCTATAAGCAGCTGGCTACTTCTTTGCCAATGCCTGCCCTAGTGGCGGCAGCAATGGCACATAGAATTATAAAAATACTGTATAAATATACAGTTATTGGGTATCCTATGATAAACTAACAATCCCTGTCTGCGGTGAAGGCCAGTCTCATGAACAGCACAGCTATACTGTCTCCCGAGCTACCCCAAAATCCAGCTCCGCGCGTATCTCAGTACGATACCCCACACCTGAAAGCTGAGATCATCAACCTCTATGCCAGTATCCAGCACGCCTCCTATCAACTGATTAAACTGATCG
>JANSXA010000002.1 GCA_024743175.1 Pseudomonadaceae bacterium | reverse complement strand
ACTCGTTGATCTAGGTTGAAGTGATAAAAGAACTGCCCTTGATGATTTTCTTTGCGACCCATCATGGCATTACTCCTGCGGATAGCACCCAATTTTACGCTAACAACTTAGTTATACCACTAGTTTTTCAACAGAATTAATAGTGAACAGTCTGCAGATGGCTCAGCAATCTGATGGTCTAGCAACGCCACGCTTGGCCGGCGCCATCATCGGCTATCCAGATGATGCAGCTGACGCACAGAGCCTGATCCGGGGTGTTGAGTCGACCCTCGAACGAGCGGAATCGGCCGACGACACAGCTATGTTGTTTCTTTCTGATCACGAAGACGAGCGTATTCGACAGCTGCGCATAATTTCTGATTTTGAAAGCGCCTTTGCCCAGAACCAGTTCCATCTATGTTTTCAACCTAAGGTATCGCTGGTCAGCAAAAGCGTGACCGAGTGTGAGGCGCTGCTTCGCTGGGTACATCCCGAATTGGGATTCATTCCTCCTGACGAATTTGTCACCCTGGCAGAACGCTCCGGCAATATCAGACGTATGACAGACTGGGTTTTAGAAACTGCTATTGCCCAGGCAGCAAAATGGCACCAGAAGGGCGTTAAAGTTTGTGTGGCCATTAACCTGTCGGCACATGATCTGGCGGATCGTCAGTTGCCGAATATCGTGCGCGGGCTGATGGAACAATATCAGGCTGACGGCGACATGATCGCCTTGGAGATCACCGAAAGTGCGGTGTTACGCGATCAGAAAAGTGCAATCGAAATTCTTGTTGCGCTGAAGCGTATGGGCCTGCGGCTGGCCATTGACGATTTCGGCACCGGGTACTCTTCACTTGCACAATTGAAGCAGTTGCCGGTCGATGAGTTGAAAATCGATAAGTCCTTTGTTCTGGCATTGGACGAAAGTCCCGGTGACGAGGTCATAGTCGCGTCAACGATTGAACTCGGACACTCTCTGGGGCTGAAGATTGTTGCTGAGGGCGTCGAAAACGACGCCAGTCTGAGGATGTTGCAGAATTTTGGATGCGACAAGGTGCAGGGGTACTATTTTTCGAAACCACTGCGGGTAGATGAATTTTCTCAGTGGTGGTCTACCTTCAAGTGGCAGCAATCGGATTTAGTTAACCCAGCGGAGAAACAGCTCAGTGCGTAAGAGTTTAGTCAATGGCATGCTGATACTTGCCCTGGCAATTCCCACACAATCTGTGCTGGCGAAAAGCAGGATTTTAGCCACTGGCGGCGCATCACCCATAGAAGGCGGTGGTGGAGGGGGCATCAGTCCCTGGGCGGTGATAGCCGGGTACGCAAGCACATCGGAGTGGGGTAGCTCTGTATTTGCCACAAAAGTCGCTACTGATGATCTGCAACTTGATGTGGCCGGCGTAGCTTTGGGGTTTAACAACCGGTTTGAGCTGAGTTACGCGGAGCAGTCGCTGGATGTGGATCCATTGGGTCTGACCTTGAGGCAGAAAGTTTACGGCGCCAAAGTAAAACTTTTCGGAGAACTGCTTTATACAAAGATGCCGCAGTTTTCCTTAGGTCTTGCCTATAAGAAACACCGGGATCCTGCGGTGCCTGAGCTGTTAGGTGCAACCGATGATTCTGGAACAGATGTGTATCTCAGCGCCAGCAAACTGTTTTTTGCCGCTGTGGCTGATCGAAACCTGTTCCTCAATGCGACTATCCGTTCGACTGCCGCAAACGAAACCGGATTGTTAGGATTTGGCGGGCCTGAAGATAGTCGAAGTATCGTATTCGAGGGTTCCGTTGTGGGCTTTCTTAACGACCAGTGGGTTGTTGGTTACGAATATCGCCAAAAGCCTGAACACCTCAGTGCGGTTGCAGAAAATGCCTGGCAGGACGTTTTTGTGGGCTACTTCCACAATAAACATCTTGCTGTAGTAGCGGCGTATGCTGACCTTGATGAGGTGGCTGGATTGCCTGATCAAACAGGTTCGTATCTGTCTTTGCAGATCACGTTTTAGGCGGAGGTTGAAGCATGAGTTCACCTGGTTTCCCGCTGCAGAAAGTCAGTCTCGTGATGTTGCTTGTGATTGCTGCGGGGTGCGCCTCGCTGCCTGCCGAGAAGCCCACGCTTTATCAGCAGTTTGGTGGCGCGGCGGGTGTTAACGATCTTGCGAACGCTTTTATTATGCGACTTGCTGAGGACCCTCTGGTTGTGGATTCGTTTGCCGATACCGATATGGACCAGTTCCATGGTCACATCAGTGATCAGTTCTGCAACCTGATGGGCGGCGGCTGTGAGTACACGGGCCGGGATATGGTGGAGGCGCATCAAGGCATGAACATCGATCCTCGCCAGTTTAATGCGCTGGTTGAAGATCTGATGCAGGCCATGGACGATGTAGATATTCCTCAGGGAGCGCAGAACCGACTGTTGCAGATGCTCGCGCCGATGTATGGCGATATGGTGCAATAGACCCGGCAGCTGTTACGGATCTGAATGACTCGATTGATCGGCCCCAACCATTCAGACTTACTGCTGTCTGGTTGTTCTAAAAAAACCAGCTGTCATCTTCCTGCTCAGCGGCTTCACACATTGACGCGGCGTTAACCAGATTTGCCTTGATGGTTTCGTATTCAGATTCCGTTACGGCGTCCGCTTCAAATGCAAGTTTGAGATCGATGAGTTGTTGTCCCAGAGTGACATCTCCCATCCGCAGATTGCGTGGATTATTTTCCTGAATACAGGAAGTCATCAGGAGCACAACAGCGATGGGCAGCAGCAATTTCATGTGAGTACCTCAGTAGATCAATATTATGACTCAGGAATCTACTATTCTGCCCGGTTAACCGACTGGTGCAAGGTTGGCGATAAGCAGCACACTGATTGGGATCATGACAAGGCCAACCAAAACAAGGCTGATGCTCTGCCACAGTTTTATCAGAATGTGTGTCGTTGGGCTCCTGCTGAAGAAACTCACAAGCACATAGATCCCGATAACCGGGATCAGGACCACAGTAGTGATCCACGCCAGGGCTATTGTTTTCAATAGCTGCTCATCTTTCAGTGCAGGTTCAACGAGTAACACCGAGTAACCCCACAGAGGAATCAGCAGTGTCAAAAACAAGGCCAATCCAACGTTGAAAACCCGGCTGCTTAAACAGCCTGCCGGAGTGAGGGTATGGCGAAGCCCCGGGCGCGTGAATAACAGATACGCACCGGTCGCGCAAAGAATAACAATCCAATGCCTGATGTCGATCAGAGGCGGCGTCGTCAGCTTGTCGACGAGGTGGGTGGTAATTGTGCAGAGCAGGGCAACGAACCACGTCCGGCTGCTGTAAATCCAATGCTCGCGAACCAGCCAGACACTTATCAAAGTGATCAAGACGCCTGTAGCCGTGAGGATCATCAAGCCGAAATATAGAAGTGCTGAGCCGACGGTTATTGGCGTTGATATAATTGTTGCCAGTGCCAGAGCCGAAGCGGCTATGTGCAGCTGACAGAGCAGTTTCAGCCAACGAGGAGGAGTGCTTTCGTGCGAAGCGTCGGCAGGGTTAGTTTGCGCAGCGGTCATGACCGCTTAATTTTACCGCCAGCGTTCCTTGCGATGAGTGATTCGCATCACAGGCCGTTTGGTTGTTAGCACCCTAGTGGTAGTCGCGATCGCCTGGAGTTACCTGCCAGTTGTTGAAATCCAATGCGCCTTCTGCATCATCAGGATAGGAAGCCTCAAACCAGTTGTTGGTCTTATACGGAAGCATGCCTGCGTTTTTGAAAAGGTCCCAATGTGGCCAGGCTGGTGGTCCAAAGAAATTGAGGTAACCGGCGCCTGCCTGACGTGCGACTTCAATGGAACGGCGCAGCAGTTCTCCGGCAACACTTGGATCATCCTGGGGCGCGGCAAACTCGGAGAGTGTCACTTGTGCGCCACCCATTCGAAGCACACTGTAAGCCAACGGCGTATCCTTTTTGGACAGGACAAAACCCTGGTAAGTCTCCAGCGGGTGTTCGAGATACCGCCAGTTAAGGAACTCTGCATTATGCGGACACCAGTAGCCCTTGAAAGCCATGGTTTTGAGGGTGATGTCGTCGATGTCGCTGGAGAACGAAGAGACGTTGTCCAGGCGATAGTCTGTACCTTGTGACGTGCGCAGAACTGGTTTTGGCCACAGAGAGTGTAATGCGTTGGCACTGATTCCGGCGATACTGCGAACGACATTGGGGACCTGTGGTGCCTGGTCTTGCAGCAGTATCCTCGCGTCCAACAGGAACAGTCCTCCTCTCAGGCACCCCAGTATCTGGTCCGCTTGTCCTGCTTTGTTGGAGACCGTGCGCGAGCCTTCATTTGGGCCAGAGATCGAACACACTTTGCCGTGGCTTTCGTGGGAGTAACGGACGTCTCTGCGAATACTGGATAAGCCTGATCGCTGCCACCGCGGTACCGTTGCTGAATCACCGGATACAGCCCCCGGAACAGCTTGATTGTCTCGCCAGATAGGCCAGGGGTATTTCGCGCCGGTTTTAACAATCTCTCCCGTAGCGTTTTCTTCCACTATCCACGCCAGTGCGCGGCCATATGGATTTTTAAGATACATCCAGTCATAAGCTGCTCGCGGGCGTGTCTTTCCAAACGCCAGGTCCACGCAGCGGTAGATCCCCTCGAAGTCTGATTCGAGCGCCTGGCGAACGGTAAATCTTGGATCGCTGCTGGCTTTTTCTGCAGGCCTGCGGTGAAACGCATCAAACGGATCCTTGGGTATGACGATCAAAGAACTGGGCCCCGGCCGTTGCTACAGGCGTTCACTGAAAAATTCGTAGCGCACTGAAACTTCTATTTCATAAGACTGCGCATCTTCGCTGGCTGCAAAACTGGCGGGACGTTCGCTGTCTCTGTATCTGAACTCCAAGCCGGCACTGAGAAGGCGGGTAAAGTCATAACGACCACCGACCAGACCTGTGAGCACATCTCTATCGATGTTGCCTCCGGCATCGCGGATAAATGCGGAATCACGAAGTGCAGATCCATCGGCATCTTCTACCACCGTATAGTCGATGATCAGCGCCTTGGTGATGGCATCCCTTCGATCCAGGGTCAGTCGAGCATAGAGCCGCCAGCGCTCACCAGCGGGCAGGTAGTCTGCGCCTAACGCAAACTGGTCGAGGCTGCTGGCCAGAGATTCACCGGCGGTCGCCGTTTGTCTGCGCGTATAGCTGGCTTCAAGTTCCCAATCCGAAATACGCTTGGTGTATGCCACGCTACCGAAAAAAGTGACGTCGTCATCGCTCGTATCAAAACCGGAAAAATCAAGGCCATAAGCTGTTCGTGGTCCAAGAGCGCTGGAGGGGATAGGCGGTGCATTTGGGTCAGAGAAGTCACAAAGGCTGGCTATGGGTTGACCCTGGCCGCCGCCAACGCCACAGGAATTGAAGTTGGCGCGCAGCAGAGTGCCGCCAATTGAGCGTCCGATGTTTGCATTCGTGACCGTTTGGCGCAGACGATCCTGCTTGGTGTCTACCCAGGTTGGGCCGCCTTCAATGACCAGGCTTGAAAACTCATCGAAGCGATAGGTCCACAGCAGAGCCATCGAAAAATAGTCGCTTTCAGCGCTGATGCGGTTGTCTGCGCCATCAAAATCCTGGCTGGCGTAACGGATGCCAACGCCGATATCCTGTTTTTCACTGAGGAGATAGTTCAGCTCAGCACCCACCTCGGTTGTGTTGCTGTCGCTGCGGTTGATATTTCGTTTGAAGTCTATGGTCTGGTAACCCAGATTGCCGCCAACAGACCAGCGGCGAGAAAGCTCACGCGTTAGTTCAATGCTGACGTCATTACGTTCGTAACGGTTCTGACTGATATCAATGCCAGTGTCGCCACTGTCGAAATCGTCCAGATCGAATTGCAGGTTTGAGACGTCACGGTAGCGTTGGTTAAGGATGATCTGGGTGACGGGATCAATGTCATAACGCAGGCGGAGACGCTGGCGATGTTCCATCGCATTGGCTTCATCGGCGTCGGCGTATGACTGATAATCTCCCCGATAGTTGAGCAGGTAGTCGAAGCGTCGTTCCGAATCGCTACGCAGTTCAAGTTCCGCGCCTGCTTCCAGGAGCATGTCACTCTCTTCGTCGCCACCCACCCCGTACACGTTGGAGTTGTAGGCGGAAGAGCCGATAAACGCTGCGGAAAATTCGGTGGCCTGACTTGTTTGAGCCAGAGTTGCAACGGCAGCAATCAGAGCTAGTTTCGAAAAAACAGGATTATTCATTCTGGTACCACTACGGTGTCACCCGGTGCAAGTAAAAAGTTAGAGCTGCGCGTGCGGCCCTTGATGAAATCGACATAGTCGAAACGAAGTTCTTCTTCAATGCTGTCCGTAGTCCTTAGAACCATGATGTCTCGCTTCTTGGCAAACGGCGTGAAACCGCCCATTTCTGCGATGGCGTCCAGCACTCTCATATCGTGGCGGAGTTCAAGCACGCCAGAGCGTTCTATGCCACCACCGATTACGCTGACCACCTGGCTGCGCATTTCGACAACTGAAATATCAACCTGGGGTTTGGCCACATAATCGATCAGAGCAATCTCGATATGTTCCGCAAGTTCTTCCGGCGTTTTTCCAGCTGCGCGAATGTCGCCTACCAGAGGTATGGAGATTTTGCCGTCGGTGCGAACCAGTGCAGGGCCGGAAAGCTCTTCCTGTTGCCAGACCAGAACGTTCAACAGGTCTGGAATACCGATTTTGTAGACTTCCCCGCTATCTTCCGGTTCTGCAGCAGACAACAGGGTACTGCTGGCACTGAAGAGAATCAGGGCAAGTGTCCCGAGAATTCTGGATGAGCAGATCTTTGCTAAATGTTTTGCTGTGTTTTTCACGTGCTTACCTTGCTTCGAAAACTGAAATATTGATTGCCCAGGGCAATAACTGTCGGCAGCAGTAATGCGCGGAACAAGCCGAAGTTATATCCCACCACAGGCAACCTTAATATTTCCTGACTGTCCGTAATGGGGAGTCTGTTTACACCGCGCTGTCCGCCAAATGCTAACTCGTACCCCGCCTGTCGGGATGCCCTGCGCACCCTTGTGTTGGTGGCGTTTGCCGGATAGGCGAGTACCGCTGCATCTGCATACTGGCCGAGCTCCTGTTCCAGCTTTGCCTGAGATTCTTTGAGGTCCTGGCTGAGTTCTTCAGTATTGAGTTGACTCATCAGCGCGTGGTCTCGCCCGTGAGAGCAGATACACAGACCTTCAGCCGCGAGCTTCCGCAACGAATCCCAATCCAGAACCTGGTTCAAGGGTGGAGGTTGACCGAGTAAGTCCAGGGTTTGCTCAACCCACGCCATGGCCTCGCTATGTGGCAGAGACTTCACGTGATTCCGTATGACTTTGTAAGCCTGGCGCCGCAGCTGCGAATTCTCTAGAGATAACTCCGGTAACGGTGCACTTTGCAGCGTGGTTAGCTCTGTCTGTAACAGGGCGGCATGAATTCGATCCCACCAGAACCCGCGTGCTTCTCCTTCTGGGAAAGCAGTGGGCACAAACAGAGTAGCAGGTACACCAAATTCCTTAAGGATTGGCCAGGCAACCTCGGCAAAATCCTCATAACCATCGTCGAAAGTTACCAGAACAGCCTTGGCCGGAAGTTGGGACTCTCCTCGATGTGCTGCCAGCAATTGCGCCATAGAAATCGGCTTGTAACGATCTGCCAGCAACTGCATCTGTTTTCTGAACGCTACCGGGCTGGCGCTGATGAGCCCGGGTTCAAGGTTCGGTGATTCATCAGCGTAGCCGACACGGTGGTAGGTCAATACCCGGAACTGCTGATCTCGTTTATCAAAATTTTCCATCAACGCAAACAAACCTGTTGCGTCGAGCCCGGTAGCAATGGCTTCGATAAACTTTTTCATCAAGGCATCGACTCACTGCTGTCACTGGCCCAGGGATCGAATGCCTGACGACTTTTGAACACGGCCCAGCAGACACCTACCAGACCACCCAGACCGCAGCAGATGATGAAAACCAGTAATGGATTTGGCCAGGTGGGTGCCTGGGGTTGGACCGGCTCTGCGATGAGTCTTGCCGTGACACCAAACTCTCCGGCATCGGCGAGGCGTTTGAGCAAGCGCTGATCCAGCAAAGCCCGACGTCGCTCATCTACCAGGTCCTGAGTCTGATTCAGTTCTTCGGTCACCATTCGCTCTTCTCTGCGCATCCGGTCAGCTTCGGCAAGCGTCGCTCGCTCTTCGGTAAGCACAGCTGCAAGTTGTTCTTCTAATCCTTTTGCCGCTTCAACCTCTTTGCTGATCAGAAGCGGTGTCGCACGTTCGGTGCGCGCCAGTTGATCTCGCAATAGATCAACCTCGCGTTGTGCCGCCTCAACGGTCGGGTGACCGGATCGTAATGTCTGCCGCGTACGCGCCAGCTCTGCTTCGGCTTGAATAAGTCGGTCCTGCAGCGATCGCGTGACCGGATTGTCATTTAAAGTGGATGATACGCTGCCAGCAAGGAGCTGCGTTTCAAGGGCAATACGATTCTGCCGCACGGTACCCAGGCGTTGAGTCTGATCCCTGATGATCTGCAACTGCGCAGCCACGGCATCCTCAGCACTACCGCCATTAAAGTTACTGCGGCGCAGAGAATCGAGCTGCTGTTCGAGGGCAGCTATGTCGGCCAGCAAGGCTTCGTATTCTGCCTGCTTAGCACTTAGACGCTGATTCTGATTGTCGATTTCTTCGTTCTGTAAACGGTTTCGATAAGCTGCGACAGTTGCATCAAGCAATTCGATGCCATAGACGGGGTCCAGGCCGAGGTAGCTCAGTGCAACAACTTGAGTGCCACTGACTGCACTTGCCTGAATGGATTCCTGCGCGGCATCTAACTCGTCTTTTTCTGGTTCAGGATGCTCCAGTTGAGTCAGCTCTACGGCTGCTGCAAGTACAGACCTGCTTTGCATCACTTCGGCCTGGGTCGCGATGAATGCTGAGCTGGTGTTAACCGGAGCTACCCGGGTTTCGCTGGGGTCCTGCCGTTCCAGAACCACCTGGGCAGTGACCGTATACAGGGGCGACGTGAAGGTAAGCACTGCGATACTCAAAAGCACGCCAGCGAACAAACACAAAGCGACAGTGCGCCAGTGCTCTCGCAAAGCGTCGAACAGCTCTTCAACACCGAAGGAGATACCGCCATATTGACCGCGGCCGGCCTGCTCTTCTGTGTAAAGAGACATTACCTGGCGAACGCCTGCCTGGGTTAATTCCAGGCGTACCTCCGGGAGGTTACTGTCTTCACCCTCTGCATTGGGGTCACTGGGTACGTTCATGTCGGCCATCTAATAGGTTTCCGTGTAACAGAATGTTAAATGTTTGTTAATTCAGCGCTTAGAAATAGTGGCAGGGTGCCCAGTTTCGCAGCACTTATCTAGAATGTGTTTGTCCGTATGGTGTGAGCACCTTGTATAACCGGGTTATTCACCTACCTGTTGCCTGCTAAGCTTGCCACTGTTTTATTCTCTTTAACTTCAATCATTTGCAGGATTCGCCACATTGAGCATGATTTATCCTATACCGAGGTCCCTTGCTGCGTCTGAACGCGTGCTGGTGGCCAACGCGGAGTATGCCACGAGTAAGCGAGTTTTTGATCTGCTTGTGTGCCTCGCCGCCCTGCCGGTTGTGTTGCCGCTGGCTTGTTTTATCGCACTTGCTGTTGCTCTTTCCAGCCGAGGTCCCGTCTTCTTTCGACAGAGGCGGACCGGTGCAGATGGTCGAAAATTTACGATGCTCAAATTCAGAACAATGGTGCAGAACGCCACACAGCTGAAGTTGCAATTGATGTCCGAGGTGGCTTCAAACGGTCCGGATTTCAAAATGCTCAACGATCCGCGTGTGACGTTTGTCGGAAGATTGCTGCGCAAAACCAGCCTGGATGAACTACCTCAATTGTGGAACGTAATTCGTGGTGACATGTCTCTCGTCGGACCGCGTCCAACGTCATTCGGCAGCGAATCGTATGCGTTGTGGCAAACCGAACGACTGGAGGTAAAACCAGGATTGACTGGTTTGTGGCAGATAGAGAAACGCGGAGATATTGATTTTGACGAGCGTGTGCGGCTCGATATTGCGTATTTACGTAATCGTAGTCTGCGCCTGGATTTGTGGATTTTGTTGCGTACCGTTCCCGCCGTGCTGGAACAACGCGGTGCTTACTGAGTAGTAGAAAAGTGAAGCAGTTATTAGATAGATACGCGTTATGGTCTGCCTGGACAATGTTGGCGGTGATGCTGGTTGTTGCGGTTCCGCTTGGTGCCTCGGGGCTTCTGGGTGGGATTGCCGCTATCATGCCTCTTGTACTCTTAGTAAAACCCCGTTTGTATCGGCGGCATGCTCTGCTGATTGGTTTGCTGGCAATATCACTGGTAGCGCTTCTGAGTGGTGGTGCTGGCGGGATGCTGGCGATTATTGCTTCGATAGTTTTGTTGACTGTTGGTATCGGGTTGGCGCCAGGTGTGTCAGAGCGCCGAAGTCTGGTTGATGGTGTTCCGGTGAAACATGTCGAGAACAAAGAATCCTGTTTACAGCTGCTGGCAGCGGAGGTTGGTCGTGCACGGCGCCACGAACGGCCACTGCGGGTCATCGCCCTGGGATATCAGGACAGCACTGAACGTACAACAAACGAACACCAGCTGTCCCTTTTGAAGCAGGCTGTGCAGCAGGAAGTTCACGTTTACTGTCCTGTTTATCAGTTTCAAACGCACATCGTGGCGGTAGTTCCGGAATTGCAGGAAGAAGATATTGATGCGCTGGTGAGTCGCCTGCATGCTGTCATTAATCTGCAGTCGCTGTCGCCGGTTAACGCGGGTATTGCAGCTTTTCCAAAAGATGCTGTCACCAGTGTAGGACTGTTAGACAAGGCTCTGGAAAACTGTACCACCCCGTCACAAGACAGCGAGAACACACAGCTTTTGACGGTAGTTGGCGGTACTGGTTTCAATGCTGAGATGCCGTCGCCATGAACGACTTCGCCGCGGCTGTCGGCGGCCGTGGGCATACAGTGGCCTACATGATGTCGCGGTTTCCAAAGCTGACTGAGACATTTGTACTCGATGAAATTGTGCAGCTCACCCGCAATGGCTGGGAAGTTAAAATATTCCCACTCTGGCGTGAGCCTGCAGAACTGATTCATGACGATGCCTTGTCCTGGGTAGCAGAGGCGCAGTTCCTGCCAACGCTATCTGGGGAAATAATCGCGGACAATTTCTACTGGATGGTAAGACAGCCGAAGCGCTACTTCCCTGCATTGGGACGTGTGGTGTCAGAAAACATTTCCAGCCTGCGATTCCTTGCTGGTGCACTGGCTGCTTTCCCGAAGGCTTCTACAATGGCACGTCGCATGCAAATGCAGGGTGTGGAACATGTTCATGCCCACTTTGCCAGCCATCCCGCTGCAATAGCCTACGTTGTTAACAAACTGACTGATATTCCATGGAGTTTCACCGCACACGGTTCCGACTTGCATCGCGATCAGGCCATGTTGGAACAGAAAGTAGCCAGCGCAAAATTTGCGGTGGCAATTTCGCAATATAACAGGCGTTTTATCCTCGAACACTGCACAGTGATCGATGCTGATAAAGTGAAGGTGGTGCACTGCGGTGTGGACCTTGGTAATTTTGATACGGTGCCTCCCAAGGCCCAAATGGACAGCGTTATCAATATTGTCTGCATAGGTACATTACATGAAGTGAAAGGCCAGACTTTCCTGCTCAGAGCCTGTGCAAAGATCGAAGATACTAACTGGCAATGTCACCTTGTCGGCGACGGCGAAGACCGTGCGAAGCTCGAAGCGCTAGCGATACAGTTAGGCATAAAAGATCGTGTTATCTTCCACGGTCAATGCACAAGAGAGCGGGTGCGTGAAGTCTTGAATAACATGACCATTGCTTGTGCACCCAGTGTACCGACTCGCGATGGTCGGCGTGAAGGTATTCCCGTTGCGTTGATGGAAGCGGCTGCGGCTGGACTGGCTCTCGTTGCCAGCGATTTGTCAGGTATCCCTGAGCTGGTTGTGCACGAAGAAACCGGGCTGCTGACAACTGTTGCCGACGTTGATGATATTGCCCAGGCCTTAACACGTCTGGCTAGCGATGCCAGCTTACGTAAGCGCCTCAGTGAAGCCTGCCGGCACAAAGTTGAACGTGAGTTCTCGCTCTCCAGCAATGTGTCTGCGTTGCAAACTTTAATGCTCGAGCCGGCGGCCTGATATGTTGCCGATGATGTTTGTCCTGTTGGTGCTCATAGCGATACCGTTCACGGGTTATCCAATGCTTCTTTGGTTGCGCTCGCGTATCGCGCCTCAGGCAATACTGCGCGATCAGGTCACACCGTCGGTGGACCTTGTTATCTGTGCGCATAACGAAGCGGATGCCATTGAGGCAAAACTGCACAATGCACTGGCGCTTAACTATCCCCAGGCGGCTTTAACCATCTGGGTCGCGTCGGATGGATCAACCGACGATACCGTGACGCGGGCAAGCGCATTTGTATCCGAGCGAGTACACGTGCTGGATTTACCCCGCGGGGGTAAGGCTGCAGCGCTGAATCATATTGTCAGTCTGGGTGAGGCTGAAGTGCTTGCCTTTTCAGATGCAAACAGCATGTGGCAGGACGATGCGCTGCTGGCTCTGGTCTCTCCGTTAGCAGATCAAGATATCGGTGGTGTTGCAGGCGACCAGCAATATGAAAATGCATCTGCGCAAAATAGTGGCGAGCGCGGCTACTGGAGTTTTGATCGTCTGTTGAAATCCTGGCAAAGCCGGGCAGGCAACGTGATCTCAGCAACAGGTGCTATCTATTGCGTGCGGCGTGAGTTGTTTGAGCCTGCGCCTGCCGATGCCACTGACGACTTTATGATTTCCACCGCCGTGATAGCTGCAGGCAGACGGCTGGTGTTTGCGCAGGATGCTGTTGCCATCGAACCTGCTGCTACTGCCTCGAATATAGAGTTTCGCCGTAAGGTGCGTGTCATTTCGCGTGGCTTGCGCAGTGTTTTCTATCGTCGGGCGTTGCTTAATCCGACCAGGTATGGATTGTACGCGTTAGAGTTGCTTATCCATAAGCTCTGGCGCAGATTGGTCTGGATCCCGCTATTGATGTTGGTAGTTATTTCACCTTTCGCTTTGACGGGTGATGTTCTGAGTCGATCGATTGGACTGACCGTTTTGAGTGTTACCTGCATCGCAGTCCTGGGTCTGCTGGTGTCCGGGCTGCGTCGTTTCAGAATGTTCTCAGTGGCGGGTTTTGTAATTATGGTAAACGTGGCCTGCGCAGTTGCGGCGTATAATTTTATGACCGGTCAACGTATGACCCAATGGAACCTGCCACGCGACTCAGAAGCGACCTCGGGTCCGGAAGTTAAACCATGATTTTTGTAACCAGCCTGCTGCTGGGTCTTATCTATCTGAACGTGCCAGCGGTTGCTGTGCGTGAATTCGGCGTTCCGTTTGCGGTCGGTGCCCTCATTCCGATGCTTCTGGTCGTGCCTGTGCTACATCGTGTGCTGATTAAAGGCGAGCCTCTGCGATTTCCACTGTTTCTGGTGCTGGCGTTAGTGCTTCTGGTCTTACATGCGTTCAGCGCGCTGGGCAGTATTCGCCCCCATGAGTCGCTGGAGATAGTTATCGACTGGGCTTTGGAAGGCGTGCTGCTGGCAGCATTGCTGGTAAACGTGCTGCGCAGCAGGAATGATGTCATCGCTGCCGTCAAAGCGCTGGTGCTGGCTGGTTTTGTCATGGGTACGGTTGTGATTATTCAGCAACTGGCTGGTGCAACTGACAATAATTATATGGGGTTTGGTCAGCTCGATTCCGCTATGGTAAGCGACTCGGGTCAGCTGCAGACGCGACTCGCAGGACCGATTGGCGAGACGAACCGGTTTGCTCAGATCATGGCGGTGTTGATTCCGCTGGCGGCAGCGCTGGCATTCACCAGCGCAGGTGCGATGCGCTGGTTCTACTGGCTGGCTACGCTGGTCATCAGTGGTGGGATGGCGCTGGCTTTTTCGCGTGGCGCTGTGGTGGCCCTGGCGCTGGCTGCGCCATTTGCACTTGCGTTCAGATTTATTGCCCTGCGACATGTTGTGCTGGGTGTTTTTGGAGCAGTTGTGCTGCTGGCTCTGCTGCCTCACTACGCTGAGCGGGTGGTCAGCATCGGACAGGTTGCCGTGCAATCCCTGGGCCTGTCTCCTGGAGGTTTGCGTAACGCCGACGGCGCCGCACGAGGCAGGATGACAGAGATGATGGCAGCAGGCCTGGTGTTTGTTGATCATCCTGTTCTGGGCGCAGGTCCGGGCATGGCTCAGGTCCACTACCCGAAATATGCTGCCAAAGTCGGCGGCAAAGTACGCCCGGGTACGCGTCGCTCGCACAATCTGTTTTTACAGCTTGCCGCGGAAACCGGTGTGTTAGGCCTGGCCGCGTTTTTTGCTGTATTAGGTGTTGTTGTGGTCGGACTTGAGCGGGCACGGCGCAGACACTTTAAGCGTGATAGAGAAATGTGGGCCATCGTCTGCGGGCTTGAGCTGGCGTTGATCATCTCCTTAACCACCAGTTTGTTTCTGCATGCCGCTTATGTGCGCTATTTCTGGCTGCTGCTGGGTCTCTGTGTAGCAGCATCAGCAGTGACCAGTATTCCCGTGCTTGTTAGATTACTCAGCCGTATGCTGGGTGAAACCATGGTAAGGCTCAGACCGCAGACATGACCGAGAGCGCTGGATCCGGCCAGCAGGATACCCAGCGACAGCTGCGTGGGTCCGGGCTGCTGTTGCTTGGACGGCTCGGCTCAAAAGTTATTAACTTCGGGGTTCAGGTAGCCATTGTCCGTATCCTCACCAAAGATGATTTTGGTGCGTTTGCTTACGGACTCGCCATAGTGGCTGCGGGGGAACTGCTGGTAAAAATCGGCTTGGGCCAAGGCGCCAATCGCTTCATTCCATACCACTTTGAGAGGCGCGAGTATCCGCAGATGCTGGGAATTCTTGCCGCGGTCACAGCGATGATCGTGGGTTTAGGTTTGCTTGGCTGGCTCGGCTTGTTGTGGATTTCGTCCAACGAGGTTAGTGGCTTTCCAGCGGACAATGGTGCGCTGGTGGTTTTGCTCATTGCGTTTCTGGCGCCGCTGCAGGCGTTTGATTCCATCATGGTCCAAACGCTCGCCTGTTTTTCCAAAGCCAGACAGATCGTTATTCGTAAACACGTTATCGGTCCCGGACTGCGTGTTGCCGCCGTGGCTTGTGCGTTTATTGCCGGTGGGAGTCCGGCGGTGTTGGCGGCGGCTTACCTTTTTGGCGGTGTTGTGGGCGTGGTGCTGTGTACAACTCTGGTGATACGGCAGCTGTATGAACATGACATTCTGCCCCTGGCGCCCGCGCACTGGCGAGTGCCCTGGGCGCCGTTGCTGCGTTATTCAATCCCACTGATCAGCAACGATGTGGTGGTGATTACTTTAACCGGGGTGACGACGGTGCTGTTGATGTCGACCGGTGGCGAGGCAGCTGTTGCTGCTATCCGCTCGGTGGCACCTGCAGCGGCTTTGAACATGCTGGTGGCGCAGAGCTTTGTCATTCTGTTTCTTCCCAGTGCAACGCGGTTATTTGCGCGGGAGGATAAAGCGGGATTGAGCCATCATCACTGGGAGTCCGTTGCATGGGTTGCGGTATTGAGTTTTCCGCTGTTTGTCATGACTTTTGCTGTCGCACCGGTTCTGGTACCGCTGTTGTTCGGTAGTGCCTATGCTGATTCGGCTCTGATACTGGCGGTTCTTGCACTGGGCAGTTTTGCATCGGTCCTGATGGCTTTTAATGGCGAGATTCTGCAGGTGGTGCACAAAACAAAGCCACTGGTCTGGTCGAATCTGCTGGTGGTGTTGACCGCCATTTTACTGGCGTTCTGGTTATGCCCGCCGCTCGGCGCGCTGGGCGCCGCAATTGCCGTTACCGCGGCGCGCATAGTAGGGGTCACCGCCAGGCAATTTTTTCTACTGCAATCAGATGTACTTGGGCCAGTGCCTGCCACATTGAAAATGATCTGGCTACGCCTGGCAGTACTCTCGGTCATCACTGCGCTGGTTGGTTGGGTGTGGCAACCTAATGTGTTTGTTCAATTGTTGGTTGTCGGAATTGCCTGTCTGTGGCTGTTGCGAGCCTGTGCCCGCACGCTGAATATTGCTGACACATTCCCTGAAGTTTTGCGTATACCCTGGTTAGCGAAACTGGTCAGCGCATGATTCGGCACTGGTTATCAATCGCGTTGTTTTCCCTTTGTTACGCGGCCAACAGTTATGCAGAGCTGCCGAAGCAGGACATCTGGATCTCAAATGCACAGGTGCTGGCACTCGATATCCACGGTGATGCCTGGTTGTCTGTCGTTGCGTGGGCTAACAAGCCGCTGCATTGGCCAACGCTGGCGGACCAGGACAGTTCGGCGAATGTACAAACCCTGGCTGCAGCACTCTATGCGATCCGTACCGGCGACACAGAGATGCGTACTCGTGTGGCACTGACCCTTGCAGAAATTCAGGGTACTGAACAGGACGCTACCGCCCTCGCTGTGTCCCGGGAACTTACGGCCTATGTGATCGCCGCCGACCTTATTCAACTGCAAGGTGATCCAAGGAAACGTTTTGATCAATGGCTGCAGCGCCTGCGCCAAACCCAGTTCAAAGGACGTTCGATAAGCAGCACACATGAGGATCGTCCAAACAACTGGGGTACACATGCGGGTGCGGCGCGCATCGCCCTGGCTATCTACCTGCAGGATGAGCAGGAACTGCGGCGTGCGGCAAATGTGTTCAAAGGCTGGCTGGGCGAGTCTGAAGGTTGGCGTGGCTTTGAATTCGGCGAGACCTGGTGGCAGCCCTGGGGGTTTCGTAACTATGGCATTAATCCAGCGAACACCAGCCTGTGGGGGCATTCGATTGATGGCGTTCTGCCGGACGATCAACGTCGTGGAGGTCCGTTCCGCTGGCCGCCGCCCAAAGAAAATTATGTATACGAAGCGCTGCAGGGCGCAGTCGCTCAAGCAATCATGTTAGAGCGACAAGGGTTTAAACCGTGGCTCTGGGGTGATCGAGCGCTGCTGCGCGCCTTCAAATGGCTACACGAACACGCAGAGTTCCCCGCCAACGGAGACGATACGTGGATGCCCCATGTGATCAATCGAGTTTACGGCACGCAGTTTCCTGCACCTCTGCCCAGTACGCCAGGTAAAGCTGTGGGCTTTACCGAGTGGACCTATCGGCGATACGCTGAGCATTGAAGACTATAATGGTGGGATAAAAGTGGGCACTACAGATACACAGACAGAGCAGGTTGCGCTTCCACAACAACCGGACACTGTGCCCTGGCCCGTTGGCAGGTGGCCCCAGGGTACTCTTGAATCGCTGGATGAAAAGGCAACCCGGAAATACCTTGAGCAGGCCTTTGTCTTGCGCGAGGGTGAAGGCGTTACTTACGGTCTGGTTCTGATTCAACGCGGTAAACTGGTCTACGAACGCTATGCTCACGGCGCTAACGAAAGCTATCTGCAGTATTCCTGGTCGATGGCTAAGAGCTTTGTGCATGCTCTGGTCGGCCTGTTGGTTCTGGATGGAAAAATAACTGTTTCGCAGGCCATACCTGTGCCTGAATGGCAAAGCCCTGACGATCCCAGAAGGCTGATTACCTGGCACGATATGCTGCGCATGCGCGATGGCCTGGACTTTGTGGAAGACTACGTCGACGATGGGGTATCTGATGTCATCAGCATGCTGTTTGCTGAAGGTCGCGCAGATGTAGGAGCTTATGCCGCGAGTCGCGCCGCCAAATACGTACCCGGAGACCATTTCAACTATTCCAGCGGCACAACAAATATAATCTGTCGGGAACTTGCAAGAATAGTAGGTGATGGACCAAGTGGCATGCTGCGGTTCATGGAGCAGCGTCTGTTCGGTCCCCTGGGTATGCGCTCGCCGACGCCGAAATTTGATGCTGCCGGCACTTTCATAGGCAGTTCTTACCTCCTCGCCACGCCACAGGACTTTGCCAAGTTTGGACTGCTGTATCTGCGCGGAGGGTGCTGGGACGGACAGCAGATTCTGCCGCCAGACTGGATTGATTATGCGCGTGAACCTACTTATACAGATCCTGAACAGGGTTATGGCGCACATTGGTGGTTGTATCCCGAACGTCCGGGCTGGTTTTACGCATCAGGCTACGACGGCCAGCGTATTCTGCTGGTGCCGGAGAAGGATCTGGTGGTGGTGCGGTGTGGACGCACCGATGCGGAACATGCGCCCGCAATCTGGGCAAATATCGATCGACTAGTCGATACATTAGCTTAGCGCGAATTGTCAGTTAACCCAGCACCCCTGTTGGTATAGACTGCGCCCCTCATTGGTGCTGCAGTTCTGTTCTAGCGCCAGGATGGTGCAGAAAGTGGGCGGTAGAAGGATCCCTGCACAAAAACTGGTTGGCATGGTGTTTGCTTTGTTATTCCAATCATACGCTGGTCTTCGTAGGAGGCTGGTGACACAAAAAATAAAAACTTGGGGGAATAAAGTGTTTGTAACCCGCAAACGTTCGTTGCGTGATGCTGTGCTGGCCGTTTTTTCGGTCGCTTTGATCATGTCTGTCAGTCTTCGTGCTGGTGCGCAAGAGGCTGAAGGAGAGTTTATGGAGGAACTGGTTGTTACCGGTGACCTGCGCAGCCTTCCCGGTGAAAGCGTCGAATCTGTATTCGGTTTTGATAAATCGTTGCTTGAGCTGCCTCGTTCAGCATCCACAGTGTCCTGGGAACAGATTGAGCGCTTCAATATCAAAGAAATTGATGAGCTGGTCGCCCTTGCACCCGGTACCTTTACTCAGTCATTTTTCGGCGTAGCCGGTGGGCTGGATATTCGAGGCACGCCTGGCGAAACTTACTTCCGCGGCATCCGCCGTCTGGACAACCCGGGCAACTATCCAACCCCTATTGGCGCAGCAGATCGAATCGATATTGTACGTGGTCCAGCGTCACCAATATTTGGCCCGTCCAAAATCGGCGGCTTCATGAACTTCACACCTAAGTCAGGTCGTGCTGCATCAGGTCAGTACCTGTCAGAGAACGAAGGTGCGATCTCTTTGACAACCGGTAGCTGGAATAAAACCGTTCTGACTGCTGAGGTGGGAGGCCCTGGTTCCGTCGCAGGCAAGGACTTTGGCTACTATGTGTACGGTGAAGTCGAAGACTCTGACAGCTACTACGACAACACCGCTACAGATCAAACCCTGTTGCAGGCATCTTTCGATATGGATGTGAACGACAGGTTGCGCATACAGGTGGGCGGCATGTACCACGACTACCAGGGCAATCAGGTCGCGGGCTGGAACCGCGTCACCCAGGATCTGATTGATAATGGCACCTACATTACCGGTACACCGATACCTCTGGATACCAACGGTGACGGCTCCATCTCTCATCAGGAGTTCGATGCAAACAACGATGGTTTCACAGACATCAACCCGTTCCGTTTTGATTTCCTCTCCAGCCCTGAAGATCTTGGTCTGCCACCGGGCACCGACTTCGGCGGTGGTTTGATTCCCGGCAGTCCTGAAACCCTGGCTGATCTGGAAGTACTGGTAGGCGATCTGTCATTGCTTGCGCTGCAGAACGTCGGCACTGCCAAACTCGACGGCAGCGACGTGCTGGTTGCGCCTGACGATACCCTGGAAAGTGAAATCTACGTGTTTTACTTCGACATGATGTATGCGTTCGACAACGGTATGGAGCTGAAGAACCAGTTCTATTACGAGAGTTATGAGAATTTGAGTGAAAATGCCTACGGCTTCTCTCAATTCCAGGAAGCCTGGGTTATCGAAGACAAACTGGTCCTGTCCGGCAAGATTGAATCAGATGGCATAACCACCAACTGGCAGCTGTCGCCTTCTATCCGTCATACGGATTTTGAACGTGGCGATGACTATACCAACGAGTACTTTGATCGCCGCGACCTTACGGGTCCTTCAACCGCGCTGGATCGGCGCCTGCTGTCGACCCGTATTGACGACGATTACACCGAATACTACATCGGCGATTACACCAACCTTGCGTTTGCAGCCATGGTGGATGTCACCTTTGATATGGGTCTGAACATTATTGCAGGTGCTCGCTATGACGTGCTTGATCTTGAGTCCAAGCAGCCGTTTGAAAAGCTCCTGTTTGCCAGCTCCAACAACTTCTGTTTCCCGGCAACAGCTGCTGATTACGATGCAGACTGTGGCAATGCGTTGCAGGCTGATGATGAAGTGGAAGGCGTTTCCTGGACCTTCAGTGTCAGTTACGAAACACCAATTGGTGTGCGGCCCTACATCACCTTTTCTGAGCAGTCTACTCTGATTGCCGGACAGGGCGCGGACCTGGGCACCAACAGTATTCGTGACGGTGGCGCCTTTGATACTTCGGAGCTGATGGAAGTTGGTCTGAAAGGCAGCCTGCTGGAAGACAAACTGTATTTCGCGCTCGCTTACTACGAGCAGGAACGTACGGACTTTTCTGCTCAGTCGATTGTGACTAACCAGAGTACGGAAACCGAAGGTATTGAGTTTGAGCTGCGCTGGTCAGTTACAGATAAGCTGTTGATGACCGCAGGCTGGTCAAACACCGAAGTGGTTAACATCAACACCCTCGACACCGGTTATCGTTTCAGCTTCATCGGTGCTGACGACCTGCCCAACGTACCCGCGGAAGCCCTGTACGGCGGTACTTTAGGTGGCAACGTTTATCGACCGGGTCGCAGCGGTGCCGTTCGTGCCGGTATGCCTGAGAACGTTTACTCGGTGACTGGTACCTACGATTTTAATGAACGCTTTGCTGGTCATTTCAGCGTGATCCATGCGGAAGAAACCAACTCAGGATTTTCCGGCCAGGTTGAACTGCCGGATTACACCCTGTTAAATCTCGGCGTGCTGTACCACGGCGACCAGTGGATGCTCGGCGTGAATATCAAGAACGTTACTGACGAAGAGTATTTCCGCTCCAACTTCCCCAACCTGTTTGGTGGAACCATTGTTTTGCCGGAACTGCCTCGCCACTATTCCGCAACTCTGCAGTACAGTTTCTAAACGTCTGAATCGCGTTTAGTTCTTTGATGGTTAAAGCCCGACGTCCTTTGACAGGACATCGGGCTTTTTCTTTTCTGGGATGGCAAGGGTAAACTCAAGTACCCCCTGCTTACGGATATTATTTTGGGTAGCGAAGTTCAACAGAGGTTTTTTGAAGCTGAAGATTTCAGCAACTTTCGGGCGCGACTGGATGAAGAAACTGCGCTACTGAAAACAGTCTTTGATCTGCAGGCTTTTTCCAGGCGCGGTGATGTCGCTGGATTTGAACTCGAAGCCTGGCTGATTGATGAACAAGGCCAGCCTCAGGCTGAAAATGAGAAGTTCCTTGAAAAGCTCGCCAGCCCTCTGGTTGTGCCTGAGCTGGCCCGATTCAACATAGAACTGAACGGCAGCCCCTGCGCGCTGACCGGCAAAGTGTTCTCGCGCCTGCATGATGAGCTGTCTGCAACCTGGCAGCGCTGTGTGGAAACAGCCCAGGAGATGGGTTGCAATCTTTTAACCATCGGCACCTGTCCCACCGCTGAGCCCGAACTGTTTGTTGATGACAATATGTCGGGCATGTTGCGCTATAAATCATTGAACGATCGTGTGATGGCGCTACGAGACGGTCAGCAGCTGAAGATTGATATTGATGGTGACGATGCTTTGTCGCTGCGCCACCATGATGTGATGCTTGAGGCTGCAGCAACCTCTTTTCAGATTCACCTGCAGTGCCGACCTGAGTGGGCCGTGCGCGATTTCAACGCCAGCCTGATCGCTTCTGCGCCGCTTGTTGCGGCGGGTGCTAACTCACCGTTTCTATTTGGTAAAACCCTGTGGGATGAATCGCGTATCCCGCTGTTTGAACAAAGTGTGGATGTCGGATCACATAACAAGCCTAGAGTGACTTTTGGGTCGGATTATGTGCACCAGTCGTTGTTTGAAATATTTGAGGAAAATCGCACCGAGCATCTCATTCTGCTGCCCATGGTGCAGGATGATCCGCCCAACAAATTCAGCCATCTGCGGTTTCAAAACGGCACGATGTGGCGGTGGGTGCGGCCACTGTTGGGGTTCGATTTTGATGGGCAGGTCCATCTGCGTATCGAGCAGCGTGTGCCAAGTGCAGGGCCAACCCTGAAAGACAGCATTGCCAACGCCGCTTTTTATTACGGCATGGTGCGAGGTTTCGCAATGCAGGACAAGCCACCCGAAGTAAGCATTAATTTTCATGATGCGCGGGAGAACTTTTATACCGCTGCGCGTTATGGTCTGAACGCCCAGGTTGTTAAACACTCTGATGCTCCGCGCCGCGAAATAAACATGTCAGCCTGGATTCTTGAAGATCTGCTGCCTATGGCGCGATTGGGCCTGGCAGATTTTGACATTCCTGTGGAAGAAATTGAGGAGTATCTGGGAATCGTTAGTGCGCGGGTAGAAAATGGCCAGAACGGTGCGGCCTGGCAGCGACGCTGGAAAACGCTGAACCAGGGTTCGATGCAGGATATGGTGCGGACTTATCGGCAACTGCAGGACAGTAACCAGCCTGTGCACACCTGGCCCGTTTAGTGGCCTGTCGGATTTACTAGATATGTTGCAGTTTTTCGAGCGTCCGCCCGCGACGCTTTTTTCTACACCCGCAAGGGATTTAGAGAAGTTGTTAGGTGGTCCCGCACTGATCCATATTGCAGGGCGACAACAACCGCCTTTGTTTCTGTCAGTGCTGTTGCATGGTAACGAAACCAGTGGCTGGCAGGCATTGTGTGAAGTCATGTCAAAGCTCGCCTCTATCGGTGCGGAGCCTGATCGAAACGTGATTCTGTTTATCGGAAACGTCGCAGCGTCAGCACAGGGTGTGCGCAGCCTGCCGGGGCAGATGGACTTCAACCGTATCTGGCGTGGTGAACATGGCATGACCCGGCTGGCATCAGAGGTACTCGACAGGCTGGCGCAAACACAACTTTTTGCGGCCCTGGATATTCATAACAATACGGGTCGCAATCCGCATTACACAGTTCTGACACAGATAAATGCCGCCACTGTCGGGCTGGCGCTGCTGTTTTCGGAAAAAGCGGTTCTGGTTGAAGAACCCGACACCGTATTGACTCGAGCGCTCCAACAGTTCTGCCCATCGACGACAGTAGAAGTTGGACCGGTGGGAGATCCACAAAGCACCGCGCGGACGGTTTCCCTGCTGGAACACTATCTGACGCTGGAACAAGTGCCTCAGGCGGCGATCACTGAACTGCAGATGCATCATGCGCTGGCCAGAGTGCACGTAATACCGGGGGTGTCTTATGATTTTGCAGACCAGGTGTCACCACGCGAGGCGGCGGTGCATGACCTGATTCTCACCGCAGGTATGGAGGCAGTTAATTTCCACCCGATACAGGCCGGCACTGAGTTTGGCTTTACGCGTAAACCGTTGGCGCAAACCCTGCAGGTACTGGATACACAGCATCGGGATGTGACGTCTGAGTTTCTGCTTGACAAGAATGGCCACGTCAGCCTGGCGCGTCCCCTGGTGCCTGCCATGTACACTACTGACAAAGCGGTTATTGCCCAGGACTGCTTGTGTTATTTCATGGAGCGAATATGAAGGTGCGATGTATCAGTCTGATAGTCGTCATGACGCTCCTGGTATCTGGCTGTTCAACTACGGGACCCGATAGTATGTCTAATGAACTTTCTCCCTGTCCCGCGACGCCAAACTGCGTTTGCAGTGATGGTGAGGATCTGGTGCATGGTATAGCTCCGCTTAAGCTTGAAGTTGCTGCCGGTGTCGCCTGGTCTGCCCTGGTTGCTCTGTTAGAAGAAGACCAGTCAATAACTGTGATCACAAACAGAACTGAAGACTATCTGCGCGCCGAGGCACGCACTGCGTTGTTTGGTTTTGTCGACGACGTGGAGTTTAAGGCGCGCCCGGAAGACAATGAGATTGCAATGCGATCAGCCTCTCGGGTTGGATTTTCTGATCTGGGTAAAAACCGTAGACGGCTGGAGAATATCAGGTCTGCGCTTGCTGACCAGGGGATTGTGGTCGGTCGTTGAGGGAAAAGTCTGTTTTGGCAAAGTGCCGGTCGCAGATGCTCAGAAACCGCTGCGCGCCGGTTGTCAGCGGCTCGTGCTTCTTAAAAAAGATGCCAACATCTCGCGGAATGTATGAGACGGGTAACCCAGGCAGTGCAACCATGCCATCGGTATCGGCCAGTACGCGATCAGACAGATAAGTCACACCTTTGCCGTCCGCAGCTAACGCCAGCCGCAGGTCCAGATTGCTGATTTCCCAGACACCGGCAAAAGCATCACTCAGCCGTGCGGCGCCATCCCGGCGCGTAGCTTCATCAAGGTAGGAGGTGAGCAGAATTGTGTTGGCCAATTCGTCAGCAGGTGTGTTCATCAGTGCATCAAACCGGGGGTGATTTCTGTGTACACACAGCACACGCTGTTCTGAAAAATAAACGCGAATATCAAAATGTTTAGGCATCGCTGATTGCAGTGGACCAAAACCAAGTTCCCAGCGGTCTTCATCCACGCCGTAGATGATCTCTTTGCTGGGTACAACATCGAGTTTCAAGCGGGTCAGCGGATTTTTACTGCAGAATTCCAGCATCAGTCCGTGCGCAAAATAGCGATTCACCATGGAATTGGTGGCCAGACTGAGGGTCGACAGCGCGCCGGTTTTAATCAGGCTGATATCTTCAAGGGCCTGGTGTTCTTCGTGCAGCATCATGCGTGTGTAGCTGTACATCCGACGACCAGCTTCGGTCAACTCAGGCTGTCTGCCGCGCACCACTAAAGTGGTGCCGAGTTTATGTTCCAGGTTGGCCATGGTCTGGCTGACAGCAGACTGAGACAGGTTCAGCCTTTCTGCGGCTCGGCTGAAACCGCCGGTATCAATGATGGCATCAAAAACCCGAACCTCGTGACGTTCAATCTGCATAGATCTCAACTCTTGCTGTGCCGGCTCAGCTTACGCTGCTTTTCTGGCGCAAACTATAAGTGAAAATGATATAAATATAAGAAATTGTGATAAATATGACGATATATAAGTTCAACTGATGGAATAAGAAGCGAATCCCCATGGATCTGCCACAGGTTCAATCGTACCTTGATCATTCTAATCAGCGTGAGACAGGCAGATGAAAAAGGTAGCTAAAGGCTTGGCGGGTGTGGTGGTAGACAGCACGGAGATTTCTAACGTGCAGGCAGAAGGCGCTTTGAGTTACAGAGGCCACGCCATTGAAACGCTGGTCGACCGGCCATTTTTCCAGGTCGCTAATCTGGTGGTCACAGGAGATATGAACGATGCGTTACATCAATTGTTGAAACCGTCGATGAACCTTACGCCTGCAGAGACCGCCTCTGTTCTGCAGATACCGGCGCAGATGCATCCTATGAAGGTGTTGCAGGGTATTGTGCCCCTGTTGTCCCGCACTGCGGAACTGGGCTTTGGCGAGGCTGATCAGGGACTGCATGTGGCTGCAAAACTTCCTGCTGTGGTAGCCACACATCTGCGTCGCCAGGCCGTTGAGCTGAACCCAGAACTGGGTTACGCGGAAGCATTTCTGCGCGCGATCGGCAATTCAGCCAGCGCGGAACATATTGAAGCGTTCAACACCGCGCAGATATTACAGCTTGATCATGGTTTTAATGCAGGCACGTTTGCCGCGCGGGTTGTAGCTTCCACGCTTGCGTCCGTGGAGTCGTGTATTGCCGCTGGGATAGGCGCCTTATCGGGGCCATTACACGGTGGCGCAGATCAGGCCGTCCTGGAGATAGCAGACTCGCTCACGTCTGTTGCTGATGCGCGTGATTACGTGGCAAAAGCACTGGCAGCAGGGGAAAAAGTACCCGGTATGGGCCATCGTGAATACCGTGCGGTGGACCCGCGTGCGGTGTGTCTGCAAGCCTGGGTGGAAAAACTTGCTGTCGGCAGCGAACATGAGCCGGTCTATCACCTGCTGCGCGAGATCGACACACAGTTTGCATCAGCCATGGCGCAGCGCGGTAAAGCCCTGCATGCCAACGTCGAATTCTATAAAGGACTGGTGTTGCGTGTAGTGGGTCTGCCTAATCATTTCTTTACCGCAGCGTTTGCCATGGCGCGCTCTTTTGGTTATGTCGCGCATTTCATTGAAAGTCGCAAAGACAATCGGATTTTCCGCCCTCAGGCTGAGTATGTGGGCCATTAATCGGATGCCGTAGATGCCTCCTTGAGCCTCATTTCCTATATATTGGGTGTTTCTTTAAGCTCAGGACATCAGGCAACTTGATCACGGCGGATAATCAACAGTGGCTGCGTGACAATGCACTCAAAGTGCTGGATTCGGTTGTTGATGCCATCATCACGATCAATGCACAAGGCATCATCCAGTCGGTCAATGAAGCGACGTTAGGTTTATTCGGTTATACCAGCGCCGAACTGGTGGGACAGCCGGTTACACAACTGATGCCTGAGCCTTACAGAAATCAGCATCAGAGCTACATTGAAAATTTCCTGACAACCCGGCAAGCAAAGATAATTGGCATTGGTCGTGAGCTTTCAGCGATTACCCGGGATGGCCATGTTTTCCCCATTTATCTTGCGGTAAACGAAATCAAAACAGATCAGGGTTCATATTTTGCCGGGATCATCCGCGATCTGACCGAGCAGAAAGCCAACCAGCAGGCATTGTTAGAACAGCGTGAACGCTTAGCCCAAGTTGGACGATTGAGTACCATGGGTGAAATGACTGCCAGTATTGCCCATGAAATCAATCAACCGCTAACGGCCATAGCAGCCTATGCACAAGCGTGTATGAAGTTGTTAGAAAAAGATGATGCGGACCTGGCCAGAGTTGCGGACGGTCTGCGTAAGCTGAACGCGCAATCGTTACGTGCCGGAGCGGTTATTGAGCGCATTCAGCGATTTGTCCGTCATGAAGGCAGTCAGAAAGAAATGGTAGACGTGAATGAGTTGATGCGTGATCTGCTGCATCTTGCTGCTGCTGATGCCAGGCTGCACAGTGTTGAACTCAACTTTGAGCTGCAACCAGACCTGCCGGCGTTATACTGTGACCCGGTGCAGATCCAACAGGTTGCGTTAAATCTGATACGCAACGCCATCGATGCCATGCTTGAAGTAGATTGTGTCCATGGGCGCGATATTGTGGTTTCAACGCGTATGGTGGGCACTCAAGCCGAAGTTGCTGTGAAAGACCTTGGTACCGGCGTCAGCGAGGAAAACGAACCCATGCTGTTCAGCCCGTTTCATACCACCAAGGCTGAAGGCATGGGTATGGGTCTATCAATTTGTCGCTCGATCATGCTTGAGCATGGTGGCGACTTGAGTTTTGTGAATAACGAAGAAGGTCACGGGTCGACGTTTTATTTCCGTTTGCCCGCCGGAGAAGATAATGAGTGACACAGAAAAAGTATTTATTGTCGATGACGACGAAGCCGTGCGCGATGCTATTGGTATGTTGCTCGAAACAGTAGATATCCCTTACGTCACCTATCCTGATGCGCTGAGCTTCCTTGAGCAGGCGGATCTGAATAATGTGAACTGCCTGGTGCTGGATATACGCATGCCTGGTATGAGCGGTCTGGAGCTGCAGGAAAAACTCGCAGCCATGAAGGTTGAGCTGCCGATAGTGTTTATCACCGGCCATGGTGATATTCCCATGGCAGTGGAGGCCATGCGTCGCGGCGCTGTAGATTTTTTGCGTAAACCATTTCGTGATCAGGAACTGCTTGATCGTATCCAGGAGGCTTTGTCGCGGGACGCACAACATCGTGACCAGGCTGCAGATTCTCACCAGTTAAAATCGCGCATTGCCGATCTGACACCGCGAGAACTGGAAGTTTTCCAGCGGGTTGCCAAAGGACAGGCCAATAAGGTCATTGCGATTGAGCTGGGTATCAGTGAGCGCACGGTGGAGATTCACCGCAGCAATGTCATGCAGAAAACCAGCTCGCGGTCGCTGGCGGACCTGGTTCGATTGCTGATCAAACTGGAAGAACTTGGGCCTGCAGACTAACAAATTTGGGAGAGACAGATGGCTGTGATTGCTGTATTGGGATTGGGGAATTTTGGCACTGCGCTGGCACGTAACTGGTTGCAGGCGGACAATGAGGTGCGTGGCTGGACCGTTGAGCAGGAAGTCTTCGACAGTATCAACGACAATGAAATCAACGAGAAGTACCTGGCGGATGTACCCCTGACAGGTTTGTCTGTTTCCATGGATATTGCCACGGCCATGCAGGGTGCTGAAATAGTTGTGCTCGCCTTACCCAGTCATGTTGTGTTGAAAGTAGTTGATGATGTGTTACCACACCTCGCCCCCGAACAAATATTGTTGGATCTGGCCAAAGGGCTGGCGCCCGGCGACCAGCTTATCTCGGATGTGATCGAAGAGAAGCTCAAGGCGCATGATCTTCATAATCAACTGTGCGTGATGATGGGCCCAACCATCGCGCCAGAGCTGGCTCGTGGCGTTTACACCACTGCACTGGTGGCGTGTAACGATGTGGCTCTGGCGACTAAGATGGCTAAAATATTAAGCACTCAGACCCTGAGTCTGGCGGCAGCAGACGATCCATTAGGCGCGGAATACTGGGGTGCATTCAAAAATGTCATTGCGCTTGCCTGTGGCGTTGTTGATGGCCTGAAAGAAGACGGCCGTGGCGGTGATAATCTCAAGGCGGCGGTATTCACGGCCGGTTATCGGGAGGCGTCGCTGTTGCTGCCGGAAATGGGTGCATCACCTGCAACTGCCTTGAGCGCAGCAGGCATCGGTGATCTGTTTGTTACCGCAACCTCGCCATTTGGTAGAAATCGAGAGATGGGGGAGCGCCTGGGGCGTGGCCAGAGTCTGGCTGAAGCAGAAGCAGAAATGGTCATGGTCAGCGAAGGTGTTCGCGCCGCACGCATGTTCAAAGAACTGTTTGCAACCGCTGGTCTTTCAGCCCCGTTTGTCGATACGGTGTGCGCACTGTTGGATAACGACGTGGATATTGATGGATTTCTTGGGCGTGTGATGGCGCCCAGCTGACATTTGCGCTTAGTTTTCTTGGTCCGCGGCGTTGAGCAGCCTGCTCAGCGCCTGCTTCTGGATGCCATCAGGGCTGAAGTTGGCGGGTTCTAACCATTGCAGATAAGCGCGCTTGAGTCGGGGCCACTGTTTGTCGAGAATGGCAAACCAGGCCGTGTCTCTGTTCCTGCCTTTGTAAACCAGCGCCTGGGCGAAGGTGCCTTCGTATTTGAAACCCAGTCTTTTTGCCGCTTTACGGGATGCTTCATTCAGCGCATCACATTTCCATTCGTAACGTCGGTATCCGAGTTCGTCAAACACTCGAGACATCATCAGAAACATCGCTTCCGTTGCCATCGTCGTCTGCTGGAGCGCGGGTGCAAAGGTGATGCTGCCGACCTCGATAACGCCAGCAGCGGGCTTTATCCGCATAAACGCACATAGCCCCAGGGCTTTATTCGTAGTGTTGTCGACAATGGCATGAAACATCGGGTCCTGTTGCCCGCTGACGCTCTTCAACCAGTCAGTAAACTGAGCTTCTGAAGTGAAAGGACCGGATGCCATGTAGGTCCATAATCTGCCCTGGCTGTCTTCGCTGAGGGCCTGGAACAGATCGGCGCCATGTTCTGCCGGGTTAAGCGGCTCTACGCGACAGTAGCGACCAACCATTTTAGTTTCAGGTGGCGGTAATGCACCCTGCCAATCGGGCAGGGCGTAGCCGATGGGCTGACCAATGTCGTTTGTTCGCAATGTCATGCTGAGATGGGTAAATATCGTTTCAGCATTGCGTCCTCCAGGTCTGCGGCATCATTGATCAGGGCAACATGATTCAATCTGCAGGCCGCTGGCGCCGGATGCCAGCGGTGAGAACAAATCGCATCGCCTGCTCCACAGGTATATCAAGAATCTCTACGTCAGCTTTCGATACCAGCACTGTATAACCGCCAACCTGGTAGCTCATCGGCAGATAGATCGCGACTCGATCCTGCCCCACGTCTGCAAATGCATCAAGGCTTTCGTCGGTGATAAAGCCGACCACCTGCGCGCCGTTGCCCAGGTCGACACAGGCCACTTTTGATGCGCTGTCTGAGACATTCGAAGAGAAAAATCCAAAAAAATCGTTAACAGACTGGTAGACAGTTTTAACCAGAGGCACCCGCTCAAGCCAGGCTTCGAACCAATCCCACAATTTTTTGAAGACAAACATCTGCATCAGCAGCCCGGTTGCAAATATCAGCAGCAGGGCAAAAGCAATACCCAGGCCCGGTAAGTAGAAGTTGTCCGGCAGAATGTAGACAAACAGCTTACGCAGGAGCTCCTCAGTTGTCGTGATCACCCAGAACGCCAGCCATAGCGTCAGGGCTATGGGTAATAAGCCGGTTAATCCGCGGAAAAATGTGCCAGCTATGCTTTTCATCATGGTTCAGTCTCCTTAATCTGGTTTATACCACAGTCGTTCACTACAACCCTGAGATGTAGAACTTTCTACTGTAAAGATTCGCTGTCTGTAATTATCCCGGTTAGTATCGGCGGGAACGTTTGGACTGAAGCTGGCCTTTTGACTCCCAAAACCGCCTACCATCATGGAGACCTGCGCAAGGCGCTGCTTGATGCAGCTGACAAAGTTCTGCAAACACAGGGCTTGCAGGGTTTTACCCTGCGCGCCTGTGCGCGCGCTGCTGGAGTTTCCCACACCGCACCTAAACATCATTTTGGTGACGTACGCGGACTGCTGCGAGCGCTGGCAGAACGTGGATTTGAACACCTCGTGGAACGCTTACGCATGGAACTGTCGCTGGCTGGAACCCAGCTCGAAGCACAGATGTTCGCTACTGCCAAAGCCTATGTTGAGTTTGCGCAGACCTATCCAGAACATTTTCGCATCATGTTTCGGTCCGACCTGATCGATTTTGATATGCAGGCTCCCCCGGATGCTGTTTTAGAGACCTTCACCGAGCTGACAAATGTGATACTCCGTCAGCGCGGCGATGCGCCCATTGCGGTGCAGGATGTCATAGCGGATAAACCCGCGGCGCTGGTCAACGATATTATTTTAGGCTGGTGTCATGTGCACGGCTATGCGCACCTCGCACTGGAAGGCCAGCTCACCATGATCGCCGAAGACGGCCAGCTGGGGCATCTTGAACAGTCTGCACGGCGCCTTTCGCAGTTGATTCAGGGGTTGTAACTCAGGACGGTAAAACCTGCCCTGCGTATAGCCTGGTTATCGCCTTTGCACTTCTGTCGCATGGCATCGTTTGTCGTGTTTTGTATCGGCAGGCTCTGCAGCGGTATAACAGTAGTCTTTGGTCCATGAGAAGCGCAGGTAACAGAAACCCATCCGACAAAAAGGCGCTACTCAACGAGCTAACGCTTGATCGCGAAGCACCGCGCGAAACCTCCCGGTTCCGAACGCTTAAGTGGATTGTGTCCGCTGTAGATAGGTTTGACCTGGGCTGTTTTATTGGGTCTGGTCGGGGGGCTGTTTCCCGCGATCCGCGCTGCACGCCTGCCGATCACAACCGCATTAAGAGGCGAATAATTACTGAGGTGCTGAACGTTCTGGATACCAGATCCTATTTCTAAATGATAATCATTTGCATTAACAGCTGATTTCTCTACACTCGGGCACTTCAATAAATTGAGGAAGCCCCTGTGAGTTGTGTAAAAAGACCAAATTCAATCCGTGTAAACGCGAGCCGAGAACCTGCTGGGCTTCCCAGGATGATGGCACTGGCGATCGGTGTTGCCACCGCGGGAGCAGGCCATGCTGAAAATT
Organism: Pseudomonadaceae bacterium; assembly: GCA_024743175.1. GTDB lineage: Bacteria > Pseudomonadota > Gammaproteobacteria > Pseudomonadales > Azotimanducaceae > UBA4421. The sequence goes on along the minus strand of JANSXA010000002.1, from coordinate 627,061 downwards.
CTGTCAGTCAGGCTGAAGAGGACACCTCAAATGTGATCGAGATTGTTGAAGTTTTTGGTGAGAAAAATGCTCCGTATAAAGCTCGACGTTCGGGCGATCTCAGGCGTACTGCAGATTTAGCCGCCTCACCAAACACTATGACTATTCTCACTCAGTCTCAAATACTTGATTCAGGCAAAACAGATCTCAAAGAAATATTGTCTTCGCAAGCGGGTATTACGCTCGGAACAGGCGAGAACGGTAATGCATTTGGAGATCGCTATATCATTCGTGGACATGAGGCTCGCAGCGACGTTTTTGTTGATGGCGTCCGGGATCCGGGGATGACAACACGAGAGAGTTTCGCCACGGAGCAAATTGAAATTACCAAGGGCCCCAGCTCAACATTTGCTGGCCGCGGTAGCTCAGGTGGTGCTGTGAACAGCATTACTAAACAGGCGAGTCGTGATTATCGCTTTGCAATTGGCGAAGTTGGCATAGGTACAGATGACGCAAAGCGAACAACCTTTGATTTGAATCAACCGCTATCTGACACTGTCGCGATACGAACAAATTTCCTTTACGCAGATGAAGACGTGCCGGATCGAGCACCTGCGGCGCGAGAGCGTAAAGGCGGTCTTTTCTCAGTGCTCTGGAAGACCAGCGAACAACTCAGCTTTGTCGTCGATTATTACCACTTGCAGGCTGATGATCAGCCTGATCTCGGTAGTTACTTTGATCGCGCTATACGCAAGCCGGTTTCTGATATTCCAGTGTACCTGCAGGAAAGTGACTTTCTTGAAACAGAGATTGATGCTTTCACAGTCAAAACAAACTATGAGTTCACCGATAGCCTGCGCTTGCAGAATACGGTGCGCTATGGCCGCACTGACAATGGGTATGTGACAACGGGAGCAAGAGGTACCACGCGTGATAGTACTGATCCTGTGGCACCAGGAGCGGAAACTTTTACACTAAGCACGCACCAGGGTTGGCAGAAGATTGATTATTTTGTTACGCAAACAAATGTGTTGTGGGAAACCGACATTGGGCGCACTCATAATCAGTTTGTCTTCGGAGTTGAATATTCCAATGAAGATGTAGAAAACGGTGTGTACAACATCGATTATTTGGGCGCGACCAATTGTGTTGTATCCGGCAGAGGCGGTGTGCAAAGAGACTACTGTGGATTGGATGGTAGCGGGAAGGTTGTATCCAATATCAATGGATTAATGGAAAGAAGGGTCAATCGGGGTGATGCAGACTCCAACTTTGACGTGCAGACTATATCTGCTTATGTGATGGACACCATTGAGATTGGGGAAGCGTGGACCACTTTTATTGGCGCCCGCTACGATCAGTTTCACTATAACAATAACGTTATTTCGCGTGGTGTAACCAGCGAATATGATTATTCCGACGGCTTCTGGAATGGCCATGTGGGTATCGTCCGTGCTCTGGGTAAAAATGGCAATCTGTACTTTACCTATAGTACGGCGACAAATATCAATGGTGGTGAATCCGACGTAGGTGGTAGTTGTGGCTACGGTGGATTATGCGGCACACCAGATCAGGTGGAGCGTTCGGATCCGGAGCGAGTAGAAAATCTCGAGCTTGGGTTGAAGTGGGAGTTTCTAGATAACAGGCTGCTAGCAACAGCTGCAGTGTTCCGGACCACTAAGGATGATGTCATGGAGAGTGTTGGTGATGCCTACTCGACACTGGGTACGTTAAACACGGGAAAGAATCGGGTTGAAGGCCTAGAACTTTCGCTCACTGGCGCCATCACCGAAAAACTCAGTGCTCAATTAGCGGTTGCGGTAATGGAGTCAAAAGTTCTAGACGCGTTCGATGAAACAAATGAAGGACGCGTACTGAGCAACTTTGCCGATGACAGCGTCTATTTGCAGCTCCAATATCAACCAAACGATAAGGTAGCGTTTGGTGGTGCTTATACATACAAGAGTGAAATGTACGGCGGTCAGCCTGATACCGCTGCAGGTTATGACAGCGCTATTGGTGACTACTCAATTGTTGTGCCATCGTATGAGGCTGTCGATCTGTTTGTACACTATTACCCGACTGACAATGTTAATCTGCGATTGAATGTCAGCAACGTAACCGATGAAGAATACTGGCAAGCGGCTTATCGTTCAGGGTCGTTTATGTATCTTGGTGACGCACGTAATGTTCGAGCATCGGTCACCTGGGAGTTTTGAAGCTTGCTAGTTGTCATCGACCATTTCCTGGACATAAACGAAGTTGCTGCGTATCAACGAGCACTTGAAGGCGCCACCTGGCAGGATGGGCTGGCAAGTGCCGGCGGGTTGAATGTACGTGCCAAGCGTAACGAGCAAACTGACCCGGAGACCGAAGTTGTGCGGGAGCTTGCCAATGGACTCCTGCGCAAAATGGGACACCATCCATTGTTTGTCTCCGCGTGTCTTCCGCACAAAATATTCCCGCCGGTGTTTAATCGATACGGTGTGGGTCAGGAATATGACGTGCATGTTGATGCAGCTATTATGCAGGGGCCGGCGCCAGGTGATGTCATGCGAAGTGATGTTTCGATGACTGTATTTTTGTCAGAGTTGGAAGAATACGATGGCGGTGAGCTTGTCATCGAAGGCCAGTTTGGTGCACAGGAAGTGCGTTTGAATGCGGGTGATGCGGTTTTGTATCCTTCAGGCAGTCTGCACCGTGTGAATGCCGTAACCCGAGGTGAACGTCTGGCTGCGATTACTTGGGTCCAAAGTATGGTGGCTGAAGTCGAGGCGCGAAGCCTGCTGTTCGAAATGGATCAGGCAATTCAGGCACTTACTAATAGTCGTAGTTCCCCAGAACAATTGGTTCGCTTGGCCTCGGTCTACCATAATCTGATGCGTCGAATGGCTAGCGTTTAGCGAGTTGGTCGCGGAGGGATCTTGTTTCGCAAAACAAGCGAGTAAAAACTATCGCTATGCCCCAGGTCGAGATCAGGCGAGTTAGCGTCACTCCCGGACAGGGATATTTTTCTTTTACCCCCGGCTGATGCATGAGTACACTCAGGCACGAAAAGGGGGTGCATGTGGCAGATAAAGCAGAACGAATACCCGTAGTACTTGATACCGATATCGGGCTGGATGTAGATGATGTTTGGGCGCTTGCATTTCTGTTGAATTGCCCTGAGCTTGATATCAAGCTGATCACCACCTCTACCGGTAATACAGGCTACCGCGCAAAGATTGTGGCGAAAATGCTGCAGATTGCCGGACGTGAAGATATCCCGATTGGCGTCGGGATTCCGCTGGATGATTCCCCCGAAACCCATTCCGCATGGCTGGGTGATTTTTCCCTGTCAGATTATGCCGGCGATGTTCTGCGTGATGGTGTTGGCGCAATCTGTGAAACGATTATTGCCACACCGGAAATAGTATCCCTGGTCTGTATCGGCCCACTTCCCAACATTGCAGCGGCGCTTGCTCGAGAGCCGGACTTAACCACCAGTGCACGCTTTATTGGTATGCACGGTTCACTTCGCCGTGGCTACATGGGCGCTGATAAACCCATGCGGGAGTATAATGTGAAGCAACACGCGCTGGCCTGTCAGGCGGTATTCAAAGCGAAGTGGGAGAAAACCATTACACCTCTGGATACCTGCGGCACAGTCATGTTGCAGGGTGAGCGCTTTGCGCGCATCAGAGACAGCGATAAGCCGCTGACTAAGGCGGTCATGGACAATCACGCTGGTTGGTTTGAGGCGGTAAAAGAATGGCCGATGTTGAAGGATCTGGATGCCCGGGTGCAGTCTTCGGTACTGTATGACTGCGTGGCGGTTTATCTTGCGTTCAGTCATGCGCACCTGCAGATGGAAACGTTACCCATCATTGTCACCAACGATGGTAAAACACTGATTGATGAGGCCGGTGAAGAAACCCAGTGTGCCACCGACTGGATTGATAAAGAGGCCTTTCTTGATCTGTTAACCGAACGTCTTGTGTAGCTGTATTCTGTTTTGACTGCTCTGCGAATTTTTTCTTATCTGCCTAACCCGCGCGTATTCAAAGCGATGATTGCGGCTGAGCTATGTGGTGCCTCGCTGGAAATAGTGGGAGACAAACCAGCCAAACTTGCTCATTGGTTGTGGGATTACGATGCTCGCGAACTGTCTGCGCATGAACAGACAGCTGATAGTCCCCACGCACGTTCCAGTCAGCGAGGGTTTACCGGAACGTTGTACAAGACAGATGCTTTTCTGGCCAGTCAGCCGTTTGGCACTGTGCCATGTGCTTTCAGTCCGGGTGGAGACGTGGGGATTTTTGAATCCAACAGCATTTTACGTGCGGTGGTACGTCTATCTGAACAGCAGCACAGTCTCTACGGCACTGATGGCTACAGCGCTTCCCGGGTCGACAGTTTTCTCGATGCCAGCCTCGTGTTCGCCCGTGAAGCTCAGGTCTATCTGCTGGGTATGTCGAAGATGCAGCAGCAGACCCATGCACGCATGGCCTCAGCCTATGAATTCTATATGCAAGGTGTTGAGAATGCTCTGCAACACACATCGCACCTGGTGGATAATAACCTTTCGATAGCTGATATCGCCTTTGTCTGCGATCTTGCCCAGTTTCTGCGTGAAGGGCATTACAAAGATGAACTCGACGGGTCCGGGTTCACCCTGATCAGCGACCAGGCTTTACAGCAATATCCAACCGCGCTAGGACATATGCTGGCCTTGAGCGAAACACCGGCGTTTCGTAAGCACATGGGCACATACCTCGACTGGTACAGGCGCCAGCATGATCTGTAATGCACACCTTCACATTTGTAGACAACATCAGGAGTTTCTAAGTGGCTGATAACAGCGAGCAGATCAAATACTGGAATGGTCAGGCAGGTGACACGTGGACACGTGGCCAGGAGCGGCTGGATAACATGCTGCAGCCTCTATCCGACATTGCTGTTTCTGCAGCGGCCGCAAAAGCCAGTGACCGGGTGATTGATGTAGGGTGTGGCTGCGGTGCTACAAGTCTTGCTCTGGGAGCCACGGGCGCACAGGTGTGGGGTGTCGACATCAGCGCGCCAATGCTGGCTCGCGCACGCGAGCGTGCCGCGGGTTTGGATAACGTTGTTTTCAGCGAAGCTGATGCGGCAGTGGTTGATCTGACCCCGGATCATCAGCTGATTTTTTCCCGTTTTGGGGTGATGTTTTTTGCGGACCCGCTGGCCGCCTTTAAGAACCTGCACAGCGGTTTAACAGCTGATGGGCGCATGGTGTTCATGTGCTGGCAGGCTGCCCAGGTCAATCCCTGGATTACGATTGCGGGGCGTGCGATTCAACCGTTTCTGCCCCCCGCAGAACCAGTTGATCCCAAAGCGCCGGGTCCTTTTGCTTTTGCGGATAAAGATTATCTGCGGGGGCTGCTGATCGACGCGGGGTTTGCACACGTTGAGATAGACCCTGTGTCCACCATTCTGCATGTGGGTGATGATCTGGAGGCCGCTATGCACTCTCAAGGCGAGGTAGGCCCTGTTGCACGCGCTCTGGCCGAATTGTCAGGGGAAACAAAAGAAGCCGCGTTGCAGGCAGTACGCGAGGCTTTTGCACCGCTCATCACAGAGTCCGGATTAGATCTTGAAGGCGCAACCTGGCTGGTTAGTGCCCGCAGCCAGTAGAAGGATACAAACATGGAAATGAACCAGCAGGTTTTGATTGCTGAAATACCCCAGGGCAAATTGCAGGCGGGCCACTACCGGCTCAGTCAGTCACCGGTACCCGAAGCAGGCGAAGGCCAGGTGCTGGTGCGCACAACGGCTTTTGCAATTACTGCAGGTACCCGTGCAGGCTTACAGGGAAGCGCCAGTTATGCAGGTGCGCCGACTAGCGGTGTTGTCATGAATGCCACCGGGGTTGGAGAGGTGGTCGAAAGCCGTGCAGCAGACATTGCTGTCGGCACAATGGTCAGCGCGCCGACAGGTTGGCAGACGTACTCCGTGCATGATGCCAAGGCTGTTGAAGTCATACCTGCAGCACATGATCCCATCGCCTATCTGGGACCGTTAGGCATCAATGGTCTGACGGCCTATTTTGGCTTGCTGGAAGTTGGACAGCCCAAGGCAGGTGAAACTGTGCTGGTGTCCGCTGCGGCCGGGTCCGTTGGGCACCTTGTTGGACAGATCGCAAAAATCAAACAGACCACAGTGGTGGGTGTTTGTGGCAGCGAAGAGAAAGGTGCCGTTCTTGTTGATCAGCTTGGCTTTGATGCATCAGTAAATTACAAAGAACAGAGTTTTCGCGATGCTTTGAAGGCGGCTACCCCGGCAGGTGTAGACGTCTATTTTGACAACACCGGTGGATTGATCCTCGGCTCGGCGCTGTTTCGCATGAATACCTTTGGTCGTATTGCCTGTTGTGGTGTGGTGTCGCAGTACGATACAGATAAGCCTGAACCAGGGCCGCGAGGTATCCCGGGGCTGCTGGTGAATAAACGCATCAACATGCGTGGTTTCCTGGTCTTCGATTTTGCAGACCACTATGCCGCTGCTCGAGAGGAGTTGCATGGCTGGCTGAAAGATGGATCTTTAAAAAGCCTGACCGATGAAGTCTCGGGTCTTGCTGCGGCGCCGGATGCGTTTGTTGATTTGTTAAGCGGTGGCAATATAGGAACTCGTATTGTGCGATTAGCTTAGTCAGCTATCTGAACATGGCTACCGGCCTGCACATTATTGATGTTGTCGTGATCATTGGGGTGATGCTTCTGGTCACCTATATGGGGCATCGATTAAGTGGCTCAATTGCTTCGCGTCGGGCGTTCTTTCAGGCAGATGGTTCGCTGCCCTGGTGGGCCGTATCAGCAAGTATTCTGGCAACCCTGGTGAGTGCGGTCACCTTTATCTCTGTGCCGGCAGCGGTATTTGCGCCTGGCGGCGACCTGACCTATTTTCAGGTCATTGTGGGGCTGGCGCTGGGTAAAATCGCTGTAGGCATGTTGCTGGCTAAACCATTTTATGAGGCCAAACAAGCCAGCAGCAGCTACGAATATATTGGCCAGCGCATTGATCCAGCCACGGGTGAACTGTCCATGTACCTTGGCTTGCTGCTGACCATCATCAATTCCGGAGTCAAGCTTCTCACGGCCAGTCTGGTACTGGATGTGATCACCGGCTGGGGATTGCCGGCATGTGCGGGCTTTGTTGTTATCGTGAGTATCATCTGGAGTGCGTTAGCAGGCATTAAAACCGTCATCTGGACAGACTTTCTGCTGTTTGTGCTGTTCAGTCTTGGGGCTGTATTTGCGCTGATTTTTCTGGCGTTCAATATCGATATGTCGCTGTCCGAAGCGCTGTTGAGTCTTGATGCCCAGGCTAAGCTGGTGCTGTTTGATTTCTCAACTGATCCGGAGCGCCGCTACACGATCTGGGCAGGCGTGATAGGCGGCATTGCGTTGAATATCGCTCAGGGCAGCACTCAGGGCACCTGGCAGCGTGTGCGTGCCTGCCGAAGCGTGAATGAAGCGCAGAAGGCGTATAACTTTGCGGCGCTGTTTTACGTCATGCACCTGGTTATTCTGGCTCTGGGGCTGGCACTGGTTGTTTTTTATAGCGAACGTGGTTTACCTGAGGAGATGGCAAAACAGCTGGTTACTTCGCCTGATCGTATATTCCCCTACTTCATTTTGTCAGAAATTCCAGTTGGGTTATCCGGGCTTTTTATTGCTGCAATATTTGCGGCTGCGATTTCTACGCTTGATTCAGCTCTGGCAGAAACGTCGGATCTGAGCATCACTCACTTCTATGCAAAATTTTTTCGAACAGACGCAAGCGAAGCCCATTATGTGACGATCTCCCGAGTACTGATGTTGTTCTGGGGTGTTATCTTTCTGGCGGTGTCGCTGTTCTTTGCCCGCTATTCAGGTGAAGGGCTGCTGGATCTGACCTTCAAGTTACCGAATTATGTCTACGGCGCTATCTTTGGCGCCATTGTTCTGGCCAGATTCGGGATCGGTCGCCTCAGTACGGTTATTGCGGGTGGGATAGTGGCCACTTTGACGGTGGTCTGGATGAGCCAGCAAGGCATTGCGTTCTTTTACTGGTGCCCGGTTGCGGGCACCTTGATGGTTTTGCTGGTCTGGCTGCTGGATAAGCGTTGGCCTAAGCCAGTACCGGCTGCCTCTTAATGTTGTTGACGTGGTCCGCTGTTACGCTGGGCGATTTGCGCACGCTGACGTGATGCAGATTTAGCGCGATGCTGGTTCTGTCGAATTTTTGCACTGCGCTTGGGTGCCGCCTGGCGTTTAGGACTGGCTTGAGCAATTTTTCGTTGTGAACTCTGTTGTTGATTTCTAGCAGCTCGCTGCGGGCGCTCCGCACGCTGTGCGCGTTCAACACGCTGCGAGCGCTGCACCCGCTGCTGTCTATCCATGCGCTGCGGTCTTTCCGCCCGCTGAGGCCGTTGGGCACGTTGCGCGCGCTGTGACCGTTGCGCCTGTTCTACACGCTGTGGTTGTCGACGTTCTACGCGTTGTTGTGACTGCCGTTCTGTATGCTGCTGACGCTGTGGCCGAGCAGCTGCGGTATTGTTGTCACTGCGACTGCGCAGCACGCGATTGTTATGATTGACCCTGTTTACCGCAGCCTGACGACGTTCACGAATCTCGCGCTGCTGGCGTTTGCGTAAAGACTCATTCTGCGTGTTAGGGCGGAACTGCCGGTCGATGCGGCTGCCCCGTTGTTGGCGATGAACATCAGAGCGGTTTGAACCGCGGTGCACACTGTTCTGTTCGCGTCGTAGATCGCGGTGGATGCTTGAGTTGCGCGCAATTCGCTGTTCCCGGTTTGCCCGATGGGTAACACGGGGATTGTGCTGCAGGTGGCGCTCGCGGCGATGTTCACGTGCGGGTCGCTGGTTGCGATATCGTTGATCGCGGTAGTCTGGTCTGGCACCTGCGTATTTACGCCGGGGCTGCCATTTTCCGTCATGGTTGCGATCTTTTTTATAGTGGCGGCGCTGATGTGCGCGCGGCGCGTGATAGCGAAACGTGCGGCGAAAATGATTGCCGTGATAGGTGCGGCCATAGTAGGGGTGGTAGCGATGGCTATGGTAGTGGTGGTTCAGGTGATAACTGCTCCAGGACAAAGCAAACACCGAACTCACACCCCAGAAAGTTGGATAGTTATAAAACCGATGACTATAGCTGTAAGGGTAGTAATAAACCGGGTAGGCGCTCGGGTAATAGTGGTACACCCGTTCTGTCTGATAAACGGTGACTTCTTCCGGTTCGTAGTAGGGCACATGAATGACTTCAGGGTCTGTGGACTTAATCGTGACCACATCTTCTTCAACCGCCACAACCTGGCGATCATCGCTGTCTAAATTACCCGCAGCATAAGCTTCATCTCGGAAGGTCTGCACAGCCGCCAGCACGTCTTCCTGCTGGTCCAGTACCGCCTGCCCAAGCTGCCAGGTCCAATCAATATCATCATTCAGAAACGTCAGCGCTTCAGGATAGTTGAGCAGTGCAACTACGGACTCGTCCCAATCCTCTGCGGGTTCAAGATCAGCATTGGTGGCGGCATCTTCACGGTAACGTGCGGCGGCAACAATCTGCAGCGGGTAGGTGGAGGCGGGTAGAACAATGGCAAGTAGATCATCTGGATATAATGCAACAGGCCCGACCAGCTCGTTGAGCTCCGCCGGAGTAAGCAATTCCGCAGGTTCGACGCTGATGGCGTTATCTTCAGAAGCGGCCTGTACCGTAATCCCTGGCAGCACCATGCAGGCCATGAGTAATCCGACGATATAGATTCTGGACGTGTTCACCTTGCACCTCGATGCCTTAACTGCAGGCACTGTTTGACGAGCATTCAGAATAGGTCAAGTTACCTGAACTTAACCTTAACGTCGAAAGCCTGCTTAAAGTCGAGTCGGTTTAAATCCGCGTTTTTCCAGTTTGGCGCGCAATTTTTCCTGTATGCCTAACGCCCACGCTTGCCCGGCTGCCATTGAGTCCTCCACGATGGCCGGCTGCTTTTCGATGAAACGACGACCAATGTCGGACTCATAGAATGCCAGCAACCCCTCTATTTCGGCGGCTGAGAAGTGTTTGTCGTAGATGTGCACCATAGCGGGTTCAAATTCGCTGAAATCGATTTCTTCTCGAATATCCGCCCAGACCTCTGCGGGCACGCCGGGTTGCGCCTGAGCCTGAATGGTCAGCAGTTGATCAACCATCTGTGAGCCCATCGCAATTGCACCGGTCACTTCGAGCAGGCGGTGAATGGCAGCGGTCTTATCCGATTGCTCGCCTGAGGTGTTAACAGGCAGGAGTGCAAGAAGGACTAACACCGGAAGTCGGCGGCACAGCACGATAAGCTTCATAAAGGTTACCCTTTGGCCAGTTTAGGGCCAGATCATCCCATAGAATGTCTTAGAAAGTCTCGGCTCGAAGTTACCCACTTTCGACAAGGCTTTGGCTCAATCAGGCTTTCAATTTTTCTTTTTCTGTATTATAACAAGTGTTATATAAAAGATTGCGGGTTAAGAAAGCATGAAACTGGACGTTTTTTCCGAGATTCAGAAAAAAGATTGTGACGCTAATGGTGGGTTCCCGCAGCTGTTGAAAGAATCTGCAGAACAGGCACAAGTGGCTGAGAAAGCAGGATTCAACTGCTGGTGGCAAGTTGAACATCATTGTACTCCCGATTTCAGTTACAGCTCCTGCCCCGAAATGATATTGCTGGCGATAGCGATGCAAACGAGCCGTTTAAGAGTCGGGCATGCAGGTATCTTAGCGCCTTTTGGAATCAACCACCCTCTGCGAGCTGCGGAGAGAGTGGCTATGCTTGATCAGATCAGTGGCGGGCGCGTTGAAGCAGGCCTGGCAAAATCCGGTGGCAAGGAGTGGCAGACTTTCGGCATTTCGGAAGAGCAGGCTAATGCTGATCTGGTTGAAGCTACCAGCCTCTTTCCCGCGGCGTGGACACAAGCGGAATTCAGTTGGAATTCAGACAGAATCTGCATTCCAGAACGTAGTGTGCAACCGAAACCGGTGCAGCTACCTCACCCGCCGTTGTGGCATACCTGTTCCAGTCCGAGCTCTTTTCAACGCGCAGGTGAACTTGGTGTAGGTGTACTGGGTACTACGCTGTTTGCGCCCATCAGCGCAGTATCACAGATGCTTCAAAGTTACAGAGACGCATCGAATGATCGCGCAGAATCTGGTCACACAGTGAATAATCAGGCGGGTATATTCACGTTTGTGCACGCCCGCAAGTCTACAAAACAAGCCGTTAACTCTGGCGCACCCAGAGCAGCGCTGTGGTATGTGAGCTCTGCCCCACGCGTTTTTAATGTGCCGCGGGAGATTTTTTATCAGGCGATTCGTGGGCAGGTTGATCCACGCTCCAGGCCCTCTACAGCAGGCTTAAAAGAGGCTGAAAAGCCGAATGGTGTAGATGTCAAAGACGAAAATCCGGTAGTAGAGCTGATGAAGCGCGAGTTTGCCGGCGAAGATATTTCAAATGAAGAGGTTTTTGAAACCATTCGTCACCTGGATTCGGTCATCATCGGCGATGTAGAAACCTGTCGGACAAAGATGCGTCAGTTTGCTGATATTGGTCTGGACAGATTAATGTGCCTGATGCAGATGGGTGAAGTGCCGCACGAACAAGTCTTGGAAAGTATTCGGATTATCGGTGACGAACTGTTACCTGAGTTTGCGGGAAAATAAAATGACTGATGAGCTTGCAGAAGTAACTGATGATTACTGCCAGGGCCTCTGGCAGAGCGTCTGCAACTGGGGGCGCTGGGGTGTGACGGATGAGCTTGGCGCTCTGAATCTTATAACGCCAGCAATCCGTGCTTCAGCTGCAGGTTCGGTGACAGAGGGCATCTCGATTGGATGCGGTAATCCATGGCCGGTAGCGCCTGGTCCCCACAACATGTGGCCGGCTGAACACTACATGATCCGAGCCGGAGATGATTGCGACTACCCGGGCATAGATGGATTGTCGGTTTCAATGGATTATATCGGGGTTCAGCAGCACGGTATCGCATGTTCGCATATTGATGCGCTATGCCATGTGTTTGTTGATCACAAGATGTACAACGGATTTCCAGCCAGTGATGTCAAAAGCACGGGTGCATTGAAAAATGACGTGCGGCCTATGAATGAGGGTATTGTTGGCCGCGGCGTACTGCTTGATCTGCCAGCTCTGCTCGATCTGCCTTACCTGCCGGGCGATATGCGGATCTCAAAAAACCTGCTTGAAGCCGCAGCTGCGCGACAGAACCTGGAGCTGTCCAGCGGTGACATATTGCTTGTCCATAAAGGAAGACAGGCCCGAGTGGCACAAGAGGGGCTGTTTGATCCGGAATCCGCGGGTATGCCTGGCCTACACCCTGAATGCGCGGAGCTACTGCATGAAAGGGGAATCTCACTGCTTGGCAGCGACTATATGAATGACCCCCAGCCTAACTGGACGTGCAGTAAGTGGCCCATTCCGATTCATTATCTTGGAATCTGTGGCATGGGAATGACGTTGTTACACAATTTGGATACACAGAAACTGGCTGATCAGTGTAGCGCGCTGCAGCGCTGGCACTTTCTGTTGACAATTGCACCGTTAAAGATTGCTGGTGCAACCGGGTCTCCCGTTAATCCGATAGCAATGTTCTAATAGATGGTTTCTATCGAGAGGAAAGTGCGTTGCCAAAGCAAGTTGATCATGACGCGCGTCGTAAAGACTTTATAGCGGCTGCCCACGACAGCATCCTCGAAGAAGGCCTGGCCAAAACTACAATTCGATCAGTTGCGAAACGAGCTGGCTATACCACGGGTGCGCTGGTGCACTATTTTGTGGATAAAGACGAATTGATCAAGCAGGTGCTGGAGGAAAATGGCAAGCGCGTCCGCCTGCGCATGCAGTCGGCTCAACATAGTCAACAGGGTTTTGCCGCACTTCGTGGTGTCCTGTTAGAGGCCTTGCCAACCGATAAGGTGTCAGGAGCTAGCTGGCGTATCTGGCTGGCACTCTGGTATCACTCAGAAGAAAGCACATCAATGCGTCAAGAAGAGCGGCGTCGCTATAAGGAATGGTTGGGTCGCTTGGGTGAAATATTGAATCAATCCGTTGATTTGGGAGAGTTGCCAAAGAGCACTGATGTTAAAGCCGAGGCAAAAATGCTGGTCGCTTTTCTGGACGGACTGGGAGTGCAATATTTGATGGCTAACGGCCGCACCAGCTCGCAACAGTTAGAAGCCATGTTAGACAAGTATTTATCGCGCCTGTATGTCGGAGACTAATTACATTAAGTAATTATTGTTGCATTCCACTCTTTGCATAACGTATGTTATATAACACACGTTCTATGGGAGAGTGGATCATGTGTTTGAAGAAAGCCTGTAAGTTACTTTGTCTGGCGTCAATCCCGATATTCAGCCCGGTTGTATTGGCTGCCAGTGGTGGTGCAATTGAAGAAATCATTGTTACCGCAGAAAAGCGAGACACAAATCTTCAAGAAACAGCCATCGCCGTAACTGCTTACACTGATGAGATGCTTAATCTAAGAGGCATTGATGATATTGAGGATCTTCAGTTTTCCGCGCCTAACCTGGTCATTTCCCCGAATTCACAGTCACCGGTTACTTATGCCTATATCAGAGGCATCGGTTCAGATCAGCTGGTCGCAGGTTTTGATCCGGGTGTGGCTTATCATGTTGATGGCGTTTATGTCGGGCAGCCGTCATCGCTGCCAGGTGATATGTGGGACATGCAGCGGGTGGAGGTTCTGCGTGGGCCACAGAGCACGTTGTATGGCCGCAATACAACCGGTGGCTCGATTAATATTATTACCAAACAGCCCGAGCCAGGTTTCGAAGCTTTTGGAGACATCACTTTAGGCAACTATGATCGCAGGCGACTGCGCGCGGTCGTTAATGCAGGTGGTGAAGCTGCAGCCGCTCGCGTGACTTACGTGCGAGATCTGGATGATGGCTACCAGGAAAACCTGGTTGGCAAAGACGGGGATCAGACAAACCACCATTCAGTGCGTGGTAAATTTTACTTCAGGCTTGGAGACCGGGGAGACCTGACTGTAACGGCGCAGCGATTTGAAAACAAAGGCCGACAGTCGCAGAAACGCCGGGAGCCATTTGCGCCAGTTGAGCTCGCACCAGGATTCATTCTGGATGTGTACAACGGTGCGCTACCTAATCCTGATGATCCGCGCAAAGTCGCAAAGGATTACCCTGAATCACTCGATCTTAAGAACGATTTCTATTCGGCGCGCTTAAACCTCGACTGGGAGAGTTTCTCGCTGATTTCGATTACCAGTCAGATAAAGAACGAATGGAATCAGAGCGCGGATATCGATATGTCCAATAACCCGGTGCAGTTTCAAACCTGGAACATGGATACAGAACAGTTTACCCAGGAGTTTCAGTTGGTCTCCGCGGGTGATGGGCCATTCCAATGGATATTGGGTTGGTTCTATTTCGATGAAGAACTTGACACAAACTACCTCTTTGCTGATGCGTCAATCGCTGGTTTCACGTTCAGAAATGGTGGTGAATTAGAAACATCATCCCAGGCCGTTTATGGCCAGGTGTCTTACGACCTGCGCAATCAGGGTACACCCTTGCGCCTTACCGCAGGTCTGCGCTGGACCGAAGACGAAAAAGAAATAGACGAGTATCAGCAGATCCCAGAATTTGCAGTGGATTTAAGTGGTCGAATGGATGAGCAGTGGGATGAGTTCAGCGGTAAGCTCGGCGTGGACTGGTTCCTGAATGATGATTTGATGACCTATGCCACTTTTTCAAGGGGTTATAAGGGCGGCGGATTTTCGATGGGCCAGTTTGATGCATACGATCCAGAAACGGTCAACACCATCGAGTTAGGCATCAAATCGCAGTTCTGGGACCAGCGCGCCCAGGTAAATGTGGCTGCGTTTCACAATGACTATGAAGATCTTCAAGTTAACTTTCTGCTGTTCACATCATTTACGACAGACAACGCTGCTGAGGCGACGATTCAAGGCATAGAAGTTGAAAGTACGTTTATACCTGTAGATAACCTTATTTTGAACGCCAATTTCACCTGGCTGGACGCTGAATTTGATCAGTATCAGTTTACTCCAACCCAGGATCTCTCCGGAGACACTTTAAACCGGGCGCCGGAGTTTACCGTTGCATTGTCTGCGCAATATGAATGGTCGCTGGGCGATTCAGGCTCGATGCTCGCGCGAGCAGATTATTATTGGCAGGATGAGGTTTATTACCGGGTGCAGAATATTGATCGTCATAAAGAAGATGGTTTCTCCACTACGGACTTACGTCTGGTATGGACTAGTGTTGACGATCGCTTTGAGGTGGATATCTTTGCCAAGAATGTGACTAACGAGGATAACCAGCGCGGGTTAACCGTATCGGATGGATTGTCCACCGGTAATAACAGTTTTATCACTTACTATCCTCCTCGCACATACGGTTTGCGGGTAGGTATGCGACTAGGAGGCTGATATGAGCGATTGGCAGGTCCGATCGATTTTTCACTTTATTCTACCCTGTACCAACGTGGAAGCTTCAATGGCGTTTTATGCGCGATTCGGGTTCGAGGTCATAAAGGACAACAGGGAAGTTAAGTGGCCGGCTTACGTTGGTGAGAATTTCAATATGATGTCGGGCGCGCAGGGTCGCGCCGTACAGCTCATTCTGCCTCAAGACGATGATTTGCAAACACGCATCGATCTGATCGAGTGGGTTGCACCCGTTTGGCAAAATGAGAATGCAGGCAGACCTCCTGAAAAAAATATTCCACGCGTCATGGCTTTGCTGACAAAAAATATTCGAGGCGCTTATGAGGATCTGATGCGGCAGGGATTGAAACCTACCCAGCCCTTGCGCGACCCTGATCCCGTGATCGGCGTGCAGGGAGTGGTCTGTTTTGAAGACCCTGATGGGCATATTGTGGAGCTGATTGAATATTTTGGCGATCAGTTGGGCAGTAAGACAGATGATCTTCCGAAACTTTGAGTGGTCTTTACCAGACTAAGATTGCACCAGCCCCTTGAGCCCGCATTGTTCAACCAGTGCTTCGAAGGCGCCATAGGCAGCAGCTTCGCTGGGAAAAGTATTTTCCAGAATGATGGTTTTTTCGTCGCTGATGAGTTCGAGTACCCAATCTGTTTGATTGCCACTGTAGATTTCTACCTCAACCGTCATGTCCCCTTCTGTGTAGGACCGGCACAGGGGTGAAAGCGTTATTTCGATTTCCTCAGACATGAAGGCAAAATGCCACTTCCTGTCGCTCCTGACAATGTGCGGGCGTTATCGTTGTGATGTGGGTTGCAGAAACTTAACGGAAATGGCCATGCTGCAGAAAGTAGATGACCTGTTGAATAACCTGTTCGGATCGCATGATAAATGTGTGGGTGTGTGGCACCTCGATGAAGTCTGCCATGCCCTCTACTTTAGTGCTTTGCACGCTGACTTTACCGTCGTCCGGATTGGGCAGACTGAGAGAGAGAATGGGGTTGATTGTTCTAGTACCGGCGATAATGCCCAGCGGATAATCAACTGACCCTAACTGCTTTGGAATACTCCCGTTGTGGGTGCCGAGCTGTAGTCCGGCCGGTCCATTCAACGTCTTGTAGCCAGGCACATTCTGCCATTTATCAACAACTTCACTGCCTTGATTGGGTGGCGCCAGCATCACTACATGGCCGAGCTGTTGGATATTGTGTTGTTCAAGGTAGTAGCGAATCAGGATGCCACCCAGTGAGTGAGTTACAAAATGAACCTTTGAAGCGTCCGAGCACGCTTCGAGACCTTCTTTTATGGTGGGTTCGGCCAGTTCCTCAATGGGCTTGTGTCGAGAAGGGTAATCAAGATTGGCAACGTCATAGCCGCTTTTTTCAAGGTGGCTTTGCACCATATTCATGGAATCTGCGGTTCGCGCCAGGCCGTGAAGGAGTACAACGCATTCACTCTTATCCGCGAACACAATATGATCGACATACTCGCACCATGCCGCAGTATTTCGTTCAGGTGTTGCCGTTTTGTTTCTGACGCCGAGCTTGAACTCAACTACAGAATGCCATTCTTCTGACCCGAGATCAGGGCCATGGCCTCGCCCATCCCCGGTGGATACAGCGTTTTCTATGGATTTAAACCACTGTTGCGTGCAGCTGACCTCCGTTGCCTCTGCTTCGTTGGTCATTTGATCGGCGCAAGCGCTGACCAGCACTGAGAAACAAATGCATGCCATGTACTTCCTCATCGCACAAAGTAACCAACGGTACGCCAGGTGTTGTCGTCGAGTGCCACAGTTACCGTTTCCACTGCGCGAGACTGGCCGGAAAATTCAGTCTGAAATTGAAAGATGACATAGTCTCCCGTTGGAGCGTCTGTCAACTTGTTAGTGTAGTTTGCGTTTATAGTCTGGCGGGACAATGTTTCACCAAGTGCGGACCTGGCTTGCGAAATCTGCGCCTGCCACTGAGCGGGGCTCACGCGCTCTTTAAAAAACGCAGCTGTTGAAACGTAGGTTGCCTGATAATTTTTTTGATCCAACAGCCTAAGCCACTCGATCACCGTGCTTTGCGCATCGATGGTCTGTTCGGTGGTAACTGATGTGGTGCTGCAGCCCTGGGTTGAAGCCAGGCCGCACAGGAAGATAAGAATACCCGCAATCTGCACAGCCTGCTGGAAGGGTGAGAGTACTGTCGGGTCAGCTGTGCTGTGCATATCGGCCTGCAATTCTGGCATTCGTATAGCACTTGAGTTTAAGGGGAATACTGCCTGAGCCCAAGGCACATTATCCTTGTTTGTCATCTGCGGCTATGTAAACTCAGATAAAGCAGGCAGTATTCTTTTGTTTTTTTATTCTTTGACTTGGGGCAGGAAATGAAAATTGAATCTTTAGGGCATGTCGTTCTGAATGTGTCTGACCTGCAGCGTGCAGAACGGTTTTATACAGACGTTTTAGGTATGTCCGTATGTGCACGGTTTAATGAGCAAGGTATGAATATGATCTTTTTCAGTCTTGGTGATCATCATGATCTGGCTTTATCGGAGGTGTCAGATGAGGGCATTGCGGGCGGCCAGTCTTCCGGGTTGAATCATGTTGCGTTCCGCATCGGTACAGAAATGAAACAGCTGGTTGAAGCGAAGAATCACCTGCTGGCGCAGGGCCTTGAGCTTACGCCTGTTGATCATGAGGTGACCAAGTCACTTTACTTTGATGACCCTGATGGCAACACGGTTGAAGTATATGTTGATGTTTCAAGCTCCTGGCAGGATGACCCCCAGAAGGTGGCACAGGCTCAGCCATTGGAAATATAACGTATTCCTGACCTCATGCTCTCAGCTGCGGCGGTTTTTTGCGCGTTTTTCGTTACCCCTTTTAAAATTGCCCGTGGCTTTTGCCATTGCCAGTTGAGCGGCATGGTCATCTGCGCCTTCAACCCTGGACAGAAAGCGTTGTGCAACCTTACCGGATAGCGTCGTGACGTGAGTACCGAGATAGGTGATGTGTACCAGGCCGGATTTGTTCGCGCGAAATGAAAAGGGTTGTTCAGCAAGTGGGTCGGTGTCAGTCATTACAGCGCCCTAAGCGTCTGAGTTTTTCACAACAAGCGTTCCAGCCAGCTTGTCATGCCAACCCTGCTTACGTTTGTCGAACCCCACCCAGAAGATCCCCAGCATGAGCGGAATCGCGGCCAGATAGTAGCCAAGGTAACGTCCGATGAACTTTGCCGTGCTGGGTTTTCCACCCGTGTTTGCATCTACCACCTCAAGTTTAAGCAGCATTTTGCCTGGCGTTGCAGATTTGTAGACCCAGAAAACGATAACGGCAGCGGCCGGGAAGAAATAGCTGATGAGTAGATCCCAGACGCCTTGAGAAGCAGATTCACTCAACCAATAATCTGTTCCATATATTGCTGTCAATATCGGAGCGATAATTGCCAGGATCAGCAGCGTATCAATTGTGGATGCGGCGGTTCTGATCCAGAATCCAGCGTATTTAGATTCGTGTTTCATCAACAAGCTCCTGTAACCGACGATCCTCACAATGAGTTCGTCTGGCAACTAACTTAAACTGAGGTTGCCACTCACCGGTGTCGTCTTGTACGAAAGATGTCCTGGACCAGCTGCCACTATCGATCACGTCAAACTCAGCCTTCCAGCCTTCTCTGGGGGGGTATACCTGCCACATGGTCAACTTTCCCTGTACGAATTCTGCCCGCAGGTCCTGGACTTGCCGTCCACTGCTGCTGATCCACATCATTTTCCAGAGGTTCTCCTGATCGTCATAAAACCTCACGTTGATACCAATATTAGAAGGTTCAGCGCCCGGATCTTTCCATTCGTCGTAGATCGCCATGTCGTCCAGGCCGTACCAGCCGCGCCATTCGGCAATGGTTGGTCTGGGTGGTGTCCAGGCTTCACCGGTCCAGGCATGCAGAGATACCTCATGCCGGCCAATCAGGAAGCTGAAATCTGTGAGGGTTTCGGGTGCGTTGCTGGAATCACACTCAACGGCTTCGGCGTGCTGTGTGGCCGATACTGAGATCAGTGCTGCAAGGCAGCAAAAAAGATAAAGGGGTATTCGAGTCATCAGTCAGCCACTTCTTCGCGTATGTTGTGGATTAGATGCTGCAGAACGGAAAAAGGTTTCAGATCTTGCTGGACGGCTTTCTGTGGCAACCTGTTGGGTGGTCTGCCGGCAGCTCGCACACCATCGCGAGCAGAGCCAGAAGTACCCGGTCTTCGCTGACCCGAATGTGTTTAAACACAACTATCGGGCGATAAGGACATCACAGGGCGTGTGATTCAGGACACCGTGCGCGGTGGAACCCAGCAGCACGCGATCAATTATATTGCGTTGGCCGGAACCCATGATGATAAGGTCTGAGCCGGCCTCTTTTGCGCAGGCACAGATTTCGTGGGCCGGATCGCCTTCAATAACAAGAAAGTTGGCATCATTTATGTCTGCTTTCTGCAGTTCTTCACCAACGGTTGCTTTAACTGCTTTAACAAGGTCTTCCTGCATGTCGGTCATTGGCCAACTGGTAGCAAAAGCTGAAGTCTGCAGACCGCCCATAGTAGCTGCCAGTGACTGCACAACACTGATTACCTGGTGCTTCTTGGCCGCTTTCACAAACGGGCCTGCCGACTTTAAAACGATGGGTAACGACTTTGACGTATCCACAGCAACCACAACATTGTTGTAGGCCGCAGCAGCGTGTTCGTCTGCATGTACAAGCAGGATAGGACACTCGGTGTTGTTCAGCACGCCATGGGCGGTAGAACCTAACAGTCGCTGAAGGCCGGAACGATTGTGCACGCCCATAACAATCAGCACGTCGTCCAGGTCCGCGGCTTGTGCAGCAATAGTGTGTACCGGATCGCCCTTGGTTATAAGGGTGTTAGTAGCTTTTACCCCAGCTTTCTCTGCCAGTTTCTCCAGGCTGTCCCTGGTACTGGCAAGCAGGTCCTCCTCCAGTGCAACCTGGGCCTCTACGACAGGTGTAAAGTTCAGATCTGCATAAGGTTGCCACATGGGCGGCACGACGTGCATCAGAGTGAGTTCTGCACCGTGCTGCTCGGCGATATGTGCCGCAATTTTAGTGACGTCACGAGCTTCGTCATTGAGTTCTATTGCACACAGCACTTGCTTTGTCATGGGGCCGACTCCGGTTGAACTAATTTAGCCCAGAATACCATGCAACGTGCTGACGCCAACGGCAATAATTGCCAGACCTACGGCGACAGCCACAACAGCGGTAGTCAGGGTGGTTTTAGGATCTTCTAAATTCATGGTTGTATCTCCAGGGTGATCAGTGGGTCAGGTTGCGTTCAACAACCTGGCCTTGATTCTGGGTGTTTAACCCCTTTTGACCCTATACGTGATTACCGTTAAGCACCTTTCGCCGTTTAGGTAATACCCGCAGGTTACGTCAACATCTGGTGTGCACCCAGCATGCGTTCTCGAATCGGGATATCAGCAGGACAACCACCCGCGCAAGGCGCATCACAAGATAAACAGGCTGACGCGTTCTGTTCGAGCTGAGCGTACAGACCCATGGCCTGTTTCTGATCCCCATAATCTTCGAAATACATGCGATGCCGCAGAACGTCATGAATAGGTACGTTTGCCGGGCAGGTATCCAGGCACGCACCGCAGTGCTGAAAACAGTGGGTGCCCGCAATCAGCTGGTCATATTTCTCCAGCACGGCGATGTCATTGCTTTGCAGCTTCTGACCCGACGCATAGAGATATTCGTCGAGATGTTGATTATTGTGGAATGAAATCACCAGATTAGAGACGTCAGGGTTGCTTAACACCCATTTGAAAGCCGCCTGTGTGTAGCTGTCTTTTTCTACAGCGAAGTCTGCTAAACCGTTGTGTTTAGCACCCTTCAGTGTCTTCATGGCAACAATGCCGATTCCCTGCTGCGCTGCCCGTTGAATGATCTGCTGTTGCGTTGGCCAGGCACCATGGTGATAGGCGAGCATCATGACCTGGAAGCGTCCACTGTCGATGGCAGCGTTGGCCACCGCTTCAAGGTTAGGGGTGTGTGTAGACACGCCCATGAACCGGACCTTGCCTTGTTCGCGTAACCGGTCAACAGCTTCGTGGACATTTTCGTCCAGCAGCCGGTCGATGCTGTCGCAGGAGTGGATGTGTGCCACATCAACATAGTCGGTACCCATGCGCTGTAATGCTGATTCCATGGTCTTCATATAGGTCTCAACACTGCTGCCCTGCCGCAGATGACCGCTGGACGTACAGAACTTTGTCGCAAGCACCAGTTTGCTGCGATCGCGCCCGGTGATGGCCTGTTTGATGATGTCCTCGCTTTCCGGAGCGTAATCGGGTGAGGCATCAATGTAATTGACGCCGCGATCAAGCATGGCGTTTAGAAATCCAACAGGGTCAGGGTTCTGATGCAGACGAGTTGAACCTGCGGATATATCGGAGACCATCAGGCCGGTATTGCCGAGCGGGCGATAGGCTTGAATTTGCGCGCCACGCCAGGCCTGTTTGGCGACAGGAGAAGTCTGCTCGGTTTGACCGCCGATGGCGGCACCGGTAACGGTGCCCCAACCAGATACTCTAGCTGCAGTAGCACCAGCCACACCAATAACGCCGCCGGTGATGGCGGCGCTGCCGGTTAAAAACTTGCGGCGTCCTGATGCCGGTTCGATCTGCGCTTGTTCCGTGGCGGTAACAGCTGACCTCGTCAACGTCGCAGCCCACCAGATGGTCAGCACAACGGCATCAAGCAGTAGAAAGACAAAGATCAGTGTTGGGATCATGGGTATCTGTGCAGGATCGATACCTTCGACGCGTTCCTGTATGTAACCGCCAAGGCCTATGAAGCCCGCAATGAGGGCGAGTAGCCAGATGACGAGAACCAGCCTGCCGGAAAGCCAGGTGGGTTTGGAGGTTGCCATACGTTTATCCTGTTACGCGCTTTGTTCCTGTATAAAACAATTAATCTATTGTTGCAATGCGCTAAACTGATCCTGGCTGAAGGAGACGCAGGAGGGGGTGTTGTGAAGCTGATTGTTGTTGTTCTGCTGTTGGGTTTGCAGGTGTTTGCGCTTTCTTGTTATGCGGAAACCTTTCGAGTAGCCGCTGGTTCGGTTGATATAACGCCTGGTGAAGGTGCTTTTCTTGCTGGCTATGGACCTGATCGAAAATCCACGAGCACAGCGGATGCGATTCACCTGAAAGCTGCGCTCATTGAAACCGGTTCCGATCTGTTGGCTCTACTCACCATAGATTGCATCGGCTTAACCCGTCCTGACATTCTGGCGATTGAGGCAGGCGTAGCGCAGTTGCTGCCCAATGCAAAAATTGTGGTGTCTTCCACGCATACCCATGCCGGACCCGACGTCGTCGGCATCTGGGGCCCGGCGTTCTGGCGCAGTGGCCGTGATGAAGCATACATTGCGCAGCTGATAACCAGGGCTGTTGCTTTGGTCACCACTACCGCTTCCCGGCTGCAACCCGCAACCAGCAGAGTCGCCAGCGCAGACCTGCCTCTGGCCTGGGTAGAGAATGTCAGTGAGCCAGAGCTGCTTGATCGTCGCCTGAGTGTTATTCAATTTGTTGATGATGGAGGTCTCAGTTTGCTGACGCTGGTTAACTATGCCTGTCATCCTACTGTGCTCGGACCAGAAAATACCCTGGTATCCGCAGACTATCTGGCGGGGTTTTATCAAAAACTGACAAGCGAGATCGGTGGTGAGAATCTTTTTTTTCAAGGTGCGATTGGCGGCTGGGTGCAGCCTTTGCAGGGTGACCGATCTCACGCGCTCGCGCTTGCCCACGGGGAGTCTCTCGCTGGGGCAGTCATCGATCTGCTGGCT
Source organism: Pseudomonadaceae bacterium (assembly GCA_024743175.1). GTDB lineage: Bacteria > Pseudomonadota > Gammaproteobacteria > Pseudomonadales > Azotimanducaceae > UBA4421. Next base: position 603,722 of record JANSXA010000002.1, on the reverse strand, counting down.
GATGCGCAGAATAACGCCTACGCGCCGCTTGTGTTTCGTCGCCAACAGGTTGACGTTCCGCTGGATAACTGGGGTTTTCGTCTGTTGATTTGGCTGGGTGTTTTAGATCGGCAAACCTATGACGGAGCGATGCGTACCAGCGTGGCCTGGTTTAATGTGGGTGAAGCTGAGTTTGTTACCCACCCGGGCGAAACTTCCCCGGCTTATTCGCTGGAGTCACGCAAACTGATGAACACGCGCCACAGTTTTGTTTTAGGTCTCTCCCAGGATGCAATGGGCTATATTCTCAAGCCTGAGTATTTTGCAGAGGATGTGAGCTACCCACATGCAGAGTATCTGACGTCTGTTTCAGTAGGTGCTTCAGCAGGGCCACTGATTATGCAGGCGCTGGCGGAACTCGTAGACTAGCTCGCTGTGAGACGGCCAGTAAAATGACGCTGACCAGGACAATAGCCTGGATGGCCAGACACGCTGACAGTGCGTCCTGCACATTGCCGGTGGTGTTGACAATCTGGCTGCTGAACCAGGGTGCAATTGCGGACCCGATGCCACCCGCAAAAAGAATGTAGGCGACATGTTTGTGGGTTGGCGAGCGCACGCAGCTCAATCCGAAAGCAGTATAGGCGTTGAAGGTTGCGCCGATTGATCCACCTATCAGATAGCCGGCGATGAGCACTGAATCCAACTCTGTAACGATAAGGGCGAGTGACAATCCAGCGCCACCCAGCGTCAACATGGCGATCAGGAAGTACTCGATCTTTATGCGAGAGACGACATAGGTCCCGATCAGCGACCCGCAGAATGCGCCTATGAATATATTTGTCAGCAGGCGACCTGACTGCTCTACCGAGGCGTTGAAGGCTTGTTCTACGAATTGTGGTGCCCAGATAAATATCGAAATCTTGGCTGTCATAAAAAGCAGAATGCTGACGCCAACGGCGAGGATACGGACATTCCACTCGGTCCTGATGTCAGTATCCGCTTCTGCGTTCTTGTATGTCTGTATATCTGTTGTTGCAGCGATTGAGGAGATCAGCAGCGTGAGCAGAGCGACAACCACGTAGACTGATGCCCAGTGATACTGCGCGGTGAGAAACCAGGTGGTCATTGCGGTGAAGACGATACCGCCGCCGTTGAACATTGCATCCTGCGCAATCAGCACGGTCTGACGCGGCTTGCCGCTCCATATCTGACTGACCAGGGTGCTTGCGCCACACACCTGCACACTTGCGAACAGGCCGATGTTAAAAAGGAAAAAAGCCAGCGCTGTGGGTGATGGAAAGGTATAAAGCCCGCCCACTGAAAGAGCAATCAGCAGGTAACCGACAATAAGGACAGTTTTTAATCGAACATAGTCAAAGATATGGAAAGATAGAAGGTATCCTGCAAAAACACCGAAGGTGAAATAGCCGAAGCGGGCAACAGCGACGGTCAAAGGAATATCAAATGATTCTGCAACCGGACCGCTGATTAACCCTATCGGGTTAAGGAACCCCGACATGATGAAAGATGCCAGCACGCAGATGACAACGATTTTGATCTGGTTCAATTGGCTGCCAGTTCCTGGGTTCACTGGTTTGATGCGTTGATCTTGCGCCACAGATGTTCCCCGGCTGTGATTGCTTCCGCGTAAGGCGCTTTGACGGGTCCCTGCTGCAGAACTTTTTCTGAATCCGTTAAGACGTGAATGTTTGTTTCCTCATGCGGGCCGGTGAAGTAAACGATTGACAGCGGTCCTTTGGCGTCCTCTGCATCAATCTTGCTTTCATGGTTTATTACTCTGTGCACATTGCTGACCCAGTAGTCATTTGTCCAACGCTGAATCAGATCACCGGCATTCACGATGAGCGCATCTTTGTGCGTGCTCGGAATGGGAATATCTATCCAGTTGTTGGTGCTGATATCTGGATGCTGGCATTGCAGGCCATTATCTGCACTGCGCCACAGGAAGGTAAACCCGGTATAGTCGGTATGCTCGCCGTAGCGCATCTGCCGTCCAGCCTGAGCTTGTGTTACGGGCAGGTACCTGGCTATACGCAGATCGTTGTTAGCGCGTCCGTTCTGGTAAAAGTGTTGAAAGTGATCCAGCGGTAATCCAAGACACCTGGCCATGATCTGCATCACTTTGATGACCAGATCGTCAAGGCCCTCTTTCAGGGCCCTGCAGCCAATCAACAGGTCATCTGTAGCGTAGCCATTTGTTTTATTGGGGAATGTGCCGAGGTCGGAATTCGACGTAGCCAGACTTTCGACCGCATCCGGCGGTCGGGCCTGTTCCCTGCCGAGGTGTGTTCTTGACACACTTTCCTGCCCCTGTGGTATGAAACCGCCGTGTCCGTAGTTCTGGGCAACTCTGAATTTGAGTTTCTCCGTTTCCGGCAGCTCAAAAAAAGCTTCGAGCAGCGGTTGCAGGTGTTGGTATTTCTCTTCCAGACCGTGATTGATCAACGTGATAAAACCGAAGTTTCGAAATGCGTGGTCCCAGGTTTCGAGGAACTCTATTGCTGCTGCTGAGTCCGTATTGCTGGCTCGTATGGCAGAAAAGTCGGCAACGGGAATACGGATGCTCTTGCTGTTGGACACGTTGAGGTAATGCCCCTTGCTGGTTGATCGCCTCACTCTAACGCAACGCGAATATCCATGCAGCGCCAAGGATCAGGAAAACCGCAACGCCTGCACGCTGCTGGTCTGCCAGACTGATGCTATCAAGTTTGATGTGGGCAACAGCTAATCCCATACCGATTCCTGCCGCGAATCCAAACAAGTGACCCAACACGTCGACGTTCTCCGCGCCGAATCCGGTGAATGCCAGCAAAGCGATGGCGCCAAATATAGGTGCAAAACCACGTTTAAACCCGCGGCCGCGGAAGAATCCGCGGCGCCAGCCGAAGGCTGGAACGATTCCCAGTGCAGCAAATGTTGCCGTTGATGCGCCGATGGCAAGAAATTCTGCAGGTTGCACGATGGCATTCAGAAGGTTTGCCGCGATACCGCAGACTAACACCAGCAGCCAACCCAGCCCTGAACCAAGGTAACGCCCGACAAACAGTCCGAACACGCAGCCGAACAGAGAATTAGAAGCTATGTGGGCGATATCCGCATGCAGGGTTAACGCCGTCGCAGTGCGCCACCACTGACCCGCCATGACGGCACCCGCATCAAGACGACCGAGATCGCGAAAATCCAGGCTGCTGTACGTAGATAAGGCAGGTATCAGCCAGATCACAAACAGGTAGCCGACAACGCCGGCCCAGCCGCTATCAACAACTGTGGCGGTTACCGGTTGCTCAGGATCAGGTTGGTTTTCTTCCCAGTAAGACTGCAGCTGCTGATGGGCCTCAGCCTGGTCGGTATGCGCAACCCAGATGACCCAGTCATGTCCCTGACGCGCAGTGGTGTTTTTGATGCCGACGGCGTTCAGTACCAGTGCAGCTTCTTTTACAACTTTGGCCTGGTCCGCAGCAAAGACCACTACCCAGGGTGTGTCAGGCTCAGTCAGGATCAGCGTCCGGTCAGCGCAGCGTACACTTTGGTAAGCTGATCGGGCAGATCTTCCATCTCTTCAATCACCAGATAACGGGAATCAGGGCACATCTGCTTGAGATAATCCTGCCCGGATCGATCGACAGTGATACAGAATGTTTCCACACCTTTCTGCTGGGCTTCTTTGATGGCTTTGGCGGTATCTTCGACCCCGTAAGTGTGATTACCACGTTCGGGCCCATAGTCGCTGTCCTGAGGAAAGCCATCACTGATGATCATTAACACCTTCATCGCGTGGCCGGACTGCATCAGCTTATGCGTGCTGTGTCGGATGGCAGGACCCATACGAGTGGATCGCTTCGGCTTCATTGCGGCGATGGATTGCAGGGTGCGTTGGGAAAAACCTTCCTGGGGTTCTTTAGCAACAAACACCTCCACACAGTCTTTGCCGTAACCGGAAAAACCGTAGATGCCGTAACTGTCACCCAGGGCATCCAGCGCCGAGGCCATAACCACCATGGCTTCGCGTTGGATGTCGATGATTTTGCGTTCAACAACAGGTTCTTCTTCGTCGCTGCTCAGCGAGGCGTACCATGGGTCACGCATATTGTCCGCGGCATCCTCGTCATAGTCGGACCAGTCTTTCGGTTCCGGCGGTTCTACCGGGTCATCGGTGGATGCACTTAAATCCACCAGAAATATGGCGCATACATCGCGATGCATGCGCTCCTTGCGCGAGTAGAAGCGCTCGCTGGGGCTCTGGCCGGCGCGGATGTCCTGGCGCGCTTCGATAATGGCGTTCAGGTCCAGTTCGTCGCCGTCCTGCACACGGGAGATGCGCTGCAAGCCCGTTGGGCGTATCTGCTCCAGCTGTTTCTGCACAATGCCCTGAAAATGGCGGATGGCGTTGTTCAGCCCCTCTATATCTTCTTCGTCAGTACCTGACAGTGATTCTTCGTAGACACGACACCAGTGCGTCAGATAACGACGCTGCAGATAATCCCATTCGTCATACCGATAACTCCGAGCAGCGGAGCGATCAGCGCCAAGGGCATGTTGTACGGATGATTTTTCCATGTCGATACGACGCTTCAGAGTGTCACGTTCATCCATCAACATCTTGATGTCAACTTCTGCATCACGAACGGCTGCTTCACTGGTCTCACCGCGTTCTGCCTCGAGATCTTCCGCATGAATCATGTCAGCCATCATGACCTGGTCGTCCAGCTCTTCCAGTTTTTCATCCCACTCGTCGATGCGCTGTTCTCGATTCAGCCAGTCGGGAATCGATTCTTCGGGGCTGGGGTAAGCGGTCAAGTTGTCGAAAACATAAGCCTCAGCGACCTGATCATACAGCTGGCACAAGGCGCGCACGCTGTCGTAGACGCTTTGATCAGGACCCTGCAGCTGCTGCAGAGCATCACCTAACGAGCGCCACTCTGGCGGTATTTCGTCGTCTCCCCACAGGCTGCGATGACCAAAGCTGAGCGGATCGTAGTGTAATTCCGCCGTGGCCAGCAGGTGTTGGTGATATCGCTGCATGTGCCGGTTGATGCCGGGGTAGGTACGCAGCAGATGTGCCTGTACCCGCGCTTTTTCAAACAGGTTAAAAAGCTCTGACGCTAACGAGGGTTGTGCAAACGCGCTGAATAACAGAAAAAAGTCGCCGGTGCGAGGTGTTGCGCCCTTGGGTACCTCGTAACGCGACGCCAGTTCGCTGATCTCCGCCAGGCCGCGCTGCATGCGGAAGGAGAACGTGCCGCACTCACGCAGCCCGATCTGCTCAAGCACCAGAACGCGATAACAGTGATGATCTGGCGCATCAATTTCTTCAGGCAGAAACAGGGCATCCGAACCCTGACCTGCACGATCATTGTGATAAGCAAGCTGACGATTGTTGGCAAACTCATCTGTGGCTTTGATGTGCAGATAACGTCCAGCTATGCCCTCTGTGAACAGTGCCAGAGTGTCTTCGCAGGCAGCGAGGTTGACCATATCAGGGCAGAATCACATCAACGATATCTGCTACCGCCTGCTGGACAGTGCGGTCGTCTGAAATAGCAGTGACAATGGCGACCTGAGCCGCTCGGCGGGGATCAATGCCGGCGGAAATGAGGTCCCCGGTATAGATCAACAAGCGCGTGCTTACACCCTCTTCAAAGCCGTGTTGCTTGAGGTTGCGCACGCGTTCGCCGATGACGGCGAGGCGGCCGGCAATGTCTTCGTCAATACCGGCTTCGTGGGCAATGATTTTGGCTTCCAGCTCAACTTCCGGGTAATCAAACTCCAGACTGACAAAACGCTGCCGTGTACTCGGCTTCAGATCTTTTAAAACGCTCTGATAACCCGGGTTGTATGAGATGACAAGCAGAAACTCAGGGTGTGCGGCGACCAGTTCCCCGGTCTTATCGATCGGTAAGATGCGTCGATGATCCGTTAATGAATGGATCAGCACTGTGGTGTCTTTGCGCGCCTCAACAATTTCGTCAAGGTAGCAGATTGCGCCGGTACGTACAGCACGTGTCAAAGGACCGTCGGCCCAGACAGTTTCGTCACCTTTGAGCAGATAGCGGCCCACCATGTCGGTTGCGGTGAGGTCTTCGTGACACGAGACGGTCACCAACGGCACTTCGAGCTGGTTGGCGGTTTCGCGATACAGACGCCAGGTCATGTGTTCGACAAAACGTGTTTTGCCACAGCCCGTTGGGCCTTTCAGCAAAATGGGCAATCTGGCGCTGTAGGCGGCACGGAATATTTCTACTTCATCTGCCAGAGGCAGGTAGTAGGGTTCAGAATCTGCGGTGAAAAAATCTACGGCTTGGGTCATATTATCTGGGCGCAGGTGAAAACTGCTCGTTGCCTTTCCGGTAAGTGAAAAAATTTGTGCTGGGGTTGCGATTCACCAGAGGGCGGCGATACATCGCATGGCTTAGTGCGCGCACCTCATGTTCTACCTGATAAAGCACCTCGCCGCTGTCCGGGTCAACAATATCAACAAATCGATATTGAAACTGGTCAGACTCTTCGCTGATCAGGCCACGTTGGGACAGCCAGCCATGCGGGCCGGAAAAGTCCGCCACGTAGATGGCAATGTGGTGGCCATCATAAGCAGCGAGCGGCGCATCGGTTTCTTTGAAAATCAGATGCTGGTTGTGGCCCATGGCTACTCGTGTGGTGTCGTTATCATGCTGGCAGGGACAACCCAGCACCTGGGTATAAAATCTGGCAATACCTGCGCTGGTGTTGGGAGGCACATCGAACTGAACGTAGGGCATGCCCAGATCTATGTCTGGAAAGCTTGCCGGTGCAAAGGCTTTGATGTGGTTGCCAAATGGGCAGGTGAGGTCGAGACAGTTGTCACTCTCAATGCTTTTGAAGGCGGTGTCGCCCAATCCGCGCGCGGCGAATTTCAGACGTGCACCTAAATCGTCGAGATCTGGAACCACAACCGCAATATGGCCGCGCAATACCTGGGCCTCATTGGTGGGCATGTGAAACTGCTGCTCACCCAGGTTAATCCACATGTTGAGGGTGCCGAATTCGATGTAAGGGTCGCGGGTGAATCCCAGGCCTGTCACATAGAACATACCGGCAACTGATTGATCAGGAACCGTTAAGTTGACGTGCTCGAGAAGTTGAACGTTGCCGACGTCTTCCAGGCTGCGGTCAAAGTTGTTTTTCACTCGCTCCACTGCGCGCCTCTCCTGGTTGGCAGAAATTGCTGCCACACACTATACAAGATTCTGGTTATAGTGGCCTGATGGACAATACAGACGAGCTGCTTGAAGCAACCACTGCTCTGATACCACCGTTGCTCACGGGAATTGAGGTTATGGGGCATGCGGCCAGACATCTGCATCCGCCGAACCTGGCCCAACTCGCAGAGGAAATACTGCCTTATCGCGAGCCCGTAAAACAAGGGCTGGCACAATTCAGCGCCGCTGCCTGGCCGGAACATCTCGCGGGTTTTGTCCAACAAGCGACAACCAGCGCTGAGCTGCTGATGCGTAGTTTCGACGAGTTTCTCAGTGCCCAGAACCAGAGTAATGCGGCCATGGCAGCCTATCGTGCTGTTGGGTTCAACACCAAGGCTACAGAATCCATCTACCCACTCAGCGCGATGTTACCGCCGGTGAGTCGTTTCTTCCTGCTGCCGGAGTCTCGTGATGATGAAAAGCTGCTGGCGCGTCTGGCTAAGGTTGATCCTGCGCAACCCAATGTTGGTGTCATGCATATCTCCAATGCGGCTGATGAGCGTGGCGGGTTCTCACTTTACGTGCCCGAGTATTACGCTGGAGAAACTGTGCCCGTCGTGTTTGCGCTGCATGGCGGCAGCGGCCATGGACGCAGTTTTTTATGGTCCTGGATCAAGGTCGCGCGCAGCAGAAATGTGATTGTTGTCAGCCCAACTTCAAAAGAGGGTACCTGGTCATTGATGGGACCCGACGCGGATTCTGAAAATCTTGCAGCCATGTTGACCTATGTGCAGGAGCACTGGTCTATTGACCCAACCAGGGTGTTGTTAAGTGGTATGTCTGATGGCGGTACATTCAGTTATGTCAGCGGATTGCAGAGCACATCACCCTTCACGCATCTGGCCCCCAGTTCTGCCTCGTTTCATCCCATGCTGGTGGAAGTGGCGGACGCCCAGCGCCTGCAGGGGCTGCCGATCTATCTGATGCATGGAGCGCTGGACTGGATGTTCCCGGTTGACGTTGCACGTACTGCACGACAGGCGCTCAGCGGCGCTGGCGCTGTGGTTGAGTATCGGGAAATAGATGATCTGTCCCACACCTACCCGGTGGAAGAAAACCCGCGCATTCTGGATTGGCTGACAAGCTGACGGGTTCAGAGCCAGTCGCTAGAAAGCAGGCAGGGTTTCCCAGGTATCGTCGTGTTTGAAGTTTTCCATGGCAAACTGCAGGCGATCGGCAATGCGCATCTTTTTTGTTTTTGTCGCCTCTACACGTTGCAGGCGTGGCAGCAGACCACTGTTGTTGGCCAGCTGAATTGACAGGCCCGGGCGGGCGTTCAGTTCAAGTATCAAAGGCCCTCTGTCGCGGTCGATAACAATGTCACAACCCAGGTAGCCAAGTTCCGTGACTTCGTAACATTCCGCCGCAAGTCTCAGCAGGGAAGGCCAGTTCGGCACGGTCAGAGTAGACAGGTCGGCACCGGTATCCGGATGATGGGTAACCAGTTTATTGTGTAACACAGCTTGAATGCCGCGCCCGGTGGCAATATCCAGACCAACCCCGATAGCCCCCTGGTGCAGATTGGCTTTGCCATCTGAGGCACGGGTCGCCAGGCGTAACATGCCCATAACGGGTATGCCCTGGAAAACGATCAGACGGATGTCCGGTACACCTTCATGACTGAACGACGAAAAAACCGGGTCCACACGCACAAGTGTCTCCAGAAAGGCTACATCGTTTCTGCCGCCCAGAGAGTGCAGACCACTTAAAGTGTTGGTCAGGTGTCTTTTCACCGCAGCCAGCGTGATCAGATCACCGCTGGCTTTCCTGTACAGCCCATCTTCCTGGCCGACAACAACCAGAATGCCTTTGCCACCGCTGCCCTGAGCGGGTTTAGCAACAAATGAATCCAGGTCTTTCAGATTCTGTTCAACGCTTTCAACCTCATGTTGAGTCGCAACGATGTCGATGAGCTTTGGTACTGCCAGCCCTGCTTCTTCAGCAACCAGCTTGGTTTTCAGCTTGTTGTCGACAAGGGGAAACTGACGTCGATTGTTGTAACGGCTGATATAGGAAACATTGCGCCGGTTCATGCCAAGGATGCCGCGGCGCTTGAGTTCAAACGGACTGATCCAGTTTTTCATGAGTTGAATGCACTGAAGCGTTTGAGTTCCAGCAGGCGATAACCGGTATAACGTCCGGCAAGCAGAATCAGACCCAGCAGGGCAAGATGCAGTTCCGGAAAGTTGAAAGCCAGGTGTTCAATGACAGCCATATCCATTAACAGGAAGGCCAGCACGGCAACAAACAAGCTACCGCCACCCTGCAGCAGGACTTCTTTTGGACCTTCCTCTTCCCAGGTAATCGACATGCGTTCAATAGTCCATGCCAGAATGATCATCGGAAAAAACGTGATGGTCAGACCCTGAATCAAGCCAAGTCGATAGCTGACGATACTGAACAGCGAAATAATGCCTATGACCAGCACCACCAGGGTGGCGATACGTGCCACTAACAAAAGGTTGAGGGTGGAAAGGTAGGATCGAATAGATAAACCAATGCCAACAACAATAATGAAACTGGTCAGCCCGGGAATCAGCTCTGTCTGCAGAAATGCCAGGGCAATCAGAACAGGCATGAAGGTGCCGGAGGTGCGGATGCCTACCAGAACACGCAGCAGCACAACAACAAACGCACCAACAGGCAGCAGCATGATCAGTTTAAACATGCTCTGTTCGGCAATTGGCAGGTTATACAGCGATAACGCGAAATCGTCTGCCTGCTCCTGGGCCAGCAGCAGAGATGAACGGGACTGGCTGATCATAGAGAAAGATACCCGGCTGTTGGTTCCGCCCAACACTTCTAAAACACCCGGTGTGCCGGTTTGCCAGAGCAGAAGTTCAGTTGATTTGGTCACCTCACCAACAGCGGGGTCGTACAGGCGCCATTGCTGCCCATCCCACACCTGCAGATAGTCAGCGAGTGCCTGGCGGCGTCTGCCATCTTCCAGTTCAAGTACCTGTACCGCCCGCGCACTGAGTCCGGCGGTCTGCAGCACACGTTGCATGAGATCAGCACCGGTATAGGCCGAGGTCAGCAGGGAGACGTTCTGGTCTGGCGGTTGGCGGTTGAGGGTTTGAATCAGCTGCAGCGCCATGGTGTGCGGATCTGCCGTGATAGGCAGGATGTTGTCCAGTACATGGCTTACTGCAGTCTGATAGGGCTCATCCCAGATGATTGTACCGGTTGGTGCGGGTGGCGGCAGTTCCCAGGTGTCAGCGTCGCTGACCGCCAGATCAAGTTTGTAAAACAGTACCTGCCGGCCCTGTGGAGCGCGCTGGGTCCAATGTGCGCGGCGTTGAATCTGATCGCCTTCAATTGCAAACCCCCAGCCGGAAGAAGCAGTCGCTTCACTGACCATGGCAAACCCCTGCTGGTCAGGCGGTAGCGTCAGATAAACCTGGGCAGCACTGCCCCGGGCATCAAATTCGATGCGGGCTTCAACCTGCCATATCTCAGTTTCGCTGCCCGGCAGCCAGGGAATGTTATAGGTGGTATGGCGAAATTGTGCGGCACCAAGACCAATCACTACCAATGCCACAACAAGCGCCAGAAACGGGCCGATTTTGTTCATAGCTTACTGCTGCGCTGCTGCGGCAACGGGTTTGAAGGGTGGTTGCACGTACTGTTTGCTGACGTCGACAAGCGCCATGTCTGTGAGGAAGTTGCGACCCAGGATCATGTCCTGTTCCAGATGGCTGCGATCAGCAAGGGTGAAGCTGAAAGTGTCACGCACGTCACCGAGCACCAGGCGCAGGTCAACCACCGGTCGTCGCGACCCGCTTTTATCAGCCTGTTGAAAGACCCGCACATATTTGGTCACCTGCTGCTCGATAGTGACGCTTTCTTTATCAGAATTGTTGATATCAAATCGGACCCAGTCATCGCCGTCTCGCTCGAACGCGGTGATATTGTCAGCGTGTAATGAACTGGTGCTGGCGCCGGTGTCGATGCGCGCGATCATCTGCAGTCCGGGTGGATCGACCCATACACGTTCCACTTCGCCCAGCATCATTTTTCCTTCAGCGGCCACCACCACGGATGTGGTGTTAACTGGATCGCAGCGCTGCACGACAACCCGCTCAGCTTTTTCAGGACATGCAGTGCTGACAGTCTTATCCAGTTGCGCAACAGACTCTTCAAGGGTAGTCAGCTGATCACTGAGATTTTTTGTGTTCAGGGACTGTTCGCTGAACAGAGCGGTGGCCTGGGTGCCAGAATCGTCCAGGCTGTGCTGGATCTGAGCCAGTTCCAGACGCAGCTGGTCTACTGTTGATTGCTGCGCCACCTGCGCGCAACCGGAGAACAGGACAAGCAGGGCAACGCAACTTAGGCGCATGGATATTTTCATTATTGTGACTCCCGAGCGGTTAAGTCTACTAATGGGTTGCTGAGCTTGATACTGTATATACATACAGTTATAAAGAGTATCCCCAGAAACTTTGTGAAAAAGCAGTGCCAATACCAGACGTCTCGATACCAGATGCACCAATACCAGATACACCGTTAAAAGGCAGAGGCGCGGCGGGCAACGCCGATAGCCGCTTTCTGCCGCTGCAGACAGTTGCGGTGGCTGATGGCTGGTTTGCGCAAGAGGTGCCAACGCGATTAGCCACCGAGGTGCTGCCCGATCGCACCGTACATCTGATCACAAAAAACAGTTCACCGGATATCGGTTTCGATCAGTCTATCAACCCGTACAAAGGTTGCGAGCATGGCTGTGTGTACTGTTTTGCGCGGCCTACACACGCCTACCTCGACCTGTCTCCCGGGTTAGATTTTGAAACCAGGCTGTTCTACAAAACCGATGTGCGTGCGCATCTGCAGGAGGAGCTGGGCCATCGACGATACACCTGTCGGCCGATTGCAATTGGCACCAATACCGACCCATATCAACCGCTGGAGCGCGAGCGGAAGATCATGCGTGAGATTCTACAGGTGCTGCTGGAGTGTCATCATCCGGTCACCATCGTTACCAAAAGCGCTTTGATTCTGCGTGATCTGGATATCTTGCAGGCGCTGGCAGAACAGGATCTTGTGCATGTGTATTTAAGTGTGACAACGCTGGACAATAAGCTGAAGACAAAGCTTGAGCCGCGGACCGCAAGCCCGGCCGCACGTCTACGCGTATTGTCAGCGCTGGCTGAGGCAAAGGTGCCAACAGGCGCGATGATAGCGCCGGTGATCCCTTTCCTGAACGATCACGAACTGGAACCCATGGTCGGTCGCTGTGCACAAGCTGGCGCCGGAACCGTGCAATACATTCTGATCCGTCTGCCACATGAAGTAGCCCCCTTGTTTGAACAGTGGCTGTCCCACCATTACCCGCTGAAAGCGAAGCGGGTGATGCAGACCATCAGAGATACACGCGGTGGCAAAGCTTACTCAGCGCAGTGGTACCAGCGCATGACTGGCTCCGGGCCGGTAGCGGAGTTGATTGCTCAACGGTTCAATATTGCGCTCAAGCGCAATGGTCTGTCAGATGCAGGCCTGCCTCGGCTAAGGACAGATCTGTTTGTGCCGCCACTGCAGCCCGGTAATGCGCAAATGCCCTTGTTCTGACTCCAGGGAGCCTCCCTGGCGCATTTCAATAACAGAAATAGCAACTGAAAAAGAAACTGTTAAGCTGTCCCGACTCAGGGGTGAGGGTTTAGAGTGGATCTTACAGTTTGGTCTTGGATTTTTCTGGCAGTTTATATTGCCATGATGCTGGCGTTTGGATTGCTGGGACAGCGTAAAGTCAGCAATGCTGACGATTTCGCTACGGCGCGAAATGCTTATGGACCGGTTTTTCTCGCTTTTGCCTTTGCTGCCACCACTGCCAGTGGCGCCACCTTCGTCGGCTTCCCCGGTATAGGTTACAACGCAGGCATGGCGGTGATCTGGTCGGTTTTTCTTTATCCCATAGGGGTCTATCTTGGTGTGCTGTTGTGTTTGCGTCTGGTCAGCAGCAGCGGACATGAATTTGGCAGTCGTTCAATACCCGAGTATCTGGGTATTCGTTATCAGTCTGATCTGATCCGGATTCTGGTCTCGCTGTTTTCGCTGTCCCTGTTTTTCTACCTGGCTGGACAGCTTGTTTCCGGCATTGTCATGTTTGAAATCATGTTAGGTCTGCCGCCGTCGGTTGCGCTGGGGGTCACAGCCCTGGTACTGATGGCTTACGTAGTGCTGGGCGGGGCGCATGCGGATATCCTCACCGACGGCGTGCAGGGTTTTATAATGGTCCTTGTCGGCCTGCTGGTAATGGTCCTGTTTCTGCTTGGCTATGGTATTGAGGGCGGCTTTACCGGCATGTTGGATCAGCTGCGTGCCAAAGATGAGAACCTGGTGAGCTGGCTCAACAAAAATGACGTGCTCTACCATTCCTGGTGGTCAGTTCTGGCAGTTCTATTGGCCCATATTCCGCTGGGTATGCTGCCTCACATCGGCAATAAACTGTGGGCGTTAAAAGCGCCCGAACAACGGAAAACGTTCATTCGCCTGGCTTTTACCTTTGGCCTGATCCTCGGCATGCTGGGCCTGGGCGGTATCATGGCGCGCGTCATTCTGGGCGAAGGTGTCAACGGCAATCAGGCCCTGGCGCTGCTGTTTATCGAGTTGTTTCCGAGCTGGCTGGCGGCCCTGCTGGGTGTAGGTATTCTTGCAGCGGTCATGTCCACCGCTGATGGCCTGGTGGTGTCTTCCTCGCAGATCATTGCCAATGATCTTTATCGTCTGACGTTTGTGCCACGCTTTCGTGCGCATTTGAGTGAAGCAGAGCTGGAAGCGCGTGTATTGAAGATCAGTCGGATCAGTACAGTGGTCGTCATGGTGCTGTGTACGGCTCTTGCCTGGTCAATGCTTGATATGAACGTGACCATCATTGTCTGGGTGGGCACGGGCTGCATGATGGCGGCGTTTGCCGGACCGCTGATTCTGGGTGCAGTGTGGAAAGGGGTTACGAAATCGGGTGCGTTTGCCGGTTTGTTAGCCGGGGGTCTGGTGTTTATCATCACCTTCAATGCCATGATCAAACCGGAATGGTTTGAACCCGGCACCTTACAGAATATGGCCATCTGGTTACGTATAGAGGCACCTAACCCCTGGTCGTGTGCAGCCATGGGAGAGGTGGTTTCGGTGCTGGTGACCGTGGTTGTATCCAAACTGACACAGCCTTTGCCTCAGGCGCACCTGCGCAGGTTGTTCCCGGCCTGAGTGCCGGTGAAACCCTACTGTTTGCTGCGCCAGAGAATCAAAGCACCTAACACCGTCCAGACAATAATTGTGAGCCATTCGTTTGGCCACGCCAGCGCACTATCGCTCCAGGGCAGGAAAGCGCTGAGCAGGCCCAGAGTCAGGATGATTGCACCATAACCAACCAGGTTAGGGTGACTGATGCGAAACGGCCTGATCATATCCGGTTCGGTACGGCGCAGTACCAGAAAAGACAACGCCACAAACAGAAATGCGATGGTGACAGCAAAGCTGCCGCTGTTTACCAGCCAGACAAGAATGGTTCTGCCAAACAAAGGTGCAATCATCGAAACGACGCCGATAGCGATAATACCCACGTAGGGGGTTTTGTATTTGGGGTGCAGACGCGCAAACGCGGCGGGAATGAATCCTGATCTGGCCAGCGCATAAAGTACGCGAGAAGCACCAACAATAAACGCATTCCAGCTGGTCAGAATGCCGCCAATGCCGCCGAGGACTAAAATGGTGCCTGCAACCGGTGTATCCCATAGTCGTGTGGCCGCGTCAGCTGTGGCCATCTGGCTGGTGCCCAGAGCATCTGCGGGAATTGCGAAGCCCACTGCAGCGGTGATCAGAACGTACCAGGCTACCGCCAGGCAGACAGAGATCACCAGCAGACGGCCGATTCTGTTGGGTGGCAGGTCAATCTCTTCTGCAGACTGGGGGATCACATCAAAGCCAACAAGCATTGCCGGTACCATAATCAGTACCGCAAGAATGCCGGTTGTTGGCGTTGCTATCCACGGTGTGGCGTTGCCTGCATCACCGTTGAATGCTGCACCGCTGATCAGCAATACACCCGCGAACAGAATCAGACCGGTGACCATACTCTGTAGAAATGCGGCTGTTCGAATACCAAAGTAATTGACCAACGACATCACAAAGGCACCCACGCTGCCTATCAATACAAAACCCAGGTCAACGTCAGCACCCAATACATTCCAGAGAGTGCCAACGCGGATCTGCGGCAACAGATACTCAACCGCGGTGGGCAGGGCTACAGATTCATACATGCACACATTGAGGTAAGAAAACAGCAGTGCCCAGGTGCAGACGAAGCTCCACTTCGGTCCCAGCGCGCGATGTGTGTAAACGTGTTCTCCGCCCGCCTTGGGCATTGCCGCGGCAAGTTCGCTGTAGGTGAGGCCGATTAACGTGATGGCCAGGCCGCCCACGGCAAAAGCAATCAGTGTGCCCAGAGTGCCAGCATTGGTAAGCCAGACGCCGGTCAGCAGAACCCAGCTCCAGCCGATCATGGCGCCAAAGGACAAAGCCAGCACGTCTCTGCTGCGCAGTACTTTGGCGAAGTCAGCGTTGTCTTTCATTGTGCGTCCGCATCTGATTTGGGCCAGCTTACCGTAACCTGAGGATGCTTTTCGAACGGTAAATGGCTGCTAGAATGTGGGCCTACCTGAGTTGGAGCGCCTGTGCCTCACGTCATACCTTTTAAACATCGACACAAATCTCTGGCGATACAGTTAACGCAGGATGGTGGCCTTGAGCTTTACCTGGACGACTGTCTGCGTAAACGTCGGGAATGGACCGGCAAAGAGCCGCAGTATGTGTGGACAAATGTTGAGCTGGAGTGGGAAGAACACCACTATATCGAGGCGCGTTTCTGGCGCAGCACGGGTGCACTTGAAGTGACCGTCAACGGGGAGCCACTGATGAGTCAGGTGGTGAATCATGATTCAGTGCAGGGCAACAGCGTTTAATTGCATCCACCAGCACCTGTGGGTCTATGGGTTTGGTCACGTAGTCGTCCATGCCGGCCTCTGCCGCTTTCTTTCGATACTCATCCAGGGCGTGGGCGGTCAGCGCGATAATTGGGATTACACTTTGTTCAATTTCGCGGCTGCGAATGGTCTTTGTGGCTGTGTAGCCGTCCATCACCGGCATTTCGCAATCCATCAGAACAATATCGAGTTTGCTCTGCAGAGTGTCAAAAAGAGCAACCGCCTCCTGCCCGTCGTTTGCATAGTGGACAGTTGAGCCAAGGCGCTCGAGGAGCTTGCCCGCGACCAGTCGGTTGATCTTGTTGTCTTCTGCCAGCAACACCTGCATGTTTTTCAGTGGCTGTAAATCTGCCGGGAACAATGGTGTTTGGGCAGGCTTGTCTCCCAGCAGGTTTAACAATTCTGCAAACACCAACGGCAACTGCAGGTCCTTGCCAACAATCAGCTGCCTGTTTGGAATTTCTAACAGACTCTGGCCGGCATCCAGGAGCAATGGCAGATCTGGACTGACCTGCTCAAGCTGATGCCGCTCGTAACGCGTGAAGGTTATCTGTCCATGCGCAGCAAACAGGCGCAGGGACTCGGCAAGATGATGGTCCTGGCCAACGTATCCCAGGTGTACGGACCTGGTTGCAACATTGCCAGTGTCATCTGCCGGCGCGTCAATGGTAAACGACATGTTGGTGCCCTTGCCGGGTTGACTGTGCGCGCTGATATGCCCGCCCATCAGTTCAACCAGGCGCTTGCTGATGGCCAGGCCCAGGCCGGTCCCCCCAAATCGCCTGGAAATGGAGGAATCCGCTTGAGCAAAGGCACTGAAAAGATTGTCCAGAGCCGCGCTGTCAATACCGATGCCTTCATCGATGATCTGAAATCTCAGCTGCGGCGTCAGCATGTCAGGCGCATTGACCCTGTCCAGCCTGATCTGGATCCTGCCAGCGTCGGTAAACTTTATCGCGTTGTTAAGCAGATTCGATAACACCTGCTGCAACCGGGTCGGATCTGCTGAAACCCGCATGGGTACATCAGGTGCGATCCACACATAGAGAGACAGGCCTCGGCGATTGACCTGGTCTCGATGCAGGAGCACTAAATCATCCAGTAGAGCAACCAGGTCGACCTCAATAGTTTCCAGAGTCATGTGTCCAGCTTCAACCTTGGAGAAATCCAGAATATCGTTGAGGATGTTCATCAGCGTCTGGCCACAGCGCCGTAAGGTATCAACATAGGTAGATTGTTGGCTGTTCAACGACGTATTTTCCAGCAGGTCTGCCATACCCAGCACGCCGTTCATGGGGGTGCGGATTTCATGGCTCATCGTGGCAAGAAAAGCGGTTTTGGCTGCTGCTGCGGACTCTGCTGTTTTCGCTTTCAGAGAGGACTGAGCGGCTTCAATCTGCGCCAGCACCGCAGCCTGCTCGGCTTTGTGCTGGTCATCTGTCAGTTTGCGGATGTGGGAAGCCAGGGCTACTGCCAGACTCATCGCCACCAGTACGCTGCAGAGCAACAGTAACAGTGATGTGAAATCACCGTTCCAGCCAAAGCCGAATACCCAGTTGGTGAGCAGCGCCCCAATCAGCAGAATCAGCGGGCTGAATGCCAGCACATAGTCCCGTGCAATCTGCACACCCTGCAGGGCCTGTCGTACGGCCCGGCCACCAATGAGTGCCAGCGGTATTGCGTACAGGAATCCCGCAGCCACAATGATCCGGCCGTCCTGGGCCAGCGTGACCGGAATGATGAAAAACAGTGTGTATGCGAGGGTAGCCTGGCGGACGCGACGTTGAAAAGGTTCGTCCTGTATGCGCAGGAACGCCTGGCTGAATATGACCAGAATCAAACCAAACAGCATCAGGGCAGGTCCGAAGATGTAGATGTCGAAGCCTGGGTGCTGTGCCCAGATATAAACGGATCCCAAGCCCTGCAACGTTATTTGAAGGAGCAGTAAAGTGCTTAGAAACGCGCTGAGATGCAGATATAACAGTTGTCTGGTCACCACCGCGAAGACCAGGTTGTAGATTGCAAGCGCGGCGATGATACCCAGAAGCAGGGTCAGCAGCGCTCGGCGATCAGTCATGTGGCTTGTGAATGCGAGCGGTTCCCACAGCGTGCTCTTCCAGACCAGCGTGTCTCGGCTGCTGATGTGAAGATAAAGGTCAATACGCTTGTCGGGTGGCAGATGGATCCTGAAAAGCGGGTGGTTGGTTGATGCGCTGGAACCTGTGCGTGGGATACTCAGGCCGGCATCCTGCTGTCTGATGAACACGTCGTTTTCGAAAATCAGCAGCCGCGCATGCCTGATCCGGTGATTCTCGATCTCCAGCCACCGGTTCAATGCCTGCGGAGATGAGTTTGTCAGTTCAAGATGCAGCCAGTAGGCGCGATTGTACTGATTGAACGCCTCAGGTCGGGGGTCTACAGGCAGGTATCCGTGTCGCGGTGGAGAGCCTGTGTCAAGATTTTGACTCGGCTGATACTGCCAGGCCTGGGACAGGTCTATCTGATCGAAAGACTCGTCCATCACAACCCGCCCATAGCTGCTGGTGCTAAGCAGCAGTAACAGCACACATAGAGTGCGTGTAGGGATGTCAGGGGGTATCACAGGCATGCCTGAAGTTTAGGCGGCGTGGGGGTTTCTGCCTGAGTTTTCACGGCGCTAGACTTTGCCGGCCTACAAGCGGGAAAATAGAGCTTCCAGTCACTGTGCACCAAGGACGTCTACCATGCAGGAAACCAGTCAAAGCGAGATGAGAAATCTACTCGAGCGCCAACGCGAGGCGTATCTGGCAGAAGGTGTCGTCAGCCAAGCGACTCGAATTGATCGGCTACAGCGCGCCATCGCGGTGCTGAAGAATTACGAGACGCAATTTGTTGAAGCCATGTCCGCAGACTTTGGCCATCGCAGCGAGCATCAGTCGCTTTTTACCGATATCGCAAGTTCTGTCGGACCACTGAAGCACGCCATTGCCCACGTTGCGAAGTGGAGCCAGCCTGAAAAGCGCAAAGCCGGACCCTTCCCGCTTAATCTGCTGGGCGCAAAAGCGCTCATAGAGTACCAACCCCTGGGGGTGGTCGGCGTGATCAGCCCCTGGAACTTTCCGGTTAATCTGACCTTCACGCCGTTGGCAGGTATTCTGAGTGCAGGCAACCGCTGCATGATCAAGCCGAGTGAGTACACACCCGCAACCTCAGAAGTCATGGCGCAGGCTTTTGCCTCGGAATTTGCTGAAGAAGAAATCTGTGTGATCAACGGCGGACCTCAAACCGGCGCTGATTTTTCTTCTTTGCCGTTTGATCACCTGTTGTTTACTGGTGCCACCAGCGTAGCCAAGCATGTTATGCGGGCGGCGTCAGAAAACCTCGTGCCGGTCACCCTGGAGCTGGGCGGAAAGTCTCCGGTGGTGGTCAGCCGCAGTGCAGATATGGATAAAACTGCAGACGCTATCATGGCAGGCAAAATGCTTAATGCGGGGCAGATTTGTCTGGCACCAGACTATGTGTTTGTGCCGACTGAGCGGATGCGCGACTTTGTTGCCGCAAGCGAGAAAGCGGTGGCGAAAATGTTTCCCACGCTGCTGGATAATCCGGACTATACCTCGGTTGTGAACGAGCGGCATTTTGATCGTTTAAACGGCTATATTGACCAGGCCAGGGAGCAAGGTGCGGAAATTGTTGAAATCAACCCGGCCGGTGAGGATTTCCGTCAGCAACCGCATCATAAGATACCGCCAACTCTGATCATTGATCCTGACGAATCGCTGGATGTCATGAACGAAGAGATTTTTGGTCCGCTCATGCCGATCAAATCTTATGACTCCGTGGACAGCACCATTTCGTATATCAATCATCACCCTCGACCCCTGGGTCTGTACTACTTTGGCGATGATGACAGCGAAGAGCGTGAAGTGCTGACCCGCACAACCTCCGGTGGCGTGACGGTGAACGACGTGATTATGCATGTTGCCCAGGAAGACCTGCCGTTTGGTGGGGTGGGCCCCTCCGGCATGGGGTCCTACCATGGCTTTGACGGCTTCAAAACCTTCAGCCATGCCAAATCGATATTTAAACAGACCAAGGTGAACGTTGCTGAATTTGCCGGCCTGCGACCACCGTATGGTGAAAAACTGTTGAAGACTATTCGTCAGCAGATGCGCTGAAACACAGAAGATTAACAGCGGGTGAGCAGTATGGAATCCCACAATCTTGAATACGGCCCTGCCGCCTTTGCGCGCCAGGGCTTTGTGGTCCTGCATGATGTCATCGATAAGACTCTGGTTGAAGCGGTTACTCAGCTGGTGCTTGAATCACTTAACCCACTGGTTGGGCCTGCTGAGTTCGAAGCGCAGGTAGGCTACCCCGGTGCGCCAGCCAGTCTGGATGATGAGGGCGGCCGTACCCCACGACGCCTGTTACACGCTTATGCGCGACACGCACGGTTCCGCGAGCTGGCCTGTCATCCGGCGGTGGCTGTAGAGCTTAACAAACTGCTGGCAGGGCCTGCCATGCTGTCCCAATGCCACCACAACTGCGTCATGACCAAACACCCGGGCTACAGCAGTGCTACTTTGTGGCATCAGGACATCCGCTACTGGTCATTTGATCGACCTGAACTGATTTCCGCCTGGTTTGCCCTGGGTGATGAGACTCAGGAAAACGGTGCGCTGCAGGTTATTCCAGGTACGCACACCATGTCCTTCGATCGTGGCAGGCTTGATCGTGCACTGTTCCTGCGACCTGAGATACCTGAAAATGCGGCATTGATTGAAGCCGCTCAGAGTGTGGTTCTCGCTCCGGGAGATGTTCTGTTGTTTCACTGTCGATTGTTTCATGCGGCCGGTCGTAACAATCTGAACCACGTGAAATTGTCTCCCGTGTTTACTTATCATCGGCAGGAAAACCTGCCGATTCCCGGCACCCGCTCCGCTGAGTTCCCAAGTATCCGCGTCCCGTTGGAAACGGACATCGACACTTAAAATCAGACGCTGAAGGTAGGTTGCTGTGGACGACGATGCTGATGATGACAATGATCTGTTTGCCCAGGCGATGTCTGACGTTGAGCGTATTGAAAAAGGGCGTGTGCAGACATTAAAGCCTGACCCCCAGGTGACACCTGCCCAGCTGCAACGACGCGAGGCTGCCTTAGGCTTGAACAGTGATCTCGCCGATCCCAATTTTCTGACGCTTGCGGATGTTGAACCCGTTGATCCCCAGGCTGTGCTGCAATGGAAGCAGGTAGGTGTGCAGAACGCGGTCTTTGATCGTCTCAAACGCGGTGGCTATGAGCATCAGGGTCAACTTGATCTGCACCGAAAAACGGTTAAAGAAGCGCGCACGCTGGTGTTTAACTTCTTACGCCTGGCGCAGGCCAAAGACTGGCGCAATCTGCTGATTTCGCCAGGCAAAGGCGAGCTGAGTAAGACACCGGGCAGATTAAAAAGCTACGTGAACCATTGGCTCCAGCACCATCCCGAAGTGATTGCCTTCAGCTCGGCCACTCGCCGCCACGGTGGCGTTGGCGCGGTCTATGTCATGGTGCGCAAGTCACCGGCCAGCCGTGAGATGACCCGCGAACAGCATGGCTTCAAAAGTGATGAAGGCCCGTAACTCAGACCTGCTCGATCGATCACATAGCTCGGTCATTTACACAGAAAGGCGCGAAAGCTCTGAGCCCCATCTTCGGGTCTGGCGATCGGTACAATTGCATTGGCCCCCAGCTTTGCAGCCTCATTGCGCGCCATAACCGTGAGTTCTTCGCGCACGGCTTCCTCGCTGCGGGAGACAACCACTTTAGCGCGGGTCTGGGTACTGACAACGCCTTTTGATTCACAGTTTGCAACGTCACCGCTGCCCAGTTGTGCAACGCCTGCGCCAGCATCGCTGAGTTGCACAAACGTGCAACCTGCCAGGAGCAGGATGCTTATCAGAAAAGAAGTTCGCATGTTCCGATATCCTCAAAGAAGAAAAAATTGTCAGGCAACGTCTGCTTAAAAAGCATTTCCTTGGAGTACCTTACCTTACAGGCGTCCTTTACCGAGCTCCAGAATACCTCTGCCAATGTTTAAGCGTAAAACATCACTGGCACCTTCCGCCAATCGCCATGCGCGCACCTGACGGTAGAGAACTGCCAGTGGATGATCCTCCACCAGGGCGCTTCCACCGACAAGCTGGATAGCGGTGTCGACAAGTTCACCAATCGCTTCAGTTGCAAAAACTTTGCAGGCCATAGCCTCGTTGACAATATTTTCGCCCTGATCTGCCAGACGCGCCGTTCGATAGAGCATGCTGCGCGCGGCGTAAGTTTTGATGCGCAGGTCAGCATAACGCAGTCGAATGACGTCCAGGTTGCCTCTCGGGTTGCCGCTCTTGTCTGGTGCGAGCAGGTGTTGGTTTAGCAGGTTGACAACCCAGATCATGTAACCGCAGGCCTGCGCTGCAAACAGCAGGCGGGTATCGCCAATCTGCCGCATCGCTCGGGGCATGCCTTTGCCGGCTTCACCGATGATGTGTGCCACCGGCACGCTGACGTCTTTGAATGTGATGATTGCGTGGTGGGAGCCATCCAGGGAGACAAATTTTTTCTCTATGATGACCCCTTCGGAGGCTGTATCGATCACCACCATGGAAGGTCCGCGTCCTTCGATGTGCACCAGAGTATTGATGAAGTCAGCCTCTGCGCCGCCGGTCACATAGGATTTCTGCCCGTTGACGCGCAGGTTTGAGCCTTCAATCACGCCGCTGGTGGGTGCGGGTGCATCGTCTGCTTCGGTAAAACCAAAGCTGCCCCGTTTTTCTCCCGCCAGTAACGGCGTCAGATGGGTACTGCGCAGCGGTTCTTCCACCTGAGCTAAAACCCCCGGACTGGGTCCAAACACGGCGTCCATATAGGGTGGGTTAAAACTTGCGAGCGTCTCCCGTGCAACACACAGCGCCAGCTGCCCGGCTGCTGTGCCACCAAAGGATTCGGGTTGCGTCATGGCAAACAGACCTGCAGCTTTAGCTGCAGAACGTACGTCTGCTCGAGTGGCAGCAGGATTATCGCTGCTGGCGCATAACAGCACCTGCTGAGCGAACTCCGCACAGGTGGCGGCCAGCTGCTGATGTTCTGCGTTTAGAGATTCAGGCACATTGATTCCTTCGTGCAGGGTGGTGTTCAGACGTTGGGGATGATGGTCAGCACAATGATGACCAGCATGGCGAGCACCATCAGACCAAAAGCATAAAACAGCCAGGATTCACGCTGGGCATATTTGTTCAGCAGCTTCTCGGTTTCTTCTTCGGTGCGGGTTGATGCGCTGGTGGTGATACGGTAGCGGGTGATGCCGTCGCGTTTTGGCAGTTTCACGAACAATTCTGGCGTCGCGTCCAGGCGTCGCGCAACTTCAGCAAAACTGATGCCGGTTTTGCGTGCAATCTGGGTAGGGTGCAGGGCGACGTTGCCTTCCTCTATGAAACAGTAATAGATATCCAGGATACGACGCACCTTGCCGCGGAATCTGAAGTTAAATGGAATGATGCCAAACATAATTGTGAACTTGAGTACTGATGTGAGTACGCTAACGCTTCTGGCATCAGATGCATAGTGTGTCCTGTTTGCAGGGTCTGAGTGGTGTAAGAGGAAAAATGGCTCGATTTATAGTGTTAGTGATCTCCCATGGCGTTGTACTTGCGATCGGGTTTGCATTGGGCACCTACTTTCTGCCTGTACTTACCGCTCCCCCAACACCGCCATCTGCAATGCTGAGCGCGCAAGCTCAGGGTGCGTTGTTCAAAGCTGAATTCACCCGGGAGCTCAGAGGCAGTGATTTTCTGCATTGGGGAGAAGGAGAGGTGAGCCTCACAGACTCGCAAATTGTGCATGAGGGACGCCTTGCCCCTGGTCCTGATTACAAAGCGTACCTGGTTGACGGCTTTGTCGAACATGAAAATGAGTTTCTGCAGAGAAAAAATGAGGCTCAACTCGTTGGCGATGTGAAAACTTTTGACGGGTTTATTTTAGAGCTGGCTGAAGGTGTAGACCTGACGCGATTTAACACAGTAGTTATCTGGTGTGAGGCGTTTGGTGAATTCATTTCCGCCGCTCAGTATCGGGATTAATGCAGCGACTTGGAAATCTCTGGTTCCGGGTCAAGGCTTCTCACCAACTACGATTGCCCGGACAGGTGCTGGATGCCCTTCGATAGTGCGCTGCGGGTTTTGCGGATCTAGAGTGTCGATGAGGGAATCGAAAGACATCCATTGAGTAGAGCGCTGTTCTTCCATGGTCGTCACGCTGACATCCAGAACCCGGACATCTGTAAAGCCTGCCCGCTGCAGCCACTTACATAAGTCGTCGATACTCGGTACGCACCAGACGTTACGCATGCGCGCATATCGACCGGGTGGTATCAGAGATTCCGACCCTTCAACCACAATGGATTCGACAATGCTATGGCCGCCGGATCGAGTAAGTGCAGCGAGCTGTTCAATGTGGGCCTGGGGATCACGGCGGTGATAAATCACACCCATGCTCAGTACCCAGTCGAATTGGGTTGTGTTTGGAATTTCTTCGATGCCAAGCGGCAACACCCAGTTACCAGGTTTCTGTACATACTTTTCTATCGCCAGATGCTGCATGCAGAACAACAGCGTTGGGTCGATACCGACAACCTCGCGAGCGCCGCGCCCGAGCATGCGCCAGCCGAAATATCCGTTGCCGCAGCCGATATCTAAAATACGCTGTCCTGACAAGTCGCCCAGAGCATTTTCAAGGCGTTGCCATTTAAAATCCGAGCGCCACTCAGTATCGATAAGAACCTCTGCAATCGAGAAAGGTCCTTTGCGCCAGGGATGAAACAGCTTTAGCGCATCGGTTAGTTTCTGAGTATCCACATCGCCTTCAACGCTTACTGCGTCGTGCAGATCCACTTCCCGATTAAGCAGGTCCGGCAGGTTTTCCAGTGCGTTTGACCACTTGTCAAAATCACCATGGTGATCGCGGCTGAAGCGGGCAAGTGCTCGTTTCAGGGGCCAGTCAGGTAGATCTGCGGGAAGGTTTTCACGTAGATTGTGCAAAATATCCATTATCTGATTCGTCGCTGAATCAAGGCTGGACAAGAAACGACGCCCAGTTCATGCAGCGATACCACTGTCGTACCCGGGTAAACCCGGCTTCGCGAAAGCGTTCCTCGTGAGCTGCTTCAGTATCAATCTGCATGACGTTTTCCAGAGCGGATCTTTTCTGCGCCACCTCCAGTTCTGAGTAGCCGTTGGCCTTTTTCCAGGCAAGGTGCAGCTCGTCGTAGTAAGCGTGTTCTTCGGGGTCAGAATGGCAAACTTTTTCTGAGACAATCAACAGACCGGTTTTCTGCATCTGTGTTTGCAGGCTGCGTAACAGAGGTAGCCTTTCGGTGGGTTCAAGGAACTGCAGCACCAGATTCAGGACCACAACGTCTGCGCCGCTGACGTCGGTATCGCGGATGTCCTGCAGGCGAAACTCAGCTCTGGGGTCGGTAATCGCCTGTTTTGCGCCTTCGATCATCGGCGCGGAGCTGTCGATGCCGCAGATGTGAATGTCAGCACTTCTATTCTGTTGCAGAATGGCAAGGGTAGTGGCGCCCAGCGAGCAGCCAAGATCAAATGCCAGGCCACTCTTACCCAGGTGGCGGGCAGCTGCGAGTCCGGTCACGGGCACCATGGTTTCGTAACCCATCACCGAGCGACGGATCATGTCTGGAAATACTGCAGTCACCTCTTCGGTAAATGCAAAATCAACGATTTGTGCCTGGTTATGGCGGAACACTTCATCACGCACGCAGTAGTCCTTAAGTCGCAGGCGCAAAATGATCGGCTCGATACCGCTGTCATGCACCTGTCACAAATTGTTCTGGCGCGCATGCTAACATTTGTCTGAAGCAAAATAGTGAACACAGTGAATACCGTAAACCTCACCAATCCAGATCTGTATATCAACCGCGAACTGTCCCAGCTCGAATTCATGCGTCGGGTAGTGGCGCAGGCTGAAGATGAAAGCGTACCGCTGCTGGAACGTTTACGTTTTGTCTGTATTGCAAGTACCGTGCTTGACGAGTTTTTTGAAATCCGCATTGCGGGACTGAAGCAGCAGGAAGCTTATGGCAGCACCCAGCGTGGGCCAGACAACCTCTCTGCCGCTGACCAGCTGCGACTGATCGGCCCGGTGGTGGAGGAACTGCTCAGCCATCAGTATGCGGTGCTCAATGACGTGCTGCTGCCGAAGCTGGACATGCAGGGTATCCGCATTCTCAAGCGGGATGACTGGAATTCTAAACAGCAGGCCTGGCTGAAACGCTATTTTTCACGGGAGCTGGCGCCAATCATTTCTCCGGTAGGATTGGATCCTTCGCACCCTTTCCCGGAACCGCTGAACAAGAGCCTTGCGTTTATTGTCACGCTGGAAGGCAAAGATGCCTTCGGGCGTAACAGCGGCAAAGCGATTGTCCAGGCGCCAAGGTCCCTGCCGCGAATTGTGCGGCTTGACGAAGCATCAGCCACCTCCGGCAACGAATTTGTACTGTTGTCGTCTATCGTGGATGCGCACATCTCGCAGCTGTTCCCAGGCATGCGTGCAACAGGATGTTATGCATTCAGGGTCACCCGCAACAGCGATCTGTTTGTTGATGAAGAAGAAATTGACGACCTGCTGCGCGCACTTGAGGGTGAGCTGTCTTCACGCCGATATGGTGATGCCGTGCGTCTGGAAGTGTCAGAACACTGCCCGGAGGAGCTGACCGCTTTTCTCGCGGCACAGTTTAATCTTGATCGTGATCTGGTTTATCGATGTGAGGGACCGGTTAACCTCATGCGGCTGGCTGCGTTGCCTGATCTGGTAGACCGGCCTGATCTGAAATACCCTGGTTTTACTCCGTCTATTCCCGATCGTATCCGCAATGCAGATGCCATGTTTGACGCGATTCGAGCGGGTGAGATATTGCTGCACCATCCGTTTGAGTCGTTTGCTCCGTTTGTAGACTTTCTGCGCCAGGCCGCGCGCGATCCGAAAGTGCTGTCTATCCGTCAAACGTTGTATCGCACAGGTACCGATTCGGCAGTTGTTGAAGCCCTGGTGGATGCCGCAACCCGTGGTAAAGAAGTGCTGGTTGTGATTGAACTGCGCGCACGGTTTGACGAGGAAGCCAACATCGAACTGGCTAACAAGCTGCAGTCGGTTGGCGCGCAGGTTGTTTATGGTGTGGTTGGGCACAAGACCCACGCGAAGATGTGTATGGTGATCCGTCGCGAAGGTAAATCGCTGATGCGTTATGTGCACCTGGGCACCGGTAACTACCATATCCGCACAACGCGACTGTACACAGACTACGGCCTGTTCTCCTGCGATGCTGAACTGGGTGAAGACGTACAGAAGGTCTTTGCGCAGCTGACTGCGATGGGTAAGGCGGGCAAACTGAAAAAAATTCTGCAGGCGCCGTTCACCCTGCACTCAAGAATGATCGAACTGATCCACGCCGAAATCAAAAATGCCAAGGCGGGTAAACCTGCGGGTATCTACGCCAAAATGAACTCGTTGGTAGAACCTCAGGTGATCCAGGCGTTGTATGAAGCCTCCCAGGCGGGTGTAAAAATAGAACTGCTGGTGCGGGGCCTTTGTGCGCTGCGGCCTGGCATCCCGGGCGTCTCGGAAAATATCAGGGTGCGTTCGATTATCGGACGTTTTCTGGAACATACGCGGGTTTTCTGTTTCGACAACGGCGGCAACAGGCTGGTCTACCTGTCCAGTGCCGACTGGATGGGCCGAAATTTCTTCTCTCGTGTGGAAACCTGTTTCCCCATAGAAGACAAAAAACTCAAAGACCGTGTGTTTCGCGAGACCATTGAAAACTATCTGAACGACAATGCGCAAAGCTGGGATCTGAATGCTGATGGCTCGTATACGCAGAAAAAATCAAAGCAGAATCGTCGTGCTGCTCAGGAGATGCTGCTCGCGCAACTAGCGGATTAGAGTTTGCTGAACCGTCGGCAGATCAGTGGCTGGCTAACTTCAATTCGATGCCTGCCGCTTTGATATAGCGGGCTTCGTTAGCCAGGTCTTCGGCGGTTAGTGGATGTGTATCGAGGTAGTCCTGTGGCAGCGACAAGGTCAGCTGCTTATTCTTCGCCTGTACATCAACGTGAGGCAGGGGGGTATGGCTGCGGCCACGATGCAGGACAGCGGCGATGCGCAGGAGGACACTCAGCCGCGTTTGTTCCGGCGCATCTGAGGGGAACAGGTCGGTTGGCATTTTGCGTCGATGCGCACGGACCATTAGCGCCAGTAACTTCTGTTCTGCGCGTGAAAACCCAGGTAGATCCATGTTTTCCAGGAGATAGCCACCGTGTTTGTGGTAGCCCGAGTGGGAAATGTCCATGCCTATCTCGTGCAGACTGGCCGCCCAGCCGAGAATGAGTTTGAGTTCAGGGTCGGTGAGCTCCCAGACCATCGCCACCTGTGACATCAGGCTCAGGGCGGTTTCACGAACCTGTCGGGCATGGGCCTCGTCAATACGATAGCGTCGGGTCAGATTATTAACCGTGTGTTCGCGGGTGTCGTCTGCCTGCTGTCGGCCCAACAGATCGTAAATCAGACCTTCACGCAGCGCGCTTTGTGCGGCCATCATGGTTTCAATTCGCAGGGCTTCGAATATTGCGGACAGTATGGCTACGCCGCCTGGGAAAACCGCTTTGCGTTCGTCGGCCAGGCCGGCGAGGCTCAATTCACTGAGACTGCCAGCGCTGATAAGCCTGCTGCGGATCTCGGCAAGCCCTTCGCTGCTGATCAGATCTTCACCGCCAAGGTGTGCGCTTACTTCACGCACCGCGTTGATCGTGCCAGATGCGCCAACCGAGCTTTCCCAACCCTGCTCGATGAAGTCGTGGGTGACCGGTTCGAGCTCCACCAGCGCGTGATTTATCGCCTTCTGCATGCCTTGTTTGGTGATGACGCCATCCGCAAAATACTTCAGCGACATGGAGACACAACCCATGTACAGGCTTTCCAGTTGCTCGGGAGAGGCTTTCCTGCCGAGGATGAGTTCGGTGCTGCCGCCACCGATATCGACAACCAGTCGGCGCGTGTCTTCACCGCCAAGATCGTGACAGACCCCCATGAAAATCAGACGGGCTTCCTCTCGGCCAGAGATGATGTCGATTTTGTGACCCAGAATCTGCTCAGCCTGGGTAATGAACTGGCTGTCTTTGGCTTTACGCAACGTGTTGGTGCCGACGATGCGGACGTTGCCGGGGTCCAGTGGTCGCAGCCGCTGGGCAAATCGCTCCAGACATTCCAGGGCGCGGCTGACCACAGCTGCATCAAGGTTTTTGCCGTTCCTTAAGCCTTCCGCCAGGCGCACCATTTCTTTGTGTTTATCCAGTACCTGCACACGGCCATGGGATTCCTGGGCGATCAGCAAATGGAAACTGTTGGAGCCCAGATCCAGGGCGCCAAGCTGTTTGCTGCGACTGGAAAGGGGTATCACCGGGCTGCTGGTGTCGGGCTGCGTCAAACTGATGTCGATCCGGAAACTTGCCGCATTCTAGTATGCCTGGCACGCGCTTGCAGTGACTTTTTCAAACACGAGCTCAGGAGTAGATAGACGGTGGAATCGGGCAGTCGAGGGTTGCTGCAATACCCTGCAACAGGGCGCCTTCAGCTGCGTTCACATGGTTATCTGCCAGCACACAGGTTGCACAAGCTTTAAGGAGTGCAGGCTTTGCCAGCGGTTTCAGCTTACGCAGTTTCACCAGCGTGTCGTTTAACCGCTGATAGTCGAAGCTATCCTGTTTTGAATAGGGCTTGTCGATATCCAGTTCTGCGGCACCGGCATTGTAGGCGCGCAATTGTTCGTTGGTGTCTTCATGGCTGTGACTCGCCAGTATCGACAGCAGTTTGGCCGCATCGTCAGCCAGTTTGTTGATATTGCCAATCCGCCCATGCACATTCTGCGGGCCTTCGAAGTGTGCGTGCAGGTGTTTGGTCAACACCCTGTGGATGACCCACTCAAATATCTCGACGCGTTTGTCTGCAGTGATCAAGGCAGCGGTGTTTTTCGTAAAGGTCTTGTATTGAGAAAAGCTCAGTTCCTTGAGTGCAGGCACAGACATTTCCACAAGCATCAGGAGATGCCCGCTTGTGCTGTTGCGAACCGCGGGCAGCAGGCGTGTCACGTGTGGTGCAACGCCTGTCTCTGCCTGCTCACCGATCAGCGCCAACTGCCGTTCACTGACCTGGTCGTGCTGCGGATTAATCAACATGGCGTAAATTAATGCGCGGGCCTCGAACGGGTCATGGGCTGCCTGGCTTAGCTGCTCGGGATTATCCGAGATCATGTTCTGTGCAGCGGCCAGCCCTGCCGCACTCAGCGTGCCCACCTGGTCGACAATGTTTTGTGCGCCGCTCTGTGCGCCGCTCTGTGCGCCGCCAGCCAGCTGACTGACGCCTGCGGTGTCCGCGCGGTTTGACCGTTCAGTCTGACGGGCCTGGTCATCTGCCGCGGCTGCTGGACTGTTGTGCAGAAACTTACCGTCCCAACCCGGGTCGATGGCAAGAATACGTTTATCCAGGGGTGGGTGTGTAGCTAACAGGCTGGTTGCAAACTTCTGCGCCGCGGCGCCGAAGAACATGTGACTGGCCTGTTCTGCGGCAGGGTTGGTCATGTGTGAGCTCATGCTGAACCCGCCTATTTTCTTTAAAGCATCTGCGATGCTGCTGGGGTCACGTGTGAATTGAACAGCAGACGCGTCCGCCAGGTATTCGCGCTGGCGGCTCACTGCAGCTTTAATCAGGTTGCCAAAAAAAGTGCCACCATACCCAATAATCAACAGGCCAATGCCTGCCACAACAATGGGTAAACCATTGCGCCGGCTGTATCCGCCGGCGCGAAGCAGGCCATAACCGATCATGCCAACAAACAATATGCCATGCAGAATAGCAATCAGGCGCAGATTAATGTGAGTGTCACCATTGAGAATATGGCTGAATTCGTGGGCCACAACACCTTGTAATTCTGAGCGGGAGAGTTGCTCCAGGGTGCCCTGATTAATGCCAATAACTGCATCATCAGTGCTGAAGCCTGCTGCAAACGCATTGATGCTGGGTTCGGGGATCAGATAGACCGGGGGCACCGGCATCCCTGCCGCTAATGCCATTTCTTCAACCACGTTGAGCAGCCGGCGTTGTTTCTGATCACGGGTGTTCTGGTGGATCAGTGAACCTCCCAACGCTTCCGCTATGGTCTTTCCACCGCCGGAAATGCTCAGAAACTTATACAGGCTTGCAACGCCAATGACACCTATGACGCCCAGGCTGATCCAGATCCAGCTGTCTACGGGTACCTGGGCAAGCGTCTGGCTGAAGGTCATGCCGGTCTGCATGCCTGCCCAGCCAAAAGCGATAGCAACAAATACATTGGTCAGCAGCAGCAGAGTAATTACCGCCGCGCCGAACAGCAGTGCCAGCATCCAGGTTTTTCTGCGTGCGTTATCCTGCGCCTGAAAAAAGTTCATTGGCGGTCTTGCGTGTCAGCGGGCAGAGCGCGGCTGAATCAGTTGAATGATACTGAAGGCGCTGCCTGTATGGCTTCTGAGTCAGCAAATTCAAGCAGCTCTGCATCTTTACTGTGTCCAAACATGCCAGCAAACACAACGGGTGGAAACGACTGGCGATAAGAATTGTACTCAGTGACCTGGTCATTGTAAGCCTGACGGGAAAAAGCGACTTTGTTTTCGGTCGTGGTGAGTTCTTCACTCAGCTGCATCATATTCTGGTTGGCTTTCAGATCGGGATAAGCCTCCATGACGACATTGAGCCTGCCTAAAGCACTGCCTAACATACCTTCTGCGCTGCCCAGCTCTTTCATGGCGTTAGCGTTGCCCGGGTCGGCAGCGGCGGCCTGTAAACCGGCCATCGCCTGGTTACGTGCATTGATAACCGCCTCCAGCGTCTCGCGTTCATGGCTCATGTAGGCTTTGGCCGTTTCAACCAGATTGGGAATCAGGTCGTAGCGACGTTTAAGCTGTACTTCTATCTGTGCAAAACCGTTCTCAAAGCGGTTTTTCAGCGCCACCAGCTTGTTGTATATGGCCACCACCCAGAAGGCCAGAGCGGCGATAATGACAAGTAAAATGATCAGTTCCATATAGATTTCCAATTGGCTGAAAGGGCACTGCTTATATTGGGCCAATAGCCGCCAATTTCAAACCGGAACCTGCAGCTGGCCGCACCCACCTGCAGGTGAGGATGCGCGGTAGAGCTAGTCTGGTAGTCCCAGAACGCGCTTTGCGATCACGTTGAGTTGCACCTCGCTGGTGCCGCCTTCGATGGAGTTGGCTTTTGAACGCAGCCACTGGCGCGTAGCGTTCAACTCCCGATCTTCGAAAGAGTCACCTTCCCAACCGAGCATCTGGGTGCCCATCAGCTCCAGCATGCGCTCGTACTTGCGCTTATTCTGCTCAGTACCGTAATACTTGAAAATTGAAGCCAGGTTCGCATCAAGGTTTCCGGCTTTAGCTTCCTCACCACTGCGGGCCATGGTCAGTTGGAAGGCGCTGTCGTTCATGCGGTGTTCTGTGACGCTGGTGCGGATTGCGGGGTCCGCAATCTGACCGTTGGCCTCGCCGACATATCTCTTGGCAACATCTTCCAGCTGGCTGCCGCTGCCACCCAGGGCGGAATTGCCGCCAATGCCGGATATCATCTGGCGTTCGTGCTGCAGCAGTCGTTTGGCGATGGTCCAACCTTTGTTGAGCTCACCCACCAGCTGTGTTTTGGGTACTTTCACATCATCAAAGAAAGTCTGACAGAAGGGTGAAGCACCGGAGATCAGCGGAATGGGGGTCGTTGTGACCCCTTCACTGGCCATATCAAACAGCAGAAAGCTGATGCCTTCATGTTTGGGGGCATCCATATCGGTGCGCACCAGGCAGAAAATCCAATCGGCCTGATCCGCGTAAGACGTCCAGATTTTGGCGCCGTTAACAAGGTAGTAGTCACCTTTGTCTTCAGCCTTGGTCTGCAAGCCAGCCAGATCGGATCCGTAGCCGGGTTCCGAATAACCCTGACACCAGCGGATCTCGCCGCGGGCGATTTCAGGCAGATATTTTTTCTTCTGTTCCTCGCTGGCGAATTCCAGCAGCGCAGGCCCCAGCATCCAGATGCCGAAACTCTGCACTGGAAGGCGCGCATTTATGCGACGCATTTCCTGCTGCAGAATCTTATCTTCATCAGCACTTAGACCACCGCCACCGTAGGCTTCCGGCCAGCGCGGCACGGTCCAGCCACGTTCTGCCATGCGCTCCAGCCAGATTTTTGAATCAGGATTCACCCAGGTCTGGTTGCGTCCACCCCAGACCACTTCCTCCTCCGGCGTCGGTGTGCGCATGGAAGCGGGGCAATTCTCTTCCAGCCATGCTCGGGTTTGCTGGCGGAATACGTCTAAATCACTCATCTCATCTGCCTCTCAGCTCTAGCTTAAGACCCTTAGGTCCTGTTTAAAAAGGCACACATCTTAAACAAACCGGGCTGAGCAAACCAAGTTGCTTGCGGTATAGTCCAACACGCACAAAAAATATAGAAGTAGCTGGCAGGGTTTTAAATGACTGAGTTTGATGGGCGCGCATTACGTAATGCGATGGGGAACTTCTGCACCGGCATCGTGGTGGCCACAAGTATTTTTGAGGATAAGCCTGTCGGATTTGCTGCGCAGTCGTTTGTTTCGCTGTCACTCGAGCCGCCACTGGTGGCCATCTGCCCTGGGAAATCATCGTCCAGCTGGCCAAAACTGCGGGAGGCCGGCAGTTACTGCATCAACCTGCTTGCCGCAGATCAGAAACACGTCTGTGATGCCATGGCGCAATCAGGTGGTGATAAATTTACGCAGGTACCCTGGCAGGCAGGTGTAACCGGCGCACCTATCATTGATGGCACGCTTGGTTATGTGGAGTGTACGCTGGTGGCTGAGCACGATGCCGGTGATCACACTATAGCGGTTGGCCAGGTGCAGGATTTTAAAATGGCGGATACCGGCAAAGCACCACTGTTGTTCTTTCGCGGTGGTTATGGGGAATTTGGAGACTTAACATGACTTTACACACATCGATCTGTGACATTTTTGGTATTGAAAAACCTATTGTGCTTGCAGGTATGGGTGGAGCGAGTGGTCCTGCTCTGGCGGCTGCGGTATCCAACGCCGGCGGTCTGGGTATTCTTGGCGCCGCAGCGTGCGGACCAACTCAGCTGCGCCAGTGGATACGAGAAACCCGGGAGCTGACGGACAAGCCCTTTGGTGTCGATACGCTGCTGCCGGCTTCTGTGCGACGCGCCAGTTACGATGCAGCAGATGGCCCGACCCCTGCAGATCTGCTGCCTGAGCGGCTCGAATTTGCCCAGGCGTTCATGCGCAAAGAGGGGCTGGAGCCCGTCACAGCCAAGGACCTCGAAGAGCGATCAGTGCCCGGAGAGCCTGCGATTTTCACCAAAGAATTTTTTGAAGCTCAAATGCAGGTGGTGATTGAGGAGCGGGTACCCGTGTATGCGTCGGGGTTGGGAAATCCAGGGCCCTGGATGGCTGATCTGCGTGCAAATGGCACCAAGGTCATGGCCGTGATCGGGGCGGTGCGCCACGCGGTACAGGTGAAGTCTTCCGGGCTAGATGTGATTGTGGCCCAGGGTCATGACGGCGGTGGACATAATTCCCCTATTGGCACCATGGCGCTGATTCCACAGGTGGTCGACGCGGTCGGTGATACGCCGGTGTTAGGCGCAGGTGGTATCGTTGATGGCCGCGGTATTGCTGCGGCTATGATGCTGGGTGCTCAGGGCGTATGGATTGGATCAGCTTTTCTGGCCTCTGAAGAAGCCAATATTTTCCCCTTCCAGAAGCAGGCGATTATCGATGCCACCGAAGAAGGCACGGCGATCTCTCGGTCTGTCACCGGTAAACCGGCACGTATCATCCGCAGCAAGTGGACAGACTACTGGGTGAAAGAAGGTGTAGAGCCGTTACCGATGCCTTATCAGGGCGCGGTATCCGGTCCGGTGATGGCCGCAGCAACCCGTGCGGGTCGTGGTGACATCAATCCTGGCTTTGCCGGCCAGGGTATCGGCATGATCAAAGCGGTCAGGCCTGCCAAAGATATCTTTGATGATCTGGTCTACGGTACTGAAGCTGCGCTAGCCCAGGCAAAAAGCTGGGGCTGAGCGCTACTCAGGTTCAGGCAGACAGGGCTTCCAGACATTCCCAGTCGAGATCGCCAAACTGACCGTTTGTGTTTACCGGCTGGATGCAGACGTGGGTTGCGCCAGCGTCCATATGTTCTGCTATGCGGCCTTTAATGGCATCCACATCACCCCAGGCAAACGTGGTGTCGATAAACCTGTCACTCAGATTGTTGATGTCATCCTCGCTCAAGCCCATGCGCAACCAGTTGTTGCGGTAGTTGGGCAGGCCTGAATAAATCTGCGCAACAGGTCGTGCCAGCTCACGGGCCTTGTCAGCATTACTTTCTAAAATGACTTTCTGCTCTACGCAAAGCATGGCGTCTGGCCCCATGATCTCGCGCGCCATACGCGTATGGTCCGGAGAGCTGAAATAGGGGTGAGCACCCTGGCAGGCCTGTGCCGCCAGCTCAAGCATCTTGGGGCCCAGTGCAGCAATAACTGTTGGTGGCTCTTCAGCGGGTGGGAAACCGTTGTACGGCGCGGCTTTCATAGCTTCAAGATAAGCACGCATGGTTTTAACCGGCGGGCCGTATTCGAGACCACGTACGCCTTCAACCAACGGTTTGTGTGAAACACCCATGCCGAGCAGGAAGCGTCCACCAGATTGCTCAGCCAGGGATTTCTGTGCAGACATGGTCACCCCGGGTTCACGGTGATAAATGTTGATGATGCCGGTGGCCAGATTCAACGTTTCGGTGTTCGCGAGCAGCCATGACGCCAGAACGGTTGGGTTTTTGCCCACGGTTTCTGGTATCCAGAGGGTGCCGTAGCCCATTGCTTCGATGCGTTTTGCAGCCGCTGCCGCGTCAGCGGACGACATGCCGTCGAAAAAGTACCAAACGCCTAATTTACCTGTATCCATCTACTGCCTCGCTTGTTGTAAAAACTGGTGATTAATAAGTCTGTTGTTTGTTTCAGGTGCCTGTAAACACACCCGGTCGCCGTTGCGCAACTGCGCGAATACCTTCGTAAGCATCGTCTGTTGCACGCAACCATTGTTGTTCTTTCAGCTCGTGTTGGGTTGCTTCGGCAACCGCCTCGGCCAGCCCGGTTCGCAGAGTGGCGCGGACCGACATCACCGCCAGTGGCGCATTTTCGGCAATTTCCCTGGCCAGGGACAAGGCTGCAGGACGCAGGTCCTCCGCGTCGACAAGCTGGTCCACAAGGCCGATATCAGCAGCCTCCACGCCGCTGATACGTTTGCCGGTCAACAGCATATGCGCAGCGGCCCGTTGTCCAATCAGACGTGGTAGCGTGACGCTGATGCCAAACCCCTGATGTAGCCCAAGTTTGACAAAATTAGCGCCAAAGCGAGCCGCAGGGCTGGCAACACGGAAATCCGGCACCAGTGCCAGACCAAGACCACCACCGATAGCCGCGCCTTGAATAGCGCCGATGACCACTTTTTTGCTCGCAAACAACCTTGTGGCTTCCTGATAGAGTTTTCCGGTGGTGTTTTGGAAGCCTTCCTCTGTAAAATCAGCACTTCCGGTTCCATCTGCTTGCCCGGTGCCAAAGTTTGCACCTGCGCAGAATGCTTTGCCCGTTGATGCCAGCACGATGGCTCGACAGTCAGGCTCAGCATCCAGGGCGTCAAATGCGTCTGCAAGTTGTTTGATCAGGCTATGATCAAAAAAATTAAGCGGCGGACGCTGTATCTCCACCGTAGCGACATGATTGTCGAGGGTAACTTCGATATCTGTGTAGTTGTCGATGCTCAAGGTGGTGGTGTAGCGGGTTGTGAGGGGCAGAATACTA
Source organism: Pseudomonadaceae bacterium (assembly GCA_024743175.1). Lineage (GTDB taxonomy): Bacteria > Pseudomonadota > Gammaproteobacteria > Pseudomonadales > Azotimanducaceae > UBA4421. The sequence goes on along the minus strand of JANSXA010000002.1, from coordinate 566,529 downwards.
ACAGCGGGGCAGGGGAAAACACACCTAAGTGGACGATTCAAAAGACATCGATGATGCGGCGCTTAACGTTGAAGAAACCCAGCGACCAGGTATCTGGGAACTTGCCCTGCCTTCAATTCTAGGCAACCTGTCGTACACCATCGTCGGTATGGTGCAGGTTAAATTTATTGCCACTCTCGGTGCAGAGGGGTTGGCCGCGGTAGGTGCTGGTCAGAGAATATTTTTTGCCATGCAGGCAATTCTGATGGCTGTCAGTGCGGGTACCACCGCATTGGTCGCGCGGGCCTGGGGTGCGGGCGACTATCGAGAAGCCAGTCGGGTAACAATGGCGTCACTGGTGTTAGGTGGTGTGCTGGCGTTGGGCATGGCGGTGCTTGGCATTGCGTTTGCCACACCTGTAGCGAGCGTGTTTGGACTGGATCCTGCAACCCTGGAAATGGCCAGTCTCAATATTCGTTGGCTGTCTGCTTTTAATGTTGTGTTTGCAGCCATGTTTGTACTGAGCGCGGCATTGCGGGCTTCCGGTGATGCGTGGACACCTTTATGGATGAGTGTGGGGGTTAACCTCATGAACATTCCTTTGCTGTATGCGTTTGTGTACGGTCGCTGGGGGATGCCTGAAATGGGTGTGGCGGGGGCGGCAATCGCGGCGGGTATATCCTTCTCCATAGGGGTTGCGGTGTTGATGACCATGTGGATCAAACAACGCTTCAGGGTCAAACACGTTGCCGGTGGCTGGTGGCGTAAAGACCGGTTAAAACGGTTGTTGGATATTGGTTATCCAGCGGCATTGGAACAGGGTGTGTTCCAGATCGGGTTTTTCATTTTTCTGATGCTGATCGGTAACTACTACGGCACCGAAGCGTTTGCCGCATACAACATCGGAGTCAGTCTGCTCGCCGTCTGTATGACCGTTGGTTTTGGATTTTCTATTGCTGGTTCAACGCTGGTGGGTCAGAACCTCGGCGCAAATGACCATGAAGGGGCCGCACGCAGCGGTTGGCGAGCCTGTCTGTTTGCCATTCTGTCCATGGGTACGTTAGGCGTCATCATCATTACCATCGCTGAAGATCTGGCAATTTATTTTATTGGTGACGCACCGCGTACGGTGGAATTGACCGTACAGTTTATTTATATCCTCGGCGCCATGATGCCGCTTATGGCCATCGAGTTTTCTATCGGTGGCGCGCTGCGCGGGGCCGGTGACACACGTTTCCCTCTGATGGCAACCATTATCGGCCTGCTGGTTATGCGCTGTGGTCTGGCACTGATTGCGACGTATCTGAAGCTGCCGGTGGTGTATGTCTATGCAGCGCTGATTGGAGATTATGTAGTCAAAGGTGCCATGCTGATCTGGCGCTTCCGACGCGGTAAGTGGAAAACCATTGTGCCGAATACTGCGCTTGCTCACAGCGAAACCTGAGCGATGCACAAGTATCAGCTGTGGCCGTTTCTGATTGCTGTAGACGACGTATCGTTGCGGTAGGTCTCCTGTGCAACGCCGGTACAGTGCTGTCTCAGAATATCCGGGATGTCGAGTTGCTCCAGAGTCACAAATGTGCCGCCGATCAATCGCCCGAACACCACAAAGCCAATGTCCTGCTCCACAAATGTGTTCATGGCTTTATCCAGCAGATCGACATGGTTGCGGTAAAAGCGTAACTCCCCAATGCGTGCCAGGGTATCCACGCCAACAATAAACGTTGTGCCTTTAAACAGCCTGGCTTTACCTTCGAAATTGGGTGTATTGGTCAACCAGACGGGTGTATCGCCCATGCCCTCGATGCGCTCTTCCATGGTCAGATAATCAAGGCTGGGTTTGTCAGCATTTTTTACCGCCAGTTCAAAAGCACCCTCGAGGCCAGTGAGGTCCTCGGCGATGGACAACATCTGTTTATGACCATCGTGTAGCGGGTTGAATGATCCGGGTAGCAGCAACCTGCCGTCTGAATCGCCAATGACATGTTTATACGGTGACTCGTCCAGGAGCGGGCGCAATGGCGGGTTTGCACGAGCGTGCAGTTCAACCAGGTTGTCGTCAAATTCAGTGTTGTGATCAAGCAGGCAGTGGGCAATGGTCTGCCAGATCTGCTCGCGCAGCAGCGCTTCTTCACTGTCACGATCACCATCGTAATCCGCGCTGAAGGTATAGGTGTCGACAGCGGTTTGAATCGCCCAGTGGGCTCTATGTGCGCCTCGCTTAACCCGGTTGGTGGCCAGTGAAGCGGTGCAGCCGAAGCCAAACAGTTTATTTGGGTCTGCTTTTTGCGGGTCTTGGCGGGTGAGAGCTTCACTGCGCTCATAAGCGGTGATCGCAAGCTGCCGCGCGGTGGTGGCGGATGCCGCCTGCTCAGGTGCGCGCCCCAGTAACTCTGTCATAGCTGCGCTGGCGTAAGGCACAACAACTTCCAACACGGTTGCCGACGCGCCAGCGGTGTTCAAGGTTTCTGCCAGAAAGCTGGCTCCACCGCCGGTGACGTAGAATGTCCCTAACCAGGGGCTGCTGTGTAAGGCGGTGGCACGTTCGCTCATGTCAGTCTGCCAGGAACGTGCGCACCCGTTCGACAAAGGGGTCAAGCTGGTCATGGTGTACCCAATGCCCGGCTTTACCAAACGCTTCAACTTCCAAAGGACAGGTGAAATGCTTGGCCCGTCCGTCAGCAACCGGGTCGCTTGCCCAGGATTCCAGGCCGCGTACTAGAAGCGTTGGGCAGGTGATATTGCCATACATCTGCCAGGTTTCCTCAATAGGTACGCCGATGGGTGAAAATGTGCGCACGTAGTTATCGAACTTCCAGGAATAGGTGCCATCTTCATTCTGATTGCTGCCGTGAATGGTCAGATGCCTGGCCTGGGCTTCTGACAGGTGTGGATTTTCCGTCTGCATCCGTTGAAAGGCTTCTTCCAGCGTATCGTAGCGGCGTACCAGCCGGCCGGACAGTTTGCGCAGATCGCCCATCCAGTCGTGCAGCCGTTTGTTCATCGGTTGGTTAATGCGCTCTTCCACCATCGCTGGAGGTGGCCCCATACCCTCGATGGATACCAGCTTTTTCACATTCTGTGGAAACAGGGCGGTATATAGAAGAGAGATTGAGCCGCCCAGGGAGTGCCCGATCACAGTAACCGGCGCCATGCCTTTCTGGTCCAGCAGCTGCGCAATGTCGTAGACGTAATCCACCTGATTGTACGAGCCGCCACGCATCCATTCGCTGTCACCATGACCGCGCAGATCAGGGGCAATAATGTGATAGTCGTTGCGGAACTGCTCAGCAACCCAATCCCAGTTGCGGCAGTGGTCCCGACCACCGTGGATGAGAATCATCGGTGGCGCATCCGGGTTACCCCAATCCACGTAGTGCAGACGCAGACGCTGGGAAAAATAGCTGTGTGATGTTGGTCCTAACATGGGCTTAGGGTTCCCTGTGAAAACATCGAGTATACCGCAAGCGCTCAGAAAACCTTGCGGCCTCTGGCGTAAGTTGCCTTAACCTCAAGGGACATCAGGTCAGCAGCCTCGGTTTTCATAGGATCGGCAGACAACACCACCAGATCGGCCAGCTTACCGACCTCAATGGTGCCTTTGTCCTGTTCTTCAAACTGCTGATAGGCGGCAAAGATAGTCATCGCGCGCAGGCCGTCGTAGATGGAAATGCGCTGCGCTGGGCCCAGGACCTGTCCTGAGCGCGTGCGGCGATTTGTTGTGGCCCACAACAGGCGCAGCATGTCGGGTGGCACAATGGGGGCGTCGTTGTGCACGGTAAACAGCATGCCACGCTGCACGGTTGAAGCCGTTGGACTGATGTTGGCACCGCGGGTTTCTCCCAGCACCGAATCCCGGTGCCAGTCTCCCCAGTAAAAAGTATGCGCACTGAAATACGACGGAATCATGGCCAGCGTTTTCATCTGGGTAATCTGATCTTCGCGTACAGTCTGGGCGTGGATCATAACGGTACGGTGATCATGTTCGGGTCTGGCCTGTGCAACTGCGTCAATCAACATCTGTGCAGCAGCATCACCGTTGGCGTGGGCAATAATCGGGATCTCATGCTGCAGATAGATGCCCACCAAATCGTTTGTGCGAACGGGTGTGATGGTTGGATAACCCGCGTAGTCCTGCCCGGCGCCGGGCGGCGGCACATGGTAGGGCTTGCTCAGATAGGCGGTTTTACCCTGAGGTGAGCCGTCCAGAATCAGCTTTACACCAGCCACTTTCAGGCGTTTGTCATAGGTGCCCCAGTTGTAGCGATCAACCATGCTCAGTGCATCCGCCTGTCCCACCGGGTAGGCAATCACATCCAGCGGTAAACTGTCAGTTGCATTGGCCTGTTCCAGCAGAGCCATCACATCTGGTCCGGCGGCGCCATCCTGGGCTGTTGTGATGCCGTAACTGGCGTAGTCCTGCAGCGCCCGGGTCAGGCTGCCAACAGGATCGGTGTTGGGTGCGGTCATGTATTTGCGCAGTGCGTAGGTTGCGGTTTCTTCCAGTACGCCATCAGGTTCGCTGCTGTTTGCGCGCCTGCGGATGACGCCACCGGCCGGATCTGGCGTTTCAGCGGTGATGCCACCACGTGCCAGCGCGCGGCTGTTGCCTGCAACAAGATGCCCGGAGACATGGATCAGGAGAATTGGATGTTGGGTCGAAACCTGGTCAAGATCGTCGCGGTTTGGGTGACGCTGTTCAGCGATCAGTGAGTCGTCATAGCCCATGCCGACTACCCACTCACCCTCAGCTATATCTTTCTGGGAAATGAATGCCCTCAGTGTTTCCTGAAGATCGTTTATGTTGGTGACAGGCCCAACCGGTGGGGAGGCAACGTTGGCCAGATTGGTGGCAAGGGCAGAAAAAGACACGTGTCCATGGGCATCGATAAAGCCGGGCAGAATGGCCTGGTCTTCAAGTTCAACCCGTGTCGTGTCTGGCCCCATCCAGCGCTGCGCATCAGCGTGCGTTGTCAGGCCGACAATACGCTCACCTTTGATCGCGATCGCCATAGGCTCGCCGGGTGTTGGCGCACGGCTGGCCATGGTGACCACATGATTGGATATCAGAATCGTGTCAGCGTATGGGTCTGCCGCGTGCAGTGGCAGCTGCGCTGTGCCGAGGGTGATGAGGTAAAAAAATTTAGTCCAGATGTTTGGCTTCATACTTTAACAGCTCAGTCTTGATTAGCGGAGCCAGCAGATACAGGCCCAGCAGGTTGGGAATCGCCACGATGAATACCATGGCATCAGATAAATCAATCAACGAAGACAATTCGATGCTCGCACCCAGCACTACGAAGGCCAGGAAAAACAACTTAAACGATATGTCTGCAATACGATGGTTGCCGACCAGGTAGGTGAACGCTTTAAGGCCATAATAAGACCAGGCGATCATGGTCGAGTAGGCAAACAGAATGGCCGCAATAGATAACGGTATCGGGCTCCAGGATAAGGTGCTGGCAAAAGCCTGGGTGGTGAGCTCAATACCCGCCATATTTTCGCTGCCCAGAGCGGGATCGTAGACCGTTGTAATAATCACCAGCGCGGTAATGGTGCAGATAACCACCGTATCAATAAAGGGCTCCAGCAGGGCAACAAAACCTTCACTGACGGGCTCCTTGGTACGCGCTGTGGAGTGTGCAATGGCAGCAGAGCCCAGGCCCGCCTCATTGGAAAACACCGCGCGCCTGAAGCCGATAATCATGACGCCGATAATGCCTCCACTGATGCCCTGGGGGTCAAAAGCGCCGTTCCAGATGGCGGCAAAGGCGCCAGGCAGGGCATCGTAGTTCATGGCGATGACAATCAGCGCGGTGACAACATAAAGCAGCGCCATGCCCGGCACCAGTCTTGCGGTGGTGGCTGCAATAGAGCGGATGCCGCCAATAATCACAACGCCGACACCCAGTGCCAGAATGCAACCCAGCAGCCAGCTCTGGTCAGCAAACCAGCTGTCGGCACCGCCGGTAACGTTGACAAAAATTGCAGCGGCCTGATTAGACTGGAACATATTGCCGATACCCAGGCAGCCTATGACCATGCTGGCAGCGTAAAAAATGCCCAACCCCCGCCCCAGTCTGGGCCAGTTGTGTTCTGCCAGCCCCCTTTCCAGATAGTACATGGGGCCACCGGACACCACGCCGTTTTCATAGCGCCTGAACATCACACCCAGGGTGCATTCGGCAAGTTTGGTTGACATGCCCAGTAGTCCCGCGACGATCAGCCAGAAGGTTGCGCCAGGTCCACCGATGGAAATAGCTACCGCAACACCGGCGATATTGCCAATACCCACGGTGCCGGAAACGGCGGTTGTGAGTGCCTGGAACTGGCTGATCTGCCCAGGGTCGTCATCCTCAACATGTTTTCCCGACACCAGTTCAAGCGCATGTCGAAATCCACGGAAGTTGATGAAGCGCAGATAGACGGTGAAAAACACACCGCCGGCCACTAACCATAAAACGATTAAGGGTACCGGGGTGCCGAAAATGTCGACGGAAAAGAAAATGAAGTTGGACGCACCATCCGCCAGCGGACGCATCGCGGAGTCGATAAGGGTGTCAATGCTCTGGGTGCCGGGGTCAGACTGGTTCTGCATATAAAGGTATAATCAGATTTTTGGCATCAAAATACACATATGTTGAAAACATTACACTTCAGTCTGGCTTTTCTATCCGTTGCAGGTTTTGTTATCCGGGCCGGGTGGTCCTACGGGGGATCAGATCTGCTGCAGGAAAAATGGGTGAAAATTGCCCCACATGTGGTGGATACGCTGCTGCTGACGCTGGGAGTGGTGTTAGCTTTCAGCCTGCCTGGCGGGCCCTGGCAGGGCTGGCTGCTGGTGAAGTTGATCGCGTTGCTGGCTTATATTGGTTTCGGCGTGATGACTCTGCGCGGTGAGGGTATGAGTAAACATATCGGCCTGATCGGTGCGCTGCTCAGCGTGAGTTACATTTTTCTGGTGGCTTACAGTCGCAACCCGTTGCCTTTTTAACAGACTTGCCGACTGGAAAAACTAGTCCGCATCAAACGTCATGACCAGGGAAACCGGTACAGACTGGCTGATGCTGGGTAGGCCAGCCAGTTCACGCAGCTTCTCAACACCTGCACTTAAGCCTAATGAAGCAGTGTTGAGCACAACAGGCTGCAGGCTGGTCACAACAACGCGATTATCATGCCTGCTGACCAGTACCTCGGTAGTGACCGGTGTCTGGCTGTCTTTGATGGTCACCATCGCTTCAATGGCAAGGATGGCAACTTCGCCTGATTGCAGCGCTTTGATGGCTGCAGGATCAACCTGGCCGCTGATTGTTGCGGTGGGATAGGTTGCCGCTTCAAACAGAAATTCCAGCATGCGTTCGTTTCGTATCGGAATCAGCGTGTCCAGACTGGCCAGGTTTATTTCCACGTCAATGGCGCCGCTGTCAGCCAATCCACCCGAGAATGTGCTGAATTTGTGCACCTCTGCAATGTGCGTGGCTTTCATGGAGACAAAACTCAAGCGCGATAGATCACTGTTAACGGTCCAGTTGGCAAGCGCTGCGGGAGCTGATGCACATAGCAGCACAATGGTGAAGAGTCGGCTCAGTGGTGAGATAAGCATGTCGATCCTTGGTCGGTTTGTTTGCAGTATACGCAGCCTTGATACCGGTTTGCAGCGCTGGTCAGACAGATTTGCAGCTGTGGCAGGCTCTGTCGATGTAGGCGACAATAGTGTCATGCAATCGTCTCAATCCAAACACCGTGTCGTCATTCTTCTGGGCACAAATTATTCAGGTTCACATCTGTTGTCCCACCTGGTCAGCGCGCACTCACAGTGTTTCGGAGTAGGGGAATTACATCGTTACGAGCAACTTGTGGATACCTCAAACCAGGCACCCGTAGTGTCGCAGTACAACGCGTCGCCGCTGTTTCACAATTTGAGTGAGCAGCCGGTAGAGCAATGGTATGCAACCCTCGCTCAGCGGTTCAGCGCTGACCAGGGTATCGTGGCACCGGTGATTGTCGATAACTCGAAAAAAGTGAAGTGGGTGAAACGCGTCACTGGCGGTGCACAGATGGATTTGCGTCTGGTGCACCTGATTCGCGATCCACGCGCTCTGGTGTTGCGTTGGTTGAATACCTATGACTCGGAAAAACGTCGGCGCACTCAACGCTTGCGGGTAGCCAGGCGCGTGCCTGCTCGAGCTGCACAGATTCTCACCGGCAGCTGGGTGGATGTCTTCATCTACAAGTGGCTGCGCGAAAATCGTCAGATCAGTGATTATATGACCCAGAGCAAAGTTGCCCATGCTGTCGTCACCTATCGTGATGTGGTGTTTGACACCCAGGCCACGCTGCAGAAACTGATGCCTCGTCTGGGTCTCGAATTCGAACCCAAACAGCTGCGCTTTGGCGAAGGTAACACCTTCGGCACAACCAAGACCGCTCATGCAGATGCGGTGAAACAATCAGAAATCCGTCCGGACCTGAAATGGCAAACTCAGCTAGACACAAGTGCCCAGCGTGTCGTCGCGGCGAATAAAGATGTGGTGCGGTACCTGGCCGCGCTGAATTTACGCCTGGGTGACGATGGGCTGATTGCCAACACCTGATCTGCGCGCCACTGTGGAAATCGGACCCGTGAACCAGCTTGGTGCACCGCAGATAACAGCTGCCTCGAATTGGTTCGTTTTCCCGGCCATTTTCCGGCCTTGCTCCTGAGTTTTTGATGTCCTCGTTTTGACTACCCCGTCTGCTGATAGCTGCCTGGCGCGAAAGTGCCTTTTTCTGGTGACCTCGCTGGATGTTGGCACGGCCTTTGCTATGAGTTAGTCATCGCAACTACATAGCCCAAACAAGACGTCTGATGAGTATTGTTGACCTGAACATAAAGTCACTTCTGCTGAGCAGGACAGCCGCCGGCAGCCGCCAGAAAGTGGTGCCGACATTGTACGAGGAAGACACTTCCAAATACGCTGGTCCGCACAAATGGCAGGTACAGGCATGGGCAAAACTTGTCAGACGGGTTTGGCGCTATCGAACCTACACGCGGTGGGTCGAGAAAGCCTGCGAACAGATTGACGTGATTGGCCTCGAACACCTGCAGAACCTCAAAGGTCCCTGTGTTTTTGTGGCGAATCACAGCAGTCACCTGGATACGCTGGTGATCAACGAATCGCTGCCGGCACATGTGCGGCAAAATCTCTTTTACGGTGCGGCCCAGGATCGCTGGTTTGTGAAAGGTAAAGACAAAATGGTGTTGCAGCCCTGGTATCAATCGCTGGCTTTGGGCAACTTTCCCATTATGCGAGGCGGTGGTGCTGGCGCGTTGTCTTACGCTCACTGGCTGTTGCAGAAGCGCCAGCATGTGCTTCTGTTTCCCGAAGGCACCAGAGCCACCGGCGAGCACCTCGGTGAATTCAAACATGGCGCCACGTTGCTGGCGCTGCAGAATCAGGTACCTGTAGTGCCCGTTTATCTGGGTGGACTGCAGAGCTTACGGCCGAAAGGCAGCCGCAGTGCGGATCGTGGTCAGGCGACCATTGAGTTTCTGCCCGCGGTTGAATTTTCACAGGGCAGCGATGTCGCTGCTGCCACAGACTGCCTTGCACGTCGTCTGAACCGTGTGCACCTGAACTTCATTAACAACAGATCAGAAACCGAGTTAGCCGCATCGTCAGGTGAGGCTGGCACCAGTCGATCAACCAGTTTTCCGGAGGCCGCTTAGACTCTCTACTCCAATGTTCCTCTCTCCATAGGGCTGCGATGCCCAGGGCTCCGGAAACGCAGCGCCCCTCCCCGGGCGCTGCACCTTCTCCCCTTGCGTGCTGGCGACAGCACGCCTCTCCAGAATCCGCCTCTCTCTTGTGTTAAAACAAGGGAGGGGCGGATTCACTTATTTCAGACGTATGCGTAAAGTGACTCAGTAGTTAAACGGGTGGCTCGGAATGAAATATGTAGCGTTGCTGGCATTGGTGAGCCTGGCAGGTGGGTGTCAGGCTGTTAATGCGGATGCCAGCGCCGAGGGTCTGATCCGCGAAATGGGTTTGTCTGAAGTTGCGCAAACGCTTGCCTCTACCTCCCAGGCCGATTGTCTGGTAGCACCTGTTCAGGACACGATTGAATGGCGCGCGCAAAGCGTGCTGGCGTGCCTCGGTTTTGCGGGACCTGCAGAGACCGTGCTTCAGCGCTGGCAGAATCACCCGGTTTACGGCCGCTTAAGAGATCCCGGTGCGCCGCTCTGGTTGCAGGAGCGAGCGGCGGATTTGCGCGACTTTGAAGCGCTCCTGGGCGCTGCCATGGTTGCTGGCTTGAGCACCGGTTATAACATTGTGCCACAAGCGCTTTGGCCTGAGTTCGACGCGGAAAGCACGGTTATTTACAGTCATTCGGACTGGCAACACGCACGCCAGCTGGTAGCGCTGCTGGCTCTGCATGGGTTAACCCCTGAGGTAACGCCTCTGGTCAAGCAATCAAAATTTGTGGCTCGGCAGGAGTGGGGTAACGCTGAGCGTGATCTGCCGACCCTTTCGAATGGTCAGCGAGTGATCGACCAGCTCGAATTTGAATTGTTTTTTCGCTTTGATTCACCTCGGCAGGTTGAAAAATTTGGTGAACTTGTAACGCAGTATGCAAAGCGTGACAGTCAGGATGAGGTTGGATTGATTCATGGTGCCTGGTGGCAGCCGTTCTACCGAACTTTTGCACCCTTCCCACAACTTAACCGCTTAGTTGTCATGTTGGTCAGTTACAGGGGGTTTCGCGTGAACCTGCTGTCTCTTCCCGAACAGGCGCCGGAACGCTTGCTCAAGTTGCGTGCCCTGAGTGACGAGTGGCAGATAACACCCTACGATATATGGGTAAATCCTGCGTTTTATCGATTTCAGATGGGTGATTACCGATAACATCCATCGTCTTAAAAACCATCCGTCGGATAAGGTCCGTCTGTGAATTCAGTATCGTGATAACCCTTGATTCCAATCGTGCGGGCTAACGGGCTTCTATAGTCTGCATCCTGGCTGAGCTTCTCGATAGCGTGTTCGAAAGTAAACTCCGGTGTCCATCCAAGACGATTTTGTGCGTAGGTGCTGTCATAGACGCGATCCAGGGTGGGGAGCATCTTCCAGTTCCGGCGTTGGTATTGTGCAAGGTATGCAGGCACGTATTTATGCACAACAAACGGAGCATCAATCGCCAGTTTGTACGCATCGCTTCTTTGCAAAGGTGTCATGCCGGAGATGATGAATCGGTCGAAACCGATTTTTTCTGCTTTGCGCAGCGCCAGCTGGTGCGCCTTAACCACATCAGCAATATCAACTCGTCGAAACAGAAGTTCGTTTACTTTCAGATTGTTGTCATCAAAATTCTCCCGCTGTACTGGTGCGTCATCTTCTTCAAGAAAGAATCGTGAGGTTTTCAGGACAATGCAGGCTAGTCCTGCTTTCCGATGGAACAATTCGCACAGATCTTCGGCGGATGTTTTGCTGACGCCGTAGATGTTTTTCGGCTTTGCCTGCAGGGTTTCTGTGACCCAGACTGCGGGTTCACCTGCAGCGGGGCGCATAGCATCACCAAAGGTGCTGGTTGTGCTGGTATAGATGAAAGTGCCACACCCCTGGCTGATCGCTTCTTCCAGAAGATTCAGCGTGCCGGTGATATTGGTGTCAACAAATGCCTGGCGGCTATGCGTACTCACATGAGGTTTATGTAACGTCGCGGTGTGGATGATAGCGTCACAGCCGGCAATACACTTGCGGACAAACGATCTGTCTGTAACAGAACCCACATAGTCGGTGAACGCTGACGGTTTGATGTCCAGCCCAAGCGGAGCATCGCCGGATGCCCGCAGGGTGCGCATCAGGGCTTCGCCCAGATGCCCCGCACTGCCTGTTACCAGTATTTTCATCGGCGTTGTGTTGGTCGACCTGTCGGTTAAGTGTCCAGGGTGCGACCGATGAGTTCTTTCATAATCTCGTTAGTGCCGCCGTAAATTTTCTGCACGCGCGCATCTTTATACATGCGCGAGATGGGATACTCGTCCATGTAACCAGCGCCACCATGCAACTGCAGACATTCATCAACAATTTCACACTGTTTCTGGGTGCACCAGTACTTCGCCATGGACGCGGTGGCGGCATCCAGTTCGCCGCGCATGTGTTTGAGCAGGCACTGGTCGACAAAGGTACGGGCAATCAGAGCCTCGGTTTTACACTCTGCAAGTTTGAATTTGGTGTTCTGGAAATCCAGCACGCGCTGGCCAAAGGCTTTGCGTTCCTTGACAAAGTCGATGGTAACCTGCAATGCACGCTCCATCTCTACGACCGCTGCCTGTGCAATGTTGAGTCTTTCCTGGGGCAGTTGCTGCATCAGCTGTATGAAGCCTTTGCCTTCTTCTTCGCCGAGCAGGTTGCTTTGTGGAACCCGGCAGTCTTCGAAAAACATCTCAGATGTGTCTGCTGCACTTTGTCCGAGCTTTTTGAGATTGCGGCCTCGCTTGAAGCCAGGATTGTCACACTCCACAACCACCAGCGAGATACCTTTGGCGCCTTTACTGGGGTCCGTTTTTGCAACAACAATGACAAGTCCACAGTTCTGACCGTTGCTGATATAGGTTTTCGATCCGTTGATGACGTAATCGTCGCCGTCTTTGATGGCGGTGGTTTTTACACTCTGCAGGTCTGAGCCCGTATTGGGTTCTGTCATGGCAATAGCGCCGATGGTTTCACCGCTGGCCATTTTCGGCAGCCATTTGTTTTTCTGCTCTTCGGTGCCGTAGTGCCAGATGTAGGGTGCAACAATCTGGCTGTGAACCTGGTTACCGAAGCCAACCAGGCCGGCACGCAGCTGCTCTTCGGTAATTACCGTTTCATGCAAATAGCTGGCTCCGCCACCGCCATACTGGCTGGGAATCTCTGCGCACAACAGGCCAGCCTGCCCTGCCTGTCGCCAGGCATCAGCGCTGACTTTTCGATCGGTCTCCCATTGTTCGTTGCGCGGTACAAATTCATCGTTGAAAAATTTTCGCGCAGCATCCTGCAGAATTCTCAGTTCTTCATTCAGCCAGGGGGATTCGTAGTTTTCAAAAATTGCGGTCATTTAGGGTCCTGTCAGGTTTCTGGAGTTACGGTAAGCCAGCAGCAGGGAAGGGAGCGTCGTATACCTCGACGCGCGCATCGCGTTGGCTGCGGCATTTGTCTGGATGGGAAGATGAGGAGGTCAGTACATAAAGCTTGTCATTGCCGATCATGCAGGCAAACGCACCTCTATCCAGTCGAATCTCATGCGTGATCGCGCCGCCTTCAACCTGCCGAATACAATTGTTAGTGGTTGGAGATGCGCTCCAGATGCCCTGCTCTGCATCCAGACATATACCATCTGGAACGGCTTTTTCCGGCAGGTCAGCCCATAGCCGTTTGCCGCTCAAGCGGCCGTCAGCTGCAATGTCGTATGCGGTTAAGCGTGACGCAAACGTTTCGGCAACGATAAGTGTCCTGTTATCCGCTGTGATTACGGCGCCGTTCGGGAACATCAGATCGTCGTCTTCAACATGACAGGTGCCGTCAGGGTCAACTCGAATCAGTTGAGCGGGTTTTGGTTTTTCGTTGTTGTGCAGGTCAAAGCCAAAGTTGCCGACATACGCGCGCCCGTGTCTATCCACCACCATGTCGTTACAAATGCCAGAGGCAAGTTCTGACAGATCAGCGTGCAGATGCAAAGTTTCCCCATCCCATCTGAGCAGCTGTTTGTGAGTCATGCTGACAATCAGCAGGTTGCCGTCAGGTAACCAGCCCAGTCCGGAAGGCTGGTCATCGACCAGCGTAACTATTGTGGTGCGCTGCCCGTCCGGAGTGACTTTCAAAACCTCCTGAGCGTGCATGTCGGACAACCAAAGGGCGTTGTTGTGGAAGCGTGGACCTTCACCAAAACACAGGCCATCAATCAATATATCGGCAGACATAGCGGACTCGGACTTTAAAAATGCCAGTTTAGGGCGTTTTACAGGTCTTTTACCAACAACTTCCCGGATTCCACTTGGTTCATCTGCGCGCTCGCTTTATAGTTTTAGGGTGTCGACAATATGTGTTGGCTCCACTACAAGGAGAATATTGAATGTTATTTATGAAAAGACTGGGTTGGGTTGTGCTGCTGGCGGGTTTAGTAGCTTGTGGCCAGTCAAATAGCGGTGCAAGTGATGCCTCTGAGGCGGGATCCGAGATGATGGATAGCGCATCGGACGCTATGGATTCTGCAGGCAACATGCTGGACGAAGCTGCGGACAGTGCTTCAAACATGGCGAATGACGCAGCAGAAAGCGGTGCCGCGATGGTTGATGATGCAACCGAAGCAGGTGCGGAAATGATGGACGATGCCAAAGCGAAAGGCGCGGAGATGGTCGATGACGCGCAGGACATGGCAGACGATGCTGCTGATGCAGTCAGCGATGCTGTCTCTGAAGGCGCAGACGAAGTCGAAGGCGCCCTGGACGGTCTGAATAACTAAACGCTGGAAAGACCTGACTCTGAGGCTGCTTTATCGATAGCGGCCAGATCGAGGTTGTCAGCCTTGGCAACCTCGATCAATGCCTGTTCAAAAATCCCTCTTGCAGCACCTGATAAATCAGCCAGGTGTTGATGCAAGACTTTCTCTTTCGGATCCGTGTCTTCACACTCTCTGCAATACTGTTCAAAAGCGCCAATACTCATTAACAGGCTGGCAATGTGATTCGGACATTCGCACTGCAGTTTCGGCGTCATGGCTGCAATCTGCGCCAGCGTTGCATCGCTGAATCGTGCTCGCTCAGCGGGTTGCTCCAGCATATCTGCGTCGATGGGTTTGGCTTGCAGGGAGCCCATCAGGGTCTCGGCTGAGATCGGCGCCTGACAGACGTTGATGCTCCCGAGTTCCAGGTGCCTCAGGCTGGTGCGGTTGGCAAAGTTGTAAACCACAATGATTTTTTCATAGGTATCACGGAGTTCGAGCAGGTGATCAACACCTTCGGGGTTAATCGTGGCCAGTTCGATCACCAGAGCCTGGTGCTGAGTCCGGGTGGGTTGACTCAACCACTCGTCGCCGCTGCACGCCTGTCGACCGATCTCTTCGAACTGCGCCGCTGGCAGCGCCAGGTGAGCAAGTTTGTGGCCCACCAGTAATACCGAGTCGACGACTGCGTGTTGAGCGTCCTGCAGGTTGTGTTTGCTGGCCAGAGCTTTCAGGCCGGGAAGATCCAGGGCCGCAAGGTGTGTGAGGCTGTGGCCGCTGTCGCTGAGCAATCGGACGAGGCGCAGGAGTTCTACGTGGGACATGTCGTAGACCCGGCGGCCTGTGGGTGTTCTTTGAGGGGTGCCGATACCGTGGCGGCTTTCCCATTTTCGCAAGGTGTGTGCAGGCACCCCGGTCAACCGCGCTACTGCGGCAATTGTGAGTTGTTCCATTGCGTAGAAGTTTATCTCGTCTAATGAATGTCTAAGTGTATGGGTACATTGGCTTGTCTGGAAGCGTCAATCTGAAACTACTATTCGACCAAGTTTGGACGCTCACCTGAACGCGGTGCAATTACGCCTCAGTTGGCGAAATAATGTACCGGTTATTGCTCAATTTCGCAATAAAGTCTAATATAAGTCCCGAATAAATCGCTGGAAAGGAAAAAATGTCCAAGTTAGCAGTGATAATGGGCAATCAGTTGTACGATCCGCAGGGTTTGCCAGATGCAGGTCAGACAACGGTTCTGATTGTTGAAGACCGCCGTTTGTGTACACGTCACCGGTACCATCAGCAAAAGCTCGGGTTTCTGATAGCGGCCATGCGTGAATACGCTGATGGGCTGCGCAGTGCGGGGTACAAAGTGGTCTACCAGGACCTCGAAGCGAACAAAACCTTATGCCAGCAGACCGTGGCACTGGCGACTCAGTTGGATGTGGAAGAAATTGTTGCGTTCACACCGGCCAATGCCGGACAGAAAAGCTACCTGCAGATCACCGCGCAGAAAGCAGCCAGGCCGCTGCAGCTGCTGGCGGATCCGATGTTTCTCACGGAGCCTGCAGACCTTGAGTGCCTGGCAGCTGACAATCCCCGTATGGCGAACTTTTACCAGTCCCAGCGTAAACGCCTGGACCTCCTGATGGCGGACGATCGGCCGCTGGGTGGGAAATGGAGTTTTGACGGTGATAACCGGAAAGCCGTGCCAAGTCATATCGAACTGCCGGAACTGCCACGGGTCAACCACAGTGATGTCACCCGGGATGCGCTACAGAGTGTCCGCCAGATTTTTGCTGACCACCCCGGGAACGCGGAAAATCTGTGGATCCCGACTACGCGTGAGGGTGCAAAAACGCAGCTGGAAGAATTTGTCACTGAACGCCTGGTTGGCTTCGGAACCTATGAAGATGCTATCTCGCGACGTTCAGCAACATTGTTTCACAGTGTTCTGTCACCTTATCTGAATATTGGACTGCTGACCCCACGGGAAGTGATTGATGCGGTGATGGATTTCGCCACAAGCCACGATGTGCCGATGAACGATGTTGAAGGGTTTGTGCGGCAGGTCATCGGCTGGCGTGAGTTCATGCGTGGGATCTATCTGCATCACCGTAAAGGCATGCGGAGTGGGAACATCTGGAACGCACAGCGTCGCATGGGGCGCAGCTGGTCAAACGCTACAACGGGCATACCGCCACTTGATGGCGCTCTGAAAAACACACAGCGATATGCCTGGAATCATCACACTGAGCGGTTAATGGTGATTGCGAATATGATGAACCTCTGCGAGATACGGCCAGCTGATGCTTATGAGTTCTTCAGCAGCAACTACCTCGACGCCTATGACTGGGTTATGGTCCCTAACGTTTTTGGTATGGGGTTGACCTCAGAAGGGGGCACCTTTGCCTCGAAGCCCTACATTTGTGGTTCAAACTACATGCTGCGTATGAGCGATTATCTGAAAGGTGAATGGTGCGATGTCGTAGATGGATTGTTCTGGCGTTTTGTTGAAAAACATCAGACGCTGCTGCGGTGTAACGCACGGGCGAATTTCATGGTTCAGGGGCTGGGGCGTATGAAACCCGAGCGCCGCGAGCGGATCTTCGCCAGAGCCACGCAGTTTCTGGAGCAGAATACGTTATGAATACGCTGATTATCGGTGCGTCAGGCGGCATCGGCGCAGCCCTGTGTGAAGAGGCACTGGCAGATGATAATGTTTCCCGCCTGCTGGCAACCAGTCGCGATCCGGATAGCTTGCCATCACATGACAAGCTGCTACCCGTGGCACTGGACCTGTGCAGCACACAAAGCATGACAAGTGCTGTGCAGAAGGTCTGCGCAGACGTCGATCAAATTGACCGACTGATCATTGCCTCAGGTTTTCTGCACGATGCACAGCACTCTCCGGAAAAAGCACTACGTGAGCTTGATGGCGAAACTCTGCAGCGCGTTGTGCAGATCAATGCGCTTGGACCGATGCTGGTATTTGCTGCGCTGGAACCTCTGCTCAAACAAGCGACCGCACCCAAGGTGCTGTTTTTATCCGCACAGGTGGGTAGCATTGGCGACAACAGGTTAGGCGGGTGGTACGGCTACCGCATGGCTAAAGCCGCTTTGAATCAGGGTGTTAGAACGGCAGCCATTGAAGCCGGCCGTTGGCGCAACGATGCCTCACTTGTCGCCGTTCACCCCGGCACCACAGCAACTGCTTTGTCAGAACCCTTTCTGGCCCGCCGACAGGGCCAGGTGCAGACCCCACAAGCATGTGCCGCATTGATCTGGCAGTTGGCAGATCAGCTTGAGGCAGCATCCAGCGGATCGTTTCTACGCGCCGACGGCGGCGAACTGCCCTGGTAGTGAAACGCCGCTGCGACCCCTTCCCTGGAAGGGGTCTGTTTTGAAGGAAACGATCTATGCTGGCTGATTAAAGGTAATCAGCCAGGTCGGATCCAATTTCTTCAGGTGTGGTCTGAGGCGCATATCGAGCAAGGACTTCACCATCCTTGCCTACCAGGAATTTAGTGAAATTCCAGCCGATGTCAGCTTTGCCATCATCTCCGGCTTTTGCAGCTTTGAGATACTTGTACAACTCACACGCGCCGCTGCCGTTCACTTCAATTTTGGCAAACATGGGGAAGTTAACGTCGTATTTTGACTGAGCGAACTCAAGAATCTCTTCGTTGCTGCCTGGTTCCTGCGCACCAAACTGGTTACAGGGGAAACCTAAAACTGTAAAACCCTGATCTGCATATTGTTCCTGCAATGTACGCAACCCGGCGTACTGATTGGTCAGGCCTCAGCGGCTGGCTAAGTTTACGATCAGGCAGACTTTGTCTTTGTACTGACCAAAAGCGGTATCCTGACCGCTGATATCAGCCATGTGCAGGTCGTGAAAGTGGCTCATAGAGTGATGCTCCTAGCATGGTGTTGGGGTAATCCCGTAACTGGCGGGTTGCCTGCTATGGTAGCGCCGATGCCCGGTTCTGGGTACCATCGAAGGGTTTGGGGATAGGACACTACTTCTGTACGTGTCTATACGGAACAAATTTGTTGCCTGGACATGCCTGGTGAAGGCGTCTTAAGCAAACACATCAATTCAAGAGAGATACAGGAGAACCACCATGCGCGATGTAGTTATCGTCGACAGTGTGCGAACCGGTCTGGCTAAGGCCTTTCGCGGAAGTTTTAATTTAACCCGTTCAGACGACATGTTGGCGCATTGCATCGACAGTCTGCTGGAACGTAATGACGTTGACCCAGCAGAAGTTGAAGACGTTGTCGTTGGTGCAGCTACCCACGCCGGTGAGCAGGATGGCAACCTTGCGCGACTGGCCGTCATTCTGTCCAAACTGCCCGTCAGTGCAGCTGGCGTCAGCATCAACCGCTTCTGTTCTTCTGGTCTTCAGTCGATTGCGATTGCGGCCAACCAGATTGCGTCGGGTCAAACCGACGTGGCTATGGCCGGCGGTGTGGATTCTATTTCCATGCGTACCCGCCAGGAGCCTGGTAAAGCCAAGCAGAACAAGCGTCTGTTAGAAGAAAAGCCTGAGATTTTCATGGCGATGGGCAACACCGCTGAGGTGGTTGCGCGTCGTTATCAGGTGACACGCGAGCAGCAGGACGCTTATGCACTGCAGAGTCAGCAGCGTTACGCAGCCGCAGCAGAGGCTGGCAAAATTGCGGAAGAAATTGTGCCGATGAAGGCGACGATGCTGAAAGTCGACAAAGAAAGCGGTGAAGAAAGCCATGTCGATGTTGTGGTAGATAAAGACGAATGTAATCGTCCAAACACGACCCTTGAAGGCCTTGCAGGTCTTCCGCCAGCTTTTGAAGAAGACGGCTCTGTAACCGCAGGAAATGCATCGCAGTTGTCTGATGGCGCTTCTATGACCCTGTTGATGAGTGCAGAACGTGCGGCTCAGCTGGGCCTTGCGCCACTGGGTATTTACCGTGGTTTCACCGTTGCCGGTTGTGAGCCGGACGAAATGGGTATTGGACCGGTATTTGCCATTCCACGTCTGCTGAAAAACGCTGGTCTGGATATGGGTGATATCGACCTCTGGGAGTTGAATGAAGCATTTGCTTCTCAGTGTCTCTACTGTCGTGACGCTCTGGATATTGATAACGAAAAATACAACGTCCTGGGCGGCAGTATTTCTATTGGTCATCCCTTTGGTATGACAGGTTCACGTCAAACTGGTCTGGTGCTGCGCGAATTGCGTCGTCGTAACCAGAAATATGGTGTTGTCACCATGTGTATCGGTGGTGGACAAGGTGCTGCAGGTTTATTTGAATCTGCGTAAATAGCGCTATTGTGCAGCGATAGTCCGCTGCGAAAAAAGCGTCTCCAGTTGACTGGTGGCGCTTTTTTTTCGCCTGCAAAACCGGCGCTGTCCCAGATGAAACAAATTGAAACGTTAAGGAAATTGCTGTGTAACAGCGCCGCAGCACAATGTGCGGCTGTTGTGACCCATATTGTGTGATTTTCCGCACAGTTTTTTTTGCTGTACTATTTGCGGTTGAACAGAGCGGTGCACGGGCTCCCCCCGGGATGGTCCCGGAGATAGATTTAACCTGATTGCGCCCATCAGTTTTCGAAAGGGTATTGAGTGTTTCACAGAACCACAGGCGACAACTTGCGATTCGCAATAGCTGTTATAACGCTGTTGGCAGGCAATGCTGTGTTGGCACAAAGCGCTCAGCAGCCTGTGCCCGGTGACCTTACTCTCAGCGAAAAAGCTGCTTCGTCAACAAACCTTCCCCAGGAACAGCTGAGTCAGGAAGACCTTTCTCAACGTAGTGACACCGAACTGACCGCACTGACCGCCCAGTGGAGTCAGCTCAGTCCGGAACAGCGTCGACGCCTGCTCGCTGAAGTACGCGGACGTATGGTTAACAGTCGTCAGGCACGCCGTCCGCAAGGCGTGGTTGTACAGCGTCGTTATGGTCGCGTTGTGCGCAAGTCAGATGGCTCTGTTGTCGTGCAGACACGTGTTGTGCAGATCAGACCGCGCCAGGATCCCCGGATCAGCGCCAGCGGAAAGCCGAACAGCGCCAGCGGCAAGCTGAACCATCACGAGACAGCCCAGCCGCGTGTCACCTTCGGCATCGGCTTTGAGCAGCGCACGCGTAGACCCGAACAAGTTCGTGTAACAGAGCAGGCCCCCGGGGCGGAGAACAACACAAACGACAGTTCGGTGAGGGCAGATGTTGATCAACCCACCGTCGTGATCAGTCAAGAATCACCTCTCAGTTCGAACCGCTGACTCCGGCATGGAAGTCGAAAGTGCCAACCTGCTGGTTGTCGACGATGACCCGGAACTGCGCGAACTTATTCAGGCTTATCTGGAAAAACAGGGCTTTCATGTCGCTTGTGTGGAGTCCGGTGAAGCCATGGACAATCACCTCGAAAACCATGACGTTGACCTGCTTATCCTCGATTTGATGCTGCCTGGCGAACACGGTCTGTCTATCGCCCAGCGTATGAAAAAACACTCCGACCTGCCGATCATAATCGTGTCCGCGCAGGGAGAAGATGTAGACAGGATTGTCGGTCTTGAAGTCGGTGCAGATGACTATCTGTCGAAACCATTTAACCCCAGGGAGTTGCTGGCCCGGGTTCGTGCGGTACTGCGGCGATCACAGTCCGGTAGCAGCGGCGCCGAAGGTAATACTGCAACAACATTTGGCGTCTTTGCATTGGATACCAATGCCCATCGCCTGACAAAAAACGGCGACACCGTGCCGTTGACGTCCGGCGAGTTTGATCTGCTGGCTATCCTTGTGGCCCACCCGAATAAAGTGCTGGATCGTGATCGTATCCTTGATCTGTTGACCGGTGCAGAGCGCTCACCCTTCGACCGTTCCATTGATGTTCGGGTTACACGCCTGCGATCAAAAATAGAACCTGATCCCACCCAGCCGGTTTATATCCGCACCATCTGGGGCAAAGGTTACATGTTCTGTCCTGCGGGTAATGGCTGACAGCTTCAGTCTGCGGGGCCCGTCCTCGCTGCTGGCGCGAACCACGTTGATCCTGGCGGTCGGCGCACTGCTGATTGTTGTCATTGCAACGTTTGCCTTATATCTGTTTGTGATCAGCCCCATTACTGAACAATCTGCAGATGATGAAGCCGCTCTGCTGGTGTTGTCAGCTCAAACCTGGGTCGAATTACCCCCAGAGGCGCGTCCTTACTTCGAGCTCGAAATGGCTGAAAGCCATGATCTGATTATCAGTGAAGCGCACCAGGCACTGCCGGAAGTGGACAGTTACTCGCAATATTTTGAGCTGCTTAAAATCGAGTTGTCGACACGTATAGGTGAGCAGGTTGTGCTGCTTGAAGGCGATGATCTGCTCTGGGTTGATGTCCCCATGGGTGGTTTTGCGCTGCAGATTGGATTTTCGTCTGAACGCCGGGAGATTCAGCCGCTGTATGTGGCGATGGTGATTGTTGGTCTGGGTGCGGGGATTGTCTTTTTCACGTCTCTGTTCATTGTTCGGCGCATCGCCCGACCGCTGGTCAAAGTCGCCCGTCAGGCAGAGAGCTTTCGCGGAGCAACTCAGATGGAACCGCTGCCGGAAACCGGTCCAAGAGAGCTGGTTTCGCTGGCGCGTAACTTCAATACGATGGCCTCTGAGATAGGCTTGTTGTTGACCAACAGAACGACTCTGCTGGCAGGTATATCTCATGATTTGCGCACCCCGCTCACGCGGATGCGGCTGGCGCTCGCGCTCTTACCGGAGAACGTTGATCCCCAGCTGATCAGTCGCTTCGAGCGCAATCTGGAATCCATGGACGAGCTGATCAGCGATGCTCTGAGGTTTGCGCGCGGTACCGGCGAGGTGCCGCAGGAAATTGAGCTGCTGCCATTTGTGCAGGAGATTCTGGCCACTTTCGAAAGGGATATAACTGCAGATTTGCGTGTCCCTCAAGATTTCAGAATAAAAATTGCGCCCAGTGCCTTCCGGCGAGTTCTGATCAATTTGATCGCCAATGGATTTCAGCATGGTGGCAATGTCACTGTGATCGCGACTGCAGATCAGATAAAGGTGATTGATGATGGTCCAGGCATACCGGAGGAGTTTCGAGAACAGGTGTTTCAGCCGTTTTTCCGCCTGGACAGTTCACGTAGTGCAACAACCGGTGGTAGCGGTCTGGGTCTGGCCATTGTGCAGCAGCTGTGTCAGGCCCATCAATGGCATGTGAGCATCGAAAACGGTGCGCACGGTGGTGCCGAGGTGACCCTGCAATTCGCTTGCGCAACCTGAAACAAAATGTCACAAAAACAGCAGGGGCAGAAATTCTCTTGAAACGTCTTTGCCGCATAGTAAGCAACATCACCGAAAAGTGATGTCTATCCCCTTGAGATCTCTGATTTGGGTAGCGACCCTGAGATCCTCCTAAAACCGCCAGCTTCCTCTCCAGGCTGGCGGTTTTCTTTTTTGCGGGTGGTTTTATCCCACCTGATGCATATGCACATCCCTTTGTGGGTATGGGATAGATATGTTTTCTTCATCAAAGCGCAGCTTCACAGTTTCCATGGTGTCGAAGTAGACACCCCAGTAGTCACTGGATTTTGCCCATACGCGACAGGTGAAATTAACCGAGCTGTCTGCCAGTTCCGACAGAACCACAAAAGGTTCAGGGTCAGAAAATATACGCTCGTCGTCAGCAAAGATGGCTTTGAGTGTCGCCTTGGTTTTTGCGATATCGTCGTCGTAACCAATACCGAATGTGAAGTCCACGCGGCGCGTCTCTTCGGCTGAGAAGTTAGTGATGATACCGTTCGAAATTGACCCGTTCGGCACAATGATGACCTTGTTGTCAGGCGTCTTGATGATCGTGTTGAAAATCTGAATCGCCGAGACTGTTCCCGAGACACCTTGCGCATCAACAAAGTCACCCACCTTATATGGGCGGAACATCAGTATGAGGACGCCACCGGCAAAGTTTGCCAGGCTGCCCTGCAATGCCAGACCGATAGCCAGGCCAGCTGCACCCAATATGGCAATAAAGGACGTTGTCTCGATGCCCACCATGCTGGCAACACTGATGAACAGCAGTGCTTTTAAAATGATAGAGGTCAGGCTGCCCAGGAATTTAGCCAGGGTAGGGTCCGTTTTGCTGGCATTCAGGCCTTTGTTTACAACGTTGATGACCCGCTTGATGATCCAAAGACCAACCAGCAGTACGACGATTGAGAGTAAAAGCTTGGGCCCGTACTGAATGGCCATTTCTACACCCTGGTCGATGTAGCCCTGGATGCGGTCAGCCGACAGCTCCTCTGGAATAACTTCCATTTGTGTCTCCAATTGATTTTTTTCTTCGTTACATAAGTACTGGACGCTAGTGTGTAACATTGAGTAATGTTGCGCGCCCGCCGGGTAGCGGATTTTACACGGGTTTTAAAATCCGGGTATACAGCTTTCCAAGCATCCCGTAACCTGCGCGCATTCTAATAAAGGAGTCACTGATGAAAAGTTTTTTGACGTTGGCGATCGCTCTGCTCTGGGCAACTAACGTTGCGGCAGATGGTCACAACAACCCTCACAAGGGGCAGTTTTACGTATCGCCTGGTGCTATTGCTTATACAGGGCCGGATTCATCCAACATCGGTTATGAAGATACCGAAGTGGGCGGTGCACTGATTTTGGGTTATGGACTGTCTGACAACTGGTCTGTGGAAGTTATGGCCGGCCGCGTTGAAGATGCCGGTTTTGAAAACCGCTTCGGCTCGAGTGAAGATCAGGTCAACCTGCGCTGGTTGGACTTTGTCTACAACTTACCTGCAAAGAATGCCTGGCAGCCCTTCCTGCTGGTTGGTGGCGGCCGATCTGAGTACGATATGGATGGCATTCGTGAAGATGCCCGCGATAACCAGTTGAATGCCGGCGTTGGTGTTTATCGTCAGTTAAGCGATCACATCTCCCTGCGTGCGGATGTACGTGGTGTCACCAGTTCTAAAGTAGGTGGCATGGAGCCATTTGCTTTCCTGGGTATTACCGGATTTATCGGTTCTCCTGCTGCGCCGGTAGCGCCTGCTGATTCAGACGGCGACGGCGTACCCAACGATATGGACAATTGTCCTACCACACCTGCGGGTCGTGTTGTTGATGCACAGGGTTGTGAGCTGGACGCGGACAATGATGGCGTCGTTGACGGTGCGGATCAGTGTCCTGACACACCAGCCGGTGTTTCAGTTGACGGCAATGGATGTCCTCTGGATTCGGATGGCGACGGCGTGCCGGATTTCCGTGACGACTGCCCTGATTCCGAACGCGGTGCCAAAGTGAATGACCGCGGTTGTTACATAGAGCTCGAAGAAGAAGTCACCATTGACATGAGCATCGAGTTTGAAACAAACAAAGCGGAGCTGCGTCCTGATCACACCAGTGAACTGGCTCGAGCGGTTCGTTTCCTGCGACAGTATCCAACCACCAAAGCGGTCATCGAAGGCCACACGGACAGTGATGGTGCTGCGTCTTACAATCAGGATCTTTCTGAGCAGCGTGCCAAAGCAGTTTACGACTATCTTGTAAACGAAGCGGGTGTTGCAGCCAGTCGTTTGACCTGGGCAGGTTTCGGAGAAACTCGACCAATCGCGCCTAACAATACGGCGGCAGGCAAGCAGACTAACCGACGCGTCAGCGCGGTTGTTTCTGGTACGCACAAGGTTCGCCAGTAAAGGCGAACCCCGAAAGGAGCCTGAGGAGAAAGGAGTCTGAGGAAATGATGCAACGCGTTCTTATTCTCAGCTGCACTGTGCTATTGGTAGGCGCTTGTGAAAGCGCCTACTATGGCGTGCAAGAGAAGTTTGGCAATCTCAAAAACGATATTCTGGTCGACCGTGTGGAAGACGCAATGGAAGCCCAGGAAGATGCCAAAGAAGAGTTCAAAAGCGCTCTGGAGCAGTTTGAAGCTGTTGTTGGTGTACCCGAATCGCAGCTGAAGTCGGTATATAACCGTCTCAACGATGCGTTTGAGGATGCAGAAGACAAAGCTGAGACTGTTTCTGATCGCATCGACTCGGTTGAAGATGTTGCTGAAGATCTGTTTGAAGAATGGGAGGAAGAGTTAGAGCAGATCTCTAATGCTTCCCTGCGCAGTCGCAGTGCGGATCAATTGCGGATGTCCAAACGCCGCTCATCCAATCTGGTGAAAGCCATGCGCCGTGCGGAGTCCCGGATGGAGCCAGTGCTGACTTCTTTCCGAGATCACGTTCTTTATCTGAAGCACAATCTCAATGCCCAGGCGGTTGCCTCTCTGCAGGGTGAGCTTGGTGGGATTGAATCAGACGTTGGACGCCTGATTCGCGATATGGAAGCCTCTATTGCCGAAGCGCAGAGTTTTATCAATACAATGGAAAACAGTTAAGCCAGCCGGGAAGGTGATATGAAAACGTTTGCTTGGATCGTTGTTGTGCTGCTACTTCTGATTGGCGGCGCGGTCGCTTACGTGGCATTTAACTCCGGCAGCCTGGTGAAAAGTGGGATTGAGAGATTTGGTCCGCAGTTCCTGGGTGTTGAGGTCGAGGTTGATGATGTAGAACTGGCCATCACCGAAGGTTCGGCGGCTGTTAATGGCTTCCGGTTGGGTAATCCAGAGGGCTTTGCCGGTGCTGACATGATGCAGGTTGATCAAGTCAAAGTGGTACTGGATACCAGCCAGATCAGCGATACCCTTGTGGTGATGAAAGAAGTTGTCATAGACGGCGCTGATATCACTGCTATTGCAAAAGGTCAGCGGACCAACTTTCAACAGCTGCTGGCTAATCTGGACGCTGCAAACGGGAGTGATGCACAGGCGACCACCGAAACGTCGGATTCTGCGCCTGGACCGAAGTTCATTATTGATAAATTCAGCTTCACCAATACCCGGGCTGCATTGGATTCAGATGTTGTCGGGCAACTGGCGTTAGCGATTCCAGATATCCGATTGCAGGATATAGGCCGCAAGAGCAACGGCGTTACCGGCGTGGAACTGGCTCAGCAGATACTCAAACCCCTGACCGCATCAATCACCAATGAAGCGGTGAAGCAGGGCCTGGATATCGATGGTGTGAAGCAGAATATCGAGCAGCGAGTACGCGATAAAATTGGCAGCGGTTTGAAGAGTCTGACTGACAGCCTGAGCAAGTAACCTTTCACGCCCCGTAGAAGAAAAATGCAACTCGAGAATGTCCTATATGACGTGCAGGGCCCGCTGGCGCTGATCACGATCAATCGTGCCGAAAAACATAATGCGATTTCCCTGGCAACCCTGGACGATCTGCACACGTCGGTTGACGCTGCAGCGGATGATGATGCGGTGCGCGTGATCGCGATTACCGGTGCGGGTGGCAAAGCGTTTGCCGCCGGTTCTGATCTTTCCGAAGTGATCCACAGAGATTTCAAGAAGGCCCTGGAACCTATTGTGCAGGGTCTCGCTGATAAGCTGGAGCGCACGCCGAAACCAACCATTGCCGCCATTGATGGCATCTGTATGGGTGGTGGGTTGGAAGTGGCGTTAGGCTGTGATCTGCGTGTTGCGACACCGCAGTCTCGCTTTGCCACACCTGAAGGTAAGCTCGGTATTATCCCGGGCGGCGGGGCGACTGCACGGCTACCGCGTATTGTCGGGCGCGGCTGGGGTATGGAGATGCTGCTGATGGGTGAGCCCATTGGCGCTGAGCGTGCACTGGC
The DNA here is from genome assembly GCA_024743175.1 of Pseudomonadaceae bacterium. Taxonomy (GTDB): domain Bacteria; phylum Pseudomonadota; class Gammaproteobacteria; order Pseudomonadales; family Azotimanducaceae; genus UBA4421. The sequence continues at coordinate 539,411 of JANSXA010000002.1, read as the reverse complement.
CATGGGCTTAGTCACTCGCCTGGTTGAGTCTGATGAGTTGCTGGCGGAAGTACGTCGCATGGCAGATCACCTGGCCGGCTTTGCGCCGTTTGTACCGCGTACGATGAAAGCCATGGTGCATTTTGGCATGGAAGCCAGTCTGGCCGGTGCTCTGATGTTTGAAAAATATGCCCAGGGCGCACTGGTGCAGACAGAAGACAAAGTTGAAGGCATCAACGCCTTTCTGGAAAAGCGCGACCCGGATTTCAAAGGCCGCTAATTCACACTGGCGCTCAGCCACCGCCTATTAGATACTCGGTCCCCTTGATTTTTCAACGTAAGGGAGAGGCTTATGGCTGTTGACAGGTTTCCCGTAGAAGCGAGCCACATCATGATGTTTGCGCGTTCTGTGGGTGATGATAACCAGATTTACTACGACGCTGATTACGCGAAAGGTACCGAGCCCGGCACCGTGATAGCACCACCAACTTTTGCGCAGGCCAGCGCTCAATTTGACCCTGATTACTTTCTCAGACCGAAAATCGGTCAGCCCTGGTTTGGCTCCGGCGGTTCGCCCACCGGCATTAAAAAAGAATCTTCCGGCGGCGGCGGCGGCGGTGGCGGCGGTTTGCATGCCGAACAGCATTTTGAATACCACCGTCATCTCAAGCCCGGTGACGTCCTGACGGCAACCAACCTGCCCGGCAAAACCTGGGAGAAAGAAGGTAAACGATCCGGCAAGCTGGTGTTCTCTGAAACGGTCACTGAATATCGTGATCAGAACGGAGAATTAGTCATCACAGCCCGCGGCGTTGGTGTTCGCACCGAACGGCCAGTGGATCAATAGGAGGTAACATGGCGTTAAAAGCAGCAGATTTGAACGTAGGTGATACCTACACTGAGTGTCTGGTTGAAGATCTTAAACGCACCCAGATTGTCCAGTACGCAGGTGCATCAGGTGACTACAATCCGCTCCACACAGATGAAGTGTTTACCACTGAGGTAGCCAAATATCCCTCTGTGTTTGCACATGGCATGTTAACCATGGGCATGACCGGCGCGATGCTGACCAACTATGTCGGGGACGGCCGTCTGACCAAGTATGGTGTGCGTTTTACCAGCCAGGTCTGGCCGGGTGATACGCTGAATTCTACCGCGACGGTAGAAAGCATCGAAGATGGTCTGGTTAACCTGAATGTCGAAACAGTTAATCAGGACGGTGTAAAAGTATTGTCAGGCTACGCCCAGGCACGGGTTGATTAGATAGCACCGATAGTTGTGAGGTCCCATCGGGGCCTCACAAAAACTCTCCGTTTCACCATTTTTCTACCGACGTGCGCACGTCGAGTTCGAATGTCCAGGCCCGTCGCGGCTGTTGATACAGATACATGAAGCCGTCAACGATACCGTTGATATCGATCATGCCAGCTTCACCTAAACGTTCGGCGTACTCCGGAAAAGCGTTGATGATTTTGTCGCCACCGATGGGTCCGTCGACCACAATATGACCGACGTGAACGCCTTCGGCACCATACTCTTTGGCCATCGCCTGAGCGAGGTTTCGCAGTGCGCCTTTGGATGAATTGAACGCGCCAAAGTTCGCGCGGCCGCGCAGCGAAGCGCTGGCACCGGTAAAGAGCAGGGTGCCGCCATCACCTTTCAGGAATTGTTGGGTTGCTGCTTTGCCGAACAGAAACCCGCCGAAGCAGCAGACCCGCCAGCTGTTCTCAAAGTAGCTGGCTTCCATGTCGACAATGCGTCCCGGTGTATTGTTGCCCGCATTGTAGATTGCAAGATCCAGATCCGCGCCAGCAGTTTCGAACAGTCTGTTCACGTCAGCTTCGATTGTGGCATCTGCAACCACCGCGGTGGCTGCACCGCCAGCTTCGCCGATGGCCGTGACGATAGCGTCCAGGCTTGTTTGCGTACGACCCGCAACAATCACATGCAGGCCGTGCTGAGCCAGGCGCAGACAAAGTTGACCCCCAAGGCCGTTAACAGGGCCGACACCCAGAACCACAGCAGTTTTTGTCATGCGCCGATCACCTGTTTAAACGCGCGCAGCGTAACGTGGGTAAACAGACCTGCTGCTGCATAGGGGTCTGCGGCGGCAAAAGCCTGTGCAGCTTCGAGGTTGTCGACGTTGATAACAATGATGGATCCCACCATTGTCGTTTCGTCGTCACCCAGCATGGGTCCGGCAAAGCGCACATCATAATTTTTAAGGAAAGCCAGATGGTCTTCACGCACAGCTTTGCGCAGGGATTCACTGTTGGGTTTGTCTTCACATACAAGGACGTAGAGCATCAGTTCAAAGCCGCCTTAAGTGCGCTTACGGTTTCGAGCAGGCCTTTGCGTGAGCTTTCAAATAACGCGGCAGTGGCCATGAAATCATGCACCATGCCGTCATAGCGTACAGCCGTGACCTGATTGCCGGCAGCTTTCAGCGCGTCAGCATACGCCTCACCTTCATCGCGCAGTGGATCAAATTCTGCAGTCACAACCAGCGCAGGCGGCAGGTTGGACAGGTCCGTCGCCAGCAGAGGTGAAGCATCTGCCTCTTTGCGCTGGGCGGGATCCGGGCAGTAGGTGTCCCAGAACCACTGCATGGTTTTTGTTTCCAGCAGGTAGCCTTCACCGTTTGCTGAATAGGACGGGCGCGTGAGGTCACAATCGACCACGGGATAGAGCAGGCATTGAAAGGCGATTTGTGGCCCGTGTTCGTCGCGGGCTTTTAATGCAACAACAGCGGATAGATTGCCGCCTGCACTTTCTCCGGTCAGACCGATTTTGCCGTTACCGTTCAGTTCATGCATGTTGTTCGCCGCCCAGACTGTTGCATCATAGGCGTCGTGAACCGCAGCCGGGTAAGGTGCCTCGGGTGCCATGCGATAGTCTACGGAGACAACAACAACCTCTGCCAGGGTCGCCAGTTCGCGGCAAACGGCATCTGCAGTATCAAGATCGCCAATCACCCATCCACCACCATGAAAATTCATCAGCACGCCAAACGGTCCCTCACCGGCTGGTGTGTAGATACGAATCGGGATTTCTCCGAGAGAGCCGTGAATGACCTGGTCTTCAATTTTGTGGATCGGCAACTCAGGATTTAATGGCCGCATGGCGCGGTACATTTCCCGGCCTTGTTCAGGCGTCATTTCCCACAGTCCCGGTGCGGGTGGTTGTTCTGCCAGTTGTTCAAACATGGCTGCATATTCCGGTGCGAGTGGCATTGAAATCCCCTTTTGTTGCCCCAATTATCAATCCAATTAGCTTCGAATGAAGCTACACTATGAGTCTAAAAAACACTACCACTTGAACACGGAGTACGCCCATGACCACATTGGATGGCGAACAAGAGCTGGCCGATGTCGCCAAAAACTTAAACCCTCTGGAGTCCTCACTCCTCAAGCATCGCACGCTGACGTTGTTCGGTGAGGTCAATCAGGACGTTTCCCGGCGTACCGCTGAAAAGCTGCTGAGCCTGGCGTATGAATCGGATGAGCCGATTTATCTGTATATCAGTTCACCGGGCGGCCATGTGGAATCCGGCGACACCATTTTTGACATGATCCGCTATATCAAACCTGTGGTGTACACCATTGGTACCGGCTGGGTGGGCAGCATTGCCACACATATCTATCTGGCCCCGGCGCGAGAGAACCGTTTCTGCCTGCCTAATACCCGGTTTCTGATTCATCAGCCTGCGGGTGGCTTTGGTGGTGACGCCTCAGATATTGAAATCCATGCGCGCGAAATTGTGAAAACCCGCGCACGGATCAACGGCATCATTGCCGAGCAAACCGGGCAGCCGCTTGATCGTGTCACCGCTGATACCGATCGCGATTATTGGATGAGTGCTGAAGAGTCCATCGAGTATGGGCTGGTGGGTAAGGTCATCAGCGGCATCGGCGAACTACCATAATTCAACACGTTTGTTGACGGGACAATTTGTAATGCTGTACAAATATACAGTATGCAGATTGTCCTGGCCCGCTACCTTAACAAGCGACTCATAGAGCTCCATGCTTCTACCCGCGGTGAAACCGTTGGGGTATTACGCCGTGACGGCACCTATTCGTATCAGCAATGGCTGGGCTTTATAGATCGCGGACAGGCGCGTCGCTTAGGCAAGCCCGTGCGCCTGCAGGTCTGTCGGGTAGGGCATCAGGGGGAGACCCACATTGAATGGCGCGATGTTGCGCAAGGGCGCCACGTGCAGGGCTGTTTAACTCAGGCGGGTGTATATGCCGTGGCGGACTGGAATGTCCGCCTGGTCTGACTATTTTTTGCTGAATCCAGCCAGGCGTTCAGCCATATCAGGACCAGCGCCGGGGCTGTTCTCACGTTCAAATGCAAGGCCATCTGCCAGCGTATGCTGCAGTCCACCGTTGACCAGCATTTTATCGGTACGCAAAGTGAACCAGGAGTTGGCCAGGAACGATTGCGCCATTTCAATGGCAGCATCCAGGAGTTCATCGTCAGGCACGCAGCGGTTGGCCAGTCCCAGATTTGCGGCTTCTTCTCCGCCTATCACACGGCCGGAAAACATCATTTCTTTTGCGGCCAGCAGGCCAATGCGTCGGGGCAGCCGCTGACTCATGCCCCAGGTCGGAGACATACCCCACTTGCCGTGGGTGTCAGCAAACTTTGCCGAGTCACCGGCGATCATCAGATCACAGGATATGGCCAGTTCCAGAGAGCCGGTGTAGCAGTGCCCCTGCACAGCAGCGATGACCGGCTGTGGCAGTTGTTCAATGGCATCGAGGGTTTCCGCCTGAAAGTGGGCGCTGGGCGCTCGCTCGCCAGCCTGAATGGCTTTAAGGTCGTTGCCGGCGGAAAAAGATCTGCCTTCGCCGCGCAGAATGACACAGCCGATATTGTCTGTGTCTGCAGCTATGTTATCCACATGTTGCCTCAGCTCAACAAACATATTCGGGCTCAGGGCATTAAGTGTATCGGGTCGATTAAGACTGATGATAGCCAGGCCATCCTGGTCGCGACGGGTAACAAGTGCCATATCGGTAGTCCTCGTGTAAAGCGTTGTGTTGTCAGGCTCAGCTGCGACGCCATGCCCCAAGTTTGATAGAACCCGCCGTAACTATGCCATAAAGCGCCATGCCTAATGCCAGGTAGATGAAAACCCATTCCACGGCAGCATCGAATACCAGCACAGCGAGCGCAGCGCCACCTGCGCCAACGCCAAATCTGATGAAGTTTGCAATGACCGGCCATACCACCGTGCCGGCGCCCTGAGAGGCAAAATATAGAGACAAACCCAGGCCCTGGAAGGCAAAAGCCCAGCCGGAGTACTGCAGATATTGTGCGCCAGCGGCTACAGTCGCTGGATCGTCAGAAAAAACGTTCACCCAGACTTCGGGAAAAACCGCAAGTGTTATACCGATAATGCCGGTGAGTGCGGCGGCTGCGCTACCGCCAACAAATGCAATATGTTCTGCCCGCTGCACATTACCTGCCCCGACATTCATACCCACCATGGTGTTCATGGCTGCGCCAAACCCGAACACCATCGGAATCAGCAGAAACTCGAGCCTTGAACCAATACCATAACCTGCCACAACGGCGACGCCGAAACGGCTGATCACACCATTAACAATCATGATCGACAGAATTGTCAGCACCGGTGACAGCGACGCCAGCGCACCCACTTTGAAAATGTCACCAAAGAGTTCCGGTTTCAAGGTGGCGGCAGACCGTGTGAGTTGAATGCTCAACGTGGTGCTGCGTAGTTTGCTCACCGCTATACAGGTATTAAAGGTGGCTACGGTGATGACGGACAGTGCCGCACCAAGAATGCCGAGTTGCGGCATGCCAAACCAGCCCAGCACCAGCGTGCCGGATAAGATCACCTGCACCAGACCACCACCGGCCATTAACAGCGCTGGAAAACGCATCTCTCCAAGACCACGGAAAACACCGGATAGAAGAGACATCAGCCAGATACTGATGCACCCGCCAAACATGACGTAACCGTAAGCCAGAGCTTCTTCGAGCACAGCCTCGCGTGCACCGATAGCCAGCAGAAGCTGCTCGCCGAGCAGTGCAAAACTTGCTGCGAAAAACAAGCCTGCGCACACAGCGATAAAAATCGCGTGCCAGATCAGCTCCTGGGCGCGCTGGATCTGCCCGGAGCCCATGGCTCTGGCGATTGAGCTGGCGACTGCGCCGCCCACTGCACCGCCAGAGAGCATCTGCATCAACATCAGACCAGGAAAAATAAACGCCATGGCAGCCAGGGACGTAGTGCCAAGCTGACCCACATACCAGACTTCCGTCATGCTGACACTGGCCTGGACAAGGAACGCCAGCGCATTAGGCGTCGCCATCTTCAGTAGAATGGGTAGCGGATGGCCGTTAAGAATGCTGGCAGTGCGCAGGTCTGCGGCGGTTTGACTCAATGTTTCAGACCTACAGGCCCAGCACCAGCTTGGCGACGATGTTGCGCTGGACTTCATTGCTGCCACCTGCAATTGAAGAGGCGCGATAGTTGAAATAACGCGGAAAAGCAGCAACGCCTGCAGCAGGACCAATAGCGGGCGTGTTCTGTCCCACTTCTCTTGCCTCGGGTTGGTGTGGGCTGGCATAAAATGCCAGCGCTTCGACCATCAGTTCAGACAGATATTGGCCCATGTCAGCGCTCAGCGTTTTCATGATGGAAGACTCCGGTCCCGGACTGCCACCTTTTGAAATCTGCGCCATGATGCGGAATTCGGTGAACTGCAGGGCGTCAATTTTGACGCCGGTTTCATTCAGTTTGTTTTTGAAGTCCTCGTCATCAACGAGCTTCTGCCCGCCAACGTTAGTCTGTTCTGCAAGCCGTCGCAGGCGCTGCAAACCGATACCGAAGCGCGCAGCGCCACCGCCACCGCGTTCAAACTCCAGCAGATATTTAGCAACAGTCCATCCCTGGTTTTCTTCCCCGACTATATTTTTTTTCGGCACGCGGACATTATCGAAAAACACCTGATTGACTTCATGGGTGTCTGAAGCAAACAGGATGGGTTCAACACTGATGCCCGGCAGGTCCATATCCAGCAATAGAAAGGTAATACCCTGTTGCGGTTTGCCACTATCGTCTGTGCGTACCAGGATAAACATGCGATTGGCATAGTGCGCATGGGTGGTCCAGATTTTTGACCCGTTAAGTACCAGGTGATCACCGTCGCTGGTGGCTTTCAATTGCAGGGAAGCCAGATCCGAGCCTGAAGCGGGTTCGGAGTACCCCTGGCACCAGTAATCTTCGCCGGAGAGAATGCGCGGCAGGTAATAATCTTTTTGTGCAGCGGTACCATGTCCGATCAGCATGGGCCCACACATACCCAGGCCCATAGGTGCGGTGCTGGGTGTACCCGCCAGACTCGTCTCTGTGGTCCAGATATACTGTTGCATGAGGTCCCAGCCAGTGCCGCCGTACTCTTCAGGCCATGCCGGCGCTACCCACCCCTGCTGGTAGAGGATTTTGTGCCATGCCATGTTGTGTTCGTAATCGAGGAAAATGCCCGGACAGAATGCCGCCGCCTGCTTCAACTCGTCTGTGAGGGCGCTGCTCAAAAATTCTTTGACTTCATCACGGAAAGCTTCGTGCTCGGCACTGAACGAGATATCCATATTTCCCCTCAATCTGGATCTGGCGGTTTATTCATGGTTACAGCGAGAGATTCTAACTCGAACACGTGCGGGTCGTCGGCACCCAATTGACGCAGCGCCAGTGCAAGTTCCTGAAGATATTCAAGGTTGTGACCGCTGGGGCCTTCACTGCGGACAATCTGCCGGGCGATTTCAGCCATCGGCGCTTCACCCAGGTAAGCAAAGTTACCCTCGGTGGCAATGTAGACCAGACCGTCAACCCGGTTGCCGTCGTTCAGGTGGAGTTCGCTGTTAATGCGGCTGTAACCGTTCTTTTCCCGATGGTCGAGTTGCTCGAAGGTGGTTTTCACTGTCTGTTGTGGCAGCAGATAAGCCATTCCCAGACAGTGGGCGTCTGCCTGTGGGATAAGGGTCACCACCCGTCCTGGCTGTTCCGGTATGCCGCGATGATCGTGAGAACCCTGCCAGAAGCGTCGCACGTAGCCGGGCAGAATTGCGGGTTGCGCCTGCAGGTATTCAAAGCCTGGTCGCCAGATCAGCGAGCCATAGCCAAACACCCAGGCTGCATCAGAGTCCGGCGTGGCCACAAGGTCTCGCTGCCTAACCCGCCGGTTCTGACGGGTTGATCTTGGCATCCGCTTCCAGCACGCGAGCACCACGCATGATATTGCCCAACGCGTAGTTGCCTTCGTGGCAGGCCACCTCATAAACCTTGCCATCCGCTGGGGCCCAGGGGTATTCACCACCCCAGGGCTGTGACCAGATTTCCGGGTTGTTGATCTCGAAGCGGTACAACAGACCGCCATCTTTGGTGCGCCTGAGGTATTCGGTGACCTGCAGATTTTCATCAGCGCCTGATAAAGCCGGGGTCTGTTTGAAGTTTTTTGTCTCTATCACCAGGGTTTCACCTTCCCAGCGCCCGATGCTGTCCCCTAACCAGGTTCTTATGTTGTCGGGGCGATGCGTAGCGTTCATGCGGATGACGCGGGCATCGTGATTCATCTCTGTGAGGATCATGATGTGATCCGGTGTCTGGATGATGCGTTTATGGTTGTTGTAGATGTTGGGCAGCATTGGTGGTCCAGCGGTAGAGCGTGAGCCGATGATGCAACGTTCAGCCAGCGGTCGTTGCTCCATATTGTCATAAGGGCCGTTGTCGCCATCGAGCCACCAGGCAACACCCGAGTTTTTACCGGTCGTCGGGTCCGGATCGCGCCAGATGATCTGCCAGCTATCCAGAAAACCGTTTAAGCGCGCGGCGCCGTACTGCGTCATCGCGGGAATGCGGCCGTTGGCCGGTGTTGTAATGATCGAGGTTCTGAATTTTCCATCGACGTTGGCAGCGCCGGTACCCACATCCAGCCAGAAAAAATTGTAACCCCCAACGTTGCCGCCTTTTTCTGGCGCGTCACGATTGGGGTCGCTGTCTGCTGCGTCCTGAGCAACCCGGGCTTCCATCCGTCGAGCATATTCTGCAGCCTGCTCTTCTGTGAGGAACAGATTGTTGCCATAAGCTTCCGGGCGTTGCAGTGGGGTCAGCGTGCCTACGTCATAGGTGCCGGAAAGGTCGCCGGCCGCGTGGGTGTTGTCGATCGCCGCCAGGCTCAGTGGGAGTGTGGCGAACAGAAGCACGAGCGATTTATACATATCTTGATCGTCAAAGCGGTAAACCATCAACCTTGCACATTCTATTCCAGGCTGGCAAGGCGCGGGTGATACGCAAAGCGCTGTTACCCTGCAGTTTCTGCACCTTAATCTGTCTCTGATCTTCGTCCCTGCACCACTTAGGCGCAGGCTTTCAGGCAATAGATGGCTGTTACCTCGCTCTGCTGGCTTTTCAGGGCCTGGCACAATCTTTGAATACTCCGTTAGTCGTAGAGATCTTTTCTTTAACTAGGTAAAGCTGGTAACGGGGTGTGGAAACACAACTGATTATGCTGATCGGGCTGTTGGCCCTGGCGGGCGCCTTTGCGGGTGTCACCGCGGGGTTGTTCGGCAATGGCGGTGGCTTTGTTGTTGTTCCCTCTCTGATTGCAGTGTTCTCTATTCTCGGCGAAACCACCAGTGATCTGATCTATGTAGCTATAGGCACGTCCCTGGCCTCCATCGTCGTGTCATCAGCGCGCTCAGTGCAGGCCCATCACAAGCACAAAGCGGTTGACTATCAAACCTTGAAATCATGGGCACCCTGGCTGGTGATGGGTGTCGCCATCGGTTTGTATATCGCGTCTATCACCGACGGCGAAAGCCTGTTTCTTGTATTTGCAGTAGGCGTCCTGCTGTACTCCATCTACTTCCTGTTTCCAGACATGTTTGTGAATTCAACCCGTTCACTGTCGATGCCCAGAGGTGCGGGTAAAGCTGGCCTGGCCACCTTCCTGGGTGGATTCTCGGCGCTGCTGGGCATTGGTGGTGGCACGATTACCGTCATGACCATGGTGATGTGTAATCGCTCGGTACATCAGGCTGTGGCAACCGCGGCAGGAGTAGGTTTCATTATTGCGCTCCCCGGTACAATGGGTTTTGCGCTGCTGGGTATGGGCCATACGTCCCTGCCTACAGGTTCCATAGGCTTTATTAACATCCCAGCCCTGTTAGCAATCTGCTCAGCTTCCGTTCTCACTGCCCCTATTGGTGCCCGTTGGGCACACAGCCTTGATGAACAACATCTCAAACGACTGTTTGGGGTTTACCTCGTCATGGTTTCCGCATCGATGTTCTATAAGTCGATGCAGGTTTAACACAACTTAAGGATTTCAAAAATGTCGAACGGTTCAGCGATCAATAGACGAATGTTTCTGGCGGGCTCATCTGCTGCAATCGGGTCCAGCATGGTACTGCCCGGGTTAGCTGCCGCTGCACCCGGTGCCATGGTCAGCAGCGCGCCTGCTTATGGGCCTCTGCCTGGTGTGGCTAAACTCAATGCCAATGAAAATCCCTATGGTCCAAGTCCGGCAGCGTTAAAAGCCATGGATGCGGCAATGCGCAAAGGCGCTTACTATGTGAATGATTCGGTCACCCGCCTGAAAGCAATGATTGCCGAGCGACACGGACTGACCTCAGAGCACATTCTGTTGAGTTCCGGCTCCAGCGGCGGGCTCACTTATCTTGCCCAGGCGGTGTCCGGGTCGGGGAAAATACTCGGTCCGGACCTGTTCTGGGATACAACATCCAGAATGGGCACACGTCAGCAGGGTGAAATCAAACGCCTGCCAAAAGCATCGGATCTTGCCATTAATCTTGCTGCGATGGAGGACGCCATATCTGATGATGTTGCAATGGTGCAGATTACCAATCCCAACAACCCAACAGGTATGGTACTTGCGCCGGATGAACTTGTGATGTTTACCAAGCGTGCATCGAAGAAAACGCTGGTACTGCTGGATGAAGCGTATAACGAACTCACCGACGACCCTGAAGCCAATTCCATGGTGCCGCTGGTCAAACAGGGCTACAACGTTGTGGTTGCGCGGACATTTTCCAAGATCTATGGACTTGCCGGCATGCGTGTGGGTTATCTGATCGCGGCGCCGGAAACCATTGAAATGATCAGTCAGTATGCATTGGGTGATTATTCGCTGAATCAGGCCGGTGTTGCTGCGGCGGTTGCCAGTTATGACGATGAACCGTTTCTGGCCTACGCCAAAGCCAAAGTTGTAGAGGCCCGCGGTCTTATCAGTGAAGGTCTCGCTGCTAATGGGCTCAGCGCATTACCCTCCAGTACCAACTTCATGTTTGTTGATCTGGGCAAGCGCAGTGCAGAAGATTTTCGCGCTGCGATGGCACAGAGAAACGTCTTAATCCGCGGTATCTACCGGGATTACACCCAGTGGTCCAGGGTCAGCATGGGTGAGATTAAAGACGTTCAACAGTATGTTGCGGCGCTGCCGTCAGCGCTGGATGAGATTCCTGAAGTCGCCGTTTAAACCTTACGCCAGACCCTGTGACACGTCGTAGGCTTTGCGCGTCTGCTCCTGCAGCCCTGGGGATAAGAGAAAATCTGCGGCAGTCAGCGCCAGGGCTTTGGCACCGTCCAGGCAGGCCTGGTCGCCTTTATCGCTCCCAGCCCATTTCTCAAATTCCGGGTTGTGGATAACCACGCTGGGTGGTGCAACCGCCAGCATCGGGTGTATTGACGGCACCCGATAACTGACGTTACCCATATCGGTGCTCCCAGCACCAAATTTTTGTGCATCCTCAAAGGGCACAAATTCCCGACCCAGGCTCTGAGCATGCGCCTGGAACTGATCTGCCAATGGCCAGTTGGTATTCAGGTCGAGGTAGTCGACATTGGCCCAGTTAACTTCAACCTCGCAGCCGCTGCCTTTGGCACCGGCTTCAAAACAGGCCTGCACACGTGGTTTCAATTTGGCCAGATCTTTTTCATTGGCCGCTCGAACATAGAACTCACCTGCACAATGGTCGGGTACGATATTGGGTGCGTCGCCACCCTGGGTAATGATGCCGTGGATGCGTTCGGTTGCGCGGATGTGCTGGCGGAGATTGGAGATCGCCTGATACGCCAGCAACAATCCATCTAACGCATTGATACCTTTGTGTGGCATGGCTGATGCGTGTGCAGATTTGCCGTGATAGATGACTTCAACCTCGGCCACACAAATGCAGGGCATCGATGCCAGATTGACGCCTGCGGGATGTATCATCATGGCTGCATCCACGCCATCAAAAGCGCCGGCGCGAGCCATCAGTTCTTTGCCGCCACCACGTTCCTCTGCGGGTGTGCCAATCAAACGGATTTTGCCGGGGAGCTGTTCTGCCACCGCCTGCAGGCCAAGCGTGGCGCCAAGGGCTGTTGTTGCAATAATGTTGTGACCACAGGCATGTCCAATGCCAGGCAAAGCGTCGTATTCAGCGAGGATGGCAACGGTTGGACCTTCTGTTGCGGGGTTCAGTTTGGCTTCAAATGCGGTTGCTAAGGTGAACACGTCTCTCTGAGGTTCGAGGCCATGTTTTGTCAGCGAGCCGGTGAGCGTCTCGCAGGCATAGTGTTCCTGAAAAGCCAGTTCCGGATGTGCGTGAATTGCGTGGGATACCTTAATCAACTCGTCGGCAAGTTCATCGATTCGGCTGACGATGCTCTGGTATATCGGATCAGACATGGCGATCTCCCTGGACGTTGTTGATGGTATGCAGATCAGTTTTGCTGCTTCAGTACCTCGTCGACCTGACCAGCAATTGACCCACTCGGGCCTGATGCAGTGCGCCCCAGACCATGATGAATATCATCGCCAGCAGACCGTTGCGAATGCTGTCTACGCCATCACTGGCCACTGTTGCGTCGCTGATGATACCCACAGAAAGCGGTCCTAAACCCAGGCCGATTATATTCAACACAAAAAGATTTATCGCAGCACCAACCGCACGCATCTCCACCGGCAGTTGAGACTGTAACATGGCAAAGTTGGTACCCAGGTAAACACCACCCAGGGTTGCCGGTCCAAAGAACCAGGCGGCAGCCCAGAACGGATCGGTTGCAGTAAAACTCAAATAGGCTGTGGGGACGTAGACAATCACAGCCACCAGGACAACCCAGGCGCGCCAGCCTTCGCTGAATCTGGCCAGGCGGTCTGCCAGATAGCCGCCGAAAAAAGTACCAATGCCGCCACCAACGCCGATCGCCAGTGCCAGGACAGTGCCGGATTCACCGGTGGTAAAGCCGTGCACACGCTGCAGATAAACCGGCACCCAGGCGATCGCCGCGTAACCGGCGAAGCTGAGTAACATGCTGGCCATCAGCAGGTTGCGGATCGTAACGTGGGCCATCATGAGTTTCACGACCTGCCAGAAGGGCGGTGCTACAGGTTTTTCTGTCAAACCATCGGAGTAACCCCGGGGTGGCTCCACCATGGTGTAGCGAACAACCACAGCGATGAGAAGCCCTGGGGCACCGGCGGCAACAAAGGCCCAGCGCCAGTCGAGAAACTCGTTGACCCAACCACCGATCAGGTAACCGAACATGACCCCAAAATTGACGCCAAGGGCAAAAATCGCCATGGCGGTACCGCGTTCCGAAGCCGGGTACAAATCGGAGATGATCGAGTGAGAGGGCGGATTGGATCCCGCTTCCCCGACACCGACGCCAATACGCGCGATCAGCAGCTGCCAGAACTGGACCGCTGCACCACATAAAGCGGTCATCAGGCTCCAGGTGGCGATGGAAAAAGTGATCAGATTGCGGCGGTTGCGACGGTCAGCCCACATCGCCATCGGCATGCCGAGGGTGGCGTAAAATACGGCAAACATAACGCCGGTCAGCAGACCCAGCTGGGTATCGCTGATCTGGAATGCCTGTTTTATCGGTTCCTGCAGAATGGCCACAATCTGTCTGTCGATGTGGCTGGAAGTGAAAACCACCACCAGCAGAAACAGGGTGTAACTTCTCTGTCGCTTGGTTATTGTTATTTCGGACATAGCGGCCAAGTATGACCGGGCGCTCGGGGACATCAAGATAAAGTTATGAGGGGAATAGCGATGGCTTACGACTACGAACTATTGCAGGTAGAGGTTGATGGGCGTCTTGCGGTTGTCACAATTAACAACCCACCTATCAATTTACTGACGTTGCCGCTCTATGCTGAGCTGAATGCGCTGACCGAAGAACTGAAACAAGACCCGGACCTGACGGTGGTGGTGTTTAAGAGCGCAGATCCGGATTTTTTCATTGCGCATTTTGATGTCGAAGCCATTCTGCAGTTTCCAATCGACAAGCCCGCGGAAAAAGACCCCGAGCTGAATCTGTATCACATCATGTGTGAGCGCGTCCGTACCATGGATAAAGTCACTATTGCCCAGATTGAAGGTCGGGTGGGCGGTGGTGGAAGCGAGTTTGCGGCCAGCATGGACATGCGGTTTGGTGTTGAAGGTAAAACCAGAATCAATCAGATGGAGGTGCCACTGGGCATTCTACCCGGAGGCACAGGCACGCAACGGCTGCCACGCCTGATCGGGCGTGCTCGAGCTATGGAAGTGATTCTGGGAGCGGATGACCTTGATGCGGCTACCGCAGAACGGTGGGGCTATTTAAACCGGATCTTCCCCGCTGATGAGATCGAAGCCTGGGTAGATGGCTTTGCGCGTCGCATTGCAGGCTTTCCAGTTGAATCCGTGCGGCTGGCAAAAGCATCTGTCAGTGCTGCGGACCAGCCGCTGTCGCAGGGTCTGCTCGAAGAAGCTTATCTTTTCCAACGATTGTTACGTAACGACAGCGCGCAGACAAACATGCAGCGCTATCTTGAAATTGGTGGCCAGACGCGGGAAGGAGAATTGCGCGTCAATGAACTGAATGCGGAACTGGGACGAGATGCTTAAGCCGCGCACATCAGGGCACGCTTATATTGATCTGATCAACCGCTACTATCATGGCTGTAACACCTATGACGTGGAATTGATGATGTCGACGTTCACCGACGATGTGGTTCATTATTTTGTTGATCACAGTGCTGTTCGTGGAGCCCGGGAACTGGCTAACTATTGGTCTAAGGTGGCGCCAAAAACCCAGGCGAACTGGGTGCTGGATCATGCGCTTATACAGGAACCGGAAGCGGTCATTGAATGGAGTATGTCCTGGGTGCCTGCTGCGAAGCGTGAGAGTGGTGAAGTGGAACTGCTGCGCGGTAGCGAGTGGTATGTATTTGCAGAAAACAAAATTGCGGAAATACGCTCGTATCACAACAATTATTATCTGCACAGCCCGGCCAATGCCGAGCTGCATGACTTTGACTACGCGCAGCGCGGTTATCGCCAGATCAATTGAGGCCGCGGCTCAAGCGTTTTTACGGATCAAGGCAATCGCTGCAAACCAGTAGACGGCTATCGGAATCAGAATAGCGATCAGCGCGGGAATGTTGAACACAATAGCTGCAGGAGCAAACAGGTCCTGCAAGTACTTGAACCCCAGTCCGGCAAATATGCCAAAAGTCAGTCGCAGTCCCATACCCACTTCGCGCAGTGGTCCGATGACCACCGCCAGTGCAAACAGCGTCAGGCCGAGAAAGGTCAGCGGTTTCAAGACCCGGTTCCAGAACGCCAGTTCGTATTCGGAGACGCCCAGGCTCTGGGAGCGCGCAAACGCAATCTGACGGTAAAGTGCAGCCATAGACATCTTGTTTGGCTCCAGAAAGGCCTGGCTTGCCAGCAGCTCCGGGGTGATTGGATTGTCCCACTCCCATTCGGTCAGGGTCTGTTGTGTTGCCGATCCGTTGATGAGTTGTGTTCTGGTCACGTCCTGCAGCAGCCAGTTCTTTTCACTTTCCGAGTAGCGCCCGGAAGCTGCAGATATGGTGGTCTGCAGCTGTTTATCATCATCCAGCCAGAGTTGCTCTATACCCCAGATCTGACCTTCTTCGTCTATGGCGTTCAAGCGCATATACAGTTGCTGGTCCCGCAGCCACAAGCCACCCATCAACCCCAGCGCGTCGTCGCCATACTGTGCCTGCAGTTTGCCCACTTCAGCTGTTCGTTCACTGGCAGGTGCGATGAATTCAGCAACAATGACGCTTAATGCCAGCCACAGAATCATTGACGGTGCCAGCGCCTGACAGAGCCGTTGAGCCGACATGCCCGACACCCTGCAGATGGTGAGTTCGTTTGATTCAGCGAGGCTGCCCAGCGCAATCAGGTAACCCAGAAAAAGTCCGTAGACCAGAATTTCATCGAAGCGACGAGGCAGAGTCTGCAGCACGTAAACGCCAGCTTCCCATAAACCGTAGGTCACCTGGCTTTCATCCATTTCTTCAAACAAAGCAAACAGGGTGATCAGACTCAACAGTACGGCGATAACCACAAATATGGCGCGATTGGCGTGACCGGTTATGTATCTGTCCAGTGTACCCATGGCGTGTACTCAGCTCGTCTGCTGTTGATCTGGTGGTTGCTCAGTGTCCTCGGAATTTTTACTCTCTTCGGCTTTTGCTTTGGCCTCGTCGGCAAAATAGCGCATGGCGCGGTCGGTGCTGAAGAAGATCTGGCCGGTAAGTATATCTCCGAGTCCTGCTGCGTTCAGGTGCGGCAGCAGGGTGCCTTTCAGGTCACTCAAACTCAAAGTGATACCTGCTTCTTTGAGATTGTTGTTCAGTCGGATCAACATCTGCAATCCGGTGGCATCAATCGTATTCACGGAGCCGCAGACGATCAGCAGGTGTTGGGTACCTATGCGTCGCTGGGCACGTTTCATGAATTTGTCTTCAATCTGTACAGCGTTGGCAAAATAAATATTTTCGTCGACGCGTAGAGCCAGCACCCCGGGAAGTGTCTCGACGTCGTAGCGTTTGATGGATCGGAAATGTTCTGTGTCAGCCAGTCGGCCAACCTGGGTGATGTTGGGTCGACTTGAAGTGCGGATAAAAAACGCGATAGACAACAGTACCCCCGCGGCCAGACCCACCTCTACACCAAGAAACAGCACCATCAGCATGGTGGCAATTTCTGTCAGTGTATCGTGGCGATGGATAGCCCAATGATGGCGGGAGCTTTTCAAATCCATCAGTCCCACCACAGAGACCATGACAATGGCAGCCAGGACTGCGTGCGGCAGGGCGCTGAATAACTGGGTGAAAAACAACAGCACAACAACAATCACCGCCGCGCAAACCAGACTGCTGACCGGGGTGCGGCCGCCGCTGAGAAAGTTCACGCTGGAGCGTGAAAAACTGCCGGCTACCGGGTATGCGCCGGTGAAGGCTGCACCAATGTTTGCGGCGCCAATGGCAATCAGTTCCTGATGGGAATTCACCCGCGTCTGTTTACGGGCGGCAAGGGTGGCACCGATGGAATAGCTTTCCACATAGGACACCAGGGCGATAACCACCGAAGCAGGTAACAGGGCGAGCCACAATTCAAGATCGAGTGGTGGTGGTGACACTTCCGGTAATCCTGCAGGTACAACCCCGACAGTTGCCAGTTGCTGGTCGGCGCCGCTGAGCGTTGCCCAGACGACAGCAATGGTGGCAACGAGCATTGGACCCACCTTGGTAGCGGGATGAGTATCGTCAATCGTCATGCCCACGATTCGACTCAGAGGCGGCAGGATGCGCGGCCAGGCAAGCAGCAGCGTGAGCGCCACGGCGCCGGTAACCAGGGTCAGCCTGTCAATCTGCGGTAATGCGGTGATCAGCGCGGTGATCACCGCCAGGGGCTGAGATGATTCACTCTCAATGCCGGTGAAAGCGGGAATCTGACTGACAATAATCAGAATTGCAGCGGCGTTAACAAAACCGGTAATCACCGGGTGGCTTAAGAGGTTAACCAGGCCGCCCATGCGCGACAGGCGTAAGATCCATAGAAACAGACCCGCCTGCAGGCAGATGATGGTGGTGATCTGCAGATATTCTTCGCTGTATTTTGGCGCGTACTCACTCACGGTTGCGGCAACCAGCAGAGCGGCGACTGCAACCGGCCCCACCACCATTTGCCGGCTGCTGCCGAATAGTGCGTACAACACCATGGGCACCAGACAGGCGTACAAGCCAGCCTCCGGCGGCACCCCGGCAAGAAAAGCATAGGCAACTGCCTGCGGAATAGTCACCATACCGACGATCAGCCCGGCAATCAGATCGTGGCTGAAGTCATCTCGCTTGTAGTGCTGCAGAATGGGGATAAGGGGCAGGTAGCCTGGCCATTCCCGTAACCCCATCTTGAACCAGAGAGCCGGTCGCATGTTTAAGTTCGGTGGGTGGTACGCATAGAAGTAAATTGTAGCAGTAGTCTTGCTCGAATAGTGTGCGACGCTTGCCAACACCCAGGGTTAAAGCTGAACATGGGGACTTTATTGTCGGCAGACCTGTTGCCAACATCTGTTAAGCCGAGAGGAGTGAATACTATGGAAACAAAAGCTGCCGTTGCTTTTGCTGCTGGCCAGCCGCTGAGTGTCGAAACTGTGAGTCTCGATGGTCCTGGGGCGGGTGAGGTGCTGGTTGAAATCAAGGCTACTGGTATCTGTCACACAGACGCGTATACGTTATCTGGCGCAGACTCTGAAGGCATCTTTCCCTCGATCCTGGGACACGAGGGCGCGGGTATTGTGCAGGAAGTGGGTGCTGGCGTGACATCGGTTGCACCCGGAGACCATGTGATTCCCCTGTACACGCCGGAGTGCCGGCAGTGTAAGTTCTGCCTGTCTGGCAAAACCAACCTGTGTGGCGCTATCCGCGAAACTCAGGGTAAAGGGGTTATGCCCGATGGTACTTCCAGATTTTCTCTGGGTGGAGACCCGCTGTATCACTACATGGGTACTTCAACCTTTTCAAACTTCACGGTTTTACCTGAAATTGCTTTGGCCAAAATCCGCCCGGATGCGCCTTTCGATAAAGTCTGTTACATCGGTTGCGGGGTCACAACGGGTCTGGGTGCGGTCGTAAACACGGCAAAAGTTGAGCCGGGTGCCAATGTAGCGGTATTTGGTCTGGGCGGCATTGGTCTGAATGTCATCCAGGGTGCGCGCATGGTTGGCGCTGATCGGATCATCGGCATTGACCTGAACGATGACAAGCGAGCCCTTGCTGAACAATTTGGCATGACGGACTTTATTAATCCGGGCGAGGTCAGTGATGTGGTTGAGGCCATTGTTGATCTCACCGATGGTGGTGTTGATTATTCATTTGAATGTATCGGCAATACCGACGTCATGCGTCAGGCGCTGGAGTGTTGCCATAAAGGCTGGGGTGAGAGTGTGATTGTTGGCGTGGCTGCTGCGGGCAAAGAGATTTCAACCCGTCCGTTCCAGCTGGTCACCGGCCGGGTCTGGAAAGGCACAGCGTTCGGTGGTGCCCGGGGACGAACCGACGTACCAAAGATTGTCGACTGGTATATGCAGGGCAAGATCAATATTGATGACCTGATCACCCATACGCTTGCGCTGGAAGACATCAACAAAGGTTTTGACATGATGCACCGCGGTGAAAGTATTCGCTCGGTTGTCGTTTACTAGGTTGTCGTTTACCAGAGGGAACAACTATGGACAGAGCCCAGTGGCTGGCACAGGTACGCGAAGCGATCATTGAACCGGACTTGCCGATTTGTGATCCCCATCATCACCTCTGGGATGATGACAACAACCCTTATCTGCTGCCAGAGCTGCTGGCAGATACCGGTGCCGGGCATAATGTGGTCAGTACCGTATTTGTTGAATGTGCCGCCATGTACCGGGCTGACGGACCGGAATCCATGCGGCCGGTGGGTGAGACAGAGTTTGTGAATGGTGTTGCTGCGATGTCAGCCAGTGGCCGCTACGGAGACATACGCGCGTGTGCGGGTATTGTGAGTTATGCAGACCTGACGTTGGGGGAGCAGGTGGGGCCTGTGCTGGACGCTCACATGGCCGCGTCACAACGTTTTCGGGGCATACGGCACGCCGCGGGTTGGGATGCGGATAAAGGTGTGCGGAACTCTCATACTGATCCGTGTGAGAGCTTGTTTCTACAGGACAACTTTCGTGTCGGTTTTGCTGAGCTTGGCAGGCGCGGGTTGAGCTTTGATGCATGGCTCTATCACCCGCAGATACCCGAGCTTACCGATCTGGCAAAAGCTTTTCCGGACACCACAATTATCCTTGACCACTTTGGCGGTCCGTTAGGCATAGGCCCTTATGCAGGTCGCGCCGATGAGATATATGCGCAGTGGCAACTGGATGTGCAAAGCCTTGCTGAGTGTAAAAATGTGTATGCCAAACTGGGAGGCATTGTCATGCCCATCAACGGCTTTGGCTGGCATAAACGCGACACGCCGGCGACCTCAGATGAAATTGTGGCTGCAACCGGTCGTTATCATCGCGCAGCCATTGAACTGTTTGGCCCTGAGCGCTGCATGTTTGAGAGTAACTTCCCGGTAGACAAGCAGAGTTGTTCTTACGCGGTTTTATGGAACGCATTCAAGAAGATTGCAGCGGACCACAGTGCCGAAGACAAGCGCCGCCTGTTTCACGATACGGCGGTTGAAGCTTATCGGCTGTAGTACTACAGGGTAGTACTACAGGAAGTAGTGGCTAGTCGTAGAAGGCTGGCGCCAGGTTCAAACTGTCTGCCAGCGCCTGGCTGTGCTCCAGCCACAGAGTGGCACCTTCGGCTTCCAGACGCTGCTCGATTTTCTGCATGGCTTTAAGCGTCTGTGCTTTGTCGGTGTTGAACGCCGGTACGCGCTGATGTCGGCGATTGAATTCAAAGTGATACAGGTCACCTGACAGCAATATCGGACCGGTGTTTTCGAGTTTCACCAGCAGTACCTGGTGTCCGGGTGTATGTCCTGGGGCTGAAATAAGGATGACAGAGCCATCACCAAACACATCGTAGTCTGCATCGGTGAGTTCAATGCGATCTGCGTCGGCAAGTTTGCTGTAAAGGCTTGGATCAAATATCTCGTACTGATCAGCCTGCAGGAATGCAGCCGTGTATTCACGTTTATTGATCAGCAGCGTGCTGTCTGCAAAAGCACCTGCCGCGCCAATATGATCAAAGTGGAAATGAGAAAAAGCCACCAGATCAATATCGGCAGGTGTTAAATTGATGTCCTGCAGCTGGTCCAGCACTGAGCGCGGGTATGACACCTTCATGCCGGGTTCCAGTTCCAGATCTTTACTGCCAACCAGGCTCAGCGGCAAGCCGCCGTCCCAGAACAGGCGCTGATCACCATTTTCGATCAGATAACAGGGTACAAATAAATCGCGTACGTCGGTTTCTTCGTTTGTCAGGCCGAAGCTGGCCACGTCAGTAATGTTTATGCTGCCGCAGTTGAAGACGTAGACTCTGGGTGCCGCAGACGCTGACATGCTGAGCGCGCCGGCAAAAACCAGGGCAATGAGGGTAATAGATAAACGCAAAACAACGCTCCTTAATCGAACAAGGTGTACAACACCAGTTGCATGGCAATTAATACAGAGGCCCACAATCGCATATCCCGCCAGCGCGATTGATCAGGTGCCTCGGTGAAAATGACTGTGTTGGGAATAAGCCAGACCAGGACGCCGAGTACCAGAAAGCCGAAGATTGACAGGTAGTTGGCCCAGGCAACGGGCAGGGAAGACAGATCCATCAGGCGCGCCTCCAGGGTGAGTAGGTCAGTTTGCTGAGGTCGGACTCAGGGTGAGCAGGGGTGATGAAACTCAAGATCCATAATGCTGCCAGGCTGTAAATAAAGCTGTAAAACGCAACATACAACATGTTCATACCTGCCCATAACATCATCGACGATATCACCACGCCACTGATCAGTGTCCACAGACCAGCCTGTGGAGTGGCCCGGGTGGTAAATGCACCGAGCAGCAGAAGCGCCAGCATCGGACCCTGAAACAGGGAAAGGATGGTCTGGATGAAGGTAAAGATGCCGCCCATGTTAGCCACCAGGGGCGCGGTACACATGGCAAGCAGCAGCAGGATCAGGGTCAGATAGCGGCCAATTTTAAGATCGTTCTCGGGTTTCGGGTTTTTGATCAGTACGTGGCGGATGTCCCGGGTGATCATCAGCGAGGTGGAGTTCACCCCGGAATCGATGGTGGACTGCAGGGCGGCGATGATCGCGATGAACATAAGGCCGGAAATGCCCGGTGGCAGCACGTTTTTGATCACCCAGGGCAGGGCCATGTCCGGGTACTCAATCTGTGCTTTCATCACCAGCGCCAGCAATCCCGGGAACACCACAAGTAGCGGAATAAACATTTTGCCAAACGCGGCAAACATCATGCCCGCGCTGGCATCCCACTGAGTTTTAGCCCCAAGGGTGCGTTGCAGAATCGCCTGTCCCGCGCACCAGTAAGCCGGTGATAACACCAGCCCGAGACCCAGCAATACGCCGGGCCACGGGAAGCTCTCATGATCCGCAGGCAGATAAGCCTGCAGATGATTCGGGTTGTCCCGGGTTAGAGTTTCGGCAAAGCCTGTAAAGCCGCCAGTCTCAGAAATACCGAGCCCGACAATAACAAGTCCGCCAATGAACATGATGCAGACCTGTAACGTGTCAGTGAACGCAACCGCCGCAAGACCACCGGCGATGCTGTAAGCGCCCACCACCGTACCCGTAACAACAATGCCCACCCAGATAGGCCAGTCGAGGTAAGTCTGTAAGGTCAGGGCTATCGCCCATAAAGCAACGCCAATCGCAAACACTGTGACGACGCTGGTGATTACCGCTGCAGTGACGCGAACCGCCGGGTTGTAACGTAAGCCCAGATATTCGGGAATTGAGTACACGCCGGCTTTCCAGTAGAGGGGGATAAATACCAGCGCAGCAATGATCATTGCTGGAATGGCGCCTATCCATTCGAAATTGGCTTGCGCTATGCCAATGTTAAACGCATTACCCGCCGCGCCAACATAGCTGTTAGCGCCTATATTGGTACCGATAATAGACAAACCGATAACCCACCAGGCCAGGGACTTGCCGGCGAGAAAGAAATCTTTGGCATTTTTCACCCGACCGGACAGCCGCACGCCAACAAAGGTAATCAGAATCAGGTAGCCGGCGACAATGGCAAAGTCCAATGGATGCATTGGTGCCCCTAATGTTGTTCTTGTTATATTGGCCGATAGTTACATATCCGGCGCGCAAGCGCACGAATTGCAATCGATTGCCGGTTGCTCTAAAGAGGCGAGCGAGATGTTTCGATCAGTATTGATGGTGTCAGTCATCCTGTGCGCTCTAACGGCCTCGGGCGAGCCTGCTGCGCCAGCCGATAATAGTGCTGATGTGTCGGTAACAGGACTTTCAAGTCTGGAACTCCTGCAGCGATTCAACCAGACACCGCCAACTCTTGATCCTATCTTTGCTGATGATCCTGCCCGTGAGACGTTTTTCGAGCAGTGTTATGCGGTGACAGCGGAGTGCCTGGCATACATTCGTCAGAATCGCGCCCTGGCTCAACGGGTACTGCCAAACAACCCGTTGTACTGGCAGAACTACTGGGCGGTGATGGAAGGGTTTGAGCCTGCCTACAATCCGAAGGATTTTGAGGCGGGTGTTCCGAGTAAATATGAATTCCACAGTTTGATCGATGCATCCTGGCAATGGCCGCTTCATCAGTACGCAACGCGCGGCGCGATAGATGTTAAAGATACACTTACCTTAATGCGTCACTCCCGCCGACTATCCAGTAAGAGTCAGTCTTTAAGAGAAGAAATGATATCGACTGCATTGATTGGTATCGGCAATGTCGTAGCTCATCAAGTGCTTTGGCAGTTGGGTGCTGACAACAACCGTAACGCAGCGCTGCGGATTCAACAGCTGTTAGTAGATGAGGCGAATAAAAGCCTGCGTCCTGGTCTTGAATATGAGTTTCTGCTAGTGGAAGAGCTTGCACGTCGCGTTCCCGATGATGCGCTGTCTAATTTGGACGAAGGCGTGACGCTTGAGTCTTTCTTTGCAGAGTACCGATTGATGATCGATCTTTGGAGCGAGCTGAGTGAGCGCACCTTCTCTGCATTCTGGTCGCAAGGCGTGGATCTGGCTGGTTCCGGAGCGGTCCAGCAACCACTTTTCAGCTTTGGTAAAGACAGCTCCTTTGGACCGGCGTTTACATCCTACGTGACCACTCTACAGGAGACCTGGGTTTATGCTCGTGTCTTCGCCGCTCTGGGTGACATCTATGCTGGTAGAGTCGCACCAGGCTTACCTGCTCGCCCGGATCCCAGCCCCTGGCAGTGGCAATGGCGAGATGACCCTGAGCAGTTATGTCTGATACCGGTAGCCGTACACCCCTCCATAAGTTTTGCAGAAGCTTGCGTTGAGTACCTGGGTCCCACACCATAGGTTGCTTCGTTCTCAGCTTGATAGATAAACGAGCAAAGCGCCTCGGATAAGGAATTAGCCATGAGCATAAAAGTCATCGGTGCAGGATTCGGTCGCACCGGCACCCTCTCACTGAAACACGGATTGGAAATGTTGGGGTTTGATAAGTGTTACCACATGATGGAGGTGCACCTGAATCCTACCCATGCACAAATCTGGAAAGATCTTGCTGATGGCATTGAACCGGATTGGCATCAGCTGTTCGAAGGCTATCAGGCCTCGGTAGACTGGCCGTCCTGTAATTTCTGGCGTGAACAGATGGTTGCGTTCCCAGACGCGAAAGTTATCCTGAGTCGCCGCGACCCTGAGAAGTGGTACGCCAGTATTATGAATACGATCTGGCCCAGTTCAAAAGCGGGTGCAGCCAGTGAAGATCCTGCAGGTAAGCTCCGCTCGGCCATGGTCTTTGGTTTGATCTGGGACGGTATCTTTGACGGCCGCATGGATGACAAAGACTTTGTTATCAGCCAGTTTGAAAAACACAATCAACAGGTCATTGACGAAGTACCGGCTGCGAAGTTGCTGGTTTATGAACCCGGCGACGGCTGGGAGCCGCTGTGTGAATTCCTGCAGGTGCCAGTGCCTGAGGCTGATTACCCACGGGTGAATTCAACAGAAGATTTTCGCGCGCAGTGGGACAAAATATCAAAGCAGGCAGAAGAAAAACGCAGCAGCTAGTGTTTTTTGTCAGTAGTCATGCAGAGCGATAAACTGCCGTACCGCCTGTAGCTCATATCCCGCATGTAACTTGCGCTCGATATCCAGAGTCTGCAGCCGGCGCATGTCAAACCAGTTCAGGTCTAACAGTTCGGTATCGTCGTAAGCTGATATTCGATAATCCACGTCGGCGCCATAAACCATATGGTCATTGCCTTTGTAGTGATAGGCGCCAATTTCAGTGAGGTCGGTCAGATAGAGTTCCAGTTCTTCTTCCAGCTCACGGCGCACGGCATCTGCCGGTGCTTCGCCACGCTCTATGTTGCCACCGGGTAACCCCCAGCGTTTGTGGCTGCGCGCCCGGAAGCTGGAGTGAATGGCCAGCAGAAACTGGTCTTCAAAACGCAGCACACAGCGCGCGGTTTTATAGCGACTGCGAAATCTCACAGCGTCGACGCAGGTCCCAGAGTCGTTTCATTTGCAGGTATGGGTGTTTGCGCCAGATCCCCGCCGAACAGGCTGGCAAACAGAACCCAGACAAACACAAGTACAAAAGATGCGCCAATGCCGACAACAACAGTGCGCCAGATGGGGAAATACTGTCCGCCCATTTCCTCGAAGCTGGCAAACATGGGCCCTTGCAGTTTGTTGGCAATGGCCAGCACCAGCACCACCTGACCGATCATGATGGCAATGGCGATGGGTGCGCTGGCGCTCAATTGTCCGGGCAATAAAATAAAGGCCAGGACCAATCCCAGACTACCCCATAAGCTGTACATTGCCATGCGGCGCTGGCCAAGCGCAGCGTAGTTGCTGGCCAGCATGTAACCGGCCGCCAGGGAGGAACCCAGAAAGGTGGCGATCCCGATCTGGGTCAGGGAATAAAGTGGCGGTAGTTTGGGCTCTGTCATGGCTTGTTTTTTAAACTGTCTTCTGATGATTGTTCTGTTGATTGAGATGCGGGCTTTTGCAGTGAAATAAAGTCGAACCGTTCGGGCTCAAAGGCACCGCCGTATTCGGACAGCTCAAAAGCCTCAGCGGCTTCCACACCCGAGTGTGCAAATCTCCTCGCAATGCTCCGGGGTCGCCGACTGTACCATTGGCGCAGCCATTGTCGTCGGTTGTGCTCAGGCACCTCTATTCCTTGTGTATAAGGTAACCATTCATAGACCTGGCTGACATGGCAGTGTAGCAGTTCTATCACACCGCTGATCACATCGCTGGTATCGCATAACCAGTCCGGCTGGAACGCTCGAGGGTATTGGAAGCGATCTGCAAACAGCAGAACCGGTGGAATACTTTGCAGTGCAGGGTAAGCAGGTGCGATGTTTGGCACCTGCAGCATATAGCAGGCATCCATCACCAGCTGTGCGCAGGCGCGGTGATCCGGATGATAGTCTGCAGTGCGATGGGTCAGAATCAGGTCCGGTTTGAATGCCCGTATGTCGCCGATGAGTTGTTTGCGTAAACTGATGCTGGCTTCGAGCTCGCCATCGCGCACGTCCCAGATGACGACTTTTGCGCCCAGCAGATCAGCAGCATTGCGGGCTTCTTCCTGGCGGATACCTGCCAGATCTTCGATCGCCAGCTTGTGGTGACCTGCGGAACCATCAGTCAGGCACAGGATCAGCACATCCTGCTCGGCGCTGGCCCACTTCAGCATCAGGCCGCCGGCGTTGAATTCAGCATCGTCCGGATGGGCGGTGATCACCATCAGTCGTTTCCGCTCGGTGACTGTTTCTGCTGGCGTGGTCATATAGCGCAAACCGGCGGTGTCTGCTGATAAAACAATGTGGCCTGTTCGTAACAGTGAGCCAGTTTAAGCAGCGCTAAATCGCCGCGAGGTTTACCGACAATCTGCAGACCTACGGGCAGACCCTCTGCAGTAAAACCGGCGGGGACAGAAAGGGCGGGCAGGCCCGTGACGGTTACCGCACAACACACCGTCATCCAGTCGATATAGGTGTCCATAGGCGTACCATTGATTTCTTCAATCCACTCAATGTTTCTGTCAAACGGGGCAACCTGGGCTGCAGGCAGGATAAGCGCGTCAAAATCACTGAAGAATTCAACGCAGTCGGCATAGATCCGCGTGCGCCTCAGTTCAGCGGCGTAAATATCAGCGGCGCTTAATGCAAGTCCCTTCTCAATGTTCCATACCGCAGTGGGCTTCGCTTTGGATTTCCAATCCGGCAGTGTCAGATTCAGTGAATGTCCCAAGCTGGCAAGCACAGCGGCCCGCATGATCTGAAAAACCCCCATCGCCTGATCCAGCGGCGGGCGTGTTTCGACCACCTCGGCGCCAAGGTTTGCCAGCGTGTCAGCGGCGGTTGCAATGATCGAGGCAACCGCAGGCTCAACCGGTGCATCTCCAATGCTTGGACAGTAAGCGATACGTAAGCCTTTTAAATCCTGATGGGGCTGCAGCGCGTCGAGAAAAGCATGTCCAGGTTCATCAAGCGTGAGTGGATCTGATGCATCTGGACCGGCCTGCACCGAAAACAGCAGCGCAGTGTCTGCAACGTTTGTGGCCATAGGGCCGGTCGTGGTCAATCTTCCTAACCAGCCAAATCCGTCGCCTTTAGGCGTGCGTCCGATGGAAGGACGTAGACCAACGACATTGCAGAAGCTGGCCGGATTGCGCAGCGAGCCACCCATATCACTGCCGTCCGCCAGCAGCAGCATGCGCGTAGCTAACGCAACTGCAGCGCCACCACTGCTGCCGCCGCAGGTTTTCTCCAGATCATAGGGATTCAGCGTCTGACCAAACAGGCTGTTGAACGTATTTGAACCCAGGCCAAATTCCGGCATGTTGCTGTGACCGATAAACACGGCCCCGGCGTTGCGCAGGCGTGCAGCCTGGCTGTCATCTTTGCGGGCAATATTGTTCGCCCAGGGTGCAAAGCCCTTTGTGGTAGGAAAACCAGCAACATCAACCGCATCTTTGGTCGCCATGGGCAGGCCGTGCAGGGGACCTCGCTGCGCGACAGGAACTTTGTCAGCTGCTCGGGCCAATGCCAGAGCCTCTTCAGAAGTTAATAAGTTAACCAACGCGTTAACCTGTGGGTTAATGCTGTCAATGCGTGCGTAGGTCTGTTGCATGACTTCTTCCGCAGAGACATCACCGCGTTGCAGGTCTCTGCATAATTTTAAAGCGTTTTCTACTGGCACAAGGCGCCTCCTAAGTGTGTTCCAGGCGCCACAGCGAAATGGCGAGCGGCCTTTTTATAAACAGACCACCACCCACACTCTGAAAGTGGGGGTCGAGGTGCTTGCGGTACCAGCGAAACGAACGCGGTTGCTGCTGCATATCACTGAGTTCCGTGTCGACAGTAGCCATATCTTCGCTGGTCATCACGCTGAGATACAACGCAGATTGTGCGAGACCGGCGAGATGCTGTATGGCTTTTCTGCAGTCTTTTTTATCCAGATAGGCCAGGACGTCGTTACAAACAACCAGATCAGCAGGTGCGGTGTCGACGTCGACTGCAGAGCCATGCTGCCATCCGTACTGGTCACATAAATAGGTACTGAACTCCACGGCGTGGCACGCGGCGTGTGGAAATTCGCTTTTGAATTTCTTCAGGAATGTACCGATGCCGCAGCCGATATCGACAATGGAAGTGACATCTACCTGCAGATAACGCAGATAAGCCGCGACAAATGCTACCTGCCGCTGCTGTTCGTCAGGCGAAACAGCACGCGTTTCCGGGTTGTGGTAGTAACGCTGGTAATACGCCTCATCAAAACTCATCAAATATCCAGCCACAATTGGGCTTGCAATAACTTTGCTGGTGCATAGTGTAGGTGGCCCAACGGATTTTGGCGATGTTTATGAGCCGCTCTACGCAGCTGCAGCCTGCTGCGTCTATTGATATTCCTGTCTTTCTCAGCAGTGTTGCGCTGCTTGTTTCGTTGTGTCTGCCGCTGGCGCTTTATCCTGAAGAAGGCAGAGTTCTGCTCGGCGATGCTTTCATTTTTCTTACTCAGAATTTTGGCATTGCGTATATTCTGGCGGGTATAGGCTCGCTTGTTTTTCTGTTGGTACTGGCATTTGGTCGGCACCGCAATATTGTTTTTGCGCGGGATGAAAGTGAGCCCATGTTTTCCACATTCAGCTGGAGCGCAATGTTGTTCTGCGGTGGCATTGGTACCAGTGTATTGTTCTGGGGAAGTATCGAATGGGCTCACTATTACATAGCGCCGCCTTTCGGGATAACGCCTGAAAGCGCAACTGCTCTCCCCTGGGCGACCAGCTATCCCATTTTCCACTGGGGTTTTATCGGTTGGGCGTTTTACTGCCTGCCTGGTATAGCGATGGGTTATGCCTATTACGTAAAAGGCGCGTCAACCTTGCGTCTCAGCGAAGCGTGTGCCGATGTCATCAAGCCAGCGCTACGTCGATATGTAGATCCGATCATTGACCTGGTATTTGTTGTCGGCCTGGTTGGCGCGTGCAGTACGGGTATTGGTTTAGCGGTACCGCTGATCGGTACGCTTGTCAGCGATCTGCTGGGGCTCGATAGGCCGGCGCTGGGTTTCACTCTGGATCTGATAGTGATCGGTGTCATCACCATCCTGTTTGGTGCGAGCGCCTGGTTGGGCCTGGAAAAAGGCATCAAGCGGTTAAGCAATCTGAATGTGTGGCTGGCCATGTTGCTGGTTGCCATTGTGCTGGTTGCAGGACCCACCCTGTTTATCCTTGAACTGGGTCTTGAAACCCTGGGGATGTTGTTGCAGAACTTTGTGCGCATGAGTACCTGGACTGATCCTCAGGCAACGTCTGATTTTGTCGAATCCTGGACCGTCTTTTACTGGGCATGGTGGCTGGCGCTGGGGCCTTTTATGGGTATCTTTATTGCTAAGATCTCACGCGGACGCACCATGCGGCAGATCATTCTTGGGTGCCTGGGGTTTGGCACTTTAGGATGCACGGTGTTTTTTGTCGTGCTGGGTAACTATGCTGCTTACCAGGAACTGAACAACACAGTTGATGTGTTAGGCATGATAGGTGCAGGCAAAGCGCCGGAAGCGATTCTGGCTATTCTGCATACGCTGCCAAATTCGTCCGCGGTGATATTGTTGTTTACCGTGGTGTGTGTGATTTTTGCCGCCACCAGTTATGACTCAGCGTCTTATACTCTGGCAACCACAGTGACCCGTAATCTGCCGGAAACCCAACACCCGAGTCGTCAGCATCGAATTTTCTGGGCGGTTCTGCTGGGCCTGTTACCCATTGTGTTGATTGCAATGGGAGGGCTGCGACCGCTTCAATCAGCAGTGACGCTTGCTTCCGTGCCTCTAATGTTTGTGATGGTTCTGATGTGCTGGTCATTATGGAAGAATCTGGCCGCCCGACCTGATTAAGTATATGAGGATAAGAGATGTCTGAAGCAGCAACCTCTGAGAGCCAAAGCCGGCCGGTGGTCCAGGAACTGCAGGCAAAACTGCCAGCAGGGTGTGTTCTGCTGGATAGTGATGTGACATCCCGAAGTGCGGGTATCTGGCGCAGCGACACCGTTGCAGCTCGGGTACTGGTGCGACCTCAAAGCACCGAAGAAGTCAGTCTTGCCTTGTCTGTCTGCCACGCTCACGGACAGAGTGTGGTTACCCAGGGCGGCTTGACCGGGCTGGTTGAAGGTGCGTTGACCAACCCGGACGATATTGTGCTGTCGTTGGAAAGAATGCGCACCATTGAGCAGATCAATCCGCTCGAACGCACCGTCATTGTCCAGGCAGGCGTTGTCCTGCAGACGCTGCAGGAAGAGGTTGCCCAACATGGCCTGATGTTTCCGCTGGATCTGGGCGGGCGAGGGTCATGCACGCTGGGTGGGAATCTGTCCACCAATGCAGGCGGTAATCGGGTCATTCGTTATGGCATGACCAGAGATATGGTGCTGGGTCTGGAAGCAGTTCTGGCTGATGGCACGGTCATCAGTTCAATGAATCAGATGATCAAAAATAACGCGGGCTATGATTTAAAACAGCTGTTTATCGGCAGCGAAGGTACCCTGGGTATTATTACGCGGGCCGTCTTGCGCACGCGACCGCTTGTGACACAGCAACCCACAATGCTCGCCGGCGTCAGCAGCTTCAATCATCTGGTTAAGTTCCTGCAACACATGGACACTGAGCTGGCCGGGCATCTCTCTGCGTTTGAGGTGATGTGGCAGAACTTTTATGATCTTGTGACAAATCCACCTGCAAAAAATACTGCGCCTTTGCCGTCACACTACCCCTATTATGTGCTGGTGGAAGCAATTGGTGCTCGAGATGAGGTCATGCAGAATGCGTTGGAGTCTGCTTTCACAAAAGGTCTGATCGAAGATGCCGTACTTGCACAATCTGAGGCGCAGAGGTTGCAGATCTGGGCCTTGCGGGATGATGTTGAGCAGGCGTTTCAATATGCACCAGTATTTGTGTTTGATGTGTCGTTGCGTATTCCGCTGATGGAAGACTATGTGCAGCAGGTGGGCCGTGGCTTGTCTGACAAGTTTGCCGACGTGAGAAATTTCACCCTCGGTCACATGGGAGATGGCAATCTGCATTTTGTTATCAGCGTGGGAGATGGCTCGGCACAGGCGCGCCAGAGTGTAGAGCGCTGTGTTTACGAACCTCTGCGCGACATTGGCGGTTCGGTGTCTGCGGAACATGGTATCGGTTTAGAAAAGAAAGCCTATCTGCCATTCAGTCGTAGCCCTGCTGAAATTGAACTGATGCGAACATTGAAAAAAGCGCTGGATCCCCAGGGTTTGCTCAACCCGGGAAAGGTATTTGATCTGTAACTCTGACCAACAAGCTCAACAGGCGTTTCTCCATGACTGAACTTGAATCTCAGCCCCTGCATTTCCAGACGATATCGCAAATTGTACGGCAGACAAAAAGTGGCGCCCTCAGCGCAGAACGGCTCACCCAATACATGCTGGATCGCATCACATCCCGCGATGAGACGCTGAAAAGTTATGTCAGAGTTCTCAACGAGTCTGCTCTGCAACAGGCCCGCGCACTTGATGACATGCAGCGTCGTGGGGATCGGTTAGGTGCGTTACACGGCGTGCCCATAGCCATTAAAGATCTGCTGTTTACACAAGGGGTTGAGACCGCCAGTGGTACCCGGGTGATGGCGGATTTTGTGCCGGATTATGATGCCACTGTAGTGAGTCGCCTGCGCGAAGCAGGGGCTGTGATTATCGGCAAAACCCAGTTAACTGAAGGCGCCTTTGGCGCACATCACCCCTCTATTGACCCACCTAAAAATCCCTGGAACACAGCCTACTGGCCTGGCGTTTCGTCCTCGGGTTCCGGCGCAGCGGTGGCTGCAGGGCTTGCTTTTGGGGCGCTGGGGTCAGATACCGGCGGCAGTATTCGCTTCCCCAGTGCCAGCTGCGGTCTGGTCGGTTTGAAACCCACCTATGGTCGGGTCAGCCGCTATGGCGCGTTTGCACTGGCCCACAGCCTTGATCATATAGGCCCGATGACACGTTCAGTCGAAGATGCGGCGCGCATGCTGGGGGTTATTGCGGGTGCTGATGCCAATGATTCAAGCGCCCTTGATGTGCCTGTACCGAACTATCTGCAGTTCTTGCAGGGTTCTCTGCGGAATACCCGTATTGGTGTCGACTGGAGCTATGTACGTGAAGGAGTGGCCCCGGAAATTGTGGCCACTGTTGAGCGCGCCTGTCAGCAGTTTGAAGCTTCAGGTGTGCAGATCAAAGAAGTAACGATGCCGTCGGAGTATCGACTGCTCGTTGATGGCTGGGGTGTGACCTGTGCTGTTGAGTGTGCTCAGGCACATGCAGACCTGTATCCGGCGCACAAAGCGCTCTACGGCCCGGTGTTAGCAGGCCTGTTGGAGATGGGACGTGCAGTGGCCAGCAGTGAATATCAGGCATTGCAGGTGTTGCGCGATACCTTTCGAGCCAAACTCGACCGCCTGTTCGAAGACGTAGATGTGATGATCTTTCCCAACATGACCGGGCCGGTTCCAACTGTCGCTCAGATGGATTCTGTAGTTGCCGAAGATGACAGCCGGGCTGCGTTCATCAACTTCACCGCGCCATCAGATTATTCCGGTCACCCGACACTGACGTTACCTGCCGGGCTTGATGCACAAGGCCTACCGTTGAGCTTTCAGCTCATGGGTAAATCGCTGCATGAACAGCAGCTGATCACTCTTGGATCAGCTTACGAGCACGTCCAGGGCACCATGCCGCATCCACCCGACTAGCTGTTTTCCGGCATACCGGTGGGAAAGCCGTCGATACTGACCCGATTCTTTTCCTGCCAGTATTCTTCAATACCGCTCTGTCCCCGTTTCTCTGACCACATCGTTAAAACCTTGCGCTCCTCTTCAAAAGCCATCAGAGGCACCGCGTAACCGCAGGATGTCTGGACCATCTCAACAGCAACGGAAAAATACTGACGGGCACCCACAGGTGCCGGGATGACTTCTGTGCATGATGCCCATTGTTCATCGTTCGGGTGGATGATTGTTGCAGTGCCATACGCCCGCAGTATCTGAGGTGGTCCCTCAAAAGCGCACCACATCAGGGTAATGCGATTAACATCGAGCAGATGAGCAGCCGTTTCATTGCCGCTGCCAGTGAGATTCATCCACAGCAGGGTATTGCCATCAATAACCTTCAAGCTGGTCTGGCCTTTGGGTGATAAATTTACCCGACCATCCCGGGCCGCGGTTGCGACAAAAAACATAGGCTGTTTTTCTATCCATTTGGCCTGTTCGTCTGTAAAGGCGCTAAACTGCTCTGCCACTTCTATACCTCTAAACTGTTAGTCAGTGCACAGATCTTAAAGCCCTTCGCTTTACAGTGCCATGTGACTACGATCCTGCGCAGGAGGATTTCAACATGCCTAACGTTTACTGGATGCTCATTGTCTTGCTGATGATATGTATGAGTCCGGCGTACGCTCATGAACCTATGGCCCACAACTGTTCAGCCCCGGTGCGTCCTGTTGATGATTCAAACGACAGGCTCTGGGCGGAGTTTTTAGCGGAAATTGATGGGTTTCAGGCCTGTGTGAATGCGGCGATGCAGCGTCACGAGGCTGCTGCACGCGAGCATCAGGCCCAGGCGAGGGCGGCGGTTGATCTGTGGAACACATTTGTCACCACGTCGTTGAATGCGCCTGAAGACTTTCCGTGGCCACCGGCAGAGCGTGATGTGCCATAAGGTGCCCACCTGATTCAACTGCAGGCTCTAACCCAGTGCGGCTGAACAGAAGCTGAAGGCCTGACTTGCGTTGTGCGTTGGCAGGTATGAAGATCAACCTGCCTGGTTTTATTGGAGATGATGGATGCGCGGTTTGAATGTGTTGGTGGTTTTGTCAATCCTGGTGTTTGCGACTTTGCTGCCCTCTGGTGATGCGCACGCGCAAAATGTTTCATCGCGGATTGACGCGGTAACAGTTTACAACAGTGGTGCAACGGTTACCCGGGTGGCGCAGGTGCCGCTGCAGGCAGGGCAGCAATCACTGAGCTTCACCGGTTTGCCCGCCAACATTGACCAGTCCAGGTTTCAGCTTGAAATGCTGGCGGACGGTGTCAATCTGGGACAGATAAAATTTGACATTCTGCAACAGCGCGACGCATTTGATGCCCAGGTTAATGAACTGCAGCAGCAGATTGATGCCGTTGTAGACGATATGGCGGCATTGGACGACAGCAGCCAGACGGCACAGTTAAAGCTTCGTTTTCTGGATGGCATAGCCCAGGGTTACGCTAAAGAAAGCTGGTTCGAGGGTGCTCGCGGAGCCGCAGATATTTCATCCTGGCGTGCTGCGTTAGCGGTGTTGGACGAAGGCAGCAGCGCTGCGCGAGCAACCCTGCGTGACAACGCCAGAAAGCGCAAACAGCTTGATCTGGACCTGGCTAAACTGAAGAACGAGATGCAGACTCTGCGCGGAAAGCGACTTTCCTCTCTCAAGGTTGATGTTTCGCTGGCAGCTGCAGCGGCAACTGACGCCACCATCAAACTGCACTATTTCCAGCCCGGCGCGCAATGGTCACCGAATTACACGTCCTATCTCGACAGTGAAAGCAAGCGCTTGCGCATTGTGCAGAAAGCCCTGGTGCAACAGTTCAGTGATGAGTCCTGGAACAACATAGAATTGACACTCTCCACCAGTGCCCCCAGCGGTAACCTGGTTGCACCAACAACCCGCAGTCAGTTTCTTGATCTCATAGATCCGGCTCAGGTCAGGCCTCAATTTGCGCCGCAGATGGAGAAACGGGCGATGGCGGACAGCGCACTGGAAGAGGTGATGGTCACCGCCAGCAGAGGCGCGTCTGGCCCACCACCTGAAATTGGTAATTATGCGGTCTCTTATCGCGTCCCCGGACGAGTGAATCTGGCCAATCGCACCGATGACGCGCAGAGTTTTGAGCTGGCAGAGTTTGCCACAACTGCGAAGCTGGTCACCCAGATAGTGCCGCGTTTCAGCAGCGATGCGTTTCTGACCGCTCAGTTTACTTATACCGATCAATTGCCTCTGTACGCGAGTAACATGATGGTCTACGTCGATCAGGTCTATGTTGGCGAAACCTTCCTGCCGACAACACTAACCGGTGCAGAAGTGACCCTGCCGATGGGACAGGACCGCAGGGTAGATGTTGTGGTGACGGATCAGGGTGGCAGTTCTGCAGAAAGTGGTTTTATTGGGCGGCAGAAGACTGAGCTGACAGACAAACTGTTTGAGATCACCAACCGTCGTGGCAGCGACACGCAGATCGAAGTGTTCGACCGCTATCCGGTTGCCGCAAATGACGACATTGAAGTCACTGTTCCCCGTACTGCCACAGCACCCAGCGAAACCGATTACAAGGATAAACCCGGGGTTATCGTTTGGCGGCAGACGCTTGCCGCGGGCGAAAGCAGCAGAATTCGTCATCAGTATGAAGTCAGCTATCCCGCTTCCATGCGGTTGAGCCCCAGGGAAGGCTGATGAGATACCAGAACCCGCGGGGCACTAGATGAAGGTGAATTGCCCCTGGTCAATGACCACGTCGCCATTCTGATTCAAGGTCTGGAACAAAGCCTGCTGACCATCAACCCACATGTTGATCGTCAATGTATCACCGGGAATAACCGGCTTCGAAAAGCGGCTGTTCATGGCTTTGAAGCGTGACGGATCACTGTCACACAGGGTATGCAGGAGTGCACGGCCAGTAATACCCCAGGTGCACAGGCCGTGCAGAATGGGTTTATCAAAACCGCCGACGGCGGCAAACGATGGGTCTGAATGCAGCGGATTGCGATCGCCGGACAGGCGATAGGTCAGCGCCTGATCTTCGCGGGTAGTGTATTCCACGCTGTGATCCGGCGCGCGATCGGGGAATTCGATCTTTTCGCTGGGACCACGTTCGCCACCCCAGCCGCCTTCACCGCGGCAGAACAGCATGGTCCGTGTTTTTAACAGAGGTTTGCCGGTAGCCACATTGGTGGCGGTCGATTCAAATTCCAGCACCGCAGCAGACCCTTTGTCCCAGATCGCAGTGCACTCGCCGACACTTTCAATTTCGCCTTCTGCAGGAATCTCGTCAAACAGCTCTATGCCCTGTTCGCCATGCACCATGAGCATGGGATTAAAGCTGCCGATTTTATCAAACGGCGCGCCGCCGCCACCGATAATCACGGCAAAGGTGGGTAATACTTTCTGTTCAATGTCTTTGGTATTTTCTGTGGTGAAAGCAAGCTCATCGGTACCGGCGCCAACACCCACTGCGTAAAGCAGCGCATCTTTGCTGTCCCACTTGCGGCGGGTAGGGGTGCCTTTGGCACCGACGGCTTCTGGATTAATAGGCATCTGTATCTCCCTGTCTCGGTTCTATGTCCCTACTGTATCTCTCTACCTTAACGAAAAGCACCACCAGTCAAAGCTCTTTTTGAAATTGTTAACGAGTCGGTTACTCTGTTGGGCTAAATTTCTGGAGAGAACCTGATGACTGCGATCCACGGCCACTGTGATGAAAAATTTGCTTCTGTGCGTGAGGCCTTTGAAAAAAACTTTACTGAAAAAGATGACCTTGGCGCCAGTTGTGCCATCACGGTTGAAGGTGAATTTGTCGTCGACCTCTGGGGCGGCTTTAAAGATGAAGAAAAAACTCAGCCCTGGCAGGAAGACACCATCGTCAATGTGTACTCCACGACAAAAACCATGGCGGCTCTGTGTGCTCTGGTGCTGGCTGATCGCGGAGAGTTGGACTTATACGCCAAGGTGGCCAGCTACTGGCCGGAGTTTGCCCAGAACGGTAAAGAAAATGTTGAGGTTCGTCATTTCATGAGTCACAGCGCCGGACTATCTGGTATGGATGAAACCATGCAGGGTGAAGATGTGTGTGACTGGGAAAAAATGGTTGATGCGCTGGCCCGTCAGGCACCCTGGTGGGAGCCTGGCACCGCCAGTGGCTACCATGCGTTAACCCAGGGTCATCTGATCGGTGAAGTGGTACGGCGCATCACGGGTAAAACCATCGGTACGTTTTTCAAAGATGAAATAGCCGGACCTTTGCAGGCCGACTTCCATATCGGCATTGGTGAGGCGCATTTTGACCGCATCGGTAACCTGATTCCGCCAAAAGAAGACCTGGCGACCCAGGCGGGTGGCGATCCGAATTCAATTGCCGCCAGAACCTTCCGCAACCCCTCTGCCAGAGCGTCGATGTCGCGTACGGCTGCGTGGCGTAAAGCGGAAATACCAGCAGCTAATGGTCATGGTAATGCGCGCGCAGTGGTTCGTGCACAAACACCGGTCGCCAATGGTGGTTCAGCCTTTGGCGTGCAGCTGTTATCACCCGAAGGTGCGGCGCGTGTGTTTGATGAGCAGACCAACGGCACTGATCTGGCTCTGGGAGTGCCTATACGCTTTGGTATGGGTTACGGATTGACTGGAGATGCCATGCCCATGGGTCCCAATGAGCACATTGCTTACTGGGGTGGCTGGGGTGGCTCAACTATTGTGGTCGATCAGGATGCGCGTATGTGCACTTCTTACGTCATGAATCGGATGTTTGCAGGTTTACTGGGCGACACCAGAGGTTTCAACCTGCTGCAGGCGGCTTACAAGTCTCTTTAACTGCTGGTCTAAGCTGCGTGGTTGCCGGCAAAGGCAAAATGGGCATCCACAGCAGCCCGCCAGGCTTCCGCGTTTTCATACTGTGGGCAATGGCCTGCTTTTTTGATGCGTAACAACTGACTGTCAGGCAGTTTCTTCTGCATCAGTTTGGCTGGACCAACAAAAGGTTTGTCTTCGCTGCCGACAATGATGGAGACGGGTAAGGTAATTTCACTCAGCTGTTCGGTCACCGGCGCCTGTTCACTGATTGCCATACCCAGTTGTGCAAACGCGGC
Source organism: Pseudomonadaceae bacterium (assembly GCA_024743175.1). Lineage (GTDB taxonomy): Bacteria > Pseudomonadota > Gammaproteobacteria > Pseudomonadales > Azotimanducaceae > UBA4421. Next base: position 501,012 of record JANSXA010000002.1, on the reverse strand, counting down.
AGGATCCATCTGTTCCAGTTTGGTGCGGATGCGGCGCCAGTGTTCAGCTTCTCCCAGATAATCGATACCGCGCTGAGTTGCAGAGTTCTGCGGCTGACCCTGCATCCCCTCGAGTAAAGTAGCACAACCCTCGTCTGCAACTTTCTGATTCAGCAGCTTGCGTATGTTTTCCGGGTACAGTGTTATCCCATGAGGTGCTGTATCCATCAGGATTGCAGAGGCGAATCGCTGTGGCGCATCAAGCAGGGTACGCATAACAACCATACCGCCAAGAGAATGGCCCAGCAGATGGCAGCGCTCGATATCCAGACCATCAAGAAATCGGATCAGATCAGTAACAGACTGATTCAGTGAATAGGGTCCCAGATTGCTGCTTTCGCCGTGCCCACGCTGATCTATTGCAATGACACGATAACGATCGGCGAACCAGGGCAGCTGGTCCTGGAAGTCCAGTTTGGAGCCGGTATAGCCGTGTACCAGCACAAAGGCTTCGCCCTTACCGATATCGTTATATGCGGTCTGCAGGCCGAGACCCATGGTGGTGTCATCGGCAGGCGGGTGATTGTAAAAGCAGGTGGTGTGCATGTCTGGACTCAAACTGATTCAGTCGAACTCGAGGATTGCGCGGCCGCTGATTTTACCCGCCTGCAGAGCGTCGGTGGCTTCATTGATGTCCTCCAGCCGGTAGCGGGCGGTGACCATGCGTTCCAGGTCCAGTGTGCCGTCAGCATGCCAGCCGAGAAATGTGGGGAAATCCCGATCCGGCGCGCAGGAACCACCGATACTGCCGATGAAGTGCTTCTCATTGACCAGCACGTCTATTGCGTTCAGTTCCACGGAAGTTGTCGGGACACCAACCAGTACAGCGGTACCGCCTGGGCCTGCGCCAAAATGTCCGGCTCGGCAGGCGGGCACAATCTGCTCCATGGTCTGTTTGATACCGATGCAGTCAAAGGCGAAATCTACGCCTGAAACCGGTTGTTTGAAAATGGTGAACTTACCCTCGGTGGCGGTCATTTCGTGAATAGCCGCAATAGGATCTGTGTGGCTGGCATTGATGCCGTGGGTGGCCCCAAAGGCTTTTGCAAAGTCGAGTTTGTTGTCGTCGAGGTCCACGGCGATGATCGGATTGGCACCGGCTACCCGGGCGCCAACTACAGCTGAAAGCCCGACACCGCCAACACCGAAGATCACTACGCTGTCACCAGGCTGAACTTTGGCGGTATTGATCACCGCACCGGCGCCGGTCATCACGGCACAGCCGATAATCGCGGTGACGTCTTTAGCAATATCAGCGTTAACTTTCACCACATATTGCTGATCACATAATGTGTGGTCAGCCCAGGTAAACACGTTCTCTGACACCGCCACGCCGTCGCTGACGTCAAGGGTGGCGGTAACAGGTGGCACGTCTGTGGCTGCAGCATTACGTGGCACCCAGGTCACCAGCACCGTATCACCCTCCTGCACGTGGCTGACTTCTGATCCGGTCTTAAGCACGACACCGGTGGATTCATGCCCGAGAATGACCGGTGAGGTACGTGGCCGGTGCATCTGGTGCAGCTGAGAGTGGCAGATACCGGAAGCATACTGTTTGACCACCACCTGGGTTGGACCAGGGTCAGGCAGGTTGAGACTCTCAATGCGTAATTCAGCGCTGTCCTGTGGTAATACCACTACGTTTGCAGGTGTGCCCATGATCCCATCTCCCTTTTGTGTGCCTGCAGTTTCCCTCGACTAGGTTTTGAGATCAATCACGTGTACATTCGCCGCCATGAGTGATGAATATCGTTTGGTTTTCTCCGCAGAGGTGACCTCTGGTCAACATCCAGCGGTTGTGAAGAAGCGCCTGCAGGCGGTACTGAAACTGGATGACGATCGTATGGAAGCCCTGTTCTCAGGCAAGCCGGTTGTGGTTAAAAAAGCCACGGATGAAGCCACAGCGGTGCGCTACCAGACAGCGTTTGAAAAGGCGGGTGCTCGCTTACGCGTACTGCCACTGGAATCCGATACCCCAGCAGAAAAGCCGCCGCAGGCAGATGGTCTGCATGTACTGCCACCTGGTGCTGATGTCCTGGCGCCACATGAGCGACCCACAGCGCCTGAGATAGACGTAGATACCTCTCATCTGTCGGTGCAGGGTGCGGTCTTCAACACGGATGAACCAGAGCCTCAACCTGCAGTACCGGATGTGGATCACCTGACGCTGGCCGAGTTAGGCGCCCAGCTGGGTATAAAAGATATTTCTGCAGATGTTGTGGTTGCTGAGATTGATGCTGATTTTGAACTCGCCGGGGTTGGTGAAATTCTGGCGCAACTCGAGCGTGAGCCTGCACCGCCGCCGCCGGACACGACACACCTGTCGTTAGACGACAACAAATAGTTAACTTCTGACGCCTAACCCACGGTAACGCTGAGGGTCTCATATCCCGCGGTCTGCATGGCGCGGGCGACCGCATCCTGGTTGTCCGGGCACAGTGCAATCATCGAACCGCCGCCACCACCGCCGGTGAGTTTTGCACCTAACGCGCCATTAGATCGGGCGATGTGGATCAGTTCCTCAAGTTCTGGCGTCGACAGCTGCAGGGCATTGAGATAGCCATGGCAGACGTTCATCAGGTCCCCCAGGTCCCCGGTTTTACCTTGTTCCAGAGCTACCTGAGCCGCCTCGGTCAATGATCCAATCTGATCAAAAATGCTGTTATATCGATCCGGATGCTGCGTCCAGGCGTTGCGCACCTGGGCGACGGTGTCAGCCGTTAAGCTTTCCCGCCCGGTGATGCCAACCACCAGCTGCAGGGGTTCGGTCAGGCGTAGATCGCGGAAAACAGGCCCCTCGTCAGTCTTCTGATAGCGCAGCGGCGTGCCATAGGTGGCCACGGTATTGTCCACACCCGAGGGTGTGCCATGGGCTGCTTTTTCACACTCGTAAGCCAGTTCATTGATGCGATTGTTGTCCAGGCCAAGCTCAAACTGGGCATCCATCGCGCGCAGAATAGCCACCGCCAGCGCGGAAGAACCACCCAATCCCATGGCGCGTGGAATGTGCGGGAACACTTCTATGGTCATGTTCTCCTGGTCAAGATCCAGGTCACTCAGAATTTTCGCCAGAATGCCGCTGAGCCCCTGGGTATTGGCGTGCACGGGCTGTTCCAGTCCCCATCGTGGAATAACAATATTGATACCCTGGCCTTCGCGTCGCACCATGGCTTCCACCGCCAGCGGTATCGGTAGTGCAATTGCCGGTCTGCCGTAAACTACCGCATGTTCGCCCAACAGAATAATTTTGCCGCAGGCAGCAAAACGTTCACCGCTGTCCGGTTGGGCTATTTTGCGCGACAGGTTTTTGGCTATTTCCTGAGCTTTCCACACTTTGATGTCGCCGGATTCAATAAGCCCCTCTACCACGCTCTCAAAATGTTCTTCAGGCACACCGGCGCTGCTGGCGACACTGCGTGCATGCAGGTTCATGTGATTCTGCTGAATGCCATTGGTTGACAGCGCGCGCAGAGCGGCAAAATTCTGCGCCAGTCCGATGGTGCCCATGATCGAGGCCAGCTCGGTGGCATTTGGTGAACCCAGCAGGCGGTGGTTGATTTTGACCGATGGGTTGCTCTCTAACGAGCCGCCTACGGTACCGACTTTCATGGGTATCTCAATTTCACCAACCAGCGCGCCTGCTGCGTTTTTGTACCAGCGGGTTAACCCCTTGTAGCGACCACTGCGCGCGGCAAAAGCGTGGGCGGCGGCTTCGATAGCGCGCCAGTCATTGCCGGTAGCGATGGCCACCGCGTCAACACCGTTCATGATGCCTTTGTTGTGTGTTGCAGCCCGGTAAGGGTCGGCAAGGGCAAGATCATTGGCAAGAATGATGCCGTCACGAACCTGCTCACCACTGTACCCTTTGCCTTCCAGATTGGCGGTAGGAATGACCACTTTTGCCCGGGCGATCGCGCGGTCGGTCAGGTTGGACAGGATGCGCAGAAAAACCTGTCCGCCAGTAAGGCTTTCCACCAGCCCGGCAATGCCTTCGCACATGGTGTTGACCAGATTCGCGCCCATGGCATCACAGGTATTCACCAGCAGGTGCAGGACCACCATGTGTCGACCATCCTGTTCTGCGTGATGATGAAACACTTCTATATCAATAGCGCCACCACCTCGCGCCACCATTTTCGGGTGCAGGCTGTTGGCCAGGGCGAGTATTTCGTCTTTATGCTCAAGCAATGTTGCCATCGCCTGTTCGGGATTTTCGTTCAGAACTGACTGCACCTGACCGATCAGAATCGGATCGCTGGCAGTGGCTGTATAGCCGCCGCCGAGCCTTGCCATGCGGGCAGCACCGGACAGGCCGGCCACAATCGAAGGTTCTTCAACCACCAGCGGTACAACATAATCTTTGTTGTTAATCAGGAAATTCAGCGCCACACCCATCGGCAGACCAAATACGCCGACAACGTTCTCAATCATCTTGTCAGCAACTTTGACCGTAAGCTGATGCTGGGCCGAGACCAGTTGCGCAACGTCGCTGGCGTTGAGTAACCCGCGTTCGTGCAGTGCCGCAATTCTGTCATTCACCGGCATGCGGAAAAAATTCGGAATGCGGGATGAAGGCAGTGAGTCAGGCTTTTTCGACGCCATGGGGCGCAATCTCCAGGTTTAGCGGAACATAGTTCGCAGCAGCTGCTTGGCTGCAGAATTGTTGCACAGCACTGCGGTCTTCACCCACTGCTATGCCGATGTCACCACCGCCGGCACCGCAGGGTTTATAGATAAGATGATGCGCGTGCGCAATTGTAGCTAAGCGCTGGTGTGCTGGGGTGAAAATATTCAGGTCCGCAGCTTTGTCCAGTTGGCCCAGGAGCTGGGTGTAACTGGCAAGATTCTCCATGCAAGGCGCATCGCTCAGCAGGTTGCTGGCTTCGGCCAGGGCATTCAGCGGCCCGTTGTCAGCCTCTGCCTGCCAGCGGGCAAAATGGCCCAGGGCAGTATCTGTTGCTGCACTGCTACCTGTCCATACAGCCTGCCAGTGCAGGTTGTCAGGCCAGGGTTGTGGCTGCACATGGCCATTTTGAAAACGGATAACGCCGCCGTGCCAACTGGCTGCGACATCCAGGCCACTGCCTTTGCCATTCTGGAAGGCCCGATGAATCGCCATGGCTTCGTTGAGGTGTTTATCGTGGCCAACAAAATCAGTCAGGGCATAATATGTAGCCGTGCACACAGCGGCGGATGAGCCCAGACCATATTTGGCGGGTCTGTTGCCCCTGTTCTCGGTCGGATGGTAAAAACCGCCGGTATCGCTGTTCAGGCTAAAGCCGGCAGGCAAACTGTTCATATCAAAGTAACGCACAACCTGCTCGGCCATTGATGCACAGGGTGCATCGGTAAACTCGCCGCTGAAATTATGTACTCCTGGCGTCAGGAAGCCGGTGCTGGTGAAGCTCCAGCTGTTGTCCTGGGGGCTGATCTCAACGCTTGCATAGCGGTTAACGGCGGCAACCGCAGCAGGTGCACCTGCCAATACCGCATACTCGCCCCATAAAACGATTTTTCCCGGCGCGCGATAGATCAAGGTTCAACAATATGTGCTGCGTTGCCCAACCCGCAGGTTATGGTGCGTATGACACCAGGCACTTGAGTGAGCACTTCACTGACGCGAGTCTCGTGTTGAGGCTCGCACACGGCTTTGACCTGAGGTCCAGCATCAACAGTGAAGAATACAGGGGTACCCTGGTTGCGCAGTTCTCGCACGGCGTCCATGCACGCCAGGGTGGCTGGGTTCCAGTAGCTTAACGTGGGTAGACTTGTCAGCATGACGCTGTGCATTTTCAGACAGCTCAACTCGGCAATTTCTGCAAGCGCTGCAAAATCTTTGTTATTGATGGCGTCGAACGCAGCAGCAAAATCATCGCCAGCACCGCGTAACCAGGGTGTATAGAAATCTGATGTCAGGCGCGAGCGCTCCATGCCTTCGCTGCTGCTGATTGATTTCTGCGTTTCGTTGGTGATCGCCACAACTGTTTTCAACGGCCAGTGACTGGCAGGCGCTATCGGTTGTGCACGCCACAGCGGCGGCACCAGGGCGACGTAGCCACCGAAAAGCGAGCGTGCGGCACTGGCTGAACCGCGTCGAGCCCAATCTGACATGAGATCCGCATTCAAGCCCAGATCTGCATGTTGATTGATCGCGCAGATGAGGGCTGCAAATCCCGAGGCGGAAGAGGCCAGCCCGGCGCCGGTGGGAAAATTGTTGCTGGTTTCTATCCTGATTGGCGCGAGTTCAAACTCGCTGCGCAGTTCTTCGAGAAAACGAAAAATCTTCTGGTCTGCAACCTGTTTCTGATTCAGCCAGACTTCATCCTGATGATGTGTAGAGACGACTGTGTCGGTTGCTAGATTGTCCAGAGTGATAGACAGGTTAGGCGTGGCGGGTAAATTGCCCGGCTTGTCTTGTTTGCCCCAGTATTTGACCAGGGCGATATTCGGATGGGCGCGGGCGTGAGTCATTCTGCTTCAGTGATGCAGCGCTGTGGGCTGCAGTTAGTCTATGTAATCAGCGGGTGGGACAAATCGAAAACCCATGCGCTCCAGTTCCCGCGCGATGCCGATAGTGATCAGGTCATCATATTCCCTTCCCACAATCTGTACCCCAATGGGTAAACCGTCGTCATTTAAGCCCGTTGGGATAACCGTTGAAGGCAGGTACGTGACGCCGGTGAGGCCTGCCCAGAACACCTGCTCAAAGTAAGGCCTCTCCTGCTTATCCACCATCAGGGTGCGTTCGCCGAATTTGCGATGATCGTGGGGGAACGCCGCAGTGGCCATCATCGGTGTGAGCAGCACGTCATAACTGTTAAAGAATTCATGCCAGTGCCAGCGCAGATGGTGACGCTCCTCATTTGCCGCCCCCCACTGTTTGAAACTGGCAACCTGCGCGCGCAACACCTTGGCCCCCTGGCTGTTGTCGTTAGGGCTTAATGTTGCCACGTACTCTTTCAGGCTGTCGTATTCGGTATCAGGCATGCGCATCGCCATGGTCGACTGCAGCAGGTTCTGGTACGTATCGTGACTATGTCCAGGGTCAAAGTCGGGTCGCACGTCGGTATGGATCAGCGCACCTGCATCCGCCAGCGCCTGGGCGACCAGGTCTACCCGTGCTTCCACTTCTTTGGCGACTGGCGCGTTCTCGTCATTTCGCCATACGGCCACTTTCAACCCTTTCAAGCTGCGTCCCTGCCACTCGGGTAAGTTCAGCGTGAAGCCCCGCTGTTTGATTTCGTCCGGTCCGGCCATGGCACGTAAGGTGGTTTCCAGGTCGGTTGCTGAACGGGCCAGGGGTCCGATCACGGATATGTCTGAGCTCGAACGCACGTCGCCCGGTGGCGTGTGACCGCGCGTCCACAGCAGATCATAGGTTGGTTTGTGGCCAAAAACGCCGCAGTAATGGGCCGGGTTTCTGATCGAACCGCCAATGTCTGAGCCGGTTTCAATGCCAGTCAAACCCGCAGCCAGGGCAGCGGCTGAGCCGCCTGATGAGCCGCCGGGGGTGCGGGTCAGGTCGTATGGATTGTTGGTGGTGCCGTATATCTCGTTGTAGCTCTGGAAGTCCGCCAGGGACAGCGGTACATTGGTTTTACCAAAGATGTTCACGCCGATGGACTTGAGTTTCTTGATCGACTCGGCGTCTTCCGTGGGCACGTTGTCGCGCCATGCCGGGTTACCCCAGGTAGTTGGTGTACCGGCGACGTTGTAAGACTCTTTAACGGTCATCGGCACCCCGGCGAGAGGTCCCAGCGTATCACCGCTGGCAATGGCCTGGTCGGTTGCCTCTGCAGATTGCTGAGCCTGTTCGCGAATGTCGACAACAATGGCGTTGATTTCACCGTTGTATTTATCCACCCGCTGCAGGTAGTGCTGCAGAAGCTCCTGGGCAGAGATTTCTTTGTTTTTGATTTTTGCAGCCAGCTCAGTGGCGGAGCAGAAAGCCAGATCGCTCATGGTATGTCCCAGGGTTCGCTTTGGGCCAGACTGTGCAGTGTGAAATTGATTTTATCAAGCTGTATACCCGTAGTGCGCATCTGGCGACAAGCGGACGCCTGCCGACTAGAATGGCGTACCTGAAATTATCCTGAGTTAGATATGATCTACTTGCACCATTATCCCGCTTCGTTGTTCTCGGAGAAAATCCGTGCACTGCTGGGCTACTATGATCTGCCATGGCATTCGGTGGAGATTCCCAGCATCATGCCGCGGCCTTTGTTGATGCCGCTGTCTGGCGGCTATCGGCGCACGCCAGTATTGCAGATTGATGCCAACGTTTACTGCGACAGTAAAATTATCTGCACGGGTCTGGCGCGGCACGTCGGCGATGACAGTCTCTACAAGCAGGGATTTGTGGCTCATAGAACCGCGGACTGGGCAGACAGCCAGTTGTTCAAAGTCACCGTTGCGCTGAATTTTCGCCCGGAGGCGCTGACCGTGATGATGGGGCAGTTTTCAGCAGAGGAAGCGGCTGCGTTTGCCAAAGATCGCGCTGAGCTGTCTGGCGACCAGCCGATAGCCAGTCTTTCGCCAGCTGCGGCGATGGCGTACCTGAACCATGCGCTGCATGAGCTGGAAACAACACTAGCCGGCACGGGCAGCTATCTGCTCGGATCAACCCCCAGCATTGCAGACTTTGCAGTGTTCCATAATCTCTGGTTTCTTAACAACAATCCGGTGAATGCGCCTCTGCTGAAAGGATTTGATCAGATCCAGGCCTGGTTCAAACGTATAGTTGATATGGGCCACGGCAAACCCACAGACAGTGATGGCGAGGCAGCTTTAGCCGCAGCGCGTGATTCCCAGCCAAAACGACCTGACCTGGTTATGCCGGAAAACGTAGCTTATGAAGTGGGTGATCGGGTCACGGTGACGCCGGTGGATTATGGCTGTATTCCCGTTGACGGCACCCTGGTAGCAGCCAGCGCAGAAGAAGTCGTGATTGAACGGCCGTTGGATGATTCCACGGTGTATGTGCATTTCCCCCAGGCAGGGTTTGAGGTGCAGAGCAACCCGGGCTGATTATTTCTTGGTTGGGTGTGTCTCAAGCTGAGCTTCGAGGCGCACCATCCAGGCCTCGATTCTATGTCGCGTCAACGGGATGTCCATCGCGACAAAAGCTACGCCGAGCGGAAACATCCAGAATCCCAGCACCGGCAGAAATCCAAACACACCACCAACCATGAAACCGACGCCAATCAGGCTGCGGACACCGGGTGCTACATGGTCACGACCCCACTTCAGGGTTCGATAGGTAACAACTGCAACTCTCTGTTTGAGCGTGAGCTCGCCTGGTTTTGCCACTACACCATCACTGGGCCGTCACTCGGCGCATCGTGAGTGCCGGGATGCGCGCGACGCGGGAGGTCCGGGTCAATGGATAAGAATCTGTACCGGCCATCTTCGTGCAGGATGCGCTCAATGCGATTGCGATACATCAGCAGGTGAACGTGAGCGATGGCTTCACCCAGGGCCATCATCATCTGACGCGGATCCAGTTCCCGTGCAAACAGAACCGGCAGCAGATCTTTAGCAACATGGGGTTCAACGCAGGCTTCTTCAATGGCCAGCATGCGGTCGTCGTGATGACCGATCAGGCCACGCAGGCGCTCACGAACACCATAAAAGGGCAGGTTGTGTGCAGGCAGTACAAGTGTGTCAGAAGGCGTTGATAAAAACCGGTCATGCGAATCCATCCAGTCTTTCAACGGATTGGCCTCTGGTTCTGTCGGGTGCACGCTGACGTTGGAGGTGATGATGGGCAGAATCTGGTCACCGGATATCATCACTTTCAGAGCAGCACTGTAAAGACAGGCGTGCTCAGGTGAATGTCCGGAACCGACAACAATCTGCCAGTCGTTCCTGCCAATGGTCAACACCTGGCCATTTGTCAGCCGCTGGTAGCCCGAGGGCATATCAGGCATCGACATGCCTTCAGAAGAGCGCTGGCTCCACATTCTGGCCAGCTGTTCGAGGTAATCACTGGGCATACCGGCACGTTCATAGAACTGCTGTCCCAGCCAGCTTGAGTGATGTGAGGCACCACCACCGGCAAACGCTCTGGCCTGATAGTACTCCGCCCGGGTCATATACAGGGGACATTTGAAATAGTCGGTGATCATCGCCGCCTGACCGATATGATCCGGATGCATGTGTGTACAGATCACGCCAATGACCGGTCGATTTCCCAGTTCCTGGCTGAAAATCTGATGCCACAGCTCAGTCACATCGGGGAGTGCAAGGCCGGTGTCGACCACCCACCAACCGGCTTTATCCTCAAGCAGATACAGGTTGATGTGACTCAACGAACCGGGCATCGGCATGCTTAACCAGCGCACACCGGGAGCGACTTCAACCGTGTTACCCGGTGCAGGATGATCGTCCCAGGGGTATTTCAAATTGTCTTTTTCATGCATAGCCGGCGCAGTATAGCTGCATCAGGTCGCTCTGGCGCGTCCCTAGTTTGGCTTGTTGAATTCGGGTAAATTCGAGGATTCTTGAGGAGGAGATTAACTATGGCGATGAACATAAAACCGATCCCGACCCTGGACAGCGAAGTGAACGATATTCGTATGGCCACCGCAGAGATTGTTAACAACGATATTGTGCCGAATGAAAAACGCCTCTGGGGCTGGCTTGCAGACAGTGCCAATGCCACCAATGAGGTGAAGGCTGAAGCCACCGAGTTACGCCACGAGATTCAGAACAAGGTTAAAAATGCCAATCTGTGGGCGCCGCATTTACCCCAGGAATTTGGCGGTATGGGTATTTCGTTTCTGCAGCATGCCTATATGAACGAGATCCTCTCTTACAGCCCGGGTGCAGCTTCGCTGTTTGGCGTAGTGGCCCCTAATTCAGGTAATCAGAAGATTCTGGCGAAATACGGTACACCGGAACAGCACGAACAGTGGTTGAAGCCGCTCACGGAAGGCACCATGCAATCCGGTTTTTCGATGACTGAGCCGGATAATCCTGGCTCGGATCCAAGGTCAATTAAAACCCAGGCGGTGCTTGACGGCGATGAGTGGGTCATCAACGGCCACAAGTGGTTTACCTCCAACGGCCATGCCGCCGACTTTTTTATTGTGATGTGTCGAACCGCAGATCCAGATGATCCGAGTGGGGACAAGCAGACCATGACCCAGATTATCGTGCCGAAAGACAGCCCTGGGTTAAAAGTTGTTCGTGGTGTGCCGGTCTGGGGTAAAGCCTCCAGTCATTGTGAAATTATTTATGACAATGTCCGGGTGCCGAAAAACAATCAGTTGGGCCGTACCGGCTCCGGCCACCAGGCAGCACAGGATCGTCTCGGTGCAGGGCGGGTTTATCATTGTATGAATTCAATTGGCTCCATGTGGCGCGCGTTTGATCTGATGATTGAGCGGCTGACCAGCCGTGAAGTACACGGTGGTGAAAAGCTGGAAGAAAAACAGTTCATGCAGGGATTTGTTGCAGAGAGCTACATGGATATCCAGTCAGCCCGGCTGATGACCATCCACTGCGCTGAGAAAATGGAAACCGGCGTTGATCCACGCACGGATATCTCCGCCATCAAGATTTTTGTGCCCGCAGCGTATTCACGAGTGGTAGACCGCGCTATCCAGGTCTGGGGTGCAGCAGGCGTTTCCGGTGATCTGCCGCTGGCGGGCATGTATCAGGGTGCGCGCACGCTACGACTGGCTGATGGTCCGGATGAAGTGCACAAAATTCTCATCGCCAAACTGATTCTGCGTCGTTATCACGCCGGGGAAACTTGGGATTTTGGCAACTGAGCACAAGTGGTAGACTGTAGAGATGACAACCCTGCAACGCCCCAAAGATTTTTTCAGCGAAGCTGAAATTGAGCAGCTGCGCCAGCATTCGCCCTGGCGCTCGGCTTACGCGCTGCTGCACTGCTGGGGGGTGATTCTTGCCACCTGGATTGCTGTGGGTATCTGGACTAACCCGCTGACTGTGTTGTTGGGGATTTTTATCATCGGTGCCCGCCAGCTGGGTTTAGGGGTGCTGTCTCACGATGGCGCCCATTTTGCTTTGAGCAGGAATCGGAAACTCAATGACTGGTTGTCGGAATGGGTGCTGAGTCGACCGTTTACCAGCGGCACTATTTATGGCTACCGTAAATATCACCTGCAACACCATGCCTTCACCCAGCAGCCTGAGGATCCGGACCTGCATCTGTCCAAGCCTTTTCCCATCAGCAAGTCCTCGTTTCGGCGCAAGGTGTGGCGTGATCTTTCCGGACAGACGGGTTGGAAGCAATATGGTGCGATGTTCGCTGACGCGTTCAAAGGCGACACCACCGGCCAGGCGTTAAAGAATGGCTGGCGTCGCTTTGGCCCTAATATAGTCATCAACCTGCTGTTTCTCGCTGGTTTCACGCTGGCGGGGAAATGGTATCTGTATTTCCTACTGTGGTGGGTGCCTGCACTGACCTGGAACCGGTTTATCACCCGTCTGCGTAATATCGGTGAGCACGCAGCGGTTCCAGACGATAATGATCGTCTGCGCAACACCCGCACCATCGAAGCCAACTGGCTGGAGCGGGCATTCATTGCACCGTATGGCGTGAATTATCATCTGGAGCACCATCTTGTGGTCAACGCACCCTGGTACAACCTGAAGCGGGCGCATCAGATGCTGATTGATAAAGGCTATCTCGAACAGATGGAAGTACAGCCCAACTATAAAGCCATGCTTGCGGTCGCTGTGCCTGCAGGTGTGTCCGCCTGACATGGCGGTATAAACCGTCATGCCTAAACTGACACCAGACGAGCAGGATGATTTCCTGGCAGAGACGGGCATTCTCATGCGCATCGCTGTTGTTCGTGCTGACGGCAGCCCTCTGGTGACGCCAATCTGGTTCCTTTATGAGAACGGTTCAATTTTTTTCACGCCGCGCGAGAAATCGGAATGGTTTGCCTGCCTGCGGCGGGACCCGCGTGTTTCCTTGTGCATTGATGAGCAACCTCTACCCTATCGTAAAGTGATTGTGGAAGGTGCTGCAGAGTTGTTGTTTGACGTCGGTGCCGATGATGAGTGGCGTGATCTTTATCAGCGTATTGCGCAGAAATATGTTGGTGAGCAAGGCGCACAGGCGTATGTGCAGAACACCATTGAGCAACCCAGAGGTTTATTCAAAGTAGTCCTTGATGATGCGAAAGTGACGAGCTGGCGTATGCCGTTAGAATCAGAGGACGGCATGGGCATCTGGCATGATCGTTACTACGTGCCGGGTACCCATTTTGAGTGAGCTGTTGTCATACAGCGCTGTTGGAGACATCAATGAAATGCCCTAAGTGTCCCGGCAGTATGCAGACAGAAACTTACGGTCGAAAAATTGCGCTGCATCGTTGCGATCAATGTGGTGGTTTGTTCTGTAAGCCCGACGTGCTGCTTGAGATGAAGCGCGAGTGGATGTCAGAGATTGTTCTGGACAGCGGCAACAAGAAACTTGGGCAGAAACACGATGCTCTGGGTGATATCAACTGCCCCGAATGCGGCATTCGCATGGATCAGACTTTTGATCAGGCGCAGAAGCACATCTGGTTTGAGACTTGTGCGCAGTGTGAAGGCATGTATTTTGACGCAGGAGAGTTTTCAGATCTTAAATATGAAACTCTGATGGACCGTTTGCGTGATATTGTTAAAGGTGCACGGCCGCAACTTTAGTCTTCATCTTCAAACAAGCTGGTAAACGTACGCGCTTCGTTGCTGGTGCGCGCCTCACGAATACAGCGGGCCAGCACTGGAATACCCCTGGTAATCTGGTCCTCGGTCAGGTGGCCAAAGGCCAGGCGCAGATAAGGTTTATTGCGGTTGGCATAGTGAAATGCCACGCCGGGTAAATAAGCCACGCCATTATCTTCTGCCAGTTGCCATAATTTTGGTCGATCCACATCGTCCGGTAAGCGCACCCACACAAACAGACCGCCGGCAGGGTTTGACCACACACAAATGTCATCAAGCTGATCAGCTAATCCATTCACGGTCAGGTCGCGTTTGATTTTCAGTACCGGATTTGTGACAGCTGCGTGGTCACCGATACCGTCTTTGTAGAATTCTGCTGCAATAGCAGAAGCCAGGTAGTTTGAACCCGCATCATGGCGATGAGCCAGCATTTTTTCCAGCATCGGCGGGCGCGCATAGATGTAACCCAGGCGAAACCCCGGTGCGAGTATTTTTGACAGCGAACCCAGATAGATATGTTTCGGGTTGTCATCCAATGCAAAGATAGCTGGCTCAATCTCGCCTTCATAGTGCACGTCGGCGTAACAGTTATCTTCGACAATAGGTATATCGTAGCGGGCGGCCAGCTCTATCATTTCCAGGCGTCTTGCCTTTGGCATGATGAAACCGGTTGGGTTCTGATAGGTACTGATGGCGTAAATGAACTTCGGGCGGCGACCTTCACTTTCCAACCGTTCAAGCTCCGCGGCCATGTGATCCATACGCATACCCCCTTCATCAAGCTTGATACCCACCAGCTCGAGACCGATGCCGCGGTAAGCGCTTAAAGTACCGGGGTATGAGTACTCTTCTACAAGAACTGTGTCACCTTTGTCCTGCATCAGGGCCTGTGCAGATAATGTCACCGCCTGCATTGATCCGTTAGTAATAATCAGATGTTCGGGATCAACGTTAACACCTTCGCGCTGGCCCTCACGTTCTGCCATCAGTTCGCGCAGGCGCTGATGTCCTAATCCACCCGGATAGCGGGTCAGTGCCTCCGCCTCTCGACCAATGGCTGCAACGGCTGCTGCCTGGATCGCCTGAGTGGGGAAAGTGCTCGGGTCGGAGCGGCCAGTACCGAAGTCGTAGAGTATTTCAGACATTTCCTTGCGCCAGTTGGTTAGAGGTAAGGTATTGATAGCTCGCGGTGACTGCGGTCATCATGTCAGTGTCACACTGATCCAGCTCAACCACTGCCCACTCCAGCGTGTCCGGGTCAGCGGCGGTAAACAGCGCGGGAATGTCCATGGCGCCATCGCCGACAGCTACATGGCTCTGACCTTTGACTAACGGCCCGTCTTTGACGTGAATCAGCGGCACACGTTTGTTGACCCGGGTGATCTCCTCTGCAGGATTGCACTGGCCGAAATTAGCAGCCCAGTACGTGTCGATTTCAAATTCCACGTCAGGCACTGCATCCTGCAGATAATGGTAACCGGGTTTTCCATCAATCAGGTCGTATTCCCAATAATGATTGTGCAGAAACAGCGTAAGACCATGAGGTTTCAATGCGTCAACCAGTTCAGCGGTGGTTGCGATGGTCTTTTCAAGGCTGGCCCTGTCTTTGAAATCATCTGGTCCAAAGCCGCCCGGTGCGCGTGTTAAACCCAGTGCCTGAATGGTTTCAACCACCTCATTGAGGCTCTCGGCACGATTGGTCCAGGGGAAATGGCTCGAGCTGACCCGCATGCCAAGGTCCTGCACCTGCTGGCAGAATTCATCTGGTGACTTTCCAAACAGATTGAAAGGCTCCACGCCTGCATATCCAATTCTGGCGAGCTCGGCCAGAACATCATCGAAGTCATCCTGACAGGCGTCCCGCAAAGTATAAAGCTGCACCGAAACCGGTGGGATATTTGTGCTCATGATGACCTCCCTTTAGGCTATCGTAGCGTTGTTTGTGGAGGGAGTGTAGGTGCAGAAGCGTAAGTTAAGATTTGGCATGGTTGGCGGTGGGCAGGGGGCTTTTATTGGTCCGGTTCACCGGATGGCTGCTGAACTCGATGGTCACGCAGAACTGGTGTGTGGCGCCTTTGCTTCGGATCCACAACGATCACAAAGCTCCGGACAGGACATCTATCGTCTTCCCGCACAGCGCTGTTATCCAGGCTATGAGGTTATGTTTAAGCAGGAACAGGCGCTGCCGGCAGATGAGCGCATGGACTTTGTTGTGATAGTGACGCCAAATCATCTGCATGTGCCTGTAGCGCAAGCTGCCCTGCAGGCAGGCTTTCATGTGGTCTGTGACAAACCTTTGGCCATGCACGTTGATGAGGCCCTGCAGTTAGCGGAACTGTTGCAGGCGAGCGAACTGCGATTTGCACTGACCCATAATTACACCGGTTACCCGATGATCAGAGAAGCCCGTGATCTGGTCGCCAGTGGCGCCCTGGGTGCTATCCGCCGGGTCAGCTGTAGTTACCTGCAGGGCTGGTTGGCACAGGAGGCAGCAGACAGTAAGCAGGCCCAGTGGCGCACAGACCCTGCCCGGGCCGGAAGCGCAGGATGTTTTGGAGACATTGGCAGCCACGCCGAAAATCTACTGAGTTTTGTCAGTGGCCTGGCGATTGAGGCGGTCTGTGCAGATCTTTCAACTTTTGTTCCGGGCCGAGCTCTGGATGATGACGGCAACGTGCTGTTGCGCCTGAGCAATGGTGCGAGGGGCACCATCAGCGCAAGCCAGATAGCAGTCGGCAAAGAAAATGATCTGACTTTGCAGCTCTATGGGGAAAGAGGTGGTCTGGAGTGGCGGCAGAGTGATGCGAACTCGTTGATTGTGCGCTGGCCTGACAAACCCTATGAGGTAAGGCGCAGCGGCTGGCCAGGTACAGGCGAGCGCTCACAAGCGGCAACACGCATCCCTGCGGGTCATCCCGAAGGTTATATTGAAGCCTTTGCACAGATCTATCGGGACTTCTGTCTGCATCTGCACGGTTTACCCCATGGTGAGTACCCGTCTATTGAGGCTGGGCTTCGGGGTAACCGGTTCATAGAGGCGGTGGTGCAAAGTTCTGCGCAGGATTGTGCCTGGGTAAAATTGGACGTGAACTAGGAAAAACACATGCAAACGTTAAAGGGGCCAGCGATTTTTCTGGCCCAGTTTATGGATGATAACGAGCCTTTTAACAGCATCGAACAGATGGCGAAGTGGGCGGCAGATATGGGTTTTGTGGGTGTGCAGGTACCCATTGGTAACCCGGCGTTCATTGATGTGGCGCTGGCAGCGCAGAGCAAGACTTACTGTGATGAGCTGAAAGGACGGGTTGCAGCGCAGGGTGTGGTCATCACCGAGTTGTCCACCCATCTGGAAGGTCAGCTGGTTGCAGTGCATCCAGCTTATGATGAGCTCTTTGATGGTTTTGCAGCACCCGAAGTGCGCGGCAATCCCAAAGCCAGAACCCAGTGGGCGATACAACAGGTCACGTTAGCGGCAAAAGCCAGTGCAAACCTTGGGCTGACTGAGCAGGTATCGTTCTCAGGTTCTTTACTGTGGCCGATGATGTATCCGTGGCCCCAGCGTTCGCCGGGATTGGTGGAAGAGGGTTTTGCTGAGCTCGCCCGCCGCTGGCGACCGATACTCGATGCCCATGAAGAAGCCGGGGTAAATGTCTGTTACGAGATCCACCCCAGTGAGGATCTGCACGATGGGGTAACGTTTGAGCGGTTTCTCGACGCTGTAGACGGGCACAGCCGCGCTAACATTCTCTACGACCCAAGCCATTTTCTCCTGCAGCAGCTCGACTATCTCAGCTTTATAGATATCTACCATGAGCGTATCAAGATGTTTCATGTCAAAGATGCTGAGTTCAATCCAACCGGCCGCAGTGGCATTTATGGCGGCTATCAGGACTGGTTACAGCGCCCTGGAAGATTTCGATCGTTAGGTGACGGCCAGATTGATTTCAAAGCCATTTTTTCCAAACTGGCCGGGTATGACTATCAGGGCTGGGCAGTGCTTGAATGGGAGTGCTGTTTGAAGCACCAGGAAGATGGTGCCCGCGAAGGCGCAGCGTTTATCCGGGATCACATTATCCGCGTGACAGACAAAGCATTTGACGACTTTGCCGCCAGCGGCACCGACGACTCAAAAAACCGGCGTATCCTGGGGCTGGAGGAGTAGAGTTTTTTCTCCCTGGCCAAAAAGCGCTCGCCAATTTACGTTTCCTTAACACCAAAAGGGCGCGGCAAGGCCAAGGCTACGGTAGACTACCGCCTTTTTGCCCAGAGCTGAGGTGTTAGTACATGAACCTGGAACGGATCACCGTTGGCGACGACGCGCCAAACGATATCAACGTCATTATCGAAGTACCGGTTGGCGGTGAACCCATCAAGTATGAGATGGACAAAGACGCCGGCGCTCTGGTGGTCGACCGGTTTTTGTATACCTCCATGCGCTACCCCGGCAACTATGGTTTTGTACCTCACACCTTGTCGGATGATGGTGATCCTATTGATGTGCTTGTTGCCAATACCCGCGCAATAACCCCGGGTGCCGTGGTCAATTGTCGACCTATAGGTGTGCTGATGATGAAAGACGAAGCCGGCGGTGATGAGAAAGTTGTTGCCGTGCCTTCAACCCGGCTGACACGACGTTATGAAAACGTTAAAGATATCCACGATCTACCTCGCATTACTCTGGACCAGATTGCACACTTCTTTGAGCACTACAAAGACCTCGAAGATGGCAAATGGGTCGAGGTTGAGCGTTGGGGCGGGGTAGAGGATGCCAAGCGCCTGATTCAGGAATCACTTGATCGCTATAGCGCCTCCTGATTTCTGACGTTACCCGTCAGCGGCGAGGGCTTTGATCAGTCCTCGCGCGCTTGATCCATCCAGATATTCGCGCAGCTCGGTAATTTTACCGTCTTTGACCTGGGCAACAACGCAGGCTGCAATCTGCAGTGGGCTGCCATCCGGCAACGTGCCGCGGACACTGTGTTCTTCAACAAACCCATCTGCTGTCGCGGCCCGCACGGCATCAGCGTAATGGAAGTCTTTCACCTTCTGCTGTACCGCCTGGTTAAATCCGAGCAGTGCCTCCAGGTCCATAGCCGGGCGGTGGTTCTGAATTGCTTTCAGATCCGGGCTGCAAAGTGCGCGCGCGGCATCATCGTCAGCGTTTTGAAAGGCGCTGAATAACTGTTCTGCTAAATCTGTATGGCTCATCGTTTTCATATCCCCTGCTTGAAGAAGGGTTGAGTATATCTGTCTGAGTTTCAGGTGTGTGTGTCGCTGTTGATCAAACATGTTGTGCGCTCAAGCAGGGGTCGATGTCCGCCGTGTGTTCAGATACGCTCTGGGGTGCAAGGGAGAAGAGTTATGTCCATTCGCATTGACCCCGCTACGGGTCTCAAAATATTCAACACACGCGCCGCAAAGGCGACGGAAAAGATATCCGGCCAGGGCTATTCGACGGTTGCCGACGAATCCTTGAAAACACTGCCGCCACCGCCGCCTGGCGCTGTGTTTGATGCCGAGGAGCAGGCCAAATACAAAGCGTTTAAAGAAGCACGTGCAGGCGCTGCGGATTATATGGAAATGGAAGGCGAGTTCAGCCGCTATCTGCAGGACGTCTATTCAGCGGAGCCTGTCGAGCGAGAAGCTTTAAACGACGAATGTGAAATTCTTGTAGTCGGTGCCGGGTTTGCCGGCTTGTTGCTCTGGTACAAATTGCGCGAGGCTGGATTTACCGACGTCCGTTTTTGCGAAAAAGGCGGCGACGTAGGCGGTACCTGGTACTGGAACCGATACCCTGGTATCGCCTGTGATGTTGAGTCCTACAGTTATCTGCCGCTGCTTGAAGAAATGGGCTACGTGCCGTCGATGAAATTTGCCGCCGGTTTCGAAATCATGGAGTACTGCCAGTCCATGGCGGAGAAGTTTGGCTTTTACGATAAGTGTCTGTTTCATACTACGGTGGAGAAGACCCAGTGGCATGAAGAAGAGGCGCGTTGGCGTGTGCACACCGATCGGGGTGACAACATGCGCGCGCGCTTTGTGATTCTGGCTAACGGCATTCTGACAACGCCGAAGCTGGCAAGAATTGAGGGTATGGAAACGTTTCAGGGTGATTCGTTCCACACGTCTCGTTGGAATTACAACATTGATCTTAAAGGCAAGCGGGTGGGCATCATCGGCACCGGCGCAACCGCTGTACAGGCGGTGCCTGAGTTGGCTAAAACGGTTGGCGAGCTGTTCGTTTTCCAGCGCACACCCTCGTCTATCGACGTGCGCGACCAGCGTGAAACCACCGAAGAAGAACGCCGCATCTGGGCCACCGAGCCGGACTGGGCCAAGAAACGTCGTGCGCGATTTGCCAGAATTGCGGAAGGGCGTACCGCGCTGAAAGCCAATGATGATTACCTGGCGGGCAAAGTAGATGATTATAAAGAGCGCAAAGCCCATGCCGGTAAACTGACTCAGGAAGAGCTGGTGCAGAAACAGCTGGATACCAACTTCCGCATCATGGAGCAGATCCGGGCCAGGGTGGATGCCATTGTGCAGGACCCAAAAACTGCCGAGGCGTTAAAACCCTACTATCCCTATGGCTGCAAACGACCCACATTCCATGATGAGTACCTGCCTGCGTTTAACCTGCCCCATGTGCACCTGGTCGACACAGCACCCAGAGGGGTGAGTGAAATCAACGAGCGTGGCGTGGTCCACGACGGTGTTGAATATCCGTTAGATGTATTGATCTACGCCACCGGGTTTCAGTGGATGGCAACATCAACCTTCAACATGATTGTCGGTCGTGGCGGAAAATCCCTGCGGGACAAATGGCAGAGCGAAGGCACCAAAACTTTTCTGGGCCTGCACAGCAAAGGCTTTCCGAATCTGTTTATTATCTCCGGTCCCCAGGGTGGCGGTGGCAGCTTCAATTTCACCAATGCCATAGAAGAACATGCGGATTATGTTGTGTGGATGCTGTCCACTATGCGGGACAACGGGGCTCGAACCGTAGACGTAAAGCAGGCACCTGAAGATGAATATGCAGAACACTGCCGCATGGCGGATCAGGTGACTCGGCCACTGCGCGACTGTATCACTTATTACAACGGCCATGGTGAAGCAGAGCCGGGCAGCCTGGCCTATTACGGTGGTGGCCAATGGCATAAGTTCCGGCTGAAGGCACAGAAAGATCTGGAGCCTTATCAGTTCGGATAGAACACGTGCGACAAACTGTAACGGCACTACTGTGTATGCTGTTGCCAACTGGAGCAGGCCTCGCCAATAAACCAGCCGCAGCTGTCGACAAAGACGCTCAAAAAAACCAGCAGCTTGCCTCCAGGGCTAACTGATAATCCGCTCCTGAATTCCCGATTTATTCTCTATGGTGCAGGAAACAATCGGATCCGTGCCCTGCGTTGGATCAAACGGCGCGGTAATTCGGATATCGCAGCAGCGCTTATTCATGCCATGCGTTTTGCCCGGCCAACACAGCGTGATGACCTGGTGCAGACGCTGCAGAGTATAACCAAAAAGCGTTATGGGGATGACTGGTTGCGTTGGATGCAGTGGCTGCAGGCTAATCCAGGCATTGAGCCCTTTGCAGGCTTTGACGTTTTCCTCAGCGCGCTTTTTGGAAGTCTGGACCCGGGATTTAAAGACTTCATTTATCCGGGCGTGAAGCATGCCATAAGATTGGAAGAGGTTGTCTGGGGTGGTGTGCCGGTTGCCCTGGCTTATTGCACGCTGTGTGGCTCAGGGATCTTATATGATACCTCTCGGCCCGACGGGAATAAGCCGCTTATTTTTGGCTCGTCCGGTTTGCTGTATCAATCGAACAAGCTGATGTTCCCCAACGCTTACCGCTGATCGCCAGCTTAAGCAGAAAGAACAGGTATTTGGGCTGCGTATGAGTGGTGTCGAACGCGCCTGGCCGTTGAGCGCATTTGAAGGCGGGCAGGTGATCAACGATCAGGTGGGAGTCGTAAAAATTGTGCTGATTGGAGATGCACAAACCCGCACGGTGCGAGCCTATCGGCGGGGTGATTATGAATTTACTGCTTCCAGGAATAGCGAGACCGTTTTGCTGACCGGCGACGTGCAATGGACGATGACCGAATCAGCCCTGATCAGCGTGGAAGGTGAGCAGTTGTCGCGCCTTCTCGGGCACCTGTCATTCTGGTTTGCCTGCCGGCGGGAAGCGGCATAAGAGAGACCAAGTTAGCAGACTGCTATCACACATGCAAAACGTGTAGGTTGGCTTTCTCTGGCCGCTTAACACAGGTGAAAAGGTGATCTATCTGATTGAAGGTCCGGTTGGTGCAGGCAAGTCGACCTATGCCAGGCAATTGTCTCAACAACACAATGCATTGCACTTGAACCTGGACGAGTGGATGGTTGTGCTCTTTCGGCCGGATCGACCAGAGGTTGATTTCATGCACTGGTATAATGAGCGTAAGCAGCGGTGTATCGAGCAGATCTGGGCCACTGCGCTCAATTGCAGCGCAGTGGGTATTACCGCAGTGCTGGAGTTGGGTCTGGTGCAACAGGCTGATCGAATCGACGTCTATAACAGAGCAGAGGATGCCGGCCTTGATCTGCAGGTAGTGGTTCTTGGTGCCCCGCGCAAAGAGCGTATGGCTCGGGTGCAGAAGCGTAATCTGGAGCAGGGAGACACATTCCAAATGCTGGTGTCCGACGAAATTTTTGCGCTGGCTGATGCTGCCTGGCAAGCGCCAGATGACAAAGAGTTTCGATTACGCTCAATTACTATGATCGACACAGCCTGACGCTAATTTTTTGACACGGTTTTGTGATTTTGCGCCATATGATATTCAAATTGTCATTACTATGTAGGGTCGCCCCCTTTCGCTGAAAGTTGGTGACATAATCCTACCATGGCTAACGATTTGCTCGACTCCAGGCTGGAAGGCCGTCTGTTCAATATTGATGAGCACCTGTATCTGGTGGTCTCCATCGATGGGGAACGGGGCTTTGCGCGCACCACAACCAAGCAGGGTGCTGCAACACGCATTGTGGATTTCCCTATCCCGGAAGTGCGCTGGCGTTTGTTTATGGAGCCGGAACCTGCCTGAGTCAGCCGCTACTTCTTATTCCACTAACAAAACGTTCATGCTGTCTGGGCAAAATGTTACCGCCCGTTTGCGTTCACTTGACACGTTTGCGTAGAGGAGTAGAAATGGTCCTCTCGAAAGACTGACGGGGTAATTTATGCTAAACAAGCTCGCTCACTTTGCGATTGAGGCTGATGATGTTGAACGTGCAAAAATATTTTACGAGTCTGTATTCGGCTGGCGTTTTGAAGATTGGGGTCCACCGGATTTCTATCTGATACACGACGCAGGCCTGCATGGCGCCTTGCAGCAGCGCCTTGAGCCCCTTGGCACCGGCCGGAATGGTTTTCATGGTTCAATAGCGGTTGAAAATCTTGACGCCACTGCTGAATTGATCGAGCAGTCTGGAGGTCGCCTGATTGGTCATCGTCACACCATTCCCACGGTAGGCGAGTTGTCTGAGTTTGTCGATACGGAAGGTAATCAGGCGACAATTATTGTGTATGAACCTGAGCAGCGCAAAGCGCTTGGCTTGTAGCTGTCGCGTTTAAAACAAGAATTTCGACACAAAAAATCACGTCATGTCGACAGATTGATAAAGTTCGTTTGACAACAGTAAGTATGAGGCGCATTATCCGCGCCCTGAAAATATAGATTCAACCCTGGGCATCGTATGAACCCGCTTTGGCACAACACATATCTAACCACCTCACAGGCAATCTGCCTGCGCGGTTGTGTGGCTGTGTCTGTGGAAACGATGTCGATCATTGTTGCTAAAGACTTTGTAGCCCATGACCCGGGAGGCTCTGACGGTTGAATTTGTCGCTTTTAAGACATTTAGAACCCCGAAGAGCCGCAAGCCTTCGGGGTTTTTTCGTTCTGGGGCAATAGAAATTGAAATAACGATCACATGGATGTGAGCGAGAAGAAAAATGACGTACGAAGAAAAATTAAGTAGGAACCTGCACCGCACGCTATTGCTCGGTTTCTTCCAGGTCTTTCTGGTGATTATCCCGGTAGCCGTGCCTTTCTTTCAGAGCAAGGGGCTCAGCATGCAGGAAGTGTTTTCCCTGCAGGCTTTGTTTGGCCTGGTGGTTCTGCTGACCGAGGTGCCTTCCGGATACTTAGCGGATGTTCTAGGCCGCAGGAATACGCTGGTCGCCGGTGCAATAGTTGCTGCGTTGGGTCATTCAGCACTGTTGGTAGCTGATGGTTTCTGGACGCTTGCCATCTTTGAAGTTCTGCTCGGTCTCAGCCACTCGTTGATATCAGGGACGGACCTTGCGTTGTTGTACGACACAGAGGTAGCGATGGGTCGTAGCGAGGATGAGCAGCGTCAGGTGGTCGGGAAACTTTACAGTGCGCGAACGTTCTCCGAAGCACTGGCTGGTCTGGCGTGTACGTTGGTGTTGTTGTTTGCCAGCTTCGACGAACTGGTTTACCTGCAGGTGCTGGTCGGATGGCTACCGGTATTGCTGGTATTGAGACTGGTTGAACCGCCAGGTCAGCGTCTGGAATCCAGCGGCCATATGGCAAACATGGGTCGGATACTTCGCTATCTGGCGACTCATTCTGCTGTGTTGCGCCTGGTGTTTCTGGCGCTGTCGATCTGGAGTCTGACAACTTTCTATGCGGTCTGGTTGCTGCAGAAGCTGTGGGAAACCCAGGGTGTGGAGCTGGCTCATTTCGGCTGGCTGTGGGGCGGATTGACGCTGCTCGCCGCATTTGCAGGTCGCTGGGCTCATCGATTTGAAGACCTGGTGGGGTCAAGGGTGTTGTTGGTCTTCATCGGTCTGGCGCCGGCGGTTGGCTACATCGGTCTTGAAGTTTTCGGGGTGGTTGGCGGCTTGATGGCCAGCGCTACATTTTTCCTGGCCAGAGGGTTTGGCCTGGTGGTGCTGCGTGATGCGCTGAACAGACGTGTGCCGGGAGAGTTCCGTGCAACAGCCAACTCGTTAGCCAGCTTTGGCTTTCGCGGTGCCTTTGTACTGACCGGGCCATTTGTAGGGTACAGCCATGACATCTGGGGTATGCAGACCACACTTGTCATGTTGGCGGTCATTACCCTGGTGATATTCGGCGGGCTCATATTGCCGCTGGTGGCGGCAATAAAAAACGGACAAACACAGGTGGCCCCAGGCCAGGAGGTGAGTAATGGATGAAAAGCATCCACAACAAACAGATTTTAATTGTTCAGGAGATAGATGATGAGTACTCAACAGGCTTTAGAGCCAGAGCAGCTGGAGCGGGCGCACAGCCCGCGTAAGCCGGAGCAGAATTACGAACTACGTGTTATTCATGGCACTGGTGGATTGCTCGAGCTGGTCGAGATACAGCCGCGTAGACATCAATGGTTTCACGACTGGGTCCGGGCGATGCAGTTCGCTCACTGGACATTCTGATGTTCTACGCCTTGCCCGGGGGTCACCCCCCCCGGGCTTTTTTACCTGAACGGTTTTACTTCGAGATCTCCACAGCGGCAATCAGATCGTTGCGTACCAGGGACGACGAAGGCCGTTTACGCTCGTACTTTTTCGCTGGTGTATTGATGATCTCGGTTAACTCACCCGCAGCGATACCGGCCTGTTCGCGTTCAGCGCTGACTGGACCATAAGCGGTCAGGCGCTGGCGGGGATTGCGGTTCAGGGTGCGGATTATTCGGCGCATTTCTTCGGATGAGGTTTCCTGGCCATGTTCAGTACCTGCAGCACGGCTGATGGACTCGTTCATCAACGTACCGCCCAGGTCGTTACAACCCGCGTTCAAGCAGGCTTTCACACCTTCGTGCCCCATCTTCACCCAGCTCGCCTGGATGTTGTCGATCTGGCCGTGCAGGGTAAGTCTTGCCACCGAGTGCATGAGAACCGCTTCGCGGAAGGTAGGTCCCTTGCGGGCTTTGCCTTTCAGGTACATAGGCGCTTCCATATGTACAAACGGCAGCGGCACAAATTCAGTGAATCCTCCGGTGCGCTTCTGCAGCTCGCGTATACGGATTAAATGTCTTGCCCAGTGATAAGATTTTTCAACGTGGCCGTACATGATGGTGGCAGTTGTGTTGAAGCCGACATTATGTGCAGCTTCCATCACCTGCAGCCACTGCGCCGCATTGATTTTGTCAGCGCAGATAACGGCACGTACTTCGTCATCAAGAATTTCAGCTGCTGTGCCGGGTAGCGTGTCCAGACCAGCATCTTTCAGCATGTGCAGGTAGGGTTCGAGTTCCATCTCCATGGTCGCTGCACCCTGCCAGACTTCCAGCGGTGAAAAAGCGTGAATATGCATTTGTGGAACCGCAGCTTTAACCGTGCGTAGTAGGTTGACGTAGGTATCACCGGTGTATTCCGGGTGGATCCCTCCCTGCATACACACTTCTGTTGCGCCGCGGTGCCAGGCTTCCTGGGTACGTCGGGTAATTTCTTCATCAGACAGATCGTAAGGCCGACCGCGCAGATTTTCAGACAATTTGCCTTTCGAGAACGCGCAGAACTGACATTTGAAATAACAGATGTTGGTGTAATTGATGTTTCGGTTAACGACAAAACTGACCGTGTTGCCACAAACCTGACGGCGCAACTCGTCTGCAGCCTGTACCACCGCAGTGAAGTCGTCACCTCTCGCCTGAAACAGGCGGACAACTTCGGCTTCGCTGAGGTCTTCGCCGCTTTTAACATTGTCGATGATTGTCCTGATGTCAGCGGATACGTGTTCTGGTGCATCCATGATGGCGGTCATGACGTCAACGGGTGGTTTGATATCAACATCCCCAGGGCACCACTCATCAATGCGCGGAAATCCCTCGGTATCGATCATGTCCAGAACCCGGATGTGCAGGTCTTCATGAACCCAGGTGTCCAGATCAATTGCATAACTGGGGTAAACCGTCAGGCGTTCGGTCAGATATTTACCTGCCGCTGCAGTTTCCCGGGTCAGGTCTTCGAGATGTGGCCAGGGTGCTTCAGGGTTTACAAAATCTGGTGTGACCGGTGAAACACCGCCCCAATCATTGATGCCCGCATGGACAATTTGTGGCAGCACGCCTGGGCTCAGGTTGGGTGGCGCCTGTATGCTCATATGCGCGCCGAACAGGATTCTGGTGACAGCGATGGTCCACAACAGTTCGTTTAAGTCTGGTTCAGGTGCATTTACCATTTTGGTCTCCGCTTTCGCGCGGAAGTTCTGCACAATGATTTCCTGGATGTGGCCGTATTCCTGGTGAATGTCACGAATAGCCAACAGGCTTTCAATGCGTTCCAGTCGAGTTTCGCCAATACCAATTAAAATGCCGGTGGTGAAAGGCACTCTGGCGATACCGGCATTGCGTAACGTCTCCAGTCGCACCGCGGGAATTTTGTCCGGGCTGCCGTAGTGGGGCATACCTTTTTCAGTCAGGCGGTCGGAGGCGGATTCCAGCATGATGCCCATAGAAGGCGAGACGCTGCGTAAGTCCGCCAGTTCTTCAGGGCTCAGGTTGCCAGGATTCAGGTGCGGTAATAAACCGGTTTCCTTGAAAACTGCTTCAGCGGCAGCTTTAAGGTATTCGGTAGTGCTGGCATAGCCCATTTCAGCAAGGGCTTCCCGTGCTGCTTTGTAGCGCAGTTCCGGTTTTTCACCCAGCGTGAACAGGGCTTCTTTGCAACCCATGGATAGGCCATGACGCGCTACCTCAAGCACCTCATCGATGGTCATATATGCCGCTTTGAGTTTGCGTGGCACCTGCGCAAAGGTGCAGTAGTGACAGACATCCCGACACAGATGTGTCAGCGGTATGAATACCTTCTTAGAGTAGGTGACAACATTGTGAAAGCCGGTGTCGCGTAGCTCCTGCGCGACGTCTGCCAATGCTCGAGTGTTGTCGAAATCAGCCAATGCAAGCGCGTCTTCGTTGCTGGGCAATATCCCTGCCTGAGCATCAGACAACAGTTTAACAACAGCATCGTCCGGGTTTGAATGTGAAGTGTACATAAAACGCTATCCAGATAATGAATTCGTGAGTTGCTCGAGGCGTGCCGTTATGCCGGAGCGGCGCAGGTAGCTGGCGGTCTGACTGTGGGGCTCATCATTGAGCACGGCTACAAGGTCTTTCGGTGTATCGATATCCAATGCAAACTTTGTCGCCGGCACAATGATAGGCGTGATACCGCGTTCAAAGGCCGCATCGACGTGGGGTTTAAAACTCTGACCGTCGAAAATGTAAGGCAGGCACATCGGCGGTTTGCTGATAAGACCGTTGGTACCGATGTTCTCTGCATCAGGCAGAATGGTTACGGTCTTGTTGTTACTCAACAGTTGATCCAGCTCCTGCGCGTCGATGCCAGGAACATCAGCAGGCACAATAACCACACCGTTGGCGTTGAAATGATCGATCAGATGTTGTGTTGCCTGCTCAAGCGCTTGTGCCAGATTGGCGGTTGGGCTTTCAGCATATCGCTCTGTGCCAAAGGATTGTGCCAAAGCGTCGGCTTCCGGGGTGCGGGATACAATCAGGATGCCGGAAAGTTGATTACATTTGGTGAGACAGGTCAGAACGTCTCGAGCCATGGCCAGCATGAGTGCGCGTCGTTCCTCTTCACTGAGTACGTTGGCAAGACGTTGTTTCGCGCGCTCAAACGTCTTTATGGGAACGATGGCCCACATTGGCTTCTCCCGAAATGTAGTTTATGTTCCGCCGGCGACCCCTATTTGCGCTCCTTTCGATCTACGCAACTGAGTTGTCGTCAACGCTTGGACACCATTTTTGCGTTTATTTTCAACGCTCTGCAGGTACCCAAACCCGAAGGGGACAAACCGTATCATGATGATAGAGGTCTGGATAGTTCGATTTTTTGCTATGCAAAGTACGTTTTTTCACCCTTTGCCGATGCTGATCGTACGCACGCGGATGTAGACGATAGCCAGCCTGAGGTAACTTGCGACTTTTAACCTTAACAAGCCCGAACCACAGGATAGGGTTAAGTGCATCTTCTGGGTTATCTGAGTGACAGACGAGCCTTGATTAAAGCTGATGGGGTAAACTCTCTATTATGAATCTAACGTCGCAACTCACCCAAGGATGTCATACGTAGTGTTATGGCGAGGATAGTAATATTTGTCAGTTCCATGCACGGGGGCGGCGCAGAAAGAATTGCAGCCCTGCTTGCCAACGACTGGACCAGCCGGGGTCATTGCGTACATATAGTTGCCACTTTTTCGGGACGTGGTGAATGCGGATACACGCTGGCTCCGGGAGTAAAGCTGACTTTCTTGGCGGATGTTGTGGGTTCGACGAAGCGTTCACTGCTGAATCAGCTAAAGCGGTTCAAGGCCGTCCGAGACCTTGTTCGCCAGGAACGTCCTGATGCAATACTGAGTTTTCTGAGCCTAGTTAATATCGCTGTGGTTCTGGCAACGCTCGGTTTGGGTGTCCGCGTGGTCGTGTCCGAAAGAATATATCCTCCCCATCAACCCCTGGGTGCCTTGATGGAGTGGTTGCGTAAGCTGGTTTACAAGCGTTGTGCGCATGTAGTGATGCAAACCGCGAAAGGTAAAGATTGGCTTGCGCGTACGATTCCAGGCGCACGCGGGACTGTTATATTTAATCCGGTTTCCTATCCATTGCCTGCGTCGCTGGCGCCTGAAGTCCCTGTCAGCACACTCACCGAGGGGTCGAAGCTCGTAATCGGTGTAGGTCGTCTTACGCCCCAAAAAGGATTTCACCAGCTAACTGAAGCATTTGCGCAAATTGCGCATGACTATCCCGAGTGGACGCTGGCTATCCTGGGCGAAGGCGAACAGCGCAGTGAACTCGAGGCAAAAATTGCTGAACATAAACTACAAAATCGAATTCACCTGCTAGGGAGGGTGGGGAATATGGCGCAATGGTATGAGCGTGCTGATCTGTTTGTGATGAGTTCGCGTTACGAAGGGTTTCCAAATGCCTTGGTGGAAGCGATGAGCTATGGTGTGCCCGTGCTCAGTACAGCCTGTGACACTGGTCCGGATGAAATAGTCGAACACTGCCAGAATGGCATGCTGGTGCCAGTTAAATCGGAATGCGACGAGCTACAAGCTGGTCTTGAAACCATGATGCGAAATCCGACTCTGCGAAAGCGTTTGGGAAATATGGCAAAACAAGTACGACAACGTTACGCAATGGAAAAAATTTCGAATGAATGGGAAAGCGTGCTTGGAATTGACTCCGTTGAACAAGCCTGATCAGTTTATCGGGCTCGTGTATGTGCCAAAGCAGGGCATGTCGCAAACAGGTCAGCTATTGATAAATCAATCTCTGCTAGAGCGGCGATAAACATGTGCGGGTTGGCTGGGTTGGTGCAATCCCAAAGGCAGAGTCACGCTGATGCGAATCTGAAGCTGGTAAGAGCGATGGCTGACCGCCTTCATCACCGCGGTCCTGATGGCCAAGGTGCATGGAGCGAGGCTAATGTCGCGCTTGCCCATCGTCGCCTATCCGTCGTTGATCTAAGTGAGGCTGGACACCAACCGATGAAGTCGCACGATGGCCGGTGGGTGCTCGCCTTCAACGGTGAAATATACAATGCTAGGAGCTTAGGTGAGAGTTTGCGTTTCTCTGCCTGGCGCGGCAGTTCTGACACTGAGGTGTTGGTTGAAGCGATCGCTGAGCAAGGCGTAAAGGCTGCAGTGGACAGGCTGGTGGGTATGTTTGCCTTCGCAGTCTTTGACACGGTCAAACAGGAATTATGGCTGGCTAGAGATCGCCTGGGTATTAAGCCTTTGTACTATGGTTGGGCTGAGAATGCATTTGTGTTTGCCTCTGAGCTACATGCATTGCGTCCCTGTAGTAATCAATTGACCATAAACCGTGCAGCGGTTGCGACCTTCTTGAGACACAGTTTCATTCCGGGACCTGCGAGCATTTTCAATGAAATAAAGAAGTTGTTACCTGGCAACCTCCTTTGCCTTGACACTAACGCCGCGGTAAATACGGCTCCCGAACTCCATAGTTTTTGGTCGCTAAACGATTACGTTGAGATGAATGATGACCTGGACGAACGCACGGCCCAAACACAGCTACACGAACTGCTGCGCCAGTCGGTTAAAGATCGTCTTATCGCTGACGTGCCGTTGGGAGGATTTTTATCAGGGGGGATTGATTCGTCTCTGGTTTGCGCACTGATGCAGGAGCAGTCTTCGCAGCCTGTGCAGACTTTTACCATAGGCTTTGATGATCCCCGATACAATGAAGCGCAACATGCGAAAGATGTAGCTCAGCATCTTGGTACCCGGCACACTGAACTATACATTGACCAACAGGACATGCTGGCGGCGGTGGAAAAACTGCCATCTCTTTGTGACGAACCGTTTGCAGACTCGTCGCTCCTACCCACATATCTTGTCAGTCGTATGGCTAGAAGGGAGGTAACTGTCGCATTGAGTGGCGATGGTGGTGACGAATTATTTTGGGGGTATAATCGATACCGCACGGCAGAACAGTTCTGGCGCCGGATCCGGTGGGTGCCGCCTCTGTTACGCGGGGCTGCCTCAAGGCTGTTTGTCCACCCAGCCACTCAAACGCTGACGCGCAACGTTCCTGGTGGCGCATTGGGTGGGCGCAAAGGTCCGTTGAGTCAAAAACTACGCACCGCGGGTGAGTTGCTTAGTGCAGACGGCCATCGTGCATTCTATGAAAGTTTGATGTCGCACTGGCGGTCACCTGATGAGGTCTGCATCGATAGCACTGAACTTGTGACACCTTACAATGATCGTCGACACTGGACACAGTCTTTCCCGGAGCTGCAACGCATGGCTCTGCAGGATACCCTCTGCTATCTACCAGATGACATTCTGACGAAGGTGGATAGGGCCAGTATGGCCGTTAGTCTCGAAGCCAGAGTGCCGCTATTGGATCATCGTGTTGTCGAGTTTGTCAGTGGTTTGCCTGGGCATTTGCGCTCCCGACCCGATGAGCCCAAGTTTTTGCTAAAACGAATATTGAACGAATATGTGCCACGTCAACTTACAGATCGACCGAAGATGGGTTTTGGGGTGCCGCTGGAAACGTGGCTGCGCGGCCCCCTTCGAGAGTGGGGCGAACACCTGCTTGAGCCGCGCCGCATTGCTGCTGAGGGGCTTATCGATCCGCAGCCTGTACAGCAGTTATGGCAGTCTCATCAGAGTGGCCAAAGCAATAACGCAGCCCGCTTGTGGGCTGTGATGATGCTCGAAGCGTGGCTTGAATCGTATGGTGATTCGTCCGGTGTGTAGGTAATTTACGAATGGAAAAAAGCCTGTTTGCCTGGCTGGACCTGCGTGATCTGGTTAAGCCGATCGCCGGAGTAGGTCTGCTTAAGATATCGTCGCTGGCATTCACAACAATAGCTTCGATCATAGTAGCAAGACAGCTTGGTCCAGCTGCATATGGGCAAGTTACCTTTGTCCTTGCAGTGATGAGCCTGCTGTCTATTCCATCTAACAATGCGATGGGTCCGCTTTTAGTCCGTGAAGTTTCGGTTCACGAGCAGGCCGGAAGATGGTCAATACTCAGCGGATTATTAAGCTGGAGCCGCAAGGTAACCGCGGGTGCTGTCCTGGTAATACTGTTTCCCTTAACCATTGGGGCAACTGTTGTATTCACGCGGAACCAAAGTATTGATGCGATGCTGTTTGTTATTGCTGCGCCGCTGCTCGTTGCCTGGGCGCTTGCCGGTCGCGTGTCCAATACACTGCTCGGTCTGCAAAGGACTGTGCTTGCGCAGTTCTTTGATTGGTTCGCACACCCTGCAATTTATCTGCTTTGTATAGGAACACTCTGGTATTTTCAATCACTCGGTCCGGCCACTGTCTTGGGTAGCACGTTGTTTGCTCTCGCCTTTGCCACCCTTGTTGGTTATCTGGTTCTACAGAATAACCTCCCTGCTGACATTCGCTCTGTAGAAAAAGAGTTTCTTCAACGGGATTGGATATCATCCTGGCGTTACTTCATCTTCTTACAGTTGATTAGCGTGGCCAATCTTCGAGCGCCTATACTGTTTATGGGTTTACTGAGCAACGAGACAGAAATTGGCCTTTATCGAGTTGCAGAAAACATAACTTCAATGGTCGCTGTATCCTTCTTAATTATCAATATAGTCCTTGGGCCTTATGTCTCCCGCTTGCATGCCAGTGGCCAGTTGGAGGAGTTAGGGAGGATTGCTCGTAGTGCTGCCAGAATCGCGTTGGGTGTTACGTTGCCTGCGGCTTTTGTAATCGGACTCTTTGGTGAATGGGTTATCGTATTTTTGTTTGGTGTCGAATACGAAGACGCGGCGCTCCCTTTGGCGCTGTTGCTGATCAGCCAGGTATTGAATGTAGCCTGTGGATCAGTAGGTCTGATTCTGAACATGGCAGGTCTTGAAAAACGTGCCCTGAGATCCTGGTTTATAGCTTTAGTGGTCAATATACTGGCTTGCACAGTGCTGATTCCCGTTTACGGTGCATTGGGTGCAGCGGTAGCCATAGGAGCTTCGACAATCGTCTGGAATATCTCGTTGTTAAATCTCATTCGCAAACTGCTGGGTATAAATGTCGCCGCTGTCTGAAGTAAACAACAGAACGCCAAGGAAGCAACCAAAGGATGTGGTAGAACCGGATTTTTTTATTGTTGGTGCTCCACGATGCGGTACGACCGCATTGAGTTCTTATCTGGCTGATCACCCTCAGATTTGTTTTTCGAAACCCAAAGAGCCACATTTCTTCTGCACGGATATGCCGGCTATGCGATATGTGACAGAAGACAAAGATTATCTCGCATGTTTCGAACATGGGTCGCACGAGATGACTCGGGCTGCAGGTGAAGGCTCAGTTTGGTACCTATATTCACCTGCCGCGATCTCCAATGTGCTATGCCGTTATCCGCATGCGAAATTCATTATTATGGTCCGAAACCCACTCGATCTGATACCTTCATTCCATCAGAAAGCCATTGAATCTCTGGATGAAGAGGTTCGCGATTTTGAAACCGCTTGGCACCTGCAATCAACGCGACGGAATGGACTCAAGATCCCTGCCCGGTGCCGTGACAAAAAGTTGCTGGATTATGTGTGGGTGGGGAGGCTGGGTGTGCAGGTCCAGCGAATGTTTCAACAGGTCGACACTGCCAAACGACGAGTTATTGTTTACGATGATTTTGTTAGTGATCCGCTGAGAGTTTACGTGAGCGTCCTGGAATTTTTGGGTATAGAGTACGACAGCCGCGAGGATTTCCCTCCAGTAAACGCCAATAGACGAATTCGTAATCTTTCCCTGCATGCATTTGCAAGAAACCCTCCAGCTTCAATGGTAAAGCTGGTTGAAATCGCGAAGAGAATTTTCGGTTTTAATCGACTGGGGTTGCTACCGAGTCTTCGGCGAAAGCTGATGGTGGAGACCGCACGACCGCCGCAGAGTGAGAAATTGCGTGCATCGATGTTGGCAGAATTCTCAGCTGATATCGATCTGCTTGGTGCACTGATCCAGCGAGATCTTTCTCATTGGAAGCGGTAGGAAACAATCGTTAACATAGAGACGGAAAATTTGTCGGGTATCGGGAAAAAACCGAGAATTCTATTCGTTCTTTCCGGGCTTGGCGCTGGTGGGGCGGAGCGGGTAGCTTGTAATATGCTTAACTTTTGGGCCAGCCAGCAGTTTCAAGTTGGATTGCTCACGTTAGCAAACTTGGAGGACGATCATTATTCAGTGGATACTCGTGTATCCCGGCTCAGTCTCGATATTATCTGGACATCGCAAAATATTCTGGTGGGGTTGATTTCGAATCTCAAGCGCATGCGAATGATTCGAAGCAGCGTTGTCGAATTTGCACCTGATATAGTAATTAGTTTTATCGATCGCACCAATATCCTGGTCATTGCGTCACTATTAGGCACGAAGCTTCCGGTGATCGTTTCTGAACGGGTAGATCCAAGGGAGTATTCCATTGATCCAGTTAGACGACTGGCGCGTCGCTGCCTGTATCCTTTTGCGCGTGCGTTGGTGGTGCAGACTGAGTCAGTTGCAGCTTGGGGTAGAAGTGTTACACGGTCGAACAAGGTTGAAGTCATTGTAAACCCTATTGACGTACTTCCTGAACCAAGTGTCTATGCGAATCGACCACAAGTAGCAGTTGCAGTAGGCAGGCTTGCGCATCAGAAAGGGTTCGATTTGCTCATTCGAGCATTTGCTGTCAGTCGCATGCGCGTCGCTGGATGGAAGTTGAATATCCTTGGCGAAGGTCCAGAGCGACCAGCGCTACAACAGCTGATAGATAAGCATGATCTAACAAACCAGGTCAGCCTTGCAGGCGTTGTTTCGGAACCCTGGAAATGGCTGGATCAGGCCCGCGTGTTTGTTCTACCGTCCAGATTTGAAGGCTTTCCCAATGCGCTGTTGGAGGCGATGTCGATGGGTTGCGCGAGTATTGCCGCCGACTGTCCCAGCGGTCCTGGTGAGATTATCAGTAACGGTGAGAATGGCATGTTGGTTCAGCCCGAAGATGTGGATGCTCTTGTTTTGGCATTAGACTCGCTGGAGCAGAATCAATTGTTGGCGGAAACCCTCTCGGACCGAGGACGAATGGTCCGGGATCGATTCGCAACCAGAAAAATAATGTCCGAGTGGAATGAACTTATCCGAAACAAACTAGAAAAGTAGTGTAAGACTATATGGCGACATCAAGACAAGAAATAGCGAGTGGAGAACGATTTGAGTTTGGCGCCAATTGGGCACGATTCTTAAGCGACTTGGACGAGGAACGCATGCAGCGCGCCTCCCAAACGTTGTGTGAATTCCTGGGTGTTGATAACTTAGACGGTAAACGATTTCTGGATGTCGGTAGCGGCAGCGGCCTGTTCTCTCTAGCCGCGAGACGGCTTGGAGCGGAAGTACATTCTTTCGACTACGATGAAGAATCAGTCGCATGCACTATGGAGTTGCGGCGTCGTTACTACACCGATGATGAGATGTGGACTGTCGAGCAAGGATCCGTGCTGGATCGATCGTATGTCGAAAGCTTGGGACGGTGGGATGTCGTTTATTCCTGGGGTGTGTTACATCATACTGGTGATATGTGGCAAGCACTGGATAACGTAACTGCGCTTGTTAAACACGATGGCTGTTTGTACATAGCTATCTATAACGATCAAGGGTACAAGTCACGGCAATGGACTTGGATAAAACGTGCATACAATCAGCATCGTTGGGCTCGTCCGTTGCTACTTGTTTATGGGCTGGTACGAGGCTGGGGGTTTACTCTACTTATAGATACGATCAAGTTGCGGCCGTTGAAATCTTGGCGTGCTTATCATCTCGAGCGAGGGATGTCCGCTTGGCGAGATAATGTCGATTGGGTTGGTGGCTGGCCATATGAAGTGGCAACACCGGAGGCAATATTCAACTTCTATAGAAATCGTGGTTTTGGTCTGACAAACCTGATTACTCGTCAGGGATGGGGTTGTAACGAGTTCGTTTTTGAACGAGGCATATTGCGTTCTGAAGCTGTTACATCATGATGTAGCGTCCTTTGCGTCACGGGATTAGCTCGTTGATTCCTCGAAAAGAGATGGGTGTCGGCTAGTGGAGGGGATTTTCAGTAGGCCATGTATTGCTTTCTCTTTTGTTGTGGGATACCGCGATGGCTCACCAAAATGGTTTGCAGTCGATACCCCGCATTGTTGGTGAGTTGCGGCCAGGTAACTCGCTGGGTGTTGGTCTTTGTTCCCTTCTTTCTGAAGCAGGCCATTAATATGTCTTTGATGTTGTTAAACACGTCAACCTCGAAAAATTTGATAAACTTGTTGAATTGTTTAAGGCGCGTGCACCAACTCCTGATGGGCTGGAGTTTCCGCACGTGAAGCCTTATCTTGATGATTATGCCTTCCCTCAACTGAATGACTTTTCCGTGCGTCGAATGTTGTACGAGCGGAATGGTTTCGAACTGCTAATTGAAAAGAAAGTGGACCTACCATCCAAATATTCAGCTAAACAATTTGCACGACGATTTAAGGGTATGTCTAACGAAGACATTGTAACGAGTGGTGCCTTCTTGCAAGCAGCTAGACGTTAGAAAAATCTGGCGCCGTGCGATGTAATCGGTCTGGGTTGACAAGATCCCTTCTAAAGCTAAAAGCTATCGACTCTTTCAAGAGAATGTTGATTCATTCGCCGCTGGCTTCCGGGTATTTACGGGAAAGCACTTTGAACTTGAGCGCCAAGATTGCTGGTTGCTGGCTACCGTATCGAATTTGTGTTCAAGCAGCTCATTTTAAGAGAACAAGCTTTCTATCGGTAAACACTAACAACCGTCGGAATAGCGTGCCAGATAGCGGCTCAACGCGCTTCTTTCTATCCTAAGCAAACGCCTGCTCCGCGGGAGATGGAACCACGGCTGCTTCTGGCGACGTGTGATTCATTCATGACAGATTGGTAAGTCTGCTTTATGGTAAAGCATCCCGCTGACCCTGAGAGAGAAGGTCCATGTATCCAGGTAAATATGCTCACTTAAACCCCGACAGACCGGCTTTCATCATGGCTGGCACAGGTGAAGCAGTGTCCTATCGCGAATTCGAAGCCAGAGCCAACAGGCTGGCTCACCTTCTGCGGGATCGGGGTCTGGCGAGGCTGGATCACTACGCCATCTTCATGGAAAACAATAATCGCTATCTTGAGTGTTGTGCTGCCGGTGAACGCAGCGGGCTCTACTACACGTGTATCAATCACTATCTCAAAGGTGATGAACTTGCTTACATATTGAACAACAGCGAATCACGTGTGCTCATCGTTTCCAAAGATAAGCTTGCGGTTGCTTCAACGGCGCTGGCGGAAAGCCCTGCCATAACGCTATGCCTGGTGGTTGGCGCCTCTGATGATGAACTGCCTGAAAAGCTCGCGAACGGAACTGAATTCCGCAGTTTTGAAGCAGCAGTTGCAGACTATCCAACCACGCCTATTGAAGATGAGGCGCTGGGCACCCCAATGCTCTACTCGTCAGGCACAACCGGCAGACCCAAAGGCATAATGCGCCCGTTACCTGAAAACGAACCCGCAGATTGTCTGCCGCTTTACCATTTCCTGATGGACCTCTGGCAGTATCGTGAAGACATGATCTATCTGTCACCGGCACCGTTGTATCACTCAGCACCGCAAGCGGCGACGGGACTGACAATCCGCAAGGGTGGCACTGTTGTCATCATGGAAAAGTTCGATCCTGAAGATTATCTGCGTTATGTACGCGAGTATCAGATCAGCCACAGCCAACTGGTACCGACGATGTTCAGCCGTATGTTGAAACTTCCCCAGGACATTCGCGACGGCGCCGACTTGTCATCCCTGGAAGTTGCGGTTCATGCGGCCGCCCCCTGCCCTGCAAAAGTAAAAGAACAGATGATTGAATGGTGGGGTCCCATTATCCATGAATACTATGGCGCGACTGAAGGGCTGGGGTTTGCAGCACTCAACAGCGAAGAGTGGCTTGCCAACAGAGGTAGTGTTGGCAAGGTCATTCTTGGTGAGCTCCATGTGCTGGATGAAGATGGAAATCCCTGTCCGGAAGGTGTGCCCGGCGAACTCTGGTTCAAAACTGCCACTGAGTTCAGCTATTTCAACAACGCCGCTAAAACCGAAGAAGCCACCTCAAGTGACGGATCTCTGAGCACCGTAGGTGATGTGGGCTACCTGAAGAACGGTTATCTCTACCTGACAGACCGATCAACTTTCATGATCATCTCCGGCGGAGTGAACATTTATCCCCAGGAAACCGAAGACCTGCTGATCACTCATCCCAAAATCGCAGATGCAGCGGTGTTTGGCGTACCCAACGAAGACCTTGGTGAAGAAGTCAAAGCAGTGGTGCAACTGATGGAGGGCATCGAACCCTCTCCTGCGCTGGCGGATGAGTTGATGGCGTTTTGCATAGAAAATCTCTCCAGACAGAAAAGTCCGCGATCAATCGATTTTGAAGACGAGTTACCCAGGCTACCCACCGGCAAACTCTACAAGCGTCTGCTCAAGGATCGCTACTGGCAGAACCACAGCAGCGGCATTGTCTAGCCGCTGCAAACGATCCCAGGTGCTAAGCGGTTGTGGTCACTGCCACCCGCCTAAAACAGCACCCATAAGAATACTGTACAACACACGGTATCCAGCCTGAATGATGAACAGCTTCATGCCCCAGCCGCAGAATGCGGTATCCGAAGCCATCGCAGTTGCAATAAAGCCGATACCGGTAACCAGCCCGATTGTGGCGCCGCCCAGCCATGTTGTGACCCCCAGTGCTCCAATCAACCAGGCCAGCACAACCGCCGTCAGCAGTGCTGTGAAAAAGCTGATAACAAACGGTGCGGGAGTCGGCTGAATATCCGCTTCGGTTTTACCAATTGCCTGCATCCACGCCTGCCCAAACAGCGGCCCATACCAGAGGCCACCCAGCACAAAGGCCAGCACTGTAGAGACTGTAATTGCCCACCAATTGAATGTTTCGATCATCTCCCCTCCCTGTTCATCTTGCCCGTCAATATTGTATGCTCACTGAAATTACATGTTAGAGGAAGAGTTAATGGCAAACAAAGGTTTACACCATCTTGGTCTGGCCACGCATGACATGGATGCAACACTGGCTTTCTATGAAGATATCCTCGGTTTTGAGACCAGGGTTTGTGATCTGATGCAGCCGCAGGCGGGCGGCACCATTCGCCATGCCTTCCTGGATGCCGGTAATGGCGAGCTTATTGCTTTCATGGAGTGTACCGACGTACCGGGAATTCCTAACGATTTCGACACGGGATTGAACCGCGGTCTGGGTATTCAGGGTGGCGTTGTGCATTTTGCATTTCGTGTAGATGACGAATCCGAGCTTCTGAGCAAACGAGAAGAACTGGCAGGCAAAGGTGTCAACGTCACCGAGGTGGTTGACCATGGCTGGTGCCAGTCGATCTACTTTCACGATCCAAATCACCTGCAACTTGAGTTCTGCTATCTGTCTCGTGAGTTTGGAGAAGATCTGCTGGCTGATCGGGCCAGCACTGAATGGCGCGCGTTAAGTTGAAGCGATAGTGTCTGAGATCTCGCAAGCCTCCGCCATCCGCGCCCAGGCTCACATCCACCACGCTTATATTCTGGGGCTGCAGTTGATGGTGGCCACGCGCAAAGGGCCGCAGGTCATGGAGAAGTGGATGTTCAATCTGTTTCGCCGCCAGCATGTGGAGAAGTTTTTATCTAGCTTTGACAAGCTGGGTTTGTCAGATCTACCACATGCGGTTGCCTGCGCTCAATATCATGTTTTATCCAACAATATGGGTGGTGTGGGTGTTGAGTACATGGCCGAGACCGACCGCAAAGCCTGGGTGCGCTTCCGTTATCCGCGCTGGATGTACGCCGGACCTGCGATCTGCGGGGTGCCGGTAGAAGTGAGCCGAGGCTTTCTCAACGGTTGGTATGCACACAATGGCGTATCGCTGGGCAATCCACGTCTTGGATTTGTCTGTGTTTCGCAAGATATGACCGGAGAGTATGGGTTGTGTGGATATTTCTATGAGTACGATTATGATCTGGCCCCGGACGAGCGGCTTCGGTTCGCCAAAGATGAGCAACCGCCACCCTATCGATCTGAAGACCAGCCGGTGCCTCCTGACGATCAGTGGAATGAGCTCAGGCTCGAAAAAGCCAGTCGAAACTATGCCATGGAGTATGTGCGCAATGGACTTTGCGAACTGCGGTCGGTCATAGGCGATGACGAAACCAATGCGTTGGGCGGCCTGGCCGCTCGGCTCATCGGTCTGCAGTATTACCAGGAAACCCTCGAGATGATTGGTCTGCAGGAAGGGGATGTAGCCGCTGCCGGGATTTATCTGGCCAGAATGTTTGAGGGAATGGGAGATATAATTGATTCAGGTCGGCATGCGGGCAAACAGGAAATTACGCAACGTGGCCTGCGTATCGTTCGCGGTCTGCAGGGCGAGGAGCGCTCGACAGTTTTGGCGTGCTGGATCGAAATGTGGCGCGGCACTCTGGCTTCTCAGCGACAGCAGAAAACCGCGTCAGTTGAGATTGACGAAGCCAGCCTGATCTGGCGTATCAGCAGCTGATACAACGCCCGCGGATTTCGCAAATTCCATAAAGTCTTCAACAATGGCGACATGGATGTTCTGCTCGCAGTTTTTCATAGCTTCAAAAGCATTGGCATTGGAAGCACTGGAGATTACCTTTCGCTCGCACGGGTAGAAGCGCTTAACAAAATACATCAGGCGGTCCGCTTTGCTTGATCTTGCAGCGACCGTGGCTTCATAGGTGAGTTGGTAGCCGAAAGGGAAACCGTCCACTTCTGCCAGGAGCGGTTGGAAATAGACAACCAATACCGCGTCATGATTCTGTTCAGCAGCCATCGCTTTGGCGTGCATCATTGCTGACGATTCCATGAATTCTTCATTCAATCGACGCCGAATCTCTGCACGGGATAAATAGACGGGTGTGACACCCAGGTAGGTTTGCAGGGTGTCACCGAACAACTGCTCGATGTCTGCCACGCCAGGGACAAGGTTATACGCTTGAGAAGCGGCGGCCAGTTGTCGTTCTTTGTCTTCCTGTCGCTGCTGCGATGCCAGCAGAATGCGCAGCCATTCGCGGTCCGTATTTGCGGTGAAAGACTCGGCTATTCGATTGGGAGTACTGGACGCAATTTGCGTGTCGTTGTAGTAGCTGACAATTGCAAACTGATAATCGGAGTCGAAGCGCTGCTGGCCCAGTTCAATGGCCTGTTGGCTGGAATCCGGAAGTGAAACACACCCCGACAGCGTGAGCACAATGGTGAGCACAACGGATATCAATGCCACGCGTATCATGATCTGCCCCTCTGCACATCTCTGTGTCAAATTACACTAGGCGTTATCGTTCGACCTGCTTCAGCTGGCATAGTGACACCGGAATTTGGACCAATCAAGTAGCCGGCACAGTGTTGCTTGATGGCGTTAGAGCGCGTGCAGAAACTCAACGCAGAAGCGGGCCAGTTCAATGCGCCGCTGGAGGGAATTCATAATCGTTTCCGTGACGCGTGTGTGCACGGAAATTTCACTGCGCTGATCAGCATCCGTTAGATCCATGACAAAGCCATCTAACAAGTTGCCATAGTGTGCAGCAACCGCAGGCGCGCTGGCGGGGACGTCAAGTTCCTGCATCATTTTTGCTGCTGGACCCTTGATGGCCATGCCGCCGACGATCGGTGATACAGCAATAACAGGGATGTTCCGCAACGCCTCGCGCATCCCAGGTAGCGACAGTAACGGGTCTACTGAGACATAGGGATTACTGGGGCAGATGATCACCCCACGGCAATCTTCAAGCGTCTCTGCAATTATGGGGTTCAGGTTTGCAGATTCGATACCAGCAAATTCAAAACCTGAAACCGCTGGCCTGCACTGCTCACGCACGAAATAATGTTGGAAGGCGAGTGCTCCCTGATCGCTGTGGACAATCGTGCGCACTGCGTCGTCCGTCATGGGCACAACGGTGTGTGTGATGCCAAAAGCCCGGGTGATGTGGGCTGTCGCCTCAGTCAAAGTCGAGGCTGAACGCAGCATCTGTGTGCGCTGCATATGCAGTGCAAGATCTTTATCGCCAAGACGGAACCAGTTTTCGCCGCCAAGTTGTCCTAAGGTTTCAATGAATTGCCAGGTTTCACCTGCACGGCCCCATCCCAGTTCCTGATTGTTCTCTTCAGCCAGGGCGTAGGTCAGGCTGTCGATGTCCGGAGAGATATGTAAACCCAGGTGTTCAAAGTCGTCCCCGGTATTCACCGCAAAAACGAGTTCGTCCGCGCTGAGTATTTTGCTGAGGCCCAGCGCCAGTTTAGCGCCGCCAACACCGCCGGTTATGGCGAGAATTTTACTCATCAGCGGAACAGGTCTTCTTCAATCGGTCTATTGATGATGGCGGCGTTCTGGTTTTCAGTATCCACATCAGGCGCGAAACCGCGCACGATCACCAGCGGAATCTTTTCCGTGGTTTCACCCATAACCAGGGTTGCCGCACCGGCAATCGCATCCGCACGATTAATCAGTGTTACTCTGAGTTCGCGCCCGTATACGTCACTGCCGCCTCGATAGTCTTCAAGCACAGTGAGGCCGGCACACCCAATAGCAACACCGGTTGTACCCATGCGCCAGGGGCGATTCTGACTGTCTGTGATCACTACACCCACCTGAACGTTGTTGTTGGCGGCAAG
This sequence comes from Pseudomonadaceae bacterium, assembly GCA_024743175.1. Lineage (GTDB taxonomy): Bacteria > Pseudomonadota > Gammaproteobacteria > Pseudomonadales > Azotimanducaceae > UBA4421. The sequence continues at coordinate 458,040 of JANSXA010000002.1, read as the reverse complement.
ATTTTCGCGCAGACGCTGGGCGCTGGCATCCGGATCTTCAGGTAGCAGCAGGGCCTGCTCGCCATCGCTGTGATCTACATTTGACTGGTCTATGCCGGCATGAGCACCCACCAGGCCGAGCCGGTGTCGCATGATCAGAACGCCGGGCTTGTGCCGCATGACTTCACTGCTTTCCCTGAGGATGAGCTCTACCATGCGGGGGTCTTTAAGCGTTTTTTCCGCCAGTTCGATAGCTTCCTGTGACGGCGTGACATCAGCAAGGGCTACCAGTTGGCCCTCTGCTTTGGAGACAATTTTTTGCGCCAGACAAACAATATCGCCGTCTACCAGAGTAACGTGCGCAGCACTTAGTGCTGCGCGGATCACTTCACCCAGATCATCACCCGGCACAACCATCGGCACGCCGGGTATGGGAATGACGGAAAAACCCGACGTCACGGTGTCAGTGTTCCTGGCCGATAATTTTAATACCGGAGTGTGACACGATGCCGCTGCGATTGATCTGAATCAGTATCGAGGTCAGTGCTTCTGCTGCTGCGGAGTTGGCGATAGGTCCTGCATGCCAGGCGGTCATGCCAGCCGCCTTCGACAGCTCGATGACTTTCTCACGAGCGGCTTTCTTGTTACCTGAAACCAGCACGTCACATTCGATTTCAACGTCCTGTTGCAGCAGGTGTGCGGCAATATTCTGATAAGCGGTGACAACCATGACGTCTTCACCGAGAAAGTCCTGGGCACGTTTGCCTGCGCTGCCCTCTGCCGGTAATTGTACCGTGCCGACTTTGGGCGGTACCAGAGGAACAGTGACATCGATCAGGATCTTGCCCTGCAGATGGTCTTTGACGTAATCCAGGGTAGAGATCTGATGTTCTGCCGGCACGGTCAACACCACAATATCGCCGGCAGCGGCTGCATCAAGGTTTTCCATGGCCACAGCAGGCGTGTCCGGGCTGATTTCGTGCAATGCATCTACGGCGGTTTGTGCTTTTTCCAGCGTGCGTGAACCGATCACAATTTTGTGACCTGCTTTGGACCAGCGTATGGCCAGACCTGTACCGAGGTCACCTGTGCCACCCAGAATGGCTATGGTTTCTTTATCAGACATGTTGTTATCCGGTGATTAGAAGAGAAGGCGGCGGATTATGCCGTTTTTGTACCTTGAATTAAAAGCCACAGTGAGTGAGCCTAGCGTCAAGGTTTTACAGAATTTGGGAGAAAATTGATGAGAATTGGAGTGATGATCGGCGCGGATGGGGCCAATAATACCCTCGACGACGTGATTGAGGTGGCGAAAAACGCCGAAAACTCGGGTTTGGACAATGTCTGGCTGGCCAATATCTTCAGTTTTGATGCCATCACCACACTTGCGCTGATTGGCCGGGAAACACAGCGTATTGGCCTGGGTACCGCGGTCACACCCACCTATCCGCGCCATCCTACCGCGATTGCGCAGCAGGCCCTTACGACAGCCGCTGCGACCAACAACCGCTTCACCCTGGGTATCGGGCTATCGCACAAAGTAGTGATCGAAGACATGCTGGGCATGTCCTACGACAAGCCGGCCAAACACATGCGTGAGTATTTAAGTGTGCTGATGCCGCTGGCCCGAGGTGAACAGGTTAATTTTGAAGGAGAGCAGTATCGCGTGCGCGGTGTGGCACTGGATGTGCCTGGGGCGGAGCGCCTGCCCGTTGTTATTGCTGGACTAGGTCCGGTTATGCTGAAGCTGGCGGCGCAGCTGGCTGATGGCACCAATACCTGGATGGTGGGCCCGAAAACCATGGATGGCCACATTCTGCCTGCGCTACATGATGCGGGTAATGCGGATCCTACCGTTGTTGCAGGGATGCCCATTGTGCTGACCACCAACGTGGATGAGGCTAAAGAGAAAATTGCTAAAGACCTGACCATCTATGGTCAGTTACCCAGCTATCGCGCCATGCTGGATCGCGAAGGGGCTGCAGGACCGGCAGATATCGCCATTGTCGGTGATGAAAATCAGCTGCGTGGTGAAATAAAGCGCTTTGCGGATATGGGTGTCACTGATTTCAATGCAGCGATCATGAACACCGAAGACGGTGCTTACGACCGTACTCTGGAGTTCCTCTCCAGCATGAAAGGTTAGGGAATCCTCTAACTCATGGCGTTTGTTTTGGGGCTGTTGCGGGACGTCATACGCATCGTATTTTTGCGTGGCTCGCCGGAGCGGATCTATTACTCCCAACGGCTTGGACGCTATTCGCTGTTGCTGGCGGTGGCTGCCAGCGCCGCCGCTCAGGCGCTTTATTTCCAGGACACAGTGGTATTTGTGATTCTTCGCGTGTTTGCCGAAGTGACCATGTTCATGCTGATGATGGTCCTGTTAACCGCAAAAATCACCCGCCTGAGGCTGGCAAAAGTTCTAGTTGTACTGGTCTTGATCAGTCTTCTGGTAGACAGCTTACTCGCCTTGTTGGGTGTGGGTTTGAATCTTACCGGCCTTGAACAGAACCTGCGTGTTGCAACCGCGTATCTGATTGCTGCATGTGCACTTTACGGGGCTGCCAGCGTGGTCGCCTGGGGTTTGAGCAAACCCCTGCTGCAGGGTGCTGGCGTGATGGGGCTTTATGTACTGGCTGTGCTGGGTCTGGATATGTCTTTCCGACACCTTTATCAGATGATCGCCGGTGGTTGATTTGAACCCGTTGACTTACCTTGCCATGGCGCTCGACACGCTACCGGATTTTGGCAGGGTATTGCTGCTGGCGTTTCTGCTGACTCTGGTTCTTTATGGCTTCACACGCTTACTGCCAGGCCAGATGGGGTCGACTTTACAGGTGTTGTATCGCAAAGGCGCGCTGCTGGCGCTGATCGGCGTGCCGCTTTGTGTGTATCTGTTCAACGTCCAGGTACCTGTCCCTGTTGATGAGTTTCGCGCATTTTCGACGCCGGTTCCGGGACATGCAGCCAGCGTCCTGCTGCTGATCTGGCTGTTGGGTGTGGCTTACCACGCTAACAAGGCGTTTAAGATCATGAGTCAGACGCGGGCAGCGGCGCAACAATATCCAGCTGCCCCGGCAAAGCTGGCCGCAAGGTGCCAGCACTGGCAGAAGCGACTTGCCTACCTGCAGGATGTTCATGTCTGTGCCGGTGGCGCCGAACAGGGCTGGCATGTGGGCGCTGGACTGGGTAAATCTCAAACTGCAATTATTTGTGTGCCAGCTGCGACTGTAAACTGGCCGGCGGGTTTGATAGACGTCATGTTGCTCAGTCAGCTGGCTCAGCTCAAACAGAACCAATGGCGTTGGCTGGTTTTTGGCCGTCTGGTGCAGGCACTTTACTGGCCAGCGCCCTGGGTCAGTGAACTGCTGAACGGCCTGGCAAAACATCTGGTGGAGCCTGCGGAAAGGCTGGCGGCCTCTGCCTATCGTGACAATGAAGGTTGGGCGCGGGACGTCCGTAGCCTTGCGAAACGTACGGATACTCTGCGTGAGATTCCTGAGCTTGAGGCCAATGGCCTGCTGCGCGTGCCCAGTAACGGTGTGACCTGGCTGCCACCTCAACCCTCAGTTGATAACGTCCGTGTTGATGGGCTTGTTTTCGAAGACAAATGGGTTGGTACAAAACAGCGCATGAAAGATAAAACCCGCGATCCCTACGAACAGGCGTATTGGCTGATCGCCGTCGCCTCGATTGTAGTAGGTGTATCCACCACGCTCACTGTGGTCCAGCGCTCGCCGGAGTTCGAGCCCCAGTATCTCAAGGTGAAATGGCAGGATCAGATGGTGCGTCGGCTTTACGACGACACGGTACCATCCTCTGAAAACGCCCGAACAGGTGAGAGCGCAGCGTCACACCAATGACCTGGAATTAATGGAGCCTGTTCTTATGCAACACAACAAAGCCGCAACCCTGCAAGAGCCACGCAGCGAAGTGCTGAGAGACAAACTCTCAATTGCTGGTATTTCGCGCTACTACCCGTTTGATAATGTAGGGCAAATCCCGGATCAGTGGCAGTCGCTTGGTCAGATCCTGGCTCGGCTAAGCCCGGCGGAAAATCCCACTACTTATGGTGTAATTTATAATGGCAGTGACGTCAGCTTTGACTATTTAGCTGGGGTAGAGCTGAGTAAAGGCACTGCCTGCCCGGAAAATCTGGTTCGCCTGGACCTGGCACCACAACACTACCTGGTTTTCTCTCACCCGGGCCATGTTGCCAACGTGCGCGATACCTGTGACGCCATATGGTCTGACTGGCTGCCTGCTTCTGACAGATCTGTCATCGAAGCACCGTGGTTTGAAAAGTATGGTGAAAGCTTCAATCCGATGACGGGAGAGGGCGGACTGGAAATATGGATACCCGTCACCCCTGTGTCACACGACAATTGAAGTGCTCCGCAATCCACCCCACTACCATCGAAGTACATTCTGTGCGGCAGGTCGAGCGCGATAGCGCTCGTCCCATGCGCGCAACAGTGGTCGTTCACCCAAAGGGTCCACTTCTACGTAACGCATGAACTGTAGGGACGCCTGTAGCGTGCAATCGGCAATTGAAACGCGATCACCGAGCAACAACGGACGCTCATCGCTGAGCAATTCTTCCAGGTAGTCTAATGGCGTCTGCATGTTGGCCTGCATCTGTGCCGCCTTTTGTTCGTCCTTTGGATATCCCAGCGGCGAGTTTACCGCGTGTCCATAAGTCCCCATGGGACCGGCGAGGCGCAGGTCGATGATTCGCTCTACATCTAACGCTTTGCCGTTTTCTTCCGGAGTGCCATTTAACAGGCACTGATCTGGAAATTTCTGTTCCAGGTAGCCAATAATGGCAAGGGACTCTACAAGGTAGGTGCCGTCCTCCATCTCTAAAGCAGGGACGGTGCCAAAAGGATTACGAGCCAGGTGTTCCGGCTCTTTGTGTCGGCCTTTCACAGTATTGACCACGACCTGCTCGATATTCATATCAACGCCCAGTTCAGCGCGCTCTGCGATGTACAACATCACTTTTGTGGGATTAGGTGCCAGTGGCACCATATAAAGTTTCATCTAAAGCCCCTCCACCATGTCGACAATTGTTTCCAGAAGCGCGTAGCGTTTCGGACCAATTGGGCCAGCGCTGTCCAGTCCGAGTTTCAACGTTGTGACACCAACGTCACGATATTTGCGCAGTCGCTCGCGCACCATATCTTCAGTACCTAACGCCTGAAATTGTGTAACCATGGCGTCCGGTACCCGTTCGGCTGCTTTATCACGTTTCCCTGCCAGCCATAGAGACTGGATTGCAAGAGCATCTTCTGTGTAACCGGCCCGCTTAAAAGCATCGTTGTAGAAATTAGTGGTAGCTGAGCCCATGCCACCCATGTTGAAAGCGACACCCTGTTTACGTCGCTCGATCATTTGCTCCACGTCATCGCCGATTTCAACACGTACAGAAACACACAGATCGAGATCCTGAATTTTTCGCGTTGCATCGTTGATGCCTTTGTTGATGAAATCCAGGTGTGCTTCCGGGTGGTCAGGTGAGAAGGAGGTGCCCAGCCAGCCATCAGCAGCGGCCCCTGTATAACGCAGGGAATTGGGTCCTAAGGTCGCCAGATAGATGGGCACGTCGGCGGGGTCATGGGCGATACGAATCGCCTTACCTTCGCTATCCGGGAGGGGTAACTGGAAGACCTTGCCATCGTATCTGACTTTTTCGCCGGCAAAGATCATCCGGCAGATGTCTACGGTTTCGCGCAGGCGGGTGAGTGGGGTTGTGTAAGGTACGCTATGTAAACCCTCAACTACCTGCGGTCCGCTGGCGCCAAGACCCAGGACAAAACGACCCTCGGTAAGGTCGTGCAGGGTTAACGCGGTCATGGCTGTCATTGCTGGCGTACGCGCAGTGATCTGCATAATGCCAGTGGCGAGCTTTATGTGTTCGGTTTTGTCAGCCAGGTAGGCCAGCGGAGTTACTGCATCACTCCACCAGGCTTCCGCCGAGAAAGCCATATTGATGCCCAGTTTCTCTGCAAACTGGACCCACTCGGTCGTCAAACTGAGTTTGTCTGCCGCAACGCTGCCGATCTCAATGGCCAGTTTCATTGACTATCACCCTTAACCTGATCCTAAAGTGACCATTTAATACCGGCAATAAATCGAGAACGAAACTCGGTGCCGTCATATCTAACAAACCAATCCCAACGTGAGTTTCCAAAACCGCTTGCCAGTTCTGCAGTCATCCCGTGGCCGGTGCCGAGGAAGTCTTCAGTGAGTTCCGCCCGCTCGCCGAAATCATCGCTAACGTATGCGTAGAGGGCAGTTACATCGGTGGCGGATCCAAACATTTCAAATTCGGTATCGATGCCGATGACTACTTTTCTGGCGGTTTCGTCAAGGCGATAAACAAGTTCTGCAAAGCCAGTATACTGCGCACTGAACTCATGCCGCAGCTCCGTGCGGAAAAAGTTTGCCTGGGTCATTTTCTCCACGCTGAGTTCAAAGCTCGTTTCGTCGTTGAAATCTGCCGAGTATTCCATTTCCAGATAGTCAATCTCGTCTGGGAGCCCCAGGGCATCAGCTGGATCATTAGATTCCAGTTGCCCAACTACCATTTCGAGACGCGCGTTTGATTCCATGTTACGGACGAATCGAATGCCCTGAATCCAGCCGTCTTTGGACAGGCCGGTTGATGACACTTTGCCTTTGTAAGTTGGAATAACCCCAGCTTCGGTTTTACCATAGTTGCCCTCGTGGCGCAGATAAGCACGCCGGATGTACAGGTAGTCCGCGGCGCCATCGTTGACGGTGTTGTGACTGGAGCCAAACTCGTCGCCGGTGACTGCAAAGGCATGCACGCTCAAAGCGTCGGTAAAAGTAACCGAAGGGTAATAGCGCGCACGGTACTGGTAACGAATTTTGTTGGAGGAGCGTTCGTCTGCACGGATCTGCAAATCCAGTTTCTGATTAAACTCAAACGCCGAGGCAGTGATAGTCGTGTTAACTGTAACAAAGAAGCTGAGCAGGTAGAGGGGTGTTGCGCTGACGAGTCTCATTCTTCAGACATTGTGCCGGATCGCGGGTACAAAAACATAGACATGGATGATTCGCCAGTAAAAATCGGGTAGATAATACTTGAACGCGTCAGTGGGAACAGAACTGACTGCGGGAATGAAGCTGAATCTATCTCAATATTTTTCGTCACGAACCTGGGCAAAATAATCTGCCCGACGCTTACCCGATTCATCCGGATACGTTGTGGCCAGGGTGCGTGCCTCAACAATGCGGTCAATTCTGAAGCTGCGGAAACTCTGCCGCAGTTCACACCAGCAACCCACCATCCAGGTATGCCCCCAGTACATCAGGCTCAGTGGCCAGACGATCCGCTCTGTTGGATGCTCTGCTGCATCCTGGTAGGTGATATAGAGGCGTCTGCGGTCGTTTATCGCATCGCGTACCGCTCCAAGGTTGGTGGTGGTCAGTTCACTCTGGGCACTGGCCATTTCTGGAACGATCAGGGTTTCGGACTGCAGCAAAGGCCGCAGGTTTTCGGGTAACACGGCATCTATTTTGTCGAGAATGCGTTCGGCGGCGGCAGCCATGTCATGGTCACCCCAGCGTGTCGCTACCTGCGCACCAAATATCAAAGCCTGTATTTCGTCCTGATCGAACATCATGGGTGGTACCTGGTAACCGCGATGCAGGCGATAGCCGACGCCGGCCTCACCATCGATTGGAATACCGGAAGCCATCAGGTTCTGGATATCGCGGTAAATCGTGCGCTCACTGACCTCCAGCCGCTCAGCCAGGGTGTGTGCAGTCAGGACCCGACCGCGGCCGAGTTGCAGGACAATTTGAAATAATCTGTCAGCAGGTCTCATGGCGGTATGGTAACAGAGGAGCTGCGTCTTAAAGATGGGCTGCTGACATACCATTGTCAGTAGAGATACCTGTTTCTCCAGGTCAACAGTGCTGTCCTGACATCATGTTGTCAGTAGGTGGCAGCTAAGATGTCAGCCTGTTAACCAACGCTATGCAGGTGAAGATGATCATTTCAGCCACACAACTCAGCACAAAACTCCGGCTGCTACCCAGGCGTTTACTGCATGCTTTTCTATCGGTGACACAGCGTCGCCAGCGCCGACGCCTTTTGATCTGGGATCCGCAAACGTTGTCACCGGTTGAACACACGCCTGCGCAGGTAAAGCCCGTTGCACACTAATGATTGTTCCTGGCCCCCGGCTGTGGCTAAGTTGGGGTTTTTGTTAAGGAGACGATCATGTTGCGCGATTTGGCTGGCAAGGTAGCCTGGATCACAGGTGCGGGTACGGGGATAGGCGAAGCTGCGGCCATTGCATTGTCGGAAGCGGGTATGCAGGTAATCCTGTCGGGACGCAGGCTCGAAAAACTTGAAAGCGTGGCAGCGTCCTGCGCAGGCAAAAGCCGTATTGAAGTACTCGATGTCGCGGACAAAGACGCCGTAGTTGCGGTTGCCGATCGTATAGTTGCGGAATATGGACGCATAGACGTGCTGGTGGCCAGCGCTGGTATCAACGTGAAAAATCGTAACTGGCACAATGTGACCTACGAAGATTGGGACCGTGTGATCCGCATTGATCTGGATGGCGCGTTCTATTGTTGCAAGGCGGTCCTACCCACCATGAAAGCCCAGGGTGACGGTCTGATCATCAACATCTCAAGCTGGGCCGGCAAACACGTCGGTGTCGTCACCGGACCTGCTTACACCGCCGCAAAACACGCGATGAATGCCATGAACGAAAGTCTGAACATGGAAGCCTGTCAGGACGGCGTGCGCGCATGTGCCATGTGTCCCGGAGAAGTGGCCACACCGATTCTCGATAATCGTCCGATTCCGGTCAGTGAGGAAGACCGTGCACAGATGGTACAGGCAGAAGATTGTGGTGAAGTGATCCGCTTCCTCGCCCAGTTGCCCGCACACGTGTGCATCAACGATCTGACCATCAGCCCGACATGGAACCGGGGCTATGTCGCCGCGGCCAAATCGCAGCTACCTGTTTAGCGCATCAATTTCGGGGATCAGTTTTTCCACCATCAGACGCGTCTGGGTCAGCATATCCTCGGTGCCTGCGGCAATCGGCCGCAGGATGAATTTGTGCACACCGGCGGCGCGAAAGTCGTGCACCAGGGCCATCATTTCCGCGACGCCGCCGACGGCGCTGTAGTCGGAAGCGGGTTTGCCCAGACGCTTGCTTAACAGGATCTGGTAACGCTGCACAATGGGTTCATCCTCGCTGCCGAAACGGAACCCGAAGCCAGCACCAAAGTGGTCATCGTCGATGTGCCGATCTAATTCTCTGGCGCGTGTCTTTATCGCGCTGATGACCGGTGCAGTTTCTGCCGCCGTATCAATACCCGCCTGCCAGCCCGTACCCCATTTTGCGGTACGTTCGATCGCTTGTTGAGCCGAGCCGCCAGTCCACAGAGGTATATGCTTCTGCACCGGTTTGGGAGAAATCGTAGCGCCTTTGAGCTGATAATATTGCCCCTCAAAATCCACGTTATCTTCCCGCCACAGGCGCGACATGATCTCCAGACCCTCATCAGTGCGCTTGCCGCGACCTTTGGTCGGTGTGCCGGTTGCCGAAAAGTCTTTGGATAACGCACTGCCCACGCCGAACGCAGGCAGCAACCTGCCCTCACTGAGCACGTCAATCGTGGCACATTGTTTGGCCATCAGCACCGGGTTGCGCAGGCCGAGGCTTGCGACATTCATGCCGAATTTGAGCTTTTTACTGCCACCGGCCAGTGCAGCCATAACGCTCATGGTTTCAAGATTAGGCGCTGCATCAATAATTCTGTCGCTCTGCCAGATGGAATCCACACCACCGTTGTCACACAAATCGACCCAACGCCAGAACCCTCTGGCATCATCGAAGGTGAAATTTGCAATGCCGATACCTGCGCCTATGGCCATCTGTTCTCTCCCTGCAGTTTCAGTAATGTGTCAGTTGATATGTTCACGCCGGTCCAGATGATCGCGCAGGCGATCGCCAAGAGTGTTAAAGCTCCAGACGGTAATGCCGAGACACAACGCTGGAAACACAAGCAACCAGGGTGACGATTCCATCGCAGCCGTGCCATCTGAAACCAGAACGCCCCAGCTGGTCTGTGGCTCTGCAATACCCAGTCCCAGAAAGCTGATGAAACTTTCAGCCAGAATCACCGCGGGTATGGCCAGGGTTGTATAGACAATTACCGGGCCGATCACGTTTGGAATGACGTGTTTGCGCAGAATATAGGGGGTGGATAACCCCATCGCTCTGGCCGCTTCAATGAAAGGCGCATTGCGCAATCGTAGTGTTTGTCCGCGTACGATACGTGCAATCGTCAGCCAGGAGATGGCGCCCAGAGCGGCAAAAAGCAGGTAAGGATTCCGCCCGAACAGGACCACCAGCAGAATCACAATGAGGATGCCTGGCAAACAGTAGAGACCATCGACGATACGCATCATGAGTTGATCTACACGCCCGCCGGCAAGTCCGGCAGCAGCGCCCCAGGGTATGCCGATGGCCAGACTCACCGTGACCGCAATGAATGCCACCAGAAAAGACACCCGCGCGCCCTGCATTGTGCGCACGAACAGGTCTCTGCCGACGAGGTCGGTGCCAAACCAATGGCTGAAGGAGGGCGGTGCTTCCAGCGCCTCGAAGTCCATGGCTTCGCCGTCCCAGGGGCTGAACACGGGCCCCAGAACAGCACCTGTAATCATCAGCAGCAGTAACGCTGCAGCAATCACCACCAGCGGTGAGGACTTGAAGAACTGTTCGCTGCTGCTCCTCATGTCTGCGCAATCCGAATGCGTGGGTCGATCAGGCCATAGGCGACGTCAACCAGCAGATTGAATGACAGGATTGCAAAGGAGTAGACAATGGTCACCCCCATGACCAGGGTGTAATCGCGGTTCAGTGCCCCCTGCACGTAGTAGCGTCCAATACCGGGTAGATCAAATATCTGTTCAGCAACCACAGAGCCGGTCAACAAACCGGCCATTGCAGGTCCCAGAAAGGACAACAGAGGAATCGACGCGGCGGGCAACAGATGTCGGAACACAATTCTGGGTGACTTCAGGCCTTTCGCTTTAGCGGTTTTAACAAACGGTTCAAGGTTTGTTTCAGCGATGCCGCCACGCATGATGCGGGCAATTTCCGCGCTTAAGGGTAGACCCAGAGCCAGGGCCGGAAGCACAAAGTGCCACCAGGTATCTGCGCCTCCACCCGGAAACCACGACAACGTGACGCTGAACAGCAACACCATCAGAGGCGCTGCAACAATGGTAGGCACGGCAATATTCAGATTGCTGACGGCCATCAGCAGGGTGTCGAGAAGCCCGCCGGGTTTCAGCCCGGCTACAATACCAATTGATAAACCCAGCAGCAGCGCGCAAACCAGCGCCCCCAGACCCAGCCTCAGACTTACGGGTAAACCAGCACGTATGAGTGCGTTAACGTCAAAGTCTTTCTGTGTGAATGATGGTCCCAGGTCCCCCTGGACAAGGTTCACCATGAAGCGCCCATACTGAAGAAACAGAGGCGCATCCAGGTTATAGGCCGCTTTAAGATTGGCTTCAATTTCCGGCGGCAGGCGTCGCTCGCCGTCAAATGGACCACCCGGCGCCAGACGCAGAAGAAAAAACACCACGGTGATGATGACAAACAGAGTCACCACCGCAAAAACCAGACGTTTCAGGATGTAGCGGGTCATCACCGGTACCGGTGTTGCTCTAGTCTGACCAACTCAAGTACCTTATCTGATGGACATCGCGCAGGTTGTTCTGCCAGCCGGATATTTTTTGCGAGACAAGCCGTCGCACGCTGACCGTGTACAATGGTACAACGGCATAAGCATCTACCACATAAGCTTCTGCAGCGGCTAACTGTTGGTTGCGCTGTTTGGCGCTTGAAAGTTGTTGTGCGGTTTTGATCATGTCGTCAAATCTAGCATCGGCGAAACGGCCATAGTTAACATTGCCGATATCAGATTGCAGCAACGTCAGGTAATGCTCAGCGTTGTTCTCGCCAACCCAACCCGCCCAAGCGACGTCAAAATCACCCTGGCGCAGGTCAGCAAAATGATTGCGCAGTTCAGCCTGTTGCAGGTTTGCCACAACACCAATCTGGCGCCACATGCCAGTAATCGCCAGATTGACTTTTTTACCCTCTACACCGCTGACGTGGCGCAGCGTTATCTTCAGCGGATTAGAATTGTTGTATCCGGCAGACGCCAGCAGCTCTCTGGCCTGCTGTAGACGCTCTGCCCTGGCTTTGCCGATGTGCAGTAATGGTGTGGTCTGATAATCTGCAATGAGGTCCGGCACGAAGCTGTAGGCTGGCTTGTTGCCGGAACGTAGAACCTTGTCTGTCAGAATATCCTGGTCAATCGCCAGGGAGAGTGCCTGTCGCACACGGGTGTCGTTGAACGGCGCTTTTTCAGTATTGAAAACCAGGTACATCATCGATAGAAGGTCAGACAGGTGCAGCTCGTCGGGGTAGTTGGCTTTGACGCGCGCAAGCTCTCCCACTGGAAAAGATCCGATCACATGAAGTTCGTTGTTGCGAAAGCGGTTATAGGCGCTCTGTTCGTTGACCACAGGCAGATAGCGTACGTTTGCAATGGAGACGGATTCGTAAAAGTGAGGGTTCGCCTGCATGGCGACAAACGCCTGAGGTTGCCAGTCTGCCAGCGTGTATGCGCCATTGCTTACCCAGTTGGCGGGTTTAACCCAATTGTCGCCGTGGGTCTCAATAACATGTTCTGGCACCGGGAATGCCGTGGGATACAGCAGGCGTTCCAGAAGATACGGATAAGGCTGGCTCAGTTCTATAACAAAGGTTTGTGCATCCGGGGCCGAAACACCCAGGGCGCTGACCGGCAACTCGCCCCGATTCACCTCAGGCGCGTTCTTAACCATATACATGAAGTAAGCAAGGCTTGCCGCTGTGGCAGGATTCTGCAGGCGCTGTGAGGCGTAGACAAAATCATTTGCGGTTAACGGTTGCCCATCAGACCATTTCAGGTTGTCACGCAGTTTGAACGTCCAGGTCAGGCCGTCCTCGCTGGTTTGCCAGGACTGTGCTGCCCCCGGTACGATTTCACCTGCGGCGTTGAAAGTGGTCAGGCCCAGAAACAGATCGTTTAACAGCGTTTCTTCGAGACGCAGGTTGTAGCGATGCGGGTCCAGCGTTTGCGGTTCACCCGCATTACCGATAGTCAGGACACCCTCGTCTGCGGTCACCGTGTAGGGCAACAGGAAAGACGACAGCAACAATAAGCCCAGCAACCCGGCAAGGGCAGGGCGGGTCCATTTGCTTAACAAAGTTTGTGACATAACAACACCTGTACATCGAAGCCGCACCATACTAAAAAGTGACGCGAATTATCATTTGCTGCAGCAACTTAAGGATACCTCAATGGATCTAGTGGCCGACATTGGCGCTACCAACGCTCGTTTTCAATGTGTGGAAAAGGAACGGCTGGTTGGCGATGTGCTGATTCTGTCTACGGTCGATTTTGCAGATGGCGCAGAGTTAATAAGTCATGCCATGCGGACGCTCGGGCATAAGCGGTTCGATGCTGCGCTGCTGGCGATAGCTGGACCGATTGCCCCAGGTGGAGATCAGGTTGAGGTGACCAATACCGGCTTACAGATTGCGCAGAGAGCCGCCGCGTCCGTGTTGGGGTGCACGCCACATCTGGTTAATGATTTTTTTGCGCTGGCCCACGGTGTACCTTTTTTCAGCCAGTTCGAGCAGATGGGTGGTGGTGCGGTGCAGCCGCTGACAAAGGCTGTGCTCGGTCCGGGGACGGGTCTGGGAATGGCGACACTGGTGCCTGTCGTGTCGAGGCAGGGTGCGCACACATGGCAGGTGCTCGCTTCAGAAGGCGGGCACGCAGATCTGGCCCCCGGCAGTCATCTGGAGGTGGAATTGTGGGGTCGCCTGGCCACCAGTCACAACCCGGTATGCTGGGAAACGGTACTGAGTGGCCGGGGCCTGGCAAATCTCTATGAAGCGATGTCGGCCGTCTGGGGTGTGCCCGCAAAGGCTTTGTCTCCAGGTGAGATTCTTGCGCAGGGGACCGATATGCAGGACCCGGTCTGTCACCAGACGCTAGAAACCTTCTGCGCGTTGTTGGGGTCTGCCGCGGGTAACCTGGCGTTGACCGTAGCTGCATCCGGAGGGGTTTATCTGGCAGGCGGTATTTTACCCCGCATGCTGGATTTTGTGCGCAGCAGCCCGCTGCGCAGGCGATTTGAAGAACGTGGTGATTTAAGCCCCTTTGCGCAACAGATACCGCTGCTGATAGTGACTGAACCTGAGCCGGGTATTATCGGCGCGGCACACTGCTTGAGAGCCCTGTCCGGATAATTGGCGCCAAGAGTCGCGCGATAACGTGTATTACGGCTCTGCAAATACCTCAATCGCGGCATTCACAAACTTATCTAATGCCCAGGCTTTGCCATTTGGATCAACGCCGGTTCGCACGATAACCATGTCCTGGCTGGGCACAATGGTCACAAACTGACCTTTGTTACCGGCAGTTGTATAGGTGCCAGCTGGAATGCCAGGCAGACTGTCCAGCAACCAGAACTGGGCACCGTAGCCTCGCTTGTCCGGGCTTCTCGGCAGCGTCGGAGCAGCTTGTGCAACATAGTCTGTCCAACCAACGGGTAATATCTGCTGGCCTGCCCAAACGCCTTTGTTCAGGTACAAAAGGCCAAATCTGGCCAGATCTCGCGCCGTGGTATATACCTGGCTGGAACCAATGAAATTACCCTGATGGTCCATTTCCATGCGGGTGTGGTACATACCAATGCGGTGAAAGAGTTTGTCGTAGGGGTAGCGCATATACGCGAGGTCATTGTTCAGCGAGGCACGCAGACCGCGCAGTAGCAGCAGAGTATCATTGTTGGCGTACTTCCATCGGGTGTTGGGCTCAACTTCAAGATGAGTCGTGGTTGCCGAGCTGATCACGTCCTGACCGCCGAAATACATTGCATTTGTATTTGCGCCCTGGCTGTAGAGGCCGGATGACATGTGTAATAAATGTTCGTAAGTAATGGCCTGGCGCGGATCGTTGAAAAACTGCCATTCGGGAATGTCTGCTGGCGCCTTGATGTCAATCAGGCCCTCCTTCACAGCAATACCGATCAGGCTGGCGGAAATACTTTTTGCGGTGGACCAGGTGCGGTATCCACTGTGGATGCCAAAACCCTCTCGATATTGCTCTGCCACCAGCTGGCCCTTATGTACGATGGCAATGCCTGCGGTCACAGTGCCCTCACCAAAAGTCTGGCCATCAAACGCCTGGTTCAGAAGTGTCCGTGCCTGCCGGTCTGGCTTCACATTGGTTTTGTCACCCATCGGGAAAGCCACTGAATCCATTGCCGGTGTTTTTGGCAGCGCAATATTTGGCAAATGACCCACATCTGCTTCAGTCCAGGTCGGTGGCAGGAGCGTGCAGCCGACACTGGGTCGATAGGCTGCAACTGCGGTAAAGCCTTCGCCATTGCTGGCACGAACCAGTTGCCTCTGGGCGTCGATTTCAGGCTGAGGTAAATTGAACTGAGCCATATCCACCAGTTCAACATCAATGATGTCTGCCAGTGCCCGCTGGGCGACAAAGTGCGCAGAGCAGGTGAACAGCGCCTGATAACCGGCGGCTACTTCATGGATCCCTGCCGCGCCGGCAGGACGCGCAAAGATGTCAGCGCTCTGAATCTGGCCTGCTGAAAGTGATTTTGCGCTAACCAGCAGGACAAGGGCAAAAAATAACAGTTTGTTACCCATCGGACTGTACCCGGCCACGGTCCTGGATATCTTTGCGTCGCTGGGCAACTTTATCTGCACGCACCTGGCTTTTGGAGTGGGCGCGACTGGCTTCGTCTTCCAGTGCCAGGCCGTCGCCCAGAGTGGATGCCCAGCCGGCGTCCATGATTCTGCGGATCTCACCCCGCGTGACGGGATCGGTGCTGACAATATCCCGGGCCAGAGCTTCGCAGGTGGGCAGTAGTTCTTCGGCTGGGACTACGCGATTCACCAGCCCCCAGGCACAGGCGGTTTCAGCATCCAGGTAGTTGCCGGTTAGGCTTAATTCTTTCGCGCGGTTGATGCCTATCAATCTGGGCAGCCGCTGTGACAGCCCCCAGCCGGGAACCACACCAACCCGTGCGTGGGTGTCTGCAAAGCGGGCATCCGGGCTGGCGATAAGGAAGTCGCACATCAGCGCGATTTCGAAGCCACCGGTGATGGCAAAGCCATTGATTGCACCGATAACAGGTTTGCTGAGCGCCCCAATCGCATCGCTCAGATCGCGGCTTGAGGCGGCGGCATCCGCGGGTTTTTCGCCGCCCAGCTCTTTCAGATCCAGACCGACAGTAAATGCGCGGCCTGCACCGGTAAGAATAATGACCTGCACGTCTGGATCGGCTTCCAGTTCATCAAAGGTTTCAGCAATGGCATTGCGCAGCGCCATGGACAATGCATTCAAAGCATCAGGGCGATTCAATGTAGCTACGGCAACCCCATTGCGCTTATTCACTCGAACCAGTTCATCACTCATTGAAGTCTCTCTCTCAACCCATTTGCAGGGCGCCAGTCTAGCAGTCTGGTGGGCGGTGCGCTCGATTCAACGGCATTATCGCAGCTGCGCAAAGCCTCGATTCTGTGTTGAGAAACCGCTAGCATCGGTTTTTTATCAAAGAGGTAGCGTTGTGCGTTTAGCGGACTACGTGGTCAGTTACAGCCTGCAGATTAATAATCGCTGTCTGCGCTATCTGGCGGAATGTGACACCCGTGAAGGCAATTCTTTGTCGCCGGATGGGGGTGACGAGCTGCCTGCTGAAGGCCACATGGTTTATGCCGAGAGTCTGTTGACCCGCGACAGCCGTCGTCTGGCCAGTATGTGGTCTCTGATGAAACCTGGCTGGGTAGATACCACCGCGGAGGTGGTCAACCATGTAAAGACATTGAAGAAAGCCGCCAGCGGCCTGGCGGATGGCTCGTCCGGACACCGCCTGGCAATGCGTCTGGCTGGTGTTGCCAGCGAAGACCACGAGGCTCAGGCAATTTTGACCATCGCACGCAAGCTACGCCCGGAAAATCCGTTCAGCTGGGATGAATTGAACGAGTTGTTTGCGCGGGACAGCCACTTCTGGCGCGAATCCGCTGAATTTCGTCACTTGCATGATGATTTGCTCTGTCAGCGGGTGGCGCGCAGTTACAAAAAGAGCTACCGCCTGGCCAACGACTGTTTTGCTGATGCAAAAAAGCTCATGCCCAGTCAGAGCAAAAACCTGTATCGCCGGGTACAGGTATGTGCCCATCAATTGGAACTATTGCGCCCCGGACTGTCTGACAAGGGTAAGAGCCAGTTGTGGTACTTACTGAAGATGTCGGATACCCTGCGCACGCGCAGCGGGCTGCTGAAATTGCACGGAGAAGCGCAACAGAGCGCAGCAGACGACAAAGCCCTAGAGCAACAGACGCTCGATATAGTGCTGCTTCATATTGATCGGCAGATTGAGAAGATGGACAAACGTATGCTGCGTCTTGCCAGTGACTGTTTCAATGTGAAACCCAAACACATCGCAAGGTGGGTGGAAGCAGCGGTTGATCGTCTTGGCTTACGTGACGTCAGTCTGATGCAAACCGGACAAATAGGTCGAGTGAGTGACCCCAATGGCGCAGCGGGTTCAACAACAGGGAAAGATCATGTCTGATTCAGGACCTTTACAACAGTGGCTGCTCAGACTTACCGCGATCTTTTTCACTGTGGTTTCCCTGCAGCTCAGCGCGGATGAATACTCCGCAGGCTGGGGGCCGTCTGTTGGCACTGTGCTGCCGCCCATTGCTGCAGTAGATCAGGCTGGAGTAGAGCACCATCTTGCTTCTTTATCCGGTGATCATGGCTTGTTATTGTTTTTAAGCCGGTCGGCGGACTGGTGACCCTTTTGCAAACACCAGTTGGTTCAACTGGCACAATGGCAGGAAAAATTTGCCGCTTTAGGGGTCAACGTGGCCGCAATGACGTATGACAGTCGGGAAATTCTGGCCGATTTTCACAGCAGCGAAAACCTTGGGTATCCGCTGTTGCAGGACGAGAACGCAAAACATGTGCTGGCTTTTGGAGTGCTTGATGAAGACTATGCACCAGGGCATCGCGCCTATGGCATACCACATCCAGGCATTATTTTTGTCGGTAGTGACGGTATCGTTAAGGCAAAGTATGCGGTACCCGGATACCGGAAACGACCACCATTCGACATGTTGTATAAAGACCTCGAGACGCTCAGTAAATAGATCAGGAAACCGAACGGCCTGCCTGCAGGTAAGCCGTCCTGGCCAGTTTTTATCATGAAGTTAAAATTCTATCCCACCGCCATTTTGTACTTGTGTGCTGCTACAGCGTTGAGCGGCTGCAGCGCACTGGTGGGTTCGGTTACCCAGAGTTTTGCAGAAGATCTGTCTGCAGCTATCCTGAATAATGAAGACCTTGCCATGGTGCGCGATGGCGCGCCGTCTTATCTGATTCTGGTGGATTCGCTGGTTGCACGCTCTCCGCAGGATGCGTTCATGCTGCAGCAGTCGGCAAAATTGCACTCAGCCTATGCTGCGGCGTTTGTCAGTGACGAGACGCGGGCGAAGCTGCTGCATGATAAAGCCAAAACTCAGGCGTTGGCGTCAGCATGTTATGGACTGAAAGACGCCTGTAATCTGGACAGCCGGCCGTTTGCTGAGTTTGATAACTGGCTGGCTCGACAGAAAACTGCGCAGGTACCTGCGATGTACGATTTGGGTACAACCTGGGCAAGCTGGATTCAGGCCAACAGCGATGATTTCAGTGCGATTGCTGAACTGGCAAGGGTAAAAGCCCTGATGGCGCGTACAGCGGAGCTTGATCCTGACTATGACAGTGGCGGTGTCTTTCTCTACCTGGGGGTTTTTGAAACGTTGTTTCCGCCTGCCATGG
Source organism: Pseudomonadaceae bacterium (assembly GCA_024743175.1). GTDB lineage: Bacteria > Pseudomonadota > Gammaproteobacteria > Pseudomonadales > Azotimanducaceae > UBA4421. The sequence continues at coordinate 439,077 of JANSXA010000002.1, read as the reverse complement.
GCGGTAAACCGGAGATTGGCAGGGCACATTTTGAACAGGCGATTGAACGCTCTAACGGCACAAATCTGCTCGCCAAAGTGATGTATGCGGAACAATACGCACGCCTGGTGTTTGATCGCGAACTGCACGACAGGTTGCTAACTCAGGTGATAGAAGCGCCAGCGCTGGCACCGGGCCTTACATTGATGAATACCGTGGCCAAAGAACAGGCACGGCAACTATTGGATTCAGCTGATGACTATTTCTAGACGTATCTTTACCTTTTTTACCTTGAGCTTCGCTCTGCTCTGCACACCTTATGCTGCGGCGGCGACACTTAAAATCGCCACGTTATCGCCGGAGGGGTCGAGCTGGATGAAGCTCCTGCGTAAGCATGGCAAAGCCATTGAGCAGCGTACTGACGGCGCAGTTAAAATGAAGTTCTATCCTGGCGGCGTGATGGGTGATGATAAAGCTGTCTTACGTAAGATGCGTGTCGGCCAGCTGCATGGTGCGGTTCTGACTTCCGGGGGGCTGGTCCAGAATTATCCGGATATCGCCCTGTACAACCTGCCGCTGATGTTCAGAAGTGATGAGGAGATCGATTACGTCCGCGCCAAGCTTGATGAGCAACTTATGCAGGGCTTGCGCGAGGAAAAATTTGTTGGCTTCGGATTTGCCGAGGTTGGTTTTGCCTATCCGATGAGTCAGCAGCCTGCTCAAAGTGTTGCACAGATGCAGGCGAGTAAAGTCTGGACGCCAGACAACGACATAGGTTCGTTGCGCGCGTTCGAGGCATTTGATATCTCTCCGATACCGCTGCCTATAGCAGATGTGCTTGCTGGCCTGCAGACTGGCCTTATCAACAGTATCGCTTCACCCCCGATCGGCACTATTGCTCTGCAGTGGCACACCCAGGTTCAGTATGGGCTTGATTTACCGATATTGTATGTTTACGGATTGGCCGCTATGGCGGAAAAGCCGTTCAAGCGACTCACACCCGAACAACAGGTCATCGTCGAGGAAGAAATGCGGGCTGCCGTTCACAGCGCTGACCAGGCTGCGCGACGCGATCATCTGAGTGCAAAACAGGCTCTGGCGAAGCAGGGTATCAAATGGGCTGCACCGAATGAGGCCCAAATGCAGGAATGGTTGAGTCTTGCTGCCGAGGCAACAGACCGCCTCGTTGAAACCGGCTATGTCTCTACAGAGATGTACAATAAAACTGTTGCGCTACTCGAAGAGTTCCGCGAATCAGGTGGTTAAAACTGCTTTACGGCTGATTCATCGCGCTGAAGAAGCGTTGTTAGCCTTGTTACTCACGGCAATGATTCTGCTTTCGGCCTCTCAGGTTGTGCTGAGAAACTTCTTCGACAGCGGTTTGTACTGGGGAGACAGTGCAGTACGCGTCGTGGTTCTGTGGGTTGCCATGTTAGGCGCCATGATAGCCTCGAGGCGCAATGAGCACATCCGGATCGACATCGCCAGTCGCTTTGTCTCACCGCAGTTCAAACCCTACATGAGCCGGTTTGTCAGCGCGTTTACCTGTTTAGTTTTACTGATTTTCGCCTGGTACAGCGTTGAGTTTGTGCGTTTTGAATATGAAGATGGCACCATCGCTTTTGGCATTGTGCCCGCCTGGCTCTGCGAAATCATTATGCCTGTTGGTGCTGCGGTGATGGCATTACGATATGCCATCCTGACTATCGTGCCAGCCAGGGATGAAGTGTGATCTGGTTCGGCATTATCGTACTGGTGGTGGCAGCGGTTGCTGGTGCGCCGCTGTTTTCTGTCCTCCTGGGCGCTGCGCTGCTGGGTTTCTATAGTGCTGACATTGACCTGGCTATCGTCGCGATCGAACTCTATCGAATTGTCGACACCCCTTTACTGGTCGCGCTGCCTCTATTCACCTTCAGCGGTTATCTGCTGAGCGAGGCAAACACCTCCAAACGTCTGGTGAACCTGGTGCAAAGCATGTTTGGCTTTCTTCCCAGCGGTCTGGCGGTGGTCGGTTTTGTCGCCTGCGCGGTCTTTACTGCGCTGACAGGTGCATCAGGCGTCACCATTGTTGCGTTAGGTGCCTTGTTACTCCCGGCCCTGAAAGAGGCTGGTTTTTCCGAACGCTACAGTTTGGGTCTGGTGACTTCTTCCGGCAGTCTGGGATTACTGCTCGTGCCTTCTGTGCCTCTGATTCTTTATGGTGTAATAGCTCAGCAACTTGATGTTGGTGAACCCTTCACGATAGTTGATCTGTTTATTGCCGGTATTGGGCCGCTGCTCCTCATGTTGGGTCTCTTAACCGCGTGGACGCTCTGGAAACACCGTGGCGGTGTTATTCCGCGAATCCCTTTCAAGCGGTCAAATGTCTGGCAGGCCATAAAAGACGCACGCTGGGAACTGCCGCTACCCTTTGTTGTGCTTGGTGGTGTATTCAGCGGCTTTTTTGCTGTCTCTGAAGCGGCTGCCGTCACAGCATTCTATGTGCTGATCGTAGAAGTCTTTTTATATCGTGAGGTTTCGCTGCGGAAAGTGCCTGAGGTCATGGTTGAGTCGATGGTCATGGTTGGGGGCATTCTGCTGATTCTGGGTATAGCTCTGGCTTTTACCAATTTTCTTGTTGACGCAGAAGTGCCACAGCAGCTGTTTGAATTAATGCAGACCTATATCTCAAGTCCGTTAGGGTTCCTGCTGCTGCTGAATGTGCTGTTGCTGGCGCTGGGTGCAATCCTCGATATTTACTCTGCGATTGTCATTATGGTACCTCTGCTGCTGCCGGTTGCAGCAGGTTACGGCATTCATCCTGTACATCTGGGTATCGTCTTTCTTGCGAATATGCAGATTGGGTATTTTACGCCGCCGGTGGGCATGAATCTGTTTATTGCCAGTTACCGGTTCCACAAGCCACTGCTTGAGCTTTATGCTGCAACCTGGCCGTTTATGGTGGTGCTGCTGGTGGCGCTGGGGTTCATTACATACGTTCCAGCACTGAGTTTGTGGTTTATTCAGTAACTGGCGGTCAAATTCACCCGACGTTCAATTTTGCGCTGCCTTCGTTCATGAATGCGCTGGCCTGCTCCAGTGGCAGCGCTTTGCTGAATAACCAGCCCTGGGCAAACTCACATCGCTGCTCGGCAAGAAAATCGAACTGCTCCTGAGTTTCAACACCCTCTGCAACCACCTCCATTTTCAGCTGATGCGCCATCGCGATAACCGCACGGGTAATGGCCATGTCGTCCGGGTTGGAGGGAATATCCATGACAAAGCTGCGATCGACCTTCACCGTATTGATCGGGAAACGCTTCAGGTAATTCAGCGATGAATAGCCGGTTCCGAAGTCGTCGATAGCCAGGCTGACGCCGAGATCAGAAAGCCGCTGTAAAGTTATCTGCGCGGCATCAACATCCTGCATCAGCATGGTCTCGGTAATTTCGATTTCAATGTTTTTTGCATCAAGGGCGGTTTCACGAAGGCTGCGACGCATGGTGGCCACCAGGTTCGGGTCCCGGAACTGTCGCGGTGAAATGTTTATTGCCACCTTAACCGGGCGATTGTGTTCTGTGCTGAGCTGCTTGCAGGCGCGACAGGCTTCTTCGATAACCCAAGTGCCTATGTCGATGATGCTGCCAGTATCTTCTGCTACAGCAATAAACTCGTCAGGTCCCAGTAAACCTCGATCAGGGTGATTCCAGCGAATCAGACTTTCGACACCAACAACTTCACGGCTGCTGATGTCTATTTTTGGTTGATAGAAGAGTTCGAATTCGTCGTGTTCCAGAGCGTGCCGAATTTCATACTCTGTGCGTAAACGAATAGCGGCGTTGGTGTTGAGGTCTTCAGAGTAAAACTGGTAGTTGTTGCGTCCCCGCTCCTTGGCTTTGTACATCGCCAGATCAGCGTTGCGCATAAGCTCGTTCGGATCTACCGAATCGCCCGGTATAATGGTGATACCGATACTTGTCGTGACGATCAGCGGGTGGCCTGAAACATGTATGGGCTCGCGCAGGTGATTGAGAATTTTCTGCGCGACAACGCCGGCGTCAGTTGGTGATCCTATCTCTGCCAGCAGGATTGTAAATTCGTCGCCGCCGGTTCGACCAACAGTGTCTTCACCACGCACACACTGCTGCAGTCGGGTAGCAACTTCGCGCAACAGGTGGTCGCCGATCTGGTGTCCAAGGGTATCGTTAACACGCTTGAAATTGTCCAGATCGAGATACAGCAGTGCACTTGAGCTTTCGGTTCTTCGACTGTGCTCAATAGCGTGATCCAGACGTTCGTGAAACAGGCGTCGATTGGCAAGGTCTGTCAGTGTGTCATAAAACGCCATCCGTTCCATGCGCTGCTGGCTGCGCTTGATGTCTGAAATGTCAGCGATCTGAACAATATAGTACTGGCCGTCGCCAGCGCTGTTCTGCTGCAGGACAACGTGGAAGTTTGTCCATATTTCCAAGCCATCGCGGCAGATCATGCGACGCTCAGCGCGGTCTGTGTTGATATCTTTGACGGTCAGCGAATTGAGCTTTTCTTTTAAGCCGGCGCGATCTTCGGTGGGCACCAGGCGGGAAATATGAATGCCGAACATGTCTTTTTCATCGTAAGCTAAAAGATCTGCGGCGGTGCGGTTCGATTGAGAAATACGACCCTGCATATCAACCAGCATGATGCCTATCGGAGCGTTCTCGAAAATGCCGCGGAAGCGCTCTTCACTGCTGCGCAGTCGCTCTTCGGTTATGCGTTGTTTGCTGATGTCCTTGGCAATGACCATGATGTGGGCCTCGCCGGACAGTTCCACGATGGTTGCAGATATCAGCGATGGTATCTGTTCGCCTGCTTTGGTAAGGAGCGAAACTGAACGGTTAGACAGCATGCCTTCAGTACTTAACGTCTCTGCAGCTGCAGCCATGTCTTCGGTACTGATGAACTGCTGCATCTCGTAGACTGACTGGCCAATGATTTCTTCTCGTGAATAGCCACTGCGATCCAGGATGGCGTCGTTAAGATCTGTGACCACCCCGTCACTGCTGCGCAGGATGACAATGCCGTCCGGGCTCTGGCTGAATACTTTTTCGAATTTTTCTTCTGATTCAATTAATGCAGCTTCAGCAGAGATGCGTTTGGTGATATCCCGGCCTGTGCACAGCATGCACAGTTCGTTATCAATCTCGACGTAGCGTAACGAGATTTCCACGTGAACAATGGCACCGCTTGCCGCTCGCAGAGTGGTTTCGTAATCAATCACTTCACGCTCGTGCCTGGCGCGCTCGATGACGGCGTCGCGTTCGGTTGTGTTCGCCCAGAAGCCCATATCGACTTCCAACATACCGATGGCATCTTCACGTTTATAGCCCAACAGACGGCTGAAGCCGTCGTTGAAATCCATCACCATCGTGTCGGCTGCACGGATCAGTAAGATGGCGTCCGGAGTGCCATGAAAGACCTGGGAGAATCGCGCCTGGGTAGCTTTGGATTCGGCCAGCGCCTTCAGGTGACGTTCAACCACGCTGAAGATAACGGCATAGCCGGGTTTTTCCGGTGTTACGAGGCGAACGATATGCGCGCTGGCTGGCGTATCGTCGCTGTCGGCAAGCAGCACATTGCGCAGCGCAACTTCGTTACGATTCTTGTGGCCGAACTGCTGTATGGCCTTCATGAAGTTGCGGCGGTCGTTTTCGCTGATATAGCGATAAATCGGCTGGCCCAGAACATCGCCGCTGTCGCCGCTTAACGCATTGCGGGCGTTATCATTGACGTAGGTGATGATCAGTTTATTGTCAGTAAACAGCACCAGATCCGAGCCTTTACCCAACATGCGCCGTAACTGGTTGCCCGCGTTGACCAGGGCTTTGCGATTTGCCGCATGCTCTGTGATGTCATTGATCTGGATAGTGGTGCGCCGTTTAAGTTGCGAACGATTGACGCGAAACTCGAGCAGGCGTCTGCCCTGTTGTGTGTTGATGGATGCAGACACCACGTTCGCAGTTGGTGCGAGTGGCTCGCCGTTGCTCGAAGTCTCAGACGTGTTGCCGTCGGATGCTGATTCGGTCAGTGTCTGCCACACCTCCGTGGGCAAAATGTCGGTAATGGGCTGGTCGATCAGGCTGGTGGAGGGTTTATCGAGCAGGCTTAACACCGTTGGATTCACAGCTTCAATACGGCCTCGTTTGTCGACAATCACGTAGCCTGCATTGGGTTGGTCCAGTTGGGTTACCAATGCGGCAGCCGAGAAACCGCCGGACAGGCGATTCAGCTTTAGAATCAGGCCGGACAACCCAATCAGAGCAGCACCGAGAGGTAGGGACAGAGTCAGCGCTGTCTGCGTCAGCCATACTGAAAAGTCTGCTGTTGGAATGAGTGGGCTCAAGCCCTGGGCGGGTGCCAGACTCTGCCATAGCAGGAAGCTGCCACCACAGAGAAGAGCAAAACACGCGATGTCTGCAACAATTCGTCGCAAAGCCGTTGATGTCATATCATTACTAGCCCACGCATAGCGCAGTTTTGGAGCCATCCTTGAACGCCATTCTCAACTTAACTGTCGAAGGCCAGGGCCTCTATGACATCACGCACAAAGTGCAGGCTCTGTTACCTGGTTCTCGCCCGCGTGAGGGATTGGTCACACTTTATATCCGGCATACGTCAGCTAGCTTGCTGATTCAGGAGAACGCAGATCCCCAGGTGCTGGCGGATCTGCAGCATTGGATGCACCGGGCGGTACCGGAGGATGAAAGTCTCTATACCCATACCCAGGAAGGTCCTGATGACATGCCGGCGCACATCAAGTCGGCGCTGACTGCGACCAGTGTATCGATACCTCTGTTAGAGGGAGAGTTGGCATTGGGCACGTGGCAGGGCATTTTTCTGTGGGAACACCGTCACCGTCCCGGTCCCCGTCAGATTATTGTAAACGTGCTGGGTTAACTGTCTGGGGCGGTCTGCGCTCAGTGCTTCTGACGCTCGCGAATGTCCTGCATGAATTTTTTGTGGCCCTCAGGATCGAGAATCATACTGGCAAAGTAAGTCAGCAGATCTTTGTGTGACTGGGTCAGCCGGGCCTCACCCATGGCCCGCTCACCGTCCTTGCCACTGATGAATTTAAACAACGTGTGCAGCGTTTCGTTGGGCCCGATAGCGTCGTTGATTTCAGTAATCAGAATATCGTGCAGCAGCTCAAGATCAGCCTCTTCCAGCCCTACTTCATCAGGCGAGAGCACGACGTTTGACCACAGCGTTGCGATGTAGACCCTATACAGATCGCGATCGATAAAGCGGCCGACCACTGACGAGCGCTCGCGAATATCGGTGAAAACGTCCTGAAATTTTTCGAGAAGCTGGTCTTGATCCACGTTACTGCCGGCTGCTTTGTCAGACCTCATATTATTGCATCTGGCGGCCCAGGGCATTACGGTTGTGGCCCATTTTCAGTCGATGTTTGTATCACTATGTTGCAATTTGATCGTGTCAGTCTCGATGTAGACACGGAAACTCTGCGCGCTGACGTCCGTGGGTTTCTTGCCGAAAACCAGGCACATTTCCCAAAACCGAATTCTGACTTTGTCACCGGTCATGACGCAGAATTCAGCCGCAAACTGGGCGAGAGGGGTTGGATCGGCATGAACTGGCCAAAACAGTATGGCGGTGGTGAGCGAACATTTTTTGAACGCTATGTGGTCACCGAAGAAATACTGGCAGCGGGCGCGCCGGTAAGTGCGCACTGGATTGCGGACCGTCAGAGCGGCCCTTTACTGTTGCGATTTGGCACTGAAGCACAGCGCCAGACATACCTGCCGCAGATTGTGCGCGGTGAAGCCTTCTTCTCAATTGGCATGAGTGAGCCCGATACCGGTTCCGACCTGGCCTCAGTGCGTACCACTGCGATTAAAGAAGGTGATGAGTATCGCATCAACGGCACCAAGATCTGGACCACAGACGCCCATCGTAATCACTACATCATCTGCCTGGTCCGTACCGAAGCCGCTTCAGAGAACCGCCACGCGGGTTTGTCTCAGATTATTGTTGACCTGAAAAACGATGGCGCTCAGGTTCGTCCGATTGCAAACATGGCCGGTGGTGAAGACTTTAATGAGGTCGTGTTTGAAGATGTCATGGTGCCCGCAGATCGGATTGTGGGTGAACCCGGCAACGGCTGGGCGCAGGTGACCTCTGAGCTGGCTTATGAACGTTCTGGTCCAGAGCGGTTTCTATCTGCTTTTCGAGTCTTTGTTGAACTGGTGCGAGCATGCGGTCAGCATCCGGCACCCCACGAGGCCGCTGCAATTGGTCGCATTGCCGCACACATCATGACCATGCGTCGGATGTCGATATCTGTCGCGGGTATGTTAGAGAACTCTAAAGACGTTGTTGTAGAAGCGGCTCTGGTGAAAGAGCTGGGCAATAATTTTGAAAAAGTATTGCCTGAAATCGCCCGACTGGCAGCACCCATCGGCGCATCGCGTGGCGCCTTTCGGGAAACCTTTGAAGAAACGTTGCTGCTGTCACCTTCCTTTACCCTGCGCGGAGGCACCCGGGAAATACTGCGCGGAGTGATCGCGCGTGGACTGGGATTGCGATAATGAGTGAAACACAATCAACCCTGCAGCTGATCCTTGACAGCGGCGAGAAAATTTTCAGCGACCACTGCGACAAAAAGCTGCTGGATCAGGCTGAGGCGGGGGTTTTTGCGGAGAACCTCTGGCAACAGATTGTTGCTAACGGCTTCAATCAGTTGGGAACCTCTGGCAGCGGTACCACCGCCGAAGAGATGTATGCGTTCATCATGCAGTGCGGGCGTTTTGCGGTGCCGCTGCCGATAGCGGAAACGCTCCTTGTCAATTGCTGGCTGGAACCCGGTGAAGGCCTCTATTCTGTTGGCGTGGTCAATAACGGGCAGATCATCGACGTGCCCTGGGGGCGAAAAGCAGACAAAGTTGTTGGTGTCCAGCTAGACAGTGATGTGGTGTTTGTAGTCGAGCAGCCAGCTGTCGTTGAGCAGCGAGTCAATCTGGCGGGTGAGCCCAGAGATACCATTGCTTTGCCTGATGATGCACCGACGGTTGATGTCGGTTTAGATCCATTCGCTCAGCTGGCTCTGACACGCAGCAATCTGATGGCAGGCGCGTTGCAGACCTTGTTAGACCTGGGTATCACCTTCGCGATGGAGCGCACCCAGTTCGGGCGCCCTATATCGAAGTTTCAAGCCATTCAACATGCGCTGGCCATTGTAGCCAGTGAGGTTGCCGCTGCGCGGCGAGCGGCTGATGCCGGCGTAGACGGTTTGCAGAGCGAGCGTTTTATACCTGAAGTGGCTGCAAGTAAGGCGCGCATTGGCGAAGCCGTGACTGTTGCAGCGGAGCAGATTCACCAGATTCATGGTGCCATGGGATTCACCCATGAACATCGTTTACACCACTTCAGTCGCCGGGCCTGGGCCTGGCGCGATGAGTTTGGTAATGAGTTTCACTGGCAACAGGTGCTGGGTAACCATCTGGCCGCTGTGGGTGCAGATAATCTCTGGTCATTTATCGCCACTCGAGGTTAAACACGCCGTCGAGTTCCGACTATAGTGGTCCGACGATAAACAGCAGCGGATGCTCAAAAGTGACCTGGCAGAACATTAAGTCGAAACTTGCGGGCTGGAGCCGAAAGCTGCTGGTGGGTCCATTTGCCGCGCAGGGTATAGCGCGGGCTGTGCACATCGCAGCCTGGTTGTCCCTGATGGCTGTGCTGTTGCTCTTCTGGATGGGGGCGCCAACCCGCTATAACCTGCTGGCGCTGTTGTTGCTGGCTGTTTCGATAGTTTCAGGCGCAGGGCTTGCCCTGGTCAGCGTGCGCTTTTTAGGCGCTTTTTCAAAGCCCATGTTGTGGGCCTGCCTGCTGTTTGTCGCTGTATTTACGTTTCCGTTCTTTTTCCTCGGCCCGCTTTTTCTGGCGCTTGCTGCTTTGTCAGGTGTCTGTGTAGCAGCGCTGGGATATGCGTTAAGCGCGTCGACAGAAGCGTCGGCCTGGAAAAGGGTCACCTCTGGCAGTTTTGGTATTGCCGTCCTATTGGCTTTCGCGCTTGCCCTGGCACTGGATGGCTGGTCGGTAGACGAAGATATTCGCTGGCAGCCCATGGTTGATGAATCCCTGCAGATTGCCGCCGCAACAAACGCTGAACACAGCTTCACTCAATTTACTTATGGTCCGGGCACGGACTCACATCGATCGGCGTTTGGTGACAAGGTTCGATACAAAACTGAATCTGTGGATGCCAGCAAGCTCCTTGATGGCTGGGAGGGCCTTGCGGGCTGGGCGCGTAGCGGATTCTGGAATACAGACCCAGATACATTGCCCCTGCGAGGTACGGTCTGGCTACCAGACGCTGAGGGACCGCTGCCGATCGTGCTGATTGTGCACGGCAATCATTCGATGGAAGATTATTCAGACGATGGCTACGCCTACTTAGGGGAGATGTTCGCTCGTCGAGGTCTGATCGCGGTATCGGTGGATCAGAATATGCTGAATTCCTCTATCAGCAACAGCCTCAACCTGTTTGATGGCGGGCTTGAAAAAGAAAACGACGCGCGTGGCTGGCTGCTGCTGGAACATCTGAAGCAGTGGCGTTCCTGGTCGAAAGACCCAACTCATGAGCTGTTTGCCAGAGCGGATCTAGACAGGGTGGTTCTGATTGGTCACTCACGTGGCGGCGAAGCAGTGTCTGAAGCTGCGGTTTTCAATCGATTACCCGCCTACCCTGACGATGCTACTCTGGCATTTGATTACAACTTTGGTCTGCGTGGGGTGATAGCGATCGCACCTGTTGACCACCAGTACAACCCGCGCGGTCGTGCAACTGTTATGCAGGATGTGAACTACCTGGTGATTCATGGCAGTCATGACAGTGACGTCACCGCTTTTGCCGGTTCCGCGACCTTTAATCGACTCACCTTTGATACTTGTGTCGATTGTTTTAAAGCCGGCTTTTATCTGATTGGTGCCAACCACGGCCAGTTTAATACGGGGTGGGGCGCGGTGGATTCGCCGACGCCATTTAACTGGCTGCTGAATCGCCACCCGCTTATCGATGGCACCCTGCAGCGACAGGTGGCGCAAACTCTGTTTGCAGCATTCATAGAGTCGGTGATCTTTGGTAATACTCAATACCAGGCATTTCTGGCGGATCCACATCGTGCTGCGCAGCGCCTGCCCGAGTCTGTCCGGTTTCTTTCGCAATATCAAAGCGCAGCAGATCGACCACTGGCGAACTTTGAAGAGGATGCAGACGTTTCCAGCGGTACAGCTCCTGGTGTAACGCTTTCTGCTCAGGCTCTGAGTCTGTGGCGTGAGGCGGTCGTTGATCTCAAGTGGCGTGACACAGACAGCGCATCGGTATTGTTGGGGTGGTCTGATCAAGGTGCAACTGATAGTAAAGCGCCTGCGTACAGCGTGTTGTTTGAAGACGCTGTGCTTGTCAGGTCCGGAGACGCGTTGACGTTTGATCTTGCCATGAGTGAAAGCACACCCGGGGATCTGCAGGATTATGAATCACCTGAGGTCATAGATCTGACTCTGCTTGTCCGTGACAGGGCAGGGCACACAGCACATCTGCCACTGTCCAAGCGCAGGGTGCTGCTGCCTCAGGTTCAGCCGGTACTCTACAAACACGCGATGTTTAACAGCGATGCGGACAGCGAAGTGGTCATGCAGCGTTACAGGTTCCCCTTGCAGGAATTTGCCCGCCAGAATCCGGCTCTTGATGCCAGCCAGATTGTCGAGGTGCGGTTCCAATTTGACCGCACGCCCGAGGGCAGTCTCTGGCTCGACAACATCGCACTTAACCCAGGCCTGAATTAAGTGCCGGGTGCGGACGCATCCTGTAATTGCCGGCTTGATTCCTGCAGAGACTGTTGCCGATACAGGTTGTAGTAGTGTCCGCGAGCGGCCATCAGTTCATGGTGGCTACCCTGTTCCGCGATTTGCCCGTCTTCAATCACAATGATGCGATCTGCGCCGCGAATGGTCGACAATCGGTGCGCGATTATGAACGCGATGCGACCCGCAAGCACACGTTGCATGCCTTGTTGTATGCGCCGTTCAGTTTCTGTATCAACTGAAGACGTCGCTTCATCCATCACCAGAATCTGTGGGTCGGCCAACACTGCGCGTGCAAAAGAGACCAGCTGTTTCTGACCGGCAGATAAACGGCTGCCGGCCTCGCCGGCGTCACTGGCGTATCCGTCAGGGAAAGCACTGATAAATTCATGTGCGCCTGCAATTTTGGCAGCTTCGATCACTTCCTCATCAGTTGCCTCAAGGCGGCCGTAACGGATGTTCTCCATGATCGAACCCGAAAAAACGTGTGCATTCTGCAGTACCATACCGATATTCGATTGCAGCCAGTGCAGGCTGCGCTGTCGGTAATCCAGACCATCAATCAGCACCTGGCCGCCGGTAGGTTCGTAAAAACGGCAGATCACGTTCACCAGAGTGCTTTTACCGCCGCCTGTTGGACCCACGATGGCAATGGTTTCACCTCTGTTTACGGTCAGGTCAATTTTGTCCAGTACCGGCTTGGCGGGGTCATAAGCAAAACTCACATTTTTAAGCGTCAGCTGATTGATCAGTTGCTGACCGCCGTCGGCTGCAAAGGTACCACCCTCGGTTTGATTCTGAGATTGAACTGCCATGGCAGCCAGCACGTCGTCCGTATCAGCAATCGCAGGTTCGGCTTCTATCAGGCTCAGGATCCGCTCTGCGGAGGCCTGTGCCATCTGCATCTCGGCAAACCAGTGTCCCAGTTGTTCAATAGGATCAAAGAAATGACGGGTATAGGCCATGAACGCAATCAGCGTGCTGACGGCCATGGTATTGGCGATCATGCTCATACCACCCACTGCAAGAGCAAGTCCGGTAGCCAGGCTTGCCATGGTAATGACAATGGGCAGATACACCGCCGCGTGCCGCAGGTTAGTCACAGAAGCTTCGTTCATACGATCGGTCAGCCTGGTGAAATCTTTCTGATTGGCTGCTTCCCGAACAAACGCTTTGCTGGTCATCACACCCATGATGGCTTCGTTGAAACTGCCGGTGATACGGGAGTTGGTGGCTCGCACCATGCGCGCGCTTTTCAGGATCCGGCGTTGGAAACGCGCGGAAATCCATGCCAGGAACGGCAACACGGAGAACACCACGAGAGCCAGCTGCCAGTCCATAACAAACATAGCCACAGCAATACCCAGCATCATGGTGAAACCCCAGACCAGGTCGAGAAATCCCCAGGCAAGAATGTTGGAGAGGCGTTCTGAGTCTGATGTCATACGCGCCATCAGCCAACCCACGGGACGGTAGTCGTAAAAGCTGAAGCTCAGACGCTGCAGATTAGCAAAGCCGTCTTCACGAATGTCATGGGCAATGTGCGTGCGAATTTTGCCTGCCATGTAAATGAATCCCGCAATAGAGCAGCAGATAATCACCGTGCAGACAAAGTATCCGACGCCCCAGATCCACAGGACAGGGTCAGGTCCACCTTTCAGGTGTGTATCAACGGCGTCTACCACACCTTTGGTCAGCAGTGGATAAGCCACTTCCATCAACGCTGTGCTGAAAGCGAAAGCTGCTAACCACTTCAGTTCAGTGGGGTAACGTGCCGCGTAGCTCCAGAGCTTTTTCCACAGATCCAGGTTAATGCGGGAAGCCAATGCCTCTTCATCAAATCCGTCATCATAGTTTTCGTCGTCGTACATCTCTTAGTCCTCGGGATACTGCTGAGTATCCGTCCTGGTGTTATCAACATCCTGCAGAATCTGCTCGTCGAGAGCGCCCTGAATTTCACACAGCCGCTGGTAGTTGCCGGGCTGAGTGGCGAGTTCGGCGTGACTCCCCATCTGCACACATTCACCGTCCTCCAGCACCATGATGCGATCTGCATGCATCACAGAGCTCAACCTATGCGCGATGATAATGGTCGTCTGTCGGCCTTTACGCTGCTGCAGGGCATCGAGAATCACTTTTTCAGTACCGGTATCCACAGCTGACAGGGAATCATCCAGAACCAGCACCGGCGGGTCTTTAAGCAGGGCGCGTGCCAACGCCAGGCGTTGTCGCTGGCCACCAGACAAGGTCACGCCACGTTCACCAACCATTTCATCAAAACCACCGGGGAAACCCTCAATGGAACTGTGTATGGCCGCTTCCTCACAGGCGCGAACAATGTCGTCATGGGGCGCGCCTGGACGGCCGACGGCTAAGTTGTCACTAATTGATCTTGAATACAGAAACGGATCCTGCAGCACGACACCAATCTGCGCGCGCAGCCAGAAGCGATCCAGTTCTGAAATCTCGCGACCATCCAGAGTTAAGCTGCCGCTGCTGTAGGGGTATAGACGCAGCAACGCACGGATGAAACTGGTTTTGCCGGAACCCGGCGGACCCACAATGGCGAGGGTTTCTCCCTGCGCAATATCTACCGACAGATTGCGTAACACCGGTTCATCGTCGCCATAGCCGTAGGTCAGATTTTTTGCACTGATGATGCCCTGAGCGCGGCCGCTGGGTGGGGTGAAGTCTGTCGCCTCTTCAGGCGCCTGCAGAATATGATTGACCCGGCCCAGAGCAATCACCGCTTTACCGGTGTCTGTAAGTACGCGTCCCAGCTGGCGTACGGGCCAGATCACTATGGACAGGCACGTCATGTAGATGAACAGGTCACCCACCGTCAGCGTTCCGGCCAGCGCATAATAGCCACCCGCCAGAAGCACGATGCCTAACTGACTCATGGAGAAAAAGTCCGAAATACTCCAGTAAGCTGACATCAGCTGAATCAGGCGGAAGTTCTTGTTACGGAAGTCTGCATTGCGTGCGCCGAAGCGTTCGATCTCGTGAGACTGCCGTGCAAAGGCGCGCACCACGCGAATCCCGGTCAGATTCTCCTGCAGGGTAGCCGTCATAGCGCCTTCGGATTCATCAGTCATTTCAAACACATCTTTAACTTTGCTGAAAAAGACGTAGGCGCCAACAATCAGGAACGGAATCATGCACAGAGACCAGAAAGCCAGTTCTACGTGGATCGAAAACAGGATGGGCACTACACAGACAATCAGCATGATGGCGCGGCCAATTTCGATGACGTCACTGACCAGGAAAACCCGCAGGGTTTCTACATCTGAACTGCACCGCTGCACCAGGTCGCCGGTATCCGCGGTATCGTAAAATCCTGATTGAACATGATGCAAACGGTTATATAACGCTTCGCGCAACCGGCGAGCGATATTTTCGGAGGCTTCCGCAGCCAGGCGACCGCGTACGTACAGGAACACACCGCCCAGCGCGGTAATCGCAATGCTTGCCAGAGCTGCTGCCCAGATATAGCTGGTGAAAGTGGTTTCGCCTGAAATCCAGTCTGCAAGGGTAGCCAGCCAGGCATCCGCGTGAACGAGATCCTGCTGGTTCAATACGTCAATGGCGCTGCCACCGAGTATCGGTGCGCCAAACATGCAGATGTTGGTGAGCACCATGGCAAAAACTGCGGTCAGATAACGCAGCCGCTCACCGGCGGTAATTTTCCAGAGACCGCTGTATTTCTGGTCTTCGGTATCAATATTTTCGAAAGCTATCGTGTTCATCCACTCGTTTCCGTCACAGGATCATCAAATAAAAAGCGCGCAGATAGGCGTCAACATGCGGTTACGCGCAGCAGCATCAGAGTTGGAATGTTAGGTGGCGGAGCTGGGCCGCCTGAGTACTAACGCGTGATGGGGTGTATCACGGTCGAATCCAACGAGGCATCATCTGCAGAGGCATAACGATTACCTGGTGCGCGTACGCGTCCCTGTGGGTTGATAATCATCATAGTTGCCTCCTAGATTGCCTGCTCCCCGCAGGAAAAAAGATGCACGGGGTTGGATGGGGAGAGGATGCTAGAGAATTTGCCAATGGATGGCAAGTGTTGGCGGCGATTGGATTTTAAAAAACTGTTCGCAGCCAACACTTTGTTCCAGCAGAATCTAGAAATTCACCACCATCTTGCCCACATTGGCACCTGTAAACAGGCCGATAAACGCATCAGGCGCGTTATCAATGCCATCGTAGATAGTCTCTTTGTACTTGATCTGCCCCGAAGTCACCCATTGCTCCATGTCACGACGGAAGTCGTCTGCCAGATGGTTAAAGTGGCTGACAATAAAACCGCGCAGAGTCAGGCCGAGACCAATGGCCATGGTCAGGTTGTTGGGTCCCGGTGCAGGTTCAACGTCATTGTAGACCGAGATTGCGCCACATAATGGTATTCGACCAAAAGGTCGCATGTGAGTAATGGCGGCTTGCAGGTGATCACCACCGACATTGTCGAAGTAAACATCCAGTCCGTCAGGAGCACCTTCACGCAGATGATTCAGCAGGTTGCCATCTTTGTAATTGAAGGCGTAGTCAAAACCCAGCTCACCGGTCAGCAGATCCACCTTTTCCTGATCGCCTGCGCTGCCCAGTACACGGCAACCTTTGAGCTTGGCGATCTGACCAACAATGCTGCCCACAGCGCCGGCAGCACCGGATACAAATACGGTTTCACCGTCTTTCAGTGCACCCACTTCGAGCAACCCCACGTAGGCAGTCATGCCCGGCATGCCGATAGCACCAAGATAAGCAGAAGGATCGGTCACCAGGGCGCCAAGCTTTTCTATACCTTCGACATCGCTGGTATAAGCTTCACGCCAGCCGTGATGGCTGGACACATGATCGCCTTCAGCGAAGTCTGGATGGTTGGACTTTGTCACCCGCCCGATACAACCACCGGTGAGAACTTCTCCGATCTGGAAAGGTGGAACGTAAGATTTTCGATCAACCATGCGACCACGCATGTATGGGTCAACAGACATACACAGGTTCTGCACCTGGATCTGCCCGTTACCAGGCTCATCAACGTCTGTTTCAATAATGGCAAAATCGCTTTTTTTAGGCATGCCCACCGGGCGTGCAGCGAGAGTGACGGCTTTGGATTTCATAGCTTTCCTATAGTTGATTGCAGTGATAACAGTTGTTATTCGTTAGAAATGGTGATTTCCTGATCGGTGATGAATTCGAGCAGGGCAGGTTGGCCATTCCGGGTGGCTTCAATGCCACGTGCCAATGCGGCAACAATATCATTCGGGTCGGTAATGCGCTCGCCGTAGCCGCCAAAAGCTTTGGCCATATCGGCATAGTGTCCTGAGATCTCAATTGCGCCATATTTTTCCTGGGACACAGGCATGATCGGAATTTCGATGGCCATGGAAAAGTTGTTGAACAGGATGGAGAGGATCGGGATACGTTCACGTGCGGCGGTTTCAAAATCCATGCCCGTGAAACCGATGGCAGCATCTCCCCAGACATTGATACACAGTTTGTCGGGGTGTGCCAGCTTAGCGCCCATGGCCAGGCCAAGACCATACCCCAGTTGTGTGGTTTTACCCCAGCCGATATAGGACAGGGGCGTGGTGGACTGCCAGAACGGCGTGGTTTGATCCCGCGGACTGCCGGCATCGTGGGTGATCACGGTGGCTGCTTTATCGACCATATTGTTCAGTTCCCATAACACCCGGTAAGGGTTTATCGGGGCGTCGTTGTTTGTCAGCTTGGGCATCCATTCGCCCAGCCACGCATCACGCAGGGCTGCGATGCGGGTGGGTTCGTCCTGACGCTGATCGGCTGTAGTTCGGTCATGGCTGGCCATGGCATCAGTCAGTGCCTTCAAGGTGAGCCTGGCATCGCCAATCAAACCATACTGGGCAGGCACATCTTTGTTCAGGTCCATGGGATCTAACGTCGCGTGGATAATGGTTTTCCCCTTTGGCATCTGTACACCAAAACCGGTCAACGCAAAGCTGCAGCCGATCCCGAATATGACATCTGCCTCTTTCAGGTACTGGGCCACCGGACGTGGGTTAGCCCGCCCGCCACTGCCCAGCGACAGTGGATGATCTTCAGGAAAAGCGCTTTTTCCTTCGATACTGGTGGTAACGGGTATGTTCCAGGCCTCAGCCAGGGTTTTCAGTTCGTCCCAGGCTTTGGCGTAATGCACCCCCTGGCCTGCGTAGATGACAGGGTTTCTGGCGTTGGCCAGTACCTTGGCGGCTGTCTCGATGTCACTGGGGTCAGGGCCGGTTTTGGCGCTGAACGCGGGTATGTATTCCCAGCTGTCGGGTACATCTTCATTAAAAACATCCACTGGTACTTCTAACATGACAGGTCCGGGGCGGCCATTGCGCAGCTGGAAAAACGCGCGCCGCAACACCTCTGGAATGGCTTTGCCCATGGTTAACGGTTCTGCCCATTTGGTAATGTGCTGCATATTCAGGGTGGAATTGAAGTTCGGGTAATAGTGAGCGAGCCGACGGGGATACCCTGCAGGAATCACCAGTATAGGCACAGACTCGGAATAGGCCTGAGCCACGCCGCCAAAAGCGTTTTCTGCACCCGGACCGTGCTGCATACAGAAGACACCGATTTTGTCTCCGGAGGACATGCGTGAATAGGCATCCGCCATATGCAGGCCGATGCGTTCCTGGCGCACGATGACCGTGCGAATGTCCAGTTTTGCTGCCGCTTCGATTAAGGGATTGACCGGATAGGCGAATAACACGTCTACGCCTTCGGCTTTCATGGCATGGGCAATGGCATCTACAACTTTCATAGTGATTCCTGACTGTTTATAAAGTGAGTTGTTGGGTTACCAGCTGACTGCAGGATCAATGTCGGCATTGCGCCAGGCGTGCACACGCTGCTGCTGTACTTCTGAAGCAGGTTGACCGAGCCCGGTCTGAGCCAGCTCAGACCCGTACAGAGACCAGGGATTTTTCGGAAAATGTTCCAGGTCCTGTGCAAAAGTGGCCGCTGCGTCGGCATAGTGGCCGGCACGTAGCTGAGCCTCTCCCAGTGTCTGGCGTACCGGGTAGTGCCAATGCGGCGGTTCTGTATAGGGTAGAGAATCCTGTAGAGCGACGGCTTCTTCCAGGGCTGCCAATTCCGCAGAACTGTCATTGCCAGCCCGGGCGATTCGTGCAGTGACCAGGTTGGCAGCAATGCCCATCAGAGGTTCGTTAACGCCAGGCATACGCATGTTGAGGCTCTGCACCGGCTCACTGGTTGCCATGTTAGAAAGTGTACCCAGCTCAGCTTGAGCCAGCTTGATATTGCCCTGCGCCGCATGCGCCAGGCCGCGGCCGTAGTGCAGCATCGCCTGGCTGAACGGTAAACCCTCTGGTGCATCCGGCAGTGCCAGCACTTCGTCCCACATGCCAAAGCGCACATAGGTATAAACCGGCACGGCAACATAGCTTTGTAACGCACCCATCTGGCGGGCCATTTCCAGTGGTACCCGTTCCGCCAGTTTCAAAGCACTGCTGATCGACAGTGCTTTGCGGCCTTCCATCATGGCCGAGTACCACAGAAAGTGGATGTTGTGTGGATAGTACGCCGCGGGATAAAGACCCTGAGCGTTACATTGTGCAATATAGTCTTCGTCCGCCTCAGCGGCTTCAGCGTTTGCATCCACAGCATCACTGTAGCGGCCAACACGCAGGTAGATGTGTGAGGGCATATGTACCAGATGACCGGCGACGGGTACCAGACCGCCCAGACGATCAGCCGCTGCAACGGCGCGTTGCGGTTCAAACCGCTCCATGACATGGATGTACAGGTGCAAAGCGCCTGGGTGTTGAGGATCCGCTGCCATTATCGTTTCGAGGTCTTCAACCAGGATGTTTGTATTCTGGCTCGCTGCACTGCCGTCGTCGTTCCAGTAAGCCCAGGGCATCAGATCCATCAGTGCTTCGGCCCGCAGTGCGCGCGCATTCAGATCATCAGGATATTGTTCAACCAGGCCGCTCATTGATCCGGCATAAATGATGTCCAGAGCTTTACGATCAGTGCCATCTTCGCTGTAACGAGTAGCAATTGCGTCGATGTAAGCCTGTTCCCGTGGAGTTTCGAAAGCTCGCAGAGCGATGGCCTGCTGCACGGCCTGCCAGGCGGGGGCAACAGCATCTTCAGACATGGGTGCGTTGATATTTGGACCCATTGCCAGTGCCGCTCCTGCCCAACAGATGCCGCAAGTGGCGTCCTGGCGCGCTGCTTCTTTGAATGATCGAGCTGCCTCGGCGTGATTAAAGCCAAATGCCAGCGTCAGGGCCTGATTAAAATAAGCCTGTGCCAGAGGAACATCAGTACTGATAGGGAACCGCAGCGGACCAATACCTTCGAGTAATGGGGCAGTGACGCCATCTGCACTGACTACGGGCGCAGTGGTGTCCACCGTGCGCTCGGGTGTTGGTTGTGTTGCGCAGGATACCAGCAGTACAGCGATACATCCGGCGCTGACCGAATTGAGTTTAAAATTTTTCATGTGCGGCCTCTTGTTTTAGTGACGTGTTAAGGCGAGGTGCTGCGTGTGCCGGGAGCTGGCGGATCTTCAGGTGGCCCAGCGAAACACTGGGCAATGGCCATCCAGGCGGTTGCGGTATCGCCGCTGACTTCAAGTTGCGTATCAGCTATGTTCCGCACCTGGGTGACGACCTGGCAGAAGTCGACCGCGCTGCCGCGAACACAGTTGTTTTCATCACGTTCATTGAAGGTCCAGATTTTCCCGGAAGGTGCGGTGAGTTCGACATAAGGTGCTGGTTCAGGCACGGGTAACTTGCGATTGCTGAACGACCAGCCGAAAGTCCTTACCCCGATTGTCACAATATTCTGCAAGCGATCTGAATGATGACGTTCAACTTGCATCAGATCGTAGATCTCCCAACCATGAGCCCAGGTTTCCATCTGCCGCGCGGTGGCAAACATACGCGCCTTCATGCCGGGGCCGGCCCAGGCGAAACGTTTGTCCGGATCGGCGGCAGCCAGACCCTCGCACAACTGCTGGAACATAGCGCGCCATCTGATGAGCAGCTCCGGGCCGTTGATCGAATGGCCATCTTCGGTCAGCCATGCATCTGTATAGGCGCGCATCGAACCTGCTTTGCCCATGTCACGCATCAGCTGTTTGAAGTCATCGCTGCTGCGCAGGCTGGTGAGGGCCATGTGATCTGAGAGGTGTAGATGGGCAATCACATCCCATACTGTCCAATCCTTGAACGTAGACACCTGGGTCCAGAAACCCGTGTCCATCTCGCCCAGCAGTTGGTAGAGCTCATCACCTTCTGCACGCAGATCTCCAACCACCGATAGAAGCGATGTTCTGGCGTCTGTGTCTGTCATAAATCCCCCTTCACCCTGTCACCTAAGTTACCAAGGTTGGCACCGGCATGCGAGGTCCGAAGGGTTCAGGCAGGGGGCGGTTTATTATAACCGTGAGGGGTAAACGGATTGAGTTGTTCAAGCCACAGCTGTTCCAGCACCTCCAGATCTGCACTGGGGTCGTACTGTGGTTCGTCCGGGGGGTCGATGGTATCGAGAATGGTGAATTCAAAGACTTCCGGGCCCAGGCTGTTCCAGTCGTCCTGCAGCTGCGCACTGACGTGTTCTGAGTTACAGCGTAATTCAAAACGATGTCGGTTAATGCGTGCATCCAGGTCGCGGCTCACACCAACAAAACATTTGCCATTCGACGTGTTGCGAATGCAGTACGCACCCAGTTTTTTGGGCTGCTTTTTGTAGTCCTGAACCAGGCTTTTCTGGCGTGTTTTGCGTGAATCCATCAGCTGGCTTCTAAGTGGGGATGGCTGCATAATACGTGAGTAGTCACGCAATATACAACTAATATATTCTTTTCTCACCCAACTGCATCAAACGAGGCTTGTCTGCCTGCATTTCCTCAACGATCCAGCGTTCGAAGTCCTGGATCAGCGGCCGCGTCCTGTCTGTACGGCGGTAAACCAACCGATAGGCGCCATCAGAGATCAGCTTGGCTTTGACTGGATTGACCAGAGCGTTGACGCCACCTGCTTCCCAGATAAATGGGGCCAGCCCCATCATCACTCCGGCACCTCTTTGTGCCGCAGAAACTGCGCTGTGCATATTATCAACAAGCAGAGTTTTAACCGGCGCTAAATCAGGATGCCCACACAGTTCAAACCACCTGTGCCAACTGGCTGGACGACCACTGTGCACGATCAGCGTGTGGTGGCAGAGATCAGCAATAGAGTTGATCTTTTCAGCCAGTTCCGGAGCGCACAACGGCACACTCTGCAGACTGATGAGTTTCCGGGTGGTCAAGCCGGGAGTAGCAGAACGGGTGTTACGGATGCCAACGTCTATATTGGAAGTATTCAGATCGACGACATCATTGACGGTCTCGATTTCGAGGCGAATATCAGGCCAGCGTTTTTCAAATTTTGCCAGCCTCGGAATCAGCCAGGTATCGGTAAACAACGGTAACGCGCTGATGCGCAGAGCGGTTTCAGCGTGTTCAAGTTTTGCAGCGTCCAGCACATCGTTGACGGCTTGAAGGTGGGTGTTGCAACTTTTGCTCAACTTCTGGCCAAGTTCGGTGAGTTCAATGGATCGCGTACTGCGAATAAACAACGGCGCGCCGATCCAGTTTTCCAACCCTTTGATCTGGTGACTCACCGCTGAAGGGCTGAGATGCAGCTGTTCAGCCGCTTCACGGAAGCTGCCACAGCGACCTGCCATCGCAAATATCTCAAGGCTTCGCAGGGAAGGTCTGGCCATTTGCCCTCTCATAAGTGAATTCAGATCAATAATACTCTGAACATTTCAATTGTGAGTCACACCTGGGCTGCATAACCTGTTTTTTTAAATTGCAGACAATGGGACTAAAAATGGCCGTGACACTGCCGCAAGGATTTGAGCCGCATTTCAGGCAAAGCCCGCTGACGGACCCCTGGGAACCTCTTTACTCAACGGTATGGGATGATGGTGTAACCATTGGCCTACAGATCGGTGATCCGCACACCAACTCAAGAGGGTTTGCCCATGGTGGGCTGATTGCTGCGTTGGCAGATAACGCGATGGGTTTGGCGTGCGTGCAAGGCAGCAAGGGCCAATTGGAAAGTGCCGTAACCGTTGGCTTGAGTATCGACTATCTGGCCGTGGCTGGCATTGGCGACTGGCTTGAGTTTCGCGCTAAAGTAGTCAAAGTCGGTCGTACCTTGTCGTTTGCTGAATGCCGAGTTGTGTCCCAGGAAAGGTTGATAGCCCGGGCTACGGCAAATTTTGCGTCGGGCAGAAAATAGGCCGAACAGGCATTTTCGTGAAACGAACACAAGGAAGCTCCAGATGCCCAGCATTGAACACGAAGAGATGGTTGCCATGATCAGTGGTGGCCTTGGGCTGGAAGAACTCTCTGTACAGGAGCAGCGCGCAGCGATGGAAGCTTCAGCAGGCCTGTTTCCCATCGCATCAGACGTATCGGTCAGCGAAATTGATGCAGGTGGGGTGCCCGCAGACTGGGTGATGGTCGATGGCGTCAGTGACGCGGATCGCGTGGTCTTGTATTTTCACGGCGGTGCCTACGTGATGGGTTCAAGAAACACCCATCGCGCACTTGCGGGTCATATCGCGCGCGCGGCTAAAGCGCGCGTGTTACTGCCTGAGTACCGATTGGCTCCGGAACACCCCTTTCCTGCCGCTGTTGATGACGCCACGGCCTGCTGGCGGTGGTTGATCAAAGCGGGGTATTCACCTGAGCGTATGGCAATTGCCGGTGATTCAGCGGGTGGTGGCCTGACTCTGGCCTCGTTGCTCGCGCTGAAAGCTGCAGGCGACCCCTTGCCTGCCTGTGCAGTTGGGCTATCGCCCTGGACAGATCTTGAAGGCACGGGTCCCACCGCAGTGCCCGGTGCAGTTGATGACCCGATGCTGACAACGGATGGCCTGCGAGCCAGTGGCGTGCAGTATGCAGGTGAGGCAGTGTGTGATCCTCTCGCGGCGCCTCTGCATGGAGAGTTGACCGGCCTGCCACCCCTGTTGATTCAGGTTGGCACGCGCGAAATTCTTTTATCTGACAGCACTCGTTTTGCTGACAAAGCTGCAGCGGCTGGCGTTGACGTCAGCCTCGAAATCGAAGCCGGGCTCATACACGTCTGGCAGATGTTACCCGGCGTCCCCGAAGCGCAAAGTGCTATTGAGCGCATCGGTGCTTTTATCGAGCGTCATTGCTGACAAGATTACTTCAGGGCGCTTCCACAGAGGTGCGCTGCGCCAGCAAAGCTTTCAGCTGCGCAAGCTCCGGCGTGTTCTGTGGGTTTTCCAGAATTCTCTGGATGGTCCAGGTCTTGTTTGCGGTTCCCCCGGCCTGCGCAATGCGCAGGGCGGCGTGAAAGTTCTGTTTCGCGGCGGCGACATCCAGTGGGTACTGTCCGATATGGTTAGGCGTAGCCAGCATGTCCCTGAAATCGGAACTGATTTGCGAGTTATCCGGGATAAGTTCTTCCAGTAACTCGGTCCGATTCTCTGCAGCCGCGTAGTGCAGGCAGTTATTGTTGTGAACATCGCTCTGGTCCTGGGCGCCGAGCGAGGCGGCTCGTTGGTAGAGCAATACATCACCCGTAAAACAGGCGCCCAGTTTCAGCATGGATCTGGAGGTATCTGCACCAGCTGCCAGCAACAGTTCCAAGCTTTGTTTCGGGCTGCCGTTCGTGGAGAACAGTACCAGGTCTAATGGGGCAGGGGTTGCCAGATCGCCGTGAGTGAGCGGCGAGCGTGCGTTGGGATCTGCGCCAGCATCCAGCAGGGCTTTGATGGCGGGGGCGTCCGATCGGCCCGCTGCCAATACCAGAAGTGGAATTCGTGCATCGCTGTAACTTCCGCTGTTGGGGTCTGCACCTTGGTCAAGGGCTTCACGTACTGTATCAATATCAGACACAGGTCCGCGAGCAATCGCGTACTGCAGCGCGGTGAGGGCGGGAAACTGCCTTTCTCTTGCCGCCTGTTGATAGTCGGCGATCCATTTGTCAAAAAAACCGGTGTAATAAGCCAGCATTAGGTGCCCGACAATGCTCAGGCACACATAGAACAATACCCACTTTGCTCGTTTCAGGCTGACGCGCTGGATGTGGCTGATACCCACCGCAATAGTCAGCGCAAGCAGTGGCGCTGAGACAAAAATAAACCCCACCATGAAGACCAGCCCCAGCGCGGTGCTGGTGTCACCTGAAAGGTTTGCTGCTGTTACGTAGGTGACCCACAGCGACACAAGAATAACTGCATCAGCGAGCGCGACCTGCCAGAATCTGCTCATTGTCTTTGCCAGGACTCTAGTTTAAGTGGGCCTGAGGTTAACCGAAAGTTGCCGTTTTCACTCTGACCGTCTCCTCATAATAAGCAATCGATTCTGGCGCAGCTTGCATGTGCACCGGCAGGCAAAACTGGCACCATATGTACCTCGACCACCGATAGAGAACTGAATTGCAGCAGCACCTGGCACTTACCACCCTCGTTGTAAGCAACTATGATGAGGCCATCACTTTTTTTGTGGACGCCCTGGGTTTTGAGCTGGTCGAGGACACTTTTCTGCCCGCGGTAGACAAACGTTGGGTAGTGGTCGCTCCCAAAGGTTCAGCAGCAGGCCGTTTGTTGCTTGCCGAAGCAGATGACGCCGAGCAGGCAGCAAGGGTTGGCAATCAAACCGGCGGCCGCGTCTTTCTGTTTCTTCATACAGATGATTTCTGGCGGGACTACGCGGTTTTTAAAGATCGCGGCGTGCACTTTGTCGAACAACCCAGGCAAGAGCCATATGGTACCGTTGCGGTATTCAAGGATGTGTGCGGAAACTTGTGGGACCTGCTGGAACCGACATAATCGCGGGTTTGTACGCAGCGAGGTCAGGGCGTGAAGAAATATTTCTCAGGCGGCGTGCTTGCGCTCACACTGACTCTGCCGTTGTTGTTGGTCTATGCGCAGGCCAATAATTTCTCAGGGGGTGCGCCTCGCGGCGAGGACGGGCGGTTTGAGAATCTCGTTGGGGAGATCGGCCACGGCACGTTGTCGGTCAGAGTGCCGTTTATCCTGCGCCGCTTCGGAACTTACTTCCGTAGTGGAGCAGATGCCCCGCAGCGAATAGCCAACGACGGCGCTTTCCTGCGCGAAAATGCGAAGCACAGTTCTCCCACGGTGACATGGGTGGGTCATGCCACGCTGCTTGTGCAGATGGGGCACGTCACTTTCCTTACCGATCCAACCTGGTCGAACAGACCCAGTCCGGTGCCATTGATCGGTCCCAAGCGTTATGTAGAGCCGGGCTTGTTGATGGATGACCTGCCACCCATCGACTTTGTTGTTATTTCTCATAACCACTATGACCATCTGGACCTGCCCACATTACGACAGTTGGCCAAGCGCAATCCGGAGACAGTGTTCTATGTGCCGCTGGGTAATGGCGCGCTCCTGCGCGATCAGCAGATTGACAATGTGCAGGAGCTTGATTGGGGACAGACGGCTGTTCACGAGGGTGTCACCGTTCATTGTCTGCCCTCGCAGCACTGGAGCAAAAGAAGTCTGACAGATGATCACAAAGCCCTGTGGTCTTCCTGGGCCGTTACAGCGCCGGATCGACGCTTTTATTTCGCCGGTGACACCGGCTATTTCTCAGAATTTGCAGAAATTGGTAAACGCCTTGGGCCTTTTGATCTGGTGGCTGTACCCATTGGTGCGTATGAACCACAGGCAATGATGCGCGAATCACATATGAATCCTGAAGAAGCTCTAAAAGCTGCAATTGACCTGGACGCTGATCGTGTCGTGGCTATTCACTTTGGCACCTTCGATCTTTCTGATGAGCCTCTGGCTGAGCCGCCAAGACGATTCAGACAAGCCGCCATCAGCGCACAGATTGGAGACGATTCTGCTTGGATCCTGAACATCGGTGAAACCCGTGAGTTTTAGGCTTTACAGATGCAATGCATATAAAACCTGTTAGGATTTTACTTGTCAGCTCAATCTACAGGTGCGCTATGTATACCAGATTCTGTGTCTTGCTCATGACCTTTGCTGTCTCTGCCTTCTGCTATGCGGAGCCGATTAACTCTTCAATCACAATTTACAGCGATGGTACACGTCTGGCTGGCAACCTGTGGGTTCCAGAAGATTTCAAGTCGGGACAGCGCCGCCCTGGGATCCTGTTGGTACACGGTTGGGGTGGTTTAAAGTCACATTTGAACGAGGCTTATGCGCCTCAATTTGCAGCCCAAGGTTATGTGGTCTTAACTTTTGACTATACCGGGTGGGGCGAAAGTGAAGGTGTTCTCATGCGCGTTGGGCCGCGGCCCGAATCAGCGGACGGTGCCGAAACGCCTCAGACTTACACGACCCAGGTGCAGGAAATTCGTCGCCAGGTAAACCCGCTCGAGCAGATGGACGATATTCGCGCTGCGTTTGCTTATCTGACGACAAGCCCGCAGGTTGACCCTGAGCGTATCGCTATCTGGGGCAGCAGCCTCGGTGGCGGGCTGGCACTGGCCACAGCGTCTGAGTTCCCGCAGATTAAAGTGCTGATGTCGCAGGTGGGCTCGGTGAATCCGCAAGGTGACCGAGCAGGCGACAGTGACGACAGTCCGCTGAGTGCGGTAAACGTAGCCAACTGGCGAGGTGCGATTGCCAGAGGTGATCAACCTTCGTTTCCCAGCGAAGCAACCCCGGGATTGCAGGGTTATCCAGACTGGCCGGATTTTGTGCGTTATGACCCGCTGGAGAAATTATCCCAGCTGCAGGCCGCGACATTGATTATTGATGCTGATCAGGAGGAGTTGTTTGATATCGAAAGCAACGGCGTCGCGCTGTATGAGCGCATCAAAGACCGCCTGCCGGCCAGGTACGATACCATCAAAGGCAAACACTATGATGTGTATCGTGGCGCCGGATACGCAAAAGCTCTGGGTTTGCAGAAAGCCTGGCTCGACCAACACCTGCCCGTTGACTGAACGGCTTTTACCTACGCTGGCTATTCAAAGACCTCTATCGTCCCCTTTATGCAGTTTGCCAAACGACTCCGCGAGCCCGTAAAAAATGGTGAAATCACACAGTCGGTACGCATCTGGAAATCTCCACGGGTCAAAGTGGGCAACGCATACCGGCTGGAGCCGGGACATATTGTCGTTGAATCGATTCGTCAGATTGAGTTTGAAGACATCACTGCCAGGCTGGCGCGAGAAACCGGTTTCAGCAGTCTGGCGGAGCTGCTGAAAACCGCCAAACATGGTGCTGGTGAACAGGTTTATCTGGTTACCTTCAGGTATGAGCAGCCGTAGTTTTTAATCTTCTGCCAGGAATCTCGCTTCGCCATCCGGCCCCGGTGTGATGTGAATGAGCGATGTCTTCTCAAGGCATTCAACTTTGTGCCATTCGTCCTGGCGCACAATACAGGCCTGACCTGATGTCAGTTCCAGCGGTTCATTGCCTGAATCATGCTGCAAGAGCAGTCTGCCTGAAACAACATATAAGATTTCATCGCCATTGGGGTGCATTTCGCCATCGTGAGGTGAACCTCCGGGAACGAGATGTGCTACGCCGACGGTCATGCCGTCGACTCGCTCCGGTGGCCCCGGTTTACGCTCCCGCAACGTCACTGATTTGTCCTGCCAGATATCCAGGACGTTAGCGACAAGATCGACCTGCTCAACTGCTTTCATAACTTTTCCTCCCCGACCCTTGGTGAAGGGTGTCTGATTCTGCAACAATCCACAGTATATTCTGAATGCTGCGGCTTTTTAGACCTTTAATGAATCCGGTACTGCACGACAACGAGTTTCCGATAGATGACAGTCTGGTGTATAAGCTTGTCAGCACTCAGTTTCCAGATTATGCAGATTTACCCCGAAGTCGGCTTAACGCGTCCGGCTCGTCCAATGTACTGTATCGCCTCGGAGATGAACTGTTAGTCCGCCTACCGCGCCAACCTGGCAGTGGCGCGGCGATAGAAAAAGAAAAACATTGGCTGCCTGTCCTGAGTCGACACCTTCCGGTAGCTGTGCCTGAGATAAAAGCCTGGGGGAAACCGGCGTTTGGGTTCACGGAACCCTGGTCGATTGTGCAGTGGATTGACGGGGAACTCCCGCCAGCTTCGGGTACCTCAAAAGCGTCGACTTCTTCGTGTTTAGTGCTTGCGGCAGATCTGGCTGACGTGATTATTGCGCTCCGCAACATAAAAGTCCCTGAAGAGGCGTCTTCAGATTCTCGGCTGCGCGGGTACCGAGGTCGATCTCTCGCCGACTACGACAAGTACTTCAGGCGCACAATTGAAGATTGTAGACGGATCGAGGAGCTCGACCTGAACCTGGATAAAGCGCTGGGTTTCTGGCAACAGGCTTTGACACTGCCAGGCGCTGACCAGGTAGCGCCTGACTGTTGGTATCACAGCGACCTGGTTGCAGAGAACCTCTTGCTCACAAACGACAGACTTTGTGCTGTACTGGATTTTGGCGGGCTGGCAGTGGGCGACCCAACCATTGATTTACATGGCGCGTGGGAGTTGTTTGATCCGCACAGTCGAGAAGTGTTTCGAACCCGGCTTGGTGTGGATAACGCGCAATGGTTGCGTGGTCGGGCTTGGGCGTTGGCCATTGCCCTTGGAACTTTCAGCTATTACTGGACAAAAATGCCACAGCGCATGCGCCACAGATTAGTGATGGCGCAAGCGGTGTTAGCAGAATTCGAGGATGGGGGCGGGTAACAAAATAGCAATCAGTAAAAACAAAAAGGGGTGTCGAAACACCCCTTTTTGCCAGCTGCCGCCTATTTGAAGAGGCAGCGGTATCACTGGAACCTTTAGAACTGGTTCATGGTGTTGGCAGTACCGCCAGCCAGCAGTGCTTTTTCACCAAGGAAGTACTCTTTGTGGTCATCGCCCACGTTTGAGCCAGCCAGATCCTGGTGCTTAACCGCAGCCAGATCACGACGAATTTCCTGGCGCTGTACGTCGCGTACGTAAGCCAGCATACCCAGGTCGCCGAAGTAGCCAGCAGACAGTGTATCGGTAGACAACGCTGCTGTGTGGTAAGTCGGCAGCGTGATCAGGTGGTGGAAAATGCCGGCTTCGCGGGCTGCGTCAGCCTGGAAGCTCTGCACCAGGCGATCAGCTTCTTCAGCCAGTTCAGAACCGTCGAGGGCTACATCCATCAACGCTTTTTCGTCAGCAGCAGGATCCGGATAAGCAGACAGGTCTTTGCCCGCGGCTTTCCATTCCTGGTAAACCTGATCGCGAAATTTCAGCGTCCAGTTGAAAGAAGGTGAGTTGTTGTACACCAGCTTGGCTTCGGGACGAACCTTGCGGATTTCATTCACCATCTCTGCGATCTGCGCCACGTTGGGCTTCTCGGTTTCAATCCACAACAGGTCAGCGCCATGCTCCAGGCTGGTGATACAGTCGAGAACAACACGATCAATACCGGTGTCTTCTTTGAACGCATACAGACCGTTGTCCAGACGCTTGGGCTTGGCCAGCTGGCCACCCTGGTGGATAGTCACATCGCCGTCCTGCAATTCAGAAACGTCGTTCACAGGTGTGGTGTCCAGGAACTCGTTGTATTTGCTGCCCAGGTCACCAGGTTGTAGAGAGACAGGAATTTTCTGCGTCAAACCTGCGCCCAGCGAGTCGGTGCGCGCCACAATGATGCCGTTCTCGATACCCAGCTCCAGGAACGCATAACGTACCGCGTTGATTTTGGATACAAAATCTTCGTGGGGCACGGTGACTTTACCCGCCTGGTGTCCGCATTGTTTTGCATCAGAGACCTGGTTTTCAATCTGAATGGCGCAAGCACCTGCTTCAATCATGCGCTTAGCCAGCAGATAAGTGGCTTCTTCGTTACCGAAACCGGCATCGATGTCCGCAATTATCGGCACGACATGGGTTTCATAGTTATCGATGCGTTGAATGATACTGTCAACGTCGCCGCCGTTCTCGCGAGCTTCGTCCAGTTCAACAAACATATGTCGCAGTTCACGTGCGTCTGCCTGTTTCAGGAAAGTATAAATTTCTTCAATCAGGTCTGAAACGGTGGTTTTCTCATGCATGCTCTGGTCTGGCAGCGGGCCAAACTCTGAACGCAGCGCAGCCACCATCCAACCAGACAGATAGATGTAACTGCGGTCGGTGGTTTTCTGGTGCTTCTTCACACCCATCATGACCTGCTGGGCGATGAAACCATGCCAGCAACCCAGGCTCTGAGTGTATTTGCTGGAGTCAGCGTCGTAGTTCGCCATGTCGCGACGCATGATGTCAGCGGTGTACTGGGCGATTTCCAGACCCGTGGTAAAACGGTTCTGCAGTTTCATACGGGTTGCGTATTCCGGGTTGATTGCGTGCCACTCATCTTTTGCTTTGATTTGAGTGCGCAGGCGTTCGATTTCATCAAGATAAGCAGACATATTTTTTATCCTAAGTCTCTGGTTGTTGCCGAAGGGCGGGCAAGATACCAATCTGGTCGCTCAGGTTAAAAGGAATAATTGAAAAGCAATATATTCCAATCAGGAATGTAACGTAGATGACCTCGAACAGGTGTGTTCAGGACCCGGCTTGCAGGCTTTCAAGATCAAATGTCTGCCAGAATGAGGTCAGATGCGCGCGATCACCCACCATCGAAATCAGATTCTGTGTTTCTGCATCCCACAGGTTCAGTTTATTGCTCAGAATCATCGCCCATGTCTCATGACTCAGGTGGATGTGCAGCTCCGCAGAAGCGCCATCAGTAGGTACAGCGACTTCGCGCCGTAGAGCGAGCCCTGCCTGTTCACCACTGGCAAAGTGCCAGGCCATCTCCAACACGTCGTCGGGTGCGCGATTGGGGTCTACCAGCACCCGCATGACGCTGATATAGCGGGTTGGTGCTGCGGACATAATGTCTTCCAGGCGGAAACGATGGATGTTGAAGCGATTCAGATCGATCTGTCCTTCAAGTTTTAAGGCCCGGGTTAAACACCAGTTGCGTACGTTGGCCGAGGGTGTTCGCTGGGCCATTTGCCGTAAGACCTGTGCGAGCAATTGCCGGTCTGATGCGTTGGCGTTGGCGTCACGTATCAGCCAGGTTGCCAGCTCAGCTGCCCAGCGAAGATCGCCTGCGGTGAGTGCCGCCTGAGCTTGTGATCGAACTGCCGCGGCCCCACCAAAACCCTGAATAAGGCGCGCACAACGCTCCTGCTCCGGCATCGGGAAGATATGGCTTTCGTCTTCGTCCAGCCAGCCGAACAAACCCGCGTGAATCTGCCGGACATGATGTTCCACCAGGCCATACAACTGCTGAGTAAAATAAGATCTTTTGAACCGCTCGGGCAGCTGCACCTGTTCCGTCAGGGCACTCAGTCGCAGTCCCTGGTTGATGCCGCGTACGGTCTGATCCCAGATGAAAGCAATGGCATCACGATAATCGGTTATGGCCGCGGTAACCGGTCCACCGGATAACGGCGGCCCATGGGTACAGATCAGATGTTCAGGTTCCAGCCCTGCAATGTGGTCTATGCCGGTCAGAAGCTCGCGCGGGTCGCGGTACTCTTCTCCGCGTATGGCGTAAATGTTGAACAATGCCGGCCAGATCAGGTTGTTGACGCAGATGCCCAGCTCGGGAAACCACAGTGTCATGGAATCGTTAGCATCTGACGGTGCCGGTGTGAATTCGACCTGCAGACCAGCGATCGTATGTGTGGTCGGTTTACTGATGGTGTGCTGGGCAGCGATATAACCCGCCGTAAAAGGCGCATGGGCTGCATTGCGCAGTTCCAGGCCTAACCCGCAGTGCAGCAGTCCGTCCGGACCATCTTCAGGCAGCAATACACCAAACTGGTGTACCAGGCCGCGGCTCGATCGGGGGCCGACCTCGCCGCCAAAACGTGCCCGATTGGCCGCAATCAGATGGTGTCCGTAGACTTGCAGATAGTCGGGTCCCACCTCTTCCAGCAGCGCTGCAGTGCCGTTCACGTAGTGAAAGTGTGTATATATGCAGGCGACGATGGGGGCCTGGGTATGTTTACGCAGTTGTTTCACGGCGTCGCGCATCTCTTCAATGCACTCACCGCTGTCGATGGCGATGATGCCGTTTTCTCCGGCGATAAAAGTCTGGTTCGACAGACCGTTGCCCACCACACACCAGGCGCGCTCGCCCACAGCGTAAATTGCCGGTGACAGCCGTTGTGTCTGGGCGACCGCGTCCGGGTGAGCGAGCTGACCGGCGGGACCTTCAGCAGGTGTAACGTCAGGTAGTGAGTCAGGAATAAATGGTTTCATTGTTCGTGTTTGTCGGGCTCCCGATAGCGGGTTGCGTATGTCCGAGATGGCTTGGCTTGCATAGGCAATGCCGCTGTGTCCGTGTAGCATCTTAAATCGTTTGATTGAAGGCACGCCAGCTATGAATCCCGCCAGCTATAAATTGCAGAGCCGTCGATGCTTGAGCTTGTAGGCGCGCATCTGCAGACAGAGAGCCAGGCTGAGTTTGATCATCAGTTTGCGCCCGGGCAGATCACCGTTGTACTTGGGGCAAACCAATCGGGTAAAACCAACTTGTGCCGCCTTGTTGCCGGGCAGAATTCCCGTGCTCGTGGTCAGGTTCTGCTCGATGGTATTGATCTGAAGACGGTTGATCCCCGCAAGCGACCCGTCAGTATGGTTTACCAGGCTTTCGTCAATTATCCCAACTTGACGGTTGCACAGAACATCGCGTCGCCGCTGCTGGCACGGCGAGGTCAGGGGATGATGGATAAAAAAACCGTTGCCGCGCGTGTTGATGAACTGGCGCACAAGCTGCAGATACATTCCCTGCTGTCACGATTACCCCATGAGTTATCCGGTGGTCAGCAGCAGCGCCTTGCTATCGCCCGTGCGCTGGCGAAACAGGCACCTGTTCTGCTGCTTGACGAACCCCTGGTGAATCTGGATTTCAAACTGCGCGAAGCGTTGGAGATTGAACTGCGGGAATTACTGCGAGAGACGAATACCATTGTCATCTACACCAGTAGTGACCCGCGTGATGCATTTACCCTGGGTGATGAAGTGTTGCTGCTTGCAGCGGGTGAGAAGCTGCAGGCTGGCGCGCCGCTGGATGTTTATCTGCGGCCACAGAGTCTTGCTGCGATGCAGTTGATGGCTGACCCCGGGGTCAATAAGTTTGAGCGCGACTCCAGAATCTGCGCTTTGCGCCCGGAACACCTGCGTACAGTGACAGACACAGGTATCGACATGACCTTTGATATGCAGGTATCTGCTTTTGAAACAAACGGCAGTGAGTCTTTTGTGCATGGCGAAGTAGAGGGTGCGCAGTGGGTCATGCGGTGTGATGGCATGTTAAGAATCTCACCAGGACAACATCTTAAAATAGGTGCGTCTGCCAGTGATGTGGTGCAGTTCTAATGGCGGCAGTTGATCTGCAACAGATCGGTTTTACCTATCCCGGGGCAACCGAGGCAACCCTGAGCGATCTTAATCTAAGTGTCGCGGACGGTGAGGCACATGCGCTGCTTGGCGCCAGTGGCGCAGGTAAAACAACGTTGTTAAACCTGTTATCGGGAATCCTGCACCCCACAAACGGCCAGCTGCACTTCAACGGCGAAGATGTTTCACAGCTGAGCGGCCGCGCCCGCAACGTAGCCCAGGTGTTCCAGTTTCCGGTTCTCTACGAATCACTGAATGTTTCTGAAAACCTTGCTTTTCCCCTGCGTAACAGCGGTTTTGCGCGTCAAGTTATCGATGAACGCGTGACCTACATCTGCGATGAACTCGAACTGGGCCAGTTGCTTGAGCAGAAGCCGCGCGCGTTGTCACTGTTCCAGAAACAGCTCGTCGCCGTAGGCAAGGCCCTGGCACGTCCGGACGTCTCCCTTGTTTTACTGGATGAACCCCTGACTGCCGTGGAGCCAAAGATAAAGTGGCAGCTGCGTCAAACCCTGCGGCGTGTGCAGGCAGACTTACAGGTCACCATGATCTATGTGACCCACGATCAGACTGAAGCCCTGACTTTTGCAGATCGCGTCTCTATTCTCGCCGCTGGTGGTATCCTGCAGACAGATACGCCGGAAGTAGTCTATCAATCGCCCCAGCATGAATTTGTCGGGCACTTTGTCGGTAGTCCCGGCATGAATTTTGTGGCTGCAGACGCACTGAGTGTAAGCACTGCCCAGCGTATTGGTTTCCGGCCGGAGTGGGCACAATTGTCGAATGCAGGTCAGTTATCAGGCACGCTGCAGCGGGTGCGCATTGAAGGTGCTCAGCAGGGACAGCCCGCCGGTTTAATGGTGCTGGACACAGCCCATGGCGAAGTGGTCGTGCGCGGACAGTTGCCAGATGTTCAAGATCGTCTGATCGGATCACAGCTGCAGGTGCAAGTACTGCGTGGGGTGGCCTTCACGAACGAGCAGCAGGTGGGCAGCCATGAGTTCGTTTAGGCCGCAGAATAACCGGGCGTGGTTGGGCGTGTTGCCCGTTGTGCTGATTGTTGCGTTCAGCGCAGTGATTCCACTGATGACCGTGGTCAACTATTCCGTGCAGGATATTCTGGATTTCAATACGCGGTTTTTTGTCGGGCTGCAGTGGTACGAACAAACCCTCAACGATCCTCGCTTTATCGAAGCGTTTCTCCGCCAGGTAGCTTTCAGCCTGACAATCTTAACCATCCAGATACCCTTGGGCATCTGGGTGGCCAAAGGCATTCCCCAGAACAGCCGCATGACACCTTTGATTCTTGTGGTTCTGGCGATGCCGCTGCTCATACCCTGGAACGTGGTCGGCACCATCTGGCAGATCTTTGCACGACCGGACATTGGCTTGTTAGGGGTGACAATTAACGCTCTGGGTATCACCTACAACTACACATCAGATCCGCTGCACGCCTGGATAACTCTGGTGATGATGGATGTCTGGCACTGGACGTCGCTGGTGGCACTGTTGGCATTTGCGGGCCTCACGTCGATACCGCAGCCTTTTTATCAGGCCGCCGAACTGGATGGTGCCAATCGCTGGCAGATGTTCCGCTATGTTGAACTGCCCCGGCTGCGTGGCGTGTTGATCATCGCTGTGCTGCTGCGGCTGATGGACAGTTTTATGATTTACACCGAGCCGTTTGTGTTAACCGGCGGTGGGCCTGGTAATGCAACGACGTTGCTCAGCCAGCACCTGGCAACCATGGCGGTTGGCCAGTTTGATCTGGGTCCGGCAGCGGCTTTCTCGGTGATTTACTTTCTTTTCATTCTGCTTTTCTGCTGGTTATTCTACAGTTCGGTGGTGGCTAGAAATGAAGACTAATATGAGCCGTTGGATACTCTGTGGTTATCTTGTTTACCTGCTGCTGCCGCTTTACTGGCTGGTTTCCATGGCGCTGCGCAGTAATGCGGAGATTGCCGGCGAATTTTCAGTGCTGCCCGCATCTCCAACCTGGCTGAATTTTGCGGAGATATTTTCCAACCCGGTCTGGTACGAGGCTTTTGCCAACTCGTTAACTTATGTCGGGTTGAATACGCTGCTGTCGCTGAGCGTTGCCATACCGGCGGCTTATGTGTTTTCGCGGTATCGTTTCTTAGGGGATAAACAGCTGTTCTTCTGGTTACTGACTAACAGAATGGCGCCCCCTGCGGTTTTCCTTTTGCCCTTTTTCCAGCTTTATTCGGCAATTGGTTTGTTTGATACACCGCTGGCCATAGCCCTTGCCCATTGTCTGTTTACCGTGCCGTTGGCGGTGTGGATCCTGGAAGGGTTCTTCTCGGGTGTGCCCACGGAGCTTGACGAAATGGCGCGCCTTGATGGTCACAGCTTTCTGTATTTCTTCTTCCGCGTTTTTCTGCCGATCAATCGCGGTGCCCTTGGGGTCACGCTCTTTTTCTGTTTCATGTTCAGCTGGGTTGAGCTGTTGCTGGCACGAACCCTGTCCGGTGCCGCCACTAAACCAATTGCAGTGGTCATGACCCGTACTGTCAGCGCATCAGGTATGGACTGGGGCGTGCTGGCTGCGGCAGGTGTGCTGACGGTGGTGCCGGGCATCCTGGTCGTCTGGTTTGTGCGCAAAGACCTGGTGAAAGGTTTTGCGCTGGGGCGTGTGTCATGAGCTGGATGGCCTGGACCCTGCCCACGGCATTGTTTTTTTCGGCGATTGGTCTTGCCCTGCTGATCCTGACGGTTTTTGAGCTGCGTTCACCGACACGTCTGGCGAAAGGTTTTCTGCCGATGCAGACAACCCGGGGCGATCGTTTTTTCATCAGTCTGTTGAGCGCGGCTTTTATCCATCTGCTCTGGCTGGGTACCCTCGGCGGTGCGCTCTGGGGCGCTTCGCTATTGGCGGTGTTATGGGCTGTGCTACTTATGCGCTGGGGATAACCTCTTTATACTGGATGCTTTCAAGACCCGGATGGAACAGACACCGTGAAACGATGGCACACACTGACAGCGACACTTTTACTCCCTTCATTGTTGATAAGCGTCGGCTGTTCTGAACAACCCGCTTCACAATCCAGCCCGCAGGTACAGATAGATTTTGCAGCGAACGCTGCCCGCTGGGCTGCCGAAGAGTTTCAGCCCACTTCTTTAAATCCCGAAGAACAGCTGGCGGAGCTTGCCTGGTTTACCGAAGCGGCGGCTGGGCTGCGTGGACTAGAGATTAATGTTGTCTCCGAAACCCTGACCACTCACGAATACGAAAGCACAACGCTGACAAAAGCGTTTTACGACATCACCGGTATAGCGGTTACTCACGACCTGATCCAGGAAGGGGATGTGATCGAGAAACTGCAGACCCAGATGCAGTCCGGTGAAAACGTTTACGACGCCTACGTGAACGACTCTGATCTGATAGGGACCCATGCGCGATATGGTTATGTTGTACCGCTGAGTGATTTCATGACCGGTGAGGGCGCTGACGTCACTTCTCCGACCCTTGATCTTGATGATTTTATCGGCATCAGTTTCACCACAGGACCGGACGGCAAAATCTATCAGTTGCCGGATCAGCAGTTTGCCAACCTCTACTGGTTCCGATACGACTGGTTCACCAATCCCGAACTGATGGCGCAGTTTGAATCGCGTTATGGATACCCGCTGGGTGTGCCGGTGAACTGGAGTGCCTATCAGGACATAGCCGAGTTCTTCTCCGAACATGTACGTGAAATAGACGGCCAACGCGTCTACGGACACATGGACTATGGCAAAAAAGACCCTTCATTAGGCTGGCGTTTTACCGATGCCTGGTTATCCATGGCTGGCGCCGGCGATCCGGGGCTTCCCAATGGTCTGCCGGTCGATGAGTGGGGTATTCGGGTAGAAGACTGTCGCCCCGTAGGCTCCTCTGTCAGTCGCGGTGGAGCAGCAAACAGTCCTGCAGCGGTTTATGCGTTGCAGAAATACATCGATTGGTTGAAACGCTTTGCGCCACCGGAAGCGGGCGGCATGACCTTCTCTGAAGCAGGCCCGGTGCCAGCCCAGGGTCAGATTGCCCAGCAGATATTCTGGTACACCACGTTTACGGCAGACATGATCAAGCCGGATCTTGCGGTGGTTAACGAAGACGGCACGCCGAAGTGGCGCATGGCACCGTCACCTCACGGCCCTTACTGGTCAGAAGGCATGAAGCTGGGGTATCAGGATACCGGTGCCTGGACGTTGATGAAGAGCACCCCGCTGGAACGCCGCAAAGCTGCCTGGTTGTACGCGCAATTTGTGACGTCAAAATCTGTATCGTTGAAGAAAACCCTGGTCGGTTTAACACCCATTCGCAATTCTGATCTGAATACCCAGGCAATGACGGACATGGCGCCGAAGCTGGGTGGACTGGTTGAGTTTTATCGTAGCCCGGCACGTACACTGTGGACGCCTACGGGTACCAACGTACCCGATTATCCCAAGCTTGCTCAGCTTTGGTGGGCAAATGTTGCTAACGCTGTCAGTGGTGAAGTCACCGCTCAGCAGGCAATGGATAGTCTGGCTGAACAGCAGGATGCAGTGCTGGCCCGGCTTGAGCGGCACGGTGTGCTGGGTGAATGCGGACCTCAGTTAAATGAACCACAGGACCCACAATACTGGTTACAGCAACCTGGAGCACCGAAGCCTGCGTTAGCGGATGAGAAACCCCAGGGGGAAACGGTACCCTACGACGAATTGATTAAGGTGTGGCAGGCAGGTTGAAGTGAATCTGCCCGAGGTCTTCGTACCGCGCACAATAGTGTCCGGGATCGCCGGGTAATATACCACCGATAGAACCGGTCAACAGAATATGACCGGCTTCTATGCTGTAACCCAGCTCAAGAGTCTGGTTGATGAGCCAGCAGAGGGCGTCCACCTGGCCGCCCATCACTTCTCCTGCGTTACCTGACATCAGGGTTTCCCCTTCTTTTTCAAGGCTCACGGCAATTGCGTCAAGCCTGTAACTGCTTGGGATTGGCTGGCGCAGGCCTTCGATGTAGCCAAACGATGCTGAGTTGGTGGCAATCAGATCCAGGCCGTTGGGTTTGTTGGCCAGGTTAGGGGACGCCAGTTCAACCACACCCTGGCAGCTGTCCATTAAATCCATAACCGTTTCAGGACTTACTGCATGGCTGATGCTGGAGGCGGTGACAAAGGCTATTTCTGTTTCCAGCAGAATCTGCTGTTGCACCTCAACAGGTTTGTTTGCTGGAAAAGCGCCGCTGGCCAGCAGTACCCCTACAACCGGGTGGTCTATGCCCATAGCAGCTTGTCCTGCCGGTGCGGTCAGAGCAGCTTTGTAGCCGGTAATGGCTTCATCGCGTAAGGCGACATATTGACGCTGGATATCGTAGGCGTCTGCCGTAGTCAGATCATCAAACTCGGATGAAATGCTTTCGTAACGATGCATTTTGCTATATGCCTGCATGAACTTCTGTGGCCATCGCTGCATTGTCTTTCTCCTCCTGCTGTTACAGCCGGGTGCCGTTGTCAGGCACCGGCCAGTGGTCCATCCGGGGCAAACGCCAGCTGCGCAAAGCGTTCTCCCATGCGGATGTAACCTTCACCGTTAGGGTGTAAGTCGTCCGGTAAGTCGCTGGCATCCTCGGGTCCGAAAAGCTGCAAACCATCAAGATAAAAGAGGTTCTGATCACCGGCGTTTTCTCGCTGGGCAACTACCCTGGACAGAATTTTTCTGACCCAGGCTAAGGTCAGGGCGCCGGCGCTGATTTCTAGGGGGCGGGGAAAAGTAACAAACTTACCATCTGCGTCAGGCAAAGTGGGTCCAGGGTTGGTCTCAGCGCTGGGGCAGAATATGGGTGACACTATGAGAATAGGCGTGTCTGGTTTGCCTTCCCGGATGGTATCCAGAAAGCCGTGCACAGCCGGGGTGAAGGTCCGCTCGCGCATGGAGTCCATGTTGATGATGTTGATGCCGAGTTTGAGGCTGATTAAATCTGCGGGCTCATCGCGGATAGTGCGCGCCACAAACTGATCAAGCTGGCAATTGCCACCCAGACCCAGATTAAGAAGATCCAGATTACCTCGCACTGCGGCGATGGCCGGCCAGCTCAGGTATGGACTCGCGGCTTCCGCACAGTGGCTGATTGAACTGCCATAATGTATCCAACGGCGTTTTTTTTCTGCAGCGCTGGCGGGTTCAACAGTGGCGAGCGCGTTAAAACGCAGTTTTCGTAAAGCGACCTGTGCACTCGTAGGCAACCAGAGTTCACACTGCTTCATGCCCGCCGGCAGGTTTTCAAACACAACTGTGCCGGGCTGACCCGCAACAAAAACCGGTTGTGTGGGTTTGCGCAGATCAACCTGCAGGACATGACCACTGTCCTCAACATGAGATTGCTGCAAATTGCCATCGCAAACCAGATCAAATACCGCAGTGCGTGGCGTGCGGTCAGCCATCTGGATGCGCGTCAGGCAGATATCCAGTTCAATATGGGTTGCATCCGTTGCAAACACCAGACGTACGCCGGATGGTTGCGTCACCATGATTTCCATAAATGCAGGTACCTGGGGGCGTGTCCAGTCCGGCAGGCGCCGAGGTGTGATGCCATCTTCGCTGACATCAGTATCCAGCGCGCCGATCATGCTGATGCTTGCATGATCCGGATTTAGTTCTAACATGGCAGTCTCCCTCTCTTAGGCTTAGTATCACGGCCGAAAAAAATGGATACAACCCATCGCTGTGAATGAGTGCCTGTTATGACTGATGTGGCTAACACCCGTGCTAAACGCCTGCTGGAAATTCTCGATCTGGAAAAGATTGAACAGAATCTGTATCTGGGCAGCAACGAAACATCGACGCCATTACGACTGTTTGGCGGGCAGGTCCTGTCGCAGGCGGCGATGGCAGCGTATCGGACCGTTGAAGGGGTGCATTTACATTCTCTCCATGGCTAC
This sequence comes from Pseudomonadaceae bacterium, assembly GCA_024743175.1. Classification (GTDB taxonomy): domain Bacteria; phylum Pseudomonadota; class Gammaproteobacteria; order Pseudomonadales; family Azotimanducaceae; genus UBA4421. The sequence continues at coordinate 397,916 of JANSXA010000002.1, read as the reverse complement.
TTTATTCGCGCCGGTACAACCACGCGACCGGTGCTATATGAGGTTGAGCGTATTCGTGATGGCCGTAGTTTCACCACCCGGCGCGTTGTTGCAATTCAGAATGGCGAAGCGATTTTCAACCTCGATGCTTCATTTCAGGTCGCTGAGCCGGGATTTGATCACGCTCATCCAATGCCCAATGTCCCACTGCCGGAAGAACTTGAGGACGATGTTGAGGTGGCGCATGCACTGATGGACAAATCGCCCCACCTCAGTCCCATGGCAAAAATAGAGCGACCGTTTGAAATGCGCTCGGTGTTTCGTCTTGGCTCAGATGCCTGGCTGCAGGATCGCTTCCACAGTCCATCGTGGATTCGCTTTCGAGAGAGTGTGGACGATGCTGATCAGGCGCTGGCGCGCTGTCTGCTCGCCTATGCGTCTGACATGAGCCTTGTTTCTACTGGTGCCTTGCCACATCAGAGTGAAGTGCCGCGGGAAGATCTGCAGATGGCCTCGCTGGATCATGCACTGTGGATTCATCGGGACGTGCCCCTGGACCAATGGCTGTTGTTTCATAAACGCACGTCTACTGCGCAAGGTTCGCGCGGTATGGTGCATGCGGATTTTCACGCAGAGAATGGTCAGCTGATAGCGTCTGTGACTCAGGAAGGCCTGTTGCGGGTCAAGGCCCCTTAAGGCATCTGCGGACACACAGTCATCAGACGGCTCTCAGCCGCCTGAAAAGTAAGTTTTAGCCGTAACTTCAAAATAGATGTCGCTGGTGTTATTGGCCTGCATCAGTCTGGCTGCCTGTACATCTGACAGAGGGATGTGGCTGGCATCTACCCGGGTCTGATTCCAGGTAGGGTCTACCGAACGCCATTGCCCATCCACGTAAACTTCATTCCAGGCGTGGAACATCAGCGCCGGATCAGCACCGTCCTTGTAGGCCAGACCGTAAATGTTGCGTGCGGGAAAACCGGCCGCTCGAGCCAGGGTGTTGAACAGGTCGGCGTAGTCGGTGCACTCGCCACGCTGTTTCTGTAGTGCGGTAAGCACGGCGCCCGCTGGCTCATCTTCACTGTAAGTGAGACTTTCATAGGTGGTCGTGACCAGCGCACCCACCGGGTCCTGCCCGCTGTTTTTTGCGCGGGCTAAACTCTGTGCCACCAGTGCCTGTATATCGGGATGGCTGACGGGAAACTGCAGAGTTTCACCCCTGTGTGCCTGGCCATTGCCATTGCTGGTAACGGGATTAGCGGTGAGATTGAATTTTTTCGGCAGGTTGTAGTTACCTGCGCCGTGCAGGGTCAGGGACAGGCTTTTCAGATTGGTGTGGTCTGGCAGGTGTTGGTCCAGCGCCAACAGGTAATTGGTTTTGCTGCGCATTTCACTCAAGGCGATGGCGTCTGCTTCACTGGTTGCCTGCACGTCGAACAGGCCGGCCATGGAGAGGTGCTGGGGTTGGAAGTAGGTATTCAGCTGGGTACGGGTCGCGGCGAACGGGGCACTGGTTTCTACCAGATAGCCTTCGTCATTCTGCTCAACCACCCGATAATTGCGGCGTGTAATACGCAGGCGCTCAAAATCCAGGCTTTCTGTCAGGTGTTGGGCGCCGGCGACTGGCGCTTCACGCGACAGCCACTGTTCAAAAGCCACAAATGTATCCAGGTCAAACTGCCAGGGCAGGGTGACGCTGTTGGCCTGCTGATTGCGTCGAATGGAGGCTTCCAACCCCTGCGATGTGGCCACAATAGTGGTTGCATTGTGCCCACTGCTGCTGCGGTTTGTATAGCTGGCGCGGGTTAATGTGAATGGGGGTTTTGCGGCAAACGTCAGCCACTTGCTGATGGTATTGGTGCTGTTGCGTTCCAGGGAAAAGTGCGTCGTAGATAAGAAATGCCAGCGTCCTTTGAGATCACGGTAGGCATTGTTGTACATATAGCCAACATGATTGTTGTTCAGGGCGATGCGATACCAGTTCTCTCCAGCCATTTTTTTCGCGATGTGGCTTGCCAGAGGTTGGCGCAGTTCGACAATGGTGCTGGCAGCCAGAAAGACAACGCTGCCGATGAGGATAACTGCAATTCTAGGCAAGGAGGTTTGCTCAGGCTCAAAAACGCCAGTCTAACACCGAGGCTTTGTGCTTTGCGTTACTCGTCGTTTTCCGCAAAAGAAGAGATACTGCGCATCAACTCATCCATGCTGTCGTAGGGTTGACTGCGATCGATGCGCCAATGATGTTTATTGGCGGGTTCGCCAATGGAGGCGGCAAAAATACCGTGTCCCGAGACAAAAACACCGTAGTTGCCGTAGCTGACACGCTGGGTTGGTGCAATACAGATATCAAATTCCGGCAAACCTTCGCGGTGCGGAATCAGTTCCAGAGGCTTAACGGCTTCGCTTTCAGCGGAGACGTATAAAACGCGCCCCATGCGGTCAACCCAGCCGGCACCAGCGATCGCTGCAAACAGATCTGACTTGCGCTGCTGCTCAGCATCGATTTCGGGCATGACGTCGTCTACGCCTTCAACATGAGCAACTAGTTTGCCTTCAGAGAGGTCGTGGAGAGCATCGGCGACCGTGCTCAGTTTGCTGACTTCACTGCCATCGTGTGCAGCTACTTTATTGAGATTTACCGCGTCCACAAGCTCATGCGCGCGTTTTGCGCGATCAATCCAGTCACCCAGGCTATCCACCTGAGGGTCGGGTGTTGACTCTGGAGCGTCGTCTGCTTCCTGATTTTCCGGTCTGTTTGGATCTTCCATAGCATCATCGGGGTTTTCCATTGGTAAAGTGTAGTGCAAGATGCGGATCCCGCAGACTCAGTGATATTTTTTATCCAATGGATCACGAAGCTAAAGATTTTATCCGCCAGCGTATTGAACATGACATCGCGAAAGGTCAGCTGCCCGCTGGTGTTGTCACCCGTTTTCCACCGGAGCCCAATGGATATCTGCACATTGGGCACGCAAAAAGTATCTGTCTGAATTTTGGGGTGGCGCAGGAATATGGTGGCGCGACTTTTTTGCGCTTCGATGACACCAATCCAAGCAAAGAAAGTGAAGAATTTGTGCAGTCGATCCAGGCAGACGTTGCCTGGCTGGGATTTGAGTGGTCGACGCTCACTCACGCATCAGACTACTTTGAAGAGCTGTATAAATTTGCCGTGGACCTGATCAGCAATGATAAAGCTTATGTGGACAGCTCAACCGCAGAAGAGATCCGCGAACGGCGTGGCACGCTGACCGAACCCGGTCAGAACAGCCCGTTCCGGGATCGATCCGTAGCAGAAAATCTCGATCTGTTTGCGCGCATGCGGGCGGGTGAGTTTGCCGATGGTGAACACGTGCTGCGCGCAAAAATTGATATGGCGTCACCGAACATCAATATGCGTGATCCGGTGCTCTACCGTATCCGCCACGTGCATCATCAACGCACGGGTGATAAGTGGTGTATCTACCCGATGTACGACTTCACCCACTGTATCAGTGATGCCCTGGAGGGTATCACTCACTCTCTGTGCACGCTTGAATTTGCCGACCACAGGCCGCTGTATGACTGGGTGCTCGATAACAGCAACGTCAATTTTCACCCCCCTCAGATTGAGTTCTCCCGCCTGGGACTGGAATACACAGTCATGAGCAAGCGATTACTGCATCGGCTGGTCGAAGAAAAAATTGTTGATGGTTGGGATGACCCGCGCATGCCCACCATCGCCGGGCTGCGACGGCGCGGTGTCCGCCCGGCCGCCATTCGGGATTTCTGTAGCCGCGTCGGGGTGACCAAAGTAGACAATCGTGTGGAGATGAACCTGCTTGAATTCTGTATCCGCAAAGATCTGGAAGACACGGCGCGCCGTGGTATGGGTGTGTTAAGACCGCTGAAAGTCACACTCACAAACTGGACCGGTGATGTTGAAATCATGCCGGGCAGATGGCACGGTAAAGATGAATCGTTGGGTGAGCGCGATATGCCGTTTTCAGGCGAGCTGTACATCGAACAGGATGATTTTGCGATAGAGCCGCCAAAAAAATGGAAGCGGTTGAGCCCGGGAGAGATGGTGCGGTTACGTTATGGCTATATCATCCGATGTGACGAACATATCTGTGATGAGGCTGGTGAGGTTGTGGAGCTTAAATGTACCTACTTTCCCGACTCCCGTTCCGGATCAGACACCAGTGGCCTGAAGCCAAAAGGCGTTGTTCACTGGGTATCCGCTGCGCAGGCTGTGCCTGTGGAAATTCGCAGCTACAACCGGCTGTTTCGTGTTCCGGATCCATCGGCGACCAGTTTCCTGGAAGATATAAACCCAGATTCGCTGGAGATTCTGCAAGGATTTGTTGAACCGGCGATGATCGAACACGAAGACACACACTTTCAGTTTGAACGGCAGGGTTATTTCTGCAAAGACTCAAAACTGCCCGGTGTGTTTAACAAAACGGTTTCGTTGCGCGAGGGGTTCTGATCATGCACATGGCAGACCAGGTCACGATCATGGAAGTCAGCCCCAGGGATGGCTTGCAGAACGAGGACACACTGATCAGCACCGAAGAGAAACTTCGCCTGATTGATTACGCCCTGGATGCCGGGTGCAAGCGCATTGAAGTCACCAGCTTTGTGCACCCGAAACGTGTCCCGCAGATGGCGGATGCGGAAGCGGTTTGTGCGGGTCTGCCGCAACGGGGAGACGTCACCTACACAGGTCTGATTCTGAATGAACGCGGTTACGACCGGCTGCGCGCAACCCGGCTTGATGAAGCAGGTCTGGTGGTGCCGGCCACAGATGTGTTTGGCCTGCGCAATCAGGGTCTGGATGTCGCTCATGCCTTGAGCATGGCAACAAAAGTCATCAGCCACGGCGCCAGTAACGGCTTCCCGGTGCAGGTGACGATTGCAGTGGCATTTGGCTGTCCGTTCAGCGGTGATGTACAGGCTCAGGCGGTTGTCGATATAGCCCAGGCGCTGGCAGAGGCAGCGCCGGTAGAGATTGCGCTCGCAGATACCATTGGCGTAGCCGTGCCTCTGCAGGTGTTCAACCTGTTTACGATGTTGCGCGAGCGTCTTGGTCCCGACATGCCGTTGCGCGCGCATTTCCATGACACCCGCAATACGGGTATCGCCAATGCATTTGCGGCTTTACAGGCTGGAGTGAATACCCTCGATGCCAGTATTGGTGGCATAGGTGGTTGTCCATTTGCGCCCAACGCGTCCGGCAACGTGGCGACTGAAGATCTGGTTTATATGCTCAACAGATCGGGTGTAGAGCATGGCATTGATCTTGAAGCGCTTATTCAGGGCGCCCAGTGGCTTGGACCGGTGCTCAATAAAACTGTGCCGTCTTCGCTACTCAAAGCGGGCAACTTTCCAGCAACCCAGGAAGCGCAATAGCTCTGGTGCAACCCACGCCCTCTCTGCGCAACGTTCACGCCGCGCGCAAGCGTATTGCTGGTCGCATTCACCAGACGCCATTGCTGAGCAGTGACACGCTGAACCAGCTTGCAGGTGTGGAGGTGTTGTTCAAATGTGAGAATCTGCAGAAAAGCGGGTCGTTCAAGTATCGAGGGGCGCTTAATTCTGTGTTGGCACTGCCTGCGGCCGTGCGCAAACTCGGCGTCGCGACGCATTCATCTGGTAATCATGGCGCTGCTCTGGCTGCAGTGGCTCAACGCCTGAATCTTCCGGCGACGATCGTTGTGCCGCATACCGCAAGCAAGTTTAAACAGGAGAATATACGCCGCTATGGTGGGCGCATCGTGCACTGTGGCAAGACGCTGAAATCCCGCGAGAATAAACTCGCTGAAGTTCTGGCGGATACCGGCGCCAGTTACATCCCGCCCTACGATCATTTTGATGTCATAGCCGGGCAGGGTACCTGCGCGCTGGAAATACTGGAGCAAACCACCCGGATAGACGAGATCTGGCTGCCTGTTGGGGGTGGTGGCCTGGCCGCGGGTACGGTGCTGGCCACGTCGAAGCCCGCAGCAAGCAACAAGAACGTGCAGGTTGTTGGCGTAGAGCCAACCCTGGCCGGGGAGGCGCAGGTTGCCTTACAGACCCATCAACGTCAGCTGCCCATGTCTCCTGTCAGTATTGCTGACGGCCTGCGGGCTTCTCTGGGTCTGATGAACTTCAAGATTCTGGACAACTATCAGCTACCGATTCATCTGGTGAGCGAGCAGGAAATTGTAGACGCTCAGCGCCTTGCCATGTCGTGTCTGAAAGTGGTGCTGGAACCCTCCAGCGCGGTACCGCTGGCCGCGCTGCTGAAACACGGCAGCTGGGGTTCAGACAGCCGCAGGGTTGTGGTGATTCTTACCGGTGGCAACGTCGAGTTGCCCCTGTAACGAAAACTGGTTCAAACGTTACAGCGACGAGGACTGGTGGCTTAACGCTGCTTTGAAGTGCTGCGCCGCATAGGCATCTGCCCAGCTGGAAAGCCGCCAGGAATCGAGATAAGCGCCGTGGCCGCCTCGATGTGTCAGATGCAGAACGATGCCACTTGGTAATTCAGCATATTGTTCTGCCGGTATAATCGGGTCGTCAGCAGCGGCCAGGATGTGTGCATTGACCCCTTCCAGAGCATCTCCAGAAAGGTCGTAAGCCTGGAAATATGCTTGCGTTGAAGCAAACTCGGAATGATAACGGACAAAATAATCTGTTAACGCACTGACGGTATTCAAGTTCAGGGCATCCCTGAAGTTGTAAACACCCGGGAATGCTTTGTCTTTTTCCCGCCATACGCTGCGCCACTTTTTGATGAAATAACGTTGATAGATTGAACTGGAGTCAATTTGATACATGGTGCTGGCGGGTTCGATTGCCGGAGCGATTGCAAGTGTAGGTAAATCAGGCACAGCCCGGGCAACGCGCAGCGCGAAGTTGCCACCCAGGGAATAACCCATCAGTCCGCTGCCTGCTGCGCCGTACATCTGGCGCAGGTAAGACACCAGGGTCACTACTTCCTCAATCATGGCTGAGTTAAACAGGCCCTGGTTCAGGTGGGCGGTGTTGCCATGATCGCGCAGATTTATGCGCGCTGTTGAAAACCCATGTGTGGCCAGGATGCTGGCGCAGGAGCGTGCGTAAGAAGATTGTGAGCTGCCCAGCCAGCCGGGGATCAGCATGATCAGAGGTGCATCAGGGGTCAGATTAAGGTCAACCGCAAGGTTAACGCCGTTCAAGGCAATGATTTCCCGTTTTGATGCTGCGTCGAACTGTTGATGTATTCTGGACGGCACCAGCTTACGGCCCATGCTCGACAACACGGTCTGCAGGTGTGGATTTTGCAGCCCTCTACTCGGTCGAAAGGCATGAGGATCGCCACTCACGGGGTTATTGTCTGATCTGAGTAAATGCGCTCGCCGCGAAATCCTTTTGCTTCGAGTAATTCAATGATGCTGTTTTCACCGATGTAATGTGCTGCGCCAGCCAGTACAAAGTAAGTGCCTCTAGATTTGAGATAGCCTTCAATCTGTCTGGCCATGCCGACATTACGTTCGTCCAGCAGTTGATGCAAAAATGCTTTTGATGCTTCTGAAGTGCCGGATTGTGCTGCAAATGCCTGGTAGAACTGCTCATCGTCGCCGCTCAGCCAGGCTGTTATCAGGTCTGCCGTAAAAGGTTCAAACTCATCCATTTGTGCCAGGGTGTCGCGAACCATCTCGGTTTGTGTCGGCAGCGGTTGGTTCATGAGCAGATCAAGCTGGAAATCCAGGGTTTCCAAAGCGAGTACGTTTTTGTCTGCCGCTTGTGCGGTGAAAAAAGTCTCAACACCTTGCGCTGGATCATAGCCCACCGACATCAATGCCAGCACAGCCAGCTGTTGGGTGATGAAACCGGGCTTAAACGGACCGAGCTGGCTCAGCGGCAGACCATATTGGGCGGTCACGTCACTCAAGGCGTTGTAGGTGCCTTCATCTAAAACGTCTGCCAGCTGTTGATTATTGGCAAGTACCGCATACTGCATGGTTTTTGCCTGCAATTCGGCTGGTGTGATTGCGGTCATATCGACCTCCAGGACCAGATTGTCCGAGAGGTCGAAGGCTGCCTGGTACTGAGTTGGCAGGGGATAAAACCCTTGCTTCAGAATATGCACCGAGCCTGCCAGATAGACTGTTGCGTCTTCATGTTGAAAACGCCATAGAAACAGCGGGTGGCGGTCATCGGGGAGTTCTGCACGAATATCTGCAACGGTGGTCAGCGCGGTTTTGTCCAGAGATACCAGCTCGCAGTATTCTGTTTCGCTGTAGGGGGGAGGATGAGCAATCGAACAAGCCTGCTGGGCTGCGGTTGCTGCAGCCAGTTTGTTGACCTGTCCTGTGACGCTGAACAGTTTATCAGGCGATGTGCTGAACACCGCTGCAGCGCTGTGATCCAGCTTTTTCTGTGCTGCTCCCCAGGCTGGAGAAGATGACAGTAACCCAACGAACAGCACAGCAAGACATTTTATCAGCAACATGATTTATTCCTCGCCAAGATCTTCGGGTGTTTCGCCCGCCGCAACAACCGCGGCCATGATCGCCTGAGCGGTTGCCTCGATCGTTGACGGATCTGTACCGCGGATGACCAGGTTGGTGCCGTAGCGAGATTCGCGAAAAAAAGGATAGCTGCCGACATCCACCTGTGGGAAAGCATCCTGTATCTCCCCAAGTGCCTGTGCAATCTGGCTTTCGCCCATATAAGCCCGTATAGAGCGTGATCGCACGATTGGACCGCTGCGTAGCGTGCCTTTCAGGGTGGATAACATACCCTGCATGATCATCGGGATACCCGCCATGACGTACACATTGTCAATATAAAACCCTTGTGGGCCGCCTGTCGGGTTGTCGATGAGGCTTGCGCCGGTGGGCACTCTGGCCATCAGCAGGCGGCTGGCCATGATGTCATCTGGCGCCGGGCGCTGGCGAATTCGAGCCTCTATATCGGGATGCTGAATCAGCGGAACGTCAAACGCCTGGGCGATACATTGTGCGGTGATGTCGTCGTGGGTGGGACCAATGCCGCCAGTGGTGAAGACGTAGTCATACAGCGCGCGGGTTTCGTTCACCGCATCGACGATTATGTCGATGTCGTCAGGAATTACCCGGGCGTGTTTTACCTGCACTCCCCATTCACCAAGAGTAGTGGCGAGGTGATTGAGATTCACGTCCTGGGTTCGACCCGAGAGGATTTCATTGCCGATAATTAATACGCAGGCGGTTACAGCTTGTGGCATGGATGCTTTGCTCAGTTCAGAAATTCGCAGCGCGCATACTAGCAGATGCGCACTCGCGTGGGGCGTGTTGCGGTGTCACTTCGAACCTGTGATGTCTGTCTCCGCGTGAAACATTTGTTAACACATTTGTGACGCAAACCCAGTGTTTTTCCGTGTTTACCCTTTACCCCTTAACTCGGTATAGGTAGAGTGCGCGATATCTTGGTGCATGCTTTTTGGAGGGGAAGCGTTAGCCGGGTATTTCTACTAACAACCTGGTTGTTGGGTACGCGCCCACAGGAGAAGTTGGTAGACACAAACAAGTAACGATGGATGGCCTCCTAATGAGTGCACGATGCATACGCCGCGTTTTTACGCAGCGATGGTTTAGTGAATTTGGTTGTACTAAGTCCTGCAACCCACGGTTTTTACTGACAATTCTTGTCGCCGGTATTTTAACAGCTTGTGGCGGAGGCGGTGGCGGCGGCAGTCGAACCGCTCAAACTGACACAACGCCTCCCGCTACCCCTTCACCTACTTTGACGTTTTCAGCGTCCTCTTCGTCGGTCACTTCCGGCGGATCGGTTACTCTGTCGTGGCAAAGCACCAACGCTGACAGTTGTACAGCGTCCGGTGGCTGGAGCGGTAATCGCGCAACAACCGGTCAGCAGACGATTAGCTCGCTGCAGCAGTCGCAGACTTTCTCCCTGAGTTGTTCCGGCGCTGGCGGCGCGGCCCTGCGGGAAGTTCAGGTGAATGTAGCGGATGACGCTGAAATTTCGCTGTCACTGTCGAGTGACGTTGATGCCGTCTTGATCAATGGTACGGTGCAGCTGACCTGGACCAGCAGCAATGCGCAGAGCTGTGAAGCCAGTGGTAACTGGTCGGGTCAGGTTGAAACCAGCGGAACGTTCACCTCCGCGCCTTTGACAGACAATGCGCTGTTTCAGCTGACCTGCTTCGCCCAGGGTCAAAGTGCGGTCTCCCAGTTGGGAGTTGCTGTTACGGATAACACCGTGCGTTGGGCCGCACCTACGGAAAACGTAGACGGCACACAGTTAACCGACCTGGATGGTTTTGCGGTTTACTGGGGCGATCGCTCACGTAATTACAGCAGCAGTGTGAATCTGGGCGCTGGTGCGCGTGAATGGACCCTTGATGTCGCGCCGGGTACTTATTACCTCGCAGTTACCGCTATCAACTCGCAAAACGAGGAAAGCGGCTATTCCAACGAGATTGTCAAAGTAATCCCATAGTTTTCTGGGCCACGGGGCGGTCGCTCAGGCCGCCCTGTCCGCTGCCTTTCTGAACTCATCTGTCTCATGCTCAACTTCACCACGCTGGTAGGTTGATCACGACCTGCCTGCGGCTTTGTGAAATCTATCGCGCGGATTCTGCGAAGCCGTGCACACAATCGCAATTTCCATACAAACTCGTGTTGTACATCACAAGATGGGCAGCCTTGCGTCTCTAGACTCGGTGACTCGTGCTGATCTGAATAGAGCAGATCACGCGATCAATTTTCATGTTGTGCGGCCCCTGAGAGAAGCCATCGACATATGAAAGCGAGAGAGACATATGAGAGACGTAAAGCGATTTTTATTGCTTCTGACCACCTTTTCCGTGGTTGCCTGTTCTTCAGGTAGCGAGGAAGGTTCCTCCGACGAGTTGTTCAGTGCCTTTGAAGTCAGCGGCAGTATTGGCGATGGTCCAATTGTCGGGGGTGAGGTCACTGTGCTGGATGCTGATGGTGGTCTGGTGGCTGTGCAAACCAGCGACAGTCAGGCCAACTACAATCTGACTATTCCTCCAGGGACAATATTACCTGCCACCGTTACGGTGTCAGGGGGTATCGATCTGGTCACTGGTCGCCCTGCTGACTTTGAGATGCTGGGTTTGATCAACAGCCGGGGTGAACAGACGGTGAACGTTTCGCCGTTGACCACGCTGGTTGTGAAAGCGGCTCAGTGTGTGGGTAACACCAGCAACAATCGATTAAATACGTTGTGGCAGGCTGTAGACCGGGATCTCAATATCGGCCTGGACGTCGAGGTTCTGGGTGACCCCATGGCAGATGCGGTGGACGCCAGCAATGTGGCAACCGCTGTTTTGGCCAATGAGGCATTGGGTGAATGGATACGCCGCACAGATGCCGCGCTTCCGGGTGTCGATATCAACGATATTGTATCGGTATTGGCCTGTGATCTCGCAGACGGCGCCATGGACGGCCGGACCAGCGATGAAACCACTGCAGACGACGGGCGCGTGCTGGCGGTTGCTAAGGCCGCAGAAGCCGGTGTGCGTTTAGAGGTGCTGGCTGGGCGCCTGGAGGTTGATAATCAGGACGCTACGGGCGCCATGAACGCAGCGATTCGCACCATCATGCCGGAGTCTGTCAGCGCGGATGTCAATCTGGTACCCCTCAGTGCATCTGGCATCACGAAAACTCTGGGTAGCCTGGCGGTGTTGCAGGGCGTTTATGAAGATCCTGTGTTGTCTGAAATGATGACAGGGCTGGCCGATGCTGCGCCGGGTAATGTTCGCGTACGTGTGCAGTCGGTGTTCAGTACCTCCAACCAGAACATGTTGATTGATTTACCTGAGCGGGTCGCCCTGGCAGATGCCAGCGCGGTTGATCAAATCAATGCCCGGCAACAGAGTCAGCCTGCCTCAACGCCGCCATTTATCTCTTTTACGGCTGATCCCGGTGCTGTTGAAGCCAATTCACGCACAACGTTGAGTTGGGCAACCAGCAACGCGGACCAGTGTCTGGCATCTGAGGGCTGGTCTGGTGAACAGGATCTGCAGGGTACTTTCAGAACATCGCAACTGAACGAAAACACTTTGTTTAAGCTCACCTGTTTTGGATTAGGTGGCGCTAACGGAGTAACGGTAGAGGTGTCTATTTTGAACGCACCCGAGCCAGAGCCTCAGCCCGAACCTCAACCGGAACCTGAGCCACAGCCGGAGCCCGAACCTCAGCCGGAACCTGAGCCACAGCCGGAGCCTGAACCGCAACCGGAGCCTGAACCTCAGCCGGAGCCTGAACCGCAACCGGAGCCTGAACCTCAGCCGGAACCCGAGCCACAGCCGGAACCCGAGCCTCAACCAGAACCAGAACCCGAGCCCGAGCCTGAGCCAGAACCAGCGCCAGAACCGACGTTGACCTTCAGTGTGGACGAAGATCTGATTTCCGCTGGCGGCAGCGTTAATCTGACTTGGTCGTCAGCTAACACAACGTCTTGTACTGCATCAGGAGCCTGGTCGGGCAACAGATCAACCTCCGGTAGCCTGCGGGTGGATAACATTCAAAGTGAAAGTACATTTACCCTGCGCTGCGAAGGTGAAGGCGGCAGTGTGGTACAGATGCTCAGTGTGTCTGTGCTGGGTTCACTGCAGATCAGCTGGCAGGCGCCGACGGAAAACGTTGATGGCACCCCTGTTGATGGCATAGCGACTTATCGAATTCACTACGGCGACTTCAGTCGCGACTATGACGTCATTGTTGACGTATCTGGTAATCAGAGCAGTCATGTGCTGGAACTGCCGATGGGCAGCTACTACATCGCGATGACTGCAGTGGACATTGATGGAGAAGAGAGCGCGCTGTCTCAGGAAATAGTCAGGCAGGCTTTATAAGTCTGCCAGTTCTCCACCGATTGGTAGAAAGGTTGGTAGAAATGCGCGCCAGCAATCTGCTAGCGCGTACCACCACCAAGTAAGGTATAGCTCAGGGTAATTATGGCTGACCACGCGTCGTAATTGCTGGTTGCAATCGCCGCGTCGCTATCCCGCTCTTCGTATCTGATGGTCAACGCAGAAGTGAGATTGCGACCAATCTGATAGTCAAAGCGCAAATCGCCGCGCACTGTGTCGGTTTCCTCACCTTCGTCATCAAAATCCTGATTTTCTACAGAGAAGCCGATTGATCCTTGTAACTGACGGGTCAAATTCCGGTTAAGAGCGGCCCGAAAAGACTGGCGGGTAGTGTCACGGCCGACGTCTTCATAGTCTTCGTCAATGAAGTCAGCGCCCAGGGTCAAGGAAGTGCTTTCATTTATACGCTGATCAATAGTCACGCTGAGCTGGTTGTTGGTGAAAACTTCACCTAGGTCAGAATCAGCAGAAAAATCGAGATCATCGACAAAAGTACCTGCATCAAGTGCCGTAGACCGGTCCTGGATATCACGCGTCAGCGTTAAACCGACGTCTGTGCCAGGTCTTGCCTGCCAATTGGCTTGCAGATCAAAGATGAACCCATCAACGTCATCACGACCCTGAGAGCGTTCGGCGCGGTTAAAACCGCCGCTCAAAGTATATTCCAGATTGCTCAATTCCCGGTCCAGAACAACCTGAACAATCTGGTACTCGATATCCGGTACAAACGGATTATCGTATTGAACCTGATTCTGCATCAGTTCAAGCGCGATGGAGTTGGTTGGCGATGTGACCAGTACATAGCTGAGACTCGTGTCATGGGTGATTGCGTCGGTTTCCGTTGTATCCGCTGAGCGATCACCATACAGATAGCTGAGCAAAATCAGATCCTGCCCCCGAGGGTTAAAACGCAGTGTGGGTCCAGCGCTGGTGTCAACGGTTTCCTGGCGGTTGTCGGGCGTTGGACCACCTATCGAGCGGATAGCGGTCTGTGTTCGGGTGTGGTTGACGGTGAAATCCAGGCGCTCTGGTAAAGCGTTCCAAACCAGGTTTGCTGTGCCAGCAGATTCCGTTTCGTCATCAAACAAATCCTGTTGGTACAGGCGGCGATTCACGTTGTAGTCAACGTCCAGGTTCAGGTTGGGTCCTTCATGGGTTGCTTGCAGGCCTATCCCCGGTGAGTGAATCCACTCAGACACTTCGTCCTCGTCTGTCAACCCTGAGTTAGTTGTGTACTCAGATTCCTGATTCAGAGTCAGACCAAAATCCAGTGCAAAGGCTGCACTGACAGGACCGAAGCAGAATGCCGCTGTGACAACGGCAGGTAAAATACGCATGTAAGCTCCCAGCTCTAAAAGGCGCGTTCAGGCACCGTGACAACATCTCCGGGCATAAGCGGAAAATTAGTGCTCATATCACCGCGATTCATAATGCCGCGCAGATCGACATCAATACGCTCACCATTCTTACGGAACAGAGTGGATTTTGTCGGGTTGGCAAATTCAGTCAGACCACCTGCTTCCAGAACCACGTCAAGAACAGTCATGCCCTGGCGATAAGGGATGGAAAGAGGATCTTCGACAGCGCCGGTGACCCGCACACGCGAACGATATTCGTCGCTGCCCATAGTGGTGACGATGACAGTTACGTAAGGGTCGCGAATAAACTTGGCCAGCTTTTCTGTGATGTCAGCGCTGACCTCTTCCGGCGTTTTGGCGCCAACAATAATGTCTCCAGCCAACGGCACTGAAATCTTGCCATCGGGTCGCACCGGAACTTCGATACTCAGGTCTTCGTTGCGCCAGACGTTGATGGCCAATGAATCACCCACACCGATTCGGTACTCATCTGCAAAACCGACAGGTGCAGCGGCTGCGGCTGGCGGTGGTGCAGTTGTTGCGGTGCATGCACTGAGCATGACCAGACTCACAAGCATGGTAACCAGTACCCGTACAGATGCGATGTGAGCGAAAACTGTCTTGTTGTTTGTCATTGGCTGTTGTCCTTATCCCCTGCCGTCTACATGTGGCCTGATGATACTCGCTTTTCGGCGCGCTGCGAGCCTCGTATAAAAGCCGCTTACATCTGAACACAACGCGCCTACAGCTATCGACGGCGCAATTATTGACACTGATGTTGGTGATCGGGGAGACGTTAATAACATGACAAAGGAAAGTGATTTGACTCAGCAGGCCATGGACAGCAAGCCACACAATACCGTTCGGGACGGAGAACCTGCCAGATTGTGGTATAGAAGTGACCGCATTTTCTGCGTTGACGGCGCCTGGTATTTTCACACTCGGGAAGGGTTGGATGTAGGTCCTTATCGGTGTCAGTTTGATGCGGAGTTGGAAGCGAGTATGTTGCTGCAGAAGTTGCGGCAGACGCCCGAAGCACAGATTTATCAGGTAATCCGCAATCACCTGTTAGACACTCAAGGTGGAGCTGGCGCTCTAAACACGACAGCCTTCACCGACTATCTGGTGGCGGTAGGTGGCGCTGAGCTGTTGCGTCAGGACGCTGTCTGACACATCTCAACATGCCTGACCTGTGACTAGCGTCCCTTGAACGTCGGGCTGCGCTTTTCTCGAAAGGCACGTCGACCTTCAGCGTAGTCTTCGCTGTTAAAACACGTTTCGACCATCTGACCTATCTCTGCAACAGCCTCTGGCTGGCTGCCGGATTCCCAGACATCAATAGCAGCTTTGGCGGTTTTTACCGTTAGCGGCGCATTGCCTGCAATGCGCTGGGCGTAGCTCAGGCAGGCAGCTTCGATCTCCTCGCGGGATTCAATGAAGTTGATGAGCCCCATACCTTTTGCTTCCTCAGCGGGCATGAAGCGGGCGGAAAACATAATGTCTCGAGCGTGGCTGGGCCCCACGATGCGTGAGAGCTTGGCCAGACCTGGATACTCATACCCCAGACCGAGTTTTGCGGCGGGAATACCGAAGGTGGAATCCGGAGTAGCAAAGCGGATGTCCGCGGCCAGCGCTGTGGCCAGTCCACCGCCGATACAGTAACCCTCAATCAACGCAATCAGCGGTTTTTCGAAGCTGTTCATCCATTTGGTCGCGCGTCCGGCAATTTTGTTGTAGGCGGCCTGCTGTTCTGCGTTGGATCGTTTTTCTTCAAATTCGGAGATATCTGCGCCGGATACAAAGGCTTTGCCACCCGCGCCGCGCATGATCACCACACGTACCGCATCGTCAGCAGCATAGCTTTCAAGAATATCGCCGATGGCCTGCCACATTTCCAGCGACAGCGCGTTGTGTCGGGCCGGGTTGTTGAACACCATCCAGCCCACGCCGTTGTCGATGTGTGTCTGCATCCGATCTGTCTTCAGGGTTAAAGGCATCAGTGTTCCTAAGCGTTTGTTTGTTCTTTGATCTGCTCGACTCGCGCCAGTAGTCGCTGTGCGCGCACAAGGTGGGGTACATCAACCATCTTGCCTTTGAAACTGATGGCCATGAGGCCTTCTTCTTCAGCTTCTGCAAACGCTGCCAAAAGCTCGAGCGCTTCATTGACGTCTGCCGCGCTGGGTGTAAAGGCCTGGTTCACAATATCAATCTGGTTCGGATGAATGGTGATTTTGCCGGTATAACCCATCCATGCGGCCTCCTGGCATTCGTCTGCCAGACCCTCGGCATCATTAAAATCAACATAGACTGAATCAATAGGCTGTACGCCACCTGCGGCGGCACTGAGCAAGGTGATGTTGCGGCAATGGGTATACAGATCAAGGTAGCTGCCGTCTGGACGCCTGTTCCGCGGCGCGCCAAGTGCTGCGGACAGATCTTCGGCCCCCCAGGTCAGGCCGATAACACGTTGGCATTGCGCAAAAGTTGGTAGATTCAGTACCCCTTGCGGCGTTTCGGTGGACACCAGGATGAGGCCCACCTGATTAGCAGGATGGCCGTAGTGTAGTTCCAGACGCTCGAGTTCTGCACTGATGGTATACAGTTCCTCCAGAGTGGACACTTTCGGCACAATGTACGCATCGGGTGGGTATTGCATGGTTTCAGCGAGGTCCGCTAATCCCCACGGCGTATCTAACGGATTCATGCGTACGGTACGCTCTTTACCGCCAAAATCAGCGTCCTTGAGCCACTGGCTGACAACCGCTCGAGCCGAAGCTTTCTGTTGAGGCACAACGGCATCTTCCAGATCCAGAATCAGGCAGTCAGCATTGCTGGCTAACGACCTGTGCAACATCTTCTCGTTGGCGCCAGGCACAAAATGTGCTGAGCGACGCAGTCGCTGGGTGCCAGGGGTGCGCTGGGTCATGCGGGCTGTTTCATCATCATGGCGCCGCGTACGCAGCTGCAGACAACTTCGCCGCGCTGATTCGTGGCGGTGTGTTCAAAGGTCACGATGCCCCGGTCGGGCTTCGAATTGCTGGCACGTTTTTCAACAACTTTGCTGTGGGCTGTCAGCGTATCGCCGATGAATACTGGATTAGGGAATGTGGTTTTATCAAAGCCCAGGTTACCCAGGGTAGTGCCTAAGGTGGTATCTCCCACGGATAAGCCAACCACCAGGCCGAGTGTGAATATGCTGTTCACCAGAATCTGACCGTGAATCGAGGTTTTTGCAAATTCCGCATCCAGATGTAACGGCTGAGGATTTAACGTCAATGCGCTGAACAGCAGATTATCTGTTTCTGTGACCGTGCGGCTGGGCTGATGGGTAAACTCATCCCCCACCTGAAGGTCCTCGAAATATTTCCCAGGCATGTTTATGCTCCCCTAAAGCGAAGTACAACTTACCTTGCTCTGGTTTAAATGCCAATTCACCAAAAGAAGAAACGCGTATGGATTTTGAACTCACTGATCAACAACTGCTCATCCAGCAAAGTGTGGCGAAGCTGTGTGCTGACTACCCGGATGAGTACTGGTCGCAGAAAGATAAAGATCACGAGTTTCCCTGGGATTTTTATGACGCCATGGCTGCGGCTGGATGGTTGGGGATTGCTATTCCGGAGGCATACGGCGGCAGTGGTCAGGGCATCACTGAAGCGAGTCTGGTGCTTGAAACCATAGCTGCCAGCGGTGCGGCAATGAACGGCGCGACCCCCATACATCTGTCGATTTTTGGCATGCATCCCGTGGTGAAATACGGCACTGAGGAGATGAAGCAGAAGTATCTGCCGTCAGTGGCCAGTGGTGATCTACACGTTGCTTTCGGGGTCACCGAACCTGATGCAGGCACGGATACAACATCCATCACTACTTCAGCCAAATTAAACGGTGACACCTATACGGTCAAAGGTCGCAAAGTCTGGACAACCAAGGCGCTGCAGTCTCAGCGCGTATTGCTGCTGGTGCGCACGACCCCGAAGGACCAGGTTGAGCGACGCACTGATGGCTTAACCTTACTGTTGGCAGAGCTGCAGCGGCCAGAAGTGTCTATTTCGCCCATCGATAAAGTGGGTCGCAATGCGGTGGCCACTTGTGAGGTGGTGTACGACAACCTGCCAGTGCTGGTGACGGATCGGGTCGGTGAAGAAGGCAAAGGCTTTCGCTACATTCTTGATGGTTTGAATGCAGAACGCATCTTGATTGCTGCAGAAGCGCTAGGTATAGGGCGGGCAGCGCTGCGTCGCGCTGTTAATTATGCCAACGAGCGAGTTGTGTTCGGCCGGCCAATTGGCAAAAATCAGGGTATTGCGTTCCCGCTGGCTGAAGCAAAGATGCGTCTGGATGCTGCGGAGCTGATGATTCGCAAAGCCAGCTGGATGATTGATCAGGGCCTGCCGTGTGGTGCTGAAGCCAACATGGCGAAGTGGCTGGCAGCGGATGCTTCCTTTTTTGCAGCTGACAGGGCCATGCAGACCCATGGTGGATTTGGTTACGCCACGGAATACCATGTTGAAAGGTACTGGCGCGAGGCGCGTCTGATGAAAATTGCGCCGATCTCGCAGGAAATGATTCAGAACTACGTGAGTGAGCATGTGCTGGGGTTGCCTAAATCCTATTAGACACCCAGATAATGATGAGGCCGGGGTTCAGGTGATGCGTAAAAAAATGTATCTGTGTGCATTCGACATGAACTGCGTAGGCCACCAGTCACAGGGCTTGTGGCGCCATCCGCGGGATCATTCAGCAGAATTTAATACCATGAAATACTGGCAGGATCTTGCGCGCACACTGGAACGTGGGTTGTTTGACGGCATTTTCTTAGCTGATGTGACCGGTGTTTACGATGTATTTGGTGGATCCCCGGATGCCGCTTTGCGCGCAGCCACCCAGGTGCCCACCAACGATCCTTTTACTATCGTGCCTGTTATGGCGTCTGTAACAGACAACTTATGTTTTGGGGTGACGGGTTCTATCCCCTATGAGCCACCCTACAGCTTCGCAAGAAAAATATCGTCTCTCGATCACCTTACGTCCGGGCGCATCGGTTGGAACATTGTCACAGGTTATTTAGACAGTGCCGCCAAAGGCATTGGCCAGGACAAAAAAGATGCACACGATACGCGGTACGACATTGCTCATGAATACATGCAGGTTGTTTACGCTTTGTGGGAACAGAGCTGGGAGGATGGGGCGGTTCTGCGCGACCGCGCAAACGGCATCTTTACTGATCCGAATAGAGTTCATCGAATTGATCATGATGGCAAATACTTCAAGTTAGACGCGATCCACTTATGTGAACCCTCACCGCAGCGTACGCCGGTGCTTTTTCAGGCGGGCACCTCACCAAAGGGGCAGGCTTTTGCAGGCAAACATGCTGAATGTGTGTTTATTGGTGGGCACAATGCTGAACAACACGCCAGGTCTGTTGCCAGACTGAGAACGCAGGCAAAAGCACATGGTCGGGATCCGAGCGATCTGAAAATATTCGGCGCAATCACCGTGATTGTTGCGCCCACCGATAGGCAGGCAGAGGAAAAGCTGGCCGACTATAAAAGCTATGGTCTCAACGAAGGTGCACTTGCTCTGCTTTCAGGCTGGACGGGCATGGACCTGTCTGAACTGGAAATGGATGCCACCATCGAGCAGGTTGAATCTGACGCTGTGCAATCAGCCCTGTCCGCACACGGCAGCGCCACGGTCAGAGATTGGGCGGAGGACCTTGCAGTTGGCGGTGCAGGGCCGATCATTACCGGTTCGCCGGAAACGATTGCCAACAAGCTGGAGCAGTGGCTTGCGGTATCGGGCCTGGATGGTTTTAACCTTGCCTATACGGTGATGCCTGAGTCGGTGGAAGAATTTGTCGACCTTGCTATTCCCGTTCTGCAGGAGCGCGGGGTTTTTAAAGGTAGCTATCAGGCGGGTACATTCAGAGAAAAACTGGGGTTTAAAGAACCGCGGTTGCAGGCCCCTCATCCTGGCGCGGGCTATCGGCGCTAATTGAGTAACCCAGACAATGAAGGTTTGAGAACTGCTGTCGGAGTCAATTCACAGGCAATTCACGAGCTTCGAGGTTTGATAAAAGGTCACAGAAAGTTGTCCAAGGCACTGACAATTAAACAACAGTTACTGGCGACCGCGGTCGTAATCAGCATGACGGCTTGCTCTGACACTGAAAATTCGGTCGGCGCAGGGCTGTCTGAAACCTCTCGCACGGTACCTGTGATTGCTGAACCCGTAACTATGAGAGCCGAGCGAAGTCGGATAGAGGCGGTGGGTATTTCCCGCGCATTACGCTCTGCTGAGATTCACGCAGCGACATCTGGAGAGGTGGAGGCTATCCACTTTCAGGGTGGGGAACAGGTCGAGAACAATGCGTTGCTTGTTACGCTGGATGCGCGCGATGAACGTCTGGCTGTTGCATTGGCCGAAGTAGAGCTGGAAGACGCTGAGCTGACATTGACCCGTTACCAGAAGGCACGTGGCGCCGATGCTGTGCCGCCGACCACGCTGGACGCCGCCCAGACCGCCCTTGCCAGTGCCCGTATTACCCTGCAGCGTGCCCAGGTAGCACTGGATGACAGGTTTGTGCACGCGCCATTTGCAGGCATTGTCGGGCTCACCGATGTTGAACCCGGCGACCGCATCGATCCCACAGATCTCATCACTACCATGGACGATCGCTCTGCTTTACTTGTACAGTTCGAAGTGCCGGAAGCGCTGGTAGGCAGGGTCGCGGAAGGCGACCGCATTGCCATTGAAACCTGGACTGCTGATCGAATCAAAGCCTCAGGTTCCATCGTTGCACTGAGTAGCCGGATTGAGCCAACGACCCGTGCCATCCGCGTGCGCGCTCGGATTCCCAATGTTGATGACCGGCTGCGCCCGGGTATGAGTTTTCGGGTTGTACTCGACCTTGACGGTGCGATCTGGCCAACCATTCCCGAAGTTGCCTTGCAGTGGGGTGCCAGCGGGCCGTTTGTCTGGACGGTCAGCGAAGGACAGGCAGAACGCCTCAACGTCACCGTTGTACAACGCCTGAATGGCAGAATTCTGCTGGATGCACCGCTGGCTGCCGGGGATCTGGTGGTCGCTGAAGGTGTACAGCGCATGCGTCAGGGTACGCGGATAGAGATTCTGGATCCGCAGGCCCTGGCTGATGACGCGCGGGCGCTGCTCGGCAGCAACGCGAACGGGCGATGAGCGAGCCTCAAAACAGTCTGCCAGCCCTGGGGGTTCGTCGGCCGTGGCTTGTGACAGTTCTGAATCTGCTGATTGTCATTGCTGGTGTAGCTGCGCTGTTCGGAGTTGAAGTACGCGAGTTACCCGACGTCGATCGCCCTATCGTCAGCGTCCGCGCAGTTTATCCAGGTGCATCGCCGGAGACCATGGACGCAGAGGTCACAAGTCTCATCGAGGGGGCTGTGGCGAGGGTGTCGGGTGTCAGCACGCTGGAATCATCGTCAGAGGAAAACAGTGCCCGCATACGGGTTGAATTTCAGCCCGGCTTTGACCTTGATGCAGCTGCAGCGGATGTACGAGAGGCAGTCAGCCGGATTGAACGGGAATTGCCCGACGGGCTTGAGCAGCTGACGGTTTATAAAGCTGATCAGGACGCTGAGCCTATTGTTGTGCTGGCGGCATCCAGCGATTTGTATACGGAAGAGGCGCTCACCCGGATTGTCGAGCAGGACATTATTCCTGAGCTCATCTCGATTGCCGGCGTTGCCGATGTGCCGTTGTTCGGCCAGCGCCAGCGCTTCCTGCGGGTGGCTGTTGATCCACTGCGACTGACAAGTTTCGGGCTCAGCATCAGCGATCTTACCCTCGTGCTGCGTGAAGCTGCGTTGGATGTGCCCGTGGGCAGTTTTCGCTCCCTTGACCAGGACCTGCTGGTTCGGGCAGACGCTTCCGCGGTTACCGAGGAGGCCATTGCTGACCTGGTTATCAAAGACGGGATCCGAGTTGCCGACATCGCCAGCGTGCTTTTTGCGCCGGAGGACGCTCAGTCGTTCAGTCGCCTTAACGGCCGCCGGGTAGTGGGTCTGGAGGTTGTACGTCAGGCAGGTTCCAACACCATCGAAATCAGTGCTGGCGTTGAGCAGGCAATGGAGCGTCTGAATCAGCGACTTGATGGCGTGCAGATTACAAAGATATCGGACAACGCCGAGTTCATCAGCGGCTCGGTGCAGGAAGTTGTGCGTTCCCTGGCCCTTGCCACGATGGTTGTGTGCAGCGTTATCTGGCTGTTTTCCGGCTCGCTGAGAATTACCCTGGTGCCCAGCCTGGCTATTCCAATAGCCTTGCTCGGCACGCTTGCAGTCGTTTGGGTGCTTGGATTTTCCATCAACATTCTGACTCTGCTGGCTCTGGTTCTGGCCACCGGTCTGATTGTGGATGACGCCATCATCGTGCTGGAAAATGTCCAGCGTCGGCGGCAGGAGGGTCTCGGTGCCAAAGCTGCCGCAGTGCTTGGTACGCAGCAGGTTTTCTTTGCGGTGATTGCCACAACCGCAGTGTTGATTGCTGCTTTTGTCCCCATTGCTTTTCTGCCCGGCACTGCGGGACGGTTGTTTCAGGAATTTGGCATTGTGCTCGCCGTGGCTGTGACCATATCTTCATTTGTGGCGCTTTCCCTGGTGCCCGCTTCGCTTGCAGGGTTTGCCGATGGCGGTGCCGCGAAGGTCGATCGTCCTTTTGCTCGAATCGGCCGTAGATTCACAGGCTATTACAAAAAATCTCTGAAAACGGCGCTGCGCTTTCCGCTGGTAACCACCAGTCTGGCTATTGCCCTGGCACTCGGTGCCGTTGCTCTCTATCCCGTGCTCGGTCAGGAACTGCTGCCGGATGAGGATCGTGGTGTTTTGTATGTCAATGCGTCGGGCCCTGACGGTGTTGGTCTGGCGTACACCGAACGGCAGGGTGATCGGATTGAAGATGTATTGCAGCCGCTTCTGGATAGCGGCGAGGTAGCCGCCCTGTACACAATCATCGGTCGTTATGACCCTAACCGCGTCCAGGTCCTTGTTCGTCTGGCTCCCTGGAGCGAGCGCCAACGCAGCCAGCAGGCTATCGCCGCTGAAATCCAGCCGATCCTGTCTCGTATCCCGGGTGCAAGCGTGCGTGTCTCCAGCCCCAACAGCCTGGGTCTGCGTGGTGAAGGTGGTCTGGAGGTTGCTCTTACCGGCACCGACTATCCGGAAATTTTTGCGGCTGCACGCGAGCTGGCCGACGCCATTGAGACTGAAGCGCCCAATCTAATCGCGCCGAGAATATCTTATCAACCCACTCAGCCGCAGCTCTCCCTGGAGGTCGATCGTCGACGAGCGACTGACCTGGGTGTGCCGCTGACGGATCTGGCCAGCACCCTCAGGGTCATGATCGACGGTCTGGAGGTGGTTGATCTGAATGTTGGCGACGATGCCATTCCGATATTTCTTGAAGCACCCAGGGCATCAATCAACGAGCCAGCGGATCTGGCGAATCTGTTTGTGCGGTCGGGTGATGCGAACCTCATACCTTTGTCGTCGCTGGTGAGCCTGAAAGAAGAAGGGGTTGCTGCTGAACTTGACCGGCATGCGCAGCGTCGCGGTATTGAGATTGATGCGGACGTGCGCGCCGGTTATCCGCTGCAGTCAGCGGTCAACGATGTCAGAGTGTTGGCTGACCGACTCCTGCCCCAGGGCATTGGATTTATACCGTTAGGGGCGGCAGCTACGCTGGAAGAAACCAATCGAGATGCTCTGTTGACCTACGCGTTTGCTCTGTTGATCGTCCTGCTGGTGTTGATTGCGCAATTCGAAAGCATTACCAGCGCACTGGTAGTGATGCTGATTGTGCCGTTTGGTCTTGCTGCTGCGCTCTTTGCTTTGTATATCACGGGCACTACGCTGAACGTCTACTCTCAGGTGGGGCTGATCATGCTGATCGGACTTATGGCTAAGAACGGTATTATTCTGGTGGAATTCGCTGATCAGCTTCGGGACGGTGGGGCCAGTGTGGCGCAAGCGATCCAGGAAGCTGCGCGCGTTCGCTTGCGGCCTATTGTCATGACCCTTGTGTCAACAGTATTCGGGGCGCTGCCTTTGATTCTCTCCACAGGCCCGGGAGCGGAGGCGAGGCACGCCATCGGATGGGTTGTGTTTGCCGGCCTCGGTCTTGCTGCCGTTTTCACCCTGTACCTGACACCACTGGCTTATCGCTACATTGCGCCGTGGTCGAAGCCTCGAGGTGATGCTGCGGCCAGCCTTGAACGGGAGCTGCGGGGATAAATCCTGCGCTTGTGTACTATGGGTTTTGATTAACGAGCACTGAGATCACTTCGCTATGATCGTCGCAGCCGAACTCATTCCATTCTGGCTTAATCTCACTGTCGGCCTTGCGATGCTG
This sequence comes from Pseudomonadaceae bacterium, assembly GCA_024743175.1. Classification (GTDB taxonomy): domain Bacteria; phylum Pseudomonadota; class Gammaproteobacteria; order Pseudomonadales; family Azotimanducaceae; genus UBA4421. Next base: position 373,340 of record JANSXA010000002.1, on the reverse strand, counting down.
GTCTGCGTGACCTGGACGGCTATAGCAGCGCCCTGGTCTGCATTGTGGGCGGCATCAGCGCGCCAGCACGTGTTCCTGGGTGGCCTGTTGGCGCTGCTGTTTTTATGGCTGCTGTCGTTTCAGGTCATTGCCGGTGTCTGGATTCATCTGCTTGGCGTTACCAGCCTGACGCTGATTGTAGGTTGGCGTCTGACTATCATTGGGGCAACCCTTGTGCTGTTTGTTTTTCTCACCTGGCAGCAGCAATCTGTGTGGGCTGTGCCTTTGGCCTGGATGTTCTCGGTGCTGATACCGGCCACTACAACCCGCCTGCTGGTGCACTTTCTGCGTACACGCGCTTTGCGAAACCTTTTTGTTTATATGCTGGGTGCGGGTTTTGGGGGTGGTCTGTTGAGTGTGCTGGTGCTGGGTATTCTGGCGTTACCTACTTTCTGGGTGATGGGCCAGTCGGAGTGGTTTGAACTCGCTGCCGATAACTGGGCGTTTATTCTATTGCTGATGTTTCCGGAAGGCTTTATCAACGGCATGCTGGTGACAGCGTTTACTGTTTTCTATCCGGATGTGGTGAAGACATTCAATGATGATTTTTATCTCAGCTAGAGCGCAGAGGCGTCAACGGCCGAGTTTTTTCCGTTTACCTTCCACATAATCTACCAGTATATATTCACCTAACTGTTCTGGTGAGGTGTAGAAAACGCGCCCGCCATTCATACGTGCCACTTCCTGCATGAAGGCGCGCAGATATTCGGAAGATTCAAGCATGAAAGAGTTGATGGCGATGCCTTTGGTGGTGCAGCGCTTTACCGCTCTGAAGGTTGCCCTGATGGTTTCCGCGGTGGGCGGATAGGCGAACATGGCCCGACCATTCTCCATATGCGCGGTTGGTTCACCGTCCGAAATCATGATGATCTGTTTGCTGCCGGCAGGATGTTTCGATAGCAGTCGCTCTGCCATGAGCAGGGCGTGCTGCATGTTTGTACCCAGAACATATTCATCCCACTGCAGAAAAGGCAGATCCTGAGGTTTGAGTTCTTTAGCCGTCGCTGCAAAACCGATGATGTAGAAGCTGTCTTTCGGGTACTGGCTGGTAATCAGGTTGTGCAACGCTAGAGCCACTTTTTTTGCAGCCTGGAAAGAGCCGCGCAACGCCATGGACCAGGACAGGTCCACAAGCAGTGCGGTTGCTGTTGAGGTGATCTGCTCACTGCGGTAGATCTCAAAATCAGCTGGGTTGAGCTGCACCGGAGCGCCGGGACCCTGTCGATTGATGGCATTGCGGATGGTTCTGGGCATATGCAGATGGAAGGGGTCACCAAATTCGTAGCTTTTGGTGTCTTCGATGCGTTCGCCGAAGCGGCCTTCCTCAGGTATTGCGTGATTGCCCAGGCTCTGTTTCTTCAGTCGCTGATAAATCTCGCCAAGGGCTTTCTGGCCGATAACCCTTGAGCCGCGTGGTGTCAGTTCCCAGCCTTTGTCATCTTCGTTGCGCACGTAGCCTGAGTCTTCGAGCATTTTCATGAGCTTTTCCAACTCTTCGAGTTGATCGGCTTCATCTTCACCCATTAAATCCCGCATCAGGTCTTTGTTGATGCCGCTGAGGTCGCCGCGCCGTTCCGCATCCTGCATCTGGCCAAGTAAATCGTCCATTTCATGCATTTCCTGCATGAGTCTCATGGCTTCATCCAGACCAAGGGATTCGTCACCAGAAAAATTGTAGCCCTGGCCATCAGGGTTGAGGAAATCCAGTTCTTTGGCCAGCTTGGCCATTTCCGCTTCCAGTTCAGGATCACCAAAACGACCGTTGAACATCTCCTGCAGCGCCTGACGTTGTTCCGGTGACATGGAATTCATCAGTGATTGAGCCGCCGCCATCTGCTGGCGCATCTGCTCTAACAGTTCGTCCAGGTTTTTTGGCGGGTCGTCGCCAAACATCTCACCAAACTCCGCCATGAACTCATCAAAGCCCGGATCTTCACCGGCGATCTTTTTCACCAGCATGTCGTTCAGGGCTTTCATCATCTGCTTCATGCGTTCGATGTCGCCGTCTGACAGATTGTTAACCATGTTCTCAATGTCATTAAAGAACGTGCCGGTCATCGCTTTACGCAGTTCATTCAACAGTTCAATGAACTTTTTCTGTGCGTCAGTATTGATGAACTCAAACTTTTCCAGGGTATTTATCTGCGCGCCGATATTGTCAGGCAGGTCATCAAGAATTTTCTCGTTACGCTCGGCGATATCTTTCAACAGCGTGTCACTGAAGTTCTCGGCCTCTGCAGCTTTGGCTTTCCAGGCGTTGATCTGATCCCGCTCCATGGCGATGATCTCGTCCAGGCGTTCGCGGAAGTCCTCAAAAATAGAGTCAAGGTTGAAACGATTGAGCTGTCGCTGCTTCTGTTCGCGCAGCTGCCGGATCATGTCGCGCAGACCTTCCAGGTAGCCACCTTCGGGAATGGGCATGCCGCGGGAAACCAGATTGCGCATAGCCCAGCGCAGATCGCCATACTCCATCAGGTCGTCAGCCAGAGCTTTCATGATCTCTTCGGCGTCCCAGGCAGACTGTTGGGAACCATCCCAGGCGGAGTAACGTTGTCGGCGCGAAGGAGCCATGGCGTCTATCCTGTATAGGTTGAGCGGCCGGACACCGCGTATTTGTTAAGCAGTTTGTTCAGATGCAGGCCTTCGAGCAGAAATTCCACCTCAGCCGCTCGTGTGCCAGGCGTCTTAGCCGTGATCCGTTCTCCCATGCCCGGGATTTTGTCGATAATCTGACTGTAGTCCTCAGCGTAAACCGCCTCGCCAATCTCGATGCTGAGGCCGTTGTTGAATGCTTCTATAATAGGAGCGAGGTCCTGTAGATCGTGAGTACGATCAAAAACAGCCTTGGTCGCCGCCTGTATGATGCGATTGGTAATTTTGTCTTCCTGGCCGTCTTCCATGGCTTCAAATTCGACTTTGCCCTGAAAAGAGGGAGCGATGTAATCGAGGTCCGAAATGCGTGGTACCACTTCCTTTTCTCCCAATACCAGGGCGCGGCGAAACGCGTTGGCGACCAGCACTTCAAAGTTAGCGATGGATGCGCGTACCGATACGCCGGAGCGTTGATTCACATCCGGTGAGCGCCTGGCGTGGTGGGTGACCTCAGCAATAATCTCTTTCATGTAATCCGGCACCAGCACATCTACATCGGGCATGGACAGCACGTTGGCTTCCTGCTCGACGATGGCAATTTCCTGTTCGACGTGCTCCGGGTAGTGCGTGCGGATCTGGGCGCCGTAGCGGTCTTTGAGCGGCGTGATGATGCGCCCGCGGTTGGTATAGTCTTCCGGGTTGGCGGTGGCGAGGATGAACACATCCACCGGTAGGCGAACTTTGTGGCCGCGGATCTGTACGTCGCGTTCTTCCAGCAGATTGAGCAGTCCCACCTGAATGCGCTCGGCCAGATCGGGGAGTTCGTTGATGACAAAAATACCTTTGTTCATGCGTGGCACCAGGCCATAACTCAAAGTCAGTTCGTCGGACAGGTAGCGGCCTTCAGCGACCTTGATAGGGTCTACCTCGCCAATGATGTCTGCAATGGTGATATCCGGTGTGGCCAGTTTTTCTCCATAGCGATCGTCGCGATGCAGCCAGGCGATCGGCGTGGCATCGCCGTGTTCTTCTATGAGGTTTTTGCCTGCTTTGGTGATGGGCTGCAGCGGGTCTTCGGGGATTTCTGTGCCCGCAATCACCGGGCTCCACTCATCAAGTAACGACACCAGAGAACGGGCGATTCGTGATTTGGCCTGACCACGTTCACCCAGGAATATAATGTCCTGGCAACCGAGAATGGCGTTGGTGATCTGCGGCACAACAGTATCTTCATAACCCACAACGCCGGGGAATAATGTTTCAGCCTGAGTCAGCTTGGTGATGAGATTCTTGCGGATTTCTTCTTTAACAGGCTGCGGTTTATAGCCGCTGGATTTGAGTTCGCCCAGAGTGGCGGCGTTAGGTTGCGTTGTCACGACGATGGTTAACTCCCGGTATTAACCTTTGAGTCTACGTGGCGCTGCCTTCGTTAAGCAAGGTGCGAATGCGATGTTGCAGCGCCGGGATGATGTCTTCCTCTACCCAGGGACGTTGCTTCAACCATTGGGTGTTGCGCGGGCTCGGGTGTGGCAGGGGCACGGCTTGAGGCCAGTACTGCCGCCAGTTGGCCACCACGGTGTTCAATGTCTGGTTTGAGGGAATGTTCAAATGCCAAGCCAGCGCATAGCGACCCATTACGATAGTCAGTTCGATGTTGTCCAATTGTCCGAGTAATTGATCCCGCCAGGCGGGTGCGCACTCTTTGCGAGGGGGTAAATCGCCGCCTTTGCCTTTGCCGGGATAGCAGAAACCCATCGGTATAAGGGCGATCTTTTCCGGGTTATAAAAAGTATCCCGATCAATGCCCATCCAGCTACGCAGGCGTTCCCCGCTTGGGTCGTTGAACGGAATGCCGGTTTTGTGCACCGCTGTTCCCGGCGCCTGGCCAACGACGAGTATTCTGGCGGCAGGATCAGCCTGGATAACCGGTCTGGGACCCAGCGGCAGGTGTTCAGCGCATAACGTACAGCTGCGGATTTCTTCAACCAGTTGTATGAACCGGCTCATGCATTGGCGCGTTGGGTGGGTTTGCCGAGCAGTCGGTCAGAGATGATGCGCAGCTGGATTTCGCTGGTGCCTTCAAAAATTTTGGTCAGGCGCGCGTCACGCCAATAACGTTCTACCGCGTGCAGTTTAGTGTAACCAGCACCGCCGAGAATCTGCAGTCCATCCGAGGTCACCCGCTCTGCCATTTCCGCGGCGAACCATTTCAACATGGCGGCTTCTTTGTCACAGGTCTGGCCGGCATCCATCCTGGTGCAGACGTCATACATCAGGGCGCGTGCGGCTTCTATTTCACTGGCCATACGTGCCAGTTTGAAGCGTGTTTCCTGAAAATCTCCAATCGGTACACCAAACTGCTGGCGCTCATGGGCGTACGCTGTAGCGTCTTCGAGGGCGCCACGGGCAAGGCCAATGGAGCGCGCAGCGGTATGTGCTCGGGCTGCATTGAGCATATTCACCGTACTCTTAAAACCTTCGCCGCCACCGCCGGTAATGATGTTCTCCTTGGGGATCCGGCAACCATCAAATGCCAGTTCGAAAGTGTTCCAGCCGAAGTAACCGATTTTAGGAATCGCAGCGCCCTGGCAGCCTTTGGGTAATTCGCCACGCGGCTTTTCAATAATGAAGGATCGCAGTCCGGTGTAGCGCGCCTCATCCGCCGGTGCCTCTACTCGAGCCAACAGATTGATATAGTCGGCCTGGTCGGCAAAGGTGCACCAGTATTTGTTGCCGGTGATAACCCACTCGTCCCCGTCCAGCACCGCTTTACAACTTACAGCAGCGAGATCGCTGCCGACGTTGGGTTCGGACAGCGAGACGGCGCACAGGTAATCACCTCGAGCGGCACGGGCGGTTAACTCCCGGCGTTTGGCTTCCGGCCATCCGCCTACAGCCATCAAGGAAGACGCCCGGGCGATAATGCTGGCCACACTCATCCAGCCTCGGGCGAGCTCTTCGGCTATCAGACAATACTCAAACACACCTAATCCCATGCCGCCATGTTCTTCCGGCATACGGATACCAAAGTAGCCCATCTCGCCCATCTTGCGTCGCAGATCCAGGGGGATTGTGCCCTGCACCGGATCCAGTTCGTTAGCAACCGGCAGCACTTCTTTAAGAGAGAATTCCCGCGCAACCTCCTGGATCATGAGGCGCTCTTCGGTGAGGTAGTGTGCAGACATAGTGGTGCTCTTGATTAACTCAGATGCCGATCAGGTCGGCGCGGTCTATGGTGTTCTGCACGATCCTGATGCTGGCGGCATCCACCATGACGCCATCAACGTTGATGGCACCGAGGCCTTCGGCCAGCGCGGCATCGTACGCTTCTTTCTGTTTGCGTGCTTTGGCCACGTCTTCTGCGGTGGGTGCAAACACTTCCTGGGCAATCTCAACCTGGGCAGGATGGATGGCCCATTTGCCAACCATGCCCAGGATCAGTGAGCGCTCAGCTTCTTTGCGGAAGGCCTCCGGATTTTTGAAGTTAGCGAAAGGTCCGTCCACCGGATCGATTCCGTTGGCGCGGCAGGCGATGGTCATCTTATAGCGTGGGTAGTGCCAGATGTCAGGTGGATAACCACCGGTGCTGCCCACGGAAGACAGTTGCATCTGCTGGCTGGCGCTGTAATCACCCATGCCGAAAATCAGGCATTCCAGTCGATCGCTGCAGGCCGCGATCTCCTCCACGTTCATCATGCCTTCCACCTCTTCAATCAGACACTCAATGCCGATGCGTCGTGTCAGGCCCAGCTTCTGCTCAAGCTGATCGAGTAAAAGGTGTAGGAAACGTACGTCTGCAGCACTTTTAGCCTTGGTTAACATGATGGTATCGAGTTTGTCGCCGGCGCCGGTGACCACTTCAATAACGTCATCATGGCACCACTGGGTTTCGACATCGTTAATGCGCACACACAACGTCCGCGGTCGCCAGTCGTGGGTGTTCAACGCTTCAACTATTTTACCCCGGGCAGCAGTTTTGGCACTTGGGGCAACGGCATCTTCCAGATCGAGAAAAACGTGGTCCAGTTCAAGCGCAGCGGCTTTGGCCATCATTTTCTCTGAACTGCCGGGTACCGATAGCTGACATCGTCGAGGTCGGGCAGGTTGTTTTGACATGGCGAGCTGGCCTTTTATCTTAGTTAAAATTGCGGGGACATTTCTTCAGCGCCCGCTGCAAAGCTATCGCAACGACGTGGGAAGTCAATCCATGTGATCTGCGCAACCGGGTTCTCAGGCGTCGGGTTCAACAAAACGCGTGACACCGCGCTTCAGATCCTGGGTAACGTATTTGCGCAGGGCGGGCGTCAGCAATGTCGCTTCAATATCTGACTGTATCGGTTCGCCGATCTGAATGTGGTAACGCTGACCAGACTTTTTCAGCATCTCCCGGAACAGCGTCATGTCTTTGAGTTCTGAGTTCAGGAACCAGAGCAGGTAATAAAGCGTGCTGTTGTAACCTTTGATGTGCATCGGGACGATGGGGCAGTTGTACTTCTGCGCGAGGCTCACTCCGGATACCAGCCATTCACGCTCAACCAGCCCAATCGGAGTCGGGCGTGCTAATCGTCCCGAAGGGAAAATGACAATCAGCCGTTCGTCTTTCACCGCGCGTAACATGTTGCGCAGGGTTTCTTTACTTTTGCTGTGATTGCGTTTTTCTTCCATCCACTCAACAGGGATGATGATTTCGCTCAGATTTTCCTGGCAACGCACAGCGTCCCGATTGGCAAAGAAACTCATGTCCGGGCGAATGGCTTTGATGGCGTCAAAGACAGCTAACCCGTCGGCAATACCCGCTGGATGGTTCGGCATGACAACGGTGCGGCCCTCGGCCGGCAGATGCTGCAACCCTTCTACGGTGACTTTCATACCCAGCAGATTGCTGACGTGTTCAAACACGTCATAACCACTCATACCCTGCACCTCATCAACCAGGTCTATGGTGGTCTGATAACCAAACACCGGATACAGGTATTCCTGTATCAGCTTCCAGATGAACGGATGCTGGCGCAGCTTAACCGCGCGTTCTTCAATCAGGGTGTCAACGATATGAGTCATAACGTGTGTGCTCCCACAAACTCAGTGACCGCCTGATTGAAACCCTCGCTGTCCTCCATGTTCACTGCGTGCCCAGCCTGCAGATCAACCACTGTCAGATGTGGCATGTGGGCAACGGCCCAGTCCCTGGAGCCTGCAAAGCGGGCTTCGAGCTTTCCGTGGGCCAGCAGCGCAGGCCTTGAATTATGACCGGCAAGATGACGAATACTGGCATTGGGTGTTGTGTGCGAGAGCGTGTGCGCAACACCCGATGGAGAAAGCGTCTGGGCATCTTCCATTAACGTGGCGTACAGGTCAGGTGGCAGCCTTTTAGCAAAACGCGGATGCACAGGAATACGTGATATCGCTTTAAGGCCGCCCCTGTGAATTCTTGCTGCGCTGTCCGCTGCTTCACTCCGCCACTTGGCAATCTGCGCCTCATCCGCAAAAGCTGAGCTCGAATTGGTAAAGATGTGTGCAATCACATGCTCTGGGTAGGCCTGGGTATAGCGAATGGTCAGCGCCGCACCAATGGAATAGCCACACAGTAGCCATTGATCTGCGCCCAGGGCCAGGCGGATATTTTCAAGCGCTTCAACGTAGTAATCCGGGTGGTAGGCTTGCTCCTCAGTCGGGCTGGGCGACTTGCCATGCCCCCACAAATCGATGGTTACCGGACGACAGACGCGGCCGAGTGCCGACAGATTGTGATTCCACTGGTGGGAGCTGGACAGAAAGCCATGCACCATTGCCAGGTAAGGTCCCTGGCCGGGGTGGACGGTATAAGCAAGTTTAACAGGAGGCATGCTCTGGCTGGGCTCCGGGAGACTCGGCATCAGGGGTGCATGCTACCATGGCAGGCTTCATGAAATTAGCGATTAGAGTGGTGAAATAACATGTCTGCATTACAGACAGAAGCGGTGGCAGTGCTCACCACCGGTGGCACCATCGACAAAGTATATTTTGATGCCCGCAGTGAATTTGCCATCGGAGATTCGGTTGTGCTCGAACTGCTGAAAGAAGCCCATGTGGATGCGCCTCATCGTCTGGTCGAGGTGATGCGTAAAGATTCGCTCGATTTGAATGAGGACGACCGGCAAGCCATAGCGAAAGCGGTTGAAGCCTGCGAGGAACGTTGTGTGGTGATCACCCATGGCACGGATACCATGACCCTGACGGCACAATCGCTGCATCCTGGAGAAAAAACCATCGTGTTGACCGGCGCTCTGTCGCCCGCCCGCTTTGCAAAAAGTGATGCAACGTTTAATGTCGGGATGGCGTTTGCGGCCGTCCAGGCACTGCCCCCTGGGGTATATATTGTAATGAACGGGCAGGTTTTTGCAGCGGGTCAGGTGCGTAAAGACCTGGAGAAAAATGTGTTTGTGCGGTGTTAGACTCGATTAACGAGGGTTAAAGAGGGTGCTGTGATGTACGACGTAGTAATAAAAAACGGTTTGATTGTGGACGGTTCCGGTGGCGCTGGGTATCGAGCCGATCTGGCTATTCAGGGTGACAAAATAGCCTCTATCGGGCGCATTAACGCCCCAGCACGACAAACCATTGATGCTGAAGGGCACGTTGTGTCACCGGGCTTTGTAGACGGGCACACGCATATGGACGCACAGGTGTTCTGGGATCCCATCGGCTCATGCTCCTGTTATCACGGTGTAACCAGTGTCGTCATGGGCAACTGCGGGTTCACCCTGGCACCCTGCAAACCCGAAGACGCGGATCTGGTATTCCGCAACCTGGAACGCGCAGAAGATCTATCCCGCGAAGCAATGCTGGCAGGCATCGACTGGACCTGGGAAACCTTCCCACAGTTTCTTGATTCCGTAGACCGCCTGCCAAAAGGTATCAACTATGCCGGCTATATTGGCCACTCGGCGTTACGCACCTACACCATGGGTGAGCGTGCCTTCACCGAGCAGGCCAGCGAAGATGACCTGAAGCACATGCAGGCGCTGGTGAAAGAAGCGATGCAGGCAGGCGCAATTGGATTCTCAACCTCACGCACGTTCAATCACATCACCGCAGACGATCGGCCGGTGGCCAGTCGTATCGCGCACTGGGATGAAGTGCGCGGTATCGTGAATGCGGTCGGAGAAACCGGTAAAGGGGTGTTTGAGATTGCCGGCGAAGCGCCAGGTCGAAACCCGGAGCGTATCCGCGAATATCATAACCGCTTAAGAGACCTGTCGGTTGAGTCCGGTGTTACTCAGACCTGGGGTATGTTCAGTGTCCGTGTTGCGCCAGAACTCTGGCGGCCCTATTTTGATCTGCTGGACGAAACCGCAGAGGCGGGCGGGCGTATGTATGCACAGGTGCACACTCGCGCCTTAAATACACTGTTATCCTTTGAAAGCCATACGCCATTTGATAAGTGGGAGTTGTGGTCCGATATTCGAGCGCTGCCGCTTGAAGAACAGAAAGTGAAGCTGCGTGACCCGGCTTTGAAAGCCAAGCTGGTAGAGATTGCCAACCGCGAATACACCGGACCAAAAGTAGTCGGCGCTGAGCCGCGTCCGCCGGAGTGGGAGTATGTGTATCCCATGAGTGACATGGTTTACGACCAGCCCTCCATGGCGGAGCTGGCTCGTGCAAAAGGGGTTAATCCTGTTGAACTGATGATTGACATGGCACTGGAGCATGACTTCAGGATCTTTTTCCGTCAGCCGATTGCCAATGAAAACCAGGATCACGTGCTGGAAATGATGAAACACCCTCGTTCGGTGGTGACATTCTCCGACTCCGGTGCACATGTCGCGCAGATTATGGACAGCTCCCTGCAGACCCATCTGTTGAGTTACTGGGTGCGCGAAAAACAGGCGCTGTCACTGGAAGAAGCCGTTCGTCAGATCACGTACAACACTGCAACCATGTGGGGGTTACACGATCGTGGTTTGCTGCGTGAAGGCATGGCGGCAGACGTGGTGATTTTTGATCCGAAGACCATTGGTGCTCGTTTGCCGCAGATTGTGCATGACCTGCCGGCGGGGGCAAAGCGTCTGAAGCAGACGGCGGATGGCATCAAACATACTTTGGTGAACGGTGAAATACTACTCACCGATAATGAGCATAGTGGCGCGGTACCCGGGCGGCTGTTGCGCAGTTAGGAGAACAACCGCTGCGCACGATTTAAAGTCTAGCTTTGGGTCAGAATTGAGCTACCGAAACTAGATATCTTCGCTGGTAATTGTGCAGACGTAGGTTTTCCTGTTTTGGCCGTAGACTTTTGATGCCGCCTTATGGATTTTCTGCAGCCGTAAATCAAAGGCCTGCAATATTTCGGCCTCAGTCTCGTTTAGTTTCGGACATAGTTTTACCAGCGCTTCGACCTTCAGGAAGAACGAAACTTCAATTGCCCCGTCGTATCCTGAAAAGCGCATACAATTGATACTCTCGTCAAAACGACGGGTGGGGTTCTCAAAGGTTATTGACATCTCATGTTCCTGTAGGGATTCGTGAGATGCTTGAATCTCCCAACATGTAATATCTGAGCGCCATAATTTATGGGGTTTTGATCTTAGCAAAAGCGTCTGTCGACTTGGAATCGTTGCGCTTTGAGCGTTTAACCGCTCGCTTTTCTTTCAAAGAACTCTGCGCCTTGGTTTTGCTGCCTTGGCCTCGTTTATCCTGACCTTTCGCCATAACTCTGCTCATTCTAATCGTCTGGCACTGAAAAGCACTCAGACAGTGGGGCGAGTATGCGCCTTTTTTTGAGGAATGTACGGTTTGCTTCAATTAACCCGAAAACCAACGGTTTGATTGGGTGCGTAAGGTTTTGATGTCGGCGTCGTTGGTTCGTTCTTTTTGGTGGGTAGTCTGGTGGTGACTTGAGGTGAGGCCAAAATGCTGGTCAGACATTATTGAAACTCCAAACGACAAAGCGAAGGGTGTCTGATTTGCCCTTCATTAACCGAGATCAAGCATGGTAGCCTGCTCTGATAAATGGAGGCGATACCATGATTGAGGGATTTACGGGGCAACTCACACACGCCAAGCACGCCGATTTCGATGCTGCGCGCATGGGCTGGAACGCAATGATAGACCGCCGTCCGGCTCTGATAGCCTGCTGTGAAAGTGTGGAGGATGTGTCCCGCGCCGTCAGATACGCTGCCGAGCATGGCATGACCGCCGTCGCTCGCGGAGGCGGGCACTCGGTGTCAGGCGCATCGCTTCCGGAAGATGGCCTGATAATCGATCTTACCCTGATGAATTCCATTGTAGTCGATCCGGAGCGCCAGTTCGCGCAGGTTGGTGGCGGCGCGCTGTTGGGCGATCTCGATGTGGCGACGCAGGCACACGGCCTTGCCGTCACCGCCGGAGTCGAGCCGGGCACAGGCGCGGGAGGGCTTACTTTGGGTGGCGGCATCGGCTTTCTTGCTCGCAAGCTGGGGCTGACGATCGATAACCTTGTGAGTGCACAGGTGGTGCTGGCGGACGGATCGATTATAGAGACAAGCGAAGAAGAACTGCCCGATCTATTCTGGGCGCTTCGCGGCGGTGGCGGACAATTCGGCATAGTCACTCGTTTCAATTTCGCGCTGCATCCGGTTGGTCCGGAAGTGGTTGTTGGGCAGGCGTGGTATCCGATCGAGAAGGCACATGAAGTTATGCGCTTCCTGAGGAATACCATGCAGGATGCCAGCGATGATCTTGGTCTCGTCCCAGCTATGCTCAAAGTTCCGCCGGTTGAACCTTTTCCTGCAGAGTTTCACGGTCAGCACGCCATAGTGATGGTTGGTTGCCACACGGGTGTAGCAGCGCAGGCACGCGCTGAACTTCAGCCCTGCCTTGAACTCGGAGACATGATCTTTGGCTTTGTTGATACCCAGCCCTATGTTGAATTTCAGAAAACCTTTGCTGATGCCAGTCCAAAGGGTGGGCGCTATTACTGGAAGTCGATCTTTGTGGACGACTTGTCAGATGATCTGGTCGATGTGCTGCTCGAGGGTATCCGCACTATCCCCGGAGAATACACGCAGATCTTCATGGAAGCCCTGGGTGGGGCGGTGGCGCGCATCGGCGTAACCAATACTGCTTTCTCCAACCGCAGGGCGCGCTGGAATCTTGGGGTTTCAACTGGCTGGGTTGATCCCGCGATGGATGAAGCGGCGGTGAAAGCGACCCGCGCTATTGCCGAGAAGCTGATGCAATTCTCTGATGGAACAGTTTACCTTAACTATCTCGACCGGGACGATGTGGCGCGTACACAAGCGGGTTTCGGACCCAACTGGGAACGGCTGACTGCTATCAAGGCAAAATATGATCCGGACAATGTCTTTGGTGGGCCCTTGGGAGGTGCTGGGTAGTCGATAGCGCTGGACCGATGATTGAAAAGCCAACAAGCGAAATTCAATTTCTGTCAAACGTGTGCAACAGTACTGTAATCCAGAGTGTCTCTACTCAATCAAATGTTCCACTCAACCCCGTGCTACTGAGCATTGCCTGTACCCGTTTATATTGCGTTGAATCCAGCTTCTTGATGCGCTCAACCACCATGTTGCGTGCCGTTTCCGGGTAGGGCCGAGACAGGTAGCTGACGTCTTCGCCATAAATATCCACGTGAAAGGCTTTAGCGCCGACACGCTGAGCGTCGCGGTTAGCCAGGACATAAGGGGAATAGGTTGAAGCCATTTCTCCCAGAACATGTAAGGCAAAATCAGTGGGTGCGTCAAATGGTGCTAACTCACCTGTGCCGTCCCACTGGTTCGCCCGATGCTCCGCCCAATCAACAACCGTTGGAAACTGTGCGGTCACCTTTTTGGGGTCGGGGTCCATATGGGTATGCGCCCTTAATCCGCCTAGAACAATACAATCCAAAGCCGTAGGACGATCACCTAACAGAAAAGTTGTTTGTTTGAGCTGTGTTTCGGCAGCCTGCAGAATGCGTAGATATTCAGCTTCTGCGGCATCACGCTGCTGTGCTGAATCCGTGCCGGTGGCGCGACAGGCTCTGGGGCCCCAGTCCAGCATTCGCTTGACGACTTCCGGGTTGCCGTTGGCCATGCGCTGCGCGGCAAACTTTGCGCTGTCCGGGTAATGCCAGCGATAGTGCACCATGACGCGTGCAATCCACTCATCAAAATGCTCTTCGAGTATGTGAACCAATACACCCAGTTCACCGGATGGGAACATCGCACGATCCGGGAAACGGCGGTCCAGCATCTCTAACAAAGGCGTTGTATCGCAAATCATCCAGTTTTCCGGGGTTAACAACACGGGGATCTGATGAGTGCCTGAGCGGCGTTCAATCAGCTCAGCGTTTTCCTGGGTTTTGGCTTCTCGGATATAATCTGCTCCGTAGAAGTCCATGGCTGCTTCAAGTTTGCGGGTGAATAAACTCAGTTCACCACCGTACACGATATAGTTTTTTGCCATCTTTTCTCTTGATCCTAACGGTTGGATCTACCTAAGCAATCATGTTTGCTGGCATGTTAATATAATTGCCGCTGCTGATGTTTGTTTGTGTACTATACTCACTCTGTCGTGCCAGATGAATGACTCGACCTGTTAAATTATCTAACCCCGGAGAGAATTAGATGTTGAGAAGAACTTTGTTGATTATCGCTGTTGCCTGTATGCCTGCGACTGCGTTTGCAGCGGAAGGCAAAGCCCCAGGTAGTGGTCCAAATCCCTACTCAGAGTGTGGCATTGGTGCTGCAATTTTTCAGGATGTTACCTGGGCTGCTGCGACTTCGAACGTGATCTGGGACCTTGGTGTAACTGCAATCATCTCTGCGATCAGTTCACCTGAAACTTGTAATGCAAGAAAAGTGGCTACGGCAAGGTTGATCCTGGAAACGTTACCGAGTCTGGAGCAGGACATTGCTGTTGGTGGCGGCGCCCATCTCACTGCCCTCAACGAAACCATGTTATGTGACTCCTCGGTACAGACAGACCTGAATGCTCAACTAAGGGGCGCGTATGCTCAAGTGGTGCAGGAGGCTTCATATGCTCAAAAATCCCGTTACGAAAAAGCCAGTGCGCTTTATGGAAATGTGAAAGAAGTTGTTGATGCCTCCCAGGGAGCCTGTGACGTAATCCTCTAAATTGTCTCGGCAGTTAAAAGACCAGCTTTATAAGCTGGTCTTTTTTTATGTGTTTTTTTCACTGCACCAAGCACCCGCCTGGGCCATAGAACTGCACGGTGATCCTCTATCTTCTGAACAGCGCCAGGCAGCTTTCCAGCGAATAGAGGCGGTAGAGTTGGTTGGCGCTACTCGCGCGAACTGGCTGATCCTGAACTACTATCATCTTCAAACCAACGGCAGTTACGTCAGTGAAATAGCGAACGCAGATTTTTTCATCCTGGATCATGGCGCTGTTGACCCTGATGCAGAGTTCCATGCGTTTAAGCAAGCTGTAGCCGGCTTCATTCGAACCGGTGAGGGAACCGAAATTCTCTGTCGTTTTCCAGCCCGAACGAGACTTGTGCTTGAAGCAATTGATGCGCAGCTGGATACATCTCTGGTTTGTCCTTTATACGCTGAGCAGATGCAGCCAAACGATGTGAAGTCTGTCTCCATGGTCTTTGCCAGCGGGTATTTCGACAACCCGGCTTCCTACTACGGGCATACGTTGCTCAAGTTGAATTATCCAACTTCAACTTCAGGCTCGCGGCATGCAGCTCTAGATACCGCTCTAAATTACGGCGCTGACGCGAACGATAATCCCGGTAATCCACTTTATATTTTGAAAGGGTTGTTTGGTGGTTACACCGCATCTTATTCGCAGAACAACTACTTTCTGCACAGCTACTTGTATACCAGTGCCCAGTTACGCGACACCTGGGAGTTTGAGCTAGGGCTGTCGCGGTCCGAACTTGATTTTGTGCTCGAGCACAGCTGGGAAATGAGGTCCGCTCGATTTGATTACTATTTTTTTAATGACAATTGCGCCCATCGTATTGCTCGCATAATTGAACTGGCCACAGACCGAAACCTGACTGAGACGCACGGGTTCTGGTTACAGCCGATTCAGGTGATCCGTAATCTGCGCGGGCGAGATTCCGGGCGTTCGCTGATTGTTGAAGAAACTTTTAAGCCCTCGCTTTTGTCGAGGTTCTCTAACGAATATAACCTGTTGCCAAGAGAGCAACGAAAAGAGTTTTCCAGGTTTGTAAACGCTGAACAGGAACAGCAAGAAAAGCTCGTCAGCTCCAGGTCGAGCGATACGCTCATGCTGGCTCTCGACTATATCGATCTTGATCTGGCCAAATCAAAACTTGAGGAAGCGGATGTAACCCTCAAAACCAGGTCGCAAGCTCGGCGGGCAACAATACTGAACGAGCTGTTTCAAAGACCGGCCGTGGAAAATGCGGTTACTGGCAGTGAGATGCCTGATCTGTCTCCGCTAAACGCGCGAAAGCCTTCTTTTCTTCGTGTCGGTATGGGCCTTGCCGAACAGGAGCCATTTCAGCTGTTGCAATACAGAATAGCCAATAACGATTTTTTAGAACCACGCGCGTTAGGTCAGGAAGTCTCCCACTTCACAATGGGTGATGTTGAATTAAAAATAAAAGATTCTGCGGTGTCTCTAAATCGTCTAGTGCTGGTCGAGCTGCGTAGCTTAAGTACAAGTATTCTCCCCTCTGATACAGGCAAGGTACGTTCGTGGGGGCTCGCGGTTGATTACAAGAGCCGTAGCAACTTATGTGAAGACTGCAAAGATTTTGGCTTCACAACCCAAGCGGGAAAAGCTGTTCGCACCGGCTCCAGGTCTTTGTTATATGGATTGGGTGGGGCAAGGCTGCATACTCGCAGCGGTATCGAAGATGAATTCCTGACCATGCAGACGGAAGCAGGCGCTGTGTTGGATGTTACCGAAAACTGGAAGATGCACGCGTTCGGTCGCGGTTACTGGGGGGCCACCTCCGGTGAAAGAGACTGGCTCTGGGGGGTCGATGTCGCGTTTAATCCAAAGTCTCGTTTTGACATCAGAATGGCTGTCGAGAAATTCGACGCGCGAACCCAGTTGACGGCATCGGTTGCCGTCTTTTTTGACTGACCTGAATACGCGCTTGAGCTGGTAGTTGACTCGCTTTCGGCTTTCTCTCAGCCAAACACCAGCAGATCATCCCGCTCACCACCTTCGTGCCCAACAAGATGTCGCAGGTAATCCTCGTAAGATCCCATCCACATGCCGGCGGAACGCTCACGACCAGCTGCAGCGTCAGACTTGGTGGTTTTCATATACCAGTTGTTACAGCGCAGCCAGACTTTACCCTCGGAGCTTTGCTCGCACAGTTCTGTCCAGGCATCAGCAGCTGCGGCCGAGGGCTCGACGGTGTGAGCGCCGCGATCACGCATATCTGACAGTAGCTTTGCCAGATAGCGCGCCTGTTCCTCGCAGACCAGGGTGACATTGGTATAGGGGTTCAGGCTCTGAGGGCCAATCATCATGTGGAAGTTAGGCATATCTGGAACGTGTATACCCCAGAGGCTACGCGGCCGTGTCATCTGCCACTTGTTATCCTCGTCAGCGCCAAAAGCGTCCGCAAGCGTGACGCCGTTGCGACCGGTCACCGGAAATGGAATCAGATTGCTGTCGAAGCCGGTGGCGTAAATCAGCACATCGACCTGGTGGCGCGCGCCATTCGCCAGTTCAACACCGTCCGGGTGGATGCGTACGACACCACCGGGATCATTCACCAGGGTAATGTCATCACGATTGAAGGTTGAATAATAATCATCGATAAACAGGGCGCGTTTGCAGAAAAAAGGATAGTCCGGTGTCAGAGTGGCCGCCAGTTCCGGATCTTTAACCTCCGCGTTGATACGTTCGGTGATCATAGTGCAGACCTCAGCGTTCTTTTCCGGGTCGTGCAGGTCATCAAAGGTCAGCAGCACTTCTGTTGGGGGGTTATCGCTGTCCCAGTCAACCTTGCGCAGTTCCTCGCCGTAGCCGCCAGCCTGAAAGGCTTTGGTGATCTCTGGCGGAGTAGGCTCGTCGTCCCGGGGCAGCACCCAGGTGGGTGTGCGTTGGAATACCGTGAGGTGTTCAGCTTCGTCTACAATGGTTGTGATCACTTGAGCTGCTGAAGCGCCAGTGCCAATCACGCCAACATTTTTACCTTTCAGCTCAGCGTTTGGGTTCCAGCGCGCAGTGTGGAAGCTCTCACCTGTGAAAGTCTCCATACCAGGGACCTCTGGCAGTCTCGGGCTGGAAAGGGGGCCGTTGGCGGCAATAACGTGATGACAGGTCACCACCTCTGCAACTTCCCGGGTAACCGGGTTCAGCGTTGTTACCTGCCACAGGTTGTCGTGGCCTTCAACGAGGGTAACGTCCGCAACTTCTCTAGAAAACGCCATCATGTCACGTAAATCACAATGATCGGTAAGCAGCTCCGCATAATCAGCAATTTCCTGCTGGCTGACGTATTTCTTCGATGGAATGAATCCAGTGCGATCCAGAAAGGGCAGGTAGGTGTAAGCAGGCACATCGCAGGCCGCACCTGGATAACCGCCAACGCCACCGTGGGCCCAGACGCCGCCAACCGAAGGACTCTTTTCGAACAAGCGGATAGAGGAGAACCCGGCATCTTTGAGGTAGTGAGCCGCGAGCAGCCCTGAGAATCCGGCGCCAATGATTACGATCTCGTAATGGGCCGGTTTGTTGTTTTTATTCGCCATCTGATCCCTGCTTCATATTATTTATCCCGGGCAGACTATAAAGAGCATTTCGAGGTCAGTCGATACGTAGGGATCGTGCTTGAGCGACGTCCTGAAATTGGGTGCGGGCCTACCAGGGTGGTTTCAAGCGCCGAATACCGTGCGCAGCAGCTGGGTTGTGCGTTTCACCGGGTCGCGGCGGATAGCTGCTTCTTCTTCCGCCAGCTGGTTGAATAATGCGTCCATCGCATAGCCACTCACGTGACCATTGAGGTCGGCGTCTATGGGTTTAACCAGTGGGATGGCGTTGTACTGATCAACAGCCTGTCGAAAAGCTCTTACTGCGCCGACACTGTTCAGATGAGTATTGATGATGGGGCGCAGCCTGCTATCCAGAGTTGCCTGAGTGGTTTGTTTGAGATACCGGGTCGCGGCGTCGTCTGGACCCCGGTAGATTGCCATCACGTCTGCGAAAGTCATTGACCGAATAGCACCAACAAACAGATTGCGGGCTTCGGGCACGGCGGCTTCTGCGGCCTGATTCATTTTTGCTTCCAGCGTCTCAAACGGCGCCCCTAACCCAAACCGATTGGCAAACTCCTGTGCATCCTGCAGTTGTTGCGGTAGCGGGATCCGAAAGGCTGAGTTTGCGAATCCACCCTCGGTACCGAGTGTATCTACCACTCTTGCTGACCCCACGGTAAGCGCTTCCCGCATGCCCTGCGCAATTGTGTCGTTGGATAGGCCCGTCCCGCTGCTGGTCGTTTTGAGCAGGTCATCCAGCAATGCGGTGGATTCACATCCCTGCAGACACAGGAGGAGGGCGACGCAGATTGTTTGTTGAAAGAGCCTTTGCATATTGATCTCGGTTTTCTAGGGCAGTGAGTCGTGGTCAGAAACTATAAAGAGGCATCAGAGACCCGTCGAGAAGTTTGCGAATTGGGCTCGACCAACCGGCTCTGGCAAAAAATGAGTTGTAGTTGATTCAGCCGCAGCCCTGAGGCAACATGCCCGTCCCTACGCACCCGTAGTTCAACTGGATAGAATATCTGGCTTCGAACCAGAGGGTTGCAGGTTCGAGTCCTGCCGGGTGCGCCAATTCTTAGTTAGGTTGCCCAGGGACACGAACCTATGCGCTTGTCTCGACATCGCTTGCAAGCGATATCGCGCGCATACCGTTAAACCGATGGTTTAACGTGAGTCCTGCCGGGTGCGCCATTTCTTAGTTCGGTTGCCCAGGGACACGAACCTATCGGTCCCGTTAAGCTCGTGCCGCGTAAACACAAACCTTGAGTTCTGCTGGCTAACATAACTATTCTGATGCTCTTTGAAACTCGGGGATCAACATGGTTAAAGCTGCATTCGATACGGAAATAGAGCAACGAGACAACACCATCAACGGCCCGTTCCGGTTTCCGGTGCAGATGCTGGCGGAACAGGAATACGGTGGGCATCTGTCTATCCATGATGATGACCAGGCGCAGGAGCTTGGCTTCAGTGGTGCCCCTATTGAAGGGCCCACACATTTTTCCCAGTTTGATCCGCTGTTGTACAAAATCTGGGGTAGTGCCTGGTTTGAATCAGGATGTATCAGCGCGCATTTCAAGAACGTTGTCGTGGAAGGCGAGGAGGTGCAGGCTTTTGTCGAACTGCCGGCCGCTGATGAAAAAATTACCAGGCTCTGGGCGGTTAAGAAAACCGGGGAACCGGTATTGGAAGGTACGGCTTCATTGGGGCCTGATCATCCTGAGACCCGCCTTGACAGTTTAATGGCGTCGAGACCGACGCCCGAGAACCTGGTTCTCCTGGAAGGTGTAAAGATTGGAGATAAGTCGCCAGACCGGGATATCGTTGTTATGGATTTCGATCAACATCTGGGCAACAGCTATCCTTTTACCCTCGCCAGCAAACTCGAAAAAATCACAGAGAAGTGTCGTTGGTACACGGCGGAAGCTGCAGCTCAGTCGCCTTGGAGTCGGCCGATAATTCCAACAGAAATGATCAGCCCCCTGGTAGGTTATACAAAGTCCGGTCTCAAAGGACCCAAAGGGCCATCCATTGGTTTGTTTGCCGACCTCGAAGTCAGAATGATCAAGGGGCCCTTGTTTGTTGGCCAGAACTATCAGTTGGAGCGTGAAGTTGTTGGCTTAGGTGAGAGCAAGCGAACCGAATCAATGTGGATCAAAACCTATATTTCAGATCCTGAAACCGGCGAACTGCTGGCAACTACTCTGCTGAATTCGGCCACTTTGAAGCAATCCTACGAACATTACGCGGAAGAAGCTCTGCGGCTGGGTAAAGAAATCTAGGGAGCTATCTGGTTAAGTTCAGGCGCGGCTGACTGGAGCCACTGGATAAGCTGGCTGGCCTCTATCAAAGCAAACTGCCTTTGTATCAGACGTCCGGAAGAGTCGAACAGGAGGAGTTCCGGTGGTCTGGCATTGTGCCCGGCAATCAGTTTGTCACCGTCTGGCGTGCCGATTCTAGCGATCAGGAAGAACACCTGATCGCCCAGCTGATCGCGAGCTATGTTCATTTGTTCAGGCTGGGTAGTACTCACGCCAAGATTTGGGTCGTAGACAAATACTAAGGCGGGCTTGCCGGTACCTATCTGCTCGTGAGTCATCTTAAAACCTTCAGGTGACACCATGTACATCACGCCCAGAAGTACTGTTATGGCGGTGATGGTGCTAATGAAAACCCAAGGTTTTCGGCGGCTGGGATTATCTTCCTGATTGATATAACGGTCCTTTTTTCGAAACATTTCCATGAGCGCCAGCGCCGGGGTTTGTATGGCTGGCAAGCCAATCTTCTCACGTTTTTGTATCTTCCGAGTTGACATCCACTAAAAAAGGGAATATTTTCCCTTCTCATCGAATAGGGAAATATATCCCTTTTCTGAGATTATTTTTTCTGTAGACTCCTGAGGA
Source organism: Pseudomonadaceae bacterium (assembly GCA_024743175.1). Lineage (GTDB taxonomy): Bacteria > Pseudomonadota > Gammaproteobacteria > Pseudomonadales > Azotimanducaceae > UBA4421. The sequence goes on along the minus strand of JANSXA010000002.1, from coordinate 352,126 downwards.
TATGAATATGAGATCTAAAATTACCGGTATCGCGGCTGCCGCCATAACAGCTCTAGGGCTGAGTGCGTGTGGTGGCGGTGGTGGAGGTTCTTCCTCCGCGCCGCCGCCTTCAGGCGCTAACCCACCAGCACCTGCTTTCATACCAGTCACTGCATCTGGTGTGATCACGGGGTTCAGCAGCGTTTTTGTTAACGGCGCGCGCTACGAGGTTGAAAGCGACACCGTTGTTGCCATTGAAGGTGAAAGTGAACGAGTTGGTGATGACAGCGCGTTGCGGGTAGGCATGAAAGTCAGAATTCGCGCCAGTGAGCAGGATGGCCAGCGCGTTGCTCAGCGTATTGACTACGATGATGATCTGAAAGGTCCTGCGAGAGACGTCGTTGTTGATACCGCAAATCCCGCAACCGGATCTTTCACGGTGCTTCGTCAGAGCGTTGTTGTTGACGCCAACACAGCGTTTGATGATGACGTAGGTGACAACAACGCAGACGGCACTATTGATATCAGAGATCTGATACTTTCCACCGGGCAGATGGTGGTTGAGGTCAGCGGGCTGGTAATGCCCGACGGATTCCTCGCTACACGTATTGATCGAGTCAACGATGCCGCCGGTCGTCCCGATGTAGACGACGACGAATTTGAAATCAAAGGGTTTGTTGATGAGGTCGCCGATGACGGCAGCTCTTTCCGTATCAACGATGCCACATTCCTTGTTGTCGAAGGCGCCGGGGGCACGTTCTTCGATGATGGCCTGGTTGCAGATCAGACACTGGTCGGGGTTTTTGTGGAAGTTGAGGCTGATCTGGATGCGTCAGGGAATTTTGTCGCCGTAGAAGTGGAACGCGAAGATGACTTTGACGATGACAACGGTGATGGTCGTGTCGACGATGATGATCGTAATGGAAAATTCGAAATTGAAGGCATCCTGGTCTCCGTAGATACAGATGTTGTACCCAATGTTGTGGTGATCGGCTCGGTCACGCTTGCTGTATCTGATGCCAGCGCTCTGGCTGGTCAGGAAGGCCGATTGCTGGAACTTAAGGGCAGTTTTGATGACAACGGTGTTCTGGATCTATCCGAAACAAGACCTGAAGTAGAGAACAGCGTGCGTATCGAAGATCGGGTAACTGAATCCAGTGAAACCACTTTGACTACCCGTCTGGGTGTTGTCATCACTCCAACCGGCATGAGCAGAATCGAAGATGACGCTGGTGATGACGGTGACAGCCTGACCCCTGGGGAATTCCTGCAGCGCATCATGCCAAACGATTTTATAGAGGCGCGTGGCTATCTGGATGCTGATGATTCTGTTGTCTGGACCCGTATCGAACGAGAAGACGAAGACGATCAGTCGTGTAAGCTTCGGGGGCCGGTAACCTCTATCGAAGGTGACGATGCCAACAGTTTCAGTTTTGTCATTCAGGGGGTCACCGTGGACGTCAGCCAGATCAATTCTGCGGACGACTTCGAAGGCGTCGATGACCAGCCATTGGGCCGAGCAGCTTTCTTTGAACTGTTGAGCGTGGGCGATATTGTTGAAGCAGAAAGCGACGACAATGGCCTGGGATGCGAATTAGGACGCTTAACTGCAGATGAAGTGTCTTTTGAAGCTGACGATGGATTGGTCGGAACGGTTCCAGACAGACCGGCTGGTCTTTCTCAGGTTACGGGTACACCTACAAATGTTGCCAGCAACAGCTTCGAGCTTAACGGTCAAACAATTACGGTGGTAGGCAGTACGCTGATTGACGATTCGATTGTTGAAAGTGCCCTCGGTCGTGAGGTGGATGGCGACAATGTGCCTTTTGATCAGGTCCCGGCAGGTTTAACCCTGGCGGATCTGCTGACAGGCAGTTTTGCGATCAGCGTCACCGTCGATGCGGATGGTGTGGCAATTGAGATCGAGGATTTATAAACCCCAGGCGGGGTATACACTGGTTGTCTACCCCGCTGATCTGGTTGAATGAAGTTGTGACAGAAGCTCTTGAAAACCACTTATTGCGCGCTGCCAGACGAATACTGCGTCCGGTGGTGCGCATTTTGTTGCGTAACGGGATCACGGCAAGTGCCTTTCAGGAACTGTCGCGCAAAGTGTTTGTAGACGTGGCATTTGAGGAGTTTGGCATTGACGGTAAACCACAGACGCTGGCCCGGGTTTCTGTTATTACCGGCCTGAATCGTAAAGAAGTTGCCCGCCTGCACAAACTGGACAACATCAATGAAACTGATCGGACCTGGTGGAATCGCGCGGGAACGGTGTTGGCAGGCTGGATGTCAGATGAGTATTTTCAGACCAAGGCAGGTTATCCCATTGATCTGCCTTTCAATGGACCGTCGCCTAACTTCACGGAACTGGTGAAAAAATACAGCGGTGATATGTACCCGCGCAGTGTGGCGGACGAGCTCTTACGCCTTGGTGCCGTTGAAATGATAGATGACCGCTTGCGCATGTCCCACCGAGGATATGCGCCTGATGCAGATCCCACAGCAATGGTAGATATCCTGGGTATGGATACTTCCGAATTCATTGAAACCATAGATCACAACATTCAGGCCGCTCCGCAGGACAAACTGCTGCAGGTAAAAGTTCTGGCCAACAACCTGCCGGAAAAACACCTGGCGGCCTTTAATCAGCATTCAAAGCGCGTCTCAATGAGTGCGTTAGATGAAATAGTTCACTGGCTGAACGAGCACGACTCTGGAAAAGATCAATCTGGCGACGATGCTCGCTTTGCTGTTGGTGTCGGCATGTTCCAGATAAACAGGCAGGTACGTGCAGCGCAGCCACCAGAAAACGGAGAAGATTCATGAGTTTTAATCACATCGCCTGTGGCGTGCTGTTTTTTGCCCTTGCAGGCTGTGGCGGCGGTGGCAGCAGTAGTAGTAGAACCGACAGCACCCCACCGCCAGCAACGCCTCCCAGTGGCGGAGGTAGTACAGGTGGCAACTCGGTTGTCACGGGCGGGCTTGTTTCAGGTGGCGTACGCGTGAGTCTGGATTCGGATGTTACCGGCGTTGTTCTGGATGTTGCGGTAGGCGGGACAGGTCTGGTTGCGGGTGATATCCAGGCATTTGGCAGCGTGATTGCCAACGGCATCACAACACAAACCGATGATGCGGAATTTGTTATCGAGGGCCAGAGTGGCACTCAGGCCGATCTCAAGCAGGGCCAACAGGTGCTTATTCTGAGTGACACAGCAACCGATACAGCGAGCCAGGTACTCTATCGTGCTAACGTTAAAGGTCCTGTCACCGCGGTAAACGTGCTGGATGCAACGCTTGGATTGGCTTCTTTTACGGTGCTGGGGCAGAACGTGATCAGCGATGGCGCGACCACCTATGCAAATGTAAACATTGCCGCTATTACAGTCGGAGACGATCTAGAAGTGAGCGGTACCGTTGAAACCAACGGTGACATTATTGCCTCTTTCATCGAACGCAAAACAACGCTTTCAGAATACAAAGTAACTGGGCAGATCGATGGCGTTACTGCGAACCAGTTTCAGCTGGGTGGTCTTACTGTCGATTATGCCAATGCCACCCTGAGAGATTTTGACAACGCAACGCTTGAGTCGGCTGACGTTGTAGAAGTCAGAGCGCCCGCGACAGCTTTTACCGCGCCGTCGAACCTTGAGGCCAGTGAGGTAGAGCAGTTGCCGATCCTGACAGTCGGTGGTGATGCCATTGTTCGCGTTGAAGGCTTTATCGATCGCTTCGGTTCTATCCAGGACTTTGATGTCCAGACCACACCGATAACAATTGACGACGATACGGAATTTGAAAATGGCGAAGAGTCGAGTCTGGCTCTGGGTATCAAAGTTCAGATAGAAGGCGTAGCTAATGGTAACGGCGCAATTCTAGCGCAGGAAATCACTTTGCAACCAACAGGAACGATTCGTGCTGAGGGAAATATCGAGGCTCTGGATATTGTTGCGCAGACGGTTTCAGTCCTCGATGTTACCTATCAGATCAGGGCACTTACAGAACTCGAAGATGAGAGCAGTGCAGAGGTTGAACCCTTTGGGCTCGGTGATCTTGGCATTGGTGACGAAATTGAGGTTCGCGGTTATCAGGATGGGTCAGTTGTGGTGGCGACAAGCCTTGAGCGTGAAGACCCGGAAGACCGTGCCCGGTTGCGTGGTCTCGTTTCGAATATAGATGCAGCGAACAACAGTTTTGAAATTCAGGGTGTGTCAATTTCCGTGCAGGATGGCATTACTCAGTTTGAAGATGATGATGAAAACCTTCTGAGCCTGAGTGAGTTTTTTGATCTGCTGACTCCAGGGGATGAGGTTTCGGCGCGTTGGGATGTCTTCAGCAGCACATCTGTAGTAGCGGATGAGGTAGAGATCGACGATTAAGCGGGCAACGCGACCCATAACATCCATCGCCAACGACGGATGCTGACTCAACCCACAGATTCGAATTGAGTCAGCATCAGGTTGCCGCTACAGCACAAAGGCCTTGGTATTTAAGAGATACGCAAAGTCTTCGCGCTGTTCCGGGTCCAGTTCGCGAATGATGTCGTGCATGGCTTTGGCGACTGCAACCTGCAGATGCTCTGCGCTGGTTACCCTGGGTGCCAGGGCCTCTTTCAACATCTCGACGCTGAGCTCTGATTCAGTCACCAGGCTGGCAACATCAATAACAGTGCGGGCTTCGTCCAGCTTAGCCTGCTCGCGCTCGACTTTCAGTCGGTCCAGTACCGCCGCGACCTTGCGTGTCTGAGCGTCGTCCAGATCCAGCTGATAAGACAGATAGCGTATCGGCCTGCGCACACCGAAATAGCTGCCGCCACCATGGTGACCGCCGCGTCGGCCGCGTGCCTGATAGTGAATAGCGTGAGATTGCTCATGGGAGCCTTTGTCTTCAAAACCTTTGCTTTGAAAACCAGAGTGGCCATACGCGTAGCGCGCAGACCATCGATTACAACGATGAAACATGATGTTTCCTCCTGCTGCGAGGTGTGATCGGTTTGAAACGCGATCGCCTCGTGGGGTTTCTTCGCCGGGGCTTAAGCCGCCAGCGGGTTATGGTGCGGGCGTTGCCGCGCACGGTTTCAAAATACACCGATTCTTTATCACGTCAATGAAACTTTTACAGCGCAAGCACGACTTAGCTACTAACTGTAAAAAATTGCCCGAGAATTCTTTGCAGTTGTATTTATCCCTAACTTTGGAATCAGATTTTGATTCAACAGCCTGCGTAAGCAGGCTTTTTTTTGTCAGTGTGTTAATCTCCCGCGCCCTATTTTCATCACTTTAGAGATAGCCATGAGCGACACGGGCGTGAAATTTGACTCCATAGAAGATGCCATCGAAGCCATTCGCCGCGGTGAAATGGTGGTGGTCGTTGATGATGATGATCGTGAAAACGAAGGTGATCTGATCATGGCGGCCAGTAAAGCAACGCCGGAAGCGGTGGCCTTTATGATTCGCCATACCAGTGGCATTCTGTGTGCGCCGCTGTTTGAAGACCACGCCACCAAGCTGCATCTTGATCCTATGGTTGCCCGCAACGATGCACCCATGAGCACCGCGTTCACGGTCTCAATTGATTACAAACAGGGTCTGACTACGGGTATTTCCGCGGAAGAACGGGCAGCAACTGTGCAGGCACTGACAAACAGCAATGTCAGCGCTGCCGATTTTGTGCGTCCCGGTCATATTTTTCCCCTGGTTGCTCGCCAAGGTGGTGTTCTGGTCCGATCTGGCCACACCGAGGCAGGTGTAGACCTGTCTGTACTGGCTGGCCTGCAGCCCGTCAGCCTGCTTGCGGAGCTGGTCAACGACGATGGTACAGTTCAGCGTATGCCGCAGCTGGTGGAGTTTGCGGCTGAACATAACCTCAAATTCATCGCTATTGCGGATCTGATTGCCTACCGGCAGACCCGCGAGCAGCTTGTTGAACGGACTAATCAGTTTGAAGTGAAAACCCGCATCGGACCGGCTACCGCTTATGCTTATCGCACCAAGTTCGAAGATGCGGAACATCTGGCGCTGGTCTTCGGTGATATCAAAAGCGAGCCTTCCGTTGCGGTCAGAATCCATCGGGAAAAACTCATAGATGATGTGTTCGGTCCTCAAACAGATCACGAACAAAACCTGTTGGATGCCTCGCTGGAAAAAATTCAGTCCCTGGGTGCTGGTGTGCTGATTTATCTGCGTACCGGTTTTGTGGGCGTACCACACGAAAACCTTGCAGGTCAGTCCAAAGAAGAAGAGCGCCGTAGCCAGTGGCTTGAAGTAGGTGTAGGTGCACAGATCATTCGTGATCTTGGCATCAGTCGAATTCGGCTGATTGCGGGTCGGGAAGTAGAGTATGTGGGCGTTAGTGGCTTTGGCCTGACCCTCGAATCTACCGAGATCCTCTAACCCAGGCAGCCGTTAACGGGCGTAACGGAAGGTTGCTGTGCGGCCTTCCGGACCGACGTAAACAATGCGCATAGCCTGACTGCGCTGGCGGCACTGACTGCACCACAGCCGCATCCTTAGCCGGTCAACCGGATAATCTTTACCTTCTTTTTCCAGCAGTGCGGCCAGGTCGACTGCTTTCACCCGTTGGCACGGTTCACACACACCGTAGACGCGAAATGTGGCACTCAAATCCTGTAAAGTCTGCATCGTCGCTGTTCGCCCATTTATCCAGATACTGTTTATATATACAGTACTTTATTGAGACTGAATTATGAAGCCACTTGCAATCACGCTCGGTGATCCCGCCGGTATTGGTCCTGAAGTGGTTGCGAAGGTGTTGGCTGAAGTTCAGCTGTCTATGCCCTGGTTGCTGGTGGGCAGTCGCTGGGCATTGCAGCAGGGTGCGCAGGCGGCCGGGGTTAAATTGCCGTCGATTCAAACGGTGACCTCCGCTCAGGAAATCACCACGGGACTGGCGATGTATGAGGTTGATGCGCCAGCGCCGGTGCTATTCGAATTCGGTAAGGTCAACGCCGCCTGCGGCAGAATCGCAGTTGAGTCTGTTGAATGGGCTGCGCGTGCGGCGCTGGCCGGTGATGTCTCGGCAATGGTGACCTGTCCGATCAACAAAGAGGCGATTCATGCGGCGGGTTACGTGGATGATATCGGCCATCAGGAAATTCTGTCGCGTCTCTCCGGCGCTGAATGGACAGCCACTATGCTCATGACCCCGGGTTTACGTGTCGCGCATCTGTCGACCCACAAATCGCTGATTGAGGCGGCCCGTTATGTTACCCGCGCCACGGTGCTGGAAAAACTGCAGCTGGTTGCGGATACGTTAAGCCAATGGGGCATTTCCCAACCGCGCATCGCCGTGGCAGCGCTGAATCCGCATGGGGGTGAAGGCGGACTTTTGGGCCGTGAAGAGATAGAAGAACTTGCTCCGGCGGTGGCTGATGCTCAACTGCGGGGTATCCGGGCAACAGGTCCGATTCCTGCAGATTCAGTTTTCAATCGCGCGATCGGTGGTGAATTTGATGTGGTGCTGGCGCTTTATCATGACCAGGGCCACATCGCGATCAAGGTACACAATTTCCATAGTTCAACCACGGCAACTCTGGGTATTCCGTTTATCCGCACCTCTGTAGATCACGGCACCGCTTTTGATATTGCCGGCCAGGGCATTGCCAATCCTCAGGGGCTGCTGGCGGCAATTGAGGTTGCCCAAGAAATCATCGCTAGAGAACTTAGCTAGAGCAAAAAAGTGTGGCACACTTGGTTATGTATTTATTCCATATCTGTTTGAGGGGAAGTCAGTGAAAGCAGCCGTATTTCGTGAAGTCAATGTGCCCATGGAAATCGAAGAAGTCGAAGTATCCAAGCCGGGTCCACGCGAAGTTCTGATTCGCACCAAGGCGGCAGGTATTTGCCACAGTGACATGCATTTCTTCAATGGCACCTACCCGGGCCAGGTGCCTATGATCCTAGGCCATGAAAGCGCAGGTATTGTTGAACAGGTGGGCAGCGATGTGCACTACGTGAAGCCGGGCGATCATGTCATTACCTGTCTGTCTGTTTTCTGCGGTCACTGTGAACAATGTCTTACTGGCCATCTGTCTCTGTGTCAGGAGCCGGAAGTTAACCGCACTGAGGATGAGCCGCCGCGGCTGCATCAGGCAGACACCAGGCTCACACAATTTGCGCAGCTGGGCTCTTTTGCCGAAATGATGCTGGTGCATGAACACGCGCTGGTGAAAATTCGCGAAGACATGCCCATGGACCGCGCTGCCCTGATTGGCTGTGGTGTTACTACGGGTGTTGGTGCGGTGATTCATACCGCAGCGGTTGAACCTGGCTCAACTGTGGCAGTGATTGGTTGTGGTGGTATTGGTCTGTCGTGTATCAACGGCGCTGCTATTGCTGGTGCGGCTCGCATTATTGCGGTCGATATGGTGGCTTCAAAGTTAGACCTTGCGCGCAAGTTTGGCGCTACGGATGTGGTTGATGCCAGCGACGGTGAAGCGGTGCAGAAGGTCATTGAAATGACTGGTGGCGGCGTGCACTACGCTTTCGAAGCCATTGGTTTGAAACAAACTGCTGAACAGGCTTTTCAGATGTTGCGTAACGGCGGCACAGCGACAGTTATCGGCATGATTCCACCCGGCGATATGGTGTCACTGCACGGCGTCGATTTCCTGTTCGAGAAAAAAATCCAGGGCTCCATGATGGGCTCAAACCGTTTTCGCGTCGACATGCCCCGTTTTGTAGATTTCTATCTGCAGGGCAGGCTGCATCTGGATGATCTTGTGTCCAAACGAATTGCCCTGTCCGACATCAACGAAGGTATGGCAGCACTGGAAACCGGCGAAATTGCGCGCAGCGTAATTATGTTCGACTAACAGCCCATTTAAGGAGTCGATATGCGCTGGCTATCGTTTGTTACCAATGACAGAACGTCTTTTGGCTATGTCACCAGCGATGGTCTTGGTGTGGTGGATGTCGGCAAGCGCAGCGAGTACGCCTCGCTGCGTGAAGCGATTGCTGCAGATGCTTTGCAGTCATTACCTCAATCCTGTGGGGATGATGCAGACGCCGCTCTTGCAGACATCACTTTTGCACCCACCATTACTGATCCGAAAAAAATCCTCTGTGTAGGGTTGAACTACAAAGCACACCAGGAAGAGACCGGTCGAGGTGGCGAAGGCTATCCAACGGTTTTTGTTCGTTTTGCGGCGGCGCAGGTGGCACACAACCAACCGATGATCCGTCCGCGTGAGTCTAATACCCTCGACTTTGAAGGCGAGATCGCCATGATTATCGGCACCGGCGGCCGACGCATCCCCCAGTCTCAGGCGATGGATCATGTCGCAGGTTTTGGCATTTATAATGACGGCAGCGTGCGGGAGTACCAGCGCCAGACAAGTCAGTTCACACCCGGTAAAAACTTTACCGCGACGGGTGGTTTTGGCCCGTGGATGATGACCTGTGATGAAATTGGCGATCTGGATAAAATGGAAATCACCACGCGTCTGAATGGCGAAGTGATGCAGAACGCCACGTCAGACCTGCTGGTGCATGGGTTTCGCGAGCTTATCGAATACTGCTCTACCTTTATCGAGCTCGAACCGGGTGATGTCATTGTTACAGGCACACCTGGCGGTGTAGGCGCAGCGCGCAAGCCACCGGTATTTATGAATGATGGTGACCTGATTGAGATTGAAGTTAAACCCATCGGCACGCTCAGCAACCCTGTTGTGGGGGAGCGCTAAATCCGGTTCGATTCTGCAAGTTGTCACATACGGGTAAACACATCTGCATTTGTCAGGAAAGCGTTCCACGCACCGGTATTTTTTGTTTGCGCTTCATCCTCCCAGCGACGTACCAGCGTCCATAGAGTGTGTATGGTGGCCTCGTTGCTGGCATCCAGCACTACTCGGCCTGAGAAAGATGTTATCGATTCGAGATTGGCTTGTTCATCCAGCCAGTTTACGTGGAATGCCAATACGGCGCCGTTGCGTATGCCTGAAAGTGGATATTTTTTGCCTGCTGCGGAGCGGCCTTTGCGGGAGAGGTAGTGGCCACTGAGCACGCCATTGTGCTCCCGCAACTCGACTGTGGATCCGTTCTGATTGACCCACTCACCATCAATAAGCATCTGTGCTGGTTCGGACATGATTCCCCTGGGTAAAATAGTTTTAGCGACAAAAAGCCGCATAGGATTGGACAAACACGCTCATTCGTATACCAGTATTTCGACGACTCGGTTGGAGGGCTCCTCTACCTCATCTGCGGTTGGCCTGATCGACGATTCTTCGCCGATGCCGTCAACCATGATCAACAGGTTGTGCAAGCGGTTGTCTGTGTTGCGCCTGCGATCCATATAGCGCTTGACCGCAACTGCGCGTCGCAATGACAGCAGCTGATTGTACTGGTTGTCTCCGCGGGTGTCTGCGTGGCCGCGCAGACTCACCACGGAGCTGTCACGCATGCCTGTAAGCAGATCGTCGATCTTCTGCATGCTCTCAGACGTCAATGCACTGCTGTCATGGGCAAAATGAATGATTTCACGACGTATAATCTCGCTGGCGCATCTGGCCTCACGACAGGCTCCGTCACCCAGGCTTTCCAATCTGCGCAGGATGTTCTCAATGGCCGCCGCATTGGTGGATTGCGCTTCCTGTAACAACGCCAGCTGATTGCGCAGCGCACCGAGCTCGGGATCATACGGGTCGAGCAGGGTGTCGTTATCCTCCGTATAGATGTAACTGCCGGTTGCGGATTCGAGTACGACGATCTGAGCATTCAGGTTCCCCCAGATCAGGTACAGTGCGAATGCAGTGATGATAAAGCCGAGGACAATCAGGTAGTTTTTCATGTGCTGTATTCCGTTTACACAGGCATCAGAAAATATTTCAGGAATGCCGCGGCGCCGGTTTTCTGTGTCTTGTCGCTTAAATGCATGACCGCAAGATCGGAATCCCAGGCTTTGATCTGGATACCGCTGCGGTAAACATTACGAAGGCTGAGGCTGGCGCGTAACTGAAATCGACTGGTGGTTTGCCAGGCGAGCAGTTGGTCCGGAGAGTTGCTGGGGCTGGTGGTTTCCCGGATTCCGTCACTACCGCGGGCAACCAGTAACAGCGTGCCGTCGACGGGGGAATCGGCATCAACAGTAGCAACCACGTAAAACATGCGGCCGAACACCAGCGACGACAGTTGCCAGCTGTACTGGGCACGAATACGGATGCTGTCGCTCATGCCGACAAAAGTCTTCCAGGAGAACACAACCGCATCACCGGGTTTCAGCGTCCAGATGACAACCCGCTCGTCATCTGGAATGCGACGATAGGGGACATCGTCAGCGTCCTTCGACTTTGCGGCACGAATCCTGTTCAGGTGCCAGACACCGTTTTTAAACCTGGAAAAGACAGCCTTGGAGGCCTGGGGTGTGAATTCATCAGGCGGGGCGTTGGCAAAGTCATAAGCCTTGTTGACGTAAAAATAGGCGCCTTTATCTTCGGTCAGTGTCAGCGTATCGGACACTTCATCGATCAGCCCCCCTTGCAGGGGTTGCGCGGTAGGCTCGAACTGGATGACGCGCTTCTGGTCTTCTTCGCCGGCGAAGAAGATCCGCGCGAAGATGTACATGAAGCTCTTCACGATGACCATGATCAGCATCAGCAGCGATACCCAGGTGAAGAAGTCAATTACCGTGTAAATATAATCCAATTGCGTTTTTATCGTTTCTTCGAGCGTCAGCATGTGCCCGCTTAAATCTTCTCTGGCGATCGCGATCGCCTTTTGCGCGTCACTGCCGACCCGGTCCGCGTACAGACTGGTGGTTTGCTTCAGGCTGTCGCGCTGATCGTTGCGAGTGTCGGTGAACTCTTCGTTGAGCGGCTCCAGAACGGCATTTTCGGCACACTGGCCGGTCTTGAACACCCATGGCAGAAAGCCCCGGCAGCCCGGAGGATCGAGTTCCGCGTCGACTTCCGGAAGTGTTTCGACAATGGTTTCCTCATAAAACCTGACTGTCTCCCTCGCAACTTGCGCTGTCGTCAGGCCCGCCTGCGTGGACAGGCTGGTGAGTTTTTGTTGCAGTTTGTCTTCCAATTCCTTGAAGTGAATGTCGATGGCAATGTCGATATTCTCGCGACGGCTGTGACGATCCCGGTCTGGTTTTAAAGTAGTTTCTGCATGATTATCGATGTATTTGCCGTTGGTATCGGGTGCTTCCACTGACTTCTGCATAACGGCAAGACCGTAGAGCCAGTCGTCGAATCGCTGATCCAGATGATCCTTCGTGACCCCTCCAAGGATGATCAGGATGATGAAGGGCAGGTAGTAAATCAGCGTTTGCCTGGAGGTGCGGAGTAAAAAATCCCGCGTCTGGCGCCGCAGTAATGGAAAATTCTCGGAGTACAGCAGAAATGCTGCACGCAGGATCAGCGAAACGATGACAAATTTGACGATCACCCAGAGGCGGAAAACGAGTGGCGCATCGACGTAAATTGTCAGCACTAACACTGAGCCAAACACAGGCAGCAGGTACACCCACGAGCCCAGCGTGAATTTCCAGGCGAGCAACATCAGCGCCAGAAAACAGATCGAACTGAAGAACAGCGTAACAAGCCAGGCCTGGTAAGTCTGACTCGCCCACAGCCCGGAACTGACAGCCGCATCGATGGCCTGCAACTCAGCCAGACTGGCATGAGCCTGGTTGATGCCTTCGAGCTCGACGCGAAGGGCATTGCGCTGGGAGATCAGTTGATCACGGTGCTCGGAGACCTTTTTCAGGCTCCGGCGTAGCTTTTGCTCCAGGCGATTGTCGTACAGGCCCAAACTGAACAGAGATAACACGTTGCTGGTACGCAATGCTTGGCTGGTGCGCTGCATCTGAGTCTCTGCCAGGGCAATCTTCAATCTCAGGCTGAACAGTCGAACCGAGGTCGCTTCTGCAGGGTTTTCATTGTCCGGGGTGGCGTTGGCCAGCTTTTCTTCAATCAAAGCCAGGTCGTTTTTGAGGGCTTGCCTATCGAGTTGTAACAAAGGGGTATTGGCAAAAACAATTTGATCAAGATTGGCGCGAATCACATCAAATTTTGAGATCTCCGGGTCCTTCGGCGTGTCGTCTTCCTCTATGTCTCCTGTCGTGGGCGCTGGCGTTGCCGCGATCTCCCCGGCCTGTTTCAGATCCTGCGCAATGCGCTCATTGACCTCCCACTGCGACGGCAACTGCAGATTCAATTCATCAGCGCCGTAGAAAAACATGATCAGCCAAGGTAGTAACAAAACGATTAACCCGTAACGTCGCTGAACGATGCAGATCGCAGCAGATATCAGGAAGACCAGGCCGCAAATCCATCCCGGAAGGTACGTGATATTGATGACTTCGATGCCGAAGCCAGGCATGAGTCCACCAATCGGTAGAATATTTGCGGTTATGATCGCGGGTATCAGGCCAATGCTGACAGCGCACCACAGCTTAAAGTGCAGCGACGAATCGTTGCGGTAACGGGAGACAAGCAGTTTCAGCTGGGACATGCTTCGGCGCTCGTCACCAGCAGAATCTTGGATGGATTTCTGTTGGCGCCCGCTTGTTGGACTCAATCTGCGGCATACGCCACACGTTCTGCGTTACTACCGGGATTATCCAAGGGAAAGATCGGTCGGCGTACATGCTCGAATGTGAGCTGATCATAGTCTGACGTGCACACACCCACACCAGCACATTCCACAATTTCTTTGGCGATGGGCATAAAGCCTACGCGATAATGGATGCGGCTCTTCAGCATCAGGAACTTGCGCTGGGTCGGCTCCATGCCCAACGCGCGAAAACACTCCGGATCGTAAGGCTCGATGTGCCGGGAAATCACCGCGATATCCACACCGCCCACGCTCAATACCGCAGCGCGCCCCATGTTGATGGTCAAACCACGAGACATGGCCACCCGCGCTTTGAATTTTCCGTTGCTGATCAGTTTTACCTCTCCGGTCAGGGTCAAAGGTTTGGATTGTTTTGCCAGAGCAGGCATGGGCAGCTTGCCACCCAGTTCCACAGTCACTTCATTGCCCACGCCTGTTGCGATCATCTGCTCGACCACGTCGGGGTCAAAGAATCCAAACACCGCAACATCATCCAGACCAGCATCCAGCACCGCGGCGAGCACTTCTGTGGTATCCATGGTGCCGCCGGATGCGGTGTTGTCGTAGTGGTCCAGGATAATTACCGGACCCTCTCCCGGCGCTTCTGTGCTCGCTTGTGCACGCGCCATGGAATCAGGTAGCGCTTCCGGTTGGTAAACAAACTTATGTCGTTCGGCCCAGGCGAAGTCCAGTAGTTCCCCTGTGTGTTGCGCGGCGGCTTGCGCATCACCATCGGTAATCACCACGCAGGAAAGGCCAGCGTCTTGAATGTCGGCATGGGGAAATCCGGTAAACAGGCTTACCGCCAGGCAGTCGCTCTGCTCCAATGCAATGGCGTGTTGTTGCAGCGCGTTGTTCGGGAAATCGTCTGTGCCTTGTCGCATCACATGAGGCAGCATAGGTGCGTTTTCCCAGTGCATCACCGGATTACACTTGCCTGCCAGCATGTCGAAGAACACTTTTGCTCCACGCTCAGCGGTGGCATCCATATCGATGTGCGGGTAAGTGTGATAGCCGGTCAGCACCGAACAATTGTTGATCATCTTCTCTGTGACGTTGGCATGCATGTCCAGGGACACACAGACCGGCAGGTCAGGGCGGGCTGCCCGGATCCGCGACAGCAGCTCACCTTCGCCATCCTGATAACTTTTTGTCGCCATGGCGCCATGCAGATCCAACAATAAGGCATCTACGCGACCGGCAAGCGAGACGATGGCATCACACATGTATTCAAAGGTTTCATTTTCTACCGGACCGCTGGGTGGCGCGCCTGCTGCGATACCATGTTCTATGTCTACGCCCTGTTCAGTGGCAACTTTGATGAAGCCGCCCAGGCAGCTGGCTGTGCCGGTATAGGTACTGATGGCGAGCTCACCACGCAGAGGTTCGGAGCGACCACCAGAAAACCGAGCCAGGTCGGTGATGACCGGTGAAAAGGTATTGGTCTCGTGACTCATCATGGCGATACCGACTTTCATGTGCCCTCCCTGCGTGATATTCCTTGTCAGCGAAGTGATGCACCCAGCAGTTCCCGGGCAATCACATGACGCTGCACTTCTGAAGGTCCTTCGCCAATGCGTCGAATACGCATTTCGCGGAACCAGCGTTCAAATGGCAGGTCCTTGGCTACGCCTAAACCACCAAACATCTGCATGCAGCGGTCGACAACTCTGCCGCCAGCTTCGGTTGCCACCAGTTTAGCCATGGCGGCTTCCTTGCGAAACACTTCACCTTGTTCTGCCTTGCTCGCAGCTTCAAGGGTCAGCCAGAGAGACTGTTTGATATCGATATCATTGTCTACCAGCATCCACTGAATCGCCTGTCGGGAAGACAGCGGCGCACCAAAAGTCTCCCTTTGAGGCACATACTCCAGGGCCATCTCCTGGGCTTTGATCGCTACCCCTATGCATCCGGCAGCATAGGGAATACGTTGACGCGTAAGACGATCGTTGGCGATCGCGAAGCCGCGGTTGAGCTTGCCGAGAATGTTGCTGGCGGGCACGCGCATGTCTTCGAACTGGAGCTCGGTGGCGTAATTGGCTGAGCGCAGGGTGTGCACAATACGTCGCACATGGAAGCCCGGGGTGTCGGTGTCGACAATGAAGCAGGTGACCCCGTTGCGGCCCTGGTCGCTGTCCGTGCGAGCAAATACCAGACCAAAGTCGGCTCTGTCGGCACCACTGATCCACAGCTTACCGCCGTTGATGACCCAGTCATCACCGTCCTGCACGGCTTTTGTCTGTATCGCGCGAGCGGGGTCTGAGCCGCCAGAGGGTTCGGACAGGCCAAAAAAACCGCGCTTTTCACCGCGCAGGGTGGGGTAGAGATAGCGCTCTTTCTGATCGTCTGTGGCTTCGAACAGCTGCGCAAGCCCTGCACCGCCAAACGTGCCGTAACAGGGTGCATACAAACCGGCTCTATGTTGCGACATTTCCACCGCAATCAGAGTGCGGGTCACCAGATCTATGTCCGGTCCGCCGTAAGCCGGTGGGATGTCCAGGCCGTAAAGCCCCATCTCTTTGGTTTTTTCGACCAGGCGGGCTTTGTCCGCAGCGGGTAGTTCATCGGCGTCCGGGTCGAGGTTCATCTCCAGCGGGATAATCTCTTCACGCACAAATTTGCGCACCATGCCGATGATAAGATCCTGTTCCGGGGTCAGATTTAAATTCATCCTGCGGGACTCATTTTGCCTAGGGTAAGTGGTTGCTTATTCAGTTTGTTGGCCGATGGCAGGATGCCGTGGTCGGCGATGTGTATCATCATCAGCTCACGGTAACGGCTGAGGTAAGCGGTGGTGATTTCCACCCGTACAAAAGCGCTGTCTGCTATCTCTTTACTCATCGCCGTGACTTCGCCACGCAGGCCGAACAGGCTGTTGCCGCCGGCAAAGCCTATGTAAACAATCTGCTGCTGCGCATCGGCGAGCTGAAATACACCAAGGTGGCCGCGTAGGCCAGCAATGCCTTCCTCTAAGGGTATCCAGGGTTTAGTCAGGCGGATGGCCATGGGCTCAGCCTCGCAGATCGACTTCTTTTTTCTGCTTTGGCATCACCGATATTTCCATCGGCGCAAAATGCTCCATGTCGACATCAATCAGATACGGACCACTGGTTGCCACGGCAGTGTCAAAAGCCTGGGTAAACTCTGCAACGCTGGCAACCCGTTCGCCAGGTACACCCATACTTTGCGCCATTTGCGCAAAAGCAACTTTACCCAGGTCGGTTTCGTTGATTCTGCCGAACCGGTTGTCCTGCAACCAGCGCAGTACGCCGTATCCCGAATCGTTAAACACACATACGATCAAAGGCAGCTGATACTGAGCCGCTGTGGCGAGCTCAGTCGCATGAAACATGAAACCACCGTCGCCGTGAATGACAACAGTTTTGCGTCCGGTAGCCACTGCTGCACCGACACTCATTGGAAAGCCTGGACCAATAGCGCCCGAAGTTGGGTTGATAGACGTACGCGGCTGGTAAATGGGGAACTGCTGATTCCCCCAGTTGTAGGCTGATATGGTCTGGTCCCGCACAAAGACACTGTCTCGCGGCAGCTTTGCACGTATGGTATCCATCACCTGGGGCCAGTCGGCGCCGAGACGCTTGCGCATGGCGCCGCGCACGCCGTCGCGAGCTTCCCAGATTGTCTGGTTGAACTGTCCATCGTTGGGCAATAGGTCATCCAGGCCTGCATTAAGCGCATTCAGAGCGAGGTTGGCGTCAGCCTTTATGCCCAGGTGGGCGCGATGGGTGCGCCCGATCATGTTGCCGTCGATGTCTATCTGAATCATTTCGCCCGGCGGCGTTTGAGCCTGAAACTGGCCATCCACACCAACGGCAAATTTGGTGCCCACTGCGATGGTGAGATCCGCGCCCTGAATGGCATTGTAAATTCCGGCACTGTTGTAATAGTTGCCGACACACAGAGGGTCGTCTTCCGCCAGGACGCCCCGACCATCAACGGTAGTCAGCACCGGGCAGTCCAGCTGGCGGGCAAGTGTCTGTAATGCCTCACTGGCACCCGCGGCAATGACGCCGCCACCGGCAACAATGATGCGTCGGCTGCTTTGTTTGATTTTATCAACCGCCTGATCGATTAGCTGAGCATCAGGTTCAAACTCATTCTGCGTCGGCAGACTGAAGGTTGCCGGTTCAGCCTGTGCATATTGCAGGTCGATTGGAATTTCCAGCGCCCCTGGCGCACCTCGGCCGGTAAACATGTCGTTGATCACCTGGGCAAAGGCAGAGCCCAGCTGTGAGATATGCCGTGGGCTTTCGACCCGTCGGCAGACACTGGCCAGCATGGGGATCTGATTTTCAGCTTCATGTACGTAAGCCAGACCTTTGCCATAGAACCCGGTTTCTGCCTGCCCGGTGATGACCAGCACCCGGGAAGATCCATATTGGGCTTCGTACAGGCCGGTAACTGTGTTGGATGTACCTGGCCCGGTGGAGGCAATCATCACCCCCAGTTTACCGCTGGCGCGCGCATAACCATCTGCAGCATGGGTGCCCGCCTGTTCATGACGTACGTCGATGATTTTGGTTTTCCCGAGGCGGTTGATGGCATCCAGTATCGGCATGTTGTGGATGCTGACGATGGCAAACACATGTTCAACGCCGAGTTGCGCCAGGCCGTCTGCAATCAGATCAGCACCGATGTAGCTGGTGGTCATGCTGTCCCTCCCCAAGGATCTAAAGCGGTCTGACTATCAGGTGCCGCTGTAGTTCTGTCAAGCAGGGGCAGGTGTTACGGCGTGGCGAACGCGCCGGTGTAGCGTACGCGGTATACCCGGCCGCCCTGATCGTCAGAAATCAGCAGGCTGCCATCGGGTGCAACCAGTACATCATTGGGGCGCCCCCAGTTGTCCTGTCCCTGCAGCCAGCCGGTGACGAAGGGTTGATAAGACAACACCCCGTCGGCCTTTTTCAGGACCACACTGACTTTGTAGCCCACTTTTTCGGTACGGTTCCAGGAGCCGTGTTCGGCAATGAAGATTGCGTTCTTATAATCCTGCGGGAACTGAGGTCCGTCATAAAAGGTAATTCCCAGCGCTGCTGAGTGTGCCTGAATGTTCAGCGCAGGCGCAGTGAAGCTGTACTTAGCGCGGTCTTTGTGGTCACCGAACTCTGGGTCAGGGATGCCGTCGCCATGCAGAAAGGGATAGCCGAAATGTTTGCCTGGCTGGGTTGCGACGTTGAGTTCTTCCGGGGGGATATCATCTCCCATCATGTCGCGACCGTTATCGGTGATCCACAGACTGTCATTCTCAGGATGCCAGTCAAAGCCGACAGTATTTCGAATACCGTGGGCGTAGATGGTTGTTTCACCGCTGGCTGGGTCCATCTTTAACAGGCTGGCAAACCGGGGGTCTGCAGACAGGCAGATGTTACAGGGTGCGCCGACAGGTACATACAGGGCGTCGTCAGGGCCAAA
This sequence comes from Pseudomonadaceae bacterium, assembly GCA_024743175.1. GTDB lineage: Bacteria > Pseudomonadota > Gammaproteobacteria > Pseudomonadales > Azotimanducaceae > UBA4421. The sequence goes on along the minus strand of JANSXA010000002.1, from coordinate 333,131 downwards.
TTTCAGATACTTCCAGCCGTGATGCGACTCCCCGGGCAGCTGGTCCGTGATTACCGAGTACGGTACGTCGGCCTGCAGCCGGTTGTCGATTTCCGACACTTTCAGAATGCGATCCACGGCGCCAATGTATAAATCGCCGTTCTGCACAGCTACGCCGCTGGGCAGGCGCAGGTCAGATAACAGTGTGATGACCTGTGGTTCAGCGTCGCTCAGCGCGTTGGGCACCGCGTAGACATTGCCCGCCCGACGCGTGCCAAGAATCAGGGTGCCGTTTTCGGTCAGTGCCATCTGCCGAGCGTTCGGCGCGGTGAAATTCAAGGTTTCGACAGTGAAACCAGGTGGCACCACCAGAGGATTTGCGGTACCCGCATGAGCTGCGGTGCCGAACATGAGTACAAGCAATATTAGGTTTTTCATAAGTTGAAATCTCGCACAAGGGATTGAGGTACTCAACAGTGGTGTCACACAGGTCGGACAAGTAAGCTTGCCGGATGAACGCATCCGCCCCGGGGCTTAATCAGTTATCAGACGACCTGAAAAACACCATTCAGGCTGCTTATCGAGCCTGGTTGAATGCCCGGGGTTTCAAGGCACGACGGGGCCAGCGGGAAATGATCGCCCATGTGGCCAGAACCCTGACCCAGGAACACAATCGCATTGCTGTGATCGAGGCCGGTACCGGTACCGGAAAAACCGCGGCTTATTGTATTGCCGCAATTCCAACCGCCCGGTCGCTGGGCAAAACCATTGTTCTCAGCACAGCAACCGTTGCCCTGCAGGAGCAGGTGACGCTGCATGACATTCCGGATCTGAAGAATAACGCTCAGTTAAAATTTACCGTCAGTCTTGCCAAAGGTCGTGGACGCTATCTGTGTTTAAAGCGCCTGGACGACCATCTGAAGTATTCCGAGCAGCAGGAAATTCCCATTTTTGAAGTCGAGTCCGGCGAACACTCTGCTTTATACCAGGGCATGTTGGAACGTTATGCGCAAGGTCAGTGGGACGGCGAGCTGGATAGCTGGCCAGAGGAGCTGCCCGATGGCGCCTGGCGAGGCGTCACCACCGATCATCGTGGCTGCAGCAATAACCGTTGCAGCTTTTTCAAGCAGTGTCCGTTTTTCAAAGCCCGTGGTGCGCTGGAAGGCAGTGACGTGATTGTCGCCAATCACGACCTGGTGCTGTCTGATCTGGCCCTTGGCGGCGGTGCGGTGCTGCCGGAACCGGAACAGTGTATTTACATCCTTGATGAAGCCCACCACCTGGCTGAGAAAACGCAGACACATTTCTCGACCAACGCACGGCTGAACGCGACCCTGAACTGGCTGGAGCAGGTGAATTCGGTGCTGGGCAGCCTGACCCAGCGATTTGCGCGACCGGCAGACCTGGTGGACCTTGCCACCAGCGTGGCTGGAGAAAGTGGCGCTCTGCGCGGTGCGCTGGAGGCGCTGTCCGCTGGTCTGCATGAACTGGAATACACAGTCCGCGATGATGATCTCGACACCTGCCGTTTTCCGTTGGGGGAGGTGCCGGAAACAATTCAGGATTTTGCCTCAGCCGCGGTACCGTTTATCTCCAAAATCTGTGACGACCTGGAGCGCACTCATGCTCTGGTACAGGGCGCGGTAGCCGGGGACGTGAACTGGACCAATGCGTTCGAGGCCGAAGACTGGCTGGTGCCCGTTGGGCAGCTGCAGACCCGTGCGCTGGCAACACTTTCTCTGCTGCAGGATTATGCGCTGCAGTCGCAGTACCGACATGCCCGCTGGATCAACCGAACCCCGTACGACATAGAAATGGTCAGTGCCCCCATCGAGCCAGGTTACATACTGCAGGAGGTCTTGTGGCAGCGTGCATTTGGTGCCATCTGCACGTCGGCCACCCTCAGTGCCATGGGTCGTTTTGATCGCTTCTTTGAACGCACCGGTTTGTCAGCTGATGTGCTGCGGGCACGCATTGCCAGTCCCTTTAACTATCCGGAGATAGCGCGCTTTGTGGTACCGCCGATGCAATCTGAGCCGAGGGATTTTGATGCCCACACCGACGAAGTTGTGTCGTTGTTGCCGGACCTGTTAGCCCAGCAGGTGAGCGCACTGGTACTGTTTACTTCCTGGCGCCAGCTCAATGCGGTGGTCAAGGCGCTGCCTAAAGATCTCGACGAAAAAATGTTTGTGCAGGGCGAGGGCGCCAAACAGGTGCTGTTAGCGGAGCACCGTAAGCGCATTGATGCGGGTCTCTCCTCTTATCTGTTCGGGCTGGCCAGTTTCTCTGAAGGCCTGGATTTACCAGACGACTATTGTCGGCACGTGATTATTGTCAAACTGCCGTTTGCGGTTCCAGACGATCCAGTGGATCAGGCAATGGCGGAATGGGCTGAAGCACGTGGTCGCAATGCGTTTTACGAAATATCAGTACCCGACGCAGCGCTAAAGCTGGTGCAGGCGTGTGGTCGTCTGATACGACATGAAAACGACCACGGCACAATCACTATGCTGGATAAACGCATCGTCACAAAAAGGTACGGCAAGGCGCTGCTGGAGTCCCTGCCGCCTTACCAGTTTCAGCTTGCAGGCGGTGCGTCTGCTGCCCAGGGTTCTGCAGCGTTGCCGAGCAACTGACCGCGCTGAGGAACTGCCTCAAATCGCCCCTGGGCAAAGACCAGTAGCCGATGATTCTGCAGCTTTTCGCGCACCTGACCAAAGTAGGCCTGCATATCTTCCTGAGTCAGTCCGGCCACCAGGTCTGCCACCTGTTCGCGACTGTCGAAGCTCATGACGTTTTCGGTCAAATCTGCCCAGTAACGGTTGGACGCTTCGTTGAGGTTTTTCGGATTCTCCAGCAGCCGCGTGATCAGACCGGACTTCTGTTGTTCGAATTCAGCGCTGCTCACCTCCGGCCACGCGCTGACAAACTCATCAACAAACTCAAGTGTTGCCTGCTCAAGCTCAGCAGCAGAAGTATTCGGTGATTGCACTATAAAAGATACACCACCGCGATTGGCAACGGGTCGGTTAGAGACGCTGACCACGTAACCCAACTGTTGTTCAGTCCGCAGCTCCTGGAAATAGGAGGGATGCATGATCTGCGCGGCCAGTGAACTGCGTGCGCGGCTGGCGAAACTCTCATCAGGGTTCTGCACATGCAGCACCATGGCAGCATCAGCATGATCAACCTCAAGCTGCAGGCGCAGGGCGTTATCAATATCTTTAACTTCCGGCGTGATGAAGTCATGTGCAGCCAATGTCAGGGAGGAACGTAACAACTGCACCAGCTGCTGGGCGTCCTGTTGCTCGACGTTACCATGCACAAGTCCGCGCACCGCAAAGCTGTCCAGCTTGCGTTGACGCCAGCTTTGCACATCTGCCAGTTTCACGGGCTCCAGCGCATCAATCAGCATCGGACGAGGCCAGCGTCCGCTGCGCAGCGTATCAGATATGGCTGAAAAAGCCTGGCTGTAAGGCCGGTCGTTAACAGCATTTCGCCAGTCTTTGATCAGCTGATTCTTCAGTGTGGCAAAACGTTCAGCGTCGAGTTCTGTGTTGAGAAATGCATCCAGCACACTCTCCAGCAGGACCTGTTGCTGATCCTGATAACCGCCGATACGAATCTCATATCCCGAGTCAGGAACGCTGATCGAATAGCTCAGACCGGCAAGGTAGGCGGGATAAACATCTTTGCTGAGGGCATCCTGAACAATCATGCGATAAAGCTGGGCGATCGCTCTGTCCGATGGGCTGATGAGGCCATCTTCAATCGCCAGCTCAAGAAAAATGTTGGCGCGAGGGCTGCCGAACTGCACGTCTGAATTCAGCCACAGCTCAAGTTCCGGAGTTTGTACATACTGCTGCAGTGGCTCGTCGTTTGCCGCAACCAGCTCCAGATTCTCAGGCAGGTAGGGATTCTCTTCAGGCAGCGACAGGTTTACATCTGCTACGGTGGTTTGTGCGATGTCGCCGCTTGCCAGACTGAAGGGGACTTTAAACCAGGGTTCTACCTGGTCGCCGACGATGTCCGGGCCGCTGATTTCCACCAGCACGTTGTCCGGGCGCAGGTAACTCAACAGCTCTTCGATCACCTGCGCGTCGAACTCCTCCATAAGATAGGGGGCAACCAGCAGGTCTGCAGGAGGATATTCATCAATCCTCGGCGCCAGTTGATAAACCAGCCCGGTCGCGGAAGATTTCTCCTGAAAACGGAAAGCCATTTCCGCAATGATGGCCTGCTCCTCAAAGCGCCACAATTCCGCGGGACTTTGTTTGATCAGCTCAATCGCCTGAAAGACCATATTGGTAATTTCATCTGTGTGTTGCTCACCCAGAGGCGTCAGGTCTATGTTGACAAGCATGGCACTGGTGTTTCGATCCAGCTCGCCAACACCCGCGCCCAAGCTCTGGATCCAGCCTTTGCTGGTTAACAGTTCGTGTAAGCTGCCTTTGCCCTCATGTCCAAGCAGGTTGGAAAAATACTGTTCAGGTTTGTTTTTGTAGTGCTCTCGCGCTGCGGGTAACGGGAACAGATAGCTGATGCTGGCGCCTTCTTCGATGGTCTGAATTTTTAAAGTCGCGGGTAACATGTCTTCTTTGAACAGTTCAACAGTCGGGTAAGCGGGTCCGATGTCCTTGTTTTCAATCTGTCCAAACAGCGGTGTGACCATTGCTTCCAGATCGTCCAGCGACTGGTCGGCAACAACGACCAGCCCCATCTGGTCCGCGGAATAGTGTGTTTCGAAAAATTCGACCAACTCGTTGTGAATGTCACCTTCCAGTACGTCGAGGCTGCCGATAGTGAAGCGGGAATTCGGATGTTCAGGATTTATGGCCTGTTTACCAACCATATAGCCACGCCAGCCATCGTTTTTCAGCTGCATCTGGTATTCAGAATCCACCGCATTTTTCTCACGCTGTGAATATTCCGGGCTGATGATCGGCGAAATGAAGAAGTGACCCCAACGGTCTAATGCTTCTGGAAAAGCAGATACCTGCACATCAAAAAAGTAGTTGGTGTGGTCAAGGGCGGTGTAGGCGTTGGTGCTGCCTCCGTTGGCGCTGACAAAGTCCTGAAAGCCGCTGGGTTCGGGATAAGCTTCGGTTTGAATGAACAGCATGTGTTCCAGGAAATGCGCCAGTCCCGGATGCGCTTCGGGCTCGTGATTGCTGCCTCTGAAAACAGCCATGGCAGCAGCTGCTTTTTCTGTGGTTGGGTCGGAAACCAGCACAACGCGTAATTTGTTCGGCAACTGCAGGTAGCGGTATTCGCGGTCGTCATTAGGACTTTTACGAAGGGTGATGCTACTTTCTGTTGAAGTATTCTGCTCATCAGCGGGCGCTGGCGGATTGTTACCGCAGCCGCTGAGGGTAAGCAATGAAAGGGTGAATAACAGTATGTACTTCAAGTTAACTCCTTAAAGCGGGTGATAATGTGGCGCGTTGAGTGGAATGATGACCGCGATAAACCGGTCTGCGCGCCCTTTACATCTTTTACAAAGGGGGCGCAGTTTACACGATTGGTGATGACCTTACGCTTGACGTTTAAACAGTAAGGCAAGGTAATAATCCAGGCTGAAGTAACGACCGCCGCCGATAATCAGCAAAGCCATGATCATGGCGAAGTACATCATCGCAAATTCGATGCCGTTGTTCAGTTTCACAATGCTGCCGCTGCCGTTCAGATAGCCATAGTTGCCGTGCTCTCGCAGAATAGATTTCGCGCGGGACAGACGGTCAGCAGCTTCAATGGTGCGCTCGTTGACGTTGTAACACTTGATATACCGCTGCAGTACGTTGGATTGTGCGTAAGCGTCGGTATCGGGCACACAAAGCTGTGCTGGGTTGGAAGGCGCAATAGCTGGCCAGCCGTTATCCCAGTGCACAGATCCGGCGGCAACCAGCATGGTGACAGCCAAAGGAATGGCCCACAATCGGGTCGCGAGCCCCAGGAGCAAACAGATTCCGCCAATGAATTCTGTCCAGCTGGCAAGAAACCAGGACAGTTCTACCGGAATCACGCTAAATGGGAACGGTAACAGGTCCTGACTGAACCAGTTGTCGCCGGTGATTTTTTCCCAACCTGCGCCTATCAGCACAGGACCGAGAATGAGGCGCAGAACAATAGAAACCACACCGCCCAGGTGATTGCTGATCAGGCCAAATATACGATCATACAAACGGTTATAAGATGCGACGATGTTATTCATTGTTATTTGCTCTGGTTGTGAATTGGTTAGACTCATAAACTGAATATGGTTCCCCGGCGAGTGTCTGCTGGCTCAGGTTGCAGTAAACCTTTGTTCTTTGTCTCTGGATTTTGACTACATGACTGACACGTCTCTGTTCGATTGGGCCTCGGCCCAGCGTCAAGCCGCCCGCCAGCTCGGGCAGAAGTTGATTTTTCCTGAGCCTGCAGCGGGCTATGCAGACTGGCGGCAGGCCAGTGCGCTGGTCGCATCGGCTGCGTTAGCTACCAGGGCTCGCGTTGTCGCGATCAGTGGCAGTCAGGGCAGTGGCAAATCAACACTTGCGCAATGTCTTCAGAACACGCTGATTAACGCGGGACAGCAGGCAGCTGCGTTGTCGATAGATGATTTTTATCTCACCCGGCAAGCACGCGCTTCTCTGGCTGAGCAGGTCCACCCTCTATTGCAGACCCGTGGTGTACCCGGTACCCATGATTGGCAGTGGCTGCAACAGGTGCTTGATGAGGTACACCGGGGTAACAGACCCCTGCAGGTACCCGTTTTTGATAAAGGTCTGGATGATCGGGTAGCGCAACGTGAAATTGATGCCGATCTTCTGGTGTTCGAAGGCTGGTGTCTGGGTGTCAGAGCGCAGCCTGAATCGGCCCTGGCTGCCCCCTGTAACGAACTTGAGCGTGATGAAGACGGACGGGGTGAGTGGCGTCACTGGGTAAACGATCAACTGCAACAGCACTATGAAAGCCTTTGGCAGAAAGTGGATTTGTGGGTACATCTGCGGGTGCCGGGCTTTGCCCAGGTGCAGGCCTGGCGCAGCCAGCAGGAGCAGCAGATTCCCCTTGAACAGCGTATGGATGAAGCGCAGATAAGGCGATTTATAGCCCATTACCAGCGTCTGACAGAAGCCCTCTGGCAGCAGCGACCCGATACACCGGGGTTTGTGCTGCAACTCGACGAGCAGCATCAGGTGACTGAGGTCACAGTCTCGCTGAAGCCCTGATTTATTCAGATGGCGTTCAGTTGACAGTACCTAATATAGCCCCCGTGAATCGATCAACCACGAGGCAATACAAATGATCAACACAGACAAAAATTCCATATTAAAGAAAGTCAAACTGGCGGCGCTGCCGCTGGTTCTGGTGCCGGGTTTGACCCTGGCGGCCGGTACTTATGATCGGGCGCGTGTGGTCAGTGCCCAGCCCGTCTATGAAACCGTATCTTACGAGGTACCGGTGCAGGAGTGTCGGTCCGAACAGGTGGCCTATCGTCACGCCCCGGAACATCGAGCTTCTGCCACAGGTCCGATCCTTGGTGCCATTATCGGTGGCGCGCTGGGTAATGCTGTAGGCCATAAAAAGCGTAACAAGCAGGTGGGGACGGTAGTAGGTGCGGTGCTCGGTGGTTCGATCGGTGCTGATATTGCACGTCAGAATCGCAGTTATCGTGGTGCACCCGTGCAGTATCGGACTGAACAGGTTTGCGAAACTGTCAGTGAGTATCGCTCTGAACAACAGCTGACGGGTTACGATGTGCGTTACCGTTATGCGGGTCAGACTTATCAGACGCGCATGCCCAGAGATCCTGGTGACTCGATCCGTGTACGGGTACATGTCAGCCCGGCGGGTTAAGCAGTCACCTCTGTCAACCCAGTAATTATTACGCGTACAATAAACGCTTCCGAGGTCAGGTCAGCAGTCATGCACAACAAACACATCAGAAATCCGAGCAGACGCCTCCTGGTGCGCGCTGGTGTGCTGTTGATGTCTGCACTGCTGAGTCTGTCGGTTCATGCCGCAGAACCGCGGGATGGTCTGAGCAGTGTTGAGCAGCCGCGGAATGGTTTGAACCGTGGTCAATCGTTTGCGCCGTCTCCCGGAATCTCGATAGACAAAGCAACTTCGCTGGCGCGGCAGAAAGTGGGCGGACGTGTTTTGTCAGCCACGCCGAAACAGCGAGGCGGTAACACCATTTACCGGGTCCGCATGCTGGTGGATGGTGAGCGGGTGATAACGGTTACGGTAGACCAGCAAGGCAGGGTGAAAGGCGGTCGCTAGCCGCTGCGCGCTCAAGACTTTGAGTGGGTTACACCAGAACCGCAACAGCTAATGAATTGATAGGCAGATATGCGAATACTGATAGTTGAAGACGAAGCCAGCTTGCGTGAACAACTGGGAAGCCATCTTAAAGGTGAAGGTTATGCGGTGGATCTTGCCGCTGACGGTGAGGAAGGTCTGTACTTTGGTCGTGAGTATGAGTACGACGCTGCGGTCATTGATCTGGGTTTGCCAAAAGTTGACGGCCTTTCGCTGATCAAAACCCTCCGTGGTGAAGACCGTAGCTTCCCGGTCCTGGTGCTGACCGCACGCGGCCACTGGCAGGATAAGGTACAGGGGCTTGAAGCGGGTGCGGACGACTACCTGGCCAAACCGTTTCAGATGGAAGAACTTATGGCGCGGTTGAATGCGCTGATTCGTAGAACGGCAGGCTATGCCTCGCCGGTATTGAGTCAGGGTGATCTGCAGTTAGATACGGCGAAAAAGGAAGTCCGGGTATCTGAGCAGGCCATTGAGCTGACGGCATACGAATATAAAGTGTTAGAATATCTGATGCTCAATCCGAATCGTGTTGTCAGCAAAAGTGAGCTGACGGATCACTTGTATGAACAGGACTTTGATCGAGACAGCAATGTAATTGAAGTTTTTGTTGGCCGGTTACGGAAAAAAATCTCCCCGGTTGATCTTATCCGCACGGTACGCGGCCAGGGTTACCGTTTTCTGGCGGATAATCCTGTTTGAATAACTCCATTCAAAAACGGCTGCTCATCACCACAACCTGTGTGCTGGCGCTGTTTTTGACCATCACCGGCTATGTGCTTGAACGTTCGTTCACCGCCAGCGTGGTGAGCGGTGCTCAGGAGCAGTTGCGCCTGGTGATCTATTCTTTAATGGGTTCGGTCGACGAAATTAACGGTCGTCTGACCTTCAGCGAAGGTGTTACCGAACCACGACTCACCCAGCCTGAAAGCGGTCTGTATGCCAAAGTCAGCAACGAATTGGGAGAGGTCATCTGGCGCTCGCCTTCAGCGGTGACCTCTGTGGTGGCATTTCCGAGCATAGATGCGGAACCTGGCGCCTTTGTGTTCACGGCAGTCAGCGACGCAACACCCCGTTACCATCTGAGTTATACCGTGATCTGGGAGAATGCCGACACTGAAGAAGTGATTTTCAGTGCTGCCACAGATCAGCGTCCCTTTCGCATTGCGATTAATCAGTTCCGTCGCAGCCTGGGTATTGGCCTGGGTGCAGCCACCGCGCTGTTTATTTTTGCACAACTGCTGGCGTTACGCTGGGGCCTGTTACCGTTACGCACCATGGCGGAGGAAGTTCAGGAGTTGGAAGCCGGGCAGCGCCAGAGCCTCAGTGCTAACTACCCGAAAGAGCTGGCCGGTCTGGCGCAGAATCTCGATCGTTTTGTCGATCATGAACAACGTTCCCGCAGCCGTTATCGAAATGCGTTGGACGACCTGGCGCACAGCCTGAAAACACCGCTGGCGGTGGTGCGTAACAGTTTGCTTGATACCCAGGTTGATAAACCGCTGCTGACAGAACAACTCGATCGCATGGAAACCACGGTTATGCATCAGCTCACCAAAGCATCAGCCAGTGGGCCTGTAGTGGTGGGACAGAATGTGATGATTGGAGAAATGGTGGAACGTCTGCTGCGCGCATTACAGACTGCATACCTGGAACGCGGGATAGCGGTGCAGGTCAATGCGGATGCTGATGTTACAGCGCGGGGTGATGAGCGTGATTTCATGGAGATGGTCGGCAACCTGCTGGAGAACGCGTTTAAATACAGCAGAAGCAGGATTGCCATAACCGTCTCGGCGGTAGCGGATGCAGAGCACGGTCAGCGCGCGCAGATAACCGTAGAAGATGACGGAGAGGGCATTCCGTCAGCCATGCGCTCGGAAGTCTTACGCCGCGGGCGCCGCCTGGACGAGATCCAGTCGGGCCAGGGTATCGGTCTCGCGATGGTGGCTGAACTGGTGGAGTTGTATGCCGGCGAACTGGACATAGACAACAGCGCCCTGGGTGGGGCCAGCGTCAGCCTTTATTTACCCCAATAGCCGCTTCGACAGAGTTCTACAGCCGGGTCTGCAGCGCCGCAAAAAAACGACTGCGCAGCTGCTCGCCCATTTCATCTTTTGGACCTGCTGCACACCACCGGTTACGCAGCTCTTTCCAGTCTTCCTGGGCGAGGTCACGTCTGCCTGCGTTCATCAGCTCAACCTGTAGTGCCATTCGCGCACTGCGATCGGTCTCCGGGCTGGGTAAATTGGCCGCGATCTCTGCTTCGAGAGTTAGTTCCAACCAATCTTCGGTATGACTGTCTCCGGCAAGTCGCGGAGCAAAAACAGGATGTGGGGCATCGATTTCAGTGCCCTCTGCCTCAGCGGCTGAGACCTCAGCATCCCAGTTTTCAAACTGCTTTAACTGCGCTACAACGCCAGCTTTGGCGAGGGTTTGAAGCGCTGCGCGATAGGTCTCTCGGGCACTCTCGACCCGCTGTCGATGTTGCGCGGAGAGGCTGATATCCTGTGCGAGATCATTCAGATTATCGATAAATGTGTCCAGCGCCGCGCGGCTGTGTTCAGTGCCAGCGGCAGCCATTTCAAACTCTTTTACAGCCTCTTCAAACCTTTGCAGCTGTTCTGCGCTGGCTTGTTTGTGCGCAGTGTCAGCTGCATCTCGCTGAGCAAAAATCTGATCACAGGCACTACGAAAATCGCGCCAGAGCTTCTGATCTGCAGATCTGGGAGTACGCCCGATTGTGCGCCACTGCTGCTGCAGGTCTTTGGCGCTCTGAATCGCGGCATTCAGCACTTCATCGTCAACGTTGTCAGCCACTGCTGCCGCCTGGGCTTGTGCCTCATCAACAATCGCCTGTTTGGCGGCAACGTTATCATTCCATACGCTCTTAATTTTGCTGTGTAAGGTGTCCTGCAGGGTTTCAAAGGTCTGTTCCACTGGCTTGAGGGCTTTGCGATCACAAGGCCGGTAGCGATGCCATTCCTCACGCGCACTGCGCATAATATTCTCTGCCGCCTGGATGTCGGTGTTCTGCCAGTCTGTCTGATCAAGGTAGGTCTGTAGTTGTTCACACAGCTGGACGCGGGCAGCCAGGTTCTCCTGGCGCAGCTGCGCTTGTTCCGCGAAGTAAGTTTTGCAGGGCTCAAAAGCCTGATCTGCAAATTGATCAAACTGTTGCTGCTGGGCGATGTGTTCAGCGCTTACCGGGCGACCCAGAGCGCGCCATTGCTCACGTAAGTCTTTCAGCAGGGCAACCTGGTCTACGGGCGTCCTTGGATTTGTCGCCAGTTGTTCAATTGCGTCGAGCAGTTCCTGACGCTTAGGATCTGTGGCAAACTTCTGCCAGTCGCGAAGTTCCGCAAGCCTGGCGCTGAGGTTGGCAAGAGCGGCGTCGTTGTCACTGATGCCGGCTTTCTGCAGCTCTCTTGCCTGACGAATATGTTGAATGGCGCGTTCGATTTGTCCCTCCGTTAACGCCTGATCGGCATCTTCGACCAGACGTTCCATCTGCTGTCCCGCATCTTTGGTCACGGCTGCCAGTCTCTCCAGGTCTTTTTCAACCTGTGCCAGCTGCGCCTGGGCCTTTGTCAGCCAGTCAGGTGTCGCCTGATCTGATGGCCAGTCCACCGAAGTGATGGTCTTTTTCCAGCGCTTCAGCCAACTGCGTCGCTGCTTTAACAGGCCTTTGGTATCTCGATCGAAGGTCAGCTTCTCTGCTAATGGTTCCGGTGCGCTCAGGGGCTCGCTGCGCAGGGTATCGCTGCGTTGCCAGGTCTTTCGATAGGCCTGCAGCTCCCTCCTGATGTCAGTGAAGGTTGCATGCTGCTCAGCTGTGGGCGGTATTTTATCTGCATGCTGCAACCACTGGCTGGTCAGATTCTGTTGTTCTGTGTGCAGCAGCTCAGCATCTTCGCCTGCAAGCATTTTTTTCTGCAGGGCGCGCCACTGTTCGCTCAGAGCGATAAACGGGTTGTCCAGCGGGTCAGGCAAACTCAGGTCAGCGTCAGCCAGAGGATCAACGCCGGGATCTCTGAAATCATGGTTTCCACCTGCCGCGATAAGTTGGCTCTGCAGCTCGGAGAGGGCTGTGATCAACTCCGCACGCATATCCCGCATCCGTAACAGCTTCTGGCGATGTACTAACAAAGCACCGGGTTCTGCGGGTTCCAGTTTCAGCGCCTTGTGGATAGCACTGTCCAGTTCCACAAGACGCTGGTCCTGCTCGGTGATAGCCGCGCGCGCCTGTTTGATCTGATCAAGTTTGTCCCGCGCATGCCGGTGGCAGGATTTGTCACGCCCACGGGCCGCTTTCTGCAGCACCGCCAGACCAGATTCTGCCTTTAACAATGGGTGCGTGAGTACTCGAGCTCTGGCTTCATCGCGCAGCTGCAAAGCCAGTTCTGCACACTGCTCCGGGGTCGTCAGTGCAGGCCAGAGGGATTCGAGATCATCTGCGGTGCAGGTTGCGATGCGAGCGGCGATGACCGCCTCGTGTTGCGCGCAGGCAGGGGCCTGGCCCTGTGCAACAAGCTTGCACACTCTTGTCACAGCAGCTTCAGCCACTGCGTTGTCGTCTAACAGCGCACCGAGAAGCTCACCATCCGACAGGCAGGTGATAGCCGCCTTGCGCACATCGGTATCAGCATCGTCCCTGGCCAGAGTGGCCAGCGTCTCCTGGCTGTCTGCAGCTTGCTCTGCAGATAGTGCTTTGACCGCTGCCAACCGCGTCGCGGCGTCCGCGTGTTCAAGTCGATTACTTCTTTTAAACCATCGACTTAACATCGTTTACCTTATCCCAATGAGTTATGAGCGCCATCACACAGCGGTGCATTGGCGGTGTGTTTACAGCCACAGAAATACAGCGTTTTGCTGGCCGGAGCCTGATATGCCATTGGCGTAAATTCGGTACCTTCGTGGGAGCCGTCGCAGAACGGCTGGCGCGCGGACTTACCGCAGGCGCACCAGAAGTATTTTTTGCCTTCTTCAACGTCTACCGGGAACGGCGCCGTCTGTGCAACTGTGGGTTGTGTCATGCTGTTTTCCTTTATTGTCTGTATTTAGTCCGCAAATGTTTATGAAAATTCACGCTCATCCCACCACGGGAAGAATTCCGGCATGTCAGAGCTTACTTTGCCGGAAAACTCTGCCGGTCGCTTTTCTAAAAACGACTGCACCCCTTCTTTAGCGTCCGGCGAGCGGCCCCGGTAATAGATACCACGGGAATCAATTTTGTGCGCTTCCATTGGATGATCTGCACCCAGCATGCGCCACATCATGTGTCTGACCATGGCCACCGACACCGGGGCTGTGTTATCGCGGATATCCTCTGCTAGGGCACGTGCTTCCGCCAGCAGGTCATCCTTTTCATGTAATGATCTTACCAGACCGCCGTCCAAAGCTTCCTGAGCTGGAAAGACCCGTCCGGAATAACACCATTCCAGTGCTTTGCTGATACCGACAACGCGTGGCAGGAAGTAGCTGGAGCAGGCTTCCGGGACAATGCCGCGCCGCGCAAAGACAAAACCGAATTTCGCCACGTCAGCAGCCAGGCGGATGTCCATCGCCAGGGTCATGGTGACGCCGACACCCACTGCGGCACCGTTGATTGCAGCGATAACAGGTTTGTTCAATTCGTACAACCGCAGTGTCAGACGGCCACCACCGTCAGGTTGCACACCGCTGGCGCGATCATCGCGTGCGTCTGCGTCAAACGTATCGCCGCCACCGGACAGATCAGCACCGGCGCAGAAAGCACGCCCGGCACCGGTTACGATGATGGCTTTAACGTCATCGTCTGCATCGGCGCGATCGCAGGCATCAATCATTTCGTTCATCATGGTGTGGTTGAAGGCATTCATCGCTTCGGGCCGATTCATAGTGATAGTCAGAATGCCGTCGTCGACGTCGTACAAAATGGTGTCGTAGCTCATTGCAGTTTCCGCGCTGATAAAAATGACCCGCTATGTTGCCTGGCTTAAGTTGCTTTTTCCACGTGCTAAAATAATCGGCTTTTCACGCCTTTGGACAGACCCGTGCAGATCGCTTTGGCGACACAACAGGAAAAATTTGCGGCTCAGGTTGAGGCTTTTGTGCAAGCGCACTGGCCAGTCGGGCAGGAGCACGTGCAGTCGGCGCAAATCGCCGCATGGCGGCGTGCGGTTGTCCACCAGGGTTGGTCTGTACCCGCCTGGCCGGAACAATTTGGCGGCACAGGCTGGAATGCGATAGAGCATTTTATCTGGCAGCAGGTGTGTGCCCGGCATAATGTCGATCAGAGCTTTGCAGAAGGTGCTGGCGTGACCGTTGTCGGACCCATGCTGATTGCTGCAGGGCGTCAAGCGGCCCAGGATGAGTTTCTGGCCGACATTCGTGGCTGGCGTACCCGCTGGTGTCTGGCTTTGTTTGAGCCGGCCTGTGACGCTCAGGTTTCTGCAATGACAACAACAGTCGGTGGTGATGGCGGTGACTTGTGTCTGAGTGGCGACAAGTCGCTGATTCTGGATCTGCGCAATGCTGACTGGCTGGGTGTGGTGGCGCGCTGTGCGGATCAGCCCGAGGCTTTTGTGCTGGTGGCTGTGCCGGTCGATCATCCTGGATTGAGCATAAGTTATTCCACGACTCTGGATGGGGTCACTGAAGTTGCCCACGTGTCCATGCATTCGATTGAGTTGCCATCCCAGTATTGCCTGACTCAGCCAGCTCCGGCACAGAGTTTCCAACAACTGCAGTACAGTAGTGTTTATGCCACTCTGGCCAGGAGCGCTTCGGTGGCGGCTCAACTTGAACGCATTGATGCGGTGCTGGCGACGCTTTCGGACGATGAGGATCTGGCTGTTAAGAGAAACTCGCTGGCGGTTGATCTTGCAGGTCTGCAAGCCCTGGAGCTGCGCTGTATTGATGCGCTGGCCAGAGGCCAGCCGCTACCGGTGCCCCTGGAACTGATGCGGCTGCGCAGTGGTGAAATCCTCTTGCAAGTTGGAGCACTACAGATCGATTGTTTCGGGTATTATGCGCTTCCTTATCCGGATCCGGCCTTCCAGAATCCGATGCTGTTGCACAATGAAGGCCCTATTGGTCCGATTGAGGCAGCTGGCGTCATGCAACAGGCGCTGGCGGAACAGGTGAACGCTTTTTTCGAGCAGGACGCCGGTGCTGGAACAACAGCACTGAAAGATCGGGCCGCGAAACATTTAGAGATTGCAGCGCGCTCTTCAGAAGAGGCGACAGAGAACGACACAACAGAGAACGACACAACAGAGACTGCAGGCAAAACTGCAGATAAATTATAAACAGGGCTACCTGAAAGGCTCAGAACATAGGGGTTAGGAATGGATTTTTCGTTTACCGAAGAACAAACGCTGTTAGAAGATAGCGTCACCAAATACATGCAGAATGATTACGACTTTGAGTCGCGCCAGAAACTGACCCGCTCTGAGTTAGGGTACAGCGCGCAGAACTGGTCAACTTTTGCTGAGTTGGGTTGGCTTGGCGTTCCCTTTTCCGAAGCTGATGGCGGCTTTGGTGGGGGCGCGATAGAAGCCATGTTGATGGCGGAAATTTTTGGTAAAGCCCTGGTTGTTGAGCCTTTTCTGGCAACCATCGTTCTGACCGGCGGCGCGATCAAGCACGGCGGCACTGCTGAACAGAAAGAGAAATATCTGCCCGGTATCATCGACGGCTCTGTGCAGGGTGCGCTGGCCTATGCGGAACCCCAGGGTCGTTTTAATCTGAGTGACCTGACAACCAAGGCCAGTAAAAAAGATGGCGGTTATGTCATCAATGGTTACAAGGCTGTGGTCCTCAATGGCCCGGCTGCAGACATTCTCGTTGTATCTGCTCGCACCAGTGGCGAGCAACGCGATACCGATGGGGTATCTCTGTTTGTGGTTGATGCCAATGCCGCCGGGGTGACGCGTCGAGATTACCCTACCGTAGACGGCTTGCGCGCTTCTGAAATTACTTTCGAAAATGTAGCCGTGGCTGCCGATGCGCTGCTCGGCGAAGAAGGCAAAGGACTTGGCCTGCTGGAGCACGTGATCGACGATGGCATTTTAAGCGTCGGCGCCGAAGCTGTTGGCGCTATGGAAGTACTTTACAAAGATACCGTTGAATACTGTAAAACCCGTGAACAGTTTGGCCAGCCGATTGGCAAATTCCAGGTACTGCAGCACCGCATGGTGGATATGTTCATGGAGCATGAGCAGTCTAAATCACTGATGTACATGGCCGCGATGCGCCTCGACGAAGGTTATGGTCCTGAGGCCCAGAAAGCCGTCAGTGCGTTCAAAGTGCAGGTGGGTAAGTCCGGTCGATTTGTCGGCCAGAATGCTGTGCAGTTGCATGGCGGTATGGGCATGACTGATGAGTTGAACATTGGCCACTACTTCAAACGGCTGACCATCATTGATACGCTGTTTGGCAATGTAGATTTCCATCTGAAACGCTTCGGGCGTCTGTAGGGAACTGTTCCTGGCAGATGTCTAAGGTGTGGTAGTGGGCGCTTAGATCAGGAGTGAGGGGATATGGCTCGTTGGGATTCTCAAGGTAGCGCAAACACGATTCCAGATTGGTTCTGGGAAGCGGTGGAAACCCCGGCTGAAACCAGAAGTGTTGAGGTAGACGAATGCGACGTCGTTTATCGGTTCTATCCCAATCCGGGTAAGCGCGGCATGCTGCTGATTCACGGCATGCATGCACACTCGCACTGGTGGGATTTCATCGCACCACATCTGCTCGACGAATATGAAATAGCTGCAATGGATCTCACCGGCATGGGCGACTCCGATTATCGCTATGAATATAATGCCGACCTGTACGCCGAAGAAATTAAAGCTGTACTGGATGATGCGGGTTTTGATAACCAGTGTTTTGTAGTGGCTCACAGTTTTGGTGGCTACATGGCGGTGCGTGCGGCTAATCAATACCCTGAGCGGTTTGCAGCACTGATCCTGATTGATTCCGGTATACGCAGCCCGGAAGATCCGCCACCGGATCATGCGATGATGAATGTCCGCGCAAAGGTTTATCCGGATAAAGAAAACGCCCTGATGCGCTTTCGCCTGCAGCCGCCACAGCCCTGTGAAAATGCCTACATACTGCAATATATTGCCCGTAATTCTCTGATGCCCGTCGAAGGCGGCGGTTACGCCTGGAAGTTTGACGAAGACTTCTATACGGCGATGAAAGATATCGAGCGTCAGCCGGAGGATTACCAGAACCTCAAGTTAAAGCTGGGCTTAATCTATGGCGAAGACAGTGAGCTGTTTTCTCGGAACACCCTGGCGTATATGCGCGAGCTGGTACCGCAGGATTTTCCCGCTGTGGGTATCGAAAACGCCCAGCACCACGTGTTTCTCGATCAGCCCCTGGTATTTGTCGATACCCTGCGCGAGATGTGCAAACAACTCTCTTGAGCGATACTTAACTCACCGGTTCTATGAGCAGCTCGATACGACGGTTTTCGCGTCGATTATTGTCGTTATCGTTTGGAACCCTGGGTTTGTGTGCACCA
Source organism: Pseudomonadaceae bacterium (assembly GCA_024743175.1). GTDB lineage: Bacteria > Pseudomonadota > Gammaproteobacteria > Pseudomonadales > Azotimanducaceae > UBA4421. Next base: position 315,340 of record JANSXA010000002.1, on the reverse strand, counting down.
AAGGCGCGTGCCTGTAACCGATCGGGTTCGATCCCGGCATCGTCCAGCGCGTGCACAACGTTCAGCGCACGTTTGGCTGACAGTTCCCAATTTGTAGGATACTGGCGCTGCAACTGTCCACGGATGGGGACGTTATCCGTGTGCCCTTCCACGATAAAATTGTAGCCCTCGCGACTGCTCAAATTGCTCACGACGTTGCTGAGTAATTCCCGGCCCGCCTGGGAAAGTTCAGCTGAACCTGACGCAAAAAGAATCTCGTTGGTCAGCGTTACTTTGAGTCCGTTGCCCTGCTGTTCTACGGCAACTGCCTGATTATCTTTAAGCTGTGCCATCAGCGCGCTGAACGCGGGCTGGCTCTTGCGCCGGTAGGTGAATTCAAACGTCAGATTGTTCGCGTCGTTGGTGAAAAACGCCAGGGTGTTGCCGCGCTGAACCCATTCGCCTTCGCGGTTACTGTGGTAGCCGGTGACCTCAAAGTGTGCCGGGAATACCCACGCTGCGGCAAACCGCGCAAACGGATCAGGTGTATTCCAGATACCGTAGTGTCCGTTGCTCTGTTTTGCGCCATCCCAGGTACGCAGACGAAAAGTACCATCTGTCTCAACCTGCAGAGCTGATTTTTCCGGCTGCTGGGTATTGATGTAGCTGCCCTGGCTGATTGTTGCGTAGCTGCCCTGATCAAACTTCAGCTGATTGAATGAGGATTCAGAATCATCAAACTGATACTGGTTCGGGTTGATGTACAGGTAATCACCGAGATTTTCAGCTTTATCCAGAAATACGGTGTAGCGCTCGACATCAGATCGGGTGGTGGCGTAATTCACATAGGAATAGCCATCGCTGTCGATGAAGGTCAGGGTTTCATAGCTGACCTGGGCATAGGCTGACGCGCCAGTGAACACTGTCAGCGCAGCCCACAAAAGGTACGTTGGACTCGATTTTAACTGCAACATCGCGCATCTCGCTTATTCTCCCGGCAGCAGGGTAATAGAAAAAGCGACATTTTTTTCGACAGCAGTTCTCGAATAGAGCAACGGAAAACTGTCATCTTTGGCCCAGTTGTCTAATAAGTTGTCATAAAAGTGCGACCTGGGGTCTCCGGATTGACCTGGAGCGTTGGTTGCAAAGGCGTTGTCCCAGTTGCCCACGTCCACCACCATGCGAAATGAGGCGCCAGAGGCAACGTCGAAACCGTCGCCGCGAAATCCCGTATTGTTGGTGGTATTGGCATTTCCACCGCGCGGGTAATCTGGGATTTCCATCTGAGCCTGCAGTTCTGGTGGGGCCTGGTCATACAAGGGGTGTTGGAATCTGATGCGGTGCAGGTCCCCCCACTGCCACTGGCTGGGTTCACTGCCGAGCAAAGCCCGGGTTTCTGCAACCGCGGGCGCAAAAGAAGCATAAGCGGTGTTCCTGCCTGCGGGTGTCTCAAGCAGGGCAAGAACAGTTTGTGGATCCAGAGGATTGTCTGGCACCGCTCGGTCACCAGCCAGGGTTTTGCCTAGTGCTGGCATCAGGTGCCGCGTATACCAGACATTCCACAACGCTGCGGCCGCTGAATCCGGGTCCATTACGTGATCCCATTTGCTGAGAAGCGTGCCCTCAGGCTGTGCTTTCAATTCTGGCAGATGTGCGAGGACGCGGCGGGCAAACACCGAAGTGTAGTCGCGCTGTAGTTCAATTGAATCAGTGATGCTGTGTTCATCCTGAGTCTCCAGTACTTCCCACAACCGCTTGTAGCGCCAGGGGCTCGACCATTCGAAACCTATTTTGTAGTCAGTGATGGGATAGTCCGGCGGCAGATTCATGGAATTGGCGGTGCCAGTGAAACCGCGCTCCGGGTTGTACTCAACCGGCAGCACGTCCATGTCGAAAAAGCCCTGCCACTCAAATCGGCCGTTCCCTGGCACCGGCATCAGACCATCCCAGTTGACCCTGACCGGAAAGCGCCCCGCAGGTTTGTAGCCGATATTGCCTTCAATGTCCGCGTAGACCTGATTTTCAGCGGGTGCCCCCCACCGGTTTAATGACGCTTCAAATTCCCGCCAGTTCTGCGCGCGCATGTATTCGATGCTGCCGAAGTAGGGAGACATTCCAGGTTCCAGCCAGGCTGCACGCACAACAAACGCGTGTGTTTCAGTCTCTGCAACCACCGGGCCATGACGGGTAAATCGCAGGGTAACTTCCTGGCTGGTTTCGGCTTTGACTTCTATGCTGTCGACAACTTCGATAAACGGCTCGCTGCGGCCCTGATATCGGTAACCATCGGCCGTCTTTTCGTAGACGTACAGATCTTCCTGATCAATGGGGAAAATGGTCAGGCCAAACGCAATCTGCTGGTTGTGACCAATAGAAATGCCGGGCAAAGCCGGCTCACCTGCACCTATCACGTCAATACCCGGGCCGACCAGGTGAGCGATATAGCGTAACGACGGTGTGGCATGGCCTCGATGAGGGTCATCTGCCAGTATCGGTCTGCCGGTGGCGGTGCGCTCTGGTGCAATAACCCAGTTGTTGCTGCCCAGAGAATGGTCGCCTTCGTCCTGCAGGGCGATCGCTGTAGCCAGTGTCTGATCGAATACTACCGGTGCTTTAGCCAGCTTATATTTATCCAACACGTCGTCCGGAATAACACACGGATCCAACCCTTGCGGTATCGCAGTTGTCCAGGCTGGCTCCAGCTGCTTCCACTGCGCGGCGAGATCGAGCTGCTTCTGACAGGCCAGCTGTGCGCGCCAGACCTCTGTGGTGACATTGCGCCACAGGCCATTGCTGCGAATACGCACAACGTCTGCGGGTTGCCAGAGAGCGGGTTTGTATCCCAACAATTTAAATTCGGGTGGCAGCAGTTCAGGTTGTTTTTCTGTCAGGGCCACAAATGCGTTGATGCCAGCGGTGAATGCCTGGGTGATTTTTTTTGCATCATTGCCGTAAGCGAGCCATTCGGCGTACATGTCATCACGATACAGAAACAGACGCGCCGCACTGTCCTGGGCGACGTACGCTTCCCCGAGAACAGAGGCCAGCTCACCCAGGCCCCGTTTGCGCCAGAGGTCGATCTGCCAGAGTCGGTCGCGGGCTGCGTTAAACCCCTGCACAAAAAAAACATCATAGTGATCTTCGGCGTAGATATGCGGTACACCATAAGTGTCGACAATGATTTCAGCCGGCTTTTTTAGTCCGTCGACACGGTAGATGGCATCTTCATCGAGCCCGTAAACCCTTGCAGAAAAGAGGCTGAATACAATCGCGCTTATGCAGACGATCCGTTTGTGAGCAATAGACATGGATAGAAGCTCCCCCGACTCCGGGTAATCACATTTTCCGGGCATTAAAAAGCCCCCAGCGCCGAAACGGTGGGGGCTTTATGTTAGACCGCGATCAGTCCCAGCTCAATGCACCACCGGTCTGGTAGTCAGTAACCCTGGTTTCAAAGAAGTTTTTCTCTTTCTTTAAATCCATGATTTCTGACATCCATGGGAAGGGGTTCTTAACGCCGGCGTATTGCTCTCCGAGGCCAATCTGGGCCAGGCGGCGGTTGGCAATAAACTGCAGATACTCTTCCATTATGTTGGCGTTCATGCCCAGGACACCGCGGGGCATGGTATCCCGTGCGTATGCAATTTCCAGGTCAGTGCCTTCCAGGATCATATGCCGTGCAAGTGCCTGCATCTCACTATCCCACAGATGTGGGTTTTCCAGTTTGATCTGGTTAATGACATCGATGCCAAAGTTCACGTGCATGGACTCATCCCGCAGGATGTACTGGAACTGTTCTGAGGTGCCGGTCATCTTGTTGCGCCGGCCCATGGACAGAATCTGGGTGAACCCGCAGTAGAAAAAGATACCTTCCAGTACACAATAGTACGCGATCAGGTTTTTCAACAGCGCCTTGTCGGTCTCAACGGTGCCTGTATTAAATGTCGGGTCGTTGATTTCACGCGTGTACTGCAAGGCCCAGCTGGCTTTTTTCGCCACACACGGTATTTCGTGGTACATGTTGAAAATTTCGCCTTCATCCATTCCCAGCGATTCAATACAGTATTGATACGCGTGAGTATGAATAGCCTCTTCAAAAGCCTGGCGCAGCAGATACTGGCGACATTCCGGATTGGTAATGAGCCGATAAATCGCCAGAACCAGGTTGTTGGCCACCAGAGAGTCAGCGGTCGAGAAAAACCCGAGGTTACGCTTGATGATGATGCGCTCATCGTCGCTGAGTCCGCTATCGGATTTCCACAACGCGATGTCTGCGGTCATGTTTACTTCCTGGGGCATCCAGTGATTGGCACAACCGTCGAGGTACTTCTGCCAGGCCCAGTCGTACTTGAACGGTACCAGCTGGTTCAGGTCTGCACGACAATTGATCATTGCCTTCTGGTCAACCGTGACACGTTCTGTTGTTTCCGGTTCTATGTGTGCCGAAGGTAAAGCTGGCGGTACAACCGGCGCCATTGGCGCCTGTTCAGCAACGGCCGCCTCGGGAATGGTGGGTGCAACCGCTGGTTGTTCAGCTTTTGGTTGTTCAAGCATTGGTTGTGCAGGCGGGGTTGCTGGCGGCACATCAGGTGCCGGTGCAGCAACTGAAGCCTGTACTTGAGGCTCCGGTATAACAGCAGCAGGTGCAGCAGGTGCAACAGGTACTTCTACCTGTATTTCCACCGCCGCCTGCGGTTCATCGATTGTCTTTGCAGCTGCCGCGTTTTTAACATCGCGTGTGCTGTCATCTTCGTTATAGTCGTCCCAACTTAACATTATCCTAATTCTCCTTTTGTCATGCCGTCTACTGGCATGCTTCGCAATCTGGATCGTCTAACGAGCAAGCTAACGGTACGTCAGCTGCGTCACCCAATTCGATCTCTGTAGGGTTTGTGGCAGGTGCGGGAGCAGCGGGAGTTGCTGCAACAGGCGCTGTCGCCGGTGCCGCGCTGGTCTGCTGCGAGCTTCCCTGAGCGGAGACCGCATTCAGCGTTCCCTGATCCACTGTGGATTTTTCCGCGCTGGTTGCACTGAGTGCGCGCAGGTAATAAGTGGTTTTCAACCCGCGCAGCCAGGCCATACGATAAGTAATATCGAGTTTTTTGCCTGACGCTCCAGCCATGTAGAGGTTCAGCGACTGGGCCTGGTCAATCCACTTCTGTCGACGGCTCGCTGCATCCACCAGCCAGCGTGGTTCTACCTCAAACGCAGTGGCATAACGCTGTTTGATTTCTGCTGGTATGCGCTCGATCGCCTGCAGGCTGCCATCGTAATACTTCAGATCATTAACCATGACCTTGTCCCACAAGCCCAGAGCTTTAAGGTCCTGCACCATATAAGGATTGACTACAGTGAATTCACCCGACAGGTTGGATTTCACGTAGAGGTTCTGGTACGTCGGTTCTATCGACTGGGAAACGCCTGTGATGTTGGCGATAGTCGCAGTTGGCGCAATGGCCATAACGTTAGAGTTACGCATACCGTTAACCTGAACTTTGCCGCGCAGCTTTTCCCAATCGAGCGTGGTGTCAGAGTTAACTTCCAGATACTGCTCGCCACGCTCCTGGCGCAGGAGCTTCAGAGAATCAATCGGCAGAATGCCGCGACTCCAGAGTGATCCCGAAAAAGTAGCGTACGCGCCGCGTTCTTTAGCCAGCTTGCTGGAAGATTCAATGGCGTAGTAGCTCAACGCTTCCATAGAGCGGTCTGCAAATTCCACAGCTTCGTCAGATGCGTAGGAGTACCCCATTTTGTACAGTGCATCCTGGAAACCCATGATACCGAGACCAACCGGGCGGTGACGCATATTGGAATTGCGTGCCTGAGGTACTGAGTAGTAGTTGATGTCGATGACGTTGTCGAGCATGCGTACTGCGGTGCGAACAGTTTTCTTCAGCTTCTTCATGTTCAGCTGACCGTTCTCAATATGTTGCACCAGGTTGACAGAACCCAGGTTACATACCGCAATTTCTTCCGGTGAAGTGTTAAGGGTAATTTCAGTACACAGGTTAGATGAGTGCACTACACCAACATGCTGCTGTGGAGAGCGCAGGTTGCAGGTGTCTTTGAAGGTGATCCATGGGTGGCCTGTTTCAAACAACATTGAGATCATTTTCCGCCACAGCTCAGCTGCTTTGATACGACGATACAGTTTCAGTTCGCCGGAGCGAGTCTTCTCCTCGTATTCGGTATAACGCTTTTCGAAGGCCAGACCATACAGATCATGCAGATCCGGTGTGTCACTGGGTGAAAAGAGTGTCCAGTCGCCATCTTCGGTAACCCGCTTCATGAACAGGTCCGGGATCCAGTTGGCGGTATTCATATCATGGGTGCGACGTCGGTCGTCACCTGTGTTTTTACGCAGCTCCAGGAATTCTTCAATGTCCAGGTGCCAGGTTTCAAGGTAGGCGCAGACTGCACCTTTACGTTTGCCACCCTGGTTCACAGCAACAGCGGTGTCGTTGACAACTTTCAGGAAGGGTACAACCCCCTGAGATTTGCCGTTAGTACCTTTGATGTAGGAACCCAGTGCGCGGACGGGTGTCCAGTCGTTGCCCAGACCGCCTGCCCATTTAGATAGCATCGCGTTGTCGTGGATAGCGCCATAAATACCGTCCAGAGCGTCAGGTACCGTGGTCAGGAAACAGGAAGACAGCTGCGGTCGCAGTGTGCCGGCGTTGAACAGCGTGGGCGTTGAGCTCATGTAGTCAAACGATGACAGCAGGTTATAGAACTCAATGGCTCGCTCGTTACAGTCTTCTTCTGCGCGTGCCAGACCCATCGCTACACGCATGAAAAACACTTGTGGCAGCTCAAATCGAATTTCGTTGCTGTGAATGAAATAGCGGTCGTAGAGTGTCTGCAGACCCAGGTAAGCAAACTGCAGATCACGTTCCGGCGCGATTGCTGCACCCAGGCGATCGAAGTCGTAATCGAGCAGGTTTGGTGCCAGCAGCTCGAGTTCAATGCCTTTTTCGATGAAGCTGCGTAACGCCAACGGATACATATCGGTCATCTGAGCTTGCGTAGCAGTCTGCTCTACGCCGGTACCCATCACATCTAAAAAGGTCAACGCCTCAGTGCGCAGTTCGTCGAGTAACAAGCGAGCAGTAACGTACGTGTAGTTCGGTTCTTCTTCCACGAGTGTGCGCGCGGTGATCAGAACAGAGGTGGCAACATCTTTCGCAGAAATGCCGTCGTACATGTTGGTCATCGATTCGTCGATAATGCGCTGAGCATCAACATCATTAAGGTCTGTGCAGGCCTCAGTGATGATTGTACTTAAACGATTGATATCCAGCGGTGCCAGCGTGCCGTCGTTCTGTAAGACGTTGATCGACGCCTTAACTTCGTCAACCACAATATCCTGTTCTTTCTTTTCAGCCCGCGCACGTGCCCGATCGGCTCGATACAATACGTAAGAGCGAGCAACCTTGTGTTCACCGGAACGCATGAGAGCAAGTTCTACCTGATCCTGAACATCTTCAATATGCAGGGTGCCGCCGGAAGGTAAGCGCCTGAAAAAGGTGTCAGTTACCTGGCTTGTTAACGTATTAACCAGTTCACGGATCCGAGGTGAAGCTGCAGCGGTACCCCCTTCTACAGCCAGAAACGCCTTTGTCAGCGCAACAGCTATTTTGTCATCTGTATATGGTACAACGGTACCGTTACGTTTAATGATCTTCAGCTGTCCTGGTGCAGTGGCGGTAATCGAGGGAGACAGCGCTGTAGCTGTGTCCAGGCCATCTGCAATGGGTGACTGTCGGGATGATTCTGATTGAGCCTGCCTATCTGTTTGCATGACTTTGTTTAGTGCTCCTGATTTTGTGGTATCGACTTTTACGTACATCGATCCTAGCGAGTGCATTACACCTTTCGTTAGGAAAGCACCCTGCATGAACAAGGTGCATTGGTCTGTTTGTTATCTATTCATCGATTGCGGCAGACATAAGACAGTTCTTATGACATTCGATGAAGGTACTTTGTTGTGGGTTTGCGATAAGACGCTCACCACCCAAATTGTCCAACATCTACAGGAAGTAGATGCCTGCTATCAGGTGATTCAATCACACACGAACCCGCCCCCTCTAGCCCTATTATTGTGCATAAAATGGCCCTGTTGGCCGCCCAATATGCACTGTTTTGGGGCTGTAACGCTAAAAAAAATTTGACTGGGTCAAGTTTTTTAGACCCCATATGTAGGGGTTCAAGCGCGAAGAAGCACAAGATAATGGGATAGAACCCAGTTTGCAAGGATTTGTCTGTGGATAACCTGTGAGTAGTTCGGTATGAACTGTGTGCAGCAGGCGGTGGTGGCCCTGCAGGCCGCGACAGAGCGTTTTTGGACTTTATTCCCACCAATTGAATGCATTAGGGTAGCGTCAGTATTTCATCTTTTTTTAGTTTCATGGGGACGCGTTTGACCTACATCATGGCACTCGACCAGGGCACTTCCAGTAGCCGGGCAATCATTTACGAAAACGACGCGCAAGGCGCGACCAGGGTTGTTGCCCAGGCGCAGCATAACTTTGATATGCACTTCCCGGCAGATGGCTGGGTGGAGCAGGATCCGGAGGTGCTCTGGCAAACAACCCTCAGCGCCGGCCGTGACGCGATTGCCGACAGCGGACTCGCTCCTGCAGATATCGCCTGCATTGGCATCACCAATCAGCGAGAGACCAGTCTGCTGTGGGATCGACAGACCGGTGCCTGCATTTATAACGCCATCGTCTGGCAGGACCGGCGCACGGCGGATCAGTGTGAGCATATGCGGCGGGATAGCCTGCACGGGGAAGCGCTTGAAGAGGCACTCATCGCACGTACCGGGCTGGTTATAGACCCTTACTTTTCGTCTACCAAGCTGGCCTGGCTGTTACACAATGTTGATCACGCCAGGCAGCGAGCGGGACAGGGCGAACTGTGCTTCGGCACCGTTGACAGCTTCCTGATATGGCGGCTGACCAGTGGTGGCGCTCATGTGACAGATGCTACCAATGCCAGTCGTACTCAGTTGTTTGATATTCACCAACAGGCCTGGTCCTCAGAACTGCTGAGTTATTTTGAGATTCCGTCTTCTGTATTGCCACAGGTGTGCGATAGCGCGGGGTTCTTTGGCCTTGCGGATGAACAGTGGTTTGGCGCGGAGATACCCATCACCGGAGTCGCCGGTGATCAACAGGCAGCACTCGTCGGGCAGGGCTGCTTTACCCAGGGCATGACAAAAAGCACATACGGCACCGGCTGCTTCCTGATTACTAATACGGGCGATAAAGCCCTGCGCTCTGATGAGAAACTCCTCACCACGGTCGCGTATCGTATTGACGGTGAACCAACCTACGCTCTGGAAGGCAGCATTTTTGTAGCCGGAGTAGCGATCAAGTGGCTGCGCGACAAACTCCAGTTGATTGACTCTCCCGAAGATACCCAGGCTGCTTTTGAGCGCACCGGCGGAGACGCCCGAGGCGTTTATGTGGTCCCTGCATTCACTGGTCTTGGTGCACCTTACTGGGAACCCGCTGCAAGGGGTCTGATCACTGGTCTGACACTGGATAGTGATCGTGATCATGTGCTGACTGCCTTCCTGCAAAGTGTTGTTTTCCTGAGCGAGGCGTTGTGCGCGGCGATGGGTAATGATGGTGCCGCTGTCCAACGGTTGCGCGTGGATGGTGGCATGGTGGTTAACGACGCGCTGTGTCAGTTTCTGGCCGATATTCTGAATGTGCCGGTAGATCGCCCGGCGGATGCGGAAACAACCGCCCTGGGCGCAGCATTGCTGGCCGGTTTAGGCCAGGGCCTGTATGCAAATCTTGAGGCGGCGGCCAATGCCTGGCATGGCGAGCATGAGTTTATTCCGACAATGGACGAAGTGCGCCGTCAGCATCTGCTCAATGGCTTCCAGCGTGCGCTGGCCCAGGCTTTGACCCAGGGCTGATATCCACCGCACACGTGTACTACGTAGAGGCCCTGTGAGCATCTTTAGTTAAGTAAGTTACACAGTCATTACAGTTCCATACGGGAGTCCCACAGCGTTTAACTACAATGGCGCCGTGGATATCAATGCTCAAACTTACCCGCGTCTGGTGCGGCCTGCCCTGGTCATTGCCGGTCTTGCGGCCTTCGTTTCGCTGACCTGGTCCTTACTCCAGGCCGGCGAACTGCAGATGGACCCGGTGCTTTACTGGCTGTGGGTGCCGCTCTGGCTGTGTGGATTTGTGGCGCTGGTGTTACGGCCGGTACGCCTCGCTCGCCTCGACGCCGACACCGTGATCATGTCCAGGATGATCTGGTGCAATATCGGTGCGGTGAGTCTGGCCATTCTGGTACCGAGCCTCTTGCGTCTGCTGTTGTTGGCGGTACCGCTGTACGGTGTGATGTATGCAGCCATTCACCTGGCGCGCAGTCAGGTGATGCTGGTATCGATGGTCACCGCGAGTGTCTATCTCTCAGGCGTGGTCTATCTGACTGCGGTAGACGCAGTTGATCTGAATATTGAGGTGTTCACCGGTCTCGCCTTCGCCGCTCTGCTCGCCGGTGTCCTGCTGATTGGGACCGAGTTCCAGGCGATGCGCGACGGTCTCCTGGAGCGCAATCGTGGCCTGCGCGATGCGATGGAACGGTTGCAGGACATGGCCCTCAAAGACGACCTCACCGGTCTGCACAACCGGCGCTCGATAACTGAACTGTTGGCGCGTCAGAAAGCGCTTGCGGATCGCGGCGCGCAGACGTTCACGCTGTGTTATTGCGACCTGGATCATTTCAAGGTGGTAAACGACCGCTATGGTCACGCAGTAGGTGATGTGGCACTCAAACAATTTGCTGAACTGGCCAGCGCGGTTGTGCGCAACGTTGACTATGTGGCCCGTTTTGGTGGTGAGGAGTTTTTGCTGGTGTTGGTCGATGCGGATACCGGCACCGCAAATCGGGTGGCGCAGCGCCTTGCCGATCACACTCGACAGATGTGGATACCCGGCACCGACAACGCTTTCAAAATGACAGTTTCTGTTGGGATTGCCAGCTATCAGGTGGGTGAACGTGTGCAGGACCTGATCAATCGTGCGGATGAAGCCCTTTATCAGGCAAAACGCAGCGGCCGCGATCGCGTTGTACTGGCCTAGCCGCGCGGGCATCTGTTTCTCTTAATCCGGCCTTAGTCCCTGCCGTGTTGAGGTTCGTGTACCAAAACGTGCGCAAAATCACGCCGTGAACGCCAATTGCTCCAGCAGCTGTGGGCTTCGCAGCGGCTTCTTTGTTTCGCTTAAGCACCAGATCGGTTATCTTCCGAGCGTTAAAACGCACGTGTAAACGGATGACACAAGTTTGAATCGCCGCAAATTCTCCAGACAACCTATTCAACTCTCTGCGTTAGTGCATCCGGCACAAGGCCGTTCCTGGCTTTGTTCCATACGTGACTTCTGTGAAGAAGGCATGTTGTTAACCGGCGGTGCAGGCTCTCGCTCTTTAGATGCTACCGGCGCCGATATCGCCGCTGGCGACAGTGTGGCACTGCATTTCTCAGTCGCAACACCGGTCGGTCAGGAACACTTTCGTACTCAGGCAAAAGTAGCCCGGGTACTGGAAGGGGGTAACGGTCTGGGCGTTTGTTTTGAAAGTGGGCTTGAAAGCCGTGCGTTCAAAAACCTTGTTGATTTTGCAGTAGCAACGGGCACTGCCGCACCGGAAATTGACGAAGCCAGCGTTGATGATCTGCCGGATGTCGGACAGGTCTCAGATGCATCCGCAGATTCGTCAGCGGGCACTGCAGACACCGCGGTTCAACAGCGCAAGTCGACTCAGTCGAAGAGCGGCGGAACCAGTACACCGGGCAGCAAAAAGAAAGACGGCGGCTTGCGCGATCCGCGCTTGACTGAAGCAGCTGCAGCTAAGCTGACCCAGCGTGTACAGGCAGTTACCAAGCGCGCTTCATCGCGCCTGGCGGCAGGATTCTGTAAGTCTCTGGCTCAAGACCTCCTTGTCAAAGCCCGGGATGCAGGCACCAACGCAGTACAGACGCGCTATTTTGAAGCCCTGGATGCCGTTGAGAAGTTTCAGGAAGTGTTTGTTGGCAAATTTGTCGGTGGCATGATCTCTCAGCTCGATCAGGTCTCTGATCTTGAAGCGGTGCTGGAGCGCCGGCGTAAACGCGATGCCGGCGATCAGCAATCCGGCGAGCTCGAGCTGGTTGATACTCAGCAGTTTGAACAGTGGCTGCTTGTTGCCGAAGAAATATCCAAAACTGAAAATCGATTTAAAGATGCGCTGCTTGATATGCGCGCTCAGTTTGGCCTCATTGCTAAACCCTGGAGCCACAAAGACGTTATTCCGGTTGGGCCGGCAGCTTTCTGGTGGTCGTTCGATGATGCACAGGCGGAATTCGGCTTTCGTGCTGATCTGCGCAAAGAGATTTATGAGCTGTACGAAGTCGAACTGCATAAAAACCTCATCAACTTATATGAAGCGTTAGGAAAACTGTTCGCGGACAGCGGTCAGCTGCCTGCACTGGAAGAGCTTCGTGAAGCGCTGCAACCCAAGTACACCGTGCGTAACCGCGCCGGAGTTAATGTCACACCCCAGGACTACCAGGACATGGATCAGACCATGCGTGAGGTTGCCATGGCTGCGGATGGGGTCGGTGCAGGTAGAGTTGCAGACAATCCTTATGTGCAGGCTGGAGGTGCGGGCAGCCCCGCCTATGATACCGCCCGCACAATTCTGAATCTGAAGCGTCGTACTGAAGAGCTGCTGGGGCGTCCCCGGGAACCCTCGCTGGCACCTGCCAATGCTCGTGCAGATGAAACCTACAATCCCGACGACATCATTGAGGCGTTAGGGGTTATTCAATCTGAGCTGGGTGATGCGCCGCTGTCTGATACGCGCCTGAAACCGCGTTTGATGGAAGTTCTGCACAATAAGCACGGTGATCAGAAAGGTCTGTCGGAAGATATTTTCGATACCCTGCAGGTCATGGAAGGTCTGGTCGGTTCGCTGACCGATGACAAGCTCATCACAGACGGTGTGCGTGACTGGGTGCAGCGCCTGGAAGTGACTTTGAACAAACTGGCTGCACGGGACCCCGGCTTTCTTGCCAGCGACCCAGCCAACCCGCACAGCGCGGTGCAGATGCTCAACCAGCTGGCACGCCTGGGTAACAGTAGTGATGTCAATCAGGGTATTGAGCGCGAAGTTGGTCGTCAGGTAGATGAAGTCCTGCAACGGGTGGTCAAAGATTACGATACAAATCCGGAAATTTTTTCCGATGCGGTGGATGAACTTCATCCGCTGATTGATCGTCAGTCGCGTACTTACCGCGGCAACGTTGAGCGCACTGTTCGTGCCAGCGAAGGACAGCAGAAACTGGCCCGGGCACGGCGTGCGGTATTAAATGAAGTTGAGCAGCGCATCGGCGGTAAAGATGTGCCGGAGCTGATGTTGGAACTGCTCAACCCGGGCTGGCGTAACCTGATGGTACACACCCATCTGCGTCATGGGCCGGACAGTAATGAATGGCGTGATCAGTTGTCGATGGTAGATCAACTGATGGGCCAGCTGAACGGCAGCATAAAAGAAAACGATGCGGATTTCATCGAACCGGACAAACTGTTGCGTCGTGTGGTTGAAGGCCTGAACAGCATCAGCTTTGATCCGAGTAAATGCACGCCTTTGATCATGCACATGTCCAGTGCACTGGTGGGTGACACCACCGGCAAAAAGGCACCGGTTAAGAACGTTGCCGTGAAGGCACAGGAAGTAGAGCAGGCACTCGGGCTGGATGGTCTGCTGCCGGAAGTTGATCCACAGATTGAGTCTGCAGACGAAAGTGTGCGAGACAGTTGGAGCCACGCGGTGGAGCGGGCCCGACGAATCCAGATTGGCGAATGGCTGGCCGCATCAGATCGAGATGGTCGACCGTTGATTCTCTCAGTAGCTTTTGTTGGTGACGATGCAGCATCCTTTGTGCTGGTTAATCGCAAAGGTGTGAAAACCCTTGAGCGCAGCCTGAAAGAAATGGCCGATGACCTGCACCAGGGTCGCATTACGCTGCTGGACGATTATGATTTACCGCTCATGGAGCGTGCCTCCCAGCGAATGCTGGAAAACATGCACAATCAGCTGGCTTTCCAGGCCAGCCATGACGATCTGACCCAGCTCATGAATCGTAAAGAATTCGAACGCGTTATAGACGCCAGTCTGACCCAGGCAAAAGCGAAAGGTAATCAGCATGCGCTGCTGTATCTGGACCTGGATCAGTTCAAGATTGTGAACAATACCAGCGGCCATAAGGCCGGAGATGAGCTGCTGAGAACCATTGGTGAGGCTTTGTCAACCGAGCATGGTAAAGATGATCAGCGTATTGCACGCCTCGGTGGTGATGAGTTCGGCCTCCTGTTAGAAGATGTTGAAAGCATTGATGCCCGTGAAGTGGCGGAGTCTGTGCTTGAGACCATTCGTAATGTGGCGTTTGAATGGGAAGGGCGTACCTACAACCTGACCGCCAGCATGGGGCTTGTGTTCCTCGACCAGAGCACCGACAGCGTTGATTCCATCATGCAGCACGCGGATGAGGCGTGCTTCTCTGCCAAAGATGCCGGACGAAACCGCGTGCAGGAATACGAGCTTGGTGACAAGCAGATGATGGAACGACACGGTGCCATGGAATGGGTCACACAGCTGGATGCTGCACTGGAAGACGACCGGCTCATTCTCAATTGCCAGCGAATTCAGCCGATTAACGGCTCCACCGACATGAACGATGTTCATTACGAAATTCTGCTGACCATGCTTGATGAACTGGGTGATGTGGTGGCACCAACAGAGCTGATCAATGCGGCAGAAACCTATAACCGGATGACAACCATTGATCGCTGGGTCATCCGTAATGTGCTGCAGTGGATGTCTGATAACCGTAGCCTGCTGGATGACTTTGGCGGTTTTGCCATCAACGTCTCAGGCCATTCGGTCAACGATTCCACTTTCCCGGATTTTGTTCTGGAGCAGTTTGGAAAAACTCAGGCGCCCACCGCAAAAGTGTGTTTTGAGATCACTGAAACGGCGGCCATCGCAAACCTTGATAATGCAATAGATTTTATGAACCGTATGCGCATCATCGGCTGTCGCTTCTCGTTAGATGACTTTGGTACCGGCCTTTCTTCATACAGCTATCTGCGTAATCTGCCGGTTGACTACGTCAAAATTGACGGCGTATTTGTGAAAGATATTGCAGAAAATCCCGCGGACTACGCGGTAGTGCGATCCATTAATGAGATTGGTCATTACATGGGCAAACGTACGGTTGCCGAATATGTCGAAGATATGCAGATTCTCGACAGCCTGAAAGAAATCGGCGTGGACTTCGCCCAGGGTTATCAGATCAGTAAACCCGGTTTGTTAAGCGATCTACGCATAACCGCTTAACGCTTCTGTTTTCTCAGGCGTTGACTTTCCCGATCAGGAGAAACTCGAGTAGAGCCTTCTGGCTGTGCAGGCGGTTTCCTGCTTCATGGAAAACTACCGAGCGTTTGTCGTCGAGCAGCGTGTCACTGACTTCTTCACCGCGGTGGGCCGGCAGGCAGTGCATGAACAACACATCTTTACTGGCCTGATCAAGCAGGGTTTCATTAACCTGATAGTCTGCAAAAGTACTGCGTCGGTCGGATTCCTGACCCTCGTGGCCCATGGAAGACCAGACATCGGTGATCACCAGATCAGCCTGTGCAACAGCCTCCTGCGGTGTATCCACCATTTGGGCGTTGTTGGTGCTGGCCAGAATTTCCGGGTTGGGTAAGAAGCCCTCGGGGGAGGCAATTCTCAGATTAAAACCCCATTGGCGTGCAGCATTGATATACGAGTGGCACATATTGTAGCCGTCACCAATGAAGGCGACGGTGGCACCGCTGATGGGGCCGCGAAGTTCTTCGAACGTCTGGATGTCTGCTAACAGCTGACACGGATGTAACAGACTGCTCATTGCGTTTATCACAGGGATAGTTGCAAATTCTGCCAGTTGTTCAATATGTGACTGTTCCAATGTGCGGATCATCAGAACGTTGACCATTTCTGATAAAACCCGGGCAAGATCTTCAACAGGTTCACCACGGCCAATCTGGGTATCAGCGGCATTCAGGAACAATGCGTTGCCACCCAGTTGTGAAAACCCGGCCTGGAAACCAACACGAGTCCGTGTACTGCTCATTTCCAGAATCAACGCGCCGGTTTTACCCACCAGAGGCTGATAAACCACCTGGTTTTCATGCATTTTACGCATTTCGCGGCCACGTTGTATCAGATACTGTAAATCTTCAGGGGATAAATCGAGTAACGACAGAAAATCCTGTTTAGCCATGATGACAAGCCTCGTTCTGCGAGAAAATTCTGGAAAGGGATGTGCGCTGCGCGATTAAGTTTGCAGCAGCGCGACAATTCCTGCGGTGAGCTCATCCGCCTCTGCGTCTGACATTGTCAGCGGAGGTAGCAAGCGAATGATATTACCCTGGGTCACGTTGATCAGAATGCGCTGGGTTAAAGCCTGACTAACCAGTTCCGGCGCGTCCTCATTCAGTTCTACAGCGATCATTAAACCATGACCACGAACTTCGGCGACACGATTGTTGCCATTCAGGCCTGACTGCAGAGTGCTGACGATGCGTTTGCCCAGTGATTCGGCACGTGCGCAGAGATTGTGGGCTTCAATTTCGTCCAGCACAGCGTTGGCCGCAGCACAGGCAAGAGGGTTACCGCCGAAGGTGGAACCGTGGTTGCCCGGAGCAAACAATTGTGCCGCTTCACCCCGAGCAAGGCAGGCCCCGATAGGCATGCCGTTGCCCAGACCTTTGGCTGTGGTGACCACATCGGGTACGCAGCTGGTGTGCTGGTAAGCAAAATATTTGCCGGTGCGGCCGTTGCCGGTTTGCACTTCGTCCAGCATCAGCAGCCAGTTATTGTCATCGCATATTCTGCGCAGCTCAGAAAGATAGTTGGCATCTGGAATATGAATACCACCTTCGCCAAGGACGGGTTCTACAAATACGGCGACGACATCCGGATTATTAGCCGCAATCAAGGCAACCGCATCAATATCGTCGTAGGGTGCCCGCACAAAGCCGGACAACAGAGGCTCAAAACCGGCATGCACCTTGCGATTGCCCGTTGCGGTCAGGGTGGCCATGGTGCGCCCATGGAAACTGCCATCCATAACGATCGTAGTGGGTTTTTTTATGCCCTCCCGATTGCCTTTGATACGCGCCAGTTTGATGGCTGCTTCGTTGGCTTCAGCACCCGAGTTGGAGAAGAAAACTTTCTCCATACCTGACAGTGCACATAAGCGATCTGCCAGCTTTTCCTGCAGAGGTATCTGGTAGAGATTGGAAGTGTGCGTCAGTGTTTTCGCTTGTTCTGCAATGGCATCAGCGACACGCGGGTTAGCGTGACCGACACCGACAACAGCAATGCCTGACAGACCATCCAGATAACGATTTCCCTGGGTATCCTGCAGGTAGGCGCCTTCGCCACTGGCAAAAGCAACCGGCAGTCGGGCATAGGTGTTCATTAAATGATTCACAACAGCACAGTCCTGGACATGTTTAAAGTGATCTGCACGCGCCACACATGTGCAACGCATACGTCAGAAATACAAAAGGCGGCACGCATGCCGCCTAATCCAAGCCAGCGACGATACTCCAGCCGCATGACTGGTTCAAGGGTTACAATACGCTAGGATTTGTCTATCTGGTCTGTGCCTGCCTGGTTTATAGCGTAGCTCAATCGCTTGAGACCTTCATCCAAGGTCGTACGTGGGCAGGCAAAGTTGAAACGGATGTAGTCGGCATTGCCAAATTGCGCGCCTGGAGAAATACCAATTCCGTGCTGGGCAAAATAAGTTTCTGTATTTTTAAGGCCAAGGTCTGCGACATTTATCCAGGCCAGGTAGGTAGCTTCCAGAGGTGTCAGCCTGTCACCCACGCAGGCTTTTACGGCAGCCAGATTACCCCGCAGGTAGGTCATCAGGTCGGCAACCCAGGACGAACGATCATTGAATGCCACCTCTGAGCTGAGAAATCCCAGAGGCCCGATGCCGGGTAACAGCCCTGCCCGCGCACGCATGAATTCGCGGCGCAGTTTGTCGTCGGGAATGACGGCGGCGGCGCAGCTGATACCTGGAATGTTGTAGACCTTTGTCGCCGCATAAAGATGAATGGTTCGCGGTGCCAGCGCCGGATGCAGCTTGCCTAACGGCTGGTGTGAGACGCCGGGGTCGAGCAGGATATTGCAGTGAATTTCATCGCTGACCAGCAACAGGTCGTGTTTCTCGATAAACTCTGCGAGCAGATTCAATTCGTCAGTGTTGTAACAGCGCCCGGTCGGATTCTGTGGGTTGCAGATCATCAGCATGCGTGTCTTTGGGGTCAGTGCATCGGTCATGGCGTCGAGGTCCATCTGCCACTTGTTCCCGGAAGAATTCTGCGTGACCTGCATGGGCACCTGAATATCGCTTAAGGTCGCGTTTTTTGCCACATCCAGAAACGGATGATAGACCGGGGTTGGAATCATGATTTCACTGTCGCTCGGTAGCGTACGCGCGCTGAGGTTCAGAGCCGGTACCACCCCTGGCACCCAGCACACCCAGTCAGCAGGCACATCCCAGCTGTAGTGATGTCTGAGCCAGTTCTGAAACGCTTCGGTCAAACTGGCGGGCTGTGTGGTGTACCCCAGGATTGGATGTTCAAGTCGCTGGCGTAGTGCGTCGAGGATCAGTTCCGGAGCGGCAAAGTCCATATCAGCAACCCAGAAAGGCAACACATCTGCGTCGAATTTTTCCCATTTGGTACTTTGCGTATTACGTCGGTCGATGACCTGATCAAAAGAATAAGGCATAAGTGATTAAGCGAATTGTTTCCAGGTTGGCCGTAGCCCGAAGCAAAGGTATAAGCAATTTCGGCGTAAATCGCTACAATAGCCGCAAATTTTTTCAATGAGAGCTAGCCATGTCTGAAGAAGTTGTCAGCGCAATCAAGGCGCAAATAGCAGATAACCCGATCCTTTTATACATGAAGGGGTCTCCCCAGGCACCGCAGTGCGGTTTTTCAGCGCAGACGGTGCAGTGTATGGTTGCTTGCGGCCAGCGGTTTGCTTACGTCGATATCTTGAGCAACCCGGAAATCCGGGCAACTCTGCCAGGTTACGCCAACTGGCCAACCTTCCCTCAGCTGTGGGTCGCCGGTGAACTGGTCGGCGGCTGCGACATCATTACAGAAATGTTCGAATCGGGTGAGTTACAGACTCTGCTTGAAGAAGTAGGTGCCGCCGATCCTGCGGCTGAATAAGCTTTTGTCCAGCAACGCCGACTTTTTCAGTCAGCTGTTGAAGTCGACTGACCGTTGATCAGCAGCGGATCGAAAGGCCAGCCATTGACCATGTGACAGAATAACTGCGCGGTGCGGTCAGCATCGTAGGCCGCGTCGTGAGCGAGGCTTTGATCGAAGCTGATACCAGCACGCTGGCAGGCTTCACTGAGAACCGTATGCCCGTACGCCACCGCGGCTAAACTGGCGGTATCCAGAGCAGTGAACGGGTGAAAAGGGTTTCGCTTCAGGTTATTGCGTTCGCAGGCCGCATTCAGGAACCCCTGATCAAATGATGCGTTGTGTGCAACCATGATGGCGCGATGGCAGCCATGGGCTTTCATTGCTGTACGCACCAGCTTGAAAAACTCCTTAATCGCGGTGCTTTCCTCCAGTGCCTGCCGCTCGGGATCCTCCAGATTGATGCCGGTGATGCGTAAGCTGGCTGGATTAACTTCCGAACCCGCGAAGGGTTCAACATGCCAGCGGGTCTGGCTGGCAACATGCAGGGTGTCTGCTTCCCAGTGCAGAAAAGTGCAGGCGAGCTCAAGCAGCGGATTGACTGCGTTATCGAAGCCACCGGTTTCAAGATCCACCACAACCGGCAGGTATCCACGAAAACGCTCGTTTAGATTCATCCCCCCACCTTAGCAACTTGCCACCGGGGCTCAAGCTATTCCGCATCTGGCCGATAAATCCGAATGTGAACTTTCAATTGCGACATCGAACTTATGCCGGTGCCACTGCCCCAGGGTCTGCCGGGCGGGTCGCTCGCCTGTCAAATAGCTGGGTTGCGGCGGTGCTGATTTTTCTCAGCACGGATTTATTGAGCCCCGATCTGGCTCAGGCAGACGCGATTCGTTTTGCACCTGCCTGGGAGCACGGCTGGCAATACAGCAAAGGCGAAGGCAGCTGTATGCTCACACTGCCGATTGTGGCGTATGGTGAGGCTCGATTTGTTGCAAATGGTATTGAGCCCACAGGCTTTGAACTGCAGGCAAACAAAGACATGCACAAAGCCGGTGCGTTATCTGTCGGCAGCTATGCACCCTCCTGGCACCCGGCTGCACCGGCTCGGCAAGCGTTGGGTCGCATGACGCATATTGAAGGCGGGGGTGCGGTGGCACGTGCCGCCCTGGCGGCTGACATGCTGCTGGCCCTGCGGCAGGGTCTGCATGTTGAGCTCACGGGTACGGCCTGGTTCAACCCTGGCTCTGAAGTTGCCATTGAGCTTGGGGCAATAAATATGGGTGCTGAATTTGCAGAATTTCTGGCCTGTGCTCAGACTCAGATCAAAGTAGCCTGGCAGACGCTGTCACGAACCCGCATCACTTATGACGTTGCCCAGCATCAGCTTGATGACAACGGGCGACGGCAGCTGCGAGCGCTGGCTCAATATGTCCTGCAGGATCCCGCAGTGGATAAAGTGTTCGTAGATGGTCATACCGATGATAATGGTGGAGATCTGGCCAACCGCAAACTTGCCAAAGCGCGTGCTACAGAAGTGGCCAGCTACCTGCAGAAACAGGGACTTCAGGCAGAACAGATTGTCGTGCGATTCCATGGTGCAGCGTATCCTGTGGCGGATAACAAGACCGCCGAGGGACGCGCACAGAATCGTCGCACCACAGTGCGCCTTGAACGACAGTCTTCGGAACAGCTGGCCCTGAACTGACGTGCAGGCGCCTTTGAGGGGCTGCTGCTCCTCGGTCCCGGGGCACAACTGGCCTTGCAAACTCTTTCTACTGCACTAAGATTGCGCTCCCATTTTCAACGGGTATGTGCACGTGGCGGATAAAATGAAAATAGTACTGGCTTACTCCGGCGGTCTGGACACGTCAGTGATCTGTCGCTGGCTGCAGGAAACCTACAATGCTGAAGTAGTGACTTTCACGGCTGACATCGGCCAGGGTGAAGAGGTTGAACCTGCTCGAGCCAAAGCCCAGGCCATGGGTGTAAAAGAAATTTTCATTGAAGATCTGACTGAAGACTTTGTCGCCAACTACGTTTATCCGATGTTCCGTGCCAATACGGTGTATGAAGGCGAATATCTGCTGGGAACCAGTATCGCGCGTCCTTTAATTACGCGGCGACTGGTGGAAATCGCGCGCCAGACCGGTGCTCAGGCGGTTGCTCATGGTGCCACCGGTAAAGGTAACGATCAGGTGCGCTTCGAAATGGGTGCGTATGCTCTGGATCCGGATATCAAAGTCATTGCACCCTGGCGAGATTGGGACCTGAACTCTCGCGAAGCGTTGATGGATTTTTGCGAGAAGCATCAGATTCCCGTGGATTACCAGCGCGGTGCAAACAAGTCACCTTACTCCATGGATGCCAACCTGCTGCACATCTCTTATGAGGGGGGTGGCCTGGAAGATCCTGCGGCACCTGCAGACGAAGACATGTGGCGCTGGACGGTTTCGCCGGAAGAGGCCCCGGACGAGCCTGAATGGTTGGAGATTGAGTACGAGCGAGGTGACCCGGTTGCTTTAAATGGACAGCCGCTGTCGCCTGGGGCAATGTTACGCACCCTGAACGAGCTGGGTGGTAAACACGGCGTAGGACGCAGTGATCTGGTTGAAAACCGCTACGTTGGCATGAAGTCCCGCGGTTGTTACGAAACGCCCGGCGGCACTATTCTGCTCAAATCTCATCGCGCCATTGAGTCCATCACCCTGGATCGGGAAGTTGCACACCTCAAAGACGAGATGATGCCTCGTTATGCCAAAATGATTTACAACGGCTACTGGTGGTCGCCCGAGCGAAAGGTTTTGCAAGCTTTGATTGATGAGTCACAGATTCCGGTAAACGGAAGCGTTAGCCTCAAACTCTACAAAGGCTCAGTGTCCGTTGTGGGACGTAGTTCTCAAAGTGACAGCTTGTATGATGCTGACGTGGTCACATTTGAAGATGACCAGGGGGCATATGACCAGGCAGATGCTGGCGGTTTCATTAAGTTGAATGCGCTGCGTCTGCGTCTTGGTGCCAAGCGTGGTCGCGACTACTCCTGACCGGGATACAGCCTTGCAAACTTTGACGAAGAGCTCAGCATGGCGAACTATCAAATCTTGTTTAACGGAGAGGTCAGTAAGCAGGCAAGTGTTGACGCTGTGCGTGAAAATCTTGCCCGTGAACTCGGGTTGGATGAACGCAAAGCCAAGCAACTGTTTAGTGGCAGAACGGTGGTTATACGAAGTCAACTGGACCACCAGCAGGCGGAAGCCTGGCAGGCGAAGTTAGCTCAATTCGGCGCGATATGTCGCATCAAGGACCTTACACCTAAAGGCGATTCAGCCAGTTATAAAGCAGGCAAAGATGCTGAGCAGACCCTGCGCGACATTACGGCTGCGCACCTTGAATGTCCGCGCTGTGGACACATGCAACTGGATTCCAGCCACTGCGCGCGGTGTGGTGTCGACCTGGAGCAGGCGTTTAAGCTTAAACGCAAAGAAGATTTACTGATCGAGAAAAAACTCCGCGAGCTCCGTTCTAAAAGGCAGGAGGCACCAGGCCAGACACCCCGCGCTGCAGCTCAAGCCAACGCCAGGTCTGACTATGCATCAGCCCGATCAGATTCTGATAAAACCGCCGGTAAAGTTAAAAAAGGCGTTTTACGCTGGTTGAATAAATAGCTCGCGGCAATCGCCAGCGATTTACGCCTGCAGAGTGGGTAGGGCCGTTACTTCTTGTGGCGCGCAGGCTACCATGACGACGTTACCAAGATGAGTGTTTTACGCTGACTGATTCTGCTGTTCTGCCTATAGGCGTGTTTGATTCCGGCATGGGTGGGCTCACCGTGCTTGCTGCGTTACGTGAACACCTGCCGTCGGAAAACTTTATTTATCTGGGTGACACTGCCCGTCTGCCTTATGGCACAAAATCTCCCGCGACAGTAAGCAGATACGCAAGTGCCGCGGCCGCGACTCTGGTAGAGCGAGGGGTTAAGGCCCTGGTGGTTGCTTGCAACACCGCCTCCGCATTTGCCCTGCAGGCTCTACAGCAGCAGTTTGCTCCGTTACCTGTTTTTGGTGTTGTTGAACCTGGTGCTGAAGCTGCGGCGTTGGCCGCCAGTCAGGCTGCAGATGACAGTGGCGTGCTGGTGCTCGCTACCGAAAGCACAATCAGTGGTGGCGCCTATCAGCGCGCGCTGATGACAATGCTGAATGGACAACCCGTACGGGGTAGAGCGTGTCCCCTGTGGGTCACCCTGGCTGAGCAGGGGCCTTTAGATGAGCAGTTTGTGCAGACGGTGCTGGCTCATTCCCTTCGCGGCTTTACCAGCACCGGACCCAGTACTGTGCTTCTGGGTTGCACCCACTTTCCTGTGTTCCAGCCTCTCCTGAAGGCACTGTTTGATGAGCTTTTTGCTTCTGGCGCGCGCGATAGCGCAGTGAACATAGTGGATTCTGCTGACACGACAGCAAGATCGGTAGCGACGGCGTTGCGTCAACGGGGTCTCGCGTTAGCCGCGGAAGGCGCTGGGGAAGTGCGCTATCTGGCCACCGATGGCGCGCCACGTTTCAAATCTGTTGGCTGCCATTTTCTGGGGGCAGCGATTGAGGCCGTGGAGCTGGTTGATCTTTAAGCGGTTAACCTGTAACCGGTTGGCATTCATTCAATGTCAGTTTTATCTTTGAATTCGCACAGGTCTTCGATGCCACAGGCTCCGCAGCGTGGTTTGCGAGCCACACAGACATAGCGCCCGTGTAAGATCATCCAGTGATGAGCATCGCGTTTGTACATCTCGGGCACTACCTTCAAGAGTTTTTTTTCCACTTGCAGCACATTGCTGCCCATCGCAATTTTAGTACGGTTGGCGACACGGAAAATGTGGGTGTCTACGGCTATGGTTGGATGGCCAAAGGCTGTGTTCAAAATGACGTTGGCGGTTTTGCGCCCGACACCGGGTAGTTTTTCCAGGCTTTCCCGATCCTCGGGGACTTCTCCATTGTACTCTTCCATCAGAATCTTGCAGGTCTTGATGACGTTGGCTGCCTTGGTATTAAACAAGCCTATGGTTTTGATGTAGGCCTTCAGTTTGTCCACGCCTAACCTGTAGATCGCTTCAGGGGTATTGGCTACGCTGAATAACGGACCGGTGGCTTTATTCACGCTGACATCAGTAGCCTGGGCGGAAAGAATCACTGCAATCAACAACTCAAAAGCATTGTTGTAGTTCAGCTCGGTGGTCGGGTTCGGGTTTTCCGCCTGCAGGCGTGCAAAGATCTGTTCGCGTTTGTCTGCGTTCATGATTAAGTTCCTTCAATGCCGGGCTTTTTAACATCAGGGTGTCGCCGGCTAATCCCTTGGATCATCGCAAACATCAGACCAGCAACAATAAACGCGCCTGGTGCATAGGCTGCCAGGGGCACAGGCCCGGTTTCCACCAACTGCAGAGTCCACTGCCCAGCCCTCTGGCCAAACAGCAGGTCTGCATCTCTGAACAGGGAGCCGTATGCGAGCAGCTCTCTGACGCTGCCGAGGGTGATCAGCGCAATGGCAAACCCTACCGCTGTGCCCACTGCGTCAAAACAGGCTGGAATCACAGGTTGGCGGCTGGCAAAAGCCTCAGCCCTCCCGAGAATCATGCAGTTGGTGACGATGATCTGTACAAACAGAGCGATCTTGAGATAAAGCTCGTAGCTGAAAGCCTCCAGCACCAGCGTGGTTACCGTCGTGAACGTGGCTATGATCAACACAAAGCACGGCAGTCGGGCCTGCTCCGGAATGTGATGCCGCAGGCTTGAAATCATCACGTTGCTACCGATCACAACAAAACTGCTGGCCGCGGCCAGTCCCAGGGCGTTGACCACCGTTGTGCTCACTGCCATTAACGGGCACAGGCCCAGAAGCTGAGCCCATGCCGGGTTTTGCGTGAGTACTGCACGACGCAGCACCTGCGTATTACTGCTCACAGAATACCTCCACCTGGTTGAATATCTGACCTGCGGCGCGCCTGATCGCATTGCTGGTAATTGTAGCGCCGCTGACAGCATCCAGTTGCGCGTAGGCCCGGGCGCTTGAATTGTCCAGGTCGGTTATCCAGGGGCTGCGCGCGTGGTCAATAAAGTCCCCGATGCCTGGTGTTTCCTGATGGCCGACCACGCGCAAGCTGAGGCCTTCAGTGTCCTCAGAGGACAGACCAGCGCGCCACAGCGCTGTGAGGTAAATCGGGCCGGCGTAACCTGTGGTTTGTGTACGGACGAACAACCATTCGCTGCACGAACCAAAAATGTCAGCATCGATTTCTGTCTGCGCCGGCAATGATTGCTGCAACATTTCCTCGAGCAGTGCCCGGGTTCGCGCCTCACGATTGGCTTGTATATCGGGTGCCGTCAGTTGATCAGTCATTACCAGCAAAGCACCACACAGGCCGCCTATGATCAGCAATGGCGTGAAGACTTTGAGCAGGCTGATGTCAGACATCGGATGCAGGACGTTGACGCGCTGGGCCCGGTGTTTCCAGGTTCAGGCGATTGAGTAAAGGCGTCAGGCAGTTGGCAAACAGGATGGCAAACGCGATGCCGTCTGGATAGGCACCGAAACCCCTGATCAGATAGATCAGACTACCAACCGTTAACCCGAAGATGATCTGTTGCCTCGCGCCACGAGGATGGGTGACGGGATCGGTCGCAATGAAAAACGCTGCAGCCATGAAGCCACCGGTAGTCAAGTGGAACCAGGCTGAACCCAGGCTCGCAGAGGAGCCTGCGTCATAGCCAAACAAGCTGGCCAATAACAATCCTGCAAACATGCCTGCCGGAACGCGCCAGGCCAGCAGGCGGCGATAAGTGAGCAGAAGTCCGCCAATCAGGAAGCTGAACACAATCAGCTTCTGATCACCTATGGCCTGGCCAAAGGTGATCACAAATTCCTCGGTGGTCAGCCCCTGACGATACCGGAACTCAGTCAGCAGTGTTGCGCCACTCAGTGCATCAGGGCTGGCCTGGGCAAGTGCCGGCCAGTTGGCCAGATCCTGTGGAAACGATACCAGCACAACCGCATAGCCCACCATGGCGGGGTTGAAAAGGTTGTGTCCCAGACCGCCGTAAGCCTGCTTGGCCAGCCCGATGGCAGAGATCGCGGCAATGAGCAGCATGCTGATCTCGCAGAAAGGCGGCAGACAGATAGCGATCAGCCAGGCGGTGAGCAGGGCGGTGCAATCTTTTAACTGATACAACGCTGTGGATAAAGACTTACCCTTTGCGAGCGCAATCAGGCCCTCGCACAGAACACAGGCAAAGCTCAGGATAGCCAGGTTCCACACCACGCCGAAACCCAGGACGTAAGTCATGGCTGCCAGGCCAGGCAAAAAAGCGATCATTACCCAGATCATGATCTGATGGGTTTTCATGACCAACGCCCTGCTTTTTTCAGGCGCTGTGCACGCTTTTCGGCCGCTGCCTCCTGCGCCTGCTGTTCGCGATGTTGATGCGCCTCAAAGCGTTTCCTGTAGTGGGTTTTCGCGGCCTCATCTGCACTGTGTGCCAACAGTTCCTGTTTGGCGCTGGTGAACAGGTCAGCCATAGGGATGTCGCTGGGACAGGCCCGGTCGCATAGACCGCATTCGATACACTCATTCAAGCCAGACTCGACGGCGCGCTCGATCTGCTGGTGAGACACCAGCTGGAACAATTCCTGGGCAGGCAAAGCCACCGGGCATACCGGGTTGCAGTGACTACAGTTGATGCAGGCTCGTGGCTCTGCTGTAACGGCAGCCTGCCGTGTCGGGCGTTTGCGCGGCCTGGGTTGGGCTGCCTGGTTTGCTGTTGTGGGCTGCAGGGAGATGCAGTCCACAGGACAGGCCGGTATGCAGAGCTCACAGCCGGTACATTCTGCTTCGATAACCGTGTGCATGAGATTGCCTGCACCGACTATGGCGTCCACCGGGCACGGCGGTAAACACAGGGTACAACCGATACAGCGGCTTTCGTCGATGACTGCAACCGCGGGTACATTGGGTTGTGGCGTTGGTTCAGCTTCGCCACCCGTTTCGCCACCCATCAGTTCGATCAGCTGCCGATGCACCGCGCGTCCACCCGGAGGGCATAGGTTCAGACTGGCCCCTTCTGCAATGGCCTGGGCATACGGGTGACAGCCGGGATAGCCACACTGAGCACATTGGGTCTGCGGTAGCATGGCATCAATACGATCCACCAGCGATTGCGGGTTGCGTGGGTAGCGCCGCTGCAGCAGCAGATGAGCGGCGGCAAACAACAACAGCGCAGCCATCAGCAATAGCGGTGTGAACCAGTTCATCCGGCCAGCCCCTGAAAACCCATAAACGCCAGGCTCATGATGCCTGCGCTGATCAGCGCAATCGGCACACCTTGAAAAGGTTGTGGTATGCCGTCGTGCTGCAGGCGCTCGCGCATGGCACCAAACAGTACCATTACCAGGGTAAAGCCACCGGCCGCACCGATGCTGAATACCATGGTTTGCAGAAGCGTGAGAGATTGATTGACTGCCAGGAGAGCAACGCCCAGCACTGCGCAGTTGCTGGTGATCAGGGGCAGGTAGATACCCAGTAACTGATGCAGAATCGGTGAGGTGGCTTGAAGATAATATTTCACCAGCTGGACCACGCCGGCAATCACTACGATGAACAGAATGATGCGCAGGTAGGTGAGGTCCAATGGTACCAGCACGCCATGGTAAAGCAGGTAGGACAGTGTCGCCGCCAGAGTCAGGACAAAGGTCGTGGCCAGGCCGGTTGCCAGGGCGGTGTCGTACCCCCGGGTAATGCCCATAAACGGGCACAGACCGAGGAATTGCGCCAGCACGAAGTTGTTCACCAACAGCGCGCCTATCAGCAGAAGTCCTAGCTCAGCCACGTTGCAGGTGCTCCCGTTTTGTTAGCTGACGTCCATGCCGGGTGTGGCGCCACTATCCGGTGAGAGCAGAAAAATATCCTCACCGCCGGGTCCGGCTGCCAGCACCATGCCCTCGGAGACACCAAAACGCATTTTTCGTGGTGCCAGATTGGCGACCACAACGGTCAGCCGACCCACCAGATCTTCGGCTTTGTAAGCGGCTTTGATGCCCGAGAAGACCTGGCGCTGGTGGTCTCCAACATCCAGTGTCAGCTGCAGCAGCTTGTCCGCGCCCTCAACTGGCGTGGCGGCAATAACTTTAGCTACTTTCAGTTGTACCTTGGTGAAGTCATCAATAGTGATGTGCTTGTCTTCCTCAACCTCAGTAGCCGGTACTTCACTGTCTGCTTTGGCATCGCTTGGGCTATCCTCGGCAGATGCCGCAACAAGCTGATCAACGGTCTTCATCTCCATTCGGGTCAGCATGGATTTGAAAGCGCCGATGTTGTGGCCCAGCAGCGGCGTGCTGTGGTCGGACCACTTGAGTTCAGCCACGTTAAGGAATGCCTCAGATTTCTTTGCCATCTCCGGCAGAATGGGTTTCAGATAAATGGCCAGGCTGCGGAACATGTTGATGGCCTGACTGCAGATCAATTGCAGATCTTCGCGTCGCTCAGCGTCTTTGTTCAGCTTCCAGGGTTCATGCTGGGCGATGTACTGGTTGGCAAGGTCTGCAAGGCGTGTGATTTCCCGCACGGCCTTACTGGTATCGTCAACCTCGTAAAAATCAGCGATGGTTTTTTCAGCAGTAATAAACTG
Source organism: Pseudomonadaceae bacterium (assembly GCA_024743175.1). Lineage (GTDB taxonomy): Bacteria > Pseudomonadota > Gammaproteobacteria > Pseudomonadales > Azotimanducaceae > UBA4421. Next base: position 286,398 of record JANSXA010000002.1, on the reverse strand, counting down.
TTGCCATAAATCTTCATCGTGAAGGCGATCGGATAACAGGCCATCGAACTGTTTGTTGATGAAGCCAGCGCAACGGCTGGCGATATTGATGACTTTGCCCACCAGATCGGAATTCACCCGTTGCACAAAGTCCTCGAGGTTGATGTCCAGATCGTCGGATGAACCGTTTAATTTAGTCGCGTAGTAATAGCGCAGATATTCCGGATCAAGAAATTTCAGGTAATCAGCTGCGTTAATGAAGGTGCCGCGTGACTTCGACATCTTTGTGCCGTTTACGGTAATGAAGCCGTGCGTGTGAATGCGCGTGGGCGGCCGGAAACCCGAGCCGTCCAGGACTGCAGGCCAGAACAGCGCATGGAAATTGATGATGTCCTTGCCAATGAAGTGGTGCACCTCACAGCTGCTGTCCGGTGACCAGAAATCGTCAAACACAACTTCATTGCTGCTGTCGCAGTAGTTCTTAAAGCTGGCCATGTACCCAATGGGGGCATCCATCCAGACATAAAAGTATTTGTCTGTAGTGCCGGGAATGACAAAGCCGAAGTAGGGCGCATCACGTGATATGTCCCAGGCTTTCAGGCCCGCGTCCAGCCACTCAGACAGTTTGTTGGCGACCTCCGGTTGCACAGCTCCTGAACGGGTCCACTGTTTCAGGAAGTCGGTGTATTGCGGCAGATCGAAGAAGTAGTGGTCGCTGGCACGCAATTCTGGCTTTGCGCCCGAATACACTGAGCGAGGATTTTTCAAATCAGTGGCGTCGTAGGTGGCAGCGCACTTTTCACAGTTGTCACCATACTGGCCGGGTTCGCCACACTTGGGACATTCACCCACAACAAAACGATCCGCCAGGAACAGATTTTTCTCCGGGTCGTACAGCTGTTCAACGCTGCGCGTAAAAATCAGGTCTTTGTCTTTCAGGCGATTGTAGATCAGCTCGGAGAAATAGCGGTTTTCATCCGAATGGGTGCTGTAATAATTGTCGTAGCTGATGTTGAAGCCGTTGAAATCCTGCAGATGATCCAGGCGCATCTTTTCGATCAGCGTTTCAGGATCTACACCTTCTTCCTCGGCACGGATCATGGTAGCGGTACCGTGGGTATCGTCCGCACACACATAAATGACTTCATGACCGCGCATGCGCTGAAAGCGCACCCAGATATCTGTCTGCACATGCTCCAGCATGTGGCCAAGATGTATCGGGCCATTAGCATTAGGCAGTGCGCTGGTCACCAGGATTCGACGTGACATGGGTTTCCCGCTGAAAAAAGGGCGCTAATTCTACCCGTACCGGCTGCAAAGGCCAAAGGTGTCGATGGTAAGCGCATTCAAGGTTTCAGCGCGCTCAGTGCATGCATATACTTGGCGCCCGAAAAAATAGCCTGGTAGTCTGGCCGCCATGAAAATCGAAGAATTTGTAGATCCTTTCCTCGGGAAAACCTGGGGCGAGCTGGGCGCGCGGATATTGACCAGTGGTAACCGCATTTCGGTCACATTGGGTTACCCGGCTGCTGGCATGGTGGACGAGCTGAGCGCCGCGCTGAGCGAATTTCTGGGCAGCAAAGATATCGAGCTGGAACTGCATTTTCAGGCCCCGAAAGGGCGTGGATTTGAACATGTGAAACACATCATCGCGGTGGCCTCTGGTAAAGGCGGTGTGGGTAAATCAACTACCGCTGTTAACCTGGCGCTGGCTCTGGATGCAGAAGGTGCAAAAGTCGGGCTGCTGGATGCGGATATCTACGGTCCAAGTCAGGGCATGATGCTGGGTGTTGCCGATGGCAGTCGTCCGACGATAAAGGATGGCAAATATTTTGAGCCAATACGCGCTCACGGCATCAAAGCCATGTCCATGAGCTTCATGGTCACGGATAACACGCCGATGGTCTGGCGTGGTCCTATGGCTTCCGGCGCGCTGCAGCAGATCCTGCTGCAGACGTTGTGGGAAGATCTTGATTACCTGATTGTAGATATGCCGCCGGGCACCGGCGATATCCAGTTGACCCTGTCGCAGAAAGTGCCGGTTGCCGGTGCGGTCATAGTCACAACGCCCCAGGACATCGCGTTACTTGATGCGACCAAAGGCATCGAAATGTTTTCCAAGGTCGACATTCCGGTGCTGGGCATTATTGAAAATATGAGTGTGCATCAATGTCCGGAGTGTGGTCACGTGAGCCATCTGTTTGGTGAAGGTGGCGGTGCACGCGTAGCGTCTCAGTTAGGTGTGCCACTGCTGGCTGAACTGCCACTGGCGTTATCCATTCGCGAACAGGCAGATGGCGGCAAACCGACAGTGAGAGCTGAGCCGGATTCAGCCATCAGTGCTGCTTATCATCGTGCCGCGAGGCACATGGCGGCGCGGCTGTGGCAGGGTGAGCAGGCCACGCCCACCATCAATATGGTTGACGACTGAGCTGGTCATTTTTTAAACCCCTTTGTGATAGCTGGAATAGATTAACGATGACAATCAAGTCGGACCGATGGATTATTGAACAAGCAAAGCGCGGTATGATTGAGCCGTTTGAACCGGGCCAGGTACGCGAGTCAGGTGGTAAAAAGCTGATTTCTTACGGCACCTCCAGCTACGGCTATGACGTACGTTGTGCACCGCAGTTCAAGGTGTTTACCAATATTCACTCTGCCACGGTAGATCCGAAGGCATTTGATGAGCAGAGTTTTGTCGACATCGAAGGTGATGTCTGCATTATTCCACCCAATTCATTTGCACTGGCCAGCACGGTGGAGTACTTCCGCATTCCTGAGGACGTGCTGACCATCTGTCTGGGTAAATCCACCTACGCGCGCTGTGGAATTATTGTCAATGTCACGCCGCTGGAACCTGAGTGGGAAGGGCATGTGACGCTGGAGTTTTCCAACACCACCACGCTGCCGGCAAAAATTTACGCCAATGAAGGTGTTGCGCAGATGCTGTTTTTCCAATCTGATGAGCGATGCCAGGTCACTTACAAAGACCGTGGCGGCAAGTATCAGGGCCAGACTGGGGTGACGTTGCCCAGATCCTGAAAAGGTCCTGAACGCGAACCTGAAAATCAGCGAATCAGAATCTGCCCCTGCGCTGGCGTGTGATCAGCCTGGACAATCGAGCCTATTTCAATCGGTGCTTCACCCTGTTCACGCAATACCTCCATGCAGCGTATCGCATCCTCTCGGGCGACCACCAGCATGAAACCAATGCCACAGTTAAATGTTGTCAGCATTTCCCGTTCATCGATATTGCCAGCCTGCTGCAGCCAGGCGAACACATCAGGTCGCTGCCATGCATCAGTGTTAATCAGGGCGGCATGTTGCGGGTTGTTCAACACCCGCGGCACGTTTTCATAAAAACCACCGCCGGTGATGTGCACCATTGCGTGGGGTTCGATCAATTGCAGAGTGGCCAGCACCGGTTTCACATAAATGCGGGTAGGCGCCAGCAGATCGTCGAGCAGATCAACATTAGGTTCCAGCTTGAGGGTGGACAACACTTTGCGGATCAGTGAATAGCCGTTGCTGTGAGCGCCGGAACTGGGGAGCCCGATAATCACGTCATCAATGTCGAGTTTGTTGCCGGAGACGATTTTTGTCTTCTCCACAACGCCAACGCAGAATCCCGCCAGGTCATATTCACCCGCAGCATAGAAGCCGGGCATCTCTGCTGTTTCACCGCCCGCCAGCGAGCAACCGGCAAGTTCACAGCCCTGCGCAATGCCTTTGATAACCGTGCTGGCGGTGTCCACGTCCAACCCGCCGGTAGCGTAATAATCGAGAAACAGAAAAGGTTCCGCGCCGGTTACCAGCACATCATTGGCGCACATGGCAACCAGATCCTGACCAACACTTTCGTGCCGGTTATGATCAATGGCCAGCTTCAGTTTGGTGCCAACACCATCGGTTCCGGAAACCAGCACTGGTTGTTTATACCCTTCGGGTATCTCCGTCATTGCAGCAAATCCGCCCAGGGTGGAAAGCATTTCCGGACGATGGGTGGCCTTGCAGGCCGGCGCAATGCGTCGAATCAGTTCAGCGCCTGCTTCAATGTCGACGCCGGCGTCTTTGTAACTCAGCCCGGCTGCGGTGGGGGGTGTGCTGGCATCTGACAAAAGTCTCTCTCCGGTTCGGGCCAAAGCCGGGCAGTTTAGCAGAGCGGCTCGCTGAGCAAACTGCCTAATTAACCGCATGCGATAATGTCTCTCGCGGCGGCCGGTTTTTCGCTAAACTGTCGCGCTTGAATTGTGCTTTGAAACGTTCCGCTGAGAATGGGTTTGCGTGTGAATCTAATAATCAGATCAGTGTTTGTCGTGACTTTGTTTTTCGTACTGGGTCTGTTGGCGCCTGTTGCGCATGCGGTAACTGACGCTGATTGGCTTTACGCTGTAGATCGGCCGGTCACAGCTCAGACTAATGCGGAGCGGGACCGGGTTGCCGAGGAAGGTATGCTGGTGGTTCTGTCACGCTTGACCGGGCTTGCCTCAGTGCCGCGAACGCCGACAATTGCTGCTGCACTTGAGCAACCCCAGAACTACTACAATCGGTTTGTATTCTTCACCACGCGGGAAGCAAGCGGCGAGGCGCAAACGCACATTCGAATCACTTTCCAGTCGAGTGCCATGCTGCATCTGGTGAAAGCAGCCAAGCTGCCGGTCTGGTGGTCAAAGCGTCCTGAAGTCCTGGCCTGGTTGGTGGTTGATGATGGCAACAGCCGCGAAATTCTCGCCAGTTCGAGTTCACATCCACTGGTCAGGGAACTGCGCCGCTACGCAGCTGATCGTGGGGTGAAAATCACCCTGCCACTGCTTGACCTCGATGACTCTCTGGCGGTGAGCCCGGCAGATGTCTGGGGTAAGGTCACTGCATCGCTGGATCAGGCCGCTGCCCGCTATGACGCTGATCTGGTGCTGGTGGGTCGGCTCAGTCAGGATCAGACTTTTGCCGGGGATGTCTATCGCGGTGACTGGGAAGTCTGGCTGGATGGCCAACCGCTGGCTGCAAATTTCACCACGCCGGATCTGGCCGAAGCTGTGCGTGGTGGCATCGACATGCTGGCAGATCGATTGGCGGAAAAGTATGCGGTGTTGCCCCGCACGCAACGTGCCCAGCGCATTTATATCAGCGGATTAACAGACATACTGGGGTATGCCGAGCTGATGGCTTATCTGGGCAGCCTGGAGTTTGTTGACGCCCTTGATGTAGAAGCCATAGATGATTCTCGTTTGAGTATCTCGCTGGTGAGTCGGGCTGAACCTGAGCAGTTGCTGGCACTGCTGACTGCCCAGGGCAGGCTGCGGGAAGATCTGTTGTCCCGCGGCTTTGAGATGCAGCTCATCTGGCAGGGCTGAACATGTCGCAGATACCCAATATCATTACTGTGCTGCGTATCCTGCTGGTGTTACCCACCGGTTGGATGCTCTGGCATGAGCGGTTTATGGAAGCCTTTGTGCTGATGTTGATTGCGGGTTTATCTGATGCGTTTGATGGCTTTCTGGCCCGGCGCTTCAACTGGATGAGCAAGCTCGGTGCAACCCTGGATCCGTTGGCGGATAAGCTGCTGGTAGCAGCGATGTTTATTATTTTTACCCTGCAGGGACACATACCGCTGTGGGTCGCCTTAATTGTGTTGATTCGCGATTTCACCATCATGGCGGGAGCAGGCGTTTATAAACTGCTTTACGAAGAAGTGGATATTTCACCCACCTTCCTGAGTAAAGCCAACACCGCGATGCAGATCGTCACCGTCTGTCTGTTGATGGCCAGCTTCCTGCCGTTAGGTGTGGTAGCAGACATCGCTGCCAGCTCAGTACAGCCCTGTTTTTATGTGCTTGCGGTGCTGGGCGTCAGCTCCGGTATCGACTACGTCATTACCTGGGGCTCCAAAGCCTATCGGGAAGGCAAGAAACGCAAGCTGTATAAACACGGTCCATCAGGCTTTCGACGGGTCGATTAGATTTATGCCTGTGCCGCAGCAGCTGACGCTGGCCATAGAACACCCGCTTGAGCAGCGCCTGGATAACTTTGTTGCGGGTAACAATGATGAGTTGTTGCAGGTATTGCGTGCCCCGGCACAACACTTTGTCGGCTTGTGGATCTATGGCGATGTCAGCTGTGGGCGCAGTCATTTGCTGCGCGGCCGTTGTCTGCGCGCAATAGAGCTGGGTGAGTCAGCCTGTTACGTCAGCTGCGCGGATTATGAGCATAACCCCGGCGGACTGCTGGCCGCCCTGGAGTACGCGGGTGCGCACGGCCAGGTGGTAGCGCTGGATGATCTTCAATGCCTGCCGCGTCAGCAGGAGATGCATGATGCGGTGATGGCAATTTATCAGCGGGTACTGAACGAACGCGGGGTTCTGCTGGTGACGCACCATTCAAGCTCAGCCCAGGTCGACTTTCTCACCCCTGACCTGACATCGCGGATGCGCAGTCTGCAGCACTATCAGATTGTGCCCCTGGATGATGCCGCCAAGGTGCGGCTGTTAAAACAGCGCGCTCACCAGCGCGGTTATACACTGCAACAGCCGGTGCTCGACTACTGGCTGGCGCGCGGTCCGCGCAGCCTGGGCGCTTTGTTAACCGACCTTGAAACCCTGGATAAAGCCAGCCTGATGAAAAAATCGCCGGTCACGATTCCGCTGTTGAAACAGGTACTGGGGTACTGATGGGCAAACAGGATTCTGCCTGGCCTGGCCATGTTCTTGTGGTTGGCGGTGGTTCGGCAGGCCATGTTATTCCTGCGCTCCCGGTCATAGAACTGTTGCAACAGCAGGGATTGAAAGTCTCCTTTGTGGGCACCAAATCCGGCCTCGAAGAACAGCTGACGGCAGCCAGTGGCGTTGATTTTTATTCGGTTTCAGCGGGCAAACTGAGACGCTACTGGTCCTGGCAGAATGTGACTGACGTCTTTCGCATTGCGCTGGGTATTATCCAGGCACTGTGGCTGATGATTCGATTAAAACCCGATGTGGTGTTTTCCAAAGGTGGCTTTGTATCGTTTCCGGTCGCTCTGGCAGCCTGGCTCTGCCGGGTACCTGTTGTGGCCCATGAATCAGATCTGACACCGGGTCTGGCAAACCGCCTGGTGCTGCCCTTTGTGCAAACCCTGTGTCTCAGTTTTGCTCAGACCGCTTCGGTCAGTAATGCCCAGCTGGGCCGTGCACATGTTGTTGTCACCGGCACGCCGCTGCGAGATGAGATTATTTCCGGGGACGCCAGCCGCGGACGGACACTGCTCGGGCTGACCCCGGCGGATAAGCCGCTGCTGGTGGTGACGGGTGGCAGCCTTGGGGCTGATGCCCTCAACGCTGCTGTACGCGCGGCATTGCCGGAATTGACCCGGCGTTATGTGGTGTTACACGTGTGTGGTCCGGGCAAACAACAGTCTCAGGACATGCAAGGCTATGTGCAGCGTGAATATATTGATCAGGGCTGGGGTGATCTGCTGGCCGCTGCGGACGTTGTCTTATCCAGAGCCGGGGCCAACGCGTTGTTCGAACTGCTGTCTCTGAGCAAGTTGAATATTCTGGTACCCCTGTCGGCGCAGGCATCGCGGGGAGATCAGATCGACAACGCTCGTGTTGCAGCTGACAGTGGCTACAGTGTGGTGTTGGCTGAGGCTGATCTCACACCGGAAACACTGCTGGCAGCCCTGGCTGAGGTAGAAGACAAACGCGAGCAGTTTTCCGCAGCGCTGGCCGGCTTTGAACACCCCCAGGCAGCGCCGGCGATTGCCCGCGAGATCACTTCTGCAATAGGCTTACAGTCCGCTTCTTGACTTTCTTCGGCGGCATGCCTACCTTGCGCGCCTCTCTCACAACCCCGCTTTATCATGTACAACGTTCGCACCTATAACGCCATTGCCGCCACAGGCCTGGATCGCTTTAACACCGAGAAATACAGCGTTGGCGCTGATGTCACTTCGCCTGATGCGTTACTGCTGCGCAGTCATAAGCTGGCCGTAGATGAACTCAGTGAGGGTCTGCTGGCCATTGCCCGTGCCGGTGCCGGAGTGAACAACGTACCGGTAGAAGCCTGTTCTGATCGCGGCATTGTGGTATTCAACACACCGGGCGCGAACGCTAACTCGGTGAAAGAACTGGTGTTGACCGCTTTGCTGCTGGCCTCCCGGGATGTGTATGGCGGTATCAGCTATGTTCGCTCGCTGGCGTCAGTGACCGACGAAGCGGAACTCAACACACTGGTGGAGGCGGAAAAGAAACGCTTCAAAGGCCGGGAACTGATTGGCAAAAGCCTTGGCGTGGTTGGTCTTGGTGCGATTGGCAGCATGGTGGCGCGCGCCGCTCTGGATCTGGGTATGCGGGTACTGGGTTATGACCCGGCCTTATCTGTGGATGCTGCCTGGCGGGTGCCGGCTGAAGTTGAGCGCATGGAGAATCTGCCCAGTCTGTTTGCCCAGGCTGATTACGTCACTCTGCATGTGCCGTTGTTGCCAGCCACCGAGGGCATGATCAATGCTGCGGCGCTGGAAGCCTTCAAGCCTGGCAGCGTGCTGCTTAACTTTGCACGCCAACCCATCGTTGATACCCAGGCTCTGGCAAAAGGTCTGGATAACGGGCAGATCGGTCGCTATGTGGCAGATTTCCCGGTTCCGGGCCTGATTGATCATGATCGTGTGATGCTCACCCCCCATCTGGGCGCCAGCACCGCTGAAGCTGAAGAAAACTGCGCCATCATGGCGGCCGATCAGCTGATGCGATTTCTGGAAACCGGCAGCATTGCAAACTCGGTGAATTTTCCCCAGGTCAGCCTTGAGCGGGTAGCCGGCTTTCGCATCGCGGTGACCAACCGCAACGTTACCGGCACCCTGGGTAAAATGACGTCACTGCTTGCAGAACGCGGCATCAATGTGATCGATCTGATCAACAAAAGCCGCGACGACGTGGCTTACAACCTGATCGATCTGGCCGCGCAACCTGATCAGGGTTTGATTGATGCGATTTGTGCCATCGATTCCGTGATTAATGTACGGGTACTAACGGCAGACAGCTAAGCGTTTTTTTAAGCGGACAATCAGCGGTGTCTGATGCCACGTCGCGCCTGGCGTCGGGCAAAACGATTGGGATCTGTCAGGTCTTCAACAGCGCAACTCACGCCGCTGCTCCACCCTAAAATCTGATTGCTGACCATCGCTGCTGCCAGTGGCGCAGCGGTTGTCCCCATGGAGCCGAAAGCAGTGGCTAACCAGAGCTCTGCCTCTGTCTGTAATCGACCTATGACCGGCATCCTGTCACTGCTGGTCGCGCGTGCCGCCCGTTGGCTGTGCTGCCAGCTCAGCTGCGCACCAGCAATAAGGTGTTGATTGGCCTGCAGGTTGTGAGCCCGTGCCTTGTCTTGTGACCAGGGGCTGTACTCATAAGAAGCACCCAGCACTGCACCTGTGTCATCGGGCACCAGATAACCATTGCCGACAATCGGTAAGGTGCTGAGTGGTGCTGTGCTCTCGTATCGATCAAGCTGTCCGTACACTTCACTGATTTCAAGATGATCACAACCGGGAAACCCGCGGGTGCCGCCAGCGCTGCACAGAACATGGGGACCCTGCGTGTCGAACATGGTCGAGCTGGCTGACCCATCTGAGTGCTGCTGGCTGATGCTGGGGTGGTCCAGCAGCGCCGCACAGAGTTCCGGCAGATCAACGACACCGGCGGTCGGGAAAAACAGTGCATCTGCTTGAATATTTGCACCACTTAACTGCGCCGCTTGTGCTGCGGACAGCTGCTGCAGCCAATGTTGTTGATGCTCATGGTTATTGCCGTAGGCGGTGCAGATCCGCTGCAGTTTCTTGGCATTCATGTTGGGACCCTGCAGCTGCAGCACACCGGTGCGTGCAAACCCGCGCAGCCCCTGCAGGTAGGCGCTGGTGTAGTGGAAACTGGCGTGTCGAAACACAGCGCTGGGACTGCCATCACCCAGCAGGCGGGCGTGCATCACCGCAGTGTTGATCCGCGCGGAAGCGCCAGTTTCACCTGCGGGGTCGAGAACCTGCACGCTGACTCCGGATTCTGCCAGCCTGCGTGCAACGCTCGCGCCACCGATGCCTCTGCCGTGTACCGTCACCTGGCTCGGCATGACCCGACGTGTACGACCCGATTGCGCATAGTAGCCGGCCAGGCTGTGGTGTTTGTGTGGTGCCTGATCGAGTCGTTCGATGGCAAAGCCAGCTGCCTGCAAGCCCCGGCGAACGTGGCCGGCGGCGGTAAATGAGGCGATGCTGGTGTTGCGCGTGGATAACTCTGCAAGCGCCGTGTAGATCTGCGGCGTCCACATCTGTGGGTTCTTGGCCGGTGTAAAGCCATCAAGAAACCAGGCATCTACCGGATTGTGCTGTTGCTGAGCAAGCGCTTCCAACCCCTCAGCAACGTCGCCGTAAAAAACTGTCAGCGTAATTCGGCCTGCTGCAAAAACCCGCTCGTGCCAGCCCGCCAGGAGGGGTAACACCGGCTCAGTCAGAGCCTGATAAAGTGATTTGTGCTGTTGCGCGCGGCGCTTGACCCGCTGCCAGTCCGCGGGACTCAAGGGATGTTTTTCAATCGCCACGTAGCGCAGACGCGCATTGCTGTGTTGCAGCACTGCGGCAGCTGCGGCAATGAAGTTTGTGCCCATGCCAAAGCCAAGCTCGCCGATGCAGAGGGTATCGGTAGCCTGCGCCTTGGCTACAATCTGACCGGCAGTGATGAAAATCCGCTCAGACTCTGCCAGCGCATCGTCGCGAAAATAGATGTCGTCGTAGTTGATGGCCTCCGCCTGGTCGCCTTGCCAGCGGATCTGTGCAGCGGGAATGATCACCTACGGCTCTGTGACTACAGGGCGGGTCTTATCGGTGATCCAGCCGCTCCAGGAATCTGCATACAAAGTTGGTTCCGCGAGACCTGCAACCCGCATCGCCAGCAGGTTATGCGCTGCAGTCACGCCAGAGCCGCAGTAGAGAATTGGATGATCATCGATATCCGCAAAACGGCTGGCCAGATCAGCGGAAGATTTGAAGCAGCCATCAGTATCGAGGTTGCCCTGGAACGGCAGGCAGATGGCGCCGGGAATGTGACCGGCAATGGGGTCAATAGGCTCCTCCCGGCCCGCCCAACGGGCTTCTGTTCGCGCATCAATCAATTGTCCCGGGTTGAGCGTATCCAGCCTTTGATGCAACTCTTCAGTTGCAATAAGGCGCGTCAGCGGGGCGAGGGTAGGATAAACCGTCGGCTCAGGTGGATTTGGGAGGTTTTTTTCAAGTGCATATGGCCAGTTTGTCAGACCGCCATCCAGCACCGCGACGTGCAGATGCCCAAGCCAGCGAAACATCCACCAGGCGCGGGCTGCGTAAGCGCCGCTGGCATCATCGTAGAGCACTACCTGTTGTTCAGGGTGCACACCCAGTTCACCTGCACGAGCGCGCCAGCGCTGAATATCCGGGAGCGGATGCCGGCCCGCTGAGTTTGGCGGATCCGCAAGATCCTTGTCCAGATCCAGGAAAAACGCGCCCGCAAGATGACCTTGCAAATAAGCCTGTCTGCCCCAATTACTATCCCCAAGTTGAGCCCGACAATCGAACAGCAGGCATTTATCTTCGACTTCGGTCAGGTCTGCTGCTTTTATAAGGGTTGTGAACGAAGGCATGTTGTTTTTGAAGCCTGGCCAGAGTTCACAACATAGTACTAGTACACAATGTCGCCTGGCGATGGCGTCTACACTATTGATGACTGTTTTCTCAAGGTGGTTTATCGGTTGCGCAATGCCTACAATGCGGCTCCCGAAACCCATCTGCGTACCTGAAAGGAGCATTTGCTTTGAGCATTCTGGATTTTTTGAGTCATGGCTTACTCAACCTGTCTGTCACCGAGTTGGTTATCTATACTCTGGTTGTGACGCATATCACTATTGTAGCGGTCACTGTGTTTCTGCATCGCCACTCCGCTCACCGCGCGTTGGAGCTGCATCCTGTGCTGAAGCACTTCTTTCGAGCCTGGCTCTGGTTTACCACAGGCATGGGCACGCGTCAGTGGACAGCCGTGCATCGTAAACACCATGCCAAATGTGAGACAGAAGAAGATCCACACAGTCCGGTTGTGAAAGGTATCGGCGAGATTTTCTGGCGCGGGGTCGAAAACTACCGGATTGAGGCAACAAACGAAGAAACGCTGGCCAAGTATGGTCGCGGTTGCCCCGACGACTGGCTTGAGCGCAATGTCTACGAGAAGTATACAACCGGTGGTATCACCGCGCTGGCGATCATTAATATCTCACTGTTTGGTGCATTGGGTCTGACCATCTGGGCGATACAGATGGTGTGGATTCCGCTGTTTGCCGCTGGGGTCATCAATGGCATCGGCCACTGGTGGGGCTATCGGAACTTTGAATGTCCCGATGCGGCACGCAACATCTCCCCCTGGGGTATTCTGATCGGTGGCGAAGAGCTGCATAACAATCACCATACCTACCCGAACTCAGCCAAGCTGTCAGCTAAGTGGTATGAGTTTGATATCGGTTGGATGTGGATTCGCTTATTTTCAATGTTGGGCCTGGCCAAGGTGATCAGCACCGGTCCTGTTGTTGCGCGTGTACCGGACAAAAACGTACTGGATAAAGACGCGGTGCTGGCTTTGCTGAACGACCGTTTCCGCGTTATGGCACGCTATTCCAAAGAAGTGGTTAAACCTGTTATGGCGCAGGAATATCTCAAAGCGGATGCAGCTTCGCGCAAGCTGATCAAGCGCGCACGCAGACTCCTCGTGCGTCAGCCGCTGCTCGTGAATGACAGCGGCCGCGATCGCATATCTGCGGTTGTTGAAACCAGCCCGGAAATCCGTGTCATCCATGACCTGCATCAACGTCTGCAGGAAATCTGGGCAAAACGCGGTGGCAATATGGATGAAGTGATACACGCGCTCAGCGAGTGGTGTAAAGAGGCGGAAGCGTCCGGTCTGCAGAGCCTGGAGAATTTTGCTGCGACCCTGAAATCTTACGCAACACCTCAGGCTGCAACAGCCTAAGGTCCCGCTTACTGAACCTGGATCAAAGCGTCGCCAGAATTACTTCGGTGGTTTCTGCGACGCTTTGAGAGGAACTGTTGATCCAGCGACCAATGTCAGGGGTGGTCGCTAAAGTGTGCGGCCCTCACATTTGCTCGACGACACCAATCCCTAAAAGATCAAGGCCACGACGTAATGTATCAGCAGTCTGCCTGGCTAAAACCAGGCGACGCTCACGTACGTCTGCACTGCTGGAAAGAATCGGGCAGGCCTCATAGAAGCTGGTAAAACGCGTCGCCAGTTCATACAGATAACCACACAACAGATGAGGCATGCCTTCGCTGGCAACCGCTTCGAGGGTATCGTTGAAACCTGCAATCATCACCGCCAGGCGCCGCTCTGGCTCTTCAACAGCTGATGCGTGCGCGGGTAGAGTCTGCGGGTCAATCTGTCCCCTGGCAAAAATACTCGCGATGCGCGTGTAGGCATATTGCAGATAAGGTGAGGTGTTGCCGTCAAAGCTGATCATCTGTTCCCAGTTGAAGACATAATCACTGGTGCGGTTTTTCGAAAGATCAGCATATTTCACCGCGCCGATGCCAATGACGTGGCCCAGTTCGGTTGCGATGTCCTCATCAAGATCAGGGTTTTTACTGCGTACCAGCCGGGTAGCCCGCAGTTCCGCCTCATCCAGCAGGTCGGCAAGTTTGACCACAGTGCCTGCGCGGGTTTTAAACGGTTTGCCATCGTCACCCAGCATTGCGCCAAAAGGCATGTGCTCGAGGCTGGTGGCTGAATCGGTAAACCCGGCGGCCCTGGCGACGGCGAAGATCTGCTTGAAATGCAGTGCCTGGCGGGCATCGGTAAAATACAGAACCCGGTCAGCGTTGAGTTCGTTGCTGCGATAAGCAACTGCAGCCAGGTCGGTAGTGGCGTACAGGTATCCACCATCAGATTTCTGCACAATCACCGGCAGGATCTCACCTTTTTTGGTTTTAAACTCGTCCAGGAATACACACTGAGCACCTTCAGACTCAGTTAACAGCCCTTTGTCCTGCAGTTGTTCAACAACGCCGGGCAGTGCATCGTTATACGCACTCTCGCCCTGAATGTGGCTTTCATCCAGCGTTACATCCAGCCTGTTGTAGATGTCCTGGCAGTGAGACATGGACACGGTGATGAAGTGTTGCCACATGTCCAGGGCATGGTCATCGCCGGCCTGCAGTTCCACTACCGCCCGGCGTGCACGTTGCTGAAAATCTTCATCTTCGTCAAAACGCTTTTTCGCCGCGCGGTAGAAATCTTCCAGGTAAGCCAAAGAGTCTGAATTGGCTGCATTGTCCGAAAGGTAGGTCAACAGCATGCCGAACTGAGTTCCCCAGTCGCCGACATGGTTCTGCCGCAACACGGTATGGCCCTGAGCCTCCAGCACGCGGACGATACAATCGCCAATGATGGTTGAGCGCAGATGGCCAACATGCATTTCTTTGGCAAGGTTTGGCGCAGAATAATCGACAACAACGCGTTGTGGTGTTGGGCTGGCGGTGACGTGCCCTGCATCAACGCCGGCAAGGAAGTCTGCCGCCAGAGTGATGTTGAGGAAGCCGGGTCCAGCAATGTCGACCTTGCTGGCGATACCTGTCAGGTCCAGTACTTCAATGACCTCGGCAGCAACCTCACGTGGATTCCTTTTTGCGCGTTTGGCAGCCGCCATGACGCCGTTAGCCTGGTAGTCACCATGTTCGGGTCGGCTGGATGTCTGTACCAGCGCAGCGCCATCCAGCCCCAGGGTGCTGAAGGCGGCTTCTATAGCATGACTGAGCTGGGCTTTTATCTGCATGAAGATGCGGCTCTGGGGAGCATTCGATACTTAATCAGAGGCTCCCTAGTCGAGGGTCTTGACCTGTTCGGCCTGAGCGCCTTTTTCCTGATGGGAAACCACAAAGCTGACCTGTTGGCCATCGTTGAGCACCGGACGTTGATTGCGGTCACCCGCGCTGGCAATTGAGCGCTGGTGTACAAATATTTCTTCACCATTTTCACGCACGATAAATCCGTAACCTTTAGAACGGTTGAACCATTTCACCGTGCCATTCTCTACTGGACCGGTAGCCTCGCTGACTTCTCTGGCGGGGCCACCGCTATCACGATCTGTACGCTCCGACTGGCGGTTATTGTCTTTGCGTGGTGGTTTGTTGTCGCGTGCGGGTTTTTTGCGTTCGCCGGACTGACGATCACCTGCATTGCGCTGGCTTCTGTCACTGTTGCCTGTCTTCCGCGTATTCTGGCGCTCGGGTTGTGCCTGCGTGGCTGCATTTTGAGCTGCGCCCTGGCGCAGGCGTGCATTAAACAAACCATTGACCAGTAAAGCGATGAAGGTGATGACAAGTAGCGCAATGTAGCTGTCGGACCAGAAGCGCTGCGATAATTCTGTAACGAGAGCAGCCAGCAGAGCCGCGCTGGCTGCGGCGATAAGTAGTGTAGGCATGTTAGTTCTTATAGATGAAAAAGCGCCGCATTCTACCTTATAAAAGATGCGGCGTGGGGTTTGACTGTGCGGCTTGGTTCCGCAGGCGTTACTCGACGCGGGTGATGCTGTTGATGATCACGGGTTCTTCCGGTACAGCAGCCATACCCCGTCGCAGGTGTGTATTCACCAGTTCAATAGCATCAACCACATCCATGCCGGCTGACACCTTGCCGAATACGGTATAACCCGCCTTGCTGCCGTCGGCGTTGAGATTTGGATTATCGGCCACGTTGATGAAAAACTGGGAGTTTGCAGAATCCGGATCGTTCAAGCGTGCCATGGCAATGGTGCCACGGGTATTTTTGACGCCGTTGAAAGACTCGTTAGGGACGGTTTTAGCGGCCTGCTTATATTGCAGGTCAGCATTGTAGCCACCCGCCTGAATCATGAAGTTGGCAATGACCCGATGAAACACCAGGCCGTTGTAAAATTCATCGTCCACCAGGGAAAGAAAGTTTTCTACGGTGCGTGGTGCAAGCTTTGGTGTGAGTTCAATTTCGATGACACCGAAGTTGGTGTCGATGGCGACGCGTGGGTTTTCTGCATAGGCGCTCAGCGAAATAACGCTCGCAACCAGGGCAATGAGTAAAGTTCTGCAGGTGGTATAAATATTCATGGCGCGAATGTTAGCGGAGCCTTTGAGGTTAGGCGAGTGCTTTGACATAAGCACTTACACTGGCAGACAGGCCCATTTCCAGCGCATCGCAGATCAGAGCGTGACCAATCGATACTTCTGCCACCTCAGTGATCTGGCTGAACAGAGTCAGATTGTGTAAGTCCAGGTCATGGCCGGCATTGACGCCAAGCCCAATCTGATTGGCATAGCGTGCGGCTGCCAGGTAATTCTGAAAGCTGCTCTGCACACTCTGGTTTTCTGCACCATACTCGCTGTACAGGTCGGCAAAGGGTCCGGTATAGAGCTCCACGCGTTCAGCCCCGTGTAACTGTGCCTGTTGAATCTGCGGGATATCCGGATCCATGAACAGACTCACCCGCGCGCCGTAAGACTGGTACAGGGCAATTTTGTCAGCGAGATCCTGATTAAACGTTGTCAGATTCCAGCCATGGTCGGACGTGAGCTGATTATCACTATCCGGCACCAGGGTAGCCTGCGCTGGCCGGGTTTTTTCAATCAGCGCATCAAGGCCAGGGTACCCACCGGCATTGGGGCCAGCCATGGGATTACCTTCAATATTGAATTCAATATCCGGGTACTCGCTGGCGAGCAGGTCAGCCAGAGCAAACACATCGGAGGTGCGAATATGCCGCTGGTCTGGCCGCGGGTGTACGGTAATCCCTTGAGCACCCGCTGCCAGGGCCACTCTCGCCGCATCAACCACACTGGGGCGTGCGCCCTCGCGAGCGTTGCGCAACAGCGCGATTTTATTCAGATTGACGCTGAGTACTGTCATCGAGACAACCTTAACTCCAGGCGCTGCGTTGTGGCCGCGCTTTGATCAGAACGCCGGCAATCAGGCCGAGGAATAAAAGGCCTCCACCAATCATCAGGGCTTCATTGAAGGTGTTGTCTTCCAGCTGTGCGCGACTCTGCGCGATGTCATCAAGTTCATCCTGCAGGCGCGCGTTCACTTCCTTGAGTTTGATGTTCTCTGCGTTGGTTTCTATGGCGCCTGCTGATATGCGGGTGATTTCCGCCAGTTCACTTTCCAGTTCAGCAATACGCTTTTCGTAAGTTGAATTGGTGTTACCCCGTTCGCGGTTGCTGGCTGTCAGTTCTTTTACTTTGTCCTGTTCAACCGCCAGAGCAGCCTGAGCGTTAGCCATGGCGCGTTGCGCTGCGGCCAGTTTCAGTTTTGCGATGGGTTCCCTGACCAGGTACTGACTGCGGATCCAACCCTCAGTACCGCGGCTGGTTCTGATGCGACTGAAGCCCGCCTCTTCATCTGTTTCCAACACTTCCATCTGGGTGCCGCTGGGCAAGCCACGGTGCAGGATTCGGTGCCCGCTGGAGGGCCCGCTGCGCAGGGGTACGGTCAACTCGTCAGAGATATAGACGGTTTGTGCCTGAGCTGCGGACGCACTCAACAGCATCAGTGTGCTGATTGCCACAAGGAACAGGGTGGTGATTAGATTCTGTGAGTCTTGCATAAAAGGTCCGTTATGAAAGTGACACGCAAGGTGTATCTGCTGGATTGGTCAAGGCTTGTCTTCGTGCTTTGGCGCTTTCGGGTCGGGCAGGTTGTCTTCATTGAGCAGACCTTTAGCGTACAGATAGGTAAAGGTGGCGATCAACATGGTGATATTGATCATCAACAGCCCGGCAAAGCGAAACGTCACCCAGGTGTCCATGT
Source organism: Pseudomonadaceae bacterium (assembly GCA_024743175.1). Lineage (GTDB taxonomy): Bacteria > Pseudomonadota > Gammaproteobacteria > Pseudomonadales > Azotimanducaceae > UBA4421. The sequence goes on along the minus strand of JANSXA010000002.1, from coordinate 268,588 downwards.
CGAAGTTGTAGGCGACCCAGAGGTTCAGCGCGCCGGCGAAGGTAAAACCCAGCGCCCAGCCGTAAGTCAGCGTAAACCAGGCACTATCTGGCAGATGCAGTACCTGGCCAAGCATTTTCTTAATGAAAAAAGTTCTGCCGATCAAATGGCCCCCCACCAGGGTCAGCGCCAGAATGGCGTTGACGATGCTGGGCTTCCACTGAATAAAAGTCTCATCCCGCAGTATCAGGGTCATCCCACCCAGCAACATGCTGGCCACAAAGGTGACTTTCAGCTCATTGCCAATGGGCTTTTTCATCAGCAGATAGCCGACAACCTGCAGAGTCACGCCGCCCATCAACACCGCCGTCGCGAGAAAAATGTCCCGGGTGATAAAATAAACCACCACAAAGGCCAGTATCGCGGCGTAATCAAGTAGCTGTTGCATAAAAAAAGTTTATCCTTGGCGGCTCGGTTCGAGCCGCGCGTTGAATCCTGAGTTTGGCGCGGATAATAAAAGAATAGCGTAAGAAGAGACACCGTTGAGCCAATTGCTGCACGTACATCCTGAAAACCCGCAACGTCGCTTGCTGCAAGTTGCAGCCAAAACCCTTGCTGACGGCGGTCTGGTGGCGTATCCCACAGATACGTCGTATGCGCTGGCCTGCCATATCGGCGACAAACGGGCGTTGGATCGTATTATTGCGCTCCGGCGACTGCGTAAAAACCATCAGTTCACGTTGGCCTGCCGCGATCTCAGCGAACTGGGCACATATGCCCGCGTCGACAATTCCAGCTACCGGCTCCTGAAACGGGCAACACCAGGGCCGTTCACCTTTATTCTGCGTGCCTCAAAGGAAGTGCCCAAGCGCCTGGTGCACGAGAAACGGCGCACTATCGGCATCCGTGTGCCGGATCATCCGGTTGCACAGATGCTGCTGGAGTTGATGGGTGAGCCGATCATGACCACCACCCTGCGATTGCCTGATGTGGATGGAGAAGAACAGGATCTGTTTATAGACGGTGAAGATATTGCTGATCGCATCGGTAAACAACTGGATGTCATCATTGATGCCGGTGCCTGTGGGCTGGAAGAAAGTACCGTAATAGATCTCACCGAAGATGTGCCGCAATTAGTCCGTCAGGGAAAGGGAGAGTTGGATGCAATCTAACTCGCCACACGCCTATAATGGTCACCTGTAACTTCCACTCAAAATAAAGGGCTCGCTTGAGCAGCAATGATTCTAACCAGAGAGTGCTCTCTGGCATGCGTCCTACCGGACGCCTCCATTTAGGGCACCTGCACGGTGTATTAAAAAACTGGGTTCAACTGCAGCATGAATACGAGTGCTTCTTTTTTGTGGCTGACTTTCATGCGTTGACCACAGATTACGAAGAGTCGCAGAACATCGAGCAGTACACATTCGACACGGTTGTCGACTGGTTAGCTGCGGGCGTGAACCCCGGCACAGCAACAATTTTTGTGCAGAGTCGGGTACCGGAACATGCAGAACTGCATCTGCTGTTATCCATGATCACGCCGATCTCCTGGCTTGAGCGTGTGCCAAGCTTCAAAGACCAGCAGCAGAAACTCTCCGACCGCGATCTGGCGACCTACGGTTTCCTGGGTTATCCGCTGCTGCAGGCTGCAGATATCCTGGTGTATCGAGCGGGTTGGGTGCCCGTTGGCGCAGATCAGGTCGCTCATGTCGAGCTCACTCGGGAAGTGGCGCGGCGCTTTAACCATATTTACGGTCGTGAACCCGGCTTTGAAGATGCAGCGGAAGCGGCGGTGAAAAAGATGAGCAAAAAAGCCGCTCGCATGTATGGCAATTTGCGCAAAGAGTACCTGGAGAAAGGTAATGGCGAAGCGCTGGAGCGCGCACGTGCGCTGCTTGCGGAGCAACAGAATCTGTCGATTGGTGACCGCGAACGTTTGTTTGGTTACCTGGAAGGTGGTGGGCGTATCATTCTGCCGGAACCACAGTCGTTACTGACGAAGACTGCAAAGATGCCAGGCCTGGATGGTGAAAAGATGTCCAAATCCTACAACAATTATATTTCGCTGCGGGAAGAGCCTGATTCGGTGGAAGCAAAAATTCGCACCATGCAGACCGACCCCGCGCGGGTGCGCCGCTCGGATCCTGGAGAGCCTGCAAACTGTCCCGTGTTTGCGCTGCACGAGGTGTACTCAACGGAAGAAGTTTGCCAGTGGGCTACAGAAGGTTGCCGCAGCGCAGGCATTGGTTGCGTGGATTGCAAAAAGCCGCTGATTGATGCCATCAACGAAGAGCAGCTCATATACCGACAACGGGCTCAGCAGTTTGAAGAAGAGCCGGATCTGGTACACGCCATTCTGGCGGAAGGGTCTGAGAAAGCACGTAACCTTGCGCGGGAAACCCTGGAAGATGTGAAAGAAGCAATAGGTATCAGCCATCGTTAATCCAACAGACAATGTTGGCGACAGTGAGAATCATATGAACGAATCCGTTGGCCAGTTGCAACAGGCACGCACCGCAGACAGCGCCACCATCGCTGTTGTTCGGGGTGAAGCGGTTACCCAGCTGCCTACCGACCTGTATATACCGCCTGAAGCGCTGGAGGTTTTCCTGGAAACCTTCGAAGGGCCGCTGGACCTTCTGTTATATCTGATTCGGCGACAGAATCTGGATATTCTGAATATCAAAGTTGCCGAGATCACCCGTCAGTACATGGGTTACATCGATCTCATGCAGGCGTTGCAGCTCGAACTTGCCGGCGAATACCTGTTAATGGCCGCGATGCTGGCTGAGATCAAATCGCGCATGTTATTACCCCGCCCGGAGTCTCTGGAAGAAGAAGAGGGTGATCCGCGCGCGGAACTGATACGTCGGCTGCAGGAATATGAGCAGATAAAAACCGCTGCCGAAGGCATTGATGAGCTGCCGCGCATGGAACGTGACCTGTTTGATGTGGCGGCCAGCAAACCGGACCTGGTTAAGCAGCATGCGGATCCGGAAGTTGATCTGAAAGAAGTGTTGACCGCGCTGGCTGCTGTACTGCGCCGGGCGGAGATGTTCCAGAAGCACGAGGTGAAGTTTGAACCGCTGTCTGTGCGCGAGCGGATGGGTGATGTGCTGGCGCTGGTTAATTCTCAGGACGGCTTTGTCGACTTCGGCGATTTGTTTCAGCCTTCAGAAGGTCGGATGGGCGTGATCGTGACCTTCCTGGCCATCATGGAACTGGTGCGTGAGGCGCTGGTTGAATTTGTGCAGGCAGAAGCATTTGCACCTATTCACGTGCGGGGTGCATCCGGGGTGGTTGATCATGCCCCCGTATTCAATACCAACTATGGTGGTGAAGCAGATTCAGATATGGAAGCGGCCGTTGATGCCGATGCAGACGCAGACAGCGACGAGGACAGATAAATGGATGAGGCGCAGATACAACGCATTATAGAGGCAGCCTTACTGGCCTCAGATGGTCCGTTGACCGTCGCCAACTTAACCAAGCTGTTCGGGCCTGGTGAGCTGGACGAGGAGAATGCCACCAGGCAGGTGCGCGAGGCGCTTAAAGCCCTGCAGGAAGACAGCGCTGATCGCGGTGTGGAACTGAAACGTGTAGCGTCAGGCTATCGTTACCAGGTGCGCCAGGAATTAAGCGAATGGGTGAGCCGTTTGTGGGATGAGAAACCCCCCAGATACACCCGTGCACTGCTGGAAACCCTTGCGCTGGTGGCTTACAAACAGCCGGTCACACGTGGCGATATTGAGCAGGTGCGCGGTGTCAGCGTCAGTCAGAATATCATGCGCACCCTGGTTGAGAGAGATTGGATTCGTGTGGTTGGCCAGCGGGAAGTGCCAGGCCGACCTTCTCTGTATGGCACAACAAAAACGTTTCTCGACTATTTTAATCTGCAGGCGCTCACTGAGCTGCCACCCTTGGCAGAAATCCGCGCCCTGATTGAGCCTGCGCTGGTCGAGCCTGACGAAAGCATTACTGTTGCGGTGCAGACAACAGACGATCCCGAAACTGATCCCGAATCTGCAGATGTGGTGCAGTTGCACTCCGGTGCGAGTCCTTCCAACTAATTGAGGCTGCACAGGTGTCCCGCAAACCGCCACAACCCGAACAAGCGCCACTGGTCCCGGAAAAAATCCATAAAATTCTGGCAACCGCCGGCATTGGCTCCAGACGTCAGATTGAAGGATGGATTGAAGCTGGACGTGTATCTGTTAACGACGAGATAGCCCACGTCGGTCAGCGTGTAACAACGGCAGATCGCATCAAGTTTGATGGTGCTCTGGTCAGCTTGAACGCGCAGACCAATCCGGAAGTCATCATCATGAACAAGGCTTCAGGTGTGGTGTGTTCCAGACGTGATGAAGAAGGCCGGCCAACAGTTTTCGACAGCCTGCCTAATCTGCGCGGCAGTCGCTGGATCAGTATAGGTCGCCTGGATATGCAAACCACGGGTTTACTGCTGTTGACTAACGATGGGTCTCTGGCGCACAAGCTCATGCATCCCTCTACAGGTCTGGATCGGGAGTACGCGGTACGCATCAATGCTGAACTTGAAGATGACGTTCTGGCCCGTTTGCGCGCCGGCGTTGAAGTCGATGGCGAGTTGATGCGCTTCAGTGATATACGCTACTTCAATGGCGGTAACCGCAACCATTGGTATCACGTGGTGTTGATGGAGGGCAAAAACCGGGAAGTGCGGCGCTTGTTTGAAAGCGTAGGGTGTGTGGTCAGCAGGTTGAAAAGAGTGCGCTATGGGCCTGTGGTTCTGCCGTCCTGGCTGCGTAACCGCCAGTGGGCTTTGTTGCAGACCGAAGATCTACGCAGCTTATATAAAATGCTGGGTCTGAACTACCGTGCCCCGCAGAAAAGTCAGGCTCAGACGCGACGCGCCCGCGTCGCAAAAACCACCTGCCTGCTGCCTTATCCGGATTTAAAGGGCTGAGTCTCTGCCAGCTCAGGCTGGTAATACAGAATCTGATTATTGCCCTGTGCGCGAGCCGCTGCCAGGGCGCACTGTGCGTTACTCATCACATCTTCTGCCGTTTTTGCGTGGGTGGCGTCAGCCAGTCCCATACAGGCGGTCAGCTGCTCTGTCTTCGGGTCGCCGCGCAGATGCAGGCTGGCAACCAGCGTACGTATCTTTTTCGCAACCTGCTCTGCCTGTTCTGAACTGGTGTTTGGTAACAGTACAGCTATCAGATCATCACCTATATGGTAGACGCCGTCAGCGTTGCGCAGACCTTCGCGGATCTGTTCATGCACGCTGGACATCAGCACCTGTGCCCACTCTTCGCCGTCTCGACTCTGAATTGTTGGAAAGTGATCCAATCCCAGCAGGATCAGCGCATCGTGTTTGGCCTCTCCGGTTTGCTTTGCGCCCGGCGCCTTGTCCTGTTTGTTTCGGGGCGTGTTGACCGCAGTCAGCGCCGCACGCTCCATTGCGTTAATGCCCTGGGGTTTCTGACGAAGCTCCAATGTGGTGACCGCGTTGCGGATCGAAGAAAAAGCCAGTGATACAAGGTCTTCACAGGTCTGCACACTCTGTTCATTCTGGCCGGTGGGGAAATACAGCGTCAGTGTACCCAGTGGCATGTCGCGGAAGGTCAGATTGTATTCACCCTCGACTTCGGCGCGTTCTCCGTAGTTCAGGTCAATGCCCAGGGGCCGGTAAACATATCGTAGCCCGCGAACCTCAGCAGTTGCCCGCTGTTGCGCAAACAGCAGCGACAGCAACGGTTCAAGTTCAGCCTCCTGGCCAAACGCCTGCACCAGCTGCAATGCAGTGCGATCGTCGAAAAATTCCGGTTGTTTGCCGGGGGCGTTCAGTCGGGTCGATCTGGATGACGTATTTTTACTCATGTCCGCTTCTTTAAACTCATACTGCTGGTTGTGTAGACGTTTTTGTTAAACGCGATATACACAGTGCTTTACAAATACTGTGCCAGCTTTTGGGGTCAATAAAATCAAGGAGTTAGCTTTCCACGGCATGAAAACTGTCAACACTTTGACGTTTTCCAGTCGGTTTATTGGCACTCCCAGGTTCGTGCGTCCAGTTGTGCACCGGTTGCCGGCAAGGTTTTGCCGCTGCGACTGCCGGCCATCAGATAGAGATATAAATCCATATGCTGCTCCGGACTGGGCAGCGTTGCCGGGTCCTCCAGTGGATAAGCCGCTTTGCGCATGGCTGTGCGGGTGCCGCCGGGATTTACGCTGTAGACACGAATCCGCCCTGCAGATTCAGTTTCATCTGCCAGCACCTGGCTGAAACCTTCAGTGGCAAACTTACTCACTGCATATGCGCCCCAGTAGGCACGACCTTGCCGCCCGACGGAAGAAGATGTGTTGATCACACACGCTTCGTCAGCAGCATCCAGCAGATCGAACAGGGTATGGGTGAGGATAAAAGGCGCATTCACATTGGTTTGCATGACGCGCAGCCATTCCTCAATGGGGTAATGCTCCAGTGGAACCTTGGGGCCCAGTCTTGATGCATTGTGCAGCAGACCGTGCAGAATGCCGTAGTTTTCAGAAATAGCAGCGTGCAGCGCGTGAGTTGCGCCGGCATCCAGCAGCTCAAGATCACAAGGCACTATCACCGCTTGTGTGTTGGTATGTTGCTCGATCCAGTCGAAGACGTCTTCCAGGGGTTTGCGGCTGCGACCCAGCAGAATCACGTTTGCGCCATAACAGGCAAAACTTTTTGCAGCCGCTGCGCCGATACCTGCGCCGGCGCCGGTTACCAGAATGTTGCGGCCTGCTAACAGGCCTGGCTCCGGCTGGTAACGCCAGTCGGCTGCTGCCGAAGCTAATGCCGGGTAGCTTGTCTCGATTTTATCTAACAATTCATTCATGCTGTTTCGTCGCTACAGGTTGTCATTCAACGGCTTGGTCGCATGCACAATGTAATTGGCATCAACATCGCGACCAACAGCGCTGGTCCGGGTAAACGGGTTGTAGGTCATGCCGCTGATATCTACTACGTCGAGGCCAGCTGCCCGGATCGCAGCTGACAGTTCTGACGGCTTGATGAATTTGGCATAGTCATGAGTACCTCGGGGCAGCAGGTTGAGCACATATTCAGCGCCCAGAATCAGAAGTGCGTAAGCCTTGGGATTGCGGTTGATGGTGGAGAAAAACAGATTCCCACCGGGTGCGGTCACTGCTGCGCAGGCGGCAATCGTGGAGGCGTAGCTGGTCACGTGTTCCAGCATCTCCAGGCAGGTGACCGTGTGAAAGTGTTCCGCATGACTCTGCGCCAGTGCCTCTGCGGTACCCTCCAGATAAGTCACATCAACGCCGCTCTCCAGAGCGTGCAGACGCGCTACGCTGAGGGCTTTGCCGGCCATATCCACCCCGGTGACGTCAGCGCCGAGACTGGCAAGTGCTTCGGTCAGGATGCCGCCGCCGCAGCCGATATCTACAACAGGACCGCTGTTGAGGTCGCTGCGTTCGGCGATATATTGCACACGCTTCGGATTGATATCATGTAGCGGCTTAAAGTCGCCGTTAGGGTCCCACCAGCGATGCGCGAGGGCATCAAACTTCTCTATCTCGTCACGATCGACGTTTTCACTTTCACTCATGAGGTCTCTGTTCTTTCAGTCGGCGTTTGTTAAATCGGAGCGGCTCAAATCGGGCGGCGTACAGCGTGCCAGCTCTGCACCCGTTGCGCCAAATTGGTTATAGAGTCAGGGGTCAGCTGGCCATCGGCGACCAGAGCTCTACCGGCCACATATGTATGGCTGACCGCGTTGCCGGCGTCGCCGTGGATCAACGCGGCAAACGGATTATACATCGGCAGCATGCCGAGACTGTTGATGTCGACGGCAATCAGGTCTGCCGCTTTGCCAGCTTCCAGTGAACCGGTCACGCTCTCCATACCCAGCGCGCGTGCACCACCCATCGTGGCCATGTACAACATCTCCTGCGCGGTGGCCGCCGCCGCATTCTGACCGGCATGTTTGGCCAGCAGGCTTGCCATACGCGCCTCGGCAAACAGATTGAGGCGGTTGTTTGAAGCTGCACCATCAGTGCCCAGGGCGACCGTAACACCTGCTTCCCGCAGCGCGGTGGTGGGGCAATAACCAGATGCCAGTTTAAGATTTGAGGTCGGACAGTGCACAACCCGGGTGTCGGTATCTGCAATCAGCTTGAGTTCTGCCTCACTGACCTGGGTCATGTGCACAGCCTGCACATGAGATCCCAGCATGCCTATCTCCGCACAACGCTCGATCCAGCTTTGTCCCATGGATTGATGCGCATCGGCAACTTCCTGTGCGGTTTCGTGCAGGTGTATCTGTATCGGCAGGTTCTGCCGCAAACCCACTTCGGCAATGTGTTCAAGCTCTGCCGCGCTCAGGCTGTATCCGGAATGTGGTCCAAGCGCGACGTGAACCAGCTTGTTGTCTTTAAGCTGATCGTGCAACGCCAGCCCTTTGTCCAGTGCGTCATCAGCACTGCTGCTCCAGGCATTGGCAAACTCAATGATCGGGAAGGAAAGTTGTGCGCGAATGCCGATGTCCAGACAGACTTCGGCAACTTTTTCGGGCAGAAAATACATATCCGAGAATGTGGTGGTGCCACAAAGCAGCATTTCGGCAACCGCCAGTTGCGTACCCAGGGTGACGTATTCGTCATTCATCACCGCAGCTTCCAGTGGCCAGATGGTCTCTTCCAGCCAGGCTTTCAGCGGTTGGTCTTCGCCAGCGCCGCGCAGCAGCGTCATGGCGCTGTGGCAGTGTGTGTTGATCAGGCCCGGGAGAACGATGTGATGAGTCAACTTAAGGTGGTCTGCGGCTGAATAATTCTGCAGGATGTCGTCGGTCAGGCCGATAGCGATGATCGTCTCACCGCTGATGGCCACACTATGCTCAGATAAAGCTGCATTTTCCGGTGCAACCGGCAGCACCCAGGGGGCGCTGATGATTAAGTCGCATGATTTCATCGGCGGAGTATAGCGGTACTTTCCAGACAACCAAAAATCTCATAAAAAACAGCCCATTCCGGTGAATCGTGATAAAATTTGCGCCTTTTATTCACGCTAGTTTTGCATGTCCGAAATCGGTTCAGAAAACAATAAAGATATCCACCCGGTAAACATCGAAGACGAGTTGCGTCAGTCCTATCTGGCCTACGCAATGAGCGTCATTGTGGGCCGTGCTCTACCAGACGTTCGCGATGGTTTGAAGCCGGTTCACAAACGTGTGCTGTTTGCCATGAGTGAGCTCAATAACACCTACAACCGTCCCTACGTGAAGTCTGCACGTGTGGTAGGTGAGGTTATTGGTAAGTATCACCCCCACGGCGACAGCGCGGTTTATGAAACCGCGGTGCGCATGGCGCAGGACTTTTCCATGCGTTATCTGCTGGTCGACGGCCAGGGTAACTTTGGATCGATAGACGGCGATCCGCCGGCGGCCATGCGGTATACCGAGATCCGCATGTCGAAAATGGCGGCGGAACTGCTCGCGGACCTGGATAAAGACACCGTCGACTTTGTACCGAACTACGACGAAACCCTGAGCATGCCGGAAGTCCTGCCAACGCGGGTACCCAATCTTCTGATCAATGGTAGTTCCGGTATTGCGGTAGGTATGGCGACAAATATTCCGCCGCATAACCTGACGGAAGTCATAGACGCCACGCTGGCATTGCTGGACGACGGCGGCATCAGTATCGATGGTCTGATGCAGCACATCAGCGGGCCGGATTTCCCCACTGCGGGCATCATTAATGGTCGTGCCGGTATCGTGCAGGCATATCGCACGGGTCGCGGCCGTATTTATGTCCGCGCCCGAGCCGAGGTGGTTGAGCTCAAGAATGGCCGCGATCGCATTATCATTCACGAAATTCCCTATCAGCTGAACAAATCCAAGCTGATTGAGAAAATTGCCGAGTTGGTCAAAGAGAAGAAGATCGACGGCATTACCGAACTGCGCGACGAGTCGGATAAAGACGGCTTACGCGTGGTTATTGAAATTCGTCGCGGCGATTCCGGCGACGTGGTGTTGAATAACCTTTACAGCCAGACGCAGTTGCAGCAGGTGTTTGGTATTAACTGTGTGGCACTGGTAGATGGTCAGCCAAAGCTGCTGAACCTGAAGGAAATGCTCGAAGCATTCCTGCAGCACCGCAAAGAAGTAGTCACGCGCAGAACGTTGTATCTGTTGCGTCGCGCACGTCAACGCGGCCACATTCTTGAAGGTCAGGCTGTCGCGCTGGCCAATATTGATGACGTTATTGAACTGATCAAAAACTCAGCCTCTGCTGTGGATGCGCGCACTGCATTGATGGAGCGGCGCTGGGTGGCTGAAGCGCTGTTTGATCTGCTCAGTGAAGTGGGCTCTGATGCCTGCCGCCCTGATGGTCTCAGCGAAGACTTCGGGTTTACCGATAATCTGTATCGTCTGACCGAAGAACAGGCGCAGGCGATATTGGAAATCCGACTGCACCGGTTAACCGCGATGGAGCAGGATAAGCTCATGGCGGACTATAAAGGTGTGTTGGATGAAATCGCGGACCTGCTGGACATTCTTGGTTCTCACGAGCGTCTGCTGTCGGTCATTCGCGACGAGCTGAATGAAATTAAAAAGAACTACGGCGATGAGCGACGTACTGAGATTGTCGCAACTCAGCAGGACCTGTCCGTAGAAGACCTGATCAATGAAGAAGAGCTTGTAGTCACCATTTCCCATCAGGGATATGGCAAAACCCAACCGTTGGATATCTATCAGGCACAGCGCCGCGGTGGCGTAGGTAAAGCGGCCACCTCGGTGAAAGATGAAGATTTTGTTGAACACCTGGTTATTGCGAATTCACACGACCAGCTGCTGTGTTTCTCTGATGTGGGCAAAGTCTACTGGCTGAAAGCTTTCCAGATTCCCCAGGGCAGTCGAGGTGCAAAAGGCCGTCCTATGATTAATATTCTGCCGCTGGCCGCCCAGGAGCGCATCACAGCCATCATGCCGGTGAGCGAATACGCTTCGGATCACTTTGTGTTCATGGCTACAGCCAACGGCACGGTGAAGAAAACCCCGCTGGAACAGTTTTCCCGGCCCCGTCCCAGTGGCCTGATTGCATTGGACCTGGAAGAGGGCAACACCCTGGTTGGTGTGGCTATCACCAGTGGTTCCAGCGACGTGATGTTGTGCAGCAGTGCAGGTAAAGCAGTGCGGTTCAAAGAATCTGACGTGCGCGCAATGGGTCGTACTGCTAAAGGCGTTCGCGGTATCCGCCTGCAATCCGGGCAGCGCGTGATTTCTCTGATTATTCCTGCGGCAGGCGGCACGATGCTGACCGCCAGTGAAAATGGTTATGGCAAACGCACACCCATAGACGAATATCCTGTCAAAGGGCGTGGTGGCCAGGGGGTTATTGCCATGCAGACCAGCGATCGTAATGGCGCCATGGTGGGGGCAGTGCAGGTTTTCCCGGGTGATGAGCTGATGCTGATCAGTAATATGGGTACGCTGGTGCGCACGGCTGCGGATCAGGTATCTGAGCTGGGTCGTAATACCCAGGGTGTGCGTCTTATTAATGTCAGAAACGGTGAGCTCTTAAATAGTGTGGAGCGTATCGCAGAGGCCGTTGTTCATGAGGCAGGCGCTGCGGCGCAGGCAGCCTCAGAGGCTGAATCTTCAGCTGATGCTGAACCTGATACAGACGCTGACCCGCAAACCTAAACTGTAAAACTCAAACGGAGAACCCCAAGTTGGCGAGGATATTTAACTTTTCCGCCGGGCCTGCCGCGCTGCCATTGTCGGTGCTGGAGCAAGCTCAGTCGGAGATGCTGGACTTTCAAGGCAGCGGCATGTCGGTGATGGAAATGAGCCATCGAAGCAAAGAATTTGTCGCTGTTGCAGCAAAAGCTGAAAGCGACTTTCGCTCGCTGCTGGGTGTCTCTGACGATTATCATGTGCTGTTTCTGCAGGGTGGCGCAACCACCCAGTTTGCGGCCATCCCGATGAATTTAACCGCCCCAGGTGACGTGGTCGACTATATCGACACCGGTTCGTGGTCTGCCAAAGCGATAAAAGAAGCAGGTAAGTATTGCCAGGTAAACGTCGCAGCGAGCAGCAAAAGCAGTAATTACAGCTATATTCCGGCCGTAGACACCTGGCGCACAAGTGACAACGCCCGCTACCTGCACATCTGTTCCAACGAAACGATAGGTGGCGTTCAGTTTAAGGAATTTCCCGAGCTGGCAGCGCCTCTGGTTGCAGACATGTCATCCGATTTCCTCTCGCGCCCGGTGAATGTTGATCAGTTTGCGTTGATCTACGGCGGCGCGCAGAAAAACCTCGGCCCTGCGGGTTTGACGATGGTTGTTGTGCGAAAAGATCTGTGTGGCCAGGCGCGTCATGAAACCCCTGGAACGCTGGATTACGCTTTACAGGCTGATGCCGACTCCATGTCGAATACGCCTCCCACCTACGCCTGGTATCTCGCAGGTCTGGTGTTTGAATGGTTGCAGCAGCAGGGTGGTCTGGATGCCATGGCCGCAACAAATCAGCGCAAAGCTGACAAGCTTTACGCGGTGGTGGATAACAGCAATTTTTATCAGTCTCCTGTGCAGCCGGATGTGCGTTCAAACATGAATGTGCCGTTCACCATGCCGGATGATTCTTTAGATGCTGAGTTTGTCAGCGGTGCGCTTGAGCGGGGTATGTCTGGATTGAAAGGCCATCGCAGCGTCGGTGGTATGCGGGCCAGTATTTATAATGCAGTGCCTGAAGAAGCGGTGGACGCCCTGATTACCTACATGCACGAGTTTGAGAATGAACACGGATGACGACAAGCTTAAACCGCTACGCGAGCGCATTGATGGTATAGATGCCGAGCTGTTGCGTCTGCTGAACGAGCGCGCTCAGTGTGCGCTGGAAGTCGGGGAAATCAAACAGGGTCAGACCTCCGCGGAACCGCCGGTTTTTTATCGCCCGGAGCGTGAAGCGCAGATACTGACCTCGCTGATGCAGAAAAACCCCGGACCTCTGAACGATACAGACGTTGCCGGATTGTTCCGTGAAGTCATCTCCTGTTGTTTGAATCTCGAGCTGCCCCTTACCGTGGCCTATTTCGGGCCCGAGGGCACTTATACGGAAGCGGCGACCATCAAGCAGTTTGGACATTTTGCCACCACTAAACCGTTGACCTCGATCGACGAGGTTTTTCGCGAAGTTGAGTCCCAGGCGGCTCACTATGGCGTTGTGCCGGTTGAAAACAGTACCGAAGGGATGGTGAACCATACGCTTGACTGTTTCATGGGCTCAAAAGTTAAAATCTGCGCTGAGGTGGAGCTTGCCATTCATCATGCGCTGCTGCGTGCTGAAGACGCAGACGGTGACATCACTGAAATTCGCTCTCATGCTCAGAGCCTGGCGCAGTGCCGGGGCTGGCTGGACCGAAACTATCCGGGTATTCCACGAATAGCTGTGGCCAGCAACGCGGAAGCGGCGAAACAGGCCCTTGCGGACCCCGGCATTGCGGCCATTGCAGGTGAAATCGCGGCAGATCGCTATGGTTTGCGTGTGCTGAGTGCACGTATCGAAGATCAACCCGATAACAAAACCCGATTTATTGTGCTGGGTCAGCAGGATGTAGGACCCAGCGGTAAAGACAAATCATCGCTGCTGGTTTCGGTGCGCAATGAACCTGGTGCGCTGTTACGCGTGCTGGAGCCCTTTGAACGCTTTGGCATCAGTCTTACCCGGATCGAAACCCGACCGGCGCGCTCCGGCGACTGGTCCTATGTGTTTTTCATAGATTTTGATGGGCATCAGAGCGATCCGCAGGCAAAACAGGTGATCGAAGCGATTAAAGCCGTGGCGTTTGAAGTTCGCTCTCTGGGTTCCTACCCTCAATCAGTGATCTAGTGACGAGAAGTATCAAGCCATGACGCAAACACCTCATATTCATCAGGGCATTGCTGGTCTGCAACCGTACCAGCCCGGCAAGCCTATCGATGAGCTGGCGCGAGAGCTTGGTCTGGACAGCATTATCAAGCTGGCAAGTAATGAAAACCCCAGGGGTCCCGGTGACCTGGTTCAAAAAGCTATCCTGCGAGAAACGGCAGCACTGTCACGCTACCCCGATGGTAATGGTTACGTCTTAAAGCAGGCCTTGGTGAAGCATGTCGGTGTGAAACCCGGCCAGATCACCCTCGGTAACGGCTCCAATGACGTGTTGGATCTGATCGCCCGTGTAACCGTAGAGCCAGGTTGTCAGGCAGTGATATCCGAACACAGTTTTGTCGTCTATCGGCTCGCTGTGACCATTGCTGGAGGCAGTCTGATCGAAGTGCCGGCAAAAGAATTTGGCACCGACCTTGAGGCGATGGCGGCAGCCATTACTCCGCAGACAACTGTAGTCTTTGTGGCTAACCCCAACAACCCAACCGGCACCTGGGTTACCCATAACGTGTTCAAAGCTTTCCTGGAAAGCGTGCCCGAACATGTCTGGGTTGTTCTCGATGAAGCTTACCTGGAGTATGCGGATGATCCGGAATACCCCGATGCACTTGCCTTATTGCGGGCTTATCCGAACCTGATTGTTACCCGGACGTTCTCAAAAATTCATGGGCTAGCAGCCTTGCGGGTAGGCTACGGCTTGTCGTCACAGGCGTTTGCAGATCTGCTGAACAGAGCCAGACAACCTTTTAATGTGGGTAGCATAGGGCTGGCGGCAGCAGCCGCCGCGCTGGAAGATCAGGAGTTTGTCAGCGTCAGTGTGGCGATGAACAAAGCCGGTATGGCGCAGATAACCCAGGGATTGACCGCGCTGGGTCTGCAGTACATCCCATCTATGGGCAATTTTGTCAGCTTCGACGCCGGGCGTAGCGGTAGCGAGGTTTTCCAGTCTCTGCTGCAGCAGGGGGTTATTGTCAGACCCATTGCAGAATATGGGTTGCCGAACCATGTGCGGGTCAGTATTGGCCTGCCCGAAGAGAACCAGCGGTTTTTAGATGTGCTGCCCTCAGTTGTCTGAAACGAACGCCGGTCTACCCGTAAGCCAGCCAGTGTGTTCGCGTGCCGAATAAAACACCACCTCTGAATAAAGTTGTGATTGTCGGCGTAGGCCTGATTGGCGGTTCGCTGGGTGCGGCGTGGCGCGCGGCGTCGTTTGCCGCCCATATCATCGGGATTGAAACCAACCCGGCTGCCGCAGAGCAGGCTCTGCAGCTCGGGCTGGTAGATGAAATCAGTACTACGGTGCCCGCAGATGCCGAACTGATCGCTATCTGTACGCCAAGTCACCTTGTTGCTGAACAGGTTGAAGCGCTGGCGTCTTTACAAATACCGATGTTTGATGTGGGTAGCGTGAAAGCACCGATCATTGAAACACTGCTTGCCGGTGGCGGTGTATCACCTTTTTTTGTACCCAGTCACCCGATTGCAGGTTCGGATCGTAGTGGTCCCGATGCGGCTGACGCCGACTTATTTGCCGGCGCCACAACGGTTCTGACGCCGCTTGTTTCAACCGACAATAAAGCATTGCAGCAGGTTGAGTCAGCCTGGCGGGCATGTGGCAGCGAGGTCACCCGTCTGGCCCCGAAGGCACATGATGAAATGTTAGCGGTAACCAGTCATCTACCGCATCTTCTGGCTTATGTGTTCATGCAGCAGGTAGACCCGGAGCACCTTAAATACAGTGGTGGCGGCTTTCGTGATTTCACCCGTATTGCAGCCGCCAACCCGGAACTGTGGTGGCGTATTCTGTGCATGAATCGGGAACAGGTGTTAGACGCAGCCGAGCAGTTTGCAGCTCACCTGCAGAGCTTTACCTCAGCATTGGAAAACAATGACGAAGTCACTGGATTGGCTGCCCTGCGTGCTGCAGCGTCGCGGCGCAACCAGTTGGACGACTAGCTGCAGGATGTATCGGCTATGACAGACATTCCCGTAATCACAATTGATGGCCCGTCTGGATCGGGTAAAGGCACGCTGGCCAAAGTGATTGCCGACACCCTCGGCTGGCATCTGCTGGATTCTGGTGCGCTGTACCGCATTGTTGGCGCGATGAGTGTGCGTCGCGGCATCCAGCTCGAAGATGAAGCTGCGGTGGCCGAGTTAGCTGCCTCCCTGCCGATCAGTTTTGCAGATGATCGGGTGACTGTGTCAGGCCTGGATCTCACGGACGAAATCCGCACCGAAGATGCCGGTGAAAACGCCTCAAAGGTTGCCCATCTGCCCGCAGTACGTGCTGCGGTATTAGACCTGCAGCGCAGCTTTCGTAAAGCGCCAGGCCTGGTGGCTGATGGGCGAGATATGGGCACGGTGGTTTTCACGCAAGCGGCACTGAAAATATTCCTTGATGCGAGTGCGGAAGTACGCGCCGAGCGACGCTATAAACAGTTGAAAAACAAAGGCTTAAGTGTTAGTTTGCGCGGCCTTCTCGAGCAGATCCAAGAACGTGATGCCCGGGATCGAGGTCGTGCGATTGCCCCGCTGAAACCAGCTGAAGACGCCATCGTCTTAGATAGTACAAATATGACTATCGAAATGGTGGTAGAGCAGGTTCTGTCTCATGCTCAAAATCTGGGTTTGTGGCAGCCAGAATAAGGCAATTCGCGCGTTTCATTAACTAACCAACGGAGAGCACTACTTGTGCACACCCGCCGTTCGGCAGGTGACCGGGTAGCGCGACATTTATGAGCGAATCTTTTGCCGACCTATTTGAAGAAAGTCTACAGTCCATCGAGATGGCCCCAGGGTCCATCGTTACCGGCACGGTGGTTGATATTGACGCTGACTGGGTGGTTGTCCACGCTGGTCTGAAGTCTGAAGGCGTCATTCCGAAAAGCCAGTTTTTAAATGAGCAGGGTGAATGCACCCTGGCTATAGGTGATCAAGTTAAAGTGGCCATGGAAGTGGTCGACGACGGCTGGGGTGAGACCCGCCTGTCCCGCGAGAAAGCGCGCCGCGCTGAATCCTGGATGCAGCTTGAATCTGCCCACGAAGGCCACGAAGTGGTCACCGGCATCATCAACGGCAAAGTCAAAGGTGGCTTTACAGTTGATATCAATGACATCCGCGCGTTCCTGCCCGGATCTTTAGTGGATATCCGTCCGCTGCGTGAAACCGCGCATCTGGAAGGCAAGCCGCTCGAGTTTAAAGTCATCAAATTAGATCAGAAGCGTAACAACGTTGTTGTGTCACGTCGTGCGGTTCTGGAAGAAGAGAACAGCCATGAGCGTGAAGCATTGCTCGGCTCGCTGCAGGAAGGTCAGGACGTTAAAGGTATTGTTAAGAACCTCACCGATTACGGTGCGTTTGTTGATCTCGGCGGTGTCGACGGGCTGCTGCACATCACTGATATGGCGTGGAAGCGTATTCGTCACCCCTCTGAAATGGTCAACGTGGGTGATGAAGTTGACGTACGTATCCTCAAGTTTGACCGCGAAAAGAACCGCGTCAGCCTGGGTATGAAGCAACTGGGTGATGATCCATGGATCAACATCATTCGTCGTTATCCTGAAGGATCACGTGTTCTGGCTACCGTCACTAACCTCACCGATTACGGCTGTTTTGCTGAGATTGAAGAGGGTGTTGAAGGTCTGGTACACGTTTCTGAAATGGACTGGACCAACAAGAACATTCACCCGTCGAAAGTTGTATCGGTGGGTGATCAGTGTGAAGTGATGGTGTTGGATATCGATGAAGATCGTCGCCGCATATCGCTTGGTGTGAAGCAGTGTCGTCCCAATCCATGGGAAGAATTCAGCCTCAGCCATGCGAAAGGTGATCGTATCAGTGGCAACATCAAGTCAATTACCGACTTTGGTATTTTCATTGGTCTGGATGGCGGCATCGACGGCCTGGTACACCTGTCTGATATCTCCTGGAACGAAACCGGCGAAACCGCAGTACGTCGTTATTCCAAAGGTGAAGAGATTGAAACTCTGATTCTGTCTGTTGATCCTGAGCGTGAACGCATTTCGCTGGGTATCAAGCAACTTGATCAGGACCCCTTCTCGGATTACACCGCTGTTAACGATCGCGGTTCCATTGTGAACGGCACCATTGTTGAAGTGGAACCCAAGGAAGCTGTGATCGAGCTGGCTGAAGAAGTCACCGGTGTTCTGAAAGCTTCTGAGATCAGCATTGATCGGGTTGAAGATGCCCGCAACGTGCTGAATGTTGGTGATCCGATTGAAGTGAAGATCATCAGTGTTGACCGCAAAAATCGCACCATCGGGTTGTCGATCAAAGCGAAAGACATTGAAGAGGAGCGAACAGCTGTTCGAGAACATCAGCGTTCTGAAACGGAGCGTCCTGGGGCTGCAACCCTGGGTGATCTGATCAAGGCGCAGATGGAACAGAAAGACGACTGATCTGAACACGTCTTTTCAGACTAAACGGTTAAAAGGTTCTCTGCGCTTATGACGGAAGAAAGCATGACCAAGTCCGAGCTGATTGAGCGCATTGTGGCAGCACAGGTGCAGCAATCCGGCTCGCTGCTGTCCAGCAAAGATGTAGAGCTGGCAGTGAAGACCATGATCGAGCAGATGTCCCTCACTCTGGCCAGTGGAGAACGTATAGAGATTCGCGGGTTTGGCAGCTTTTCGCTGCATTATCGAGCACCGCGAATCGGCCGTAACCCGAAGACCGGCGAATCTGTCGGTCTGGCGGGTAAACATGTCCCCCATTTCAAGCCTGGCAAAGAGCTGCGTGATCGGGTGAATGCCGCCCTGCATGTGGAACTTGAACAGCGCAAAGCGCACGATGGTGTGCTTGACGAAGAGTCAAACATATAGTCCCCTGCTGCATTAAGATGCTAGCTGAACGCTTTACTGGTTAGGGATACTCACTGATGAAATGGTTGAAAACCATCGTATTGATCTTTGCAATGATCATTGCATTCCTGCTCGCCACCCTGGCGGTTAATCAAGAGGAAATGGCGCTGACCTTTGCGGTCTGGGAAACGCCTTTTACGCTGTCAATGTTCTGGTGGCTGCTGGCAGCTTTCCTGATTGGCCTGACCTTCGGTTTGTCTAATGCCCTGTGGATGAATGTCAAAGCCCGCATGCAGGCGCGCAAACTTAAACGTTCCCTGGCCCAGGCGGAGTCTGAACTCGAGCGACTGCGCTCGCTTACTGTGCAGAGCTAGAACACTACAGCAGTCACTGCACACTACTAATCAGGCTTAATCGTGGACCTTCCCCACAATATTCTCTTGTACATTCTGTTACTGGTAGCGGTAGGCGCCGGTTTCCTGCTGGGGCGGCGTGAGCGTAAAGCGCCGCGGCCGCAGCAGGCAGTGATTAAAGATTACTATCAGGGTCTGAATTTCCTTCTGGGTGATCGCCCGGAACTTGGCGTGGATCGATTTATAGACGCCATGGAGGTGTCGGATCAGACCATTGATGTACATCTGGCGATGGCAGGGGTTGTGCGTCGTCGTGGTGAAGTGGATAAAGCCATACGTATTCATCAGAACCTGCTGGCCTCGCCGGTTCTGAATCAAATCAACAAACAGCTTGTGGAAATGGAGCTGGCACGCGACTACCACACTGCAGGCCTGTTTGATCGCGCGGAAAGCCTCCTGCAACAGATTGCCAGGCGTAAAGGATCCCAGGAGTTACCTGCGTTGGAACTCCTGTTAGACCTGTTTGAACAGGAACGTGAATGGCAGCAGGGCATAGACGTCAGCACAAAGCTGCTCAAAACCAAGCCAGAACTGCGCACGCGGGTGGCCCACTTCTATTGTGAGCTGGCGGAGATCAGTCTGCAGGAGGGAGACACACGTAAAGCCCTGGCGCTGGCGAGAAAAGCAGAGTCCCTGGCGCCTTCTGAGGCCCGTAGCCACTGGTTACTGGCAAAAGTTGAGTATGCGCAGAAACACTATAAACCTGTGTTGCGTCATATCACCAGGGCTGTGGAACTCGCGCCGGAGTTAGTTGGCCAGTACGTTGACGTGTATCGCGCAGCCTGCGAAAGCATGGATCGAGACGACGAGTTTGAGCGTTTTATCCGGCAGAGTCTGCGGCTGTACCCGGACCCCGATCTGCTGCAGGAATTGATCAGCTTCCGTCGCAAAAATGGTCGGGAACTGGGCGCTGATGAACTGATTGCAGAAATCGCCCGCGCCCCCAGTTTTGGTCATCTGCCGTTGTTGATGGAGCTCGGACAGCGTAAACCGGAAGCAGAAGAAATTCGTCAAACTGTCGCGAAGATTGTTAACAGCCAGGCAGGATACCAGTGTGGCAATTGCGGATTTACCAGCGCACAGGTTCTATGGCACTGTCCGGGCTGCCGCGCATGGGGCTCTTTTGGTGCCGCTGGCAGGTTTAATACCAACAGTAACCCCTAACTGATACTTACAGGGGTTTGTGCTGTTTTCCGGCAGCCTCTCCCTATTTTCTTAAGCATGCTGTTGCTCCCAATTCGAAAAGGAAGCACACATGACTTATCTGCAGCAGTTACTGGCGATCAGCTTGTTGATCATCAGCCAGGTTTCATTTGCTTTGCCGCAAGGCAGCATTAACGTCAACACCGCATCAGCTGAAGTTCTGGCAGAGATGTTAGACGGTATCGGTGTCGCGCGGGCTCAGGCAATTGTTGAGTATCGCGAGAAGTTTGGTGATTTTATCAGTGTCGACGACCTGCTCGACGTACGTGGTGTAGGTCCTGCGGTCATTGAAGTGAACAAAGATAAAATCGCTTTTGTAGATTAACCTTCGCCTGCGGGCTGGCTTTTTTGCCGGGGTGGTGGACAATGCTCAGCCATGTCCACCACCCACCGCATAACCCACCTTATCGTCCGTCTGGACACGGGTGGGGCCGAAACCAGTCTGCTCAGATTGATCGCCGGTACGCGTGAAAAACTAACCCACCACGTCATCTGTTTTGGTCCTCCAACAGCGCTTGGACAGGAAATCGAAAATCTGGGCGTCAGGGTCAGCTGGCTGAATTATCGACGTCGCGGTCCGTGGGTTCTGTGGCAGGCGTTCAGGCTGCTGCGTCGGCATCCACCGGACATACTGCAGGGGTGGATGTATTACGGAAATGTTCTGGCATCTTTCCTGGCGTGGTGTTTACGTAAATCCGCAGGGGCGAAATCAGCGTCTGCCGCAGCCAAGGTGGCCTGGAACGTGCGCAATGCAATAGTGGAACCTGCCAGTGACAGCTGGATGATTCGAAGCGCAATCGCATGCACACGCTGGTGCCATCCCGATCTTGTTATTTATAACTCGTTTGCCGGCCAGCAGGCGCATAAGGCGATGAGTCTGCGCGGGCGTCAGGTTGTTATTCCTAACGGTATCAACCTGACGGAGTTTGCGCCTGATGCAAAGATCCGCGACCAGGTCCGCAGCACATATCACCGGTCTTCAGACATCTGGGTTGGCGTGATCGCCAGGTGGCATAAAGGAAAAGGTATTCGCGAGTATCTCGAAGCGGTGAAGCTGCTCAGACAACATAAAGGTGCAAAGGCGCGTTTTTTTCTGGCGGGCAACGGCCTGACCCTCGATCATCCTGAATTTGCAGCGCTGTTGAAGGAGGTGGGCCTGGCGCCCTGTGAACTGGATCTGCTGGGTCCGATAAAAAATGTCGCTGGTTTCCTGCCGGCTGTAGATCTGTTGGTACTTCCATCCTTGCGTGAAGGCACACCGAATATACTGTTAGAGGCGATGGCCTGCGGCGTGAACACGGTAGCCACAACCGTAGG
This sequence comes from Pseudomonadaceae bacterium, assembly GCA_024743175.1. Lineage (GTDB taxonomy): Bacteria > Pseudomonadota > Gammaproteobacteria > Pseudomonadales > Azotimanducaceae > UBA4421. Next base: position 246,943 of record JANSXA010000002.1, on the reverse strand, counting down.
CGATGCGCAGAGAATAGTTCAGTCTCCTGCCAGACAGGTTGTCCCCGGAGATGTCCAGGATCTTGCAGCAAAAATATCCACTGCGATGGTGGAGACAGATAAGAACCGCGATGCCCGCATAATGCAGGAACGTGAATTTTTAAACAGCAATTACAGTGCGCCAATGTGCATGCAGGCTTATTGCGATCACTATCAGAATCTGTTGGCGCCGTCTTCACATGCGTAGACTGTCTGTATGAAACTGTTTTACGTCGTTAACGAAGCGCGTTTTTTCATTTCACATCGATTAGCTCTGGGGCTGACCGCGATAGCTCGAGGGGATGATGTCTGGGTGATTACCGCGCCAGCCACCGGCGAAGAAGAGCTCGCTCAATACGGCTTTAAACATGTCAGCGTACCGCTGACCCGCAGCGGGTTTACACTCCTGTCGGAAATTGCCGCCTATCGTGCTTTGAAACAGCTGTATAGACGGGAAAAACCTGATCTGGTGCATCATGTCACCATCAAACCCGTCATTTACGGATCATTAGCCGCACGTGCTGCTGAGGTTGCTGCGGTGGTTAATGCAGTGCCTGGTCTGGGGTTTGTGTTTTCCCGTCGTGGATTGCGAGCTGCGGGTTTACGTATGTTGGTTAATGCACTGTATCGATTTGCCTTTGCGAACATCAGCATGCGGGTTATTTTTCAGAACAGTGAAGATCAGCGGGAGTTTGTTGATCATAGTATTGTCAGGAAAGAGCAAACGATTCTGATTCGCGGATCAGGTGTTGATTTGAAATCCTACATCCCGGCCCCCGAAACAAACGGCCCGCTCGTTTTTCTGCTGGTATCCCGTATGTTGCGTGAAAAAGGAGTCATTGAGTTTGCTCAAGCGGCTAAGTTGGTCAAACGACAACATCCGGATTGGCGATTTCTATTGGCGGGTGATCTCGATCCGGGTAATCCCTCTGGTGTCAGCAGGCAGGAGCTGGATGCGTTACAAAAGGAAAGTGGCGTGCAGTGGCTGGGTTATCAGGCAGATATACCCAAGCTGATGGCGCAAGCCCACGTGATTTGTCTGCCGACTTTTTATGGAGAAGGATTACCCAAAACGCTACTTGAAGCCTCTGCTGCCCAGCGCGCTATGATTGCCACAGATATTGCCGGTTGCAGAGAAGTCATCACGTCTGGCGTAAACGGGTTGTTGGTGCCGCCGCGAACCGTAGAGCCTCTGGCGCAGGCGATGTTGCAACTCGGTGGTGATCCTGCAATGCGTCAACGTCTTGCGCGAGCCGCTCGGGAGAAGGCGGAAGCTGTGTTTGCGGTAGAAGATGTTGTCGATCATACCTTTCGAGTTTATGACGAGCTGTTAGCAACATGCCTGCCGCGCTAGTCACTGGAGCCAGCGGCTTTGTCGGCGTTCACCTGGTGCAGGCCCTTGAGCAACAGGGCTGGCAGGTACATAAGATCGGTAGGCACACCGATCTGGGTCAATATCAACTTTCTCACCAGGATGTGGTGTTTCATCTTGCTGCGCTGGCTCATGCTGGTGCGCAGGGGGCGGATGAGGCTGCGATGATGAACGTCAACGCACAACAAACTCTGGATCGCTTCGAACAGGCGTGTAGTGCAGGTGCGGGCCATTTTGTCTGGCTGAGTAGTATCAAAGTGCTCGGCGACAGCAGTGCCAGAGCGTTAACGCCCGAGGATCCATACGCACCAGGTGACAGCTACGCGCGCAGCAAAGTGAGAGGCGAAGAGCTGTTGCTTGCCGCAGCAAAAGATCGGCACACCCAGGCATCAGCCGAGCTGTCCATTGTCCGACCACCACTGGTTTATGGTCCAGGTGTCAGCGCAAACTTTCTAAACCTCTGGCACGCTGCCATGAGTCCATGGCCACTGCCCCTCGGCGCCGCAGACGCACCACGTGCCTGGTTGGGCGTAGACAATCTTGTCAGCTTTCTGCTGACGCGGGTAGCCAGCCAGACGCAAATGCCAGCGACAATCTGGCACGTTTGCGATGATGAGCAGGCCAGCGTCAGAGAAATGGTCACAAATCTGCGATCACTGGTTAACCGCAATGCTAACCTCTGGACGCTACCGGTGGGTTTAGTTAAAACAGCAGCTGCTCTGCTGGGGAAGTCCGGAGCAGCGGGTCGCCTGTTTGATCCTCTGCCGGTAGATGATTCACAAAGTCGTCAATTGCTGTCCTGGTCGCCTGCAGTCACCCAGCAGCAACAACTTGAAAAGGTGCACACGTGGTATCAGCAGCGGTAATTTTTCTCAGTGCGCTGGCTGCGGGAGGGCTGCTGATGTGGGGTGTCCTGTATCTGGTTCGCCAGCCAAACCTGCTGGCCCATCCCAATGATCGCAGCTCGCACTCGGAGCCTACCCCGACGATGGGCGGGGTAGTGATAGTGGTGCTGGTGCTGGCCTACCTTGCCTGGGTTGCAGGCTCTCAGCCGCAACTGGGATGGAGCCTGTTTGGTGCCCTGGCCGTGCTTGCGCTGGTGGGTCTGTGGGATGACCTGGCCGGCTTGAGCGCACAACTGCGGTTACTGGTCCACGCGGGTGCCGCGGCGCTGGCGCTGTGGGGGTTGCAGCTGGACATAAGCGGATTGTGGCTGGCCTGTATCTGGATCGGTTTAATGTGGTTGATCAATCTGTACAACTTCATGGATGGCATAGACGGCCTGGCCGCCAGTCAGACGCTGGTATTCTGCCTGGGTGTACATTGGCTTGTGGTCGGCGTACCCGGGTGGAGTGGTGATCTGCTGTGGCTGCTGGGTGGCGTGACGCTGGCATTCTGTGGGTTCAACTGGCCACCGGCAAAAATTTTCATGGGTGACGTAGGCAGCGGCTTCCTCGGGTTGCTGCTGGGTGTTGTCTGCCTCTACGTCTGGCAGAGCTTCGCTCTGCCGCTGGTCGCGAGTTTGATACTGCTGGCGGTATTCTGGTTTGACGCCACCTATACCCTCTGTGTGAGAATAGCGACGCAACAGAAGTTCACGCAGGCGCACAGATCACATATGTATCAACAGCTTGCGCAGCGTCGGGGTCACTTATGGACAACAAACGCATTTCTGATATTTTCGCTGTGCTGGCTGCTACCGATGGCCTGGCTGACGGTGGAATTTGCTCACACAACGCCCGCGCAGATCGGGATTCTGGTGCTTGCGGTGTTACCGCTGGCGATTTTGTGCTGGCGCCTGGGTGCTGGTTTGCCTCCGAACTCCCCTTCAACCGCCAGCGACGGGTAAGATAGACTCTATGGAAAGTCTGTTAGACGAATTGTCACGACGGCGTAAACAGGCCATTGCGGTCATCACGGATTGCGTGATGTTGCCGGTTGCCCTCTGGAGTGCCTTTGCTTTGCGCCTGGGCGAATGGAATCCGCAGGTGGTCTCGTACTGGCCGGCGTTTGTGATCTGTGTGTGTGTTGCAATCCCGGTGTTTGGCCGCCTGGGTCTCTATCGTCAAGTCATCAGATATATGGGTAACCACGCCATGGTGGCTGTGGTGGTGGGTACTTTTCTGGCGGCACTGGCGGTCGCCGTTGTCCCTTTCATGCTGCAGCTGAAAGGTTTCCCTCGTTCGGTGCCCGCCATATTCTGGTTACTGGCGCTGGTCTATGTCAGCGGCTCGCGTTTTGCGGTACGCGCATTTATTCAACGGCAGGGTAAAGGCCCCGCCCGTCAGCCGGTAATTATCTATGGCGCCGGCAGCAACGGGGTTGAATTGTCGCGGCTGCTCAAACAACAGGGTGAGTACCAGGCAATTGCGTTTCTCGATGACAATCGCAAACTGCAACGCAGCTCTATTGACGGTGTTTATGTTTACGCACCCAAAGATCTGACCCAACTGCTGCGTGATACCAAAGCCCGCCAGGTTTTTGTGGCCATCACTCAGGATTCCAAAATACGCCGCGACATTCTCGATTTTCTGTCTGAATTTTCTATCCGCGTTCGGCTTATTCCTGATATCGCCGACCTTGTAAATGGCCGCGAGTCTCTGGCTAATCTGCGCGATGTAGGCATAGAAGATCTGTTGGGCCGCACCGAAGTTGAAGGCCTGCCACACCTGTTATCAAAATCAGTTGCAGGTAAAGCGGTGCTGGTGACCGGGGCAGGGGGGTCGATAGGGTCAGAGTTATGTCGCCAGATTCTGCGGCAGCAACCCAGGCTGCTGGTGCTGCTTGATCAATCTGAATATGGCTTGTATGAAATCCATCGCGAACTGATGCGGCTTGTGTTGCAGGCTGAGAATCCGCCAATGCTCATCGCGGTGCTGGGTTCCGTGACAAATAATGCCCTGCTGAAGCGCGTCTTTGAGCAGCACCAGATTGAGACGGTCTATCACGCCGCCGCGTACAAACATGTCAGTCTGGTTGAAAACAACGTCATTCAAGGTTTGAAAAACAACACGTTTGGCACGTTGTACTGTGCCCAGGCAGCAATGGATGCAGGAGTAAAACACTTCATTCTCATATCAACGGACAAAGCGGTGCGCACCTCTTCAGTGATGGGCGCCAGCAAACGTCTGGCGGAAATGGTTCTGCAGGCACTGCAGTCTCACAGCAGTCACACCTGCTTTTCCATGGTCCGCTTCGGCAATGTTTTAGGCTCCTCGGGTTCTGTGGTGCCGCTGTTCAGTGAACAGATAGACAATGGCGGGCCGTTGACGGTGACCCACCCTGATGTCACGCGTTACTTCATGTCGATTCCCGAGGCTGCTCAGCTGGTTCTGCAGGCGGCGAGTATGTCCAGAGGCGGTGATATCTTTCTGTTAGATATGGGTTCGCCGGTTAAAATACTTGATCTGGCACATCGCATGGTGCATCTGAAGGGATACTCCATTAAAAACGAGGATAATCCCGATGGTGATATTGAAATTCAGTTCACCGGATTGAAGCCCGGTGAAAAACTGCATGAAGAGCTGCTGGTCAGCGGTGATGTGGTGGGCACGGATCACCGCAAAATCATGCGCGCCCAGGAAGGCCACCCACCCTGGACAGAACTTCGCGGTGCACTCAATACGTTAGAGCAGGCTTGTGATACATACGATTACGACGCGGTAAAAACTTTCATCGAAGGGTTGGTGGAAGGTGCGGATCTGGAATCTCAGCTGGGTGACCTGACACCTCGCGCCGCTGTTGTTGATCTTAAATCCCGCGCATCGGACGATCCTGCAAAAAAAAGCTGAGACGGTTATCGGTAGCTGGCCACCTGGTCTTTGCTGATATTCAGCGCCCGCACAGCATCACTGCCCGCTGCAGGGTCGGTGTGAGCAATCCCACAAGGTACATCATTGCAGGACAGCGCTGGCGACGACAGACGCGGCACCTGGGGAGCGCTGAACACATCTGGAGAGGCCATGATGGTTGCAAAACGCTCGTCCATGCCATAGCCGGTGGCGTAGTCAAAAGTTCCGCCTTCAGATGATTCCCGGCGTGAGTGCGCCAGGCCCAGGTTATGCCCCAACTCGTGCAGCAGGGTGTAGTCAGAGCAGTTGGCAGATACGACGGAATAGCCAAAATCCGCTTCAGCCGGGTTGCTGAAATCTCCCTGGGTTTGAAAGCCGCCAATCCATGCATAGCCACAATGGCCATCATTTGCGTAATTGCGAAACAGAACCACGAGATCCGCTTCATGTGTTGCGCGCAACTGTTCCACAGCTTCGAAGGCGCTGTGATTAGCGAAGGTTAGATCATCCAGTGCCTGGGGTGCGGCGGTGAAATCCGGATAGTCGACCCATTCAATGTGTGCCAGGGAGAAGGACAGCTCAACGCCGCTGGTGGTGACCACGTCGTTGGCCACGTTGACCAGATGTGAAATGCGCAGGTCCGGGCTGTTGAACTGTTCCGCAACCCCGGGACTGTATAACGCCAGCAGTTTGATGTCTGTTGCAGGTGGCTGTATCTCAGGTTGTGCCTCTGGCGCCGGCGGCGCAGGTGCCGGCGTAACCGCGGTGGCAACCGGTGGCGCGTTTGCTGTGCCGTTTGAACTGCCTCCGCCGCCACCACCACCGCCGCCGCACGCGCTGGTGAGAAGCACCGCACCCAGACTCAGAATTTTAAAAGCTGTTGTGTACATGGCGATAGTCGGTCTCGTGTTGGAGGCGGCGTTGGGCGATCAACTGGTGAGGAAAGACGCGGCTGTGAGCCGCATTGCCTTCTATGCGGTAACTGCCCGCTGAATTGGCCAGCGTGGCAAAAAATTCTTCACCTCGGCGAGTGATGGTGGCGACATAACCGTCGGCCTCAGCCTGCAGATGTGTGATACCAAATTCGGTGTATGTTTGTGTCCGCTGTAACGTGGTGCGTGTGCCGTCGGGTAAGTCCAATGACACGCTACCTTCGCGCATCAGGGTATCAATGGCAGCCAGATCAAAAGAACTGTTCAGCACAGGAATGTCTGTATCAAAAACCGGATCAGGCACGGGTGCGATAGCCTGAACTGTGGCCACAAGAGCAGTGCTGTTGGATTCGGATAAGACATCAGGAATCAAATCAGGCGGCGCTTGCGCTGGTTTGGCGTCAATAATCTGACGCGCCGGCTGGTTGGTGTCCGCTAACCGATCCTGCGTGAGCGGGCGGTCGTTTACCCACAGATACGCCATTGCCAGTGCAACAAACGCAGTAAACGCCAGCTTCCTTGTCATATTTCAAGTCTAGGAACCTCTCTGTGTGCCTGCTGCCTGTTTTGTTATAGTGAGGCCCAGTGCACAAACCGGCAGTTCTGTGAGGGGGCCCGGATCACCCCGGACCAGCTGGTCTGAAGCCAATATCAATGCCTTTTGGGGGACGCCGTGACTCGGCAACAGGAACAGATGATTTTGCGTTTGTGGCGGGACTGGTGTCGCCTCTGGCCAGAGCAGTTTGGTCATGAATCTCTGCAGGTCAAACCCCAGGGGTACGATCCTGTTTTTGATGTTATTCCCAGCCAGACCTACAAAGATTTTTACCTTGAAGTGGTGCGCGGGCATCCTTCTCTGAAGACCCTGAATGTTTTCGAAGTGATTGATGTTGCCCTCAATCAGGTGCGCGCACCTGAAACATCAAGCGTCAGCGCGCCTGCAAAACCTGCCGCTGCGAGGGTGGCGGAAGTTGACCTGCCTGAGAGTTCGACACCTGCAGAGGATACTCAGGATCCTGTCGACCGTGCGGACTCGGCCTGACATGGCTTCATTGTGGTCGCCGCTGTGTGATCGATTGGGTATCACCTACCCGATTTTTGGTTTTGCCCACGACGTGTCGACGGTGGCTGCCATCACCAATGCAGGGGGCTTCGGTGTTTACGGCGCAACCCGTCGTTTTCCGCATGAAATCACCGACGAACTGGCGGCGATCCGCAAACTGGTGGGTAACAAACCGTTTGGGGTGGATCTGGTGCTGCCGCCGGGTATGCCCGAACATAATTCCCGTGAAGCCATAGAGGCTGAGATTCCCGATGCGCACAAGGCGTTTGTGCAGGGTTTGATAGAGAAATTTGATGTGCCCCAGGCCACCGAGCCTGGCATGCGGACCCGGTTTATTCGCTCTAAAGAAATTGAAGATGCGCAACTGCGCGCGGTGCTCGATTCAGACGTGGATATGTTTGCCTGCGGTATCGGTGCGCCTCCGGATGCAGTGGCGGAAGCTAAAGCCGGCGGTAAAACAACCCTGGCACTGATCGGTAGCCCCCATCACGTCGAACGAAGCATACGTGCGGGTGTGGATTTTCTGGTGGCGCAGGGGTACGACGCCGGTGCACACACAGGACCGATAGGCACTTATTCGCTGGTGCCACAAATTGTTGATGCAGCCGGCGATATACCGGTGCTGGCTGCTGGTGGTGTGGCCACCGGACGGCACATCGCAGCCGCTTTGGCTATGGGCGCTCAAGGTGTCTGGTTAGGCACAGCCTGGCTGCTGTCCAGTGAGCATCAGGGACATATGCACCCAGTGAACACGCGTAAGCTGATAGAGGCGGGTAGCGCAGACACAGTGATTACCCGTTCCGAAAGCGGCAAGACTTTCCGTCAGGTGCGCACCGGCTGGAGTCAGGCCTGGGAGGCTGATGATGCACCTGCGCCGCTGAAAATGCCCTATCAGGATGTACTGGTGGGTGATTTACTGGGTGCCATTGAAGAACACGACATCGAACCTCTGATTCATTCAGGTGCGGGCCAGAGTGTGGCTTACTTCAACGAGGTAAAACCTGTCGCAACGATCATGCGCGAACTGGTCGATGAAACCTGTGCAGTGCTGGGCTCACAAGCTCAGTATCTGAAAACCTAGTCGGTGCTGCAGATCACTATTTACCCCCATTGGTACAGAGTCTCGGCGATCGTCGCTTTTGTGGTTGCAATGATCGGTTGTACCGGTATTGATCTGGACACGGTAAATCCTCCGGGGGTTAATTTAAGCGGCCAGTGGCTGGTCGACTTCGGTGATTCAGACCTGGTCCCGGATCTGCGCAATCGCCGACCGGCCAAGCCCAGCCGACGAGTGCAGGGGACGGTAAGCCGGGAAGCTCTGCGTGTGGCTGATGGTTCAGCATTTGCGTTTATAGCCCACGACTTTCAGGTCCTGCGCGCGGACAAGCTCACCATTGAACAGAATATGGATTCCATGGGGCTGGATTATCAGCCCGGCGTTTACCGTGATGTCACCTGGGGCGAGCGTCAGCGCGGGTTGTGGGAGGTACTTGCTGGATGGGAAGAACAGCAGCTGGTGATCATCTCCAAGGCACGCAATATGCGGGTTGAAGAGCGATTAGAGCTGGTCAGCCCGGATCTACTGAAAGTCTGGGTGTACATAGATGCAAGCGGCGAGCAGCTCGAGTTTCTGCGCGTCTTCAACCGCCAGCCGTAAGCTCGTCCGACACCTGCTTGAGCCCGCCGGCCCGTCTGTCTATATTCAGACCTCAAGGTTCCAAGCGGGAAGTGGCGTGCGTCGATTCTCTGCAGTTTTTGTCTATGTGGTGCTGCTGGCTGGGTGTGTTACCCAGACGGATATGCAACACGAGCAAAGCTATCCAGCTGAGCTGATTGATGGATCCGCTGTCTTTGGTGAAGTCATCGAGCCAGCGCCAGCGCTGGACCTGCTGACGGTCAGCGCAGAAATGTCTGAGTTTGTGGCCAGCACACGGGCAGGAGGGCATTTTGAATCTCTGCGCTTCCGGCGGCTCATGCGCAAGCTGGTGGAAGATGGCTATTTCATCGATCAATACGATCGGGACGCCAGCTATTCCGCTGCAAAGACCTTTGCGGTTCGGAAAGGAAACTGTTTGGCTTATGCCAACATGTTCATCGCACTGGCGCGCGAAGCGGGCCTGGATGCAAAGTACCAGCTGGTGGACACACAGCCGACCTGGGATGTGGAATCTGGTTTTCTGATTCGTAACAACCATGTCAACGTTATCCTTGAAGGGCTCAAATCGCCAGGTAACAACTTCAGCGATATAACAGTGGATTTTAATCTGGTGCGTATTGCGTACGATGCACCGCGCACAACGATTAGTGATGATTACGCAGAATCCATGTTTTACGGCAATCTTGCTGTCCAACAGTTGCACAAGGGGGATCGGCGCGCCGCGTTCAGCTATCTTAAACGGGCGGTGCTGACCGAGCCGGCGAATCAGGATGTGTGGAACAATCTGGGCGCGTTGTATTCCATGTCGAATCAACCGGGGCTGGGTCAACAGGCTTATGAAATGGCGCTGTCGTTGAATAAGCGCAATGAAACAGCAATTGCGGGGCTTGCAAAGACTCTGCGTCAGCAGGAAAAACATGAAGAGGCTGACCATTACGAAGCGTTAGCAGCAAAGTATCGGCGCAAAAACCCTTATTACTATTTTGCCCTGGCTGAGCAGGCTTTTCACAACGATGCGTTTGAATTCGCTTTACAGTCTGTTGAGCAGGCCATATCACTGCAACGTGACAACGCCCGTTTCTATGCCCTGCGGGCGGCCACAGCCCAGGAACTGGGGGATGTTGCCCTGCAGCAGAAGAGTATTCGCCTGCAGCACAAACACACCAGTGAGAATGCGCAGTTGCAGGATCTGATATTTAACTGACAGGTGCTTCTAGCGTAGTAAGAGCTTCATCTAACGCAGCCTGTAAGTCGCGGATACGCATAGGTTTTGCCAGAAAATTGTTCATGCCAGCTGCCAGACACTCTTCTTTGTCTGCGTTCATCGCGTTCGCAGTTAAAGCAATGATGTAGGGCTGGTGAAGGGCGGGGTCTGCACGAATGCAGCGAGTAGCTTCAAGGCCGTCCATCTCCGGCATCTGTAGATCCATAAACACAATGTCGTAGGGTTCCTGACGCAAGGCTGCAATTGCTTTTCTGCCGTCTTCTTCGACGTCTGCCTCGTAGCCCAGTTTTTTCAACATCAAGACCGCTACATGCTGATTAACGGCATTGTCTTCAGCTACCAGCACGCGCAGGTTGGCGTTCGACGGTGCAGTTTGAACACGCCTGGGCTCATCCGCGCTGGGCCTTGTGAGGCTTCGCGGCAGCTTCAAGTGTATGGCAAACGTCGAGCCCTCGCCTTTGTGGCTGGCTACCGTGATATGACCGCCCATTTCTTCGATCAGTGCTTTGGAGATCGCCAGACCCAGGCCAGTGCCTCCAAATTTGCGTGTGATGGAAGTGTCTTCCTGAATGAAGGCATCGAACAGCGTAGGAAGCTTGACGGGATCGATACCCATGCCTGTGTCGGTGACAGTGAAAGTAAGCGTATCCATGAGTGACTGATCCAGTTCGGCAGTCACGGCAAGCTCGACTCTGCCCTGGGAGGTAAACTTGACCGCGTTGGACAGCAGGTTAACCAGCACCTGCTTGATCTTGTGCGCGTCACCGATATAGCGGGTGTCTGCAGGGGCGTGATTTATCGATTCCAACGTAAGATTTTTATCCTCAGCACTCTGACGAACAAGATTTGCCGCATCCTGCATAAGCTTATCCAGGGCAAACTCTTTTTTCTCGATCGACATTTTCCCGGCGTCGAGCTTTGAGAAATCGAGAATGTCGTTGATGATGTGCAACAGCGATTCACTGCTGGCGCGGATCACATCGACATGATTACGACTCACGGGATCAAGTTCCTGCTGGCTGAGCAGCGATGTCATGCCAATGACACCGTTCATCGGGGTTCGAATTTCATGGCTCATATTGGCCAGGAATTCAGTGCGTGCTCTGGCGGCCGCCTCTGCAGCTTCTTTGGCTGCGGTGAGTTCGTTTTCTCTCTCTACCTGCGCGGTAATATCCGTAAAAACACCCAAAGCGCGCAACGGTTTACCGTCCTGGTAAAATATTTTGGCCATGCAGCGCACCCAGATCAGACGTCCGGTGGCGGTTTTCAGCTGATCTACAACATCGTATGGCTCACCCGTGGCGCGCATATGCTCGGTGGCTTTTATCAATGGGCTGGTTTCAGAGTCGTTTGCCAGAAAGGGTTTGACATCAAGAACAGCGTCAGTGTCTACGGGTAAGTCGAGTATTTCATAGGTAGTGGCGGTCCAGCGGACTTCGTCGGTAGCATAGTTTTTCTGCCAACCGCCTACGCCTGCAAAACCCTGTGTTTCGTCGAGCAATGAAAGCGCGTTAGCGCTCGCGGAGCGTGCAGCGTGCAGTCCATCTGCAACAAGGTAGAGCAGGGCGCCGATGCAAGTAAATACCATGGTGACACCCAGTGGCGCTGTGATAGGTTCAGGCACTGTCCAGGCCATGAAAATAGTGCTGCCACCCCAAGTCAGTATGAGCGCTCGCCGCCAGAGCTGGGATTCGATGATCACACCACCAAATACCATTACAAGATTCAAGCCCAATAGCGCCGCTGGATCGATGTTACGTTCGTAGTTGAGATGTAGGAGATGGCAAAGGGCGGGTAACAAGGCCCAGAAGAATGTGCTGTTTGGCCGGTAGCGGGTGAACGGAATGTATTCACTGAATAGTGCAAAAAAAGCGAAAGTAGACACTGCGAGGAGTTCCAGAGGATAAAATCGCTGCCCCGGCAACTCCTCCAGCAACAGCCGTGCGAGGAGGCTACAAATCAGCCCGGCGGCACCAACAGCGCAAAGCAGTCGATAACGTCGAATAGCAGGAATGTCAAAAAATGCAGAAAACGGGTGCATAGCAGGCCTATTGAAACCAGTGTATTCAGTTTAGTTGGCTTTTTTGGGTCTGCAGGCCAGAAGGACACGATAAAGGTGGCTGAGATAGGCTTGCATTTATGCTTCAGCCCATTAAAATTGCGCCCTCGTTTTTGTACAGCCATGGTGCTGTCAGAGGCGTTGACCTACTACTCCGTCTTAGCTCAGTTGGTAGAGCAGCTGACTGTTAATCAGCGGGTCGCTGGTTCGAGCCCAGCAGACGGAGCCATATCTAAGACCTGAGCAAATGAGCTGCTGGTCTCGAATTTCACGCTGTAAGCTAGAGCTCCACGGCATCCCTGCCGCGACGTACACATCTTTTTAACCCCCAGGGATCGCGTCACCGCAACCGGCGAGTACGCCGTTTGCTGCTCACCCGTCTGGTGCATGCACCAGACCCCAGCAGACGGAGCCATATCTAAGACCTGAGCAAATGAGCTGCTGGTCTCGAAATTTCACGCTGTAAGCTAGAGCTCCACGGCATCCCTGCCGCGACGTACGCATCTTTTTAACCCCCAGGTATCGCGTCACCGCAACCGGCGAGTACGCCGTTTGCTGCTCACCCGTCTGGTGCATGCACCAGACCCCAGCAGACGGAGCCATATCTAAGAGGGGTCCAACCCGGACACATGGGTAACAGTTTATACCGGACACATGGGTTACAGTTTCGGTATAAAAGGATTCTCAGCGGGTTCCACCCGCTACTCATCCTGATCAAAGAATCCCAGGTCAAATTCCATAAAGCTGAACCGAAGCATGACACTCAGTCGTCGTCATTGCTCGTCAGGAGAAATATGTGCTTTCAGCCATGCGCGCGCGAAGCGTAGATGTCGATCAATAGTGCTGGAAGATAATCCGGTGACTTCCTGCATTTCGTCGAACGACAGACCCCCAAAGTACTGCAGTTCAATCAGCTCAGCTTTTTGTTGATCTGTCTCAGCCAATTGTGCCAAAGCTGCTTCGAGTGCCAGTATTTCTATACCGGTATCTGCGGCCGGAAGTAATGATTCATCAAATGTAACATTAATAAGGTTCCCGCCACGTTTCTCAGCGTTGCGGGCGACAGCATGGTTAACCAGAAGTCGCCGCATCATCCTGGCGGCCAGTGCAAAAAAGTGAGCACGATCCGCCCAGCGCACATCTGATTTAATCAGCTTTACATAGGCCTCGTTGACGAGAGCAGTGGGTTGCATGGTGTGTCCTGAACGTTCTCCTCTAAAAATGCGTATTGCCACAGCGTGCAGCTCATCGTAGATCAGTGGAGTCAATTCGTTCAGGGCACGCTCGTCGCCGTCGCTCCATGCGCGTAAAAGAGAGGTGATATCAGAATTCGTCGGCATGCATAATGCTAGCACTGTCTTGTCCTTCTCACACTCGTAGGTAGCAGGCCAACAGTTCGGCTGACACAGGGCTTCACAATGGAGTTTGGTCAGATTTGGCGCACGCGCTGTAGTGCGGCCAGTATAGTTGCGACATCCTGGTGAGACTCACGGCCGCTCGCTATCAAGGCGTTGTGGGCGCCTTCTAACAAATCAACCGCTTCAGTTGAATTCTTATTTTCAAGCCAGGTTGCAAGTTGCAGCTGCGTCTCGATCACCATGGGGGCGTTTGGCGGCAAACGATTTGTAAGCTCTGCGAGTACTTCCCTGAGAGCCGTGATCCCTTGTTGCGAGTCACCGGTAGCGTATTCGACGTAAGCGCGCAACCCATCGCGAGCGAGCGTGTCGAAATATGTCAAACCCGCCTGTCTATCTAAGCTGGCTATCGCTTCAGAAACGAAGTTGGATCGACCCAATTGGCGTGCAATCCGCCCAATGGTTAACTGATAGGTTGCTACATCTTCAGACATGCCAGTGGGCTTCTGAGAATGTAGCAATTCAAGCGCCTGCTGAGGTTTACCCTCATCGACAAGTATTTTTGCGCGCATAATCTGCGCGACTGCTTTGTTTCTATCCATCTCTCGACGACCCGTGACCTCGTTGAACTCTGCGAGATGTTGCTTGGCACGTTCTAGATCTCCAACTAGTCGTGCGTGCTCCGCGAGTTGGATATGTGCTATGGCGCGATGTTCGTAATCTGCCTCGGCATAATTATCGATTGTCTCCAGTGCCTCGCGGCTGGCTATCTCAGCCTCAATTAACCTGCCGGTTGTCTCTAGTAGGAGCGCATAGTTAAGAAGATCCTGCACGTATTCGGGATGCTGTTTTCCCAGCGCGTTGGCATCTATCTCCATAGTCTGATGGTAGAGTTGTTCAGCCTTGTTGACATCGCCATACAGATCCAGGCTCACCCCGGCGCTGGCATCATACGACGCGGCAAGGTTGGGATGATTTGATGGCAAATGTTCCACGAATAAAGCGTGTGCTTCGAGTTGACCACGTTCAAATTCGGGGTACCGTCCTTCTTTACGATACGCCAGAGCTTGATTGTGCAGGGTCACTGCATAGCGCATGGGATCAGGTATGCCCATTTCAAGGTGTATCTCCAGCGCCTGTGCGTATAGTTCCTGGGCGCGGCCGAAATCTGCCAATCTTGCTTTAACAACGGCCAGATCAGTTGCTACTTTGATCATGCCCGAGGACTTGCTCAACCCTGACGCAATGAGTAGATCATAGGCTGAAGTCATGGTTGACTCAGCGGCGCGATATCGTGTTTGTTCAAGGTACAACCAACCCACTTCAGCAAGTGATTCTGCAAGAAGTTCTGGCGATTCCCCGAGGTCCATTAGAAGTGCATTGGCTCGATTGGTCAGGTCAATCGCTTTTTTGGTGTCGCCACGATCGCCATATACGGTGCCCAAGGCAGCTAACAATCGGGCTTGCACGCGGGGTTGATCAGCCAGATCGAGGTGGATACGCTCTTCACCCAGCGTCAGCATGTCAGAAATCTTCATATCCGGCATTATCTGATGCTGACCATTCATGACACTTGGGCTCGCTGCCCGAAACATGCCTGTAAGAAATTCCATCGATCGTTCAGCAGTGGTCTTTTCAATCGCGAGTTTCGCTGCCTGTTGATAGCTATAGTTGGCGAAAGCGACCACGGAGATCAGTGCTATTGCCGCGCTTGTCGTGCCAAGCCGGTGCCGCTTGTAAAAGAGCTTTGCGCGATAAGCTGTGCTGTCCGGTCGCGCCGAAATAGGTTCGTTGGCGAGGTATGCGTGCACATCATCCATGAGTGAAGATACCGATGGATAGCGCCGGGCTGGGTCTTTCTGTAGCGCGCACATCACTATCGTGTTCAAGTCGGCTGCAAAATTCTGACCCAGACGCAGTCGGCGAGGCGTGTCAGTTCCTTCTGTGGGTGTGCGGGTTAAAGGCGCGGGAGCGGATTCACAAATGGCTTTTTCCAGCTCGCCGGAACTGACGTCAGTCGTCTCGTAGGGCATCCTGTCACTCAATATCCTGTAGAGCAGCAGACCTAGCGCATAGGTATCTGTTTGTGTGGTGACTGCCTCACCGCGTATCTGCTCCGGGCTGGCATACTCCGGTGTCATTGCCCGGGAATTTGCTGTGGTTAACCCCAGGTGCTCCGGGTTCAGAGGCTTGGCAATGCCGAAATCGAGCAGTTTCGGTACACCAGTGGAAGAAATCAGTACATTCGACGGCTTGATGTCGCGATGGACTATAAGGTTCTGGTGGGACAAAGAGACCGCTTCGCACACCTTCAGAAAGAGTTCAATGCGATGTCGGTCGCTCAGTTGATGTTCACGGCAGTGTTGGTCTATCGGGGCGCCACGGATGTATTCCATAACGATATAGGGCAAGCCCTGGTCGGTAGTGCCGCCATCAAACATTTCGGCAATGTAGGGATGCGACAATTGCGCCAGTATCTGTCGTTCTGACCGAAAACGTTGCAGGTTTTCTTCACTTGCCACGAACTGGCTCATGACCTTGATGGCGACATCCTGTTCGAATGCAGCATCATTGCGGCGCCCACGATACACAGTCCCCATTCCACCTGTCGCTACGGTCTCGACGATGACATAGGCGCCCAGCACTTGCCCTAACAGGGGACGATCAACCATCTCTGCCATGGTCTCGGCAATCGGCTTCGACAGTGCTTCGTCGTTTTGTTTGTCGTGGGAGAGTAACCTGCTGAGTTCGGCCCCAAGCTCTGGGTCAACCTCCACAACCCCGGCAACAAAGTCCGCACGCTGCCTGTCAGGTAGACCGACGGCTTGTGCAAATGCGTTTTCCAATGCTTCCCAATCAATAGCCACAAAACATCCTTAGTGTGTTGTTGGTGTCGATCAAGAGATCGGCTTGCTTAGAGGTAGTAAGCAACAGATTGCCACCATTTTGCCTTATTTAATTTTTTCTGGGCAAAAACTGATGGATTCACTGCTTCTCCTGATTAGAGGACTTTATTTGTCTACTGGCGATACAAAGTAGGAAAACGACTGCACATTGCGCAAGGAGCATATCTCATGATCAGACCATCCGCGAAGAGACCTAACAGTCTTATTCACCTACCCATCCTGGTGCTCTTGATGACCGCAGTAGGTTGCTCAACCACTCCCAGACAGGACGATGGTGTGGTGCCGAGGCTCAGTGCCGAAGCGTTGTACAACGAAGCGCCTTGGGTAAACAAGGTGCCCACCAACGTGCGCAAGATTGCCAACATGATGGTTGATGTTACTCAGGGACTTGCCGATATGAGCGCTACTTACCAGCGACAGCTGGAACTTCAGAATCAAGCCCAATGGGCCACATACAACAATACGAGAGTCAGTTCACAACGTTCGGCAAACATGCGCGACTGTCTTGGCGTAGGTGGAGGAATTCAGGGTGGCATGAAATGCGAAAGCATCGGCTATGCCGCGTTCAAATCTGAATACGTTGATGTAACGCCGCAATCATTTGAGCTTGCCCCTGAAAATCTCTGGCCGCCGAAAACTATCGGTTGGACTCAAGCCCGTGAGCCGCTGTTTACCGAACTCCAAGCAATTGAGTTGGGACAGGCAATGTACGGAGGCGGGCAGGCCTACGGCGGTTTTTCCAGGGCGGCTGGCAGGGCTGCGCGTGGACGTGCCTCAAGATGAATATTTCATATACAGACTCTTTTCGATCTGCATGGACATACACCGTAATGAACACATCTATTTCTTCCAGTTATCTATTACTGATTGTCTGCATATTGCTAACAGGTTGCTCTACACCCTATGGAGTCAGCTATCGTCCGTTGCTGGACAAACAGGACGAACGGCTCGTCAACGCTAAGTCTATCGAGCACGAGTGGGTTGAAAATATGCAGGATGAGTCTATAGAGATGCATCAGCGTGGCTATGCCATGGTGGGATACTCTTATATGTGCGGTGCCCACCTGGCCGTTTTTGCGCCTCCTGCTGCGAAGAACTGGGGCCGGAAATTGAAGGCCGAAAAGGTGCTGCAATACAAAGACGGCTGCCTTTACCTCGCTACCTACTGGCGACAAATACGTGGCTTCAGCCTTGGTGCCTTCTACGAGGATGCGCCCACAACTGCTCACCAAGCCTATGGCATAGAAGCAGGCGTGATTATCCAGAACATCGTCAGCAACTCCGCTGCTGAAGCGGGTCAGCTTATGCCTGGTGACCTGTTGCTGGCGATTGATGACGAAATCATCCCGAGTGCGCACTGGTTAGACGATGCGTTGGCAGCAAAACAGGGCCAGGTCATCAACTTAACGGTTTGGCCCATGCGTGATATTGAGCCGATGACATTGGCGATTGCACTGAAATGAACACCCCAGCCAAAAATAGAACGAGCGGACAACCAGCCGCAGGGAGATTCTCGATGACCCATTTACGCCTGATACTCATATCCGCTGTTCTGAGCTTGCTTGCTGGTTGCCTGTCAACCGAGCCGGTATATAGAACCTCACGTACCCTCATAGAGCCTACCGGCAGCAACGCTCGGGTGCTTGTAGGTCAATGCAAACAAATGAGGCAACAGTGCAATCAGTTTGCTTCCAATAAGCGCGACGCGTGTGAAGCGACAGAACAGACTGATGAAAATCTATGTGTGGAAAGATGTGCGGCTGAACGCACGCGCAACGATGTTGCTCGCGGTGTGCACGGGAGCAGAGGTCTCAACGAAAATAATTGTCGTTTGTTGGGCTGCAGCAACTTCAGTAGTGCCTGCGACAATATTGGCTCGGAATGTTCCAGTAACTACGCTGACTGCATTGTAGATGCGGGAGGCCGAATTGATTCAAAGCGGATGTGTGTGCGAAATTGTTGAAGCCACTTGTGGTCGTTGTTTTGCCAACTCTGGCGGACTTTTCTGTTAATCCCATGCTGCGGAGTACCCTCTTTTTAACCCCTAGAGATTCCCTGCTTCGGGATAGGTGCCCCATATCTCCGCTTATCACGGATTCTGAAGGTTTCAGGCGCCCTGACTGCAGATCGCAATCTCAGAAGCAAGGATGTAGTACCGCAGATAGTCCTCGTCCTCACCAAAACCCTTTTTACGTACCTCGCGCAGACGGTTCTCAGGTTTCTCGTCTTCTGTTGATTCGTCTACGCCTTCTTCACCCGATGCGACGTTTGCGGTGATGATGCCGCCAGAACGCTCCTTATCGATCATGCGGCGTCCGCCACAACTGGAGCAGAACCCCCGGTTTTTGCAGGAAAATGCCACCAGTAGTTCGTTGCGGCAGCCGGTGCACTTGACGCGCACGAATCCGTGCTCCAGACGGCCGCACTTCACGTAGTCGTGAAACTCCTGAAACACGAACTTCGGCAGGAAATGTCCGCGTTCGCGTAGATGATTGGTGAACTCGGGCAGATCGTGCTCGTTGGCTCCCTGATGCGAAAGTACGAAGCGTTTACGGGTCAGCCTGTGACACCACGACAGACTTTGAGCAGCGCAGAGATATGGACTTTTGCTTTGCCCGATTAACACAGTTAATAATGTATGCTCTCTCTCAAATTCAACAAGCGTCGGTGAGACAATCATGGATTTCAAATTGCCCAGGGAACTCGAGGACTACCTCGACGAGCTCGATCTGTTCATCAAGAACGAAATACAGCCCATCCAGGATCGAGATGATAACGTTCGCTTCTTTGACCATCGGCGTGAACATGCGCGTACCGATTGGGACAATAACGGACTGCCGCGCCCGGAGTGGGAGGCGTTACTGGCAGAAGCTCGGCAGAAGGCCGACGAGGCCGGCCACCTGCGTTTTGCCTGGCCAAAGAGATACGGTGGCCAGGGTGGCTCGAATCTCTGGATGGCCGTGATCCGTGAACATCTGGCCGCCAAAGGTCTGGGCTTGTTCAATGATTTGCAGACGGAACATTCCGTTGTCGGTAACAACCCGTTCATAGTGATGTTCGAGGAATTTGCCACGCCTGAGCAGTTCGAACGCTATGGCGACGATGTGCGAAATGGCCGCTTGCGAACCGGCTTCGGCCTGACCGAGCCGGATCATGGTTCCGATGCCACCTTTATGGAAACCCGAGGTGTACCCGAAAAACGAGACGGCCAGGACGGTTGGCTCATCAATGGCGAAAAGATGTGGACCACCGGTATGCACCACGCCAACTACATCATGACCTTTGCGCGCACCAGTGGCGAGGATGGCGATGGGCGCGGTATTACCTGTTTCATCGTGCCCGCGGATGCACCGGGTGTGAAAATCGAAGAATATCTATGGACGTTTAACATGCCGACCGACCACCCGCGTGTGTCGCTGACCAACGTGTGGATTCCCCAGGACAGTTATTGGGGTGAGATTGGCGGCGGCCTCGCCATCGGTCAGAGCTTCGTGCACCAGAACCGCATCCGTCAGGCTGCATCTTCGCTGGGTGCAGCGACTTACTGCATCAACGAAAGCGTGCACTACGCCCGGGATCGCAAACCCTTTGGCAAACCGTTGTCCAATAATCAGGCGATCCAGTGGCCGTTGGTTGAGCTGAATACCCAGGCGCAGATGCTGCGCTTGCTGATTCGTGAAACCGCAGTCGCGATGGACGAGATGCCGCACAAAGAGGTAGAGCAACAAATCTCGGATCGCGTCTCGATGTGTAACTATATCGGCAACCGTCTTTGTTGTGATGCTGCGGACCAGGCGATGCAGGTGCACGGCGGCATGGGTTACTCGCGGCACAAGGCTTTTGAGCACATTTATCGCCATCACCGCCGCTATCGGATCACGGAAGGCTCCGAGGAGATTCAGATTCGAAAAGTGGGCGCTTGGCTGTTCGGCTATGCAGGGCCGAGAAAAGAGGAGTTCACCCAGTTGCACGGACCGGCGCGTATTCCTCGATAGGAGTACGGGCAGGATCAGCGTTTGCAGGATCCTATCGTGTGCCCTGGGAAGCTCATCTAACCCCCCGGGCGCCGCTCGCAGCTGCCAGACGTTGGTTGACCGTGCTCAAAAGATTCGACAGACGTTCACTGTCTGTATTGCCAGGGACACATGCAGCCTGCGCCGTTGATGTAAACAGTAATGCGGCACAGACCACGTGGCAGAGAATGGACCTTCCGATAGAAATTGGTTGTCTGACATATCCTCGTCTGATCACGACTGCGCCAGATGACAATCGCTCAGTTCCCTAAAGCGCGCTTTATCCCCGAGTCCGCCAACAGGCGACGAGCCCGGGATCATGATTGTTCACAGAAAATGTTTAGGGTTCTACCCGCTTCTCGTCCTGATCAAAGAATCCTAAGTCATATTCCATAAAGCTGCCTAGCCATATTTTGTCACCGACTTCACGTATTCCTACGTCTTGTCCGGCAAATACCCGACTCAAGTTGATCTTGCGGCCGTCGAAACAGATTCGTCCGCAGTGGGTTACCCGGATAGTGCGTTCATGAAAAGTGTATAGTTTTTCTGATGCCCCATCCTACGTGCCATTGGGAAACTAAAAGTGTTCCACGCAATTCTAACCGTTTTTGTTATTGTCTGCGTTTGTAGTACTTTCGCGCATACCTATTATGTAGCTGTAGGAAGCTCAAAAAAGAATGCAAATCCAGAGTATGTAGGCGTCAAAGCAAAGATGTTTGGTCTACAAACAGATTCATCTCTGAGGAAGTATTTAGGCAAAGATCATTTGCGGCCCGCGCTAATCTCTAAAAAGATAAGGGATGTTTCGTTCATAGTGGTTATCGTGGGTTCGTTGGGAGAGTATTTTCTTAGCCTCCTTTAGGCGAGTCGCCCAGGGTTTGTTAAACAGCGGGTAGCTCACACGGTAAATAATCGTGAAGTCGAATCCGGTCGCTACTCCAACTAGCGTTCGGACGCCCAGAGCTTGTACGGGTTTCTATTCGATATTGCGTGGTTTGGTAGACATTGACGGTCTCCCTAAAAAGTAGTCCACCAAGTGTGTGAATTTCTGACAGACTCAACCCGAAGGAGGGTCGTCAGATGAAAGGAAAGCGATACTCGGTCGAACAGATCGTGGCGGCAGTAAAGCAGCACGAATTGGGCATGTCGGTGCCTGAGGTGTGCCGTAAACTCGGCATTGCCGAGCAGACATTCTACCGCTGGAAAAAGCAGTAAGGTGGCTTAGAGCCGGATGAAGCTCGAGAGCTAAAGCAACTGCGCGAAGAAAACAGCAAGCTAAAGCGAAAACGCCACCAGGTAATCTCCTTCACCGCCGATCCCCGCCCGCGCGTCACCGCCTGCGGCGATCACCACAAACTGACGTGGCCCTTGGGGGGTGTCCACGGTGTAACTCATCGGGGTGGCGTTGCCGGGGAACGGCAGCGGGTGCTGCCACAGCTCATCGCCTGTGTTGACATCATATGCACGCAGCCTGCTTTCCGCGGCGGCACCAATGAAAATCAGTCCGCTTTGCGTCAACAGCGAGCCACCCATTCCGGACATACCTATTGACAGCGGTATGAAGGTGACGTCCCGGGTGGTGCCATGGTGGCGCCGCCAGATCTGCGCCCGGGCATTGATGTCTATCACCATGATCTCAGCCAGGGGCGGACCTGCGCAGGGCAGGCCGATTACCGGATCCAGATAAGCCTGGCGCGACATCAAGTGCTCCGCGCCCTGCTGCATAGCCAGTTCGGCGTCATCCGGCAGGTTGTAGCGTGCGTAGATTTCTCGATGCGCCGCACGACGCGCTTCCATGTCGGCGGTGCGGTCTTCCACTACCGACAGTAGATCTGCGACCTCCTGCCGTTTTATGAGCCTGGTGCGAAACGGCACGCTATTGGTATTGACTACTATGAGCCCGCGCTCCTCATCTACCGCTACACCACCCCAGTTGGTAGCGCCCATATTGCTGGGCAGGCCGATGGTCCATTGTTCGGTAATAGGCGTAAAAACAGGGCCCGCCACGCTTTCCGCATCCATTTCGTCGCACAAGCCAAACACCGATTCACCCTTTTCGTAACTGCGCGACACCTGAAAAGCCGACGGCGGGAAGGGTTGCACATCAGACAGCCGGTCAGCCAGCGGACCATGCACCGGTACTGATTCGTAAGTCACATCCACCAACGGCTGCCCGGTATCGCGATGCAGTACAAAGACATGCCCCATCTTGGTCGCCTGAATCAATGCGGGCACCTGGGTGCCGTTCATAGTCAGATCTGCAAGCACCGGTTGGGACGGCACATCGAAGTCCCAGTAGTCGTTGATGACGGTGTTGAAATGCCACAGCACTTCCCCGGTAGAAGCGCGTAACGCCACCACCGCAGACCCGTAGTAGGCCATGTTCCTGCCCGGCGGCCGGTCATAATCCGGCGACGGATTGCCGGTAGGCAGGAAAACCATGTCGCGCGCTTCGTCGACCACCATGGGCGCCCACACGTTTGGAGTACCCAGGGCATAACCTGCACTGCTGACGGGCTGTGCGTCATATTCGTATCCTGGAGGCGCCAGATCGAACGCCCAGGCCTGTTCACCGCTCACTGCGTGATATGCGCGCACCACGCCGCTGGGTGCCGTGACTCGATTGCCATCGCTGACTGCGGAGCCAACGATGACCAACTCTCCGGCCACGACCGGGGGCGAAGTCACCTGATATTCTCCGGCCCAGTCAAGAGGGCCTACATCCGTGTCCAATGCCACCTCACCGCCGTTGCCGAAGGTAGGGCAGGGCTGTCCGGTAGCGGCATTGAGTGCCATCAGACGGGCATCATTCGTGGCCATCAACACGCGCGCGGGGCACTCGGCATCGCCGGTATGCGCCGGGGTCACACTGCGGCAGTTGAATTCGTTGGCGGGACGCAGGTTGCGGTCTACCTGCGGGTCAAAGGTCCAGAGTTCGTTGCCGGTGAGCGGGTCCAGGGCCACCACCTTGTTGAACGGAGAACAGAACAGCAGGCGCCCTTCGGACAGTACCGGCGTACTCTGAAACACGTCTTCGGTGTCACCTGTCCGATATGTCCAGGTCAGTTGCAGCTCAGCCACGTTGTCCCGGTTGATGCGCTCCAGGGGCGCGTATTTCCTGCCGCCTGAGCCGCCGTAAGCTGACCATGCGGACGTCGTGCGTGGTTCACCGTTCGCGGTCGCCTGGTAGGCATCGAAATCTGTATCACAACCTGCGAGCAGCCAGCAGGCGCAGAGAACCAGTCCCCATCTGCTCTTCTGTTCAGTCAACATGAAAGAGTTTCTCTATGTCTATTCACTGTTACTAGTGTCGCGGCCACGCCGATAATAGTTTGCCAGCAGACGGAGCAGGCCTCGTTCCGCAGAAATGACTGTTTCTTCGTCAGAAGATCTTGGCGCTGAGTTCTGCGATGTCGCCTCGATCACTCGTTGAAAAAATGTTGCCGCTTGACCAGAGGCACGCCAAGCCATGCGCCATTGACCATGCCCGCAAGGTCGCGATATCAATCTCAAGTTCGCTTGTTTTTTTGCGCTTTCCGGCTCGGACGTTGTTCGAAACCGCATCGCGAAGTAACTGTTTCGCCTCCTCATACGCGCTTTGCAGGTCTGGATCATCTCTGCGGTGTAGTTCAGGTTTGAACATCACCTCGAAATAGGCCGGATTATCGGCTGCGAATTGTACATACGTTACACCTGCCGTTCGCAGTCGAGCCTTTGGATCCCTCGGTGCATTTGTCAGAGCTTTTCTCAATTCTTCGATGAGCAGCCGACACCCGGCAGTTGCGAGTGCTGTAAACAGTCCTTTCCTATCGCCAAAGTGGTGCGCTGGTGCTCCGTGCGAGACACCGGCGTCTCTGGCCAGTTGCCTTAGGCTTAGGTTCGTCAGTCCGTCTCTGGCGATGGTTTCGAGTGCAGCGGTCATAACAGCCTGCCGCAATTCTCCATGATGATATGTACTGGTTCTGGCCATGATTAAAATATACAGAACAAACTAGACGTTGACTAGATTTCGGGCTACTCTACGCAAACTGGTCACTGTCTAGATTGCTTCTGTATGAATTCAAGATCTAATGCCAATGCTCTCCAACCTGCTCGAGCGGACGAGACTGACCTGAAAAACGCACTCGAAATTTATTGCCTCGTTGCCCGGTTGTCGCCATGAACTTCGACTACACCCTGATCCCTACGGCAACGCTCGCAGCAATGATGCTGGCACTGGGCATGGAGCTGCGGTTCCAGGACTTTGGCCGCCTGCTGAAGGCACCCCGCAGTGCGCTTCTGGGTGCCGCGGGTCAACTCATCGTGCTGCCAGCTGTCGCGCTGAGTCTGGCGCTGTTGCTCCCATTGAGTGAGGCTACTGCGGTGGGTTTGATGTTGCTGGCTGCATGTCCTGGCGGTACGACGTCAAACATGTTCTCCAGTTACGCCCGCGGTGATGTGGCGCTGTCCATTTCGCTCACCGCATTATCCGGGCTGTTAGCACCCCTGACGGTCCCGGTTGTCGTAGGCCTGGGCTTTATGTTGATCATTGGGTCCGAAGCACCTATCCAGGTATCAATGCGGGAGATGATGATCACTCTCGTGTTCAGCACTGCAGTACCGGTGCTCGTTGGTATGGGGTTGCTGCATCGGTACCCGGCGGTTGCCAGAATGTTGCGGGGCAAACTTCTTGGTTTCGCCACCGGCTTCATGGTGCTGCTGCTGATCGGACTGTTCGTCAACACGGCACGGGTTCAACCTGATGTCTGGGGCATGTTTGGCCGCTCTTCCGTGGCTGTGGTCTTGCTGATTGGCAGTTGTGCGCTGATTGCCGCGATCGCTTCGCACGTGTTCGGGCTGTCGCGGCCGCAGGAAAACACGCTGATCCTGGAAGTTGGTATCCAGAACATCAATCTGGCTCTGGTCGTTGCTGTCACCTTCCTGGCGGATACCCAGTACCTTGGCCCCACCCTCGTCTACATTCCCTTTATGTTCATGTTGGCCGGGGTGGTCGTCTACCGCGGACGTAACAATGTCGGCTGAGCCCGACTTCGGCAATTGGCTGCGCCTGCATCGGGTCGCAGCCCTGCTCAGCAGTGGCCTCTTACTCACAATAGCTACCCTCGCGGTCCCCGCTCCGTGGAACTGGGTGGTGGCGTCCGCCGGACTGACGATCTTTGTAACGGGACTATTCCTGGTATTCGTCTATTACCAGTTCCACGACCGCGGTGGGGCCATGCAGCGCAAACTGTGGCGCCTGACGCTGGAACACCTCCATGGGTATCGGCAGTTGACTGGAGATGCCCTGGATATCGGCACTGGCAATGGTTCACTCGCTGTCCTTTCAGCGATGGAAAACCCGGATTTGCGGGTAATCGGTATCGATCTGTGGGCCCCGCAATGGGAGTACTCTCTGGATGACTGTCGTCGTAACGCGCAACGCGCTGGCGTGACCAGACGTTGCACTTTCCAGCGCGCATCCGCCCATGCACTTCCCTACCTTGATGAGACCTTCGATTACGTCATGAGCCATTTCGTCTTTCATGAAGTCCAGGCGGCACCCAACAAACGAACGGTGGTCGAAGAGGCACTTCGAGTTCTGAGAAAAGGCGGCTACTTCTCTTTTCACGATATGTTCTTCGACGCCCGTCTGTACGGCGACGCCTCCGCGCTGCTCGAGGCACTGCGTGCGCTGGGGGTTGAGCGTGTCCAGCTGGTGGAAACAAGACAACTAACGGCGGCTTCACCTCTGCTGCGGAGCAAGCGGATTCTTGGAAACTGTGCCATCGTCTGGGGAAAGAAATGAAGCCGATTGCAGCTGTGTTACTGGTGCTGCTCAGTTATCCAGACGCCTTCGCGGAGCATCCTGTGGACGCATACTATCGCGCTAAGTGGGCCGAAGCTGACGGGATTGAACCGGACGTCACGGACCTGCTCGCCGCGGCAGAGGCGCGATGTGGCCAAAAACCCGACAATGCCGACGCCTGGCTCTCCGCTGGAATCATCCGTGCAGCGCGTGCAAAAACCCTCGGAATTTCAGGGTTGGCCGAACTCAAACTCGCTAAACGCGATCTGCAGTTATCCATCCAACTCGATCCCAACTGGTTGGGCGGCTACGCGAGGTCGTTTCTTGCGCGCCTGCACCTGACTGTCCCTCCCTGGCCGCTTTCCTTCGGGAGTAACAGGAAAGGGGCGGCACTGCTCGCCCAGGTGCTCGATGTCGAGCCGACGTCATTGCCCGGAAACCTGTACGAAGGCCTGCGCCTGAAGGATGCAGAAAAATTTGATGAGGCGGTCGGGCACCTGCGCATTGCCGCGAGCGAGAGTCTGGACTGTGAGTGCCCGTCGTGGCAGCGCTACCTGCAACAACAGGCAGCCTCCGAGCTTTCCAGTCTGTAGTCCAGCTCGGACTTCCAGGCTCAGACCTTTGCCCAAAAACTAATCTACTTTCGAAGATTCAACCCGCCAGGAGGCGCTGTCTCGCTTGAGCTTCGGCCCGCCGACAGGTTACCTCCCTAAGCACCTCGCGTTGCAGTGGTTTACTTAAGTAGTCGTCCATACCGGTAGGTAATAGTGGTTTGTGCACCATGTGCAACGTGCTCTTCGCGGGATCTTGGTTTTACGCTCATGGTTTGAGTGAAGTCGGCGAATTGAACACTACAAATAACACGAAAAAGTCCGCTTATCTGTTGCTATCGTCCTGGGCTCCGGAAGCGTCGGGGACATCAAGCCGCTCCACCCTGAGACCAAGATGCATGTGACGCGCTTTAACGTTGCAAACTGCTGTTATCAATTTCCCCCTAGCGGGGAATTAGGCGCCCTGACTACAGATCGCAACCTCAGAAGCAAGGATGTAGTACCGCAGATAGTCCTCGTCCTCACCAAAACCCTTTTTACGAACCTCGCGCAGACGGTTCTCAGGTTTTTCGTCTTCTGTTGATTTGTCTACGCCTTCTTCACCCGATGCGACGTTTGCGGTGATGATGCCGCCAGAACGCTCCTCGCTTGCTTGCGCTTCTTTCTCACCAGCTTCCTTGACGAGGTCCATCAGTCGCTTCGCGGTGTCCCAGGTATCTCCAGACACTTCCTTTTCTTCGACACTGACATAAAGCGCCGGGCCGTAACCCAGGGACTTGTTATCTTCATTTATCGGAGCCTGCCGAATGGACAGTGTCAGGTAATCATTCGCGAGCAGTTCGGGCGGTAGAAGCGAGTCGTTGCAAACCAGGGCGCTGCCTGCGGCAGCTTTGTTCTCCGCTGCTTCAGTGAGTGCGCTGAGCGTTACCATTGCACGCTCAGCCTGAGCATCACGCTCGCCACCAACCATGGAACCGAAGATCGCAGCACTAATGCTGAAGGCGATAAAACTGTACACAACCCACTCAGAAACAGCGCGCCCTAAAAAGCGGGCTACGGGTGGGATCTCATTGTCTGCCTCAGAATCATTGTTCTCGGTCGTCATGTCAGTACTTGTGTTCCTTCAAACTATTTCAGGTACGCGTGGCTCCGCCGGCTTATGGGCGCCTGTTAAGTGAGCAATTCGCGTGCCATGTGATCTGCCTGCATGCCATTGGTCTGGACACAGCAGATTCTCTGCGCCGGGTGGCCCTCCATTTTTTTGCGCTGGACTCGTGGCGGCCAAACCCTGCACTAGAAAGCAACATTTTGAATCACCCATGCATCATGTCAGTGCGACATTGTTATCTCTTCTCTACCTTTTTCCGGGAAAATCACCGTTCAATCGCATCAAAACGCAAGTTTACGTTTGGTCTGCTTTTTGCAGTCTATAATGCGGTGAAAGATAAAGCGGTAAAAGATAAGGCCGTAAAAGATATGCATGAAGAATGGCCGGATTCGAAATTAAAAATGGAGATTGATTCATGAGCGAGAATGCACTGGACCCTGCAGAGTTGTCGCAGAGTACAGAACCCAGCCCGACGACAAAGTCGAGGAGGACGTGGAAAGACATATTCTGGACGGTGTTGCAGCCAACTATCGCGATGGGTGCACCACTTCTTGTCGCCGTCACGCTCCTCAGTGGTGTTTGGGCCGAGGAAGACCGAATGCTTTTCGCGCTGGTGATGATCTTTCTTCCGATCCCAATTTTTGTGTGGGCCGAGCGACGCTGGGGTCGAAGCGACTGGAAGCTCGAACCTTCTGAACTGGCCGAGGATGGCTTCTGGCTTGCGATGGGCGCGTTCCTCTGGGCGCCGCTGATAACCGACATGTATCAAACGCCGCTGTCCCAGGGTTTCAACGCTATCCGTGACCGGACCTTCCTGGAACTCAGTATCGAGCCGACCACTGTGCTCGGCCTGTTTGGTGCAGTTATCTTTATTCGCATTTGTACAGCTTTTCCTTATTACTGGCTGCACCGTGTGCAGCACGAGGTCCTGTTCTGGTGGCGCATGCACGCAACACATCACCACATTACGAAAATGAGTTTCCTTCGTGGCGATCGCACGCATCCACTTGAATACCTGGCGCTGTCGCTGGGTCGAGTTATGGTGCTGGCTTTCATTGGCGCGAGCAACGAAGTGCTTGCAGTGTCTGCAGCATTTGGCATGTGGAACGGTAAGTTCAATCACTCGAATCTGCCGCTCAAAACCCTACCAGTCTATGATTGGATTTTCGCAACTGCGCCTCAGCATCACGTTCACCATTCGCTGAATCGCCGGCAGAGCGACTCGAATTACGGCTGTTACATTATCCTCTGGGATCGCGTCTTCGGTACCTACTGCGGTGATACGACGAGCGATGTCAAACAGACCGGTGCCGGTAAGGCCGTACCGCTATCGATTAAGGAACAGCTGATGTTGGCCTTTTACCCCAACAAGCGCCTGGTCGATCTATGACAGGCGCGTTCCATCTGAACTGTTAAACGTGATGAGCCGAAGTTTATGAGCAACCCCTGGTTTCTGATTCCCTTTCTGATAGGGACAGCGGCCTTCTTTGCAACACTGTATGTGACTATGTTTGTGCCGCACATGTCGGATACGCCCTGGCAGGAGGAAGAGCCCGAAGAAGAACACCCACTCAGGCGATGGGACACTCTCATCACCTGGCTGATGTGGGGAGGCTGGGGTGTCGCCATGTTTATGCATTTCCTGGACGAAGGCGATTTGCTCGACAAGGTCGAGCGCTTATTTGGCTGATCAGGTTCTCAAACACCCGGAAGTGGTGTCCATCAGGTCATCCTTCCCGCAGACAGCAAACTTAGACCGCGTTTGTACCGGCATTCCGGTGGCGATTGCCTTTGGAACGAGCCAGCAGTCCAATCAAGACACACCAGAGCGCAATCCACACCAGGTAGATGACGATATCTTCGACGGGGTTGTTAAACAGGGTAAGAACCACCGCACGCGAGATGCTCCAGCAGATCCAGAAAGTGATCAGGCGCGGTATCTGGTGCAGACCCAGAAAAAACCAGGCCAGGGTGCCAGTGATGCCAAGTGTCAGCAGCTGGGCCAGCGGCACTGTGAAGATAAAGAAGAGATTACCTGTGAGGTCCCAGCTCGGTGGCATGTAGGGAACGATAATATTGAGGAACAGGAGGTCTTCAAGCAGCCCGTTAAAGAGACCCAGGATGACAATGCCAGCCCAGCCAAGGATGTTTCGAATTTTGTTCATAAATCGACCCGTCAGGTAAGGGGCGGCTACTCGCCACCCACGATGCTTTGAACCTCATCCAGGACCTCGGACCAATCTGCGCGAGATCGATAGCCCTTTTCCGCCCACTTGGCGAGAATTTTGCCTTCGGGCGAAAGCAGCACCACACCCGGATGGGGGACACCGTAGGCAAAAGTGCCTGGACCATATTCCTCGTTGCGGATTCCCCAGGCTTCCACATGCTGACGATCCACATCTCGTAACACCGGGAATTCTATGTCCCATTTTTCATGAAAGGCTTCGATGATTTCCGGTTTGTCGTAAGTCATGCCAACGACGCCTACGCCGATGGCCTCGAATTTGTCTGTAATGTCATTCAGTTTCACGAACTGACGAATACAGAAGGGTCACCAGTCAACGGAACGATTGAATACAAACAACAAACCGTTGGACCTTGTCAGCGTCTCCAGGGACTGGTCGTTACCGTCCTGGTCAGCGGCGGCCAACAGCGGTGCTGTGGTGCCAACGCCTGGGCCCCAGGCGGCTGCGTATTGGGATTCCGCCAGGGAAAACTGAGACATGCCGACGAGGGCCCCCGCGAATAAGGTGCGCCGCAGTATGCGAAGCCAGTTAGATGATTGCTGTCCTAATCTCATGAAGTGCTCCTTAAGTTCAGTCATCTGTTTGGACCCGTGTATCGAATTAATATAATGCTACCCATTATTATGTCAGAATGACAGGCGATAATTATCCCGAGGGCATACTCAATGACTGCAACCGTCGACGTCTACTGGTCGTTCCGCAGCCCCTATTCCTATCTCGTAACCCCGGATCTCAAGCGCCTGCGCGATGACTACGATGTGGACGTGCGTGTGCGCATCGTCTATCCAATTGCTGTCCGTGACCCATCGCTGTTGTTCAATTCTGCGAATCGCAGCAAGTCTCTCTACATCATGCGCGACTCGAAACGCCGCGCGGAGTTCCTGGATCTGCCGTTCGCCTGGCCGCGCCCGGATCCGATTGTACAGGAGGCCGGAACCATGGCCGTCGCCACGGAACAGCCTTACATTCACCGCCTCAGTGCTCTCGGCGTTGAAGCCCAACGCTGCGGCCGAGGGCTCGAGTTGATCACCGAGGTATCCGCGCTGATCTTCGGCGGTACCGAAGGGTGGGACCAGGGTGAGCATCTGAAAAATGCAGTGGCCCGAGCAGACTTGAATCTACAGGAGCTCGACGCCGCCATCGAGGGTGGCGATCAGCTTGCAGAAGTGGAGGCTAATCAGCATGCGCTTGCAGAAGCAGGGCACTGGGGTGTGCCCACTATGGTCGTGCGGGATGAACCATTCTTTGGCCAGGATCGTATCGATACATTGCGCTGGCGGCTGGACCAATACGGGCTGGCGCGGGGTTGATTCCCTCTTAGCCGAAGGCACGCCAACTCTATCCAGGGCTTACCTGTTTATTTGTATCATCACGACAGCGGATGTAATTTAACAGGTACATCTTTGATGCCACGAATGAAGTTGTTGGGGTTACGCTCTACCGCACCAACAACTTCCACCTTATGGAAGCGTTTCATAATCTCCTCCCAAAGCACGCGCAACTGCATTTCTGCCAGTCGGTTACCCATACAGCGATGTACGCCAAAACCGAAAGCCACGTGGGCACGGGCGTTTGGCCTGTCAATGATGAGCCGATCGGCATCTTCAAACACGGATTCATCACGATTACCTGACAGGTACCACATCACCACCTTATCGCCTGCCTTGATCTGTTGACCGCCAAGCTTGTAGTCCTCTAACGCTGTACGGCGCATGTGTATGACCGGCGTCTGCCAGCGCACCATTTCTGCCACCATGTTGGGAATCAGTTCAGGATTGTCGCGCAGTTTCTGATATTCATCGGGGTACTTATTCAAACCTACAACACCACCGCTGATGCTGTTGCGCGTGGTGTCGTTGCCGCCGACGATCAGGAGCAGAATATTGCCCAGAAAAAGCGCCGGATCTTCATTCATTTTGGCTGTTTCGGGATTGTTCTGAAGCATGGAGATCAGATCAAACGAAGGCGGCTGACCTTGTTTCGCCGTCCACAACTGGTAGAACGCACCCGCGCACTCCATCAGTTCCTGGTAGCGGGTGTCCATATCAATGCTGTCATCGCCGGTCACTTCCGGAACCGCGGTGGTGATGTCAGACCAATACACCAGCTTGCGACGATCCTCGTACGGAAAATCAAACAAGGTGGCCAACATGCGAGCCGTAAGTTCTACAGATACCCGGTCTACCCAGTTGAACGTCTCACCTACGGGCAGGTTATCAAGAATATCTGCAGCACGTTCTCGGATCAGAGGTTCGAACTCAGCCAGGTTTTTGGGTGCAACGGTTGGTGAGACTACCCGGCGCTGTTTGGAATGGTTTGGTTCGTCCATGCCGATAAAACTCTTATTCTCCAGTTGCCCTTCCACCGGCACTGGATCAACGATGGCGATACCCCCTTTTTCAGAGGAAAACACCTGATGGTTGGTGTCGACTTCTTTGATCAGTTCGTGACTGGAAACCGACCAGAAAGGTCCGGTTGAACTTTCGGGCTGGAAATGAACCGGTGCCTCTTTGCGCAGCCGGGCAAAGTAGGGTTGCCAGATATCGTTCCCATAGAGGTCCGGCTTGCTGACGTCTATCTGGTCAAGTGCAATCGCGCTCGCATCCGAATCTGTTTTTACGTTCATTACTTTATACTTCCTATTTAGTTACTTGTTGGGGAGCTCTATGCCGAGCAAACGCGCTGCATTACCACCCAGAATTTTTTCCCGCTCTAAGTCTGTCAGGCGTTGCATTTGCCGTTCGATAGCTTCCGGTGAATGTGGCCAGGATCCTTCCGGATGAGGGTAATCACTGGCCCAACAGAAATTGTCAATCAGATCAAATTCAGCAGCGACCGCCAGGCCAGATCTGTCTTCACCGAAGGTGGCATAACCCTGGCGTTTGAAATAATAGCTCGGCAGTTCCGGCAACTTCGGTTTTGCCCACATGTGATGTTTCCGATAAGCCTCATCCATAGCTTCCAGTGACCATGATACCCAGCCAATGCCGGATTCTACGACAGCAAATCTCAATTTGGGGAAGCGTTCACAAATTCCCGAGGCGCAGAGCAGTACCAGCGGCTCAATATTCGTGGTGCAGCAGTGCGAAACATAATTTGCAACTGCGCCACCCGGTCCTCTTGCGGTGGTGGGATTGCGCCCGGTGCTGACATGGAATGTGGCGGGCATATTGGTGTCCTGCAGTGCTGCCCAGATCGGATCAAACTCCGGCAGGTTGTAATTTCGCTCCCGGGGAGGCTGGGGCCCGTAAACCGGTTTGTTAGGTAGACAAACACCGCGAAAACCCAGTGCAGCTACTCGTTCGATTTCAGAGACCGCGGCGGCGACATCGGTAGTGGTGATAAACGCCATGGGATATTGCACATCCCAATAATCGTTGTACCAATCCCTGGCCCAGTTGTTCCAACCTTCACAGAAGCGCATGGCCAGTGCTGGATCATCGTTCGCTATCTGGGCGGCTAAAAAAGCTGCGCCCGGGAAAATAATTTCTGCATCAACCCCATCCCGAGCATTGTCTGTCACACGTTTGTCGGCGTACCGGCCCGACAGCAAGCGCTCTAAATCTTCCCCTGCCATCCTGTTGCGGTCGAGGAGGTGGGAGGGTACAGAAGATTCCTTTTTTCCTTCCTCGGCTTTCGGTTCACGTACACCCTCCGCGCGTTCCCGGTCCATTTCCTGGTCGCGGCGCGCGCGTCGCTGTTTTAACTGCTCGCGCACATCATCGCTGATGTAGCCGGCCATCCAGTCTTTTGGCTCGATGGCATGGCAGTCGGCGGAAATAACGTAGTATTTGTTGCGGTCATCGGGACGGACCGTTCGAGTCCATTCCTGGTGCCCTGGCGTTTCCGTGCGCCATGCCTGCGCCGCCAGTAGCTCGGCTTCCCGCTCGCTTACTTCTGTCACGTTATCTCCCTAATCTGTTTCGCTGATAAGAATTCGCCCGTCGAATAAATGACGGCCCGTCACGACTCAGACCAGCCTGAATACGGGCAGCACAACATCACTGTCATCAATCTTTTCAAAAGCCGCTTCCACCGCCATACCGACAGCAACATGCTCGGGATCACACTCAATGATGTTGGTCATCAGACGCGGACCTTCGTCGAGTTCTACCACCGCGATAACCATAGGGCATTGATCACGAAAAACAGGATGTGGCGCTCGATAAGAAATGGTGTAGGTATAAATCGTGCCCTTGCCGCTGGCAGCTTGCCAGGCTAATTCAGCTGAGCCACATTTCTCACAATGAGTATGCGGTGGAAAGGGTCGCTGACCGCAGGCGCTACATTGCTGCAGCATTAACTCCCCACGCGCAGCACCCTCCCAGTAAGGTTGTGTGGTAGGTGATATCGGCGGGATCACACGTGCGCTCATCGGCTGGCTCCAAAAACCAGCCCGGTCTGTTCTGCGATGATACCGCCATTACCGTGCGCGTACGCCAGCTCTAATCCAGGTACCTGCCGTTCACCGCACCTGCCCTGGATCTGACGGGCAGCTTCAGTGACATGGCTCATGCCGCCGGCCATCCCTGCCTGACCAAAGCTCAATTGCCCGCCATGAGTATTGAGAGGGAAGTCGCCTGCCCAGGTTAAATCATGGGATTCTACAAACGCCCCGGCTTCACCGCGCGGTACAAAGCCCGCTTCCTCTAAAGTTAAGAGCACCATGATGGTGTAGCAATCATATAAAGAAGCCAGACCCATATCGCCGGGTTTAACATCCGCCATATTGAATGCAGCGCGTGAGGCGATGCCAATGCCAGTGGCGTCCAGGTTCGGCGCCTGCGCAAAAGATGAATGGGTCACCGATTCACCAGCGCCAAGGATCCAGGCAGGCTTTTGCTTTGCATCTGGTACCCGATCAGCAGCGGTGACAATAAGCGCAGCTGCACCCGCCGCTGGCATGACAATTTCCAGCATGTGCAGCGGTTGGCATATGACCTCGGAAGACAAAACATCATCGATGGTCAGTTGCTGGTCGTGGAAAAAAGCTTTTGGATTAGCATTGGCGTTCTTACGCTGGTCGACAGCAACTTTTGCGCGTTGTGTATCTTGCAGACCATATTCGTGAGTATAGCGCGTGGCAATCATGGCATAACCCACGTTGGCTCCCACCATGCCATAAGGCGAATCAAATTCTGCAGCGGGTGAACGATCACGGGTCGGTGCTATAGAACGAGGCGGCGGTCGTTCCGTGTTCTGTTGCTTACGATTTTGAGGCCTGCCTCGGCGGCGGGTGCCGGTTAAGCACAAACAGGTTGTACACATGCCCGCCTGAATTGCAGCGGCTGCACGCCAGACCATACCAGCGCCTGTTGCACCGCCCAGGTCTACCAGTTCCGCAAAGGTGGGTTTTATGCCTAGGTACTCAGCCACAGTGGCGGGCACAAAACCGGGCAACCCGCCAATGGGATGAACCACCAGCCCGTCTATGTCTGCATGTTTAAAGCCAGCATCCGCTATGGCCTCTGCGCCCACCTGGCTCAGCAGGTCGAGGATGGATGCATCACCTGTGTAGCGTTGTGGTGCAAGTTCAGCAATACCCACCACCGCGGCAGCACCTTTAAGTGACATCAGCTGTTACCTGTGGCTTGGTATTCGGCTGGGATATCGATGTTCCAGAAACGAGCCGCATTAAGCCCCAGCACTTTGGCACGTTGCTCGTCGGTGAGATCAGCCATTGTGCGTTCGATGGCTGCTGCAGAGTGTGGCCAGGTGCCTTCATGATGTGGATAGTCGTTAGCCCACATGAAGTTATCGATCAGATCATGCTTCACAGCCAGATCCAGGCCGGATTGATCCTCACCGAAGGACGCGAACATCTGCCTTCGGTAGTAGTAGCTGGGGGGTTCCTTGAGATCCGGAGAGACCCACATACGGTGTTTATAAAAGCCTTCGTCCATGACTTCCAGTAACCAGGAAACCCAGCCGATACCTGCCTCGATAGTTGCAACCCTGAGCTTGGGATGCCGTTCCAGAACGCCTGAGGCGCAAAGATTTGCCACTGGCTCCTGACTGGCTGAACAACAGTGCACAGCGTAGTTGATGACCGCACCACCCGGGCCAGATGCCGCTCGAGGGTCACGGCCGGTAGACACATGGATGGTCAATGGCAGATCCACATCTTCAATCGCAGACCACAAGGGTTCAAACTCGGGTTGGTTGTAGTTGCGCTGGTCCATGCCGGTAGGGCCATATTCCGGCTTCACCGGGATAGTCAGACCTTTAAAACCAAGCCTGGCTACCCGTTGCACTTCTTTCACCGCCGCGTCTACATCCAGCGTTGGGATTTGCGCCATGGGCAGAATGCGGTCCTGGTGCTCACCCAGATCTTCGTGGGCCCAATCATTCCATGCCTGGCACATGGCCATGGAAAAGCCGGGATCGTTTGTGCCAAAGGCGTGAATGCCTTTGTTACCGAAGACCACTTCAACGTCGATGCCGTCCCGGTCCTGATCTCGCAATCGCTCCGCAACGTTGCGACCGGTTTTGTTGCGTTCAATGTCATCTTCGCCCCAATCGGTGGTATCGGTTTTGATTTTCCAGGGGCGATTGCCTTCGGTGATGATAAACGCCTGGCCATCGACCATCTCAAGTCTTGGCAGACGTTTTCGATACTCATCCGAGATGCGGGATTTAACCCAGTCTTTGGGTTCATTGGCATGACAGTCAGCAGAGACAATGAAGTACTTGTTTGGATCGTCAGGGTGGGCGGTACGGTTCCATCCCTGTGCGCCTGGTGTATGCAGGCGGCGCGACATGGTGGTTTCAGCTGTGGGCATGCGTGCTCTCCTCCTTTCCTCTAACTAGTATACTAATTATGGCAATACTAAAAGTAAACGTATGCGGCGATTGAGAGGTGCATCTAACGCCGCACTAATTCAACATGGTGTTCGCTTGTTTTACACAGTTAACTAGTGTCATAGTTATTCAGATGAAGACAATGTTAGCCAGGGCAATAAGGAAGCTGGTATGAGTAAACCGACCAGTCAGCGGGCTGCGACCAGGGTGGCGCGCAACATTGTTGATGACATAAAAGAACGAGCGCTGCCTCCAGGTACCCGCCTGGAATCCGAACAGGTGATGGTGGAATCACAGGGTGTTGCGCGCGCTACGGTTCGCGAAGCACTGCGTTTACTGGAATTTCAGGGCGCCCTGCGTATCAAAGCAGGCCCCGGGGGCGGGCCGGTGGTGAATGTGCCTGGCGTAGACCACCTCACCAGTGCACTGTCCTTACAATTGCAGTTTGCTAATGCCAGTTTTCAGGCGGTACTGGAAGCAAGGCGGGCGATCTATCCGGTTTTAGTCGCTGAAGCCGCACAAAATGCGAATCATCAGGACATTGCTCGCCTGCGTCACGCGTTGAAGCAGGTCCGAAATGCGATTCAGAATTCTGGCAGTGCCATTGCCGAGTATCGTCACTTCTATGAACAGATTGCAGCGGCCGCACAGAACCTGGTGCTTGGCTTACTGGTCAATGCTCTGCATCGCATGTCTGAATCGGCCGATGTGAAATATGACCAGGCGCATTGGCAAGCAAGCGTTATTGAATCAGAGCGCTTGCTTGATGCCATTGAACAGGGTGATGTTGATGCGGCCCGCACGATATCTACACAATCTGTTAACGCAGCCATGCGCTATCAGAAAAAGACTGCGCCTGAGCAACTGCGTGCGCCGCTTGCGTGGGTGGCGGCGGACTGAAGAACAACATGACACGCGTCATAGTGGTTGAGCAAAAATTTTTAGTTGCTGAACGCTTAGCGAAAACCTAGAAGAAAAATTCGATCTGAGAATACGCGAAGATCGTACGGTCACCCTCGGCTGCGTCAGGCGCATTCTTTGCAAACTCACCAAACAACAAAGCAGAAGCGCCAAACTCAAGGCGCAGTTGATCGCTCTTCATCCAGTAGCGTGCGCGGGTGTCTATGGTGGTGCCGATGGATCTGCCAGACTGGCCCGACGGATCTCGCAGCCTGGCGATAACCCAGGCGTCTGTTGCGGATTCGAGCCGGGCTTTTGACACATGCAGACGGGCATCCCATCGCGCGCTCGGCTTCACATCGACGCGCACACTGAGGGCGGTGAGATTTGCCGGCGTCAATGGACCGTGGATAGAGGTATTGTTGAGGTCTGTGCGGCGCCCGCCAAACAGTCGTTCAAACTGATCAAAACGATCATCATTCGGGTCTTCGTCGCCACTGGTGGAATAGTATTGCAGTGCAATTCGCGGTTGCCAGGCGGTGCTGAAGGTATACCCGACGCGCGCGAACAACATTGAAGCATCAACATCCAGGTCGTCGGTATCATCAGGATCGCTGCTGTTTTGACGCTCGCCTGAACGGCGTGCAACTTCGACATCGAGGTCCCATTGACCGGTGAGGGGAGGACGAAACAGCCGAAATCCCGCGGTAAGGTAGGACCGGTCTGGCGTCTGGAACTTGGACGAATCATCCTCGTGCAAACCATACAGAAACAACTCGCCCGACAGCCCTGCAATCTGGGAAAGCAGGTTCGCCCGCTTGTAGTGAACACCAAAAATACGACGGCGCCACTGTTCTTCATCGAGATCCGGCTCATTGTCATCCAGCGCCTGACGATCGGCAGGGAAGTGGGCAACAGGTACCACGTAGATGGCATGCAGTTCATCACCGGAGGGGCGGATGGACTTTAGATGTGCGCCGGTGTAACTCTTAATCACGTTAGCGTAACTAACGCGCTCGATCTGTCGCTTGGATAGAATCGAGACGGTTTGCCGGCCGAAGCGGACATGGGTGTTCGAATCTGCGCCGAAGAGTTCAGGCGGCGCATCGACATCTGCATAGAGTTGCAGGACATCAATGGCATTGGTAAACGAGTTGGACAGGGGAGTACCCGCGTCACCCAGATAAGTCCGCGAATCCTGCAGTTCAACCCCCAACCTTAACGGTGTAGTTGTCGTCTCCATTTTGACAAGACTGCGAAACAAGAGCAGTTGGTCACCACCACTGCCGTTTGCGCGGAATTGACCATCAAGGGTTTCGTACCGTGCGCGCAACTCCCCGCTGATTGACACAAATGATTCGTCAGCGTTTGCAGAGGCGGCAGACAAAACACACAGGGCGGCCAGCACAACCCCAAAGGTATTCACGTTGCGGGCAACAAGCGCGGTAAGCGCCCGGCGATCAAAGTAGACAGAAAAACAAACGCAGCCGAGACCAGCAGACAGGCGGCCAGACCGAAGGCCTGATAAACCACACCGGACAGAACTGTACCGAGCAGGCGTCCCGCCGCGTTCGACATGTAGTAGAAACCAACATCCAGCGAGACACTTTGCCGCTGTGCGTAGGCCACAATCAGATAGGAGTGCACGGACGAATTGATGGCAAACACCAAACCAAAAATCATTAAGCCGAACACAAGTGAAGTTGCTGAGTTGTCCACCACCGTGGCGCATAACAAGGCAACGGTAACTGCCAACAGGACAGCACCCCAGAACACAACGGTTCTTCCATCTGGCGTATGTTGTCTTCCTAACCCGGTAATGCGGGGTGCGAACACCTGCACGGCACCGTAGCCAATAATCCACAGGGCCAGCAGCGTACCCACACTGGTGCTGGTCCAGCCCATTTCCAGTTGCAGATAAACGGGCAGTGCAACAACAAACCAGACATCACGGGCACCGAACAGAAACAACCGTGCGGCAGACAGCCAGTTCACAGGCTCGCTTTTTGAAAACACCTGCTTGAATCTGGCTTTAAACGGCGTCTTGCCGAGGCTGCGGTCCAGGGTAAAAAAGCTGGACACCCCAACGATAACCAAACCACCGGCGAGGGTTGCAATGGCGGCGCGGAACCCAATCGACTCAAGCAGAACACCCCCAAGAAAGAATCCAAGACCTTTCAGAGCATTTTTTGAACCGGTGAGAGCGGCCACCCAACGATACAGCTTGCCTTGTGCATCCTCTGGCAGCACCAGCTTAACGCCGCTCTTGGCGCTCATCTTGTTCAGATCTTTAGCGATACCGGATAACGCTTGAGCGGCCATCACGTACGGCACAGAAAGCCAGGCTGACTCCACCAGCAGCATTGACAGCGCGCCAATCTGCAGCGCCAGACCACAAAGCAGCGTGGCAGCCAGGCCCAGGCGCGCAGCCATGTACCCACCAAACAGGTTGGTTACAATGCCGAACACCTCGTAGAAAATGAACAGCAGCGCAATCTGCAGCGGGCTGTATCCCAGCTGATGGAAATAAAGCACAACCAGCATTCGCAGCGCGCCGTCGGTCAGGGTAAAACCCCAGTAGCTCGCTGTGATGATGGCGTACTGTCGCATGTCAGTTTTCCATGCCGCGTGCAACCTTTGCGACAAGTTCCATCATGCGATGTACATAACCGATCTCGTTGTCGTACCAGGCCAGGATTTTGACCAGGGTGTCGTCAACAACCATTGTAGAAGGTGCATCTATGACACTGGAGCGGGTATCACCTTCATAATCAATTGAAACCAGAGGTTTGGTTTCGTAACCGAGAATGCCCTGCAGCGGTCCTGCCAGTGAAGCTGCTTCCAGTGCCGCATTTACCGCTTCAACCGAAGACGCTGTTTCCAGCTCAAAAGCGCAATCTGTAATTGACGCATTGTCGACGGGTACCCGAATCGCGATACCGTTAAGTTTTCCTCTCAGCTCAGGAAAAATTTCACTGATGGCTGTGGCAGAACCTGTTGACGTGGGTATTAACGATCGTGCACTGGCGCGCGAACGTCGCAGGTCTTTGTGGTATTGATCAAGCACACTCTGAGTGTTGGTAATGTCGTGCACGGTGGTGATCGCGCCATGACGAATACCAAAATTTTCCTGGATGACTTTGATCACCGGCGCAATGCAGTTTGTGGTGCAGGACGCGGCTGTCACCAGATGGTGCCTGTCGTGGGCATAGAGGTGATCATTCACGCCCATGACAATATTCAGTGGGCCATCTTTTACCGGCGCTGCGACGACAACTTTTTTCACCCCGGATTCGAAGTAAGCATTCAGAGCAGGTGAGGTTTTAAACGCCCCCGTACACTCCACGACAATATCTATGCCCATCTCCGCCCAGGGCGTTTCACTGATGTTCTGATTGCGCGAGTAACTTATCGTTTTTGTCTCGATGCAGATTTTGTCTCCTTCCGCTTCAACCGCTGGTTCCCAGGTGCCGTGTTGGCTGTCGTACTTAAGCAGGTGCGCAGCGGCGCTGGCATCGCCAG
Organism: Pseudomonadaceae bacterium; assembly: GCA_024743175.1. Lineage (GTDB taxonomy): Bacteria > Pseudomonadota > Gammaproteobacteria > Pseudomonadales > Azotimanducaceae > UBA4421. Next base: position 205,639 of record JANSXA010000002.1, on the reverse strand, counting down.
CAACCTCGTTGATATGCACAATCTCAATATCCGGAGAACCCCACGCTGCGCGCAGGCCAAGCCTGCCCATTCTGCCAAAGCCGTTAAACCCTACTCTTTGTGTCATCGGGCTAAACCTCTGTCAGTTCATGTTTGGGAATAATTGAATTTACGATTGCTGAGCAGTTTTCAGGCTGACCCTGACAGCAGTCTGCGACCAGGTAGGTGACTAAATCGCTCAGCCCGTCCAGATCAACGGTATAGAGAATAGAGCGGCCGGATCGAGTGGATTGCAGCAGACCGGCGTTAACAAGAATTGATAAATGAGACGACATGGTGTTCTGGGGCACATCCATCGCGAGCGCTATATCGCCTGCGGGCACAGGATCGGGCGCTTTACGCACCAGAAACCGGAGGGTCTTCAGGCGGGTTTGTTGAGAGAGCGCGCCAAATGCTGACACGGCATGGTCAAGCTTCATTTCTGTCTTCCTGCTTTCAAGAGTGTTTACTTCACATGCGGATAATATATCAATTATTCCAGATATATAGATATGTTGCGACGCTTAGAGGGGCGGTCTCGTGTGTGAACGTTAATATGCCTGTCACGAGATGCTGTCACGATCCAACCGAAGAGTAATTCTTGCGGATGGGTCATGAATTTGTGGACTTTAGCGCTTCCTGTGCTGGCTTTTGTTGCTTATAAAATCTTCCGACGCCTACAGCTGAGTCGCGCCAAACATCCCAGCCTTGCCGGCCACGCCCACATGTCTCGGCGTCTTGCCAGCCAGGTACCCAAGGTCAGCTACGGGCTCGACAGAGCCTTTAACATCGATGATGCCCCAGCAGATATTGTTGCCAGGCGGCATTCAGGCATGTCTTGTCTCAGCCAGCAATTGCAGGATCGATCGGTAATTTCCAGGGAAATCAGCAGCCAGCTTACACACGCTGTATCCGACATGCAGTTTACCGAGGCATACCGGGTACCGTTTCAATTTCGTGAAATGGTGCAGAATCGCCTGCCGATAAATACGTTTGCATCCTCAAGTGACGGTGTGCAGATCCAAAGTCTCGAGGGTGACTGGTCTTTTGATCTCAGCGGCGCCTATGGCGTAAATCTGCTGGGATACGATTTTTATCGCCAGTGTATTGAGCGGGGCAATGAGCGGGCACGGGATATGGGGCCTGTACTCGGACCCTATCATCCTGTTGTCGCAGAGAATGTTCAGTTTCTGCAACAGGCATCCGGACTGGATGAAGTATCGTTTCACATGTCCGGCACGGAAGCTGTCATGCAGGCCGTGCGCCTGGCCCGCTACCACACGAGGAAGAGCAAACTTGTTATGTTCTGTGGCTCTTATCATGGCTGGTGGGATGGTGTTCAACCCGGGGTAGGTAACCGACGCCGCTCAAACGATATCCTCATGCTGGCGGAAATGAGTGAGGCAACACTCACCGTGCTGCGAACACGTCGCGATATCGCCTGCGTGATTGTCAATCCCGTTCAGGTAATGCACCCGAACAGCAGCCCCGCCAGCGATGCCTCGTTAATTAGTGGCTCAACGCCGACAAACGTAGATCAACAGGCGTACAGCGGATGGCTGAAAAAATTGCGCGAAACCTGCACATCCAACGGCATCGCCCTGATATTTGACGAAGTGTTTGTTGGTTTCAGGCTGGGTCTGCAGGGCGCTCAGGGCTATTTTGGCATCCAGGCTGATCTTGTTACCTACGGTAAAACAGTTGGAGGCGGACTGCCTGTTGGCGTGGTTTGCGGTAAAGCCATCTATATGAAGCGATTTCGTGAAGACCGTCCAACCGACTTGTGTGTCGCTCGGGGTACTTTCAATTCGCATCCGTACGTCATGACTGCGATGAATGAGTTTTTACGCTATGCTTTCAGTACCGAGTTTGCCGGGAGATTCGAAAACGCGGAAAGTCTCTGGAATGAAAGGGCGGCTGAGCTCAATAGACAACTGACAACCGGAGGTTATCCGCTGCGCGTCAGCAACCTGGCTTCCGTGTGGACTTTTGTTTATCTGAATCCAAGTCGATACAACTGGATGTATCAGTACTATCTGCGCGCTGAAGGGATCACGCTGGGCATGGTGGGTACCGGAAGGATCATCTTCAGTCACAATTTTGCGCAAGATGATTTTGCCGAAGTCTTACGCCGCATTCTCGTAGCCGCTAAACGGATGCATGACGATGGCTGGTGGTGGTGCCCCGCAGATGCAACTAACAAGTCAGTGCGTCGCGATGTTATGCGCGAGTTTCTAGAGGCCCGCCTGAAGCGTCGTGCAATACCTCATCGCGAGGATATGCCTGCAGCTGAGGGTTCGCCTTCAGCATTGTCCTGAACATGATCCATCGGATCAAACAACTGACCTTTCATCAGGTGCACGGGGGATTTCAGATAAATTTTGAAATCATGGAACGGGTCCGTGGCTATCTTTGTTAACCAGATGATCCCGGTACGGATATCGTGAATAAAAAATATCTGTACAGCTCTGAATACCAATGCGCTCATTGCCAATACAAGCCAGGACACAGAAAGGTTATTAACAAAGTCTCCGAAGGTCCCGTATTGTGCAAAAATTCCGAACAATGATGGCTCGAAATAGAGCACTACCGGGAAAGCAGCACAAACCGCGTGCAGTACACGCTTGCGAAAGAGATTGTAACCAATTTTGATCTCCTCTTTGCGCTGGTGGGTCGCCTTATTCACGTCATCGTAGGTTTTTGGCTCGAAAAAGAAATGCCCGATCTGGCGTGAAGACATGGCAAAAATCCACCCCAGAATTGCAGCGGCACTGATGCTGAAAAAGACCATGCAGTACGACAGGATAAAACAGACAGCACTGAACAGGTGTAACGACTGATTTATTCGGCTCTGGTGATAATACCGATGATCGTCCCAGCGTTGCTTTTTAAGCTCTTCACGAAAGGGCCGTTTATCGAGAGTCATGAAAATTCTCCTTCTGAAGTTAGAGTGGCCTTATCCGGCCAGCAGGCATTTTTTGCATCAGCGGTTCGCCCATGCGGATGATTTCTCCTGCTTTGAGATCAGCTGAGAACTCGAAACATTTAGGGGCAAACAGAACCAATGTAGAACCATGCTCAAAGTAGCCCAGCGGCTCGCCTTTGCTGACGCTGCGTTTCAGCGGTAAGTGGTTAGGTCCGCGATAGTTCAGATTGAGCGGCTCCGGCAGCCCATGAACTCTGATGCTGGCAACCAGTATTGCTGCCACAGCAACAATAGCTATACGCTGGTCGCAGTTTTTCAATTCGACAACTGCACGCTCGTTTTTGCAGAAAAGCGCGTCAATCACTTTCAGGGTCGGGGGATTTACGTTCCAGGTATCACCGGATATGTACACCACTTCATTGATAACGCCCGGCCAGGGTGCGTGAAAATGATGATACATACTTGATTTCAATCGTAACGTGCAGAAATTACCACCTGCATAACGACGCGCCACGTCTTCATCTCCAAACAGATCATTAATTCGGTAGGGCGCACCTTTGATCTGATAGGCATGACCGTCACACACAGGCCCATATTCACCGATCACCGCATCGCAAGGACTGACCAGTGTGTTACTCCTATTATCTATCGGACGCATTTCGGGCTTTATTTCTCTGACAAAACAATCGTGCATACTCTTGAAATGCTGATGCTTTGCTTCAAACAATCGAAGATCGTCTGCAAACATCTGCCACAATGCCATCATCAGTTTTTTGACTAACGGTTGTTCAACCTTACTCAGGCGCCCCATCAGCAATGTTGCGCTGCGGCGGGGTAACTGATTTGTCACCAGAAACAGAAATTTCTGCTGCCAGCTGAGCGCCAGAAACCTGCTTTTCCAGTCCGCATGTCTCAAGCGTTGACGCCTTTATCAACCAGGGCTTCAACATTTTTCATTGATCACCTGTTTTGAAATCACCCAACTCCACACATTGGTAGGGTTAGATGGCGGGTAAATGAACAGCTGATGAACTTTTTGTGATGATAGCGAGCGTTTTTGACCACGCGCCGTTGATTTGATGTGTTCGGTGATATCTGCCAACTTCGTGATGCAACATACGTTTTGCAGCCTTACCCAACGCCCTGAAGTCCGATATCCTGCACTGTAAAACGCATCAGCGGGAACGCTGCCTCGGAGATTGATGGGCATGAGTGACACCACACAACGCAGAGCTTGGGATATCAGTCTTTCCCGCCTCAAAAAGGACATGGCAGCGGCTGAGGACTTTGAAACCTGGCGCGGTCTGGCTGAGCAACATGACGTGCGCAGCGGCGCTGAAAAATGGCGGCAGACAGAGCGCGCGGAAAACTATGACTGGGCTAACATCAAGCAGCGAACGCAGATCCTTAAGGACCTGCGCGCGCGGGGTGACGATGTGGGTCTGCTGTTTGCCTTGAATGAAGGTATTCACGGCAACATGGGTGGTATGGGCAAGTCTGAGCTTCACGAGCGCGCCAAGCTGGGTACCAAGCATCTGATTGAAGATTATGTGAGCACCATCTCCGACTCGCTCAGGCACATCTCCTCGGTACCGGAGGATCAGATTCCATTTGAGGAGAAAATGGACTTCTTTGATCGCGCCAGTCACTGCTTTGGCCGCACTGCTCTGATGTTGAGCGGCGCGGGCTCCCTGGGACATTTTCACACCGGTGTCGTGAAAACCCTGTTCCAGCAGAAACTGCTGCCGGGAGTTATTTCAGGCTCCAGTGCGGGATCAGTGGTTGCTGCGGTGCTGGGCTGCCATAGTGATGACGAACTTAATGAGCTGTTTTCCGGCGACAATCTGCTGGGCAATCCACAGCAGTTTGATGAAGCCGCCTGGACCATCACCCGACGCCAGATGGACATCAACGATGTGATGGCCATGCTGGAGGTTACGATCCCCGACATGACCTTCCAGGAAGCTTTTGAGAAGACCGGTCGCTGTCTGAACGTGACCATCGCGCCTGCAGAGCAGCACCAGACTTCGAGGCTGATGAATGCCATTACCTCACCCAACGTGTTTATTCGAACTGCGGTGCTTGCGTCCTGCGCGGTGCCGGGTGTCTTCCCGTCGGTGATGCTGATGGCGAAGAACGTTTATGGCGAGCCGCAACCCTATCTGCCAAATCGACGTTGGGTGGATGGTGCGGTCACCGACGATCTGCCGGCCAAGCGTCTGGCGCGGCTCTATGGGGTTAACCATTACATTGTCAGCCAGGCCAATCCCCTGGCACTGGCGATGATGAGCGCCGACAAGTATATCTATCTGCCAAAAGGCGCTAAATCAGTGTGGCGGCATGCAGGTAGGGAAATGCTGCGCTCCGGGGAAGAGTTTACCCGCCGTTACCTGCGGCCCTGGCCAGAAGTCAGCCGGGCCATGAACATGTTCTATTCGGTTGCCGCCCAGGATTACGCTGGCGATATCAATATTGTGCCGTCGTTCAATTTTGTGAACCCGCAGAAACTCCTGGGACACCTGACATCGGACGAGATTTCAGAGCTGGTGCTAGAGGGTGAGCGTGCAGCCTGGAACCGACTGGCACAGATACGCACCTGCACGAGCATTGGCCACACGCTCGATATGATCCTGGATCATCACTCTGAGCATGATATACGCAAGTTCTACAAAACACGCCGGCCAAAGCCCGAGGGCATGGACGGCAGTCTCGAAGAACCTGCGTCGGGGACTTAGGTTTCAGTTATCGTTCAGCAGTTTGTCGATCCGACCTAAGCGCAGAAAGAGTGTTTCTCCAGTTGCGCCATCAACCCCATCGTTGTCGGTAACAGCAAATGCGCGACCATTTGACGTGACCGCAAATCCCTCGAGTTTCTCAGCAGTCCAGATGCTGCGCCGCTCGATTTTCGGCAGCACGTCCAACAGCAGTTGCTTGGTTACTGTGATCAGGCCGTCGGCATTGTCGTATGCCCGGAAGTCCGCGTTTTCAAGGTCAACTTTATACAGCGCTTTGAGTTCTGCGTTAGGCGCTGTGCTTGGCCCCCAGCCTTTGTCGCGTTCAATCACCGCAAAATCACCGTTGGGCAGCAGGGTTAATTCAGATAGACCAATCCACCCACCATTACTCTCCGCTTCAAGCGGGTAGTGCACAAATCCCCATTCACTGGTGGCAACATCGTAGCGGCCAATTTTTGTATTCACCTGGTCCGTGTCACCCTCGTCCGGCCATGCCCGCTGAATCGCAACATAAACAACTTCTGAACCGGTCTCGCCGGTCACCGCGATGCCTTCGATGCCGTTAGAGCGACGCATGTCAACCAGGCCTGCCGGGAGTTCGATTTCTGAGATGACCGCACCAGTGGTGCTGTCTACCTTCAGGACAAGATTCGGTCGGCTTGAGCTGTTGCCTTCGCTACCTAACCAGAAGTGTCCGTCGGGACCCACTGCGATGCCTTCGAGATCCAGGCCAGCACTGGCACCGGTGACCTGCATGCGGTTTGTGATCAGCGCGGGACGTTGTGACACGTCAATGGTGTAAACGAAACCTTCAGCCAGGAATGAATCACTGACTGCGTAAAGCGTGTTAGCGCTCCACGGGTCGCCCGCCAGGCCGGAAAGCGCCACCCAGGGAATAGGCAATCCATAGCTGTCGTTAGCTGAAATGATCTGTGGGTACGGAGATTTTTTGCGGCGCTGAGCGTAGATATTGATCATGGTGGGTATGCCATCGTCCGCCTCGTCATTTTCGGTGGAAGCGACCAGCAGGCCCCGTGCAGGGATGCTTTTCAAGCCTTCTGGACCAATGCCTGTGGGCAGTACCTGCACCAGTTGCGGGGTGTTGCCGGTAACGTCATATACGCCGATCGCGTTGGACCTTTCAGATCCAACAAACAACAGGGGTTGGCCGTTGTATTTACCGAACTCTATGGATTCAGGTTCCACACCTTTGTTTTCGGAGCGACCTTCATTGTAATGACCGGCGCTGACCAGCAGATGCTCAAACGACTCGGCAGACTCGTACTCGATATCGCCGTTCTGATTGAAGATGGTGAAGCCGCGGCTGCCGCCTTCTTCGCCAGCAGCATCTTCATAGTCACCTTCGTTGGCGGTGGCAAAAGAATCGTCATCAATCCACGCAACCGAATCGGGTTCGCGACGTTTGATCAGGTTGGAATCCAGTACAATCAGATCTTCTTCCAGCGTATCCACATTGCTCAGCTGCGCGGAACCTGCTGAGAAGTGGTTGATTGTCTTGCCACTTTTCAGATCCACGATTGCCAGATGATTATTTTCCTGGAAGGTAACCACGGCTTCATTCTGACTATTGATATCGACAAATTCCGGTTCGAGGTCACCGCCGGCAAAAGCGCCTTCTGTAACAGGCGAAAGATCGGCTTCGCGAATTGTCCACCAGCGGGCTGGACCTTGCAGATCGACAATCAGCAGTTGCCCGCTGGGTGATTGTGGCAGCAGGCCGTCGTTCAGATCTTCATCCCGCTCATTTTCGATAACAATTGCCGCGCGCTTGCGGTCAGGTGCAAGCGCCAGCGCATCGGGTTGGCCGCCCAGTTCGTGTTCAGCAACAATGCGGCGGGTGCGGCGATGTACCACCACCAGCTTGCCCGATGGCTCTGTGAACGATGTTGATGTATTGACGCCTACCAGGACCAGAGGGTCGAGAATGACAAGGCTGGTGGGTTCACCACCGACATCCACAGTCCCTGTGCCCACCGGCGCGCGGGGACGTCGAATATCGACAAATCCGATCTGCCCGTTGTCGCCGTCGGTGTAGATGAGTTCTTTGTTGTTCTGTGTGACATCAACAATTTCTGCAACGCCTGAGCCGTTCCCGGCAATGACATCAAAAGTACCAATGGGCGCGAAATATTTTTGCGCTGCACTGTGTTCTTTTGTTGGTTTTTCTGTGTGTTGCCTGGTTTCGGCGGCAGCGCCGTGTGCCATGAGTAGAGTGAGTAGTGTCGTCAACGATAGCGCAAGTCTCCGTGTCGTTGAGCCGGACTTGTTCTGTTTCATCTGGTTTTCCCCGGTGATACTAAACAATTTATAGAGCGCGCAGCGCTGATTCGCTGTGGCGCGGCAGAAAAAGTATCGTCAGGAGAGATTGCAGAAAAGTTTCAGAATTGTGACCTGCAGATGACAGGGCGCGGCTGCCTTTTTAGTCTGATACCCGGGATCTGCTCAAAACAATTCGACCCCGAAACGACGCAGCAGTACTGCGATCACCGCAAACAGGGTTGTTGTCAGCAGGATACTCGCTGCCAGCGAGGGCCAGAAGCCGATCCGTGGTATCAGATAAGGAAAGACCAGAAACATTGGTAGTGTGGGTATCACATACCAGAACGTGTACCAGGCATGGTTGGAGATCTTTTCCGCCGACTGGTTTTCAATGTAAAGCCAGATGAGCACCAGATATTTTGTGAGCAGGAACGCCATTGGTGTCTCCTTGTGTAAGTTTAACGGGTTATTACCGGCCCTCTGGAACCGGCTCTTCTCGTTCTGACATCGCATCGTCCTGCCTGCGTGCCTGAACTATTCGATATAAGGCAGGCAGCACAAGCAGCGTCAGCAGGGTCGAAGAGATAATGCCGCCAATCACGACGCTGGCCAGCGGGCGTTGTACTTCGGCGCCCATGCCTGTGTTCAGGGCCATGGGCACAAAACCCAGTGAAGCCACCAGCGCTGTCATAAGAACGGGCCGCAGACGGGTCAGCGCGCCTTCGATGATGGCTTCTTCCAATGGTCGTCCACGCTGCCGTAAATCTCTAATGAACGACACCATGACGAGGCCATTCAGCACCGCAATACCGGAAAGCGCGATGAAACCCACGGCTGCCGATATAGACAGCGGAATGTCTCGAATGAGCAGGGCCATGACGCCGCCGGTGAGCGCCAGGGGCACCCCGGAAAAGACAACAAATGCATCCCTGAAAGAGCCGAGTGCTACAAAAAGCAGCACCACGATGAAAAACAGGGTCGCCGGGACCACAAGCGACAGCCGCCTGGTTGCTGACTCAAGGTTCTGGTAGGTGCCACCAAACTCCACCCAGTACCCTGGGGGTACCACGTCGAGTCCGGCAACTGTCTGCTGCACTTCGCCTACAAATGAGCCAAGATCGCGACCGCGAACATTGGCCGTTACCACCACACGACGTTTGCCATTTTCCCGATTGACCTGGTTGAAACCGATGATGGTTTCCAGGCGTGCCACTTCATTGAGCGGTACGTACGTGCCGTCGCTCAGCGGAATTGGCAAGCTGACCCAGCTATCGGGATTATTGCGGATCGCTTCCGGCAGACGCAGCACAATATCGAAACGTCGGTCACCCTCATAAAGCTGTCCAACAACCTCTCCACCCAGAGCCATTGCAACGTAGTTCTGCAGCGCCTGGAGGGAGAGACCCAGCCGGTTCATGGCTTCACGGTCAGGTATGAGCGTTAAAACCGGGAGTCCGGAAGTCTGCTCCAGCGACACATCCGCAGCGCCTGGAATGGCGCGCACAGCTGCCTCAATCGATTGTCCCGCCTCTATGAGCGTATCGAAATCATCGCCGAAAACCTTTACAGCCAGCTCTGCTCGCACACCCGCCAGTAATTCATTGAAGCGCATCTCGATGGGTTGCAGGTATTCATAGCGATTGCCCGGCACCGGCGTCACCAGTGTTTCCAGGTCCTGGATCAATTGAGATTTGGGCTTCTGCGGATCCGGCCATTCACTTCGTGGTTTCAGCATGATGAACGTATCCGCCATGCTCGGCGACATGGGGTCTGTTGCGATTTCTCCCGAGCCGATTCTCGAGAACACGCGTTCCACTTCGGGCAGCGTCGACACCACCTGCTCCAGCCCCAGTTGCATGGACACTGCCTGACTCAGCGAAGTGCCAGGAATGCGCAGGGCGTGCATGGTGATGTCACCTTCGTCCAGGGTGGGGATGAACTCGGTGCCCAGGCGCGTTGCAGTCCAGCCGGAAGCCACTACCAGAATGACTCCAACGCCGACAACGCCGTAACGAAAACGCAGTGCAGCCTTGAGCAGCGGGCGGTACGCAGATTTGAGCCTGGCCATCACTGTGCCTTTGCCTTCTTTTAAAGGCCCACGAAAAAGCAGCGCCACGCCGGCGGGCACGAAGGTGATCGACAGCAGCATCGCCGAGAGCAGGGCGATCACAACTGTAATGGCCATGGGATGAAACATTTTTCCTTCCACGCCCGAGAGCGCGAAGATAGGAATGTAGACGGCGGTAATGATGAAGACGCCGAAGAGCGCTGGACGAATAACTTCTCTGGTTGCTTCAAAGACCACCTCGAGGCGATCACCTAACGACGTCTGTCTGTCGGTATCCAGCTGCAGCCGCCGCATGCAGTTTTCCACGATGATCACCGCACCGTCGACGATCAGTCCGAAATCAAGCGCGCCGAGGCTCATCAGATTGGCACTCACTTGCGAACGAACCATGCCAGTCACCGTCATCAGCATGGCCAGAGGGATGACAGCGGCGGTAAGTAATGCAGCCCGCACGTTACCGAGAAACAGCAGCAGCACCACCATGACCAGCAACGCTGCCTCGAGCAAATTGGTACGGATGGTCTCCAGGGTGGCATCGACGAGTCCGGTGCGGTCATAGACTGCATTCAGAGTGATGCCCGGGGGGAGGCTGGGCTGTATCGCGTCAATTCTCTGTGCAACGGCATGCGCCACTGCGCGGCTGTTTTCGCCCATGAGCATAAACACAGTGGAGAGCACAACTTCTTTACCATCCTGAGTGGCTGCCCCGGCGCGCAACTCGCGGCCGAGCCCCACACTTGCCACATCTTTGATCTGCACCGGTACACCATCACGCTCACTGACGACAATGGCGCTCAGCTCATCAAGATGTGTTGCCAGGCCAGGCACCCGCACCAGCCATTGCGAGCCGTTGTACTCTATGAACCCTGCGCCTCGGTTAGCGTTGTTACGGCGCAGCGCAACTTCCAGGTCCTGCATGGTAAGCCCGCGGGCCAACAGTGCTGCCGGTTTGGGGGCGACCAGAATTTCCTTCTTGAATCCACCAATCGGATTGACTTCCACCACCCCAGGTACCCGCAGCAACTGTGGCTTTACAATCCAGTCATGCACGGTACGCAAATCTGTGGTGGTAACCGGCGACCCATCCGCGTTTACCGCTTCAGGTGCTGCGTCGATGGTGAACATGAAGATCTCGCCGAGGCCGGTGGCAATCGGGCCGAGCATAGGGTCCAGCTGCTCGGGCAAAGACGCGCGGGCTGTCCCAATCCGTTCACTGACCTGCTGGCGGGCAAAGTAAATATCAGTGCCTTCTTCGAAAACAACAGTAATCTGCGATACCCCATAGCGGGAGAAGGATCGGGTCTCGATCATGCGTGGAATCCCCGCCATGGCGTTCTCCAGCGGGAAGGTGACGCGCTGCTCTACCTCCAGCGGCGTATAGCCTGGCGTGGCGGTGTTGATCACTACCTGAACGTTGGTGATATCCGGTACGGCATCGATAGGGAGGCGGGAGAAGTTCCAGACGCCGAGCCCTGCCACAAGCAGCACGATGAAGAGGACAATGTCGCGACGGGCAATGGATAATCTGATGATCTGATCTAACATTTTCTTCAGGCCTCAGTGGTCATGGACGGCACCGGCTTTCTCGATGTCCGCTTTGATCAGGTAGCTGTTGGTGGTGACGTAACGCGTGCCGGGTTCAATTCCCCCGAGTACCTCTATCCACGTGTCATCCTGGCGGCCGAGCTCCAGCATACGCACTTCGTACTCATCTTCGATCTGCGCGAAGACGACGGTGAAATCGCGAAAACTCTGTAGGGCAGAGCGTTTCACGGCGAGAGGCACCACATGCTCTGCAACTTCCAGTTCACCTTTGACGAAGACACCCGGTACAAACGCGCCATCTTGGTTATCAAGTACCAGGCGCGCCGTAACCGACTGGTTGGGTTCAGCAACGGTTGATAGTAGAGTGATCTCGCCTTTTCTGCTGACGTTGCCCTTAACATCGGTGACGCGCGCAGCGGTGCCTGCATGGACGCGGGCGCGGTCGGCGGGAAACACGGCCAGGTCCACCCAGACCGATGAGCTGTCCATGATTGTGAACAGCGTTCTGCCAGCGGTCTGTTCTCCGGGATTAACGTTGCGCTGGCTCACCACGCCGCTGATCGGCGCGTTAATGGTGTAGGACTGCAGGCTCTGATTGCTTTCGACGCGAGCCAGCGATTGTCCTTTTTGAACCTGGTCACCCACGGCAACTTCGACGGATTGCACAGCCCCTTCGAACCGGGCACTGACCACCCGGACAAGTTCCTGATTCGCCAGGACCCGGCCATAGACCGTTGTTGTTTCGGTTATCGTGGCGGCGCCGGCGAGTTCTGTTTCGAGACCGAATTTCTGCGCCATCTCCGGGCTGATGCGGGTGCGTCCCTCGAAGTTGTCATAGGTCCAGCGATGGGTCTCGCCAGCGTGCCGAGCCTCGATCGTTACAACAAACGAATGTGGTTCGTAGACTGTAGTGTCCCCGCGCAGATAGTCTTCCTGTGGCGCGAAAGAGATATGGTCCTGTATTCCGCCCAGCCGCGTCAGGGTGATTTTCAGGTCGACCTCCCGTGGCGCTACCGGCTGGTTGTTGTGGTATGCCCAGACTCTGAATTCAGGGGGCACGCCGGTTTCATAGATGGAAAGCTCCATGGCGAAGTTGTTGTTTGTCAGATAGCGCCCGCCGTGAGGGCCGCGGGGCATCTCTTCCTGCTCGTGCTCGTGCCCGTGGGCGTCGACATGTTCGCTGTGATGGGAGGCGTCGGTACATCCCTGAGAGAAGGACAAGATTAATAAAGCGTAGAAAACAGGTTTGAAGGTTCTGATCATCAGAGGGCTCCTTGAGTGAGGACAGTGCCTGTCAATCTTTCTATCTCGATGGCGTGCCGATGCGCGCTGATGGCCGCTTCAACCTGGGCAAGACGGGCGTCCAGAACTTCCTGCTGCACCTGCTGCAGCTGAAAATAGGTGTAACGGCCGGCACGGTACGCTCGTTGAGTGTCGCGCAGCGCTGACTCTGTCAGGGGCAGTACCTCTGTCGAAAGCGTGCGCGTAACATGCAGTGCATGTTGCAGCGCCTGGTGAGTTGCAAAGAGTTGTGTTTCGATCCCAAGTTCGACTTGAGTCCGATCAGCTTCCACGCGCTGACGATTGGCACGGGCCGCAGCAATCTGCCCCTGATTCTGATTGCGTAGCGGTAACGGCATGGTGATGCCGGCTACAAGCGCCTGCTCGCCAACCAGCTCAAGATGTCTAACGCCGAGGTTTATCTGCCAGTCGGGTCTGGCTTGAGCTTGCGCCTGGCTGAGCTCAGCGTCGCGCAGGCGCGCGACCGTGGCATACTGTTTAATGTCCGGATTATCCCGAATACTGTCCACCAGTTCGGCGTAAGCGGCTGACCTTGGCAGTTGTAAAACATCTCCTGCCACGCTCGTGAAATCCGGTTTACGTTCCCCCCACTGAGCCGCCAAACGGTGGTTTGCAACCTCCTGTTCGTGCTCGAAGTCCTCGAGCCTCAGCTGGGTGCGAGCGAGTTCTGCTCGGGCTCGTGCCAGGTCAGCATCCGGCGCCTGTCCGGCTTTAACGCGTTCGGCAATCTGCGCGACGGTATCGGCTGCAACTGAAACTGAATCCAGGGCTTGGGCTTTTTGTGCCTGTATTGCCAGGCTGTCCAGGTAGCGTCGCGCCGTCTCGGCCGCCATATCCCGTCTAAGCACGTGTCTTTGCGTTTCAAGCAGGGAGACGCTGGCGTCGGCTTTTGCAATGCGCGCCTCGCGCTTGCCTCGTTCCAGCACCCAGCCGAGGCTGAGGGTGGTCTCTGCTCCATCAAATCCATTGAGGTCGCCGCTCCCCAGGGCATTTTCTACAACCAGACCCAGCTCCGGGTTAGGTTTTAGTCCGGCCTGAACGCGCGCCCCCTCCTGAGCACGAATGTTATAACCCAGCACGTTCAGCGCCGGGTTTGTTGCCAGCGTGCGTTGTACCGCTTCAGCCAGGTTAATCTGCAGGGGTTCGTTTGCTGTAGCTCTCTGACTTGATAAGAGTATTGCAAAGAGCAATAAATACAGCCTCAGATGAGGACTTGATGCAGGTCTCCACATAACATAATTCTCCGATTCGCCACCGGTGACGGCGCGTAACAACATACAGACTCGAGACTGAAGGTCAGCTCAAAACTGCGTTCGAAAGCTTGTTAAGAGATATGCGGAGGCGCGCGCAGTGGCGGACGCCAGTGTATGCAGGATTTGTTGTCTTGAAAGACACCTGCAGGCGCAGGCGTGTGAATCTGTACCCAGGCAGGCACAGGTGCAGGAAGGGCCTCTTCTATTGCCGCAGAGACCTGATCTGACTGTGGGCTTGAGGTGACCTGTTCAAACAGTGAAACGTCCGATTCCTGCGAGTGGTCGTGACTGCTTGATGAATGTCGATGAAGGTCACCGCGATGCGACTCAGGTTCATGGTTGTCGTGATTGTGATGATCAGCATGATGCGCCTTATGCGTATGCGCAGAATGTAACCCTGCGTGGTTACCCGCCTCATCAACGTGCAGGTGCAGCCCGCTGGTTTGAACGGCCAGCAGACAGATAAGTGATATGATGCCGAGTGACATGGACTGGTGCTTCATCTTCCAATTATAGATGGAAAGAACGTCCCAATGCACACATTGCAGGCCTTCCGCTCAACTCAATGCTCGCCATCCGGCGATAGCCGCAAACACCAGAAAGATTGCCCCGCCCACCCGATGCAGCCAAATGGTTTGTAGATTTTGCAATAGCGCTCGTCCGACCCAAACTCCGAGTGCGGAAACCAAGATAAGCGCTGTAGTTGCACCAACCCATACCGGTAGCAGGGCCATATTGCTTGCCAGACCTGCGACCGCGATCTGTGTCTTATCGCCAAACTCGGCCAGGAAAATTAATGATAGTGTAGTGAGGAAGACGCTGTATCCGGCTAGTTCGGAAATTTCTTCAGATTCATCATCACGTTGTGTAAACAACGCATGTAGACCGAATGCAGCAAAAAGCAACGCCACAATCGTCGCAGTTGCCTGCTCTGGCAACCATGCCGCAATTCCTGCGCCAAAGATTACTGCAAGGGTGTTCAGCAGGAGAAAGGCCGTTGCAGCGCCCAATAACACCGGTCCATGACGGTGACGGGATGCTAAAGCCATGCAGACGATTTGGCTTTTGTCGCCGACTTCCGCCAGACCGATAAGGGTGAAAGAGGCCAGAAAAGTCGAGATGGCATCTGATGGAATCATGAACTATCCGGAGCGCAACAGGCGCCGCAATCCGATGACTGTGCCGGTTACGCTTACAGAAAAGCCAGCGAAAAGGCCTATGAACATCACGATATCCCACACCGGTCTATGCTTCGCCAGCCAGGGAAAGTCCAGACTGTGAAGTCCGTTAAAAAGCCATCTGTAGACCCGTCTACCGCGATCCATAACTGATAAGACTTCTCCACTGAATGCATCCAGATGAATCCATGTTGAATTGCTGTCGTCTAATACCGCTCGGATTGTGCCCGCGGGCAGCTGACCTTCTCGCAGATTTGTATACGCATCATCGTCAGGTACCACTTTGAGGCTAACCACCTTTTGTTCCGGCCAGGCCGCGATGATCGCACGACGAATCTGAGCAAACCCAAGCGTTTCCGGGTTAATCAGGCCGTTATGGTCTTGAGCAAGGATCACATATTCGCCGTCTAAAGCATGAATCGTCACTTCCGACGCGGGGTGAAGACTGGTCAAGGAGCCCAGATCAACCCGGGATACGATTTCACTGAGGCTACTACCGCGCAATAGGTTCTGTTGAGTGAGGGTAGCGGAAGGTGTGGAAAACAGTCTGCCATGATCCATTGATAACCAACCGCTGAAGATCCAGCTCAACACCAGAATTCCCGTGAAAAGTCCAAGAATGTGGTGCCAGCGCATCCAGTTCTCTTTGAACGAACTCAGCGTCCGCCGCCCGGATGCGCGAACTTTCAGGGTTCGGTAAAGACCCAGATAAACGCCTGATGCGGTCCCGACTAAAGCAACAAGAGATAACCACCAGACTGTTTTGTCCCACAACGCATGATCTTTGCGCAAAACAGTAGGATAGATCCAATGCAGGACAGCGCCAAGATAGTTCCACACTCTCTCGTGTCGTGTCGTTCGCTGCAGAAATTCTCCGGTTATCGTTGAGACGTAGTAATGCGTACCTGCATCATCAGCCATCGCCACCTGAAGAAAAGGGCGATACGGATCAAATTTATTTGCCACGATCCATTGATCATAGTCCATGGGTCCTTCTATGGACTTCAGTGGTTTGCTGAACACCTCATGCACCCTGCGCTCTACAACCGAAGCTGTTAAGTGAGGGGCGAGTTGTCCATTGTCGCCATAAACGACGTGTGTTGCGTTGTCGGAGGTATGGCATACATACGCCGGGCGGTTTGTGAGCGTAATCGCGCGAAACCCCGTCAGCATGGGAGGGCACTTGGATAGTGCTGCAGCGGGTGCAACGTTTAGTTTTGTGTAGTCGATGGTTTCCATCATCGCCAGGCGGTCACTATCAGGTAGTGACGGATAGGGTACATACATCATGACCATGCCCGTCGCAAACCACATCGCGAACAGCAGGCCCAGGCAGATACCGATCCAGCGATGAACGAATACGAGTAGTCTTGTTACCCTGGCGCCCACCTAAAAAGACGCTTCGAAGCTTAACTCGTACGTGCGTGGAGAACCCAGTAAAAGCTGGTTGGCGTAGAGAAAACCTGGATCGTTCTGCTGCAGGTAGAAGACATCAGCCCATGATGCATAGTCTTCGTCCGTGACATTGCTGATGCGGGCACTCACGCGCAGGTTTTTGTGCGTCCAGGAGGCGTAAGCGTCCAGCAACAGATATGATTTGAGCGTTATATTGTTCGCGCTGTCACCATATCTATCGTCAACAAAACGCAACGCAGCCCCGAGTTCTATGGGTACCCCGGTGAGCCTTAAACTACTCCATAAGTTTCCTGTAAGTTCCGGAACATTAGGTGGTGTGTTGCCGGCGAAGTTCACGAAGTTAGCCGATCGCTTGAATTCAGCATCGGTGTAAGCGGCGTTCGCGCCAATGCGCCAATAATCGTTGGCTGCGATTGTGGCCGAAATTTCGATGCCCCGAGACTCTCGCCCACCAACACTGCCCGCGCTATCCAATCCAATGCGTTCGAGCACGTCATCGCGCTCGATATCGTAGTAGGCAAGGGTTGCCTCAGCTTTACCCTCAGAAAAAACAGCTTTCAGCCCGATTTCCCACTGCTCTGCATCGGTTAGATCAAAGTCCTCACCTGCATTGACGAGAAAGATGTTGGCGTTGACCGGGTCTTTAGCATCACTGTATTGCGCGTATAGGACGACGTTGTCCGTGAGTTTAAACACTGAGCCCAGGCGCCAGCTTATCCAGTTGAAGTCACGCTCAAATCCGGAGGCTTCCTGCACACCTGCAGCATCAAAGTTTTTCCGGTCCAATTCCAGTTCTTCGTAACGAACTGCCGTAATCACTGACAGGCGATCATTGATCTGTAGAGCGTCTTCGGCAAACACCGCAAAAGTCTGGATATCGGTTGGACTCACTCCCCGGAGTTCTTCGGGACCGTATCGCCCGGGAACTGGGCTGAAGAGATCAACCGCGTCACCCGGTGCCAAGGGCGCGCTGCGTCTGAATCCCCGCGCCCGCTCAAAATCCAGATCTGTAATTTCTGTACCGATCAGTAGACGGTTGTCCATACCACTGACGTCAAAATCGTACTGTCCGGTGAGTCGGTTGCCGATGAGGTCCTGGTCATGGAAGACGAAAAAGTAGCCATAGTAGCGCTGGATGACACCCGTTTGCGTACAAACGTCGACGACGGCATTGCAATAAACGTATCCCTCTGCGTTGAGCCATTCTCGGTCGGCATCAAATTTGTAGGTTGTGTTTTTTAGTGTAAATCTTTCGTTTGGCATCCAGGTGAGATCGGCACGAAGAAACAACTGATCCGATTCGGCACGGCTATCAGCGACGTTGTAGTTCCTGAATCGAGATCGTGCGTCAATCGTTTCGCCCGTGCGTGTAGAAATTACATCATTCATTGGTCGGCGGGCAGCTGATGTAGGTACTAAAGGTGTGCCCCAGTAGTCCGCCAGGTCGTCGTCCAGGTAGTCAGCACTCAGCTTGATGGAGAACTGTTCGCTGGGTTGGAACAGGACGCTGGCGGTTGCGTTAAACGACTCTGGGTCCATGCGGTCGACGTACCCTGAGGATTCACGCTGGCTAACATCGACTCGGTACCAGGTGGAATCACTCAGGGCACCACCCGCACCGACGCCCAGTTGATAGCTGTCATATCGGCCATAAGAGGCCAGCACGTCAACAGATTGAGACTGCTCGGCTTCCGCGCTTCGACTGATCGCATTTATTGTTCCAGCCACAGCACCCTGACCGTTTAAAACAGAAGAAGGGCCGCGCAATACTTCAATACGGTCGAGATTGAACGTGTTTTGCGGACGCATCACCATGTTTGCGGGTCCAACCCAGAGACCGTCGCGCAAGACCGTAATTTGGGAACGGGTGAAACCGCGCATCGAAAAGGTCGAAGGTGCCGCTGGCGATTCGCCGGAAACGACGCCCGGCAAACTTGCCACCGCGTCCGAGATCTGCTGATAGCCGCGGGCGCGAATGATTGAACTGCTGATCGTCTCGACTGTCGCGGGTGTTTCCAGCAGCGTCAGGCCGAGTCGACTGCCTGCGCTGGAAGGTTGGGATAATCCAAGTTCGCCAATTAACTCGCCGACAACCACAATCTCTTCAACGATTTGCTCCTCGGATTGGGCCAGAACGTTCAATGGAAAAAGAAAAGCAACAAAGATTACGCCAATTAATAGGGACGCCGATTTATCGATCATTGGACTACCTGGGAATTGGCAATTCGCGAGTATAAGTCAGTGTTTAATAAGAATGTAGCTTGATGAGCCAACGGTCCACTTATGCCAGCCGGTTAATAAAATGCGCTTGAACATCTGAGAGTATGTAGTTTGTTGCATTTGAGTAGTCCATCATGCGTGCGAGTTTTATCTCAACCTCTGTCTTTTGCCTCGTTTTTGCCTTATCCGGCTGCGGGGGAGGGGGCAGCAGCGGGGGCAGTGGGAATGCCGGTTCGAATCCGCCGCCAGTACCAGCACCACCGCCGTCACCTCCCCCTGGAGGTGGCGCAGACCCTTTTGGACTGAATGCGCGGCCCTCTCTGGCCAGTTTCACTCTGCCAACACAAGGCAGCGGTGCCGCCTCATTCGATTTAGTGAATGCGTTCCCGAACCTGCGATTTGACACAGCACTGTATGCTGCCGGGGTGCCAGGCGAAAACCGCCTGGTGGTGGTGGAACAGAACGGCAGGATTCTGGCGTTTGAGGATTCCCCAACAGTAACCAGTGCACGAACGCTGTTGGATATATCCGGGCGTGTACTTTCCGGCGGTGAGTCAGGGCTGCTGGGGTTGGCGTTTGATCCGGATTTTCAGCAGAATCGCTACGTCTATATGCACTATTCTCTGGATGCGCCGCTGCGATCTGTCATCGCAAGAATGACCTGGAACGAAAGCGCAGACCTCATCCAACCAGCCAGTGAAAAAACGATCCTGGTGATCGATCAACCATTCACCAACCATAACGGGGGCATGCTCACATTTGGGCCTGACGGACACCTCTATATTGGTATGGGAGATGGTGGCAGCGGTGGCGATCCAAACAATCTGGCGCAGAATACAACTACGCTTCTCGGCAAAATGCTGCGCATTGATGTACATCCGCTGAATCCCAACGACCCTTACGATGTGCCTGCAGATAATCCGTTTGTAAATGATTCTGCCGTGGATTCTAGAATTTATGCCATCGGGTTACGCAACCCCTTTCGTTTTTCGTTCGATCGCCAGACTGGTGACCTGTGGCTGGGGGATGTGGGCCAGACCCAGCGTGAAGAAATCAATATCATTGAAGCGGGAAACAACTATGGTTGGCGTGTTCGAGAAGGCAATCTTCCATTCGATGATTCCCAGAATACACTGCCACTTAGCGCGTTTACTTCGCCGGTTATCGACTACGGACGCAGTGAAGGGATCGCCGTTATCGGTGGGTACGTCTATCGTGGCAGTCAGTTTGGCGCTCTTTTTGGCCGCTACCTGTACACCGACTTTTTAGGCGGATCCATATGGGCCCTCGCCTGGGACGGTTCCCAGGTTGTCAGCAATGATGTGATTGTAAGCACCACCCAGAACTTCACCAGCTTTGGAGAAAAGAACAATGGCGAGTTATTGCTGGTCGGGCAGGGTGGGACTTTGTTTGATCTGCAACCTTCAGGCGGGGGTGGCGGTCAGATACCGACACTGCTCTCGCAAACAGGCATTTTCACTGATCTTGTCAATCTGACGCCTGCAAGCGGGCTGATCGAATATGAGCCCAGTCAGCCATTCTGGTCTGATGGTGTGGACAAACGCAGGTGGGTTGGTGTGCCGGACAATGAGCAGGTGGATTTCACGGCTCTGGACTGGTCGTTTCCTGAAGGCACCGTGACAGTCAAACATTTTGAAGTAGATCTGAACGCAAATGATGCGTCGTCAACCCGACGATTGGAAACCAGGGTGTTTCTGCATACCAGCCAGGGCTGGCAGGGCTTTACTTATCGATGGAATCAGGCGCAGACAGATGCAACGTTGTTAGCTAGCAGGGAAACCGAGACCCTGAACATTACCCGGGCCAATGGTAGTGTGGTCTCTCAGACCTACGAATATCCCAGCCGGGTAGATTGCCTGGGCTGTCATACAGAACAGGCGGGATTTGTCCTCGGGCTGGAGACCCGCCAGTTGAATACGAACTTCGACTACGCAGGCGTTATTGATAACCAGCTGCGTAGTTTAAACAACATCTCTTGGTTCGACCGTGATATAGGCACGGCTGATCAGTACGGGCAGTTTCCGGCTCTGGACGACGTCGCTGCCAGTACGGAAGATAAAGCACGAGCCTATCTCGATATCAATTGCAGCCAGTGTCATAGACCCAATTCTACTGCGCCTACCAACCTGGATCTGCGGGCGGAGACAGCGCTCGCATCAATGAACGCTGTTGATGTGATGCCCCAGGCTGGCACGTTAGGGTTGCAGGATGCCCGCATTATTGCGGTGGGGGATAAATCTCGGAGCGTTCTGTGGTTGAGAATGCAGCAGCTGGACGGCAATCGAATGCCGCCCCTATCTACACATGTTGTAGATGAAGCAGGTGTTGAAATTATCGGCACGTGGATTGACGGACTGTAGGCCACAATCCACTTTCCCGCAGAACCCGAGAATGCCTGACTGAATCAGCTTAATCCGCTGGCGGGTGTTCATGAAGATGGTTCGGGTCCAAGCTCGATCGGTCAAAATAAATGTGGAGATTTTGCTGGGATCAGTCGTGCATCTGCTCGGCGATGAAGGTCGCCAGAAGCTCGCCAACCTGATCGTCCGTAGCATCAATCTCAGAAATCAGGGACGTGTGGTCTCGATCAGGTACCTTGACTGCTCTGACAGCTTCGTTGCCAATCATAGTGAGTTCTTTTGCTAACTGCTCGTTCTGAGCGCGTCGCCATGAATCGTCACCGTCGGCGTAGATAAGCAGCATGGGTGGTTTGCCTGCAGCGATGTGTGGAGTAACTGAGGCTGCCAGCCAATCCAGGGGTACTTGACCCCAAATCGACTTCGGCCGATCCTCGGCAGTCTCTTCCACGTAAAGAAAAGGGCTGATCGGAATGGCGCCTCGAATATCGGACAACGTCATTTCATGCTGCTGCAGATGTTGAGGATCCAAAGCCAGCAGGGCGGCCAGATAGGCGCCGGCAGAATGCCCACCAACATATAGGTATTGTGGGTCACCGCCGTATTCGGCAATGTTTTGGTGCACCCAGGCGGTGGCAGATGCCGCATCCTGGACATGTGCAGGATGCATCACCCCTGGTGAGAGTCGGTAGTTGGCCGACACTAAACCGATACCCTTTGCCAATAGCCGTTTGGCGACCACTTGCGCCAGGCTTTTGTCACCATACATCAGACCTCCACCATGAAAATACACAACCACGGGAGCATTGGTCGCGCCCAACGGCATGTAGATATCCAACTTGTCCTTAGCATCGGCGTAGTCAGCGGTTGGAAGATAATCCACGTCCAGTGCGGTAACGATCTGCAATTGTTCAGCAGTGGTGTGAACGGCACCGGCAAAAGCTACAAGTAACAATATGATTCTTTGCATAGGAAAGCCTTTCTAAACTGGTTCACCGGCATCTGCTGTTACCCATTGAGAATTTCAGGAGAGGTCCGCTGAGGATCACACTCTATCAGGGATGCTTGTACAACAGGTAGAGTATTCCAGCTCTCAGCTTTGGAAGCTCGATTGACGGAGAGCAGACAGGTCGTTTCAGTTAAACATTGACTGGTTCAATCGACCGCCTGAAAGTTTGTTTATCTAGTGAACACCGCCAGATATGCATCATGCAGGTGAGCAATGGGTGCCTCGTGATCCAGAGTCATTGGGCCCACCGAAAATGCATCAGACTGTACCGTAGCCTGGAGCCGCTCGGTCATACCCGCGTCTTCGACTTCAGTGATTTCCTGGAATGCCTGCAACATGATCTGTGCAATGTCTGCAGGTATTTCCTGGTTTGGCTCGACCAGTGCCCTGAACCGCATTTGTGTGCGGTCCGGTGCCAGCGGTATGACCACCCCGGTCGCAAAGTAGGTCGCGCCGGTGAACAGGGTCAGGTTCGGAAACAGCAAGTGTGCGCCGTTCTGTTGCTGGCGCTCGGACAGACCGTTTATAGCCTCAAGGTCGGGCGTCATGCTGGGATGCCCGGGACGCAAAGGTTCAAAAGAAGCCCAGTGTGAACCTGTCTGCAACATCTGACCCTTGTGATGCCCCCACATGCGCAATGTCTCCGGGTGTGTGTACCACAGGTGATACCAGTCAACGTGGTTCTCTATGTAGAACTTCCAGTTGGCAGAAAACTCAAAAGTGCCTTCGCACAACACCTGCAATCGGCTGGGCTCAAATGCATCCAGCAAATCAGGTATGTCCGCCAACCAGTCGTCAAATGCTGCCGCCTGACCATCGGGATTAACAAACAGTAAACCTTGCCAGTTTGCCAGCGCTACAGGTACCAGGCCCCAATCATCAAGATCTAAATCTGGCAGTTGTTTAACCTGCTGTGGCACATTTCTGAGGCTGCCGTCGAGCTGATATTGCCAGCGGTGATAGGGACAGACAATTTTGTTGCAGTTGCCCTGGTCATCCAACAGCTTTGCCCCCCGATGACGACAGATATTATGAAATGCGCGTACCCGCCCTGATTCGTCGCGAACCACCACAATCGGTTCACCGCCGATAGTTGCCGTGAGGTAGTCGCCAGGTTCTTTAATGTCGCGGGTCTCGCAGACAAAGTTCCAACTGCGTCTGAACAGCTGTTTTTGTTCGCGAATGAACCAGTCCTGATCGTAGTAGGCTTCTGCCGGCAGACGATATCCGTTGCCAGGCTGTAATGTCCTGAGCGGTGATTTGGGCAGGTTCATGTGATTCCTAAACTGTTTCAAAGTGCATCTGTGGACAGCAGGATCCATGCCAGATGGCGCTATTCAGGTACACACTGGCTTGAGCCACCATTTCTCGTTTGCGTTGCTACGTTTGTCACCGAATTGCATCGCCCACTTCTGGGGCTTGCAGGTACCAGCATGCGCTATTTTTGCACTTCCAGGGCGTTGCTCGTAACGTGGGACACCGCAAGTCAGGTTGTATTGATGGGTGTTAACTTCGTGGCATAAATCTTGCTCGTACTCCTAGGAGAGGAGAGGGCGACAGGTAAAAAATGAGGTGGATGAGCGAGTGTTCACAAATAAAAACTAACCGACCCCTGAATCTCACAATACCCATTAACCAGACACAGGATTCAACATATGTTCGCACGCTTCGCTGCCGGTTCGATCTTACTTATACTGTTGGGAGCGTGCACTGATACGTCAGAGCCGCTGGCAACGGTTGAAACCTCAGATGCTCAGGCTCCCAATCTTTCTAAGGCGGAGGCGTTTATCGATGCCTTCTATTCATTTGACCCTGAGCGGCTGCGCCCGATGTTGATGGCTGCACCCGAATCTGCGCAATCTATTCTGTATTACCAGGGTTGGGCAGAAGGGGGTAACTACAAAGTATTAGAACGTGGTGCGTGTGCCGTTGATGAGAACAAATTGATCAGTTGCCCTATAACCGTGCAGGATGATCCCGTCATGGCATTGAATACCGGGTTCAACGTCACCGATACGTTTACCCTCACCTTTGCCAACGGGGAGATCGTAAAGGTGGAAACCAGTTCCAATGACCAACCTATCTACTATGAAGCGCGTGCATGGGTTGAGCGCGAAATGCCTGAGGTAATGGCAGGCCCCTGCAAGGATCGTGGCACCGCTGGCTCTACGCCAGGTGACTGTGCCCGCGCCATGACGGAAGGTTACCGTCGTTTTGCGGCCAGCGACGCGTACTCACTTTAGAGTGAATCCCATTCGTCCCACGCGATTGCGCGCCCCGGGTAAGCAACCTGCTCGAACGGCCATTCTTCACTGATCCACTGGGTGGCCCACGCATAAAGCTCTGCATCAAAGCCGGCATCATACTCTGACTGGGTGACCCACATCTTCACAACCGCATCAAAGCCGGCGGCAGTACTTGGTTGCACATAGATGCAGCCGCGTTCCCGCTTGCCATCGGGTGTCAGCACCGCATAGGCAAAAGATTCACGATTCTGGAAGCGGCGTTGTTCGTTGAGCATATCCTGCATGGCATCTTCGTCTGTTATACCTGTTGTTGGCCAACTGGTACTGCGGGTAAATGTTTTTTGCAGGTGTTCTATTGAGGACATATAGGCGTCGTAGTCGATTTTCACTAACTCCGGTCCCAGAGGCACGAGTTTGAAGTTATTGCCTTCTACCAGAACCGGTGGAGAGAAATCGTCAGGGATAAATGAAGCGGAGTCTGTATCTGCAGGTTCGATTGGACTCTGAGCTTTTTGCGCGGCATAAAACTGTCGATAACCCTCAGTCATGGCGCGGGCGCAATCACCTGGGGTTGATCCGCCATCGAAGAAACCCTGACACGGTCCGTCCATGATTTCCGGCATATTCTCAAGCACCCAGTCCCGCGCTTCGTAGTAAACAGGCTGATCATTGGAGCTTGTCTCAATCGCGGTAATATGGGTCCCCTCAAAAGTCAGGGTAAAGGTGTCTGTTACCTTAAAGTCTGTCTGCAATGCCATTACCGGGTCATCCTCGACGGTTATTGCGCAGCTGATCTGTTGGTTCGAAGTGGGTTTGCACGCCCCGCGTTTAACAATTTTGTAGTTGCCCCCTTCAGCCCAGCCTTGATAGTAGAGAATCGATTTCGCCGATTGTTCCGCGTGGGTAAGAAACTGGCTCAGCTGCTCCGGGTCGAAAGAATAGAATGCATCGATCATGTCTTCCGCAGTTGCAAGGTTCTGCTTGATAATCTCTGAATCATTCATGGCAGCTGAATGGCCAGGCGCGCAGATTGCGGTAATCGCTGTGGTCAGCGCGAGTATGAATAGTCTCGGTTGTGACATTTGAAAAACCCCTATGTGTATTTTTTGGTTCATGCAGCCTGCTCATCGCACGCGTACTTCGCGAAACTGCTCAGGAATAAACACCGGCCAGCCATAATCCCGTGCCCCACGTCCGACGCCGTGCATGACAATAAAATCGTCATGTATCCGAATATCCTCCCTGGCATTGATCAGCTGGACTATCTGGTAAGCCTCCTGCAGCGATGCTGCCGGTAACTGCAATGCGTGTTCTAACGGTCGATAGTTGGCGCGCAAGCGGTAATCCATGCCTGGATGCGCGGTCATTTCAATGCGTCCACCCATGACCCATGCTATCGGTTGTGCAGCCTTCAGTTCGAGAAGACGTCGAAGACTGGCTCGGTAGGCTTCAAATTCTCGTATAACCAGGCGTCCGGCATACAAAGTGTTACCAGTCAGCAGGAGATCTGACCACGGGTCATAAACGCTGAAAGCGTTTTTGTTGAGGCCCGGTGTGGGCACTAGCGTAAGCATGCGACCGCCGAGGTCTAACGTGCTGTTTTCTTCTGGCCAGTTTTCAAAACCCAGCATACTTCGCCGCGACGACAGCGTCGGTTCGATGATCTGGGTATTCGGTCGATCTGCAAACTGCTCCAGTGCCTGAGTTTGAGAGTAATCATCCCCGGTGGGTACAACCAGCAATTGCAGGCTGTCTTTACCATTAGCGCTCAGCCAGCGTGTGATGACAGCTTCAACCACCTCGGCGAGAGGAAAGTATTCTGTTTCTGCGGTGGCGCCTGCATCGAGGAGTACCGCGCGGTCATTGCCAAATAACAGGTACATGAAGGGGGCTTCCCAATGCACAGCTGGGTTCTGGCGCAGAATATAAGTGTGCTCGTTGTAGCGATGCACCTGCACGCGCACGTCGGTATTGGCTTTTGCAGAAAGACTGCCATTTATCCAGGCAAAGCGCAGATTGCCAGGGGCTGCGTCATCGCGCTGAAAATCGATCTGCGCCTGCAGTGGTGCAGTTGCTCCAAGTAGCAGTGCCAGACTCGACAGGTAGCGCAATAGACGAGGCATAGAAATTGATTTCATAGTAGATATCCCTATGGGTCCGTGGTGTATGCCCAGGGGACTTCGTTGTAGATGAGGAAATGGTCGTATTTGTAGATCCCGGGCCGCTCTATTTCTGTGCTTGCACTGACTGCAGTATTGAGCATATCCAGCGTCATCTGCATCGGTGGCTCATCGGGTTGCCAGGTAGTGCCAATTGGATAATCGATGGTGGGGGTTGCGGTCATCTCAATATGGTTGTTCACCAGGTGCGCAACCGGATAATCATCCGCCATGTCCCGCAAACGTTTGATGCTGGCTTTCCAGGCCTGCCAGTCTTCCAGATAAAGTCGGCCGCGATACAGCATATCGCCGGTGTAGAGTAAATCAGTCCAGGTGTCGTAGAGGGCGATTTCTGAGCTCTGATGCCCGGGCGTCCCTGTTACGATGAATTGTCTGCCACCCAGATCATAGGTTACACGCTGTTCCGGGTAGTCATCGAAACCCCAGTACGCCATAACCTCTTCGTGGGTGAGTCCCACCATAAGGGTATCAGGACGATCGACAAACTGATTCCATGCAGCGTAGTGGTCACCGTGCAGGTGACTGTTCGCCACAATCAGTTGGGTGTTGGTGCGTTGATGAGCTTTTTCCCAGGCGGTGATGATGCCATCTACCACATCGCGTAGCGGAAACAGGGCGGGGGAGGAGGTCGAGCCCTGATCAATGAGCAAAGCTTTTTGATTGCCGAAAAACAGGTACATGAACGCACCTTCGTAATTAATCGCCTTATTCTCGCGAAGAATGTACGTGTGCGCGTTATAGCGGTGCACCTGGACAGCGGGGTCGGTGTTGTCCATAGCGGACTTGGACCCGTGTATCCACGTTTCAGGGAAGACGCCTTCAACGCGGCTGTTTACATCGAAAACGAGATCATCGGGCACCACCATTGAGGTCGCTGTTTCCATGCCAAACAGTGTCGCTGTGATCGCGGCAATGCCCAGCAGACTTTTCCATTGTTTGGTAGGTTCTGGTGTCATTAAGTGCTCCGTGATGACTAAAAAATGGTCCGCTTCAACAGCCAGTAAGCGCCCACGCCGGCGATCCCCATGGTTGCTGGGTGTGCAATTCCTGAGCTGTACCAGGAGCGACTGCGGAACGCGCCCACCAGTGCAAAAGCGCCTGCAATGACTGCAATCTGACCCAGTTCAACGCCAACATTGAACAGCAGCAATGCCTGCGCAAAACTTTCCTGGGGCATGTGGATCTCCTGCAGTACTGCGGCAAACCCCAACCCATGCAGCAAGCCGAACGCGCAAACCACTAACATGCGAAATGGCGCTAAGTGGCTGGCATATAAATTGTCCAGGGCCACGTATACAATTGAAGCGGCGATAAGCGGCTCTACGATAGCCGCAGGTACACTGACGAATCCGTACATCGCCAGGCCTAAAGTGAGGGAGTGAGCGATTGTGAAACCGGTGACCTGTAAAAGCAGGGGACGCAAACCGGTGGAGAGGAAAAACAAACCCAATACAAAGGCAATATGATCCAGACCGCGGGGAATGATGTGCTGGAAGCCGATCACCACCCAGCTCAAGCTCGGCAGCCAGTCCTGGGATGCAGAGACCATGAGCGCGCCGATATCAACGTCCTCACCGGTTGTTGCACCGTGGAGAGCGACGCTGCCGCTGTTGCGATCATAAGACGTGAGCAGGCGTGAGACAGGTAGCTCCCGACCGGCTATGTCCAGGCGTACGAGGCAGGGCCATGGCACAGCGAAGTCGTCGGCCAGGCTCACGCCGATGCTGTCGCGAGGAATGGCACTCAAGTGATACGTCAGGGTTGCCATCTGCGGGGTTAAAGGGTTCTCGATGGCTGCCAGCGACACTGCCGGAAAATCCCAGGATTGTAGTGTGGGAGATGCAGTTGTCCCATCTACTTCGAAGCGTAAACCAGCGTCCAGCTGCTCTTTGACGTTTCGCATGAGCATGGCTTGCTCCGCGGATGGTGCGTTTGCCAGCGTCCAGTATTCATCGGCGGACATCAAAGACTGCCCCAGATCTATCCGCAGCGTAATTTTCGTCGGTTCTATTTCCTGTGTCTGCACTTCTATGTGCGTCATGTTCAGCATGTGTGCGCTGGCGATGTTGGTGAATGCCAAAGCGGCCAGGACAAAAGTGAGGCGAAACAGGTAACGCCGCGGATGTTTCCGCATGTGCATTTTCATTCTTACATGTCGTTTACTCATTGCTATACAAGAACGATGCCAAAGGGGTCTTTCGCGCCAGTGGGTTCGTTACGACGGCTTGTTAAGAAGGTATGGCGGGTATCAGTGCAATTTCTGATACGTATGTTGCACCAATGCGATGCAAAAACTTGTCGAACGCTCTAAATAGGAGAGGGCAAAGAATTCTTGTTGGTGCCTTCAGAATTCCATTTTGGTGCGTTTATTGGCCGCGCCCCATTTCTGACCTGTTAGAAATGCCCAAAAATGATCTTCTCGCTGTCCGTAAATCCCCAAGAAAGTGCGCCTTTAACCTGGCGCACTGCTCGAAACGTTTGTTTCTCGCGGCTTCTCAAACTTGGCATCCATTTTGCTAGTTGGCTTGGGTCCGATATTTAATTCTTATAAAAAGAAGTAGCCAGTTAGGGATATACAACATGAGTGATATTACAAAAAGGCGCACTCTGACAGCCAGATTGTGTTTGTGGGTTTGTTATGTGTTGCTGGGCCTTAGCCCTGCATACGCTGCAGCTGAAGACGCAGCGACAGACGGTGCGGCAATAGAAGAAGTTGTGGTCACGGGGACGCGAATCAAGTCGAATGCCAATTCGTCGCAACCGGTGACAAGCGTGGGTGAGGAAGTGATTTCTCAGGGTGGGCAATTTGACTTGAGTGAGATTCTGAATGATGCGCCACCGCTCTTAAACAGTGTCTCATCGACCAATTCGCTGGATGGTGTGGCATCAAACCTTGATCAAGCCAGTACGCAGAATTTTGGCGGATCCAGTCTTGATCTGCGTGGGCTGGGTGATAAACGTACGCTGACTCTGGTCAACGGCAGACGCCACGTTTCGGGTATTGAAGGCACAGCTGCAGTTGATATCAGTACAATTCCCACTGCCCTGATTGAGCGAATTGATGTTCTGTCCGGCGGTGCATCGGCGGTCTACGGGTCAGACGCGGTGACAGGTGTTGTGAACATTATTCTCAAAGACAACTTTGAAGGGCTGGAGTTTTCCCTGCAGGGCGGTACAGCTGACCAGGGGGATAACTCCGCCGGAAAGTTTTCTGTTGTTGGTGGGCGTAATTTTGCATCCGGGCGCGGCAATGTGACTTTCGCTTTGCAGTACGAAAACGATACCGGATTGGACCTGGGTGACCGGGACTTTTTAGCGCAGAATGGTCTTTTTGATGATGATGCTAACCCCGCATTGCGTTTTCAGATTGGTGATCTGGCACCTTCAAATACGCCAAATTTTTCTGCTTACTATGATTTTGACACCACAGGATTATTTCCCTGGGGCTTGCGTATTCCCTCCGCTGACACGTTTATTGCAGATTACACCGCCGAATTCGGGGTTGCTCCGACGTTGACGCAGGCAGAGCTGGATTTGTTGGACCGTGGTGCAAACGCGTTTCCTCGGGCTATTCTGCAAGGCCGTACATTTAACATCACGTCACCCTACGGCGTCGTGGCTATAGGTGATTTCGGGGTTGAATTCCCCCTCGGTTCGGAACCGGATTTAGATGGTGATGGCACCACTGACTGTCTGCAGAGTTTTAACGGCTATAACAGTTCGTTGGATGGCGCTGGTTCGTTTGGTATTGCCGGTGGGTGCTGGGCAATTGATGCAGACGGTAACCTTGTGCCTTACGAAGATGGTCTTGTGGCAGGATCTTTTAACCAGTTTGGTGCAGATCAGAGTTACATACGCCCGAATAGAACCTCAGCGATACCTGAGCGCAAGCAGTGGTCTATAGACGTCAACGGACACTTCGATATTACAGAACAGATGTCAGTCTTCTGGGAGTCAAAATATATTTATCAGGAAATTGAGGCTGTTGAGCAATATCACAACTTTACCGACTTGCTTTACGGTGCGCCGGATAACCCGTTCTTACCTGATGAGCTCTCTGCATTTATAAACAACTCAGGCCTTGGCTTTGCAGGTATAGACGGCGGTCTGCACATATCTCGAGATGCAGACGACTGGGGCTCTAACGTAACCACTAACGAGCGGGAGACGATGCGTTTTGTGTTGGGTCTGGAAGGCGCTTTTAATGACGTCTTCAGCTACGAGATCAGCGGCAACTATGGCAAGTTCCAGCGGGACATGGTGGACCGGGAAGAGATGATTGCGGACCGCTTTTTTGCAGCGATAGATGCGGTAGCTGACCCGGTAACAGGTGAGGCAGTGTGCCGCTCTGACCTGGATTCGACGGCGTATCCGCACACAACACCGTTCAACATCTTTCAGTTTGTGGGTGGTGGTGTGGATTCTTCTTTCTTTACCTTCACGCCAGGTGATGGCCAGTGTCAGCCAATGGACATCTGGGGCGGAAGACGCGCCATGTCGCAGGAGTCCATCGACTTTGTAACTTACGACCGAGAAGTCAGCGAGACCATTGAACAAACGGTATTTTCCGGTTTCATTTCAGGCGATTCTTCACCCTGGTTTGAGTTGCCCGCAGGGCCCATCGGCCTGGTGGTTGGCCTGGAATATCGGGAAGAAAAGACCAGTCAGGACTTTGGTCGTTTCGACCAGGGCATCCTGCCAGTGTCTGGTATCACTTCAGAAGGGCTGGCTTTTTCTGCCGGTGACTGGGTGGGATCAGTCAGCGAAGCCGCCAGCCTTGGACCAGCGCCAGCAACCCGTTTGCTGCCGAGCTCCTCCGAGTACGACTTTTTCGACTATTTTCTGGAAGTCTCCGTGCCACTACTTTCTGATATGCCTGGTGCGCAGGAGCTTTATGCTGATCTGGCCTATCGCAACAGTGACAACTCGGTCTTTGGATCTAACGACACTTATAAGTACGGCCTGGTCTGGACGCCGGTTAATGATGTCACATTCCGTTATACCTTCAGCGAAGCCACTCGTGTACCCAATCTGTTTGAACTCTTCTCACCAGAGCAGGGTGCGCGATTCAGACCGGATGATCCCTGTGCGTCGGCAAACGTCGGTGCCGCTGCTGATCCAGGTCTGCGCGAAGCGAACTGTATCCTCGATCTTCAAGCCAATGGTGTAGATGCAGCAAACATATTCGATAGCCAAGGCAACTATGCGTTTGAAGACCCACTGTCAGCAGGATTCCCGGGCGCGATTGGTGGTAACGAGGACCTGGTTCCAGAAACTGGTGAGACAACAAGCTATGGCTTTGTGTTCACGCCTGGATTCCTGGATGGTCTCGTGCTCAGCGTTGATTACATCGAAATTGAGATTGAGGATGCCATTCTTGAAGTGTCAGCTCAGAATATTGTGAATCGGTGTTATGACTCGCCGTCGCTGAATAACTCTTTTTGTCCTTTAATCAGCCGAAACGATGACTCAGCTTCCGCTCAGTCCGGTGGTCTGGATTTTCTGCGCCAGGTTCAGTTGAATTTTGGCTCGGCCAATTATGAAGGTTATGACATCACTCTGCAGTACGACTTTGCTGCGTTTGAGACTAACTTCTCTGCCGGTGTGACCTGGACGCATGTGAAAACGCTTGAGCTTATTGAGACAGGCGGCGCAGGTGAACCCGACTCAGTAGACGATGAGCTCGGTGAGATGCGCCGGCCCAGTGACGCAGCGTTGGCAACACTGTCAGCTGTACGAGGCCCCTTTGCGTTCAGTTGGACAACCCAGTATCTGGACAAGCAACTGTTAACTTATGAAGATGGTGCAGAAATCGAAACTGCGCTGGCCAACTATGGACCCAGCGCATTTACAGATTCGAGCACGTTCATCCATGATTTCCGCGGATCATATTCGCAAGAAAATTACACGGTTTTCGGTGGCGTGAATAATGTCACTGATGAAGAACCCTTCGTTTCTGAACGAGCCTACCCCGTTAGTCCTATCGGTCGTTACTTCTACATGGGGGTAACTGTAGCCTTGTAAATCTGATTTGCTCAGCAGACTCAACCTTGTCTTCGGATTCCGCTTGAGACTGCTGAGCAGTTTTTGGGCTACTTATCACGCCATCAGATTAAGCAGGTGACTCTTTTGTATTTTCCTCTAGACTCTGTAAGAGAGAGAGGAGATACAACATGGTTCAACTATACGTTTGGAGTAGACGTTTGTTGCTGTGCGGTTCGGTTGTACTGCTATCAGGGTGCACCGGCTTAGATCCTGCACTATCTCAAGCCGGTCAGTTTGATCATCGTGCGCGTCAGGCGGCGCATGAGTGTCCTACTGGTCAGATGAGAGTTTGCGATCGCCGCAAAAGCGTTGGATGTCGATGTACGTCGCCACGGCATGTGAGGGCGTTGATCGGCGCCTGAGGCGTCTAAATTGGTGCGCCAGCAGTGCTCGATGCACTGGTCACGGCCGCCAATCGAATGATTACTGAGAGCGGGTCTGTTATCTGGACCCGTACGTGCAGCGCTGTGTCGTTAAACACTGCGCTCGCACTGATTCGGTGCGCAGCGCATTGCTCTCTGGTTCATTGTGACCCACTGCGGGTCGTTCTTTCCTGCATCCAATTCCAGTTTTATGTTCATGAGCCCTGTCTCCGGGCCTTTTCTGGCTGCCTTGCCATCAGCACCAGGGTGGCACGATAAATGCTAGTTGATTTATCAGGAGTGGAAAAACACAGAACGCATAGCCGGACTCCAAAGAAGAAAAATATCCTCGGCTAGCAAAGCGGGTTTGCTGCTTCAATGTGTTTCCATCTTTACTACCTGAAATTTAGGAAGCGCTATGACATTTCACCGAACGGTAACTGTTATTACCCTTGCGTTATCGGTTCTGCTCTGCGGACAGGTGCACGCTCAAGACAGCTATAAGATTGCCTGGAGCATTTACGTGGGTTGGATGCCATGGGGTTATGCACAGGATGCAGGCATCGTAGACAAGTGGGCATCCAAGTACGGCATTGAGATCGAGCTTGTTCAGTTTAACGACTATGTTGAGTCGATTAATCAGTATACCGCGGGAGAATTTGACGGATGCACTATGACCAACATGGATGCGCTCACCATTCCTGCCGCGGGTGGCGTCGACTCAACAGCACTTATTGTTGGTGATTTTTCAAACGGCAACGATGCCATTGTTTTAAAGGACGCGCAGTCCCTTGCCGATATCAAAGGCCAGAACGTGAATCTTGTTGAATTGTCTGTTTCGCATTATGTGCTGGCGCGGGCGTTGTCGACGGTTGGACTGTCCGAGCGCGATGTTCGAGTGGTAAACACCTCTGATGCGGATATGGTCGCCGCATTCACCAGTTCGGATGTGACCGCTGTAGTCACGTGGAATCCTTTGCTCGGCGAAGTGACATCAATGCCCGGAGCGAACACAGTTTTCGATTCGTCGATGATACCTGGCGAGATCATCGACCTGATGGTTATAAATACAGAAACTGCCCGGGCTGACCCACGCCTGGGTAAAGCGCTAACAGGAGCCTGGTATGAAACGATGGCGCTGATGGCGAGTGGTGGTGATGCTGCTGAGAACGCAAAAACCGCGATGGCTGAGGCGTCCGGAACCGACCTTGCCGGTTATGAAGCGCAACTTGCTGCGACACAGATGTTTTATGACCCGGCTCCGGCCGTCGAATTTGTTCGATCGCCCGTTGTTCAGGCGACGATGGAAAAGGTTGCCGAGTTCTCCTTCGACCATGGCTTGCTGGGTGATGGTGCGCCCGACAGTGGCGTTGTAGGAATTGCCTACCCCTCAGGCAAAATTTCCGGCTCCTCTCAGAATGTAAAACTGCGCTTTGATGACACCTATATGAACCTGGCCGCACGGGGTGAGCTTTAGGGTTCGTATCGGGGTATCAGCGTGAGGATTATCAATCGACGACCAGCAAGTCGTGTCGCAAACTTCAGCATAGCGCTTCTGCCGTTTGTAGTGCTCATTGTGCTGTACGCCGTTTTTTCGGACATCCGCTTAACCGCGAATCCCGACGACAAACTATTGCCAGGTGTGTCCAGCTTTGTTGATGCTGTGCAGCGCATGGCCTTCACACCCAGCAAGCGAACAGGTGAGTTTCTGCTGTGGGTGGATACTCTAGCGAGCCTGCAGCGGTTGGCCATTGGTATGTCGATCAGTGCTCTGCTTGGATTGTGGCTGGGTGTATTGAATGGACTCATACCCTGGGTCGCTGCAGGGGGTTCTCCCTTTGTACGGGTGCTGTCTATGATTCCACCCATGGCCGTACTGCCGATACTGTTTATCACCTTTGGTTTGGGTGAACTATCGAAATACGTATTGATAGTGTTTGGCACGGCGCCTTTTATTGCGCGTGACATAGAGCAGCGTGTGCGTGAGTTACCCCCAGAGCAACTGATCAAAGCGCAGACGCTTGATGCGAATACCTGGCAAATCATTGTACGCGTCGTACTGCCTCAGGTGCTGCCGCGGTTGGTTGACGCCGTAAGACTATCGTTAGGCGCAGCCTGGCTGTTCCTGATTGCCGCCGAAGCGATCGCATCCACAGAAGGTCTTGGTTATCGCATATTCCTCGTGCGTCGGTACCTGGCCATGGATGTAATCCTTCCTTATGTCATGTGGATTACACTGTTAGCGTTTGCTGTCGATTACCTGTTTCGCCGCATGACATCCTGGTTGTTTCCCTGGTACGGAACGAGTAAATGAGCCGTATCGATATACACAATCTGTGGAAATCCTACGACAGCAACGTCGTTCTGGAAAACCTGAATCTATCGATCGATCACGGCGACTTTGTCTCGATAGTGGGTGCATCAGGGTGTGGCAAAACTACTTTCCTGCGCATGATCCTTGGAGAAGAGCAGCCATCACGCGGCAGCATAGACATTGACGGTGAAGCTTTGCAGCCGGAGCCCTCGTCTGCTCGAGGCATTGTGTTTCAGCGTTATTCGGTTTTTCCTCACCTCACAGTATTGGGTAATGTGCTGCTTGCATTGGAGATGAGCCATGCAAAATATCTATGCCGGAGTTTTGGTGCCAGGCGCAAAGAACAGGTAAAGCGCTCACAGCAGATGCTGGAGCGGGTAGGTTTAACTGATGCGAAAGATCAGTATCCGTCAGCATTATCCGGTGGCATGCAGCAACGTCTTGCGCTTTGTCAGGCTTTGATTGCAGCTCCGAAAATACTGCTGCTGGACGAACCCTTTGGGGCTCTGGACCCAGGCATACGCAAGGATATGCAAAGCCTGGTGAGGCAGCTGCATCGTGAGCTCGGGTTGACCGTCATCATGATTACTCATGATTTAGCAGAAGGTTTTCAGCTGGGTACGCGGTTGCTGGTGTTCGACAAGACCCGTGTCGACCCTCAGGCACCAAATCTGTACGGCGCAAACATTACCTACGACCTGCGGCTGAACAGCCTGTCGACGGAATCGACCACTCAAATAGATTCGCAGGAAACACAGTGCAGCCATGACGCGAACACCCAAGCACTGATGGTCTAGAGATGTTGCGACGAACAATTGTTTTTAGGATTCGAAATGCGAACAGTTGAATATGAAGACACGCTTCCCGGTGGTCGTCACTGGTCGATGCTGGTCAGGCGCGGTGTCAATCTGACCCTTTCGGATGTTCAAGGTGGGGGTAACCTGGGCATGCTGCTTTATAACCCAGGAAATCCGTTAGAACGTCTAAACTTACCTGATTCATTGAAATGCCAGCATACCTTCAAAATTACTGCGGGGCATTGTCTCTATTCGGATATGGGGCGAGTCTTCTGCTCGGTCGTTCAGGATGATGTGGGCTGGCATGATGCTGCCAGCGGCACCTGTAACAAAGCGTTGGTTGAACGTAAGTGGGGCACGACCACCTACCAGGATCTACGTAATGACGTTATCCGCAACGGCCGGGACAACTTCCTGATCGAGCTTGCGAAATATGGACTGGGTAAGCGCGATCTGGCGGCCAACATGAATTGGTTCAGTCGTGTAGATGTATCAACAGATGGTGTGATGCAACTTGCTGACGATAATTCTGAGCCGGGTGCTGCAGTTACCTTGCGCTTCGAAATGGACACCCTGGTGATTATGCACAGTTGCCCACACCCGCTGCGAACTGCAGCAAGCTATCCACGTCAACCCATAAAGTTCCACCTCTCCCTGGCCGAGCCGCTGACCGATGATGATGTCTGCCTGCTTTCCAGGGACGAGAACAGACGTGGTTTGATCAACACACAACTGTATGCGCTGGGAAACGGATAGATGTTAAAAGAAAGTCAACGGAACACAGCATCTGCTCGTCATGTGGCGAAAGTTCTGGCGGGTGACTATTGGGTTTACCCGGTCACTGCAGGGGAGGTGCTGCGGATTACTGATCTCGAAGGTAACCAGGCAGTTGATACGCTGTTTTTCAATAGCGAACACCCCCATGAGAGATACAGCGCGTTTGATACGATTCGTGAACAAGGCAATCTGTATCTCACGACAAACAGTGTGCTGCTTTCAGACGAAGGCAATCCAATGCTCGAGATTGTGGCGGATACCTGTGGTCGACACGACACCCTGGGTGGTGCGTGCGCAGGGGAGAGCAATACGGTTCGTTATGCGCTTGAGAAAAAGACCATGCATTCGTGCCGTGACAGCTGGCTGCTTGCGATTGCCGATGAATACGCTCACCTGGGTCTGACCAAACGCGACCTTACCCACAATATCAATTTCTTTATGAATGTTCCGGTCACCGAACAAGGTGGACTGACGTTTGAAGATGGCATCAGTGATGCAGGAAAGTACGTTGAGCTCGTCGCACATATGAACGTTCTGCTGCTCATCTCCAACTGCCCACAACTAAATAATCCCTGCAACGGTTATAATCCGACGCCCGTTGAAATAGCGATCTGGGCGTCCTGAGGTGTTTGCCAAGGTATTGGTCGCAAACAGAGGCGCTATTGCCGTGCGCATCATACGCACGCTGCGCGATCTGGGCGCTTTATCGGTTGCTGTTTACGCAGACGAAGATCGGGATTCACTGCATATTTCTGCCGCAGATGAGGCGTATTCTCTGGGTTCTGGCAGTGCCACGGACACTTACCTGAATCAGCAGAAGATCTTGTCGATTATTAAAGTGTGCGATGCGCAGGCTGTGCATCCGGGTTACGGATTTCTCAGCGAGAATGAAGCTTTCGCGGAAAGACTTGCGACTCAAGGCATTGCTTTTATCGGCCCGCAACCCGCACACCTTAAACAGTTTGGTTTGAAGCATGAAGCCAGACTTCTAGCGCAAGCCTCTGCGGTTAATCTGGTTCCCGGCAGTGACATTCTGGTCGATGTGGAACAGGCTCTGACCACTGCTGAAGCCATTGGCTATCCGGTAATGCTCAAGAGTACAGCCGGTGGTGGTGGTATCGGCATGCAACGCTGTAACTCAGAACAGGATCTCAGAGATTCTTTTGCCGCAGTCAGCCGGTTGGCCAAGGGCAATTTCGGTAACGCAGAGTTGTTTCTGGAGAAGTATCTGGGCGCGCCGCGCCATGTTGAAGTACAGGCTTTTGGTGATGGGTGCGGCAATGTTGCAATCATTGGCGATCGTGATTGCTCACTGCAACGGCGCCATCAGAAAGTGATTGAAGAGTGTCCTGCGCCTAACATACCATATGAGGTGCGCGAGCGCCTGCATGAACAGGCGCGGGTGTTGCTCCAGTCGGTAAACTACGAGAGCGCTGGTACCGTTGAATTTCTTTATGATGCAGCCGACGAGGAATTTTACTTCCTCGAAGTCAATACACGGCTCCAGGTGGAGCATGGCGTAACCGAACTGGTGTACAACGTGGATCTGGTTGCCTGGATGGTCAGACAAGCCAGCGGAGATGTTGAGTCTCTGCAGGCACTGGAAGGCCTCAGTGCGTCCGGGCACGCTGTGCAGGCCAGGGTATATGCCGAAGATCCCAACCATGATTTCCGTCCAACACCTGGAAAAATCACCGAAGTAGAATTTCCCCCGGACCCGAGTATCCGGGTGGATACCTGGATTCAAGCGGGTGCACGCGTACCCTTTCAATTCGATCCTATGATCGCGAAAGTGATTGCTCTGGGTTCGGATCGTGTTCAAGCCCTTGTCGCACTTGACGAGGCACTGGCTGCGACGCGGATTTACGGGATCGAGACCAATACCCGATATTTACGTCAGGCCATAAAAATGCCTGCCTTCGTCGAAGCACGTATGACCACAGCAACGCTGGGCGAACTGCGGTATCAGGCGTCAACCATTGATGTGCTCTCAGGCGGTGCGAGCAGTACGATACAGTCGTTTCCCGGTCGACAAGGTTACTGGTCAGTCGGGGTGCCACCATCGGGTCCTATGGATGACCTCAGCTTTCGTCTCGGCAACCGTCTGCTGGGAAACCCGTCTGATGCTGCCGGTATTGAAATAGTACTTAATGGACCGCGTCTGCATTTCAATACTACGGCTCAATGTGTGATTACGGGAGCAGATATACAGGCGGATATTGACGGCGAGCCCGTTTCACTTTGGAAGACGTTTAAAGTGGCGGCTGGTCAGACCCTGTCGCTGGGTAGTGTAGCCGGTGGCCTGCGGGCTTATGTGTTGTTCAAGAATGGCATTGATACACCGATTCAGCTCGGGTCCAGTGCAACGTTTACTTTGGGCGCCATGGGCGGTTGCACTGGCGAAGCCTTGCGTACGGGTGATGTGCTCGGCCTGTGTGTAAACCCGTTGGGCCTCAGTGCTGCAGAGGCTTTCAATGAATTTGAATTGAGTCCAGCTCATCAACCTGTTTTAGAGGATCGCCATCAGATTCGTGTGATGTTAGGTCCTCACGTTGCGCCGGATTTTTTCACTGAAAGCGACATAGACAACTTTTTAACAAGTCAGTGGACAGTCCACTACAATTCCAGTCGCACCGGGGTACGGTTGACGGGTCCACACCCTGATTGGGCCAGACCTGACGGTGGAGAAGCTGGCTTACATCCGTCGAATATTCACGACAACGCCTACGCTTTTGGCAGCGTGGATTTTACGGGTGATATGCCGGTTATTCTCGGTCCGGACGGCCCCAGTCTGGGAGGATTTGTTTGTCCTGCTGTAGTTATCAACGCCGATCGTTGGAAGCTGGGGCAGCTTGTGCCGGGTGATCAGATCCGTTTTGTTGCGACCACGGAAGATGACGCTGGTGTTGCCAGCCGCCTGCGCGAAGACTACGTTCGAACACTGATCAAGCCGCAAGACAATTCCTCTGAGAAACGCGAATCGCCGGTAATTCTTTCCCCAGCCTCCCTAACCAACCCGTCCGCACTGGCGATGAGCGATATTACGATCCGGCGTGCCGGCCAGGAGTGGTTGCTGGTCGAGTTCGGTCCGGTAGTGCTTGATGTTGAATTGCATTTGAAGGTTCATGCGCTCAAAACGCTCATAGAAACGGATGGCATCGAAGGTATCGTTGAAATGACGCCAGGCATTCGTTCTCTCCAGATTCGATACGATATCCAGGTATGGAGTGCGGTAACACTTCGCCAACGGTTAAACGCTTTACTTGACGCGGTACCCGAAGCTGAGAATGGGGTCATCGAGTCCCGGCTGGTTCGGCTGCCTTTGTCCTGGGAAGATCCAGCTTGCCTTGAGGCGGTTGATAAATATGTGAAGGGTGTGCGCAGCGACGCACCCTGGTGCCCGGACAATGTTGAGTTCATTCGGCGTATCAACGGTCTTTCAAGCAAAGACGATGTCAAACGCATTGTGTTTGATGCGCGCTACCTCGTCATGGGCCTGGGCGATGTCTATCTCGGTGCGCCAGTGGCTACACCTCTGGATCCTCGTCATCGTCTGGTCACAACCAAATACAATCCGGCGCGCACCTGGACCGCGGAAAATTCTGTGGGTATTGGTGGCTCCTACTTGTGTATCTACGGGATGGAAGGGCCCGGAGGTTATCAGTTTGTTGGGCGTACCCTGCAGGTCTGGAGTACCCAAAAGCGTGGCGACGCGTTTTCTGAACCGTGGCTTCTACGTCCTTTTGATCAACTGCAGTTTTATCCGGTTGATGCGCAGACGTTGCTTGAGATGCGCGAGCAATTCGCGCGAGGTGAACCTTGTGTGGATATACAACCAATCCAGTTTGATGCCAGTGAATACCAGGGTTTTTTACAACGCGAAGAAGACAGTATTCGAACGTTTACAGAACAGCGTCAACGCGCCTTTGATGCCGAGCTGGCAAGTTGGCGTGAACAAGGCCTGTTGAGCTTTGAAACCGATCTGGGCCAGGCAACGCCGCCTGAATCAATAGCAATGCCTCCCGGCGCCGTTGCCGTCGACAGCCCGATGAGTGGCTCGGTCTGGTCCCTGCCAGCTGAACATATGGCGCGTGTTGAGGGTAACGAGACTCTGGTTGTCATCGAAGCGATGAAGTCGGAGTTTGAGGTTCGTGCACCCTTCGCGGGCCAGCTGGAAATTGTGGTGAGTGCAGGCCAGCAGGTTCAGGCAGGACAAACCCTGGCAGTTCTGCAGCCAGAGTAGGTGCTGATTTATGCACATTGCAAGGAGATGAGATTTGACCGTACTGGATCTTGATGTCGCAGCATTGAGCCGCGCGTATGCCGAAAAAAGCTGCACACCAGCAGAAGTAATCTCACAGATAAAAGAACGTATTGCTGAAACCAGACAATACAACGCCTGGAT
This sequence comes from Pseudomonadaceae bacterium, assembly GCA_024743175.1. Lineage (GTDB taxonomy): Bacteria > Pseudomonadota > Gammaproteobacteria > Pseudomonadales > Azotimanducaceae > UBA4421. The sequence continues at coordinate 164,185 of JANSXA010000002.1, read as the reverse complement.
ACACGTTCTAAGCGATGATGAAGTGCAGCCTTATATCAAGCGCCTGGCCTCCATCGATTCCGAGGCTTTACCACTCTGGGGCGTTCCTTTTGCGATCAAGGACAATATCGATCTGGCCGGTATTCCAACAACAGCGGCTTGTCCTGACTTCAGTTATGTACCGGACAAATCGGCCACGGTTGTTGCCAGGCTCATTGATGCGGGGGCCATTCCGATTGGTAAAACTAATCTGGATCAGTTTGCCACAGGGCTTGTAGGCACGCGTTCACCTTACGGACCGACACACAACGCGATAAACCCCGATATGGTTTCAGGTGGCAGTAGCGCGGGGTCCGCAGTTGCTTTGAAACTAGGGCTCTGCAGTTTCTCCCTCGGGACTGATACCGCGGGTTCTGGCCGTGTGCCCGCCGCATTGAACGGTTTAGTTGGTTTTAAACCCACACGTGGCTGGTTGTCGACCAGTGGCGTTGTGCCAGCCTGCCGGACGTTAGACTGTGTGTCTGTTTTTGCCAACAGTGTTGGCGAGGCGCGAATGGTTGCGAATCTAGCGGCTGGTTTTGATGCCAACGATGCTTATGCACGGCAGATTACCTTCAGCGGTTTTGATACCTTGAAGCCACGCTATGGTCTACTTGACGACGTAGCGCTACAAGCTTGTGATGAAGCCCACAAGAGCGCATATGATTCCTTTTCGAGGCAGCTGTCCCAGGCCAATACCTGCGAGACAGCATTTCTTTTTGAAGCTGCCGAACTGCTTTATCAAGGTCCGTGGCTGGCAGAGCGTTATGTGGGACTATCAGATTTCCTGAACTCGAATCGTCAGAGCCTACTGCCGACAACGTTGGGTATCATCGAAGGTGGTGCGCGTTTCAGCGCAGCCGAGGCATTTGCCGCGCAATACAGGCTGGCGGATTTGCGCCGCCGGACTGAAGAACTGTTTACCGACATCGATGTTCTGGTCCTGCCATCGATACCCACAAATTATCTGATTGAGGAAGTCCAGCAGAATCCACTCAGCACAAATGCCCACCTTGGTGTGTATACCAATTTCGTAAATCTGCTGGATTTGTGCGCCATTGCGATTCCTGCAGATAACTTAGCCGACGGTATGCCCTTCGGGGTGACGCTGGTGACCATGGCAGGGCGTGACCATGCGCTTTTGGATCTCGCCGAGTCGCTTACTGCCGGCAACAAAGACGTGACACCAGGTGCAGATCTGCACGCGCGTCCAGGAGAGTTTCTGCTCGCAGTATGCGGTGCACATCTACAAGGTCAGCCCTTGAATGCACAACTGAGCGACCGAGGCGGCTACCTGGTGCGGCGAGGTACAACAAGTGACAACTACCGTCTCTACGCGCTACCGGATAACAAGCGCCCGGCACTAATCCGTGATACGGAAAACGGTCAGTCTATCGAAGTGGAAGTGTGGTCGGTTCCGACACACACGGTAGGAAGTTTTATGCAAGGGGTTCTGCCACCGCTCGGCATCGGTTCAGTTGAGCTTTCCGATGGCAACTGGGTCAATGGGTTCATCGCTGAACCACTTTCAACAACCGGCTCGACAGAGATTACAGCCTTCGGCGGCTGGAAAGGTTATGTCGCCGCCAGAGCATCGTGAAGTGATTCAACTCATGCGCACAAAGCCTGGCAATCGCTAGACGTGCGTAAGCCCCAGGCGGCACCATCATGGGAATGTCGGGATGAACACCTTTGCAATACACAAAGATCTGGTCAAAACAGATGTGTTCTCGATTATTGATGCAGGTGCATTTTCAATCTGATTGGGCCATCCTCGCGCTTTGTCTTAAACGGAGCAGTTATGAGTTTCAACAGATTAACCTGGGGGGTGAAGGCCAGCTTCAGAGCTTACGTCGAGGCCGCAGAAGGAACCATTACATTAAGTGACGGTGCGACCAAAAATGACGATGGCACCTTTGTTTTCAATGCGTTGCCAGGCGGTGATCTGTCTATTGAACCGGACGGCAGTGCAACGGGAGCGATGAGATTTCAGGGCACGGTCACGTTTGAAGCCCACGGCGGAATGCTCAAAGCTACTTTGGCAGAACTCGGTCTGGAAGCCGGCGCCGATGGGCTTGTGCTTACTGTTCTTGACGCGCCGATGAACACAGACCGCTGTGCGATTGCCAAGCTCGGTCCGGTTACCGTCGATGAAGATGACGCTGTTACTCTGGAGGCCGAAATCACTGTTGATGGCATGTATCAGATTGCCGACAACTACCCGCCGGGTACAGCATTGGATCTAGTGCGGCTGGACTGATCGCTATGGCACTATCTCTTCTTATTTCTGGATGTCCTGCATCGGTATGCCCAGACGCTGTGTTGCACTGTGCACCAGAGCTTCAAATGTTGCACCGAGTTCTTTCGGTAAATGAAGGTTATCGCGCGTAGCGAGGACGTTGTATTCCCCGACAAGTCGAAGTAACTGCTCCTTGTTCACCTGGTCCAACAGTCGCGCGATCATCTCAATCAGGTGCGGTACTTCATCGTACCAGGGGCGGTCCGACTCCGAGGCGCCTATAGCGTCAAGAGATGCCAGCGCCACGGTAATGTCGTTATCGATGGCTAAAGAATGCCACGGCTCGCCGTCGAGAAAATTATGCAGATGCTTGCGTGTGTCTTCTTTAAGCGGCGTAACGCCAGGAATTTCGATGGGTTCGGCCAGGTCGACCATAATGCAGAAGTCGCTCATATCTTCTTCCGCCAGAGCATTAAGAGACTGCTCAGCACCTTCAGACAATCCGGCGCTCAGGAGGAACTCGAGCTCTTCCCGCATTTCCTGAGCGCGCTCGGCAAACGCCTGCGCATGAGCCTCATCAGCTGCTTTAGTGGTTTGTACGCGGCGATTTAAGGCTCGCCAGGACCAGAAACGGAGCGCCTCAGGTTTGTGCTTCTTATTAAATCTGATGTTAGGCATGGTTTATCTCCCTGAATCGAAAGAATAATCGAATCTTCAGCTGAATTGGAGTAGCCGGTTCTACGTATGCTGGCCAGACTTTATCCCCGCGTGTTCGCCATTTTGTCATTTGGCATCGCTCGAGAATCTAGGCATTATAAATAAAAAGGGGAGTTCACATGTCCGACCAGATACCTGACGCAGAAGCAGGCGTTGAGCAAAGCATGCGGCGCGTGGCCCTCACGGCCCTCGCTGGTACCAGCATCGAATGGTATGACTTCTTTATCTACGGTACCGCGGCTGCCCTGGTTTTCCCCACTGCTTTTTTCTCATCCGGCATGTCTGAGACCGTAGCCCTGATTGCAGCCTTCGGCACTTTTGCCGTTGGATTTCTGGCCCGGCCGATCGGCGGTATCATTTTCGGTCACTATGGTGATCGGGTAGGCCGTAAAGCCGCGCTGGTGACAGCGCTGATGATGATGGGCATTGCAACAACACTTATTGGTATGTTGCCAACCTACGCAACCATTGGTGCGCTGGCGCCTGTGCTGCTGGTGATCCTCCGTTTCATCCAGGGGCTTGCTGTCGGTGGACAGTGGGGTGGTGCCATGTTGCTGGTGACAGAGAATGCTCCAAAAGACAAACGTGGATACTATGGTGCGTACGCCCAGGCCGGTGCCGCAGTTGGTCTGATTCTGGCGAATCTTGCTTTTCTGGGCGTCAGTGCGATGTTGTCCGACGAACAATTTATGTCGTGGGGATGGCGCATCCCGTTCCTGGCGAGTGTGGTGCTGATTGGCGTCAGTATTTATGTGCAGATCACGCTGGAAGATACGCCAGCATTCAAACGTTTACAGGAAGCCAAACAGGCAAAAGAGAGTGCTAATCCAACAAACCCCGCGGTAGTCGAAGAAGCGCTAACTGCCAGCCGCTCACCTATTATCGAAGCCTTGGTTCTGTATCCCAAACAGATTGTTCTCGCCGCGGGGGCTTTTCTCTCTGTACAGGTCAGCTTCTACATTCTGGTTGCCTGGGTAGTCGCTTACGGCAGTAGTTCCTCAGGGCTGGGACTCTCCAGGGATGTGATGTTAATGGCGGTTCTGATTTCCACGGCAGCGCAACTGCCAGCGTTGTTTCTGGCCGCTGCATGGTCGGATCGGCACGGCCGCAGAGGGGTTTACATGGCTGGCGCTGTCCTGCTGGGGGTCTGGGCTTTTGCCTTGTTCCCGTTAATGGAAACGGGTGAGTTTCTCTGGATTACCGTAGGTCTTGCGGGAGGACAGATATTCCTGGCCATGATGTATGGTCCGCAGGCCGCCTTTCTTTCGGAATTGTTCAGTGTCCAGGTTAGATACTCAGGGGCATCGTTGGGCTACCAGCTCGGCGCCATCCTCGGTGGTGCGTTAGCGCCAACTGTTGCCACTATCCTGTGGGGCGAGTTCGGGGTCATTTACATTTCCGCCTACATCGCTCTGGCATCGGTGTTGACATTGATTTCAGTGTGGATGCTTACAGAAACCCGGGGAACCGATCTCGCTGACGTTTAACTCGCGGTTCCAGTCGATGTCTTATTGAGCGTCAGACAGGTATCAATTCCGTCTGGACTGGCGTTTTTAAGTGCAATTGTTCAAGAATGTCGGGTATATGCTTGCGTAGTGCAAAAAAGCCCCGCCTGGCGTGGGGCCAAGCCAGGCCGTCGATATCCCGAAACAAAACTTCTGTTTCGATACCCAGCTCCGCAGCCTGGTTTAACACCCACTGCATGCGGTGAAAAGATGGTCCAATTGGCATATAGGGCACCATTAAACGATCTAACTTTGTTTCCTGCATCCAATGTCGCGTTGCAGACCTGGTTCGCAACAGCGTGGGTGCATTTTTCAACTGAAGTTTCTGGTTTGCTTCTGTCAGGGTACTGCTGGCTGCCTGCAGTCCGAATCGTGAGACAAGTCGAGAAGCTCTTCGCCTTCCGACTCTCTGCGGTGCCAGCATGCCAACGGCAACAGGTTGGATGGGCGCATGCAGTGCCATGTCTTCGTCGTGCAGAAGCAGACCAACCCTGCCGCCAGGCTGCGGCGTGTGATGCTCAGGCCAGTTGGGTGTGTGCTGCTCGGTAACGGCTGGATCCTCTGTCAATGCTGGTGCGCTGGAGGCAAGTCGCTCAAGACCTGCATACGAGTCAGGACCACGATCGCCGGCAAAACGCTGCGCGGTATAACGTTTGATATTGTCTGCTCTGGCCAGGTACGTTTTACCCCTGGTGTGCAGCCCCGCCACCCACCGCCAACTGAGCGTGTTAGAGGCGGCATCGCCATCAAGCAGGTGGTAGTGAAACCATTGTGCACCGAGTTGCCAGGGCAGGCCCAAGGTAAATATCCAGATACTGGCAAACCACATGCGTGCGTGATTGTGCAGATATCCGGTGGCACGCAGTTCTCTGACCCAGGCGTCAAACGGTGCGATGCCTGTCCGTGCATAGATCGCTTCGCTGTATGCCGCACGCAACAGCTTGTCGTCAGCGACAGACTTACGCAATCGCGCGCAGTCATTGATGTAATTTGTCCAGACGCCTGGATGATGTTCGAGCCAGCCTTTGAAATAGCTGCGCCACAACACCTCTTCGATAAATTTGGCCGCCGTATTCGGCTCATGTCGCAAGATCACGGCTTGCACAACCTCCTGATCCAGCAGCAACCGGTGACGCAGGTAAGGAGAGAGACCTGAGACCTGCACGTGTTGTCCCACTCCGCGATCTTCGTTGCGTCCAGCGCGATAGTGTTGACCTGCTAAAGGCGCAAATTCGGCCAGCCGAGTGAGTGCGGCTGCGCGCGTTGGTGTCCAATTCATCTCAGACTCCAACCGGTCGACGACGCTGCCGTCGGCAACGTTCGGAGCAATATCGAACGTCGTCCCAGACGTTTTTCCATTTTCGACGCCAGGTGAATGGTCTGTCGCATGCGAGACAGACTTTGCGCGGCAGATCACTCTTGCGTGTGTGTTCTCCGTGGGCGGCTTGTTTGTTTCGAGTGTTTTTCACGCGGACAGGACATCACACTCATCGTGAAAAGCTTGTCAATCGATGCCAGCTCTCGAGCAGATTGTCCCGTCAGTCGGCGTGCACAACCTTGGCGACCAGTTCAATCCTGGCACTGAGTGAATTGCTGATCAGGCAGACTTCTTCGGCCTTCTCAAGCAGCCGGTGTGCGAGTGTATCGGAACCGTCTGCTGGCATTGTCAGCGTTACCGTGTTGACGATTTCGGTAAATCGAGTGGTGCGATCCACTCTGTCCAGTGTTCCCTTTGTGACACAGTCCAGCGATGTGAACGTGAAATCGGAAGCTGCAGCAACTGCACGAAAAGACAAAATGAAACAATCGCTCACGGCGGCCAGCAACAGTGTTTCTGGTGACCACTGATCCCCGGGTCCATCAAACTCTGCAGGCGGAGCGCTTTGAATATCAGTCAAGCCCTCGCTGGATAAAGTGACGGAGTCAGAGCTATGGCCAGTGGCTTGAACCTGATAGTGGTGTGGGAGCGGTTGCATGGTGTTTATTCTCACGCTGATTGTGACGTTCTTAAAATACGCCTGCATCACCGCTGATGCTTCTCGTGGAATATGCTTAGTCTCTCTGATGCGACAAGTATGCTAGCGTTCGGCTTCTGCTTTTACCCCCTTTATACGGCTATGGCTGACGACAAAGGTTTTCTTTCCCAGGTGGTATCTGCCAGCTTGAGCGGCGGGCTGCCTGTTTTGATTCTGATCCTGGCTTTAGGCGTGGGAAGTTTTGCTTTGCTGCAAACACCACGTGAAGAAGAGCCGCAGATTGTTGTGCCTATGTCGGATATTTTAATTTCGGCACCAACGCTCAGCGCCCGTCAGGTGGAGCGGCTTGTCACTACGCCGTTGGAGAAAGTGCTCACCCAGATTGATGGTGTTGAACACGTTTATTCCACCTCGGAAGTTGGTGGTGCTGTTGTGACAACCCAATTTTTTGTTGGTGAAGATCGCGAAGATTCACTGGTGAAGCTGTATAACAAAATACTCTCCAATCAGGACATCATTCCGCAAGCGGTCACAAGTTGGGTGGTAAAACCCGTCGAAATTGACGATGTGCCCATTGTAATTGCGACGTTGTGGAGTGAGGCACCGGCAGTCGACGATTACGAATTACGCCGCCTGGCTGATGAATTGGCTATTTCGCTGCAAACTGTCACGGATACCAATCGTATTGAAGTCATTGGAGGGCGCACGCGGCAATTCAGAGTCAATCTGGACCCTACCGCCATGGTTGCGCGGCAAACGGATATTGCGGACATTCTGTTTGCGCTTTCGGCCTCCAATATCCGGCACCCGGCCGGTAGTCTGCAACTGGCGAATCAGGAAATCCGCGTTGAGGTCGACGCGCGTATTCAGGATATCGATGCACTGGCCCAGCTTACAGTTAATGTACTCGACGGCGTGCCTGTACCCCTGGATGATGTCGCTGATGTAATTGACGGCCCTCCCGCTCCAGCAAGCTATCACTGGATTGGCTTTGGACCTGCTCATGCACGCCATGGTATGCAGCGCTATCCGGCCGTACATATTGCGATCGCGAAGAAAAAAGGCAGTAATGCTGTCACGGTAGCGCAAGAGCTTGCCATCCATCTGGAAAAAGCAGGCAGGGACCTTTTCCCCGCAGGGGTATTCGTAGAAACCACGCGCGACTATGGCGCTACGGCAGATCAGAAAATAGGTGACCTTGTTGGAAGTCTTGGCGTGGCAGTGGCAACGGTGGTGGTTTTAATTGGTTTTGTCCTTGGGTGGCGGGCAGCACTGGTAGTCGCGCTTGCTGTGCCTATCTGTTACGGCCTAACGCTTACTCTGGGTTATTTTGCCGGATACACCATTAACCGGGTAACTTTGTTCGCACTTATTCTGGCGCTTGGGCTGCTTGTCGATGACCCAATTACCGGGGTCGACAATATTGAACGCCACCTTGGACGAAGTACATCTGCTGACTCAGATATCAGTAATGCGATATACGAGATTCGCATGCCACTGCTGATGTCTACGCTGGCGGTGATCATTGCGTTTGCGCCCATGTCTTTCATAACCGGCATGATGGGTCCTTACATGTCCCCTATGGCATTTAACGTGCCGGTGGCAGTGGTCATGAGCACCGCGGTAGCTTTTCTGGTCACACCATGGCTGGGCAGCCTGTTGTTAAAATCAAAATCTGGTGGCCAGCCGCTCAGCCACGACGGGCTGTATGGCGTTTACGAGCGCGTTTTACGACCGATGTTAGAGAACCGCAGGAAATCCTGGATATTCCTTGGCCTGACTGCACTCCTGTTCCTGCTTGCTCTGTCGTTGCCGCTGCTGCGATTAGTGCCTTTAAAGCTGCTGCCTTATGACAACAAAAACGAATTTCAAGTGGTCATAGATGCCCCCGAAACGATGACGTTGGAAGGCACTGAGGCGATAGTTTCAAAAATCGCGACGTTCTTACAGAGTGTGCCTGAGGTAAGTACGGTGAGCACCTTCAGCGCATCACATTCGCCGATGGATTTTAACGGCCTGGTGCGGCATTACTATCTGCGTGGGCGGTCTAACGAGGCTGAGCTGCGGGTAACGCTGGCTGATAAGCTGGCGCGCGAAGATCAGTCTCATGCCCTTATTCTGCGCCTGCGGCCTGAACTGGCGTCCATTGCCGAGGAGAACGGTGTCAACGTAAAACTCGTGGAAGTGCCACCCGGGCCGCCCGTTGTTGCCACTCTGGTCGCAGAGCATTACGGCACGCCGACAACCGCTTATCAAACTCTGATTGATGCCTCTGCATCAACCGCAGCGAGGTTGTCTAGAGAACCTGGTGTGGTTGACGTGGACATCAGTGCCGCGGATCCGTCGCAGAGGCTGATATTTGTGCCAGATCAGGAGAAAGCGGCTTTATCGGGTATCAGCGCGCAAACAATCGCAACGACATTGGAGGTGGCGATTAATGGCCGTACCGCAAGCTATGCGGGGGTCGAGGATGAAGTGAACCCACTGCCCGTTGTTGTACGTGTGCCGTTTGCGCAACGTGATGAACTGATGTCCCTGCATGTCGAGGGTTTGCCTGGTATTGCAAAAGTTCGCGCTCGAGGTGGTGTGACTAATGCGCCAACGCCAATGGTTGCGTTGGGTGAATTGGGCACTTTGCACAGTGTCACTCGTGACCAGCCTGTGTATCACAAGGATCTGCAACGCGTGGCTTATACATTTGCTGAGGTTGCAGGGCGTGTGCCCGCAGCTGTCATTTACGACATTGATGCCGACCGTGATTTGTCAGATGCTGCAATAAATCAGACACGTCCCCTCGAAGGTCGCACGTTTTTTAACTCCGGCGGTGGTCAGGCCTGGCAACTGCCCGCTGATGTCACGTTGTCATGGGCTGGCGAAGGCGAATGGAATATAACCCTGCGGGTATTTCGCGATTTAGGCATCGCCTTCGGCGTAGCCATACTGGGTATTTTTATTGTGGTGCGTCTGCAAACTGGTTTGGCGACCCTCACAGGTATCATCATGTTATCCATCCCTTTAACCGCGGTAGGTATCATGCCCGGGTTCTGGATTCTGAACATGCTGGCATCGGGTCAGGTTGGAGAATACGCTGACCCGGTTCTTTTCACGGCTACAGCCATGATCGGAATGATAGCGCTTGCGGGTATTGTTGTTCGAAATTCGCTGATGCTGGTTGAGTTTGTGCAGCAGGATCTGACGCGAGGCGCGCCGCTCACAGAAGCACTTGTCAATTCAGGTCTTGCGCGCGCACGTCCTGTTTTGCTGACTGCAGGCACAACGATGTTGGGTAACCTTGTGATTACATTGGATCCTATTTTCAGCGGGCTTGCATGGGCGGTGATATTTGGCGTGCTTGCATCCACAGCTTTTACCCTGTTCATTGTGCCCGTGGTTTATCAGCTTGTTTATGGAGACAAGGTATGAGTAAAAGCGTTAGATATCTTATGTTGGCGCTCGCAATCCTGGGGCTTGCTGTGCTGCTGGCTTACTTTGCCGGTGTATTCCATGACAAAATTTCAGCGACAAAAGATAATCACACAATGCAGCTTCCGGGCACTGCTGTGGTCGTCGCAGCGCAATCAATGCCCGCAGTTGAACAGGTAGCGGGTACTGTCCAGGCTACCAACGATACGATGTTGGCATCGCGCATTATGGCAACCATTCTTCGCGTCAACGTTCGCGCAGGCGACGCAGTGACCGCGCAGGACGTATTGATTGAGCTGGACGACGAAGCTCTGGTGGCTGTGCGTGAACAGCGCGTGCAGGAAGCTGAGGCCGCCGGAGCTGCGTTGGAAGAGGCGCAGCTGAATCAATCTCGAATTACATCACTGCGTGAGCAGGGCAGTGTGTCTGCAGCAGCACTCGACCAGGCGCTCACTGCTACCCGGCGAGCGATAGCCCTCGAAGAGCGCGCGCAACGTGCGGTAGCGGAAGCCAACGCAGCGATGAATTATTCGCTGATACGTGCGCCGATGACGGGCACGGTTGTTGAACACTATGCTGAGGCCGGTGATATGGCATCCCCGGGTCAGCCGCTTCTGAAGCTCTTCAATCCCGGGCAGATGAGGGTAGAAGCCACGGTCCGGGAATCTTTAATCCAGTATGTCCAGCTAGGCACTGAGCTTGATGCGCAGATTGATGCGGTGGATGAGAAGATGACAGCGGTGGTCGAAGAAATTGTTCCCGCAGCAGATCCAACCTCGAGGACGTTTGTTCTCAAAGCCCGTCTCGCCAATGCCACTGGCCTGTTTCCCGGTATGTTCGCCAGGTTGTTTATCCCTGTAGCGGCGGTGGAGAGTATATGGGTTCCTGCAAATGCAGTGCAGCGCGCCGGGCAACTCAGCTTTGTTTACGTGCGCCAGGCAGGCGAGGACCAACGGCGGTTTGTGCGTTTAGGCAACCGGCATGCCGATCTTGTTGAGGTGCGCAGCGGGCTGACAAGTGGCGAGACGATAATAATACCAGTGACCACTTAACCAGCGCGGGCGTCAAGTTGCGCGCGAATCTCTGCATGCGCAGCTTCATCTAAATCAAATCGAGTGAACATCGCAGCGCCTATCAGGTAACATGCCAGCGGAAACAATCCCAGAAGCGCGCACATGGCCAGTTCTACTACCCGCGTTTGTTCCTCGTTGGGTATAAATCCCGCAGCACTGAGAACAAAGCCGGTAAACATCAGTGTGACGCCACTTGCGCTTTTCAGTGCGAAATTCCACACAGCGAAGTAGACTCCCTCTTTTCGCTCGCCGGTCAACAACTCGTCGTAGTCGATGACGTCACTGGCGACCGAGGGGCCAATGGTGTTGCCGCAGCCGGCAAATATTCCGCACATGACAGACAGGAACATCAGCCAGGTAACCTGAGCTGTCGTCGTTTCAATAAATGCCAGAGCAAACATGCCACTGAAGGAAAATGCTGTGCCGATCATGGCCCAGAACCATAGTTTGACTTTACCGAAGCGTTTCGCCAGGCGCACCCAAATCGGAATGGCCAGGGTCGAGGTGATCATGTACGTGATGATGGAATAAGGCGCAATTTCCACCATACCCATGACGTATTGCGCCACATACAAAGCCGCCGCACCAATTGCAGCTCCGCCGATGTTTTCAATGAAAGTAACGGCAAACAGGATACGCGCGTAGCGGTTTTTACTGACATCTGATCCAGCGCCGAATATGCCGCGAGAAGGTGGTTGAACGTGGTCTGTGTTCTCTTTCAGCATAAATACGGTGGCACTGCACAGCACGATCAAGGCGATGCCCGCATAGATGGCGATGGACGGGGCAAGCGCTCGAACTGCGTTCAAGTCGCTGGTTTCCACTGAAGTCAGCCAGCCCACCGTGAGCAGGCCGAAAATTCCGCCCACCACAATCGCCGCCTGGCGGATGCCATAGATCTTATTGCGTTCAAAATAATCTTTCGAAAGTTCTGCACCCCAGGACAGTTGCGGCACCATGATTGAGGTCATCGCCGTATAGAAGGCAAATACCGCGACACCCATCCATATTGCGGATTCAGTTTCACTGAGGTCCGCCGGGCTGGCGAACAGCATGTAGTAAGCCAGCGCAGCAGGGATTGCGCCTACCAGGATCCAACTGCGACGACGACCGAAGTCCAGGCGGGTTTTGTCACTGAGGTAACCTACCAATGGGTCGGTGACTGCATCCCAGATACGTGAAAGGCCAAAGATCGTACCCATGATCGCCGGCGCGATCAGCAGCACGTCGGTAGAATACTTCATGACGTACAAGCCCAGGAGGGACAACATGTAACCTGCTGCGGCTGCCGGTAGCGAGTACAGCACCATGTCGCGAGTCTTCAGCATAGAAACCTGAACTTATCTCCACGTTTGCCAGAAGAAGGCAAAAGCCGAAGTGTAGCGGCCTCTTGCTTGTGGTGCTACCCGCCTGCTTGTCACAGGTGAACCTGCTTTGGTGTCTAACCTCTGGCGATAAGAACGCTTACACCCAACGGGCAAGATATACTGCGGACGCGGATCCGCTTTTTACAAGAACGGACCAGAGCGCGTGCCCCGGATTTGACGATGGCAAGCGCGCAGCGGCGTCGTCACGATGAGCTTCCTCGTCACTCTGCAGGGTGATGAGTAGTGCCTGCAGCGCGCCAGATGTTTGAACTATTTGTGCCTCATAGTGAGCAACGACAAATTGTTCCACAGCTTTAATGGTGGCGAAGGTGAAGTGACATCCCAGTCTGGCGGCAAACATGCCCAACAGCCATCCTGAACAACGCCATAATGGTAACAGTCGCGACCGACAGGTGGCGGGTAGCCATGTGTCGAGTATGTGCAGGTGTTCGGTCTCGGTGGCCAGGTGTTCCTCTGCGAACTCGATGACGTCAGGGCACGTAGTGTTCTTAAGGATGCCGCGATAGATAAAAACTGCTCCGGTTTCTCCGGCATGGTCCGATCGCAAATCGCGACGCAACTGCGCAGGCAGCTCTAGCGTTTCAAAAGCAGGCAGGGCAAGCGTTTCAGCTTTCACGTCTGGCTGCCAGCATATAGTTCACGCCCAGATAATCAGCCAGGCGATAATGTCTGGTCAGTGGGTTTATAGATACGCCCGTTTGCACCAGGGTTGTATGCCTGTGCTGCTCAAGCAGAGCGCTGATTTCCGCGGGTCTGACAAACTTACGCCATTGATGTGTACCTTTCGGTAACCAGCGCAGAATGTACTCAGCGCCAATGATTGCGACTGCCCAGGATATGAACGTGCGATTGATGGTGGCAATGAACTGCAGACCTCCGGGGCGGGTATGGGCGCAGCAGCTGGCGAGGAAACCTGGCAAATTATCGACGTGTTCGACCACCTCCATGTTAAGGACAACATCAAACTGTTCGAAGGAATGCAGCGCATCAACACTACCCACCCTGTAGTCGATGGCTAATCCCCGACTCTTTGCGTGAGTCTGTGCAATAGCGATGTTGCGCTCGGCAGGGTCTATGGCGGTAACCTCTGCACCACGCTTCGCCATGGCTTCAGAAAGCAGCCCAGCGCCGCAACCGATATCCAGAACCGAAAGTCCTGCGAGGGGCTGTGGCCCTGTTAGCTCAATTGCGAGGTGGGTACAGATCTGTTTGATAACGTAAGGTGCGCGCAGATCGTTGAGCTTGTGCAGCGGCCACATAGGGCCGTCTTCCTGCCACCAGGTTTCGGCTAACAGCTCGAATCTTTGTATTTCTGAAGCGTTGACGGTTTTAGTCATAATTGTGACGAATCACGCGTTGTCTGCGTCTGCCACGCGATGCAGTAGTGCAAGGAAGCGGTCAACCGCTCGGCCGTTGTTGGGTTCAATAGCAAACCGATTGTGGAAATAGATTCGCAGATTGATGGTTCCATCGCTCAGAGTAACCGTGTAGCCGTCGAAGTCCGTACTTGCTTTGAGACCCTTGTAAACAAAGCCTTCCTCCTCACGCTCACCGTTGTCCAGCACGGTCTGATAGGCGCGAAGTGCCAGGGCGATGTCTACTTTACGGTCTTCTGGTTTCATTGAGTGAGTTGCTCTGATCAGGCGTTTAAATCTTCCTGCTGACGAAAATAACCAGCCAGGAAGAAGGCTATCGATAGCCTTGTGAAATGCCCGTCAAAGTATCGTGGGCCGACCAAACTTGACCTGAAGAAGGTTATCGAGATACAAATCATTCAAGATGAATTATTCAGGCAGGGGAGAAGGCAGTGGAATACGATTTGATTGTTTCTGGCGGCACTGTTGTTGATGGCAGCGGTGCAGATGCGGTTCAGGCAGATATTGCAGTTTCTAACGGGCGCATTGCGCGGATAGGCGACTTAAGTGGCGCGAGCGCTGCGCGAACCATTGATGCCACTGGTAAAGTGGTCACCCCTGGATTTGTTGATCTGCATACACACCTGGATGCCCAGGTAGGTTGGGATCCGCTTATGAGTTCCAGTTCTTATCATGGTGTTACCACCGCGATGATTGGTAATTGTGGTGTCACTTTTGCGCCTTGCAGCCCCAAAAACAGACGCTACTTAGCGGAGCTGATGGAATCTGTGGAAGACATTGCCGCGGATGCGATCATGGACGGGCTCCCCTGGGACTGGACCAGCTACGGTGAGTATCTGGATTCCGTGCAGGCCTTACGACCGGCTTTGAATGTGGTTGGTCTGGCAGGTCATTCAGCGATACGTTATGAAGCGATGGGTGATCGCAGCATGGACGAGGGTGCTCAGCCTTCTGATAAAGAGCTTGAACACATCGCTCAAATGGTTAAGCAGTCAGTTGAAGAAGGTGCGGTTGGATTCTCAACTTCACGCTTCCTCCTGCATACAGTTCCGGACGGTCGCTGCACGCCGGGAACCTGGGCAGACCTGCGCGAAACGAAAGCTATTCAGGAGGCGGTAATTGCCGGCGGCGGTACTGGCGCTCTTTTTCAATCTGCAAACGACATGCAGACACGCTATGAAACTGAACTACAGATGTTCCGCGACGGCACAGAACTGGGTTGTCAGGTTCTGTTCTCTGGTGGCACGGGTGCTCAGGGCGATGGTGGTGTGTCACGCTGGGGTGAGTTCCTCGAACAGCACAATGAAGGTGGCAGACGCTTAGCCAGCATCTGTCACACGCGTCCCAGTGGTGCTTTTTTTGGCTTGGCCCAGCTATCGCCGTTTACCAAAAAGTCCAGTGCTTGGAAAGAACTCATGGCACTACCCACAATTGCTGATCGAGTGGATGTGCTGCGCGACGATATTCAGCGTGCCAGGCTGATTGCCGAGGGTATCGAAGCGGGTGATATGGATGGGTTGGCGCATATGCTGCATCCGTTTGGCAATGGTGAAACGCCAGATCTCGACTTTGCACGCGAGGCAAGCCTGAAGCAGCTCGCAGAAGCTGCTGGTAAAGATCCGGTGGAAGTTTATGTTGAACGTCTGCTCGCCTCAGAAGGCAGAGAGTTTTTTAATTTCTGGATGTTCGGCGGGAACCTCGAAAACCAGTGGAAATACATGCAACTGCCCAATGTGGTACCGATGCTGGGCGATGCAGGCGCGCACGTTGGTTTCTTTACCGACACAGATTCGCCGACGGTTTTGTTGAGTGAGCTGACACGCAAGCAGGGCGTTTATACGCTACCCGAGGCCATTTACAGAATTACGGGTAAGTCTGCGGAGATCATTGGCTTAAAAGAACGCGGTCAGCTCAAAGAAGGGTGGCATGCTGATATCAATGTTATCGATTATGACAACCTGAGCACCTGCCACCCGGAATACGTCAACGACTTTCCGCACGGCGGTGGGCGGTTTGTTGTCAAAGCCAGAGGTTATGATGCAACTCTTGTTGGCGGTCAGGTCATTATCGAAAACGGCGATCACACGGGTGTGCGACCAGGCAGCGTGATCCGGGAATTTGTCCGTGGCTAGTGAAGTGGGCTTCAACTCCGGGTCAGTGGCATAACGGTTTCTGCAAACTTTTCCATGCGGTCCAATCCACCGTCACCGGCAAAGAAAAACGCAGGGACCATAATTCTGTCAACGCCCAGGCTGTCCATTTGCTCTACCCCTGCTTCAGGGTCAGCAAACTGAGTACCAAACATGGCGTTTATCTCAAGTTTAGCTGGGTTGCGACCAGCATCTTCTGTTGCCTGCTTTACCCGCGTAATTAATCCAGCCAGTCGATCGGCATCACCTTCGCCGGGGAAGTAGCCGTCAGCAATACGCGCGGCGCGGCGTACTGCTGCTTCAGAATCACCACCAACGATGACCGGGATGTCACCGTTTACGGGTCTGGGGCTGCAGGTTGCGGGTTCAAAATTGACAAAATCGCCGTGATATTCCGCATGCGGGCCAGCCCAAAGTGCGCGCATGGCTTCAATGTACTCGTCGTTGCGTGCGCCGCGTCGCTCCCACGGTATACCTAACGCATCAAATTCTTCCTGCATCCAGCCTACGCCGAGCCCCAGTTCCACTCTTCCCCCGGACAGTTGGTCCAGTGTCGCCAGCTCTTTGGCCAGAATAAGTGGATTTCGCTGGGGAACAATTAAGATGCAGGTGCCGAGGCGCATGGTAGGTGCGGCTGCAGCTGCAAAAGCAAGCCAGATGAGCGGATCCGGAATAGGGGTTTCCGGCTCAGCCGGAATTTTTCCATCTGGTGTATACGGATATTTAGACACAATGGCATCTGGCATGATGACATGCTCGCCGCCCCAGAGGGACTCGAATCCGGCGGCTTCTGCCCTGCGGCAGAGTTCCATGGAACGCTTATGGTCCTGGGCGATACTACTGGCAAATGCTAGTCCAACTTTCATGATCTCTCCTTTTTAACACGCAACATTCCTGGCTTCGGGG
The DNA here is from genome assembly GCA_024743175.1 of Pseudomonadaceae bacterium. GTDB lineage: Bacteria > Pseudomonadota > Gammaproteobacteria > Pseudomonadales > Azotimanducaceae > UBA4421. The sequence goes on along the minus strand of JANSXA010000002.1, from coordinate 147,414 downwards.
CAGGGATCTTCACCGGTTTCCAACATGCACCTGGCTTACTGATAAGATCTGGTCAACCGGGTTCCAGAGTAACGCAATGACAATGTCCAAGGAGAAATGTTTGTGCGACAGCGGTGAATTGATGGCGTCCTGTTGTGGCCCGCTTTTAGAAGGAAAGCGCCGGGCAGAAACGGCGCAGGCGCTGATGAGGTCGCGTTACAGTGCATTTGCGACCGGTAACACAAAATATCTGCTCGAAACCTGGGCACCGGAAACGCGCCCAGCAGAACTGCGTTTAGACGACCGACAACGTTGGCTGGGGTTGAAGATACGGCGTGTCGAAGCTGGTTCAGCGACTTGTGCACACGGCCTGGTTGAATTTGTTGCGCGTTTCAAAATTGATGGTCGGGGCCATCGTTTGCATGAAATCAGCAGCTTTCGACGTGCGCAGACGGGGTGGCTCTATGTGGGTGGAGAGCAGGGTTAGGACACTTCGATGTCGAGGAGTCCTGGAATATGGCAAGATCTTGAAGAATGCGGTTAACTGTCTACCCAGGCACAGCGTCCCAGCTGTTACAGTTTGTTAGATCACAAGGAGGGGAGGCCATGGATCAAAAAGCAACAAGAAGAAAATTCCTGCAAGCTGGTGGTGCGTTTGCCGCAGCTACAGCAATAGGGGCCCAGCCGTTGTCGACTTTGGCTGCGACACCGTCAGACGAACTCGGTTTTCTGTCAGCCGTTGAACTGGCAGCGAAGCTGCGCAATAAAGAGATCGGTTCTGAGGAGCTTGCGCGATATTTTATTGCCCGCATCGAACTCTACGACAAGAACTTGAACGCAATTGTTGTGCGGGATTTTGATCGCGCTCTTGTAGCCGCCAGAAAAGCCGACAGTCTAATGGCTAAAGGCACGATTGCCGGGCCTCTGCACGGTTTGCCGATGACAATTAAAGAGTCCTACGATATTGCGGGTCTCCCTACGACCTGGGGGGTGCCTGAGGCTGCGCAGAACATTGCGTCTGCGGATGCAGCTGTTGTAGAGCGATTTAAGTCGGCTGGCGCCCTTTTTCTCGGCAAGACAAACGTACCCATCAATTTGGGCGATTTTCAGAGTTTTAACGAAATCTATGGGACCACTAACAACCCCTGGGATCTGACCCGTACACCGGGAGGTTCTTCGGGCGGTTCGGCAGCCGCGCTTGCTGCTGGCCTAACCGGATTAGACAGCGGATCTGATATTGGTGGATCTATTCGCAACCCCTCGCACTTCTGTGGTGTTTACGGACATAAACCGACCCTTGGCATTGTACCGTCTCGCGGGCATCAACCGCCCGGCGTACCTGCAAATCCCCAACATCCTGATCTGGCGGTAGTGGGGCCCATGGCGCGTAGTGCGGATGATCTGTCGATGGCTCTTGATGTGGTTGCCGGCGCTAATCGAATGATGTCGCCAGGCTGGCGGCTGGAGTTACCAGAGCCGCGAATGCAGTCCCTAAAGGGGTTGCGAGTGGCCCTGTGGCCCGACGATACGATGGCGCCGGTCAGTCAGGAAATTGTTGAACGGGTCGACCTGATCGGTACACAGCTGTCGAGCCTGGGTGCAAAGGTTTCAGCTACGGCAAGACCTGACTTTGCGGTTAAAGCTGCTCACGAAACTTATCTGGGGATACTCGATGGCATGACTTCCGGCGCCGCCAGCAAGCTCACGTTTTTTGACTATCAGAGACTTGATGGCCATCGCGGAGGGTTGCGTATGGCCTGGCAGAATTTTTTCAAGCAATGGGATGTGCTGATCTGTCCAACCACAGCAACACCGGCTTTCAAACAGGACCAGGGTGCTCTGGGTACTCGAACAATTCTGATTAATTCAGAGCAGCGCCCATATTTTGAACAGGTATTCTGGGCAGGCCTTGCAACGTTGAGTTATCTGCCGAGTACAGTTTTCCCTACCGGGCTATCAAAAGGCGGTTTACCCATTGGCCTGCAGGCAATCGGCGCTGAATTCAGCGACCGGACAACAATTGAATTTGCGCGTCTGATGGCACAGGAAATTGGCGGCTTTGTGCCACCCCCCGGTTATGGGTAGCCGCCTGTCAGTTGGATAACGCAAATCCTTTGTAGCCGGCTTCAACGATCTCGTCGCATTTTTCCCGATAAAGTCCAACGCCGCCGATGTAGGGCAGGAATACCTGGGGCTTGCCAGGTACATTCGCACCCATGTACCAGGAGTTGGCGAGTGGATATAAAGTTTCGGCTGCAACTTCGTTGGTATGAGCTACCCATTCATTTTGAGCCTGAGGCGTAGCCTCTATAGTTCGAAGGCCCTGTTTGCGCAGGTGGTCAATACAGTCTGCGATCCAGTCGACGTGCTGTTCTATCGAAACCATCATGTTTGATAGCACCGATGGGCTCTGTGGCCCGGTGACTGTGAACAGGTTCGGGAAACCGGCAACCATCAGGCCGAGATAGGTTGCTGGACCATCCTTCCACTGTTCCTTCAGCGAAACGCCGTCACGCCCATGGGTATCAATATTGACGATTGAGCCAGTCATGGCGTCGAAACCGGTGGCATAAATAATGATATCGAATTCGATTTCTTCGGCTGTGGTTCTGATAGAAGTTTCAGTGATCTCCACGATCTCATTTTTGAGCAGGTCAACAAGTCGTACATGCGGCATATTGAATGTGTTGTAGTAGCCGGTATCAAGACAGGGGCGTTTGGTGCCGACGGGATGGTTGTAAGGGCAAAGGGCCTCCGCTGTAACCGGATCCTTGACAATTTCACGTATTTTGTCGCGGACAAAGTCAGCAACGGAATCGTTGGCTTCTTTGTTTGTGATGAGGTCATCATAGGCGCCGAGAATGCTGATGAGCTGGCCGTCGTTCCAACCCTCCTGATATTTTCGCGTGCGCTCTTCCTCGCTCACCTCCAGCGCCGATTGCGTTGCTACAGGCCCGGTCTGGCCAAAAAACGACTCTCTGGCTTCCTGTCGAACACCAGCGTAATCAGATTTTGTGGCATCCACTTCCTGCCTGCCCAAAGGTCGGTTACCCGCAGGAAACGAGAAGTTTGGTGTGCGTTGAAAGACCGTGAGCTGCTCACATGTCTTGGCAATTTCAGGGATACACTGTATTGCGGAAGAGCCTGTGCCGATAACCGCAACACGTTTGCCGAAAAAGTTAACACCTTCCTTGGGAAATTTCTGGGTCTGGTACCACTCGCCTTTGAAGGTTTCGATGCCCGGTATCTCCGGCAGCTTGGGAGCAGACAATGTGCCCACGGCAAGCACGACATGCTGGGCGTCGATAACATCGCCATTGCTGGTGGTTACAGTCCAGCGTGCTCGCTCATCATCCCAGATCTGTGATTCGATGCGTGTATTGAACTGAATATCCGGACGCAGATTGTACCGGTCAGCAATGTGGTTGGCGTATCGAAGAATTTCCGGCTGGGTGGAGAACTTTTCACTCCACTCCCAGCTCTGCTCAAGCTCCGGGTCGAACGAGAAAGAATACTCCAGGCTGCGCACATCACAGCGGGCGCCAGGGTAACGGTTCCAGTACCAGGTACCGCCAACATCGCTGGCCGTATCAAAAGCGCGCACGGAGTAGCCAAGTCCACGCAGTTTGTGGATCAGGTACATACCCGCAAAACCTGCGCCAACCACCACAACATCCAATTCCGCCGTGAACTTCTGTGGCATCTTTCTCCCCCCTATTAAAGAAATTTTGCTTCAGTCTGCCTCCAAGGCTGCCTGTTTCAGCAAACTGAGGTTGATTTAGGTTAAACAAATATCACAGTTGGCAAAGTATTGTCAGCCCTTCATTCGTATTTTCCGTAGGCGTGTTCTGCGATTACCAGATGGTTGCGAAGTTGGTGCCATTTTAGGGTTCGGTCGGGGAGTTCAGGCTATGTCTGCAGTATTGGCAGACTTTCCGTTATCGAATTTTCAATTAGAAGATTATCTATCAACGAACTGGAACGATTCCGATGCAGACAACCGCTGAAACTGCTAACTCCACACTGGCAGATACACGTTACCGCACCTATGTCCTGGGCGTGCTTGTTGTGGTTTATGTCTTTAACTTTCTGGACCGTCAGATAGTCACCATTCTTGCTGAACCGATTAAAGTTGATCTTGGGTTAAACGACACTCAAATCGGCTTGATGACCGGCCTGGCCTTTGCTGTGTTTTACACCGTGCTCGGTATTCCCCTGGCGCGTCTGGCTGATCGCGCAAACCGCGTATCTATCATCACCGCGGCGCTGACAATCTGGAGTGGCATGACAGCGGTGTGCGGGCTCGCGCAGAATTTCTGGCAGATGCTGGCGGCGCGAATTGGTGTTGGTGTCGGAGAAGCCGGGTGCTCGCCACCTGCGCATTCAATTATCGCAGACTACTATCCGCCGCATGAGCGGGCGTCTGCGCTGTCGATTTATGCCCTCGGGATACCCATCGGCAGCATTCTGGGTTATCTGATCGGCGGGTGGGTTGCTGAATTGTACGGTTGGCGAACGGCTTTTTTTGTCGCGGGTATTCCTGGACTTGCACTGGCGGTGCTTGTCAAGTTCTCAATCCGCGAACCCGTTCGGGGGATGTCAGACCTCGGTTCAGCGGCGCCGAGCGCACAACCACCGGTACGCGATTCGCTTCGAACCCTCGGCCGCAGTAAAGCAATGATACACATAGCCATGGGTGGCGCACTGACCTCATTTGTCGGCTATGGACTTGGCCAGTGGCTGCCAGCTTACTTCATTCGTATTCATGAACTGGGTATTGCCGAAACGGCAACCTACTTCGGACTGGTTATTGGCGTGGCCAGTGCAATTGGTACCTTCCTCGGCGGTACCCTGGCTGATCGCCTGGCGATAAAGGATCGTCGTTGGTACACCTGGCTCCCTGCGGCAGGAGTGCTTATTGCGTTTCCGTTTTACGCGGTGGGTATGCTGGTTACCAACCCTTACCTGGCGATAGCGATTTTTGTGGTGCCCAGCCTGCTCAACTCATTATGGCTGGGACCTGCCTTTGGCACGATTCAAAACCTGGCGCCTGCACCGATGCGGGCTATGGCCTCAGCGATGCTGCTGTTTGTGCTAAACATTATCGGACTTGGCCTGGGTCCCTTTCTGGTAGGTGTTCTCAGCGACCTGTTGAGCCCCGGTTTTGGCGCAGACTCATTGCAGTACGCCATTCTGATTGCAACCCTGGCTTACTTTTGGGCGGGTGCTCACTTTCTGTTGGCGGGAACCACGATCCGGCAGGAATTGGATGCTCGGGCAGAAGGCGAGGGCGTCACAACAAGTCGCTAGCGGTTTGAGCGGAGCCAGGTCAGGTTCGGCGCGCGGTGATTCCACTGTGACATAGTGCCTGCGATACTGACACAACAGGACATTCCCATTTGTGTCGCCTGGGCTTCAAGGCGCTGGTGTTCGTCACCTTCTCCCAACACTACCAGATGCCAACCTTTTGGTTCTGCGGAAGGCTGTGCAAAGGTGGCCTGCAGCACTTCGTGTCTGCGAGCTGTCCATTCGTTTGGCAGCAATGCCGCGACCCGCTCAGCGCCGCCGCCCTGCATTGAACTGACAGAAACACAATTTTCGCCACGCTAGTTGACGACCTTTATGTGTATTCTGGAGTCTGTCTTGTTCACAACCAGTGGTCGTGCTGATAAGCCAGGGCTTTCCAGCGATGGGTGCTGCTGTCAGGTAGCGTGATTGGCGTTCGAGTAGAAACGTTTAACCTGTCATAGTCAGCGGAAGGTCGTCATAGCGGGCGATTTCGTACGGGAATGTGCACGCCTCGTCATGAGCGACGCGGTGGCGCAGAACTGCACGGCTGACGCGGCATTTCTTTAGCCTTCCCTGGGCTTCTGAGAGGCTGCGGAAGCGCAGGGGCTGGCCTCGTCGGCGCAGCAGACCGGCGCCGTTTTCAGCAATAATTTCGACAACGTAATCCCGACAGCCATCACTGATGATGTGAGCATGTACGTCTTCGCGAAGCGCCAGCCGTTTAAGTTGTCGTGGTGTCATGACGCGACCATTGCAGTGATGGCGGCTGCGGCAGTTAACCAGATTGCTAGAACGGCGACGAGTGAGCCAGCCACGAGGGGGCGGATCTCCTGTTGGTTGGCAACGGCAATTGCGTGACTCTTGGCATGACTTTTTCGGCTTCGCTGAGGTGTCTTGGTATCCATTTGTCTAAAATATCCTTGCTTAGTTGAGACAAAAGTAAGACTACACGGGGTGATTGTCAAGATAATGTTGAGAATATTCAAACTATATATGGACATTAAGTAGACAATAGCTCGACAAAAGGCTTCGCATCTCACGATACCGGTTGCTGAAAGTGCTTTCGGCGCCGATAACATTCATAGATAAAAACTATTAATTAAATAGTAACAATCAAATTTTACGATAGTTAATTTGGCGTTAAGGTAGAAGTACGTAATCACACAGGCAACAGGAAGATGGAAACAGTCAATATTGGTATCGATCAGGAACATCGAGAGGAGATCGCGCAAGGTCTGAAGCGCCTTCTGGCGGACAGCTATACCTTGTACTTACAGACGCATAATTTTCACTGGAACGTTACAGGCCCACAATTCCGCGAGTTGCACTTGCTGTTCGAGGAGCACTATACGGAGTTGGCAATTGCTGTGGACGATATTGCTGAGCGAATTCGCACCCTCGGCGTAAGTGCGCCCGGCACCTACAAACAGTTTGCCCAGTTAAGCAGTATCGCGGAGGTTGATGTCATTCCTTCTGCTCAGGATATGGTGAAAATTCTGAAAGCCTCTCACGAGCAGGTGGTGCGCACCTGTCGCGAGACCCTCGTGAAAGCTCAGGCGGGCGACGACGAATCTTCCGTGGCTCTGATCTCAGATCGCATGCGCATCCATGAAAAAACGGCCTGGATGCTTCGCGCTATGTTAGAGGAGGCATAGGGTGCAGTTGGTAGATGGCGATAGCGACAGAGTCTAAAGCGACAGGGTTAAGGGGGGGGGGCTCAGTGCATCTCCTCGCTTGCGGTGAGCACAGGAGCGGCGTCCAGGTGTTCGGCATCCATCATTGATGCCAGTCGTTCCAGGGAGGCCAGCAGCTGATGTCGTTCCCAGAGTTCGAGCGCGCCGAAACGCTCAATGAAATCTTCCTGCAGTGGTTGTGGGGCGGCTTCCAGCAGATTTTTGCCCTGGGTGGTCAGATTTATGTTGATGCGTCGCTTATCCCTGGCGCTGCGTGATCGCTGGATCAGCCCATGGCTTTCCAGTCGATTTAAAATGTTGGTGACTGTGGCCTGGCTCAGACTTACCGAGTGTGCAATTTCTGTAGCCACCGGCCGCTCCTGCTGTTCGACAGCTCGCATCACAACAAGTTGAGGAGTGGTCAGCCCTGTCTCTTTGCCGAGTTTCCGTGAGTGTAGGTCGGTAGCCCGTATTATTTTGCGCAGGGCCACCAGTACCTGGTCGTGAAGCTCATTCATTGGCTTTCATCGCTTCAGCCGGAATGGGCCGGGTGCAGGCGCATCATGGGGTGATTACCCGCAGTGGATTATCAGGTTGTTCCCAGGGCAGGTGGTGGTCTTCAAGCAACACCAGGTTGTTCCAGTTAACAAGTCGCCCCTCGGTTTGATAACCAAGCAGCTCCTTCCCCGAGCGGTCTGGGTTTTGCGCTATCAAGGTGGCTTCATCCGATGACAGGTTAGACAATCCACGTGCCCGTTCAACGCCTTGTTCGTCGTAGATATGCAGAACGTCTGCCTTTTGAAAAGTGCTGTGTAACGAAACGACATCGCGACAGGAAATGCCCTCTTCGTTTGTTTCCAGTGCATCAGCTGCGGCTTGCTTCAGGACCAGGCTTCCAGCCATCTGCAAGCGGTCGGTCAGCCATATAGCCCAGCTGGAGGAAGGTGTGGACTTCGCTACGCAGCGGGTGTGAGGTCGCTCCCCGGCAAGAACAGACGACACCGGGCGGTCCAGAACGCCGCGGGATATCAGCGTCGTGCATCCCGCATTCTGAGCCATGTTTGCAGCCTGCATCTTGGTTAACATGCCGCCGCTGCCGAGCTGGCTGGTGCCGCTGGTGACCGCCAGATACTCGCTCACATCTTCTACGGTCTCGACAAGCTGTGCGTCAGGTTCTGACGGGTCGCGATCATAGAGGCCATCAACACTGGTGAGAATGATCAGATGCTGTGCCTGGATCATCTGCGCAACTTTGGCGGCAAGTCGATCGTTATCTCCAACTCTGATCTCTTCTGTGGTTACCGTGTCGTTCTCGTTAACAATCGGCAGCACACCATATTCGAGCAGCGTATGAACGGTGTTTTTTGTGTTCAGAAATCGTCGTCGCTCCTCCAGGTCGTCAAGGGTGACCAGCACCTGTGCAATGTCGCAGCCGTTCTCGAGGGCAATCTGTTTGTAGGCATTCAGCAGGATTGGCTGGCCGCAGGCTGCCGCCGCCTGTTTGTCCTGTACACCAGCGCTTTCAACATCGGCGTGTAATGAGTTCAGGCCGAGGGCCACGGAGCCGGAAGAAGCCAGTACAACCTCGAAGCCGCGCTGCTGGAGCTCAGCTATGTCGCTGAGCAGACCATGCATGAAGGCGTAGCGCGGTTTAAGGTGTTCGGCGCTGGCTAGCAGGCTTGAGCCCACCTTTACAACGATGCGCTGTTTGGTTTGAGCGGCATGGGGGGTGTTTTTTGATTCAAAAAATTCGCTGTCGCGTGATGTCATTATCTGCTTCCGAGGCTATTCGTTTACCGTTTTTATGGTTCGATCTCTAAGTAATAATACTCACTTCTTTTATAAGGCAGACTCATATCTGACCGTTCAAGCCGGTTAAAATAGGGCTTGGCAAATATAGAAAAGGAAAATAAAAGTTACTTTGAGGGTTGAATGCTTAGTGGTCTAAATATTATAGTATGGATTCGTTGGGTGCAACGGTGTATCTCTGACGATTTTAAAAATGACTAACTTTTAAGGTGTTCCCTTGCGCAAAGAAACGCGGGTACTGATGGTAGGCTGCGGCAGGATGGGCGGCGCATTGTTAGCTCGGTGGCTTGATCAAGCCGACTTCAAATTTACAGTTGTATCACCCTCGGGGCGACAGATGCCGAATGAGGTGAGGTGTGTGGGCGGTCCTGAGGAGTTAGCAGGGGTCGAATTTGACCTTATCATCCTGGCGGTTAAACCCCAGGTGATCCCAACAGTGCTACCACAATACTCTGGCCTGCTGGCCGCTGATGGATGTTTTATTTCGATGGCGGCAGGATTTGCTGCTGCATCTATCGAATCGATAACGGGCGAAAAGGCGCTGGTGCGGATTATGCCGAATATGCCGGTGCAGATTGGTAAAGGGGTGAGTGCGCTGTATGCAAACCCCCACTGCTCGACACGCCATCAGCAAACCGTCGCAGAATTGATGGCGACCACCGGGCAGCTGATCTGGGTCGATAACGAGGACAACATTGATCGCCTGACTGCGATCGCAGGCAGCGGCCCTGGTTACGTTTTTGAAATCGCTCGATGTTGGATGCAGGCTGGCCAATCGTTGGGCTTCTCCGAACCTGAAGCACGAGAAATGGTGCTCAGAACGCTTGCTGGCTCAGTCGAACTGGCTCTGTCGAGCGAGGCGCCATTAAGTGAGCTTCGCGATGGTGTGGTCAGCAAAAACGGTACAACCGCAGCAGGACTGTCGGCATTGAATCGAGATTCCAGTCTGGACGCGCTTTTACAACAAACTGTCGAAGCCGCTTATGCGCGAGCGGTGGAGCTTCGCTGATCCGCCATTCATAAGGCTCGTTTTCGAGAGAATCCATCTTCCAATAATTCATAAGCACCAGCCTGGCCTTCACCCTGGTGTTTGTCCCATTTCATAAATCTAATAGAATCAGGAGAAATCAGTGGCATCTTCATCCAGTGCAGTTGCAGTTAATCAGACGCAAGACTACGTTGATCACCTCGGTCAACAGGCCAGCGCAGCTGCGAAGCAGCTTGCGGTGGCAACTACCGAACAGAAAAATCAGGCGCTGGAGGTGGCGGCCAGCTTTCTTGAAGAGCGAGCAGGCGAACTGCTTTCGGCCAATGCGCTGGACGTCAATGGCGTGGCGGGTTCCGGCAAGTCTGACGCGTTTATCGACAGGCTGACTTTAACGGCTGAACGTGTTGCAGACATGGCACAGGCGCTGCGAAACATTGCTTCCCTGCCAGATCCGGTTGGCCGTCTGCTGATGGAGAACGAGCGTCCCAACGGTTTGCACATTCGACGGATCGCGACCCCTATCGGTGTTGTTGGCATGATCTACGAATCAAGACCCAATGTTGGTGCGGATGCGGGTGCACTGTGTCTGAAGTCGGGTAACGCAGTCATCTTGCGTGGTGGCTCTGAAAGCCTGAATTCAACCAGAGTCATTGTGTCCTGTCTTGTGGACGGCCTGCGTGATGCCGGCCTGCCTGAAGCGTGCGTGCAGTTTATTGATACAACTGATCGCGACGCCGTTGCGCACCTGCTTCGTTGTACACAATACGTTGATCTTGTTATTCCTCGAGGTGGTCGCGGTTTAGTAGAACTGGTGCGTGACGAAGCGCGTGTTCCAACGCTGCTGCACCTCGATGGTAACTGCCACACCTATGTCCATGCTGCAGCAGATATCGAAAAGGCCATAGAAATTATTCGCAATGCCAAGTTGCGCCGCCCCGGAATTTGTGGCGCCACGGAAAGTCTGGTGGTTGACGAAGCGATTTCTGCTGATCTGCTGCCAAAGCTTGTAGACCGATTAGAGGGCTGTGAAGTCCGTGGGGATGCTACTGCTGTTGAGTGTGACGACCGCATCAAGCCAGCTACAGATAGCGACTGGGATACTGAGTATCTCGAGGAAATCGTTTCCGTGAAAGTTGTCTCCGGGCTGGAACAGGCGATTGCTTTTGTAGATGCTCACTCGTCAGGCCACACTGATGCAATTCTTACCGAGGACACGGCTGCAGCCCGGGCGTTTATGCAGGCCATCGACTCAGCGGTTGTAATGCATAATGCCTCGACTCAGTTTTCGGACGGGGGTGAATTCGGTATGGGCGCCGAGATCGGTATCGCAACCGGGAAGCTGCACGCACGAGGCCCTGTAGGTTTAGAACAGCTCACCAGCTTCAAGTATGAGGTGCATGGTAGCGGCCAGATACGCGCCTGAGGACATCACTGAATGAGCATTAACGATCCTGCACTGATTTCTCTGACCGGCTACTTCGTTCTGATGATGGCGATCGGTTTTTATGCCTATCGAAAGTCCACCAGCGATGTCTCTGAATACATGCTTGGTGGACGCAAACTACACCCTGCCGTTGGTGCGCTCTCAGCTGGCGCTTCAGACATGAGTGGCTGGATGTTGATGGGTCTGCCCGGCGCGGTCTATATCACAGGATTCAGTGCGGCCTGGATCGCAGTGGGCCTTGTCATAGGTGCTTACTTCAACTATCTGTTAGTTGCCCCTCGTCTGCGGGTTTATACAGAGCTTGCAAATGATGCAATCACTATCCCGGATTTTTTTGAAAAACGTTTCTCGGATAGTTCGCACGCCTTAAGAGTGTTGTCTTCAGTTGTTATCGTGATCTTTTTCACACTGTATACATCTTCCGGTGTTGTAGCTGGTGGCAAGCTGTTTGAAGCATCTTTCGGGCTAAGCTATGAGTTGGGCATATTTCTGACCGCGGGTGTTGTGGTCGCCTATACGCTGTTCGGTGGGTTTCTCGCCGTAAGCCTTACGGATTTTGTTCAAGGCTGCATCATGTTTGTCGCCTTGATCATGGTGCCGGTGGTGGCATTCTCCACGCTGGGTGGTGTAGAGCAGGTATCTGCTGCTGTTGCTGCTGTAGATGTCAGTTTATTGAGCTGGTCGAGTGGTCTGACGGCGCTGAGTCTCGTTTCCAGCCTGGCCTGGGGATTAGGCTATTTCGGGCAGCCACACATCATTGTCAGATTCATGGCAATCAGATCGCTGCCTGATATCGCTGTTGCGCGACGCATCGGTATGGGATGGATGCTGGTCACGGTGGTTGGCGCCGTTGCCACCGGTATTGTTGGACTCGCTTATATATCGTCAACTGAAGCTACGCTGGCAGACCCCGAAACGGTGTTTATATTCTTGTCACAAGTTCTGTTTCACCCTCTGGTGGGTGGCTTTTTACTGGCGGCTATTCTCGCAGCCATCATGAGCACCATTTCTTCGCAGTTGCTGGTCTCTTCGAGCTCGCTCACGGAAGATTTTTATAAAACCTTTGTCCGACGTGCAGCCAGTCAGAAAGAGCTTGTCCTGATTGGCAGACTTTCGGTGCTGGCAGTGTCGCTGGTTGCAATAGGGCTGGCACTTGATCGATCGGCCTCAATACTGTCCCTGGTCAGCAATGCCTGGGCAGGCTTTGGCGCGGCGTTCGGTCCAATTATTCTGCTCAGCCTGTTCTGGCGACGCTTTAACAGACAAGGTGCATTAGCGGGGATGATTACTGGCGCTCTGGTTGTGCTCATCTGGATTTACGCCCCTATCGAAATCGCCGGTGGATCTCTGCCGGCCTATCTTTATGAAATTGTGCCCGGTTTCCTGCTGGCCACACTGGCTGCGGTCGCCGTCACTATGCTTACGCCGCAACCTGATGCTGCAGTAACCGCACGGCACGATGACATGAAAGCGTTGATGGATTCTGGCGCGCCTGCCGCAGCGGATCCGGCAACAGCGCGTGTCTGAACAGCGCAATCCAAGGAGTAAGAGTATGAATCTGGTCGGAAAACCTCAGCACAAGTCGTTTACCGCTGTCGAAAATGACGAACTGAACGCGATACGGGCGATGCATGTTGCTGATGAAGGTGAAATTCTGGCGTCACTGATCGGCAGCGCCAGAATTGATCATAGTCAGCGGCGCCAGATTCAGGATCGAGCAGTGGGTCTTATTGAACGCATTCGCAACTCGGGTCAGCCTGGATTGATGGAAATGTTTCTGGCGGAATATGGACTGTCCACTAATGAAGGTATTGCGCTGATGTGTCTTGCTGAAGCGCTGCTGCGTGTCCCTGATGCGGGCACCATCGATGCGCTGATCGAAGACAAAATTGCACCCTATGATTGGCAGGAGCATTTTGGTCACTCGGGTTCTTCGGTGGTCAATGCTTCGACTGTGGCGCTCATGCTGACAGGGCGTATTCTTGATGAGGATAACTCGTCGAGTGTGTCTGGACTGCTCAACCGCACCGTGAAGCGGCTGGGTGAACCTGTTGTACGGATGGCGGTGAAACAGGCAATGCGTGAAATGGGCAACCAGTTTGTGCTGGGCCAGACTATTGCAGAGGCTCTTGAGCGGGGTCGTGCGGAGACTAAACGTGGATTTCTTTATTCTTACGATATGCTGGGCGAAGCCGCTCTTACCCAGGCGGATGCTGATGAGTACTTTGAAGCTTACGCTGACGCCATACGTGCAATCGGCGCTTCAAGCGCCGACGGTCCACTGCCTGACCAGCCCGGTATTTCAGTTAAATTGTCCGCCCTGCATCCACGTTTCGAATACGCGAAGTCCCAGCGTTTGCTTAAGGAACTGGCGCCGCGTTTGAACTCGCTGGCGCGACTGGCGAAAAAGTATAACCTCGGACTCAATGTGGATGCCGAAGAAGCTCGGCGCCTGGAGCCGTTGCTGCATGTTTTCAAGGCGGCATTAAGCGACTCCAGGCTTGCGGGTTGGGACGGCTTTGGCCTGGTTATACAGGCGTACGGCAAACGCGCTGCGCCTATCATTGACTGGTTATACGCGCTGGCCACGAAACTTGATCGCCGTGTGATGGTACGTCTCGTTAAAGGTGCGTACTGGGATTCTGAAATCAAGCAGGCGCAGGTTGATGGCGCAGAAAGTTATCCGGTTTTCACGCGGCGCGTAGCAACAGATATTTCTTATACCTGCTGCGCTGCGAAGTTGCTGCGTATGACCGACAGAATATACCCGCAGTTTGCGACGCATAACGCGCAGACTGCAGCGGCGATTCTTGAAATGGCTGAGGATCATACTGCATACGAATTCCAACGTTTACATGGTATGGGCGAAACGCTGCACAACCAGTTGCTTGAAGACGAAGGTGCGCGGTGCAGAATCTATGCACCTGTTGGACCACACAAAGATCTGCTGGCTTATCTGGTCCGGCGGCTGTTAGAGAACGGCGCTAATTCTTCCTTTGTGCATCAGGTAGTGGACCCCCGATTCTCTGCTGCATCGCTTGCAGCAGATCCATTTGACAGCCTTTCGGTTATTCAAACCGGTCTGCCTGAGCGTTTACAGTCTTCAGCAGACCTTTACGCGCCGGAGCGTAAGGCCGCTCAAGGCTGGGATCTGCAAAACAGTGATGTTGTTAGACAGCTGGACCTTGCCAGAAGACACTATCTCCACGAGCATTGGCACGCTGAGCCGATAATGGCAGGGGAGTTTGTTGGTCAGGCTGAGCGGGAAATATTTAATCCTGCGGTCAGTGGTGAGGTAGTTGGCGAAGTTGTCGAGGCATCGCCTGAAGATTGCAGGCGTGCGGCACAAAGCGCGAAGAACTGGGAGCAGGCGGGTGCGTTGGAGCGCTCTTTCACCTTGCGTCGGGCAGCAGATCTCTTTGAGAAAAACCATGCTGAGCTGTTCGCGTTACTGGCTCGTGAGGCGGGCAAAACCCCAGTCGACGCAGTTGCTGAGTTACGCGAAGCAGTGGATTTTCTGCGCTATTACGCAAACCAGGGCGAGGAGCATCCCGAGGCGCAAGCCAGAGGCATCATCACCTGCATATCGCCCTGGAATTTCCCTCTTGCGATTTTCACCGGCCAGTTGGCAGCGGCGCTTGCCGCAGGTAATGGCGTCCTGGCCAAACCAGCGGAAACCACCCCGCTGATTGCTGCAGCGGCGGTGAAACTTCTGCACACAGCCGGTGTGCCGCGAGAAGTGCTGCAGTTACTGCCTGGCGATGGGCTTGAAGTTGGCCAGACCCTTGTCAGTCAACCCGAGGTAAAAGGTGTCTGTTTCACCGGATCCACAGCTACCGCACAAGCTATTCATCAGGTGATGGCTGAACATCTGACGCCGGATGCGCCGCTGATCGCTGAAACAGGTGGCATAAATGCTGCGGTGGTCGATTCAACAGCATTACCTGAACAGGCGGTGCGCGACACACTTGCGTCTGCGTTCCAGTCAGCGGGTCAGCGTTGCTCGGCCTTGCGTGTGCTCTACGTGCAGGAAGATGTTGCTGATGCTTTCCTGGAGATGCTGTTCGGCGCCATGGACGAGCTTGAGTTCGGTAATCCATGGAATATTGAAACAGATGTTGGTCCGATCATTTCTTCGCAGGCGCAAAGTGCTCTGCAACGATATGTAGACGATGCGCAGGAAAGCGGGCGGTTGCTGAAACAACTGCAAGCACCAGACCTCGGCAATTTCGTTGGCCCATCGGTCATCGAGGTGGGCGGTATTGATGATCTCGAGCACGAAGTGTTCGGCCCCGTACTGCATGTTGCGAGATTCGGTGCGGACGAGTTTGATGATGTTCTGGCAGCAGTCAATAGACGAGGCTTTGGTCTGACCTTCGGTTTACACACCCGCATAGACGAACGAGCGAAAGTAATTTCCGATCAGATGAAAATGGGTAACATCTATGTCAACAGGAATCAGGTTGGCGCAGTAGTTGAATCTCAACCCTTCGGTGGAGAAGGGTTGTCCGGAACGGGACCAAAGGCGGGAGGGCCGAATTACGTGCGTCGCTTTGAGCAACCAGAACGTGTCTACGGCGAAACTGTTTCCGGCGCACCTGCACCGTTTCAACAGGTGCAGGCGGCAATACAGGCTTTTGATTGGCATGTACCTCAGGTGTTGGAAACACTCGATATGCCCGGCGCGACGGGAGAATCAAACAGGTTGACGCTGTGGCCCCGAGGCCTTGTGCTTTGTCTGGGCCCAACCCCGCAGGAAGCCATCGCGCAAGCCGGTGCTGCTCGTCAGATGGGGTGCCCGTCTCTGATTGTGGTGCCTGGGGCGATAGGTGCTGACAGTATCGATGGTTTCCTCGACCGCGGTGATCTTAGCCTGTTAGAGGGGATCGAGGTGGTGGCGTTGAACAGTGACGACAAAGACCTGCGGGCAGCGCGCAAAGCTCTGGCTGCAAGGCAGGGCAAGATTGTGCCCGTGGTGGCCAGCAATGATTTAGCCAGCTATTGCTTTGTCGAGCGTCATACATGTATCGACACAACTGCTGCAGGTGGCAATGCCTCGCTGCTTGCTTCGGTCTCGTCGTGAGTGTGATTGTTATGAGCCGTGAACTACTGGATTTGAGTGCGTGATCTGGTGGTAGAAAACCTAATCCCTGAGGGGTGTTGTGTTGCCGCATTTATGACTTTTTATCACCTGGCGCTCGGACGATAAACACAGGTTTGTTCTGGGCAACTTTTGCCCACGTTTTTCCCGTTTCCTCAGCATCGAATAAAGCCAGCACTTCTTCAGCAATATGCTCTGGTGTCATGAACTCACCCGTTGGGCTGTTGGATTTCTGCTCGAAGGGAATGATGCCGGTATCAATACCACCAGGACACAATGCGTTGAGCGTGATGTTCCGTGACTTCAATGTGGGACCGAGACTCCGCACCAGACCAGCAACTGCGTGCTTGCTCATGGCATACAGCGGATCTACGCTATAAGGGGTTATGCCCGCAAGAGAACTGGTAACCACTACAGAGCCACCATCGCGCAGCTTTGGCAATAATGTGTGCAGGCCAAAAACAACGCCATCGACGTTGACACCCATCATTTTCCTGTACCTGTCAAGACGCAACGCATCAAATTGATATTCGGATAAAGGCGCATCCGGAGGTGCGATCTGAATACCGGCGTTGAGGAAAAGATGAGTGGGTTTTTTTACAAGCGCTGAAACTACTTCGTTCCAGGCCTCGATATCACTGACATCACACTGCAGGAAGTCAACGTTAGGTGCGCTTAACAAGCGTTGCACGCCAGCTGACTCGCGATCTGCGATGTCCAGAGCAAGCACGCACGCTCCTGTTTTTGCTGCAGCTTCACTCACTGCCAGGCCAATGCCTGAGGCTGCACCGGTGACGACTAAATAGCCATCCTGAATGGGGTTATAAACGCTCATAATTAAGTGCTTCCTGGTACTTTATGTTAGGCATAACACAGGGATTTGCAGGCTAGCATGCACCTGACATTGTCATTAGTCTAGGTAACCATAAGATTCAACGATTACGCGCATGGGTGGGGTAGATGAAAGAATTCAATGATCGGGTCGCGGTGGTAACCGGAGCGGGCAGTGGTATCGGTCTCGGCATAGCGCGGGCGTTGGCGGCACGGGGTATGAAGCTGGTGCTATCGGATCTCAATGAAGAAACTCTGGCGGCCGCTGTTGCTGAGTTATCGACAACAACGTCGGTGGTCGGGCGCGCCTGTAATGTTGCCGAGCTCAACTCGGTTCAGGCACTGGCGGACTACACGATGGAGACTTATGGCGCGGTTCACGTGTTGTGTAATAACGCCGGTATCGGACTGCCAACGTCCGCAACCAAAATGAAGCTCGAGGATTGGAAGTGGATAATCGATGTCGATTTATGGGGTCCCATTTACGGCGTAAAGGTTTTTCTGCCGCTGATAGAAACGCAGGACGAAGGGCACGTCAGTTCCACGTCCTCGATGGCGGGCCTGCTCGCCGCACAGATGATGGGAGCTTACAATGTTGCCAAACACGGCGTTATTGCGCTGATGGCTTCATTAGAGCGGGAACTCCGAGCACGCGACAGCGCAGTGCGCGCATCGGTATTGTGTCCCGGGCCCATCAACACCAATATCAGCCGCAACTCTGTCAGCTTTCGCCCGGGTCAAACCAAACCCAAAGCAGATGGCGCTCGTTCAGGAAAGCTGGCCAAGAACATACAGGCGAGTCTGGAGCAGGGTATGCAACCGAATGAAGTAGGCGAACTGGTGGCAAATGCCATTGAGAACGACAAATTCTGGATACTGACGCATCCCCACTGGGCCAAAGGTGTGCAGCGACAGCTGGATGCGCTGCGCGATGATCAAACTCTGACCCGGGTTTAACGGGTCAGGTGAACTTGAAGTTTTTTGCCATGTCCTCGCGTACTGCGCCCTGATGTTTGAAGTACTGTAAGAATCCGCCGTTGTAATTGCCGTCCTGTCGACGGTTTTCTTCACCTTCGAAATTGTAGTACCCCGGCGTGCACTCCTGATTGCGATTGGTTTTACCGCGATGAGCAATCACTTCCTGCACCCACCACTCTTCTGCTTCTTCTGTAGGATCGATGCTGTGCAGACCATTGCTGCGCACGTAGTCAATGCATGCCGCTATGTGATCGCCCTGGGTCTGCAACATGTCCGTGAGATTGAACTGAAAGGATGCCTGGTAGCCACCCATAATGAAGAGGTTGGGGTAACCCTGGGTATGAATACCCAATAGTGTGCGTATACCGTCTGCATATTTGTCATCCAGATCAATGCCATCCCTGCCAACAATTTTGTTGTAGATCCCGGTTTTCTGAACTTCAAAGCCGGTTGCGTAAATCAGCAGGTCCAGCTTGTATTGAGTGCCTTCAAAAGTGGGACCCTCGGCGGTGATTTCAGTGATTCCTTTGCCGTGGGTATCTACAAGATGCACGTTAGGCCGGTTAAACGTAGGTAGATATTCATTGTGAAAACACGGTCGTTTACACATGAACATGTACCAGGGCTTCAGGGCCTCAGCCACCTCGGGGTCCTTGACCTCTTTTTCTATACGTTTGTGGATACGCATCATGTAGTCGATATTGGCGTTTTCCTGCTTGCGCAGTTTTTCCTCAGGGGACAGAGCTGCGTTTTTGGCTTTTTGCTCGGCACTGGGTTCCGACATGGCCAGCACCCGTTCGCGCCGCTTGGCCTGCCAGCCTGGTTTCAGCTTTCGTGCCCAGTTTGGATCTGTGGGCCAATCATCTCGAATGTCGATAGAGGACGGCGTGCGCTGAAAAACGTAGAGTTCTTTGGCTTGCTTACCCAGTTCCGGCACTGCCTGAACCGCGCTGGCACCGGTACCGATGATACCAACAACCTTGTCCTGCAGATTTTCCAGATCCTGGCCGGTGTAGTCATAGTCCCATCGCGAAGTGTGGAACGCATGCCCGGCAAAAGAATCCATACCCTCGATACGCGACAGCTTCGGTTTAGACAAGGTGCCATTGGCGCAGATGACAAATTGTGCGGACATTTTGTCCCCACGGTCGGTGGTGATGTGCCACAAGCCGTCTGCTTCATTCCAGATCGTGGAGGTGACGGTTGTGTTGAAAACAGCCAGGTCGTACAGCTCATATTTTTTCGCGATGGCCTGGCAGTGCGCAAAAATTTCCGGACCTCTGGAATAGTGATTGACCGGTACGTAGTCCATTTCATCCAGTAGCGGCAGGTAGTCATAACCGACCACGTCGCAGGCGACGCCGGGATAGCGATTCCAGTACCAGGTGCCACCAACGTCGCCACCGCGCTCAACAATGCGAATGCTCTCTACACCTTTCTCCCGTAGTCGGGCAGAGGTCAGTAGTGCTGAAAAACCGCCGCCGATAAACAGTACCTCAACGGCATCATTTATCGGCTGCCTGTCTTCCACAGGCCCTGAGTAGGGGTCTACAGCGTATTGCGCAAGTTCTCCTGACAGGTCTGAAGTGAATTGGGTAGTGCCCTCGGGTCGATAGGCCAGGCGCAGATCACGCTCTTCGGCAAAACGTTTTTTGATGTCGTCGTAATACGATTGAGGCTTTGGGGTCTTTGCCATAATGAACTCCGCTTGAGCTGTGTCGTGATGAACCTAATGTACCTAAGATTGGCAGGGGATCAAATTCGCAATTTTACAAACCCGCACATCAAACAAAGGACTCTACCGTTGCGACCAGGCGCCGGGGAGACTTTTTTGTATCTGCGAACTTCTGGATATCGGCTGCAATAACTTTGGCGCTGTCGGGCAGGCTGTAAAACCGCTCACGCAGGTCTTCGAGAGAGTCAAAGCCGCACAGGGCAAAGCCATCAATCTCAGGTCCGGAAAGGCGATGTACCACGCTCAGCTGGCTGTAGTGGCTCATAGCCGCATGGTGTTCGAAAGTTAACGGCGCATGCTGGTCGCGCCAATGTGCGTCTGCTTGTACATGTGTAAGCTTCGGATGATGCACCAGGGGAAACAGGCCCACATACTTTGGCTCGCCGGGTTTGATGATCCGGCGACAAACAACGTACAGGCCGATATCGGCGGCGTCCTGCAGTTGATTAAGATCGTCAGTGATACATGTAGTGAGTGCGCGAAATGGAAGGTGCGAAAACTGTTCGCGCGGGTCCCAGTACAGGGTGCCGCCAAGTGCGGAGGCAGTGGTGCGAGCGGCCCCCAGATTGTTTGTACATGCCGCAAACTCGAGTTGTGTACTGTGCTGTTTCTCATGCTTGTTCAACAGTGTTCTCCCGCTGCATTGTATTCCCTCATGACACTCTATCCTCTCAAGATACTCTATTCTCTGAAGATACTGGGCCGATCAATTTGTCGTGGTTTAAAGCATTTAGTGATAAAGCCGTTATGATCTCCACTCCATAGTTTCACAATCTACCCTATGATGTGCTAATGGGTTTCATCAATCGAAATTTGCTGGTGTTGTTTACCTGCCAGATCGTGTTTGTGTCTGGCTCAATCCTGCTGGTTACCGTTGGTGGCATTGTCGGTCATACCCTCGCCTCAGATCCTTCGTTGGCAACATTGCCCGTGGCACTTATGGTTGTGGGTACAGCTGTTTCCACTATTCCGGCAGCCATTGCCATGCAGCGTCTTGGCCGTAAGTGGGGTTTTTTTATCGCCACGCTCATTGCGGCGAGTGGTGCCTGGGTGGCAACAGTGGCGCTAGAAGTTAATGACTTCACACTGTTCTGCCTTGCAACTACGGTGGTGGGCAGCAGCCTGGGGTTCAGCCAGCAGTTTCGCTTTGCTGCTGCCGAAAGCGTGTCGCCGGACAAGGTCAGTCATGCGGTGTCTTTTATTCTACTGGGATCAATCTGCGGGGCTTTCCTGGGACCAGAGCTTGTCAGCCTGTCGGCTACACGCAATCCGCAGGCGCCCTACGGCCTCGGTTTCTATGGTCTTATCATTCTCTACCTGGCCAGTGGGGCCTTGTTGCTGGCACTAAAGCCGCGCGAATTATCGACTGAGCAAGCACCCGTGCATGAGCAACCACGGCAAATTGTACAAATGTTGCTTTACCCGGCTTTGTTCACCGCTGTACTGGCTGGCGTTGTAGGCCAGGGCGTTATGACTTATGTCATGACAGCAACACCGTTGAGTATGACGGTAGGTATCGGTTATTCCCTGCAGGAGGCTTCTGAGGTGATACGCGCGCACGTGATTGCCATGTATCTGCCTTCTCTGATGACGCCATGGCTGATTACCAGACTTGGCCTGTCTCGCGTCATGGCTTTAGGCACAATCACGTTGGCAGCCACGTTATGCATCGGGCTTTTAGGTCATCACCTGATGCACTACTGGTTTTCTATGGTGATGCTGGGAATAGGCTGGAATTTTCTGTTTGTCGGCGGGACAACTCAACTGGTGCAGAGTTATCACCCATCAGAAAGATTTCGCGCTCAGGCGTTAAATGATTTCAGTGTCTTCAGTGCTTCTGCGGCTGCCTCGTTGCTTGCCGGCGTTGTGCTCTTTTACTTCGGCTGGTCGGTACTGCTGATCAGTACAGCACCGGCCTTGTTTTTAATGCTGGTTACGCTTGTTTGGGCGCGGGGAAGGCAGCAGTCGCAAACTACTTCTTAAGCGCTTTGGCAAAAGCATCTGCCATGGCGCCCTGGGGTTTATTTGTTTGTGGGACTTGCCCCTTACGCCGGTCCTTACGCTGATTGTTGTTACGCCTGCGGGTGGATGATGGATCTAACTGTGGCTTCTGCGTGTGAGCTTTGTCCACGGTCTCACCCAGGCGCATCGTCAGGCTGATGCGTTTGCGCGACACATCAACATCCATGACCTTAACACGCACAACATCACCAGCTTTGACAACTTCATGAGGGTCTTTCACGAACTTATCTGCCAGAGCTGAGATATGCACAAGCCCATCCTGGTGTACGCCGACGTCAACAAAGGCGCCGAAGTTGGTCACATTGGTGACAACACCTTCCAGCACCATATCGGCGGCAAGATCTTTTAACTCATTAACGCCTTCCTTGAAGGTTGCGGTCTTGAATTGTGGGCGCGGATCTCGTCCCGGCTTCTCCAGTTCAGCAATAATGTCCTGAACCGTTGGCAGGCCAAATTTGTCATCAGTATATTTCTGCGGATCGATTTTTTTGAGTAGCTCCGGGCTGCGCATGGCCTGATCGACAGGTGTCGCCAGATCTTTCAAAATGCGTTCAACAACCGGGTATGCTTCCGGGTGTACGGCGGATGCATCCAGTGGATTGTCGCCGTTAGCAATTCTTAAAAACCCTGCAGCCTGCTCAAAAGCCTTTGGACCCAGGCGCGGTACATTGAGCAGTTCTTCGCGGCGTCTGAACACACCTTGCTTGTCCCGCAGGGCGACCACATTTTCCGCCAGACTCGAACTTAAACCCGCAATGCGCGATAACAACGGTGCAGACGCGGTATTCACATCCACGCCCACGCGGTTAACACAATCTTCTACAACAGTGTCCAGCGCACGCGACAGATAAGTCTGGCTGACATCGTGCTGGTATTGTCCAACACCAATGGCCTTAGGCTCAATCTTAACCAGTTCGGCTAATGGGTCCTGTAAGCGTCTGGCAATAGAGACCGCGCCGCGCAGGCTGACATCCAGGGTGGGGAATTCGCGCGCGGCAAATTCTGACGCTGAATAAACTGACGCACCAGCTTCTGAAACGACTACTGGCACCAGACCTAAACCAGGCTGATCCTGCTTGAGCTGGTTGACGAGCTGTTCCGTTTCACGGGAGCCGGTGCCATTACCAATTGCCACGAGTTCGACAGCATATTTCCGGGCAAGGCTCTGTAGCGTGGCAACACTGCCGCTTACATCATGCTTTGGTGCAAACGGGTAAATGGTCGCGGTATCCAGCAGTTTGCCGGTGCCATCCACAACTGCGACCTTCACACCCGTGCGTATCCCTGGGTCAAGACCGAGGGTGGCACGATGGCCTGCTGGAGCTGCCAACAGTAAGTCTTCGAGGTTCCGCGCAAACACCCGAATAGCTTCCTGTTCGGCGGTTTGTCGCAATTCACCAAACAAGGTTGCTTCAATAGAGAACGATAACTTGGCGCGCCACGTTGTACGCACTGCGCTGGCAATCCAGGCATCTGCGGC
Source organism: Pseudomonadaceae bacterium (assembly GCA_024743175.1). Taxonomy (GTDB): domain Bacteria; phylum Pseudomonadota; class Gammaproteobacteria; order Pseudomonadales; family Azotimanducaceae; genus UBA4421. Next base: position 124,085 of record JANSXA010000002.1, on the reverse strand, counting down.
GCGACCTTCATCACTTAAACCAAAATGACTGGCGATACGTCGCTCACAAGGACCATGTTCAGCGCTCCAGCCTGTGGCTTCGAGTTCTTCCGGTAGCTTCAGAGCCAGGCGTAGAATTGTTGCTGAGCGACCACGCAACAAGGCAAGCGCTCGGTGCGGAGGTACTTTGGCGATGGCCTCAGAATAGTCAAAGTAGTCGCGAAACTTGGCACCTTCGGATTCTTTGTCTTTGAGTACTTCAGAGACAACAATCCCCTGCTGCCAGAGCATGTCGCGCAGATCGGTCAGCAGATCTGCATCCTGGCTGAAGCGGGCGGTGAGGATTGCGCTGGCACCATCAAGGGCGGCTTTGGCGTCTGCAACGCCAGGGTTGTCGCCTGAGTCAGTTGTAAAAGGCTCTCGCAGGTACCTGGCTGCACAGACTTCGGGGTCGAGTGTTGGGTCTGCAAGCAGTTCATCTGCGAGACTTTCAAGACCAGCTTCTCTGGCGATTTCAGCCTGGGTGCGCCGCTTCACTTTGTACGGCAGATAAAGATCTTCCAGGCGTTGTTTGGTTTCTGCGCAAGCGATTTTCTTGCGCAAATCCTCATTCAGCTTGCCAAGCTCATTAACTTCTTTTGCGATGGACAGGCGACGTTCTTCAAGCTCCCGCAGATAACCCAGTCGGTCATGCAGGTGGCGCAGCTGGGTGTCATCCAGACCGCCTGTTGCTTCTTTACGATAGCGTGCGATAAACGGAACCGTTGCACCTTCGTCGATCAATGCAACAGCAGCATCGATCTGACTTGTTTTTACGGAGAGTTCATCAGCGATGCGTTGGGGAATGGAAGGCAGCAGAGAAGGCAGCAAAGCGGTATTCAAGTTCAGTCAGTCCAGGTTGAGCAAAGCGCGCAAGATCGCGGGGACGGCATGATACCGATGATTGTCTCAGGCGGACATCAGAATCGGCAGATTGCTATGCGCAGGCGTGTCTGCTGCTGAATATTGCGGTGATTAACTGGCGAGCGCTTGATCATTTTCCGGCTGACGCTGGTCATCGCCTTGGGTAACAATCTCCCAGTGCGATTTGCCCAGCTTGCGCTTGTAGCGCCAGGCGGCAAACCGGCTGCTGAAAAGCAGCGGCTTCTGGTCGTATCTTACAACCAGCGAGCCCCGTCTTGATGATCTCAACATGTAGGTTGTCAAAATATCTACTCAAAAAAATCCTTTGAGTTAACTTAACACCCACAGGGTCAGGGCTTGTGTAGCCTCGTTGCGGTTTTGTGAGGAATTTGTACCTCAGTCAAATCACGCGTCATGCAGATACCATCGAGTGCCGCAGATATCGACCTGATCATCACTGACGTAGCAGTTGCGCTTCTTAGCCTCATCGAGAATATGGGATCGATCTTTGACACTGATGTCCAGACCGCCCAGGCCAGGTCCGCGTCCATCCTGCGCTTCCACAAAGCGCACCTTGACATTGTTTAAGGTCATCGAAAGCTCAGCGCCGTCACGATGCACAGGGCTACCTGCTACGGCACCCCAGATTTCCGCGAGCTCGACCGGATCGTCTCCCTGCAGTTCAACACCGATAAAATCGACAGTCACGTCCTGTTTGACTTTGTCTTCCCAGCCGAACCCGCCAACGGGGTTCCAGTGTCCATCGAAATCTTCGTGGGCGTCGTATTCCAGTTCTAAAAATGCAGCTTTGAGATCACCTGGATGTAGCTGGCACAGATTCCAGCCGTCTCTTTGGGACTCGTGTGCCACCCGGATGCCATTGTCCAGCGCACGCTGTCGAATGGTCTGCTGGTGTTCAAAAGTGTCGATCTGAGTGATCACCATATAACCGCCATCACCATTGCGTCGATCAAGGTAGCGACCGGCGGCAGTGTTGTCCTGCACCGGTGCTACAACTTCGAGAAAGTTGCGGCCTACGGGCATTAATGTGTTTTCCAGGCCGAAGACGCCAACCCCAGGATCGACATAACAACGGTTAATACCCAGGATTGCAGTCAAGTCCTCAATCGCGGGCTCAAGCTGGCGTGCGACCAGGCAGATCTGACGAAGTTGGATGGACATGTATTCACCGCGCTAGAGTGTCTGCTCAGCGTAACACGATGCGGGACTGTTTCTATAAGGGTGCGCGTTTTGTTGCTGTCGTTAGATTCTGTTGCGCAAACGACCAGTTAATATGGCCGCTTAGAAATCCGTCAATGTAGCTGGCTCTGTCGTTTTTGTAATCGAGATAGTAGGCATGCTCCCAGACGTCGAGCGTGAGCAGAGGAATCTGGCCGTCGAGTAATGGGTTGTCTGCGTCCGACGTACTTGTGATGTTCAGGCGTTGCTCGTCAGGGTCGAATACAAGCCATGCCCAGCCGGAGCCGAACTGACCAGCGGCTGTCTCAGCGAACTGCTTGTTAAATGTTTCAAGGCCGCCAAAGGAGTCATTCAGCAACGTAGAAAGCATCTCATCGTCAAGAGTTTGCGCCTCGGGAGTGAGGGACTGCCAGTAGAAATTGTGGTTCCAGACCTGCGCTGCAAGATTGAAAACAGTGCCGTCGCTGTTGAGCATGATGTCAGTCAGGCTTTGAGCACGTGTCTCTTCATCGTCGAGCGCAGCATCCAGTTTGCTGATGTAACCGCCATGATGTTTCTCATAGTGAATTTCGACGGTCTTTGCGCCGATGTAAGGCGCAAGGGCGTCTTTCTCGAAGGGTAGAGGTTCCAGGTCAAATTGCATACAGACGCTCCGCTTAAGCCGTTTCTACTTCGGATATGTTTTCGATATCAACGTTCCGAAGTTTTTTAAGTTCGCTGATCAGAGATCGGGTCTCTTTCTCCTCTACGTCTACCAGGATCAGCGTCTTGCCGTTTTCGATCGCAGTCTGGAAGTCTTCGAGTTTGGAGTTGGGTAGTCTTATGCCAATCAGTGAGGTGGCCCATCCGCCAAGAACAGCACCGCCGGCAGCACATGCTGCGATGGCACCGCCACCGACCGCGATACCTGCGGGAGGAAGCGTGACCATAAGAAGGCCGCCGAACAGGCCCAGAGCGCCGCCGACGCCTGCGCCCTTTTTCAAAGTAGGCAGCAGGTCTGAGTATTGACGCGGGTCTGCTTCTGGTAGATCTTCGAGAATGATGTCATGTTTGGTGACGACATAAATGTCGTCATCTGTATAGCCTTTGTCGCGCAGGCTGTTGACGACAGCGTCCGCGTCGTCAAGGTTGTTGTTCAATATGGCCAATCGCTGGGTCATTTCAAGCTCCTTCGCTACTACTTTCACGTGTTGTATATGAAAGCCAAGGTCAAACAATAGACTCACGGTCGTGAATTCATCGTGAAAATTGACATTTTTGGCGAAAGACGCATCAGCAGCAGGCAATTTGGGGCCACTAAATATAGCTGTTAGAATTACCGGGCACCGACTTGTTTGGAGGTTACAGCGCAGTTTTTGGCGGTTGTGTTTCGGTAAGGTTCGACTGGATAATTGTACTGACGAAATCCCCAACGAGAAAAGGCGGTGCAGCTTTATGAGTGAAATGCCGATCACATCGCAATGGTTAAGTGCTTTGCCAAAGGCGGAATTGCACCTGCATATTGATGGCAGTTTACAAGCGTCGAGATTGCTGCAGCTGGCCGCGAAGAATTCTGTACAGGTGCCGTATGCATCAGTAGAAGAAGTTGAGGCCGCCTATGATTTTACGGATCTGCAGAGTTTTCTCGATCTCTACTATCTCGGCGCGTCGGTACTTCAGGACGAAAGTGATTTCTATCATTTGATGATGGACTACCTGCTGAAGTGTAAAGAGCAGAATGTGGTGCATGCCGAGATAATGGTAGAGCCGCAAACATATTTACCAAATGGTGTTTCATTCTCGACAATGATGAGCGGCTTCAAGAGAGCGATCACCGAAGCGCAAGACAGCTGGAGCCAGTCAGTGCTCTTAATCCTCAGCTTTCTGAGACACCTCTCGGAAGAAGACGCTCTGCGGACTCTTGCGCAGGCAGCACCATTCAGGGATCAGTTTGTTGCCATCGGTCTGGCCAGTTCTGAGCTGGCTCACCCACCGGAAAAGTTTGAGCGTTTGTACAAGACAGCAAGAGAGCAAGGCTACCTTGCGGTTGCGCATGCCGGTGAAGAGGGCCCGCCCGGTTATGTCTGGGGTGCTTTAGACGTGTTGCAGGTCGATCGCATTGATCACGGCGTGCGTTCGATCGAAGATGCCGACCTGATGTCCAGGTTGGTGGCTACACAGGTACCCCTTACGGTTTGCCCCCTTTCCAATATCCGTCTGCGTGTATTCGATCAGATGGCAGACCACAATATTCTCGAACTTCTGGATCAGGGTTTGCGCGTCACTGTTAATTCGGATGACCCTGCCTATTTTGGCGGGTATATGAATGAGAACTTTATGGCTATGGAGGCGGAGCTCGGTCTGACTCGAACACAGGCACTGCAGTTAGCGAAAAACAGTTTTACAGCGAGCTTTCTGTCCGAAGACCTTATCGCCAGGTATATCGATCAGGTGGACCAATTTACTTGAGACCTTGTGTCATGGCCGGTCCATATAACCGAACTGAGTCAACTCCGGAGAGAATTGCGGGATTTTAGATTCCAACGGATAGCAGTCGCTGTTACAGGAAATATCCTTTAAATTATGCGCCTTCCAAATGCATGCTTTAACGCGACGGATCATTTATGCCAAATATTATTCACGCCAGCCCTCTACCAGAGGTCGATATACCCGATGTAACAATTACCGCTCACGTCTTGCGAAAAGTTGACGAACTTGCTGATCGCGTTGCGATAAGAGATACCAGCGGTGCCAGCTCTTATACCTTTGCAGAGCTGAAAGACGCAATTTTTTCGCTTGCAGGTGGCATGGCTGCGCGCGGCATCAGTCCGGGCAGTGTGGTCGGGTTGATGGCGCCAAACCTACCGGAATATGCCGTTGTTTTTCACGGTGTGGCCGTTGCCGGCGCTGCAGTAAGCACGATCAACCCAACTTACGGTGCCGAAGAAGTTCGACATCAGCTGAACGATGCTGGCGCAACAATGTTAGTCACCGTGCCTATGTTCGCGGAAACGGCGCTTGCGGCGATTGAAGGCACGCAGGTTAAAGAAGTGGTTGTGATCGGTGAAGCACTACCGGGCACCACACCTCTGGCTGATCTCTTTGCGGCGCCTATCGATCAGGTGCCTGTTGAAGTGGCCACACACACAGTAGTACTACCTTATTCATCGGGTACAACAGGGCTGCCAAAAGGGGTAATGCTCTCGCACCGGAACCTCGTCGCAAACATAGAACAGTGTAAACACGCTATTCGCTACAAAGAAAACGAAGTTGCGCTCGCGGCATTGCCATTTTTTCATATTTACGGCATGCAGGTATTGATGAACGGGCTGCTCAGTAATGGTGTGACAACAATTACCATGCCGCGTTTCGACATGGTTGAAGCGCTACAGGCAGTGCAGGACCTGAAGATCACTCGATTCTTTGCAGTGCCCCCTATTGTTCTTGGTCTTGCCAACGCGTCGATTGTTGACGATTATGATACGTCCTCAATCAAACAGGTCTTTTCTGGCGCGGCACCGCTGGGTGCGGAACTCGCGGCAAAGGCAGCTGCCCGCCTCGGTTGCGAGGTAGTCCAGGGTTTTGGTATGACCGAACTCAGCCCCGTGAGTCATTCAACGCCTGAAGGGGATTATCGGCCTGGCACCAGTGGCGTTACCATTTCCAATACTGAGAGCCGTATTGTTGATCCAGACACCGAAGAAGATCAGCCGGTAGGTGGGCGCGGTGAACTCTGGGTGCGCGGCCCTCAGGTGATGACCGGGTATCTGAACAATCCAGAAGCAACGGCAGAGACGATCGACGAAGACGGGTGGCTGCACACGGGTGACATCGCCATCATCGACGAACATGGCCACATGTCGATCGTTGACCGGATGAAAGAGTTGATTAAGTTCAAGGGCTTCCAGGTTGCGCCGGCTGAACTTGAAGCGCTCCTGATCACGCATCCGAAAGTGGCAGACGTGGCGGTGATTGGCATTCCCGACGATGAAGCGGGTGAGATCCCGAAGGCATTTGTGACGACGCCGCCGGATGAAACGGTCAGCCTCGAAGAAATTCAGGCGCTGGTCAGTGAACATCTGGTGAGCTACAAGCAGATACGCGAGCTTGAGATTATCGATGCGATTCCAAAGAGTGCCTCAGGGAAAATTCTCCGGAAAGATCTGCGTAATCGCCAGTAGCAGGGTAGTCCTATCGTGACCAGCCCCTTAAAGACCGACACATTCTCGAATGCGCGTCATACCACACATTACCTGCATGCCGGTGATCCCGCTGCACCTGCAGTAATCTTTGTACATGGCTGGCCTGAGTTGTCTCTCAGCTGGCGCCATCAGCTGCCGGTTGTTGCGGAGCTCGGCTACCTTGCTGTAGCGCCCGACATGCGCGGCTACGGCCAGTCGAGTGTGTATCATCGGCATGAAGATTACGCTCTGCGGGAATCTGTCCAGGATATGCTTGAGCTGCTGGAAAGCCTGGGCAAAACACAGGCAATCTGGATAGGCCACGATTGGGGCTCTCCAGTGGTGTGGACTCTCGCACGCTTTTATCCGGAGAAGTGCGCTGCTGTGGCAAATCTTTGCGTTCCTTATAACACCCTTGAACAGGGCTGGGCAGGCATACTGCCGCATGTAGATCGCGCGCTTTATCCGCTGGAGCAGTATCCAGCTGGGCAATGGGAATACATGTGCTACTACGAAGAACACTTTGATGAAGCCACGGCAACGTTCGATTCCGCGCCTGAAAAGGTCGCCAAAGCACTTTTTCGGTCAGGTAGTCCTGAAAACCTGGGAGCGCCTTCCGCAACAGCTCTGGTACGCCAGCAAAACGGCTGGTTTGGTGGAGGTGAGGTACCTGACGTCCCCAGAGATGAGTCAGTGATCAGTGAAGTGGAACTGCAAACCTATGCCCGCCATCTGCGCGAAAACACTTTTTTCGGTCCGGGTAGCTGGTATATGAATCACGCAGCAAACGCGGCGTTTACGGCGCAGGCTGATGACAAACCGCTGGACATGCCGGTTCTGTTTCTGCACGGACGCTTCGATACAACCTGTGAAACAATAACCTCGACGTTAGCAGAACCTATGCGTGCAATGTGTAGTCAGTTGTCAGAGTACACTGTTGACAGCGGACACTGGATGGCGCAGGAGCAGCCGGATGCTGTGAATGCAAGATTGGTCGAATGGCTAAGCGCTTTGCCATAACACCCACGACATTGCTGTTACCGGTCTTTTAGCGCCTCATTCACAATTTTCAGCTGCTGCGCCTTTGTCGGACCATCAGGAATGACATGCTCCCAGCGGTCAGGGGCGCCTTTACGCCTCAGCCACTTTTCCGGATATTCTGCTGCTTTGGATCGATCTGCATGTCGGAACACAGCGCCCTGATTGTATTTCTGAGTGTACGGCACTGTATTCTGACCCTGGCGATCGGTAAGAGATGTATACAGCTGCTGGCGCAGGTCAACTTTAACGGCCAGAAGGTCAGGGTCTTCGATCAGATTAGTTTCTTCCCGTGGATCCAACGTCAGGTCGAAAAGTTCCTCTGTATCCCACACACCGTGATACTGCACGTACTTGTAGCGATTTGTGCGTATCGCAAATACTGTTGGTGTCTGTGGATAGTTGAATTCCCAGTAATACTCGTAGATTAATGCGTCCCGCCAGGGTGCCGTTTTGCGTGGACCTGCTTGTTTCTCTGGAGCAGCCGGAAGCCCTGCGAAACTCATGCCGTCGTAATGTGGCGGCGCTTGTACTCCCGCGAAAGATAAAATCGTTGGCGCGATGTCGATGTTGGCCACTATTTTTTCGACCTGCTGTCCTGCTCTGAACCGACCCGGTGCTGCAACCAACAGCGGCACCCGCATGGATTCTTCATACGCGTTGCGCTTGTCGATCAAGCCGTGTTCACCGAACAGGAAACCGTTGTCGCCCATTAAAATGACTACGGTATTGTCGGCAAGCTCATGGTCCTTAAGCCATTGGCGTATCCTGCCGATGCTGTCATCGACTGCTGAAAGGGTGCGGTGGTACTGACGTTTGAATTCCTTTAATGGCAGTTCAGAATGGTACGGGAATTCAGAGCCGTGCCAGCTGTTGCGCTGATTCAGCACCCACAAGGGAATGTCTGCATCTTCTGCTGGAGGCTCCCCCAGCTTGATATCCGCATCGCTGTATTGGTCTTCATGCCGCTCTGCAGGCTCGAACATTGCGTGTACTGCTTTATGCGAAAGATATGCAAAAAAAGGTTTTTCTGTCTCTCGATTTTCCAGAAAATCCAGAAGGTAGTCAGTCAGCTCGTCAGTGATGTAACCCTGTTGCGCGACTTGTTCTCCATTTACGTTCAGCATGGTTACCCCGCCAAACGCGTTCTTTGGGTAGTATGTGCCCTGGCCCGGAAAGCTTGCCCAGTAATCAAATTCCGGTCGCGGTTCTGAACTGTTGCCACCCATATGCCACTTGCCGATGAACGCGGTTTGATAACCTGCAGATTGCAGGCGGGCGGGAAACAGTTCCAGACCCTCGGGTAAAGGTCGATTATTGTCGACAACGCCGTGATTGTGCATCATCTGGCCAGTCAGAATGCTTGCCCGACTGGGCGAGCATAGAGCGGTTGTAACAAACGCATTTGAAAAGTGCACACCCTCGGCTGCAAGCGCATCCATGTTCGGAGTCTGCAGAATCGGGTTAAGAAAGCCCATCTCATCGTAGCGTTGATCGTCTGTAAGGATAAATATCACATTGGGCTGCTCTGCCTGCAGACTGAGCGGACACAACAAAGCCACCAATGGAATTGTCCAGCAGATGAGATTAATTTTTGTCATTTTTTCCCCTTGGAATGTTTCTCAGCTGTCTGTCAGCGATAATATGTTTTTGATGGCATTATATGATTGCACACATCAGTAAAGACAGCTGGCTGAATATGATCGGTAGTCGAAAAAGAAGAGTTGCAATAATTGTCCGCTTATCACAAATGTTTACTATTCCGTTGCTTTTGATGGGCTGCCACAGTTTTAAGCCGCTGCCCGAGGGTATTTCCTATCAGGGTGCCCACAGAGCATCAGAAGAAGTTGTGTTTCTATCCGATTCAACCTGGATTGACGAAAATGGGCAGCGTCAGGTCGAGCAGGATGTTTTTGATGACCTGTTTCGAATAATCAGTGCTGCTGAAAAACTGATCGTGCTTGATATGTTTCTGTACAACGACTTCCAGGGGCCGGTTCCGGAAACCACACGTGCTCTGTCCAGTGAATTGACCGAGGCACTTATTGCTCGAAAAGCGCAGGTGCCTGGTATTAACATGGTGGTGATTACAGACCCCCTGAACACACTCTACGGCGGCTTGCCCTCAGCTCAATTTCAACAGCTCGAAGCGGCGGGTATACCGGTGGTGATCACAGATCTGCGTCAACTGCGTGACAGTAACCCGGTTTACTCTTTTTTCTGGCGCATCTTTATCAAGCCCTTCGGCAATACAACAGCATCAACTCTGCCAAATCCCGTGGGCCCGGGACGTGTCTCGTTGAGAACCTATCTGGAGCTGGTTAATTTCAAGGCGAATCATAGAAAAGTACTGATAGCAGACCAGGGTGATGGTTATGTTGGCTTTATCACCTCCGCTAACCCACACGATGGCAGCAGTGCACACCGCAACGCAGCGGTTCGTTTCTCGGGTCCCGCAGCTGCCGACCTTCTGGCCACAGAGAACGCGGTACTGGCCCTTTCCGGTCAGCCTGAGATTCCATTCGAATTCTCGTTTGACACAACATCCGACGCTGAAACCACGGCCACGGCACAGGTCGTTACTGAGCGCAAAATCAAAGCGGCGTACTTATCTCACCTGCAAGCCGCTGGAGTGGGAACCAAACTGGATCTGATGATGTTCTATCTGTCAGATCGCGACATTGTTAAAGCTCTGAAGTCGGCGCATGAGCGTGGAGCTGTGCTGCGCGTGCTGTTGGATCCGAACAAAGACGCCTTTGGTCGGGAGAAGAACGGTATACCCAACCGGCCTGTGGCCGCGGAACTGGTCAGAGCGGGGATTGATGTCAGATGGTGCTACACGAAAGGGGAACAATGTCACGCAAAGATGTTGTTAGTCAGTGGCCAGGCGGATCGTGCCGTTCTCATTTCCGGGTCCGCAAATCTGACAAGGCGTAATCTTGAAAACTTCAATCTGGAAACAAACGTGGTGGTGACGGGCACAACTGCAGATTCGTCGATCGCCGATGCGCAGATCTATTTTGACGACGCCTGGCGCAACAGGGATAACCGTCAGTATTCTGTTGAATACAGCCATTATAAAGATGAATCGCTGTGGCGACGTGGGCTCTATCGGTTTATGGAATGGAGTGGCATCTCATCTTTTTAGCCTGAGAGCCGCAGCGCACTGGATGTTAAGGGCCTGGCATTCTCTTGCTGGCGGCGTAGTATCAGCAGCATGCGCCAGTTATTTTTGCCATTTAGTGTTGTCGCGCTGCTGATGTGGGCTGTCCTCGCAGCATCGAGCGCCTCCGCTGAGGAGGTATGGCTCGTCGATCTGAAGGGTGCCGTAGGTCCGGCCAGTGTTGATCTGGTGATTCGCAGCATTGAGGACGCAGACGAGGCTGGTGCTCACGCGCTGATAGTGCGCATGGATACCCCCGGCGGGCTGGATAAGGCCATGCGAGATCTGGTGCAGGCGATTCTGGCCAGCCCCATTCCGGTTATTTCCTACGTTGCGCCAAACGGTGCTCGCGCGGCGAGTGCAGGTACATACATCAGCTACGCCAGCCATATTGCTGTGATGGCGCCCGCGACTAATATCGGCTCATCAACGCCGGTCAGTATTGCGCCCCAGGCCCTGCCCAGCGAAGCGCCCGCACAACCCCCAGCCGCTGCGCAGGACGACGAAGAGGTCGCCACAACGCCTGCTCCTGCTGTGATGCCTGCTGATGCGATGGGTAGAAAAGTGGTGAATGATGCGGTGGCTTATCTGCAGGGACTGGCTGAACTGCGTGACCGTAATATCGAGTGGGCTGAGAAGACGGTGCGCGAAGGCGCAAATCTGCGAGCGTCTGTCGCTCTTGAAATGAATGTCATTGATTTTATAGCCGAGGACCTTGAGGCACTGTTGAACCTGATTGATGGTCAGGTGGTGACCACGGCGGCTGGTGAGGCCACCCTCGATACAGGTGGCGCTACAATCCACACCGTTGAGTCTGACTGGCGTCACGATCTGCTCGCGACCATTACAGACCCGAGCATTGCTTACGGCCTGCTCATTGTCGGCCTCTATGCGCTGATGCTTGAGTTTTACAACCCGGGTTTGTTTATTCCCGCAGTCACAGGGCTTATCTGTATTCTGCTGGGTGCTTACGGCTTGCAACTGCTGCCGGTCAACTATGTGGGCGTGGCTTTGTTAGGTGTAGGTGTGGCTCTGATGATTGCTGAAGTAGTCAGTCCCACCATTGGCGTGCTCGGTATCGGAGGCGTCATCGCGTTTGTGCTGGGATCTATGATGATGTTCGACAGTGAGGTGCCAGGTTACCAGCTGCCTATCACGATCATTGTTTCGTTTGCCGTAACCACCGGCATGGCGATATTTTTTATTGTCGGCATGGCCGTGCGCGCCCGCGCGCAGAAAGTTGTTTCTGGTATGGAAGCCATGATCGGCGGGCATGCCACCGTTACCCAAACATTCATCCCACACGAAAATGAGTTTCAGGGTCAGGTGTGGGCGTTTGGGGAATCCTGGCGTGCGCGCAGCCGCAGTACCTGTTCTGAAGGGGATGACGTTCGTGTGGACGGCATTGATGGGCTTGTTTTAGAAGTCAGCAAGGAGAGTTAGAGATGGAAATTTTTGCGATAGTCATCATCACCGTCGTAGTCGGCCTGCTTTTTTCCGCATTTAGAATTCTGCGTGAATATGAGCGGGGTGTGGTGTTTATGCTGGGTAGATTTTATCGAGTGAAAGGGCCTGGCCTGGTCATCATCATTCCAATTCTGCAACAGATGATGCGAGTGGATCTGAGAACGGTGGTATCCGACATACCCACTCAGGATCTGATCACGAAGGACAACGTTTCGGTCAAAGTGAATGCTGTACTCTATTTCCGGGTAGTAGATTCTGAACGCGCCATCATCAACGTTGAAGACTTTATGGAAGCGACCGGCCAGCTGGCCCAAACCACTCTACGTTCTGTGCTCGGTCAGCATGAACTGGACGAACTGCTGGCACAACGTGAACGGCTGAATCACGATATCCAGGAAATCCTCGACCAGCAGACAGACCAGTGGGGCATAAAAGTGTCTAACGTCGAGATTAAACACGTCGATATCGACGAAAGTATGATTCGTGCCATCGCCAAACAGGCTGAAGCAGAGCGCGTCCGCCGTGCCAAAGTAATTCATGCCAACGGCGAAGAGCAGGCGGCGGGCAAGCTGGTGGAAGCGGCAAAACTGTTATCCCAGGAAAATGGTGCCATGCAGCTGCGTTATCTGCAGACCCTGACGGAAATTGCCGGAGAAAAGAGCTCCACAATAGTTTTCCCTCTACCCGGCGTACTGCTGGATGTCATCGAAAGACTGGGGTCTAAATCGACCGAGGAGGGGCAGTGAATCAGCACGACGTTTTCTTGATATGCTCCAACCGACCAGCTTAGTTTTTCGACACTTAAGCCAGGAGATCATATGGCCCCTGCAATAATGGCCCATCCGGACCTGCGAACCCCATTCGAGAAAACGGGCCTCGGCCCGGAAAGAGGTGCCACCGTCCTGGCTCGCGACAAAGCGGTTGGAGTAAAACGTATCCTGCAAGAACCCGGGTTATGGGTGTTGCCAGAAGATCTGACCAGGATAAATGGTTTTACCCTCAAGCCCGAAGGTGCCTGTCTGGGCGAGTTGTGCATTCCGTTGCAGCAGGGTTCTGATCTGCTCAAGACTGTAGACGACCAACAGTGGATCAACGTCAGCGCTTTTGCAGATTTGATGGAGCAGGCCTGGGTTGTTGACGACGATGCCCGGGTCTGGAGTTTCGGTGAGATGCCGGCAACCCGGCAATCTATGTTCGCCAATGCACAAGCGCCTGAATTTGAAATACAGGATCGACAGGGTAATGTCGTTAGAATGTCTGACTTCAAGGGCAAGAAAGCTCTGATCATCACCTGGTCGTCGTGGTGAGGCTGCCAACTTGATGTGTCCGTGTGGCAATCTATTTATGAAGAATTAAACGACCCTGACTTTGTCATTATCTCTGCAGCTCAGGATACTGGTGGCGAAGCTGTAGCCGGACCGATATTTGATGCAGCCAAAGCCAGCTATGTTCAGATCGTCGACGTCAACCACGCCATCAGCAGCGCGTTCAACTTTGTCAATGTGCCCTCAGCAGCCTGGGTTGACGAGGCAGGTAATATTGTACGTATCGACGAAGGCACATACGCCAAAACACACCCCTTTGGTGGTACGGATGCATACGCGCCTGCACTGAAAGACTGGGTGCGCAACGGCGCCGCCAGTGTCTATGTTCAAGCGGCTGATGAGGTCACTGATAACATTCGCAGGCGGACGCCGGAGCAGGAAAAGGCTGAAGCTGCTTTTCGACTGGGTAACTTTTTTCGTGAAAAAGGTTATGCCGAAAAAGCCGAGCATTACTGGCTGATGGCACGCACTCTGCATCCTGACAGTATAAATTTCTTCCGGCAGGACCTGACGCTTTCAGAAGAAGGATCAGCGGGAGAGTCTTTCATGAAGTTTCGCACTGAGTTTGCCGAAGCTGGTAAGGACTACTATCGACCGTTAGACCTGGATTAGACTTGGCAGCCAATACGGGACAAACAGCGCCGGATGACAACTGGCTTAACAAGCTGCAGGAGGACATCCTGGAGCCGGATATAGCCATTGTCGATCCCCATCATCATCTGTGGTTACGCAACGGATATACCTACCTGCTTCCCGAGCTGGCGGCAGACATGGCCAGCGGCCACAGGATTGTCGCCTCTGTCTTTGCTGAATGTCATTCGATGTACCGCCAGCGCGGGCCGTTAGAAGAGCGGTCTCTTGGTGAAACTGAATTTGTTCGAGGCCAGGCAGCCATGAGTGCCAGCGGTGGATTTGGTTCTGCTCGGGCGTGCGACGTCATGTTTGGCAATGTAGATGTGATGTTGGGAGACAAAGTTGAGCCGCTTCTGGAGAAACATGTTGAGTTTTCTGGCGGCAGTTTTCGCGGCATCAGAATTTCCAGCGGATGGCATTCATCTGACCTGATTCAAAACGTTTCGCCCGACGCACAACTGTTAATGAGCCCACAGGTAGACGCTGTAGCAGCAGTGCTCACCCGGATGGATATGACTCTGGATATATGGGTTTATCACACGCAGTTGCAGGAAGTGGCAGCGCTGGCGGATAAACACCCCGATCTGACGATTGTACTCAACCATGTGGGTAGTCCGATTCTGGGTGGTCCTTACCGGGGTAAGACAGCAGAGGTGTTTGAGGAGTGGCGCGGTCTGATTGCAGAGGTTGCCAGACGGCAGAATGTATTCGTTAAGCTGGGCGCGTTGCCGATACGGATGCCTGACTATTCGGGTGACCGCACTTTACCCCCAGGGTCGATAGAGGTGGCGGCTGCCTGGCAGAGCTGGGTCGACTTTTGTATCGAAGCTTTTTCACCATCCCGGGCAATGTTTGAATCAAATTTTCCTGTGCAGAAGCGGTGGTGCAGCTACCAGGTGTGCTGGAATGCTTTCAAACGTTTAGCAATGTATTTTTCACACGCGGAGAAAAGTGCATTGTTTGCAGGTTCAGCAGCACACGCCTACCGGATGGAAGGCGTGCTGAAGAGCGTTACCTGACAGGGTAAAGTCAGGCTTTTGGTGCCCAGACATTACACCAGCCATTGGCAGCGACGTTTTTCCCAGGGAAGATCTGACAGCCGCCGAGTTCATCACTTTTAGGTTGGTAGAGGGAGCAATTCCAGCAAAACTGTTTGGCGCCTTCTGCACCGGCTTTTTTTGGATACTTGGCAACATCAACTTCAGTTGCGTCGTGTTTGTATCCCAGGGCGGCCGCGGCGGGATCCGCTTCGTCAATCAGGACTTCTTCAGCGCCGACCTGGCTGGTGTAGGTCACAGCTGGGGCAACTGCAATCAGTGCAGATTTGCGGATGAAATTACGTCGGTTTGTTACAAGCTTCATAGCGTTTACCTTTTACATAGTTGGACAAAAATGGGACGATCTTTATTCATTCCCTCTATTATCTGTCATTTTGCGATGATATTCTATCGTTTTGACCTGCTAGCTCTGATATGTCGAAAAAAAGTCTAGTTATACCAAAAAGTAGTCACGTGATTGCAGATACGCCATCCAGGGTCAAAACGGCAGCAGTCGCCGATCTGGCTGTGGTGAACAGTATAATTGCATCCGCTGTTGAAAGCTGGCTGCTTCCTGATCGCTTAAAACGTCTCACTCTGCCGATGTTGCAGTATTCAGAGGCAGATCTGACTGAGTTCCAATGCTTCGTGTTCGAACAAAGTGGCAGCGGAAAAGGGGTGGCCGCACTGTCCAGGAACACCAGCTTTGTCGGTCAGTCTGGAAGCCGCTGTGCGTTGCTGCACGGGCTTTACGTACATGCTGGTTCACAGAGATCTGGTGTTGGCAGAATCCTGCAGCAGGCGATGGCGGAACAAGCGCGCAAATCAGGTTGTAAGGGGCTCCTTGTGAAAGCGCAGCGGGTGTCGCGGTCCTATTTTGAATCTCATGACTATGTAGAATGTGAGCATCCGACGCTGAACTATCCTTACCTCTATTGGAAAGCAATATAAGCGGGTGACTTGCCAGGTAATGTGTTTTACCTCGGGCGTAGCAGATCCCAGATCATTTCAAGGCGTGTGTTGGCACTTTGTTCTTCCAGAATCATCTGCATAAGATCGGCCTCAAAACGTAAAAACTGAAAGATCCTGAAGCTGAATTCAGCGGGTTCAATATTTTTCCACTCAGGATCGACCAGTGCCTTCGCCAGTTCAGGCTGCTCGCTTCCGACGATTTCAATTAGCCGTGCATTGATTGAATTCTGCAGACTTGCGTCTTCAGAAGGTGTAGTAGAAGTTTCATCTTCAAGTTCTGTGCAGGAAACGATGCGATAAGGCAGGGACTGCATCTCCTCAACCAGGTTCAGTCTTTGATTTATGGACACGTTGGCGATGATGCGGCCATCCGAAGTCGTTTCCAGAATTTCGCAGACACCGGCGGAGAACACTTCCCGTGGCTTGTAGGTCGCCTGGTTGGAGCTCAAAGCCTGCTCCAGAGTCTGCTGCTTTGTGGGTTGGTGTATGGTCTTCAGTGTATGGCTGACACCAACTAATCGATTGCTGCCGACGCAATCGTTGATCAGTTGGCGGTATCGAGGTTCAAAGACGTGCAATGGCAGATCAACGCCAGGGAATGCCACCACATTGGGTATTGGAAACAGTGCCACCTCAATGTTGTTGCCGTTATTTTCCATTGGTTTTGCTGCTCGCAGCCAGACGATCCGCGAGGATGTGATATGCCTGGGGTGAAAAGCCAAGACCGGTGTGAGAACTGAACACTTCAATGTGCTCAACGTCGGGGCTGCGATGATCGATACATGCCTCCCAGGTGACAACGCCGTCGGCTTTTGAGTAAATTGCAGTTACTGGAACCGTCAGCGGCTTGTCGTACCGGGCATCAACCATCCGTTCGATCTCATCTACTGATTCTCCCCGTTGCGCGAACGCGGCAGCGACAGAGGTGTACTTCGGGCCGCCGACTACCGGGCTGCCTAACGTCACAACGTGTTTAACTTTGTCAGGACAATCCCGCGCGACTTCACGTGCCAGATAGCCGCCCAGGCTCCAGCCAACAAGAAATACAGGTTCTGCTGACGCTTCAGCAAGCAGGTCCGCTTTCAGCTGTTCCAGGGTGTCAAGAACATCGCCGTTGTTGGTTCCCAGCGACCACCCCTGCGGGCGGTAGCCGAGAAAGCGCAGAAAATTGCGCAGCACCAGTGTCGATGAGTTGCCTGCGCCGAATCCTGGCCAGACCAGCACGCGCTCACCGCGACCCTTCGGTGCCTGGGCCAGACGCGGCGCCTGCAACATCAGCAGTGAGAATTGCAGAGGGGTAAGTGCTTCATTGAGCAAAGCGCTTGGGGGTGGCGCAGTAAATGTTCTTTTCATGAACGCATATCCTCACATCGGGCGTAAAGGAGGCGTGAACAGACACAGCTGTCTTCAAGCAGCAAAAGTATAGGGCAGAAAAGTGCCTGAACAGTAACCGGTTCTCGTTATTTGAGGTTGCATCTCTGTCGGCTGTCTATACTCATGCGTGCAATTGATTTTTGAATGAGTATGGGCAAAACAACTGACTTCAGTCCTGGCGGTAATCCGGAGCAGGCTCGAGCCATCCCGAGGAATTTATGCGCTTAGTAGAGTTACCGGCAATGCATCTGAAACCCGGCATGTTTGTAGCTGAACTCGATCGCCCCTGGTTAGATACACCTTTTTCCGTACAGGGTTTTGTTGTCAGAGATGATGACGACGTGATGTTTGTTGCCAAGCATGTTGACCACGTTTTTGTAGACGCAGATTATCACGGCAGTGATGTTGTACTCCCACTGGCATCCAAGACTGTAGCTAAGCGCGAAAAACTCAAACTGAAAGCAGACTTTGCGCAAGCGCAAATCACTTTCGCGTCCACCAGCGAAACACTTGATTCGGTTTTTTCATCCCTGCGATCAGGGTTGGAAACGGACATGAATGAGGTGAAGAAGGCCGTTCGTCCATTGATAGAGAGCGTCTTCAACAACGGAGATGCCGTTGCTGCTTTAGCCCGTCTCAAAGATACCGGTGTGTATCGTTTTAATCACAGTATTGCCGTTGCTATATGGGCGGCCATCATAGGCCGTCACATTGGTTTGCCGCGTGACGAGTTGGAAAAACTTGTCACGGGGTGCGCAATGAGCGATATCGGGATGACACAGTTACCCCCCGAGTTATTCAACCACACTGAAAAATTGACTGAAGAACAATCCCAACAGGTCCGTGAGCACACCCGTTTAGGCGCTGAGCTGGTTAAGAAGTCCAAGCACCTCGATATTGAAGTGTTGATGATTATTGAGTCGCATCATGAGCGTCACGATGGTTCTGGTTATCCAAACGGCTTATCAGGTAACGACATACCTCTGCTGGCCAGAATTGCAGGCCCGATTGATACTTATGACGCCATGATAAGCAGTCGTCCGCATGCGGCTGGCCGTTGCTCGTTTGACGCTATTCAGGAGTTACTGGATTGCAAGAACCAGTTGTTTCAAGGCGCGCTTGTGGAGCAGTTTGTACAGGCTATAGGTCTATTTCCGGTGAGTGCTCTGGTGGAGCTCAATTCTGGCGAAGTGGCTATTGTTGTCAGTCAAAACGAAGCCCGGCGCTTGAAGCCTGAGATTCTTGTTGTATTGGATGCGCAGAAATCCCGGCTGGCATCTCCCGTGATGGTGAATTTGAGAGACAGCACGCTTACAGGGGATGAGGCCCGCTGGATTGTGCGTGAGCTTCCACCTGGCGCTCATGGGCTGAACAGTCAAGAGTATTTCATTTAGGTAGCCCGACATGAGCGTTGTAGCCACCATTGAAGTGAACGATCCCGATCGCCTGATTGCGCAGCACGGATCAGAAAGTTACAAGCTACTGCACAGTGAGTTGCAAAGTCGCGTCCGTAGCTGGGCGCGCAATAACGACCAGGTAGTGATTGAACGCAGCGGTCGTATTTCCGTCCTGTTGCGTGGGGATCTAAGCCACGGGCAGGTAAATCTTGCAGCGAACAAGTTATTGCGTTTATCTAATGCTGCTTACGAAGGTGTCGGCGAGAGTGTCAAATTACCGATCAACGCAGGCTTTACCTATGTTGCTACAGGGGCAGACACAAAAGAGGCAGCCGTTGCCAGGGCGGCTACCGCGCTTTCTCACGCAAAGCGCCATAACCAGCCCTTCTGTATTTACTCACCAGACCTGATCGAGCATGCAGTTAATGAAGTTGAGTTTGGAAACAAACTCAACACAGCTTTAACCAGGGGTGAGTTTGTGCTTTTCTTTCAACCCAAAATGAATGCGGTGTATCGGAATTTTGTTGGCGCCGAAGCACTGATCCGATGGCTGCCCAGCGAAGGCAAAATCATCAGTCCTAATGAATTCATGGGCATTGCTGAACGATTGCCAGTCATCAGACCGCTCACTGCGTGGATCGCAAAATCTGCTATTGCACAGTGTGCAAGATGGCAGGGAGACGCGAGTGTTTCCATCAATGTTCCTCCTAGTGCGCTGCAGGATGACGCGTTACATTTCACTATTAAAGATGCGTTGGCACTGTACGATGTCGAGCCAAAACGCCTGATTGTTGAAGTTACAGAAAGCATAATGTCTGATGATCAGCAGGCGATGTTTGAGCGTTTATCGAGGCTGCGTGCGCTGGGTGTCCGCGTCTCCTTAGATGACTTTGGTACCGGTTATTCATCGCTCGCCTACTTCCGTTCGCTGCCTGCTGATGAGCTTAAAATCGATCAGGTTTTTGTTCGCGCCATGAAGCAGTCCGCCATGGATACCGCTATAGTGAAAACCATTGTGCAGTTGGCGAAAAACTTCTCTCTGAGTGTGGTAGCCGAAGGTGTCGAGGATGAAGAGTGCGCTGATGCCCTGCGAGATTTGGGTTGCGACATTCTGCAAGGCTATTTCTTTGACAAGCCGCTGCCAGCGGCCGAGTTTGAAAAGAGACACCACCTGCGGGCATAACCGAAGATGACATCTACACAACGCCAGCCGCGATCGGCTGGTGCCGACCTGCAATATCATGTGCTACGGTTCACCCCATAAAATTTACACAGTGGAAATAACATGAGCAGGGCGGTGGGCACGAGTGGAATTGTTAATGATCAGGCTTATCCGATAGCCGACAGTTTGAATACAGCGAGAAAAGAACTTGTCGAGCGCTTGCGGGCGGAGCTTGAAGAAAACCTTTACTGTGTGCTCCCTGAATTTGTAACGCCTGAGGCATTGGCTGCAATGACGCAGGAGGCGAAGGATCTCCAGCCTTATGCAAACCACAACAACTCGCTGAGGAACTGCTACCTTCATCGTCAGAAAGACGAAACATTTCCGGATGATCATGCACGCAATCTGCAGGATCGGTCCAGCGTGCGCATGATTGCTTATGATCAGTTGGCCGAAGAATCCGTGCTGAAGGCGTTTTATCACTCTGAGGATGTTAGGCAGCTTGTCAGCGAGATTGTAAATGAAGGGAATCTCTATGAGAACGAAGACCCGTATCAACCCGCTAACTATGTCTGTTATCAGTCCGGAGATGAGTCATCCTGGCATTTCGACGCAGATAACTCGTTTACCATGACATTAATGATTCAGCCCTCCAGCATCGGCGGAGAGTTTCAGATGTCGCCCAACACACGGTCAGACTCTGAGCAGAATTATTCACATGTCAGCGCCGTTCTGCAGGGTCAGCGGGATGACACAATAGTTGCAGTAGGGCGCGAACCCGGCGCGTTGTGCATCTTCAAAGGCTGCAATTCCCTGCATCGGGTTACTCCGGTAGAAGGGGATGTCCTGCGAATCATGGGTGTGTTTGTGTACGAATTCAGTCCCGGTGTAGTCGGGGATCCGGAGGTGAATGCAACTATTTACGGGAGCCACGTAGCTGCAAAGTCGGGTGTCTGAAATCTCTCTACTTAGCTCGAACGCAGCTCTGCCAGTTTGCGATACAAAACCCGTTCACTGATACCAAGTTTTTTTGCGAGTTGTTTGCGGTCGTCCTGGTGGGCACTGATGACCTGCTTAAGGTATCGCCGTTCAGCTTCTTGTAAGGTCATTACTGTTGCATTATCAGTTTCGTTGGAATCGCGGGTTAACCCTGTCTCTGACGTGCATTGCCTGGGTAGGTGGCGCAACCCGACTCTGCCGTCGGTTGCCAGGAGGGAAGCGCGCTCAATGATGTTACGCAGCTCTCTGATGTTTCCCGGGAATGTATAGTGTTTAAGGCACGCTAACGCTTCGGCGTTAAATGAAACACGGGTTAACCCCAGGCGTTTTGTCAGCGTGTCTATCAACAGCTCCAAGTCACCTCTGCGTTCTCGCAGCGCTGGGAGCTGGATGTCAAATACATTGAGGCGATAGTACAGATCTTCTCTAAACAGACCCTCCTTTACCATCGCGTTTAGATCTTTGTTAGTTGCACAAATGAGGCGGAAGTCAGCTTCCTGCTGGTCGCTGCTGCCGACTGGACGGTATCGTTTGGTTTCGAGCAGGCGTAACAGCTTAACCTGTTCGCTCAGGGGGATGTCGGCCACCTCATCCAGGAATAGCGTGCCACCTTGCGCCGCGGCCACCAAACCTGGCTTGTCGGTGTTGGCACCGGTAAAGGCTCCTTTCACATAGCCGAACAACTCACTTTCAAACAACGATTGCGGTAAGCCGGTGCACTCTACGGGTACAAAGGGCTGGTTGTTTCTGTTGCTCAAACGGTGGATGGTCTGAGCAGCAAGCTCTTTGCCGGTGCCGGATTCACCCAGCAACATCACTGTTGCGGTACTTGGGGCGCAACGTTCAATCAATTCCAACATTTCTTTGAACTTGGACGAGCGTCCCACTAAACCGTTGGGCGCAGAATGTGTGGAGCCTGCTGAGGACGGATGTATCTGCTCAATAAAGTATCGAGGCTGCCCGGTTCCGGGTTCTTTGACCGGCCACATCTCCACGTTTACGTATTCCTCGCCCCGGGGCGAGTGGTGAATATGCAGTACTTGCGTGTTCTCTCCAGAGTCCAGGCTGTCTTTGAGTGGGCACGATTCTCCAGCCCTGTCGCAGGGAACGGAATATCCATGGGAGACCTCAAAACAGCGCTTCTGGATGGGGCCCGCTGCAAATGAGTAAAGATCTCGGTATGCGCGGTTAGCGGCGAGGATGCGGTAGTCAGTGCTGAGCGCAATTGCCGGGTGGGGTAGAGCGTCCAGGATCATGACGACATCTTCTGAGAGCGCGCTGTTAGGGTCAGGTGTGCTTGCCATATCTGCCAATTTTGGCAGAAAGCGCCAGGTATGTCATGACGAATATGACAGTTGGGGTCTCATAGTATGCTATGCAGTTGTTTTTATTGAGTTTTTAGTTGGCACGATTCTAGCTATAACCATAGAGAATATAGTTATTCTTTATGGTTTAAAAATATGACAGGGAAGCCAATTGTCGAGACTTTTTTTGACCCGGTAACCTTCACTTACAGCTATGTGGTCAGCGCCCCGAACACTGGTGATTGCGCCATTATTGATGCAGTGCTTGATTACGATCCTGCCTCCGGGCGGGTCGATACCAACTGTGCTCAGCAGATTATCGATTTCGTCAAAACGAATTCGCTGAAGGTACAGTGGATTCTGGATACCCACGTACACGCAGATCATCTTTCTGCTTCTTCGTATTTGCAGCACCGGCTGGGGGGCAAAACCGCCATCGGCCATCTGGTGACCCAGGTGCAGCAGACGTTTGCTGATGTATTCCATGTGGAGTCCGGGTTCGTTGCAGACGGTCATCAATTTGATCATCTCCTGTGCGCTCAAAGCGCATTCAGAGTTGGCGATCTTGATGTATCGGTTCTTGAAACACCCGGTCATACGCCCGCTTGTCTGACGTACGTCATTGCAGGCGTAGCGTTTGTGGGCGATACACTCTTTATGCCGGACTATGGTACTGCGCGCACGGATTTCCCTGGTGGGGATGCGGGAACCCTGTATCGCTCGATTCGACGGATTCTGGCGCTTCCGTCGGAGACAGAACTCTACCTGTGCCACGACTATGGCACCGAAGAACGGGAAGAATTCTGTCATTTGACCACCGTCGCAGAACAGCGGGCTACCAATATTCATGTACATGACGGGATATCCCTTGCAGATTTTGTGGGCCTGCGAAATGCGCGCGATCAAGGGCTTTCGGCTCCGAAACTGCTGCTGCCGTCGGTGCAATTCAATATGCGCGGTGGCGACTTTCCCCCGGCAGAGGATAACGGCACACGCTACTTCAAGATCCCGCTCGATACGCAGGCGTGCGGGGATCTGTCAGCATGATTTATCTGGTCGGCCAATCTGAAAAGCTGGCAATTGCTGGCCATCGCTGGCCATCGCAGTTTGTAAGCGGCGCGCTGCAGTTGAGCGTGTTTGCGCTTGTTGTGCTGGGAAGGCTGTCCATGCTGCAAGCGGCAGCAACGAGCCTTCTGATGGTGGTTGGTGTTTTCATTCTGGTTCAGTCGGTCCCAGGTATTCTGATGTCCTCCAAGTAAGCCCCACAACATGAAGATTCGGATTAACCACATCAGGAAATAAACAGCTTTTAACAAATTGGAGAATGAGATGAGTAGGTTTTCATGCACTGGCAGCGGTAGGCGCGGAACCTCTGTCAGAACGTTGCTGAGCAGGTTGCTGTTGGCGTTCACAGTTCTGTTAGTTGGCGCGAGCGTGCACGCCCGAAGCGAGCCCCTGTCAGAAGATGGTAACGAGGTTGCTTCACAGCAGAATCCAATTTACGTGACCGGTAAAGAGTTGATGACTGAAGAAGAGCGATCGAATATGCGGGAGCGTATGCAAAGTGCAACCAGTGATGAAGAGCGGGCGCGCCTGCGTGCAGAGAACCATGCCAAGATGGCAATCAGGGCGCAGGAGCGGGGGCTTGTCCTTGGCCATCCGCCGAATCAGCAACGCTCAGCTAAACACAAAGGGCAGCGTGGTAAGGGGCCGCATGGCGGACTTCATCACCAGAATAAAGGTAAGCGCAGAGAGGCTGTTACTGAAGCAGATATCAGCGCTGCACAAACCTGGGGTAAGGCTGAGAATGTGGTGCAGGTCAAACACCTGTATTTTTCTGCCCAACCTGATGCCGCAGGTATTCAGGCAGCGAAGAATGCCGGCGTTGAAGTAGTGATTAACCTGCGCAATGCGCAAGAGATGGACTGGGACGAAGCAGGAGCAGTCACCCAGGCTGGGCTCACCTACTATCAGGTGCCGATTTCCACCGATGGACCAGGCTTTGACCAGAGGGCCATGCAACGCATATCTGCTCTGGTAAAACAACATCATAAACAGCCGTTGTGGCTACATTGCTCCAGCGGGAATCGGGCCAGCGCCTGGCTTGCTGTGCACCTGGTAGAGGACCATCACATGAATATTGACCAATCTATTGCACTTGCGCAGAAAGCAGGGCTCACCAGCGCTGAACTCGAAAACCGGGTGCGTACCTATGTGGCGCCGACTCCAAATGGTTGAAAGTTGGACATCACGAAGCAGTATTGCCCCTTGGCATTCGCAAACCCGCGCACAACCCAACCAAACCCATGGCGCTTGCTAACAGAAAAACAAGTGTGAACGAGCCGCTCAAGTCTGCAATTGCTCCGCCAACAGGAGGGGACACAGTTTGTGCTATGCCGAAAGCGAGAGTGGCGGCAGCAAAACTGGGCCCGTAGTTCTGGGCAGATGTATTTTCGACCACATACAGCGTCATAAGCGAGGGAATTCCGCTGAACAGCAGGCCGAGACCGATGCAGGCGGCTAAGGTTGCTGTGTGCACACCAGTGAGTACGATGCCAATAAAAACCGGCCAGAGCCCGAAGGCGATCACGGTAGTCCAGCGCGCACCTATTCGTTGCGCTAAGCCAATCAGTAGAGGGCCACCGAAGATCATTGATACACCCATCATGGTGAAAGCAGCAGACGCATCTGCACTGCTCCAGCCGCTGTCATCTTCGAGTCTGGTGGTCAGGAAACCCATCACTAAAAGATACATGAAGCCAAATGTAGAGTACGCGACAGTTAGCGGTATCCAGCCAGGCATTCTCTGCAGCGCCCCAAAACCACCAATGCCCGCGCCACCCCTGGGTTGGGCCTGTTTATGACGGACCACAACAAGAACCGCGATGACTACAACAAGACCGATAAACCCCTGGATCAGATAGACACTGGACCAGGCCTGATCACCAAGATCTGATCTAAGAGAGCCGCTGAGCAGACTGACAAAAGCAATACCAAGGCCAATACCCGAGCCCATAAGTCCAACCGCGAGGCCGCGATGTGCTGCAGGTAATGCATCAGCGGCGATCACCGGCGCAGGAATCCACACGCAGGCGCCACCTATTCCGGCAATGAATAAACCGGCGGCTAACAGTAATGGTGTATTGGCGATGGCTGCAAGCAACAGACCGCTAGTTGCCAGGGCAAGTCCCAGTCGCAGGACTGTGAGCAAGCGGTATCGGCTGGTTGCCCACGCAACCACCATTGTGCCTAACAGATAAGCCCCGACGTTGGCACCGCCGACCAGACCAGCCAGGGTATTTGACATGCCGAGGTCGTCACGCACTGCGGGTAACAGCAAGCCGTAGCTGAATCGTCCAAATGCGTGTGCAACCGCCGCGCCCAGTGCAACCAGCAGCACCATGGCCCAGCCAAAACGGAACTCTGCCGGCTTCGATTTGTTCTTCTGTTTCGTTTTCAACCAAATTCAATCTAAGTGGTTTGGACGCGCAGATTACCTGAAGCGCATTATCGTTGCCCGGTGGGTTTTATAGGAGGCTAAAGGCCTGTCAGTTTCGGGTTCACCCGCGTACGATGCGTCCCGGCCAGCTCTTCCTGGTCCAGCAAACAGGCAATCCATCCAAACGATCACAGGTTTTGTGTTATGACCATTCACGAGAATGACCAAGGTGAAGAACATCCCATTCAACTTCGTAAGGTAGAAATCACAAGCGAGCCTGTGGAGCTGTATAAGATCCTGAAGTTTGAAGGGATGGTTACAAGCGGTGGCCAGGCCAAAGCAGTGGTGGCAGCGGGGCAGGTCCTGGTCAATGGCAAGGTCGAAACTCAGAAGCGTAAAAAAATAGTCAGTGGAGATACTGTTGAATTCGAAACCGACAAAATCGTGATTGAACTTGGTGCCCCAAGCGATGACAGTGGACTGTTGAAAAACAATGAAAGCTAACGATTGTCTGCGACGGATTCGCTACATCCTTGACCTGGATGACAAACAGGTTATCGCTCTTTTCGCACAGGCCGATCACAGGGTCTACAGGGCCCAAGTGATTGCCTGGCTGAAAAAAGAAGATGATCCGGAGTATGAAGAAATCAGTGATTCGGTGTTTGCAACATTTCTCAATGGTTTGATAAATGAACGCCGCGGTAGAAAAGATGGTCCCTTGCCAGAACCCGAAAAATCAATGAACAACAATATAGTGTTCCGGAAATTGAAAATTGCGTTCAATCTTCAAGCTGAAGATATCCTCTCAATACTATCGTTGGCCGGTCTGGATATCAGCAAACACGAACTGTCCGCCTTTTTCCGTCGACCGGGCCATCCACATTACAGAGATTGCAAAGACCAGGTTCTGCGCAATTTTCTGGCTGGATTGCAGATCAAACTGCGAGGCACTGACGATATCAGCTGAATGGGTGTGAGTTCTTCCCTCGACAGGTTAAGTCTGTCCCGGTAACATGCGGCCCGCTCGCGCAAGCTGCACCACTGTTTCCTGTACTATAGTTTTACTGTAGCTGCAGGAAAGTTTGTCGACACTGCGAGCTTCGTCTGGTTCCCACTTGTTCATTCACTCCCGTGACATGAGGTCTTGTGCTTCGGCGTTTGCGTTTCTCAACGTAAGCGGGCGGTTTTGTGTTGTTTTTATTCTGGCGTTACGGGTTTTCTATCAAAAATACATATCTGAAATATTTTGCTCTGGTGCAAACGGTTAATTACCGAACAGAAATACTGTCCGGCCTGACTGTGGCCCTGGCACTTGTGCCTGAAGCAGTTGCGTTTGCTCTGATTGCTGGCCTGTCGCCGCTTACCGGGCTTTATGCGGCCTTTGTTATGGGCCTGGTAGCCAGTGTGCTGGGCGGTCGGCCAGGCATGATTTCCGGCGCAACAGGTGCAATAGCCGTGGTGATTGCGTCTCTGGCCCTGTCGCATGGGGTCGAGTATGTCTTTGCCACGGTAGTGCTTGCAGGCATCCTGCAACTGCTGGCTGGCATCTTTCGCCTGGGCAAAGTGATGCGCCTGGTACCGCACCCGGTCATTTTTGGTTTCGTGAACGGCCTCGCAATCATTATTTTTATGAGTCAGATCGACCAGTTCAGAGCTGGTGACAGCAGTTGGCTGAGTGGTGCAGACCTGGCTACTTTCTCTGGTTTGGTGGTCTTTTCCATGCTGATTATCTGGCTGCTGCCAAAACTTACCAAAGCCGTGCCTGCCTCCTTGGTTGCAATTCTTGCTGTATTCGGGATCGTGACAGGGTTAGGCATTGACACCAAAACCGTCGGCGATATCACGTCCATTGCGGGGGAGTTTCCACCTTTCCACATTCCCATGGTTGAGTTCAGTCTGGAGACCCTTGAACTGATCTTTCCGTATGCCTTGATTGTGGCCAGCGTCGGTCTGATTGAAAGTCTCCTGACGCTAAACATCATTGATGAAATTACAGAGACTCGCGGTCGCAGTAATAAAGAGTGTGTTGCTCAGGGAACCGCCAATGTGTTGTCCGGTTTGTTTTCAGGCATGGGTGGCTGTGCCATGCTGGGGCAGAGTCTGATTAACATTTCTTCTGGTGCGCGAGCAAGACTGTCTGGTGTTGTGGCGGCAGTGATGCTTCTGGTTTTCATCATGTATGGCGCTCCGGTGATCGAGTTGTTGCCTATGGCTGCACTCACCGGTGTGATGATGATGGTGGCTATTGGCACATTTGAATGGGCAAGCCTGAAAGTGTTTCAACGCATGCCTGCGTCAGACATATTTGTGATGGTTCTGGTCACATTGGTGACTGCGATCCTGCATAACCTGGCTGTTGCTGTAGTTGTTGGCGTCATCATTTCGGCGCTGGTTTTTGCCTGGGACAATGCGGTGCGTATACGAGCGCGTAAGTACTTCGATGAGCAGGGCTGGAAGCATTACGAGATTTACGGGCCGCTTTTCTTTGGGTCCACGACAAACTTTGCAGAAAAGTTCAATGTGCTGGAAGATCCCGACCATGTGGTTATCGATTTTGAAGAGAGCCGGGTTGCCGACATGTCTGCAATCGAGGCGCTGAACAAAATCACCGAGCGATACGCCAAGGTGGGTAAGAAAGTTCATCTGCGGCACCTGTCTGCTGATTGCAGGGCTTTGCTGGCGAATGCTGAGGCATTGATTGAAGTGAACTACTACGAAGACCCAACGTATAAAGTGGCAGGTGCGGGCGATTCTGTGTCCTGAATTTATTTCCTGCAGCCCCTACGAAGCACCACGGAATCTTCATACACTGTTCCTCAGTGAAACGACTTGAGACCTGGTGAGAGATATGAGCGAAGCAACGTCCGAGCAGCCTCAAAACCCCTATGACACATGGGCTGCCATGCGCAGAGACCAGCCAGTGGTTCAGGAGCAGGCAGATGCGCCCTATGCGGTTGCGCGTTATGAAGATGTCATGACCATCCTCAGAGATAACGAAACATTTTCGTCGGATGTTTCCCTGCGCAGCGAAGAAGAAAAGAAAATCAGACCGTCGATGTTGTTCAGCGACCCACCGGTCCATAATCGACTGCGCAAACTTGTGAGTTATGCCTTTAAACCTCGTTTCGTGGAGAGTCAGCGAAAGCTGATAGAAGCGCGCAGCGAAGAACTGGTTGTAGAGATGTGCCAGAAGCGGGAGCTCGACCTGGTTGCGGCTTTAGCAGCGCCCTTGCCGGTGACGGTGATCGCACACATGCTCGGCGTGGTGGGTGGCGACATGACGCAGTTTAAATACTGGTCTGACAAAATATTCAGCAACATTGGCGAAATTCTGTTTGCGCAACCAGACGCAGAAGTGCAGAAAGCTCAGCTCGAAATGGACACCTACTTCCTTGAGCGGATTGCGGAACTGCGGAAACAGCCTGAAGACAATCTGCTCAGTCGACTGGTCGAAACCGAAACCGAAGATGGCAAGCTGACGGATAACGAAGTCTTGAGCTTCTGCGGCTTACTGCTGATCGCTGGCAACGAAACAACAACGAGTCTGATTACCGGCAGCGTGCGGGTTTTCAACGAGATGCCTGAAACCTTCGAACAACTTAAAGTCGATCCGAGTCTGATTCCAACTTTTGTGGAAGAGACGCTGCGTTTTTATTCACCCTTTTCAGCCACCATTCGGCGCACCACGACTCAGACAACCTTGTCAGGCATCGACATCCCTAAAGGGGCCCTTGTACTACCCCTGATCGCATCTGCTAACAGGGATGAATCGGTTTTTGACAATGCGGATCAGTTTATTATTGACCGGAAACCCAACGCCCATATTGCGCTCGGCTTTGGTATCCACAACTGTCTTGGCGCTCATCTGGCGCGTCTGGAAGGCCAGATTGCTGTTGCGTCTTTGACAAAACATCTGAAAAGTATTTGTTATGCTGAGGGTGAAGAAACTGTACCGGGTCAGCTCGGCGGTCCAGGCAAGCTGATGGTTAACATTGAGCCTGCCTGGGACTTGCCTGCGTCAGAATAACGGTCAGTTGAGTAGCTACCAATAAAGGGGAGAATATTGTGCCTGCAACTCTAAACCTGCGGCTAAGCTTTCGTGTGTTGTGTTGCCTTGCAGCGTTGCTGTTGATGCCAGGTTATATTCAGGCGCAGTGCAGTTCGACACCGGGTCTGAGCAAGCTTTATCAGACTGGCTGGGGAATCGATTTTAAAGGCCAGCGATTTGCGCGAGATACAGTCATAAACGGGGGAAACGCTGCAAACCTGAAATTGAAATGGGCATATGGCTTTGGTTCGCAAACTCCACGCGTGTTTCCACTTGTTACTGAAGATACCATCTTCATCGGCGATGCCAATGTTGGCCTGGTTGCGCTGGATCGGGACAGCGGTTGTACACGCTGGGTTAACGAGGCAGTAACCGATCCATCCACTGCCATCAGTCACGGTGTGATCGATGGTAAAACTGTGCTGGTCATCGCCGGTCGTCAAACCGGGGTCTTTGCCGTCGACGCAATCAGTGGTACAACAATCTGGCATCGTCATGTGAATGATGACAACCCGGTGCCCGTATTCTCTGGTAGTCCATTGGTTTTTGAAGACCAGGTGTTTGTGCCGCTATCCTCGATGGAGATTGGTCTGTCCGCAAACCCTTTTTACGGCTGCTGTACAACAAGCGGTGCGCTGGCTTCACTGGATCTGCGTACGGGTGAGACCAACTGGTACAGGCGCACTATTCCTGATCAACCACAAGTGACAGGGCGGCATTATCTGTTTGTCGAAGAGCACGGCCCCAGCGGTGCACCGGTCTGGGGTGCGCCCACCCTGGATGTGGAACGACGCCTGTTGTACTTTGGTACAGGACAGAACTACAGCCACCCAACCACAGCGACATCTGACGCAATTTTTGCAGTGGATATCGATACCGGAGAACCTCGCTGGATCTCTCAGTTCACTGAGAATGATGCCTTCAACATGGCCTGTGCCGCAGGCGGTGTGAATTGTCCTGATCCGATGGGTCCTGACGTTGATTTTGGGGCACCACCTATTCTGGTCACACTTCCAGATGGCCGGGATGCCGTATTAGCCGGACAGAAATCAGGCGATATCTGGGCAATCAACCCGGATGATGGCTCCACCATCTGGCATACGCGCATAGGCCGGGGCGGTGCTCTGGGCGGTGTTCACTGGGGTATGGCTGTTGACCAGCAGAACGCAACGCTTTTTGTTCCGATCAGCGATCTGCCTGCCTTGCCCGGAACCGATGAGGCTGAGCCCGGTATGTTTGCGTTAGACGTCGCCACAGGAAAAAATCGCTGGTCAGCTCCGCGTGTCCAGAGATGTGAAGGCCGTCAGTGCTGGAGCGGACTGTCTGCAGGGATCACAGTTGCTGATGGTGTTGTTGTCGCCGGTGCGTTGGATGGGTTGTTAGAAGTTTACGATTCGGTAAATGGAGCGCTTGTGTGGTCCTACGATACCCAGATCGAGTTTGATACGGTGAACGGCGTAGCCGCAAAAGGTGGTGCAATTGATGCGCATGGCCCGGTACTGGCTGATAATCTGCTTATCGCCATATCAGGATACGGCTCGTTCGGTCAGAAACCCGGTAATGCGCTTCTGGTGTTCGAGCTGCCGGAGGAGACTTCACCATGAATACTGCTCTGCAAAGTCCACATACGGGACGTCGTCTGGTCGCGTCTGCCATCGATTTTGTGCTCGTGCCGCTGGTTAGTTTCCTGGTCATGCTGGTTTCCGGTGCTATGGAAACGGCTGATGCTTATGCGGGCAATCAAATCTGGTTACGCGGTATCGGACTTGGCGTTGCCGGTTATCTGCTGCTTAATGGGTGGCTGTTGCATCGCCGTGGGCAGACGGTTGGCAAAATGGTAATGGGCATTATGATTGTTGATGCAACATCCGGCGAAAAAGCGCCGTGGTGGCGACTTATCCTGATCCGCGCGCTGTTTTTCCCCTTGTTGTATCTACCTTTGCTGTTCTCATTAGTTGGTTTCTGGGCGCTGCTGCCGTTGATTGATCAGGCATTTGTCCTGCGCCGCGATCGTCGTTGTCTGCACGACCTGGCATCAGGCACAGCTGTGGTGGCTCGTGTAGCACTACAGCAAGCCTGAGGCGCCAGACTGCAGCCCGTCACCTCGCCCAGTCAACGTCGGCTCCAACGGCCGCCGGATTTTACCGGTGGGCGCCTGGCTACGTTCAGAGCTGTATTTTTAAGACACGGTCTGCCCGGTGCTGTTCTTGGATCAATATGTTTCCTGCATCCAGAGATGCGAGGTCTGTTCAGTGCAAGCCTGACAAATGCGCTCGCCCAGCCATCTTTATATTTATTCATGGGTTTCGTGATACTTGTGGTCCTCAGTCTTTATGCCTGTTACATCGACCGGGACTGGCGCCTCGAAAAGTCAGGCTGGGTGATATATCTCGGTGCAGTATCCGCGTGGGAAGAGTGGGTGTTCAGGCTTGCGATTCCCTATTATCTGGATGGCCGTGGCGTTGACCTGCTTATTGCAGCACTCGCAGTCAATTTTGTTTTTGCAGGCATTCACTTTTTTACATTACGCTGGAGATGGCAGTGGTGTGTCGCTGCGTTCCTTTTTGGCATGATGCTGAGCCGGCAAATGGATCAGCACTTTGACCTGTTATTAGTGATGGGTATCCACTGGGTCTTTACATTCATCAATACGCCGCGTTTACCAGGGCGGGCGCGGCGAGGGGGTTAGATGGAGCACACACTACAGGTTGAGATTCTGAAAAACTGATGCAGCAGCTATCGTTAAGCGCTTGGTCAGCCTCCGCCGGAAGTATTTGAATCATCCTGATTGCTGGATGACAGAGTAGCGTAGAGCTCCTTCAACTCGTCAAACCGCTGAGGGTTGGTTACGGTAACGCCTCGCTCCAGGTAGTCCTTCAGCCGTTCAAAGGCCTCATGCCAGCCCGAGGCTGCGCCAAACGCGCTCTGTGCAGGTGCAAGCTGCACCAGCGTCACGAGCGTGTTGTTGCCTGCAACTTCCGTCAGGTCTTCACGATCAGCCAACTGGAAGGTTTCGCCTGCGCGTTTGCCAAGCGTGCCGCTGGGCATGTCATCACATCCTGATCGACCGGGTCCGCCAGGGAAGCATATGATGAGACAGCTCGAACATCCGCAAAAAAACCTGAGCCAGACATAGGGTAATGACAGATGCTCTGTTAGTGTGTCGCGGAATTTTAACTCAGCTGAAATCAGACGATGTCTTTTACGATTATGCTTGATTTGCGTAAATTACGGGCACGCATTAGTTTACCGATTGGTGGAAACGCCAGCCGAATGAAGTTTGTAGACGCTGAAAAACCCATATGGCTGCAGGGTGAAATCGCTTGAAAGATTATCAGAGCCTATTGGAAGAAATCTACGCTCAGCTGAAGTCATCTGTTGGGCTGGGGCAGGTGGCAGATTACATCCCTGCGCTGGCTGCCGTGAGCCCGGACAAATTTGCCATCGCAATCGAAACTGTTGATGGACAACAGTTTCAGGTTGGAGATGCTCAGGAGCGTTTTTCGATTCAGAGTATATCCAAAGTGTTTAATTTGACTCTGGGTATGAAATTATCCGGGGACACTCTCTGGCAGCGTGTTGGTGTGGAGCCATCGGGAAATCCGTTTAACTCGTTGATACAACTGGAGCTAAACAAAGGCATTCCACGCAATCCGTTTATTAACGCCGGCGCTCTGGTCATTATTGATAGCCTTCTTGATTCGCTTGAACAGCCTAACAAGGAGATGCTCAACTTTGTTCGCAAGCTGCGTTGTCAGGATGTGTTCTACGATGATCTGGTTGCTGCATCCGAACGGGAGACAGCATTTACCAATCTTGCCCTTGCCAACTACATGAAGGGGCAGAATAACCTGCGACATGCGGTGCAGGATGTGCTGGAGGTTTACTGTTACCAATGCGCTATCAATATGTCCTGCGCCGGACTCGCAAGGTCTTTCCTGTATCTGGCTAACGGAGGTGTTGTGCCAGCGTCCGGGGAGGTAATGGTGGCGTCGAATCAGGCGAAGCGAATCAACGCGCTGATGATGACCTCTGGTTTTTATGACGAGGCAGGCGAATTTGCGTATCGGGTGGGTCTGCCGGGTAAAAGCGGGGTGGGTGGTGGAATTGTTGCGGTTGTTCCTGGGGAGTTGAGCATTGCGGTCTGGAGTCCCGAGCTCAACGATCACGGCAATTCTGTGCGTGGAATCATGGCTCTGGAGGAGTTCACGTCGCTCACGGGAAGATCGGTGTTTTAGTCGGCGTCAGGAGATCTCACAATGAATGTGAGATTGAATCAGGCGCTGTGCGTCTTTGATGTATTCTGTTGTTCGCTCTGTTGCATTTCTATCAGAGCATCACGCTCCGCGATAACGTTTGCCAGTTCATCGCTGCGTTTTGCTGCAGAAACTTTAAATTTGCTCAGCCAGGATTCGCTCTGGTCGAGGGAGTATTGCAGGTCCCGCATGGCCGACTGCTGTGTCTGTATTTCTTCACTCAGTTCGATGATACGTAACTCTAAAGCTTCTCTCGCCTCTTCCTGCACTTTCATATCCGCAATACAGTTCTGTAATTCGTCCTGCTGACGTTTTTTGTCTTTCGTGGTGTGGTCGAGTTCGTTGTGCAGCAGTCGAATTGACGCCTCCCTGTCCTGGACTATGGCGCCGAGTTGCTCCAGGGCCTTTTCCAATTCAGGCACACGAGACTGGAGTTCCTCCTGGTTTTCCTGCAGGGTCTGGTTGTTCTTGGATCGGCTGCGGGCAAGATCGGACAACATTTCACGATCCTGGCGTAATTCCCAGAGCTGAGTTTCCAGCCGCGAGATGGTTGTTTGTTGGGCATTAATCTGATCCTGCAGTGCGTCTACTTCGGCGCTGGTTTCGGTGCCAACAGTTTGCGCAGGTTTTGCAGCTCCATTGGCAGAGCTGTCCAGCTGCAACTCCAGTTGGGCTATTTTTTCCTCTCGCTCAGACAGAGTTTTGCGCAACTCTTCATACAGCGATTCGGCAATGTTGATTCGACGCTGGCTTTGCGCATCAAGGTTGTCAGTGATGTCGTCGTATTCGCTGCCCTGTAGCAGAAGACTGCCCGACTCCTGAAGTTTCTTGGCTGAACTGAGTTCAGTCGTCAAAGTGCGGATTTCTCTGGCTTGGCTTTTGATTTCGGAATCCTGCTGAGCAGCGGTTTGATCAAGTTCTTTCATGCGCTCACGCTGCGATCCTAACTCAAGATTCAAGCGATCGATCTGTTGTTCCCGGCTGCGTACGGCGGTCTCCAGCTGTGGGATCGATCTTTTGGCATCAAGGACCGCTTGTTTCAGTGTCGTTTCCCTGCGAGTAATGCCCAATCCCCGAATCATCCAGCCCAGCCACAGGCAGAACAATCCGGCGGCGACGCAGATCGCCACGGTTCGGGGTTCGCTGACAATAAAGCTGATGATGGTATCAAGCATGTTTTGAGCGGCGCTTGTTGAGAACAACTGATAGTGCGGCAATCCGGCGATTATCATCGCGCTCAGTGTCACAGATGTGAACTAATCCGCAGGGGTGGCATTTAATATTTTTGCTCAACCTCACAGTTTGTCCAGTGAATACCTGGCAACCAGTAGACATCTTCAGATATTAAATGGACAAATAATAGACATAGTTGGTTATATCAGAAACAAACCTTGATAGGTCTAAATAAAGTCTATAATATCCTGCTCCCAGTTCGGCTATGTCTCTCTATTATTTAGACAAACAGTGCGGCTGGCCTCTTTTTGGTTTTAAACGGACATTTTATGAAGTCGATTCAAAACACTCTGCAGATCGTTGTTGTGCTGACCGGTCTGTGTATGGCTCAGGTGGTTTGTGCCTCAGATGAAGGCAAAGACCTGGCGTGGAAATACCACTGCGTGACCTGTCATGGCATGAAAGGCATATCGATTGATCAGCGATACCCCAATCTGGCTGGCCAGAACGTCGCCTATCTGGTCAGCCGTTTGCGCTACTTTCGCGATGGGGTCGAACACGGTAATCAGATGAATGGGCAAGCTGCCCCGCTCAGTGATGAAGAGATCACCAAGATTTCCGAATTTTTCAACAAACCTTCATAGAGAGGTACGACATGGCGATCAGATTTATTGTAGCGGGCTTTATCCTTAGTCTTCTGTCTGCCTGTGGTTCCGAGCCGTTGGATGGCGCGGCACTGGCGCAGGAAAAAGGTTGTGTGGCCTGTCATGGCGCTCAAGGCAAAGCGCTTGTTGCAAGTTACCCTAATCTCAATGGTCAGTGGGAACGTTACCTGCGATTGCAGTTGCGCGCTTATCGTGACGGGCCGAGGGTCAATGCGATTATGAATGGGATGGCAGCGGAGCTGACCGACCAGGAGATTAACGCGCTGGCGGCTCACTATGGTCGCGAGAGCTAGGCGCGACAGTTACCCGGGTTGTTACGACATAGGTCGGCTAAAAAGTGGTTGATCGTTTTGTTGTCAGGTTGTTCAGTCTGAGCTCTGCGCAGCAGAGAGATGGCACGTAACATCTGGTCTTCGTTGAGGTATAAACGCGCGAGGGTGGTATAAGCCTGAGCTCTGCGAGCATCGGATTCACCCTCCACATCCGTAAGATAGTATTCAAGCGCGGCTTTGCCACGCTCGCTTTCGAGTTGATTGTCAGCAGCTATCCTGCCGAGTTCGAGCCAGGCTTCCTGAAAGCGCGGATATCGTTCTACGAGCTTCTCGAGCGTGGTTATAGCGGCTTCGAGCTGTTTGTCCGCAAGGTAGGCTTTGGCGAGGAACAGGGCGGGATCACGCTCACCTGGTGAAAGTGCCTGGGCCTTGGCGAAACCCTGTACCGCAGCAGCGGTGTCACCTACTCCCAGGTCATACAACGCCTGCGCTTCGTGACCAAATGCCGGGTCGTATCCTCGACAGATTTCAATCTGGGCTCTCGCTTTTGATTTGCTGCCGCCCAGCAGCCAGGGAGCAAGGGTGTAGAACCTGACCAGAAGGATTCTGGCGCGCATGTTCAGAGCATCGTATTCCACCGCGCGTTCCAGTGCTTTTCGAGCGGAGCGGGCAGCCCCAATCTTTCTCAGGATGCCGCCCTGCAGAAGCAGTTTCACCAGTTCGGTTTCGCCTCTAGCTTCATAACAAAGAGCTTCACGCGGAAATTTTTCCTGGCATGCACTCGCCGCACTACTGGCAGCCTCCAGCTGGCCCTGTAAAACAGCGATGCGTGCGGTCAGATACAAACTTCTGGCAGTGGCAGCTTGCTGTTCTGAAAACTCAGCAAGCAACTGGTTTGCTTCATTCAGACGTAACTCGTTGAAGGCATGAGTTGCGGCATCCAACAAGCTTTGTCCGAAACAAGGGTGGCTACCGAAAACACACAGCAGAAGAAACAGTTTTGGCCAGTGCGTACTTTTTTGAATCACTTTTTGTGTGGCAGATGTGCCGCTAACTCTTTCAATTGTCGAGTTTCTGTATTCTTGCCGTCCGACGCAACCACCAGCAGTTCTGCGCCCCCCAGTTCCATAGCAACCTGCAGGCAGGCGCCACATGGCCAGGTCAGTTGGCCGTCTGTGCGTCGGGAAACTAAAGCCAGGATTTCGGGTTTGCCTGAATTGTTTGCAACGGTGGAAAAAAGCGCTACCCGCTCCGCACACATGGCAAGACCCAGAGAAATATTTTCCACCAGTGAACCTTTTACCACCGCATTGCTGTCTGTCACCACCGCGGCGCCCATTTTGAATCCCGAATAGGGTGCGTAAGCGTCATTCTTGGCTTCGGCAGCATCATGCAGCGCATCTGAAACTCGAGGGTCTTCTGTTTGCATAGTAATTCTTATTCTTCCTGAACTTCGGGCAGTTTATAAACGAAAATGCAGGCTATGAATGCCAGCAACGAAAACAACAATATAGCAACCGCATTGCCGAGCGTTTGCACTAGCGAGGCGATCGCACCTGCGACAAGCAATACTACACCGATTAATGTGTTTGAGAGCGCTACGTAGTCGGTTCGCTTTTCCGCTCCACCTAGATCGACGAGATACGTTTTGCGTCCGAGCCTGACGCCATCATGTAGAACCATAAGGACAAAAAAGCAGGCGGGCAGGAACCACGGGGTGTGTGTCAGTGAAGGTTGATAAACCTCAAGAAAGAAGATCGATGCGCCAAGCGTACCCGCCGCAACGCCGCTGGTCAGCAGAAGTTTGCGGCTTGACCGATCAGCAAATTTTCCCCAGAAGTGTCCGCTGAGCAGCGCCGCGCTGCCCTGTGCAATAAGAAAAAATACTAGATCTGTGTTGCCTCGCTGCTGCGCCATGATCACCAGAAAGGGGGCAGACAAAGCGGTTCCCACCAGGAGCGCGCGGCCGATAACAAAATTGCGAAAGGGTTTGTCATCGCGCAACAACACGAAGCTGGAAAACGCTTCCGACAGGCCGTTAATCGCACCTTCGACAGCGCCTTCATCTTCGTCTATGCGGCCATACATCCAGGCGGCCAGCAGCCAGAATAGAGCCGCGGTTGCAATAAGAATGCTGTAAGCGACGATACCCGCCTGCAGGTGATACAGCAGCGCTGCAGCAATGAGCGTACCAAATCCTGCAATACTGGCTGACAGTCCATTCACCCGTCCGCGCCTGGTTTTGGGCACCGTTTTACCCATCACGTCCTTCGAGGCGACAGAGCAGAATCCGCGGGCAAGACTGAAAAATATCACACACATCAGGATACTGACGCCTGCGGTAGCGCCTTGAAGAAATACAGCGCTCAGAACAATGCCAGATAGTGACAACGCCTGTGCGATGGCGCCCGCGCAATAAAACCATTTCCGTATAGCAGCCTGTCGAACCCAGCTACCGATGGCGAGCTGCGGCAACATCGAGCCGCTCTCGCGTATGGGTGCCAGCGACGGAGCGATCCAACCCGGGGCGCCCATACTGGTCAGTAGCCAGGGCAGGGTGGTCTTTGTGTTCGCCAACGCATCTGCGAGTTTGCCAAGCGCGACGGCAGAGGCATTAAGGAAAAAATTCTGCGGTACACTGGAGCAGGCGGAGTCAGAAATGTCTTTGCATACGCGCGCATCTTCCTCCTCATAGATGGCGTCGTAAACGCGTTCTGCGCTGTCTTTTAATGATTGTTGAAGCATGGGTCCGGCTGTCTTTTCCGCCATTTTATCTTAAGTCATTCATTCTTTAACATGACGATCCTACAGCCAAAGGGGAATGGGATGAGATATGTGGTCACGCTGATCATAGTGCTGTGTCTGGTCTGCTGGGCAGGCGTCTCACAACGGCATCGAATTCTGATTGAATTCCTGAGTAGTGGCGAGCCACCACCGTTACTCGACGCTGCTGACGAAGGTGCTGAAACCACATGGTATGACGATTATTTCACCATTGAGGCGCTCGGGCCGCGAACGTACGCGATTGGAGAACCTCGATATGCTCAACAGAATTACAGTTATCTGATCATAGGCAGCGAGCGAGCAGTACTGTTTGATGCCGGCCCTGGTTTCCGGGACATTCGCGGTGTTGTTGAATCTCTGACTGAACAGCCGGTCACCTTTGTACCTTCGCATTTTCACTATGACCATACGGGTAATACGGTCACGTTTGAACGCGTTGCGGTTGTTGATCTGCCTTATATCCGCGAACGGGCCAGAAGTAACGTTTTAACACTCACCTGGGCAGAGCACCTGGGTAGTTCTGAAGGTGTAGCTTTGCCAACGCTGAAGATAGATGAATGGCTTGCGCCAGACTCGATCATGTCGTTAGGCGATCGACGCTTGCGGGTGCTTTATACGCCCGGTCACACTACCGACTCCATTTCGCTGTTGGATATGGGAACGGGAATGCTTTTCAGCGGTGATTTCATTTACCCCGGCCCGTTGTATGCGTTTCTGCCAAACAGCAGCATGGGCGATTATATGTACGCGGCTGAGAACGTACTGGCAAATGCATCTGAAGGCAGCCGGATATTCGGTGCGCACAGGGTTGCACCACCTGGCGCACCAGAGCTTGCACTAAGTGACGTGAAGGATCTCAAGGCTAGCCTGGAGCAGATTCAAGCGGGTACCGCAAGTGCCGATGGCCTGTACCCTCGTGAATACATGGTGAACGAACAATTGTGGCTGCTGGCCGAGCCTGCATGGTTGCAGGAGTGGGCGTTGACTGTAAACAGATAGGTTCTGTTAGCGCTGATAGGGGGTAGTATCAACAAACAACATGCAGATACGCCTCGCGTAGACAGGTGTCTGCCGGCTAACGCAGGACGTGCAGAAAATGCAGGTGCCTCTCATATTGCTCGAGAATATCGTGCAATACCTGCTCTGCAGTCCAGCCCATAATATCGTAGTCCTGGCTGCCTTCGTTCAAATGGACTTCTGCCCGATAGTAGGTGCCGCTGGCTTTATCGTCAGCAGCTAAAAACGTCTCTTTCGGTAATATGTGCTGATGTGTATGTACCTGGTACATGAAATCAATCTCGTCGCCATGCAGCACACTCAGAGTTGCATACTCAGCATCCTCGCCAAGGTCTACCTCTGCTTTCAGTCCATGACTTCGCAACTCTGTTGCAAAATCAACCATTGCTTTGTTAACAACGGTGCTGATGAAGTTGTCGACATCAGGCTGTCGAGGGTAGTGCAACAGGTTGTTGAGGCGTGTCTTCCAGTCGGTGGGGCTTGCCGCAGCTGTGGGAGCCATGACGGTCAGTAGTTGCGTCTGACGTTTGGCATGATCTACTGACAGCGCCTTCACAAAACCCCAGATGGCCGCGAGAATAGCCAGGGAAAAAGGTAGGGCGCTGGCTATGGCAGCCGTCTGTAGCGCTGACAATCCGCCAGCCAGCAAGAGCACCATGGCAGACAGGCCAATGATGGCCATCCAGAAAATCCGTCGCGGTAGAGGTGTATCGTCTCTTCCGTCGGAAGACAACATGTTGAGCACCATGGCGCCGGAGTCTGCTGATGTAATGAAGAACACCATCACCATGACAATAGCCAGACCGGTAAGTACTTCAGATAAAGGGAAGCTCTCAAGAAACTTGAAAAGCGCTACTGATGAGTCCTGCTGAACTGCGGCGGCCAGGGCTTGTGCATCCTGATGCAGAATGAGTTCAATAGCGGAATTGCCAAAGACAGTCATCCAGAACAGCGTAAACAAAGTGGGGCCAGCCAGAGCGCCGAGTACAAATTCGCGAAGCGTACGTCCTCTTGAAATCCGCGCAATAAACAAGCCAACAAAAGGTGCCCAGCTGATCCACCAACCCCAGTAGAATATGGTCCAACCTCCGAGCCAGTCCGTTGGTTCGTATGCATATAAGTTAAAAGTTTTGCCAACGATGTCTGCCAGATAATCACCGGTGTTCTGCATGAACATCTGCAGCAGAAAAACCGTTGGTCCCAGCAGCAGAATGCCAATCAGCAAAGTTACGGCCAGGATCATATTGATTTCAGATAGGCGTTTGATGCCGGCATCCAGACCCATCACTACGGATATGGTGGCCAGGAAGGTTGTTACGATAATCAGAACGACCTGGACAGTTGCACTTTTTGGCACACCAAACAGAAAGTTCAAGCCCGAGTTAATCTGCTCGACGCCGAAACCCAGGGAGGTGGCGACACCGAAGGTGGTGCTGAGAATGGCAAACACATCCACCGCGGTGCCGATAGGTCCATAGATGCGTTCACCTATTAATGGATACAGGGCAGAACGTAACGTCAGCGGTAAGCCGTGTCGGAAACCGAAGTAGGCAAGGATGACCGCAACAATGGCATAAATCGCCCAGGCATGCAGGCCCCAGTGGAAAAACGTCAGCTTCATAGCTTCTTTGGCCGCGTCTACGGTGCCGCCAACGCCGGAAGGTGGGTTGAGAAAATGCATCACCGGCTCAGCGACGCCAAAGAACATCAAGCCTATGCCCATACCGGCGGCAAACAGCATTGCAAACCAGGAAATCAGCGAATAATCGGGTTCAGCATGATCGGGTCCAAGTTTTATATCACCAAAGCGTGTTAACGCTATGGCAAACGAACTGACCATAATAATGGCGACCACCAGTACGTAGTACCAACTGCCATTTACAATAATTGCGCTCTGCATACTGCCAAACAGCTCGTTTGCAAAATCAGGGGCTAAAGCGGACCCCCCGATGATCAGCGTCAGCAAGCTGGCGGAGATATAAAAGACGGGTGCGTTGAGTGGTGCGGGAGATGGCAGGGCAACGTTCGCATTTTCAGTATGATTCATAGTCAGTTGAGCAGCTCCGGGCCAAGTGAGGACTTCAGGGGGTCAAGCCAGGGCTCAAAGTGTTGCCACTGCTCGACGCTGTCGCGAAAAATGGGTTGCCGTACCTGTTCTGAACTGGGTGTTCGCACATTCCGCTCGGTTTCATAATAGGTCAAACACGCGGGTTCAAATTCAAGGTCACAGAAATCCAGCATGCGACGAACTTCGCGCTCAAGATTGTCGACAACGTCTTCATGATTCACGCGCAGCACTGTGCCCGGTAAGACGTCGTCCCAATGTTGCATCAGGCTGACATAGTCTCTGTAGTATTGGCCGATATCCTGCAGGTCATAAGAAAACTCCTGGCCTTCTGCAAACAGTTGTTTGAAACCGCTGAAGCAACAGGCCATTGCACTGCGCCGGGCGTCTATTATTTTTGCGTTAGGCAGGATCAGTTTGATGAGACCAATATGGCGAAAATTGTTCGGCATTTTGTCAATAAAAAAAGGTGCACCCTGACGGTGGATACGCGTATCTTCGATGTATTGCTTGCCAAAAGCGTATAACTCTTCTGCTTTCAGATCTGCAAGTACATCCGGATAGCCGCTGTGCGCATCACTCTGCCGCCGGCGTAGGCGCTGCGACAATGACAAAATGTTAGGTAGTTCAAGGGTGCCGTCAATCTGACTGTGGGACGACAGAACCTGTTCCAGCAGGGTAGAACCCGCGCGGGGTAAGCCAAGAATAAAAATTGGATCTGGCGCTGGATGCCCGTGTCCCTGGTGTCGGGAAAAGAGTTCGCGCGAACAGACCTTTATGGTTTCATTGATCTCCTCACACATGCGTTCGGCGTCGTATCGGCTCTGTGCTTTTTTCAGTTGATTGCCGTGGGCATAGTGTTCGAATGCTGACTCATACGCCTGCTGGTCTTCGTAAGCCTTGCCGAGTGCAAAGTGCAGGTAGATACGATCCATAAAACCCAGGTTACTGTTTTGCGCCTGCTGGTGCATCAGCTTGAGCTCGTCGTCAGTGAAACGGTAAGTTTTCAGGTTAGCCAGCGAATAGTAGGCTTCCCCGTGCTCGGAATTGTGTTGCACAGCCGTGCGGTAAGCTTCGACAGCTTCAGCACTGCGCCCACAGGTTTTCAGCGCATGCCCCTTGGTTGTCAGAGTGACTGCATCGAAGGGCACCTGACGTAAAACTTCATCTAAATAGCTGATTGCAGTGTCGAATTGCCCGGTCTGCATATATTCAATAGCGCAGAGCGAGCGAAACTGTGGGTTTTGCGGGTTTGTTTTCAGAAGGGTCTGTGCCTGTTCGAGCGCGGCAGCAAACTTCTGCCGTTTGCGCAGGATCTGCACATAGTCCATGCGCGCCGGGATGGAGTCCGGTTCGAAAGCAACAGCGCTCTCAAGCAGAAACTCCGCGTCTTCTAAAACACCTAAGCGCGAGCCTATTTCTGCCAGTTCACGCATGCCATCAACGTTACGAGGGTTCTGCTGTAAAAAAGCCCGGCACACTTCTTCTGCTTGCAGCAGTTTATTTTGAGCTGCCAGTTCTTTA
This sequence comes from Pseudomonadaceae bacterium, assembly GCA_024743175.1. Lineage (GTDB taxonomy): Bacteria > Pseudomonadota > Gammaproteobacteria > Pseudomonadales > Azotimanducaceae > UBA4421. Next base: position 80,729 of record JANSXA010000002.1, on the reverse strand, counting down.
GCTACGCGCAGAGGTTGTGGTAATTTCAGAAGCGCTTCGAGTTGCGCCTGGACGCGGATGGCTGAGCGTTCTCTGCCCTGTTCAGTAAGGATATCGAGCTGAGCGCGTAAACTGGCCTCCAGTGCAGGGTTGAGTTGCAACGCCCGGGTGTAAGCACTCAAAGCCGCATCCCATTGTTTTAAAGCACGCCGCACATGTCCCTCTTCCTGATGCGCGCGGCTGTAAGCCGGGGACAACGTTTTGAGTTGATCCAGATTAGCCAGGGCGGATTTAAAATCGCCCGTATACCTCTGCGCAACACAGAGCATGTAGAGGGCTTCGATATTCTGCGGCGATTGCCGCAGAATATCTTCCAAGTCGTCTAACGCAGCAGAAAAGTCTCCGCCGCTGATCTTCTGCCTGACCTTCGCCAGATGAAGACCAGCTTGCTCACTGTTTTCTGCCACAGTTGAGCTGGCCTAGAAATCAAACGAGAAGCGTAAGCCAACTGTTTGCGGGCGGGCATAGGTCACGCGCTCTCTGTCGAAGACAAAACTACGGGACAGCTCGGCTTCCTCATCAAACAGATTGTCGACAAACAGAACCGCAGACCATGCGTCCTTCGCAATGCCCATTGTGATACCCGTCAGAAGCCAGCTGTCCACTTCAGAGTTATTGATGACAACCACGTCACTCTGGGCTTCCGAAGAGTAAGAGACGTGTGGCATAACATGTGCAGTCATACCGCCGTCCATGTACCACGTGTAACGCGCACTCAGGTTAGCCTGGAAATCCGGTGCATAGGAAAGCTCATCACCTTCACGTACATCCCCGGTTGGTGTGATCACGTTGGTGATTTCGCTATCCAGGATAGAGAATGCACCGCTGACGGTGAGGTTTTGTGAGGCGTTCCAGATGAAGTCACCCTCGATGCCCATGATCTCCGCGTCGGCGGCGTTGTCCGAGAAGAACAGGTTTGTGATGCTTGTATCAAAGATGGTTGTCTGCAGATTTTCCACCTCCACAAAGAACACACTACCGTTCAGGCGCAAAGTGCGATCCAGCAGGTCCAGCTTCCAACCTGCTTCGTAGTTGACGACATCATCGGTATCGAGTTCAAAAGGTACGGTAAAACCATCCGGCCCCGGGGCGCCACCGGGTCGGTTCAGCAAACCAGGCCGAAAGCCTTCAGACCAGGTGAAGTAATACATCATGTCGTCGTTGGGGGTCCAGGCAACGCTGAATTTGCCGATGACCCCATCAGTTTGTGCATTGTCAGGCGCTCGCAGGGCATTAAACACGCCTTCAGCCTGGGTAGGCGTCAAGCCCGCAGCTTCAATCTCAGCAAGCGATTGATCACGGGTAAACAAAATGTTGTCCCCACACACATTGCTGCCGATCGAGCCGCGATAGGTATAGCTGCCATCGCCGTCGTACAAGTCACTGATATTTGTACCAAATTTCTGCACATCAGGCTGAAAGGAGTTACAGAATGAGCCATTGGCACTGCCTTTGAAATCTACTTCGATGTCGTAATAGCGCGCGCCTGCGGTAACCGCCCAGGATTCATTGATATCCCAGGTCACTTCACCAAATACACCTTGCTGTTCGTCAGTGCGTTCGACGTCATTGCGGAAAATCACTTCCGCAGGGAAAGGCCCCGGGTCAGAAGTGTCCTGGGGTGCCATTGGAAAGTTGGGGAAAAAACCCGGGCTACCAAAGACATTGGCACTGGTGTTGCCCGGATAGGTGAAATCGTTGCGCTCGCGCAGTTCGAGATCACTCATGAATATGCCACCGGTGGCGCGAACGGAATGTTCCATGGGCGTGGTGACGCGGAACTCGTGGGACCACACTTCGGTTTCCGTTGTGGAGTCGACGTACAGGTTTGGTGCCTGACACACGCCGGTAGGCGCCGCCGCACCTGGATAGCTCACTGTGCTATCGCAGATGTAGTACGGAATATACTGACCGACAAACAGGTAGTCAGCATAGTCGACTCGCTGTTCTGTTTCACGATCGGTGAATGCGCCGGTATAGAGGACTTCCAGAGCGCCAACCCGACCTTCAATGGTCCAGTTTGAGTTGGTGAACTCATCTTCGATTTTGTCGTCAGAAAAGCGCTGAATTTCCATATCCCCGAGGTTCGGGTCAGCGAAGAAAACACCGTCAGAATCCAATGTCTGCTGCATCACAGAGGCGTTGGCACTCCAGTTTTCATTGATGTCCCACAGGGCGCTTAAGCGGCCACCCCGATACTGAGTTTCGTTAATGTTGTCTTCTTCGATACTGGTGGCTTGCCGGAATTCCACGCCAGTTAAATCGGCGCCTGCCTGGAATCCCACGCGGCTGCCAACAACTTCACCATTTGCGCGAACGGTGTCCGCTGTGCGGAAACGCGCGCTTTCGCTTACGTCGCGGGTACCGGCGACACTGTCAATGTAACCACCCTGCTTGTCGGTATAGCCGACTGCCCGTAAAGCGAAGTTGTCGGCAATTGACCAGTTCAATACAGCTTCCAGGTTGCTGCTCGGATCGCCGCCTTTGGTCAGGGAGGTACCCACATTAAATTTGCCGTAGGACTCGGTGGTATCGGGTTTATTGGTGATCAGGCGTACGTTACCCGCCTGCGCGCTGGCACCAAACAGGGTGCCCTGGGGTCCGGCCAGCACCTCAATGCGGTTCAGGTCGGCCGCGTATACGTCGAGGTTGCGACCCGGCTGCGAAAGCGGTTGCTCATCCAGATAAAGGGCCACGTTGGGCGCCAGACCCGCAACACCAGCGGTGGTCAGGTTGGGTGTGGTGGAGGCCAGACCACGAATATAGATGGTGTTCTGACCCGGGCCGCTACCACCAGCGGTCACGCCAGGTAACTGGATCAGATAGTCTTCGAAGTTAGCGATACCAAAATCGTCGATGGTATCTGAAGTCAGCGCCTGAACCGCCACGGGGATGTCCTGCATGGGTACGGCGCGTTTCGTCGCGGTGACAACAACTTCTTCAATTGGCCGGGCTTCCTGGCCGGTTGCGTATCCAGCCACCATCGTGGCGATCGCTGCGGTCACAGCTTGGCTTATTTTGCTACGTTGTATCTGCAAAAGAGTCTCTCCAATTTAGTTAGCCTCGAAACTAATTTTTTTAAGTTTCGCGAACGTTTTCGAGGCGCGGGGGCGGCAAGGGTAACAAATCTTCCCAAATAATGCATTCAACTCTATTGTTTTGGGGTTTAACTTTTCTCTGCAACGGTACAGGCGGTGCAAATGCGCAGAGCAGTTAACAATTGATCTGCCACAGGCTCCCACTATACTGTACCGTCTGGACGGTTTAGTAGCTGGTTGAAGTTTGAGTTGAGCAGAGACAGGTATGGCGCAGAAAAATAAACGAGCAGTTATTCTTGAGGCTGCTGCGTCGATTGTTGAACAATCCGGGGCTGCACATTTGACCATTGATGCGGTGGCCGCCGCAGCTGGCGTCTCGAAGGGCGGTGTGCTCTACCATTTCCCTTCTAAGCAGGCTTTGTTGGAAGGCATGCTGGAGAGTTTCTTAGCGCAGATTGCCAATCGAACAAAAGCCTATAGAGATGCAGACAGCTCCGGAAAGAACGTGGCGCTTACTGCGCGAATAAACGAGCAGTATGAGCAGAGCCCCGCACAGAAAGCCATGGGCCGAGCAATCCTCGCAGCTGCAGCAGAAGATCCGGAAATGCTCACACCGGCGAGAGAAGAATCCCTGGTGGCATTTAAAGAAGCGGCCGCGGGCAGTGCACATGCAGAGATGGGTTGGGTACTGTTACTTGCGGTAGAAGGGCTGCGCCTCCTGGAGATGCTGAAGTTGTTGCCACTTTCGCGTGGCGAGCGTCATCGCCTGCACCTTGAACTGCTTGAACTTGCCAGGTTGTATTCCGCATGAGAAATGTGTGGATGGTGACGGCTATCTGCTGTCTGTTTGCGTGTGAGCGGGAAGTGGTGCCGGTAGTAGAGCAGGCTGTACGACCCGCAAAACTGTTCAAGGTCTCTGCCCATGAAGCTGTTGTCCGACACCAGTTTATCGGACGGCTGGACGCCGCGCAGACTGTGGATGTGTCATTCGAGGTGGAAGGTGTGTTGGCAGCGCTGCCGCTGAGAGAAGGCCAGGCTGTAGCCAGAGGAGATCTGCTGGCTGCATTAGACCCTACAGATTTCGATCTGGCAGTCCGGGAAGCCCAGGTACAATCGCGTCTCGCGAAACAGGATCTGGAACGTAGAGCAGCATTGTTTAAAGAGCGCGGCATATCCCGCTCAGCCCTTGATGAAGCGCAGGCGGTGTTTGATTTAAGTCAGGTGCGGCTTGACCAGGCTGAAGCGCGGCTTGAGAAAAGCCGCCTCACGGCACCTTTTGATGCATTTGTTGCGCGCAGGTACGTAGACAATCGCAGCAAGGTCACCAATGGGGATAAGATTCTCCGGCTCTCTGACCTCTCAGAGCTGAAAGTGACCGTCAGCTTGCCAGAAGACATTGTCGCAACAGTGACCCAGGAACGAGTTAAATCAATCACTGCTGAATTCGATTTTCTACCTGGAGAAAAGTTTCCGCTCACCTATCGAGAGAATACCGGCGAAGCTAATGCGGTTGCGCAGACGTTCATGGCGTCCTTTACGATGCCCAGACCCCCTGAGCATAACCTGTTGCCGGGCATGACAGCCCTGGTGCAGCTTGAACTGAATTCAAGCGATGAACAAACGCAGATTGCCGTTCCGCCGACGGCGATTATCAGTGCGCCCGATGGTCAGTTTCTCGTCTGGGTGTATGACCCTTTAACTCATAAGGTCAGCCCGCGTAGAGTCGTGGTCGCCGAACCGGGTATGCGCGGTGTTGGTATTTCCGACGGCTTGGAGCTGGGTGAGCTTGTGGTGGCGGCGGGAGCCAGCCAACTTCAGGAAGGTATGCGGATCCGTGTGATCAACGACCCGGCGAACCAGCTTTGAAAATGTGCAACGCTCAATGAACCTGGCTCGCCTGTCCATCGATTATCCGCTGTATCCCTGGTTGCTGACGTTTGCATGTCTGTTCGGCGGGTTATATGGCGTTGATAAAGTCGGGCGTCTTGAAGACCCTAAGTTTCCGCTAAAACAGGCTTATGTAGTAACCGCGTATCCCGGAGCTTCTGCTATGGAAACTGAGCAGGAAGTTACCGATGTCATTGAAGCGTCATTGCAGGAACTGCCTTATATAAAACACCTTACGTCCAAGTCCGTGGCGGGTCGTTCAGAAATTCAGGTTGAGATTCAGGAACAGTACGATAACGAAGATGTACAGCAGATTTGGGATGAACTGCGTAGACGTGTGGGAGAGGGGGCAATGCGACTGCCGCCCGGCATCCAGGGTCCCATTGTCGAAGACGATTTCGGCGATGTATACGGCATTCTTTATGCGGTAGCCGCGCCAGGTTATCGAGAGAATGAGATTCGCGATATCGCAAGGCTGTTTGAAACCGGGCTGAATACTGTAGACCATGTGGCAAAGGTCATTACGTCTGGTGTACCTGAAGAGGCCCTGTTTGTAGAGCTGGATCATGAGCAGCTGGTGCGCCTCGGTCTGCCAACAGATGCTGTATTCCGTAGTATCGGCGAAGAAAATCAGGTGATGCCTGCAGCATCAATTGCCTATGGAGATCGTCGCCTGCGCCTTTCTCAAGGCAACGCGTTTGAGAATGTGAAGGCGATCGGTGAGATGCGTATCGGTCGTCCGGGTTCGATCGAATTTGTCCGCCTCGCGGAAGTGGCCAGTATTACTCGTGGGCCGGTAGAACAACCTTTAGAAATTATCCGTCACCAGGGTCAACGGGTTTTTACAGTGGGCGTTTCTGTTGTTGATGGCCAGAACGTGGTGGAGGTTGGGAAAGCCGTTGATCGGCGCATGCGGGAGTTGCTAAGCACCTTACCCGTCGGTGTCACTTACGAGTCGATTTATGCTCAGCATACAGTGGTAGAAGAGTCGCTGAATGATTTTTTGGTAAATCTTGGACTCTCTATTTTGACCGTGGTGGTTGCACTGTGTGTATTTATGGGCTGGCGTGCCGGTGCAGTGGTGGGCAGCATTTTGATGTTAACCGTGCTGGGAACGGTGTACCTGATGACAATTGCCGGTATCGAGCTCCAACGTATTTCTCTTGGCGCGCTGATGATTGCTATGGGGATGCTGGTGGACAACGCAATTGTTGTTGCTGAAGGCATGGTGACTGGCGTACAGCGTGGATTCTCGGCAAAAGACGCAGCGGCTGCATCCGTACGACGAACTGCTGCACCTCTGTTAGGGGCCACAGTCATCGGGATCGCTGCATTTGGTCCGATTGGGCTCGCGGACGATAACCCTGGTCATTTTTTACGTTCGTTGTTTCAGGTAGTCGCGATTTCATTGCTTTTGAGTTGGATCCTCGCGGTAACTGTTGGTCCGCTGTTGGGCAGTTATCTGTTGAAGTCCAATCAAGCGGCTTCCGAACAAACGCTTTACAGCGGTTGGGGTTACGCACCGTATCGCCGCTTGTTGGGTTTCAGCCTCCGACACAGCTGGTTTGCTACGTTTGTTCTTGTGGCCATCACCGCGTCCTGTCTCGCGGGTTTCGGGTTTGTAAAACAGGGGTTCTTCCCGACCACAAACTCACCGCTGCTATTTGTTGATATGCGCCTGCCGCAAGGTATGGACATACGTGCAACCGCCGCAGAGGTTGAACGCCTTGAGCCTCTGCTGCAGGCAGATCCGGACGTAGCCGCTGTAACGAGTTTTATCGGTCGAGGTACTACGCGGTTCTCTGCAACGGTGAGACCAGAGCAACCTAATCCCGCATACGCGCAACTGGTCCTGAGGGTCAAAGATATCGCCAGTATTGATACAACCAGGCTTCGTGTTGCAGATTTCCTGCAGAGCGAGAGCGTCGATGCGGAGCTGTCAGTAAGGCGTACGGAGTTCACCCCCAGCGGCACGTCCAAGATAGAAGCGCGCTTTTCAGGACCCGACGCCAATATACTGCGTGCACTTGCCCAGCAGGCTTTGGCGGTTTACCTCTCTCATGACCTGATAGATCGGAAAACAGACTGGCGCCAGAGAGAGCTGGCGCTGGTACCGCAATTTGATGAGCGTCGGGCACGCCAGGTGGGAATCAGCAGAAACGACCTTGCCACAGCCACCGCTTTTTCAACAGCCGGTATACCCATTGGTATCTATCGTGATGACGATAAGCTGTTAACCATTACAGCACGCGCACCTCGGTCTGAACTGACCGATATGCGTGCCATACAAGATCGACAGATCTGGAGTTCGCTACAGCAGACCTACGTGCCTCTGTCGCAGGTCATCACCGGCATCGACCTGGAAGCACAAGACAGTATGATTTTCAGGCGAGATCGAATGCGGACGATTGCTGCACAGGCCAACCCGCCGGTAGGTCAAAATGCCACGAGAGTTTTTGACGACATCAGAGGTGAAGTAGAGGCGATCACACTACCGCCGGGGTATCACCTGGAGTGGGGGGGAGAGTACGAGGCAAACCTGGAAGCCATGACGACTCTAACAAGCAAAATTCCTATGGCCCTGGGTATTATGCTGATAGTCACTGTGCTGATGTTTGGCAAGATAAAGCAACCGTTAGTCATCTGGTTGACCGTGCCAATGATAATCTGTGGTGTGGTTGTGAGCTTGCTGGCCACAGACCTTGCCTTCACGTTTCCCTCCTTTCTCGGGTTTTTAAGTCTATCCGGCATGCTGATTAAAAACTGTATTGTACTGGTTGATGAAATAGACAAACGCCTGCTGGAAGATGAACAGTCGCTGGCGACTATCGCGGCCGCCTGTATCAGTCGCCTGCGCCCTGTGATGTTAGCGACGGCTACAACCATTGCAGGCATGTCACCGCTACTGCGCGATGCCTTCTTCCGTGAGATGGCAGTCTGCATTATGGGTGGATTAGCCTTTGCTACACTGCTGACACTAATCGCGGTACCCGTTTTTTACCGCATCGCTCTGGGTAAAAAACTGAACGCCTGAACAGGTACCCAGGTTCAGTGGCTTCACAGTCTGTTTTTGCCCACCCCGGGGATGACCATGCCAACCTGACGCGAATATTCTTCATACACCTCACCGAGATCGTTTTTGAGATCTCGCTCTTCATATCGAATACCGATAATGATGTAGATCGTCATGCCCACAGCGAACAGCAGATGTCCGTAAGTCATATCCGGAGTGGCCCAGAAAGCCAGCAGGAAGCCGGTATAAATTGGATGCCGTACCAGCTTGTAAAACAGGGGTTGCCGGAAAGTCAGTGCTGGCAAGCTGCGACTGCGCAGATCGCTCCAGATCTGATGTAAGCCGAACAGTTCAAAATGACTGATCAGGAAAGTGGAGATAAAAACAATACCCCAGCCGGATGCAGCAATCACCCAGAGCAGCAACCGCAGCGATTCACCCTCTACCGACCATAGCTCACCAGGAACAGGTCGCCAGAACCAGTAGATTAAACACAGAACAACGCCAGTAAGCATGACGTACAGGCTGCGTTCGATGGCTTGTGGCCAGAAGCGCGTTAATGCTGCTTTGAAACCCGGGCGCGCCATAACGCTGTGTTGAATGCCAAACAGCGCAATCAACGCAATATTGATGATCACAGCCTGCCAGGTCCCGATAATGGGCCCGATATCAATGCTGCGAGGCACATATTGGTTGGTTACAAATCCAACAAGATAAACAAAAGTTACAAAAAAGAAAAAGTAGGCGATAAGGCCGAACAGGAATCGAAGTGGTCGTGTCATGATCTCCCCTCATGAAACGTGTCCGCTCAGACTAACAGGTAGATATCGTTGATACCATCTCTGTGTGCTCGCCGGGCGGGCAGCTAATCCTGGTGCTTGCTGGGTGCGATGATCCGGTGGATGAAGCAGAACTCCTCGAAATGACGCTGCGTGTTCTGCAGGATTTCGAAGAGCAGGCTGCGGGTGAAATGGTTCTGCAGACTGTGGAAAGCTCTACAGCAGGCCAGGAAGCAGTGTATGTCTGCGATATCTACGCAGCCCATCAATGGCTTCCACCATTTCGTCCGCAGCACGAAAAGATTCACGACATAACACATGATAATGATGCCGCAGACTGTCATCGTCTTCGTCCATTCGTGCAATCAAACCTGACAGGGCAGCTGCTGCGCAGAAATCGCGATACTCAATGTCGTTCATTGTTTTACCCGGTTGTTGTATCGGAAGACTTTGCCAAGCCATCTCAGATAAAGCAATCTGCGGGCGCTAGCCGGAGTATTTTGCGTGGTAGTCGTCTATTGCTGCTGCAAGCAAAACGGCTGCCCGTTCATGACCAAAGGGATCACCCACTTCCGCAGTATTCAATGACGACTCCTGTACCAGGTAGTGGCAGATGCGTTCCATCAGATAAATCGGCACTTCGCTGATATCCTGGATTGCGCCAAATGCTGCGTCTCTGTGCAGCACTGCAATAAGTTTGTCGTCAACATAATTCTCATCGCGCACAGGGATGCCACCGATAAGTCGGACCTGAGCAAGCACGCCAGGCACCTCGATGGGCCGTTCGCTGAGCACAAATGCATCCAGGGCGGCGCGGTCACCACGCAAGCGGGCGTTCAACTGAGCCACTTTTGCACCGCATAGCGTCTGCGGTACAAATCCGTATGCTGCCGGTGGTAAAGCGGAGGTCTGTTGTGGTCGGTCCACTTTCAGGAGGCCGCTGCCGGGATCCAGTTCGTATTTAATTTTAGTGTGTGAGGTGTTCTCGATGTAAACGATCAGGCCATCTGCGCCAACGGTTGGGTTTACCCCGTGCCACGGATGAGCTTGTCGATAGGCATAATCGTTGAGCACACCAACATTTGTTTCTGACATCTAGCTAAGGCCTTTTGAAATTCCGGTAGGTTACGAACGTCAGCCTGTTTTTGCAGGCTGCTCGTCGTGTGGTTCGAACCAGATGGTTGCAATCTGATCGTTGATTTTCAACAACTCGAGCTGCAGGCGGTCGATGTCTGCGTGCAATGTTTCTCGGACCAGGCCGCGTAAACTCATCGAGTTAAGTACGTCCAGCGCATGCTGAATGGATTGTGTCACCTGCTCACTGCGAGGTAGTTTTTCGGCGCAGGTCTGCGCTTCCAGCAGACAGTGTGTAAGCGTTCGCGGAAAGTCCTTGTCAGCGAGTAAAAAGTAGAGCACGCGCACCGGTGTAAGACGACTCTGCACAGACAATCGATAAGCCTGGTAAGCGCTCAGTGAACGAAGCACGTTTACCCACATGGAAATGACGTTTTCCGCCCCCATCTGCTCTTCCTGACTGAGTAGATCAGAACCCATATCCAGTATTCTGGTTGTCATGTCACCACGTTCCAGATTTCTACCCAGGCGGATAAATTGATAAGCGGCGGTTTGATTCATCGTGCCAGCCAGGAGCCCCGTCACAAGCTGACATCGTTCGATCACCTCGTTGAGGATGGCAAAGCGATTTTTACGCAATCCGGCTTTGTCCAGTTTCTCATTGGCAAACAGATACAGTTCATTAACCGTTTCGAATGCCTCTTTGGGTACCACCTCGCGCAGGGTGCGAAGGTTTTCGCGAGCAGATTTTATCGAGTTCAAAATTGATCCTGGGCACTTTTTCTCTGCACACAAAAACCGTACTGCATTTTTCTCCAGGGGTTTGTAGTCGAGCTTGCGAAACTCGTCACCGGTACCACTCACTTCAATGAGGTTTGCCCAGTCGCTTTTCAGATCGCTGGGCAGATCCAATGACAGGTTGGTATACGCCTGAATAAGTCGAGCGGTATTTTCCGCACGTTCGAGGTAGCGAGCTACCCAATAGGCACGATTAGCCAATGACGATAACATTTTAACGCTCCCCCACAATCCAAGTGTCTTTACTACCGCCACCCTGGCTTGAATTCACGACCAGCGAACCTTTGCGCAACGCAACGCGTGTGAGGCCACCCGGTGTTACCCAGGATTCTTTGCCCTGCAGGATGAAAGGGCGCAGGTCCAGGTGCCTTGGTTCGATAGTCTCACCTGTAATGGTCGGCGCGGTTGAAAGCTGCAAGGTAGGCTGGCCAATATAATTCCGCGGGTTTTCTTTGATCAGTTTACGAAAAGCACTAATTTCAGCCTTCGTAGCAGCGGGCCCAACTAACATACCGTATCCGCCGGACTCGTTTGCGGGTTTAACAACCAGTGCTTCCAGGTGATCGGTGACGTATTTCAGTTGTTCGGGATCACTGCATCGATACGTGGGCACGTTTGCCAGTATGGGTTCTTCAGAGAGGTAAAACCGGATGATGTCCGGTACATAGCTGTAGAGTACTTTGTCATCAGCGACACCTGCGCCGGGTGCATTTACAAGAGCAACGTTACCCTTAGCCCAGGCGGCAAAAAGCCCGGGTGTACCCAGTTTGCTCTCAGGATTAAAAACTTCCGGATCTAAAAACGCATCGTTGACCCGGCGATATATCGTGTCGACCCGTTTGAGGCCCTCGATATTCCGCATATAGACAATGTCGTTTTCGACAACCAGGTCTGATCCCTCAACCAGCTCAGTGCCCATACGCTGAGCCAGGAAGGAATGTTCAAAATAGGCAGAGTTGAAAACGCCAGGTGTCATGACCACTATTTCCGGATCGTCTTTGTCGCGCGGAGATACCTCGACCAGCATGTCGAACAGTTGATGCGGATAGGCATCCACCGGGCGGATCGGCACATTGCTGAACAATTCGGGAAAGACGCGCTTGGTTACGGCCCTGTTTTCAATCATATAGGAGACCCCTGACGGCACCCGAAGATTGTCTTCCAGCACGTAAATAGTGCCGTCACCGTCCCGAACCAGGTCGGATCCACAAATGTGCGCCCAGACCCCGTGTTTTGGTGTGATGCCAACACACTGGGGTAAGAAGTCTTTTGATGAATCCAGCAACTCCGAGGGTACGATGCCTTCCTTCACGATGTCCTGGTTGTGATAAACATCGTCGATGAACATATTCAGCGCTTTCAGCCGTTGCGCGAGTCCTTTTTGTACCGTCTCCCATTCGCCCGCATCAATGATTCGGGGGATAATATCCATAGGCCAGGCGCGATCGATGTTCTCGCCTTCCGAATAAACTGTGAATGTGATGCCCATTTCAATAAGGGCTTTTTCAGCGGCGGTTTGTCGCGACCTGATCTGTTTGTTGGAGAGTCTGGCGATGTAGTTGGCAACTTTTGCCGCAGCGTCACGCGGCTCGCCACCAGGCTTTATGAGTTCATCGTAGAAATCATGCGCGTTGTATTCTTTCCAATCCATGCAAACTCTCAGTTGTTCAAAGGTTGTAGCGGCGGAGGTAACTGGCGTGTGGCTGTCAGCACTAAAGCTTACGTTACAATCGGGCACGAATAACAGTTATATCGAATTAAATCAGTATTGCGGGTTGCGATGCGGCTGGCAGTTGAACAGTTCCTGATGCATCCTTAAGCCTGTTGAGGCTTTGCGGTAAGTACAAGTAAGGCGGGCAGGAAGAAGCGGGTAGCTGATATGCAAACGAAAACTATTGAGCGACAGCAGAACGGGACGTGGCGAGATTTTCTGCTGACACTTCCGCAACCTTTGGTTGTGTTTGGGGCTATGTTGCTCGTGGCAACCGCTTATGCCACAGGATGGACAGATGCAGGCCAGCTGACTTCCATTCTTCTGTTCTGTCCTATCCCCATGCTGTTGATTGTTGAACGATTGGCACCCAAACGCGGTGATTGGCTGCTGACCTGGAAGGAATTCGCAGAAGACGTGTTCTGGGTGGGTTGCGTTTACCTCATCTGGGCACCCCTTTACGGTGATTTTTACGATACGCCCATATCAGATGCTTTTGCCTGGCTGCGTGATGCCAGCTTTGTGCCTTTTCAGCTGGATGCAACAACCAGCCTCGGGCTGTTAGGCGCTGCGCTGATTGGCATGTTCGTGTCCGAGTTCATCTACTACTGGTTACACCGCCTGCAGCATCGGGTGATGTTCTTCTGGCGGATGCATGCCACCCACCATCACATTACCAAGATGAGTGCAGCTCGAGCAGATCGAACACATCCCTTGGAATTCCTCGCGCTCAACTTAGGACCAGCGATGACGTTGGCATTCCTGGGCGCAAGCGAAGCCGTTGTGGCGGTAGCGCTGACGTTTCGAATATTTTCTGCCTATACCAATCACGCAAACCTGCCGCTGCGATCGGGTGTCTATGGGTGGTTGTTTACCACGCCTGAGTGGCATCAACTTCATCACTCTAAAGAGAGGTCGGAAAGTGATACCAATTTCGGCTGCTCTATCATCCTGTGGGATCGGCTGTTCGGTACGTTTTCGGCTAAAACTGAACTTGAAGCCATTGGCAATGGTACGGGTAAAGCGCTGTCGATTGCGATGCAGCTGACGTTGCCGTTCCGATCTGATGAAACGCTACGGAACCTTTGAGGAACGGTGTTCATTCCGCAAATGGCAGTTGTTAGTCTGGTTTGGTGCCACTGATCCGGGTCAATGTATCTGGAATAAATTCGTCTATCTGAATCTGTTTAAAACCGGCTGCAGTAAAATAGTCTGCACAATCAGACACCGAGTGTGCCAGTCCGGTCGAGTGACTGACGGCCTCAGACAGCCCCCAGAGTGCAGGTGCAATAGGCCCACATCCATCAGCATCGAGCATTTCTCCAATCAGATGGAACTCTCCGCCGGGTAACAGTGCGTTGTAAACACGCTGCACAACGTCGGCAATGATTGGCCGACTGTACTGCGGCAGGTTGGATGCCATGATGGCCACATCCGCATCCTGGGGCAGCGCATCGCGGGTAAAGTCGCATGCCGTTGCAATCACCTCGTTTTCGACGCCGTTGTCTTTCAAATACTCGCGTGTAACAACCACCACAGGTGGCAGATCCAGTACCTCTGCTCTCAAACCGGGATGCTGTTGGGCGCCAATGATGCAGTAACAACCGGAGCCGCCACCAAGATCCATGATCTTTGTGCGGCCACTCAGATCAACCTGGCGATGAAACCGGCGTGCGGCACCCATGCCGATAGAATAGGTTGCTTCGTGGTATTCACGTGCGCGCTCAACGGTAAAAGTATCATCGTACATACCGAGCACGCGTTGCTCCGCCGCTGGAACCTTCAGGTGTTCAGTCAAATTCCCCCAGGTCTCCCAGCGGGGTTTGCTGAACAGCATCCAGGGGCCTGCGTAGGTTGGCTTGCCTTCGACCAGAAACCGATCGACGTCTGCGGTGTTGCTGAACTGCTCATCGTTTCTGGTGATCAGTTCCATTGCCGTCAGAACGGTGAGTAATCGTTCTGCATTTACCGGTTCAATCTTTAAAGCAGCTGCGGCAGATTCGATGGTATTGCTGCCGTTAGCAATTGCGGTAAAAACGCCAAGTTCTACGGCACTCATGAATGCTGCTGACTCCCAGAACCCTTTAGCAATTCTCTGCAGGCGAACGGTGTCCGGCCGCTTGGTACTTTCTGTCATCGATGCTCACTCCCTGGCTGAAAACACACCTGTAGGCTACCACTTTATTCTGCTTTGCCCGAGTATGTAGGCATCACGATCAAGGGAGGCAGCTGTGGCGTATCAATCCGGGTTCAGAGAAGGGCTTTTCGAAGGGCAGACTATATTTGTTCCGGGTGGTGGCGGTGGTCTGGGACGCTGTATCGCCCACGAACTGGCCAGTCTTGGCGCCAGGCTGGTGCTGGCTGGCAGGACTTTGACCAAGCTGCAACGCACCGAGGCTGAGATTGTTGCTGACGGTGGTGTGGTTCTGGGTTGCCATGCGGTTGAATTGCGCGATGAAGCTGCGGTGATCGACCTGGTCAGCAGGGTGATTGAGCTACACGGACCACTGCACGGTTTGGTGAATGCTGCGGGCGGACAGTTTCCGTCACATCTGGAAAATATGAGTTTGAACGCCTGGAATGCCGTTCTGCATAATAATCTGACCAGCTATTTTCTGGTGGCCCGGGAAGTCTATAAACAGTGTATGCGCGAGCGGGGCGGTAGCATTGTTAATATCGGAGCAGATTATGAGTCAGGCATGCCGGGCATGGGACACAATGGCGCGGCGCGCGCGGGGCTTTCGAATTTCACGTTTACAGCTGCGACAGAGTGGGGTCGTTCTGGCGTGCGAGTGAATTGTGTGATTCCGGGGTTTATAGCGACAACAGGTCTTGACCGATACCCGGAAGAAGACTGGGATGCACTTGCCAGTATCGATCGTAAGATCCCGCTGGGTCGGCACGGTACCGCTGCAGAAATCTCGGCTATGGTTGTCTTCCTGATGTCAGAAATGGCTGCGTATGTCACCGGTGCGGACTTTCGCGTAGATGGCGGCATGCACAATGGCGCAAGTAGTTTTGTTTTCCAGCCGGCTGAAGCGCGCAACGTCAAGACGTTCAACGGGTTTCACCGGGACGAGCCACCTGAGCTTTTACGCCCTTAGCATTGCCTTTCGGGGCAAATGTCAGCAGCCAGGCATTTGATGGATTGCACTTTGTCTCTGCAGAAAATTATTTTCTGTTGAAATGGTCGCTGGCTTGCCGAGCGTCTTTTGTTGCTGCGCTCAGCTGGCTCTGGTCGGCATCTGCATAACTTGCCATATGATTCAGTGCAGTGCTGGTAGCGTTAACGGCCTCTTTAATCATGCTTGCAGCCACCGGTGGAATCTCTGCAACCCGACTGGCAAGTTCCATCGCCACGTCTACGGCCTCTCCATCAGCGGCGATTTCTTCGACAAGTCCCCACGCAAGCGCGGTATCCGCATCCATGCGTTCACATAACAGACAGATCCTCTTAGCCCGTGCAGGTCCAACAAGGTTTATCAACCGGGGTAGTGCACCCCATTGCAGGTTTAATCCTATTTTTGCTTCAGGTACGTAGAGATAGGTGCTTTTTCCCATCACCCGCCAGTCACAGGCCAGCGGCAACGCGACACCCGCGCCCACGGCCAGTCGTTCCATAGCGGCGATGGTGATCTGCGGCATGGATTCCCAGGCATCACATAATCTACCGCCGCGATAAAAGATCTGCCGTTTTTCCAGGTCAGATAAACTCGGGTCATTGCGGCTGGCCAGATCTTCCAGGTCGGCGCCAGCCGAAAAATAGTCTGCTGAGCCGGTGAGAACCACTGCCCGGGTTTCCAGGTCGTCATGAAACGACCTGGCGACGTCAGTGAGTTCAATAATCAGCTGGCTATCGAAAGCATTCAGGTTCTTTTTACGATCAAATCGCACCAGCGCGAGCGGTCCGTTTCGCTCGATCGTGACGTATTGCTCCGGCATGTTCTGCTTCCCCGTTTCTCTATTGGGTCAGCGTAACGCTAATTGGTGACAACACGCAAAATGTCACTTGATCGAACACCTGGCCTTTATGCTTCCCCTTCGTCAGTCCTTACGCCAGGATTCGTTATCACTGAGTGTTGGATCGAAGGATAATGAGATTACTTGTCTGTCTGATTTTGAGCTGCATACCATTTTGCAGTGTCCTGGCAGAGCCCGCGAAAGTAGGACTGGTCCTCAGTGGCGGTGGCACTAAAGGTGGCGCGCACATCGGCGTGATCAGGGCCCTTGAGGAGCACGATGTAAAAATCAGCTATGTGGTAGGCACCAGCGCAGGCGCCATTATCGGCGCGATGTATGCAACTGGTATGACCGCTGATGAAATAGAGGCTGCGATCGCGGCTATTGACTGGGAAGATGTGCTGCGCGACGACCCAGGTCGACCGACGGTGCCGATCCAGCTTAAACGCGGAGACTTTGACTACCTGGTTAAAGCAAGCATCGGGTTTTCCGATGGGCAGCTCAAACTGCCGTTGGGCGTTTCGCAAGGGCAGAACGTTACGCAGCTGTTACGGCGCCTGTTGCAGCGTGGTGAAGGGGTGATAAATTTTGACAGGCTGGAGATACCGTTCCGTGCGGTTGCAACCTCGCTGACCAGCGGTGACGCCGTTGTGTTATCACAAGGCGATCTGGCACTAAGTGTGCGTGCGAGTCTGTCCTTGCCCGGCGTATTCACGCCGGTAGAGCTTGCAGATCAGTATCTGGTCGACGGCGGCATTGCTGCGAATCTACCCATAGATGTCGCTCGAGAAATGGGTGCTGACCACGTCATTGCCGTTGATATTACATCACCGCTACTGGCGAAAACTGATATCAACTCTGTGCTTGCCGTAACCCAGCAAGTGGTCAACATGATTACGCGACGAAACGCGGATGAGCAGATCGCTACTCTGGCCGCAAACGATGTCATTATAAGGCCAGACGTCCAGGGGATTGATACGCTTGATTTTGCGAATACGCTGGCCGCAGTACAACCAGGTTATGCAGCAAGTCAGCTGGTATCAGGGCAACTGGAGGTGCTGGCCTCTATCACAGGTCCCGCCCTGCAGAAATCGGTCCCAGGGCAAATCGGACCTGTTGATCCACCGATGATCGAGTTTGTCGATGTCACAGACAATTCCGGCCTGGGCAGCGATGTTGTGCTGGCCAGATTAGGTATTGAAATTCCGGAGCCTTATGACCGCAGAGTATTGGATCGGAGAATCGCGCGCTTGTATGGCACGGGGCTTTATCAACGAATTGATTACGCGCTGGTGGAAAGAGATGGGATGCAGGGACTGTCGGTTAATGCCGAGGCGAAAGTCTGGGGTCCAGACTATCTTCAGTTTGGTCTGCAGCTGGAAGAAGACTTTTCGTCTGATGCTAATTTCAATGTGGGCGTGTCCTATCTGAAGACCGGTCTGGATGAGTTAGGCGCGCAGTGGCGTACCCGTCTCAGTCTGGGCATTGAACAAGGTATACGCAGTGAATGGTTCCAGCCCTGGACTCGGGACGGCCGGTTTTTCTCGCGCTTTGAGCTGGGATACCAACGTAACAATATTCGGATTTATGCTGACGATGATGAGGCAGCGCTTGCTGACCTGCGTCTGCAGGAATCCGGCGGTATGATTTCGTTTGGCCGCCAGCTTGGTCAGGCTTCTGAGGTTGAACTTGCCTGGCGACGCCTGCTGGGTTTTGCGGATACGCTGGTTGGTCAGATAGATATTCCCGAACGGGAATTTGACATAGGTGAGGTGTCGCTGAGTTACCGCCTCGATACTTTAAACCGTACAAATAGACCTTCCCGCGGATCGCTGGTGCGCTTAACTGCTCTGGATTCTGGCGGTCCAACTGGTGGCGATGATTACCAACAGGTTCACTTGTCGGCGATGAAGGCCTTTTCCACGGGCCGCGCCCAGATTGCGTTGTCTACAATTCTGGGGTCAACGGTCAGTGACGAGGCGCCGATTCAAAGCTATTTTGTTCTCGGTGGCCTGGGCAGACTATCGGGTTACCCGGTTGATCGCTTTGGCGGCCAGCACATGGGATTTTTACGGCTGAATGGGTCGAGAGATTTCACGCTGGCCAAATTGCCCATTTTTCTGGGTGCAAGTCTTGAGATCGGTAGCACCTGGGATGATGCATTCAGAGATGGGCCTGATAACTGGCATTCAGCGGGTTCAGTTTATGCGGGTGTGAATACGCCCCTGGGCCCAGTCTATTTTGCAGCCGGGTTGGCGGAAGGCGGGCAAAACTCTATCTATGTGAGTCTGGGCAATCCTTTTTCCACGCGGCCCTATCGCCCGTTTGACTGAGGGAATACAGAATCACCTGTGGCAAACTCACGTTTAAGGCAACAAATGAGCGGACAAATGGATGTGGCAAAAGTCTGATTTTATGATCCTGATCACTTTCTTAGGTCTGGCGCTCGCAGCACCGGATACCGTCGCTCAGGAAAAATCGCTGCTTGAAGAAAGTCGGGCGCTAGCACAACGGTTTGCCATGCAGCTGCAAGCTGAGCTGAAAGCCGCTCTATCTGATGGCGGGCCGATCAATGCGATAACCGTCTGTAAAGAAGAAGCACCGCAGATTGCTTCGGAACTCTCGCGGCTCAGCGGTGCAAAAGTTGGCCGTACCAGTCTCAGATCACGCAATGCGATCAACGCTCCGGAGTCCTGGGAGCGTGAAGTCCTTGGCCGGTACTTTCAACCAACAGCGCAGTTGACGGATAAACGTATCGAATTCTTTGCCACTGAATCAGGTGACGTGCGTTACATGCAGGCTATCCGCACGGGTGGTCTTTGTCTGACTTGCCACGGTCACATTGCACAAGGTGATCTTTCCCGGGCCTTAGACGCCGACTACCCCTTTGATCAGGCGCGAGGTTACGAGATCGGCTCGTTGCGAGGTGCCTTCAGTATCACCTGGCCCAACCCAGGGGGTTATGTTGAAGGGGCTGAGGTAGGGCGATAGTACGGTTTGTCACCGCTGATGGTGACACGACGCAGTAACCGTTCATGCGGGTAATAATCGCTGGCCGCATAATGCTGCACAGCCCGATTGTCCCAGAATGCGATTGAACCGGGTGTCCATTTAAACCGACAGGTATAATCAGCATTGCCGTGCTGGCTCAATAACTCCTGTACTATTGCCCTGGAAGCATCAGCTCCAAGCGGACTGTTTGTCCGTGTATCGAACAATGATTCGTGCCGCAGAAAACCGCCATGTATGTAAGGGACTGTTTTTCCAGTTTCCGTGTGGGTGCGCAGCAAAGGATGACTGACGCCAAATGAAGTGTCGCCGTCGTAGGGGGGCAACATTACACTGCGCAACGCTGCCCAGAGAGGGCTTTTCCATCCAGGTCACATCAGTGTGCCAGCTGATCGCTGACCGGTTGATTTCCCATCGCCTCGTATTCCAGCGCCACACCCAGGGCGGATAAGTTGTGTTGCGGGAACAGAGCGTTACGATCCGGCCTTTCTGCTTTGGCGGGAGCGGCGTAGGTCGCGCTTGCATCAGCAAGCTTAT
Source organism: Pseudomonadaceae bacterium (assembly GCA_024743175.1). Lineage (GTDB taxonomy): Bacteria > Pseudomonadota > Gammaproteobacteria > Pseudomonadales > Azotimanducaceae > UBA4421. The sequence continues at coordinate 60,884 of JANSXA010000002.1, read as the reverse complement.
GTGCGGTAGCTATTGCCTTCTGGTTGTAAGTAGCCTGTGCCTGCGTAAGTTCAGCCATGCTTAGCGCCGGTTTTGCGTGTGACTTTAACTGGCAGGTAGGTATAACCCTTCACGAATGAAGAAAACGTACGCTCAGGTTCCGCCTGGACTTCAATTCTTTCGAACCGCGCCAGAATTTCTTCCCACAGAATACGCAGCTGCAGCTCCGCAAGTCGATTACCCATACAGCGGTGGATGCCAAACCCGAAAGACAGGTGTTGGCGGGCATTGGCACGTTCGATATCCAGCTCATCCGCATTGTCAAAAACATCTGGGTCGCGGTTGCCGGAGACGTACCACATCAGTACCTGATCGCCTTTTTTGATCTGTTTGTCACCTATGCTGCAATCGTTGTTTGCGGTACGTCGCATATAAGACAGAGGCGTTTGCCAGCGAATAACTTCGGCAACCATCTTTGGAATCAGTTGTGGATTGGCGATGAGCTTGTCGTATTGCTCAGGGAATTTATTCAGCGCGTAAATGCTGCCTGACATGGTATTGCGTGTGGTGTCGTTACCACCAACAATCAACAGCAGGAGGTTGCCGAGAAATTCCATGGGTGGCATATCTTTAGTGTCTTTACCGTTGGCCAGCATCGAGACCAGATCGCTGCCTGGCTTGTTGCTGCGCTCCTGTCGCAGCCGGGTGAAGTATTCCAGACATTCCAGCAGTTCGTCGCGACGCTGTTCAATAGACTCCACAATGCCGCCGGGTTGTGGCACGGCGAAGGTCACATCTGACCAGCGCGTCAGCTTGCGCCGGTCTTCAAATGGAAAATCGAACAGTGTTGCCAGCATCATTGTAGTCAACTCAATGGACACGGTATCTACCCAGTCAAAGGTTTCTCCTTCGGGCAGCGAATCGAGCACGGCACAGGTGCGCTCGCGGATTAACGGCTCCAGGTTGACCAGATTGGCAGGTGCTACCACGCCGGTAACGGTTTTGCGTTGCACATCGTGGACCGGCGGGTCCATGGCGATAAAGGTGCTGAGCGACAATGCCCCTTCAGGAAGTTCCGCGTCGATCGGGAAGCCCAGCGTAATACCTTGAGCGGAGCTGAAGTTCTGCCAGTCCGTGTCTACGTTTTTGATGTCTTCGTATTTTGTCAGCGACCAGAAGCGGCCTGCCATGTCTGTTTCGTTAAAATGCACCGGGTCTTCTGCACGTAATCGCTCAAAACATTCCTGCCAACGGTTTTCGCTGAACAGCCTGGGGTTGACCGGCAGCAGGTCCTCCAACGGCACGTCATAAGCAGAAGGGAGCTCACCTTTTGTGTCTGCGCCGGCTGCGCCAGGCATACCTGCAGGCGTGGCTGTTGATTGAGGTGAATTTTGAGAATTGCTCATGAAGCTGTCCCTGAATGAGAAGTGAAACAAAGAAAATCATGCTACCTGAGTGGCTAGTTGATCGCGATGGGATTAATGAACATCTGGACAGATCCACGCACTTTCGCCTGGCCCAGTACAAACAGAAACTCGAAAGCTTTGTCGCGGACCAGTGGGCCGGTATTCATTGTCTCCAGCACGTAGATGCCGTTTTCTTTAAGCAGGATCACGTGACCCTGGAAAGGGCGGTCTGCGTGTTGTGGTGGCACGACGTCCAGCCCCCAGGTATCTGCCCCAACGGCAACGACGTTTTTACCGGCCAGATAGTGGGCTACCTCTTCAGACTGACCAGGTTCGCCGGATACCCATGCCTGAGGGTCGCTCTGCATTTTGTGGTCAGTCCAACCGGTATGGAAAAGCACCACGTCACCTTCCCGGACGGGTGTACCCTGTTTCTCCTCCACGGCTTTGACATCTTCCACGGTCCAATACTGACCGGCTGCCAGGTGAGGTTTACCAAAATGTCCTGCCATGTCCAGTACTATGCCGCGAGCCACCATAGGCGGCACTTTATCGGTGCCGAGTTTCTTCAGGCCCGATATGTCCGCAAAATCTCTGGCGTCGTTACAATTGTAATACATGCCCTCGTAGCCGAGATGGCCGAGTCCATCTAACTGTGAACCAATCCCAAACCACCCCTGAAAAATATCGTCATTGTACGTTGCGCCCATATTGGGGCGCGCGCCTTCCTGTTGTCCGGGTTGTACAACCTGCAGGGATAGACTGCGGGGTGCAAACGCAGGCGTTTGTGAATCGATGGTGATGCCAAGGCTGTAGGTCTGCCCGGTTTTTATAAGTTGTGCTGCTTGCAGCACGGTGGCGGCATTGATCAGATTGATGTTGCCAATCTCGTCGTCCGGCCCCCATTTGGATGGCGTGCAGGCTTCCTGCGCCTGGACAATTGATGGCCCGCAGATCAGCAACAGACATATGGCCAGCTTATTCATTATCTTCCCCTTATTGCTTTCGAAATTGAATCTGCACTTTAACCACTATGCACAGGTGGATGCACGCGCAGGTGGTGTGATGTACATGGCTAAATATCTGCAGAACTTGGTTTATGATGGCCGCTTTTTTCCAGGAGCGGAGAAAATCGATGGAAAGTCTGCATTTGCCCCGCAGTATTCTGGTGCTGTCCTGTCCTGATACCACGGGTATCGTTGCTGCTGTAACCAGCTTTCTTGCAAGTAACAACGCAACGCTGGTTGAAGCTTCGCATTTCAACGATGAAACCACCCGGCGGTCTTTCCTGCGCACTGTTTTCCACGACGATGGTCGTGGTATGGGGTCTCTTGCAGAACTTCAGGCGCGTTTCAAACCTATCGCTGAGCAGTTTGCAATGGACTGGCAGTTCTATCCAGAGCAACGTCCGCTGAAAACCATGATAGCTGTGACCACAGCGGGACACTGCCTCACCAGCCTGCTGCAGCGTTGGAGCGTGGGCAGCTTACCCGTCGATATTGTGGGTATCGTTTCTAACCGCGATGTGCTGAAGAATCACGCGGACTGGCATAACATCCCTTTCTCTCATCTACCGATTGAGCAGGGGTACGAAGCTGAGCAGGAACAGGCTCTGCTGGATTGCTTTGAACAAAGCGAAGCAGAGCTGTTAGTGCTGGCGCGTTACATGCGGGTGCTCAGTCCGTCCATGTGCGCGCAGCTTGAAGGACGCTGTATCAACATTCACCACTCATTTTTGCCGGGTTTTAAAGGTGCGCGTCCGTATCATCAAGCGTTTGATCGCGGTGTGAAAATTATCGGCGCAACAGCACACTATGTGACCGGTGAGTTGGACGAAGGTCCCATTATTGAGCAGTCTGTTGAGCGTGTTGATCACACTTATTCACCGTCAGATCTTGTCAATCATGGGCGCGACCTTGAAAGCAGCGTGCTGAACAGAGCGGTGCTCTGGCATGCTGAACACCGGGTATTCCTCAATGGGAATAAGACGGTGGTGCTGAAGTAGCGATCAGCTATGCCAGAGGTGAGTGGTTTCCTGTTTCTACTGTAGATCGAACCGATCCAGACGCATCACCTTGGTCCACGCCTTGACAAAGTCCTGCACAAACTGCTCCTGAGCATTGTCGTAAGCATAAACTTCAGCGATAGCGCGTAACTCCGAGTTAGACCCAAAGATCAGATCCACAGGTGTTGCGGTGAATTTCACCTCACCTGTTGCTCTGTCCAGACCTTCGTAGAGGCCCTCGGTGTCCGTTTTACGCCAGCTGTTCGACATATCCAGTAAATGTACAAAGAAGTCATTTGTCAGGGTGCCGGGTGCGTCCGTTAAGACTCCATGTGCAGAGCCGTCCCAGTTCGCGTTGAGCACACGCATGCCGCCAAGCAGGGCGGTCATCTCGGGCACCGTAAGCTCTAACTGATCAGCTCGGTCAACCAACATTTCAGTTGGCGAACGGTAACTTGATTGTGGGTCGAAGTAATTGCGGAACGCATCAGCTTTTGGCTCGAGCAGGCTGAATGACTTGACGTCAGTCTGAGCCTGAGTTGCATCTGCGCGGCCCGGGACAAACGGCACTTCAATGTCCGTACCCGCTGCTTCTGCTGCGGCCTCAATGCCTGTGGCGCCCGCCAGCACAATCAGATCCGCCAGTGATATTTTGGCTTTCCCTGAACGGTTAAAGCGGCTTTGGATGTCTCGCAGAGTGTTCAGTGTCTGCTCCAGCTTCTGTGGATTATTCACCTGCCAGTCTTTCTGCGGGGCCAGAGCCAGGCGGGCACCGTTAGCGCCACCGCGCATGTCACTGGCACGGAAGGTTGACGCGGAAGCCCACGCAACGCTGACCAGTTCAGTGGGTGTCAAGTCTGAATTCAGAATCGATTCTTTCAGGCGTGCGATATCGCGATCGCTGGCCAGTGGGTAGTCGACCGCCGGGATCGGGTCCTGCCAGATCATGTCTTCTGCGGGTACCTCGTCACCAAGGTAGCGCTCGCGTGGTCCAAGATCACGGTGGGTCAGCTTGTACCAGGCTTTGGCGAACGCCAGTTGGTATTCGTCAGGGTTAGCCAGGAAGCGCTCGGCTATAGCTTTGTAGGCAGGATCAAATTTTATCGCCAGATCAGCCGTGGTCATGACCGGAGCGTTAAATTTGCCTTCGACGTGGGCATCCGGCACGGCGTTGTGCATGGATTCGTCAGTTGGAATCCATTGGATGGCGCCACCTGGAGAGCGGGTCTGCTGCCATTCAAGGTTCAACAGGTTTTGTAAGTACAGCGTAGTCCACCGAGTTGGGGCTTGTGTCCATGCCCCTTCCAGGCCACTGGTGACCGTGTCTTCTGAATGTCCCTTACCACATTTGTTTTTCCAACCGAGACCTTGTTCCTCGATAGAAGCACCTGCGGGTTCTTTGCCAACACAATCGCTGGCTTTGTGCGCGCCGTGCATTTTACCGAAGGTGTGGCCGCCGGCGATCAGCGCCACTGTTTCTTCGTCATTCATCGCCATGCGTCCGAAAGCGACGCGGATATTTCGAGCTGAGCCAACAGGGTTGGGTTTGCCTTTAGGACCTTCCGGGTTGACGTAAATCAGTCCCATATGAGTAGCACCAAGCGGTCGTTGCAGCTCGCCATCGCGGGATTCGCGATCGCTGGCCAGCATGTTCACTTCCGGGCCCCAGTAAACCATGTCCGGCTCCCAGTCATCAGCGCGCCCACCGGCAAATCCATAGGTTTCAAAGCCCATGTTTTCCAGCGCGACGTTGCCCGCAAGAATCATCAGATCGCCCCAGGAAAGGCTGCGACCGTATTTCTGCTTCACCGGCCATAACAGACGTCTTGCTTTGTCCAGGTTGCCATTGTCCGGCCAGCTGTTGAGAGGATCGAAACGCATCTGTCCGCCGTCACCGCCGCCGCGACCGTCCAGGGTGCGATAGGTGCCGGCTGCGTGCCATGACATGCGAATGAAGAATGGGCCGTAGTTGCCGAAGTCCGCTGGCCACCAGTCCTGAGACTCGGTCAGAAGGGTATTAATATCGTTTTTGACTGCTGCCAGATCGAGCTGACTGAACGCTTCTGCGTAGTCGAAATCGTCACCAAACGGGTTTGATCGCGCGTCATGATCACGCAACGAGGACAGGTTCAGTTGTTCCGGCCACCAGAAGTTGTTTGATTTGGGTTCACCTGCTGTTACGGCGCCCATACCACTGGCGCCCTGGGGTTTGGACATCTCGGCCTCGGCAAAAGCTGGACTGGAGATTGTAGAGAATGCCGCCAGTCCTGCGACCAGGGCGGCTTTGAGAGATAAATGTGTATTCATGTCGTTTGCTGGTTTCCTTTTTTGGAGGATTGCCTTTTTTACAAATGGTTGGGCTCACTATAGGCGCCTCCCGTCAGTAGATAAAATAGATTATTTCGATTGAAGCCATTGGCTAAGGCTATCGATCCGGAATGGCTGAATTGTGGTGGCGTGGAAACTGCGCGTTGAAGAGGCGCATGGTGGTTGCGCGGCAGTGAAGAAGGTCTGCTGGGTGACTAGACGGGCCCAGTCAAGCGCTTGCGCCAGGCAGGCGTGCCGGCACAAGTGTCCATCAGGGCAAAGATGCCACACGTATTTCCGCTGCTGGCGCCGCTTATTCCGCAAGATGATCTGGTTATTGAGGAGGTGGTCGCGTTGCTAAGTTCGTGTCGTTAGCGCTGCATCAGATTGCTAGATGTCCAGCTGACGTTTTGCCCCCGCTGCGCCGTTGAGGCGCTCTGCAAGGTTCTGCAGAATCGAATCTTGAGGATCTGCGATACCCGGCTGCAAAGCGAGGTGAAACGCGTTTTCATCCTGTGTTTTCGGCGCGACCACAATGATTTCTTCACTGACAGTCAGTGATTTCTGATCGGTTTGCTCGGCTTGATTGTTGTCTTCAGCCTGTGCAGAGAGATTCAGAAATAATGCCAGGCAAAGGCTGGCGACAGGTGCTGTTTTGGATGCCATGTTACTTTTCTACCCATTATGTTGGGCGCGATGATACTCAGAGTGCGCACTGAATCTGTGATCCAGCGCGCAGTCTGCAGACAAAATGGCTGGTTTAAATTATGCCAGCTGAGGCTGCTGGTGCTTTTCTATCTCGTGGCGTAGCTCGTCCGGCCACTCTATGGCGCGACGGGCGTCAAGGTCGATACAAACCCCTACGGTGTCGCTCATACCCAGCAGTGCCCCGGTATTTGTGTTCAGCGCCCAGCGCCGCGAGAGCCTCGACTTTGCCTCTACTTTCAGATCGGTGCTGAAGTAACTTAAGTTGTCACCAAGCCGTGGTTGCGCAAACAACATGGTGCGGGTTTCCATAACCGCCCAGCCGATACGCAAACCATCTGATGTGGTGATAACCGGTGGGCCTGGCTTTTCGCCAGCCTGCAACGCCATCTTTGCAAAGGGTAGGAACATCAGCTCAACATCTTCTTTAAGCCACCCTTGCGTGTCGACGTCATCTGCCTCAATTTGCGCAGCGCGTCTGCCGCTCATCATACCGCCGCCTTCAACATCGGGAATACTGTTCTGCAGTATTTCCAGGGTCACATCAGTGTTTGCCGGCCCCAGACTCAGGCTTCTGGGTTTGGCGTAGGCGGGTATTTCGACGTAGTCCGAACTGCTAGTTTTGGATTCTGGAAGCGGTAGGATCTGAGTGTCGCGGGTCTTTCGATCAATCAGAGCGGTGGTGACCACAAAAGTGGCTGCCACAGCACCTGTATCCGGGTTGCGGATCTCGACATAGCTCTGTACGCCACCTTCACCAATGGACAGCAGGCCACCCACTGTCTCCAGAGTGGCACCCTCAAACTGTTCATTACGAAAGCGGGTATAGGTATCAACAGAGCGCAAAAAGCTGTGTTCCAGAACGTCTGGCTCTATGCCCAGATTATCCACCAGCAGGCGGTTGGCGCTTTGCATCCGCGTCATATAGTAACGAACGTTCATGTGTCCCAGCGAATCGATCTCTTCGGCCAGGACAGTGGAGGTGTGCAGAACTTGCATCAGCGGTTGAACCCTTAGTATGTTTGACAAAGCCCACCATTATACGGATTTTCAGGGCGGAGGAAGAATCTGAAGATTTTTGACTTCCGGCTGATATTCACGCAAGCGAGACACCATGCAAAAACCAAATTATTTTCAGACGCCGACCGTGCATCGCAGCCTGATGCTGGTTGCCGCCGCGCTGCTCAGTGCAGCCTGCAGCACCGAGGAATCTGCGCAGACGCAGGTTGCCACCCAGCCGACCTATAACGTTGATATTCGCTGGACAAGCTACGGCATTCCTCACGTGAAAGCACAGGACTGGCAAAGTCTGGGGTATGGATTTGCCTATGCAACAGCGACAGATGCAGTGTGTGTCATCGCCAGGGATGTTGCGATGGTGAATGGCACCAGCTCGCTGTACTTTGGTGAGAGCGATGATCATCTCGCCAGTGATGTGTTCCACAAGGCCATCCTCACCGATGCAAAACTCGACGCCTATCAGGCAGCACAGTCACCACGGACACATGCGTTTAACGATGGTTACGTTGCAGGTTACAACCGCTATCTGCGTGACCATGAAGGTGCGCTGCCTGCAAGCTGCGAAAATCAGCCGTGGGTGAAGGACATTTCACTGCAGGATATGCATCGTCTGGCCATCGGAGTGGGCATTCGTTACGGCCTGGGGCGTTTTCAGAAAGAGATTGCCGGCGCCTCACCTCACGGAGTGTTGGAGGAGCAGAAACAGGTTGCAGCTGATACACAATGGGATTGGCCGGCGGGTATCGGCAGTAATGCGGTGGCAGTTGGCAGTGCTTTGTCGGAATCCGGTCGGGGTATTCTGCTGGGTAACCCGCATTATCCCTGGCATGGATCTTCACGCTTTCATCTGCTGCACGCGACCATTCCGGGCGAGCTGGATGTGATGGGGACCAGTCTACTCAATACTTCGCGGGTGGCGATAGGTTTCAACAAAGACATAGCGTGGACCCATACTGTATCCACAGCGCTGCGTTTTACCCTGTATCAGCTTGAGCTGAATCCTGAAAACCCGATGGAGTATAAATATCAGGACACTTACAGGCCGATTCAGGCGCGGACTATTCAGGTTGCCAACGCAGATGCGCAAGGCAGGTCGGAAACAAGCCAGCACACGGTTTATTTCAGCCATTACGGGCCGATGATAGAAAGTGACCTGTTATCCTGGGGAGACACGCACGCTTACACGCTGCGTGATGCCGTGTTAGATAACTACCTGACTGCAGATACCTATGATGCGCTCAATACGGCAACGTCTACCGCTGAAGTTGAAGCCGCAATCAGCAAACACGGTGTTTACTGGACCAATACCATTGCTGCAGATTCTCAGGGCAATGCGTTCTACGCGGATATCAGCGGAACGCCTAACGTCGATGCAGAACTCATTGAAGCCTGCGGAGTAAACGTTGCTGATGCTCCGGCTAGATTGGTAATTCTCGACGGCTCCAGAGCCGCCTGTGAGTGGAAAACTGATCCGCGCAGCGCTGTGCCAGGTGCCTTGCCAGCTGAGGATATGCCGCGCATAACGCGGCAGGACTACGTAACCAATTCCAATGACAGTTACTGGTTAAGTAATCCGGATGCGCCTCTGGAAGGATATTCTCCGATCATCGGATCCGAACGCAGTGCGCGTTCCCTGCGCACACGTGCGGGGCTTACGCAAATGGCCGAAATAATGTCTTCGCAGGAAAAGATAGCGCCCGCAGACATCAAAGACATGCTCTATAACCACCGCAACTATGGTGCTGAACTGCTGTTGGATGACGTGCTGCAACTTTGCGACGGGGATGCGCAGATCAAACCCGCCTGTGATGCTCTTTCCCAATGGGACCGCACCATGAATGTTGACGCAAAAGGTGGGCACGTCTGGCGGGAATTCTGGTCCATTGCGCGTTCAGTAGACAACGTTTATGCAACTGAGTTTGATATAAACGATCCGGTTAACACGCCGGCGGGTATAAACCTCAGCGATGTTGAGGTCAGCGATGCTTTGCGTGCTGCCTTGCTCGCGGCGCAAACCAAACTTCAGGATGCAAACATTGCCCTGGATGCCCGCCTGGGTGATATCCAATATGCGCCGCGTAACGATAAGAACATTCCCATTCCCGGCGGGCAGGGTTGGGCGGGCATGTTCAGCATGATAATGGCTGATCTGGATGCAGAGAAAGGCTATTCGCCCATTGTTCATGGCAACAGTTACATACAAGTTGTCAGTTGGGATGAGCGTGGCAGAGTGCAACCCTCAGCGATGCTGACCTATTCTCAATCGCCCGAACCGGAGTCCCCGCATTACAGCGATTTGACCGAGATATATGCCCAGGGGGGCTGGATCGACCTGCCTTTCACAGAGGCGGAAATAGAAGCTGATCCGAATCTGAAACGTCTGCAGTTGAGCGAGTAGTTATGACGGCTCATCTCATCTGGAGATCAGATGTTCTTACCTAGGCTGGCTGCATTTATCTGCTTCAGCTTTGTCCTTTGCGCACAGGCAGAGCCGCAGAAGGTTACGCTTCTATTTACTAACGATTTTGAAAGTGCGTATGACCCAACGGCTGCGTTCTGGCGTGAAGATATTGAGCGCATTGGTGGTGTGGCGCAGTTATCTTCGCTGATTCAGCAGATCCGAGCGGAAGAAGACATTGTCTTTCTTTTTGATGCCGGTGACATCTTTACCGGTACGCTGGCGAAGTTGACCCACGGGGCTATCTCTTTCGAGCTGATGCTGACAATGGGTTATGACGCCATGGCGATTGGTAATCACGAATTTGAATATGGCTGGGCCAGGTTTGCCGAGGAGAAAAACCGAGTCCCTTTCCCGGTGCTTGGGGCCAATCTGTTTTATCGCGATACCGAGCATCCGTATGCACAGCCTTATGCGATCATTGAGCGTCAGGGTATTCGTGTTGGCGTGATTGGCATCCTTGGCCAGGATGCTGCCACCGCGCTGATTCCATCAAACATCGCCGGCCTGGAGGTTCGTGACCCGGTTGTGACAACGGCCGCGTATGTTGAGCTGTTGCGCGACTCGGTTGATCTGGTTGTAGTGCTGACCCATCAAGGTATGACCGCGCCCATGCAGACGGATGATGAAGCGGATCTGACGGTTCAGCGTGGTAATGCGGAGAATCTGGCGCTTGCCAAAGCTGTGCCGGGTATTGATGTCATATTTGCTGGCCACACAGACGCGGGAACCCGCGAGCCCATTGTCGACCCGCATAACGGTACGCTCATAATGCAAACCTATGGTCAGGGTCAGCATCTGGGTTATCTGCAGATAGAACTGGACGGCTCATCGGGCCTGTCGGGTGATTCTGTCCGCCTTGGGCACACAGGTAAACTGATAACGGTCGATAGTGATTCATTGCCTGCAGATGCGCGTATCGAATCAAAGCTCGACCATTTCCGCGCAGAACATCCGGGTATCTACGAAGAGGTAGGCGTCAGTAAAGACTATCTGTCGCGTCGTTATTATCGTGAATCTGACTTGGGGAACCTGTTTGCAGATATTGTCCGTGAAGCCACGGGTGCAGACGTTGGTCTGATGCCTTCAGGCGCATTACGAAAAGATCTTCCCCAGGGCGTGATTCGTCGGGTTGATTTGTTTGATGCGTTTCCTTTTGAAGACCATATGGCAAGCGTCACTGTTACAGGTTCGCAGCTTAGACAGATAGTTGAACAGGGGTTGAGTCTAAATCGAGGAATTTTACAGGTCTCGGGAATGACCATTTGTTACGCGCCAGAGGCAGAAGCGTTTGCGCGGAGTGAAAAAATCTACGTTCATGGCGAAGCGCTAATGCCCGACGAAACATATACGTTAGGTACACTTGAGATCCTCGCGCAAGGGGGGGATGCCTATGTACAGTTTGCAGATGCGCTGCATACCGAGATACATGCTGAAACCTTTGCTGATGAGCTGGCCAGATACTTTTCAGATCGTCCAGCAGTGGAAATGCCGGCTTCGGGTCGACTGAATGTCGCACCGTGTAGCCACAACGTCTTAACCGATCCAGGGAGTACTACTCATGCCGGTCGATAAACATCATGAGGTAGTTGTCATTGGTGCTGGTGTATCCGGTATCTATCAGATCAAGTGTCTACTCGATGCGGGTATCGATGCCACTGTGCTGGAAGCGGATGAGGACCTGGGCGGCACCTGGTACCGTAATCGTTATCCAGGCGCGCGCTTCGATTCAGAAAGTTATACCTACGGCTACTCGTTTTCGAGGGAGCTGCTCGATGAATGGCACTGGCGAGAGCGATTCTCGTCGCAACCGGAAAATCTGCGTTATCTGAATTACGTGGCAGACAAATTCGATCTGCGTCGTCACATGCACTTCAACGCAAAAGTTGAATCCATGCATTGGGATGAAGAGACACGGCTCTGGCACTTGCAACTTGAGCAGGGTGAGTCTTACACGGCACGCTTTGTGATTACTGGCATTGGTGTGCTGTCGGTACCTACATTGCCCCGGTATCCCGGTATGGATTCTTTTTCAGGGCAGTCCTTTCATACGTATTGGTGGCCGAAAGAGCCTGTCGCTCTGCAAGGGCAACGCGTTGGCGTTGTTGGAACGGGTGCGACAGGGATTCAGGTCATCGGCGAAATTGCTGATAAGGTAGGTGATCTTACCGTTTTCCAGAGGCGCCCCAACTGGAGCACGCCTTTGAATAACTCACCCATATCCGTTCAGGAGATGGCTGATATACGTGCAAGATACGATGAGATTTTTGCCAACTGTGCAGAATCTCCCAACGGTTTTGAGCACGTCCCGGACAAACGTGGGTTCTATGCGCTCTCGCACGATGAGCGGGTTGCGTTCTGGGACGAGCTTTATGATAAACCCGGCTTTGCCATCCTCGTCGGTAATTTTCCTGAGATTTTTTTTGACGAGGCAGCCAACCGGGAGATGTCCGACTACGTGGCGAACCGTATTCGCCAGCGGGTCAGCGATCCGCAGGTGGCAGAGCAGCTGATTCCCAAGGATCACGGTTTTGGCATGCAGCGTTTGCCGTTGGAGACGCGGTACTACGAAGCCTACAACCGAGACAATGTGCATCTGGTAAATATCTCCGAGACCCCCATCGAACGCATTACGCCAACAGGTGTGCAGACATCGGCAGAGCACTACGATCTGGATCTGATTGTCTACGCAACCGGCTTTGACGCCATCACTGGCGGCTTTGATCGCATGCAGATCCGCGGTGTAGATGGCAAAACGCTGAACGAGAAATGGCACAATGGTCCAAGCACCTACCTTGGCGTGCTGACGCATGGCTTCCCGAACATGTTGATGGTAGCTGGGCCGCAGAGTGTGTCCGGTTCGACAAATTTTCCCCGTGCGATCGAGGGTGGAGTGAACTGGGTAACCGAGCTGCTGAAACATGTGCGGTCACAGGGGTACTCACGCGTTGAAGCGCAACCACAAGCTGAACAGGCCTGGGTTGAAGAGGTTGTGCGCGCACACGAAAAGATGCTGGCCAGGCGCAGCCAGGGATGGTTTACGGGTTACAATTCGAATGTCAGCGGCCACGAAATCGGCACCGTACGATATCAGGCCTATTTTGGTGGTGGGCCGAAATACGCAACGATTCTGGCGCAGAGCGCGGCAGAGGGTTACCAACAGATAGACAAGAGCTAACAGGAAACAAAAGAAATGGCTGTGCAAAAACGAACTTTAGGTACAACGCAGGTTCACCCCATCGGGCTGGGGTGCATGAATCTCAGTCACGCCTATGGTCCAGCGCAGGATCACAAAGACGCGGTGGCCTTCCTGCAGCGTGCCATCGACATTGGCTACGACTTTCTGGATACCGCAACCATTTATGGCATGGGTAACAACGAAAAGCTGATCGGGGAGGCGCTGCGGGACCGAAGAAACAGCTTTCTGCTGGCGAGCAAATGTGTCATGGGTTTCAAGGACGGTAAGAGGTGGCTGGATGGCAGCCCTGAGGCGATCAAACGTGCGTGCACAGCCAGCCTGGAGCGACTGCAGACGGATGTCATTGACCTCTACTATATGCACCGCCCGGATCCCAACGTGCCGATAGAAGACTCTGTTGGGGCCCTTGCTGATCTGGTGAAAGAAGGCAAGATACGCATGATCGGTTTGTCCGAAATGTCTGCTGAGACGATCAGAAAGGCACATGCGGTACACCCTGTTTCAGCGGTGCAGTCGGAGTATTCTTTGCTCACACGCAATCCAGAAATAGCCGTGCTGCAGGCGTGCCAGGACCTGGGCATAACGTTTGTACCTTTTTCGCCGGTTGGGCGTGGGTTTCTTGCTGACAAACCTCTCAAACCCGACGAGTACCATGAATCTGACCTGCGCCGTACGTTCCCACGTTACAGTGAACCGCATTTTTCGCAGAATCTGGCGCTATTGGACATTGCCAAAGCGCAGGCGAAAGCTCTGGGTTGCACCGTAGGGCAACTGGCCCTGGCCTGGTGTCTGGCTCAGGATAAAACCTGCGTGCCGATACCCGGCACCACAAACCTCAAACATCTGGAAGACAACTACAGGGCTGCAGAGATTCAAATTCCGGCAGATGTCCTCAGCCAGCTGAATGCCGATTTCACGCCATCAGCGGTTTCCGGCTTACGCTATTCACCGCCGGCACAGGCGACGGTCTCTACTGAACGTTATGATTTTGAAATGCAGGCTTAGGGGCTGACTTTAGTGTTGCTGGTTCGTTTCCGGCTCAAAGTCTTCTTTGTAGCGCACCGCACAATCAGGGCAGACAAAGTCGTCCGGCAGATCCTTAAACAGATAGCCGGGTGGGTATCCCTCATGGTCATCACCTAACGCTTCGTTGTAGGTGTAACCGCATCCGGGACAAACGTATTTAAGATGCTGGGACAAAGCCATCTCCGTACTTTTCGAAGATGGCCTCACGTGCCTCTGGATCGATGTTGATTTTGTTCAGATCACCCTTTACGTGGGGTAACTGCAACAGTTTGGCATCCATATATTTGAACCACAGGCTGGGCACGTAAGCCAGTAGATACATGCCGTAGTAACCACTGGGCAGGCTGGGTAAGTCTTCAAAGTGACGCAGGCTCTGATAGCGTCGGGTGGGATTGGCATGATGGTCAGAATGTCGCTGCAGATGGAACAGCAGCAGATTGGAATAGATGTGATTTGCGTTCCAGCTGTGGTGCGGCTGGCAGCGTTCATATTTGCCGTTGTCCTGTTGCATGCGCAGCAATCCATAGTGTTCGATGTAGTTGGCGCTGGTCAGCACCCACCAGGAGAAAAAATTGTGGATCAGCAGGAACGGGACCATGATCCAGCCGAATGCAATCAACAGAGACAGCTGCAGAACCACACTGATCAGGTAACTCTGCAGGACTTCGTTCTGCAGATGCAGCACCGGTAGATCTTTGCGATTCAATCGCTCCCTTTCAATTTCCCATGCTCTGTGGAACGCTCCAGGAATCTCACGTAATGCAAACCGGTATATAGATTCACCCATACGCGCGCTTGCGGGGTCATCTGGAGTAGCTACATCGCGATGATGGCCGCGATTGTGCTCAATCCAGAAGTGTCCGTAGGCAGGTACAGCCAGTACAATTTTGGCCAGCCAGGTCTCAAGACGGGTTCGTTTATGACCCAGTTCGTGTCCGGTGTTGATTGCGAAACCGTCAGCGAAGCCGATAGCCACCGCGAGTGCCAGAAACCCCCACCAGGGCAGCGTCTGGGTGCCTACAAATACAGCCACTGTGATAAAGGCAATATAGTGCAGGGGCACTGTCAGGTAAGTCAGCACGCGGTAGTACGCATCATCTTCCAACTGAGGCACCAGCGACTCTGGTGGATTATTCTGATCCTCTCCCAGCAGCAGGTCTAACAGGGGTGCGACAACAAACATGAGTATCAAGGGTGCCACCAGCCAGAAAGGCTGCTGGGTTGCAAGAAAGCCGAGCACGCCAATCAGAGGCAGTGTTGGGTTGATCAGTGAAAGTACCCACCACCAGCGTTTCTGGTCCACGTAGGTAACCTGCTGGTTGTTTGCATCGATAACACTGTAGTTGCGCATAAATTTATCTCTTTCCCCGTGCGCCTACTATAGGGAAAGTAAAGCGATTGGTCAGCTATCAGAAATTGCAGAAACCTGTTTGCCTGCGCGGTTACGATTGCTCTCAAGCGCTCGTAAAAGGGCACTTTTGACATCCGCGATGCTGACAGGTTTAGATACAAAATCGTCCATGCCGGCGGCAAAACAGGAGTCGCGGTCTTCGGACAGTGCGTTGGCAGTCATCGCGATAATGTAAGGTTGTACCAGATCTTCGGTACCGCGAATGATCTGTGTTGCCTCCAGGCCATCAACATTAGGCATCTGCACATCCATGAAAACGATGGAGTAAGTCTGATCACACAGCATCTTCACCGCTTCAGAACCGTCGCTGGCTATGTCAGCACGGATCCCCAGTTTCTTGAGTATCTGCCTGGCGACGGTTTGATTAACGATGTTGTCTTCAGCCACAAGCACCGCAACATCAGTCAGTTCTGTTATACCTTCGTCCGCAGAGTGCGTGCTTACTGGCGCTGAGTTCTGGCCAAAAGAACGTAGCAGGGCGTTGAACAGGTCGGTAGGCCGAATAGGCTTGCGCAGGACCTGAGTAAACTGTGACCAGTCGACATCGCCACGGTCTAATGACGTTAACAAGACAACGGGTACAAGTTGTTCATATTGGTTAGAGAGCGCTTCCAGCAGGTCTTCGCCGTCCATATCAGGCATCGACATATCGGTAATAATGAGGTCGCAGATGCCGGGTTTGTAGGCATCAAGCAGGTCTGAGGGGTGGCTGAACAGTGTAGTAGACATGCCAAACCATTCGAGCAATCCCTGCAGCACTTTTCTATTGGTCGAGTTGTCGTCAACACCAAACACCCTTTTGTCCTGCAGTCTGGGCAGTTCGTGCCAGGTGTCAGCTGCGGTCCAAGGTGCATTGATGTAGAAGCTGAATGTAGAACCCGCATCGAGTTTACTGGTGACAGAGATTTCGCCACCCATGATGTTAATCAGATTTTTGCAGATAGACAGCCCAAGACCCGTACCGCCGAAGCGTCGCGTGGTAGAGGCATCCGCCTGGGTGAACGGTTCGAACAACGTGTCGATTTTATGCTGTGGAATGCCGATTCCACTGTCGATAATTGCAAAGTGAATCTGGCTGGGCACGTCTTTACTGCCGCTAGCTTGTCGAATTAGCTTCACCTTGATGGTAACTTCACCCTGTTCTGTGAATTTGATTGCGTTGGACAGCAGGTTTACTAACACCTGGCGTAAGCGGCTACCGTCGCCGGTAAGATAACCGAGATCGTCAGGGGATATGTCGAGTGTCAGTTCAATTTCTTTTTGCGCAGCGAGGCTTGCAACCACATCGATGGAATCAGTGATGCAGTGCTCCAGATCAAATGGCGCAACCTCCAGTTCAATTTCATCAGCTTCTATTTTGGCAAAGTCGAGGATTTCGTTAATGATGATCAGCAGCGACTCGCCACTGGAACGGATCGTATCCACATAACTTGCCTGTTCCTGATCCAACCTGGTGTTCTGCAACAACGACGTCATGCCGATAACCCCATTCATCGGGGTGCGTATCTCATGACTCATATTCGCCAGGAACTGAGTGCGTGCCTGGGTTGCGGACTCTGCCGCCAGTTTAGCCTGCTCCAGTTCCTGTTCGCGCGCCTTGGTCGCGCTCATATCCGTAACGCGAACCAGGACCAGATCAGAGTGTTCCTTCAGTCCAACAAGGGCTAGATTGCCCCAGAACAGATTACCCTTGGCGGTTCTGAATTCTATTTCTGCTGACCACACGCTGCGCACGATATCTCTGAGCTTTGGTCGCGATTCTTCCTCTTTAAAGGCTGCGAAATAGCTCTGTTGTACGCAGTCAACCAGCACGGACCAGTCTTCAGTTTCGAATAATCGCTCAGCACTTTTGTTGGCCCGTATTACAGCCATATTTGAGATATGTCCACAAAGCAAACCATCTGCTGATTGAGTGAAAATTGCATCACTGAGCACGTCACTGCGTTCCCGTGCCTCCATGCTCCGCCCCAGAAAAAATACCAGAGAGGATGTGCCGATAACGATAACGGAGAGGCAGATAATGAAGATGAGCGGCAACATCTCCGGCTGTCTGGCGATGAGTGACGCGATCGAAAGACTGATGATGCAGGTAACGGACCACGTCACCAGGGGCAGGGGTTTCCTGATTGTGAGGCAACCAACAAATACCATTGCGAAGCTTGAAACTGTGCTGGTTACATCCAGGTTTTTTTCGTATATGAACATACAAAAGATTGCTAAGGCTGCAGATGCGCTTGCGCAGATCACCCAATCGGTGTGTCGGCGCAGCGATTCGCTGAGAAAGCTTGCTATCCAGAGTGAAAAAATGAACGTAAGGGCAACGTAACGCTCCATCATGACGATGCCGGTCTGGGCATCGATGAGATAACCTCCGATGCCCAGAGCCAGTGCGCCGATGCCAATAACAAGTCTGTAGAGTTGGACCTGATCCATAGTGCTCAGTATCAGTTTTACTCCTTAAGCCTAGTCCAACTCTGGTGGTTTGCAGCGGCTCCGGATTTTGCAGATCTGTTCAAGAGTTCTGCGAGGAACGCTACGTCAGGTTACAGGACCACCGTCTTCCAGCCACTGTGCACAATCTGGCGACAGGACACGCTGTTTGGCCTGCTCGTAAAGAACCAGGTCTTCGTCGGTCAGCACATCACGCCATCGGCCGTTTGTGCCTTTGAAGAAGAAACCCTCTGCGCCACCTTTGAAGACAACGCCACGCGGGTCACCCTCTTTGTCCAGTTTTGCGGCGTTGGCTTTGACATTTTTGAAGGTTGTGTTTTCAACCACTTGTGCCAGATGTTCGGCAGTTGGGGTTTCGCCAAGAAAAGCAGCAAGTCCCTTAACTGACCCTTCGAGATCGCTGAGCATGTCGTTGTAGTGCATGAAGTAAAAGTTGGGCAGGTGGCGATACTCCCAGTAGCTCTGGGTGTGGCCGAGATTAGCCCAGAAAGGATAACCCTCAGTTTCCCAGTCAAACCAACCCCGGGTTATCCAGTTCTGCCAAAGCTCACGAGGGTCTTCAGGACAGCGGGGTAGATCGTCGCCAACTGCATCTGGCGCGTTAAACATTTCCATCGCCATGTCAGTGTAATTCGAGTAGTGGTTGTAAAAAGACATGAAAACATCACGGCAATCGCGGCCGACAATGACGTATTTCACTTCCGGATAGTACGGTAAGCCGTCCAGCGGCAGATGACTTTTGATGAAACGTCGCCCCGGAATATTTTCAAGAAACGGTTTCAGCTCCTCTCTTGATATCGGCAGAAAGCGCGCGTCCGGCCAGGGGGTGACTTCCTGAAAGCCAGGCATAGGGTCACTGGTGCCGTGTAACAGTTCATGAAGAATCTGTTGTGCCCATGTGGTGCCAGCCTTATATGACGTGGTGACAATAATGTCGCTGGGGCGAGGTATGTATTCGTCCCATCTTGTCGAATCTAAATGGTGGTTCTGGTAAACCCGGGTGACTTCTGGCAGCGAATCAGACACAGGCAGATTTCCTTATGATTGTTTTTCTTCAGGTAGACGCCATTGGCAGTTTCTGTTGCTGGCTTTGAAAGTGCAGGTTTCAAGTTTTTCAGCACAATCGAGCTCTGCAAACCTGCAGCGATTGGGTTACGGTCAGAGCCTGCAAATTTATCCTGGGGAGGGAGATCCATGACCAGCTTCAACGGCCTCGGTACACATCTGGGTAATCTGAGTCGCACAGCACCTGCACAAACTCGATCCATCAGTCCGGAGAACTTTTCCGGCGCAGCGGGGCAGGGCGGGCGCTCGACGGATGGTGCCGCACACCGGGCGGCGCGGGATCTGGGCGTGGGCTGGAAGGTCTCTCCGTATATTCTGATTGAACCGGGCGCGACATTTGAGTTGGCTGATATCAGTGGTGAAGGGGCGATTCAGCAGATATGGATGACACTTGCCCGAGGCCGCTGGCGCCACACGATATTGCGCATGTACTGGGACGACCATCCCAATCCCTCTGTCGAGTGCCCGGTGGGTGATTTTTTTGCCAACGGCTGGGAAAAATATGCCCGGGTAGACAGCTTGGCGGTGTGTGTTAATCCCGCTCGCGCTTTCAACTGCTATTGGGAGATGCCTTTCCGTAGCCGAGCGCGTGTAACGCTGGAAAACCTCTCAGACGAGAAGATTGTGGTGTATTACCAGATCAACTATGCGCTGACGGAGTTACCTGCGGATGCTGCGTACTTCCACGCGCAATTCCGCCGAACCAATCCACTGCCGTACAAAGAGGTCTATACCATCCTGGACAATATCGAGGGGCACGGACAATACGTCGGTACCTATATGGCCTGGGGATCTAACAATGCAGGTTGGTGGGGTGAAGGTGAAATCAAATTCCATATGGATGAAGACGATGCGTTCCCGACGATATGTGGCACCGGTACAGAAGATTACTTTTGCGGGGCCTACTGCTTCGATCCAGGCATTATGGATAAGGAAACTCCCTCGCACTATGAAACCTACAACAGCGCTTATGCGGGTTTACCGCAGGTCATCTGTCCCGATGGCGTTTACACCTCACAGCAGCGATTTGGCATGTACCGCTGGCATATTCCTGACCCCATTCGATTTGAACAGCGCCTGAAGGTCACCATGCAGGCTCTGGGGTGGCGGACGGATAAAGAGCGTCGCTATCTTCCGCTACAGGATGATATTGCATCAGTCGCCTTCTGGTATCAGGCACAACCGGCAACCACGTTTCCACAACTGCCTGATAAAGATTATCTGGAAGTGATTTAGGGTTTTGCTCATGCAGGCCTGTTCGGAAACCCCTGATAGCCGTCGCGAGCAGGATGTATAGGGTGTCGACCTTTACTCTGACGCGGTGTTCAAATGGCTAATGGCTTTCCCTTTCGCTATCTGTCGGCATTACACCCAACCTCACTGAAGCATCTCAGCAGTCATCTCGCCACTCTGGTGGAAACGCGCCTGTGGCTGAAAGTGCTGATCGGTATGTTTGCCGGGCTGTTGCTGGGGTTTCTGATCGGGCCGACGGTGGGGTGGGTTGATCAGGATACCGGCAACCTGATTGGTAACTGGTTAGCGCTGCCGGGTCAGCTTTTTCTGGCGGTGATACAAATGATTGTGGTGCCGCTGGTGATTGCGTCTGTGATCCGTGGTCTGGCGGCCAGTGAAAACGTGGATCAACTGCGTAAACTCGGTCTTCGCGCCAGCGCTTATTTCGTGGCAACGACCGGTGTTGCTGCGTTCTTCGGGTTAGGGCTGGCCGCACTGCTGCAACCCGGTCGAAGCCTGGCAGGTAGCCTGCAAGCGTCAGCGACCCATGCTGAGGCAGGCGTAGAAACCATGGCTATTCCTAACGCGTCGGAGCTGCCGACGGCGTTGATCGGGCTGTTACCCGGTAATCCTTTGAATTCCATGGCCCAGGGCGACATGCTGCAGATTGTGATTTTTGGTGTGATTGTTGGTGTTGCGCTGGTATCCATGCCGCCACAACAATCCAAACCCCTGCTCGATCTGCTGGAATCCCTGCAACAGGTCTGCATGACCGTTGTGAAGTGGGCCATGCTGGTTGCGCCAATTGCGGTATTCGGTTTGATGGCGCGCCTCACCAGTCAGATCGGCTTGGAAGCACTGCTGGGGGTGTCCTTTTACGCAGTGACCGTTTTATTGGGCCTGCTGGGTGTGTTTGTACTTTACCTCACGCTTCTATTTGTGTTTGCTGGTGAAAAGCCATTGGCCTTCCTGCAGTCGGTGCGTGAGCTTTTGCTGCTGGCTTTTTCCACCTCCAGTTCAGCATCGGTCATGCCGCTATCCATTCGCACCGCTGAGGAGCAGCTCGGTGTGCGCCCCTCGATTGCTCAGTTTGTTATTCCCCTGGGCGCAACCATCAACATGAATGGCACGGCCCTTTATCAGGGTGTGGCTGCCATGTTCCTTGCACAGGTTTACGCCGTGGACATCGGTTTTGGTGGCATGCTGCTTGTTGTCGCCATGGCTGTGGGTGCAGCCGTAGGCTCTCCGGGTACACCCGGTGTGGGCATTGTCATCCTGGCTACCGTGCTTTCTGCGGTAGGTATACCGCCGGAAGGTGTTGCACTGATCATGGGCGTTGATCGAATTCTCGATATGTGCAGAACCTCGGTGAATGTGGCGGGTGATGTAGTGGCCGCCAAGCTGATGGACAGATGGCTGGGTGATGGTGCTGAAACCGAGGTTCCTGAAGAGGCGCCGCCCGCAGAAATTTGATCTCAACTCCCACGAGAGGTACCGTTCAGGTGAGATAAAACTACAGGCACAGTAATGGCACGGATCACTCTGAAACAGGATCATGAACTGGAGCCCCATGCTCTGGCAGCGGTACAGGCTATCGAGGCCAGCGGTGCTGACTCATCGACGATGCGTGGTCTGGCACACAGTCAGGCGCTGTTTGACAATTACTTCAAATTTTACCTGCCAGCCCGGGCGGGTACTTCAATTCCTGAAGAGCTGATTGAGCTGGTACGCCTGAAAATAGCGCGTCATAACGACTGTTTTACGTGACTGAATGCACGGCTTCTGCAGGGTGCAGAACACGGATTGACAGAAGAAAAGATAGCGCAGCTTGATGGGCCAACAAACTCATTCAGTGAGGTTGAACGTCTGGCCCTGGAGTATGCCGATCGCATGGCACTGGACCATCACAATATGGATGATGCATTTTTCGATCGCCTGCGCGAGAAGTTCAGTGATGAACAGATTCTCGAGCTCGGGATGATGATTGGCCAATTCATCGGCTTCGGCCGATTACTGATGGTGCTGGATCTGGAATCTAAATTCTGCGCCATTGATGCTGGGAGTTAGCAAAACTGATGGTGACACGTAGAACATTTCTGGCGAGCAGTGCCGCTGCCGGCGCTGTTGCAGGCAATCAAGTGGCTGGTGCGGTGACTGCATCGGAAGCCACCAGCCGGTTTCAACATGGTGTTGCGAGCGGAGATCCACTCGCGGACCGGGTGATTCTCTGGACCAGAATCAGTGGTGCAACAGACAAGGTGATGGCGGTGCGCTGGATCATCGCCACCGATCCAGCGTTGGCTGACATAGTGAATCAGGGTGTGGTCACCGCTTTGCCGGAAAGAGATCACACCGTGAAGGTGGATGCTCTCGGTTTAAGCCCGGGACACACTTACTATTACCGGTTTGAAGCAGACGGTCAGCAAAGCGCCACCGGCCGGACCAGAACGCTGCCGGAACAGGATGTGACCCGTCTGAAGCTCGCCGTGGTCAGCTGTTCAAACTATCCGTTTGGTTATTTTAATGCGTATGGCCGTATTGCTGAACGCACTGACCTGAATGCCGTACTGCATCTGGGTGATTACTTTTATGAGTACGCGCCAAACGAATATGGTAATGGCGAAGAGTTCGGGCGTGTGCATGAACCTGCTCATGAAGTGGTCACGCTCGAGGATTACCGAATCCGGCACGCACAATATAAGACAGATCCTGATCTACAGGCGGCTCATCGTGCGCATCCCTGGATCTGCGTCTGGGATGATCACGAAAGTACCAACAACAGCTGGCGTGATGGTGCACAGAATCATAATCCCGAACTCGGTGAAGGAGACTGGGCTACTCGGCGCGCGGTGGCTATCCGTGCGTACCACGAATGGCTGCCTATACGGGAACAGCCCTCTGCAAACGGACCTTTTATCTATCGCAGTTTTCGTTTTGGCGAGCTGGCTGATCTGATTATGCTGGACACGCGCCTGCATGGGCGTAGCCAACAGCTGGATGATCCGAAAGATACGGCAGGGCTTGCTGATACAAGCCGTACAATTTTAGGTGTTGATCAACAGGCCTGGCTCGCGGAGCAGCTGCGCGCCTCGAAACGCCATGGTATTACCTGGCGTCTGCTCGGCCAGCAGCTCATGTTTGCCCAGCTGCTCGGTGATGATGGTGTGATGCTGAATACAGATCAATGGGATGGCTATCCCGCATCGCGTGCAGCCATTCTCGAGCAACTGTCTGCGGAGTCCATTGACAACCTGGTTGTGCTGACGGGTGATATTCATACGGCATGGGCCATGGACATTACCCCGGAACCTTTAGGTGAGGCTTATGACCCGGCGACGGGGCGAGGTTCGCTTGCGGTTGAATTTGTAACTACTTCGGTAACGTCACCGGGTCCCCAAGGTGATGCGCAATCGCTGGCAGAACGAGAGCAGGTGGTCATGGATACACGCCCGCATATTCATTATGTGAACCTGCGTGACCATGGTTATCTGTTACTGGATATTGATGCTGAACGCACGCGAGGAGAATTCTGGTTTGTAGACAGTGTTGTTGAACGCAGTAGCGGTGAGCGCCTCGCTGCAGCTTATGTCACTCAGGCAGGCGCCAATCATCTGATAAAAGACGTGTGATTGAGCAAAGCTCTGCCTAATCAAAGCCGCGCTCGATAACCGCGTCGACAACCTCTCTGGCAATGTTTAAAACAGATGTTCTCCATGCCGCATCATCGGGATAGAAAGCATCCATCATGCGTTGCTTGGTTTGCGTGCCTAGCGGACTGTTAACGTCTCCGTAGCGATGCAGCCACTGGTCCTGGATCAGCGACTGAACTACTTCTAACGTATTTACTGTGCCGTACTCGAGCCCCTGGCCTAACATTTCTCGATCGCTCCAGGCTTGAGCGCTTGAAATCATTGAACCCGCTACGGCAACAGAGACTGAATCTGCGGAGCCCATGTTAACAACCCGCTCCCCCCATAACGCCTCAGCGCGGGTCAGCAACTCTGACGCAGGGTCAAGTTCTACAATACATTGAGCGGTACCGTAGTCGCCGAGCGCAGTATGAATGTCTATCCAGATGACCCGACGTCCCATCAGGTGAGTCTTCACCAGCGCCTGGATGTGTTCGTTGGACCATTGTGGTTCCACACCACCGTAAAACTGCCCACCTGGGAATTCGTACTGGCCACCGCTTAGCGCGGCCTGCAGCCAGCGCGGATCGTCCGGGTGCTGGCGACTCAATTCAAGCAGTTCGGAGATGATCGAGGTTGAAGTGTCCGGGGTCCAATCAATCGGTTCTACCACCGACGCCAGTTCCTGATAGCCGCGGTTCTGCGGGTGGGGTTTAGTGTGATCAATGAAATTGCGATTCAGATCAACATTGTTTTCATTCACACGACGCTGCCAGGCAAAACCATAGGGATTCACGCCATGAATCATCATCAGCGACATGTTTTTACTGGTTCGGGCTGCAAGGCCTTCATCGAGCAACGCACATTGAATAAATGATCCACAATAGCCTTCAACCCCGTGTGTGCCTGACGATATAACCAGAACATCTTTGCTTTGGGGTGCTTCCCAGAAAGCCACATCCATAGCAATGTCGCCGTCCGGGCCCTGCTCAGGATGTTGATAGGTGATCTGCTGTGAACCATTGATGCGGCTTAAAAATGCCTCACGAGCGGTTTGATAAGTATAGTTGTGCGGTGATGGCATGGTCCTGGCTCCAGATGCTGCAAGAGTAACTATTACACAGTTCGTTTAAGCAAAGCGGATACAAATTCGCCTGGTTTTCTGCATGGCTGAAGGATAGGATGCGCGCCCTTTTCAGGGTCCTGCTTGACCCAGAGTACTACCTATGACCGACTCGCGCTCACCCACCACCTTTGACAGCCTAAATCTGCCACATTCACTGTTGGCGGTATTGGCGGAGGTCGGCTACGAACGGCCGTCACCCATCCAGGTACAGGCCATACCACGCCTGCTTGACGGCCAGGATCTGCTTGGTAATGCACCCACAGGAACCGGTAAAACTGCAGCCTTTGCTTTGCCGCTGATCAGCCGCGTGAACGTCAGTGTGCCCCAGGTGCAGATTCTGACCTTAACGCCGACCCGGGAGCTTGCTCTGCAGGTGGCTGAAGCGTTCCAGACTTACGCAGCGCGTATAAAGGGTTTTCATGTTCTGCCCATCTACGGCGGGCAGGATTACGGACCACAACTCCAGCGCCTGAAACGCGGCGTTCATGCGGTAGTAGGCACACCGGGTCGCATTAGAGATCACCTGCAGAGAGGCACACTGAAACTTGATGCGCTGCAGGCTGTTGTACTTGATGAGGCGGACGAAATGTTACGCATGGGATTCATTGATGAAGTTGAATGGATCCTGCAACAGACCCCGAAAAATCGGCAGATGGCTCTATTTTCAGCGACGATGCCGAAGGCGGTGCAGTCTATCGCGCGACGTTACATGCGTGATCCCTATGAAGTTTCCATTCAGGCAAAAACCGCCACCGCGGAAACCATTCGTCAGCGGTTCTGGCTGGTAGGCGGGCTGAAAAAACTGGATGCGTTAACGCGAATTCTGGAAGTAGAACCCATTGAGGGGGTGCTGATTTTTGTTCGTACAAAAACGGCGACCTCTGAACTGGCTGATCGCCTGGAAGCACGGGGTTACTCGGCCGCAGCCATGAATGGTGATATGCCTCAGCGGCAGCGTGAGCAAACTGTTGAGCGGCTGAAAAGCGGCGCGCTGGATATCCTCATCGCGACTGATGTCGCCGCCCGTGGCCTGGATGTCGACCGCATCAGCCACGTGATCAACTACGACATTCCCTACGATACTGAAGCCTATATTCACCGCATCGGGCGCACCGGAAGGGCCGGCAGGTCTGGTGAAGCGATTCTTTTTGTAGCGCCGCGTGAAAGACGCATGTTGAATTCTATTGAACGCGCCACCCGTCAGAAAATTGAGCCGTTGAAGCTGCCGACTACGGAGACGGTGAATAACAAGCGGATTGCTGATTTTAAACAGAAGATTACAGACACACTGGCCGCAGGCGAGCTGTCTTTCATGCAGAACCTGGTTGAACAGTATCAGCAGGAACATGATGTTCCCGCGCTGGAAATCGCGTCCGCGCTCGCCCAGCTGGCAATCGGCGATGTGCCTCTGCTCTTAAGCCACGATAAGGCAGGTGCCTCGCGATCCTCTGACCGGCATTCAGAACGTGCCCCGGGCCCGGATGCTCGACCGCGCAGGGAACGTCGCAGTCGACTGGATTTCGATTTTGAAACTTTCCGAGTGGAAGTCGGCAATGAGCATGGCGCAAAACCCGGCAATATAGTTGGTGCGTTAGCCAATGAAGCGGGTATCGGTTCAGATGCAATTGGCCGAGTCATCATTCAGGACAGCTACAGCACCGTGGAGCTGCCTGAAGGCATGCCGGATGAGCTGTATAGAGACCTGCAGAAGGTCTGGGTCTGCGGTCAGATGCTGAAGATCAGTCGAGTGGATGATCCTGCTTCCTTATCGAAGGGCGATGCCACCAGGCCGGTGCAGAAACGCAAGCGCGAGCCTGGCTCCGGGTCACATCAGCAGAAGCATCCTGCTGAGGGGAAAACCGTGAAAAGCACTAAAAGAAAAGGCAAAAAGGACAAGGCGGGCAAAAAAAGTAAACGACGGGCAGGCAAAAATGCAAAGTAAGACAGCCAGGTGCTGCCTGTGTCACCATCAGGCTTGAATAGCGCCATAGCCGCTGTCATTGTGCTGATATGAATCAAGCATCTCCGAAAATTCAGCCAAAGGGAAACTGGTACCTGTTTATTGGTGACGGCATCTGTCTGAAAGTATCTTCGGACCTGGTGCTCGGCGAAGATGATGATGGTCTGGTGGTGCTCAATCCCAAGCAGCCCGGTTACGGTCTGCTGAAAATGCGTAGAGATGATGACGGGCGTTTGCTGCTGAAAAACATCAGCAAACGTCACGTGCTTGATTGGCAGACCGGCACCGCAACCATGGTGGGCAGTGAATTTGCTCTGGTAGCCGGCTCAAAAGTTGTTCTGCCAAACAACGAACTTTATCTGAACCATGAAATGCAGCGTGGTCAGGTCAGCGCGCGTATTGTTGTGCAGGAAAGTGATCCTGTTGTTGAGCAGGTTGAGGTGCTGGTCGAAGTTATGCCGGAGTCACCTGCGCCAACGGCGGTGGTCCCGGAATCTCCTCAGCCCGATCCCATCACCTCTGAGCAGCTGCTTGATCAGGAAGTGTTTGCAGAACCGCTGGCGCACAGGAGCGCAGTCCCGGAAGTGGCATCACCCAAGAGGGATAGCAGGATTGTACTCATCGGTCTTGCCGTAAGTCTTTGTTTAGCGGTCGGTTTACTGATCGGTACCTGGTTTTCTACTCCGGCTTCGCAAGAGCCGGTCGCAGTCGCAGCAGATGTGCCCCCGGTACCAGAGCAAACCTTGCCTGTGCGGGCTGAACCTGTGCCCA
The DNA here is from genome assembly GCA_024743175.1 of Pseudomonadaceae bacterium. Classification (GTDB taxonomy): domain Bacteria; phylum Pseudomonadota; class Gammaproteobacteria; order Pseudomonadales; family Azotimanducaceae; genus UBA4421. The sequence goes on along the minus strand of JANSXA010000002.1, from coordinate 33,133 downwards.
TCGAGGGTTTACCGGTGGAGACTGCAGAGACGCAAAGCGCACAAACAGAGCCGGAAATGGTCGAAGTTGCGGCCGATGAACCAGCACCCGTTGAGCCGGTAACCAGAAATTCAGGTGCTATCGATCCTGCTGTGGCTGCGGGCCTGGAACGTGCGACAACCTATCTTCAGCAGGGGCTCATCACCCAGCCTGAAGACGGCAATGCAGTGCAGGAGCTGTCCAATATCCTCTGGCAGGACCCGACGAATAAAGAGGCCTTCGATCTGATGGGCGAAGCCACAACCCGGTTAATTGATGCTGCTGTTGAAGCCCACTCAGCAGGGTTTGAGTACGAAGCGCGCAACCTGATTGAAGAGGTGCTTGGGTTTAACCCACAGCATCCTCAAGCCAATGCTTACAAGCAGGAGTGGGCAGGCAACTGACCGGGCAGGCTGCTAGTCACCGCCTGCGGCCGCATCGGGACTGGCATCGTACTCACTTTCCAGCAGCCGCGCCCCGCGCAGGATGTTACCCATCGCATAGTTACCTTCATGGCAGGCATATTCATACAGTTTGCTGTCGGGTTTGGATTGCCAGACATAGCGACCGCTCCAGGGTGCTGTCCAGGCTGTCTCGTCTTTCACCGTGAAGTCGTAGTACAGGTTACCGTCTTCCATGCGACTGAACCGCTCAATCACATGCAGAGTTTCGTCCGCGCCGGGCAGGCCATTTAAAGCCCTGAAATTTTTTGTCTCAACCACCAGCACGTCATCATCCCAGTAGCCGATTGAGTCACCCTGCCAGGAACGATTTTCTTCAGGCGAATGCTCTGCATCAATCCGTACTATCTGGGCATGATGCACCATCTCGTGCAGAATCATCACGTGGGTTTCGGTCTGGATAATACGTTTGTAGTTGTTATACAGACTTGGCAGCGTCGGTATGGTTGAAGCAAAAGAAATCAGACAGCGCTCAGACGGTGCCAGGCTCTCTGGACCATCAAAAGGTCCCGGGCCGTCGAAATCCAGCCAGGTGGCTCTACCTGTGTTTTCATGCAGGAAACTCTGATAACGCTCACCCATACGCTCGGTTAACCCTTCTACAACAGGCGGATAGCGGCCGTTGGGCGGGTCATAGATAATAGAGGTGGGCACATTGCCATTGATGGTGCCCAACTCACTGCCTGGGTCTACCCAGAACGCATTGTAACCGCCAACGCCACCTGCACCCGCCATATTGTTTCCGTCACCGCCTTCTGGTGGTGCTTCGCGGTCCGGGTCGCTTTCGTTGTTGATCGCCCAGTCAGATACCACACTGAACACCCAGTTCAACGAGTTAGCCACCCAGGGATACAGGTATTCAATTTCACCGAGCCATTCCGGGCGCTCAGTGGGGGTGAGAATGCCCGTGTCGTAGGTCCCTGACAGATCAGGTTTGCCGGAAGAGGTGCGTTTGATATCTGCGACGCTGAGCGTGCTGGCAAGCAAGGCACCAGACATGAGCACTATTTTAAATCCAGTCAGCAGTTGCATTGGCTTCCCCATATGCACGATTTTGATCGAGTTTAGTGAATTGCCGGGAGTCTGACCAGTGGGTGGAAATGTTGAAAAAAATCTCGCCACGACCGCAGATGATGTTCTAGGCTCTTGAGTTTGGGAGGGATGCTTGAGCGAAACTGGGAAGGCGATTAGAAAAGTTGGCGTTTTTGTCGACGTGCAGAATGTTTATTACACCTGTCGGGAAGTTTATCAACGCAACTTTGACTACAACGCGTTCTGGGCGCGGATAACACAGGACAGCGAACTCACCTGCGCATTCGCTTATGCCACGGATCGTGGTGATGCTAAACAGATGCAGTTCCAGCACATTCTGCACAGCATTGGTTTCACTGTGAAACTCCGGCCAGTGTTGAAACGCCTGGATGGCACAACCAAGGCAGACTGGGATGTAGGCATCACCCTGGATGTCTATGAACAGGCCAGCGCGTGTGATCAGGTGGTGTTGGTTACCGGGGATGGCGACTTCGATGTCCTGCTCGAGCGTATTCGCTCTCGCTTTGGCACAACCTCTGAGGTTTATGGTGTGCCCGCACTGACCTCCAAGCTGCTGATTGATGCGGCGGATACATTCACACCGATAGACGAGGCTCTGTTACTGCCCTGATCGATCGCTATACTGGTGGCCAAATTTTATCTGGAGCTTCAGCTTGATCACTATTCACGGTTCTTCAGTTTCGCCTTTTGTACGAAAAACTCTGGTTTGCCTGATTGAAAAAGGCGTTGACTACAACCTGAATCCAATCAGCCCGTTCCCACCACCCGAAGATTTTCTGCAGATTTCTCCTCTGGGAAAATACCGGCTATGACTGATGGAGATCTGGCGATTCCGGATTCGTCCGCGATCTGCGGTTATATAGAGAAGAAGTATCCGGAGCACCCGCTGTATCCCAGCGAGCCCGGTGATTATGGGCGTGCTTTGTGGTTTGAAGATTGGGCCGATAACGAATTACCCAAAGCCACAGCGGCACTGTTTTTCAACCGGATTGCCGTGAAGATGATGAAGCGTGAGCCGGATGAAGCTGTCATTCAGAAGATACTGGATGATGTGCAACCGCCCATATTTGCCTATCTTGAAGCGCAGATTGGCAATAAAACTTATCTGGTTGGGGATGCTTTCAGCATCGCTGATATAGCTGTGACCAGCCAGTTTATACAGATGCTGTACGCCGGCGAGTCGCTGCCCGCAGAGCAGTTTCCGAATATCACCCGATATGTCACGGAACTAATGCACCGAGATTCTTTCAAAGGCCTGGTGAACAACGATCCATTTATCAAAATATAGGTAACCATGTCTAAACACGTAGCCTGCCTTGTCTTTATCATCAGCGCAGCTTTTTCACCTTTCGCCCTGGCGGAAAACGCAGTTCTGGCTGGAGGATGTTTCTGGTGCATGGAAAAAGACTTTGAGGAACTGGAAGGTGTAACGGATGTTATCTCCGGTTTTACTGGCGGCACGGCGAAGAACCCGACTTACCGGGGCGACCATACCGGTCACTACGAAGCAGTTGAAATCACCTATGATCCAGACGTTTTAAGTTATGAAGACATCCTTAATCACTTCTGGATCAACATTGATCCGTTTGATGCGCAAGGTCAGTTCTGCGACAAAGGTCCGAGTTACCTGAGTGCTATTTTTGTCGCTAACGAGGCAGAAAGAGCGGTTGCTGAAAAAACCAGGCAGGCGGTTGTTGAGCGTTTTCCCGATCAGACGGTGGTAACCCCCATACTCCCTGCAGCGACGTTTTATCCAATTAAAGGCGCTGAAATCGGGCATCAGGATTTTTATAAGAAAAATCCGTTGCGCTATGCAGCCTATCGTTGGGGTTGTGGTCGAGATCAACGGCTTGCAGAGATCTGGGGACCGAAGTAAAAGCCGCTTCAAACTCGTAGGCGTGCTTAAAGCGCTTGATCGTTTGAAAAAACACCTGAGCTTCCGGGTAGTGCATCTGCAGGTAAAACAGCCACTGTTTCAAACGATTGCCTAAGAAACGTTTTGGATAAGCATCCCTGGTGGCGCGGTAGAATCTTTCCAGCAGCGTCAGCACCTGTGACCATTGCAGAGGCTGATAGGTCTCGCCTGCGGCGCAGGCTTTTATCTGCAAAGCCAGGTCCGGGCAGGCAATCAGGCCGCGCCCCATCATGAAATCGTTACACTGGCTCTCTTCTTTGCAACGTGCCCAGTCCTGTACGCTCCATATTTCACCATTGGCAATCACCGGGATGTCTACCTGCTCAACGATGTGGGCTATGTATGCCCAGTAGGCAGGTGGGTTGTAGCCGTCTGCTCGAGACCGTGCATGTACACATAATTCGTCTGCGCCTGCCGCGGCGATAGCCAGCGCGTTGTCAAGATAAAGGCTGCGGTCTTCAAAGCCGAGGCGAATTTTTGCTGTCACCGGTATGTCTTCAGGCACCGCGTTGCGAACTGCTGCGACAATGTGATTGACGAGATCCGGCTGTTTGAGCAGAACTGAACCTCCTTTGCTGTTGTTCACCGTTTTAGCGGGGCAACCAAAATTTAAATCTATTGCGCTGGCGCCCAGCCGTGCTGCAGTTTGTGCGGTGCTCGACAATGTTTCCGGATTGCTGCCCAACAATTGGATGCGCAGAGGTATGCCACCGGTGGTCACGCTGTATTGCCCGATATCGGGGTTGCTAAACGCAAGCTCAGGACACTCGCGCAACAGTGTTTTTGCCGGCGTGGGAAGATCGTTGACTCTTATGAATTCGCTGACACAGATATCCACGCCGCCAATCTCACTATAGAGGGTGCGGAAATGGTGATCGATGACACCTTCCATTGGGGCTAAAAAAAGTCGCATAAGTCCGCCATGTTAAACCCTATTTATGGCGCTCACCATCTCCGCTCCGGGTACAAAGACAGGCGCTCTGTGCCATGAGTTATGTTGTTGGCCCGGATTGAATCGGGCAGTATGTTAAGCAGGCTGGTTGTGCCGAACATTACTATTAATTCCGGGTAGGAGTAGGTTACGTCGATGAGCAAATTTGTGTTGATGGTGAACGGCGAGAAAGTAGAGGTTGAGGCGCAGCCTGAAATGCCGTTGTTGTGGGTCCTGCGCGACAAACTCAAGCTTACCGGCAGCAAGTATGGCTGTGGTATAGCTCAGTGTGGCGCCTGCACGGTGCACGTTAACGGTTCCCCGATGCGTTCCTGTGTTTTACCGGTTTCAGCGGTCTCCGGTCCCGTCACCACCATTGAAGGCCTGGCGCAGGGGGGTGAGTTGCATCCGCTGCAAAGCGCCTGGATACAACACGATGTGGCCCAGTGTGGATACTGTCAGGCAGGTCAGATCATGAGTGCGGCGGCGCTGCTTGCAAACAACAGAAATCCCGACGACGACGATATAGACCAGGCCATGGCGGGGAACTACTGTCGTTGTGGCACTTACATCAGAGTGCGCCAGGCCATTCATACTGCTGCTGCTTATTACGATGCAGATACGTCGTCCACGAAAGTGACAGGAGCCGGTCAATGAGTATCAGCCGCATAAATCGACGTAACCTGTTTAAAGTTTCTGCGCTGGCCAGCGGTGGCCTGATGCTGCAGCTGAATTTACCTGTGGCGGCATTGGCTGAGGACGGCGGCACGCTGGTTCAGTCAAAAGAATTAAATGTTTATGTGCAGATTGATACCGATGGTCAGATCACCATTTATTCATCGATCCCAGAAATGGGGCAGGGTATTAAAACAACACTGCCGATGATCATCGCTGAAGAGATGGGCGCCAGATGGGAAGACGTGGTAGTTCTGGATGCGCCACTGGATGCCAGCAAATATGGTATGCAGGGCGCTGGCGGTTCAACCTCCGTGCCACGAAACATCGACACCATGCGCCGTATGGGCGCATCCGCCAGAGAGATGCTGATTGGTGCCGCATCGTTGCTGATGGAAGTAGAGCGTGAAGATCTTGATGCCCGCGAAAGTAAGGTCATTCACTCTTCAGGAGAGAGTATGACCTTTGGCCAGCTTGCAGCAGTGGCTGTGCGTCAGCCCGTACCTGACCCGGAAATGCTGTCATTTAAAGATCCGCGCTCGTACACCATTATTGGGACTTCCATCGGTGGTGTGGATAACCTTGTTATCGTGTCTGGTCAATCGCAGTTTGGCATTGATGTTGACGTGCCCGGGATGAAGTTTGCAACCTATGCCCGCTGCCCGCGAATTGGTGGGCGTGCAACGTCATTTAATGCAACAGAAATCAAAGCTCAGCCCGGTGTTATCGATGCGTTTATCCTGCAACCGGATGCGCGGGCTGGAAAAGCGTCAATGGGTTTTCTTGATGGTCTGGCGGATTTACGTGGCGGTGTTGCCATCGTTGGTGACGATACCTGGTCTGTCTTAGCAGCCAGAGAAAAGCTGCAGGTGACCTGGGATGAATCTGGAGCTTCCGACGACAGCTGGGCACAAATGGTAGATCAGGCGAAGCAGATTGCCGCCGAGGGTGGTGGTGAGGTTCGCCTCGACAGCGGCAGCGTAGCACCAGCTTTTGCCCAGGCTGACAATAAGGTTCTTGAGGCTTTCTATCAGTTTCCCTATGTTGCACATGTCTGCATGGAGCCGATGAATGCAACCGCGCATTTCAAAAAGGGTACTGCAGGCGCTGCAGATGCCATGGAAATATGGCTGGGCAGCCAGTTTCCTGGTCAGGTTAAAGAGATTGCCAACAACATGTTTGGCATAACGCCTGAAAATGTCACGGTGCATGCCAAACGCATGGGTGGTGGATTCGGGCGTCGAGCCGTGCACGATTTTGCAGCCGAAGCCATGGCGATTTCGCACCGGATGGGTATACCCGTCAAGTTAACCTGGACCAGACCGGATGACATTCATAACGATTTTTTCAGAGTAGGCGGTTTTGAACAGATGAAGGGTGCCATTGATCCAGCTGGAAATCTGGCCGCCTGGGATCAGCATTACATCGGTTTTTCGAAACAGGGCAAACCGGTCATCGGATCCGGCCTGCGTGGCAACGAGTTTTCCATGGTGGCACTGGACAACGCCCGCGTAACTCAATCAATGATGGATATAGCAACGCCCTGTGGTGCCTGGCGGGCACCGGGTTCAAACACCAATGCTTTTGTTGAACAGGGCTTTATCCATGAACTTGCCGATCTGGCCGGGCGTGATCATCTCGAGTTTCTACTCGAGCTTATGGGTGAGCGACGATGGCTCGACGACGGCAACGTCAATGCGTTGAATACCGGTCGGGCCATTGATGTCATAAAGCTGGCCGCTGAAAAAGCCGGTTGGGGTAAGACCCTGCCAGCAGGTACCGGGCTGGGCCTGGCTTTCTATTTCTGTCATGCAGCGCACGTTGCGGAAGTAGCGCAGGTATCTGTCGATGCAGATCGTAACTTTCGTGTTGAGAAGGTCACCGTTGCCGTGGATGTGGGACCTATTATTAACCGCAGTGGGGCAATGAGTCAGGTGCAGGGGTCTGTCATCGATGGATTAAGCACCATGGCTGGACAGCAGATCACGATGGAGAATGGCGTAATTCAGCAGGATAACTTTGATGAGTATCCCGTCATGCGCATTGCTGCAACACCAGAGGTTGACGTGCATTTCATTGAAAGTGATAACCCGTCAACAGGTCTGGGTGAGCCGGCTTTGCCGCCGTTGGCGCCCGCGGTAACCAATGCAATTCACGCAGCAACGGGTGAGCGCATCCGGTCTATGCCGCTCAGCGAGCTTGGTTTCAAACTGGTCTAGGCGAGCTCTGCTTATTCGTCGTTGCAGCGGGGAGGCACTTGTTTGCCCGACCATGGCTTGATAGGGACGGTGGATATCGCATTTTGTGGTGAACCGTCGACTATCTTGTCGCTGTAAGCAAGGTACACCAGCGTGTTTCTTGTTTCATCGCAGAATCTAACAACCTGCAGGCGCTTGAACAGGACAGAGCGGCGTTCTGTAAAAACCTGCTCACCTTTTTTCAGCGAATCTGTGAAGTTGATGGGACCAACCTGACGGCAGGAAATTGACGCATCGGATGTGTCTTCGGCCAGTCCTACCGCGCCTTTAAGTCCGCCGGTTACCGCACGGCTGATATGACAGGCAACGCCATCGACCTTTGTGTCGTCAAAAGCATCAACCACAACTTTGTGGTCGGGTCCAATAAGCTTGAATTTGGTGTCAACGCTGCCAATTTCTTCTGCGTGGGTGAGACTTTGCCAGAAAAGCAGCAGCAGGACTGCCAGTTTAGGAGTGAGAGTAACTGAGCGGCTTAAGTTCAAGCGGTTGTCTCCAGGTTCTGTAGTTGTCGATCATGTGCACGGCCCAGTAAAATAAGTGCGATCGTGGCGCCAGACAGCGCCCAGGCCATGTCAGATTGTGTGTCCCATATGTAACCCTGAGTGCCGAGGAAGGATTCCGCAGCTTCGCCTGATAACAAGGCGACCCACCATTCGATCATTTCGTAGAACGCGCTGAAACCCAGGCAGAAGCAGACGATGAGAAAAGCCCGCCATCGATTGCCGTTGACTACGTTTTTCCGGATCAATATTTCCCGCGCAACAATTGCAGGTACAAAGCCCTGTACAAAATGCCCCAGCTTGTCGTAATTGTTTCTGTCGCTGTTGAAGACCTCAGCAATCCAGTCGAACAGGGGTACCTCGGCATAGGTGTAGTGAGCACCGACCATGAGAATAATGCAGTGGATCAGGATCAGTAGGTACGCAAGCGGGGTAAGCGGGAAGGATTTCCGAGTAAACCACAATACAGCAGCAGCGATGACTGCGGGCCCTGCTTCAAGCACCCATGTCGGATAGTCATGCGGATCAATGCCTGACCAGATCAGCACGGTGACAAATACGACGATCCAGGCCCACTTTAGATCCAAAATGGCGTTCATCTCCTGTTCCCTCTCAGGCGACCTGGGTCGCCTGCCCGGCAACAATGTACCAGGTTACAAACAGCGTATTTACCAGCGCTCCAGGCAGATAGCGATTGGTTCGACAAAAGGCACAGGTGCTGATAATGGAGACAATCAGCAACAGAGGTACAAACTGAATCATGACAATGGTATTCAGTGGTTCATTGGGCGTCAGCAGTGTGCCGGTGCTGAACAGGTACGCATATTGCGCTATGAGGAATAACAGAAACCCACCCATCATTGCCAGTGCGTTGCTGGTGTAGACAATCAACCAGCCATCTCTTTCGACGCTTAAACCGCCATGCAGAGGGCGTAGAACGCCAATAAAGTAAAGCAGAAACGGTACAACGTAGATCAGTGCCAGCTGGAGTTGCGTAAGGCTCAGGGCCTTGAGGCCAACAAACCAGAAACGGAAATCCACGGTAAATACAAGATCCACGACGAACACCGCAAGGTAGGCAATTGAGACCACAAGACAGGCCAATGCCAGGCTGGGTCCAGGCAGTTCTTTACTCAGCGATGTGCTGGTGGAAGTCACTTTCATTATCAAATTTGCGGCTGCTGCGTTAAACAATGCCCAGACGACAATCTGATTGGTTATGCCCTGGGCAAACCATGTATTGGGTGGAAACACAGCCTCCGCCCAGTTGAACAGAGGATAGAAAGTAGCTACGGGTATGAAGGCGCTCAGGCCAGCCAGTAACCACCATTTGCTGTTTCTCTGCATGATCGCTGAGTCATACGTTGAAACAACCAGACTGCTGAATATTTCGAAACTCAGAAAAAGGCGCAGGCTACCGATGATCAGAATGACCAGACCGATAAGCGCGATCAGCGTGCCCATCTCTTTGACGAACCAGATTTGATTCGATGAATCCAGGGATTGTCCGCCCTCCAGTGTTTGTGCAAACCAGTCTACTGCGGCGGCGATGGATGCTTGCGAAAGGTGATTGCCGGGATGTGTAACCGGCGGTTGCATGAGCATGCGCGCTGAACCCGTATTAATGTTGCCATACAGGGTATTGGGTATAACAGCCGCCTCGGTACCGAACAACGCCTGCAGTTTGGCGCTCTCGTTGACGTCTTGAGCGCTCCGGACGCCCCACATCAGTTCCGCGAACTCGTCGAATTGAGCAAATACAACAGCTATATTTCGTGGCCAGGTCGGCGTGCCGTCCGCAGCAAAAGGCGGACCGGTGCTGGAGCCCTGTAGAACCACCGAGCGATAACCATCGGGCATCGCTGCTGCTGCGGCAAGCACAGCCCAGCCGCCCATGGAGTGTCCCTCTAAACCAATATTGTTAGTATCTACTACGTCCAATGAGTGCAGGTATTGCAATGCATCGGGTCCACCAAAACCTTCACTGAAGGCAGGAGGGTCCGAGTAGCCGTGACCAGTCTGGTCTAAAGCGAGAACAACGTAGCCGCGTCGGGCAAATTCTATTGCAAACCCGGATTGCACCTCGCGCGAATTGATATAGCCGTGTACCGCCAGAATGGCAGGGGCTTTATTTTCAGTGGTAGCGTCGGCGGGTAGATACAGCAGCGCACTGAGTGTTTTACCGCCTGCGCTTTGAAAGCGGATATCTTCGATGGTGACATCAGAAGAGGTTTGAATGAAGTGGGCGAGCCCGGCGCCAGAGAAGATAACGATCCAGCCTGCCAGGAAAACGCCCCATCTAGTCATTTTTGAAATCCTCGCAAATGGATCAGGTACCTTTCTTTAAAGCTGGGGATCAGGAGCTGGGGGTATCAGTCTTTTTGGTACTGTCCTGGGCCTGTCGTGGTTTGCCCGGAGCAAAATTCGCTTGTGCGGATACGCCAGTAGGGATCTGTTCGATTTTATTTCCTGAGTTCAGAAACCGTTCAACATCAGAAGCAAGCGCTTCACGACGCAGGGCTGAATTAGGATTCGATTCGGGTTGTTTCTTCTTCACTGTTGGTTCCTTGCTTAGCCTTGTTGAGTTTCTTTGCTTCTTTCTTCTTTTGTTTTGCGAGTTCGCGTTGGCGTTTTTCGTGAGAGTAGTTCGGTTTTTTCATCAGATTGTGTCAGCCCCTGTTCAAAGTGTGGTGGTTATAGTCGGATTCGCATGAATCCCAGCTGCACAACCAGCTGCACAAAAAGGCATTGATCGTTAGATGACTCACAGCCAGCGAAGCGAGGAGTATACGCGAAACAGACAACGATTTCCTGTTCAGGTCCAGTCAGGACTTAGACCATATCCGCAGGTTTAGATTGAGTTCGTCAACAACAGGTAGCAGCGTCTCTACATCGGCAATGAAACTGTTGATCTGGGTTTCACAATCAGCCCGTTTATACAATGAAGGTTCAAAACGATCTCTATGAGCAGGTAACAGCATGAGCATCTTTTCATCCTGGAAAAGAATCCGCAGTTTTGGAAACCTCTTATGTACGCAGAGGATCCGCCGCATCATGCTGGTACTCAAAATGTAACGAACATCGCTCTGATCGGTGCTTGTGGTTACAAAGAAACTCTGAAATTCAGGATCCTCCAGGATAACTGATTCCTGTTTGCGGACCCGTTTCAGCTTCTCGCCGGCAGGCGTGATCCGTGTGGTGCTGTGAAAATGTTTGTGGAAGTCGGCAATAAAAATGATGCCGCGAAAATAGCTGTCCAGATAGGTTTCCATACCCTCTCCAGTCACCCGTGTGCGTTCCCGTTTGGCATGAGCCTCTGCAAAGGTTATGTCGGTGTGCTCCACCCGACCCTCGAATAGATCCTCACTTTGATACCAGTCACTGATCCAGGGGAAGAGATTGCTGTCATCCAGAACGCGCCACGGAATACCGCTGTTAGGTTTGTAGGTAAGATTGGCGAAATGGTCGGCACATATCTGACTGAAGACTTTAGTTTTGTAGTCTCTCAGATAGACCCGACCGGGCTCTCTGCCGCGCCGATTGAAGAAACGTATCAACAGATACAGACTGCCAAAAAACCAGACCGAGCCAACCATGAACAGAGCCATGGCAAAATTGGTTTCCATCTCAGTACTCAGGTCGAAGAGTGATGTGCTATGTTCTGTCACAGTCTGCCAGAGGGTCGCATCCCCAATCGGGATAAAAAGCATGCCGGGCAGAAAACAAAGCGGCAGTAGTAACAGCGATTTAACCAGTGTGACCCAGAACGCCTTGATAGCCTGATGGCGCTGTTTTTCCAGCGCCTGGAATGTCGCTTTCATGTCGGGCAAAGCCACCGGCTTGCTGTTGTGCCTGTTCGAAGTGTTCACCTCTATCTATCCTGGTAGATTCACAATCGGCGCGTGTTGCGCACCTGCACCGGCGGAGAATGGTTCCTGAACTTTGAAGCCGAACAGGCTGGCGATGATCAGGGTAGGGAACTGTTGCACGAGGTTATTCATCTGCATCACGTGGGCGTTAAAAGCCCGCCGTGACGCCGAAATCTGTTCTTCTGCTTCGGTCAGGTTCTTCATCAGATTGATAAAGGGTCGCTGCGCCTTAAGCTCCGGATAAGCTTCGAGGCGAACATTCAGAAGCGCTAAAGCTTCTGCCAGACCTGCTTCAGCACGGGCACTTTGGCTGCTGCCGAGGACACTGATCGCCTGGCTTCGCGCTCGTGTAACCGCTGTCAGTGTCTCCTGCTCATGGGCTGCATAGCCACGCACCACAGCCACCAGGTTGGGAATGAGCTGATGTCGTCGTGTCAGGTTTACGTCGATACCAGCGCGGGCATTGGTACAACTGTTACGTGCGCCAATCAGCCGATTGAATACTACAATACAGTAGACAACCAGCCCGGCCAGTATCAAGAGGTATAGTTCGATCATCAAACCAGCAAGGTTCCGTCAACGTGTTGGAGTCCAGGGTAGGATAACGCAGCAGCTTCCACCAGACTCTGCGATTGATACGGTCGCTGAGTATTTCGTTGTCAACACAGATCTGAATTGTTAACTTCATCACATAAGTTCAGCGTGGCTTTGACTCAAGCGTCTGCACAAGCGCAGTCAGTGTCGTGTTGATCGGTGCCGCAAGCCCGATTTTTACTGCCTGGCGAGGGATGGCGCCATTAATGAAGTCAACTTCGCTGATACGTCCTGCTTCCAGATCCAGCAGCACTGAGGGTTTAGCGTCTGGCATGCGTTCCGCGAACTCCCTGATCTCCCTGTCAGGATCATCAAACCGCAGCGCTATGCCTGAGTTGATGGCTATATCGAAAGCTTCCCTGGCAGCTGCTCTACTGACAATACTCATATGTGGATGATCCATAACTTCACCGACACTCATGCCTGTGATTGCGCAAGGTGCACTGTAGGCGACGTTGCAGATGAGTTTCTCCCATTGCATGGCGGCTATGTTCTTCACTGGCGCGGCGTCGAACCCGGCTTCCGCCCACAATTGAGCAATTGCAGCTACCTCAGCAAAATCGAGCGTGGAGTATGCCCCCATGCGAATGGCTTTCATGTCATTGTGACGTGCAATACCAGGTTCGGGCAGCGAGGCCCCGAATCCTTGTGCAACTCCGACTATTAAACGTTCTGCACCAACGTGGTCTGCAACGATCTCAGCGCTGCCAAGTCCGTTCTGGATGGTCAGCACACGCGTGTGCGGAGCGATCAGTGATTGCAAAGAAGCGGCTGCAGACTTCACGAAACGAGCTTTCACAGCACAGACAATCAGGTCTGAAGGTATTGCTGGTGGTGTTGTATAACCCTGCAGCTTTACCGTGCGGTCGCCACTTGCGCCGCTGACGCGCAGACCACGTGTGTTGATTGCGTTGATGTGATCAACATCAGGGTCAACGACACAAACATTGTTGCCTGCAGAGGCGAGCAGGGCAGCGTAGATTGATCCCATCGCGCCGCAACCGACAACAGAAATATCCATTTCAGATTCCTAACAGGTGGTCTATATGGGGTGCCAGCTCTGTCTTCTGCTCCAGACCGAAGCCTGGTGCATCACTGGGCATCACCCGTCCATTGTCAACTCGGCATTGTGTAGAATAACCGCCAAACGGCTCGAATACGCCGGGATAGGCTTCACAACCACCCAACCCCAATGCAGTGACGATGTGCAGGTTGATCAGATGGCCGCCGTGAGGAATGCACTGAGTGCGATGAAACCCTGCTGCGGTAGTGAGCGCCAGAATCTTCTGATATTCAGTCAGACCGTACGATAATCCCGGGTCCATCTGCAGAATATCTTTGTCAGGGCGAAGGCCGGCGTAGCGCATCAGGTTGTGAGAATCAGCTGCACTGAAAAGATTCTCACCAGTGGCAATTGAGCCTTGGTAGTGTTCCCCAAGCTCTGCCAGTAGCGTGTAGTCCAACGGATCGCCGGGCTCTTCGTACCAACGGAGTTTGTAAGCGGCAAGTTCCTTGCCGTAAGCCAGTGCGGTAGATGGATTAAATCGTCCATTGGCATCGACGGCCACAGCGCCAGTATCACCGGCGACCTTTATCGCGGTTTCTATGCGACTCAAGTCTTCAGCCAGTTCAGCGCCACCAATTTTTATTTTGAATACTCGATAGCCCAGGTCCTGATAAGCCTTCAGCTCCTCGGCCAGTTTTCTGCTGGATTCGCCTGGATAGTAATACCCACCCGCAGCGTAAACTGGCACACCTTGAGTGATGGGTGTTTGTTCTAAAGTTTTTGCAATATGTTGATAGGCCGGCTCATCAGCGAGTTTTGCATTGAGGTCCCAGAACGCCAGTTCTAACGCCGCAGCCGCACCCGCTCGATCGCCGTGACCGCCGGGTTTTTCATCGCGCATGATGTTGGCGGAAATACGACTCAGATCGAAATGTAAGCCACTGGCATCCAGCAGTGATGTTGGGTCCGCCTGCATCAGACGAGGGATCATGCGTTCGCGCATAATACCGCCCTGAGCAAATCGACCAATTGAATTAAACGCCAGGCCGGTGACGGTTTTGCCGTTTCTGACCTGGTCGCTGACTATGGCAACCAGCGAAACCGTGTGTTTCGAAAAATCCACCACTGCATTGGCAATGTTGCCCTGCAGTGCAATGCTCCTTTCGTATATCGCTTTTATGCGCATCTTCCCGCCGTGCCCGCTCAGAAAGTTCGCATCTGGCGGTAGCCAATACCTTTGGGTTCGTAAGCCATCAGCTTTGGCAGATCCGGGTGTTCGCGCGCCAGAACACCTGCCGCCTGAAATGCAGCTTCATTGGTCCATTGTGCCTGGTGCACGATGTTCTGCCCGTCGTTGCTGGCCAGTAACTGGCTTTTTATGAAGCCCGGTTGCTGGCTGAGAAAATCGGCTACATAGTCGGCAATATCTTCGATGGCCTGATTTTGATTCTCTGAAGTCGTCTTGAAGTTGACCACAACATAGTGATGTTCAGCGCTCATGAAATTTCTGCTCTTACAATGTCTCTGCCCAGCACCATGTTACGCAGCTTGGCGAAGGCGACTTCACGCGAGAGGTACTTCATGCCACAGTCTGGTGCGACGACGATCTGCTCGGCAGGTATGACCTTTAGCGCTGCGCGAATGCGATCAGCAACAATCTCTGGCGTCTCAGGTGTTGTATCGCGCAGGTCCAGGACACCTACGTGTACCTTTTTGTTGGGCAGGCTGGCGAGCAGGTCCATTTTTAATCTAGGTTGGGCGCATTCAATAGATACTTCGTCCGCCCGGCATGCATCCAGCTCACCCAGGAATGCGTATCCCTCTGGTTTGTTATCAACGTGTTTACCGTAGCCAAAACAGACGTGCAGAACGGTGGGTCCTGGAGCCCCCTGTAGAGCACGATCTATAGCGGCCACTGCATATTCACGAGCAGCCTCAGGGCGCGCCTGCACGTAAGGTTCATCGAGTTGGACGATATCTACACCCGCCGAAAAAAGCTCTCTGAGCTCTTCGTTAACCGCGTCCGCATAGGCCATTGCCAGATCGCCGTCACTTTTATAGAACTGGTTATCGGCTTGCTGTGCCAGCGTGAAAGGCCCCGGCAGGGTAATTTTGATCGGTTTGTTGGTATGCGCTTTAAGGAAGGCGATGTAAGGAGCCTCAACGGAAGTCCGGCGTCTTATCTCGCCAGTGACGCGTGGCACCGGCACCTGCTTGCCGGTTCGGTCTATGGCTTCGCCGGGTTTATCGATGTCTACACCGTCTAACGCGTTTGCAAAGCGGTTGGAATAGCTTTCCCGGCGCATTTCACCGTCGGTAACGATGTCGACACCCGCGCGTCGCTGATCTTCCAGCGCGATAAGGGTTGCATCGTTCTGTGCTTCTTCCAGATCCTCTGCGGCGGGTTTCCATAACTCATGCAGTATTACGCGAGGTGGTAGTCGTGCGCCAAGACGTGACTTATCGATCAACCAGTCTGGCTGGGCGTAGCTGCCGACCAGGGAGGCAGGCAGTATCGGATATTCAAACATTCATTTCTCCCAGGTGATCACACAGGTTTGCATAGGTTTTTGCCAGCACCTTTCTGGCTATATCGACTTCTCCGGCATCAATGCCGGCAAGTGCAATCTCGTTAATGGTGGCTACCTTCGGCATCAATGTTGCTCTCAGACTATGGGCCTCAGGGGTTAAGGTTATGTAGAACTTACGCTTGTCTTTGCTGCATCGTGTCCGCTGCGCAAAACCAGCTTCAACCAGGCTGCGCACGGCATGCACGGTGGTCGCTTCCTTGGTTCCTGTGCGCTCGCTCAATTCGCGCTGGGTGATGTTGTCCTCCTCCCAAAGCACTCTGAGTAAGCGCCATTGTCCCGAACTGACCCCGTGTGGCAGAGTCAGTTTTTCCAGGGCCCTGGAAAACATGCGAAAGTTAACCCGGGACAGATAACCCATACTTTGCATCGGCTGCAGGTAGGGATTGTTTGCGAGCGGTTTGCGCCTTTGCGGCATGCTCAGCCTCCTTTTGAGCGCAACCAGTCGACGATCATGTCTGCAACTTTGTCGCGTGCATCACCTGGGTTTTCTAGATAGTGGTCGCCGGGGATCATTTCCAGATGTTTGTCAGTACTTGCCAGGTTGTCATAAATGGATTTTGCATCGCTGGGGAACACGCCTGAGTCACCGGTGCTTTGAATCACCAGTGCAGGTTGAGAGATTCTACTGAGGTGTTCGGTACCGCTGCAGTGGGATTCGCGTAGTGACCACATTGAGAGCCAGGTTCGCAGGGTGTTGTTTAAACCTATTCCCCTGGGCGAAAAGTTTGCCGTCTTGGGGTCGCCGGCGTAGCAGCGGCCAACTTCTCGATCTGACGGATCTATTGTGCCGTCCATCAGCCGCAGGTCTGCCCAGGTACGATACATATTAAACGCTCGATCCGTCATGCCCAGTTCTTTTAGGCGTACAAGCTCTGCATGGCACCAGTCGGTTATGCGGTGATTGCGCGCGCGCTGCGCTGCGCGATATTTTTCAATGAAATCTGCCGCGTAGGGTGGCCCATTGTCCGGGTTAAACATATTGAGGCTTTCGTCAACACTGGTCGGGTCCCGTTCATCGGTAATGGATGGATCAAACCAGTCCGTCAGCACCTCCGGGCGCCCGAGGTGCGCACACAAAGAAATATACAGGTCAGCAGGGATGAGATCGTTCAGTGCATCCGGGAGTTTAAGGTCCGGCGTTGCAGTCATGGTGACACCCAGTGCCTGTGACTGGTAAGCCCCCATCAGGGAGCCGCCACCTGAGTTGCCCAGAATCACAACGTTCTCAACCCCAGCGGTTTCGCGCAGCCAGGCAACGCCTGCACCGATGTCAATAAGTGCATGTTCTAAAAGGAAAAAGGCTTCATTGCCGCGAAACCGGGTATTCCAGCCGAGAAAACCGAAGCCACGCTCGGCCATATACGGGCCGAGGTAGTGCTCGCTGAAATCGACGTTGTAGTGCGTTGCGATGAGTGCTGTTTTTACCGGCTTGCCGCTGGGTTTGAAGTAGAGGCCCTGGCAGGGGTTGAAACCGGCACCATTGCGGGCGCTGGTTGCAGAAGTGCAGGAGACAAATTCGCGTTCCCAGTTTGGCATGATCCCTCTTCACGTCGCGGCAAGTACTTAGCAACCAAAGTATATTGATCTTGAGCGTTAAGCAAGTAAAATGAAGGGTCTGAACGCTGATAGATGTCTTGGGGAGAGAATAATGGCGGAAGAAACTGTTGCGCAGGATTTGTCCGGCCGGACAGGCTCGGCTGATCAGTCTGCTGCAGGTGGAGAGCGTGCTTTGATCGATGCGCTGTCTTCGCTTGCGCCAATGCTGAGTGAACATGCAGCTCTGGCGGAACAACAGCGTAAACCCGTTGATGCGGTTATGCAGGCCATCGAAGATACCGGCGCCTACCGCTGGTTTGTCCCAAAGATATATGGCGGCTATGAGTATTCACTCAGTGGTTTCATGGAAGTAGGCATTGCTCTGGGTGAAGGCTGCACCTCCCACGCCTGGGTCACGACTTTCTGTATGGAACACAACTGGTTGCTGGCGCTTTATGATCAGGCCGCTCAGGACGATCTGTTTGGTAATCAACCCTATATCATTGCGCCAGGCAGTCTTGCTCCTAACGGCAAGGCTACGCCTGTTGAAGGCGGCTATCGAATCAGCGGTCGCTGGCAATGGGGCACAGGTGTCATGCATGCCAACTGGGTAATGGTTGGCGTGGTCACACCCGTCGAAGGTCAGGAGGCGCCGATGATGGGTATGTTTGTACTGCCGATTGAAGAAGCGGAAATTGTAGACACCTGGCACGTTGAAGGCATGGTAGGTACGGGTAGCAACGATATCGAGATCAAAGACGTTTTTGTTCCCGGGCATCGCCTGGTAGACCTCTCCCTGGTGCGTGACGGCAACAGTCCAGGCGCACAACTGCATGACTCACCCATCTACAAAATGCCCATGCTCCCGGTTCTGGGTCTGACGGCAACGGCGCCCCTGGTAGGCGCTGCAAAGAATGCGGTGCGACTGTTTGAAGAGCGTATGCAGGGTCGCACGGTATACGGTACAACAAGCAAACAGGGTGAGCGCGCGCTGGCGCAATCGCGGCTGGCGCATGCGCGGGTAGAAATGGATGCCATCGTTGACCAGCTGTTCCACGTCGCCGGTGAGGTTGAGAGTTGGGGTACACGTGGTGAACCTTGTCCAGAGCTGGATCGCGCGCGCCTGCGCGTTGAAATCGGGCATCTGGTAAGGCGATCCCGCAATGTTGTGAGAGATGTCGTGGAAGCCTGTGGTGCCAGTGCACACTTTCTGGACAACCCGTTGCAGCGAGCTTTACGAGACTTGAATACGGCGTCCTGCCATACGGTGTTTGATCTGGACGTCAGTACCGAAAACTATGGCCGCCTGTTGGTTGGTCTGCCTGCTAACGGACCGATCTAGTCAGCCGTGTCTGTTTTCCCTGGACATTGGCAATCTGCTCGCAAGCTGATTGCCGCGGTTTGTCTCGTTTTACAGCCAGCCAGTGTCGCGGCGGAAACCTGTCCGGGATCTGTGATGGGTAAAAAACACATTTATTGGGGTGATTTACATGTGCATTCAGGGTATTCCCTGGATGCGTGGGGTTATGGTACCGCCACGACACCAGCACAGGCTTATGCCTTTGCCAGGGGGGCGCCGATTCCTCTGCCTGATGGCACGATGGTCAGCATGCCGCGGCCGCTGGATTTCATGGCGGTAACAGATCATGCTGAGTGGTTCAACCTGATGTATATCTGTACGGACCCATTGGCGAGTGATCATCCGTATTGCGATATCCTCACCGAGAAAAATACGCCGCAGACCGGTACAGAAGTGTTCAGTAACTATGTGCTGCCAACCATCACAGAAGCGCAACCCCAGCCAACGCTGTTGTGTGAAGAACAGCCGGAGCTGTGTGCTTCGGCACACCTTTCCCAGTGGCAGCGCGTACAGGATCAGGCCAATGCAGCCAATGATCCCTGCAGGTTCACTTCTTTTGTAGCCTTTGAATGGTCAGCGACTCCGGATTACAGCCACAACCATCGCAACCTGATCTTTGCTAACGAGCATGTCACGCCGGATGCGATCGATTACATGCGATACCCCACGCCGCACAAGCTCTGGCAGGAGCTGGAGAAACAGTGTCTTGCTGAAAATGGCTGTGATGTTCTTGCCATTCCTCATAATACAAATATGGGGGACGGAAAAACCTTTGATATAGAAACCGAATCTCCAGATGAACTGGCTTTGCGTGCCAGATACGAGCGCCTCGTTGAAATCCACCAGGAGAAAGGTAGCAGTGAATGCCTGCCTGGGTTTAACCAGACAGACGAAGACTGCAATTTCGAGTTATATCTGACAAAACATTCAGTGCCCACCAATGCAGACGGTTACCTTGAGTCAGAATGGGAGCAGATGCGTAGCGGCTATGTCCGGCGTTTGCTGTTGCGCGGCTTGTATGGGTACCAGCAGTCGGGAGAACGAAAGCTGAACCCGTTGCAGCTTGGCTTTATAGGGTCTACGGATAACCATTCCGGTACGGGTGGATTTGTCGATGAAGAAACCTGGCCGGGCACCGTCTTTGGATTCGGGAACTTTGATCGCACCATGCTCCGCGTGGATTGGAACCCAGGTGGTCTGGTTGCTGTATGGGCGGAAGAGAATACCCGTCCGAGTATTTTTGCCGCGCTGAAGCGCAGGGAAGTTTATGCCACCAGCGGGCCACGGTTGCGGGTTCGCCTTGATGCGGCTGCTGAATCATTAAGTTGCGCCGCGGATGTGGAGGTCACCACAATACCTATGGGTGGCGTGCTCAATCAGGTTGAAGACGCTTTCTTCCGCATTCAGGTACAGGCTGATCATTCACCCATCGGAACGGTACAGATCATCAAAGGCTATCTTGATAAAGACGAGCTGCACGAGGAAGTTGTCGATATCTGGCAGAACAAAGACGGCGCTGCGGATGTTTGCGTGCAGTGGCAGGACAAAAATCTGAACGCGCTGGAACCAGCGTTCTGGTACGCAAGAGTTCTGCAGGTGCCCACACCGCGCTGGAGTGCTTATCGGTGTGAACGCGAAGGACGTTGCGATGAGTTCCCACAAGCAGATCGCTGGATCCGTGAACGTGCCTGGACGTCACCGGTATGGTATCTGCCGGGAGCTGGTGTTGACTGATCGGCAGCGCCTTCTGGCAGCGGATGCTGAACGTCGGCAGGCGATGATTGCCGCCGACACCAGCGCTTTGTCGCGCTTGCTGGCTGAAGATCTTATGTGGACGCATTCTTCGGGTAAAACTGAAACGAAGGGTGAGGTGATAAAAGCGCTGGCAGAAGGTGAGGTGACCTATGAAGTGTTAGAAATGACCCAGGACAGGGTCTTACGCTCGGGTGGGAACTTTGTGCACCAGGGTGTGCTAACGGGCCGCGCAGTGCGGGACGGTGAAACAAAATTGTTGAATGCCAGATTTTTAGCGGTCTGGCAGGAAACCCAGGACCAGCTGCAGTTGCTGGCCTGGCAGTCGACTCAAGTGAGTTGAAAGGACGCTTTTTAGGCGTTGGCGAGCTTGTTTGTAAAAACACAAAGGCTCGCAAATTGGAGAATAGAGATGGTTAAGCATTTTAACGGGGAGATGAGAATGAAGGTATTCAGCCTTAGTCACTTTAGCCTTGCGGCGGTGCTCACAGCAGTCTGCTGCTTGAGCAGCACTGTCGCTGTTGCGCAGGAAAGACAGGCGGTGCTCGAGGAAGTGGTGGTCACCGCTACAAAACGGGAGGCCAGTTTGCAGGATGTGCCGATATCCGTAGGGGTAGTGACCGGCGATTTTATTGAAACGTTTGATATTCGCGACATGAGCGACGTGCAGAACTTTGTGCCGGGTCTACAGGTACAACAGACGTTTGGCAGCTGGGCGGTGCGGATACGTGGTCTGGGGTCTGGTATCACTAACCTCGCATTTGATTCCTCGGTACCTGTATACATCGACGATGTGTATTGCGGACGCGGTAAGTGTCTGGAGTCTGCATTTCTCGATATGCAGCGGTTAGAAGTAGCGCGCGGACCTCAAGGTGCATTGTTCGGCAAAAGCACAATTGCCGGCGCTATCAATGCGGTCAGCCAGCGGCCCACTCAGGAATTTGAAGCGTAGATCAAAATGGGCGCCGAACTTGAAAATGGTGGTTACACAAGCACAGGCTATCTTTCTGGTGCGCTAACAGACCGCCTTCGTGCTCGGCTTGCTGTTCGTCTGGATGATCTGGATGGTTACACAAAAAACATCTTCCTGAATCGGGACGATGGAGATAAGAAAACCCGTGCGGCGCGATTGGGTCTTGAGTTTGATGCCACCGATACAACGATGTTTTATCTTAAGCTTGAAACCGGCGACTCAACCACAGATGGGCGCAACAACCAGTTGCTCAACTCTACTGGCACCATGTCCCAATCCACTACTGATCCGAATGCGGAATATCGCGCCAATGATATTCGTAGCGTAAGCACCGGCGTTGAAGAAGAAGACTTCTACGATTACAGCTGGTCGTCAGCAACGCTGACCATGGATACAGAAGTTGGAGGCCATTCCGTTAAAGGTGTTCTGGGTTACTGGGAATACGATAACGAATGGTTCCTTGAAATTGATGGCCACCCGGAAGCGATTCTGAATACTTACCTGGAAGATAACTACGACCAGAGCACCGCTGAGCTGCGTATCCTCAGCCCGACTAATCAGACGTTCGAATATATTGTGGGTGCCTGGTACCAGCAATCCGATCTTGAAACCCGCCAGTTCTCACCTTTTTATCCGCTTTTCTGGCAAGCGGCACTGCCGCCAGTCCCATTCCTGCAGGATATGATTCTTGATGTGCCTACAGGTATGGATCGCAACTTTGCCCGCGAAAGTGATGCGTACTCGATTTATGGCCAGTTGACCTGGAACATTACCGATCGTCTGCGTGCCATCTTTGATGTCCGCTATACCGACGAAGAACAGGAAGGTGTTGGCACTTCGTGGCCAATTCTTTTTACCGGCAGTACATTTGCCCCTGAAAGGGTGGCGCAGAGCACATTCGGACACAATACCGAATATCTGTTCTTCCAGGATCGATCAGACGACAGTGTGGATCCATCAGTTCGTGTCCAATATGACGTCAATGAAGATATGATGGTCTACGTGGCTTATGCGGAAGGTTCCAAGGCCGGTGGCATGAAAGCTAACGATGCAACCTTAGGCGCGCAGCTGTTAACGCGGATTGGTGCAGATCCAACTTATGCGCAGCGATTTCTTGGTATGCCTACCGCCACGCCGGCTGATCTGATTAACGGCGTAACCTTGCAGCAGGGTAATGGTATTTTTGACTTTGAAGATGAAGAAGCGGAAAGCTGGGAGCTGGGAATGAAAACATCCCTGTTCGATAATTCTGCTTCTCTGGCAGTAGCCCTGTTTTCCACGGAATTCACCAATCTGCAGACGTCCAATTATGATGGTGAGCAATTCATTATCGGTAACGCAGGCAGTGCAACAGTGGATGGGTTTGAAGTGGAGTTCAGCTGGCAGGCAACGGACAATCTGCGGCTGCAGAGTTCTTTGTCCTGGATAGATGCCACTTACGACGATTTTGCTGGTGCGCAATGTGTTGAAGGATCTGATGGTCTACCTGCAAATGCTGATTGTGATCTTGCCTCCGGCACAGAAAACCAGGCCGGAGAAAAGCTCGAGCGCTCACCGGATATGGAATTCAACCTGAATGCCATCTGGACGTCTCAGATCTCAGACACCATGCGTCTGACAGCTACAGGTTCTATCTATTATTCGGATGATTATTTTGTACAGCCGACCCAGGCAGAATACGCCACGCAGGATTCGTTTACTAAATATGATGCGCGCGTGGCTGTAAGTGCAAATGATGAACGTTGGGAAGTGGCGTTGATTGGCCGAAACCTCGGTGATGAGATGACCATTCAGCATGCATATAACGTTGCGGGTAATCAGTTCAACAACCTCGGCATTGGGCGTTCGACGGTTCTGGAAGCAACTTTCCGCTTCTAAGGCACGATTCGACAAGCCAATGCTTGCGAGATCCAAGGGCGCCAACCAGGCGCCCTTTTTTTGGTTTATCGACACCTGGTATGCATGCAGTTAGCATGTTGATCGGTGTAATGGGGAAGAGGAGTAGAAACGTGGTTAGAATTGTTTTGCAGGTGATAGGTATTCTGATTCTTATACCGCTGGTTACCATTGTTACTCTGCGTATCGATAATCAGGACGCAGACGGACCTTCAGTTCTGTTTCCTGGCGGCAAGCTGGTCAGTGGCGAGCTACATACTGGCCCTGAGCCCGACTGGTCGTTCACGGACGAAGTACCCACCATAGAGCTGCAGCTTGAAGACCCGCTGGCCTCACGCGTCATTTTTGTCATGGAGAGTGATGGCAAGGTTTATGTTCCCTCTGGCTACATGCGCAGTTTTCTCGGACGACTATGGAAAGACTGGGCATTTCAGGCGGATGCGGGTAACGGTCTGGCGGTGGCGCGAATAAATGGTGTGCGTTACGAGCGACAGCTTGTACGTATTACAGATCCACAGGAGATCAGCGGTGTGGCTGCAAAGCTGGCGCAGAAATACGCAGGTGGCGCTACGCCTGAGACTGTTGCTGAAGTAGAACGGTCTGTGGCCGACGGTGATACGTGGATATTTCAAATGGCGCCAAGGGGAGTTGAAACATGAGCACAAAAAACTATCTGATTCTGTGTGCGGTGATCAGCGCGGGGTTATCGCTCAGCCTGCTTTACATTCCTTCTTTTTCGCTGTTGGTTGAGCAGCTCATGTTGCTGTTTCTATCAACTAACGCCGGCTGACTATGCATCCGGACCAGGTGATCTGACGGACACTTTCCTGGGCGAAAGGAGTAAAGTCAGGCAGGAGACAGGGGAGAAAGATTATGGCCTGGTGGAAAATTCTGCTGATCAGCCTGCTGGTTGTTGTACTGGGTGGTCTTGGCGTTGCCTGGTACGTCATGAACTATGTCGAACTCGATATTTACGTGCCGTTGTACGTTGACAATTGTGCCAGTTGCCATGGCAAACAGATGCAGGGGACAGATCGGGGGATAGCGCTGCTCGGTGTTCCACTGTCGCGTGGTGATAACATTGATCAGCTGCAGGACAGTATCCGTCAGGCGCATTTCGATCTGGGTAATCCGGCATTTGCGGGCGTGTTGTCAGACGTGGAAGTCAAAGGTCTGGCTATCTACATTGGTGAGCGGCGGATGGGTCAGCGTTTCACTGATTTCCGTTTTGATCGGGATATAAACATTCCAAGCGAGCTGCAGGTCAGCGAAGAACATAATTTCACTATAAGTACTTTTGCTGAGGGCCTTGATCCAATGGTGTTCAGCATTGAACCATTGCCGGATGGCTCTATGCTGCTGACAGAGAAAGAGCGCGGCTTATCTATTGTGTCTGCTGACGGGGTTCAATCTGAGTTGATTGCAGGCACCCCTGAGACCGGCAGCTCGATTGACATCATGGGTATTCAGTATGGCTCCGGCTGGTTGCTGGACGTGGCCACACACCCACAGTACGAGGACAACGGCTGGATCTATCTACACTACACGCACATCTGTGGTGATGATTGTGGTGCTTCCATGCTGTCTGCCACCATGAATCGTCTGGATCGGGGTCGCATTCGAGATGGGCAGTGGGTTGATGTGCAGACCATCTGGCAGGCGCCGTTTGAGTATTACTCGCCTACACCTGACACCGGCGCCGGTGGACGTATCGCATTTGATGATACCGGTCATGTTTACATCTCCGTTGGCATCAAATCGGCTGATGGCACCAGTGACACCACACCCCAGGACCTGGACCTGCCTTACGGCAAAATCCTGCGCCTGCGGGATGACGGCACGATTCCCTTAGACAACCCATATTTTGTAACAGCTAAGGACGGCAGCACCCGAGCAAGTGCAGTCACGCCCGCGATCTGGAGTTATGGGCACCGTAGTCCTCAAGGTCTTGAGTGGCATCCTGAGCGTGGCACGGTCTGGGATTCAGAGATGGGTCCACGAGGCGGTGACGAGCTGAATGAGCTGCTGCCCGGACGCAACTATGGATGGCCGTATGTCTCTGGCGGGCTGGAGTACTCAGGTTATGTCGTAGAGCGGCATAAACCCAAAGCGATTGAGTTTGACGAAACGGTGTCTGAATACTCTTTGGTTGATATCACGCCATCTCCAGCAATATCCAGTTTTGCTTTTTACACGGGCGATCAGTTTCCTAACTGGCAGAACAATGTATTGATCGGTTCGCTGAAAGGCAGTTCGTTGTTTCGCATGGCCTTCGATGGACGCAGACTGATACATCAGGAAACGCTCATCAAGGACCTGGCGCGGATTCGTGATGTAGAAGTGGGCTACGATGGCATCGTTTATCTGTTGCTGGAGAACGAAGCAGGCAGCTCGATAGTGAAACTCACCCCTGGTTAATCCGGTTTTCTCAAGGTACCGCGAGCGTGCTTTTTTGCGTTAGGCTGTTCGCCTTAATTAAAAGGAAAAGCCATGTTCAGTCACATAATGGTCGGCGCGGACAGTATTGAAGCGTCAAAAAAATTCTACGATGCTGCGCTTGGCGCGCTGGGTATTGAATCTGGCAGTATCGATCCAAATGGTCGTTGTTTCTATCGCACGCCGACTGGTGTGTTTGCGATTACCCCACCCATAAACGGTGAACCAGCCTCTCACGGCAATGGCAGTACCATCGGATTTCTCGCCAGTGATCCTGAGCAGGCTGACAAATGGCATGCGGCTGGGCTGGCCAACGGCGGTACAGATTGTGAAGACCCACCCGGCATTCGAGACGGTAGTGCTGGACGATTGTACCTGGCCTATCTGCGCGACCCTGCAGGCAACAAGCTCTGTGCTCTGCATAGAATGAGTTGATCTTGAGAGGCTACCTGGTTGCCATAATTCTGCTGCTGGTGATCTTCGGCAGCATTGGTGGTTATCTCTATCAGCGCTTCAGTGCGTTTGCGGCTATGGACTTTTCGCCACCGCCGGTGACGATTGCCGCATCCCTGGCAGAGCAGGAGGTCTGGGATCAGACCTTAAGCGCGGTAGGCACCATTGCGTCCGTTCGCGGCGTCGAGTTAACCTCGGAAGCCAGCGGTGAAATCACTCAGATACTGTTTGATTCAGGAGATGTAGTCAAAGCAGGCCAGGCTCTTGTGGTATTGAACGATGAAGTTGAGCGCGCCAGCCGGGCCAATCAGACTGCCAGTGTGGAGCTGGCCACCCTGTTGTACGAACGCGACAGCGCGCTGATTCAACAGAAGTCGATTCCGCAGTCTCAATATGACCGCTCCCGGGCAGACCTGCAGCGGGCAAAGGCGCAATTGCTCGAGACCCAGGCCAGGCTCGCCAACAAAACCATAGCGGCACCGTTTACAGGCACCATGGGTATTCGTCGGGTTGACGTAGGCGATTATCTCTCGCCGGGCACGGTGATAGCGACACTACAGGACCGCAGCGAACTGGAGATTGATTTCACGGTGCCTGCGCGGTTCTCACCAAAACTTCAGCCGGGTTTAGGCGTCTCGGTGGTAGTGGACGCATATCCTGAGCGTACGTTTTCAGCCACGGTTACGGCGGTCGATGCTCGGGTTGACCCTAATACGCGTAACGTGTTGCTGCGCGCCAGAATGGATGAAGTAGACGGCTTGATTCCTGGCATGTTTGCAGTGCTTGAAGTTGATCTCGGAGAACAGCAACAGGTCATCACCATTCCAGAGACAGCGATGACCTATTCACTGCGGGGTAATACGGTCTGGGTGATTGAGACCACGGAAGATGGCGGGTTGACGGCGGTCGCCCAGGTAGTGCTTGGCGGGCGTGTTCGAGACGGCAGGGTAGCTGTACTTGATGGGTTGCAGCCTGGCGACAAAGTGGTCAGCGTTGGCCAGAACAAACTCTATCGGGGTGTGCGGGTAGTGGTTGATGAAAACATGAACCTGTGATGCCTAAATTTACCGACATTTTTATTCAGCGTCCGGTCCTCGCACTGGTATTGAGTGCGATTCTGCTGTTGCTGGGTTTTCAGGCGGCGACGCAGCTGACGCTGCGGGAATATCCTGAAGTTGAAAAGAGCGTGATTTATGTGCGGGCGGTGTTTCCTGGCGCCAGTGCTGAAACCGTGCAGGGGTTTGTTACCACGCCTTTGCAGCGACGCATTGCGGCAGCCAAAGGTGTTGAGTACGTCACCTCACAAAGTGATCCTGGTATTGCGGAAATTGAAGTCTGGGTGCGGCTCGGCGAAAACTCAACCGATGTGTTGGGCGAAGTCATCACAAAGGTGAATGAAGCCCGGTTTGAACTGCCGCGCGAAGTGGAAGACCCGGTAGTTACAAATCGCACCGGTGGCGACGCAATGATGTATCTGGCATTGCTCAGTGAACAGATGTCAGTGCAACAGATTGCAGATTATGCCGCGCGCTCTATCCAACCTGTGCTCAGCACGGTTGAAGGTGTCGGTGAAGCGCGTCTGCTCGGCAGTGGCATGTTTGCCATGCGGGTCTGGCTGAACCCGACAAAAATGGCAGCGTATGGCGTCACTGCAACAGACGTTAACGCTGCCATACGCCGGGATAACTTTATCTCTGCAGCGGGTACAACCCGCGGTGAGTATGTGCGCGCCAGCGTTGATGCGCAAACCGATGTACAGGATCCTGACCATTTTGCGGCAATTGTCGTGCGCCAGGAAGGTGACCAGCGGGTGCGCCTGGGTGACGTAGCTAACATTGAACTGGCAAGCGAAACCTACGAGTCGCAGGTGTACTCAAGTGGACAGGAAACGGTTTTCATTGCCATCACCGAAGCACCCGGGGCGAATCCTCTGCAGATGGCGGAACGCGTTAAGGCGCAGATCAAAACACTGGATTCACAGCTACCGGCGGATCTGACGATTTTTCTTGATTCAGATCTGTCGATCTACATTGGCGAAGCGCTCAATGAAGTACAGCAGACCCTGATAGAAGCTTCTATTATCGTTGTGTTGGTAATTCTGTTATTTCTGGGATCGCTGCGCGTGGTTGTGATTCCGATCGTGGCTATTCCGCTGTCTCTGGTGGGCGTGCTGTTCCTGATCTGGGTGATGGGTTTCTCCATCAATCTGCTGACACTGTTGGCGATGGTCATCGCCATAGGGCTGGTGGTGGATGATGCCATTGTGGTGGTTGAAAACGTGCATCGCCACATAGAAGAGGGCAAGACTCCAAGAGATGCTGCCCTGTTGGGTGCACGACAGGTGG
The DNA here is from genome assembly GCA_024743175.1 of Pseudomonadaceae bacterium. Taxonomy (GTDB): domain Bacteria; phylum Pseudomonadota; class Gammaproteobacteria; order Pseudomonadales; family Azotimanducaceae; genus UBA4421. The sequence goes on along the minus strand of JANSXA010000002.1, from coordinate 4,511 downwards.
CCTTACCCGTCGTGGCTATGACCCTTACGCTGGTGGCGGTTTATTTGCCGATTGGATTCCTCGGCGGTTTAACCGGGGTGTTGTTCAGTGAGTTTGCGCTCACGCTGGCGGGTGCGGTTCTGATATCTGGCGTCATCGCCCTGATACTGACCCCAATGATGTGCGCGAATCTGCTTAAGGACCATCAACACCAGGGAAAGGTGGCGCTCTGGCTTGACCGGCAGTTTGCCCGCTTGCACGGCATCTATGCGAAGGCGCTCGGACACTGTCTGGATAATCGTGGTGCAGTGATGCTGTTTGCTGCAGGTATTTTCATCAGTTTGCCGGTTTTTTATCAGCTCACCGAGAAGGAGCTGGCACCGGATGAAGACAGCGGCAGTATTTTTGCCATTGCAACCCCGCCTGACTACGGCAGTCTTGAGTATACAACTTTGTTTCTCGATCAAATGGTTGAAGCCTGGCGATCAATACCGGAAGTTAGCCATTCCTGGCAGGTGAACAACCCGAATTCAGTATTTGGGGGTATTGAGCTGGATGCCTGGGACGAGCGTGAACGTACACTGGAAGAAATTCGGGCTGAGGTGCAGCAGAAGTTTGATGGTATCAGCGGCCTTGAGATATTTACTTTTGCGGCGGGTGGGTTGCCGGGAGCATCGTCCGGTCTGCCTTTGCAGTTTGTCATATCCGGCAACGTTGATTACCGCGAGCTGGATCGCGTTGCCGAAGAAGTGTTAGGCAAGGCGCGACAGTCAGGGCTGTTTGCCTTTGTCAGCAAAGACCTGCGTTATTCACGTCCTGAGGTCAGCGTATCGATTGACCGTGAGCTGGCCGCCAGGCTCGGCATCTCCATGGCGGAAATAGGCGAAACCCTGCAGATCATGCTGGGTGAAGCAGAAACCAATCGTTTCAGTATGGAAGGTCGCAGTTACAAAGTTATTCCCCAGGCAGGTCGAGGCTTTCGTCTCAGCAAAGAGTGGCTGGAACGTTATTATCTGCGCACCGAACAAGGCTCGCTGGTGCCTTTGAGTACAGTGATATCTCTGCAGCAGAATGTTGAACCCAGTACGCTGCGACAATACCAGCAGCTGAACAGCGTCACCCTGCAAGGATTAGTGCTGCCGCCGAATACGCTTGGTGCAGGTTTAAGCTTTCTTGAACAGGCGCTTAACGAAGTGGCGCCAACCGGCTATCGGGTAGGCTATCAGGGTGAATCGAGACGATTCATTGAAGAGAGTCAGGCTTTCCTGCCGTTGTTTGCCACATCTCTGGTTTTTATTTATCTGGTTCTTTCGGCACAGTTCAATACTTTTCGCGACCCATTCATTGTGCTGATCAGCGTACCGCTGTCTATCTTCGGCGCTATTGTGCCGTTGGTGCTGGGTTGGGCAACCCTGAATATTTATACCCAGGTAGGTCTGCTGACCCTCATCGGGTTGATCAGTAAACACGGTATATTGATTGTTGATTTTGCAAATAACAAGTTGGCCGACGGCTTTGATCGTCGTTCCGCTGTGCTGGATGCAGCTGCGTTGCGACTGCGCCCAATTCTGATGACAACTTTTGCCACTGTCCTGGGTGTTGTGCCACTGCTGCTTGCGTTTGGCGCAGGTGCAAACTCCCGCTTTTCTATTGGGCTGATGATTGCTGCGGGTATGCTGGTGGGCACGTTGTTTACTTTGTTTGTCTTGCCGACGTTTTATGTATTAATGGGTAGTAAAAAAGCGGCTGCTGAGACACAGCTTGCACAACCAGCGGTGAAAGCCGGTGTCTGAAGTTAATCCATCGGGTGAGGTTATGCTCGCCGACGGTCGCAGTGCGCTGACCATCCTGCACGAGATTGTGCTTGATGCGGTAACCGCGTTCCCGGAAGTATTCAGTTCTTCTGGCATTGCATCAAATACAGACGTCTTCCGCAAAAACTATCCCGACATACTGCCCGGGTTCGAAGCCCACCGCCTGGCCAGCCCGCAAGCAAGCGCAATTGCGGTACATATGGTGCGTAAAATGCGGGATTATATCCTCTGGGTTGACGGAGACATTTCCCAACCGTTGCATAGCGCTCTGAGCCAACCTGCAATGCCCCTCAGGTTGAGCAGTCTGGCTTTCAACGGAAAACCTGGCTGGCAGCCGAATTTTGTCTATCAGGGTGAGCGTTGGCAGAGCGAGCAGTTTTCTAACCTGGGTAGTCTTCTGGTCAGTCGAAACGTGATTTCAGCAGCGGCGGGTGAGGCTCTGACCTGGTTGGCCCAACATGCTTTTTCTGCGGGTAAAGTAGATCTGTCCGGGCGCAGAATCGCTGTTCTGGGTGGGGGCGCTGAGATGGCGCCAACGCGTCTATGGCTGGAAGCCGGTGCTGACGTATTGTGGTTGGATACAAAACCTCCACCGGAAGACTGGCAAACGCAACCCGCGCTGTCCGGGCGGGTATTCTGGCCTGCTGAAAACGTTGATTTACTGACTCAACCTCAAGCCGTTCTGGCAACTCTACAGGACTTTGCAGCAGGGTCTCCGCTTGATCTGGCGCTATATGCGTACGCGCCGGGAAAAGCGCGTGAGATTCGGCTCACCGCCTCTATGAATGCCTTGATTGATGCATTGCCAACAGAACTGGTGGCCAGTGTCACGATGCTTGTTTCTCCAACAACACCAACAGGTTTGAATCAGGAGGATCTGGCTGCAACCCAAGCTCGCGTTGCATCCCGCCCCAAGTGGGAGGCACTGCTGGCACGGTTGGGTCTATTGGGTACCGGCGGAGGCAGTGTGGTGGTGGACGGGGCCGCAACCACTCGCACAGTCGTGAACATACAAGGTGCCAGTTATCAGGCGGCGCAATATCTCGGAAAAATTCTGATGGCACAAAGCTGGTCAGACTTTGGTCAACTCTCCGCTACAGATCCCAAGCCACTGCGTGTTTCAGCAAACACCGCTGCAATTACCCGCACGCGATCACTTGATCATCCGGTATTTGCTGCAGCTTTTGGCGGTGCTGCTGCGTTAGGCGTAGAAACACTGACGCCACGCCAATCCCGCTGCCTGAATGGATTGCTTGCTGTGCATGACTGGTTGAACCCCGATGCCCCTGGCGTTGGACAGGTGCGTGTCCATGGTGGTTTACACACACTACCGTATCCATTAGGCCAGGCGTTACGAGTTGCCGCCGCGATTGGCTTCGCACGTTCACCGAGATTACTCAAAGGCTTGCTTCGCTAGCCTTCATAATGCCGGTTCAACCTTAAAGCTGCATCCGATTCAACCCAATGATTGCCGCAAGGAGACCAAATCGGGTCGGTGATAGGCTCTTTCTCCAGTTTTTGTGAACCGTAACGTTGCTGAAATTTGAAGATTAAAGCGTAAGCTTGACTCGATTGGCATCAGTATCACGCCACAGATCGACCACCTTTCGGACCTACTCGATGAATACTTCCTTAGCACTCAGGATGATGCCGCTCATGTTGATACGAGTGGCGTTAATCAGCGCAACGACGTAGTACTTAAACGGCAGGAACTCAAAGAAAGCGGACCTAATAATCACTGATTCATGTGGTCGAAAAAGCGGAAGTTTCGGCCAGGAGCGGTCCTTCAGAAATACGCTGAGACTGCGCTTATGTGCTTCTCATATCCTTCTTCTCTCAGCTTTAGTCTTATGTGCTCCATCGCCTGCCCTTCCTCTAGATTCCGGCCTGCGTGACGGAGTACGCGAAGTAGGTTGTGACAATCCGTGACTAGCCAACCGACAATTTGAGCATCGGAGTTTCCAAATAGTTCAGGCTCCTCTAGGTACAACTTCATTCCTTCGAAGAATTTGCTGATGAGCCTTTCGCACTCTTTATGTGGTTCTGGGAGGTACTTGCTGCATATCTGCCAGAGTTCCTTGTTGATGAAATACTGCTTTGCAAAAAACCACGCCTCTGATGCTAGTTTGGGGTGTTGCTCATCCAACAACTGAAATCGGTCTACAACCCCTTGCACATCACCTAGTTCTTTGGATATCGCCTCGAAGTCATGGAAGAGCCCAGCATCTCCAGTGTCCAAAAAGCGTTCAAAGCAATCCAGCCGCTTGGCATCGAGGCGGTGTAAGGCCGGTTCATAGTGCTTTCCAATGTCGTGCCACTCATCCAGACAATAGGATAGTCGAACACCATAGTACGACGGGCGTTGTGAGAGCGCATTGTCGAAAAACCACTCGTACTCTTCTAACGCTTGAGCGTATCTTCCAGCTTTTCGATGTTGACGCGCCGATTGCAGTGATTCCTTTGCAGACTTTGGTGTTTCCATGCTTTCCGTGTTTGGTGTCGGTCTCATAACAGTGTAACTGCAACGACGGCCAAACGTCCGTTCAGGGTCGATAGTACGTATTCGCACAATTCCAACGTTATAGTCTGCTTCGGTGCATGAAAGCGGAAAGTGGCGGCGAGCCGCCACGTTAGCTTAGATCTCTGTATTCTCAGATAGCTCCAGCGCGTCGTCCACTTCGATACCTAGGTATCGTACCGTGCTTTCGAGCGCTGAGT
>JANSXA010000013.1 GCA_024743175.1 Pseudomonadaceae bacterium | reverse complement strand
GGGCGCCAATGCCGCACGTGAAAAGGTGCGTGTGGCCAGAGCGCTGCAGGACCTGAAGGTGATTGATGCCGCATTTGGTGAGGGCCGGCTGAGTTACTCCAAAGTCCGGGCGTTAACCCGACTGGCTACAGCTAAAGATGAGGCCCTGCTGGTGTCGATGGCTGAACACGCCTCCGCCCATCAGGTGGCGCGCATTGTGCGCGATCAGATCCGTTTGGATCGGGGTAGACCGGAGGTTTCAAGCCGTCCTGAGCTGGTGTTAAAGAAGGCAGACAACGGTGATGTGGTCATCAAAGGTCGTTTACCCAAGGAACTTGGGGCGCTTCTGCAGGCGGCATTAAATATAGAGATTGAAAAAAGCGGTACAGCCAATGCTGGATCTCCACCCCCGGCTGACCAGCCTGTTTCTGAGCAACGGGCTCATGCGTTACTGGAACTGGCGCAAGCCAAACTGACTGATCAGACCGGCAGCAGTGCAGATCGGTATCTTGTTCACATCGATTTTCATGATCCTGACATATCTCAGGCAGCCTTGGATCGGCTCACCTGTGATGGCAGTGTGGTGGTTCATAGCGAGGGCCATGCTGAAAATCCGTCAGAGAGACAAGAGGAACCCAGCGCGGGTCCTAAGACCCGCACCATTCCCTCTGCTCTGCGACGAGCATTAAGGAAAAGAGACCGCGGCTGTTGCTATCCCGGCTGCACTCATACCCGCTTTGTCGATGCCCATCACATTCACCATTGGGCCCGGGGCGGTGCCACTAAGCTCAATAATCTCATCCTGTTGTGTCGTCGACACCACACTTTTATCCATGAAGGCAGAGCTCGGATACAGATTCATCATCCGCAAACCAGTGCCGTAGAGTTTCATTTCTATACTCAAAACGGACAACGGCTGCACGATACCGGTGAACGACCAACTACAAACATCACACCTCTAAACGTGCAATCTGTGGCAAACGTTACCGCGGTAACGTCCCACCAGCAATCGCCGTTGGCGCCGCAAAACCCGACACACCGACCCGATTACCACCACATTGCCTGGGTATTGCAGCACCGGCGCTCGGATGAGTAGACTGGTTTGATGAGATCAAGCAAGGGTGTGTTACCACAATGGCTATGCGCAGCGTCTAATTCAATTTCTGCATTGCCAGCACCTGCACAGACAACTGCGCGGCGCCGGAATCTGTAATGTTCACATTGACCATACGGCTACCTTTTTCGAACCCTAAGGTGGTCATAGTCGCGACCGGTTGATTAAAGCTACCTTCCTGCCAACCCTGTTCTGTGAACTTGCCCCGCAGCTTCGTCACCAATGCGTCAACATTGCCATCTGCCATCGCTTGAACCATATGTCCTGACGGTGGCACCTGAGCGACGCTCATGATGTTCCAGTTTGCATCTATCGGTATATCAGCAGGAAAGTCACCCGGGAGTTTCAGATTCTGCCCAACTGCACCAAACTGGGAATTGACCTGCACACTTTCCACTTCTCCTGAATCATCCAGTGTTACGTCAGCATCAATCCCCAAACGGCTGGCCTGGGCTTCCATCTCTGCTTCGCGGTCGGCGTGTTCACCACCTCCGCAGGCCGCCAACAGTGTTACAAGACAAATTGCCAACGCCGCCCTGATTGTTCTCTTCACTGTGATATCTCCTTTGCAAACATGATCAAAAGTACGTTCAGCAACCACGAGAATAAAACCAGGCTACAGGCTCACCCAACTCTGTATATGCTGGCACCCAGCCTCTTGCCAGGACTTTCTCGGGTTTACCTTCACAGGCATTATGTTGCAGCACCTCCACCTCAAACCAGAGGCTTTGCGCAATGTACTGGCTGCTGATGATTTTTACGGCTTGTTCACGTGGCGGCCGTTCGCTTGGATAGGAAAGCCGACGCGGAATGCCTGCTCCAATTTCCGGCCAGACGAACCGGTTCCAGTCTTGCACAAAATACGTTAATCGATTGATTAACAAAGTTTCCAACGGCCAGAAAGTACCCGCAGCATCTGGTGCTAACCAGCCAAAACCACCATCGCGCAATTGCACCTTATACCAACCCGCAACCTCCGCAAAAACCAGGGCGGCGTCCACCTCATATCCAGATTCACGATGTTGCAGATCATCGTAGCTGCTAATCATCACAGCATCGGCATCCGTCTGACGGGGGACTGCATACACCGGCACTGCGGCGGTGTGCGTCAGCGCAGCAACATCTAACAATCCAATTATGGCGGCATTATCAACGTCTGCAGCATCCACTTCTACACTAGCGATACGACGCAGAGCTTCAAGACCAGCCAGCCCGGTTAGCTGGGATACAACAAATTTGGCGGCCACATCTGTGAATCCAAACTGATCACCCTGGCTGGTTCGATGAATACGTGTGCCATTGCAACTGGTTATCACGGCATGGCCGGCACTTTCATCTCGCTCGGCAAAAACGATGTACACCGCGCCAGGCTGAACTGCAACAGCACAGGCGGCAGTTGATTTGTTACTGACGTAGGGTAGTTGTGATTTGCTTCCCGACTGTCGTTTATAGGGCAGACCATGGCGCTCGAACATAAACTGCCGTTCATCCTCATTTAAGGATTGCGTCTGCAGAAGGGTACCTATAAACACTTCGTCTGCGTTGGCAAAGTAAGCGGCCAGCGGCTGTTCCGCACAGCGACAGGCCAGCGCGAAATTCGACAGAAACAGAAGCGCAAGCAGTAGACTGATTTTCATTACGCTGATTTCCTCCTGGTCACAACAGCCGCGATGACCATGCCGATCACCATCGCTATCGGTGCAAAGAAAAACGGCCCAAGTACAAATTCCAGCCCATGCGGAAAACCGGCGTACGTCATCTGGGGCAGGAAAGTCGGCCAGTACTCAAAATTGATCCAGATATCTACAGCAAGAATCCCTGCTGCGCCGCCGATGGTGAGTGTACGCGCATCAACGGATCCATGTTTGAATTTGCGGACCAGCCAGATAACCAGAACCATCAAAACAACGGGCAGCAAACTTAATGCGCCAACGACAAAAAGGTTCTGTTTTCTTGATGTGAATTGCTCTACTACAGCCATCAGCGTTTCAACAACACTCAAACCGCTGCCCAGGGCAACAACAACAAAAACAACAGGGGGAATAAGCAGCGACGCCAGGACAGTGCCGATCACCAGCGTTCTGATCGGCCGATCTTTTCTCTCAATCGCCAAAAGCGCCCCCGTCACCTTCTAACATATACGCTAAAAGCTCTGCACCAACTCCAGAAATGTACCGTCAGGATCTTTAAAGCAGAAGAAACTGCTGCCATGTTCTTCGTCGATCATCACCGTGGCGGGTTCAGAAAGCACTTCAACGTCGTTATCAACCAGAAACTGATAATCCGCCTGCAGGTCGCTGCTTGCCATGGCCAGACGTGCCAGGCCGGGCCGATGCAGGTTCGGATATGGGGCTGAATCATCCCGTGGGGATTGCCACTCCAGCAGATCGATCACCATGGGTGGGTTCGCACCATCTAAAGTCATAAGTGCGCCATTAACGCGATAGTTCTGCATTCCAACGGCGCGATTAACCGCCTCTGAGTTGGTTGGTGGCACAGGCCAGAAAACTTTAAACCCCAACATTTCGTAAAATGCCCGGGACACCTCATAACTACGACAGTTGATATTAATATGGACCATGGATGTAATGTTCACGAGATGCCCTCTGTTTCTGTCAGACGACCGTGTCGCCATTGTCGATGACCATTTCCGCACCGTTGATGTGTTTCGCCTCATCCGAAATCAGATAGACCACCATATGCGCCACATCACTGGCTTCTCCAACGCCCATCGCGATCCGGGTTGCTTCCGGATCTTCCTCTGCCGGCAGATCAACCCCGACCAACGTCTTCAATGCATGATGCACCATTGGTGTGCTGATACTGCCAGGGTGTACAGAGTTACACCGAATGCCCAGCTTCTGCTGTCGGCAGTGGATGGCGACGGCTTTTGTCATTGATCGAATACCACCTTTCGCCGCCGAGTACGCAAGGTAGGCAGGAATGCCGACAAGAGCGGCCGTGGAAGACATGTTCACAATGGAGCCGCCGTTGCCTTTCTTCATCAGTTTGATAGCGCTCTGGCAACCCCAGAAAGTGCCATCGAGATGAATCCCAAGCGTTTTGCGCCAGACCTCTGTAGTGGTGGTTTCAATATCTGCGATGGGTGCAATACCTGCATTGTTAACCATGCCGTCAAGGCGTCCGTAGCGCTCCTCAACAAAGCTCAGCAAGCGCTCCCAACTGGCCTCATCTGCGACATCCTGCTGCAGAAAGGCCGCATCTAACGTATCTGCGCAGGCCTGTCCGCGCTCCTCGTCAATATCTGTCAGGATCACATGCGCACCTTCAGCCGCGAGCTGTTGCGCATCCGCAAATCCCAGTCCCGACGCAGCACCGGTTACAACAACCACTTTACCTTTCACTCTACCCACAGGCTACTCTCTCGCTGGTGTCAGTTTTAGATCTAGGCAGTTCCAGACTAACGCGCGTGCCCCGTTCTTTATCAGATCGTATCGAGACACTGCCGCCATGTCGCCTGACAATGCCATCAACCACCGCAAGTCCAAGTCCATCCCGGGCGATAGGTTCACTGGTATAGAAGGGTTCCATTACCCGGGAGATTTCTTCATCAGCAATGCCTACCCCATCATCGCTGACTTCTATCCGCACTACGTCGTCGGTTGCACTGGCACGCACGAGCACGGAACCATTACCGTCTGGCAATGCAAGACCAGCATTATGAACCAGAGCCAGAATCGAGGTGCGTAGGTCTTCAAAGTTGCCATTCAACTGAATTGGCAAACCCGTGAACGACAGAAACAGATCTGCTTGTTCAGGCAGGTGAGAGCGTAAAACTGCTTCCTCCAGCAATTGCTCAATGTCGAATATTTCACTTTCCGAAACCATTTTACCCGTGTGGATATGCAGTTTTTTAACCAGTTCCGCCGCATTTTCGCCGCTATGCAACGCATGGTTTAACAGACTTGTCGCCGGGTGATCAGGTAGCAGTCGCAGCGCGTTTTCCAGCCCGATTACTATGGTTTGCAGGTCATTGTTAAGCCGGTGTGCAATGCCACCTGCCATGTTTGTCGACAACGCCAGTTTCTGCTGGGCATTCGCCATCTGTAAGCGCTGTTGTTCAAGTTCCAGCTGTGCCGAGCGGCGCCCTACTTCGTTAACAATGGCGCGCCGGCGCACGCGATAAACAAGCGTGGCCACACTCAGCGTCAGCACCAGGACCAGCAAACTGACGGACGCATTTTCCTGCGCTATGACAAATTCCAACCAGAGCACAATTACGGAACTTGAGGCCAGCGCAACTAACAAAGGCCACAACGGCATCATCAGCGCACCAACAGCAATCATCGATATCGCCATGAACACTATGGTCGGCTGAATAACCCCTACGCTGATGTGTTGCAGCATGACAATCACAATGGCAAGCCAGGGTAGCAACAGGAGCGCGCCGGCATAACGCAGGGGGACATCTATCTTCCGTAACAGCAGCCATTGCGAAATCAGAAATATCGCTGCAGCGCCGGGTACCCAGACAAATCTGCTCTGCTCACCACCGACATGTGACAACGCTTCAACAACCAGCGCAACAACAATAAACAAGGGACCAAGGCGCAGGACAGACATAGCATCAGCGGCCAGCGCATGGTTGATTGCAGCTTTGGTTGGGGCGGAGGTATCAGTTGCAGTATTCAGAGTTCTTTTCTCGCAAAAAAATCAATCAGCACTGGCATCACCGTGTTAACCCCAGCTTCAGAAAGGTGATTATCATCAAAAAACAGCGGCGTGTCCTGATCTGCAAAAACGCAGGTACCGCGATCGCATAAGCGCCCATGCAGCGGTACAAAAAACACTGCAGGGCTGGTCGACATTGATTGTTGCATCACCCGATAAACAGGCGCCTGGCGTTCAAGCAGATCCGCTTCCGTCTGTCCGAGACCCGCTGTACGCCCGTGCCAACGAGCTTTGGCCAGAGTGTCAGGTACATCCCCTTGCGCTTCAGGCAATCCACCCACCACAACAACGGACCTGCCAGCGCCTGATATCTGTTCAATCGTGTCAATCATCGCCTGGGAAAACAGATGCCTGTTTTCTTCTGTGGATGTTGCCTGCTGGGCAGCAGTTTGCAGGAAACGTGAAGCGCCGTCTTTACCTGGCACTTCAACGCCTTGCGCGTGAAAACCCCAACGTGCAACAAGCACAACCGTTTCGACGGTTTGACTGCGTTGCATAGCCTCAAACACTGCCCGGTTGTGCTCAAGACAGCTGACGTTGCCAGAGGGTCCACCGCGTCGCTGCACAATTCGCTGCGCACCCAGCAGCGGAGCACAACCGTTGGCAATGGTGTAAACCGCATTGCGATCTATGAGTTTAAGACTTTGGCGAAAGGCGGGCAGTAACACATTGGCATGAGAGTCTCCCCAGATCAGGACCGAGGGTTCCCGCGGCTCCGCCAGCAGCTGACAGCGCGAATCGGTAAAGGTGTTTTGTACCTGCCCTGCACCACAGAACTCGTTGGTCGCCGGCCTTTGTTTGCCAACAGCAGCGATGGCTGCTACCTCGTCGGGCAAACGATTCGGCAGTCCTCGCGACAGGTCAAACACAAGTCCACACACAACCAGCAGGGATGCCACACCGAATGCCAGACGAAAAAGTGCCGTGGTAGACAGTCGCGCACCAGCGCCACGGAATGGCTGTTCAATATAACGCCAGGATAAAATACTCAACACAACCGAACCCGCCACCGCGCTCACAACTGTCAGTGATGTCAAAGGTGTGCCCAGGTAGTGCTTGGTAAACGCGATGATGGGCCAGTGCCACAGGTAAAGTGAATAGGATATAAGTCCAACAAAAACAAGGGCACGCAAACTTAGAAGTCTTGCCACCATTGTCTGGTATTGCGCTCCCGCGGTAATGATCAATGCAGTGCCCAGACAAGGTGCCAGCGCCGTAACCCCTGGGAACGGCATCCCCGCTTCGAAGGCAAATACGGCCAGCCCAATCAAACCCATACCGATAACTGCAAGCAACTCAGCCACAGGCTTTGACGGCAATCGTGGCATCTTCATCGCCAGAACAGAACCCAGGAGAAGCTCCCACATACGACTGGGCAGCAGGTAAAAGGCGGCATCAGGCGCGTGGTGAACACTCCATACAGAAACCGCTAAAGAAACGAGCAGCAGTATCCAAACACACAACAGATAAGGTTGAGCCAACAGGCGCTTTACCGCCAGCAGAAACATCGGAAACAGCAGGTAGTACTGCTCCTCAATCGCCAATGACCAGGTGTGCAGCAATGGTTTCAGCTCCGCAGCTTGTGCAAAGTAGCCTGACTCACTCCAGAACAGAAAATTGGAGGCAAACAACACAATACTGAAGACACTCTGGCCGAAATCCCGCAGTTCTTCAGGCAACAACAGCAGATAGGCGGCGACACAACTGGCCAGGACAACGCTGAACAGCGCAGGAAACAGTCGCCGCACCCGGCGCGCATAGAACTGTCGATAAGAAAATGACTGGGCTTGGATATCTCTGTAGATAATTGAGGTGATGAGAAAACCGGAAATCACAAAAAACACATCAACACCGACAAATCCACCGCTGAACATGGCATATCCGGCGTGGTAAAAAACCACAGGGACTACGGCAACAGCACGTAACCCATCGATATCTGACCTGTAGGACAGTTCCTTCGACATGTTTCAGCGATCTGGCTTTGTGATTAAAGTGTGCAGAATCCGCGGCAGGTAAGATTGTGCGTTACCATGTTCGCGTCAGTCAGTCAGCAATACAAGGGCAGTAGTGTGAGCCATCCAGAAGAAACCGAACATTCTCCCCACGACGAAGAAACCAAATTTCGCGGCTGGCGTCTGCTGGGCTTCATTATGGGCGTGGTCGTGATTATCGCGCTCATAGCTGCCATCGTCGACTATGTGGTTATCGGACCATTAGACGGTCGGATCTAGCAACCATATATGAATCCGAATCCTTTTCCGCTAGCATACGCGCCCCTATGGTGACCCATCTTGGTCCCCTAGCGGCGATATGCTGTGAACTCCGCCAGGCCCGGAAGGGAGCAACGGTAACAGCGGTTTCGGGCGCTTAGGTGTGGCTGGGTGGGTTGCCTCCAAATTCCGGAGAGGTGGCCGAGTGGTCGAAGGCGCACGCCTGGAAAGTGTGTATAGGTAACCCCTATCGAGGGTTCGAATCCCTCTCTCTCCGCCATTTTTTGGACCTTGAGACTGTCCGTGGAGCCGGCTATGTCATCCGATAACACGTCTTCCGACACCATTGTACAAACTGACGATGGTGTGCAAATACGTTTACGAACACCGGACGACTGGCATGTACATCTACGCGACGGCGCGGTTTTGCAAGGTGTTGCGTTCCATACTGCGCAGCAGTTTGCGCGCGCCATTATCATGCCCAACCTGGATCCACCCATTACGAAGTGCGCAGACGCAGATACTTATCGGCAACGCATTCTGGCTGCATTGCCTGAAGAGATTTCATTTACGCCTCTGATGACCGCATACCTCACCGATGCGATTGCAGCAGCAGAACTGCAAGCAGGCTACGAAAGCGGCATATTTACCGCAGCTAAACTTTACCCCGCCAATGCCACAACAAACTCTGCACATGGCGTAACAGACATCAAAGCCATCTATCCCGTGCTCGAGCAGATGCAGAAGATGGGTATGCCGCTGCTGGTGCATGGCGAAGTCACCAGTGCACACATTGATATTTTTGATCGCGAGGCAGTGTTCATAGAGGACGTGATGCAGCCGCTGCTGGCCGATCTGCCAGAGCTGAAAGTTGTTTTTGAACACATCACGACCCGCCAGGCCGTTGAGTTTGTTGAAAGTGCCGGAACCAATGTTGCCGCCACCATCACGCCACACCACCTGATGATCAATCGCAACGACATGTTCGCCGGCGGTATCCGGCCACATCTGTACTGCCTGCCGGTGGTTAAACGGGAAACGCACCAACGCGCGCTGCGACAGGCGGCGACGTCAGGCAATCCGCGCTTTTTCCTCGGCACAGACTCAGCACCCCACGCCCAGAGCGACAAAGAAAATGCGTGCGGATGCGCTGGCATCTACAATTCTCCGGTTGCATTGGAATGTTACGCCACGGTATTCGAGGAGGAAGATGCGCTGCCCAACCTGCAGGCCTTTGCCTCCGAAAATGGACCCAAGTTCTACGGCCTGCCGCTGAACAACAGCACAATCACCCTGGCGCGGCGTCAACAGACTGTTGCTTCGGTTATCGATGCCGCAGGCACACCGATTGTGCCGTTCCAGGCCGATCAGCTCTTGAAATGGACCTTTCTCGGGCGCCAGTAAACCCGTTCCACACGTTCACAAATCACCATCTATACTCATAGAAGGTTAATCCAGAGATTGTTGCTGCAGATGGAATGGTCCATTTTTGCATTGGTGCAGATGTTCATCATTACGGTAGGCACGTGCTTAGCGTTCTGGTTGCGTCTGCGCGGTGTTTCACAGCAGAACGAGCAGCTGCGTCAGGCGCTGGAAGCGCAAACCGACGACTCTGATCCCAGCCCGGCGGCCTGGATACAGGCACAGCTGGACGCCCTGCCAGCCGACGGGGCAACAACCCCTGTGATCAGGCTGGTGTTACAACATTCTCTGAACCCTCAGGGAGAAATAGAAAGCCAGCTGCGTAACGCTTTTGCTGACGGGGGCCTGGCCGTCGATGCTGACTACGCTGAACAGATTGCCGCTCTGGAAGCAGAACTTGAGACTGCCAAGGCAGCCGCAGAAGCCTTTACCGATAGTGAATGTGAAAATGATCGCACCGAAGAGCTGAAGCAGCTGTTACAACAATTCACTCGCGACAGCCGTGAAATGATGGCCTGCATCCAGTCATTGGAAACCGAAAACGCCGAACTGCGCAACCGGCTTGGGCTTGATGAAAGTGAGCAGGCAGAAGACGCAGCTTGAACCTGAGGGTGCAACGATATCCCCTTGTCAGTTTCTGTTCGAGCGGGTACAACACCCACCTTTGACAAGCGAGCGCCAGATTGCGACGCGACCATAAACCTTTTGCATTAAAACGCCTGCTGAGCCTGTTTGAAGAAAACTGGACCCGGCATTTCATCCGCCCTCAGTTAGATCACCTGGGTGACGGCGGTATGATTATGAAACCCTGGCACTTGAAGCTTTATGGTCCCAACATCCGTCTCGGCGAGGCTGTACACGTGGTCACCTCAGCGGATCGCACAGTGCGCCTGACCACCTGGCAACACGAAGATGGCGAAGGGTCCATCGAGGTGCAGGATTATGCCCTGTTGTGTCCGGGTGTACGTATCGACTCCGCAACCTCCGTGGTTATCGGCCAGAGCACTATGCTGGCTGCCGGCGTTTATATCACTGACGCAGACTGGCATGGCATATACAACAGGCCGCGTCCAATTGGGGCTACCGCCGAAGTGGTGCTGGGTAGAAACGTCTGGATCGGCGATGGCGCTGTTGTGTGTAAAGGCGTGACTGTGGGTGACAACACAATTGTCGGTGCGGGCGCTGTGGTGACTAAATCGCTGCCGGCAAACGTGGTGGCTGCAGGCAATCCTGCTGGCGTTGTGAAGCACCTGGACACAGACAGAGAGATGATCAGTCGGGCTGACTTGCTGACCGAGCACTCACGCCTGCGCCAGGATGTACAACTGCTGGATCAGGCGCTGAGAAAAGACAACACCTGGTGGGGCTGGTTGCGAACCGTGATTGCACCCAACAAGACAGACTGACTGCTCACGCCAACGCCCCTCTTGTTGCTCACTTTACTGACGAGGTAACCGACACATGGGTGCTTCGGCCTCATGGGACGAGCGGAAAGGATTGATATCCAGGCCACCGCGACGTAGAAACCGACCATACACCGCCAGACGGGACGGCGCACAGGCTGCCATGATGTCGCAGAAGATCTGTTCGATGGTCGTCTCATGGAATGCCTGATGATTCCGGTAAGAAATCAGGTATTTCAGCAGGCCAGCTCGATTAATGGGCACCCCACTGTATTCGATACTTACAGAAGCCCAGTCGGGTTGCGCAGTTACCGGGCAGAGGCTGCGAAAAATATGGCTGTGCAGGGTTTCATGAACGCTGACATCAACGTCTTCCAGAGACAGGAAATCAGGCGCACGTTCATAGGTGTCAGTGCGCAGATCAATGTCATCCAGGCAAACACCCGGCATCTGCTGCACGGGCACAGACAGTTGAGACAGTTCCATCAGTTCGATGATTGCCGGTGCCTGAAAAGCAAGGTTCAGATCCTGATCCAGGGTATGTAGAACCGCAGCCTGAGACTCAAACTTGGTTTGTGCAAAGCTGTTGAGATACAGCTTCAGAGACTTGCTTTCCACCATGGCAGCAGATTGACAGGGAGTACGAATACGCAAGCCTGCCACCAGTGGCTTTCCCTGCGTATCAAGCCAGGAAAACTCATAACCGGTCCACAGGTCCTCTCCATGCAGCTGCGACGCCTGAGCCACACCCACCTGGTCACGCGCGGCGCTTCGATCGATCGGGTGCAATAAAGAAGGTGTATAAGTTGCCGGGTACACAGTAGCCTTCCCCAACGGACCTTCATCAAAATCAGGCGTCTGGGACTTTGTCTGTCTTACCTTCAAAGGGGTCGTGTCTGCCATAAGCTGCTGCCAGAGGAACGAAGCAACACTCTAGCAGATGCGCAACCCGCTGCCAGATCAGCGCGATAAACGGTAGCGAAATCGGGCCTGTCGGCCAGGCTCCAGGGGCTAGTTGTAAACTAGCTTGCGATCTCTTTTGCAAGTGTAGTGAAGTTGCCAGTCGAAACCGTTAACCTCGACGGCTTTACTTTCCACAGCACCCCGGCACATGATTGATCAAATTGAAGCGGTCACCACAGCAATCGCTGATCTGGCTTGGGGTCCCTGGCTGCTGGTTCTGCTGCTGGGTGGTGGTCTTGTCTTTCTGATCCGCTCACGCTTTGTTCCTTTTCGCTATCTGCCGCATGCCATTGATCTACTGCGCGGTAAGTACAACGACCCGTCTGATCCGGGACAGATCAGTCACTTCAAAGCCTTATCCGCCGCTTTGGCGGGCACTATTGGCATGGGCAATATCGCGGGCGTTGCTTTAGCCATTGCCATCGGTGGACCCGGGGCCATTTTCTGGATGTGGATGACGGCCATCGTTGGCATGGCAACAAAGTTTTTTACCTGTTCGCTCGCAGTTATGTATCGCGGCACAGACTCAGCAGGTGATCTGCAGGGTGGACCGATGTACGTCATCCGCGAAGCGTTACCTAAACGTATGCACTTTTTGGCCTACGTGTTTGCAGGCACCGGCTTGATCGGCTGCCTCCCAGCCCTGCAAAGCAACCAGCTGATACAGATCTTTCGTGATCTGATTGCCATTGAGTATGGCTTCTTGGCACCTGATGCGGACCCCCTGCTGTTCAATCTGATTGCAGGTGCTGTGCTGGCGGCACTGACGGCCAGCGTGGTCTTCGGTGGGATAAAAAGGATTTCAAATGTTGCTGCGGCGCTGGTGCCTTCGATGTCTGTGCTTTATGTCGGCAGTGTTGCGGTAGCGCTGATGCTCAATGCTGACGCCGTACCGGGTGCTATGGCCCTGATCATTGAAGATGCATTTACCGGTGACGCGGTGGCCGGTGGAGGATTACTGGCGATGATTCTGTACGGCATTCGACGTGGTGCCTACAGCAACGAAGCGGGCATGGGTACAGAATCCCTGGCCCACGGTGCCGCACGAACCAGAGAGCCCATACGCGAGGGTCTGGTTGCGATGTTAGGACCGATACTGGATACCCTGCTCATCTGTACCGCCACGGCCATGATGATTTTAATTTCCGGCGTCTGGACGAGCAGCGCAGCTGAAGGTGTGACCCTCACCGCCGCCGCGTTCACTGCCTTGCTCGGCCCGGCGGGTACTGCGATTGTCTTTATCTGCGTCATCTGCTTTGCCACAACTACTATTTTCACCTACTCCTTCTACGGTGCTCAGTGCACGGGATTTTTGTTTGGCGCGCACAACAAACGCTACTATCTTTACGTTTACGTTGGGTTTATTTTGATCGCTTCAATCATTTCCATAAACGCAGCAGTGAGTATCATAGATACCAGCTTCGCGCTGATGGCCATCCCGACGATGGTGTCAGCACTATGGCTCGCACCTAAAGTTATCGCCGCGGCTGATACCTATTGGGCTCGTATGAAAACCAGCAACAGTACCTATTAGCCCATGTCACAACCAATGACCGCCAAAGCCTCACAGCCACTTGATCATTATCAGGTGCCTGCCAATGCGTTCGATGAACTCGCGCGCGGTGCGACACCCGCACACTGGCAGGACGTCATGGCCTTTTTCACCAGTTCCGACGGTCTTGGCGGCACCCCGCAACCCGAGCACCTGCGCGCCGAGATGCTGGTCCGCGACCTGGATGTGAAACGCCCCACACGCCTCGATCCGCTGCCATTTACGCTACCCACCAATGAATGGCACGAGCTCGAGCAGGGATTGACGCAACGCGCCAAACTTCTGAATCGGATTACCGCAGACTTATATGGCCCTAAAACGCTGTTGAATGTCGGCGGCCTGCCACCTGCCCTGCTGTTTGGTAATCCTCGTTTTCTGTTGCCGATGTACAACTACCGCGCCGCCAATGCTGAATATCTGCAACTTCTGGCATTTGACATCGGTCGCTCACCCGACGGTCAGTGGCGTGTGTTAGCAGACTGGACGGAAGCACCTGAAGGGCTTGGCATGAGTCTGGAGAACCGTGTGCTGGCAGGCCAGGCAATGCCGGAATTGTTTCAGCAGATGGGCACCCAGCGTCTGGCTGCATTTTATCGGGCCTTCGCTCAACACCTGGCCGACCGTGCAGCACAAACCACCCCTGAAGGTATGACTGCCATCTTAAGTCCAGGGCCTGATCACCCGAATTATTTTGAACACGCTTATCTTGGTCAGTATTTTGGTTTTCCGGTAGTGGAAGGCGCTGATCTGACTGTCCGCGGGCAAACTCTGCAATTAAAAACTCTGGAAGGACTAAAACCCGTGGGC
Source organism: Pseudomonadaceae bacterium (assembly GCA_024743175.1). GTDB lineage: Bacteria > Pseudomonadota > Gammaproteobacteria > Pseudomonadales > Azotimanducaceae > UBA4421. The sequence goes on along the minus strand of JANSXA010000013.1, from coordinate 120,422 downwards.
AGCTTGTTACGGCACGCTCAAGCCAGCGCCTGTGATCAACTGTTCCTCGATCCAGGCAGTAAAGATGGCGTCGCGGGACTTGCCAACATCGCGCGCAGCGGCCAGATCCACATTGCCAACGCGCTGGGATCAGGCGTCCTCGAAAACGATGCGTTCATGAGTTTTCTGCCCAGTCTGTGTGAGTCTCTGTTAGATGAGGAACTGCGGCTGCCCAGTCTTGCTACCTGGTGGTGTGGACAACCCGATGAAGCCGCCTACGTTGCAGAAAATGCCAGTGAACTTCACATCGGCACGGCCTTCAGACGCCCGGAGCTGTTCGCCAGCACCATCGAGAGTTACCAGGACCCAAACCTGCAGGCCAGCGCCACTCATGCCAACACCGCAGCCTACAATCAGATCGGACGCGAGCTGATCAATTTATCGCATAGTCCTTACGTCAATAACGACGGACAGATTGTTTCCGGGCCCACTGTATTGCGATTGTTTGTCTGCATGACTGAAGAAGGTTATCGGCTGATGCCCGGTGGCATCGCGCGCGTTGCCACCGCTGACGGAGAGATTAGCAAAGACATCTGGTTAGGTCGAGACCAGGTCGAACCTATCAGCACACCGGAAATCCATCCCCAAAATCTGACCAGACGCAGCGACCGGGACCTGCCCAGCCGTACCGCTGACGATCTATTCTGGCTGGGTCGCTATCTGGAGCGTTGCGAAGGTGCCGTGCGGGCTTATCGCTCTCTGTTCAGTCACGTGGTTGAGGGCAGCAGCGACGATCAGCAAATGCTGTTGAACACTGCCGTTCAATTACTGGTAGACCTGGATATGTTGACTCTGGCACAGGCCAAACAGTTAACCCAGGTCAGCTCTACGACAGTGATTGCCCGCGAATGGTGGTCGGTTCTTTTTAACCCCGAAAGCAACGTCGGCCTGTTTAAATTACTCAACAACATTCACCGTCTTGCCAGTCAGGTTCGCGAACGCCTGTCCGGCGACGCCTGGCGCATGTTCCGGGCGCTGGCACAGACCCCTGCTCAACAGCGCTGGCGACTGGGACAGGTATCAGATGCGCTGGCGCTGATGGACCAGCTGATCGAACGACTGTCGGGTCTGAACGGACAGATCCAGGAAAACATGACCCGCAGTTACGGCTGGCGGCTGCTTGAACTTGGCCGCCGTCTGGAGCGCGGTCAGTTTGGTTTGCGCGTCATGAACGAACTGGTCTCTCACAGTACCGGCAGCACCTATATGTATCTGTTGCTGGACCTTTGCGACAGTACGATTACCTACCGATCGCGATACCAGAACGTGCCCACGTTGGAAAACCTGTTACACCTTCTGTTATTGGATGAAACTAATCCACGCTCAATGATTTATCAGATAACCCAGCTGCAGGCGGTAATGGCGGAAATGCCACTGGACCAGTCAAATGAAGGCCTCAGCGAATCACAGCGCATTCTGCTCATTGCTTATCACGAGCTGGTGCTTGCCGAACCCGATAAAATGGCCAACGTCATCTCCAGAGCTGGAAATCGAACACAGCTGCGGCGCGTCTTAAAACGGCTGTCTACCACCCTCGGCACCTTATCTGAACTGGTCACCGCCACCTATTTTGCCCATACCCAGAACCTGCCCAGTTCCCAATGAAATACAGCGTTAAACATTGCACAGAATTTGACTACGGCATGCCGGTTATCTCAGCGCAGCAGGTTCTGCGCCTGAAACCCAGAGAAATGTTCGGTCGCCAGACGCTGCTGCAGCACGATATCAATCTTTCGATTGAAGGCACGGAAATTCAGGAGATACAGGACTATTTTGGCAATACCGTGCATGAGGTGCGCCTGCACACGCCGCATAAAAAGCTCCGTATCGACTCAGAGTGTCTGGTAGATGTAATCCGTCGGGATGATTTCATGCTCGACCTTTCGCCAACCTGGGAGTCCGTGGTCAAAGCCATGGAGGTACCACAAAGCAGCGAACACTGGCAGGCAGCACAGTTCTGTTATCCCTCGCGTCACATCGACGTCGACGCGGCACGTGAGTTTGCACAGCAGTTTATCGAACCCGAAATGCCTGTGCTGCGCCTGGTACTGGCCATCAATCAATACATTCACAATGAATTTGCGTACACCGGTGGCGTGACCAACGTTTATACCGAGGTGTCTGAAATCATCGCTAAACGCATTGGCGTCTGTCAGGACTTCGCTCACGTTGCAATTGCGACTATTCGTGCACTCGGTTTACCGGCTCGCTACGTCAGCGGTTATATTCTGAGCCAGATACCTGGCCAGCCGACCCTTATAGGGGCGGAAGCTTCACATGCATGGATATCCGTTTTCTGTCCCAAATTCGGCTGGATTGATTTTGATCCGACCAACGACCTGATCACGTCAGAGCAGCACATCACCCTGGGCTGGGGGCGAGATTACTCAGATATCGCGCCTACCCGCGGCTCTATTCTGGGCGGCGGCAACCAGGCTTTGAAAGTCGACGTGCGGGTTCGACCCGCGGCATAAACAACAGCGGGGAACTAAGATGGATTACAGTCCACTGGATAGCGAGCAGCAGCAGGCCAAGCCAGCCACACAACACACACAATCTGCCCAGCGCCTGGTTGAAGAAACACTGCCCTTCAGCGACCGCCGTTCGTTTGACAACGCACAGCGCGGATTTATCGCCACCCTTGACCCCCTGACCATTGCCAGAGATAACGGCCACATCACTTACGATCTGAGCAAGATGGATTTTCTGCAGGATGATGCACCTGCCACGGTAAACCCCAGTCTATGGCGACAGGCTCAGTTGAACGCGCTCTACAACGGCCTGTATGAGGTGACCGACGGTATTTACCAGGTGCGTTCTTTTGACATTGCAAATATGACGCTGATCAGGGGGAACAAAGGCTGGGTCATCATTGATCCCCTGACATCATCTGAGTCTTCAGCCGCCGCACTGGCACTGGCTAATGAACATCTTGGAGAACGCCCGGTCAGCGCCGTTTTAATCACCCACAGTCATGCTGACCATTTTGCCGGCATCCTTGGCGTTGTCAGCGCTGAAGATGTAGCGTCCGGCAAAATACCGCTTATTGCACCACAACACTTTGTCCAGGAAGCACTCAGCGAAAATGTACTGGCAGGCAACGTCATGGGCCGTCGCGCCACCTACATGTACGGCAACCTGTTAAAGCCAGGACCACAGGCCTTTGTCTCAACCGGACTGGGTGCTGCCTTGTCCATGGGTTCAACCGGCTTCGTTGTGCCTTCAGATTTTGTCAGCCAGACCGGTGAAACCCGCACACTGGATGGCATTGAGTTTGAGTTTCAGATGACTCCAGGCACAGAAGCACCAGCAGAATTTGTGTTCTTTCTGCCTCAGTTCAAAGCCCTGTGCATGGCAGAGATCACCTCCCACCACCTGCATAACGTCTATACCCTGCGAGGTGCCCAGGTACGCGATGCGCTGGCATGGTCAGCTCAGATCCGCGAAAGCATCGACCTGTTTGGTGATCGACTGGACATCCAGTTTGCCTGCCACCACTGGCCGATCTGGGGTCGGGATGAAGCTTGCGAGTATCTGCAGAAACAAAGTGACCTGTACAAGTACATCCACGATCAGACGTTACGGCTGGCCAACCAGGGTTACACTAAAGAAGAAATCGCTGAACGCATTACGCTGCCGGATGTACTGGGACATGAGTTCTACAACCGCGGTTATTACGGCAGTCTGCACCACAACGTCAGAGCGGTGTACGTCAAATATCTAGGCTTTTTCAACGGTAACCCGGCCACCCTGCACACGCTGCCACCTGCTGAAGCAGCTGTTCGATACGTCGCTGCAATGGGTGGCGCAGATCGTGTTGTAGAACTGGCACAAGTGGCTTTTGACGACGGCGATTATCGCTGGGTTGGCGAACTTCTCAATCACGTCATGATGACCGAACCCGAGCACAAACCTGCGCGCGCTCTGCTGGCCGACGCGCTGGAACAGATGGGCTATCAGGCAGAGTCTGCGGTCTGGCGCAATTTCTATCTGTGTGGCGCTTTGGAACTGCGGGAGGGTTTACCCAAGGGTTCAAACTTCAGCGCCAGTGAGGGCATGGCGCGCGGCATGCCGTTAGCCAACCTGTTTCAGGTCATGGCTGTGCGGCTGATGCCCGATGCCGCTGAAGGTCTTGAGCTTGCTTTGAACCTGCACATGACTGACAGCGGTGATGACTGGCTGATGACCATCAAACACAGCGTGTTAAATGCCTACCCAGGTAAAACCTCGCAGCACCCTACTGCCAGCGTGACCACTTCATCCATGGGATTCAAACGATTGATGATGGGGCTCACCGACGCAGCGTCGCTGATGCAGGATAACGATCTTGAAATCAGTGGTGATGTAGAAGCATTAGCACGCCTGGGCGCCCTGTTTGATACTTTTCCAAGGCGCTTCCCGATAATGACGCCTCGGCCTGCCTAGGGAGCCTGTTTCCGTCTTGACCAGCTGAACAGCAGGCCAACGACAACAAGCAGCACGCCACCGACCAGATGAACCCAGTTGTCCGGGCCCGCAGCCCAGGCCAGGGCAAGGTCCGGAAACGCGATGGCCAGTCCGCCAAACCCGATCGCGAGGCGACCCGGCATCTGATTCAGATGACCAATTCCAGGTAGAAATGCCTGTATTGCACCGGCCATCAACCAGACGCCGATAACCGCTTCAACCACCGCCTGCGCTGTCGCATACCAGGGCCCATGCAGAATAAAGCTCGGGTCCAACACAAACACAAACGGGATAACGTAAATAACGCTACCTAACCGCATCGCAGCAAACCCGGTTTGCAGAGGGCTGGCGTTAGCAATCGAAGCTGCGGCATATGCCCCTAAAGCCACCGGGGGTGTAATGAAAGACAGCATCGCCCAGTAGAGGATGAACAGATGTGCCGACAAAGGCAGCAGATCCTGGCCTACCAGTGCCGGCGCCAGAACCACAGCAAGGAAAATATAGGCTGCGGTGACGGTCATGCCGATGCCCAAGACAAAACTTGTCAGGGCGCCCATCAACAGCAGCAGACCCAACTGGTCTCCCGCCAAACTGAGCAGGTCATTGACTAACGTACCGCTTAAGCCGGTGAGAGACAGCGCGCCCACAATCAGGCCAACGCCGGCGAGGATGACAACCAGCTCAACCAATAGCCGACCCGTGGCAGACAGCATGGTGATAAACTCGGACACCCCCATGCGGTGCTCGGATGACAACTGGTTCAATATGAGCAGCGCAGCCGTTGCGTAGTAAGGTGCCAACGCCTCGCGCTGCATGAATATCAACAGAAAAATGAGCAGCGCAAAGGCCCCCAGATAAAACCATCCTTCAGCCATCGTCTGTCGAATTGAAGGTAGCTCTTCAACACTCAGCCCGGCCAGTTGCTCACGACCTGCGTAGGCATCAATCTGCATATATAAACTGAAAAAGTACAACAGCGCCGGCAAGGCAGCCGCTATGGCAACATCGACATAGGGTATTTCCAGCAACGTCGCCATAATAAAGGCGGTAGATCCCATGATCGGTGGCAACAGCACCCCACCCGTTGAGGCACAGGCTTCTACGCCGCCAGCTACGTGCGGCTGCATACCTGCCTTGCGCATCGCAGGAATCGTCATCTGCCCTGTGGTCAGCACGTTGGTGACCACACTACCGCTCATTGAGCCCATCAGGCCGCTGGAAACAATGGCCACTTTGGCTGGTCCACCGCGCTGCTTGCCTAACAGAGCAAACGCCAGGTTGAGAAAGAATTTGCCGCCACCGGTATGCTGCAGCACAACGCCAAAGACAACAAAACCAATCACCAGATTAGCAAACGCCTGAAAAGGTAACCCAAACATGCTTTCGATCGAAAGCGCATGATACGCCGCGGTGTCCTGCCAGCTGGCAGACAAGCCACTCAACGGACCCGGCATATGGTCAGTGAATAACGGCAGCAGAGAAAACAATGAGGCGATCACACACAAAGGCCAGCCACCTGCTCTTCGCAGGGCTTCGAGGACGCATAACCACAAACTCAGCGCAGCCATTACAGCCCAATCAGGCGCTGCAAACTCCCAGGCTTCATCCAGACCCTGCTCCGCAGTCACAAACAGCGCGCAGAGAATGCCGAAGCTGAGCAAGGCCAGTGGCCAATCGATCCAGGCCCTGGTGGGGTAAATAAGATAGGAGACTGGTAACAGCAGCGCAAACAGCGCATAGAAATACTGCGAATCCACCCTTACCAGAATGCCCAGCCACTGTTCGCTGCCAAACAGACGCAATGTATCCATTGCCAGCAGCAAAGCCAGGGTAGCGACCCCGGCCACAAGATATCGCACGAACCGTGAATCCTGCATCAGTTAACCCGGACCAGGGTCCTGCCAGACAGGGTCAAAACCAGCAGCAGTGAGCGCAGACGCACGCGCCTGGTACCAAAGTGCAACAAAATCCGCTTTGCCTTTGTTAGCAGCGACATGGGCCTGCCAGGCTTTTGCGAGCAGATCCTGGCGCGCAATCAGGCGGATGTTATGGGCATCCTCTGCCTCTCCCCAGACGCCTACTGAACGAAGGTATTGAACTGCACCTTCATGGTAAGGCACCTGCCACTTGAGAATCTGCCGATCCAGCGCCCAGCCAATTGCGCCCGGATCCGCATCTTTATATTCGTCATAATGCAGGTGAATGACCTTCGCCAGATCATGCACTTCCTGAGTTCTGGTCTCTGGCAGCGTAATCAGCATCGGATAAGGATAGGTTGCGCCTTCATGCGGCTGCTGTTTGGAGATCCCGGCACCACGCGTGGCTAAATGTGGTGTGAAAAAAGGCACTACTGTGTTGATCGCCTCCCAGCATGCCGCATCTTCGTGAGGTGCCGGCGGCCAGAAAATACCACGCGGTGACGCTTCCAGCTTGCGGGTCGGGCCAGACACTGTGGTTGCGTAAGCGGCATCTACCTGGCCGTTGACCACGCCGGTCCACATTGCGTTGTAGCCCGGGAAATCTACCCGTTCAACGTCGTCCCAGGTTAATCCACCGCAGGCCAGAAACGCTTCCGTGGGTATGTTCAGGGCAGGCGCACCGCGCACATAAGGTACCCTCTTACCGCGCAGATCAGCGTAGGTTCTGATTTCCAGGTCACCGGCAACCGCCAACGCCTGATTGGAATCACCATAAGACATCATGACCAGACGCAGGGGCAACGGACCCCAGCGGGGATCAGCGAACTGAAACACGCCTTCCTGGGCAAAATAAGTTGCTACACCGTTGGCCGAATACTGCACGCGACCGCGAATCAGCGGCATCAGCCGGGAGACATCGTTTTTACCCGGGACCACACGCAGATTGACGTTGTAGTTGTCTTTCAGCGCTTTGCCAATCGCCACGGCCTGGTTGTAACCGGTGGTGCCCAGGTTGTACGCACTCCAGGCCATGGTGCGGCCAAATGCAGGTTCTGCTGAAGACCCCTGCTCTGCTGCAACGTTTTGCAGCGCCAGCGGCTGCGCCAGAAGCAAAATATTCAGCCACCATAAACGTCCTGCCAATCTGCTGCTCACCTGCCCGCCCCTAATTTAACTGCCTGCGCAATGTAGGGTTTCCATGTCACCGGGTCAAATAGGCGCGGCGTCCAAACAACATTCAGCTTATCGATGATAAGCTCCATAATGAGGGCATACATAATTTCCAGGGGAGGTAACTGTGTTAGAACGCACCACAATAGAAACGACAAGCGGACCCATACAGGGTCGTAAAAAAGATGACGTGTTCCTGTTTGCCGGCGTGCCCTACGCGGCACCGCCAGTGGGCAGTCTGCGTTTCAAAGCCCCCCAGCCACATGCCGGCTGGCAAACGCCGCGCGAAGCCTTGAAGTTTTCGCCCGCCGCACCCCAGATACCCAGTGGCGGGCTCACCGATAGTGCCAATGTGCGTTACGCTGAAGACTGTCTCTACCTGAACGTTTCCACCCCCGCCGCAGACAACGGCAAACGCGCAGTAATGGTCTGGATCCATGGCGGTGGCTACCGCACCGGACAGGGCTCGATCCCCTGGTACAACGGCACATCTTTTAACAAGAACGGCGACATAGTGGTTGTTTCGATAAATTATCGTCTCGGTGCGTTGGGTTTTACCGACTTGTCTCACCTGGGCGATGAATACGCCAACTCCGGCATCAATGGCATTCTTGATCAGATTGCTGCATTGCAATGGGTGCAGGACAACATCGCCGCGTTCGGCGGCGACCCGAACCGGGTCACCATCGCCGGCGAGTCAGCCGGTGCTTTCAGCGTGGCGACACTTCTCGGTTGCGATGCGGCACAGGGTTTGTTCCAGCAGGCCATCCCGCAAAGTGGCGGCGCTCATCACACCCTGCCTAAAGCGGCTGCGGCCCGGGTCACGAGCATTTTTCTTGAGCATCTGCTGCCAGATCATAACGCAGCCAATCAAGCTTTGGGCCTCGAGGCAGCCAGCGTTGAAGATATCCTCGCAGCCCAACAGTCCACCATCAGTCATTTTGAACAGGGTGCGGGGGTAGCCAACGAACTCGGCGTGGCCGTTTCGCCGTTTTATCCCGCTCATGGCACACCGCTTCTAGCAGAGCCACCGTTAGACCGGTTGTCCCAGGGCTGCGGCAAAGACGTTGCTGTGCTGACCGGCAGCAATGCTCACGAAACCACGCTGTGGGGTTATGGCGAGATCTCAGAAGCCAAACTGGAACGTATTGCCCAGGGCTACGGTGCTGATTCTGTCCTTGCTGCCTACCGCGATGCCAGACCGGATGCCACTGTTGAGGAACTCCTGATTGCTTTAACCACCGACCATATGTTCCGCATACCAGCAGTGCGACTGGCAGAAGCCCGCGAGGCGCAAGGCGCCCAGACCTGGATGTATCTGTTCGCCTGGGAATCCAGAGCCTTCGGCGGGCGATTAAAGGCTACTCATGCGTTAGAGATCCCTTTCACATTCAATAACCTTAACCGCGCTGGTGTTGATGTTTTCTTAGGCCCGGGCGAGCAGCCCCAGGCGCTGGCCGACACCATGCACCAGGCATGGATTGCGTTCATTAATTCCGGTGATCCGGGATGGCCAGCGTATGATCGCAACACGCGAACCACGATGGTATTCAACACACATTCCGAATGCGTCAACGATCCTGCGGCGCAGGAGCGCGCAGCCTGGGAAGGACTTCGTTAACACCACGATCCCACCCGAGGGTATTCGCGGCATGGATACCGGCCTGCGCTGGTATCTGACTGGCACGGCTCTGCTGCTCATCCCCGGCGGCATCCAGATGGTCTTGTTTCCGTGGCTGGTGACTGTTGTTCTGCTTGAGACGCCTACTCGTGTCGGCCTGGCGCAGATGGCAGCACAGCTGCCCATGCTGCTGCTTATTCTGTGGGGCGGCTGGCTGGGCGATCGCGTTGATCAGCGGCGGTTGCTCATTGGCTTATCCTGCGCGATGGCAATCCCGCCAATGGTCATGGCCTGGGTGTTTCACGCCGGGCATTTCAGCTACACACTGTTAATTGCCTGGGCCCTTGTCGGCGGCACGTTTGCTGCTTTTGTACAGCCGGCCAGAGATGCCCTGCTCAACCGTGTTGCCGGCGCAGACATTCAGCGGATTGTTATCCTCGCTGTGGGAGTACAGTTTGGTGTGCAGATTATTGGTTTTGCGCTGGGTTACAACGCCGATGTACTCGGTCCATCCGTTTTACTGATCATCATGTCAACGCTGATGATTGGTGCAGCTCTGGCGACCTCTCGCATTCCCCCACTGCCACAACGAGCACCGACCAAACCTCAACAGCCACTGCAGGCTATTGCTGAAGGCATAAAGCTGGTCTGGCATGACCGCGCGCTTGCACCTGCGATCGGCCAGACATTTTCAGTGGGTATATTCTTTGCCGGGACGTACGTTGTTCTGTTACCTCTGATGGTGCGCGACCTTTACGACGGCGGGTCAGCGGAGATTGCCACCACGTTTGCTGCAAACATGCTTGGTACCGTGTGCGTGACCTTTATTCTGATGCGCCTGGGTCGAACGGCCCGGCCTGGACGTGTGCTGCTGATTGCCGCCGCCGTGAGTGCCAGCGTGCTGTCTCTGCTCATGTTCGATCTCCCTAAACCCCTGTTTTATGCTGTTGTGTTTTTATGGGGCTGTTGCGGTGGTATCGGTATGACCATGTCTCGCACCATCGTGCAGGAAGCAGCTAGAGAGTCTCACCGCGCCCGTATCATGTCAGTCTATTCCCTGGGGCTGATGGGCGGCATGCCTATTGGCAGTTTCACGCTTGGTGTAGTGACGGATTGGGTCGGCGTGCGTAATGCCGTCTGGGTACCTGTTATCGGCATGTTGGTCATACTGTTATACCTGCGTTTGCGGACCCAGTTATGGTACGTTGCAAGCGCATTACAAAACGAAACCGAGGTTAAGGATTCATCATGAGGTATCTGTTACTGGTGCTTGGCACTGCGTTTTTAACTGCCTGCGGTGGTGCAGACTCAACGTCGGCAGCCCCCGAGGCTGAACCCGCGGTCGAAGCTGTGCAGGACCTACCGCCAGGATTCACCGATGCACCGCCACCCGGGCCCACATCCGATACAACAATTTTATCCGGAGGCACCTTTGTGCTGGCGCAGAATATTGCGGACAGTGTTGTGGTAATCAGCGACAACAGGCTGGTGTCCTGGGGTTCGAGAGGAGAGGTGGAACTACCCAACGACTCAATAGGCATGGACATGCGCGGCAAGTGGATTGTGCCAGGTGTGCCAGCAGACATTGAAAACAATAATCTGACCCTGCCATCCGAAGTTGCCAGCGGAGATCTGGCCAGACTGCTGGTTTTCAACAGTAACCCTGCAACCACTGACAATCTGAGTAGCGCTCTGTATGCAATAGTCAGCGACGACGGTATAGAAGTGTTCGAGCAAGTTTCAAACTAGGAATTCACCCGCACCCAGATCGATGGCATGGCGCGCGTGACGCTGCGCCATGGTGGTGAACATCCGGTCGCCCCGCTCTGTACGCTGCACCAGCATCGAAGCCACAACGGTGACGCCAAAACCTGCAAATGTGCCACGTCGATACGCATTCCAGCAGGTCGGCCAGTCAAAATCCTCAACTCCAGCGCGCAATAATTCTTCGTGATAGGCGCGCACAATGGCCTCTTCTTCCTGCAGGCGTTGCGCGGGTAACATGCCCGCCCCCAGAAAATAGGCGACGTCGTTTAGCGGCGCACCCAGAGTGATACTTTGCCAATCCACCACGGTGACTTTTACATCCTGATCAGAAGTGTCGATCATCAGGTTGTCCAGGCGATAGTCGACATGCACCAGCGCAAACACTTCCTGTAGGGAATCATACAGTGGTGAGCTGTGTGCTTCGCCGACCCGGGCAATGATCGCCTGTTCGTCAGCAGACAACGCGGGTCCATAGCGCTCGAGAAAGCCTGGAAGTTGCGCGTTATACATTGTGCGCATCACATCTGTGCCGGCTGCATCAGCGTTGTGCAGCCAGACTTCCTGTTTTAAAGGTTCGTCACACCACGATGGTGCATGCAAACCCACCAGCTCCAGCACCGCTGCTCGCGCGACGTCTGCATCACAACCCAGCAGCTGATCCCCCTGTTGTGCAGGTGCCAGATCTTCCATAAGAATGACAAAGTCCGGACCTTCACCAACAATATCTGCAAAAAAGCAGCGTGGTGTACGGATCGACAGTTTGCCTTGCAGCTGCTTGTAAAAATTAACTTCTTTCAGGAAATTCTGCAGCATCACGCCGGTGGCGCGGCTGTCAGGATCATCCGAAGGAAATTTACCTATGACAGAAGCCGGTCCGGTATCTCCATCAGCGTAGGTGAGTGTATAGCGAATACACTTGCCGATCTGTCCAGTGCCGATGGCCTGAGCCGTGAAGTCGGTGACCGTTGCATTTATCTGGTTGTCGTTCAGAACAGCGGTGAGCCATTGTGGGCTCACCGTTTCAGAGGTGGGGAAACTGGCCATTAAACCTTACGGGGATGCAGCTTAACCGGCATATACGTATAGCCTTTAACAAACACAGACGGCGTCCGTTGTGGCTCTTCCATAACCTCTACCCGATCGAAGCGCTTGAGAATCTCTTCCCACAATACGCGCAGCTGCATTTCTGCCAGACGGTTACCCATACAGCGATGGATGCCAAAGCCAAACGACAGATGATGGCGTGGACGTTTGCGATCAATAATGAAGTCGTTCGGATTGTCGATAGCTTCTTCGTCACGGTTACCGGACACATACCACATGACAACCTTGTCGCCTTTTTTGATGGTCTTACCGCCTACCTCAACGTCTTCGTTGGCGACACGACGCATATGTGACAAAGGTGTCTGCCAGCGGATGATTTCGGGCACCAGACTCTGCACCAGAGACGGATTGTTACGCAGCTTGTCATACTGCTCCGGGTGACGGTTCAGCGCCAGGACACCTCCGGTAATTGAGTTTCTGGTGGTGTCGTTGCCACCCACAATCAGCAGAATCAGGTTCCCGAGGAACTCCATCGGCTGCATATCTTTGGTTTCCTCACCATGCGCCAGCATCGAAATCAGATCCAGACCGGGCTCCGGATTGTCTTTACGTTCCTGCCACAAATTGGTGAAGTACTGCAGGCATTGCAACAGTTCGGTACGACGTTCGTCCATACCCATGGTTTCCGGTCCGGCGGTAGCCACATCCGACCAATGGGTTAACTTTCGACGTTCTTCAAACGGAAAATCAAACAGCGTCGCCAGCATCTGCGTGGTCAGCTCAATTGAAACGTTATCTACCCAGTCGAAGGTTTCACCGACGGGCAAGGAATCAAGAATTTTACCCGCCCGCTCACGAATAATACCTTCAAGCGCTGCAAGATTACGGGGTGCCACAACACCCGTAACGGTAGCGCGCTGCACGTCATGTTTGGGTGGATCCATCGCGATAAACATAGGCGTCTGGAATTGACTGGCTTCCTCAGCAAGCTCTTTCAAAGGACCAATGGTGATGCCGCCCTCGGAGGAAAAAAGTTCGTGATGTGAGTCGACAAACATGATGTCGTCAAATTTGGTGATAGACCAGTAAGGTCCAAAGTCACTATCCGGCAGAAAGTGTACCGGGTCTTCTTTACGTAAACGTTCAAAGTAGCCCCACAGCGCATCGTTCTGAAATATCTCAATTTTTGCCGGGTCCAGCTCTTCGATTGGAATGCTGTACGGGTCAGGTACAACAGACGTTGGTTCTTGTACGGCACTGCTCATGGTTCTCTCCCAGAAAAAGAAAAATCAACTCCCGATGTTAGCACAATCAGGTGCGCTGCAAATGTAAGCTGTCTGCAAACGCCAGCGGGCTGCAGCCTCAGCGCTGCAGGCGCTTATCAAACTCCGGTGGCTGCCGCTGCATACCGGCCAGGTGCTGTTGTACCGCCGCGTCAATCTCAGCCAGCACATCTGGATTATCCGCGGCCACGTCAAATCGCTCGGACGGATCGGTGTGCAGATGATAAAGCACAGGTGTGTCATGCACCGCGCGCCCAGGCGGCTGCTGGTAAGCCCCCTCGGTAATGAAATGCGCCTTCCACGGACCCTTGCGATAAGCGTACAACTGGCCACGACGGTAGAAAGCCACTTCATCACGCGGGCTTTCACCACCGTCGAACAACACCGGTGACAGATCTACGCCGTCTACCGCAGTAGAAGCATCAGCCCCCGCCAGCGAGGCCACTGTGTTAAACACATCCATGGCGGAACCCACTTCACTGACAACCCCAGGTTGCAGCCGCCCGGGCCACCACATGACAGTGGGTACACGCATACCGCCTTCAAAAGTTGTACCTTTACCATGGCGCAGCAGTCCTGCCTGGCCGCCTTCAATTTCCATGGTTAACCAGGGACCGTTGTCGCTGGTGAAAATCACCAGCGTGTTATCAGCATTACCACTGTCTTCCAGAGCCTGTTTGACCGCTCCAACACTCCAGTCTATTTCTTCAATCACGTCGCCGTAACGACCGCCGATACTCTGGCCGACAAAGTCTTCGCTGCGAAACAGCGGTGTATGCGGCATGGTGTAGGGCAGGTAGATAAAAAAAGGTTCATCTCCAGCGCGTTTGATGAAATCGATTGCGGCAGCGGTATAGCGTTTGGTCAGGGTCGATTGATCAACCGGCTGCTCCACTATCTCATCTACATATCCATCTGCTGTCACCACGCTGTGGAACAATGGCGGCCGCCAGTATTCCGGCTTCGGATCAGCGTACTTGGCAGCACGCCCTGACAATGCCGCGGCCACTTCTTCCTGATTGCCCTGCAGGCTCAAAGCAATGAGCTGATCAATGCCTATCTCTCCAACCACGTCCATGTCATTTGAATACGGCAGGCCCAACCATTCATCAAAGCCGTGGCGGGTTGGCCAGGCGTGTTTGGCATCACCCAGATGCCATTTACCGAATATCCCGGTGCGGTAACCCACCTCCTGAAGCGCTTCAGGCAGCGTCACTTCGCCGTCCGGAAAACCGCCTGGATCATTGGGAAAATAAACGCCTATCGTCTCACCATAAAGACCGGTACGAACCGGCAGGCGACCGGTTAACAACGCACCACGACTTGGAGAACACACCGGCGCCGCGACATAAAAATCTGTCCAACGCTGACCTTGAGCTGCAAGCTCATCAATGTTTGGCGTTCGATTGTAGGGATGGCCAAAACTACCGATATCGCCGTATCCCAGGTCATCTGCAAACAGCACAATGACATTGGGTTGTGCAGCTGAGGTAGATGGGCCCGCCTGTTCTGACGGCTGTAATGCCGAGGTGCTGCTCTCACCACCACATGCGCTCACAGACCACAAAGTGCACCCGACAAAAACAGCTGCTACCCAGTTTTTCACCGGCTACTCCTGCACCAGATCAGCTTTCAGGTATTGACCCGCTTTATAGTAGTGGTACGCAGCCCAGATATTCACAAAGGAGAAAATTAACAGGCTGTAGCGTAGTGACTCCTGACCAAATCGATCATTAAGCAAATCGCTGACAATACCCACCGCCTGCGGACCTGCGCCCAGTCCAATAATGTTGATAATGAACAGCAGTACTGCTGCAGCGACGGCACGCATCCGTAGCTCTACCAGGCCCTGTGTCTGAGAAAATGTGGTGGCCTGATAAAAGTTGCCCAGCAGAACCGGCATAACCAGAAACAGCAGACACCAGACAGCCGAGTCAGACAGGAAGACGCCAAAGGCGAACGGTGTGCCGAGTAACAAGGCAACCGAAACCACCCACATATACCAGCGCGTGTCTTTTGAACCGTAGCGATCAGCCATCCAACCGCCTAGTGCAATACCTATACCGCCGGGTATACCCAGGATAAGGCCCAACCAGGTGCCTGCTTCGCCGGTAGTCATACCATGAGAACGAATCAGAAATGAAGGAACCCAGGTCACCAGGCCATAGCCGACAAAGGCAGTTAACGCTGCGCCAAACGCCAGGTGACGGAAAGAGCGTTTACTCCACAACAGCTTAAACGTCTCTTTGGTTGTGGGTTGCTGTCCGGTATCAACGCGCCCTTCTGCCATGCCGCGGGTAGGCTCACGCAGGGAGAAGCGCACGGCCAGAGCCAGAATAATCCCCGGTACACCTACAACAAAAAACGCCACGCGCCAGCCGAAAAATTCATTCAACCAACCGCCGGCGATAAATCCAAACAGAATTCCCACAGGAATCCCCAGGGAATATATGCCCAGCGCAGTTGCTCTTTTTTCCGCAGGAAAGTAATCCGAGATCAACGAATGCGCTGGTGGGCTACAGCCTGCCTCACCCACACCAACCCCGATGCGGGCAATCAGCAGATGCCAGAAATTCTGTGCCAGCCCTGAGATTGCTGTAAAACCACTCCAGATGGTCAGCGACAGTGCAATCAGGTTACGGCGGTTGTTTTTATCTGCATATCTGGCGATAGGGATACCCATCGTCGCGTAGAACAATGCAAACGCAAATCCGGTGAGCAGACCCAGCTGGGTATCCGACAAACCCAGATCGGCCTTAATCGGCTCCAGCAGAATCGAGAGAATCTGGCGATCAATAAAATTGAAGGTGTACACAACAACCAGAACACCCAGGGCATACTGCCGGGCCCCTGCACTGAACACACTCGTATTGTCAGCCTGCGGCTGGTCTTGTACTTCGGACAACTTGATCTCCCCTCAACAAAAGTTCCACATGCTAGCGGTTTAGCAAATCACCCGCGAGCCCCTCACAGCAGCATATGCACGCCTAGAGCGGCGTCAATGCATCTATCAATTCAAACTCGTCAAACAATACCGTTTTCGACGGCACGCCTAACCAGCGCTCCATCACCGTAGCGTAAACCTGACGAAAATCTGTGGTATGCGCGAGGTTGTCCCCATCCACCAGATTGACCAGGTCAGCCGGCTGACCATAGTGGCCACCAACAACTGGTTCGCCAACCAGAAACATCGAGTTTGCGGTGCCATGATCAGTTCCCTGATTTGCGTTTTCCGGCACGCGCCGACCAAACTCAGAATGCACCAGCACAATAACTCGATGAGCCTGCTGTAACCGCTGCAGGTCTTTGATAAAGCCGTAAATCCCGTCACACGCATAGCTGAGCAGTCGCCGATGCAGCGCAGGTTGGGCCACATGAGTATCAAAAGCGTTATTGCGAAAGGCCACATGATAAATCTGTGTATCCAAACCCGCCTGGATACACGCTGCTACCTTGGGCAGGTCCATCGGCGCGATGCCATAATCAACAGGTGTATCGTAGTCGTTCCAGGCTTGTCTGATACGCGCAGCCGACTGTTGAGCACTGCGGTTTACAGCTTCCAGATAGGCCGCATTGGGACTTTGCACCGACGTATCACTGCTGGCTGTATCTACCGGGATGGAAGGCACACCGTCGAGCCAGCCATTGCGCCAGAAGCGTTTAGGATCATCAAACACAACAGGTGTGTGTACCTTGCTTTTCACCGCAAGTGAAGCGCTGGCGGCGACGTTCACTAATATGTCATCGCGCCGCTGGGTCACCATCTGATCCGCCACGCGACCAAGCCAGCCAAACTCATTGCCACGATGTGGCACGCCAGTGTGCCAGTAAGCCATGGACGTAAAGTGCGAATATGACGGTTGTGGATAACCACATCCATGCACAATCGCCAGCTGATCCTGCTGCCACAGCCGTTGCAGCCCAAGCATGCCGGGATTAAAGCCAAAGTGATCATCCAGGGGCAGCAGGTCTGATTGTTTTATGCCCAGGTTCGGTCGATGACGGTAATAGGCATCATCTGCAAACGGCACAATACTGTTGAGCCCGTCGTTGCCACCGGAGAGTTCAACTACAACCAGCACAGGCGCATCTGCATCTGCATCTGCATCTGCCGATTTTGCTGCACTCAATTTCGGCAGGCTGCTCAGCCCTGCAAGCGTAGCACCAGCCTGTAAAAAACGGCGTCGTTGCACTTTCACCCTCCCCTCGATCAGCCGGTTAGACTTGATCCGATCCGATTAATCCAGTTGATATTGCGGCAGACTCAACATCTCGTGTAACAGCGTGCGTAACGCCGTCTCCATATAAGTCTGCGCCTGCACCAGATCAGTAGTACCCAAACGTGTGCGCAAATGTTTAGCCAGCTCCACCTTCACTTCCGGTGGCAGAGGCACAGCAAAAAACAGACGTTCAAAAAAACTGATGACGTGTAACGGTGTTGCACACTCTGCGGCGAGCACCATATTTGTAAGGTCAATCTTTGCAGGTGCCCTTTCAATGGGCTTCACGCGTTCCAGCGCCATCTGCCAACCGCGCATGCTGCCCAGACGGGTATTGAAATCTTCATCACGATCAGCAAGTAGATTGGAAGCCGCCATTTCATCCGCACCACCGGCTACGCCTGTGGGCTTGGTCGCCTCGCTGACACTCATACCCTGGCGCAGCCGCGCCTGTACATTGACTATTTCAGGGGTATACACTGGATATCGATCCGGTGGTACAAAGCCGAGATCCGGAAAAAGTACGTCCAGAATGAAATTTGCCCGCTCGAACAACAGGCTGGGCGTGATCCAGCTGCGGCCCTGGGACCATCCTGCCACCGTCGGTGGATGCAGCAACCGCTGACCTAACGCCTGACTCTGTCGATTGAAATCCGGTACACCGGGTATGCTCTGTAAATCCAGGTACCTGTAGGTAGATACCATAAGCTCAACCGGACCTTTGATCCGCGAACCCACGTTCTGAGGTTGATAAAAATCGTTTGAACGAAACAGAACCGTGAGAAATCTGCCGATATCGTATTCTACGTCGAGCAGAACCTGACCGAGCTGTGGTTCATCTTCTACTGCCAGGTCCTGATTCACAAAATAACGATACAGCTTGGCTGCTATGTAATTCGCGGTCTGGGGTTGTTCAAGAATGATATCGATGATGGCAACACCATCAAACGGACCTTGCCGACCTAAAAACTGTTTTTCACCCAGATCCTGATGCTGTGCATTTATCACAAAGTCCAGACCGTCGAAATGCCAGCCTGTGAATGCACGAGCAGCTTCCTGCACGTCTGTTTCGCTGTAGTGACCCACGCCCATTGTAAACAGCTCGAGAATTTCGCGCGCAAAGTTCTCGTTAGGTGAATCTTTTGTGTTCACGCCTGCATCAAGAAAAGCCAGCATGGCCGGATTCTGCGCCATGCTGATCAGCAGGGTTCTGAAATCTCCAAGGCCCTCACTGTGCAGCAACTGCAGCTGCTGCAACATTTTTCGATAGTCCCTGACCTTGTCTTCATTGGTTGCGAAGTGGCCATGCCAGAACAGCGCTACTTTCTCCTGCAGAGGGTGTGTTGTATTCAGCATCCGATTGGCCCACCAATAGGCGACACGATCAGTTTCCAGATAACTGGCGCGCAGCCAATAGAAAAAGCGGTCAACCACCGGCTGCAGCGGTCGGTTACCGGATGGTTTCACCCGCACACCCAGCGCGTGACCCTGACTTTTTGCCAGCGCTGTAGCCGCGGGCCGACTGGGCGGGAATGGATCCAGACCCGGATCAAAAATATCGGAGGCAGCAAACGGCTGCAGAGGATTAATGTCTAAACCGTGCACAAAGCGCTGCACGGCCTGACCCGGGGTTAAACGACCCAGGGCTTCTCGCTCGGCCACTCCCGCACCAAAGCCGGCTCGATTAGCCAGATGTCCAGCGTGTTTGGAACTCCAGGACTCATCGGGAAGCGGTGCCAGATCTAATTGCGCTGCCACCGGCAATGTCACCAGCAGACTCAGCAAAGTGCCTAAAAGAACAACATTCCGATTAATCTGTCTCGCCTGCACACCCCCTCCTGTAAGCGCTTGCTGACTGTTAATACCCTATCACCATTTGCCTGCTCAGGTTGAGGCAGCGTAGAATCAGACAACATTTGCTTGTGGGAGAGCATTCATGTCGGATTCCGCTGTTTCCAGTACTCGTCGACGTTTCGTTCAATATGGCACCATGCTGGGTGTGGGCGCTCAGGCGCTGCTACGCTCTGGTGACGTCAAAGCTTCAATTTTCGACGGCAAAGAGGCCGCCGGTCTCAACGGCCCCTGGCCGGAAATGAAGTACCGTACCCTGGGACGCACCGGCCACAAATCCAGTCGATTGGTTTTCGGCTGTGGCGCCACACTATCCCGTGAGCCCCATGATGATTTATTGAACGCGGCTTTTGATGCCGGCGTCAATACTTTTGATGTCGGTTTCAGCGATTACTACAGTGACGCGGAAAAGAACCTTGCACCGTTCCTGAAAACCCATCGCGAAAAGATTTTTCTCATCTCTAAAGCGTACGTGCCTACCGATATTGACTGGGATGAGACCATTACGCTGCCCCAGGCGAAAGCAGCTGCCAAAGGTTGGAGTGGCTATCTTGATGGCAGCTTGAAGGAGCTCGGTGTCGACCATGTCGACGCGTACTACTACATGGCCTCCAACAATGTCAGTGTCATCAGCAACGAAGAAATCTATCGGGCTTTTGAAGATGCCAAAGCCGCTGGCAAAGTCAGCTATCTTGGCCTGTCGACCCATCAGAATGCAGCAAATGTTTTGTCTACCGCCGCAGATACGGGTTGGTTTGACCTTGCCATGATTGCCATTACACCCGGTGGTTGGTACGACTGGGAG
Source organism: Pseudomonadaceae bacterium (assembly GCA_024743175.1). GTDB lineage: Bacteria > Pseudomonadota > Gammaproteobacteria > Pseudomonadales > Azotimanducaceae > UBA4421. The sequence continues at coordinate 100,257 of JANSXA010000013.1, read as the reverse complement.
GATAAATCAGTCCTTGACGGCACGCCCCCTATGACCGGTATCCGACCTCTGCTTGATAAAGCTCGAGACGCCGGCATCGGTCTGGTTGGTATGAAAGCGGGTCGGTTTCTCGCGGGGCGCGCATGGTTGGGCTGGGGAAATCCGGATGCGTTCAACGATTTCTACGAACCCAAACTGCTCGAAGCCAAGCTGTCTGAGTTTCAACGCAGCTACGCTTATGTGCTGGAACACGGCCTGGATGTTGTAAACGCAGATATGCAAAGCCTGCTACACCTGCGTGAAAATTTCACCGCAGCTGCAACCTCAGCGGACTACTTCGATATTGCCTGACCGCCAGACAGCGCTTTTCTATCAGCCCAGTTGTGGCCTGTCAGGTGATATGCACCTGGCCGCGCTGGTTGACCTGGGTGTACCTGAACAATGGCTACGCACTGAACTGGCGAAACTTCCGGTCACCAGTGAGTATCAGCTTGAACTGACACCCGCCAGTAAAATGGGCATAGCGGGAACCCGTTGTCAGGTTAATGCGCAGGATGCCCACGACCATCGCCATCACAGCACCATCGTAAAAATGATAAAGGCTGCAAAGTTTGCCCCCGGTGTTGAAAATCGCGCGCTGGCGATTTTTGAAAGGCTCGCTGTTGCCGAAGGTAAAATTCACAACGTTGCACCCGATCAGGTGCATTTTCATGAAGTTGGCGCTGTGGATTCCATTATCGACATCGTTGCGGCAGCACTATGCATTGAACACTTCCAACCCGATGTTGTGCTGTGCAACCCGATCGAAGTAGGCAGTGGTTTTGTCAATTGTGCGCACGGCCGTTTCCCGGTGCCGGCACCGGCCACACAGGAACTGCTGGCAGATGCACCGTGCACCTACGGCACTGTGAGCGGGGAATCAACAACTCCCACCGGCGCCGCGATCCTCACCGCCTGCGTGAGTGAGTTTTCGCCGCGTGGTATTTTCACTCCGAAAAAAATCGGTTACGGCATTGGCCACAAAGATTTTGAAGTGCCGAACGTTTTACGCGTGGCGCTGGGTGAGTACCAATCTGCCAGCGGTACTGATCAGGCCAAAACGCAGCACTATAAAATTGAAGCCAATATAGACGACATGTCCCCGGAAGGTTTTGCGCCGCTGATTGACAGCCTGTTTAAAGCGGGTGCCGTTGATGTTTACCTGCAGCCCGTTTTGATGAAAAAAGGCCGTCCCGCGCAGATTCTCGTGGCGCTGAGTCATGCCGAAGACAAAGATCAGGTGGCGGATACTCTGTTGAACAGCTCAACCACCATTGGCCTGCGTATCACGCCGTTTGAAAAGCGCGTGTTGCCTCGGGAAGAACTGAGGCTGACTACACGCCTGGGTGAAGTGAGGATTAAGCGCGTTACCCAACCCAACGGCCAGCAGCGCTGGAAATCTGAGTACGAAGATGTGCTTGCGTGTGCGGTTGCCGCGGAAATTGATTACGCCAATGCCAAAGCCCTCATCGACTTTGATGTGCATCAGCAGTTAGACAACTCTTCCGGCTAGTACCGTCGGCGACCTGACCGACTGCCCGGACTGCGTTGATCAAAACCGCGGAACCCCCGAGGGTTCTCAACCCGAGTTCTCTTCAAAACCGATACACTGGGTCCAGATGAACTGGATCGACGATTGCCGTTTGTCTCAACAACGTCCATGCCGTTTGCAGGCTTTACGGATACCGACTCAGCTTCACCCGGTGGTGCAAATTGCGGGTTACCAAAATGGGTTACCCCATTATTGTCTACCCATGTCGCTACTTCGCCGGCATAGGCCACCGGCGAGCAGCACAGTACAACAGCGAAAACCGCTCCTGTATAGCGCTTCAACATAGCTCATCCCCCAACGAACTGTGTGCATTTGTCTCTTCAGTTCAAATCATATCTCCTGGGCAACGGGAGTTTTTATTGATGTTGTAAGTATTAGGCAACCGCGCCACTTGCATGTAGCGCGCTGATGTCGGCATCGCTTTTACCCAGCGACTGTAAAATCTCGTTGGTGTGGCTGCCCGGTGCAACGCTGGGCTGGGGCAGTTCAGGTTCTGTCCGCGAAAACCGGGGCGCCGGTGCTGCCTGGGTAACTCCATCTGATTCGACAAACGTTTTTCGTGCAACGTTGTGGGGATGTGCGATCGCTTCATCAAAGTCGAGCACCGGTGCGTAACAGATATCGGTACCCAGCATGATCTCATCCCAGGCATCCCGCGGCTTACTCGCAAACACCGTCACCAGCTTCTCTTTCAGCAACGGCCATTTTTCCCGATCCATCTGCTTCGGCAAACTGGCGTCATCAATGAGCCCGGTTTTTTCCAGCAACAGCTGATAAAACTGAGGCTCGATAGAGCCGATGGATATCCATTTGTCATCCGCACAGCGATAGGTGCCGTAAAAATGAGCGCCACCATCCAGCAGGTTTTCACCTCGATTCTGACTCCAGCGGCCGCTGTTCATCAGACCGAAGACCGCGTTCATCAATAAGGCAGAGCCGTCCGTCATTGCAGCATCTATGACCTGGCCCTGACCAGATTTCTGGGTTTCATAAAGCGCCGCGGCAATCCCGAAGGCCAGCAGCATACCGCCGCCACCAAAGTCGCCTACCAGATTCAATGGCGGCACCGGCGCACCACCGGGCTCACCAATGGCGTGCAGAGCACCTGACAGCGAAATATAGTTGATGTCGTGGCCGGCGACTGGTGCCATGGAGCCTGTCTGACCCCAGCCGGTCATGCGCCCGTAAACCAGCTTCGGATTACGCGCTAATGCCACATCGGGGCCCAGACCTAATCGCTCTGTGACTCCGGGCCGAAACCCTTCAACCAGAACATCGGCTCTTTCAATCAGTTGCAGAACCGTTTCCACGCCTTCAGCACTTTTAAGATCAACACCAATACTCTTGCGACCACGGGCAAGAAAATCCGTTGCATTTGCTGCTGAACCCACTGCCTGAGCCCGGTCCACGCGAATAATTTCTGCACCCATATCCGCCAGCATCATGCAGCAGAAAGGCCCGGGACCAATACCCTGCAGTTCGATAACCTTCAATCCGTTTAATGGCCCCATCACTCTCTCCTTTCGCTTGAAAAATAGGCAATCTCTGATCAATTGATAATTGATCAGAGATTGCCCAAGCATATATGATCCCCGCAGCAATTTGTCGCGGACGGGTTATGGTTGATATCGAAGCACTGAAAGAGAATTTCCTCAACCAGGAAATAGACAGCAAAGAGTTTGTTCTCGATGCAGAAAAGATGGTCACCGCGGCGCGTGCCTCGGGTGAGACACGGGAGATTTATCTGAATCCGGAACACGCGGATTTTCAGGCAACGCCCGCAATACTCTGCAGCCTTGCTTCAGGCAGACACCTGCCCATTGATTTCCCCAAATTAGGCGGAATTCCAATGGACGGCGGCAAGGCAGTGGAATGCCTGGCGCCTGTGCGAGCCGGCGTACCGCTGACCGGTCGCACCCATCTGCACGATATCTATGACAAAAAGGGTCGCTCGGGACGCATGATTCTGATAGTTGTGCGACTCGAATTGTTTGATGCAGACAACACCCACCTGGCTACTACTGATTCACGCCTGGTGATCAGGGAGAACAACAACTGATGAGTATTGATACCATTGCCGACGTTGAGTTTGGTGCTGAGTTACCCACATTTACACCGGACACATCGCTGACAGAGGTGAGCAAGTTTGCCCACGCCGTGGGCTGGGGTGGCGCACGTTTTGAAGACCACGACGCTGCGCGCGAACAAGGACTGCCTGGCGCTCTGGTGCCCGGCATCATGGGCATGGGGTTCCTCACTTCAACAATTCACCAGTGGAGTGATAACGCGGTCATAGAACACATTGATACGGTTTTCCGTGCACCTATGATCGCCGACGAGCCCTGTCAAATTGGCGCAGTTGTCACGGACATCGATGAAGACACCGGCCTGGTTGAACTGGATATGACCTTGAAGAACGCGGCTGACGAAACTCGCGTATTCGGCACCGCGCGGGTGCGCCTGCCGGTCTGAGTATTACGCCGCCTTAAAGCAGGTGTAGAGCAAGCTCTGTACCTACTTTGCCATCAGGTTTCAGCAGCGCCATGACGCTCGGTGGGTTACCTCGCTCTACCGCCACCGACACTGCCTCATCCCAGAAAATGGGTCGTCTGAAATAAATATCCGCCGCGAAGGACACCTGCTGGCGATCTTCACTCGACGCCCAGAGATAGGCCATCAGAAAGTGCACCCCCATACCGCCGCCGATTAAAGGCGCACGGAAGCCGGCGCTGATTGCAGCAGCTTCTTCATAGTGAATACTGTTGCCTTCTGAGCTATAGGCTTTCACCCCGTCTGGCGTCAGCTGATAGGTGTCTGCTGTTTGTAACAGCGACACATCTTTGATGATCGGGGCCGGCTTATCTCCCGCACCGCGACTGGCCTGGGCATCCGGATCGGGCTTCAGCGATACTCGATTGGCCTGAATCACCACCTCTCCACTGGCATCGCTGAAGCTCACCTCGGAGTGCAGAGTACGGCCGCGGGGTACCGGCTTCACGTCCCGGATCAATCCGGTAACCTGCAGATCTTCATCCAGCTGCGGCGGGCGATAGACCTTCAGAGTCTGCAGCATATTGATATTGCCCTGAGCTGAAATGCCGCTGTTGATTCCGGCATGGATGGCCAGGCCAATAAAAAACGAGGGATCAACATCCTCGCCAAACACCTTTGCATCAATGCCGCAGGCGGCAAGCTTTTCATGCTGGTGTTCTCGCGTTACGGATATCTGCTCCGGGTTGTACTCAAAACCGGCGTAAGGGTCGACCCATTGCTGTGTCATATCAATTCTCCTCAATCGGCATTAAAGCAGTCGTCGGTGGGCCCAGCTGTTCCGGCTGTGTTGCCAGCGGGTTCAATTCGCCCGCCAGCCACAGCGGTGTCTGATCGTTGTAATGCACGCTCATGAAATGCCCCGATTGCCCGCCGGGACTGATTGTGGCGGCCTGAATGGGCTGCTGCATCGAAATAGCCAACCGCGCGGTAGCCCCACCGGTAGCGGTATAAGGCCGATTGTAGTTGTAGCGCGCCCTGCCAACTGTTGGATTGCCGCCACCCCAGGCAAAAGGTCCATCATCCAGCAGCCAGCCAAGTCCAGGCACAGCACCGGACAGTTCGTGAGACATCAGGACCTGATGCTGATCCCCCCAGAGTTGCCCTGTTCCAACTTCTGCAACCGCGCTGATCAGAGACGCGTTTATCAGCTCGGCACGTTTTTTCTGCCACCAGGGTGAATCGGTATACAACACTAACAATCCATCCAGCGCGTGATTGAATACGTAAGCACTGCTCAGCATCCGTCTGGTTAACTCATCACCCAACAGTGGCGTGAAGATCTGCAAACCCAGATGTCTGTACCAGGCGGCAAACAGAAGTGGCTGGGATAGTTCAGGCAGGTTAACCGGCTCTGAGGCCCAGTCCTGGAGAGATTCGAAGCCTACCTTCACCTTGTCATCCAGAGCCGCTGCGTCCACCTCTGCCAGCATCAAAGGCAACAGCCGCTGAGCCTGCACATTAAACCAGTCCACCTGCAGGGCCTGCATGTCCGTGATCGTTGCTGCGGCAGTATTGCGCAGGTGGGATTGAATACGTTCGATTCGATAACCCGGGGCGTTATCTGCCGATATCAGCGGCGGACCGGGCTGTATGCGGGCATTGGCCGCGGCCAGAAATCCAGCCGGGGGATTAGTGCTACGCGGTAATTCATTACTTGGAATCAAACCCTGCCATGCATGTGCACCCACTTCACCGCTCAGCGGCAGCAGCCCCTGGCCGGTACCGCGGATCGGCAAGGCACCCACCGTGCGAAACGCAATTCTGCCGGTGACATCAGCATAGGTGGCATTGGCACTGGGTGCGACAAAGCTATCCATTGCAGCACTGAAAGATGCAAAACTTGTCGCACGGTTTAATGCACGCAGCGCATCCAACCCTGCTTCAGGCGCCTCCAGCGCCGACCAGCGCAGAGCCAGCGGTGGTTTATCACTGAGCAGACGACCGTTATCTGTGGTCACCACGGTGACCAAATGTGGTGGCAGGCCCTTCACCGTGATGGACACGTCCGATGTATGTGCCAGGTACACACCCTGTGGTCCAACGAAATGCAGATCAGACTCAGTGCTGCGTTGTTCGATAAACAGATCCTGCGAATCACCGGTATTGGTGAAACCCCAGGCCATGAATTCGTTGAACCCGTTAATCACACCCAGTAGTCCAGGCACTGACGCACCACGGACCTGCTCCTGATTAACAAACAAGTGAACGTCGTATGTCAGGTTGGGCATCGATAAAGCATCATGCGAGTCAAATGCAAACAGAGCATGACCCTGCTCCGTGCGCCCCGGGCTCACCACCCAGCCGTTGCTGCCCAACCGAGGTGCTGACAATAACGGTTGCAGCTGCGGTTCCAGATGGTCTGTTTTTGCCAGCAGGCCTGATAAATCCTGATTGTCGAGGACGTAGGGAAAATCGGGCATCCGGGTATCTATGGGTCCGAGAATCTGGGTCCATTGCCGCAACCCGGACGGAGACACATCCGGCAGCTGCGTTTGCAACCTGTTCACCAACGCAAGCCTTAACAGTTCGTTCCTGTAGTTATTGCCGGACTGAAAAGCCATCAGCGCACCTAACGCATAAACGTCTGAGCTCTGCCAGGGTTCTGGTTCAAATCCTGCGAGGCGAAATTCAGGCGCCAGCGGTGTCGGACTCTCCCCTGCGATCGCAAGATTCACACCTTCAACATAGGCAGAAACAAAACTGCGCAGTTCAGCAGATGCGTTGGCTTCAAGCCGCGCCGCCAGCAGAGGCACACCCGCGCGAACCATGCTCACATCAGTTTCCAGCATGGACTCACCCAACGCCTCCGCTAAGCGAGCTTTACCCGCACGGCGGAACAGCTCCATCTGCCAGAGGCGGTTGTGTGCATGCAGCCAGCCCTGCGCAAGATAAGCATCCGGCCAGGACTGCGCTCTAACAAAAGGTGTCTTGAACTGGTCGTAATGGATCTGAACGGGGCGATCTACCGCCGACACAAGAACGTCAGGATCACCGGGCACGGTGGAACGCAGGTAACCCAGCACACCCAGAACAGCCGCTAACAACAGCATCAGCAGCCAGATCAGGAAGGACCTGATCACTTAATACGCAACCTCCGCGAGACCAGACCTACCGATACATATTAGTGCCACCACAGACGGTTAAAGCCTGGCCCGTTATGTAGGCGCTGGCATCGGAAGCCAGGAAAACAGCAATACCTTCGAAGTCACTGCTTTCACCCAGGCGTCGCAGCGGTGTTTGTTCGTTCACCCGAGCAACCGCTTCGGGGTTATCCCAGAGGGCTTTGGCGAAGTCTGTCTTGATCAACCCGGGGCAGATGGCATTCACGCGCACGCCTTTGGGTCCCCATTCAAGGGCAAGATTACGCACCAGGGCGATATCGGCAAGTTTGGAAATATTGTAGGTGCCCAGCACTTCTGAACCAGAAAACGCGCCGGTGCTTGAGGTAATCATAATCGCACCTCGACCTTTTGCATGCATATCCGGCGCTACCATCTGGCACAGCCAGTGGTTGGAACGCACGTTGCTGGCCATGATCTTGTCAAAAGCTTCATCCGGAATATCTGACATCGAGCCATAAAACGGATTAACCCCGGCATTAGCGACCAGCGTATCAATCGGGCCCAGACGGCTGCGGGTTTCATCAACCAGATTCTGCAGCTGATCTTTGTATCCGATGTTACAGGCAATGGCGATGGCACGTTCTTCACCACAAAGCTTATTGATCTGTGCTGCCGTTTCTTCACATTGATCCAGTTTACGACTCGACACCACCACTTTACTGCCATGTTGGGCAAGCGCAGTCGCCATTGCCTGCCCCATGCCTTTGGAGGCGCCCGTCAACAGGGCAACCTGCCCGCTCAGATCAAAAATTTCCGTTACTATCGCCAATGTAATCTCCCCAATTTGATTGTTTTTTTGCGGCTATTTCTTCCACACCAGAATACCTTCGCCGGTCAGCATGGCTGGCCCGGGCATAACGCGGATGCGCCAGGGTTCCAGACGCAGACCGGCAAAGCCAGGTGACTGCGAATTCTCCCAGCCAGGAATCATCGCGGGGTCATAACCGACCGGAGCAGGTGCATTTTTGACCTTATCCCAGACCGCGGCTTTACCCTCGTCATCCATCACCCAGGAGGCTGCACATTCAGCCACACAGGTGTCCTGATCTGGCGTCCAGTAATTACAGGAAACAAAGCTGCTGTTCTGCAGGTGTCCCACCTTGGTAGGCGTTGGCGCGGTAGCAATCCAACCTACCAGGTTCTCGCCATCCCATTCCCATACCGGGTGCAGCACGCGCGAGCGCGGTCTACCCTGTTTATCCACAGTTGCCACTGTGCACCAGACAATTTTGTGTGCCATATCGACAAACGCAGGTGCGGTTTGCGCCAGATCAGCCATTTTAATCTCTCCTCCAGAAGATATTTGAATCTACCTTATTGATATCGGTATGCCCACAGAAAGCCATGGTCAAATCCAACTCCTGGGCAATAATTTCCAGCGCGCGGGTGACTCCAGCTTCTCCCATGGCCCCGAGGCCGTTCAGAAACGCTTTGCCGATAAATGTGCCATCTGCACCAGACGCCAACGCTTTCAGAACATCCTGACCACTACGTATGCCACCATCCAGGTAAACTTCCATCTGGCCGTCAACAGCCTGCACAATCTGAGGCAGCACATCTAAACTCGCCGGCGCACCATCCAACTGCCGCCCACCGTGATTAGAAACAACAACAGCGTCTGCACCACTGTCGAGAGCCGCTTTTGCATCTTCGCTGTCCATGATGCCTTTAAGGATCAGCTTGCCTCCCCATTTTGATTTCACCCAGGCCACATCATCCCAGCTCAGCGTGGGGTCTAACTGCTCTGCCGACCAGGCGGACAAAGAGGTCAGGTTTTCAACCCCTTTAGCGTGCCCTACCACATTACCGAAGCTGCGCCGCGGCGTTTGCAACATACCGAGACACCAGCGTGGTTTGGTGGCCATATTGATCAGGTTGGGCAGGGTCAGTTTGGGTGGCGCCGTCATATTATTTTTCACGTCTTTGTGGCGCTGCCCGATCACCTGGAGATCAAGGGTTAACACCAGCGCACTGCAACCCGCTTTTTTTGCGCGTTCAATCAACGCCTCGATAAAGGCCCGGTCCCGCATGACGTACAGCTGAAACCAGAATGGCTTGCGTGTGCGTGCAGCAACATCCTCCAGCGAGCAGATACTCATGGTGGACAACACAAAAGGCACGCCAAAGTTTTCTGCCGCCTGAGCACCAAGAATTTCTCCATCGGCATGCTGCATACCTGCGAGCCCGGTTGGTGCTATACCCACCGGCATACGCCATTGTTCGCCCAACATTCTGGCAGCAATGGAGCGCCGCGATATGTCTACCGCTACCCGTTGGCGCAGCAGAATCTCAGCAAACGCTTCAGCGTTGCGTCGAAATGTGGCCTCTGTCCAGGATCCAGCTTCGGCATAGTCATAAAACATTTTTGGCACGCGCTGCTGATGCAGCCGGCGCAGATCCTCAATGCAGGTGACTACCGTCATGTTGCACTGCCTTTTTCTTTGCGTATGGGTTGCATGTTACATTATCCAATTCGCCATTCGACTTCGGGGGAACAATCCATGGCGTTTGCCTTTACTCAGGATCAGGACAATTTCCGTCACATGGTGCAGCGCTTCTGTGTCGAGAAAGCGCCAACCACAGAGACGCGGAAACTGATGGATACCGAAGCAGGTTACGACCGCCAGGTCTGGCAATTGATCTGTGGAGAACTCGGCCTCGCGGGCATACATTTACCGGAGGAGGCAGGCGGCTCGGGCTTTGGCGCGGTTGAACTGGGTATCGTCATGGAAGAATTTGGCCGATCCATGATCTGCGCGCCCTACATGGGCAGCATTGTGATGGCCGGCACTGCACTCAGCACCTGCGCTACACCCAGCCAGCAGCAGCGCTGGCTGGCACCCCTGCTCAACGGCGAAAAAATAGCTGCGCTGGCCATTTGCGAAGCCAGTGGCGAATTCTACTCAACACATCTGCATTGCACGGCTCGGATTTCCTCCGAGGGCTGGCAGATCAGCGGCGAGAAGCGGTTTGTCGTCAACGGCAAACAGGCCGACACATTAATTATCGCCGCTGCTACCGACAACGGACCGCGTTTGTTTGTTACGGAATCTAACGCCACGGGTATCGATATCCAGCAGGTTGAAACCATGGATCCAACCCGCAAAATGGCTGACCTCAAGCTCAGCAGCGTAGATGCGGAGCTCCTTGGGCAGGATGTCCCGATTGATCTGGATGCGCTACAGAACTTAACCCTCGTTGCGCTTGCCAACGAAATGGCCGGTGGCGCGCAGGCACTGCTGGAAGCAGCAGTGGAATATACCAAGCTCCGTGTCCAGTTCGGTCGTACCATTGGCTCTTTTCAGGCCATCAAACACAAGCTGGCTGATCTGCTGCTCATCGTAGAGAGCGCGAAGTCCGCCGCCTATCAGGCAGCGGTTGCATTTGACAACAAAGAAGACGTCTCTGAGAACGCCAGTCTCGCTAAAGCTGCAACCAGCGAAGCGTACCTGCAGGCAGCCATCGACTGCGTGCAGCTGCATGGTGGCATTGGCTTCACCTGGGAAAACGATACCCATCTGTGGTTCAAACGTGCAAAAAGCTCTGAGGTTTTTATGGGTACACCCGCCTTCCACCGGGAGCGCATGTTGCAGGCAATGGGAGATTAAATATGGACAATCTGATTACACAGGCACGCCAGTGGCTGAGCGAAAACTGGGACCCGGATCTATCCCTGGTGGAATGGCGTACCAAACTTGCAGAAACCGGTTGGGCAACCGCTGACTGGCCAGAGGAATACTTCGGCAAAGGCACATCTGCCGAAGACGCTGCGGAGATTGCCGCGGTATTCCAGGAAATGGGCATCGTGGGTGCTGCCCAGTCAGGTGTACGCATGCTTGCCGCAGCCACCCTGCTGGAACATGGTAACGATACACAGAAGCGCAAGTATCTGAAGCGCATCATTACCGGCGAAGACAGCTGGTGCCAGCTGTTCAGCGAACCCGGCAGCGGCTCCGATCTGGCCGGCTCAACGACCCGCGCAGACCTCAAAGGAGATGAGTGGATTGTTAACGGCCAGAAAGTGTGGAACACCAGCGCACACCATGCCGACTATGGTCTGCTGCTGGCGCGTACAGACTGGGATGTACCCAAACATCAGGGTCTCAGCTATTTCATCATCGATATGCATCAACCTGGGGTTGAAGTGCGGCAATTGAAACAAATGAACGGACACGCCAGCTTTAATGAAGTCTTCATGACCGACGCTGTCGTCTCGAGAGACAACCTGCTCAGTGAAGTAGGTAATGGCTGGCAGGTTGCTGTGACTACGCTTGCTCATGAACGACGCTCGTTTGACCGCATCCGTGGTGGCGGCTCGCTTGCGGAACAGAAAGGCCGCATTTACGACGAATACCGCAAAGAGCTTGAAATTGATAACGAACCTTATAAGTGGTATCCGCAACGCGCCGGTCGCGTAGACCTGATACTGGAGCGCGCCAGAGAAACCGGCGCCATCAACGACCCGGTCACCCGTCAGGAAATTGCCAAGCTCCTGATCATGTCGCGTAGCGCACAATGGACTGCTGCCAGAGCGCGGGCAGCACAACAGGCTGGTAAACCTCAGGGTCCCGAAGGTTCTTTAGGTAAACTGGCAGCGAGTAACATCGCGCGCCTGGCAGCGCGAGTACATACCGATATCAGTGGAGCGGATGCCCTGCTGACCGGAGCGGCGAGCCCACACGATGGCATTATCGCCGAGATACTGGTTTCGGTTCCTGCGGTTTCCATCGCGGGTGGCACCGATGAGATCCAGAAAAACATTATTTCCGAACGCGTTCTGGGTATGCCGAAAGAGCCGCGATTTGATACCGGACCGTTCAAAGATGTGCCGCGCAACTCTGTATCCGGCAAGTGGGGAGCAAGTTAATGGCGTCACGCCCCCTCGACGGTATCCGTGTAATTGAAATTGGCCAACTGCTGGCAGGTCCTTTTGCCGGTACAACCCTGGCTTACTTCGGCGCCGAGGTCATCAAAGTGGAACCCCCTGGCGCCGGCGATCCGATTCGCGGCTGGCGCCTGCTCGATGATTCCGGCACTGCTTTCTGGTGGCGCTCCCTGGGGCGCAACAAGAAATCTGTCACTGCCAACCTGCGCACAGACGCAGGACGTGAGGTGGTTAAAAAGCTGATGGCCACTGCGGATGTTGTCATCGAAAACTTTAAACCCGGCACCCTGGAAAAATGGGGTCTGGGACCGCAGGATTTTGCAACCCTGAACCCGGACCTGATTTTCGCGCGTATTTCCGGCTATGGACAGACAGGTCCAAACAGCACTAAACCTGGCTATGCGTCGGTTACTGAAGCGTACAGCGGATTTCGTTATGTTAACGGTTTCCCAGGAGAAGCACCGGTTCGACCCAACCTCAGCATTGGCGATACCATTGCAGGTATTCACGCGGTGTTGGGTGTTCTGCTGGCACTGTTAGAGCGCAAGCAGGATCGAGGCACCGGCGGACAGGTGGTAGACGTCGCCCTGTATGAGGCCATGTTCAACCTGATGGAAGGAGTGGTGCCGGAGTATTCCGGAGCAGGCGCCATTCGCGAACCGTCAGGGTCAACCATTACTGGCATTGTCCCCACCAACACCTACTTATGTGCAGATGATAAACACGTTGTTATCGGCGCTAACGGCGACTCAATATTTGTTCGTCTGATGCAGGCGATGCAAAGAGATGATGTCGCCCAGGATCCCCGCTACGCCGACAACGCAGGACGAGTCACCCACCAGGAATTCATCGACGGGTTGATTGCTGTCTGGACCCGCGCCCACCCGGCTGCTGAAGTCATCGACATTCTGGAAGCAGCAGACGTGCCCGTGGGACCCATCTACAGCGTTGCCGACATGATGGAAGACGATCATTACCAGGCTCGAGGCTTGTTTGAACGCGTTGAAACTCCTCAAGGAGAGCTCACGATCCCGGCCATCCTGCCGAAACTCAGTGCCAGCCCGGGTGCTACCGACTGGCCGGGTGGCGAGGTAGGTACCTTCACCACCGAGATGTTGCTGTCTGTAGGTTACAGCGAAGAGGATCTGCAAACACTTCGCGATAACGGGGATATATAGATCAGTCGTCCAGGTTCTGGAAAAAATCCATATCGCGCTTTTCGCCTTCAGGCACCGCTACTTCCACAATACGCTCATCGACGTCATCAAACTCGAGACGCAGGGCGCGGGTCATGGTGGCATGTAACTCATAGGTACAGGTGATGTAGGTCAGTTCAATGATTTCTACATCGTTCAAGTGCATCTTCAGACGCTCAAAAGTGCCGTCTGCAACGCGCCCACCCTGAAGAACCAGGTCGTCGGTATAAGCCAGCACCGCACGTTCTACGTCTGCAAACAGATCTGTTGACGACCAATGCGGTATGGCGCTGATCTGTTCTTCTGAAAAACCCGCTGCGCGTAACGCCTTACAGTGTTGGGAGAAAACAAACTGGCTGCCCCGTGCAAAACCAGCACGCGCCTGACCCAGTTCACGCAACCGTGCGGATAGCTGACGGTTTTCGCCGCGATAGAACTGGAACCCCTGCACCATGTGATGCAGACAATCCGGCACCTGCGCAAATACAGTCCACCAGTCACCTGGCGTTCCCGTTGCTGTACCTGGCTCAGCTACAGGGTCTCTGTCGGGTCCAAACAGCGCGTCGTAATAGGGAATTACACTGGCATCAGCTTCCGCGCGAGGTACCTGTTTTAATCTGGGCATATCCAATCTCCTTCAATGGAGGGCCAGTATCCACTTTTGCCCAGGATCACTCTATAGTGGGCCCCTCTAAACACACACAGTTTGCGGGATAAACGCTGATAATGAGCTGGCAGAACTGGTCAGGAAAACTGAAAGCCAAACCAAATCGCATCGCCTTTCTGCGCAGCGAAGCTGATGCTGCCGCTCTGGCAAAACAAGCTGACACCAACGGCCAGCATATTCGGGTTGCTGGCGCTACACACAGCCATTCACCCCTGGTCATAAGCAATGAGATTCTTGCAGATCCACAAGGTTTAACAGGCCTGTTTGCTGTAGACCAGGCTACTCGAACCGCATGGGTTGGTGCGGGTACACGTATCTATGCGCTGGGCCAGCCTCTACATGCCAATGGCCTGGCGCTGACCAACCAGGGTGATATTGATCGGCAGGCCATCTGCGGTGCAACCGCTACCGGCACCCATGGCACGGGCACCCGCTTAAAAAATCTGTCTTCAGCAGTAATCGGCGCTCGCATCGCGCTTGCCAGCGGTGAGCTGGTTGAGTGTGGACCCGACCACAATGCGGAACTCTGGCAGGCCAGTCGGCTGCACCTGGGCGCCTTTGGCATCATCACCCGTTTACACCTGCAGCTCGAAGACGCCTATCGACTGAAAGAACACAGCTGGACCGCAAACCTCGCCGAAACACTGAGCCACTTTGCCGAAGATGCCGCAGCGCATCGTCATCACGAGTTCTTCTGGTATCCCCATACAGATGAAGCCAGGGGTAAATCGATTGACCGCACTGAAGAACCCGCACAATACCCTCTGGGTGGAGAAGGTGAACGCTGCGCCTGGAGTTACGAGGTTCTACCTAACCATCGCCCGCACAAACATACGGAAATGGAATACAGCATTCCGTTTGAGCACGGCCCTGCGTGCATGCGCGATATCCAGCAGCTGCTGACAACAGATTTTCCTGATGTGCGCTGGCCGGTAGAGTACAGAACCCTGGCTGCCGACGACGTCTGGCTGTCTACGGCTTATGAACGACCAACAATCACCATCTCCGTGCACGAAGATATTGCCCGCGACGACGAGGGCTATTTTCGAGCTTGTGAGGAGATATTCCTGCACCACAAAGGTCGCCCCCATTGGGGTAAGGTCAATTACCTGTCTCGCAACCAACTCGCGGATCAGCACAAGCGCTGGGACGACTGGTGGCGGGTCAGAAACAGCGTAGACCCCAAAGGTACGTTTCTAAATCCATATTTGAAATCTCTACAACCGTAAATCTTATGACACACCCGACTTATACTTCTGAATTTCCCGAACTCGGCTTTTATGGCTTACCTGGACATACCCGCACTCCGGCGGATGTGTTGCAGCAGGTGCGCGACGCAGAGGAACTGGGCATTGGCAACGTTATGTTGTCGGAACGCACCGACTACAAGGAAATTGCGGCTATCTGCGGCGCCTGTGCCGCAGTGACGGATAACATTTATATAGGCACATCGGGCACCAATCTCAATACACGGCACCCGGTGGTAACCGCCTCCATGGGTTCCACGTTAAACAGCTTGTCAGCCGGACGCTTTGCGCTGGGGCTTGCCAAGGGTGTCAATCTGCGCTGGAAAGCCTGGGGTGTGAAAACGCCTACCTTTGCGCGCGAGGCTGAATTTGTCGACTTGATGCGTAAGTTGTGGCGCGGTGAAACTGTGGTTGGTCATGACGGTGCACTGGGCAAATTTGGGGCCCTCAGCCTTGCCCCCTATGTTTCTGAAGACATCCCGATATTATATGTTGGCTTCGGTCCGAAAAGTCTGCGTCACGCCGGCACAATTTATGACGGCGCTCATCTGCATACCTTCATGAGTGACCAGGCATTGGGCAACGCCGTACAGCAGTTCAGGGAGGGCGAAGCAGCCGCGGGTAAAACAGTGGGTAAAGGCAAACTGTGGTCGGTGCTTGCCACAGCGTGTGATGTGCCTGAAGAAAAGTATCTCAAGTTCATCATCGCGCGGCTGGCCACCTACCTGCAGATACCCGGTTATGGTGACATGCTGGTTGCGGTTAATGACTGGGATCCTGACATCCTGCAAACCTTCCGCACCCACAAGGCAGTCACTTCTGTGGGCGGCGCAATAGACAGCATCGCCAGCACCCAGCAGATTGCAGAAGTGGCCAAGCTGATCCCTGAACACTGGCGCCCCGCTGCCGCTGGCAACGCCAAAACCTGCGCCCAACGCTGGGTGGATCAGTTTACCGCTGGTGCGGACGGCATCATCATTCACGCCAGCACACCCGAAGAGTTTGCACCGGTACTGGCGGAGTACAAGAAGATTCGACCCAATCATCTGTTTACCGACAGAACCAATCGACCAGGATAAGTGATATGAAAAAATTTCTGCTCGCCTTAGGCATCATCATTGTGGTCACAATTGTTGCCGCCTACCTGTTCAGGCAACCTTTAATGATGGCCCTGGTTGGATCGCAGATTAAGCCGGAACAGGCTTTCAGCGCTGACAGCGTACCCGCGGCACCTGACTACAGCAGCGACCAGAACTGGGCTTCGCTACCCAATCTGGCGGATCCTGCTGATGAGTTACCCGAGGGTGTGAAGCCGAGGCCTACTGATGTTGCAGTGTTTTTTGTCCACCCTACCTCTTTTATCAGTAAATCTGGTTGGAACCAGCCGCTGTCGGACGAAGACGCTAACTGGGTGGTTGATCAACGCATCCTGCGACATCAAGCCTCGGTGTTTAACGGCTGTTGTGATGTTTTTGCACCACGCTACCGGCAAGCCACGTTCTTTGCATTTCTTGACGAGAGCGACAGCAGCACGCAGGCGCTGAATCTTGCCTACGCTGATGTTGATCGAGCATTCTCTGAGTTTCTCACACGCATTGGACCAGCCAGGCCTTTTATCATTGCTGGTCATTCCCAGGGCACTCGACATGCAACCCAGCTGTTAGCATCGAGAATAGCCGATACTGCTTTGCTCAATCGTATGGTTGCCGCATATCTGATTGGTTTTTCAGTGTCTCACGAACAGCTGGGGGAAGTACCCGCCTGCGATACGCCCACGGATACACAATGCGCCATTGGCTGGAACGCTATAGATGGCAGGGGCAGCGGCGCATTCGGAGATACGCAGAACCTGTTGTGCACCAATCCGCTGACCTGGCGAGTTGACAATGAGTACGCTGACAACAGCCTCAACACAGGGGGTATCGGTTACCCAACTTACGGACGCGCCGAACCAGATGAAGACGTCACAGCGATGAATGTGGAAGTTGGCGTTGCTGATGCGCAGTGTGAGGGTGGTCAGCTGGCCGTACACAACCTCAAAAGTGAAGCTTTCCCTTCGCGGATGCTGGGCAACAGCATGCACATCTATGACTACAGCCTGTTCCATATGAATATGCGCAGCAATCTGCAGGAACGTATTGCCGCATTCCTGGGTCGCTAGCGGCCCGCTAGGACAGTACCGTCAGCAGGTCAGCGTGGTTGTGCACAAGCTCATCTATGCCCAGGTTGTCAAATTCAGCCTGGTCACCATAGCCGTATAACACCCCAACAAAATCCATCTGGTTATTCCGGGCACCGATGGCATCATGTTTACGATCGCCGATCATCAAAGAATTTTCCCGGGCTGCGCCACTATGCTGCAGGGCGTGGGCCAGCAACTCACTTTTGTCGGTTAAGCTGCCATCCAGGTTTGAGCCATAGGTCTGGCTGAAAAATTCCATCAATTTAAATCTGTCGAGAATCCGGTCAACAAACACTTTTGGTTTGCTTGATGCCACAAACAACACGTGTCCACGCTGTGCAATAGATTCCAGTGTGTCATGAATCTTCGGATACGGATCATTTTCAAACAGACCAACCTCAGCAAAACGCTCCCGGTAAAGGTCAACCCCTTGCTGCGCACGATCGACACCCACTAACTGAGCAAAACTGTCAAGCAGGGGTGGCCCGATACACCAGGTTAGCGCCTGGGTATCCGGAACCGGCTCGCCCATTTGCGCCAGAGCAAACTGCAGACACCGGGTTATGCCGAGTTTAGGATCGGTGAGGGTGCCGTCCAGATCGAAGAATATGTGCTCAGCCTGTGGCAACTTGTTTTCGCTTGTTACGATGGTAGGTCAGGGTCATTTCGGTCAGCATGGTCAATACATCCCGGGGCAGCGGCTCATCGAGCGCAAACGCTATCCCCCGGTTACCCTGATAGGACAGTTCCGGGAACAGCGTTTTACACATGTCGATCAGGTTTGTGCCACAATGCACATACACTTGATAGCGTTTCGGCATTTTATCACTGTAGCCGATTCGCAGGGTCGAGCCGACACCAGACTTCGCCGGCAGGTACGACACCTCATTCCACTTCAGCGTCTCTATTACTTCACCGATGTCCAACTGATGGGCCGTGTTCAGGATATTCCTGCGCACCTGCTGGAGCCGCTTTGTTACCTGCGGCGGATAACTGGCCAGCACCTGAGCGATGGCTGGCGCTGGCTCTGATATCGCCATTTCAGGCCGCCACGGAGGGGTGATCGTGCAGACTGACATCCAAACCCGCACCCATCAGATCGATGAAGTTATCCCGGTAAAACTTCTGTTGTGCTGTAGCGCTCAATCCGGGCATGTTATCTGCAAAGCGTTTGATCGGATTTCGCCCGCCTTCCACATGTGGAAAGTCTGATGAAAACAACAGCATGTCCTCACTGGAATTATCCATGATCCAACCTGTCGGCTCATGCGCATAAGGCGTCACACGAAACTGACGTCGGGCAATTTCACTGGGGCGATCTGACAAATTCTGCAAACGCGCTTCACCTTTGCGAAAGGCACCCCAGGCTGAATCCATAAACTGCAACCAACTGGGCAGCCATGCCGCACCGAGCTCTATCGCACCAAACTTGAGATTAGGGTGACGATCCAGCACACCATCAAAAATTAGTGCAGCCATGCTTTGCCAGATGGCGATGGGAATAGACATGAAACTCAAACCAGTGAAATTTTCTTCACCGCCGTGAAAGTCTTTAACCCGAGGCAAACCGTTTTCAAAATAGCTGTCCGCCATTTTTTCCTCGCCACCCACATGGAAAACGATGGGCACACCGGCTTCTTCTGCCAGCGACCACAATCGCTCAAAGCCGATGTGACTCGGGCTGTGACCGGTCGGGCATTTCGAAGGAATCATCAACGCCTTGCAGCCGAGCCGCAGCGCTTCTTCAGCCACCACAGGTGCCGCTTCAATATCCAGAAGTGGCACATACCCGGTGGCCAGCAGACGTTTATCCACGGCACAGAAATCAGCATTCATGCGGTTATGCGCACGCGCAGCCGCCAACGCCAGCACGGTTTTGCCCGCCTCTTCCAGACCATAGTTACCCAATGCAGCCGTGGTGAACACCAGCTGACTGGAGAAACCCAGCAGATCGAGACAACGGGGACGGTCTTTGTTATCAAACGCGCCTAATGCCAGATGATTTTTCCGCAGCATCAGCTCATGGGCTTCATCCGCACGGAAAACAGCATCGTCCTGCTGCTTTACTGCAGCCTGAATATCTTTGGGCATGCGCAGCTTTGCTGCGGCAAACTCTGAAAACTCGGTCTGATAATCGCTTTCAAGATACTCAAGGATCTTCTCGGGTAACTCCATGACGTGCGAATCCGCATCATGAACAGTCTGATTTTCGATATAAGCCATTAAAAGCCTCCCCGCTTTTGATCACCTTAACAGTTCAGTTGATAAATACGCTTAACGTTACCACCCAATACTTTCTGCCGGGTTTCCGGTGACAGACGCGCAGCATATGTTTCCAGATCATCCACCCAGGTATGCGGGTGGTCCGGGTGAGGATAATCCGTTGCCCACATAAAGCAGTCAGCGCCCACGTGATCAATGATGTAAGGCGCAGCAGTTTCATCCGGATCACCGGAGATAAAACACTGCTTGCGGAATATTTCTGTGGCACTGGGTTTATTGATATTCAGCGATGCTGAGTACGCATCCAATCGATCCAACATAGCGCCAATCCAGCCAGAACCCGCTTCCAGGACGCCGAGTTTCAGCTGCGGAAATCGCTCGAGAGTACCCAGGGAAAAATAAGAAATAAGAGCCTGTTGCACAATCGACCGCAACCAGATGGCTTCAGCCCAGGCCCGTCCTTCACGCGGCCAGTCAAAAATGCCCTCTGCCGCTCCATGTGGGGTGAAGGTCGGATGCAGGGCAAACGGTACATCCAGTTCCATACACTTCTGGTACAAAAGATCGTGCCGTGGATCACCGTGAATGATCTTGTTGTGATTGAACGGATTAACCCACGCCCCTTTGCACCCGTCTTTTACCGCACGCTCGAGCTCAATCACCGACCCCTCAACATCCAACAGAGTTAGATGGGCAATGGGCACCAGTTTGCCTGCCGAGTCCCGACAGAAATCAGCTATCCAGCGATTATAGGCGCGGCAATAAGCCAGACTCAGCTCAGGGTCTGTCAGCTCAACTTCCCAGAGCAGACCCAGAGTTGGATACAGCAAAGTACATTCCAGATTTTCCTGACTCATCAACTGCAGGCGTTCGGAAGGGTCACCGGCCCCAAAAGGAATATTGTCGATGTACCGGCGCTCAGGGCTCGGCCGCATATCTTCTTCACCCATGGCGCCCAGTAATCCTAAAGACCCCTTGCGCGAGCGTTTTGAAGGTGTCTGATCGATTTCCAGATATTCGTAACCCGCATCATCAACACCGATGCGCAGTGCCCGATGTTGATATTTCTGTTCCAGATAGTTTTCCCACAGATCCGGTGGCTCCAGAATATGACCATCCGCATCGATGGTACCCGGGTGAGAGAATTTCTTGATCTCATAAGCCATAATAACTACCCCTCTGCGCGTGCGCGCTTGAAATCCGGCGCACGTTTTTCCATGAACGCGGAAATCGCTTCTTTATGTTCGCTGGACGTATACGCCTCATGCAGGGCTGACATTTCGCGCTTCTGCACTTCTGCATAATCGTTGCATCCGGCGTTGGCGCTGATCAACGCTTTGATTGCGCGAAGTGAACTCTGCGGATTGTCACCCATACCTGCAGCGATTTCACAGGCTGTCTCTACCAGTTCATCCGGTGCAACCACTTTATCAACCAGACCAATCTCGAAAGCAGCCTCGGCAGGCAGCGTTTTACCGGACAACATTAATTCACTGGCCTGCCCCCAACCGCAGCGCGCAAACAGGAACCGTGAGCTCGCCAGTTCAGGTACCAGACCCATTTTCACAAACCGCACCGATAACTTGGCGCCCTGTGCAGCAACCAGATAGTCCATGGGCAGCACCTGAGTCAGCCCGACACCAACCGCTGCACCATTGATGGCCGCCACCATGGGCTTGGATTCGCGCACCAGCGTTACCCAGTCGCCAACCCTTTCTTTGGGTATATCATCACCATCACTCTGTGCTTTGAACACCGCCTCAATATCTGCTCCGGCGCAGAAGCCGCGACCGGCACCGGTCAGAACAATGGCGGTGACCTCTTCGTCGGCGTTGGCCGCCTCGATAGCGCGGCGCAGTTCCGCGCCCATCTGATACGTCCAGGCATTCAGCCGCTCAGGTCGATTCAGAGTAATGAGCAGAACTGAATTGATGTTTTCAGTAATAATAGTTTCGTAACTCATTGTTTTTAAATCCTTTTTAAAGTTATAAAGTTTCTAAGTTAACCAATTGACGTATCAGGTTTACGTCGCTGCATCAGTACGTGCTGGATCTGTTTGTGTTCATCCCGGGTAATACTGTACTGCAACACCAGGGTTAACCACACCACATTGAACAGCGG
Organism: Pseudomonadaceae bacterium; assembly: GCA_024743175.1. Lineage (GTDB taxonomy): Bacteria > Pseudomonadota > Gammaproteobacteria > Pseudomonadales > Azotimanducaceae > UBA4421. The sequence continues at coordinate 78,491 of JANSXA010000013.1, read as the reverse complement.
CACCACATAAGCATCAACGATGCCTATTCTGAATATCATCTCCGGCGTGATCTGCGCGCGCTGCGCGCCCTGGGGCAGGCCAATCACATGATCGATAATCAGGCCCGCAATCAGAATACCCGCTCCAGTGGTCGCTTTACTGGAAAACGTCATCACGGAATTGAACAGGCCTTCCTGTCGCAGCCCGGTTTCGTATTCCTGAACATCCAGCGTGTCTGCCACCATGGAGGTGAACATGATCAAAGCGATGGTCGCGAAATAGGCCGAAATGGTCGCGGCGGTAACAATCATCACCACCAGCCCCGGAGTGCCATTGGCGGGCGCCAGTTCAAGCAGCCTTAACGTCACAGGCACCATCGTGACAACCATGATTGCAACCGCGCAGGTCACAAGCAGGTATTTTTTATCCAGCAGATTCTGCAAGGGCAGCACGGTAAAAAAAGCCAGCAAACCACCCAGCACGGTAACAGCGGTCCAGCGTAATTGTTCGCCGCTGAAATCCCAGAAGTAAGTGTTCATATAAATCTGCAGTGCCTGATTAGTACCGCCCACAACCGCACTGGCAAGCACCGCAAATATCAGCACGCGGAAATTGCGATTTTTGACTGCCAGGCCTAACTCTTCCCACAGCACAGGCAGACTGAAGCGGCGCAGCGATGCTGGTGGCTGTCGCAGGTAGGGAATCTGGTCGCGGGTAAGGTGGGTTGTCAGAAACGCACCCGCAAACACCGTCAGCGACAGTACCAGGGCAAACCGCTGATAATGGACCGGGTTGAGCTGCCCCTGGGGATAGGTCTCACTGGCGACAAATATGAAAGAGTAAATGGAAAAAACAAACACAATGCCCACTACCCAGCCCACCGCAAAGCGATAAGAGATAAGCTCACTGCGCTCTTTATAGTCATCAGAGAGTTCCGCAAACATCGCATTCCAGGGCACTGCAAAAAAAGTAAAGCTCAGCCGGGTACCCAGCGCAAATATCAACAGCCAGACATGCAGATAGTCCGCCACGGCCGCCAGCGGCGAGAACAGCAGATAAATGCACACCGCAAACGGCACCGACGCGGCGTACATGAGCGAATGACGCCGGCCCAGGCGATGACGGAAGTTATCGGAAAAAGAGCCCACCACAGGGTCGCTGAGGGCATCCACTATCAGCGCAATCAACAAAGCAAAAGAGGCGTAGCTGGCGGACAGCCCCAGCACCTGGTTGTAGTAAAGAAGCAGGAACGTGTTAAATGCCAGCTCTTTCAGCGACACCGGGATGATACCCAGGCCCTGGAACAGCTTGGTAGAGAGCCGGATCGGCAGATCCCGTTCCCGGCTCCTGACAAATTGGTTGTCGATGGTTAGAGCACCGTTAACCCAGCCCTGTTGGTATTTCGTTGAACGGCATGCCTTTGTCCGCGCGCAGATCTTCCGGTAGACCCAGCACCCGCTCACCAATAATGTTGCGCAGAATCTGGTCTGTTCCGCCTTCAATCCGCACAGCTGGTGAGCGCAGCAGCATGGCCTGGAAGCGTGCGGCCCCTTCTGCGGTGTCAGGGTCAACCAGCAAGCCCGCCTGCCCCTGCAGATCGATGGCAAACTTTGCAATGTCCTGCATCATGTTACCTGCCACCAGTTTGCCCATCGACGCTTCCGGTCCCGGCATATCGCCTTTGGACAACGCGGTTAACATCCGCGAACTGCTGTTCTTCAGACCAGAGGCTTTCACATACCACTGTGCAAGCTTCGAGCGCACCGCAGCATTGTCTATTGCAGGCTTGCCCTGCAGGTCAAGCTTAGAGACAAGATCATAAACTTCCGGAAAGCCGGTCGCGATGCTACCGCCGATTGCCAGGCGCTCGTTCATCAGGGTTGTAATCGAAACCCGCCAGCCTTCACCTACTTCACCAAGGCGCTGGTGGTCAGGGATACGCACATTATCGAAATAGACTTCGTTGAACTCGCTGTTGCCGTTGGCTTGTTTAATCGGCACGATTTTCACGCCAGGCGACTTCATGTCGAGGAAAAACATCGTCAGGCCTTTATGTTTGGCCACCGTTGCATCCGTGCGTGTAATCAGAATACCGTAATCTGAATGCTGTGCACCGGACGTCCAGATCTTCTGTCCGTTAACCACCCATTCGTCGCCATCTTTTTCCGCCCGGGTGCGAAGGCCTGCCAGATCTGAACCACCATGCGGCTCTGAAAATAACTGACACCAGACCTCTTCGCCGCTGGCCAGCTTAGGTAGATAGCGCTGTTTATGCTCATCGCTGGCGTAAGCCATCAGAGTAGGTGCACACATACCCTGGCCGATGATGAAGGTGCTGGACAGACGCCCGTAAACCCCTTCTTCCTGAGCCCAGATGACATTCTCGATGGGGCTGGCGTCGCGACCACCATACTCTGACGGCCAGGACAGACAGGCCCAGCCAGCATCCGACTTGGTACGCTGCCACTTCTTGGCTTCTTCAAGGGTGTCGTACTCACCGGTATTGGTATGGCCAAAGCCACTCTTACGCAGATTTTCCGCGAGATAGTGTGGTGCACTGGCTTTAATAAAGGCTTTGACCTCGTTGCGGAACTCGGCCTGTGCTGGAGAATCACTGAAATCCATTGATCTTACCTCTATGCAATATTCTGTAGGGGAAGCGAACGTGCAAGCCGGTCTTCCCATTCGCTTAGACCGCCAATCTCAAGCGCGAGAAAATTTGACCGTCGATAATAAAGATGACAATCAAACTCCCAGGTGAAACCCATGCCACCGTGCACCTGAATGTTGTCCCGGGCACACAGCTGAAAGGCTTCGGTTGCGCCGACCCGAGCGGTTGCCGCAGCCAGGGGTAACTCCGGCGCGTTGTTGTCCAGCGCCCATGCGGCGTAGTAACAATTTGATTCCGCCAGCTTCATAGCGACAAACATATCCGCCAGCATGTGTTTAATGGCCTGGAACGAGCCGATAGCACGCCCGAATGCAAACCGTTCTTTAGCGTAATCCACCGCCATTTCCAGAGCGCGCTGGGCGCCACCTAACTGTTCAAAAGCAAACAGCACCGCAGCACGCTGATAGAGTTGCTGCAGTCCCTGCCATCCCTGTTCATGCAGGCGTTGTGCCGGGGCGTTGTCAAAAACCACATGCGCCACATCACGGCTTAAATCCACCGAGTCGACACCGCGAACCTGCACCGCCGCACCAGCAGGCACCAGATACAGGCCCAGCTGATTATTCTCTTTTGCCAGCACCAGATAAACGTCAGCAATGCTGCCGTCTGCAACCATGAGCTTTTCACCGCTCAGCTGACCCTCGGTAACGCTGGCCTGGACCTGATCCTGTGTCAGTTGCTCAAGCTGCTCGGTGGTTGCAAGTGCCCCTTTGATTTCACCACTGCAGATCTTCGGCAACCACTGCTGCTTCTGCTCTTCCGAGCCAAACTGCAGCAGCGCTTCTGTAAGCAGATAGACGGTAGACCCAAAAGGCACCGGCGCGATATGGCGGCCTATCTGCTGGGCGACCAGACACAGCTCCGCATAGCCCGCGCCAGTGCCGCCGTAACTTTCGGGCACCGCTGTGCCCAGCAGGCCAAGTTCTGCCAGACCCTGCCAGATCTCCTGGGCAAACCGTGGTGGCTGTTCAAGTACCTCTCGAACCCGGCTGGTTGGGCAACGTTCCTGTAGATAACGCTGCACCTGATCGGCGAGCATTTTCTGATCATCTGAAAAATCGAAATTCATGATATCCCCTTCAAACAGCCCTTGATTAAAACAAAATTGTGGCCTGTTTGAACAGTTGATCTGGCTGAATTCTAATCTCTCAGTTTTTGCACACTCTGATAAAGGAAATCTGTCATTTGCTGACGGCCCGTGTGCTGCGATATCTCTGTCCAGCTCAAAGGATCACCAATCGCCGCCTTTATCGTGTGCCCGTGCTTGTTCAGGGCTTCGTGGATCAGCAGCGCCATGCGCAACGGCTCGGCAACATGACTGGCCACGTGAAACTTACGACTGTTCTGGCCATGGAAATAGACCGGCACAACTGTCGCCTGAGTCTGGCTGATCAGTTTTGCCGCAAAGGTTGTCCAGGGCGCATCTTTAACACAGCCAAATCCCAGACGGTCCGCAGTTGAGACCATACCTGATGGAAAAATAACCAGTGGAATATCCTTTTCCAGCGCCGCCATTGCGAGTTGCTTTGACCGTATGTTGTTGCGCGTCGCCGCTTTACCGACCTGGAAATCAATGGGTAGAAAATAGTCGACCAGATCCTGATCCTGACAAAGCATCGCGTGGATCAGAATGCTAAAATCTCCCCGACATCGCATCGCCAGATCACACATGATCATCCCATCAAGAACGCCGTAAGGATGATTGGCAACAAACACTAAAGGACCCGTTTGCGGCAATTCGCTAACAGCGGCACCGGTTAGAACAACATTCACACCTATCTGTTGAAGGGCTCGATGAAAAAACGTATCCGCTTCAAACGCCTGCATTTTGAGCTCATCGTAGATCGTTTGCGCGCGCTGGCGTCCCCACAGGTGTTCCAGCCCGCTGATGATCTGGCGGGTCAACCAGGGGTCACCGGGCTGCACATAAGACAGGTTAGGATGTCGCCGCACATAATCAGCAGTGCCGGATGACGACGCGCCGAGGGTTTGCGCCAGGCTCTGAACTTGCACACTCGTGTTCATTGTTAACCTTCCAACCTGACAAGCGATGAAGTAACGCTATACAACATCGATGAAGCATTGATGACACTGCGCATCGGCATGGGCAGGGTTTGATGTACATCCACCAGCTATGCTTTCATAGCACCTCTAAAAGGGGACAGACATGACCGTATCCAGCGATTTTCCGAACATCACTAACCGGCGTATTGCCACCAATGGCATCGAGCTCAACATTGCGGAACAGGGCGAAGGACCGCTGGTGCTCATGTGTCACGGTTTTCCTGAATCCTGGTACTCCTGGCGACATCAGTTCCAGATGCTGGCAGACGCCGGCTACCACGCGGTTGCACCAGACATGCGCGGTTACGGCGACTCTGACAAGCCCGCGGACATCAGCGCTTATAATCAGGTTGAGGTGGTCAACGACATCATCGGGCTGATTCCTGCGTTAGGTTACGAAACCGCCATTGTCTTCGGCCATGACTGGGGTGGTCCAACCGCCTGGAGCTGCGCCTTGAATCACCCCGACAAAGTCACTGCGGTAGGTGTGCTCTCTGTACCTTTCAGCCCACGCTCACCGGTGCCGCCCCTGGATGCAATGAAAGCGTTTTTCAAAGACCAGTTTTTCTATCAGCTTTATTTTCAGGAACCCGGCGTTGCAGAAGCAGAACTGGAAGCCAACGTACGTTCATCGCTGCGCAAGTTTTATCACATGGCCAGCGCGCAGATGGAGGTTGGACTGCTGGAGCCAAAACCGGCTGATGCTGACCTGTTATCTGATCTCCCTGATCCGGAGAAAATGGGAGCGTGGCTCAGCGACGCTGATCTGGACTTTTACGTCAGTGAATTCACGCGCAGCACGTTTCGCGGGCCGTTGAACTACTATAGAAATCACAACCTGACGTGGCAGTTGACTGAAGGCGCGCCGACTCAAATCCACCAGCCGTCTATGTTTGTTGCTGGTGACAAAGACGGGGTCATTGTGATGGCTGCTCAAGCGCTACAGGATATGCCCAACAATCTGACTGACCTGCGAATTAATGAGCTGATCCCAGACGTTGGGCACTGGACCCAACAGGAAGCCCCAGATGACGTGAACCGATATATGCAGTCTTTCCTGCACGGACTCACTTCGAAGGACTGACCTGAAGGGTTTAGTGGGCTAGACTTTCCGGCTGAACCTAACGCGGTGCAAATCGCTGTCCTGCATCCACCCGCACGGTTGACCCGTTCATCATGGCGCACTCGAAAATGGCGATAGCCATTACCGCGTATTCATGCGGATGGCCCATGCGTTTTGGGAAAGCGGCATCTTTGGTTAACTGCAAAGCACCTTCGTCAGGAATACCTGCAGTTAAGCCGGTATCAAACAAACTCGGTGCAATGGTCATACAACGAATACCCAACATGCCCAGGTCCCGGGCCATGGTCAGCGTCATGCCGGCAATGCCTGCTTTCGCGGCGGTATAAGCTACCTGACCGATCTGACCTTCAAATGCAGCAATAGATGCGGTATTCAACATCACACCGCGCTCACCGGTTTCGTTAGGCTCGTTCTTAGCCATATGCTCTGCCGCGATGGTATTGATGTTAAAAGAGCCAATGAGGTTCAAATCAACAATACGACGGAAATCATCCAGAGAATGACGCGAGCCATCTTTTTTCAGAGTACGTTGCGCCACAGCGCCACCAGCTGTGTTGACCATAAAGTGCAGGCCGCCGAGCGCCTCTACCGCTTCTCCCATGACGTTTGCCATACCGTCATAGTCCATGACATTACAAGGCATAAACGTGCCACCCAGTTCTGCAGCCACTGCAGCGCCATCTGATTTTTCTAAGTCCAGGATGGCAACCTGACCACCTTTCTCTGCAAATTGAGTCGCTGTTGCACGACACATACCGGATGCGCCGCCAACAAAAATGCCTTTACTGCCTTGGATTTCCATACTTTCCTCTACTTTCTGATTAACGTAACGAATGACGTCTGCACATTTTAACGATTCACACGCGCAATACACTCAATTTCTAATTCAGCGCCCAGAGCGAGTCCACCTGCACCCAGTGCGCTGCGTGCAGGACGGTGCCCTGCAAACATTTCCTGATAAACCACATTCATCGCCGGCCAGTCGGCCATGTCCGCCATGAACACTGTGCATTTCAGCACCTGATCCAGGTCTGATCCGTAACGTCGCAGCGAATCCCGGATATTCTCCAGCGTTTGCCGTGTCTGCGGGCCAATGCCTCCAGGTACCACATCCAGCGTGCCTGGTTTTACGCCCAGCTGCCCGGACAGATAAATAACGTCGCCAAGCTGAACACCCTCAGCAAAAGGCAGGTCCAACGCGTCCTGCTCTGGTGTTGACAGAATGGTCAACGCAGGCGGCGTACCTTGCAGCTCAAACAGGTACGCGCCAACAAAACCACCAAGCAACCCCAGAAAAAGACAAACAAAATAGCGCACCGCAATCCTCCCTAATCCGGCTCAATAATTGGTACCCAGCTTGCCAGGTAATTGCCACCATCTACAACCAGGTCCGCACCATTGATGTATCGGGCCGCAGGTGAACATAGAAACACACACAAAGCCGCGGTTTCGTCAGCTTCTCCCAGCCGTTTTGCCGGAATCTGTGACGTTGCCAGAGACTCATAATCAGATTTGTCGGAAGCTGCAAATTCTTCTTCGCGCACACCTGCGGTGTTGATGGTGCCCGGCGCAACACTGTTGATGGTTACGTTATATCGAGCCCAATGAAACGCCAGGCTTTTTGCCAGATTAACCACACCAGCGCGAGCTGCGCCGGAATGCGGAAAATCAGGCGCACCGCGACCATAGGAATAGATATGCACAATGTTAACAATCGCGCCGAAGCTGTTCTCCACCATATGCCTGCCAACCCGATTGGTAACATTCCAGGTCCCGTTCAGATTCAGATCTACAACTGCACGCCAGCCATTGTCTGATATGTCCAGAGGGTTGGCGGGAAATTGTCCGCCTGCATTGTTGATCAGGAAATCAATTTTCCCCATGGACTCAATCGCTTTATCGACCATCTCGCTGACTGCTTGCGGATCACGGATATTCACCGGCAAAGCCAGACACCGTCTACCCAGCTTTTCAATCTCTGCTGCGGTAGGCGCCAGATTCTCCACGTTACGGCTGGCGATCACGCAGTCCGCACCTAAGCGAGCAAATGCCAAGGCGATAGCGCGCCCGATACCTCGACCGCCACCGGTCACCAACACACATTTGCCTGCAAACAGATCAGCGGCGTAAATTGATAACGGATTATTTGGGTCGCTCACTGCGCCATGTCCATAAGGTCTTTAAATCCAGAAGGGGCATGTGGACCAATGATCAATTGTTCGAGCACACCGCGACCTTTCTTTTCTCCCAGGTCTCCACTCATTTGAACATCGCAGATTGCCTGTATGTGCAGATTGGTGGCGTCATCTACTTCAGCCAGCACATGCTCTTCATAGGTGCTGTCGAATTCGCCGTGAAAGGATCCATGATTGAACTCGGGGTGGCCGTAGCCAACGCCTTTCATATACCAGTGATAACGGGGTGACATGCTGATTTCAACTTCACCACCTCCGTGACGAACAAAACTGATTTTTGCCGAACGGGCGTGACGGGTACCTGGCTGGAAATCTATCTGCGAACTGACCTTTGACATTTCCTCTGTAACCGCACCTTTACCAGTCGGCACATAAACGCCGTTAGTATTCCATGGGCGGCCCAACTCATCGTCATTCAGGTGATAAAGGCTGACGCCATCCTCCCAGTTGATGGGCGCCCACAACCAGTAAAACTGAAAGTTTTCCGGCGCCATCGGATTCGGCTGGACATCCGCCGCCCCAATGCTGCGAACACCCCAGGATCTATCACGCGTGCCGAGCCACAGTTCTGGTGTCACCTCGATGCGTCGACCTTTATGCTCAATCCAGCCCTGCCAGCTGCCATTCTGGGTCAGGCGGGTGGAATCCATGGTCAGCTGGCTGCCAACACGCCGAGTGAAGCGTGGCTCTTCCTGGGCGGCAATTCGACCCGTAAACGTCAGATCAGCTTTTAGCTCGTGGGCTTTTTCATCAACCTGCAAACGCAACACCTGCAGCGGCTCTATTACCTGCACCGATATAGGCCCCACCTGAGTATCCAGACGTTCCATATTCAGAACTCGTGATGCAATCAGGTTATGCTGAACCCCATCGATTATTAAATTAAACGCAGCGTCCATGACATTAACGTAGGGATACACACCAAGCGCCGCTGCAAAGAAGATATCCTCGTGTAAGTGATAGCCATTGAAGAAATAGCGGTCATAAAAGTTGCGAACTGCACCGGTGTACGCAATCGGCTCCGGCGTCTGATGAATTGGATAATCATCACCCTTGGTTAACATATGAATCCCCCCTCGATTTCGCTCAAACGCTACAGGTTTGCCTTGAAAAAAGCTAACGCACGCTCGCGCGCAAGCTTATGGTCAACAATGGGCTCTGGATAAGAGCTAACGCCAGCCTTGTGTGGCTCGAACATGTATTTAGCATCCAACCCGCTCAACTCGGGCACGTATTGGGTCGTGAACGCGCCACCCTTGTCAAACTTTGAACCCTGGGAGGTGGGATTGAAAATGCGGAAATAGGGTGCGGCATCGGTGCCGGTGGAAGCACTCCACTGCCAGCCGCCATTGTTCGAGGCAAAATCTCCGTCCACCAGCTTGTTCATGAAATATCTTTCCCCGGCACGCCAGTCAATCAGCAGATGTTTGGTGAGGAACATCGCAGCAATCATGCGCAGGCGGTTATGCATCCAGCCTGTTTCATTCAGCTGTCGCATGGCGGCATCAACCAGTGGATAACCCGTCTTACCTTCCTGCCAGGCCTGCAGTTCATCAGGTGCATGGCGCCAGGGCAGATGATCTTTGTCCTGCCGAAACGTCTCGCCTCTGCTGACATGGTCAAACTGCGCAACAATGTGACGGTAGAAATCCCGCCACGCTATTTCACTGATCCACTTCTGCAGGCCATCTGCGGATTTTGATGAGTGCAGTGATGCCCGCATAGCCGCTGCCACACACTGTCGCGCAGAGATGGAACCTACAGCCAGATGTGCGGACAGGCCGCTGGTACCGTCCAGAGCTGGCACATCACGATCGTCAGGATAGCGAGCCGCGCGTTCGGTTATGAACGTATCCAGAAGTTGTTGCGCGACCTCTTCCCCTGCCGGCCAGCGCTCTTCACCCAGCGTGCGGTCCACGCCATCAACCCTGTCCGGTACCGCCTGCGATGGTTGATCGTCAGGTAACTCAAATGCAGCCTGGGGTTCCGGCACCGGGCTGATCTGCTTGACTGCATTTTCGGCAGGATCCAGCCATTTTTTGTAGAACGGGGTAAATACCGTGTAGGGCGTACCGTTGCCTGTTTTCAGAATGCCGGGCTCAACCAGAACGTCACCAACATGGCGATTCACCTCGACGCCGCTATCGAGCATCGCCTCTTCTACAGCATCGTCTCTACGCCGTTCGTTTAACGGATACTCATCAATCGAATCAAGTGCATCAACCTGCCATTTCTTACATAGACGGGTCAGTGCAGCGGGTACATCGGAAAACTCCGGCGCATCCAGCACAGCCAGCTTAATGTTCAGCTTATCCAGTTGTTGCTGTAAGGCTGCCAGGCTCCGGAGTTGAAATGCGAGCCGCCAATCACCCATGTCGTGCGCACGCCACTGTACTGTAGACATACAGAAACAGGCGACCACCTGCCCACGCTCTCGCGCTGCAGCCAGCGCAGGATGGTCGCTGACCCGCAAATCGTTTTTAAACCAGACCAGTGTCCGCAAGACTCACTCCTCAATGTTAATTTCTTCGCCCTCGAATGCTGTCAGTGCAATGTCATCCGCGAAGCAGTATAAATCACTCAGCACACTAACCGAGGCCGCTTTATGTCCAGATCGCTACAAATTTTATGCTGGCTCATGCTGCCATTTGTTCTGCTGCCCGCTGCAGCGGCCACACCCTGCAGTGACGAGCCTTATCGAGCCTTTGATTTTCTGCTGGGCAACTGGCAGGTGCATGCCAGGAGTGGCGAGTTACAGGGCAAAAATGTGATTACCGCCCAGGAGAATGGCTGCCTCATTGTTGAACAATGGCAGGGTCGCCAGGGTGGTACCGGTCAGAGTTACAACTACTACAATCCGCAAACGATGAAATGGTATCAACTGTGGGTCAGCACCGGGGCCATTATTGATTACTCCGGGGGCCTGAACAGCAGTGGCGCTATGCATCTTGAAGGACACATCATCTATCAGGAAACAGGCTTACAGGCACCGTTTACCGGCACCTGGACGCCTCAGCCAGACGGTTCTGTATTACAGGAGCTGAAGCAGTTCAACCCGGAAAACGCCAGCTGGATCGACTGGTTTACCGGCATTTATACCCGAACGTCTGATGCAGATTGATCCGACGGCAGATCTTGGCAGCAGCATGCGTCGGGCCAGGCTTGCAGCTGGCCTGGGCTTACGTGAAGTTGCACGCCGGGCAGGCACTTCCCATGCGACGCTGAACGCTTATGAGACCAATCGCAAGGTGCCCTCCATACACACGTTTGTGCGCATTCTGCACGCCTGCCGTTATACGGTTGACGTCAGCCTGACCCCGACAGACACTGACTGAAAAACTCACGGAGAAAAACACATGGCAGCATTAACAGGTCAGCACGCGTTTATCACCGGCGGCGGCAGCGGCATCGGACTGGCCTGTGCTGCAGCTCTACACGCTGATGGCGCACACGTCACAATCGTTGGACGCACGGAAGAAAAACTGCATAACGCCGCAGCCTCACTGCAGACAAACGTCGACTACCTTGTTGCAGACATTGGTGACGAGCAGGCCATTGCAGAAGCGGTGCAGCGCGCTAACGAAAAAATGCCTTTGACCATTGCAGTAGCCAATGCCGGAACCGGGTCTGCCAGCCCCTTTCTTGCTACTGACAGCGCCGAGTGGCAAAGGGTGCTGGACACCAACCTGAACGGTACTTTTTACACCTTCAAATACGCAGGTCAGGCCCTGGCTGCAAACGGTGGTGGCGCGATGTGTGCCATCTCTTCTATTGCCGGGGCTCGCACCCACCAGATGATGTCTGCCTACTGCGTCAGCAAAGCAGCGGTGGATATGCTGGTAAAAAACACCGCTGATGAACTGGGTGCAATGAGTATTCGTGTTAACAGTGTCGGTCCTGGCCTGGTTGAAACAGACTTATCTCAGGGCCTGCATGAAAACCCCGCCATGCGGGATGACTACCTGAGCTGTATGCCTATAGCGCGAACCGGCAAAGCAGATGACATCGGCCAGGCGGTGCGATTTCTGTGTGGCCCGGAATCATCCTGGATCACCGGTGTTGTGTTACCCGTGGATGGCGGTCACCACCTGCGCCGCGGGCCAAACCTTGGTGTAATGACGTAGCGCGCTAAGGGCTTTCAAGCTTTGCCTCCCAGCGTAATTCAGGCACCGGCTCACCGGTAAGAAAAGCCTCGATCATGGCATTCACAACTTCGGGCTGTTCCTGCTGCACCCAATGAGACACACGCGGCAGGTACCTTATTGTCAGGTCGCTGACGTAGTCTTCGGTGCCGTAGGTGGTTTCTTTGGTGAGCGCAACGTCGTCTTCACCCCAGACCATCAGGGTAGGCGTATCGATGACGGGAAAACCCAGGTCTTTCTGCCGTTTAGCGCCACCACCGCGCACCAGCGCACGGTAGTAATTCACCATGGCCTGCATGGCTCCAGGTTGGATCGCGTTGCGGCGGTAGACCTCTCCCACCTCGTCAGGGAACCGGCTTTTATCTACCGCTGAGTTACGCATCACGTCGCCGATCCCTTTACCCTCTCCACGGGAAAAAAGCTTCTCGGGCAAACCCGGCACCTGGAAAAAGAACACATACCAGGATTTCTTCAACTGGGCCCAGCCCAATTCATTCGACATACCCTGGGGATGCGGAACATTACAAATAATCAGATGCTTGAGCGGACGGACCTTTCGCATTGCAAAATACCAGGCGATCACAGCTCCCCAATCGTGAGCCAGCAGCGTCACCTCACTGCAGCCACTGGCATCAATCAGCTGGGCCACGTCTTCCATCAGATATTCTATTGCATAAGCGGCCACGCCTTCCGGACGACTCGTGTTGCCGTAGCCACGCAGATTAGGCGCCCATGCCTGGTAGCCCAGATCAGCCAACATCGGCAATTGATATCGCCAGCTGAAGCTGTGCTCAGGGAAGCCATGCAGACATAAGGCGAGCTTGTCGCCTTCACCGCATTTATCCACTTCAAAACGCAGACCGTTGGCATCTACAAACTCTGTCCTAATCCGCGGATCTTTCAGTTCCGCACTGACAATCTCAGCCATTCAATTATCCGAAAAAGAAAAATGAGCCGCCATTGTATAACGGCGACTCGCCTGTGGAGAACCAGTGTTGTGGTTTACCTCAGGTACGCGCGCGTAATCTCGAAGCAGCACCTCGAAACGTTTTAAACGCCAGCCAGATATCCCAGATGGTGGCCGCGCACACCACCAGCAGCGCTACTTTAACAACCAGCTGTGCATTGCTGGTGAATCCGTTCGGGAAACCATCGTTCAACACCAGCAGGTCACCGCTGGTCAACAGGACAGCTGCAATTGCCAGCAGCGCAGTATTGCCTACCACTTCAGCTATCAGTACAGGCCGCAGCCAGACACCGCGCACGAGCACGTAGAAGTGCAGCAGGAACAATGCGCCGAACAGAATGTTGAGAGGCCAGAAAAATGTTTCCCAGATCGGTGCCAGCGCGATCACCTGCGCAGAAGCGCCTTCAGGCAAAAACTGCATCAGGACCACCACGTTGTTCCACCACAAGAGGAAAAAACCTTCTGAAATCAGATTAGTAATGACATCCTGGCGATTGATCACGCCAAGGCTGGTTGAACTCAACTCACTGGGCTGCCAGTTTTCATACCATCTCAGGCGTTCTCCCGAGTATTCTATGGCAACAAACACCAGCACAACGCTGGCAAACACCCAGAGTAGAACTTCAATCGCCAGGCCCAACAGTTGAAAAGGACCCAACCGCCAGTCTGCAGCTTCCGCACCAATCAGCCACACCAGCACCAGACCAAAAAAGGCAACACTGAACACCACTTTCAGCGTATGCGTGAATGCCGGATAAAGTTCCGTGCCAATCAGGGCGCGGGGCGTCTGATATCGACCGGCAGCTTTCAATGGGTGTCCAAAGCGCGCAATCACGACCTGTTCATCTGTCAGTTCAGGGGGGCGGCCTGCAGCCTCAGCAAGACCTTCAACTTCTCCAAGAATATCGTCACGCAGATCGGCCAGCAGTTCGTCGCGCTCTTCCTTGGGAAGAAACCGCCCCACTTCGTACAAATAACTCTCTACCAGTTGCATGTTGTTGCCCTCTTCAAGCTAAACCAGTTGCTGGATGCTCGCATCCAACTCGCGCCAATCGTTGTACAGACCCAGATAAACCTTCAGACCCAGTTCGGACAGGGTATAAAAGCGTTTGCGGCGCTTATCTTCTTCACGCCATTCGCTGACCAGCAGACCCTGTTTTTCAAGACGCCTTATAAGCGGATAAAGCGTGCCCTCCTCAACCTGCAATCCTTTTGCAGCCAGACTCTTGCGCAGCGAGTAGCCATAGTGCTCTTCACGCAGCTGCGCCAGAACCGCCAGCACCAGAGCTCCGCGTCGAATCTCTGAGCGGAGTTTTTCGCCAATTTCTGAATCATCTGTCATGCTCAAATACTGTCTGTCACACTCTATGTGATACATACTATGTATTGCATAGTATAAATGCAACCCTGCAACAACAAAAACCTTGTTTCATCGCACCAACCAGCGACAAGCCAGTGACCCTTCTTGCGTCATCAATTTGACACTTTTTTGAGGCGAGCCGTCTGCCAGCACAGAAAACGCCAACCTCGTCACATTGACCGGGGTCGAACCACCGTAAACTCAGGCCTTCAGGACCCACAGATAACGGCCACATGGATCTACAGCCGAACTACAAAGGATTGCACAAGACCGAGCCGTCGAAACTCACCGTGGGTATGTACGTGGCTCAGCTTGATCGCCCCTGGGAAGAGACAAATTTTCCTCTGCAGGGATTTTATGTGCGCAATGCGGGCATGGTTGAACGTATTGCAAACAACTGCTCCTTTGTTTACGTCGATCCACGCCGCTACGATTCCAAACTGGGCGAAGTCAAATTGAAAGCTGTTGTCAACGACGGCAAACCTCACCCCGCTGCAAACACGAAACTTTCTGCGCGCGAACGCCTGGTGCCAAAGGTGCCACGAAGCTATGAAAACACCGTCAGCATCAATGACGAGATGCCCAGTGCCACAACGTCATTGGATGAGGCGGAAGCAATCCTTTCAACGTGTGTTGTGAAGCTGCAGAGCAACGGTGGTTTTGATATCAACGCGATTGAAGATGCCATCACACCGCTGGTGCAGAGTGTCATGCGTAATCAAACAGCCTTGGCTGCACTCACCCGTATGCGCCGTATGGATGACTACATTTTTTCTCATGCCATTTCCTGTTCGGTCTGGGGCGCTGTGCTGGCAAGGGAGCTGGGTTTGCCACCGGATGATATCAATCAGATTGCGTTTGCCTGTTCGCTACTGGATCTGGGTAAAACCACACTGCCACTTGAACTGCTCAACTCACCAGACAAACCTGACGACGAACAATGGCTGCTGTTAAAGGACCATGTCAAACGCGGCGTTGACCTGCTTATGGCAAACGGTCTTGAAGATCAGCGTATTCTCAACATCATTGAAACTCATCATGAGCGCCACGATGGCAGCGGCTATCCCAACGGCCTGGAGGCCAACAAAATCCCGGCATTCGGACGCATTGCCGGTATTGTGGACAGCTACGACGCGATGATTTCTGATCGCCCCTACGCGCCGGCGCGCTCCTCCTACCAGGCGATTCAGGAAATACAGAAAAGCGCAGGCACATTGTTTCAGCCGGAACTTGTGGAGTATTTTATTCGCGCAATCGGGGTTTTCCCGGTTGGCAGCATCGTTGAGCTGAATACCGGCGAAGTGGGCGTTGTACTTTCGCAAAGCGATGACAGCCGCCTCAAACCAAAACTCATGTTGATCCTTGAAGCGAACAAGCAGCCACGCGAGCATCTGGTGATCATCGACCTGTCAAACCAGCAGGTCGAGTCCCACCAACCCCTGCAGTGGTGGATTACCAAAGAACTGCCGGGAAATGCTTACGGAATCGATCCACAGAAATACTTTCTTGGTTAATCACAGAGCATGAACTTTGATTGTTGAGCAGGCCGAACAGGAAACCCCGGATCGATTGACCGAATCAATTGCTTCGCGCAGCGGTAAATTTGCCGTGGGTATCATTGCGTTGACGAACTTGTCTGACCTCGGCGAGAAATTTGGTGAAGACGGCGAAATTCTTATCGCTGAAGCCTTCCGTTCGCGTCTCACGGCTTTACTGCGTCCGGATGATGACCTTATCGTCATCGCCAAAGACAGTGTCTGCGTTGTGCTGGATAACCTGATCGATGCGCACCACCTTGAACTGGCTGGTCTTAAAATCGCGCGCCTGTTCGAAACACCTTTTGAGATAGCAGGACAGATGCCGCAGCTGTCGATAAGAGCAGGACTGGTTTACGCCGGTCGACGCACGCGACTCTCACGTACTGCAAATGACCTTTATCAGCAGGCTGAAAACACCTGCATGACGGCTATTTTTGAAAACAAAAGCTTTGCCATCGCCAGCACCGAGGTGGTTGCCCCTGTTGATCATGACTGGCAGCTCAGCCAGCGCATCAAAGCCGCAATGGACAATCACCACATCTCTTTTGATTACCAGCCGAAATTTAACCTGGAAACACTGTCCATCAGCGGCGGTGAGGCCCTGATACGCTGGCGTGACGACGGCCGGATAATTCCACCTGATGAATACCTGGCAGCGCTGAGCGACGAAATGCTGTGGGAGCTGACCATTTATGGATACCGCCGGGTATTACGTGAAATTGTGGAATATGAGTTGACGGTGCCTATTGCCTTCAACATTGATCCAAGCTCGCTGACACAAGCGGATTTCCTGGATTTCATCCGCCGCGAAACCCACCTCTGGGGTGTGGACCCAGGTCAGATCACTCTCGAGATCACTGAAAACAAAGAGTTATTCGATCTGGAAGCCTCGAAGTCGCTGCTGCAGAACATACGCGAGCAGGGTTTCAGAATCTCCCTGGACGACTTTGGCTCAGACCATTCCAATATGCTGCGTATCCGCGAGCTGCCATTGGATGAAATCAAAATTGACCGCAGCCTCTGTGGCAACGTCCTTGATGACGACGATGCCCGGCAGATTTCTCAGACCGTTATTTCCCTGGCAAACGCTCTGAATATTCCATGCATTGCCGAGGGTATCGAAGATGAAGAGACCTTAGCGGTCTTACGCGAACTGGAATGTGGGTTTGGTCAGGGTTTTCACCTGGGCCTGCCCATGGGTATACAGGATTTTGCCAAACTGCAGGCACAAAAAACCCCGACTTGTTAAATCGGGGTTTTTCTCAAGCAATGCGCGAAACGTTGCTTAATTCAGACTCATACCAACGGTCAGACCATACAGACGTGGCTCAATGAAAAACGCGTTAGTAAACAGGCCCGACGACGGGTCCGTCTGGTAAGTACCGACAATTTCATCATCGTCTTCGATGTTCTGCACAAAGAACTTGGCGTACCACTGCTGGTCTTTGCCATAGACGGTGAACTGTGCGTTCCACACATCCCACGCGTCAATCAGATCCTGCGAACGATTGAAGGTAGTGCTGTAGAACTCATCCTGCCAGTAGTAGTCAACCCGTGCTGTTGCTGAAATGCCACCATCAAAATAGTGGGTGTACTCAGCGCCAGCGCTGAAGGTCAGCTCCGGTGCGTTGAGCAGGTTGTTACCGTCAAGATTAGTTTGCACTGAATCCAGGTAGTTGTAGCCAAACAGAGGCGCAATTGCGGCAGCCGCAGCACACGCTGTGAAGGCAGAATCAGAGACGCCTGGTGTTGTCGGAATTACCTGGCCCGCAGGTCCACCAAAGGCACCGAGATCACGTCCGGTCGGCAGATACGGTACGCCCGCTCCCTGCACAGCCGCAACAAACGCTGCGTTATCAGACGCTGGACCCAAACCAGCATGCTCGATGACACAGTTACTTGCATCGGTGAAATCTTTCAACAGGGTTACATCCTGACGACCCTGGGTTGGATCCCGGGGATCAATGGTTTCGGTTTCACCCAGCTCGGTGTCGAGATAAGAAAGCGCTGCGTTGAACTGCCAGTTTTCATTAGGTGCGTACAGCAGCTCCAGCTCGGCGCCGAAGATATCAGCGTCTGTGTTTTCATTCACCGATGTTCGGTTGATAATTTTACCAATCTGCAGATCGCCGTAGTCATAGTAGAACACACTGAAGTTCGCCTGCATGGTGCGATCCAGGAAGGTGTTCTTGGTGCCGATCTCAAAGGCATCAATGCTTTCCGGCTCAAACGAGGTTGGCGTGTTGGGGAACAGGGTAGTATCAATTGGTGGGTTTATGCCCCCGGACTTGTAACCCCGTGAGTAAGAGAAATACACCAGTGTTTCGTCTGTGAAATCAACGGTAGGTACCCAGTCCACAACGAACCGGCCGGTGATTTCTTCGAAGGCGATATCGTCTTCGCGATACACCTGCGCACCTGCCACGTTCGGGTCTGCATCAAAGTCGCCGACACCAGCCGCGGCAGTGGTCAGCTCAGTGATGTTGGTGACGGGTGTAACAGATCCATCACTGCCCAGGAAACTGGTGGTGTTTGATGGCAGATCCACCAGCACGGGCAGGTTCAGAAACAGCTGTCGATCGCGCAGGGATTTCTCATCCCGGGTCCAGCGTAAGCCTAGAGTGAACTTGAGGGTATCAGTCGCTTCATAGTACAGCTCACCAAAGATACCGGTGCTTTCCAGCTCAAATGAGTCGGTTTCAGAATTGAAGTAGCCCGGCGACAATGCCAGGAACTGGTCCGTGCTGCCTTCGAACGGCGAACCCGGAGTTGCCAGAGCAATCGTTGCATAATCAAGACCCGGTGCCTGTACAAAGTAATCAGTTTCCGTTTCAAAATCCAGGAAGTAGCCGGCTAACAGGAAGTTCAGTGGGCCGTTGAATGAGCTGGCTATACGCAGTTCAGTACTCCACTGCTCCGACTCCTGCAGAGACAGGTCACGACCTGCGCCACGGGTATCCAGCGTGAACTCGTTCGGACCGCCGATAATACCAAGCGACGTATTTGGGTTAGGCACAGTGGTGACCGGAATGGGACCACCCGCTGAGGTTCCAAAGTAGGTACAGGCTGCGGGTGACACAACACAGAACGCTGGTGGAATCACCGCAGCACCGGCATCAGCTGCCGTGCCGTTATAATCCTGCCGGGAGACAACTTCAGTGTCCTGGAATGCAGCAATCGCGGTCACTGTCAGGGTGTCAGAGATATCGCTGACCAGTTCAGCCATATAGAAGTTCTCTTCTGCTTCGTACTCAGGCTCATAGGTCAGGCGTACATCACGCAGGTCACGTGGGTTGCCAATACTGGGGTCCAGGTCCTGATCGAAGAAATCGAACACGCCCAGAGGCCCTAACAATAGTGTTGAGGACAGCGCGGTACCCGCGGTGGCAAAAGTATTAATTGGCTCCAGGCCGAGACCATCAGGTGTACAACCCAGGATGGCACTTGGATCCTGATTACAGAACTGCTTCTGCGACCGCGTCCGTGTGCTGTCTTCCTCAAATCTATGTCCAATCAGATCGAGTGTAGTGGTATCACTCAACTCAAAACGCAGGGAGCCGCGCAGTGACCACTGATCACGGTCGTCGATATCGTTTCCGGTTATCAGATTGTCACTGTAGCCTTCGCGATTAACCCAGATACCTGCAATACGACCGGCAATGCCATCGGCAATTGGGATGTTCACAGCCCCTTTAACCTTACCGTGGTCGTAGTCGCCGTACTGCAATTCAATATCTGCGTAGAGTTCATCCATTTCCGGACGAGCGGTTTTCAGGTTAACTGCACCGCCGGTGGCGTTCCGCCCGAACAGGGTCCCCTGGGGACCGCGCAGCACTTCAAGCTGCTCAACGTCGTAATATTCTGTTTCAAAAATGCGCGGCGAGTTCAAATAAACGTCATTGATGTGCATGCCGACACCGGAATCAGAACTGGTCGCGGTCAGGAGGGTCCCGATACCGCGGATCTGGAAATTGTTACCCGAAAAGTTGCCTTTCGAATAAGACACATTCGGCACGTTGAACTGCAGATCGCTGAAGGTGTCAATCTGGCGGGCTTCCAGGGCTGCATTGTCAAATGCCGACACGCTGATCGGCACATCCTGGACACTCTCTTCCCTTTTCTGCGCGGTGACGACAATTTCTTCGATTTCCGCGTGCGCGACGGGAAACAGAAGCGTCATTGCTGTTATGAAAAATCCAAAACGCAGGCCAGAACTGACCCGCTGACTCCTGATATCATCTCTCACTGATACTTCTCTCCACTTTAAAATAGCTTTTGTTACAAGTTGTAACGGTTTACAAGCAGCGGCAAGATACACAGACGCCATACGGCTGGCCAGTAAACGACAAAAATTGTCTAACAAAAGTCCACAAAGCGCGATTCCAGGCGTCATTGAACCATCAGATTGGAGGCTACATGCTTGATTGGAACGACCTTCATCACCTCTACGCGCTGGCCAAACACGGCTCTTTACCCGGCGCTGCTGAAGCTATCAACGTCAATCGCACCACGGTGGCACGACGCATTAATCAGTTGGAAGCGGCTTTGGGTACCAAGCTGGTCGAACGGATGGGCAGAGATCTGGTGCTCACGGACGCAGGCCGGGAAGCCGCCGCCAGCGCTGAGATTATTGACGGTGAATTTCAAAGCCTGCAGCGACGGGTTTTTGGCCGCGACCAGCAGCTTGCCGGCGCGATTCGTGTCACCGTCACCCCCGCCATTGGTAACCTGATAGCGCAGCAGCTTGCACAGTTTTCCGCGCTGCATCCGGAAATTCTGCTGGAGGTCAGCGCCACCAACGCCGCAGAAGATCTGGAGATGATGGAAGCTGATGTGGCGCTGCGCCTGACCTCAAAGCCGCCGGAAAATCTGGTTGGCCGCAAGCTGCTGAAACCCATGGTTGGCATTTATGCCTCTGCTGATACGGTCGAAGAAGTCAAAGCGCAATCCGTTGTCGATGTGGTATCGCTGCAATCTGCTACCGGCAGCAAGCTGTTCAGTTCGGACGGTATGACAACCTGGCTGGAATCAACACTTGAAGCCCGTTCGCAAGCCGCCCTGCACAGTAACTCAACAGATTTCATTCGCGAATACGTTGCCGCCAGCAAAACAGTTGCGGTGCTGCCCTGCTACGTTGCCGAAGCTGATCAGCGGCTGTCCCGCATCGGCGAACCCCGCTCTGAAGGCTTCACAGAACTGTGGTTGCTGTATCACCCGAGACTGCGGCGATTACAGCGCTTTCGTGCGTTCACCAGTTATCTGACAGACGAATTTGAAAAGCTGCGGCCGGTATTTGAGGGTGAGCCGAAACCATCTCCCTCATCTGCTACCCCCTAGGTTTACCCGCGCGGATCACGGATAATAGGCCGCAATCAACAACACAGAAAAAGGGAAGCTTTCATGCCCGTGCACAAAGTAGTACTGATACCCGGCGATGGTATTGGTCCAGAGATTACAGACGCTGTTCTCGCAGTGCTCAAAGCGGCTGGCGCACAAATCGAATGGATACACCGCCAGGCGGGCATCACCGCTTTGGAGGCAACGGGTGAAGTGTTGCCCGCCACAACCCTTGAGGCCATTGAACAGCACGGCGTCGCTCTCAAAGGTCCCTGTACCACCCCCGTGGGAGAAGGCTTCTCTTCGGTCAACGTACAGTTACGCAAGACTTTCGACCTGTATGCTGCTGTACGTCCCGTGCGTAGCCTGCCTGGGGTTAAAACCCGCTTCGAAGATGTTGACCTGATTATCATCCGCGAAAACACGGAAGGCCTGTACAGTGGTGTTGAAAATGAAGTGACACCCGGTGTTGTCATGAGCATGAAGGTGGCAACGGAAAACGGTTGCGAACGGATTGCCAAGTGGGCGTTCCGATTTGCCACCCAGCGCCAGCGCGAGAAGATTACGGTATTTCACAAAGCCAATATCATGAAGATGACCGACGGTCTGTTTTTACGCAGCGCGGAATACACCCACCGACATGATTATCCCAACATCGACTACTCAAGCGCCATCATTGACGCGGGCTGCATGCGTCTGGTCCAGGACCCTTCTCAGTTTGATGTCCTGTTACTTGAAAATCTGTACGGCGACGTGATCAGCGACCTGTGCGCAGGCCTGGTCGGCGGCCTGGGTGTTGTGCCCGGCGCTAACTACGGTGAAAAAGAAGCCATCTTTGAAGCTGTGCACGGCTCTGCGCCGGACATAGCCGGCGAGAATATTGCCAACCCTCTGGCTCTGTTAATGTCAGCGGTCATGATGCTGAATTATCTGGCTGAAACCACCGAGGACAACAGCCTGCTGGCAGTCGCTGACCACATTCGCGAAGCTTATGACGGCGCTCTGCAGGCCGGTGAAAAAACCCGCGACCTGGGCGGCAGTCTTGGCACAGCAGAGTTTGCCCAGGCGGTGATCAAACGTATTGAAAAAAATAAAGGCCAAGCATGAACACAGCCGACCTTCAAAACACCCAGATGCTGGTTGCAAAAAACGACCTGCGCACCTTTAAATTTGAACACAGCCCCAGGTTGACCGCTGCAGACCTGGCAGAAGGACAGGTTCTATTTGACGTTGAGTACTTTGCCCTGACCGCCAACAACATCACTTATGCGGTAGCGGGTGATAGCATGGGGTACTGGCAGTTTTTCCCCGCCGGAGAAGATTGGGGACGCATCCCCGTCTGGGGTTTTGCACACGTCAGCGCCTCCAAGCATCCAGATGTGGCCATGGGCGATCGAGTCTACGGCTACCTGCCAATGGGTACACAGCTGGTGATCCAGGCTGAACGTGTGAGCGAAAAGCAGATGGTTGATGGCTCTGCGCATCGCGCGGGTCTGGCGCCGGTCTACAATCAGCTGTTGCGGGTAAACCCCTCACCTGATGCGGATGCAGATGCTCTGCAGATGCTTTACCGGCCGTTGTTCATGACCTCGTGGCTGCTGGATGATTTCCTCGCTCACAATGATTTTTTTGGCGCCAGCCAGATTATTCTGACCAGCGCCTCCAGCAAAACCTCTTTTGGTCTGGCTTTCATGCTTGCCCAGCGCGGGGACATCAAGGTCATTGGCTTAACTTCGCCGGGTAATGTCGATTTTGTGAACAGTCTGGGTGTTTACGATGAGGTGGTCACCTACGACAACATCACCAGCCTGGATGCAAAAACCGAGAGTGTCGTTGTTGATATGGCTGGCAACGGCAGCACCCTGGCTGCAGTGCACAATCACTTCGACAGTGCGCTGCGTTACAGTTGTCTGGTTGGGGCCACCCACTGGAACGAAAGAAGTGGGGCTCAAGAAATGGCTGGCCCTGAACCCGAGCTGTTTTTTGCGCCCAACCACATCAAAGAACGCAGCGCCGAGTGGGGCCCAGGCGGCCTGGAAAACAGATTTGATACCGGCTGGCAGAGCTTTACCGCGAAGGTTGGCAACTGGGTCACCGTGCAGAACTGCCGCGGTGAGGAGGCGGTAGGACAGCTCTATACGCAGCTGCTCGCCGGCCAGGCACCACCGGATGTGGGTTACGTTGCCAATGTCGGCTCTGTTTAATCAAATCGATTTAAACTGATGGCAACCTCGCTCAGCGAACAATTCATAGCGCTTTCCCAGCAGCTGAACCAGCTCATCAGTCTGCTCGAAGAAACCGAAGATCGCTTCTGGGTCGCGTATATCAAACGTGGCCTAAAACAGGTAGACGAAAACAAACTGGCCGGCGCAACCTTCATCCTGGGTTGCTATGGTGGCGAAGACACGTTTTCCGATGTTGTGATCGCCAAGCACTGGCAGCAAGCCAGTCCGTTGAAGTTTCAAAATGCCAATGCACGCCTGGGCCAGTTGCGCAACGACATTTTCACCACGGCCAGTTCAATTGCCAGCCGCCAGCACTGGTAGCAGACATCCTGCTGTGATCACACATGAAGAGCATGTGCAGCAGCTGGCACTTGAACTCATGCACGAGCATGGCCTGACAGATTGGCACTTCCGCCTGGATCATGCCCGCCAGCGTTTAGGCGCCTGCCACTTTGCAAGCAGGGAAATAACCGTCTCCAAACACTACATTGCGCAAAACGACCTCGCTGATATCCGCAAGACCCTGCTTCACGAAATCGCGCACGCACTGTGCGGCCCAGGAGTGGGTCATGGTCGCCGATGGAAACTAACCGCCGAACGCATCGGGGCTTCAACCGACGTTACCCATAATACCGCCAGCATGCCTGAACCAAAGTGGCATCTTGAGTGCCTGCATTGCCACAACATTGTCGCTCAGCGTCATCGTCGTGTGCTCAAGCTTGAAACTGCTCGATGCCGCAGGTGTGGTATCGAGCGTGGTCAGCTGCGTTGGGTTGCCGCCAAGAACTAAGGACTGACTTCGTAATACAGGTTACTGGGGTCGTCAAAGTCATGCAGTTTGAACTTCGAAAATCCTGCCTCGGTCACCATGTTCTGCGCCACCTCGGGATTGAAACCCAGGGTTCCCAGGCCAGCGCCACCAGGCTCGGAAAGCGCTGATGACATACAGGCAGACACGGAAAACCCGTAAAACATGGCCAGCAACGGATTGCGCATATTCACTTTGAAATCCGGATCGCTGCGGATGTCCTTTATCAGCCAGGTACCGTCTGGCTTCATCGCCTGACGGATGGCGTGGATAACCGAGCCCGGCGCGGTCATATCGTGCAGGCAATCAAACGTGATCAGAAAATCATAGGTTGGCGAGGTGGGCAGTTTCTCGCCGCCTGCCACAAACAGCTCGACGTTTTTCAAACCCAGTTCCACCACTTTGTCGCGGCAACGTTGAATCGCGTGATTACTGGGATCAAAGCCGTGAAACTGTGTATCCGGAAAAGCCTGCGCCATGGCCATCAACGCAACACCACCGCCACAGCCGACATCCGCTGCAACACCACCGGCCGCCAGCTTCTCAGCAACCCCGTCCAGGGCAGGAATTATTTTCGGCACCAGCTCCTGTCGCGTCCAGGGCCCCAGCATTCGTTCCGTACGATGCGCAGCGTTAGGACCCAACTCCTCGTAAGACAAGCCGATCCCCGTTTTAAACGCTTCGAGCAGTTTATCAACAGTCTCTGGCGGTGTGGCGCCGGAAAATGCACCACCGGCAAAAGACAGGCTGTCCGTCTCGTCAGCCAGAACGGCAGAACCCTCTGGGGACAGTTCAAACAAATCGCCGTCATGGTATTCAAGCAATCTGGCCGCCGCCTGACCACGCAGCCATTCTAGCAACCATCGCTCCTGCAAGCCTGTACGCTGTGCAAGCTCGGCAGCTGAAACAGCACCGGCACCGTCGAGGGCCCGGTACAAACCAAGCCGATCGCCTATCTGAATCATCAGGGAAACCATCTCTCCCTGCTTGTAGGACCACACCGAAAACGAATAACGTTTCAGCGCATCTGGATCTACTTCCCGTAACGACATTAGCCTTTCCCCTTATCTAATCAATAGCAAAAACCGATACTATTTGTCTGAACACTATAGATTGAACGACTGAAGCAGGAAACAGCCGCCATGAAGACCTTTGATGTGATTATTATTGGCGCCGGCATCGTCGGCAGCTCTATTGCACTCAGTCTGACTCGCGCTGGCCTCAAAACCCTTAACGTAGACACCTTACCCACAGCAGGGTACGGCTCCACCAGTTATTCATCCGCAATCATCCGCCCGTTCTATTCACACGTCACCGCATGTGCAATTGCCCATGAGGCGCGCGCACGCTGGCTGCAGTGGTCAGATTTTTTAGCCTGCGCAGACCCGCTGGGGCTGGCGAGATACCATGAAACCGGAGGTGTGGTGCTGGTCGCCGAAGGTACTGAAAAAAATTACGCCGCGAATCTTGCCGCGTTGGATAGCGTCGGTGTAGAACATCGATGGTTATCTGAAACTGATCTACTACACCGATATCCAAACATCTGTCTTGACAGCTTTGCGCCACCACGTCGAATTGAGGACGATGAATTTGGTCAGAACAATGGCCGGCGAATCAGCAAAGGCATCTGGATAGCCGCTTGCGGTCACGTTAACGATCCACAGCTGGCCGCTCACAATCTGTATCAAGCCGCTCACACGGAGGGTGGCTCGTTCAGGTTTAACACCCGGGTCGCTGACCTCATCCAGAGTCAGGGTACGGTTCGCGGCGTCAAACTGGATAACGGTGAAAAGATCAGCGCTCCGATTATCATCAACGCCGCGGGGCCGCACTCAAAGCAGATTAACCAAATGGCTGGCATCACTGACATAGAAACCCAGGCGCACCGTCACGAAGTTGCCTACCTGAAAGCACCTGTATCCGGGTTCAGCCAGCAGGGTTTTCTGGTCGATCTGGACACAGGCATTTATCAACGCGGCGACGGCACCGATGTGCTCATAGGTTCTGCAGACCCGCTATGCGACCCGGCCGATGTTGCCAATCCGGATAACTACAACACGGGATTAACAGAGCAATGGACACAACAGGCTTACCGCGCGGCGTTGAGATTCCCGGACCTTGAGATCGAAAACAGCGCCCGCGGCACAGTCGGCTTATATGACGTGTCACAAGATTGGATTCCGATCTACGACCGAACCGACCTGCCGGGTTATTTTGTAGCGATCGGCACCAGTGGCAATCAGTTCAAAAATGCGCCGGTCATCGGTGAGATCATGACCAGAGTAATCACCACTACAGACCCAGAGCGCGTGTTGCTCACGCTCCCCAACGCGCAGCGTGAGGTGGATTTATCTTTTTATTCCCGTTTGCGTGAGCCGCAAAACACAAGCAGCGTGCTGGCCTGAAAAATTCAGGCCCGCCAGATTTACGACCACAGTCTCACGCCTGCTTGCCCAGCACCGGTACACCTTCGTCCAGTGTCACCCAGTTCTGTTTGCTGTCGCCCCAGACATGAAACAGCGGTTTAAACGACGACGTGTCATCCAGAGTGCCGCTCTTCAGAAACAGGGTATCCGGTTGTGCACCCAGAGCCGAATAAATGGGCGATCCACAGCGGCCGCAGAAAAAACGATCCACCGAATTACCGGAGTCTGTGTCGCTGTCCTGATACAGCGCTGGCTCGCCACTGACAAGATGAAAGTCACCCTTGGGTACAGAAGCCAGGGTAGAAAACGCAGAGCCCGCCTGGCGCTGGCAGTTTTTGCAGTGGCAGACACCGGTAACCTCAGGTGGGTTATCGATGGTGTACTTAATATCGCCACAAAGGCATTGACCTGTTACAGACATGAAATCCTCCTCTTAAAAAAATTAGCGCGCGGTATAACCGCCATCTACTGGCAGGACCACACCGTTTATAAAACTTGCCGCATCGCTGGCAAGGAAACTGGCAACAGAGGCTATTTCCTCCGGTTGCCCAAGACGCCCCATCGGATGCAGATCGGTGAGATAGGCTTCCCCTTCTTCAAGCTCCCGGAGCTCTGCCGTCATCGCGGTGTAAATGTACCCTGGTGCTATGGCGTTTACCCGCACGCCGTAGCGTCCGTAGTTCACCGCAAACTGTTTAGTCAGACCCGATACACCATGTTTCGCAGCAACATAAGCCCCAGCCCCTCCTTCATCTTCGTTAGCTGGATGCGGTTCGGGCCCGGTCAGGCCGACAAGACCCGCAACGGAAGCTGTGTTAATGATCACGCCGCCGCCGTTGGCAGCCATGTAAGGTGCTGCGTGCAGGAGGCCGTAGTAGACACCAGTGAGATTGACGGCGATGGTCTGATGCCAGTCAAAACCACCCCCCACACCTGCATTGTTAAACAGCACATTGAGTTTACCCATCCGCTCTACGGTCTGCGCCACAGCGCGCTCAACCTCGCCGCTATCAGACACATCGAGACCAATGCTGTCGGCGCGGCCACCCGCTTCTGAAATTGCTGCAACAGTGCCTTCAGCGGCCTGAGAATCTATATCGGAACACATCACCGCCGCGCCGTTAGCCGCCATGTTAATTGCGCTGGCCCGGCCAATACCGCTACCGGCTCCAGTTATAAGCGCTACGCGCCCGTTCAGATCTATCACTTGCTCCCCCTCCTGCATGTGTCTGCCTGCTGGTTTGCAGCAGAGCTTTTAGCTTACCAGGGTTTAGCGTTAAGCTCCCAGCAAGACTTTGGGAGAATGTCATGACCCGTTTGAAAAAAAAGCCCTACGAACAACTTACACCGGCGCAACAGGCCACCTTTGACGAGATCGTTGCCAACCGGCCGGTTAAGCCAGCTGATGGTCACATAGGCGGTCCGTTCGACATCTGGTTGCGTAGTCCGGAAATGGGTAAACGCCTGGTGGGTCTGGGTGGCTTTTTCAGGTTTCGCAGCAGTGTTGATCGACGTTACATCGAATTGGCGATCCTGGTGACCGGAGCACACTGGCGCGCTCAGTTTGAATGGTTTGCCCATGAACCCATGGCGCGCGAAGCCGGTGTACCGGATCCGGTGATTGCCGCAATAAAAACGGGCGAGACACCAGCGTTCGAAGACGGCGGTGATGCAGCAGCCTACAACCTGGCCAGGCAGCTGCACGAAAACCGCAAACTCAGCGACGCGGCTTTTACCGAGGCCGTGACACAGTTTGGTGAAACCGGCGTTGCAGAACTGATTGGCCTGTGCGGATTCTACAGTCTGGTTTCGATGACCTTAAACGGCTTTGACGTCGAACTTCCTGATGGCGCGACTTACCCGTTTGACCGCGACTAAGGTGTATCGCTGGCGTCGTGCAGCCATTCCAGCGCAAGATGGCTCAACGCTTTCATACCCACCGGCAGTGCACTGTCATTGACATAAAAGTAGGGTGAATGATTCGACGCACTTTGCCCGGGGGCGACACCGTCTTTTGCCACACCCAGGCCGAAAAACAGTCCGGGTATTTCGTTGGCAAAATAAGAGAAGTCTTCAGCTCCGAGCACCGGCTTGGCGACAATCGCCTGGCCATCTTTGGCTACCCGGGTCAGCACAGGTGCCATGCGCGCAGTCAACGCGGGGTCATTATAGGTCACGGGGTAACCCTCATGAACCTCAACATCCACCTCGGCGCCAGCACTTTGTGCAACCAACCTCACGGTCTTCTTGATCCGCGCATGCACATCGGTGCGCATTTGCGGGTCCAGAGTGCGGATGGTGCCGGTCATGTTCACTTCTTCCGGGATAATGTTACCCCGGTTGCCGCCGTTAATAGAGCCGATGGTGATGACCGCCGGCGCTGTGGTCAGGTCTAACTGCCGGCTCACCACATGTTGCAGACTGTTGATGATCTGCGCAGACACCGCAATAGGGTCAACACCAGCCCAGGGGGACGAGCCGTGAGTTTGCACACCTTTCACTGTTATCGACAGGCCATCAGATGCCGCCAGCATACCTTCCGGACGATAGCTGATCATGCCTGCGGGTACGGGGAACACGTGCAGGCCAAAGATGGCACCAGGTGCGTAAGGACCCTCCAGTACACCTTCTTTGATCATCAGATCTGCACCGCCTTCCTCCCCTTCAGGTGCGCCTTCTTCAGCGGGTTGAAAGATGAACTTAACCGTGCCGGGAATCTCGTCACGCATACCCGCGAGAATTTCTGCCACACCCATGAGAATGGCCATATGAGCATCGTGACCGCAGGCGTGCATGACACCGGTTTCACGCCCGCGCCATTGGGTGGTTACCTTGGAAGCAAACGGCAAGCCGGTTTTTTCCGTGACCGGCAGCCCGTCCATATCTGCGCGCAGCGCAACCACCGGAAAGTCGCTGCGACCTTTGAGAATACCCACCACACCCGTGTGTGCGACCCCGGTCTGCACCTCATCAAAGTTAAGCGCGCGCAGATGCTCCGCTATCTTGGCTGCAGTTTTAAATTCGCGATTACCCAGCTCCGGATGTGCATGCAGGTCATGACGAATGGCCACCACCTTGGTTTCGATGGCTGAGGTGCGCTCAGCTACGGTGTCCTGCCAGGATTGTGCATAGCCCAGCATCGGCGTGAGTAAAAACGCCAGGACCGCTGTCCGTTGCAGATTAGTCATTCGCTTTCTCCCCTAAATGTGCGAAACACTGGCAGTATGCCAAATGTTCTCGTTAAATGGATTGGAAATCTGAGTGAGCGGCATATGGACAACCACCTGCTGAACGGGCTGAAAGTCATTGATTGCGCAACTGTCATCGCTGCACCAGCTGCCGCTGTGATGCTGGCTGACTTTGGCGCTGATGTGATCAAAATTGAACAGCCGGGCGCCGGCGACATGTTGCGGATTCTCGCAGACATCCCCACTACACCCGATGCACAAACAAACTGGTTCTGGCAGCTGGACGGTCGTAATAAAAAGAGCCTCGCGCTTGATCTGAAAGATCCCGCGGGAATAGAAGTTCTGCAGCGCTTGATTGTCCAGGCCGATGTCTTCATCACCAACCATCCCTACCCGGTCAGAAACGCGCTTGGCATCACCTATGAAGACGTCAAAGCCCTCAACGAGAGCATCATCTATGCCTCTCTGACAGCTTATGGCGAACAAGGCCCCGAACGCGATCGCAAAGGCTTTGATCAGCTGGCTTACTGGGCACGCAGCGGGCTGATGGAACTGATGCGTGAACCGCAAACTCTGCCGACCCAGGGACTACCAGGTATGGGGGACCACCCAACGGCTGTTGCCTTGTTTGCCGGTATCATGACGGCCCTGCTGAAACGTGAACGAAGCGGCGAAGGTAGTTTTGTGCACACCTCCCTGTTAGCCAACGGCCTCTGGTCTGCAGCCGGCATTGCTCAAGGCGCTATGGCGGGCGGTGACATGGCCGCTTATCGCGAGACCAATCGGGTTAATGCCGCCATGTTGCGTCCTTACAGAACCGCAGACGAGCGCTGGCTGCAGCTGAATATGGTGCGTGATGAATCGTTGTTTGCGATGACCTTAGCCGCTTTGGATGCGCTTGATCTACTCACTGACCCGCGCTTCGAGACGGCAGAGAAAGCCTGGCAGAATCGAGCTGCACTGGGTGACTGTCTGCAGAGCATTATTGGTGAAAAAAGCGCCGAGCACTGGCTGCAGAAATTCACTGAATTTGATGTTCCGGTGAATCTGGTTGCACGTATAGAAGACACGCTGTCAGATCCACAGATCCAACAGAATCAGATGACGGTTCCGCCACCAGAGGATATGCAACTGCCGCAGCTCATCAGACATCCGGTTAATGTATCCAGTGCCCCTCAGGTGCCGCCTGCACGCGCCCCGGAGTTAGGCGAACATGCTGATGAGATTCTCTTAAGTCTCGGCTACAGCAAGGCCGAAATTGACCAGCTGCGGACTTCGGGCATCATCTAACTTCGCACTCTGGGTTGAACGTTACCCACCGCCAGCAGTGATTCCACGCAGTCCCTGATGGAATCGTCAAGACTGCGGAAAGAAATATCGGTGACCGCGCGGATACGATCGTTACGTAAATCACAGCCTGCCCAGATAGCACGCAGCTCTGCTTCCCGCGCTTTCACCCGATCTGGAAACGGGTCCGTTACAGTTGGCGCATCAAAATTGAGTTCGGGCAGCAGGCGGTCAATACTGGCGCAGACATCTTCGACATTGCGTGTGTCCGTTGACCATGCGATGTAGCGTTCACCATTTTTGACCGCCGTGCTTTCCAGCAAACCAATGTGACAATCGGCATCATCCCGGACGTCGACCGTCATCCAGGGGCGATAGGCTCCCGTCTGCTGAAATTCACCTTCCAGCATGCCTTCGATGATGTGCTGCCAGGGGCCCATGTTTTTCTGGTGTAACGACTGTATGGGGCCAACGTTATCCGCAGGACAACAGGTGATGGCTTCCCAGCTGCCCTGTTCGAGCGCGGCATCAGAAAAAGCCCGTTGCGCAATCACTTTTCCAATGGCATATCCGTGACCTCGCGCAGCGGTACGCTTGGGATTTTTTTCATCCGGTTCCCGGTCCTCAAAAAGTACCGGGCGGCGCACCAGTTCGTGCATATCACCTTCGGACAGAATAGCGGCAATACTCGATGTCACGATCACGCGGCTGACAGAATGTGACTTGTTGATGCTGGCGATGATGTGATCACACACTCTTTGCACATAACCCGCGTCGTCGTAGTCTGACACATGAGAGACATGACATACGCCGTGGCAACCGGCAAAAATGTCATCAAAACAGCCGTCGTTATCCAGATCCGCAGCGTGCAGCGTCAGTCGTCCAGACAGATAGCCGGGCATCGCCTTGAGAAAACCAACCTTAGACGCATCGTTTACATCACGCACACAAGCGCGCACACGGTAACCTTTTTCAAGCAGGCGCCGCACAATCCAGCCGCCAATAAAACCCGCGGCACCCGTTACGGCAACTGTGCCGCCTTTTGGAATTGGTCCCATGCTGTATCCCCTCTTCCCGGAAAGCGACTAGCATGCCATAAGCCAGACTTTCTATACGAGCGGAACTTTCTGTTACTGCGGCCGGGGCCTCAACGTCAAAAACCTTTATACTCGCCGTTTTTCTCGGCTACACCACTTTTGAACATCCTCCGACTAACAGAGGCCGAACTCGCTTTTGGTGAACAGGCGCTGCTGCACCACGCTAACTTTATTCTCGATCGCGGCGAACGCGTTGCGTTGATTGGCCGCAACGGTTCCGGCAAATCTACCCTGTTGAAAGTCATCAATGGTGAAGCCGGGCTTGACGATGGCGAATTGCGCCTGGCACCCCAGTTAAACATAGCGTATCTCCAGCAGGAGGTGCCGGAAGCGGCCGATCTTTCATTGTTCGACGTCATTGCACAGGGCCTGCCTGAGAGTGATGCAGACAGTCAAAGCTGGCAAACCGATTACAAGGTCGAACGGATACTCGACCTGCTAAAGTTGCCGCGAGATCAAACCATGGGTGACAGCTCCGGCGGCATTCGGCGTCGCGCGATGCTTGGTCAGGCATTGGTCAGTGAACCCGACCTGTTATTGCTTGATGAACCCACCAACCACCTCGATATTGAGTCCATTGAAACCCTGCAGGCGCATATCCTGGCTGCAGACACCACCATGATTCTGATCAGTCACGACCGTGCCATGATTGATGATGTGGCCACCCGAATTGTTGAACTGGAACGCGGTCAGCTGACAAGCTACCCGGGCAACTACGCGGACTATCTGGTCGGACGGGCAAAAGCAGAAGCCGAAGAGGCTGATGCCAATCGTAAGTTTGACCAGCACTTAGCCAATGAAGAGGTCTGGATCAGACAGGGTATCAAAGCGCGACGCACGCGCAATGAAGGACGAGTGCGCCGACTCGAAGCGCTGCGCCAGACGCGCAAACAGCGTGTCGACAAACAGGGCAACGCTAAACTCAAACTCGACAGCGGAGAGAAATCCGGACAGATCGTCGCGGTTATGGAAGACGTCAGTTTCGGTTACGACACCCCGCTGATTCGAAACTTTTCAACCCGCATCACCCGTGGCGACCGGATCGCCATTGTCGGTCCTAACGGCTCCGGCAAGAGTACATTGTTGGGATTGCTGCTGGGCGACCTACAACCACAGCAAGGTACGGTTGAACGCGGTACCAAACTGCAGGTTGCATTTTTTGATCAGCAGCGCAGCATTCTGAATATGCAGGAGACCGTGCGCGACAATGTCAGTCCTGGCTCTGATCAGGTCACGGTAGGAAAGAACACCAAACACATCGTGGGTTACCTGGCTGATTTTCTCTTTCCCTCCAGCTACCTCAATATGCCCGTGGCAAAACTTTCAGGTGGCGAAAAAAACAGACTGTTAATGGCCAAGCTGTTTACGCAATCTGCCAATCTGCTGGTGCTTGACGAACCGACTAACGATCTCGATATGGAAACCCTGGAGTTGTTCGAAGAGCTTCTGGCGGACTACGACGGCACCGTTTTACTGGTCAGCCACGACAGAAAATTCATCGATGCTGTAGCCACCAGCGTTATCGCTTTCGAAGATGACAATCTTACTGAATACGTTGGCGGTTACAGTGACTGGCAGCGCCAACGCAGAACTGGAGCTCAGCACAAAGATCCAAGAAAAGATCCGGGGAAAGATCAACAAAAAGCCACTGGCACAACGAGCGCAACGAACAAGGCTACGCGCAAGCAGAATAAACTGAGCTATAAAGACCAGCGCGAGCTGGACCGTCTGCCGGAAACCATTGAAAAGCTCGAGCTTGCGCAGCAGAAGCTCCAGGATCAGGTGGTTGCTGCAGATTTTTACCAGGGTGACGCTGATAAGGTCAAAGCCGTGCTGGCTGAACTGGCGGAGGCACAAGCTGCTGTTGAAGCTGCTTATACGCGCTGGGAACAACTCAGCGAGCAGATCGAAGGCTGACATTTTGAATTGTAGATTCCCGCTGCACAGATTATGGTGCGATCACTTTTATATTTTCTATCGGGAGAAGAAATCATGCGTCGAACAAGACAACCTGCTCGCCTGGCTGCACTGGGCGTTATCGCCTGCGGTCTGTTTATATCCACACCGGTACTGGCCCAGTGTGATGAAAATGAGGTGGGCTATGTGGCTTCTTTCACCGTCAAATCCGGTAGCGAAGCGGGCTTCGAGGCCGCTGTCACCGCGCTGGCGGATACCGTCAATCGTGTAGAGAAAGGTGTGCTGCTGTATGCACCCTATCGTGGCCCCGAAGGCCAGTACTTCATGATGGAACGTTATGCCAATGAAGATGCTAGGAAGGCACACGGTACGGATCCTGAAGTGACTGCTCTGTTCCCCGCGCTGGGAGAATTCATGGCTGCACCACCGGTAGTTACACCGGTCAGCGCCGTTTGTTCTTAAAAGCCACAAACAGGTTTATTAACCGCCAAGTAGTGACACACTAAGACTAGATCAATTCTCCCAACCCAGGTATGTTCTTCACACCTCATTCCTGGGGAGGGGAGGATTTTGTTTGTCACAGCATAAACCGCTGAACATGTTCAAGCTGGCATCTTACGGCGCGCCGTCGATGCCATTGTCGATGGTTTCATTGCCACTGGCAGTCTATCTGACACCCGTTTACGCCGATTCAGCCGGGTTCGGGTTGAGTCTTGGATTTGTCGGTCTGATGCTGGCGCTGTCACGGGTGTTTGATGGGGTTACCGACCCGGTGGTTGGCTTCTATTCTGACCGCATACGCACGCGCTGGGGGCGTCGCAAACCTTTTATCCTGATCGGCACACCAATCTTCATTGCCGGCGTCTGGCTGCTGTGGATTCCACCCATTGAGTTCGGCGATATCACCATTCTGGGTTTCACCATGAACTCAGGGTACCCCTATCTGCTCGGGGTGCTGGTGCTCATGTACGTCGGTGCCACGAT
Source organism: Pseudomonadaceae bacterium (assembly GCA_024743175.1). Lineage (GTDB taxonomy): Bacteria > Pseudomonadota > Gammaproteobacteria > Pseudomonadales > Azotimanducaceae > UBA4421. The sequence goes on along the minus strand of JANSXA010000013.1, from coordinate 43,221 downwards.
CAAAGATGTGCCCTATTCAGCCTGGGGCGCTGAACTGGCCCAGGATTACAATGAGCGCACCCTGGTGATGAGCTGGAAAGAGGCTTTCACCGTAGCGGGTTCGTTGATTGGCGCCATGACGCCGGCCATCATCGTTTTCTGGGGCTACACCAAACCCACAGACAATGTTTATTTTCTGACCATCGCCCTGGCCATTGTCATGCCGTTCCTGGTATTGAATATGTTGATGGTTGTACCGGAATACCCAGCCCGCGAAACCACAAAACGTCGCCTGCCGATTCGCGAAAGTTTCCGTTACGTGTGGGCAAACGAGCCGTACCGCAAGCTTGTTATCATCTTTCTTTTCTCAACAATTGGTTCAGCCATGACCAATTCGTTGAGCTTCTTCTTCGTCAAGCATGTGCTGCTGGCCGGTGATCTATACGGCTTTTACCTGGCACCCTATTTCATATCGCAGATTGTGGCGATACCCCTGTGGTTCAAATTGTCTGCAAAAATCGGTAAACACCGAGCCACCATGGTGGCCATCTTCTGGTACGCGTTGTGGTCCTGTTTCATTCCATTGATTGCTATCGCACCACAAGGCTGGTTTGACGCTTTTGAGCTCGGCACTATTCTGTCCTTTCTGCCAGACAGCTGGCTGGCGGGTATGCAGAGTCAGTTTGAAGGCATTCCCACCGGGAAATTTGCATTTTTCATCGGTGTCATGGTCTTGAAAGGCAGTTCTATCGGCGCGTTAAGCGCGTTACCTTATGCCATGGCGGCAGACGTGATTGACCTGGACAGCGCGCAAACCGGTAAAAGCCAGGGCGGCGCTTATTTCTCGATCTGGACGATGACGCGCAAACTGGCGTACGCGTTGGGCCTGGTTGTTGGCACCACAACTGCAACCATTGTCGGCTTTAACTCGCTGGCAGATCCTATCGCAGATCCGAACTCCTGGTACTCACTGCTATGGCTGGCTTGTTTGTACTCAATTGTGCCAGCAATCTTCAAGTTCGTTGCATTGCCTATCCTGTGGAGCTATCCACTGACCGAAGATCGGCTCCGAGAGATACAACAGGAAATAGCTTTGAAGGCCGCGAAGGAAGCCTGACTCGAGGCTGACAGTGCCAGCCTCGTTTAAGCATCAAGTTGCGCCACCCGGTCTATGAGTTCCTCTACCCGGGTGCTGTAACCCCATTCATTGTCATACCAACTGATGACTTTGGCCATGCGTCGATCAATCACCTGGGTCAGACCTGCGTCAAACACGCTGGAGTGGCTGTCTCCAATCACATCGCCGGACACAATCGGGTCCTCACAGTACGACAGGATACCGCGCATCGGGCCCTCAGCAGCTTTCTGCATGGCTTCATTGATCTCAGTTACTGAAACATCGCGTTCCAGCTCTACCGTTAGATCAATTACGCTGCCGTCAGGAACCGGCACCCGCATGGCCATGCCATCCAGCCGCCCTGCCAGCTCAGGCACTACCAGGCCAATCGCGCGGGCCGCGCCAGTTGATGTCGGTACAATATTGGTCGCAGCGCTGCGCGAACGGCGTTTATCTTTATGCGGGGCATCAATTAAACGCTGATCTGATGTGTATGCATGCACAGTTGTCAGCAGACCTCTTTTTATCCCGAAGCTGTCATGCAGTACCTTAGCCACCGGCGCAGCACAGTTTGTTGTACAGCTGGCATTGCTGATGATGCGGGTGTCCTTGGTCACAACATGATCGTTGACACCCATGACAATGGTGGCATCCAGCGGGTCTTTGCAGGGGACGGTTAACAGCACGCGCTTAGCCCCCGCTTCCAGATGCCAGTTCAACTCTTCAAGACGCCGGAATCGACCGCTGCTTTCAACAACATAATCAACGCCTAATTCCTCCCAGGGTAATTTACGTGGATCAGGTTCCTGCAGAACAATAAAGGGGTCGCCATCGATGCGCATTTCATTGCCGTTCAAAACAACTTCACCGGCGTATTTGCCATGGATGCTGTCGTACTTGAATGCATAAGCCAGATCATCCGGATCTGCAAGATCGTTCACCGCAATGACATCATAGTGCCGCCGCAGTTTGGCAATTCGAGTGATAGTTCGGCCGATACGGCCGAAGCCGTTGATGGCAATTCTGGGTAAAGACATCTCAACACCTTAATAAATTTCAACGCCAGATGAGGAACTGGCCTGTTAGACTCTTGCAAAGATAAGCTAATAATAGAAGGGCCCACAAATGGAAACTTTCGATTATTCCGACTCACCCTACCCAATACGGTCCGACATCCGCAAGGCGCATCAGGAATACTGGCAACGTCTGCGCAAACCCGGAAGCTGGTGGAATGGCGCACAGCGTGTTGCGATTGCGGCAGAATCCCGTCAGGCATTTCACTGCGCCTACTGTGTGGAACGCAAACAGGCCCTTTCACCTTATCAGGTTGCAGGCCAACACGAGACAACTCAGAGTGTGCTCGACCCCATTGCGGTAGATGCCATCCATCGGATCATCACTGACCAGACCCGAATCACCGCTCGCTACATTGAGCAGAATGATGCTGCCGGGCTGTCAAAAAATGCTTACGTTGAGCTGACCGGGATTGTTGTTGCAATGTTCAGCATCGATGAGTTCCACCGCGCACTGGGATTGCCGCTGGAGCCTCTGCCTGCCTTTGAGACTGGCGAACCATCACAGTACCAGCCAGAAATCCTCAGTGACGATATCGGCTTTGTGCCAACAGTACCGCCAGAGGGTGCCGTAGGTGCCGAGGCGGACTTATGGTCCGATGGGCGCACGGCTAACGTTGTCAGAGCCCTCACGCTGGTACCCGATGCCCTGCGGGACTGGCGCATGCTCAGCGACGCGCAGTACATTTCCTTTGCCAGCATGGCCAATTTTGTCGGCGACCCGAATCGATCCATCAACCGCATGCAGACTGAACTGATCGCCGGCAGGGTGTCAGCCATCAATGAGTGTTTCTACTGAACCAGCGCACACGCCACCATGCTCCGTGTGAGCGCCTCAACAACTGATACTGACATAGACCTCAACGCCATCAACGGAGACACCGATAGTGCTGCTGTTGGGATTACCTACGGACCGGAACTGGTCCGCTTTGCACAAAGCTTTGCTCTGCGGGACGATGAACTTGCGCAGCATCGCCAGGCATTACTGGACATTGCAGGACCCGATGTTCTGGTCGACGCCGCCGGTGTTGCTGCGAATTTCCAGCGCATGACCCGCATCGCAGACTCAATCGGCATCCCGGTAGACGACATGCAGGCAGACGTGGGACAGGCTGTGCGTCAGGAATTAAACCTTACCCGCTTCGCGTCGGCGCAGAATACGCTTAACCAGCAGGCTTAATAACCGCAGCTATGCCGACTCGAGCCACAGGCGTGTCGATAGTTCGTCAGCACTCTCAATCTGGCGACGACTTTTCTGCCGTCTGCGTTTCAGCTCCCGGTTGATCACACCCCGGCTGCGACGCAGAACATTGAACAGCGCTTTACGAACCTGCCTGTCGCGATCCACCACAACAACTTCGCCTCCGGAGGCCAGAGTCGCTCGCAGGGTACAGATTTTATCACGACCACCTTTCGCGCCATTGACGTCCCGCAGGCTCAAATGCAGACGGATAATATGACTGCCGACATGACTCATGGCCTTGCGAACTCGCTGCGCCAGCGAGCTGCTGCTGTTTGCGGGAATGTCGATGTTCTGGGTTTCTATCTGAACTTCCATCGCGCTTCTCCTGGGGTTTTCAGTACAGAAGATAGCGTGAGAGCTGATCTACCAACAAGTCGATCAGGCCGCGTAAGGGATTCGGTTTTATCGACGGACACAGGCCCGATCACATTTTTCTCAGTGCCTCACCCACTGAGCGTCGCTCACCAGACAGATACCACCCGAGCGAGTGAGCATACTGCGTACACCGTTAACAATCTGATCGGTAATCTCCGCATCATCACAGGCAATGACAAAAACGCAGTTGGTTGAGGTGCCTGTAGGTTCATCTGCGCGGCGCAGACCGCGATCACCGCTACCGCCAGCATGATCAATGAACGTATAACCTGGGGCATTCAGCGTTGCCAAAAGTTTAGCCATGCGTTGGGCCAGGGGTTGTTCAATTACAATTTCTATCCGTTTACACGGTTTCATAAGCACACACCCGGGTGAGTTAAGCCAGCCAGTTTACCGCCTGATGGTAGAGGGGAATACCGACCAGCAGATTGAAGGGAAAGGTAACCGCCAGCGAAAGAGCAAGATAGACGCTGGGGTTCGCCTCCGGTAACGCCAGCCGCATGGCTGCAGGCACGGCGATGTAAGACGCACTGGCACACAATACGATCAGCAGCACCGCATCACCTTCCGGTAGATCCAGCAACACAGCCAGGCCCACTGCGATAGCAGCATTCAACAGCGGCAAAGCAATACCCCACGAAACCATACCGAGGCTGCTCAAACCACGCTCTGCGCTGCGCATATCCTGCAGGCGACGCATGGCAACAATGCCCATGTCCAGCAGAAACAGACACAGAACGCCGATGAACAGGTCATTCACCAGCGGGCTGATCTGCGCTTTGCCTACTGGCCCTGATATCCATCCGATGATCAGGCTGCCCATGATCAGAAATACAGACCCATTCAGAAAAGACTCGCGGATCAATTCCCCAGGCGCCATGAGTTCGGGCTGATCACGCTCTTCTTTTGACTGATAAATGCGGTACAGGAGCAGGCCGATAATGATCGCCGGTGATTCCATGAGCGCCATTGCCGCAACCAGATAACCACTCCAGGCCACTCCGTTGGCATCAAGATAACTGGTACAGGTGACAAACGTTACGGCGCTGATCGATCCATACGTTGCCGCGGTAGCCGCAGCATCCGCCGTCGACATTTTTCGGCGCAACAGATAGAACACATATACTGGAACCAGGGAGGCCATTAACAAGGCGGTGAGCAGCCCCTTTGCCACCTCGAAGTCCAGCGGGCTTTCAGCCAGCGCCACGCCGCCTTTAAAGCCAATGGCAAACAGCAGGTACAGCGAAAGGAATTTAGCCACCTGTTCAGGTATCTCAAGATCGCTGCGTACCAAAGTAGCAACTGCGCCGAGCATGAAAAACAGCAGTGGCGGAGAGGTAATGTTAGAGAGAAACAGTGCGTCCAAAACTAACGCCCGGCAAGCTTATCGGCTTTGCTCTCCACCTGTTGCTGCATCGTTGCACGTAACGCTTTTATGGCGCTGCGTACCTTTGCATCCGAAACACCAATAATCTGCGCAGCCAGAATGCCGGCATTGCGTGCGTTATCAATGGCCACCGTTGCAACAGGGATTCCCGCGGGCATCTGCACAATTGAGAGCAGGGAATCCTGGCCATTGAGTTTGGTTGCGCTCACCGGTACTCCGATCACCGGCACGGTTGTCAGAGAAGCCACCATCCCCGGTAAATGTGCCGCGCCGCCGGCGCCAGCGATAATCACGGAAAGCCCGTTTGCTTCTGCTGCCAGCGCGTACTCATACATGCGCTGGGGTGTGCGATGCGCACTGACTATGGCCATCTCAAAAGCCACACCAAGTTCCTGCAACACATCACGCGCTGCATTCATAATCGGCAGATCTGAGTCACTGCCCATTATAATACTGACTTTCGTCACCCCACCCCCTGCTCGACGGATAAAACTGCTTAAGAAGCCAATGCACCCAATGCGGCATCAACGTTTGACTGAGCTTCTTCTACGGAATCTGCTGTGCTGGTGATGTGGCCCATCTTCCGCAGCAGCGAAGAGCCCTTCTTACCATACCAGTGCACATTTGTATTGTTTCCCACCGCTATGACCCCGCGCCCGCTGGCACAGGCGCTTTCAATCGCATCAGCGTAAAGGATATTAACCATGGCTGAAGGTTGTTTCTGCTCAGTGCCTCCCAGCGGAAGTCCAGCGATTGCACGCAGGTGCTGTTCGTACTGGGAGGTCTGGTGCGCTTCAATTGTCAGATGGCCCGAGTTGTGCACCCTTGGTGCAACTTCGTTGATCAACAGCTCTTTATCGTTGCGCAGAAACATCTCAACCGCAAACAGACCAGTACCGTCGAGGTGGCGTATAAACTGCAGAGCGATATCCTGAGCCTGAGTGGAGATGTCAACGGGCAAGGAAGCAGGCGACAGAACGTGGCTGAGGATATGTCCTTGCTGGTTAAAGTCCATCTCGACTACCGGGTAAACTGCTTCTTCACCTGCTGGACTGCGTGCCACCAGAACGGCGAGTTCGCGGCGGGGCTCAATAAACTCTTCGATGATTGTCGCAGTTGGCCACAACTCATCACCCCCATCAGCGTCGCGTATAACCTGCACACCACGCCCATCATAGCCGCCGCGGTGTGTTTTCTGCACAAACGGCAGGCCAAACTGTTCCGCCAGCGCGGCAATATCTGTATCGGCCGGGCAATCTAAAAACTGTGCGGTCGGCAGCGAGTGTTCAACAAACCAGCGTTTTTGTGAGCATTTATTCTGCAACAGGCGCAGATGTTCAACTTCTGGGAAAACCTGCACGTTACCCTGTCCAACTGCCTCGGCCAGTAGATCTAACACCGGTGAGGCGATGTCTTCGAGTTCGAACGTGATCAGATCAACGCTATCGATCAGTGTCTTGGAGGCGGCGAGATCGTCCAGTGGTGCAACAATCACATGGTCGGCGTGTTCATTAGCCGGGCTGTCGTCAGTAGGCGCGACCACCGAAGTGGTCATGCCCAGGGTTCGAGCGGCCTGGCACAAGTAGGCGCCGAGCTGACCGGCGCCGTAAATGCCCAGGCGCAGACTCATCAGCCGTCGTCACCAAGAAAGCCGAAAATGTGCAACAAGCTGGTGAACAGATTGTAAATTGCAACAAACAGCGTCACGGTTGCCATGATGTAATTGGTTTCACCACCACGAATTATATCCTGGGTCTGCCACATGATGAGACCACTCATCAGCAGGACAAACAGCCCGGAGACCGCAACTGACAGCAGTGGCATCTGGAAGAAAACAGCCGCCAGACCCATGCAGAATGCCACCAGAATACCGACAAACAGGAACGTTCCGAAGCGCATCATATCCGGCGCTTTGGACGATCGAGCGTAGGCAGACAGACCAAGGAAAACAACGCCGGTTGTCGCCATGGCGGCTGTGACCAGCGACGGACCGTTCGACAGACCCAGATACGCGTTAATGATCGGGCCTATCGTGTAGCCCATAAAGCCAGTCAACGCAAAAACACTGACCAGACCCCAGGCGCTGTTGCGCAGGTAGCTGGTCAGGAACAGCAGACCAAAATAACCCACCAGGACAACAATGATGCCTGGATAAGGTAGATTCAGCGCAACTGTGCCAGCAGCGACCAACGCGCTGAAGGCCAAAGTCATTGATAACAAACGATAAGTATTACGAAGCACCGCGTGCTGAGAAGCAATTGCGGCATCATTCATGGGGGCGGTCGCCACACCAACTTCGTTTTTCATGGAGCACTCCTACTGTGTAATTCAAGGGGTACAATAACCCCCGCAACAGTAAGGACTAGTCACTCTTTGCGCAAGCTGAGTTCGACAATACCGATGAGTTGATACTTCGAACAAACCGATGTTTCAGCGCAGTGGAATCGTATTTTCCTTTGTATTAGTTTTAAACAGACTAGGCTTCAGGAAAGAAAAGAACTTCCATCAGCAAAAGGTCGTAAAACTGTGCGTCATCTGAACTACACCCATCTGCTCTACTTCTGGACGGTTGCCCGCGAAGGCAGCATCGCCCGCGCTTCAGAGGTGTTGCACCTGACCCCGCAAACCATCAGCGGCCAGCTGAAACTTCTGGAAGAAGCCGTTGGAGAGCCATTGTTCAATCGCGTGGGACGGGGATTAGCGATGACAGAAACCGGCCAGGTCGTGAACCAGTATGCGGACGAGATCTTCATGCTCGGCGCTGAACTTACCCAGCGTGTTAAAAGCAAACAGGCCCTCATTCCTACAACCCTTAACGTTGGTATTGTTAACTCTATTCCCAAACTGATCGCACTGCGTATACTCGAGCCCGCTCTGAGCCTGGAAGATCCGCTGCGCGTCGTCTGCAGGGAAGGCGATCTGGAGCGGCTGCTTGGAGATCTGGCGGTACATAAGCTCGATCTGGTGATTTCGGATCGGTCTATACCAACGGGCATCAGCGTGAAAGCTTACAACCACCCGCTGGGTGAAAGTGGCGTCAGCTTTTTCGCGCACACCAGCATTGCTGCAAACTATCAGCAGAACTTTCCACAATCACTAGATGCCGCGCCGATATTGCTTCCGGCAACCGAAAGCCCGATGCGAAGAGTGCTGGAAGACTGGTTTGATAACGTTGAAGTCAGCCCGAGAGTAGTGGCGGAATTTGATGACAGCGCGCTGCTCAAAGCGTTTGGTGAGGCCGCGTTGGGCGTCTACCCTGCACCAACTGCCATCGCTGAAGAGGTCTGCTCCATGTACCACTCGGTTGAGCTGGGAAAGATCGACACCCTGCGGGAATCCTACTTCGCTATTTCTCCGGAACGCAAACTGAAACACCCGGCGGTTCTGCAGATAACCGAGCGTGCGCGCGAGCGCCTTGCTAGCTAGCGCGGCCCATCAGACCCAGCTGACGATCTCTTGTCACAACCCGCCGTAAACGTGCGGCAGCATCTGCTACACACACTTGCGGGTTGCTGCTCACCACAGATATCTCCTGTTTGCGTCCGCCACGCAGCTCTGCCTGCAATCTGCAGCAATAAGTGGGATCGCGATCAGGATGAGTAGCGTTCCCCTCCGCGGCCTTCAGATCAATCGCCAGGTTGACAACCTGCCAGTGCACTGAAGACAGCGCAAAATTAATCTGCCGCTCGATCTTAGCCGGCCAGCTTGGCCCAAGCTGTGAATCTATGTTGATTTGCGTGACCATCAGCGTCTCCTAAATTGCCACCCAGTCTAGTGTGGCGGCATCCGCCAACAAGCAGATAAACCTACCTGCGACTGTTCGACGCAGCCGAAGCGAGTCGGACAACAACGATCGTCGGCTACCAGATGCATCGAAAAAAATGTTGCTTGCAGACGAAACGATCTGATGGCACCAGACCGCCGCCGCCTGCATCATTTAGGCATCAAAAACAGGAGGCAGAACCATGCCGTTAGACAAACTTCTCGGCAGCGTAACCAACAGTCCAGCGATTACAGGCGCACTCAGCGGAGCTGCTGGCGGTGCCCTGGTCACTGCGTTCACCAACAAAAAATCTGCAAAAAAGCTCCTCAAAGCTGGTGGCCTTGTTGCAGTCGGGGGCTTGGCTTACAAAGCCTATCAGTCTTATAAGAGTTCACAACAGAGTAACCCGGCTGGGGCAGCTGCTCACGCGCTGGAGGCGCAAACGCTGCCCGAACTCACCCGGCAGGACTTTGCCGACGTTGTAGACGCCAAACACGGCGCGAGTACAACGGGCATTATCATCCAGGCCATGATTGCAGCAGCCCATGCAGATGGACACCTCTCTGAAGACGAACAACGACGAATCTGGCAGCAAGCTGTGGAACTGTCGCTGCCCAGCAGCGAACTCGCAGCTTTATCCGAGCAACTGTCAAATCCTTTGGACCCTGCACAACTGGCCGCACTGGCGCCCAACATGCAGACACGTATCGAAATCTACACCGCATCAGAGATTGTCATCGACGAGCACTGCGAAGCGGGCAAAAGTTACCTCGCGAATCTGGCGTCACAGCTACAGTTGCCAGCCCAGCTGGTGGAAGCGCTACATCTCCAATCTTCCCAATCGCCTGTGGCCGCCTGATTCCGCAACAGCCCGTACCGGCAGCACGCCTCCCATTGAGTGCTTCAGTCCCGGTACGGGCCCTTCCCTTTCTGTCACTACTGCCACCCTCCACCTGTCTAACAGACAGGCAAAAAAAACGCCCTTTGCGGGCGTTTTTTCAATCAGCTTTTCAATCAACTTTTCAATCAGCATGGCGCTTTTTCAGGCTGCGAATCGACGCTTATCTTCAAACTGGGCTGCTTTGCGTATTCTCCGATAATCCATTGGCGAGAGCGCCAACCATTCCGCAACATCATCCAGCAACACCCGACAGACGGCGTGATCAACATTAACGAGATGACACAGAACAAAATAAGCCTGTTCTGCTGTTTGCGGATCGCTGATTGATTGTGCGACGCGTCGCCAGCTACCCCTGGGCTCGTCACTGACCAGGGCACGTGAACAACCTATACGACTGACGTCGAAACCTCGATGGGCCAGCTCAGCGATACTGCCTTTGACAAGCGCGGCAACAACCTCATTCTGCTCCTGCACATTCTGCATCATTACTCTGCCTTAGATAACTGAGCGTCTTACTATGAAGAATCCATCAGCGACCGGCTAATCGATTGTTGTTGAGCGATCGTTCGGCATTACCTGACTGACAGTCCAGCGAGTTCAGGAAACTTTTCCAGCCAGGCGTGCATTACGGCGACTGATACGCGCCTGCAGGCGCGCGTGTCTGACCGGCGTCAACGGATACGACCAGATCAGTTTCAGAGCCAGGCCGTAGAAGACAATTGGTCCCAGGCAGTAAACCAGACGTAAAGACCAGACGCCGACTTCCGTACTACCAGCGACACCACCTGCCGGGTCGAACCCAAGCAGGCCCACAACGTTCAGCGAGACACCGGTACCGAGTGCAATGGCTATTTTTTCTGTAAACCCGAGAAAGGCAAAATAGGTCCCCGCACGTTGCCCACCAGATCTTGCTGTGTCCACGTCGACAACATCCGCCAGCATGGCTATCGGCAGAAACTGCAGCCCGCCAAAGCAGAATCCCTTAACCACAAAGAGCAGGAAAAACGCCAGATAGTCGCCGTACCCCAGAAACAGGTTTGCAGCACTGACAGACGCTACAGTAATCAACGTACACATGAATGCTCGATGTTTGCCAATCGTCCGCCCCAGCCACAACCAGAACGGAATAGCCGCCAGACCGGCAATGAAGTAAAAGAAATAGGCTGCGCCAATGGTGGGTACACCGACAATGTCGCGGATAAAAAACAGGCTCACCGCATTGCGGAACGCTTCGCCGAACATCACCGCCAGGGCAATGATCAACACCCGTCGCATCGGGCCATTTTTCAGTACCAGACGCAAACCTTCTTTGATACTGGGGCGTTTTTCCGCGATGACCCGCGCAGGTTCTTTAACCAGGGTCAGAGCGATGCCCACACAGATGGGCAACACCAGGATGATGGTCCAGGCCAGACCCACCAGTACCGGACCGGTTAACGTCGCTCGATCGACGGCCTGTTTGTCACCAAAGTCTCCCGAAAACGCCCCTATGGCATCTCGCCAGAGCGTGGCAAATACCTGACCCACACCGCTGCCGCCATCCGCGCGGATTTCAATAATCATCGGTACAGCTGCAGCCACCATCAGGCCTACCAGGACATAAATCTCACGGGCAGCAGTGACCCGGCTGCGCTGGTGATAGTCCAGAGAAAGCTCAGCACCCCAGGCCCGATGAGGCAGAGCAATCAACGTGCTACCAAGGAAGAACACCGTGAGCCAGAACAGGAAATAAAGGAGCCCAACCTCGCCGACCGGAATGAACAATTTGTAAACGCCAAGCATCATGATCGGTGTACCGATCAGCAGCCAGGGTTTGCGACGCCCGAATCGGGTCCGCCAACGATCCGTCAGCTCACCTACCAGAGGGTCTGTAACCACATCCGTGAGACGCGCGAGCATGAGTATTGTGCCTACCGCGGCGAGGCTGATACCCAGTCCGCCGGAGTAGTGCGCCGGTATCCAGATCGACAGCGGGTAGCCGATAACCGCAAGCGGCAATCCCACAGCACCATGCGCAAAAACAGTTCTGTTTTTCAGCTCGTCAGCCACAACGGGTCCCCTTCCCAGTGATCAGAACAATAGTATTAGCACACATTGCGCCTCGCAAAACAGCTTTAAATCCCCAGACCTGACACTGCCCCTGAAGTTTGCCTTGCTTACCCTACCGACGCTGCGCAGAATTCAGGTGATTAACTGGAGGGAACAAATGGACTTAAGCAATAGAGTGGCCGTCATTACCGGCGGCAGCGGTGGTATCGGACGGGCGATGGCAACAGCATTCTTGCACCAGGGTGCCAAAGCTGTGGTGCTGGCTGATCTGGACGAACAGGCGGTCACAGCCGCTGCGGCCGATATCGGCTGTGAGGGATATGCCTGCGATGTCACTCAGGAGAGTGATGTGCAGGCCCTGGTCGAGCGTGTTCTGCAGAAACACGGTCGGATAGACCTGTTCTGTTCCAACGCTGGCGCTGGCGGCCAGGGTCTGCTGACTGATGCAGCCAATGAAATCTGGCAGCAGCAATGGGAACTGCATGTCATGGCACATCTATACGCAGCACGAGCTGTGTTACCCGGCATGCTGGAGCGCGGTGAGGGGTATCTGCTGAATACCGCGTCCGCCGCCGGTCTACTGGCGGCAATTGGTTCAGGCCCGTACACAGTAAGCAAAGCAGCGGCTGTTAAGCTGGCTGAGTTCCTGTCTATCACGCACGGCGACGAGGGGATTCGCGTGTCTGTTCTGTGCCCCCAGGGTGTCAATACAGCCATGGCGCCAAGAAGCCTTGGCGACGGCCAGACAGACGGCATAATCGAACCCGAGCAGTTGGCACAGACCGTGATTGAAGCGATTGCTGAAGAGCGTTTTTACGTACTGCCTCATCCCGAGGTTGAAGACTACGTACGACGCAAAGGTGACAACATCGATCGGTGGCTTAACGGCATGCGAAGATTACGCAAACGCTCCACTTGAGCGTGCGCTAGCGGGCGGACAGGATCTGCTGACGATGTTCGGCAAGCCAGACCAGGCTTTCCTGATAGGCAGCGTCCGCAGTTTCTGTATCAAAGCCATACTGGACAACTTGTGCCCAGTTAATATCTGACCAGGTGCCTTCCTGGTAACTCTGCGCTATATCAAGCAGCGCACCCAGACACCCTTGCCGCTCGCACAATGCGCCTTTCAGTTCATCACTGATGGGCAGCGTTGCGGTCAGGGCCTGCATCGACTGATCAAAATAGGCCTCGGTACAGGACAGTACCCCCAGGACAAAGAGATTTTCAGTCGCATAAGGTAGCTTGTGCGCGGCTCCAATGCGCTGACAAAGATCTGCACGCATAGCCGTATACAAACTCAACTCCGTTGGTTTTTCATCTAATGTCGAAAGGCTGAACAAACTGGCAAAAGCTGAAACCTGGCGCAGACCCAGCATGGTTATGGCAGCAGCAACACTCGTGATTTCGTTTGCCCGTCGGTAGTGAGCACTGTTCACCAGTTTGATTATTCGATAGGTCAACACAGCATCACTGAGCACAATAACTTCAAGTTGGTCTGGCGTAATGGCAGGATCCTGCAGCGCTACCAGCAGATTCAGAACGGCACTCTGATCCGCACTCACAACCGCCCCGTGTACCAGCTTCGGTTTCGCAAAGAAAAAGCCCTGATAAAGATCCATGCCCAGCAGTTGGCACTGCTCGTACACCGCATGGGTTTCTACTTTTTCAGCCAGCAGTGCCCGACCGGGTTTACGTAACTTCAGGGCCAAGTCGTCTAACTCATCACCACACACGGCTAGCACATCTAATTTGATGATATCCGCAACGTCCAACAGCGGTGCGAACTCTGGCGTATGGATGTAGTCGTCCAGGGCGATACGATAGCCTTCATCATGCAGCGCACGCACGGCCTCAACCAGGTCCGCGGTAACTTCAACATCTTCAAGAATCTCCACCACCAGCTTCGATTTATCCAGCAGCGGCATATGCAGGAGTATCTGTGCCGGGAAATTGACAAATACCGGCAATCCGTCGCCGTGCACGTCAAAAACAGATTGATCCAGAGCTGACAGAAGCACCTCCGCAGTGGCGGATTCTCCCGTTGTGGCTATGCCCCGAAACAGTAACTCGTGAGCTACCACATTGAGCTGTGCGTCAAAAATAGGTTGCCGGGCAAACAGCGGTTGATTTAAAGCCATGACATCGACCAGGTTAATATTTACAGCATAGTCCGTAATATCATCCCGGTGGTGAGGAAAGGCAGTGCTGTGAACCAGGCCGTAAAAACCACGCCATTGACAGCCAAAAATGTGAAGATACAGTGCTATTGCAAACCGCACCGTTGAAGTACAACACCATCATTCGATTCATCCACACATCAGACTGGCAGCTGGGCATGACCCGAGCTTTCTTAAGCGAAGAAGCCGGTGTTCGATTCAGCCAGGATCGCATCGAAGCCATTCAAACCATCGGCGCACTGGCAAAGGCACATGAGGCTGAGTTCATTGTGGTTGCTGGCGATGTCTTTGAATCCAATCAGCTGAGTCGCCAGACGGTCACACGCACGCTGGATGCATTGCGAACCGTACCTGTCCCAGTGTTTCTTTTACCAGGTAACCACGACCCGTTGGACAACAGCTCCATTTTCCTTACCGAAGAATTTCAACACGCAGCGGCAAATATCCACGTTCTTGCTGATACTCGACCCCACAGAATCCCGCAGTGTCCAGACCTGGAGATCATCGGGGTTCCCTGGCAAACCAAACACCCCAGCCGGGATCTTTGCCGCCAGTTAATTGACACCCTGGAAAGCACTGAGAAAACAAGAATTGTGGTCGCGCACGGCCAGGTGGATGAATTGTCGCCAGATAAAGCAAGACCAGAAATTATCCATCTTGCCAGCGTCGAAAAAGCCCTGCAGCAGAGTAAGCTCCACTTCCTGGCGCTGGGAGACAGACATTCAACTACACCTATCGGCGACAGCAAACGGATCTGGTACAGCGGTGCACCCGTCAGCACAGATTTCGACGAAGTGGCACCCAACCAGGTACTGCTCGTATCTCTGGATGCAGACACAGTCTGCGAGGTTGAACCGCTGAACGTGAGTCAATGGACGTTTATAGCCAGGCATCAGCATATAAACGGCGCAGAAGATCTTCGCCAGCTCTCTGCATGGTTGGATCAGATACCCAACAAACAACGCACGGCCATCAAAATCAGTTTTGAAGGCAGTGTTGATCTCGCCACTGCCGCAGCGCTGGATAAAATAATGGAAGACGCACAACTTCTGTTTGCCAGTCTGAAAACCCGGGAGCGGCTGACTGATCTGCAGGTTACACCATCCAGTACCGACGAAGATGATGTGGCCTTATCCGGTTACGCCAGATCAGCCTGGCTTGAGCTGCAGGAGGCTGCACAAAATGGCGACCCTGTGGCAGAAGACGCGCTGCGCCTGCTGTTTCGACTGAATCACAGCAGCCCGTCCTGAGCCAGCAGAATGAGACTGCACAAACTCAGCCTTCGCAACTGGCGCGGCATACAACACCGGGACATTGAATTTGACGACGGCGTTACGCTGCTCGAAGGTCCTAACGAAATTGGCAAGTCATCTATCATCGAGGCCATTCAGCTGCTTTTTTCTGAACTTGATTCATCTAATAAAAAGCAGGTCAAATCTGTCCAGCCCGCCGGTCAGGATTTAGGCAGCGAGGTCAGCGTTGAATTCAGTGTCGCAGGCTATCGCATCACCTACGCTAAGACCTACAACAAAAATCGCAGCACAACAGTTCACATCAGCGGCACAAAAAATCTTCAGGAAACCGGCCGAAGCGCGCATGAATGGGTGGCGAAGCTTTTGTCTGAACAGGTCGACATGGATCTATGGCAAACACTCCTGGTTGATCAGGGTGAACAGATCAGTCAGATCAAACTGAGCAGCTCTGTGAGTCTGGCCCAGGCCCTGGATAACGTTGCAGGCGCAACGGACGCTACCAGCCTTGAAGACGAGACGCTCATCAGTGCCGCGCAGCGGGAATACGAACGGTATTTCACGCTGAAAACGGGTCGTATCAAATACACCGAGCTGATCGACGCAACAGAACAGACCAGAACCCGCCTTGCAGAGCTGACAGGTACCATGCAACAGCTGGAACAGGACCAGAACCAGCAGAAAATGACCGCGCAGGAAGTTGAACGTCTGCGCATGGCGTTACCGCAAATGCAGGAGGCAGAGCAAAAAGAAACACAGCGTTGGCAAAAATTGCAGGAAAAGACCGCCGCGCTGACATCAAAAAAGCAGACTCTCGCCGAGATTGAGAATCAGCTGACGCGCACCCTTGAAACGATCCAGTCGCGCACGGCGCTTGTCACTCAGATTCATGATCAGCAAAACGCATCTGCACAGTTCAACCACGAAATTGAATCGTTAAAACAGAACCTGCTGCAGGAAAGCAAAACGCTGGACACATTGAACAGTGGTCTTGCCCAGCTTCAGGACGAAGAAAAAGAACTGCGCTCACTGGAAAAGCTGGCGCGGGCAGACCTCACCCATCTTGAAAAAAAGACACAGCTTACGCAACATCAAAAGACCCTGAGCCAGATTGAATCGATAGATCGCGAGCTCAACGAAAACCTTTCCGCCATCTCCAACATTCCAGTCGACGCCCAGGCGCTGGCTGCCTATGTGCAACTTGAACAGACTTTGGCAGTGGCTGAAGCTAAGGCACAGGTGGCTTCCACAACGCTTACATTGACTGCAAAAAAAGCGCTGCCATTAATCATCGGAGATCAGCCCATCGAAATTTCTGAAGGGCAGGCGCACAAATTTTCAGTCAGCAAAGCGCTGCACATAGAGTTACCGAACCAGCTCGATATTGAGGTTTCGCCCCCTGAGTCCACCGCTGATCTTGCACAGCAACAGCAGCAGGCAAAAACTCAACTGCAGGCACTCCAGGCAGAACTTGGCGTGGCTGACCTGCAGAGTGCCACCGCCCTGGCCAGGCAACGGTCAGACCGTGAAGCGGACGTACAACAGCTCAAGTCTCAACAGCAGAAGATTCTGCAGGACCTGCATACCAGCGAAATTGAACAGCAGATTGACCGGCTGACAAAAACATGCACACAGTATGTGAACAATCGAGTCGACACACCATCACCACCGGCTGATACTCACATCGCCGCGGAGAATGTTCGGCAGATAGAACAAAAACTGACCCGTCTGCAGACACAGATTGATCGCGCACGTGGAGAATACAAAGCTCAGGAAACAACAACGGCAGGCGTGAAACAGGCGTTAGAGAGCAAAATCGCGCAGAACCTCGCTGCAAAGGCGGCAACAGATGCGCTCACTGTAAGCCTTGAATCACAGCGGCAGAAACGCAGTGATGCCTCACTGGCCGATCTCAAAGAAGAACAGCAGAAGAAAGCTGCAGACCTGCGTGTTGAATTAGACGCGATCGCCGAAGATCTGACCCAACAGAACGTTGATGCGCAGAAGCTGCTGCTGGACAACGCGACGGACAGCGCCCACCGCACGACCATTGAGCTCCGACAACAGGAACAGGCGCTGGCTATTCTCAACGACCGTCTGGAGACTGCCAGAGCCAACGGTCTGCACGAATTGCTGGTGAAAGCGGAAACTCAGTTAGTGCAACTGCAGCAGGAACTCAGCGCTACCCAGCGCCGCGCTGAAGCCGCCCGGAAGCTGTGGGAAACGCTGAACCATCACCGCGATGCGGCCAGACAGGCCTATCTGCAACCACTGAAGCAACACATAGAAGCCCTGGGTACACTGGTTTTTGGGCCAACTTTTCAGGTAGAGATTGCCGAAGATTGGTCGATTACCCATCGCACGCTGAATGGCACCACGTTGACGTTTGACGATTTGAGCATTGGTGCAAAAGAGCAGTTGGCTATTCTTATGCGCCTGGCGGCAGCTCAGCTGGTCGCCCGACAGGATGGCGTTCCACTGTTCATCGACGATGCGCTGGGTTTTTCGGACCCGCAAAAACTCAACACCATGGGTGCTGCCATCGCAGCTGCAGGACGAACCTGTCAGATCATCATCCTGACCTGCGCTCCCGGTCGTTACGCTAATGTGGGTAACGCCCATCTGATCAGACTGACACCATAATCCTGTCTCACAGCGTTCCATCCGAACTACGCCAACACGTCATAGTGCAGTATGATGGCCAATCAAACATTGAGGAAGATTTAGCATGACAGAAGCATGGATCATCGACGCAGCCCGCACACCTCGCGGAATTGGCAAACAAGGTAAAGGTGCGCTCTGGGAAATACACCCCCAGAAGCTGCTGTCCACAGTGCTTAAAGCTTTAGCTGAACGCAACAACCTCAACACCGCTGAAATAGATGACGTCATCATCAGCTGCAGCAGTCAGATCAAGAAGCAGAGCGCCTGTATCGGGCGCATGTCCGCGCTGGATGCAGGATATGACATCAAAGCCTCAGGCGTCACGCTGGACCGGTTCTGTGGCGGCGGCATCAGTGCGGTAAACATGGCAGCGGCCAGTATTATGAGCGGCATGGAAGACCTGATTGTCGCAGGGGGTGTTGAAATGATGTCTTACACTTCCGCTGAAGGCATTCCTACGCCTCTGGACGCAGGTAACATCGATTTACGTAATGCACATCCGCAAACCAATGTGGGTATCGCCGCAGACATCATTGCCACCGAAGAAGGTTTCAGCCGCACGGAGCTTGATGCGTTTTCCGCGGAAAGCCAGCGACGCGCAGGCGCCGCTTTAGAATCCGGCGCGTTCAGCAAAAGTCTGATCCCTGTGATGCACCCCGATGGCACGTTGGCCCTGGATAATGAAGAATACCCCCGTCCGCAAACCACGGCAGAAAGCCTTGCAGGCCTGGAGCCTGTCTTTGGTCGGTTCATGGATTTACCCTTTTTCGACTCGGGACTGACCTTCCGGGAAATGGTGGCTAAAAAGTGGAGCGATCTGGATATTCAGCACGTTCACCATGCCGGCAGTTCATCAGGTGTAGTTGATGGAGCCGGTGCCCTTGTCCTTGCTTCACCCGAATATGCAAAGGCAAACGGTTTAACGCCTCGCGCCAAAATCAAGGCTATGGCCAACATGGGGCATTCACCCGAGTACATTCTGAATGCACCGGTTGATGCTGCAAAGAAGGTACTGGGAAAAGCAGGCATGACCCTGGACGACATTGACCTGTTTGAGGTCAACGAGGCGTTTGCGGTTGTGCCGGTGAAATTCATGCGCGATCTTGGCGTCGACCACAACAAACTCAATGTAAATGGTGGCGCAATTGCCCTGGGCCATCCTATCGGCGCAACCGGTGCCATGCTGATTGGTACAGCCCTGGATGAACTCGAACGGCGCGGTGACAACACCGCGCTGGTAACCATGTGCGCCGCCGGCGGCATGGCGCCTGCGATCATTATCGAACGGATGTAAGTCCAGCGGGGGTAAGTTTGCATGAGCAGCAGACCATTAACGTCTGCTGCTCACTTTCTCTAGCCGGTTGCGCTCTGCATACCTGCTAATCTGCTTGAAATAATCTGCTCCGCTTCAGCCATGATTCTTGTGATCAGCTCCTGACAGGTGGGAATGTCGTGGATCAGACCCGCCACCATGCCACAGGACCAGGCACCCGCATCCATCTCACCGTCGATCATGATGCGTGGATAAACACCAGCAACTTCTTCAGCGATATCCGCAAATTTAAGGTCGCTGCCCAGCGCACGCTCTTTTTCCAGCAAACGCTCTACTGCAACATTGGTCATAACGCGTTCGGTATTACGCAACGGGCGCATCACCAGGCGCGTATCTAACTCGCTGGCGGCCACAATGGCCTGTTTCACATTTTCATGTACCGGAGCTTCCTGGGTGGCAATGAAGCGCGTGCCCATGTTCATGCCTTCGGCGCCCATTGCCAGGGAAGCAACAAGACTGCGGGCATCCGCCTGGCCGCCTGAGGAGACAAAAGGAATATCAAGTTCATCCGCAGCGCGCGGCAATAAGATCATGTTGGGAATATCGTCTTCACCCGGATGGCCGCCGCATTCAAAGCCATCAACGCTGACCGCATCACAGCCAATAGATTGCGCTTTCAACGCATGCCGGACCGCAGTGCACTTGTGAATCACCTTGATACCATTTTCTTTCAGCAGCGGCAGGTACTCTGATGGGTTGTTACCCGCAGTTTCTACAACCTTTACACCACCCTCTATAATTGCCTTGAAAATGGCTGGATAATCCGGCGGATTCAACGTCGGTAGAAAAGTCACATTGACACCAAAAGGCTTGTCTGTCATTTCACGACATCTGGCTATTTCATTGGACAGGTCATCAGGTGTTTTCTGAGTCAGCGCCGTAATGATACCTAAACCGCCGGCATTGGAGACCGCTGCGGCCAGTTGTGCATAGCCAACATAGTGCATGCCTCCCTGGATAATAGGATGCTCAATGCCAAACAGTTCCGTAATTCGAGTCTTCATAGCGGGCTTTATCTCTGCAGTTGTTTTTCAGCCGGGTATCTAACACCATCACAGCCTACTTTTCATCAACACAAATGCACCTCGCCCAACAAACATGCACAGCCTGCCTAGACTCGACCTCAAGCATCTGCAACCCGCAGAGAATACAGATCTCTGCGTACCCACGGTGCTTGGCTACACTGCGCAATCCTGGTGCGAGGCGTTGCGCAGCAGCGGACCGATTGTGCAGCTGAACATAGACAATCAACCTTGCGTTGCCATCAGTTCCACAGCGGCAAACCAACTTGCGTGGCGTAATCCAGATAACTGGTCTTATCAGGACACTGATTTCTCAACCATTTTCCGCACACAGCTGGGGCCGGACCACGTCACTATCCTGGACGGTGAACCCCACAGGCGGTTGCGCAAACTGATTCTGCCCGGCTTCGGCGCTGCTGCCCTGCGCAGAGACATGCAGACTATGTATTCAACAATTGTGCAGGATCTGGAGAGTCGCGCGGGCCAGAGCGCAGATCTATACGCACTCGCATGCCTGGCCATGGCAAAGGCGCTAAATAAGACACAAATCAAAACCGCCATATCTCACCCTGTGCTGACCAGTCTTTGCAGCTTCGAGGAAGAATTTATCGCTGGGTTACAGCTGCGCCCCGAACAACAGAGCCAATGGTTTGCCCGGCCTGCTTATCAGCAGGTTCGCGGCGTCGCCTTTGAATTTTTTAATCAGATTTTCACAGATCGGAGTCAGGGTGCCCGTCGAAACGATTCGCTGGATATTATCCTGTCACGCTCAGAGACTTCAGAATTTGAGCCCCTGAGCAGAACGGAAATCATCGAATCCATTTATCTGCTGAGTGTCGCCGGGGTTGGCAACATCGCTCACTTTCTCTGCACGATGATGTGGAAAGTGGCTGGAACACATTGGCAAACTGCCGTGCAGCAGGAACTGAGCGGCGTTGACCTGGCAAATCTTGAAGGCATGAAACAACTGCCGATACTGAAGGCTCTGATCAACGAAACAGAACGGCTGTATGCACCGGCTCCAGTTATCCCAAAACGCACCACACAGAGAATCGAGTTCCTTGGACATCAGATACCTGCCGGAACTCTGATCATGCACCTGCATACTTTGTCACACTACGACGGCGAGGTGTACGAGTCGCCCTTTGAGTTTCAACCGCAACGCTGGATAGAAGGCACCCCGGCAAAAACAAACGCATTCGGTGGTGGTAAACACCTGTGCCTGGGCATGGGTGTGACCCGCGCTTTCCTGCCATTGTTCGCCGGCTTGTTATTAAAAAACTACAGGGTGGAGATGCCTGCCGCGCCTCATGGCAGAGTGCTGGATCCTGCTTTTGGTACGATACCCGTCAGCACTGTCATGCCGGTAACTTTACACCCGCTTACAGACTGACCTTTCACCAGCGCCAGGACACACCAAGCACGGGGAGCAGGGGCAACATCTCTTGCGGATCGCGCTCTGTTGCAGAGCTGTACTCGTAACCACCCACGTTGGACCGGTCAGTCAGGTTTGTGACATCAAGATAAACTTCAAGGCTACCGCGCGGCACAGCAATCATGCGGGAAACATGTGCATCCACAGAAAAGAAAGACGGTAATCGGTCACAGTACAGAGTCGCCGCTAAATCAGCTTCAATGGCAACAAATGGTGTGGTCGGCAGACCATCGTGATAAGTGCCTTTGAGACCTAAACGCCAGCGTTCCCCCTGCCAGGACAAGCCCGCCTTCACAGCCAGCTCCTGATCCCAGGGCCTGGCTCTGTCGCGCGACAGGCTTCTCTCCTTCGCGGATGCACGGGTAGCATTGACGTACCACGACAGTCTCTCGCTGACCTTGTAATTGAGCGCAAGCTCTGCGCCCAGCATACGCGCCTTGCTGGTCTCAACTTCGAACCGATCACCCTGCAGCTCAGGCATCAAAACCCAGGTATTGTACAGATTTTCAAAATGCGACCAGGGATTGCCGATCTCACGCAGATACAAATCCAGGCGGACGCGCAGCTTATCGTTCGGGGTATAAATACCCGATAGATTAATCTGATCTGAATGCTGCGGGTCAAACAATTCAGCTTTGCCGTCATCAATCTGGATTTCATATAAATGCTGCTGTTGTGTATAGCGCCCTGCATTGAGCGCAAATCGCCATGTTTCAGACAACTTATAATCCACATTCACACGCGCGCTGAATTCACTCACATGAACCGGATCAATATCCTGGCCGTCATACCGCAGACCCGTTTCGATACGCCAGCGTGGACCTAACACCGTTGTGTACGATATATAGGCCTGGGATGAATCACCGGAGCGATCAACTTCCACTTCGCGCTGCAGGGTTGAGCCCCTTAATCCCGGTAAAGCAAGGGGCCCATAGTCCGCCGCAAAATCAGCTTCAAAATCAGCCTTCTGGCGGGCAAACGAGGCGCCCGCTCGCCATTGCGACGTCGAGTTCCGCTGCCACTCCCAATGATTGGAGAGCTCATAAGTGTTGAACTCGCGCCGCTCCGCCAGCGCTCCAACGCTTGCCAGCAAATCATCAACGCGACCGTTCCGGGTTTTATCGATGTTGACTGAAGAAAACTGCCAGGTGCTGCTGAGCTGGCCTTGATGATCCTGCTGCCAGCGCATCCAGAGGGCGCGAAAATCATCTTCACTGCGGCTCACTTCAGTTCCCTGACGAACAACTACCCGATCTCGACTGTTCACTGCACCCAAGGTCAATGTGGTGTCTTCTGTCGAACGCGTCAGATGCAGCAACTCGTCCTGAAAACGCGGCGTCCCATAGTCGGTCTCGAACTGTCCAACAGCTTTATCTATCAAGCTGCGACGTGCAGACACCACCCAGCTCCAGTTGCCTGTCCAACCACGGGCATCCGTAGACGCGGTAATGAAATTGACGTCGATGCCACCGCTGAATTCAGCAATGGGCTCAACCAGTTCAAGATCAACCACACCGCTCATGCGCGAGCCGAGATCAACTGGAAAACCCGCCACATAGATGTCTGCAGAGTCGATGATGTTGATATTCACGGCCCCGAAGAGGTCCTGCACTGATGGCAGGTGAAAGGGTTCAAGCAGCTCAATGCCGTCTAGACGATACAACACTTCATTGCTGTCACCGCCGCGAAACTGATAGCGGGCGGATATGCCGTTAGAGGCGACCCCTGGCAGAATATCAATCCCGCGTAACACATCTCGACCCAGGCTGGGTAAAGTCAACAGATCTTCGTGATCAAGGCTGGCGGCCAGGTCGCGCTGGCGCCGCATGCGATAAGGGCTGGTAACCACCACTTCTTCGATGAAAATGGGACTGTTGGTGTCTGCTTCGGGCGTGGGCTCAACGATCTTCGCCGAGTTTTGCAGACGTTCAACATAGCTGTTAGAAGAATCAACGCTGACCAACCTCAGGTTGTGGGCTCGCAGCAGCACATCAAGCTGTTCTAAAGGCGGAAGATCTGAATCCGGCACTTCGGTGACGACCATTCGTGAAGGCACCAACCGCGTCGTCGATACGACGTTCAAACCTACCTCGGTAAAGCGATCCAGTACCTCGCGTAGAGGCTCGCCCACTTCAATGGCAAATGGCCGAACACTTTCGCTGGCACTCGCGCCAGCGCAGCAGCTGCACAAAAGCAAAACGAGCAGTTTTCTACTAAGAGTATGATGGCAGCGGCGCATAAGCGCGCAAGCTTACGGGTTTGCCATCAACGCTGAAAGTCTAAGATGATCTCTTCTTGCGCTTCTCGCCAGACCAGACCGGTGCTGCGGGTAATAATCTCAAGCGCCTGTCTGGGCGACATATTACGCAAATCTCCATCGACCTGTTCGTTAGCCACACTGACTTCCACGCCATGATCAGCAAAGCGAACTGTTTTACCAAGATCGTGGCCTATCTGGTTGACCAATGCGGTTAAAGATCGCGACTGATAGCCAGCGGACGCTGCATGAATCCATTCCCAGCGTGAATCTGCCAATGACTCCAACTGCAGCGTCTGACCCGTGTTATCAACGGTTACAACCTGTGCCTTTGCGCCATCGACCTTGGCTATCTGAGCACCAAATTCAGAGGTCACTTCCGCCGCCCCTTCCCGCACCGCAACCTGGAGCGTGCTGGATTCAAGGCTGACCATGAAGCGCGTGCCTATGTCGCGTACGTCAGCAATGGGAGTACGAACCAGAAAATCTGTAGTGCCTTTTGTATCGATGTAGACAGAGCCCTGTTGCAGATTTACCTGAGTGCCGTTGGCTATCGACAACGCAGTTGCATAACCTAAGCGCAGGTCAGCACCGTCAGTGCGCTCAAAACGCACCGGTTCCTGACTGTAGAGGTAATCCCCTTCTGCCAGCGTCATTTCTTGTGGCGCATCATATCGTGTCGAATTCAACTCGAACGAGCCGCTGGTGACAGCAACCTCCCAGGTCGGCACCTGCTGCTGAACGTTGAACATCCAGACTGAGCCCACCAGCACACCAATGCTGGCGGCAACGCTCAGCAGGCGACGGCGTCGGCGCTGTTTCTTTTCCGCCACCAGCGACGACCATTCACTCTTCAGCGAATCATAGGCGCGTTGACTGACCTGTTGCGGCGGTTGTGGACGCGGCCCCGCTGCGTTGAGAATCTGTTCAAGTTCCGCATCAGCGGCCTGCTCGTTATCGGTGTGTCGAGAATCGCTCATGTCTGCACTCCCCCGGAGCCAAAGGGCACAACTTTAGACTGATCGGCACCTTGGCTGATTTGTTCATAAGCATTGCGGAACGCGGTGCGCGCGCGGGCAAGCATCGACTGGATCGCAGTCGGGGTGGAATCAAGTCGCTCTGCTATTTCGTCCACCGACCAGCCTTCCACATACTTCCATTCCAAAATTCGACCATAGTCTCCTGGCAGTGAATCAAGCATGAAGTGGATAAGATTGGCGTGCTGCTGCTTTTCTTTAACAGCTTGAGGGTCATTGGACAATTCGGAACCCATGGCTTCCACCTGCGCCTGCACCTGCAGATCGTCTTCAATCAGCAAGAGGTCTTTGTGTTTCTGCGCACGTTTATAAAACGCACTGACCTGACTCCGGGCGACCTGATAAACCCACGCCAGCAAACTCGCTTCGCCGCGGTATGTCTCAATCCTGCGCATGGCTTGTCGCATGGTTTCCAAAGCTATGTCCTCTGCTTCATTCTCATTTACTCGACGCAGGCAGAACCGATAAACCCGCACGTAGTACAGGTTGAAAAAGGTTTCGAAAACCTGTTCGTTGCCGCTCAGCAACTGTTTGGCGAGTTTTAAATCTTCTTTATGCACACGCGTAACTCGATGGCTTGTAACAGTTGAGGGTCTGAATCACATAAATCAATCGGAAAAACATTATCTCGATTGATTTTTATCCGAGGTGCTCTCTATCTCCCCAAGACTAGGCCAACAATAGAAGAACTTAAATGAAAAACCAGTGGTCCATCACAAAGGTTGAAAGTGAAAAGCGCCAGGAGGCTTTTGCCTTTATCGCGGCACAGTTTGAACAGCACTTCGGCGCAATCATCAGCGATGACAGTGACGAACTGTATGCCATTTATAACAACTGTGGTGAGCTGGATGCCGCATTCGGCCTGAACCGGCGCCGAGAAGATTTCTTCAGCAACTACTATGTCGATAACTTAAACCGACGCCTGCAGGACACCTTTCCCGACCTTCTCAGTACCGAAAAAACTGTCGAGTTTGTGCATTTTTCGGTGCGCACACCGCGCCTGGTTTGTCAGTTGTTACCCTGTCTGGCGGATTTTCTGTCTCTACAGACAGAATTACTTGTGTGTACCGCAACGTGCGAACTGGCAGCGTTTTTCGAGCGTAAGGGAATCGCCCCGCATATCCTGGGCAAAGCATCTCTGCAGCAGCTTCCAGAAAACCTGCAACGCGGCTGGGGCAGCTATTACGAACATTCGCCCACCGTACTTCTGGGGCAACCCCACAAAGCGGTCAATCAGGCGGACAGAATCTATGCGTAAAGAGATACTACTTGCACATGTGCCCGCTCGCGCGTGCCTCAGCGACGGGCATGACACCTGGTCGCTGATTGATCTCAAACAAGCAGTAACCAGCTGGATCAACAAACTGGACGAGCTCGATGTCAGCCGGGTCGCTTTTGACCTGCCCAACGGCTTCGATTGGGCTGCACTGGACATCGCTCTGCTGGAATCTGACAGAGTGGCTGTACCTGTACCTTCATTTTTCAGCACCGCCCAGCGCAGCCACACCTTAAAAGCCTCCGGTGCTGAGGTCATGATCAGCCTGCTTGAAAGTGCATCAAAGGCAGAGGCAGGCAAATTGGTCAATTTCAATCGTTTCAACATTGAGCGCAGACCTGATGCTGAAGATGTGAAGTTGCCCGCAGGGACTGCACTGGTGACTTTTACATCCGGCAGTACGGGTCAACCCAAAGGTGTCTGTCTGAGCGCACAAACGCTGCTGCAAACAGCTAACAGCCTGCATCAGTCGCTTAAGGACCAGGCAATACAGCAGCACCTGTGTGTGTTACCCCTGACACTGCTGCTTGAGAACACCGCCGGTCTGTTTGCCAACCTGCTCAACGGCAGCACTA
This sequence comes from Pseudomonadaceae bacterium, assembly GCA_024743175.1. GTDB lineage: Bacteria > Pseudomonadota > Gammaproteobacteria > Pseudomonadales > Azotimanducaceae > UBA4421. The sequence goes on along the minus strand of JANSXA010000013.1, from coordinate 16,308 downwards.
TATATTTGCCCGATCTGGCTGACATTGGCGTTCAAGGCAGCAGCCAGGTGGACGTGGGTCAATTCGTCAAGGGGATCGAAACATTTGGACCGGACAGCATCATTGTGGTGCCGGCACTGCTGCTTGCGATCACCGCTTCAGCTGAATTTGGTCTGGTGAGCTTCAAACACTTTAAACTTGTTGCCGTGGGCGGCGGTCGTGTGACTCCGGAACTTCTGCATCGGGCTGCGCAGCAGAACATTCCCGTTTACGAAGGATACGGGCTAACAGAATGCGGCAGCGTGATCACACTTAATACACCCATGGCACAAAAAGTCGGCAGCGTTGGCAGATTGCTGCCCCATGTCGAAGCTTCAGTGGAAAACGAAGAGCTGATTGTTACGCGTCCACGAATGCTGGGCGTGATCGGCGATCTGGATACCTGCACCAAGGTTGCCACCGGCGACCGTGTTGCAATAGATGTCGACGGCTACCTGACTGTTTATGGACGCCTGAAAAACACCTTCATTACTGCTTATGGACGCAACGTCTCACCGGAATGGGTTGAAAGCGAATTGCAGAATGAACTGTGTATCAGCCATGCCGCTGTGTTTGGCGAAGCTGCCGAGACCAACACTGCGCTCCTTCTACCGAGAGGCGAACCGACAGATGCTGAACTTGACGCAGCGGTCAGTGCAGCCAATCAGCGATTACCCGACTACGCACAAATCGGCACCTGGCATCGTGTCACTGCGGCTGACATGCACCACTACAACGGACTGACCAGCAACGGGCGCGTGCGCCGACAAGCCTGGCAGGAACTGTTCAACTTTATGACCCAACCTGAACAACTTGGAGTCTCCCTCTGATGAGCCACTACGAAACCCTCCTGCAAGCCACCGAAGCAGAACAGCTTGATCTGCTTGCTGCCCCCATTATCGAAGATGTGGCACATGGCCGTGTCACGCTCGAGATGTACCATGCGTTTCTTACCAACGCTTACCATCACGTGCGCTTTACTGTGCCGCTGATGATGGCCACCGCAAGTCGTATCCATCCGAGCCAGATGCACCTGATCAGCGCGTTCAAAGAGTACATCGATGAGGAAATTGGCCACGAACAATGGATCCTCAATGATCTCAAAATCTGTGGCGCAGACGCAGAACGCATTGCCGCCAGCGAACCCAATTTTGCCACAGAGGTGATGCTGGCTTATGTGCGCGACTACATCACAACAGTCAACCCGATCGGCTTTCTTGGTATGGTGCATGTTCTGGAGGGCACCAGCACATCACTGGCCAGCAGCACGGCCGAGCTGATTGCGCAGGCTTTGAAACTGCCTGACAAAGCATTCACCTACCTGCGTAGCCACGGCGCTTTAGACATCGAACATGTTGATTTTTTCAAGCAGCTGCTCGACGGTCTGACAACCGCCGATATGCAGCATGTCATCCACGTTGCGAAACGTGTTTATGTCCTTTATGGCAACGTGCTGCGCTCAGTGCCCCGGCTGCATAGCGAGACTACAGCACATGCCGCTTAATCAACGCGTAATCCTGCTGACCGGGGCAACAGGTGGAATAGGTCAGGCACTGGCGTTGGCGTTGGCAGACGCAGGTCACACGTTGATACTCAGTGCACGGTCAGGAGACAAACTGCAGCAGCTGGCGGACAATCTGCCTGCTCAAAGTATTGTTACCACAGCTCTTGCGGACCTAACGCTGCCTGCTGACCTGGACAATCTGGCGCAAACAGCTGCACAAAAGGGGATTGATACCCTGATCAACCTGTCCGGTGCCAATCAGTTTGCACTGCTGGAGAATACCGAAGCAGCTACATTAACCAATATGGTACAACTTAATCTGCTGGCGCCGATGCAACTGACACGTCTGTTGCTGCCGCACCTCAGCAAAAAACCTCACGGCATGATTGTGAACGTGGGTTCAGTGTTTGGCACCATTGGCCACCCGGCTTACACCGCATACTGCGCGTCAAAATTCGGCCTGCGCGGTTTCACCGAAGCATTACGCAGGGAAGTCAAAAACAAACCCATCGACGTGATCTACTTCGCCCCACGCACAACAAGCACCGCAATGAACAGCGCAGCTGCCAACCAACTCAATACCGCGTTAGGCAACGCCAGCGACACCCCAGAGTACGTCGCACAAAGAATTCTCAAGTCCATCGAACAGAAATCAAAGAGCACTTACCTGGGCTGGCCCGAGCGGCTGTTTGTGCGTGTTAACCAGATAATGCCCGGGGTTGTCGATCGCGCCCTGGAGAAAAAACTAGCCACCATTGAAAAATTCGCCAGGACAACCTGATGCAATCCTATCGAAGCAAACGAGGAGAAAACTCTATGACTTATCCACTTAAGAAAGCGCTGTCATCAAGCCTGTTATTCGCTGCCAGCCTGCTGTTCGCCGTGACAACACTGGCGGATAGTGCAAGCTCGAAAAACAATCTGGACTATCTGCAAAAGAACTGGGCTCATGCCACCTACCAGCTCGAGGGTACACCGCGGCAGGAGGCGCTGTCCGAACTTGCCGAATACGCGAGGCAGATCACGCAGACAGAACCTGCGGTTCCGGAAATCCTGATCTGGAAAGGTATTGTGCTGAGTTCACTGGCGGGTGAAAAAGGTGGCCTGGGTGCACTTGGCCTGGTTAAAGAAGCTCGCACGAGTCTGCAAAGCGCGCTGGAGATAGACCCTGATGCATTGCAGGGTTCAGCCCATACCAGCCTCGGCACTCTGTACCACCAGGTCCCTGGATGGCCAATCGCGTTTGGCAGCGATAAAAAGGCCAAAGCCCATCTTAAAAAAGCTTTGACCATCAACCCTGACGGCATCGACAGCAATTATTTCATGGGACAGTTTCTATTCGACGAAGGAGAATTCGATGCAGCAAGAGCGCATCTGGAACAGGCGATGAAAGCACCAGCCCGGCCTGGTCGCGCGCTGGCGGACAGCGGGCGCAAAGGAGAAATCCAGGCATTGCTAATGCAGATTCCTGCCGGCGGATGACAGTCTAAACTCTGCCTGGAACAAGCGAGAGCATCCTGCAAAGGACAACTCATGGGAGTTGTCCTACGGATGTTTCGCTATGACCTCGGTCCCTGCTAGTATCTGGCGTGAATTCGAGCGTTGCATGCGCTTTGCAAAAAGCATCGTGCAACCATCAACTTCACACCATTGAACTCTCGATACAAACGCAAGGAGACTGGTCACAATGGCTAAGCTGAATATCAACGGCAACGACGTGGAGTTGGAATTTGATCCCAACACGCCGTTACTCTGGGTCATACGCGAGCAAGCAGGCCTCACCGGCACCAAATATGGTTGTGGCATCGCCCAGTGTGGGGCGTGTACGGTACACATCGACGGCAACCCGATTCGCTCCTGCGTCTATCCAGCAAGCGCTGTGCAGGCGAGTCAGAAAATCACCACCATCGAAGGTCTGTCTGAGACCGGCGACCATCCGGTACAACAGGCATGGGTGGAACTGGACGTACCCCAGTGCGGGTTCTGTCAGTCCGGCATGATCATGGCGGCCGCAGCTCTATTGGCCAACAATGCAGCACCTGACGATGCCGCCATTGATCAGAACATCACCAATATCTGTCGTTGTGGCACCTTTCAAAGAGTTCGTGCAGGTATTCACCGTGCCGCTGAACTGAGCAAGGAGGCTTAACTGTGAAAACTGATACAACTGATACCTCTGCAGAACTTGCCCTCAACCGACGTCAATTTTTAGTGTCCAGTGCTCTCGGTGGCGCCGGCCTGTCACTGGGCATGTCCCTGCCGGTAAATGCCAGCACGGACCCAGGTGCTGCAGACGAGGTGAACGCCTGGGTTGTCGTTCATCCGGATGACACTGTGATCATTCGTATTGCACGTTCGGAAATGGGTCAGGGCACCCTCACCGGCCTCGCACAGATGGTGGCTGAAGAACTTGAATGTGACTGGAACAAAGTCACCTGGGAATATCCAACTCCCGGACAGAACGTGGCCCGCAACCGTGTCTGGGGAAGCTTCGCCACCGGCGGCAGTCGTGGTATTCGTGGCAGCCATCAGTATGTTCGCGAAGGCGGCGCCGCGGCTCGTATGATGTTGATCGAAGCCGCAGCCGGCTCATGGCAGGTCCCTGTCAGCGAATGCTCAGCAAGCAACAGTGTGATCACGCATACTCCCAGCAAACGCACCACAACCTACGGCAAAGTGGCCACAGCAGCTGCGCAGCTGGTTCCACCCAGCGATGTGCCGTTGAAAGATCCAAAAACCTGGAAAGTGATCGGTCAACCGTTACCACGCCTGGACACTGTAGAGAAAACCAACGGCAAACAGATCTACGGTTCAGATTTGAACCTGCCGGGCATGTTGAACGCATCGATCAAAGCCTGCCCTGTAACCGGAGGTAAATTGGGCTCTTTTGACGCCGAAAAAGCCGAAGCCATGCCGGGGGTAAAAGCCGTTGTCGAAGTCGACAATGTTGCAGTTGCCGTTATTGCTGACACCTGGTGGCAGGCCAAAACAGCGCTCGATGCAGTAGACATTGAGTGGGACCTGGGTCCAAATGCTGACGTCTCTCAAGCAGATATTGTCGCCGACATCGTCGAAGGTTTAACCGCAGATCAGGCTTTTGTCGGCAACGAAAAGGGTGACGTCAAAGCCGGTCTTGCAAAGGCCAGCAAACGCATTGAAGCGACCTACAGCTATCCGTTTCTGAACCATGCCACTATGGAACCGATGAATGCGACTGCGCTGTGGACCAAGGACGCTTGTGAAGTCTGGTGTCCTACCCAGAACGGAGAGTCAGCACTGGCTGCCACTGCTGAAGCTGCAGAACTGCCGATTGAGCAATGTGAAGTCCATAAAGTCATGCTCGGTGGTGGATTTGGTCGACGCGGAGCACCTGACTATATCAATCAGGCAGTGAAACTCGCAAAGACCATGCCTGGTGTACCCATCAAACTGATGTGGACCCGGGAAGAAGACATGAAACATGGATTTTATCATCCCATTACCCAGGCGCGGCTCGAAGGCGGCCTGGATGACGACGGCAATCTGACCGCTCTACACCTGCGCATTTCCGGCCAGTCCATTCTGGCCACGCTGATCCCGCAGGGTTTGCAGGACGGTAAAGATCCGGCTGTGTTTCAAGCCTTGTTACCTTCCGGCGATCAGGCCATCAGCTACGATGTGCCTAACCTGTTGATCGACCACGCAATGCGTAACAGCCACATTCGGCCCGGCTTCTGGCGCGGCGTGAACGTCAATCAGAACGCTGTTTATATGGAGTGTTTCCTGGACGAGCTGGCCCACGAGGCAGAGGTTGATCCACTGCTGTTTCGACAACGTCTGATGAAAAACAATCCCAAAGGTATGGCGGTGCTGAATGCTGCGGCGCAAGGCGCAGGCTGGGGCACCCCCACCGCGCCAGGCATTCACCGAGGCCTGGCTACGTGTTACGCCTTCGGCAGTTACGTTGCAGCATGTGCTGAAGTATCCGTTGATGAGGCCGGCGTGCTGAAAATGCATCGCATCGTCGCAGCCACTGATCCGGGTTATGCCGTCAATCCCCAGCAGATAGAGGCCCAGGTAGAGGGTTCATTTGTATACGGCTTATCCGCTTTGCTGTACGGCGAATGCACCGTTAAAGATGGCGAAATCGAGCAGGATAATTTCCACACGTTCTCGTCTATGCGCCTGGCTGAAATGCCAAAGGTGGAAACGATAGTGATGCCCTCGGGCGGTTTCTGGGGCGGTGTGGGTGAACCCACCATCGCGGTGGCAGCGCCGGCAGTGCTGAATGCCATTTTTGCCGCCACCGGCAATCGAATCCGCAATGTGCCTCTGAAAGGCAGAAACCTGCGCAAAGCGTGAAACTGAGAAAGATGGGCTGCAGCCTGCTGCTGTTTGCGTCAGCATCAGCAGCAGCTGACATGCAAGCGACTGAACCGGATCCAGCCACCGCTGTCAGTGTGCAGGCTTGTTATGGATGTCATGCTCGTCCGGGTACAGAAGCAAATGGCCTTGTCAGCTTCAGTGCCAGAAGCGCGTTGGAAATTACTAACAAGCTGAAAGCCTACCGCAGCGGTGAATTGACCAGCACGGTCATGAATCGCATCAGCCGCGGCTATTCACCCGCAGAACTTGAAAGCATAGCTGCCCATATGGCCGAGCTGACTGCAAACGAGGCACCATGCTCGCGTTAGCTACCGAACTATGATTTCGCGTCGAAACTGGATTAGATACAGCGGTGCTGGCGTTGCCGCTTCGTTTATACCCACCAGCCACGCAAGCCAGGGGCGCGTCGTTGTTATTGGCGGAGGTTTTGCCGGCGCCAGCGTCGCACGGGAACTGCGCAGGCTGAACAACGCTTTATCTGTCTCACTGATCGAAGCCAATGCAATCTATACCGCATGTCCACTGAGCAATATGGTGGTTGGTGGACACCGTAAAATCAGTCAACAACAGTTCAGCTATGCTGCACTGAGTGCAGACGGCGTCAATGTCATCCACCAGCCTGCAGTGGACGTAGATCCAGAGCGCCACCTGGTAACACTGAGAGACGGCAACACGCTGAATTACGAAAAGCTGATCCTGGCACCCGGCATTGACCTGGACTGGCAGGCGCTGCAGGGCTATGACAAAACAGCGGCAGAGCTGTTACCCCACGCCTGGAAAGCCGGCCCACAAACCACGCTGTTGCGAGACCAGTTACGCAGCATGCGCGAAGGCGGGCTGGTTGTCATGTCCGTACCTAAATCGCCGTATCGATGTCCCCCGGGCCCATATGAGCGGGCCAGCCTGATAGCGGGATATCTGAAACAGAACAACCCACGCGCCAAAGTGCTCATTCTTGACAGCAAAGACAGCTTCTCAAAAAAGCCGCTCTTCCTGTCGGCCTGGCAATCACTGTACGGCGACATCATCGAGTGGCAGGGTGAGTCGGACGGTGCAACGGTTACTGCCGTCAACGCAGAAAACCGCACTGTCAGCACTGACTTTGAGACCGTGCAGGCGGACGTGGCTAACATCATACCGCCGCAGAAAGCAGGTAAAATTGCACATCTTGCCGGTGTTACAGACCGCTCAGGCTGGTGCCCGATTGAGCCTGTCACTTTTTCATCCACCCTGCAGCCGGATGTACACGTGATTGGAGATGCGGCCATCGCCAACGCCATGCCAAAATCCGCCTTTGCTGCAAATGCGCAAGCAAAACTCTGTGCGGTACAGGTCACACGTTTGCTCAATGGCGAATCGCCGGTGCATGGCAAGCTGATCAATACCTGCTACAGCCTGGTTGCACCCGACTATGGCATTTCCGTGGCTGGCGTCTATCAACCCGGTGAAAAGATCTGGACTGAAATCGACGGTGCTGGTGGTGTCAGTCCTGCTGATGCTTCCCGTGAAACCCGGGCAGTTGAAGCAGCCTATGCTCAGCGCTGGTTCGATAATCTCACAACTCAGGTGTTTGCCTGATGCGCTGCTCTGCAAAAGCACTGTTTTTCATGACTATGGCGCTGCTTACCGCGCCAGCTGCTGGCCTCGCCCAAACCGATGCGAAGAAGGCTGACACCCCGGTTGATCGCGGCAAAGCTGTGTTTATCGATCGCGAGCGTGGTCACTGCCTGTTGTGCCACCAGGTCAGCCAAATCAAAGAATCTTTCCAGGGCAACATAGGTCCAGACCTGAGTAACATAGGCGCGCGCCTTGGGCCCGATGAATTGTATAAGCGCATCGCCGACCCCACTGAACAAAACCCAAACACAGTGATGCCGGCTTATTTTCGCACCCATGGATTAGTTCAGGTCGCGCAGGCTTACCAGGACAGGCCGGTGTTAAACGCGAGCGAAATGCATGATCTGGTAGCTTTTTTACTGACTCTGCAGGGGTCCGACAGACAAGAATGATCAGAACCATCAACAGACGAAACTGGCTGGCCGGCGCTGGCACCCTGGCCACACTCACTGTGCAACCCAGATTGCTGGCTGCTGTGTCCGAACCTGTGCAGTCAGTCCTGAAGCGGGATTTTCCAACCGCAGAGATACAACCGGGAAGGGTCAACATTGAACTACCCGCACTGGCGGAAAACGGTAATTCCGTACGTATGAAAATCAGTGTCGACAGCCCCATGACACCGACTGACTATGTCTCATTCATACAAATAATTGCACAAGCCAATCCACTGCCTGATGTTGCCCGCTTTGACCTGTCTCATGCCAATGGTTTGGCAGAGGTAGAAACCCGAATTCGCGTTTCTGCCGAACAGGATATCGTTGTGGTCGCGGGTCTCAGCGATGGCAGCCTGTGGAGCGGGAGTGCACATATTGTGGTAACCGTAGCCGCCTGCCTGGATGCGTTGTACTGATGTTGAAAGCCAGAATTTCAGTCCCCGCTCGCGCCCGCCAGGGCGAGATTATGGCGGTAAAAACGTTAATCTCTCACCCGATGGAAACAGGGTTCAGACGCAATTCTCTTGGCCAGGCCATTCCCCGCGACATTCTCACTCGCTTCGAGTGTCGCTATAACGAAAAACCTGTTTTCACCGCCACATTACATCCAGCTGTTGCTGCGAACCCTTTCATCGCCTTTCATGTGCGCGCGCAGGACAGTGGCAAACTTGAATTCATCTGGACAGACCAGGATGACCAGGTGACCCGTGTTACCCGGGAACTGACAGTTGATCCGGCAGCATAGTCTCCGCAGCCGGGCCGGCTGCCTGGCAATGATCTTTTGTGCCCTGCTGGCGGGCTGTGACAAAAACCCCACAGTCATCGATGATTCGCCCTCCGCACCAGCCCCAGTGGCAACTGCACCGCTGCCTGAGATGTTGTCTGGCTACCATTTTCAATCTGCGGATACCCAGGCGCTGCAGGATGATCAGTTTGCCAACCCTGGCATGTTATGGGTAGATCGCGGTGAGGAACTCTGGACTACGGCACCTCAAACTGGAAAGCCAGCCTGCGCGGGTTGCCACAACGATGCCGCTACAGACATGGCTGGCGTAGCAGCACACTTCCCGAAATATAACAAAAGCCTCGATACTGTTGTGAATCTTGAAGGACAGATCAATCACTGCAGAGTAGAACATCAACAATCATCACCACTTGTGTATGAAAGCGATGATCTCCTGGCCCTGAGCGCCTATGTTGGTTACCAGTCCAATGGGCTACCGATAGAGGTGGCGATTGATGGTCCGGCCGCACCCGCTTTTGCTGCAGGGCAGGCCTATTTTTATACCCGTCGAGGTCAACTCAACCTGGCCTGCAACCACTGCCATGAAGATAACGTCGGTCGGATGTTAAGGGGTGATAAACTCAGCCAGGGTCAGGCCGGCGGATACCCTGCCTACCGTCTTGAGTGGCAGAGCATCGGGTCCCTGCACAGACGCCTGCGGTTCTGCAACGTCGGCGTGAGAGCGGAACCTTTTGCCTTTGGCGCCACCCAGTACATTGAGCTGGAACTGTACTTGAAGTGGCGGGCTCAGGGATTACCGGTTGAAACGCCCGCAGTCAGGCGATAGAAGGCTGTTCAGCCAGCGCAGCTTCGGTTTGTATGTCGATCTCATGACGAATGTGGGACAAACCAAACCACAGGATCAGAGCGCCCGTCGGGCACAGAATACCTGCGCAGAGCGCAATCGATTTACCTATCGCTTCATCGTAGCCGAACACAAAATCTGTAGTTGCCGCAATTACAGTAGGACCAAAGCCTAATCCAATCAGCGTCGCCACCAACAGATAGGCGGCGATCATCTGTCCACGCATCCGGTTAGGCGTCATCAGCTGCAGTGTACCGCCCGCAATACCGCCCTGAAACGCGGAAAAGAACACCGCCAGCGACATGACAATTATTGCCGCCGTGGCATTGGTTACAAAACCTAAGGCGATAGCACACGGCGTCATGCAGACCATGCTGATCAGGATGAGACGCACATATGCATCTGATACACCCTTTTTGACCCACGCATCCGCCACATAACCCGCAAGCAGCAAACCCGCGCTACCCGCGATCAGCATCAACAGACCAAAAGTCCAACCCGCCTGGGCAGCGTCATAATCAAAGGTGCGAATGAAATAGGTTGGACCCCATAAGTTCAACGCGTAGACGACCATGATAAAAGTGGACAAACCAAAGATATGACAGCCATAGGCCCGGCGACGCTGCCAGGCATACGCAACAACCTGGGCCACCGGTAACAAACTATCACCAGCTACCACCCCGCGCCGCACAGGTTCTTTCACCGTTGTATACATCAAAAACGCAACTATCAGTCCTGGCAAACCGACAATGAAGAACGTCAGTTGCCATCCATTGACCTCACCGATAAACGGCAGTGTTATCTGTCCCAGTGTTTGTACATACGCGACAACTGCACCACCCAGCATGTAAGCAAAACCGGAGCCCAACGTGACACCCAGGGTGTAGACAGAAAGCGCCCGTCCCAGCTGCGACTTCGGAAAGTAGTCGGTAATCATCGAATAGGCACCTGGACCCAGCGTAGCCTCACCAACGCCGACACCCACCCGTGCTGCAAACAACGTCCAGAACTGTTGAGCGAGGCCGCACAACGCAGTCATGAAACTCCATACGGTTATGCCAACGGAAATCAGGTTACGTCGATTCTTACTGTCCGCAATCCGCGCCAGGGGTAAACCCATGCCCGCATAAAACAACGAGAAAGCGAGCCCCGCCAGCAGGCTGTACTGCGTATCAGAAATTGCAAAAGTTTCGCGGATCGGCCCGACCAGCAGCCCCATGATCATGCGGTCAAGGAACGAAAAAGTCTGCGCCAGCAGCAGGACAAAAATGACATACCATTGATAGCCTACCGAGGGCTGATCCAGCAAACGATTAGGCTCTGCGACACTATTCTCCGACAACTGTACGGCTCCCCATTTCCGCAAAGAGTAATGATCCTATTGACATGGTGCTTCATAGTCAACAATATTGATCGTCCTGAACATTGACGATTTGCGTTAAAGACTGTTTACCTTAAAGACTGGAAAAAAACATGCCGAGACTCAAACAAGTACCCCGCTCCGCCGCATCACCGGAGGTTCTCAAATTCTACGATCGCCTGTTTGGCGACCGAGACCCGGTAGCAGAACCCGGCACAGCTACCGGCACGCCAGGCAACTGGTGGAGCGTATTCGCCCTGGTGCCCTATATTTTTGAACACGCCACTAACCACTTTGGGATGTTTGGCATGTTCGCTCAGGAAAGTATCAGTAAAATGGACGGCAAGATTCGCGAACTTGCCATCATGCGTGCTGGTTTCACTCAAGGCAGCCAGTTTGTGTTTTCCCAGCACTGTAAAGCTGCGCGGCGCTTTGGCGTTACAGAACAGCAGATTAACGACATCAGACATTGGGAAATCAGCGATGCGTTTGACGCGAAAGAGCGTGCTGTTCTGGCCTGGGCGGATGCGCTCATCCTGCAGGGTGGACGAGCCTCGGACGAATTATTTGAAGAACTTCATCGCCATCTCAGCGATGAGGACATCTTAGAACTGACCTACCATACGATGGGTTACAACCTGCACGCGGTCTGCTGCAAGGCGCTCAGACTGGAGTTTGACGACGTTGAGGAACGTGTTCGTGAAGTGCCTGTACCCGGTGAAGGCGAAACCGCTGACTGGGCAGGCGCAGCCTGGCAAAAGAAAACGGAGGATTAGACATGGCAAATTTCGAAATCAATGGACTGCATCATCTGGCGCTGGTCTGTAAAGATATGGAACGTACGGTAGATTTCTATACTAACGTTCTGGAAATGAAGCTGACTAAAGGATTTGACCTTGAAGGATATGGTCAGCACTTCTTTTTTGATATGGGAAATGGCAGCGAACTGGCCTTTTTCTGGTTCAATGATGCGCCTGCTGCGCAACCCGGCGTGACATCAGCACGCAACATTGTCGGCAGTCCCAACGGTAATATTTCGTCAGCTCACAGCTCGATGAACCATGTTGCGTTCAACGTCTCTCCGGACAAGATTGCCGACTACCGCGAAAAACTGCTCAGCAAAGGTGTTGATTGCTCAGCCCTGGTTAATCACAACGATGTGGTAACTGGAGAAGAGTCTCGAACGGCTGAAGCGGCGTCAGAAAAAACCTGGTTGCAGTCATTTTACTTTTTCGACCCGGACGGCATCATGCTGGAATTCTGCGCCACTCTGCAGCCCGGTCTGCCCAACGCTGACCTTCCGGTCAATGCCGCCGGGATAAAAGCAAACGGCGAAACCATTACCGGTATCGCGGCAGCAACAAACTGAATGTCGCAGAACACAGCACCTGAAACAGCGCAGCAGGCAGCCCAGGAACACGGACTGCTGCGCACGCTGGTGCACGCAACCTACTGGCTGGATGATGGCCTGCAGGCTTACATGAAAAAACGTGCGGGGCTGTCTCTGCCTCGCGCGCAATCAATGGCGATGATTTACCTCACGGAAGGCATCGACAGACCATCTGACCTGGCCGCTAAACTGCGGGTGTCTAAACAGGCTACTCAACAGGCGCTCAAGGCGCTGCAGAAGAAAGGCATTATCGAAATGATGCCTGACCCGAAAAACGGTCGGCAGAAACATGTGGTTTTCACAGAGTATGGCCGCAATCTGGGTGACATCGCAAAAATGGGGTTGTTTGAGCTTGAAGCCCAGTTAAGCCGGCGCATCGGCGTCACAAAACTTAAGAATCTACGCACCGCACTGGATGCAGACTGGGGAGAACCCAATGGCTTCAATGCCGACTGACGTCAGCCGGTTTGATGGAACACAGGCCACTTGTGGCTGATGTGACCCTTGTTCACAGCCAGTAGATCACCGAACTGCAACATCACAAATTCGCTTTGTGTAGGCCGGAAGAACATATAGTCGTCTACCTGCAGATTCAAATCTGCACTGGCAAGTATCGGACTCTGGTTGGTGCTCTGATAAACAGGTTCACCCACCGGCTGCGGTGAGACCATGTTCGCCTTCCAGTATCCACCGTAAATGTAATACACCTGCTCCATGCCTGGTGGCGGCTCATCCATAAAAGGATTTGTCCGGTAACGCTTGAGTATAGGCGCGGCGATAAACAGTGCTGGCTGATGGTCGCTAAGATGAAAGGTATCGAAGTCCGTTGGCATGACCACGCCGGAGCCGGCGGACAGATCATTCATGGTGTTATCTTTCTCATAGATCTTCAGGGTATGACTACCCGCACCGTTTAACACCAGTTTTTCCGGATCATAACCACCAAGTCTGGCGCGATCGATAAAACCGCGATAGATAGACAGCACCTCAGACACTGCCGGGTCCGCCAGATCTGCTTTCAGACCGGTTAACTGCGGTTCATAACCCATAAGCCCGGTGAAATATAAATGTTCGGCATCACCGGCCACGATGTTTAAACATTCGCTTAACATCTCCGGTTGCGCTAATCCGCCACGATGCAGACCCACATCAATCTCAAAATTGATAGCCAGCCGCAATCCGTGCTGCCGGGCGAAAGCCTGGTATTGCAGAAGCCTCTGTTTGGTATCCACAAGCCATTGCACGTTGTTCTGGGCATCATACTTCTGATGATCCAGCTCACTGTAAAATCTTTTTACCGCAGCAACCGGCATGGGTTTACCTAACAGCACATCAGAGCCGGGGAAAGCCTGAGCAATCGCGTTCAAAAAGGGCTGATGAAAAACCATCAGTGACTGAGTTCTGGCTTTGCCCATCACCTCCTGCAGCAGCGGCACCGAGGGCAGTGATTTCACCACCACACGATAGCGTTTCTGCTCACCAACCGATTGAGTAATGCGCGATATGTTATGCGTCATGCGAGCGGTGTCGATCAGCATCACAGGGTGTCCCGGACCCTCTCGTTTGAGCATTTCATTTAAACCGGCAAAGTAGCTATTGTGCCCGGTATTGTGTGCATCAGCTCTTGACCCCGGCGCCCACAGCAAATTAGTGCTGCCTGCAACACCAGCAGCCATCAGGCTTTTCAGTAGTTTTCGCCTGCGCATCAATCTACCCCAGGAATATTTTCTTCAGATGTGGATTTAACATTCGTCCGGCAGGATCAAGCTCAGCACGCAACGCCTGAAAGTCCCTGAATTTCGGGTACAACTGTTCAAGCTGGACTTTGCCTAACGAATGGACTTTGCCCCAGTGTGGACGCCCACCATACTTCCAGAAAATAGGTTCTATAAGGTCGAAATAGGGACGATAGTCTTCACCCGCCATACGGTGTATCGAAATTGCGGCATGGTCTTCATGCCCGGCACTCATACTCAGCCAGGTATCGTCACGTTTGACGTAACGATATTCCAGAGGGAAAACCACATCGATTTCTTTGTCGATAATTGTTCGCAGGATTTCCCGCAGACAATCCGCACCAGCCTCCAGGGGTACTGAATACTCCATTTCGTTAAAACGCCCGTTGCGAATATTACTGAGTATTTTATGAGACTCATCAACCGCTTCTGTGGGTTCAATCTGTTCCGCCAGTGCATTGATCTGCGGCAGTCGCTCTTTCGGCGGCAGGGTAGCCCAGAAGGCCATCGCCTCACCAAATGCAGCCTCGTCTTCCGGTGACGGTGGCGGATTATTGATGTCTTCATCCGTTTCGTCGATGGCCAGAGTCAGTGCGTAGTCTGAGTGTGTCAGCGGAAACATCTCGAAGTGTCGGTGTTTTGCCGCCGATTCATCAAAGGTCTCTAAAACCTCTTCAATGGGTTGCACCCAGTTTTTCGCCTTCAACTTATAAGGTGTGCGGTTCTGCAGCGTCATCTGCGTCACAATACCGAGCGCACCCAGGCTGACCCTGGCGGCGTTGAATAGATCCGCATCAGAAGTTGGGCTGACATCAATGACTTCGCCGCCTGGCGTCACCAGCCGCAACGACGTCACAAAGCCAGACAGACAGGTAAAGGCAATGCCGGTGCCGTGGGTTGCGGTGGCCGTTGCACCAGCAAGTGTCTGGCGATCAATATCCGGCAGATTCAACATCGCCTGACCAACCCTGGCCAGGGGTGATCCCATATCGCCCAACCGCGTACCTGCTGCAAAGGTTGCCTGCATAAGTTCGGCATCATGATTGAGCAGCCCGCGGAGTTGATCGATGATCACGAGATGCCCATCAGTGGGTACCAGAGCGCTGAATGAATGACCAGATCCTACCGGACGGATTTCACCAGCAGTGCTGCGCAGAAAACTGCTCAAATCATCTTCGGAGGCAGGCGAGAAGCGCCCTGCAGGCTGACAAACCTGCCCACCAGACCAGTTGCGCCAGGGAGTATTAAACTGCTGGCCCAACACCGACTGCCACGGTGCAAACAATCCAAGCAACGCACTGCTGGCCATAAATTGCCGACGGGAGTGTTTCATTGTCTTTCTCCCATTACGGTAGTGACATCTGGCGTCGCGTGATTCTTCGACATGAAAAGAATCATCGCGCTGAAGTCTTCCTTTTCGCAGGCCATGCAATAGCCAAGTGGTGGCATGCTGTTAAAGCCTTCAACGGTGTGTTGCAGCAGCGTCTGCATACCCTGGGCTACGCGGGGCTGCCAGTGCTCTGCAATCCCCACAATCGGTGCGCCGGCGTTACCATCGACATGGCACAAGGCGCAACTGGCCGACCACATCTGTATCTGTCGAGTTGTCATTGCCTCATCGTTATCAAATGCTACCGAACCAACTTCTGCCACCGTGGCCGAGGGCTCTGGTTGTGAGATGTCCGTTGTAGCAGGCTGTTCACCACAGCCTGTGAGCGTCGCCAGCAAAAGTAGCAGCAGGAAATATACAGGCTTATCCTTCATAGTCTGTAGGTGACCTCCATCCCAAACGCTCTGGGCGTGCCAATCATTTCTTCATTAAAGCCGAAGAAAGACAGGTCAAATGCATACACCATATATTCCTCATCTCCCAGGTTGCGGCCAAAAGCTGCCACCTCCCATTTTTCATCCGTAGAAGTCCAGCTGACACGCGCATTCAGCAACCAGTAATCGTCCTCTCGAAGCAAAGGGTTGTTCAACGCGTCGAAGTAGACCTCATCCTGATAGTTAAAATCAGCTTGCAACGTAATCGCACCGTTGCTCTGCAATGGAATGTCATATTGAATCAAACCATTGAAGGTCAATTCCGGCGACATGGTGATCTCATTGCCGCTGAAGTCCCCGGTAGCTGTGACGAAGTCCTGATATTCAGTCAATTCTGTTGAAAAACTCTTCTCCTCGAGCGAAAACGTAACGTTTGAAAATCCAACCGAGCCCTGCGTATCGCGGTTTCACCGCGTTTTCTGCATATATTCGTTTGTCCTTGTTAGATTCTCGTTAAACAGGCACACCAAT
>JANSXA010000010.1 GCA_024743175.1 Pseudomonadaceae bacterium | reverse complement strand
GGGATTCTCGCTCAAGATGATCAACTCGCCTTGATATGGAAAAAAGGTCTAGCGAATGGCGACCTTTCCGAACTGGAGCTAGCTCGTTTCGAAAGTTACCTGAACATGTATCTGTTCGATCAAGAGAATAAGCTCTATCTAACCAGCGTCGCGGCACTTGACGAGGTCGGCGGTTCGAAACAGGTAATTCGCCACATTGAAGGACAGATATCGCATCTCATGGGATCGCATCATGTCCAGGAATGGTGGCGCACCAATTCCGATCGCACATTCGGGCCGGTGTTCGTTGCAGAAGTCAATCGAATCGCGAAGGTTATCGATGTACCGTGAAGGTTTTGCCCGAGGAAGTTGAAAATGACGCCTAACCAGTTGTTGGAGCTGACGGCCTATTGCGCACGCGTTTTGCACGCTGCGATTCCGCAAAACCCGTGCCCAATGCACGGCCGCCCCTCAACACGGTGTTAGGCGTCGAAGATAGGCTTCTCCAAGAATCAGGAGTAAACTCCCCTTATGACTCATTCAATCATCAACAGAGATCCAGAAATTCTAGGCGGCACTCCAGTGTTCGCAGGCACTCGAGTGCCTGTGCGAATACTTCTAGAACACTTCGAAGCAGGTGATCGGATTGACGATTTTCTAGATGACTACCCTACGGTTACTAGAGAACAAGCACATGCATTTTTAGAACTAGTCATCGCAAATCTACCGATAATCGACGATGAAGCTGCTGCTTGACGAATCCATCCCAAGAAAACTTGTCGCGAGCTTTCCTGATCATTTCGAAGTAACCACGGTACAGCTCATGGGATGGGCTGGCACAAAGAACGGCGCGCTGCTTCGACTCGCAGCAGACCGAGGATTTATCGCACTCGTAACCGCTGACAAAGGCATCGAGTACCAACAGAATCAAGCAAAACTACCGACCTCTGTAGTGATTATGCGAGCTCATCGTACAAGATTGCTTGATCTGGTTCCCTTAGTACCAAAAGTAGCAACCCTCATCGAAGGCGGTTTAGAAATCGGTGTGTATCATGTCGACGCCTAACGAATTGTTGGAGCTGACTGGGAACCATCCCGGCCTATTCGTCACGCCTTTTGCAGTTCACTTCGCTCACCGCAAAAGCCCTGCCAAATGTACGGCAGCCACTAAACATGGTGTTAGGCGGCACGGAAACATCGACCAAAACTCAATGCTTGATATCCCATACTGTGTACATACAATGTATGTATGATTACCTTCGAATGGGATAACAGCAAGGCTAAGCAAAACCAGCGAAAACATGGCGTTTAATTCGAAGAAGCACGGTCAATCTTCTACGACGAGTTTGCGATTCAGTTTTTCGACGATGAGCAATCCGACGGAGAGGAGCAATTCCTGATGCTAGGCCTTAGCAATCAGATCAGGCTTTAAATCGTCGTACATTGTGTTCGCGAGGAAGACGTTATCCGTATTATTTCGGCGAGGCCCGCAACACGCACTGAGCAAGAATTTCATATAGGTCCTGAGGTATGAAAAAAGAATACGATTTACCAAAAATGAAGAGCCGGAAGAACCCTTATTCCTCCAAGCTTAAGCGGCAGGTTACGATTCGTATGGGCGATGATGTAATTGAATATTTCAAAACCCTGGCCGAAGAAACAGGCATTCCCTATCAATCCCTTATCAACCTGTACCTTCGTGACTGTGTTGCAAACAATCGTAAACCAGATTTGCATTGGGATACTAATAGTGCCGCCTAACGAAAAGCCCTGCCAAATGTACGGCAGCCGCTCAATACGGTGTTAGGCGTCACTCCGAGATCCTAATGCCCGGCTGATGTCCTTCCTAGTAGCTCCGAGAGCCAGCATTCCCTTGAATTGCAAATCAGTACTTACCGATTGATCGCCCGCCTCCATCTTAGCCACTCTTGATTGGCTGGATCCGATACGTTCTGCAAGTTTTGACTGGCTCACTCGTTTGGATTTTCTGAGCTCTCGAAAGGATTTCGCAAGTAACACTTTCATTTCCACATAAGCAAACTCCTCATCACTCATGTCTAAGAATTCCTGGGCGTCAGAAACTTTGTACCCCTTCTCTTCTAGTAATTTTTTCTTAGCTGATTTCATCGTCATACCTACGTGCTCGTTTCTTACAAATCTCAATCACAGATTTGGATGTTTTGGCGGTCTTCTTTGCGAAAACCTCAAGAATCAATATCGCATCTTCATCGGTTCGAAAGACGATCCGCCATGTGAGATTCTCGTCTACAATTCTTAGCTCGTGACACCTTTTACCAATCGCCGGCAAACGCCCGCAGCCCAACATGGTGTTAGGCGTCACAGAAAGGTTTTCCTAAGTCTATACATGTACACTATATGTACATACATTTTGCGTCATGAATGTAATGTGGGACCCTGTAAAGGCACGAGCGAATCTGTCGAAACACGGAGTCGATTTTGCGGATGCTGCAGTCGCTCTAGAAGACGAAAACGCTCTAACAATCCTTGATACTGAACATAGGCAACTTCGCTTCAAAACCTTAGCCATGGTTCCCAGTCTAAACGTTCTATTCGTAGTGCATGCAGAGCAAGGCGAAGACATTATCCGTAAAATTAGCGCTCGCAGGGCCGAGAAAGCCGAGGAACGCACATATTTCGAAGGTGGTTTTTTATGAGTGACGATTTTTCCAAAGGTAAGCGTGGTCCGATCATTTCATCTGATCCCAGTAAAGTACGTATAACTATCCGCTTGGATGCTGACATTATCGAATACTTCAAAAATCAGGTGCTAGAGGCTGGCGGTGGCAATTATCAATCACTTATCAACAATGCACTTCGCCACCATATAGAAGCCGACAACTTAGATCTGGAAAAACGGCTTCGTAAAATCATCCGTGAAGAACTTAAGAAGGCCAGTTGAGTTGACGCCTAACGAATTGTTGGAGCTGACGGGGAACCTCCCCCAGTAAAGTGGACACCTCAACCAAACGAGGTGTTTATGACCAGAGTCAAAAAAGTTCGTCGAGTCCACAGATACTCTGATGAGTTCAAGGCGACTGCTGTCGCTTTGTCCAATCTAGCCAACGTCGAAAAAAGTCGACCTGGATCCAGAAGTGGAGTCGCAGCCGAATGACTTGAACGCAGCAACGACGTAATCTCTAATGAAAGGCAATTGAGGAACGATGATTCAACATTCAGGAGGCTGTCACTGCGGCGCGGTTAGATTCGAGGTACTTGCTCCCGCCATCATCCCTGTTTCGCAATGCAACTGCAGTATCTGTACGAAGTCCGGTTATCTGGCACTTATCGTACCAAGAGATAGATTCCGCCTGGTTGAGGGCGCGAACAGCTTAACTGAATACGGTTTTAATACCGGCACCGCTAAGCACATGTTCTGCAAAATTTGCGGGATCAAGGCATTCTACATCCCGCGATCCCATCCGGATGGCGTTAGCGTAAACGCTCGATCCCTGGCGCCAGGTACAGTAGCCGAAATGCGGATAACCGAATTCGACGGAATAAACTGGGAACGGCACTATCCAAAAGGCCGCGCAGATTCATTTCCGGAGTAACAAATGTCGATGCCTTTAAGGAAAAACTTTGCTTCAAGCATATTGTTAGCAATCGTTTGCGCATCGGGTTTAATATGAGACCATCCATTATCGCCTAACGAGATATTAAAGCTGTCGGACTGTTGCGCGCCTCAATAACATGTTGGGCGACATGCCTATCTGAACCCAAGGATCACAAAATAGGCTTAGTGCTACTTTTGTAGCATTTGCGCAAAAAGGAGTGTACGCTTTTCCGACAGCCGAAAAGGGGCTAGTCAAATGCGTTCCGAAAATGCGTCATAATTTGCTCGGTCTATTGTTAGTACTCTGGGTCAACAATGCCTATCCCTGTACGTGTTTCGTCAGCGATACGGTTGAGGAGCAGTTCGATAACTATGAACAGGTATTTCTCGGCCAGATCAGCGTTATAAAACCAGACCATCCCGAACCGATCCACAATGAAAAAATTGACTACAAAATCTATATCGCCTTAGTCAAAGCGTACAAAGGTAATCCAGACCCAGAAACCATCGGGGAATCACACTACTTCTATCATGATCCTGACGAAGAAACGCAATTGATATCCTCGTGCGACCCCGGCTTAGGGAAGGACGATTAATACTGTATTTCGTAACCATGGTGACGTACCTGGTATTTACCAGTGCTCATCAACTGTCAGGTACGCTTCAGATGCAACACTTCGCAAAATGGAGGAACTATCAGACGCTACGCAAACAACGCCTGACGAGTAGTTGCACACCTTGTCAGGCGCTATGCTAGATGTTCTAACTGCACTGCGAACTACGGGTGACGTCTAACACGGGAATAAGCGATATGGAGTTGTTAATCGAAACTTATAACACATCAATCATGGCATTTGCGGCCGTGGCATCTCTTATGCTTTTGCAGTTAGTGGTTGCCGATGTTCTGGGCATTATGAACAAACATGTCCCTGGCACAAAAATCCCAGACGACCATTCCAACGTTCTTTTTCGGGCCGCCCGTACTGTCTCGAATACAAACGAAAGTATTGCAATCTTCATCTGCGGGCTCTTGTTCAACATTCTCTCAGGTGCATCACCAGATTACACAGCACATGCATCATGGTCTTACTTCTCGTTCAGGACAATTTATGCAATTTGCTACTACACCAATATCCCCGCTTTACGATCGATGAGTTTTGGGTTGTCATTATTATCGCTACTTGCCCTTCTAGCGGTAGGTGTCCTCACATAGAAAGTGTTCTGCAATGCAAGGATCAGCATCTCAATGGAGGTGTTCCATATATCGAGGATCGTTTCTCTGCGGGTCACAACAGGTTTATGATCCTGGCAGCAAACGAGCATTCAGAACAGACGACCTATTCGACGTGGCAAAAAACAGTATAACTTTGAGCGAGTATGTCCGTCGCAGAAATGGTGTTCCTCTCGGAGGTTCGGGTGCCTTGAGGGAGATGCTCAAACGCTCGCTTGGGGCCAAATCAACTACTGTGTTCTGGCAATTCTGGAATCCAATCTTTGGCTACTATCTTGGCAAGTATGTTTATCGGCCAGCCCGTTCACTTGGATTGCCAAACGCTGTCGCAACCATCACCACGTTTTGTGTCAGTGGTGCTATCCATGATCTCGCGGCCACTGCCGTCAGCCTGAAAGCGGTGTTCGTATGCACCCCCGCATTTTTCTTTATGGCTTTAGGTCTTCTACTCAGCCGCTCATTCAATATGGATTTGTCCGGCCTGCCGTGGATTGTCAGAGCAGTTTTTCACATGGTGTATCTTGGGACGTGTGTGGCTTTGGCCTTAGTGTTGAAAAATGCTGGTGTGCTTTACTGAACTGGACTGCCTACGAGATCGCGCGGCATTAGTTATCCCTGGCTTGCTTCTCATGTGTTTACCGCTATTCCTCAAGGTCTGAATGTGCCACTAATTGCAATCGTTTTCAGTCGGAGTATCGTCGACCTATGAGCTCTGTACAGACGACACCACAACACACAGGCAACCAGAGATGACCATCTTTCAATGGACGCTTAGGATTATGGGTTCAGTGATAATTCTCATCGCGTTAGGACACACTACCCTTGGTCCTTTTTCAGAAGTGCTGCTGGGTTCAAACATTTCTGAGGCATCCATGCTCGACCCGACTGTTGATTCTCAAAACAGATTCTATGGGACGGTGTTTTCCCTATTTGGGGTTTTGCTTATTCTCTGTAGCCGGAACCTGTTAGCCAACAAGACGATTCTTTACTGCGTATTCTGGGTGTTCTTTGCTGGCGGCACAGCAAGGCTTGTATCCATCGGCTCGGTTGGATTTCCGCCTTTATTGGTTAACATCCTCACCGGTATCGAACTGATTCTACCGCTAATACTTATTGTCTGGTTGAGAGCGTTAGAGACAAAGTATGGAGCAGTAGACACCTGATGAAGGTAATTGCAGCCGCTCAAAAATGACTGGTCCCATTTTCCTTTTGAGATAGACGATCACATGGTGGACACTCTCGCAAAATTGGGTGCGTTGACCCTGCTTTTTTCGGGTATCGTTCTACCTGAAGTTCTCAGCTACATGGCTGACGACTATAGTTCAACTGCCAACTATCTCAGTGAGCTGGGCGCGGTAGATGCACCATTCACACAAACCATCAATTACTTTGGGTTCTTGCCCGTTGGGCTCGCAGCAGCCGTACTAGTTGCGGTTCTGTGGATCCGTCTGCCCAGCGAGAAACTTGTAAGCATCGGCTTGATCTGTTTGCTGGGGGTCGCTGTTGGTTATCTGGGTGCTTTCTCTTTTCCCTGTGATCCCGGATGTCCTTCGACTGGAACGTATCGTCAGTCACTGCATAACCTGGCCGGCTTGTTGGAATATATCGGCGGTATAAGTGGCTTATTCCTTATTTATTTCGGCCTTCGATCAACCATGACCGGTCTGTTCCCCATTTCAACCCTGGTGGCTGCGTGTACCGTGACTTTGGCCGTTATTCTGATGTTCAACCCCGGTCTCGAGTATGCGCAAGGTGCTACGCAGCGCCTTGCCGACTACACATTATTTATCTGGCTTGCTTCAGGTGCGCTAATCTCTGCTGCTTCGCGCAAACACACGCCTGTCTGACTGCCACCAGCTCGCGTCACTTTATTCATATTGGCACCTGATCACTTCGTCCAGGTTGATACCCAACAAATCTTCGTAGTTTTCGGCGCCAATTAAAGATTCCAATTTCGGTTCAGACCTCCCATGACAGGTTTTGCCCCGATCTCACAGACGCTGCGGACCACCTGGCAGAAAGTTGCGTCAAAAAAGCTTATCAGGGAACATGACACAATCTGTTCGTCAGCGCAGTTCGAATTTTGACATTAGAAGCGTCAGGCATAAGCACGAGGGCATTCAGTGGCTAAAATCAAAACGGTTCAGAACACGGCCAGCGTGAATCAATACATTGCCTCACTGGCAGATGAGCACAAGCGCAAAGATGGCCGGAAGATCGTCAAATTAATGAGGTTGGCAACTCAGGATAAGCCCATGATGTGGGGGGATAAGATTGTTGGTTGCGGAAAGCACCACTACACGTACGCTGACGGGAAGCCGGGTGAAATATGCAACGTTGGCTTCGCACCACGCGCCAGGTCTTTCGCCTTCTATTTGGCCAACTTTCCTGGGAGAGACAAGCTCTTAGCCAAGCTGGGTAAACACAAATTCAGCGGTGGCTGTCTGCACATCTCTAAACTGGAGGATGTTGATGAAAAAGTACTGGAGACAATAATAAAAAAGGCATATCTGCACGGACTTAAAAGTGGCGCCTGAAAACAAAGACGATCTGTCTGAACGGCATCGCTATTTCGTAGCGGCAACGAACTGAAATGAGCCACTTGATCACACAATCGAACGGCATCACGTACATCGAAATTGAAGGCTTGCCAACAGTTGATGAACTAATCCTGATTACCGACAAAGCAAGCGAGATGGAAAATATCGAGCGGAGTCTCTGGCGGCTGAAAAAAGGCATAGATCTTGAAGCCGATGACTTGCGGCGCGTCGCCTCCCATGTAAGTCAGCTCAGCCTCCCGAAAGCCCGGGCAGCGATTGTAGCCAGCGAAGACCTCGCTTACGGCCTGATTCGGATGTACCTCGCATTCTTAGACATCGAGGGCGTTTCGGTGCGTGTATTTCGGGAAGAAGAAGCTGCTGTGGCGTGGTTGAACGAATAAATGAAACACAAGCTAGTAATGGTGTTGGCACTCATACTTGTTTCAATACCCGGCTTCGCTGACGAAGGTGTGCTTTTTCAATACGTCCTGACTGAAAAAGCATCTAATGAGGACATCACGACATCAGATTTTGGTTTCCTCGTTCACTTCGATAAACACGCCGCCATGGATATGGGTGGGACAGCCAGACTCGAAGTGAGTGCCACCGACAACGGCGATTCGGTGACCATCGAGTTGACGTTGTACGACTATACGTCCAGCGGCGAACTGATCCATATCGGCAACACAACAGTCGAAGCGCCTTTTGGCAAAGAAAGCCACATTGAATGGCCCTCCATCGGAGGTATTGAATATAGCCTGAGCGTCAATCCAAAACGCCACAATATCCTCGGTTAACCCTGCAACAAAATCAGCAAATTCTCCGAGTTCTGGACGCCTAATGATGAATGGGTGTGACACCGATTGTCCATATCGCACAGGTAAATGTTGGCTGGTTGAGGAGCTGGACGAGGTAGTTTTAAAGGCGGTTGAAATCAGGCATCGTTGGTGCAGCTCACGTCAGATATTCATATGAACACTCAGTATCTTTACAGGATTCAGCCAATACGCCCGACGCTGCTTACCGAAGGTCCGACACAAGACGAGGCTGCCGTCCTGCAACAACATGTCTCCTATCTGGAAAACCTGGCAAAGGAAGGCACCGTGCTTCTGGCAGGACGTACTCAAACAGAAGACCCGTCAGCTTTTGGCATCGTTATCCTACAGGCAGAGACCGCGGAGATGGCGCACAGCCTGATGGAAAACGATCCGGCAGTTCACCATGAAGTGATGCGTGCGGAACTGTTTCCTTACTGCATTGCGGTACTTTCAGATCAGATCATTCAAGCCAATGAATAGCTGCCAGATCTAACTCGTGAGGAACAAACAAGCTAACAGCAACCTTTACTGGTGGCTCGCAATATTCATTCTCAGCGTTGCCACCGCCTTCATCTATTTCCTGATATTCCAACCCCAGACCGCAACTAGCTGGTTGAGCGACAATCTGGTTCTATCCTGGTCGATGCTGGGTGTCTTAATCTGCTTTGTGGGTATGTTCTTTTTACTGAGAGCTCGGTCAGACGATCAACGGCGCTCTGTTGATCGTATTAGAGGGGGAATTTACTGTGCGATTGGATTCTCGATACTCATCACGCTGATTTTTACGCATTGAACAATCAGCTCTCTACATGACTTCGAAGGAATACAGTGGATTTGCAGAACTACACAAACTTAAGAACAGAAAACCCTGCAGATTTTGCGGATATTCATACGCTGACCAAGCTTGCTTTTTCAGACATGCCCTATGCAGACGGAGACGAGCAGGATGTGATAGAGCGACTGCGCACTTCAGGCAACCTGGCGCTTTCTTTAGTCGCCGTCATCAATTCAGAAATTGTTGGCCATATCGCATTCTCCAACGCATCTTTATCAGATGACAAAACTTCATGGTTTGCGCTTGGGCCAGTATCTGTTTTACCCGATTATCAGCGCATAGGCGTTGGTTCGATGCTTATCAACGCCGGGCTGGAAGACATCAGGAGTCGAGGGGCTTCGGGCTGCATTCTCACTGGCAACCCGGAATACTATCAACGGTTTGGCTTCAAATTTGCGCCAGATAACGTGCCGGAAAACGAATCCGAATTATACTTTATGGTAAAGACTTTCACTGCGGCAGTTCCACATGGCATATTCCGCTTCGACAATGCGTTCTACGACAACTTATAAGAGATCATTCGAAACGCTTGAGGATTAAGCTCGATGAGATACTTCGGGAAACTTCTACTGATCATTGCTGCAGGCACACTCCATGCTGCCGAGGTAGACCATGTATTGGTCAAAAAGAGCGAGCGCCAGTTGCTGCTGATGTCAGGAACAGAAGTTGTGAAGTCCTACCCCATCTCTCTGGGTGAGCAACCTGTTGGACATAAACAGCGCGAAGGTGATGAAAAAACACCAGAAGGACAATATGTATTGGATTGGCGCAATCCAGACAGTCGCTTCTATAAGTCCATACGCATTTCATACCCCAACGATGCTGATGAGTTACGCGCAAGACGGAACAATCAGAGTCCTGGCGGAGATATTTTTATTCACGGCCTGCCAAATGGTTTGAGCCGTCTGGCGCGCGCCTTTAAAGGCCGGAACTGGACAGATGGCTGTATCGCGGTCAACAATAACGACCACATGGAAGAGATCTGGCAACTGGTTAAAGACGGTACAAAGATCACTATACGACCCTGACAACTTGCTGTTTTTCCCAGAGTTTACACGGAGCTTCAACCAACCTTATCCAGTTCTGCCTTTATCTGTTGCGCTTCGGCAACCAGAATCGCATTCTGTCTGACATCACCGCGGCGCATGGCATGCATAGCCGTTTCCATCTTCTGTTGGTAGGCTTTTTGCAGCTTTTTTTTCGGGTCGCGTTTGAACAACGGCATTAGACGATCCTGCTTCTGGAATATGTAATTTCGAGAAGTAAACCAGCCTTATTGTGAATAGCTTGTCAAAGCTGCTTTTTTAGATTCCCTTTGAACACTCGAAAAACATGCGGCTTAAAAAGTAAACACGCCCTTCTCGACATACGCCTTCGATTTGCGGATTGGACCATGAAACATGTTCCTGTAGTTCCACCGGAGGACACTCCCGGAGGCATCGTGTCTTAGCGACCTGCTGAGGTGAAGTACAGCCGAAAACAACAAACAATACTAACGATTTTATTGTAAGCTGAAAAAATGCAAAACAATCTGCTTTGATTAATCTCATGGCTACACCTCTGCCTCCAACACAATCGCTGAAAAAGCTGCTGGTTGAGAAAGTACAGCGGATACCAGGCATAAGCCATACACGCTGGCCTGAGCGGCATGATGGTTTTTCAACGCTGCATCATCGCGGCAAAGAAATTGCGCATTTCCACAACTTTCAGGAAATCGATCTGCGCCTGGGACGCAAACTGATAAAAACCGAAGGGCTGAAACCTTATACCGACTCGAAGAATCATCCCAACCGTTCAACGAATTCAGTTTTCATCGAACGGCGATTTGCCAACACAGAAGAAGTAGAAGATATTGTCAGGCTTATTCAGATGGTTGTGAAAGAACGTTAGGGGATCCACCATGGATATAGTGAGACTTATCATCGCCGTTGTAACTGGCGTAGTCGCTGGCAGCGCTGTGAATATGGGCCTGATTCTGCTTGGGCCGTCGATTATCCCACCACCTGCAGGTGTCGATATGTCCACTACCCAGGGTATGCAGGCCGGGATACATCTGTTGACGGCAAAGCACTTTGTGTTTCCGTTCCTGGCTCACGCCCTGGGTACATTTACCGGCGCGCTTGTCACCTACCTGATCAGCCGTAAGTATCGCAATCGCGCAGCCTGGGGTATGGGTCTGTTTTTTCTCGCCGGAGGCGTCGTCGCTGCAAACCTGATACCTGCACCCGGGTGGTTTATCGCTACCGATCTGGCTCTGGCCTATCTACCCATGGCATGGCTTGCAATCCTTCTGGGCGACAAGCTGACAAATCACCCAGCGAGCTAGATTTTGCCGCGGGACCCGGAAGCACCACCACCTTCAGCAATAACCCAGACGGCATCAGGTAACGTAACCTTTACGCTGTCCTCGCCGGAAGCATCTACCTGCGCCTGTTCAACTTCCAGAAGCGCCAACAGTTCGCCAACCGCTAATCGGCGCGCACGCTGAGTCTGCTTACCCGGTCGATACGCAAGGTCTACCTCCAGCGGCAGGCTCTGCTCACCTGACCGCGCAATAAATGCAAATTTCATTTTTGTTCCCTGATTATTAGACTAGTCTAGCTGGCATGCGCTGTAAGTCGGAGCTCCTCATTATTCTGTTCAGATATATCGCAAAAGATCTGGATGCGTCGAACGCATTCTACACGGCAGCGGCCCAGTGATTCGTCTTTACGAGCATGCCGACCTCCACGCCGCAGCACGGGTGTGGTTTGACGCTGGCATACAGGCTTATCCCTATCTTCCCGATTTCCAGGCGCTCACCCCCACCAGAGCAGAACAGGTTTTCGCTGAAGTTATAGCTGCGCGGGGAGAGCTGTGGGTGTATGAACTGAAGGGTAAAATCTGTGGTTTTATTGCGCTACAGGGCACCTATATCGACAGACTTTATGTGGACCCTGCTCAACAGGGGAAAGGCATCGGATCTGCGCTCCTCAATCATGCAAAAAGCACTCACCCTGACTATCTGAGTCTGCACACGCATCAGGCGAATCACGATGCGCGAATCTTCTACGAACGGGCTGGTTTTACCGTACATAAACTGGGGATGAGTCCCGCACCCGAAAACGTACCCGACGTTGAATACCGATGGACAGGTGAAAGCAGCGAGTTTCAACGCAAAGACACTCTGAGCTGATGCATATTTCAAACCTGATTCATCTGTTTGTGGTAGCGGCTCTCTGGCTGCTGTTATCGTTCTATTTGAACAGGACCAGCGCTACGCGTTTTCGTGCGACGCTCCGGGTTCTACAGATTCTGCCGATAATGTTTGCTTTAGATATAGCTGTTGGGTTCCTTGTTATCGACGAGGTTTACGGGGCCAACCAATCAGCCAGCTGGATTGCAAAAACGATCTGGATATATCCTGGACTGTTTATACTGTCAATCTGGCGACTACTGCGTGCGCGCCGGACCAAAACTTGAACCGCTTAATCATCCGCAAAAAGAGAGGCCTTATGTCTGAAACAGAAAAAGACAACATTGAAACCATCACCAGTTTTGTTGCTGCATGGTCAAGGTTGGATGCTGAAGAACTCGCCGGCTACTTTGCAGAGGACGGGTGTTATTTCAACATCCCCACCGAACCTGTACGCGGACGTGATGCAGTAAAATCGTTTATCACAGGCTTTACGGCAAACTGGACTAAAACTCAGTGGGATATTCTCAATATCGCCGCTGCGGGAGATGTTGTTTTCTGCGAACGGCTTGATCGTACCCAAACCACAACAGGTAACGTAGATTTACCCTGTCTGGGCGTGTTTGAAATGCAGAACGGCAAAATCAGGGAATGGCGGGACTATTTTGATCTGCAGACGTTTATGGGGGCAATGTCTGGTGGCAGCTAGCATTAGTTAGATATCAATTTCTGCTTCAACTGTGTGCATTTCAATAAGATCCGCTCGGCATCGGGACATAGCCTACCTGCCTGCAATCGATCGGGCTGCAGAAGAATTGTTTCCAGAAGGCTTGCTGCCCGAGCACAGCAACGGCCTTGATCAGGAGGTTCTGACTGCAGCCGTTGAGGCAGAGCAGCTTATCGTAGCTGACGTAGACAGCCAGGTCGTAGGGTTTGCGTTGACGGGTATGTTGGACAATTACCTGCATCTTTATGAGATGTCTGTTCACCCTGATTTCGGCCGTCGCGGCATTGGCCGCAAATTGGTCAACGCAACAAAGGCAGCAGCGGCCGCCAGTTCGTTGCCGGGCATCACGCTGACCACCTTCAGCCACATCCCCTGGAACGCACCTTTCTACCAACGCTGTGGGTTTCAGATCCTGAGCGAAACGCAAATCAGCCCTGAGCTGAAAAAGATACTGCAGCAGGAAGCAGACGACGGTTTTACCCACAGAGTAGCCATGCGAACGCTGTTGACCTGACACGTGGGGTTTACCTGGTGTACTGTTCCGCGCAGTATTTGATAAAAGCGACTTGAAACAGGACTGAACATGGACCCACAAACACTCAGGAGCCAGCACGATGTTGAGCTTTTTAACACGCTGCTGAAAGACTCCGATGTAAAACGGGTCAATGAACAGATTGCCAAGCAGACAGAGAAAGGCAACCTTGGAGTGCGTCGCCATCTGCTGTCCACGTCGGTACGGTTAAGCCCTACAATGGCAAAAACGCTGCACACAACCGCTGACGAATGTCGCGAAAAGCTGTCTCTGGATATCCCCCTGGAGCTTTATGTGTTTCCCAGCGCCAGCTACAACGCTGCCTGCGTAAAGCCTGAGGCTGGACGCCTGTTCATCATGTTCAGTTCGTCTATTTTAGAAGCTTTCAGTGAATCAGAAATTCGCTTTGTCATGGGCCATGAACTGGGTCACCACCTGTTCCATCATCACGACATCCCCATTGGTTACATCATGCGCGGCCAGAACAGACCGAGTCCGCGGCTGGCACTTGAACTGACCAGCTGGTCACGCTACGCCGAGATTTCCGCAGACAGGGCTGGTGCACATTGCGCCAATGATCTCGAAGCGGTTGCACACGCACTGTTCAAACTGGCGAGTGGTTTAAGCGGACGGTATGCACAATTTTCCTTGGAGGATTTCCTAGCCCAGGTTGACGAGATGCAGCTGGAAGAAGCCGAGCCTGGCCAGGGGGCGCCAATGGAAGACTGGTTCCTCACTCATCCCTTCAGTCCACTACGCGTCAAAGCGCTTAAACTGTTTCACGAGTCGGTGCTGGCCGAAGGTGGCAGCATGGACATTCACGAGCTCGACATGGGGGTTGAAAGCCTCATGAGCCTGATGGAACCCAGCTACCTTAAAGGCAGAACCGATACCGCTGAAGCGTTGCGAAGATTGTTATTTGCTGCTGCCATTGCGGTTGCTGATGCCAGTCAAGGCATTTCAGAAGCTGAGGTAAAAGTGTTTGAAGAGTTTTTTGGCAAAGATGCATTTTCAGATCGCCTCAACACGCAGGCGCTTAAAGCCGAAGTAGCAGCACGTATAGTGCAGGTTAACGAGACCACATCTATCCCACAACGAATGCAGGTTGTCAGGGACCTGTGCATCGTATCGAAAGCTGATGGCAAAACATCAAAGGAGGAGCGCAATACCCTCTACGAAATTGCGAGCGGGCTGGAAATCACGCCACTGTTTGTCGACAAAACCCTCGACGCCGATCCGGAACTCGACTGATTGTCAGTGAACAAGGAGCCATGCAAATGACCGTCTATGCCATCGCTACACTGAATATTCATGACCGCTCAACCTATGCACAATACGAAAGTGGTTTCATGGCCGCGCTGGAAAACTATGACGCAAAGATTCTATCTGTAGATGAGAGTCCGTTAGTGCTTGAGGGTCAGTGGTCGTTCACACGCACGGTTAT
The DNA here is from genome assembly GCA_024743175.1 of Pseudomonadaceae bacterium. Taxonomy (GTDB): domain Bacteria; phylum Pseudomonadota; class Gammaproteobacteria; order Pseudomonadales; family Azotimanducaceae; genus UBA4421. The sequence continues at coordinate 183,212 of JANSXA010000010.1, read as the reverse complement.
TCTCGAGTTTGCGAACGCCGGCGAGCTGCAACGCTGGTATGGCAGCGACGCCTATCAGGCCATTCTACCGCATCGTAAAGCCGCCTCTGATGGGCACGTTGTGGTGGTTAACGGATTACCTGTGCATAACGATTGAATAGCAGCATCTGCTGTTGCTATATTCGAAAGCTAACGCCTTAGGAAATGAATTGTGAAATTGAAAGTAGCCTTGACCTTGCTTGCACTACTCCCACTCTCCGCAACAGCACACGATGGCCACGGCAGCAGCCAAGCGCATTCTTTGCTGCACTATCTGACCGAACCTCTGCATATCATCCCTGTTGCCATTGTAGTTGCGCTGGGCGTGGCTATGTGGCGGCGCAGGAAGGCCCGCTAAACAACCCAGTGCCGGACCTGTGTTATCTGTGCCTCGGAGCACCCAGGGCTGTCGACGTGCCGGCTTACAGGATCACAGTTTGTGCAGGTTGCTGGTCTAAAGCTGAAGCTGGCTGGCCAGAAGAATTTGAGCCCAGTCTTTTTGCGGCATTAAAACGCGCCGGTTTACTGATCCCTGACCGCAACGGTCAGGGCAGGCTACCTCGAGAGTATCGGCCACCTGCGGATTTCCACCTGTGACTCGTTTCAGCGCGCGCTCTGTTCATGTACAAAGTCGACCAGGAACTTCACATTATCTACCGGCGTTTCGGGAATGATACCGTGACCCAGGTTGAATATATGACCGGGACGGTCAGCAACGCTTTTCAATAGCTGGTCACTCTGTTTGGCCACTGTGGCCTGATCTGCACACAGCACAATCGGGTCCAGGTTGCCTTGTACCGCAGGAATACCGAGCGCATCCCAGGTGGGTGCCAGCGGCGTGCGCCAGTCGAAGGCAAGCACATCAAACCCCAGTGGGGCGATTTCAGGCAGCAGGTGATGATTACCCGTACCAAAATAGATTACCGGGACCCGCCCTTTAAGCTGTGCCAGCATCTTTTTCAAATGGGGGAGCACAAACACGCGGAAGTCTGCAACCGACAGGCTGCCCACCCAAGTATCGAATATCTGCACAGCTTCCACACCCGCTTCAATCTGCAGGTGCAGATAGCTCACCAGCTGCTGCACCAGCTTCTCGAGCAACTGGTGCCACAACAGAGGCTGCTCATACATCATTTTTTTCACAAAAACATAGTTGCGCGAGCCTTTACCTTCTATCGCATAAGAGGCCAGGGTGAATGGCGCGCCGGCAAAACCGATCAGCGCGATGTCTGACGGTAAATCCTGCAGGATGTTTTTCACGGTTTGTGCGATGTAGGGGGTCGCTTCCTCCGCAGGTGCGTTTATCAACGACTGAACGTCAATTTCGCTGCGTATCGGGTTATCAAAAACCGGCCCGGCACCGGGTATATAGTCTAACCGTAAACCCATTGGCTCCATGATAGGCAGCAGATCGGCAAACATGATGGCTGCATCGACACCAAGAATACGCTGTGCGTCCAATGTGGCTTTTGCCGCCTTTTCGGGATTCTTGAAAAAGTCGAGGCTCGGTGTATCGCCTTTCACCTGATGATACTCGGGCATATAGCGGCCGGCCTGGCGGTTCAACCAGATAGGCGTGTGGGGTGTCGGCTCACCCCGACAGGCAGACAAAAATACTTTTTCCATGCGACTTCAATGATTTACGGCGGCGGAACCTTAGCAAAGCTGGGCGATGCAACCAACTATTTGTCGAACCTGAAAAATGCTGCTGAAATGACCTCGCAGGTGCCGAAGCCAGACAGATCAAGCGTTATGGGAGAAGCCGGCAGCCAATTCTCTCTAGCCAGAGTGGCTGTTGTGGTATCCAGCAACAACCCGCCATGTTCTGCAGCACTTCGCTGCAGTCGGTTAGCCAGGTTCACGGGGGCACCCACTATCGTGAAATCACGCCTCGCATCACCCCACTGGCCGACGTAACAATGCCCCGAAGCCAGGCCCAGACTCAGTTTAATCTCGATTCTGTCAGCAGGCTCACCCATGCGACCCTGTGAGAATCGGTCGGGTAGCAGCTGCGCGCAACGCAGCGCCTGCCGTGCGACATTGGTCCGGCACTGGCCGGGCAGGCAGGGAAACACACACAAAGCACCATCTCCCAGAAACTTTGTGACTGAACCACCCCACTGTTCAACAGCTTCATGTACCTCATCAAAAAAACGGTTCAGCAGACTCGAGAGTTCTTCTAAAGGCAACGCCTGCACGGTACGAGTGAAGCCTACAACGTCGACAAACAGAACACTTACCCACTGGCGCTGGAACGGCAAAGATGCGTTTGTATTCAGGTGCGCTGGCAGCTCTTTTGGTAAATACCGCAGCAGCAGGTTGTTATGCTGTTTTTGAATCAATCCATAGTTCAGCTGCTGGCGAACCTGATGATGGGCAATGCTGCAGATCACCAGCATGAAAACAGCGCTGGCAGTTACCGCAACAGCGGATACCCAGAAGTTGCTGACAAACCTGAAACCGATAGTTTTTTCCAGCAACCAGGCGCACAGAAGGCCGCAACCCAGCATCAGCAAACACCAGCGACCGCCCCACAGCGTAGTGTGGCAGACCAGCACAACCAGCAGAAAAGACGCCACCGCCGTCATGGGTAACCCGACAACAAGCGCAAGCACAACAACCCACAACCATTCCGTCAGGTAAATCAGCTTCATCGTGATCCGATGAGTGGTGTGTTGCAGCAATACCTGTATCAGAAGGGCTTGAACACTGCTCAGGGCCAGCCAGTTGAATGACAGTTCATCCCCAAGAAAGCTGGCTTGAACAGTAAGCGTACCGAAGGCGATGTAAATGGCGTAACGACACAGCACCACAGCACGCTGCAGGTCCGGGGGGAAATATATTTTTTGCACCTGCTCACCATGGCAGGCTCAGAATGTCAGCAACAGCGGCCGATGCGAAAGCTTGCGTGCGGTTTAAACCTCACGGCCCAGGGTAGGATCGACATCAGCATCGTAATCCACACCCTCAAAACCAAAGCCGAAGATTTTCAGAAAGTCTTCCTGATAACCTTCCAGATCGCCCAGCACCGGGAGGTTTTCTGTGTTGACCTCCGGCCAGCGTTTCAGGACTTCACTCTGCACGCCTTCTGATAACTCAATGTTATCCATGCGGATTCGACCTTCGTCATCCAGGCGCAGTGGCTCCCCGCTTTTCAACTGGGTGGCAAACATGCGATGAATGTGGTTGATGATGTCTTCATGGATGCCCTGCTCTTTCATCACCTTGAACAACAGAGCAACGTACAACGGCACGACGGGGATAGCGGAACTGGCCTGGCTGACAATGGCTTTGAGCACCGCAACCCTGGAATCGCCGTTAACCGCAGCCAGCTTTTCAGCGTTTGCACGACTGGCGCGATCCAGATCGATTTTCGCCTGGCCCAGGGTGCCTTCCCAGTAAATCGGCCACGTGAGCTCGGTACCGATATAAGTGAAAGCAACAGTTTTTGCGCCGTCTGCCAGTACGTCAGCCTGAAGCAGCGCATCGATCCAGAATTCCCAGTCTTCACCACCCATAACGGCAACGGTGTTTTCTGTTTCTTCAGGTGTGGCCGGCTCCAGGTTTACCTGCACAACTTCACCACTATCAACATGCACGGACTTGATGTCCAAAGCTTCACCCAGAGGTTTAATGGTGGAGCGGTGTAATACACCGGTGCGCGGGTGCTGGCGTACCGGTGAGGCAAGGCTGTATACAACCAGGTCGATTTTGCCCATGTCCGCTTTGATGGTGTCGATCACGGTGGCGCGCATTTCATCTGAAAACGCATCGCCGTCCAGGGTTTTAGCGTACAGCCCATCCGCAGTGGCCGCTTCATCAAAGGCAATATTGTTGTACCAACCCGCGGTTGCTGTGCGTTTATCTGTTGGGAGCCGTTCATAAGACACACCCAGGGTGTTTGCGCCGCAGCCATAAGCGGCAACAATTCGGCTGGCAAGGCCATAGCCACCTGAGCAACCGAGCACTAAAACGTTTTTTATCTCGCCCTCGGAAACAGCGCCCTGTTCTTTGACATAGGCGATCTGCTGATCAACATGGGCTTTGCAGCCAGTGGGATGAGCAGTGGTACAGATGAAGCCGCGGATGCGAGGTTTTACGATCATGATTGTTCTTATGGCGTGAGACTGGAAGGCGCCATGATACCTTGTGATACGGCCCAGCGCATGGTGCGCTCGATATCGATTACCCAGGGACCATCGCGACGAATGCACACCGTTGCGCTCTCACCCTCAACAAGTTTGTGGTCGCGATCGCCATCCAGCGCGATAACACCAGGGCCGGTCATCGTGATTTCTTCATCAAAAGCTACCCGCTCTACAGCAGTCACACCTACTTCCCGGAATAACCCGGGAGACAGGGGAGCCAGCACCGGCTGCCCGTCAGGATCCATGGTCACCGACAGGCCGTAGTCATCTTCCGCATAGACTGGATGGATATATCCACCTATAGGCGACATGCCAATTGACGCAGGTTCGGCTCTTGTCAGCAGCATGCGTCCAAGACGCTGAGCATCAAACGGCAGCAGATTGCCAACATGATCCCGACGCAACAACACGGCATCAATCAGGCCAACATCTTCAGCATGAGGCGTTTTCACATGCAGTACTTTAACGCGCTGTTTGAGGCCGTTTGCTTCACCATCAACAAGCTTCCCGCAGGCGTTCAAACCGGCAACAATGCCGGCAACGGTGGGTTCCGCCAGGACTGGAAACACATTATTGGTGCCGGTGGAGAGCGGCACCAGATCGATATCCGGAGCGCCTCGAACAATCGCCCGGTTAGTGCCATCACCGCCCAACGATACAAATGTGTTGCAGCCTGCTTCACGGAACATGGCCATGGAGCGCTCTGTATCTATGGCGTCATTTGCCAATGGATGTTCCACCATATGCACTCTGGCTTTAAGCCCCATGTTAGCCAGCGCCATGGAAGATATCTGAAACGGTTCTCTGGTGATGTAGATGTCCGTTACACCCACCGCGTCAGCGCCTGCTGCAACCCGGGCAACAATGTCGCGTTTGGCTTCATGGGTCATGTTTGTGGCGCGCGCAGCAAGCCGCCGCACGTCCCGACCAGACATCGGATTTACCGCCAGGCCTAATTTTCCGTTACTCATTCAGCGTTCAAATAGTTTTCAAAAAAAGCAAAGCGTAAAGCACGGTCGTAGTCACGGTTTTCCTTTTTGGCAAAACCGTGGCCTTCGTTTTCACCCAGAACATACCATACCGGTGTACCTTGCGCCTCCAGAGCCAGGCGCATCTGCTCGCTCTCTGAGGCGGGGACTCGAGGGTCGTTTGCACCCTGGGAGATCATCACAGGCGTGACCATTTTTTCAACATGATTAAGTGGTGAAATACTCTGCAAAAACGCTCGCATATCCGGATCACGCTCGTCTCCATACTCCGCTCGACGAATATCCCGCCGGTACGCTTGTGTATTCTCAAGGAACGTAACGAAGTTAGAGATGCCCACCGAGTCAACCGCCGCCTTCAGGCGGTTGCCATATTTCACCATGGAGGCAAGCACCATGTAGCCGCCATAAGAGCCACCGACTACACCCACGCGCTCGCTGTTGAGGTCTTCCTGTGTGTCGATCCAGTCAAGTAGAGCGCCGATGTCTTTGACCGAATTTTCCCGCAATCTGCCGTTATCCATTTTCAGATAACTTTTACCGTATCCTCTTGAGCCACGCACATTAGGCGCAATCACTGCGACATTCATTTCATTCACATACGATTGCACTGTGGTAGAAAAATAGGGGCGATACTGCCCCTCGGGACCACCGTGAATAGAAATCACAACAGGATGTGGCCCCGGGGTTTTTGGACGGTAAACAAAGGCAGGTACCTGCAGGCCATCAAAACTCTCATAACTGATCAGTTCGGGTTCTACAAAACGCTCTTCATTCAAACCACCCAACTCACTGTGTGTCCAACGCGTAAGGTCCTGCTGCACCATGTCGATAACAAACACGTCTGAGGGTGTGGTGGCATTGTTTAATGTGAGGGCTATTTTGTTGCCGTCCGGAGAGAAACTTGCAGCGACTACTATGCCTGCTGGCAGTTGCGGCAATGTTATGGGTTTGCGTGCCGGCAGAGACCAGACCTTCAGACTCGACACGCCACCTTCATTGACCAGGAACATGAGTTTGTCGTAATCCGGTGATAGACCGAATCCCTCAACATCCCAGCTTATATTGTCTGTTAGAGTCACTATTTCACCCGTTGCCAGATCCAGGTGTTTCAGGCGCAAAAACTCGCTGTTCTGGTCAGAGTTGAAATAGACACCACCCTGGCCATCGTAAGCGGCGTTCATTATCGACACACCGCCACCCTGTCCAAGAATGGGTGTCAGGTTCTTTGTCGCGATGTCCAGTTCATAAAACTTTGATTCATTAATTGAAATATAGTTTTTTACCAGCACGCGCTTACCGTCCGCAGACCAGTCGACGGCAAACCAATATCCTTCGTCCTGTTGCAGCAGCGCAGTGACCTTGCGATTCAGGTCCTGGTGATAAAGATCTCGGTTGCGACCATTTCGCTCGGTACTGACGTATACAAAACTCTGTCGATCCGGTGCCCAGATGAGAGACGCGTAGAGCGATTTTCCATCGCTGATACGGCGTGAGGCACCGGTTTTCAGGTTATACATGAACAGTTGATCAAACTCTGAACCCCCTTCATCCCAGGTCAGAATCGCTGTATCGGTCGCGCCACCCCGCGGCAGATAAACACCCCCAAGTGGCTCCGCGAGAAAAGTCAGCTGCTGCCTGTAACCGAGCGGTTTGGCAACGCGATGTAACTGCGTCGCGTTGGCGAAACGCGTATAAATCAACAGGCTTTCACCTTGCCAGCCGGCTACCGAAGCAGCGCGGGTGTTAGCGTATTTTGCCAGACGATCACTGGTCGTCTGGGGCAGTGGTGGCACATTAAACGTGGCAATGCTGGCCGGTATGGGGACAAACTCTTGCGCCATCGCTGGCGATACAAGACTCGCAGATGTGGCCGCACTGACCAGCAGCATCATAAGCAGCCACTTCAGTTGCTCTGCAAAAAAGGACATGATTGGCACCACTAAATTCATCTGAACCAGCGACTTTACGCGACCACACTCAAAACGACAAAACCGATGTCTCAAGGTACACCCTGTTCACACCTCACCAGTCAGCCTGACCTTGAAGTCTTGTTTGTCACTGACACCTATCTATCGATTGCTCAGGCGTTCACCCGATGCACAGCGTGTTTACAACACTATCAGATTGAACTGGTAGATCTGACCACAAGCATCCGCGCATTCAGAATCAGTACACTGCCATCGCAGGTGGTGGCCGCCACGGTGCAGTCCTTGCAGAAAGGGTCCTGTGATGTGGATCGCGCGAGTGCCGAGCTGTCTTTTGTCAGCCAGTCTGCTGAGCTTCTTCCCGGCGTGATGCTCCGCCAGGAGCACAGCGAAGACGCGGGTGACAATAAGACAGTAAGATGGGTTTACACTGAGCTGGCACCGGGTATGCAAGTGCCTCGTGCAGACTGGCGCTCGTTAGCCTGTGACGGCAGTTTCATAAAGTCACTGAACTGCGATATCTGAAGACTACACCACTTTCGAAAGACCACCATCCATGTTGATAGCGCAGCCGGTGATATAGGAAGAGGCATTGCTGGCCAGGAAAAGCGCCAGGTTGGCACATTCATGCGCTTCGCCCATGCGGCCCATAGGCAGTCGCTGTCCCGCTCTGGCAACAAACTCTTCAAACGATTCTTCTCTGTGGGCAGCATCATATTTGCGTTGAATCTGATCACTTTTTATAAAGCCGATCAGCATAGCGTTTACCAGTATGTTATGCGGTGCTCCCTCTGCTGCCAGTACCTTGGTTAGCGCCATGCCTGCTGCTCGTGTTACCGACGTAGGCGCAGTGCGAGCATCCGGTACTTTTGCATAGACGTTCAGCAGGTTGATGACACGTCCCCAGGACTGTTCCTGCATGTGCGGCCAGACCAGGCGCGTCAGGCGCACAGCAGCCATGAGCTTGAGGTCGATATCGTTCTGCCAGTCTTCATCGGTGATTTCTGTAAAGGGTTTGGCTGCAGCCTGACCGGCATTGTTGACCAGTATGTCCACGTCCCCAAACTGTTTTACAACCGCTTTGTGCGTTGCTGACACACCCAGGGCATCACTGACATCACAGGCAAATGCGGCGATTTCGCCACCACTGGAGGCGGAAATTTCTCTAACGGCTTCATAAAGGGGCTCCTGACGGCGAGCCAGAATGGCAACCTTAGCCCCTGCTTCGTAATAGGTCTGCGCCATGGCTTTGCCCAGACCCAGACTGCCCCCGGTGACCAGAGCTGTTTTCCCGCTAAGCGATGTATCCATCAGGTGCCTCTTCTTATTTGTTCAGATAGGTAATTCGTAATCCACCAGACCCGCACTGACACCACCGGCAAGATAAGCCTGTTCAGTGAATTTCAGATTGTCATCAGACAGGACGATAATGGTGCTTGCGCGGGTGCCGTATTCGTCGCCAACAATAAAACAAGATGCCGTACGGCGTTCAAGGGAGATAGGGCGGCCACGATGGGGCAGATCTTCGTCCGGTGGTATGTCACTGTCGTGCAGCAGACCGATCAGATCGGCTGCATTAAAATCGGACTGCACAATCTGCTTTAATCCCTGCGCGCCGCGCACACATTTTGGCCACTGTGCGCCCAGTTCGGCATTACTCAAACCGTAATAACCGGGCTCGAGTATCTGTGTCGCACTTTTGTTCGAGGTGTAGACCAGCTCTTTGCCGTCGAACACCAGCAGGTTGAAACCGGCATAGTCGAGCCCGTGAATACTGCGGGCATATTGTGCGGCAGGCATATCACCGGTTAAGAAATCCTGCACCAGGAGACCGCGGGACTTTGGCGCCGGCGGATCATCCGGGCCTGAAAAATTAGTCAGCGCCGCGAACCGTCCACCCAGGGTTGCACCCAGCCACGTGCCCCCCGCGACAAGATCGCGGCCAGCCAACACCTGCGGATGATCCTGCCAGAACTGTGCGGCGGCGCTGTCGCGTTGATGGAACTCATCCCGGTTTGCTGCAACGACCAGAGGCATCTGCGCAGATACGCGGTAGCCAAACAGAATCAAACACATAATCGAAGCGCGCAGTAGTGGGCGGCCGCAGAGTGTACCAGGGGTGAAAAAAGATCTCACAGGCACATTGATTGGGCTTCGCGGCACGCATTGAGTTAAGCTGCGCGCTTTGTCCGGGCAAGATTTTTCATCGTGTATTACCCCGAGATTGATCCAATTATTTTTGCTGTGGGCCCACTGGCCATACGCTGGTACGGCCTGTCTTATCTGGCAGGTTTTGCAGTGGTGTGGTGGCTGGGTAAACGCCGGGCACAAACCCATCCTGGCGGCTGGAGTGCTGAACAGGTTTCGGATCTGGTTTTTTACGGCGCCATGGGCGCAGTGCTGGGCGGACGGATCGGCTACGTTTTCTTCTATAATTTTGACGTTTTTGCATCAGACCCGCTTTACCTGTTTCGCATGTGGGAAGGCGGCATGTCGTTTCATGGGGGCTTGATCGGTTCTATCTGCGGCGTGGGCCTGCTGGCACGCAAGACCAGACGTCGTTGGATTGATGTGCTGGATTTTCTGGCGCCGCTCACCCCTATCGGCCTGGGCTTTGGACGGCTGGCCAATTTTATCAACGGCGAGTTGCCGGGACGGGTAACCGACAGCGCTTTCGGCTTGATTTACCCCTGCCAGAATGTCGCGGCTTTAAATCCGCAATGTGTGGGCCAGTGGGAAAGTGTGGCTCGCCATCCGTCTCCGCTTTATCAGGCGTTCACCGAAGGGCTGCTGTTGTTTATCCTGGTCTGGTTTGTGTCGGCAAAACCAAAACCGTCTGGATTTGTGGCCGGGGTTTTTCTGATGGGTTACGGGACATTTCGCTTCTGCACAGAATTCTTCCGCTCACCGGATGCACATATCGGCTTTGTGCTGTTCGAATGGCTCAGCATGGGCCAGATATTATCGATCCCGATGGTGTTCGCTGGTATTGTACTGATTAGCTGGTCCCGCACTCAGAAAGTCGCGGCATCACCACAACCTGATAAAACCTAGTTACATAGATCACCAACAGCGACGCAATCATGCAACAGTATCTGGACCTCATGCGCCATGTGCGCGACAACGGCACCGCTAAAGGCGATCGTACCGGCACCGGCACGTACAGTATCTTTGGTCATCAGATGCGCTTTGACCTGAACGCAGGCTTTCCTCTGGTGACCACCAAAAAAGTATTTATGCGTCTCATTATTCATGAGCTGCTGTGGTTTCTGTCCGGCTCCACCAACATTAAATACCTGACCGAAAACAACGTGCACATCTGGGACGAGTGGGCGGATGAAAATGGCGAGCTGGGGCCGGTTTACGGATCACAGTGGCGATCGTGGCCAACACCGGACGGCACAACCATTGATCAGATTGAGCAGGTCGTCACCAGCATCAAAGAGAACCCGGACAGTCGTCGGCATATTGTGTCCGCATGGAATGTCGCAGAAGTGAACAACATGGCGCTGCCGCCTTGTCATACTCTGTTCCAGTTTTATGTGGCAGACAACAAACTGTCCTGTCAGCTGTATCAGCGCAGTGCAGATATCTTTCTCGGCGTGCCGTTCAACATTGCGTCTTACGCGCTGTTGACCATGATGATTGCTCAGGTCACGGACCTGGAGCTGGGAGACTTTGTGCACACGTTTGGTGATGCTCACCTGTACACCAATCACCTCGAGCAGGCGGACGAGCAGCTTAAACGCAGCCCCATGCCACTACCCACGCTGATGTTGAACCCCGAAGTGAAAGATATTTTCAGTTTTCAGTTAGACGATTTTAAACTGGAAAACTATCAGAGCCACGGTGTCATCAAAGCACCTATCGCGGTATAACCTCTTTGCTTATTTCCATGATATGGGCGATGGCGGAGAATCGGGTTATCGGCCGCGATAACTCGCTCCCCTGGCGCCTGCCCACCGACATGCGCCATTTCATGAGTACAACCATGGGCAAACCCGTATTGATGGGTCGCAAAACCATGGAGTCGATGAAAGCGCCCCTGCCGGGACGTACCAATATTGTCCTCACCCGTGATACAAGCTGGCAGCGAGAAGGTGCCAGGGTTGTACACGGCCTCGACGACGCTCTGGCGCTGGCTGAACAACAGTGTTTGATTGACGGTCAGGATGAACTGATGGTGATCGGCGGCGCTGACATTTACAGTCTATGCCTGCCGCTTGCCGACAGGCTCTACGTCACCCATGTTTCCGGTCATCCTGAGGGTGACGTGTTTTTCCCGGACTTCGATTTAGATCACTGGGATTGTGTGAGCCGCGTCGAACACACCGCTGATGAGCGACACTCTGCAGATTTTGTTATTGCGCAATACACCCGCAAAGCCTGATCAGGCTTTTGTGCAAAGCGAATCACAAAAGGGTTCAGCTCAGCTGATGGTGGGGCAGTACCCGCGCCAGACCCCTGTCACTTAACTGCTGATGCATATAGGTGCGCACTTCTTCTGCTGTTTCCATTTTCAGTACCCGGGCTAACATCCGCCGCGCATCCGAGCGTTTAATCTGCCGAATGACCCATTTCACCTTAGGCAGGTGGGTCGCGTTCATGGACAGCACGTGATAGCCCATCGCCATCAACAGCACCGCGCCTGCGGGGGTGCCGGCAAACTCGCCACAGATACCCAGGCCGGTACCTTCTGCATGGGCCGCACGGGCAACCTCTCGCAATGCGCCTATCACCGCAGGATGAACATCCTGATAGAGTTCTGCCACGCGCGGGTTATTGCGGTCCACGGCCAGCATATACTGAGTTAAATCGTTAGATCCAACAGCAAGAAAGTCTGCTTCTTTGGCCAACAGGCGCGCCTGATACACCGAGGCGGGCACTTCAACCATAACGCCGATTTCTGGCATTTTGACTTCAGTACCTTCTTCCACCACCTCATCATAAGCCTGATTGATCAGGGTTTTGGCGGCACGAAGTTCTCCCACACTGGAGATCATCGGCAGCATGATACGCAGCACCCCTTCAAGCCCGGCATTCGCTTTGATCATCGCCCGAACCTGCACCAGAAAGATTTCCGGGTGATCCAAAGTCACTCTGATGCCGCGCCAGCCGAGAAACGGATTCTCTTCCGAGATAGGAAAATAGCTGAGGGATTTATCACCGCCGATATCCAGCGTGCGCATCGTCACCGGCCGGGGCGAAAAGGCCTCCATGTGTTCCCGGTAGATGGCCAGCTGTTCAGCTTCGGTAGGAAAACGATCTGCTGACATGAAGGGAATTTCGGTGCGGAACAGACCGATACCCTCCGCGCCACGATCAAGTGATCGCGTCAGGTCGCCAGACAGACCGATGTTCACCCACAGCAGCAGACGCCAGCCGTCGCGGGTGATGCAGGGCAGATCTTTCAATTCCGTCAGCTCTTCATCAAACACACGCTCCTGTTCGATGAGTTCCCGATTTAACGTGATGCGGCGTTTGTTCGGCCGCGCGTACACCTCACCGTAATGACCATCCACCAGGAGGGTTTCTCCCTCGAGATCATAGGTGGGCAGATCAATGGCACCCATAACCGCAGGAATGCCCATTGCGCGGGCGAGAATCGCTACATGCGAGTTGCTTGACCCGCGATTACTGACGATGGCAACCAGGCGATCTGCGGGAATATTGGTCAGCATGGTGGGTGTTACTTCCTCGCCCACAAGCACACTGTTGGTGGGGAAAAGGGTTTTTTTGTCGCGTATGTCCTGCAGATATCCCAGCACCCGCAGACCCAGCTCTTTGACATCTGCTCCGCGTTCACGCAGATAAGGATCTTCCATCAGTTCAAAGCGGCCAACGTGCTGACGGATAACTTTCTTCAGGGCGCCCTGTGCCCACTGGCCGAGCTGGATCTCTTTACGGATATCACCTGCCAGGGCGTTTTCGTCCAGCATGTGCAGATACGCATCAAACAGCGCTAGTTCCTGCTTTGGCAGGCTGGTGGAGAACTGCGCACTGATATTCTTAATGTCTGATCGCACCGCTTCCAGCGCCCTGTCCAGCAACGCAAGCTCCACCGTGACTTCTTCTGCCGCACGTTCGGGCACCGCATCCAGATTCGCCGCGGGATGCACAACAACTGCCGCCCCGATGGCGATGCCGGGAGCACCTGCAACACCTTTGAAGGCGCTGTCATCCAGACCTGTATGGGGCGTGTTCTGCAGCGCGTTGTCACCAATTGCCTGAGCATGAGAAACCACCGTGGCCAGTTGCGCAGCCAGCGTGACAAGAAAAGCTTCTTCAGCTTCATCAAATCGCCGCACGGCCTGCTGCTGTACCACCAGCACGCCCAGTACCCGGCGCTGATGGATGATCGGCACGCCAAGAAAAGCGTTAAATGCCTCTTCTCCGGTTTCCGGCAGGAAATAGTATTCAGGGTGATTCTGCGCGTCGTCGAGATTGAGGGGTTCTGCGCGACGGCCAACCAGGCCGACCAGACCCTGGTCCAGGCTGAGCAGAGCGGCGCCTACCTGGGAGGGATTTAAACCATCGGTTGCGGCAAGTGCGTAAGCGTCCCTGTCACTGGTGAGCAGATAAATGGAACACACATCTGTGTTCATCGCGGTTTTTACTTCACAGACCAGTTCATTGACCGCAGCCGACAACTGGCTGTGAGCCGTGAATTTGAGAACAATCTGACGCAGGGTTGCTAACACTAAGGTGAACTCCTGATTTTACCGCGCGCAGTTTGTGCCAGGGGCAGGTGTGGGGCGAGTTCTATTAATGCCCTTCGGTACACCTCTCGCTTGAAATCCACCACCTGGGTGAGTGGGTACCAGAAGGTTACCCACTGCCAATGGTCAAATTCGGGTTTCGGTCCTCTATCCATAGACACCTGATGATCTTCACCCAACATTTCCAATAGAAACCACTTCTGTTTTTGACCGACAAAGCCAGGCGTAGAGTTATAACGCCGCAGGCGGCGCGGCAGGCGATAACGCAGCCAGCCTTTTGTTCGTGCAACAATTCGAACGTGATCAGCCGTCAGGCCAACTTCCTCAGTTAACTCTCTGAACAAGGCCTCTTCCGGCGTCTCATCCGGGTTAATACCGCCCTGAGGAAACTGCCAGGCGTCGTGTCCACCCACCCGGCGCGCCCAGAGTACCTGACCAGTACCCTGCCCACTTGCCAGAACAATGCCAACGTTCGGCCTGAAACCGTCGGTATCTACCATGCATGCCTCTTTTCACTGCAGCATTTCACGACCACACCCCGCCGGGTTTGCAGTCTCGTAGCCACAGACTTTTATTGCCTTCATACCTTGATACCGGAAAAGCACAACGGACACAAATTCTAATCAGCGGTGGTGCGGTTCAAAGGTGTGATGCGCGCGGCAAACCCCCTACAATCAGGCAGATGACAAATCGCCTGCACAACGAAACCAGCCCGTATCTTCTGCAACACGCTGACAACCCCGTGGACTGGCAGCCCTGGGACTCACAAGCCCTGGCTGCTGCCAAACAGCAGGACAAACCGATCCTGTTATCCATCGGCTATTCAAGTTGCCACTGGTGTCATGTTATGGCCCATGAGTCTTTTGCTGATGACACCACTGCGGCTGTGATGAACGAACATTTCATCAACATCAAAGTAGATAGAGAAGAACGTCCGGATCTGGATAAAATTTATCAGACAGCTCTGCAACTGCTGACTCAGCAGGGTGGCGGCTGGCCGTTAACAATGTTTATCGACCCGCAGACGCTACTGCCTTTTTATGGTGGCACTTACTTTCCCAACACGCCACGCCATGGTCTGCCCGGGTTCAGCGACCTGTTGCTGCGTATCGCTGACGTGTTCAGCACTAAGCGCGACGAGCTGAACGAGCAGGGTGAGAAAATCCAACAGACTTTGGAGATGATGGTAGCGCCGGTACAGGAAGCTTCATTGAAAGATGAAGCACTGTTGAAGGCAGCAGCTGAGGCGCTGGCCAGCCAGTACGACAGCGCTGCTGGAGGGTTTGGTGGTGCGCCGAAGTTCCCCATGCCCAATGCGCTGGAACGTCTGCTGTCTCACTGGGCGCATACCCGACGTCTTGGTGGCAACGATAAAGACGGCCTTGATCGGGTGATGGTTTCTCTGACAAATATGGCCCGGGGTGGCATTTATGACCACCTTGGCGGCGGGTTCTGCCGCTACGCCACAGACAGCAAGTGGATGATCCCCCACTTTGAAAAAATGTTGTATGACAACGCACAGTTACTGTCCGTCTACAGCTTTGCCCTGACCCTGGGACCAGACAAACTCTTTGAAGAAGCCATTGCAGACACTATCGGCTGGCTGCAACGGGAAATGCTGCACCCGGAAGGCGGGTTTTTTGCTGCCCTGGATGCAGATTCAGAAGGTGAGGAAGGCAAGTTTTACGTCTGGCGTCGGGAGCAGGTGAAGAAGCTGCTCAGCGACGAAGAGTATCTGGTTGTCGAAACCCTCTATGGATTAGACAAGCCTGCAAATTTTGAAAATAAATGGAATCTGCACCGTTACGATTCCTGGCGTTCGGTAATCGAACGCCTGTCACTGGCCCCAGAC
This sequence comes from Pseudomonadaceae bacterium, assembly GCA_024743175.1. GTDB lineage: Bacteria > Pseudomonadota > Gammaproteobacteria > Pseudomonadales > Azotimanducaceae > UBA4421. The sequence continues at coordinate 167,561 of JANSXA010000010.1, read as the reverse complement.
CAGGCAGACAAACTCCTGCAAAGCGCCAAGCAGAAAATGCTGAAAGCCCGCGATGAACGTGTGCGTCCCGCAACCGACGACAAAATTCTTACCGCCTGGAACGGCTTGATGATTCGCGGTCTGGCACACGCCGGTATCAATCAGGCACGGCCGGAGTGGGTAGCTCAAGCACAACAAACCGCTGACTTTCTACATGAACATTGCTGGGATGGCGAATATCTCTACGCCACCTGGCAGCAGGGCTCACCCCGTTATCTGGGTTATCTTGACGACTATGCCAATGTATTAGACGGTCTGACCACCCTGCTCAGCGCACAGTGGCGAAGCCAGGATATGCAGTTTGCCATCGAACTGGCTGACAAACTGCTGGATGAGTTTCATGACGCCGGGCAGGGTGGTTTTTATTTCACCCGACATGATCATGAACAACTGATCTATCGGCCCAAGCCAACCATGGATGATGCCATGCCACCGGGTAACGCCACCGCCGCCAGAGCGCTGCTGACGTTAGGTCACCTGCTGGGCGAAACACGTTACCTGGACGCAGCACACGGTACCCTGGCATGGGCACGCGCAGTGATGGAACGTTTACCCGCTGGACACTGCAGCCTGCTCAGCGTACTGGAGGAAACCGTTTATCCCACAGATATGGTTATCCTGCGGGGACCGGCGGAAATGACTGACAGCTGGAAACAGGAGATCAGCGGCGGCTTTACACCCTGGCGCAAAACATTTGCTATTGCGTACGACGTTGAGGCGCCACTGCCCCCATACCTGCCCAAACTGGTCAGCGCCGAGGCCCAGCAATCGGTCACCGCCTTTGTCTGTCAGGGTTTGAGCTGCTCACTACCCATAACTGACCTGTCTGAGTTAAAAGAAACGCTGGCTTAGACTCAATCCCGCTGGATTATGGAGCTGACCAGGTCAGGTTTAACTCGCGGGCGGCTTTGACATCATCCAGCCGCCGCACCGGCGTTGTGAACGGCGCCTGTTTCAGAAGATTAGCGTCCCGGTTAGCTTCCTCGCGAATAGCAATCAACGCGTCCACGTAACGATCCAGCTCTTCGCGGCTTTCCGTTTCCGTTGGCTCAATAAGAAAACACTCCGGAATCAGCAGTGGAAAATAGGTTGTGGGCGAATGCATGCCGTAGTCGAGCATACGTTTGGCAATGTCCATTGCGTTCACACCCAGCTCTTTGGCTTCATGGGCGAAGGTGAGGATAAATTCGTGGGTTGCCCGACGTTCAGGATAGGCCAGCTTAAAACCGGCTTTGTGCAGGCGCGCGGCCATGTAATTGGCATTCAGCGTTGCGTACTCGCCCACCCGATGCATGCCTTCGCGGCCCAGCAGTAACGCGTAGGCCAACGCACGGATCAGAATACCTGCATTACCCGCAAACGCGGATAAACGACCAATACTCAACGGCAGATCATCCTCGTCCACCCATCGATAAATCGTTTCGCCTGCCTCTTCAGATTTAGCCACAATAGGTACCGGCAAGTGCGGTAACAAGCGCTCCGACACACCTACCGGGCCAGCGCCAGGGCCGCCGCCACCGTGGGGGGTGGCAAATGTTTTATGCAGATTCATGTGCAGCACATCAAACCCCATATCACCGGGCTTGACCTTGCCGAGAATGGCATTCAGGTTGGCACCGTCGTAATAGAGCAGACCTCCGGCGTCGTGCACGGTTCTGGCAATTTCCTCAACCTGACGTTCAAACACACCACAGGTTGATGGGTTGGTCATCATCAGGCCTGCGGTTTGTGGCCCAACACAGGCTTTCAGGGCATCCAGATCTACATCACCGGATGCATCGACGGCAACTTCTGTGACTTTATAACCACACATCACCGCGGTGGCCGGATTGGTACCATGAGCTGCACTGGGCACAATAATCTCGGTGCGCGCATCGTCGCCCCTGGATTCGTGATAAGCACGAATCATGGCCACACCGGCAAATTCACCCTGAGCGCCGGCCATCGGCGTCAACGAGACACCTTTCATTCCCGTGACATCACGCAGGATTTCCTGCAGATCATACAGACAGGCCATATGGCCCTGACTGGCCGCTTCAGGTGCCAGCGGATGGCGCCCCAGGAATCCCGGCAGGTTGGCGGCTTTATGGGCGCCGCGCGGGTTATATTTCATGGTGCAGGAGCCCAGCGGATAGAACTGGGTATCGATGCTGAAATTTTTCCTGGACAGATTGGTATAGTGGCGGACCGCCTGTAACTCTGACACTTCGGGCAGGCCTGGCGGCTCCGAACGTAGCAGGTCCCCTGGCAGATCTGCCAGGACGCTGTCATCAGCAGCATCCACCCGTTGTGCACTGGCACGCCGGCCGCTCTGACTGATATCAAAAATAGTGCTCATGATGCCACCTGGGTTGATTTTTCAAGAATATCGCTGAGCAACGAGACATAGTGTGCTATTTCCGCTGGCGTGCGCTTTTCGGTAACTGCGACCAGCAGCGTATTTTCCGCCTCGGGCACATGTCCGGAGGCAAAATGTGACAGCGCAAGACCGGGCAGAACGCCTTGTGCCATCATGGCATCGATGACATCTGCAGCAGGAACAGGCAAACGTACTGCAAACTCGTGGAAATGCGGACCTTCAAACACAGCACTTACGCCGGGGATCTGTGTCAGCTGATCGAATAACCGCATGGCACCCTGATGAGAGGCCAGGGCAACTTCGCGCAGGCCCTGGGGACCCACCAGACTGAGATAAATTGTGCCGGCAGTCACCAGCAGACCCTGATTGGTGCAGATGTTGGAGGTCGCTTTGCCGCGCCGGATATGCTGTTCCCGGGCCTGCAGCGTGAGGGCATAACCTGTTTTGCCATCCAGATCTTCGGTCTGGCCTATGATGCGGCCGGGCATCTGTCGAACCAGTGCCTGACTGCAACAGGTAAATCCAAATGAAGGCCCGCCGGACGCCATGGGCACGCCAAAGGGTTGTCCATCGCCACAGACAATATCCGCACCCACGCCTTCACTACCCCAGTCACCTGGCGCCTTCAGCACACTCAGTGTCATTGGATTGACCACAGCAATCACCAGCGCACCCTGTGCATGGGCCCAATCCGTGAGCGCATCTACGCTCTCCAGACGACCAAAAAAGTTCGGTTGCTGAATCACCACCGCTGCCGGCGCCAGATCTTCGGGCAGATGGTGCGTGTCAACAATACCGCTGGCATCCAACGGCAACGTCTCGATCTGAATACCCTGATTTCTGACAATATTGCGGGAAGTGCCGGTGTAGTTCGGATGTACGGAGTCAGCCACCAGAACCAGACCACCTTTGTTCTTTTTGTTGCCACGTAAAGCCATCAGCATCGCTTCAGCGAGGCCACTGGCGCCGTCGTAGACGGATGCATTGGAAACGTCCATACCGGTCAGCGCCGCCATCATGGATTGATACTCGTAGATCAGCTGCAACGTACCCTGGCTCGCCTCCGCCTGATACGGCGTATAGGCGGTCATGAATTCACCGCGGGTTGTGATGTCCCAGACTGCCGCCGGAATGTGGTGGTCATAGCTGCCGGCGCCCATAAAACAGGTATACCCTGCATCCGCGTCGGCGCGTTCGGCGAGCATCTGCAGCATGGCCATTTCGCTGCGGCCAGCGGGCACATCCCGCAGGCTGCCATTGGCCAGGTGCGAGGGGATTTCATCAAACAAGGCGCTGATATCAGGCGCGCCTATTTCCGCCAGCATGGCGGATACGTCAGCCTCGGTATGCGGTACAAACGGCATCTGGGCTCTCCTTAATGGATTAGCTGGATTTTATCTATGAGATGACAGGCACTGCCGCAAGCCGGGTCAGTGCTCTTCTTCGTCGCAGACTTCTGTATAAGCTTCTGCGTCGAGCAGTTCTTCCAGTTCGACCACGTCGTCAGGTTCCAGTTTGAAAAACCAACCTTCGCCGTAGGGGTCCTGATTAACCTTTTCGGGTTCGTCATCAAGCACGCTGTTGATCGCAACCACTGTACCCGTGATAGGGCCATAGATGTCGGAAGCGGCTTTTACAGATTCTACTACACCTGCCTCTTCCGCTGCGTTAATTTGTTGTCCTACCTCCGGCAGTTCAACATAAACCACGTCACCCAGGGCATTCTGTGCGTGGTCGGTAATCCCCACGGTGACGCTGCCGTCTTCTTCCAGTCTTGCCCACTCATGGGTGGCGACATATTTATTTTCTGCAGGTACTTCACTCATTTGGGGTGTGTCCTTTTTTTCTCAGCCGACCAGCTTTTTACCGTGTCGGACAAATGGCGGTTTCACAATTTCAGCGGCTTTGGCTTTACCCCGGATGTCCACTTCGCAGGCGCCGCTTGCCGCTTTCGGCAGACGCGCCAGAGCAATACTGAACCCCAGCGTGGGGGAAAACGTTCCGCTGGTGATTATCCCATTCCCAGCGGATGTGGTCACCACCTGACCATGACGTAATACGCCTTTGTCTTTCATGATAAGACCCGTCAATTTCATTGGACATTGGCCACGCTCGGGCTCTATCGCGCTGCGGCCGATAAAATCACGGTCTTCCGGCGACCAGGCAATGGTCCAGGCAATGTTAGAGGCCAGGGGTGAGGTCTGTTCGTCCAGGTCCTGGCCATAGAGATTCAGACCTGCTTCCAGGCGCAGGGTATCCCGCGCACCCAGTCCAGCGGGTTGCACGCCAGCTGCGCGCAGATCCTGCCATAAGCTGACGCCTTGCGCGGCAGGTAACATGATCTCAACACCATCTTCGCCGGTATAACCGGTGCGACCCACCATCCAGTCGCCAAACACAGCAGCATTAAACGGCGCAAGGTCCTCAGGCACACTGCCCGGATAACAGGCATTGAGGCGGTTTATTGCCTCGGGGCCCTGCACTGCAATCATGACCAGTGGCTGCTGAGCAAACGTCATCGCCGGCATTTTGTGCTGCTCGAACCAGTTCAGTACTTTTGTGCGGGTTGATGCATTCACCACACATCGAAAACCTTCAGGTAATGCATAAACAATCAGATCATCCAGCACACCGCCGCTTTCATTCAGCAAAGCGCCGTAAAGTGCACCCCAGGTGGACAGCTTGGCCACATCATTGGCCACCACTTGCTGCAGGAACGCCTGCGCATCTTCGCCGTGCACGTCAATGATGGTCATGTGCGACACATCAAACATGCCAACATCCGTGCGCACCGCGCTGTGCTCTTCTATCTGCGAACCGTAGTTCACCGGCATCAGCCAGCCGGCAAAATCCACCATCTTTCCACCGGCGGCGAGGTGTTCGTCATATAAAGGGGTTTTTTGCGGTGCTGATTCTTTAGACATTGGGCTTCCAGTTAAAAGTTCTTCCAGGTTGATGTGGTTATGAGCTGGCGCCTGTCGCGGTCAGACCCATGGCTTCACGCATGATCTGCTGTTTCAAACCGTCAAGCCGGTTGATCGAGGCAACGCCAATATTCCGCAACAGCGCAAGTCCCGGATCAGAGCTGCCGTAAATTTTCTGCAGCGCGGAAAATATGCGGATCATCATCTGCGCTCTGACCTGACGCTGGCGGGCAAAACGCGTCCACAATCCGGGCGCGGAGAGGTCTACTGTCGGCCGGGCCACTTCAAGCATCTGTTGTACATCTTCAAGACCCAGATTCACCCCCATACCCGCAAGTGGGTGCACCACCCGCATGGCATCTCCAATCAAAAGAACACGCGGATCCGGTGCACAATTGGGCAATCGTTGCTGGGTCAACGGAAAACTGAAGCGTTGATCAACCTGGGTAACAGCGCCCAGGCGGTGTTCAATTGCAAAACCAATCTCACGACAGAATTGTGCCTCATCCATTGCCTTGCGCCGCTCGGCTTCTTCGCCACTCTGGGACCAGACAATAGAGCAAAGATGTTCATCAACCGCCGGCAGAAACGCCAGCGGACCATCGGTTAAAAACCGCTGCCAGGCTGTGTGCTGATGCGGCTGTTCGGTTTTCACCACGGTGGTCAAGGCCACCTGATGCACCGGGTATTGCTGTACATCGAGATTCATGGCGCGACGCACCAGCGATTGCGCACCATCAGCTGCAATCAGAAAATCGAAGCTGCCGCGAGCACCGGTGGCGGTTTCTATCTCGACACGCTCGCTGGACACATCAACGTCACTGATCTCACTTGTCCACACCGTCAGGTTGTCGTACCGATCCATTTGCTGCCAGGCATGTGCCAGCAAAGGGCTGACTTCCACCAGCCAACCTAGTTGCAGAGCGCCTACATCTGCGGCGTGGAAAGACAATTCACTGTTACCCCACTGCTCCCAGACCTGCATATGTTGATAGGGTGCGGCGGGGGTTGCACCCCAGACCCCCACGCTATCAAGCAGTGCCTGGGAAGCAGGCGATAAAGCCACATTACGAATATCCATTCCCAGCGCACCGCGCTGTATCTGGGGTGCCTGTCGGTCAATCAGCGTCACCTGATAATCACGACGTGCTAACGCAAGGGCTGCGGTTACGCCAACCAGTCCACCGCCAACAATTGCAATGGTTGAGGTCTTCGCCACTAGCGAGCACTCCGACGGCGGGGTTGCACCCGCGATGCCTGGATAAACGGCTCAGCCATCAAGGCTTCAATTTCGGCAGGCTGTTTTGGCACATCATCGGTGAGTACTTCACATCCCTGTCTGGTTATCAGCACATCGTCTTCGATACGAATGCCGATACCACGATACCTGTCAGGCAGATGCGCGGTTGTCTCATCCCGCGGGATATAGATGCCCGGCTCAATGGTTAACACCATGCCGGGTTCAAAATCGCGCCAGCTGGTATCGATGCGGTAATCGCCAACATCGTGGACATCAATACCCAGCCAGTGGGAGGTTTTGTGCGGACAGAACGCTTTGTAATCCTGCACTGCAATGATCTCATCGATCGCACCTTCAAGCAGCCCCAGTGCGACCAGACCCTCAACAATGACCCTAACAGCTGCTTCATGTGGTGCGTTGAAATAATTGCCGGGCAGACACTGGCTGATCGCTGCTTCATTGGCGCGCAGAACAATGTCGTACAGTTTCTGCTGCGCGCCGCTGAACTTTCCGCTGACCGGGAAGGTGCGCGTCACGTCTGCTGCGTAATGCTGGTACTCACAGCCTGCATCGATCAGCACAAGATCGTTCTTTTTCAGGACCGCGGTGTTGTCAACGTAGTGCATGACACAGGCGTTTTCACCACCGCCAACAATACAGGGATAAGCAGGTGATCGGGCGCCATGAGACATGAACTCATAGGTCAGTTCAGCTTCCAGCTGGCTTTCCAGCATACCCGGCTCACACACCTGCATGGCGCGGCGATGGGCGATGCTGGTGATTTTTGCAGCTTTGCGCATTAACTGCTGTTCTTTGGCTGATTTAAACAGTCGCAGTTCATGCAGAAGGTGTTTCAGTTCGAGAAACTCACCCGGCGTTTGCGCGCCACCTGCTTCGCGCTTGCGGATATCAGCAACCCAGGCAAGCAGGCGACTATCAAAATCCGGGTACTCACCCAACGTCACATAAATCCGCGCACGCGACTCCAGCAGGCCGGGTAAAATGTCGTCCATGTCGGTTACCGGAAACGCATCGTCCACACCCAGATTCTGGGTTGCGCGCTCAGGACCCAGGCGTTCGCCATCCCAGCGTTCAGCCTGCACATCACGTTCCGCACAAAACAGTATCTCCTGACCATGCTCACGACCCGGAGCCAGCAGCAGTAATGCATCCGGCTCAGAAAATCCGGTGAGGTAGAAAAAATCGCTGTCCTGACGAAACAGGTACTGGATATCACGATTGCGACGCGCCGGGCTGGCGCCGGGAATCAGCGCTACAGACCCCGGCGACATCATCGACATCAATTGATTGCGGCGTTTTTTGTAGTCCGCTGTGCTTATGCTCAAGGACTGTCCTGGGAATCGTCTTTGTTGGCCGCGGTGCGCTCCGCCTGTTCTGAAATCAAGGTCAGGGCAAGTACAGCCGCGACCCGCACATATTCGTAGATTTCCATGTAGGCACTTTCTTCATGCTCGCCGCCTTCCACGGACTCATCCAGAGAGCTGATACTGGCAAAGTCGCGCAGAATTTCCTGTACGTCCAGCGGTAAAGTATCCATTGTTGCGCCGCCTTCACTGCCGCCGAACGCAGCACCAAAACCACTCAGGAAACCCGCACACCAGGCACTCAGACCCGCCAGGCGCTGCTCAAGCGGATACTCATCGTCAGGGATCAGGGGGACAAAACTCATATCCTGAGCAAACAGCCCTTCCAGGGCGGCGCTGACAAAATCACTCACCGCAGTTTCATCAGACAGAACGTCTGTACCCATCAGCTGGACAAACTCTGAGAGCATAAATTGAGCCGGTTCGCCCGCCGCAAAACCGCAGACCACACCATGTAACTCAGGAGGGTCGATAATAGAGGATGCATTTTGCGCAAGCGCTTGAAGATCAGACACGATATATTGGGCTACACAAAGGAAGGTAATCAGCGCAAACTATCGCCTAACCACGGAATAAATGCCACAGACAAGCATTTACTTAGGCAGAAAAAGCGCAACTGAGAATAAGAAAGAGCAAGACCATGGCTTCCAACGCCGAAATAGAACAACTCAGCCAACTTGAACAACAGATCGACGAACTGCTGGTACTGACCACCGTATTAAGCAAAGAGAACAGAGCCTTGCGTACACAACAGAAAAACTGGTCTACCGAACGCGCCAAACTGATCGAAAAAAACGAACTGGCAAAAAGCCGGGTTGAGTCCATGATCACGCGTCTGAAAGCGCTGGAAAAAGATTAACAGGCAGACGGGTACACATTTCACTATGACTCAAACCGCAAACACCGTTCGCGTTACCATCATGGGTAAAGAATACCAGGTCAGCTGTCCACCTGATGAAGTTGATGCGTTAACCCGTGCCGCCCAGTTTCTGGATGGCCAGATGGAGACCATACGCGCCTCGGGAAAAGTTGTGGGACTGGATCGCGTAGCGGTCATGGCCGCGTTGAACATCACCAATGACTATCTGTCCGGGCAGAATATTCTGCATGAAACCAAGGACGCAGTCGGGCAGCGTCTCGAAAGTCTCAACAACAAGGTTGAAACTGCGCTGGCGAACCATAAGCAACTGGACCTGTAAATACTTTTCCCTGCGTTGTGCGGGACACCTCCCATACTGTCCAATTGACCTAATTACAAGACTTGGACTCCCTGCATGAAGGGCTATACTGGACTTGTTCCTGGGATGTTTGCCAGTTGGTCGCGTCCTTGAGCCGTTAGAGATAACTCAGGAGATTCTGCTGCCAGCGTCCGTGTGCTTGCCCAACATGATGGGATGCCTTAGATGTTGCACAGACCTCCGCCTTGAACCATAACGGTTCAGGGCAAACCAGTAGCGGCATCTCCGGGAACACTTCTATCGCCTGGCGACCTGATGTACCTGTTGCATAGGAGGTCTTCATGAATATCCGTCGGAACGCCCTGCGCAGCGAATTTTCAGCTCGACGCCGCAACCTGGATGACCACGCCCGGCAAGCCGCCAATATCTCCATTTCCACACACCTCGCCGATTGGGCACCCCTGCGATCCGCCAGAGTTGTTGCAGCTTATGCGGCCAGCAATGCGGAAGTTGACGTAACACAGACTATCGAGTACTTGTGGCAGAACTCTGTGCAGGTCGCTTTACCCGTCGTTGGTGCCAACGGACAGATGGCATTCTTTGCCTATACCGTGGACAGCGAGGTACAGATCAACCGCTTTGGCATCACCGAGCCGCGCAACAGTCTCGAAATTCCGCCGGCTGAACTTGATGTTGTGCTGACCCCTCTGCTGGCCTACGACAAATGGGGTAATCGTCTGGGTATGGGTGGCGGCTACTACGACCGATATCTGCCTGCAACCAAGGCGCATATTCTCGGCGTTGCCTTCTCCTGCCAGTACAGTGCAGCCGAATTGCCTAACGAAGACTGGGATGTGCGCTGCAATGCTGTGGCCACCGAAAATGGCGTGCTAGAGTTTACCCAGTAGACATCAGGCAGGTTGTTATGGCCGTTCGTAAAATTATCAATATGGGTCACCCCACGTTACGCAAAGTTGCCGAGCCGGTGGCGAAGGACGCAATTGGCAGTGAAGCGCTGCATTTACTGATTGCTGATATGGTCGATACCCTGCACGACTACGGTGGTATTGGCCTGGCAGCCCCGCAAATCGACGTGCCGTTGCGCCTGGCTATTGTTGAAATTCCCGGCGGACCAAGTCGCTACGGCGAAATTGATCCTTTGCCGTTGACTACTTTCATCAATCCCACCATTACAATACTTGACCCCACCCCGGCAGGTTACTGGGAAGGTTGTCTGTCGGTGCCGGGCCTGCGCGGTTTTGTCGAGCGGCCGCAACACATTCGTATTGACTACACCGACACCAGTGGCAACCCTGCAGAACTTATATTTGAAGGTTTCTGGGCCACCGTATTCCAGCATGAGTTCGATCATCTGGATGGCAGACTGTATATCGACCATATTGCCGATCGCACCAAGCTGGTGTTCGAAGATGAATACCTGCGTTACTGGCAGGACAGTTGAGCCAGCCTGGGTTTACTTCAAAAACAGCTGATAAGCGGGATTATCACTTTCTTCCCAGAACCGATAGCCGATACGCTGCAGAAATTTAAGCAGTTTTGGACGTTCCTCGGCGCCAGCGGCAAAACCAACCAACACCCGCCCGTAGGCGGCACCATGATTGCGGTAATGAAACAGGGTGATGTTCCACTGCGCACCGACGCCACTCAAAAACTGTAACAACGCACCCGGACGCTCGGGAAACTCAAAACGGAACAGCAGTTCTTCTTCGGCACCGATGCTGCGACCACCCACCATATGGCGGACGTGCAACTTGGCCGCTTCATTGTTGGTCATATCTACAACCGCGTATCCACGACTGGACAGGTCAGCCACCGCCTCATCGCGGTCAGCAGGTGCTGTCACCTGCATGCCAACATAGATATGTGCCTTTGAATCGCGGGCCCAGCGATAATTGAATTCTGTTATCGAACGTTTACCCAGCGCGCGGCAGAACTTCAGGAAGCTGCCTTTCACTTCATCTATGGTCACCGCCAGAATGGCTTCACGCTGCTCGCCAATTTCAGAGCGCTCGGAAATATGGCGCAGGCGATCAAAGTTAACGTTGGCGCCACTGACTATGGCGACCACGGATTGATCTGACGCCGGGTAGTCTGCCAGATACTGCTTCATGCCGGCAACGGCTAATGCACCGGCAGGTTCAGCAACCACCCGGGTTTCCTCAAAGATATCTTTGATGGCTGCACAAATCTCATCAATGCTGCAGACCACTACTTCGTCTACATATTTTTTCGCCACCTTGAAGTTTTCTTTGCCGACCTGCGCTACGGATACGCCATCTGCAAACAGATCAAGGGTTTCCAGCGGCAGCTTCACCCGCCGTCCAGCCTGCATGGCAGCATGCAGACACGCTGAACCCTGGACCTCCACGCCAACAATTCTGGTTTTCGGGTAGAGGTACTTGATATAAGCCGCAATTCCGGCAATCAAACCACCGCCGCCAACCGGGACAAAAACAACATCGGGCTGACCCGGATGCTGGTTAACAACTTCCATGCCTACAGTACCCTGGCCGGCAATGACATCTACATCATCAAACGGATGCACATAGGTGAGGTTACCTTCGCTCTGCAGCTGTGCCGCATGTGCTGCCGCCTGGGGAAAACCATCACCGTGCAGGACAACTTTTGCACCCCTGGCCTTGACCGCATCAACTTTTATGCTCGGCGTGTTACGACCCATCACAATGGTTGCCTTCATACCCAGATGGCGGGCTGCCGCGGCAACACCCTGAGCATGATTGCCCGCTGATGCTGTTATCACACCTCTTTTTCTATCCGCCTCGCTCATTTGTGCCATCTTGTTATAGGCACCGCGATTCTTGAAACTGAACACCGGTTGCAGGTCTTCACGCTTCAGCCAGACTTCGGCACCTAAGCGACGGGACAGACCCGGTGCCTGGGTCAATGGTGTCTCCATTGCAAGGTCGTAAACCCGCGAACCGAGAATTTTCTTTACATAACTTTCGAGCATGGGCACCATCTTTTCACAATTTCTTTTTCTCGAGACCCGCCATCAGTTCGCAAGCCTCACTCGACCAGAACGCACTCAAACAGCAAGCGGCAAAGGCTGCACTGGATTTAATAAAACCTCGACTCGAACTACAAAGCGTAGTCGGTGTCGGCACAGGTTCAACCACCAATTTTTTTATCGACGAACTGGCATCAGTCAAACACCTGTTCGATGCTGCGGTTTCTTCCAGCGAGGCATCTTCACAGCGCCTCAGAGATCACGGCATCCAGGTACTGGACTTAAACGCCACCGTCCGTGTAGACGTCTATATTGACGGGGCAGACGAAGTTGACCCAGGGCGCAATCTCATAAAAGGTGGCGGCGCTGCGTTAACACGGGAAAAAATTGTTGCCAGTGCGGCGGACGAGTTTATTTGCATTGTCGACGAAAGCAAGCTGGTTAACGTGCTGGGTACTTTTCCACTGCCTGTTGAAGTGATTCCAATGGCGCGCAGCCTGGTGGCCCGCGGGCTCGAGGCTCTGGGCGGTCAGCCGGTGTGGCGCGAAGGTGTGGTGACTGACAACGGTAACTGGATTATCGATATACACGGATTGCACATCAGTGAGCCGCTGGCCCTGGAAAATGCGATCAACAACCTGCCTGGCGTTGTGTGCAATGGCTTGTTTGCGCATCAGGCCGCGGACAAGGTGCTGATTGCCGCCGCAGGCGGCGTGCGAACGCTTTAAACCGGTATCAGGTCCAGGGTTAAAGCAGCTTGCCTGGATTGAGAATCTGATCCGGATCAAACAGGGACTTCAACCCGCGCATGAGGGTGATCTCGGCGGGACTGCGTGAATAGTTCAGGAAATCCCGCTTCAGCAATCCCACACCATGTTCTGCGGAAATACTGCCCTGGCGTTGGGCAACCAGTTCAAAAATCTTTGGACTCATGGCATGGCCTTTGGCCATGAACTCTTCCACACTCAGGTGCTCCGGGCGCAGAATATTCAGGTGCAGATTGCCGTCACCAATGTGTCCGTACCAGCACACTTCAAAATCCGGGTAACTGTCCGCTACAAATCTGTCGACGTCGTTGAGGAACCCGGGCACCTGGGAGACGCAGACCGACAGATCGTTTTTATAAGGTGTATACGGCGAAATGGATTCGGATATGCCTTCTCTGAGTTGCCATAACGCCTGAGCCTGAGCATCAGACTGACTGAGCACACCATCTAGCACCCAGCCCTGAGCCATAGTGTGTTCAAAGGCGGCGGAAGCAGCGTCTATCTCTACCGCGTCAAATTCAAGCAACGCATAAAAAGGCATGGCTTCTGCCAGCGGCGCAGGTAGGTCACGATGTGCGCGCACTTTTTCCAGCGCCAGGTCAGAAAAGAATTCGAAAGCAGACAACGTCAGATGTTCGTTAAAAGTGTGCAGCACCTGTAACAGATCGCCAACCCGGGGCACCCCCAGCACCATGACACTATGGGGTAACGGTGCGCGAGCCAGACGCACATCTACCTCCGTGATCAATCCCAGGGTGCCTTCAGAGCCGATCAGCAGGTGGCGCAGATCGTAGCCGGTGGCGTTTTTCACCAGGCCGGCGTTGCAGTTGAGCAGTTCACCGGTTCCGGTCACCGCGCGTAAACCCGCCACCCAGTCTCTGGTCAGACCGTAACGTATGACTTTGATGCCACCGGCGTTGGTGGCCACATTTCCGCCGATCTGGCTGGAGCCTGCGGAGGCAAAATCTACCGGATAAAACAGGTTATGGGATTTTGCAAAGTCCTGCAGCGTCGCCGTAATGACACCCGCCTGACAGGTAACACGCTGCTCCTGCTGATCAAAATCGAGTATCTGGTTCATGCGATCAAACGACACCACAATTTCGCCGTTGCTGGCCACGGCACCGCCTGACAACCCTGTTCTGCCGCCAGAAGGCACCAATGCCGTTCTGCTCGACCGGGCGTAGTTAACCAGCTCAATCACCTGTTCGCTGGTTTGCGGAAAAACAACCGCGCTGGGTGCAACCGCAAAGCCGTTGGTCCAGTCTTTGCCCCAGATCGAAAGAGACTCTGAATCGGTTTTAATTTGTTTCGCTGATAAAAATTGGTCTAACACGAGCGTTCCAGCTTAACGAGGACAACTATCCTACCAATCACACTGTGCATCGAGATAGCGCCACATTTGACCGCGCAGATACTCTGACTCATTGGCCAGATGATGGCGTCCACCGGTGATAATCCATTGATGACTGTGCGGATAACGTCTGCTGAACACTTTGAGGTTGTAGTGGGCATCAACGGTACGGTCCTGATCACCCTGCACAATCACGGGTGCCAGTTCGGATTCAGGATAATGTTCAAAACGTTTGAACCAGGCCACCATGGCCTGCACCCAGGCAACCGGTAGAATCCGGGCCTGCAGCGGATCAATAGCCTGCAGGTCGTGAAATTCAGGGTTTTCAGCGTTATCTGAAAGCACCCGGGGCCGTGAGGTGATGGTCAACTTTGCCAGCGCAAACACCCAGCGATTCCAGCCCCAGGCGTAAGGCCTGACCAGAGGTGCCAGCAGGACAATATTGCCCAGAGCTATCGCCGGTTTATGCTGCAGGTATTCCATCACAATCGCCCCACCCATGCTTTGCGCCACCCAGTGCAGGGGTTCATTCGGCGTGGGCGATAACTCGGTCAGGGCAAAGTTAGTGACCGCCCGCTGCGCAGCTACGTAGGTGTCAAAACTATCAATCACCACCCGCTCGCCGGATGACAGCCCATGACCAATCTGATCAAAGGTGATGACCGTGAGTTTTTTGAGCAGCAGATATTCGATGACTGAGGCAAACAGGCCAACGTGGTCGTAATAGCCGTGGCACAACATGACATGGCCTGTGGTCTCGACAGGCTCAAACACCTGAATAACCAGACGTTGCTGGTGCGCCTCGAACATCATCATCTGATGCTGATGATCTATGTGTGGAAAGACCAGGCCGTAGAACTGTCGGTATTCAAGGGTATCAGCTGCAGCCACCACCTCTCGATCTGTGAGCGCAGCAAGCCGTGCCTGCAGAGCGTCAGCATCAAATTCCGCTGACCCTCTGACGACGGCTGTGTGAAGTGGGGTATCCGCGCTAGTGGACAACCTGATCCAGCTCACCCGATGCATAACGGGCAAACATATCTTCCAGCGACACCACTTTGATTTTGTCCGCCTGGCCAGCCGTGTTGAACGCTTCATAGCGCTCGATGACCACCTGCTTCATCGCATCCTGCGAATCTTTCAGATACTTGCGCGGGTCAAATTCGGCCTTGTTGACGGCCAGGTGCTTGCGAATGGCGGCGGTACTGGCAAGTCGCAGATCGGTATCGATGTTGACCTTACGCACCCCGTGTTTGATGCCTTCCTGAATTTCTGCCAACGGCACACCGTAGGTCTCAGGGATTTCGCCGCCATATTCATTGATCATCGCCAGCAGATCCTGGGGTACCGAGCTGCTGCCGTGCATCACCAGGTGAGTGCCCGGAATACGATCGTGAATCGCTTTGATACGTTCAATGGCGAGAATATCGCCTGTCGGTGGTCGACTGAACTTATACGCGCCGTGGGAAGTACCAATGGCAATTGCCAGCGCATCAACATCCGTCTGTTTGACAAAGTCTGCTGCCTGCTCCGGATCTGTGAGCAGCTGATCCATTGACAGCGAACCTTCAAAGCCAACGCCGTCCTCTTCACCGGCTTCACCGGTTTCCAGCGAGCCCAGGCAGCCCAGTTCACCTTCCACCGAAACACCGCAGGCGTGGGCCATGTCCACAGTCTGTCTGGTGACTTCAATGTTGTATTCATATTCGGCGGGGGTTTTCTGATCTGCCAGAAGCGAACCGTCCATCATCACCGAGGAGAAACCCAGCTGAATCGAGCGCTGGCAGACCGCTGGCGAGGCACCGTGATCCTGGTGCATAACCACTGGGATGTGGGGAAACTCTTCAATCGCGGCAAGAATCAGATGACGCAGAAAGTTGGGCCCCGCGTACTTCCGTGCACCTGCTGAGGCCTGCACAATCACCGGGCTGTTGGTGGCATCTGCGCCTTCCATGATGGCGCGCATCTGCTCAAGATTATTGACATTAAAGGCGGGAACCCCGTAATCATTTTCGGCTGCATGATCCAGCAGTTGCCGCATGCTGATTAAAGCCATCGTGTTCTCCAGAAAGTGGATAAATATTGCGACCGCATTCTAGTGATATCAACGCCAAACGTCATTGGCTGTGTCCGCCTGAGTTTGTAAACGCGGTTTTGCGAGATCAGCCTTGCCTGGCGCGCTTCTGCAGCATGGCCACCGCCGGCAGAGTTTTACCCTCGACAAACTCCAGAAATGCACCGCCACCAGTGGAAATGTAGGAGATGCCTTCACTCACCGCGTATTTGTCGATGGCAGCAAGCGTGTCACCGCCGCCGGCAATGGAAAAACCGTCGCTGCCGGCAATGGCTTCCGCCAATACGCGTGTGCCTTCGCCGAACTGATCAAATTCAAATACGCCGACGGGGCCATTCCACAGAATTGTTTTTGCCTCGACCAGCTGTTCTGCCCAGGCTCTGGCGGACACCGGGCCTATGTCGAGGATCATATCGTCATCCGCAACGGCATCGATGGCTTTGCACACTGCCGGTTCAGCGGCATCAAATGCTTTGCCCACCATGACGTCCACCGGTATCGGCACATCAACCTTTGCTGCAATCTGCCGGGCAGCGTCGAGTAACTCCGCTTCATAAAGCGACTGGCCAACATTAAAGCCAGCTGCAGCAATAAACGTGTTGGCAATACCACCACCGACGATAATCTGGTCCGCTTTGTCTGCCAGAGCGTCAAGCACCTCAAGCTTAGTAGATACTTTGGCACCGCCGACAATAGCCACCATCGGATGGGCAGGGTCTGCCAGCGCCTTTCCCAGCGCGGTCAATTCTGCTTCGAGCAGAATACCTGCACACACGGTGGGGGCAAATCTGGCTATGCCGTGGGTTGATGCCTGGGCCCGGTGAGCGGTGCCAAACGCATCCATGACAAAAACGTCACACTGCGCGGCCAGGGCCTGCGCCAATGCATCGTCATCTGATTTTTCACCGCGCAAAAAACGCACGTTTTCCAGCAAAGCCACTTCACCGGGTTGAACACCAGCACAATCTTCAATGTTGGGCAGCAGGTCTACGGATCGCTGCAGAATCTCTCCGAGTCGGACGGCGACCGGTGCCAGTGAGGCCTGGGCATCAAACTCGCCTTCGGTGGGTCTGCCCAGGTGGGACATGACCACTACAGCCGCGTTATGCGCAAGGGCATACTCGATGGTATCTACTGAAGCCTGTATGCGGGCATCACTGGTGACGTTACCGTCTTTCACCGGCACATTGAGATCAGCACGTATCAGCACGCGCTTCTCCGCTAAATCCGTATCCCGCAGGACGTTGACCCCTAAGTCAGCCATCAAGTTCTCCCGTACCTTATCCTGAATGTTTGGCCAGCACCCGCTGCGCGCTGGCGACTACGTTTGCTGCGGTCATGCCCAGCTCAACCATTGCCTGTCCACCCGGTGCAGACAAGCCGTATCGAGCAATACCAACCACTTCACCATCAAGACCAACAAAGCGGAACCAGTAATCTGGATGCGCAGCTTCAACGGCAACCCGTGCGCGCACCGCATCCGGCAGAACAGAGGCCTGATAGGCGGCATCCTGAGCCACAAAACGTTCTGCGCACGGCATGGAGACAACACGCACCTGATGTCCGTCGTTTGTAAGTGTTGCCGCAGCTTCTACAGCCAGTTCAACTTCTGAGCCGGTGGCAATCAGAATGACGTCGGGGGTCTTGTTGCAGTCAAGCAGGACATACCCGCCTTTATCTATATTGTTAAAGGCACCTTCGTTACGCGGCTGGGCAACCGTATTCTGCCGGGTAAATATCAATGCACTGGGGTGTGTTGTGCTGGCAATAGCCTGCTGCCAGGCGATTGCCGATTCAACAGTGTCACAGGGCCGCCAGGTTTCCAGGCCAGGTGTTGTGCGTAAACTGGTCAACTGTTCCACAGGCTGGTGGGTGGGCCCGTCTTCACCAACGGCCACAGAATCGTGGGTATAGACAAAAATGTTCGGGATCTGCATCAGAGATGCCAGACGCACGGCGTTGCGCGCGTATTCCATGAATACCAGAAAAGTCCCGGTGAACACCCGATAACCACCGTGCAGGAGAATGCCATTGCTGATCGCCGTCATGCCAAACTCGCGCACCCCGTAACTCATATGCTGGTCCGCAGTAGCACCCGCCCAGTTTGTCAGATTAGAACCCGTCAGGTCTGCAGATCCGCCAAACAGTTCAGGCACACCGGCAGCAACAGCACCGATGGCTTTCTGTGACGACTTTCGAGTTGCCAGATCAACACAATCGGCCTGTTCCTGCCTTGCCAGTTCTAACAGCGCTGTATCCCAATCCGCCTGCAGTGTTCCAGAAGTGCGGCGTAAAAACTCACTGGCCCGCTCCGGGAAGGCCTCCTGGTAAGCTGCAAACTGCTTGTTCCATTCGCTTTGCAGCGCAGCCCCACGAGCAGTCTGGTCCCAGTCGGCTTTTATGCCTGCGGGAATATCAAACGGCTCATTGCCCCAGTTCAGAGTTTTGCGCACCAGTGCTATTTCTTCTTCACCCAAAGCTGCGCCGTGGGCACCCGCGGTACCCGCTTTGTTAGGTGAACCCTGGCCGATAGTCGTGCGGGTACAGACCAGTGTGGGTCGACCATCTGATTCAGTTGCGGTGGTCAGCGCCACTTCGATTTCCTGACCGTCATGGCCATCAACGTTGCGGATCACCCGCCAGCCGTATGCCTCAAAACGTGCCGGCACGTCTTCAGCAAACCAGCCGTCTACTTCGCCATCAATGGAGATCCCATTGTCATCGTAAATACAAATGAGCTTGCCAAGGCCCAGGGTGCCGGCAAGGGAAGCCGCTTCGTGGGAGATACCCTCCATCAGACAGCCATCACCCACAATTACCCAGGTACGGTGGTCAACTATATTGTGTCCGTCCTGATTAAATTCTCGCGCCAGTTTTTCCTCAGCCAGCGCCATGCCCACAGCATTTGCCAACCCCTGGCCCAGCGGCCCGGTGGTTGTTTCCACGCCCGGACATTCTCGATACTCCGGGTGTCCCGCGGTGATGGCATGCAGTTGCCGAAAGTTTTTTATATCGTCGATACTGACTTGGTAGCCGGTCAGATGCAGCAGGCTGTACAGCAGCATTGAACCGTGCCCGTTGGATAACACAAACCGATCTCTATTGACCCAGGCCGGGTCAGCCGGGTTGTGCGCCATCAGCTCACGCCACAGCACTTCTCCGACATCTGCCAGACCCATGGGGGCACCGGGATGGCCGCTGTTCGCGGCTTGTACTGCATCCATGGACAACACCCGAATGGCATTGGCGCGTTCAATTCTTGTCGACATGGGAACCCTTGATTTGAGAAGCGGCGCTATTGTCCGCACTTGTGGTGGTGGCTGCAAATAGTTGGCGCCTTTTCTTCATCAAGATGTAAGCCCTTCTCTGTGTTCGTTACATTTGAGAAATGCCAAGCTCCCCCTATTTGGATTAGAATGCGCGATCATTTTATTGCCGCCCCGTTACCGGCTGCGCTCGGCGTTGACGCCGAACACATGAACGACAAGGACCAATTACATGGCTGATTACTCACTTTTCACCTCCGAATCAGTATCAGAGGGACACCCGGACAAAGTAGCCGACCAGGTCTCTGATGCCATTGTTGACGCTCTGCTTGCGCAGGATCCCGAGTCCCGTATCGCGGCTGAAACCATGATTAAAACCGGGGTCGTGATGATCGCTGGCGAAGTCCGCAGCCGCGCAGATGTGAATATCGATGCGCTGGTGCGCAAAGTTGTCGCTGAAATTGGTTACGACAGCAACGACGTTGGTTTCGATGCGGCACAATGCACCGTCATCAATGCCCTTGGTATGCAGTCCGCAGATATCGCCATGGGCGTCGATGAGTCAGACGATCACGAGCAGGGTGCTGGCGATCAGGGTCTGATGTTCGGCTACGCCACCAATGAAACCGATGTGCTGATGCCCGCGCCCATCACCTACGCTCACCGTCTGGTGGAACAACAGGCAAAAATGCGCAGATCAAGCCTTACTTTCCTGCGCCCTGACGCCAAAAGCCAACTCTCGTTCCGCTATGACGACGACGGTCAGCCAGTTGGTATCGACGCCATTGTGCTGTCTACCCAGCATGCACCTGACATTTCCCAGGCTGACCTGCGTGAAGCGGTGATGGAGGAAGTGATCAAACCCGTCATTCCTGCCAACTGGATCAGTGGCGATACCAAAATCTACATCAACCCAACCGGCCAGTTCATTATCGGCGGACCAGTAGGCGACTGCGGGCTGACCGGGCGTAAGATCATCGTCGACACCTACGGCGGTATGGCGCGTCACGGCGGCGGCGCATTCTCTGGCAAAGATCCCTCCAAAGTAGACCGCAGTGCCGCCTATGCCGGCCGCTATGTGGCTAAAAACATCGTTGCCGCGGGGCTGGCGGAGCGCTGCGAAATCCAGATCAGCTATGCCATCGGCGTTGCTGAGCCCACTTCCATCAGTATCAACACATTTGGTACCGGTAAAATCAGCGAAGCAAAAATTGTTCAACTTGTGCGTGAACACTTTGATTTGCGCCCGCGCGGGTTGATCGCCATGCTCGACCTTAAACGTCCCATTTATCAGGATACCGCCGCGTACGGCCATTTTGGTCGTACTGAAGCCCAATTCACCTGGGAACGTACCGATAAAAGCGAGGCTTTAGCCGCCGCCCTGTGAGCCACAACTTCGTTCTGATCACAGACCCGGCAGCCAGCGCCCGATACATGAGAGTTCCAGCATGAGCCGTCTGCCACCCGTCAGTTTTGAGTTTTTCCCGCCGCGTGATGCCGAGGGGCGAGCCAGACTAATCAACAATGTGGCCGCTAAACTGGGGGTGCTGAACCCGCACTTTTTCAGCGTAACCTACGGCGCCGGCGGATCTACCCGCGACGGCACGCGCCAGACTGTTGTCGACCTTAAAGCCGCCGGTTTTGATGCCGCACCCCACCTCTCCATGGGCAACGATGACATCCCTGCGGTAAAACAGACACTGGATGATTATGCGGCTCAGGGGATCAACAGAATTGTCGCCTTGCGCGGCGATCAACCTTCAGGCGTTGGCAGCAACCGCTTTGCAAACAACGCTCAGGCCCTGGTTGAGCTGATCCGCGAACACAGCGGTAAGCAGTTTCATCTGGAGGTGGCGGCTTATCCCGAGACGCATCCGGACGCTAAAAGTGCGGCTGCAGATCTTGATCACTTTAAACGCAAGGTCGACGCCGGTGCTGACAGCGCCATTACCCAGTATTTTTACAACGTCGATGCGTTTGAAAACTTTCTCAATCGCTGCGCCCAGGCAAACATCAGCCTGCCGATTATTCCCGGCATTATGCCGATCACGAATCTGGCGTCCCTGGTGCGCTTCTCTGACAAGTGCGGGGCAGATATTCCCCGCTGGCTGCGTTATGTGCTGATTGATCTGGAAAATGACGAGCAGGCAACCATTGAGTTTGGTGTTGAAGTCATGACCCGGGTCTGCGAACAGCTGATCAGCCTCGGCGTTCCGGGTCTGCATTTTTATACCCTCAACCGATGGGGTGCAACCACCCGAATCTGCGAAAACCTTGGATAACAAACTACAATCCAACGTGCACGTCAGGTAACGCACCATGCCTTTGCGATTTCTGATTCCGGAAGCAGTCAGTGAAGGTCAGTCCATTACCCTGGCGGCAGATCGAGCCCATTATCTGACTAAAGTCATGCGACACAAAGCCGGTGACCTCATTGAATGCTTTGACGGCAATGGTGGCGCATTTGACGCGCAGCTGTCTGAAGTCAGCAACAAGCGCTGCACGGTTACGGTTAGCCGAATAAAGGCTGTAGAACCGCGTCCGGACATTTCACTTGCCCTGGGAATCAGCCTGCTAAAAGGTCAGGCCATGGACCGGGCGATACAACAGGCTACTGAACTCGGCGCATCCAGCATCTGCTTAATCAATGCAAACCGCTGCAATGTGCACCTGTCCGCGGAGCGATTAACCAACAAGATGGGTCACTGGGAGAAAATTATCGCCGCTGCGTGTGAGCAAAGTGGTCAGTTGTTCGTGCCGTTACTGGAGCCACCACAGCCGGTCAGACAGCTTATTGATAACACGGCCAGTGAGGTCATCGTCCTGGATATGCACGGCAAACAACTGCCAGCCAGCTTACCCAATATTGAGCGCCTGTTATTGATGGGGCCGGAAGGCGGCTGGGATGATGAAGAACGCAGTCTGTTTGCTGCACACCAGCTTCCCGCCTATCAACTCTCTGCCAGCACTCTTCGCGCGGAAACCGTACCGGCGGTGGCGCTGGCGTTATTCAGCCACCTGCAGCAGCTTTAGACATCAGATCTGTCAGCTGTTCTTCGATGAACGCAAGGTTCGGAATGGTTGCCTGTTCAGTGCCTACATGCACCTGCATGACATCAGCGACGTTCAACTCCACCTCGGCGTTCTGCAGGTCATCAGCAAGCAACTGCACCATACGGGGTAAACCAACAGCAGCAAGTGCGTAGAAGGAAGGTCCTCTCGAGGTACGAGCGCGATTCATGACTACCAGACAGCGGGCTGTCGCTGGCGCTTTGCTGGAGGGATCAGCAAAGCTTGCAAAATTCACCACCGGTACCGTCTGACCGCGCCAGCCTACCAGACCCATACACCAGGACGGTGCATCACTGAGGGTCTTGATTCGTCGCCAGGGCATAATTTCCGCTACGCACACGTTTGGCAGCAGAAGCTGCGCCTGATAGGTGGGAATCACTACACAAGACAATTCGCTAGGGTCGTTTGCCACTACTTCCGCCGTATTCAACGTTCAATCCTCTGTACTTCATTCTGCCCGGTCCATAGTGCAACGGGTATCCTGATGTGTGAGCGTCCCAACATCTAATTCGGGGATACCAACTCATCTATGGTTGCGAGCAGTTCATTTTCCTGAAACGGTTTACCGAGAAATTTGTTCACACCCAACTGGTTGGCGTGTTCTTTATGTTTGTCACCGGTCCTGGAGCTGATCATGACAATGGGTAGATCCCCCAGCCGGTCGTCGTGCCGCACCTGCCGGGCAACTTCAAAACCATCCATACGAGGCATTTCAATATCTAACAACATAACATCGGGGCGTCGTTCCTGCAGCAGGGCCACAGCCTCCACACCGTCTTTTGCCACCAGCACATCCATACCCTGTCGTTCCAGCAGACGTGAAGTCACTTTACGTACGGTTACACTGTCATCGACAACCATGACGCAACGTGGACCGGTACGCATCCGCGCAGCGCCGCCACGCTGAGCACGCTCAAACTGTTGAGCACGAATCAGCGCCAACAGATCCAGAATCACAACGACGCTGCCATCACCCAGAATGGTTGCACCGGATATG
The DNA here is from genome assembly GCA_024743175.1 of Pseudomonadaceae bacterium. Taxonomy (GTDB): domain Bacteria; phylum Pseudomonadota; class Gammaproteobacteria; order Pseudomonadales; family Azotimanducaceae; genus UBA4421. Next base: position 143,917 of record JANSXA010000010.1, on the reverse strand, counting down.
CCACCCACACCTGCAAATTGCGGGCCCAGGCTCTTCACTACAATTTCGCGGCTGCCCTGGACCAGATCAACGTGAATTGCCACCGCATGATCACCCGAGCGCACCAACACCACCGGAACACTTGTCTGGGTGCCACCGGTGCCGCGATACTCGCGCCCCAGATACTGACCCAGATAACGCACCCGATAGGGCACACCAGCATATTCAAAAGTTTTGCTGTCGCTACTGTAAAGTGCCTGCAGCTGGTCAGGACTGAGCAGCACAATGCCTTCGATGGTATTCAACGGAATGGCGTACAGGTCTTCCGCGACGGACACCATCAGCGCGCGGTTCACGGATACTGTGAACGGTACCCGCAATACAAATCGTGTGCCTTTGCCGGGGCGGGAAAGAATATTTACGCTGCCACCCAGCTGTTTCACTTCGCTGGCAACCACATCCAGACCTACACCGCGGCCGGAAATCTGTGTCACCGATTTGGCGGTGGAGAAGCCCGCCGCGAGTACAAACTGCAGTACCTCTTCGTCATTAAGCTGCGCGTCTGCAGCCATCAGGCCACGTTCAATCGCTTTCTCACGTACTGTTTCAACATCAATACCCGCACCGTCATCACTGATCTCAATCACAACGTCGCCGCCTTCACGGGTCAGACGCAGGTCAATGCGACCCGTGGCGGCTTTGCCATAGGTACGACGCAGATCAGCATCCTCAATGCCATGATCGACTGCATTTCTGAGCATATGCTCCAGCGGCGGCACCATACGCTCCAGCAGATTTCGATCTAACTCACCTTCAGCGTTCTGGACATGAAACTCGACTTCTTTTTCCAGCTCGCCAGACACCTGTCTGACAATACGTCGCAGACGCGGTAACAGGCGGCTGAAAGGCACCATGCGCGTGCGCATCAGACCTTCCTGCAGCTCTGTATTGATACGCGCCTGCTGCAACAATAACGTTTCAGATTCGCGCGCTTTAAACAACAGCGTCTCTTTCAGGTCCAGCATGTCCGAGGCACTTTCGGACAGACTGCGCGACAGCTGCTGCAGCTGGTTGTAGCGGTCCATTTCGAGCGGATCAAAATTCTCGTACTGTGGCCCGTCATCGCGTTCATGGCGGTGCAGAATCTGCGTTTCGGTTTCAATCTCAAGACGACGCAGCTGTTCACGCAGGCGTTCGATGGTTGTTTCCATCTCGTCCAACGCGCCGGTAAAGTCGCTCATACCCTGTTCTATACGGGCGCGTAGAATTGAGCTTTCGCCAGCCAGATTGACCAGCTCTTCGAGTAATGCCGACCCGACTCTGACCATTTCCTGACTGCCACGTTCAGGTGCAGCTTTTTCTGCGGGAACGGTGTCCTGGGCAGCGACCGGGTCCACCTCTGCCGGCGGTTGCGCGTCTGCGCTTTGCGCTTTGGCTGCTGCCTGCTGAAGATTAACCGCCTCAAGCACTCTGTTGACGTCGCTGACTTCAGCAGGCTTTTCATCAACAACGGAAGGTTGGGCGCTTTCTTCGACGGTCGGACGCTCAGGTGTCTGTTCCTGTTCCCGCGGTACAACCGGTTCTTGCGGCACACCGGGCGCAGCTGCGGCTGCGGCCGTCGATGCCTGACCAAGCTGGCCACTCACCTTCTGCAGGCGGGCTGTAATAGCATCGTAGCGCTGATTTAGATCAGCAAATAACGCGTCATCTACCGTGCGTTCATCATTTTGAACTTCGATAACAACGCTTTCAAAATCATGTGCCATGTCACCCAGCGTGCTTAATCCGCATAGACGTGCACCGCCTTTCAGGGTGTGCAGGCCACGCAACATGTTCTCCATGTAGAGACGATTATCTCGTTCAGTAGACCAGTTGAGAATGCTGGTTTCCAATTCTTCGCAGATCTCATCCGCCTCTTCAAAGAAGACTTCAACCAGGTCCGCATCCACTTCAGCAACTTCGGCCAGTTCCGCTGCATCTACATCCAGAGCCTCATTCGACTGGCCATCATCGGCCTGCTCCTGCATTGCAGGTTGTTCTGCTTCTGCTGAGTCCTGAGTGTCACCGGCGGCTGAGAAATCTAACTCCGCCAGCGCGGCGATCAGTTCTACCGGTAGCGCGGGCTCACTGCCCGCAGCAACTTCGTTCAACTGATCAATCAGCTGGTGATATCCCGCTCGCATGACAGTTGATGCGCCTGCAGGCAGACGCTGCAGCGTTGCTGCTGCGCTGAAGCTTCTGTTCAGCTCTGCAGCAAGTTGACTCAACGATTGCGTATGCATCTGTGTTGCAAGCTGAGCAATTGAAGCCAACGTCTCTGGTAAGTGCGCTATCGGCGCCACTTCTTCACCGCGGTCTGCAGCTGACAAGTACGCCAGCACCGCCTCTTCTGCTTCAAAAATGGTTGATGTTGCAGGTGCATCGAGAAGCTGATCAACGGCTCTGGGCGCGTTGCCTCCAGCGGCCAGCAGATCATCTGCAGCAGCCACAAATTCTAACGGTTCTTCCCAGTTTGACCCACTCTGTAAAGCATCCAGACAGGCGCTGAGGTGGTCTTGGGCCGACTTGAAAAAGGCTTCCAGTTCCGGCGTTGGCGGCGTGCCGCGCAGCGCTTCTACAACCTGGTAGGCCGGTTCGACGATAAGCTGCACCTGTGGCAGTTCCGCCAGCGCGGCACCCCCGGTAAGGGTATGGAAAGCACGCGCTATAGGATCTGTCAGAGCCCAGGGTTGACGGGCATTTTCTGCAACAAGGTTGGCCAGATGTTCCCGCGCTTCTGTAACAAACAGGTCAACGGTGCTGTCATAAGCCGCAGCATCTGGACCGTGTTCAGCATCGTCTGCAGTGAAACTGGCTTCCAGCTCAACTTCGTCCAGCCAGTCTTCACCCTCTGGGGCTTCCTCTGCTGGGGCAATGGGCTCTGGTGTCTCAAGGTCTGTGGTTTCAGCAACTTCAACCCGGGGCAACTCAGCCGTGTCTTCTGGAGTAACTGGTTCAACCGGATGTTCAGGTGTCGCTGGTGCAACGGAGACGCTTTCAAGCGTGCCGCCAGATGCCAGCACATCTGCCATTTCTATGACGGCGGTGATCGCTTCAAGGTCGCCAGAATGGCCTTTCTCGAAAGCAGCTCGTAAGTCTGGCACCAGGACCAGCCCCGCATTAATGACGTCAACAAACTGATCATTAGGTTGTACGGTGCCATCCATGACCCGGTTGAGCATGTTTTCAATGCCCCATGCCAATTCACCTATAGCAACTGCCTGTACGATACGGCCACTGCCTTTCAGGGTATGAAAGCCGCGGCGCACTTCTGTCAGGGCATCGTTGTTACCAAAGTCACTCGCCCACTGGGGTAAGTATTCGCCAATCGTTTCGAATACTTCGTCCACTTCTTCGACAAAAATTTCGACAATTTCCGGATCTGGCGGTTCGATATCTGATTCGGCAGCTGCAGCTGCAACCTGTTCAACATCGGATGGTTCGGCTGGCTCGGAGGCAGGTTCAGGTGCCTGTGCGGCTGCCTGGTCCTCAACTTCGCTCTCCTGTGTATCTTCATCCGTCGGTTCGACCGCGCCACTCAGGCCGTCAAATGCTTCACTGGAGAGATCAAAACCGATGTCCTCTTCCAACTCGAGCTGGGGTTCTTCCAGTTCAGGCAGATTATCGAGATCAAGCGTTGTATCTTCTGCGTCTTTTTCAGCAGCGTCCGATGCGCTTTGAGAAACTGGTTCGCTGATCTGTTCTGCCGGGGTAAGCGCTTCGTCATCGGGTAGACCTTCAACGATGGCGTCCATATCGGCGGCAAAAGCTGCAACATCTGTCTCATCAGCGTGGGGCTCAACCTCTACGTCAGCAGGCGCATCTGAAACATCTGCTTTTGATGCGCTTACTTCGTTTGCAGGGACATCTGTTGGCTCTGATGATGCTTCTAAATCAGCCGCCGGCGCATCTTCAATCTGCGGCGCTTCCTCAGGCACTTCGATCTGCGGCGCTCCGGTCTGCTGCTCGGCAACAAATGCTGCCGACATCATTTCGATGTCAGCCAGGCTGCGCTCGGCAACCTGCAGAATATCTTCCGCGCCGGAACTGGTTTCGTCTGCCAGACGTTCGAGGTAATAATCCAGTGCGCTGATGACATCAGCAAACTGGTCGAGCTCCTGCCATTCGGGGCGATAGCCCTGCATCAGGCGGCTGGATATGTAGTCGGTAACGCGAGCCAGCATGTTGATGGCTTTAGGCAGCGGAATAATTTCCAGGGTACTGCCGATGTTGATCAGCTTGCCGGGGACGTCCTGCAGGTGTCCGATGCTCCAGTGCGCAGTAACAAAATCGACAATACTCTGTTTGATGACATCAAGGTCTTTGCGTGCTTCACGCAATAGCTGAAGCTGAGCACCACTGGTGATCTGTTCAACTTCGGTCTGTCCGGAACCCTGAATAACGCTACTCAGGTTTTCGTCAATCTGAACCAGGGCGCCAGCAATACTCTGCACAGCCTGGGGGTCGTCGTCACCAAGTACCACCAGGCTTTCAATCGCTTCGACCTGGTCGACAATAATCTCCCGGGAACTTTCAAAACCCAGCAGAGATAAAGTGCTACCAATTTGCTTGAGTGGTGTCATCAACTGGCGCAATGCTTCCAGATCAATACTGTCTGCACGTACCAATAGATCAAGCTTGTCTTTCACCTGGCCCAGGTCTTCCTGCAGAGCACCCGCTGCGCTACCTAGAGCCTGGCGACCCGAAATTGCCAGGGTATTGTTACTGACGTCCCGCGCCAGCGCTTCCTGTAAACCGGTAACGGCTTCGCTACGGTTATCCCGCTCTATCGCCGCATCCAGGAGCTGTTCAACCAACTCCATATTTACCGGGCGACGTAACGCCGCTTCCCCGTCTTTAGCGAGGTTTTTTATCTCAAGATCGACTCGACGCAGCAGTTTCACCGCTTCGCTTTCGAGCACACCTGTTTGTGTTTTCAGACTGTCTACAAATTCAGCAAATGCCTGCCATTGCCGCGCCAGCGGCGCACCTTCAGTGACTTTTTCAAGACCGATGGCAATTTTGCCCAGCGTACCCACAGCCGCGCTGCGGTCCTCACCTTTGAGAATAGACAGCAACACGTTCTGATAAGCAGACCGGATACGGATAACTTTCTCAGGACCGCCAATGGCGTTGAAACGGGCAACAACCTGATCACTGGCGCCCTCGCGCAGGCTGGCGCCGGCGGGATCAACCAGTGGTGCCTGCTGCAGAAGCTCACGTATTTCGTTAACTAACGGCATAGAGGTGCTGACATTGTCGTCAGCACCACGCTGCAACTCATCCAGATAGCCCGGCAGTTCCAGAATGCCCTGCATCAGAGCCTGTCCGGAAGCTGCTTCGTCCTTCACTGATTTAGCCAGCATCGCCTGTGCAAGCTGTTCCAGGTGGTCAGCCAGCTGAGTCACGCCTTTGAGTTCCAGCATCACCAGGGTGCCGTGCACCTGGTGCAGACCGGTTAAACAGGCGCGCATACGCGTTTCGTCGTTACCCTGCTCCGCGTAGTCGTCAAGGGCAATACGCGCATCGTTCAAAGTCTCGAGGAGATCAGCCTTGATCCAATCTAAGGCGAAATGTTCTCGCGCCGTAGCCATAAACTAGTCCTTATTGAGCGCCTGTTCAGCTTGTGCTTGCGGGCAGCTTAAAGCCTTCCACCGAGGCGCGCATCTCGTTTGCCATACCGGCAAGATTACCAATCGAGCTCGCAGTTACATCGGTCGACTCAGCGGTTTGCGAGGTGATCTCCTGGATCACGTTCATGGTATTGCTGACATGCCCAGCCGTTGCCGCCTGCTGACGCGCAGCATTAGAAATATTCTGAATTAATTCAGCAAGGTTGGTTGAGACACTTTCAATTTCTTCCAGAGCCACACCCGCATCCTGTGCACGGCGAGCACCATCTACCACTTCTGCGGTGGTCTGCTCCATGGAGATGACCGCTTCATTGGTATCTGTCTGAATGGTCTTAACCAGCGCTGCAATCTGTTTGGTTGCCGCTGAGGAGCGTTCTGCCAGACGTTGTACTTCGTCAGCTACAACTGCAAAGCCACGTCCTGCATCACCAGCCATTGAAGCCTGAATAGCCGCGTTCAACGACAGAATGTTGGTCTGATCCGCAATATCGTTAATCAGGCTGACGATGTCACCAATTTCCTGGCTCGACTCACCCAAGCGCTTGATCCGTTTTGCAGTTTCCTGAATCTGGCTGCGGATGCTGTCCATGCCACTGATCGTATCCTGCACAACGTGTGAGCCTTTGTTCGCAATCTCTACTGCTCGTTCAGCAACAGACGCAGACTCCGCGGCGTTAGAGGAAACCTGGTCAATGGATACGGCCATATCATTGATCGCGGTAGATGCCGCGCCGATTTCTTTGGCCTGATTCTCAGCTGCAGAGGCGAGGTTACTGGCTGTACCCTGAGTATCGCCTGCCGCTTTAGCCACCTGTACCGACAGCGAGTTGATGTTGGAAACCAGCCCGCGCATCTGATCGATGGCAAAGTTGATCGAGTCGGCAATGGCGCCGGTGAAGTTTTCCGTCACCGATGCGTGTACCGTCAAGTCACCTTCAGCAAGGTCTGCCAATTCATCAAGCAGCTGTAGAATCGCCGCCTGGTTGCGCTCATTCTGAGCGGCCTGTTCATGCAGCTGAGCCCGCGTGCTGCCGACCATGACCACGCCTATAACCGCCATCAGCACAACGCCAAGTACCGCCAGCATGAGTGGCGGACTGTCCAGCACCGACACTTCACCGACGAAAATAAAATATGCCATACCTGCAAGAATGCCTGCCATGGCAACCATTAACATAATCAGTAACGGTGATAACTTCCCTGAATTCATATCCTTTTCCTGCTACGCCTTATCTGCTTTACCTGATGCAACATCAAAAAACTTCTCGTCTTTCAAAATTGCTTTTAACTGGACTTCGTGAAAAACCCGTCCACCATGCCGAAACGCGCCGGTGATATAGGGGCTTAAGCCGCCCAGATCTTTGCCGTCGCTCTCTTCATAACTGTCTTCTAAAAAATGTTGGATGCCCAACGACTGCTCAACCAGAAGACCGGCAACAATGTCACCTTCTTCCACCACCAGAACCCGCCACTGATTGGCTGGCAGGGTTGTTGGCAGCTGTAGGTACTCGTGCAGGCTGATCACCGGGATCAGACGACCGCGAACATTGGCTATGCCCAGTACCCAGGGCTTAACTGCGGGTAAAGGGGTCAGTCTGGGTACGGGCATCAGCTCTGCAACCTGGCCGAGCTTGGAAACCAGACGGGTGCCACCAACTAAAAATCCAAGGCCCTGCCACTGCGCCTGCACCTGCTCTTTGTGCGGCAGCGGCGCTGCGTTTTTAAACGTAGCGGCTTTGATGTCCTGCAGGATATTGAGCGCTTCACTGTGAGCCATATCGCCGCCTAACTTGCCAACAAACCGTTTACGGTGCTGATCAAAGTGCGATCATCCACCGGTTTGGTCAGATACCCACAAGCGCCCTGGCGTTCACCCCAGACCTTGTCAGCGTCCTGGTCTTTACTCGATACAATGATCACCGGTATGTGCCGGGTATGATCGTTACGCGTGATCTGCCGGGTGGCCTGAAAGCCGTTAATGCCGGGCATGACCACATCCATGAGAATAATGTCCGGCTGCTCTTCTGCAGCTATTGAAACACCATCTGAACCTGTAGCAGCCGTCAGTACCTGATGTCCCTGGCGGGCAAGGGTATTCACCATCTGATGCGTCTCAGTGGGTGAATCGTCTACAACTAATATTCTAGCCATTTGAAAATTGACCTCTGCGGGGCTTAATGAACCAGGGTACGAATCGTACCCAACAGCTCATCTCTGCTGAACGGCTTGGTGATATATTGGTCGGAGCCAACAATTCGCCCTTTTGCTTTATCAAATAACCCATCTTTAGATGACAGCATCACCACGGGTGTGGCTTTGAACTCACTGTTGTTTTTGATTAATGCACAGGTCTGATAGCCGTCTAAACGCGGCATCATTATGTCGACAAAAATAATCTCGGGGCGCGCGTCTGCAATTTTGGCCAAAGCATCAAAACCGTCTGTTGCGGTTATAACGTCGTATCCTTCTTTGGTCAGTAGATTTTCCGCGCTGCGTCGGATTGTCTTTGAGTCGTCTATGACTAAGACTTTCACGCCTTGAAGCTCCTCTTCCATCAATGTTATCCCTTTTCATCAAAGGCTTGTTTTGCGCTATGGGCCCCGATCACCAGTTCTTACGTAGAAACGCAATTAAACTGCTTAGCTAACTGACCCAATCCAGCGCGCAGCACCCGTGCGCGAACGCTGCCATCCTGTGGCATATGTTGTAACACGCCACCCTGGGGGCCGCTATAAGCACACAGTCAGAAAGGGATTTTGTTCTCATTTTAGTTGCCTAACTCGTCTAGCAATGGGTAATTTACGCCCTCACTCAACCATTACCTGGTAACACATGACCCAAGTAGCCATTGTCATGGACCCGTTAGCGTCCCTGGCGCTGAAAAAGGATTCGACCCTTGCCATCATCCGCGCCTGTCAGTTGCGCGGATTAGACGTTTTTTACCTGCGCGCCGAAGACCTGCACCTGTGGCAGAACGAAGCCTGCGGCATGATGTCGAGCCTGAAGTTGCGCGAGGATTTCTGCGCCAGCCTGGATGCAGGCATCGCCGGTGAAGACTGGTTTGAACTCGGTGACGAGGTACGCAGACCGCTGAGCGACATGGACATCATCATGATGCGCAAAGATCCGCCCTTCGACATGGAATACATATATGCCACTTACCTGCTTGAGCGCGCAGAAGAACAGGGCACTCTGGTGATCAACAAACCGGCATCACTGCGCGACTGCAACGAAAAGTTTTTTGCCACGGCTTTTACCGACTGCATCCCACCGCTGGTCGTCAGCCGCCGGGCTGATATCCTCAAAGCTTTCCACGCTGAGCATAAAAACGTCATCTATAAAAAGCTGGATGGGATGGGGGGCGCTTCTATATTCCGCGTTATGGAAAATGACCCGAACCTGTCAGTGGTAATCGAAACGCTCACTGAAATGGGCCAACAGCAGATCATGGCTCAGGTGTATCTGCCGGAGATTGTTGATGGTGACAAGCGCATACTGCTGGTGGATGGCGAGGCTGTGCCCTACGCTCTTGCGCGAATACCTTCAGCAGGTGAAACCCGAGGTAACCTGGCCGCCGGCGGGCGCGGAGAAGGTCGCCCGCTAACGGATCGTGACCGCATGATCGCCGAGCGCGTTGGACCCGAACTGAAACGACGGGGTTTGATGTTTGTCGGTATTGATGTCATCGGCGACTACCTGACAGAAATCAACGTCACCTGCCCGACCTGCATACGGGAACTGGACGCACAGTTTTCGCTGGACATAGCCGGTAACCTTATTGATGCCGCTCTATCTAAAATGGGACCAAAATCAGACTAGAATAAACCTGAACTACGCTGATATCTGGCGTTGAACGCAAGTGATTTGAATACATAACATGGCCATTACCGCAATATCATCTAAAGACCGCCTCAGCTTTGCACTGTTTCTGGCTATCAGCCTGCACGCAGCATTCATTTTAGGCGTAGGTTTCTCTTCGGAGCGAAACACTGCGGATAATCTGAGCATTGATGTCACTCTGTCCGTTGCCAATGACGTTATCGCACCCGAGCAGGCAGACTTTATTGCAGCCACCAATCAAATCGGCAGTGGCAGCGAAACTGAAATTACCGAGATGACCACAACTGAAAATGCTGACTTCTTCAGTAACGAGTTTCAAACCGTTATGTCGCAGGCAACCCCTGTGCCTGAGATCACCACCGCTTCACAGGACCTGTTGACTACCACTGCAACCGCGCCGGAAAAAGCAAACTCAGACCTTGCCGAGCTCACAGAGCTGCTGGAAGCTGCGCCAACCAATCAGCTGGATCGCGAAAAGCTGGTGCAGGAAATTGCCAGTCTGGAAGCGCGCATTGCTCAGGATCAGCAGGCACTGGCCAAAATGCCCAGGACCAAACGCCTCAGCAGTGTCACCACACGTTCTGCCTCTGAAGCAGCCTATCTCAACATGTGGCGGCAGAAATGCGAGCGTATCGGTCGCAGTAACTATCCCGCCGGAGGCCTGGAAGGCGAGGTTTTGATGTTAGTATCTATTCTCGCAGATGGCACATTGGAAGAAGTTCGCATTCTTAACTCCTCAGGACACCGGGAACTTGATCAGGCAGCGCTGGCAACGGTGCGGCAGGCGGCGCCCTATCAACCCTTCAACGTTGAAATGAGAAAGGCCTACGATCGGTTGGAGTTCACCCGAACCTGGCAGTTTTCTAAAACCGGCTCAGCGCTGCGCAGTTAACACCAGTAAATGAATCTGAAACACAATTTCCTGCTCGCCATGCCGGGACTGGGTGGCGATTACTTTGCCAATACGCTGACTTACATCTGCGAGCACAATAAAGACGGGGCTATGGGGATCATCATCAATCGGCCCAGCGACATGTCCCTCATGGAACTGCTGGCCCAGGTTGGCCTACCCGCGAATCACAAATTACTCGACACCAATGTTTTCGAAGGCGGTCCGGTAGCTGTTGAACGTGGCATGGTTTTACACACGAGCAACAAAACCTTTGATTCTTCGGCTGATCTGGGTACAGGTTTATGTCTGTCCACCGCGATGGAGGTACTTGCTGCTATCGCCAACGATGAGGGGCCCGAGCAATATCTTGTGGCCCTGGGTTATGCAGGTTGGGGTGAAGGGCAACTGGAAGACGAAATCGCCAACAATGTCTGGTTGACGGCACCTGGAGATCAGGCTGTTCTGTTTAAATCAGCCTGGCAGGATAAGCTGGCAGACGCTGCAGATTTACTTGGCATCAACCTTAACCTGATTGCTGCCAAACCCGGGCATGCCTGACAATTCTGGCCAGTTGCACGCTGCAGTGGTTGTGGTGGCCTTCGATTTTGGACTTCGCCATATCGGTGTTGCTGTAGGACAAACGCTGACTGGATCTGCCAGAGGTATTGGTACGCTTATGGCACGCCAGGGCAAACCCAACTGGCGCGACGTGGATAAAATGCTTGCTCAATACGAACCCCATCAACTGCTGGTTGGTCACCCGCTGAATCTGGATGACACAACTAACGACATTACCGAGGCAGCATCACGCTTTGCATCAAGATTAGGCAAACACACCGGCTTACCGACAGAACTGCATGACGAGCGCTTAACCACCAAAATGGCTAAAAGTGGCCTGGCGGAGGCAAAAGCCATGGGCCTGGCTGAAACAGACCACGAACTGGCGGCCTGTCTGATTCTGCAGAGCTGGCTTAACGAGCGCGCGAACCAGCACAGCTAACGCCGCAAACTGAACGCAGCTGCGTCCTCGTCCTCTTCGATGGACAGATGATCAACACCCTCCATAGGATTGCTTTTCGAATCTGCACCCAGCTTGATCATCAGGCGTAAATCGTTCGGAGAATCCGCACTGGCAATTGCAGAGTCATAGGTGATCTCACCTTCCGCATAGAGTTTGTACAACGCCTGATCAAACGTCTGCATACCCTGCTGGGTTGAATTGGTCATCAGTTCTTTCAACAGATGCACTTCGCCTTTCCGGATATGATCAGCCATCAGAGGTGTGTTGATAAGAATTTCAATCGCGGCACGCCGACCCTGGCCATCTACCGTGGTAACCAGCTGCTGTGCAACCATGGCTTTGAGGTTTAAAGACAGATCCATCCAGATCTGACTGTGCCGGTCACTGGGGAAAAAGTGAATGATTCGATCCAGCGCCTGGTTAGCATTGTTGGCGTGCAGGGTACACAGACACAAGTGTCCGGTTTCGGCAAAGGTCAGCGCGTGTTCCATGGTTTCCCGGGACCGCACCTCGCCAATCATGATGACATCCGGTGCCTGACGCAGGGTGTTTTTCAGCGCAATTTCAAATGAGTCTGTATCCACGCCAACTTCCCGTTGCGTCACAATGCAGCCTTTATGCTGATGCACAAATTCAATGGGGTCCTCAATACTGATGATATGGCCGCTGGAATTTTCATTACGATGACCGATCATGGACGCCAGCGACGTAGATTTACCGGTACCGGTTGCGCCAACAAAAATGATCAATCCTCTTTTAGTCATCGATAAGTCTTCGATGATGGGGGGCAAACCCAGATCTGATACACGCGGGATATTCACCTCAATGCGTCTCAGCACCATGCCCACCAGGTTGCGCTGGAAAAACGAGCTGACCCGGAAGCGGCCCAAGCCCCGGGTATTAATTGCAAAGTTACATTCATGTTCTTTGTCGAAGGTGGCCTGCTGCTCAGGATTCATCACACCGTAGACCAGCTCTTTTGCCTGCTCCGGCGACAAAGACGATTTGCCGGCAGCGTAAAGTTTGCCGTTCACTTTGACCATCGGCGGTTTGCCAGCGGTGATAAACAGATCGGAAGCACCTTTCTCCACCATGAGCTTGAGCAACTTGTCGAATTCCATGCCTGGGGCACTCCTGTGTCAGGTTGTCTTCAGGTAGCGTATCACTACCTGCTTGGACTAAAAATTTTCCGGAATCTTGGCTTTTTCTCTGGCGATGTCGCGGCTGACGACACGTTTCTGCACTAGCTCCAACAGACACTGATCGAGTGTCTGCATACCCACGCCGGCGCTGGTTTGAATCGCGGAGTACATCTGCGCCACCTTACCTTCACGAATCAGGTTACGGATCGCCGGTGTGCCGATCATAATTTCATGCGCAGCAACCCGACCACCATTAACTTTTTTCATCAAAGTCTGAGAGATGACCGCGTTGAGCGACTCGGACAGCATGGAGCGCACCATGTCTTTTTCTTCTGCGGGGAAGACGTCGATGATCCGGTCAATGGTTTTTGCCGCCGAGGTGGTGTGCAGGGTGCCAAATACCAGGTGGCCGGTTTCCGCCGCGGTCAGCGCCAGACGGATGGTTTCCAGATCGCGCAGCTCACCTACCAGAATAATATCCGGATCTTCCCGCAGAGCTGAACGCAGCGCCTCATTAAAACCGTGGGTATCACGGTGCACTTCGCGCTGGTTGAGCAGGCACTTCTTCGATTCATGGACAAATTCAATCGGGTCTTCAATGGTCAGAATGTGGTCGTAACGATTATCGTTGATATAGTCGATCATCGCAGCGAGGGTTGTACTTTTACCTGAGCCTGTGGGACCGGTAACCAGAACCAATCCGCGGGGGACCATTGAGACATCTTTGAACACCTGGCCCATGCCGAGGTCTTCCATGGTCAGAACTTTGGACGGAATGGTTCGGAATACCGCACCTGCGCCGCGATTCTGATTGAAAGCGTTGACCCTGAAACGCGCAACACCGGGCACCTCAAATGAAAAGTCAGTTTCCAGGAACTCTTCGAAATCTTTGCGCTGCTTGTCATTCATGATCTCGTAGATCAGACCATGAACTTCGTTGTGCTCCAGCGGCGGCAGGTTAATGCGTCGAACATCGCCGTCAACACGAATCATGGGCGGTAAACCGGCAGATAGGTGCAGATCCGATGCGCCCTGTTTGGCGCTGAAGGCGAGCAGTTCAGTTATATCCATGAGCGGTCCCTGTCATTTACCATTGAATCACGCCGCTTACTTGCTGCGCGCAGCGTTATACTAAGCCCTCATACCGCCTCGCACCACGCCTTAACCCGCTATCTAAAGCATAAGGTGCCATGGGTTTACGACTATGCGAACCGGTTAACACTGACTGTGGGACATTTGTGCAATCCATCAAAACCAATTTAGAAGCGTTACGGGTCCGCATCGAAAAAGCCTGCAGCGTTGCCGGTCGTGATCCGCAGGAGGTCACTCTAATTGCTGTATCGAAGACCAAACCCGGCAGCTCGGTCCGGGAGGCCGCCAGGCTGGGTCTGCTTCATTTTGGCGAGAATTACCTGGATGAGGCGGTTGAAAAGATTGCGGATAGTGCTGACCTTCATCTGACCTGGCATTTCATTGGCCGCATACAGAGCAATAAGACCCGCACCATTGCAGAGCAGTTCGACTGGGTACATACCCTTGATCGCTTTAAGATTGCCCGCCGGCTGAATGAACAGTGCCCGGCTGGTAAACAGCTCAACGTCCTGCTGCAAATCAATATTGACAACGATCCTGCCAAAGCTGGTGTCTCCGCCGATGTGGCGAGCGAGCTGCTGGCAGAGATCAGCACGTTACACGCCCTGAGACCCAGGGGTCTAATGACCATTCTGTCTCAGCAGGCAGACCCTGTGGCCAGTTATCAATCCATGGCACAATTGTCGACTCGATTGGCGGAACAGCTCAGTGCCAACCAGCTTGAGGACTGGGGTACGTTGTCCATGGGCATGAGTGCTGATCTCGACGCCGCTGTTTTTGCCGGCGCCACACACATTCGCATCGGCACTGCACTGTTCGGCGCGCGAGACACTTAAACTTGTCGGAGATTATATTGCAGACAACGGCAGACTCCCGTCTGGCTTTTATCGGCGCGGGAAACATGGCCAGCGCGATGATACAGGGGCTGTTACGAGCTGGTATCAACAGTACGCAGATCCATGTCGCGGATCCGGTGCCGGAGGCGCGGGCGCGCCTTGCAGAGCTTGGAGTGGCCACCTACAGCGACAACAATGAGGCTGTTGCAGGTGCCCAATCGGTGGTGCTGGCGGTAAAACCTCAGGTTGCCCGGCAGGTGGTGCAATCCGTTGACGCGCTTCAGTCCGAACAACTGCTGGTTTCAATAGCCGCCGGGATAAATCTGGCCAGTCTCACACAATGGACGTCACCACAGCAGGCGATTGTACGCTGCATGCCCAATACACCCGCCCTGCTGGGTGCAGGTGTCAGTGGTCTTTATGCGAACAACCATTGCGATGACAAGCAGCGTGCTCTGGCAGAGCGCCTCCTACGTAGCGCTGGCACAACGCTGTGGGTTAAAACGGAATCTGATCTGGACGCAGTGACAGCAGTCTCCGGTAGCGGACCAGCCTACTTTTTCCTTCTTATGGAAGCCATGATCGATGCTGGTGTAGCTTTGGGCCTTGATCGAACCAGTGCCACAGAACTGACCCTGCAGACGGCTCACGGTGCATCGCTGATGGCTCAACAAGGCAACACAAACCCAGCTCAACTGCGTCAGAATGTTACATCACCCGGCGGCACCACAGCTGCCGCGTTGGATGTTATGTTAGACGCTGACCTGCCCGGTACAATAAAGACAGCCCTGCAAGCGGCACACAAGCGCGCCATTGATATGGCGCAGGAATTTGGTGGTAATCCTTCATGAGCAGTTTAAGTATTATTTTAGACTTTGTTTTTCGTCTGGCGTGTCTGCTGTTTCTTGCGCGTTTTCTGCTGCAAGCCTGCGGAGCCGATTTCTATAATCCCATCAGTCAGGCAGTCGTGAAAGGCACCGATTTGATCTGTGCGCCGCTGCGCAAGATCATCAAACCTTTCAAGAACCTGGATTTTGCGTCTTTCCTCGTCGCCTGGCTGGTCAGTGCACTTGGCGTTGTTGCCTTCAGTTATCTGGCGTTTGGTACGCCACCCAGCGCGTTATCCGCGGTGTGGGCCGGCATGATTAAAACGCTGCTGGTACTGCTGCAGTTCTACAAGTGGACCATCATCATTCTGGTGATCGCCAGCTTCATTGCCCAGGGTTCCTATCACCCGGCACTGGCACTTCTGAATCAACTGGTAGAACCGGTCATGGCGCCGATACGAAAGGTTTTACCGAGCCTCGGGCCACTGGACCTGTCACCCATGGTGGTCCTGCTGATTATCATTCTGCTTGAAGATATCCTGATCAGGTCTTACATCTAGGTCGCATGAACATGACGCCACCAGCAGATTCCGTGGGATTGGTGACAACACAGAAGTTTGTCTACGAACAGCCTTTTGCACTCTGCTGCGGACGCGATTTGCCTGGATTTGAACTGGTATACGAAACCTACGGCACGCTTAACGCGGAAAAGACCAACGCTATTCTTATCTGCCACGCACTGTCAGGCAATCACCATGCAGCCGGCTACTACGCATCAGATACTAAACCCGGTTGGTGGGACAGTTGCATCGGACCGGGCAAGCCCATCGATACGCAGAAGTTCTTTATCGTCAGCTTGAATAATCTGGGTGGCTGCCACGGCAGCACAGGACCACTAAGCATCAACCCTGCTACTCAACAACCTTACGGACCCGATTTCCCTACTGTTGTGGTCCGCGACTGGGTAGCCAGTCAGGCGCTACTGGCTGATCATCTGGGTGTGCAGAAATTTGCTGCCGTTATCGGCGGCAGCCTTGGCGGCATGCAGGCGATGCAATGGTCAATAGATTTTCCAGATCGTATTGCATCAGCGCTGGTCATCGCTGCTGCAGCAAAACTTTCGGCGCAGAATATAGCGTTTAACGAAATCGCCAGACAGGCAATCGCCTCCGATGCCAGCTATTTTTCCGGTCGCTATAACGAACACGACAAGTCCCCCTCCAAGGGGTTGGGTCTGGCACGCATGATTGGCCACGTCACCTATCTGTCTGACGACGGTATGCGGGAAAAATTTGGACGCGAACTGAAATCCGGAGACCCGAGTCAAGGAGGTGATGTTGAGTTTCAGGTGGAAAGTTATCTGCGTCACCAGGGACAGGCGTTTTCGCAACGCTTTGACGCGAACACCTACATGCTGATGACCAAGGCGCTGGATTTTTTTGATCCCGCTCGGGAACACAACGATGATCTGGTGGCCACGCTTGCTGCAGCTGAGGCTAAATTTCTGGTGATTTCATTCACCAGCGACTGGCGATTCTCGGTTGCTCGCTCTAAAGAAATTGTCAATGCGCTGGTTGCTGCACGCAAAAATGTCGCCAGCGCCATAATTAAATCAGACCACGGTCACGACTCTTTTCTGCTGCCGATTCCACGCTATGTCAACGTGTTAAAAACCTACTTGAACAGAATTTACCGCGATACCTGTGAGGTTAAAAAATGACCTTGCGGGCAGATCTTGCGGTTATTGCGGATCTGGTAAACCCGGAGGCAAGGGTACTCGATCTGGGTTGTGGTGAAGGTGAACTGCTTGCCTACCTGCAGTCTAACAAATCTGTCAACGGCTACGGTCTGGATGTTGACGCAGATAATATTCGCGTCTGCCTGGATAAAGGTGTCAATGTCATAGAGCAGGACCTGGATGCCGGTCTGGGCAACTTCGCCGACTCAAGTTTCGACATGGTGGTGATGACTGAAACTCTGCAGTCAGTTAAATCTCCCGAGCAGCTGTTAAAAGAAATGTTACGTATCGGCGACCAGTGCATCGTTACGTTTCCTAATTTTGGGCATTGGCTCTGTCGTGCGCAGCTACTGTTATTGGGCCGTATGCCTGTTGCCAAACACATCCCCCACAGCTGGTACAACACACCCAACATCCACCTGTGTACTTTCAGAGACTTTGAAAATCTCTGCAAATCTCTGGACCTTAAGATTATTGAGCGGCGGGTTGTTGATCACCAGAATATCGAACGTCCCTGGGGCAAACTGATGCCAAATCTTTTTGGACCTGTTGCATTTTACCGACTGGGCAAAACCGTATGATGAAGTCTCGATTCTTAACCATTCTTGTATTGCTGTTTGGCAGCTTGTTTCTTTTTCCCGCGCATGCGGAGCAGAAAGAGATCTTCAGCGACTACGAAGTTCATTATATTCTGCTGCCAACAACTTTTCTGAAGGCAGATATTGCCGACAAATACAATCTTCGGCGCAGCAAGGACCGGGCGCTGGTCAATGTATCGGTACTTGACCTGCAGGGCACACCGGTTAAAGCAGAGGTTCGCGGTTCATCCGAAAACCTGTTGGGGCAACGTCAGAACCTGACCTTTGATGAGGTCATAGAAGGGGAAGCCATCTATTACCTGGCATTGCTGCGCTACGCTGATGAAGAGTTCCAGCGCGTTGCGTTAAACGTCGTGCTGCCTGATGGCGAGCTGGCAGAGATCAAGTTTCAACAGAAAATGTACTGGGACCGCTGATGCAGGTTGTTCTCGCCAGTGGCAACACCGGCAAGCTGGCTGAATTTAAATCGCTGCTTGCCGATACCCCGTTTGAAGTCATTGCGCTGTCCGCCGTTGTACCTGACTTTGAGATGCCTGAAGAAACCGGCACAACGTTCATCGAAAACGCGTTGATCAAAGCCCGCGAAGTAGCTGCAGCAACCGGTTTAGCCGCACTGGCAGATGACAGCGGTCTGGTGGTGCCAAGCCTGGATGGCGCGCCGGGTATTTATTCGGCACGTTACGCGGGTAAACACGGAGATGACGCTGCTAACAATCAGAAACTGATTGAAGCATTAACGGGAAAAGAGCAACGCCAGGCCTATTTTTATTGCGCCATCACTCTACTTCGCCATGACCGGGACCCCACACCCATTATTGCCACCGCCGCCTGGCATGGAGAGATTCTGCACTCACCCAGAGGTGAGCAGGGATTCGGTTATGACCCGCTATTTTTCATCAAAGACTTCAACAAGACGTCAGCGGAACTGCCTCGCGAATTGAAAAACCGTTTGAGTCATCGAGGCCAGGCCACCGCTACCCTGCTGCAGGAGATCCGAGCCGGGTTATAACCATGCTCCCTCACTCAGCAGCCTATATTCACTTTCCCTGGTGCGTGCGTAAGTGCCCGTACTGTGACTTCAACTCACACCCACTGCGCGAGCAGGATGATTTTGCCGCGTATACCCAAGCGCTGAACATTGACTGGCAGGCACAACAGCACACCTTAGAAGAACATGTGCTGTTTGATAGCGTGTTCCTCGGTGGTGGTACACCCAGCCTTTTTGAACCGGAGCAGATGTCACCGGTTCTGCAAAAACTACCGCGCTCTGATGGCGCGGAAGTTACCATGGAAGCCAATCCTGGCACTACCGAACATCACCTGTTAGGTGGATATCGGGACGTGGGTATAAACAGACTCTCCATCGGCGCGCAGTCGTTCAGCAATGCACAATTAGAGCGCCTCGGTCGCATCCACAACAACACCGAAACTTATGCTGCTTACGAACAGGCGCGCGGTGCCGGATTCGAGAATATCAATATTGACCTGATGTGGGGCTTACCCGAACAGAGCGTTGGGCAAGCGCTGGATGATCTGGAGACAGCCATTGCACTACAGCCGGAACACATTTCCTGGTACCAGCTGACAATTGAGGCAAAAACCGAATTTGCCGTACGTACGCCGATTCTGCCCAGAGACGCGGTGCTTGCAGACATTGAGACTCAGGGACTGCTGCGCTTGGAAGCAGCTGGCTATCACCGCTACGAAGTATCTGCGTTTGCACGCCCCGGCTTTCAGTGCCGGCACAACTTGAACTACTGGTCGTTTGGCGACTACATAGGGATCGGTGCTGGTGCCCATGGCAAAATCAGCAACAGCAGCGCAAACGGACTGACAATAGAACGCACACTAAAATCCAGTCAGCCCAGACTTTATCAGGGCTCACCGAATACAACGTCAGTGAAACCGGTCCCTGATGCTGAACGGCCAATAGAATTCATGATGAATGTGTTGCGCCTGGTTGACGGCGTGAACACCGAAACGTTTGTCCGCAATACAGGCTTGGCATGGCAGGTGGTCGAGCCTGCCTGGCAACGGCTGGTTTCCCAGGGCCTGGTAAGACAGGACAGGATTGCGACAACGGCGACGGGATTGCGGTATCTGGATAGCGTGCTGGCTGAGTTTCTGACCTCAGATTGAGCGTCGATAGATCAGGTCGTGGATTTCATGGCCGAGCTTTTCGCCGCGACGTTCAAATTTTGTGGTCTGGCGGGCGCTGTCCGGAACCAGCTGCTCATCTGCCTGACGGATATGATCCACTTCGGATACAAAGTCTTTGCTGCCAGCAAAACATTCTCGCATCCATTGCGCGTAGGGGGTCCAGTCCGTGGCCAGTCTTACCAATCCATCCGGCTTCACCACCGCAGCCAGACTCAGAACAAACTCCGGCTGAATCAGCCTGCGTTTCAGGTGTCGCTTTTTCGGCCAGGGGTCCGGGAAAAATATACGCACCTCATCAATCAGCGGTTCTGCGGACTTCGTAGACAGTTCCGCGAAAACCTCCTGCGCCGGTTTTTCGACCACGCTCACGTGGGTAAAACCCTCACGCTGCAGCCCTGTTACGAGTGCGCCTACGCCGGGCTGATAAAGCTCGATACCGCATAAGTGCCAATCCGCTGCATCGGCAGCCCAATCCAGCAGCGCGTGTCCCATACCAAAGCCAATTTCGACACCCAGAGCTTTGCCATCCGCTCGTGCGATTAGTTCGCTGGGCGTGCAGCTGTAATCTGGCATCAGCTCCTGCCAGCCATGCGCTTGAGATTTGGTCATGCGCCCGCGGCGGCGAATGTAGCTGTGTTCAGGATATTCAGGCTGATCTGTCATGGCTTGCGCACCAGGAGAAAAACCATCAACAACCAGCCACTGATGAGGCAGACACCGCCCAGTGGTGTGATCGGGCCCAGCCATCCCGGTCCGCCAAGGGTTAACAGATAAAGACTGCCACTGAACAGCAACACACCCGCAGTTAGAAGAACACTGACCCAGCGTAGCCGCTGTGAATACTGTTGCCCCTGCAGAATGCCCACGAGCAGCAGTGCCAGTCCATGCACAAGCTGGTAGAGAACGCCGGTTTCCCAGCTGCTGGTATTGCTGTGACCAAGAAATGTTTCCAGTCCGTGGGCACCCCAGGCACCCAAAACAACACCGGAGCCCATAAAAAGGGCTCCGGCAGTCAGACTGAATCTAGCGCTCTGCATCTTTTGCGGATTTGACCAGCTGTCAAAAGCCAGCCCCTGCAGATTGGATCAGGCAGCAATGGCTTTTTTGAGTTTTTTCATCGCATTCTTCTCGAGCTGGCGAATACGTTCCGCAGACACGCCATACTCAGCGGCAAGTTCATGCAGAGTGGCTTTCTTATCTGTCAGCCAGCGCTTCTGCACAATATCGCGGCTGCGCTCATCAAGGGTTGCGAAGCCTTCTGTTAAGCGTTCACTCTGCTCCATCTCCAGATCTGCAGCAGCAACGATGTCTGCCGGGTCCTGGGCAGCGGAGGCCAGAAAATGAACCGGCGCGGTGCCTTGTTCATCATCATTATCGTCTGCGTCAAAGGCCATATCGCTGGCTGAGAGGCGACCTTCCATGCGGGTGACTTCAGCCACCGGCACACCAAGATCATCAGCAATGGCCTGACTTTCCGACTCGGTCAGCCATGCCAGACGCTTCTTGTTTGAGCGCAGGTTAAAAAACAGTTTTCGCTGGGACTTGGTGGTGGCTACCTTCACGATGCGCCAGTTGCGCAGAATAAATTCGTGCATCTCAGCTTTGATCCAATGCACGGCAAAAGACACCAGACGCACGCCTACTTCGGGGTTAAAACGCTTCACCGCCTTCATCAAACCCACATTACCTTCCTGAATCAGGTCAGACTGGGACAGTCCATAACCTTTATACGACCGGGCAATGTGCGCCACAAAACGCAGATGGCTGATCACCAGCTGGCGAGCAGCTTCAAGATCTTCCTGATAGTAGAAGCGTTCTGCGAGCTCTTTTTCCTGATCAGCGCTGAGCACCGGGAAATGGCTGATCGTCTGCAGATACGCATCGATATCGCGGCCCGGCGCGAGGCTGGGTAAAGTCATGATATTTGTGGACATGTGATACCTCCGGTAACACTAATGCGATAAGTTTAGCACTCTCAGTTCGACACTGCTAATTGTAAAAAAGTTCCACCACATAGTTCAACCTGCAGGATAAACGGTTGAATTTAAAAGAGTTCAAGGTGTTTGAGCCGCTGTCGAACAGCCAGTAATGCACCCAGCACACCTAAAAAACACCCGATCGTCAAGATTAGCAGCAAAAACAGCATATTGAAGCCTGCCAACTGCAGCTCCTGGCGATAACTGCCGAGCAGGGACTGTAACGGCGGCTCGATGACCACCAGTGTAAAGGCGATCAGCATAGAGGCGATGACACCGCCTCCAAAACCATAGATCGCGCCAAAATATAGAAACGGTCGGCGAATCTGGCCCTGGGTTGCACCCACCATTTTCAGCACACGCAACTCATCCAGACGAGATTCTATCGCCAGCCGCACAGAGGAGGCTGTGACCAGCACCGCACCAACGCCAAACATAATCGCCAGCACCAGCCCCATGCGGCTGATCACCGCAGAAAGATCATTCAGTCGCTCCAGCCAGGTTTTTTCAACCACCACCTCAGACACACCAGCGAGCTGCGACAGGGAGGCCAGTAGATCGTCCAGTGCCAGCGGGTCTATCTTGTCTGCAAAGCGAGCGGTAAGTGAGGCTGGAAGCGGGTTTTCTCCCAACAGATCCAGGGCGTCACCGAGACCACTGTACTCTTTAAACTGGGTCAGCGCCTGCTCAGCCGTTGTCAGCGCTACGCTGGCAATATCTTTATTGCCTTCAAGGGCCTGAGCAACAACATCAATGTCTTCCTGACTCGCATCCGTGTCAAAGTAAACACTCAGTCCAGGGCGACCCTCCCAGCCCTGCGACATGGCCTCCATATTTATCTGCAGAATCCATAAACCAGCGGGCAGAGCCAGCGCGATGCCCACCACCAGCCAGACCAGAAAACTGGTACCAATGCGGGTGCTGATAAAATTAATCGACTCGCTGCTGATACGCGCGTGATCTCTGAACCAGGCAAAAGGTTGCCACCCGCTGCCGCGCCAGGGATCTTTGGCTGCGCGGGTCACGAATTCGTTTCCTGAGGTGCTTCCAGTGTCATGCCCGTGACTTCTTCAATGCTGCGCGTTGCGGGTAGATCTTCAACAACCCGCCCCGCCTGCAGATGCAGGATCCGCAAACCCATGCTTTCGATCAGCGGCACATCGTGGCTGGCTATAATGACTGTTGTGCCTACCTGGTTAAAACGTGCAAACAAATCCATTATGTGGGTGGATAAATCCGGATCAAGGTTCCCGGTAGGCTCATCTGCCAACAGAATTTTTGGCCGCGTCACCACCGCGCGGGCAATGCCAACCCGCTGCTGCTCGCCGGTAGATAAATGCCGAGGGAAGAGATTCTCTTTGCCTAACAGTTCAACCCGGGTCAGCGCGGCTCGCACGCGACGCCCGACCTCACGTTCACGCATACCGATTACCCGCAACGGCAGCGCCACGTTTTCAAATACGCTGCGCTGTGCAAGCAGATGATGGTCCTGAAACACAACACCCAGGTTCTGCCGGTAGCGCGGCAGGCGCTTGTCCGGGAGTTGAACAATATCAACCCCATTAACCAGCAGTCGGCCCCGAGTCGGCATTTCCGCGCGCAGCAGGAGCTTTAAGAAAGTGCTTTTGCCGGCACCAGAGTGTCCTGTGAGAAAGCACATGGAACCTTCTGCAAACTCCACAGATACGTCGCTGAGTGCTTCATAGCCATTCTCAAAACGCTTCGTGACATGCTGAAATTCAATGTGTCCCATAGGTCAATCCGCTCAGGCGTCAGCACGCTCGAGGGAGTCTTTAAAGTCCTGATCCAAAAGGGCCTCAACAAAATCGTCAGCAACAAACTGGCGCAGATCATCGATACCTTCACCTACACCGACAAAGTAGACCGGCAGACTGATGTCCTGCAATGCTGCGATGGAGAAAATAACCCCTGCTTTTGCACTGCCATCCAGTTTGGTAATCGCCAGCCCGGTAAGATCTACTGCCTCGTTGAACAGTCGCACCTGACTGAGAGCGTTCTGACCAACTCCACCATCTAACACAAGTACAACATCGTGGGGTGCTGATTCATCCAGGCGCTTAACTACGCGGTGCACTTTTTTAAGTTCATCCATGAGTTGAGCTTTGTCCTGCAGCCGGCCAGCGGTATCGACGAGCAGCACATCGACACCCCGGGCCTGGGCGGACTGCAGCGCATCGAAGGCCACCGATGCACTGTCAGAACCTTGTGCCTGAGCGATCACCGGTACATTGTTGCGCTCACCCCATACCTGCAGCTGTTCTACAGCTGCTGCGCGGAATGTATCACCAGCGGCAAGCATGACGTTTTTGCCCTGATTCTGTAACTGCTTGGCCAGCTTACCAATGGTTGTCGTCTTGCCCACGCCATTAACGCCAACAAAAAAGATCACATGCGGCTTTTTATCTGTCAGCGTCAGCTCTTTCTGCAGGGGTTCAAGCCTTGCTTTCAACAAGCGACCTAACGCCCCATGCAGAGCACGGGTGTTATTCAGTTCTTTGCGTTTCACCTGCTGAGCCAGGTCCGCCATGATGCTGGTTGTCGTATCTATGCCGACGTCAGTAATGATCAGAGCGGTTTCCAGGTCCTCAAGGACCGTATCGTCGATCTCACGTTCGCCCAGCAACAGGTTGCCCACCCCATGGGCTAATTGAGTGCGGGTTTTTGCCAATCCGCTTTTCAGACGGCCAAACAAGCCGCCACGCTTTTCGGTGCTCTTGCCATCCTCTTCAGGGGCTGTATCAGGTGAAGGTGAATCGCTCAAAATATCCTCTTAGAAACATCACTTCTGCAACAATGGGTGCGGCGGATAGCAAACACGAGTTGCCCGTTTACCCGCCGGGTGCAAACCCTATACTAGCCGTTTCGCCAGGGCCACCACCATGACCGGACAAAAAGCCAAAGTTAAGACCGGCAAAAAATCGGGCCCGTCTCAGGTTCGCATTATTGGTGGTCAGTGGCGTGGGCGAAAGCTGAACTTTGACGGAGGAAATGATCTACGGCCGACATTGGGTCGAACTCGGGAAACACTTTTCAACTGGCTGCGCCCGCGTATCAGAGGCGCACGGGTTCTCGATCTGTTTGCCGGGTCAGGGGCATTGGGGTTCGAGGCTCTCTCGCAAGGCGCAGCCCACGCCACCTTTGTGGAGACCAACGGCAGAACCATTGCCGCGCTGAAGTCTAACGCTGCCAGTCTGGACATCAGCGAGCGGTGCACCATCACCAAAACTGATGCCATGGATTTTCTGCGACACATGGCTGAGCCGGTAGACATTGTATTTCTTGACCCTCCATTCAAGGCACCAGAGTATTTGAGCCGGGCAGTTACCTGCCTTCTCGAACATCAACTGGTACGTGAGTGTCTATACGTGGAGGCGTCAGATCAGAGTTTAATCGAACGCCTTACCAACACGCCCGGCATCTCCACTCATCGACAAACACGCTCCGGGGATGCCTATGCAGGGTTGCTCGAGATCGCGCATTAGAAACACATTCAAGCAGGCAATTTGCAGGTGACGGATACCAACGCTAAGATCCGCGTCCGGCTTGGTTTTCAAAAGAATTGTCAATCATCAAACTGGTCGGGTTTGCTTACAGGGGAGGCAGTATGAAAGTGGTTGTTTATCCGGGTTCGTTCAACCCGATCACCAACGGACACACAGATTTGGTGGAACGGGCACTTCATCTGTTTGATCACGTTGTTGTGGCGATCGGTACCTCGGCGCAAAAGAACCCGAAGGTGGACCTGGCTGACCGGATTGATCTGTGTAATGAAGTACTCGCCGAATTTGGCGATCGTGTGTCCGTGGAAGGTTTCAACAACCTGCTGGTGGACTACGCCAACAGTAAAAACGCGCGTTTTATCCTGCGTGGATTAAGAACCGTGACGGACTTCGACTACGAATTCCAGATGGCAGAGATGAATCAGTCTCTGGCGCCAGGCATTGAATACGTCTTCCTGCTACCGTCGAAGGAGTGCTCTTTTATCTCGTCCACCCTGGTGCGCGAAATCGCAACACTGGGTGGCGATATCACCAATTTTGTTCACCCCGCAGTGGCAAAAGCGCTGCAGGGCTGAATCAGCTCAGGTTTTCGGCTACTCGTCCGGCGATTGATACTTGCCGGTCGCACGGCAGCCCAGACAGCGTACAAAAGTAGCTTTGGCTGGGTCCAGGAACAAGGCATCAGCCGCCTCTTCCACGTTGCCACCCAAAGCGCTGAAGGGCAGGCTGACAACAAATGCTGCGCCACCCAAAACCGTAGTTACCAGGCCCAGAGGACGGGCAATGACGATATCTGCCGCCATTTCTCCGGCGCTTGGCTCATTGTCAGAAGCAAACCCAGGCGCCGCGCTCAACAACAACGCACCTGCGGTTATCCATGTCAGTAGTGTTTTTGGCATGTCAAAATCAATCTCATTGCGGTGACATCACTTTAGCACTTAGGTGGCACAAATCCTTGTGAGGTTTGGCAATTTGGGCAATAAACTGTGCTGCGCTGCCCAAGTATCTGCAGTTTCAGGGGTTTTTCACAGACCCGGCAAGGCTTGTCCTGACGTCCGTAGACATTCAGCTGTTGTTTGAAATAGCCAGGATTGCCGTCTGAGCCAACAAAATCACGTAGTGTTGTACCGCCTTGTCGCACCGAGCGAGCCAGCACATGCCTGATCGCCTGCGCTAACCTCTCGTAGGCATACAGCGGGATCCGGCCTGCACCTGTGCCCGGTCGTATGCCAGCCATAAACAGCGCTTCAGCGGCGTAAATGTTGCCAACACCGACAACATTCTTTGAATCCATAATAAAGTTTTTTACTGCAACCTTTCGCTTGCGGGAGCGGGCATGCAGATACTGTCCTGAAAACTCGTTACCCAGCGGTTCTACGCCCAGATCCCGCAGAAGCCAGTGCAGCTGCGGTTGCTCACCGGGCTGAAAAACCACACTGCCGAAGCGTCGCGGATCGTTAAGACGCAACAGATGTCCGTTTGAAAGGCTCAGATCCACGTGGTCATGTTTCAGAGGGGCCGTACCGGTGGGCAGGATTCTAAGGCTTCCAGACATGCCTAGGTGAATGATCAATGTGCCCGGAGGCGTAGTCAGAAGCAGGTACTTACCGCGGCGCCCTACGGCGGATACCTGCTGACCGATTAATCGTTCGGGTATTTCAACCGGCCAGCGCAAATGAGGATTGCGCACAACAATGTCGGTGATGGTCTGGGCGAGAACCCAGGGCTCAATGCCCCGTCTTGTCGTTTCGACTTCCGGGAGCTCAGGCATTTAAGGGTTACTTGATTTTGGCTTCCGTGTACATGACGTGTTTGCGCACAACTGGATCGTACTTTTTCATTTCCAGCTTGTCTGGCGTGGTGCGCTTGTTTTTATCCGTCGTGTAATAGTGGCCGGTACCCGCACTGGACACCATTTTAATCTTGTCACGCATGTTTCAATTCTCTTGCTGTGAGCGCCTGTGATTCAGGCTTTCTATTCGGGACTGAGTTAAACCTTCTGACCGGCTGCGCGCAAATCGCTCAGTACCGTATCGATACCTTTCTTGTCGATTATACGCATCCCCTTAGAGGAAACCCGCAATCTGACATAGCGCTGCTCGGACTCCACCCAGAATCTGTGTTTGTGCAGATTCGGCAGGAACCGCCGTCGGGTTTTATTCATTGCGTGGCTGACGTTGTTTCCCGACATGGGACGTTTACCGGTGACTTGGCATACCTGCGACATCTTTCTGGGCACCCTAAAAAAAGGACGCGCTTTATACTACACGCAGCGGCTGACAGCAACTTTAACGTGTAATTCTCCTTGGCCTGACTCTCCCGTCCAGGGTTAAACGGGCACCTACGACCCAAGCAGCCCGCGCGCTGCCAGAGACACCGACGTTGTTGGCGAGACAATGACATGGTCGATGACTTCGATATCTACCCGCCGCAACAGATCTTTCAGCTCCCGGGTGAGCTGCAGATCAGCCTGGCTGGGCTCCGCGATACCCGACGGGTGATTGTGCGCCAGGATCAGCGCAGCAGCGTTCAGCTCAATGCCGCGCTTAAGCACCTCCCTGGGGTGAACGTGTGCACGATTCACCGAACCCAGAAACAGCTCCTCCCAGCATACCGGTCGATAGCGGGTGTCCAGAAACAGACAGGCAAAGGTTTCCCGTTCGCGATGACCGATACGCCGACGTATATAGCGAGACACGGCTGTCACATCCTGCAGCGGCTCCGCTTTTGCCAGGGTGTATTCGTCGTGACGGCAGGACAGCTCGTGCACGGCTTTGAGTTGTGCCGTGCGCGCCGTGCCCAAGCCACGGCAGGCGAGCAGCTTCTCCGTTGAAGCGGCCAGCAAGGCCAGTGGGCTGCCAAAGTGTGCAATCAGCCGCTGGGCCAGCTGCTGCGCGCTTTCACCGGGTAGACCGCTTCCCAAACAGACAGCTATCAGCTCAGCGCTGCTGAGATTCTGAGCACCGCTGCGCAGAAGCCGCTCACGCGGTCGTTCAGTCTGTGCCAGCCAGGAATTCATCAGACGCCTGCAGCGTCTGCTGGCGGGTGTGGTTGGCTACAAATCAAGGTAACCTTGCGCGCGTCAACGTTATATTTCACGGTCATGTCCAGTTCTAATCCAGGTTTAAACAACAAACGTATCTTGCTCGGAATCTGTGCCGGCATTGCAGCCTACAAAACACCGATACTTGTGCGAGGTTTGCGCGCCGCTGGCGCAGAGGTGCAGGTGGTCATGACCGACAATGCCCACCACTTCGTAACAGCAACGAGTCTGCAGGCAGTAGCTGGCGCACCCGTGCGCCGCGATCTGTGGGATGAGCACGCAGAGGCTGCAATGAGCCATATTGAACTGGCACGTTGGGCAGATCTCATTGTGATTGCTCCGACAACCGCCAATACCCTTGCAAAACTGGCAAATGGTATGGCAGACGACCTGCTCACGACCCTCTGCCTCGCCAGTTCTGCACCCATATGGCTTGCACCGGCGATGAACCAGCAGATGTTCCAACACCCCGCGACGCAGACCAATCTGCGCACAGTACAGAGCCTGGGATACCATTTAATCGGGCCGGAATCCGGCGATCAGGCCTGTGGCGAGGTCGGACCCGGGCGTATGACTGAGCCGGAAGACATCGTCACAGCGCTGGCGGCATCCATGCCCGCAGCGCCCGCTGTATCACTTACCCGTACTCAGAACCTGCATAAAAAAACCGTCATGATCACCGCGGGTCCAACACTGGAGGCCATTGATCCGGTTAGATATATCAGCAACCACAGCTCCGGCCTGCAGGGCATTGCATTGGCAGATGCAGCACTTGACGCTGGTGCCCACGTCATCCTTATCGCCGGGCCAAAAGTACCGGTGACCGATCCCGCCATCCAGCGGATCAACGTCATCAGCGCGCTCGACATGCTGGCTGCCGTACACGAACACCTGGCTGGTGTAGATATATTTATCGGCGTTGCCGCAGTTGCCGATTATCGGCCGGAAGAGGCCGCTACGCAGAAAATGAAACGCGCCGGCGAAAAAAACGCACGCCTGACAATTGAGCTGGTTGAAAACCCGGACATTATCGCGGGCGTGGCCAAACACACGGACAGACCGAACCTGGTCATTGGTTTTGCGGCGGAGACCAACGATACCCAAAAGCACGCGCGGCAGAAACTGAAGCGCAAAGCTCTGGATGCGGTGGTTGTGAATGATGTGTCCGAGCCAGGCATTGGTTTCAACAGTTCAGACAACGCAGCCTGCCTGATTCACGCCGATGGTGAAGTGGCTTTTGCCAGGCAATCTAAAACACAACTGGCCCACGGTCTGATTGCTAACATCGTCGACATTTTTGCCTCCCAGTTAGCAGATACAAACCCCGAGAGTGTGTCAGAATAGCCCGCGCTCGAGAAAAAACCGACTAACCAACCACTCGCAGGACGCAGTAACCGTGGCGAAAAAAAAATCTAGCAAGAAAACCCGGCACAAAGCTGGCTCCGACAGTTTCCTCACCCACGGCGGTGTAACCCTGGGCATCAGCGCTCTCGGCCTTCTGGTAGCGTTTGCCCTGGTCTGGTGGCAGGCCATTGTTCAACCCCAGCAGGCGGCTCAAAAGGCTGAACAGGCACGCCTGCTC
Source organism: Pseudomonadaceae bacterium (assembly GCA_024743175.1). GTDB lineage: Bacteria > Pseudomonadota > Gammaproteobacteria > Pseudomonadales > Azotimanducaceae > UBA4421. The sequence continues at coordinate 113,997 of JANSXA010000010.1, read as the reverse complement.
AATGTTTATGCTCAGCTGTTCAACAGTCGTGTCGCCGACCTGCGCGCAACAGTCGACGCCATGGCTACCGCCCCAGCCACAGTGGAAGCGCTGATCAGCTTCAACCCCGACCAGCAGTCCGCAGCTGCGGCGGCTTTAGCCGCCCAACACCCCTATGTGTCTCGCGTGGATATCATTGAGAAAGGCAAAGCAGAGGTGGATCTCAGCGCGCAAGTGCCTGTTTCTTTTGCAGCACTGGACCTGATCAGGCGAGCAGAAACCCGACAGTTTGTCGGCCCTGAAGCGGGCACAGCGCAAGGCAACAGGCTTTATGCCGCGCAGCCCATTACCCCTGAGGGAACCGTTGCCGGCGTTTTACTGGTGGTGTTCGAACCTGAATTCCTGCTCGACTCACTGCAGCATTTCACAGGTTTGCGTGGCAACCTGCAGATTCTTCAGACCATCGCCGGTACGCCCACAACAGCTGTGCTGGAAGCCGGCAGCAGCGAAGCTGATCTAGCACCAATGGAACAACCACTGTTTGTACCGCACTGGAAGGTGGCGTTCGCTGCAGCCGAGAGCGAAGTCCTGCAGACTGACAACACCGCTGCATTGTTCACCCCATTTGCTTTAGCACTGGCGCTGATCATGGGCGGCACATTCCTGGGCTTTTCCATGTACAGCCGCAAAGTCAGAGATGATGCACTTACCCTGACCGACTATGTGACGCGCATCGCCCGAGGCCGCAGCGCGCCCAGGGGAACTTATCAACTCGCTGCAATGGCAGAGGTTGAGGCGGCCGTGGCTGCCCATGACAAAAACCCTGCTGCCCAGGTCAAGGCCGCACAACAGGACGACGAGGAAGACAGTGATGACGCCGATGACCTGCTGGAAGGGCTGAAAAAAGAAGCACCCGCTGCCAGCAAAAAAGACTTCCTCGATGTGCAGCCCAGCGGCGCACAAGACAACTTTGGTATTGAGGTAAGTGAAGAAGTGGGACCAATGGATATGGGTGTCGATATCGACCCGGGTATATTTCGTGCCTACGACATTCGTGGCATCACGACGTCCAATCTGACAGAAGAAGTTGTCTATTGGATCGGGCGTGCATTCGCCGCAGAAGCTCTGGCACAAAAACAGTCCAGGGTAGCTGTGGGACGCGATGGACGTCACTCTGGTGAACCATTGCAGGCGTCCCTGACAAGAGGACTCACCGAAGGTGGTATTGATGTCATCAGCATCGGTCGTGTACCTACGCCGACGCTTTATTACGCAACCTATGCGCTGGATACGGGCACCGGCATCATGATTACCGGCAGCCATAACCCACCGGAGTACAACGGTCTGAAAATGATGATCGGCGGTGTCACGCTGGCGGAAGATATGATCCAGGCACTGTTCCGCCGCCTGCAGAATAATGACCTCAGTGAAGGCGAGGGCGACGTTGATGAGATTGATCTGGACGACAGCTATATCGATAAAGTCCTTGAAGAAGTTGCATTAGCACAGCCACTTAAGGTTGTTGTTGACTGCGGTAACGGCGTTGCCGGCGTCATTGCGCCACGTTTGTTACGCGAACTGGGCTGTGAAGTCATAGAGCTGTATTGCGACATTGATGGGGATTTCCCTAACCATCATCCCGACCCAGCGGAACCAGAAAATCTGGAAGATCTGCGCACGGTGGTGCAGGCTGAAAAAGCCGACCTGGGACTCGCCTTCGACGGTGATGGTGATCGCCTCGGTGTGGTTACCAACAGTGGCGAAATCATCTGGCCTGACAAACTGATTATGCTGTTTGCCCAGGATATCGTGAGCCGCAACCCAGGCGCTGACATCATCTACGATGTGAAATGTTCACGTCACCTGAACAACATCATCAGCGAACTGGGTGGCCGCCCGATCATGTGGAAAACCGGTCATTCTCATATGAAAGCGAAAATAAAGGAAACCGGCGCTCTGCTCGCCGGTGAATTCAGCGGCCATATCTGTTTTGGTGAGCGCTGGTACGGTTTTGACGACGCCCTTTACTCTGCTGTGCGTCTGCTGGAGATTCTCGGTACCGATGGCCGAACCGTGGACGAAATATTTGCTCAGTTTCCGGTTACCTTCACAACTCCTGAAATCAAAATCACCACCACCGAGTCCGAGAAGTTTGAAATTATGGAAAAACTTGCCGCCGGGGCAGACTGGGGTGACGGTACGATTACCAGTATTGACGGCATTAGGGTCGACTACGCTGACGGCTGGGGTCTGATAAGACCTTCCAACACCAGCCCGGTGCTGTCACTGCGCTTTGAGGCGGACGGCCCTGGTGCCCTGGATCGGATACAGGACGAATTTCAACAACAACTGACTCAGATCGAACCTGACCTGTCTTTTCGTTAGGTTTTAAAAACACATGATCGAACAAGACGCCGAACGCATATCGCAGGTGCTCACCGAAGCCCTGCCGTACATACAACAGTTTCAGGGTCACACCGTTGTCATTAAATATGGCGGCAATGCGATGACGGACGAATCGCTGAAACAGTCTTTTGCCCGTGATGTTGTGCTGCTGAAGCTGGTCGGCATCAATCCGGTCATTGTCCACGGGGGCGGGCCACAGATTGGTTCTCTGCTGAACAAGCTGAACATCGAATCACGCTTTGTGAATGGCATGCGGGTCACTGATGCAGCAACCATGGACGTGGTGCAGATGGTACTTGGCGGGCTGGTTAATCAGGAAATTGTAGCTCTGCTGAATACCAATGGTGGGCATGCCGTCGGCATCACCGGTAAGGACGGCGATCTGATCAGGGCAAAGAAGCTGGCCATGCCACCTAACCTGAATGCACCGGAAATTATCGATATCGGGCATGTTGGTGAGATTACAAAAGTAAATACCAACATTCTGACTACGCTGACGTCATCAGACTTCATCCCCGTCATTGCACCCATAGGTATTGGCGCGGACGGTGAATCTTACAACATCAACGCAGATATTGTTGCCGGCAGCATTGCCCAGAGTCTGCGCGCCGAAAAACTTCTGTTACTCACCAATACCCCGGGAATCCTGGATGCTGATAAGAAAACCATCACCGCGATAAACGCCTCCGGTATCGCAAAGCTGATTGATGACAACATCATCAACGAAGGGATGTTACCTAAAGTCCAATGCGCCCTGGACGCGGTAGCGGCGGGCGTGCAAAGCGTACAGATAGTAGATGGCCGTGTACCTCACGCGCTGCTGCTGGAAGTGTTTACCGCCAGCGGCGTTGGTACCCAGATTGTTTCTGACCAAGCTGCTTCCGACGGGACCGTCGCCAACGCAGCACGGCAGGAATGAGCAAACCTAATCGACGACAACAGATACTCGAAGCGCTGGCGCTTATGTTGCAGGAGCACCCTGGCGACAGAATCACAACCGCCCGCCTGGCAGCGCAGGTAGGCGTTTCTGAGGCGGCGCTTTATCGACACTTTCCCAGCAAGGCAAAAATGCTTGAGAGTCTGATCATTTATGCAGAGGAAACCCTGTTTTCCCGCATCAAACTGATTCTCAGCGAGCAGCAACAAGGTCCCGCACGCTGTCGCAACGTCATATATCTGCTGCTCAGTTTCATTGAACGCAACCCTGGGTTTGCGCGCTTGTTTGCCGGTGACGCCCTGCAGGGTGAAACCGAACGCCTTCGCGGCCGCATCAATCAACTGTTAAACCGGCTAGAAACCCAACTCCGCCAGGTGCTGCGAGAGCACAATGCCACGCTGACAGAAATGCCAACCATTCAGATCAACGCCAGCGCAAATCTGTTGCTGGCTTTTGCTGAAGGTCGCATTCTGCAGTTTGTTCGTTCTGAGTTTACCGAGATGCCCACCCGGGATTGGGAAGGGCAATGGGAAATGCTGCACTACACGCTGTTCGAGCGGTAAGGGCCTCTGCCGGGTCTTCAGCCTTCCCTGTCAGGTAGCCCGTTTTCACAGCTACGCAGCGCAAACACTTTGTGGTCGAAGGCAAACATGTTTCGCAGCTGGAGTTTTTCGCCGAAGCGCATCTCTACTTCATCGGACAACGTCTTCTCCTGAGCTTTGGCCCGTTGAATCTGATCCAGCAGGGAATTCGGGATAGTACCGCCACCAATATCAATCTGCGCAGCCTGACCCTCCAGTTCCTCACGTTGACCGCGGACCACCGCCAGATTCGCTCGAACGTTGGCAATCGCCTCGTCAATGGACTCGAGACCCTGCACTTCTGCGTAGTCGATGTCCTCTTCAGCCTGGTAAAGTTTGCGCACCCGATCGAGGGTTTTTTCGCATTCCCGGATGCGTGCCTCGCGCTCAAGCTTACGCTGATACGCCTCATCACTGAGTTGCGGATCTACCCGCTGAATCAGGTTTCCGTGAGCGTCAACCAGGTCGTAGCCATAGCGAACCCGATCTGCCGGAATGGTGGTGGACAATACCAGTGCGCCAGTTTCATCTTTGAAGCGGAAAAAGTCAGCAGAGGCACTGAAGCTGACTGCGAGCACCAGCACAATGGCTGCTATTTTCGAGGCTGTGAGATTAAACATTAGACTCCTTCTCAATCTGCATCCATCATTCTACGCAATAGAGCGCCTGGTATTCGCGCATGCGTGCCAGCGTATCCGGTGCAGCCGTCTTGTCCGACACTGCAAGATAGCCTACAAGGTCAGACATTTTTGCGATACTGATCACAGGTGCATCAAGGTCTTCGGCCAGCGTTGCTACAGCCGTAGTCTGCTCCGCCTTGGGTTGATCAGGGTCGAGCACTTCCTGGCGATCCATGGCAATCACCGCTCCACTGACCTGTGCACCAGTGGCACTGATCAGCTCAACGGCACCGCGTATCGCCTTGCCCGAGGTTAACACGTCATCCACCAGTAGAACTTTTCCGCTCACCGGCGCGCCCACCAGCATGCCGCCTTCACCGTGATCTTTGGCTTCTTTGCGGTTAAAGGCTACGCCCACATTTTTGCCTTGCGCAGCCAGCGCTATTGCTGTCGCAACGGCGATGGGAATACCTTTATAAGCCGGGCCAAAGAGCACATCAAAATCGATCTCAGCTGCCAGTATCGCCGCGGCGTAAGCCTGCCCCAGACGCGCAAACGCGGCACCATCACTGACACTGCCCATGTTAAAAAAGTAGGGGCTGATGCGTCCGGAATTGAGCGTGAATTCGCCAAACTTGAGGACATTCTGGGCCAGCATGAATTCTATGAAAGCCTGTTTGTCGAGCGCGCCTGAAGACATTACCTGGCCTCCTGTAAAGCCGCCTTCTGCAGTTCGATCAGCTGGGCAGTACCAGACTCGGCCAGCGCTATTAACTGCGCAAGCTCGCCACCGGAAAAGGGGGCCGCTTCTGCGGTGCCCTGAATTTCAATAAAACCACCACTTTCCATGCGCACGACATTCATATCCGTCTCTGCGTTTGAGTCTTCTGCGTAGTCCAGATCCAACACCGGCGTACCTTTATAAATACCTACCGATATAGATGCCACAAACTCCTTGAACGCCGCCTGAACGGGCAATGTGCCGATGGCATCTGCCAGAGCCAGCGCGCCACCGGTAATTGACGCCGTGCGGGTGCCACCATCTGCCTGCAGAACGTCACAATCCACCCGGATGGTGCGTTCCCCGAGCGCCTGCATGTCGACCATCGCACGCAGTGAGCGCCCGATAAGACGCTGGATTTCTACTGTTCTGCCGGTTTGTTTACCCCGCGCGGCTTCACGGTCATTACGGGTATTGGTTGCACCAGGCAACATACCGTATTCGGCGGTCACCCAGCCGGTACCACGGCCACGCATGAATCCGGGGACCGATTCCTCTACCGCCGCCGTGCACAGCACCTTGGTATCGCCAAACTCAACCAGCACCGACCCGGCTGCATGTTTGGTAAAACCGCGAGTGAACTTCACGTTGCGCATCTCATCTGTTGCTCGACCACTTGGACGCATAATGTCTCCTTGTTTTGCGCACATTATAAGTGGACGCGTTAGAATCACACCTTTAGTTGCGCCGCTAATTGCGTGGGAAGGATAATAACAATGATGTACAGCATGACTGCGTTTGCACGCGCCGCTGTGGATGCCCATGGCCGACACCTGGTATGGGAAATCCGCTCAGTCAACCATCGCTTCCTGGAAACCCACTTCCGTATCCCTGAATCCCTGCGCGGAATTGAACACCCGCTGCGAGAACTGGCGCGTAAACATCTCAAGCGAGGTAAGGTCGACTGCACCCTGCGCCTGGAAGCAGGTGCCAGTGAAAGCAAAGTGACCATTAACAGACCGGTGCTGCTGCAACTGCTGGCTGCGGTTGAGCAGGTGCGCCGGGATGCACCGGAAATTGGTCCGGTCACGCCAATTGATCTGATGCGCTGGCCCGGCGTATTGGACGACACACCGGTTGAAGAGAGCCTGCTGGAGGAAACGGCAAGCCAGCTTTTCGAACAGGCGCTCACAGATCTGATCAGCGCCAGAGCCCGGGAAGGCGCCCAGCTCCAACAGACCATCTGTGAACGCCTGGATCAGATTGATGCGTTGCTGAAAGTCTTGAAGCCGCAGGTCTCACAGATCGCACAGCACCAGAAAACAAAGCTGATGCAACGCATCAGGGATCTGCAGGTCAACCTGGAACCAGGCAGGCTGGAACAGGAAGTTGCGTTACTGGCGCAACGGGCAGATGTGGCCGAAGAACTGGATCGACTCGCTATCCACGTCGAAGAAGCCCGCAGCAATGCTCTGGGCCCCGGCCCTCACGGCAGACGTCTGGATTTTCTCACCCAGGAGTTAAACCGCGAAGCCAACACCCTGGGGGCCAAATCAATCATGCCGGAAACCTCTCAGCGCGCCGTTGACCTCAAAGTCATCATCGAACAGATCAGGGAACAGGTGCAGAACATAGAATGAACGCCAATGCAGAAACCAACAACGGACAACTTTTCCTGGTAGCTGCGCCCTCTGGCGCCGGTAAAACCTCGCTGGTCCATGCCGCCCTGAAAAACGACCCTAATCTGGTGGTCAGTATCTCCCACACCACTCGCGAGCGCCGCAGTTCTGAGACCGACGGCGTGAACTACCATTTTGTCAGCCAGCAGACTTTTGCCCGGATGATCGCTGAAGGACAGTTTCTGGAACACGCCGAAGTATTCGGACAATATTATGGTACTGCCAGAAAGCAGGTGGATCTCCTGCTGGCACAAGGTAAAGACGTGATCCTCGAAATAGACTGGCAGGGCGCAGAGCAGGTGCGCCAACTGGTCCCCGACGTGATTGGCATCTTTATCCTGCCGCCGAGTGTCGAAGTGCTTGCACAACGCCTCTCCAGTCGCGGTCAGGACAGTGAGAAAAGCATGCAGGTGCGGCTGAGCCAGGCCACACTGGAGATCTCCAAAGCACCCAATTTTGACTATATCCTGGTGAATGATGATTTTGAGGTGACTCTGGCCGACTTACTCTGCGTATTTCGCGCTCTGCGCCTGCGTGGAAAGCGCCAGATTGCCGGTAATCCAGCCATTGCGGACATCTTGTCAGATAGTTGAGAGCGCTGTAGACTTCGCGCCCCATTTGAATTACCCGCTTTGAGGCGAGAACACTATGGCTCGAGTTACTGTTGAAGACTGCCTGGATCATGTAGACAACCGCTTTGATCTGGTGATGCTGGCTACCCGCCGCGCGCGCAGCCTGCGGGCCTATGGTAATGAGCCACTGGTGCCGGAAGAAAACGACAAAGCTACGGTCATTGCTCTGCGCGAGATTGCAGAGGGTCTGATCTCCCACGAAATGCTTGACAGTCAGGAAGTGTCCCAAGAGGATGAAGACGTAGAAGTCAGCTTTGACTTCAGTCAAAGCTTCAGGGAGAACAGGATAGGAGATGACGAGCCAGGTTAGGCCCGAGTCCACCACTCAATCATACTTTGTCAGGCAGCTGGAAGAGGCTGCCAAACGCCCCGAAGTTGCCGCACCCGCGACAATTGCTTCGCTGACCAAGCGTATTTCTTATTTAACACCTGAGCAGATCGCAGATGTTCGGCGCGCTCATGCTTATGCACAGAATGCGCACAAGGATCAATGGCGGCGCACGGGTCACGCTTATATCACCCACCCAACTGCAGTGGCGCAGATTCTTGCCGAAATGCGCATGGATCACCAGACCCTGATGGCTGCCCTGCTGCACGACGTGATCGAAGATTCGGCTGCCAACAAATCAACCCTGCGGGATGAATTCGGCAGTGCCGTGGCAGAGATTGTCGACGGCGTTTCCAAACTGACAAAAATATTCTCGTCTCGCGCAGAAGCCCAGGCTGAAAACTTTCAGAAAATGGCCCTGGCCATGGCGAAGGACATTCGCGTGATCATGGTCAAAATGGCAGACCGGCTGCATAACATGCGTACGATTGGCGTCATGTCCGCACAGCAGCGTAAGCGAATTGCCAGAGAAACCCTGGAGTTTTACGCACCTATTGCTAATCGTCTGGGTATTAACACCATCAAGATGGAGCTTGAGGAACTTGGCTTCAAAGCGCTGTATCCTCTGCGCGCTGATCGCATTGAACGAGCAGTGGCCCGCGCCCGCGGCAATCGCAAGGAGTTGATGGAAGAGATTGCCTCAACCATGACCGCAGCGCTGAATCGCGATGGCATCGACGCAAAAGTCATCAGCCGGGAAAAGCACGCTTACTCGATTTATCGCAAAATGAAAAGTCAGCACAAATCGTTCAATGAGATTATGGACGTTTTCGGCTTCCGTATTGTGGTCGACCGTGTGGATGCCTGCTATCGAACCCTTGGCGTGGTTCACAACCTGTTCAGCCCGGTTGCAGGGCGCTTCAAAGACTACATTGCGATTCCAAAAGCCAACGGCTACCAGTCTTTACACACATCCCTGTTCGGCATGCACGGTGTACCGATTGAAGTACAGATTCGCACCAAACAGATGGAAGCCGTTGCTGAAACCGGCATCGCCGGTCACTGGTTGTACAAATCAGGCAAAAGCGATTTTGAACCCAGCCAGCGCCGCGCCCGCCAGTGGGCACAGGATCTGCTGGAACTGCAACGCCAGGCTGGCAACCCGCTGGAGTTCATCGAAAGCCTGAAGCTCGACCTGTTCCCTGACGAAGTTTATGTGTTTACCCCCAAGGGTGAAATCATGGAGCTGCCCAGTGGCGCCTGTGCCATCGATTTTGCTTATACGGTGCACACTGATATCGGCAACAGCTGCGTGGCCTGTCGCATCGATCGAAATCTGGCGCCACTGTCACAACGTCTTCAGAGTGGCCAGAGTGTTGAAATCATCACCTCGTCAGATGCGCGGGTGAACCCTGACTGGCTGACCTTTGTTGTCACCTCCCGCGCCCGTTCAGCTATTCGTGTTGCGCTTAAAAATCAGCAGAGTGGCGAGTCGATTGCGCTGGGTCGAAAGCTCCTGAATCGGGCACTTGGCAATGCCAATATGAGCATTAAAGATCTCGACTTCAGGCGTCTGCGCAAAGTATTCACAGACATGGGTGTCCGCAAGTTGAACGACTTGTTGACCGCCATTGGCAATGGCGAGCTGATGGCCTACGTGGCGGCGCAGAAACTGCTCGCGGCAGACAATCCGGACTACGAAGCGGTCACCGTTGAAGGTGGCGGACCGGTTTCTATCCGCGGCGGCGAAGGCCTGGTGATTCACTACGGTCGCTGTTGCGGGCCGGTACCAGGTGATCAGATTGTCGGTCACATGACACCCGGCAAAGGCTTTGTGGTGCACATTGAAACCTGTGCCAACATCAGCGAAATCAGGCGCCGGGCGGCGCGTGAAATTATTCCGGCCAGATGGGAGAAGGTTACCGAAGGAGAGTTCCGAACCACTCTGGTGCTCAACGTTAATCGGCGCAAGGGTATTCTCGCTGAGGTGGCCGCAGAAGTATCTGCTGCTGACGCGGGTGTGGAAAACATCAGCGTGGAGGAACGCAATGCTGAAATCAGTACTCTGGCGATAGGTATCACGGTAAAAAACCGCTCACACCTGGCGCGCGTGATGCGCCGTTTACGCAACGTTCAGGCGGTGATCAATCTATCGCGCCTGGGCCACTGACGGCCCAAAGAGGGAACACCGAGGACCCATTATGACCAACACACCTGTTCAGACGGATACCGCGCCTGCAGCTATAGGCACCTACTCCCAGGCAGTAGTCAGCAGCGCAGCTCAGACCGTGTACATCTCGGGACAAATTCCACTCGACCCGATCACCATGGAGATTGTCAGCGACGACTTCAAACCTCAGGCTGAGCAGGTATTCAGAAACCTGGCCGCAATCTGCACCGCTGCCAACGGCAGCCTGTCCAACTGCGTGAAATTAACCATCTACCTGACCGATCTTGGCAATTTTGCTGAGGTGAACGAGGTGATGGCGAGTTTTTTTGAGAGCCCTTATCCCGCTCGTGCTGCTGTTGAAGTCAGCGCACTGCCAAAAGGCGTCAGTATTGAAATTGACGCCATCATGACGCTGGGGTGAGCGTTGACCCCGGCGCGGGTATCCACCAGCTCAAAGGGGTGGGCCCGAAGCTAGAGGCCACTTTGGCCAAGCTTGGTATCTTCCGCCTGCTCGATCTGCTGCTGCACCTGCCCAGCCGCTATCAGGACCGCTCCAGAATCACCCAAATAGCAAGTATCGCAGCGGGTGAAGAGTGTCTCATAGAAGGTGCTGTCGTCGCCTGCAATATTCAGTTTGGTAAACGCCGCAGCCTCAAAGTTACTGTTAGAGACGACAGCGGGGAAGTACAGCTGCGCTTTTTCCACTTCTCCAAATTTCAGCAGAACGCCCTGGAACAGGCTCAGTTTTTGCGGGTTTATGGCGAGTTCCGCTTTTTCGGGCGGGAGTTATCCACGGTGCATCCGGATTATGTTGCCTTCAACGATGAGCCGCCTCCACTGAGCCAGACGCTGACCCCAATCTATCCAACCACCGCAGGATTAGGCCAGGGTAGATTACGTAATCTGGTGGCAAGCCTGTGCACACTCGAGTGGCCGGATATCGCCGGCACACCCTTCAGCAAACTGAAATTTTTACATCAACCGCCAGCGGGTACTGCGCTGCACGAAATCGAAGCGGTACAGGAAGAGGTCGCTTTTGATGAGCTGTGCGCCTACTACCTGGTGATGAAAGGCCGTGCCCTCAAACGCCAGCAGGAAAGCGCTAAAGCCTTGGGCCAGACAACAGGCCTGGGTCGTCAACTGCTGCAGAACCTGGGCTTTCGACTGACCCGAGCGCAGGCAAAAGTGGTCAAAGAGGTTTTAACAGACCTGGAAAAGCCGGTGCCCATGCTGCGGCTGGTACAAGGTGATGTGGGCTCAGGTAAAACCGTGATTGCCGCCTTTGCTGCGATACGTGCAGCTGAACATAACTGTCAGACTGCGCTGATGGCACCCACAGAGCTGCTGGCTGAGCAACATCACCTGAATTTTTCCGCCTGGCTGTCGCCGCTGAACATCTCCGTGGTGCTGTTAACCGGGCAGCTCACCGCAAAACAGCAGAAACAACGCCTGGCAGATATCGCATCCGGCCAGGTCAGCGTGGTGATTGGCACACATGCCCTGTTTCAAAGCGCGGTGACTTTCGACAACCTGGCGCTTTCAATCATCGATGAACAGCACCGGTTTGGTGTACATCAGCGTATGGCGCTGCAGAACAAGGCGCTGAACGGCACACAACCGCACCAGCTGGTGATGACAGCAACACCGATCCCACGCACCTTAACGATGGCATTGTATGCCGACATGGATGTTTCGGTAATCGACGAGTTACCCAAGGGCCGCCAGCCCATCACTACTCACACCGTCGAGGCAAACAAACGGGGTCAGGTTGTGGAGCAGGTGGCCAAGGCGCTGAACCAGGGCCAACAGGCTTACTGGGTGTGCACGTTGATTGAAGATTCCGACGACCTGGATGCCGTATCAGCTGAGCATATGTTCCAGGCGCTGAGCGATGCGTTGCCTGCTTTTCGGGTTGGTCTGTTACATGGACGCATGAAGAGCGACGAAAAAATCTCTGTGATGCAGGCTTTCAAAGCTCATCAACTTGATCTGCTGGTGGCGACCACGGTTGTTGAAGTGGGTGTCGATGTGCCGAATGCAACGCTCATGGTAATGGAAGACGCTGATCGGCTGGGCCTGGCCCAACTGCACCAGCTGCGCGGTCGAGTAGGGCGTGGGTCTATTGCCAGTCACTGCTATCTGATATTCAGTCAGGGTTTGAGCAAGGCAGCCAAAACCCGACTTACCGCCATGCGTGAAAGCCAGGACGGGTTTTACCTGGCCGAACAGGACCTTAAACTGCGTGGTCCAGGGGACATTCTGGGTACGCGACAGGCCGGAGAGCAGAGCTTCAGGGTTGCAGACCTGGGATTACACGCTCACCTCATGCCCAGGGTCATCCGCAGCTGTGACACCCTGCTGGCAGCGCCACCAGGCTCATCTGACGCCGCAAAAATGGCGCAACTGCTGTCCGCCTGGGCTCCAGCTGACTCTGGACATCTCAACGTGTGAACCAGGTCCGCTAACAGGTCCTTCATTTAAAAATAGCTTTCCTATACTAAACCTGAGCCTTCACGAATCGAGTTTATGGAAACACCTGTTGATCAAATGCCCCTGTATCCAAATCCGCCCGATGAACACCGCGTGCGCGCCCTGTTCTGCGGTGACAATAAAGGCCAGATTCAGGTGGTCGCGCAGGAAATTGCGCTGGTTGATCCGGAACCTATTCGTGTCAGCACTGCACGGGAGGTGCGCCACGTACCACAGGCGGAAAACACCAGTGTCTGTGCCATTCCCGGTTTCTACGGTTTTCCATCAATAGTCGACAGTACGCTCAAAGAGCAGTCTGTGGTTGCGCTCGCAACTGAGGTTCCAGGTCAGTATGTGCGGGCTACCGGTGCGCAACTTCACCAGATGTGCCTCAACCATGCGTCTTTCGAGACACATTTCACCAGCGCTTTGACGGGTACACCTGCCACTAAAGAACAGGACCAGCAGGCTATCGAACAGGCGGTACACACCTTTACTGCCCGACGGATCGAAGCCCGCCTGGACGAAACCCTGGCAATACCCCCTCTACCGGAAACTGCTCAACGCATCATCGCGCTGGCAGAAGATCCGATGTTCGATCTCAGTGATATTGTCACCATTGTCGAGTCAGACCCGGCCATAGCAGCACGCATCATGGGTTGGGCTAACTCAGCGTTCTACGGCACACCAACACCGTCAAAAACTTTAAACGATGCCATCATGCGTGTGCTCGGCTTTGACATGGTATTCAACATGGCGCTGGGTATGGCGATTGGCGACTGTCTGAACCTGCCGGAGAGTCACGTCTCCGGTGCCAGTCCCTACTGGCTCGACGCCGTGTATAGCGCAGCCACCGTTGAAGCGTTGTCCAGACAGGCTACCAAGAACAAACAGATCAACCCCGGCACAGGTTATCTGGCAGGGCTGTTAAGCAACTTTGGTACTTTGGTCGTCGGGCACGTGTTCCCACCTCAATATGCCAACATCTGCCGTATCCAGGAAGCCAATCCAAATGTCGGCTATCCCGAAATTGATCAGCATGTGCTGCAGGTGAATCGGGAAGTGCTGGCTGCAGGCCTGCTTGAACTCTGGGATTTACCGGAAGAAATCACCACCGCCGTTCGCTTTCAGAATGTTGGCAACTACGTTGGCGAACATCAGGACTACGTGGCCCTGCTGCGGCTGTCTCAGGATCTGCTCTGTTACGGACCCCAGGGTTTGCACGAAGATTCACAGCAAACAGCGACGCAGATGGGTATCAGCGAGGAGGGTATCAACGACGTTGCGGAGGTCATATTGTCTGCACAGAATGAGCTCAGCGACCTGGCGCTTTCACTGGGACAGTAAGAGACCAACAGATGGCCTGATCAGTGGTGATCAGGCTCAACCACCCAGCCTGCTTCCGGGTCGTGGAATACGTCCAGGTCAAGTTCACCTTCACTCTTCGCAACAATCGTTGCCACCGCACCATCACCGGTGACATTTACCGCTGTGCGCAGCATATCCAGTAAACGGTCGACGCCAATGATGAGACCGATACCTTCCAGCGGTAAGCCTACCTGACCCAGCACCATAGCCAGCATGATCAGACCAACGCCGGGAACAGCTGCTGTACCAATAGAGGCTAGTGTTGCGGTAAGGATGACCATCAGTAACTGCTCAGGGCCCAAAGCAAACCCATAAAACTGGGCGATAAACACTGTCGCGACACCTTGCATGATGGCGGTGCCATCCATGTTGATGGTCGCCCCGAGAGGTACGGCAAATGACGCAACGTTGTTACTGACACCAACGCGCTTTTCCACCGTGCGTAACGTCACCGGCAGGGTTGCGCCACTGGATGAACTTGAGAACGCCACCAGCATGGGCTCACGCATTTTTTTCAGATAGGTGATCGGATTCAGACCAGCAAGGAAGCGCAACAGCGCCGGGTAAACCAGCGTCATGTGTAACAGAAGTGCCAACACAACGGTAACAAAGTAGGTAAGGAGCTTGGTAATTTCCTCCAGGCCAACAGTGACACCCAGCGTAACCATCAGACAGAACACCCCGTAGGGGGCTAATTGAATCAACATGGTCACCAGCTTCATGACAATGCTGTTGAGGTCGTCGAACACCGCAAGCACTCTGGCGCCCGCCTCGCCGGCTTTGCTCATCGCCAGACCCAACAAAACGGCAAACGCAATAACCTGAAGCATTTTACCTTCAGCCATCGCCGTGATCGGGTTGCTTGGAATGATGTTAACCAGCGTATCTTTAATGCTTGGCGCTTCGTTAGCCACAAAACCCGTTGATTCTGCTACGCCCTGGTCGCTGGCGCTTAAACCCGGGTTGATAATCAGAGCAAGACTCAATGCAAGGGTCACCGCAGCGGCAGTCGTCAGCAGATACAGACCGATTGTTTTCCCGCCGAGCCGGCCGACCTTACCGGTAGCGCCAAGGCTGGCTGAACCACAGGTCAGCGACACCAGCACCAGCGGCACAACCATCATTTTCAACAGGGTTATGAAAAGGTCGCCGCCAGCATCAATCAGGCCAAAGGTAAAAAATGTGCTGATAAAGTGGTCAGCCGGCAGACTTAGCCACTGCAGAAAAGCGCCCAGCAGCAGGCCTGAACCCATGCCTATCAGAATACGTGAAGTCAGGTTCATACGGTCGCTCCGCGGGTGTTGGAAACAGGTGCCGGCGTGATGTTCTGATCAGAATGCGATTTCAGCACAAAGATCGTATCGCCAGATTACCCCACTTCTATCATTTCGAAGTCTTCTTTGCTAACCCCACACTCAGGGCAGACAAAGTCTTCGGGTACGTTTTCCCAGGCGGTACCTGGTGCAATACTTTCTTCTTCACAGCCTTCGGCTTCATCATAAATCCAGCCACAGACAATACATTGCCACTTCTTCATGGACGCTTCTTTAGCTCCGCCTACCGATTGCACAAGGCGCAGTAAACTACTTGCTGGGCCTGCAAAAATCAATGCGCGACAGGCTATTGACCGACCTGATGGTTCAGGCGGTTGTCCCCGCAATAGATTGAGCGCGGGGAAAGATCTACACTGCCGCTTCACGATTCACCTTTGTAACCGAAAGATGCTTTCGATTAATCTGCAGGACTACCTCAAACTCATGCGTCTCGACCGTCCGGTTGGCAGCCTGTTGTTGCTGTGGCCGACACTTGCTGCGCTATGGATGGCCGCCGGAGACGTGCCACCGGTTTCTCTGATCATTGTGTTTACCCTGGGTACATTTCTGATGCGTTCAGCCGGTTGTGTGATCAACGACTACGCCGACAGAGAGGTTGACGGGTCAGTTGAACGAACCCGCAACCGCCCTTTAGTTACCGGTCAGATCAAACAGCGTGATGCATTGATACTGTTTGCCGGTTTATGTCTGACTGCGGGTCTGCTGGTGTTGTTTCTCAATCGGGCGACGCAGCTGCTCGCGGTGGGTGGGCTCCTGGTCGCGGCTGCTTATCCGTTTATGAAACGCTGGACTCATCTGCCTCAGGTTGTACTGGGCATTGCATTCAGCTGGGGCATTCTGATGGCCTGGACCGCCACCGGCCAGGGTTTGACCACAACCGCCGGGGTGATGTTTGTTGGCAGCCTGTTATGGATTGTCGCTTACGATACGATGTACGCCATGATCGACCGCGATGACGACCTTAAAGTTGGCATCAAAAGCACGGCTATTCTCTTTGGCGACCTTGATCGTTTCATGATTGGCATTCTGCAGATCAGCGCTCTCGTGTCATTTCTGCTGGTGGGGTTGCAGCTGGGTTACCAGCATTTCTACTACCTGGGATTGGTGGTTTGTGCGGGGCTGTTTGGCTATCAGCAGTTTCTTATTCGCAACCGCGACCGCGATGCGTGTTTTGCGGCTTTCAAAAACAACATCAGCGCTGGCTTTGCCCTGTTTGCGGGAACTGTACTAGAGCTGGTCTTACATCAGCCAGGTTTATAAACACACCGTGTTGTTGCTGATACGCGCCATTGACGGGCTTAACCAGCGCACGGCACAGGTTATCCGCTGGCTGGCACTGTTTATGGTGCTGGTCACGGTGACCATCGTTATCCTGCGCTATCTGTTCGGCGTTGGCGCAATCTTTCTACAGGAAAGCGTCATGTATATGCATGGCATCCTGTTCATGCTGGCTATACCGTTCACGCTGCGTGCAGATGGGCATGTGCGGGTTGACCTGATTTACAGTCGACTCAGTCAAAAACACAAAAACTGGATTGATGCAGGCGGCCATGTGCTGCTGCTGCTACCGGTAAGTGTGTTTATCTTTGTCACAAGTCTGCCTTATGTGTCCGCAAGCTGGCGGGTGCTCGAAGGCAGCAGTGAAGTAGGCGGTGTACCTGCTGTTTTTCTGCTGAAAACCCTGATGCCGCTGATGGCGGTTCTCCTGTTTTTACAGGGGCTCAGTGAAATAGCTAAACGTCTGCTGCCGTCTGCCGGAAAGCACTGAGGTGGATTACACGCCGATTGCCATGTTTGCAGTGACGTTTGCTGCCTTGTTGGCCGGTTATCCCGTAGCTTTAACACTGGGTGGTGTCGCATTGCTGTTTGCTCTGGTTGGCATTCTTACCGGCGCTTTTTCCGTTGGTGATCTGGGTTTCATGCCGGGCCGCCTGTTCGGCACCATTACCAACCAGACCCTGGTGGCGGTGCCGCTGTTTGTGTTTATGGGCGTGATGCTGGAAAAAACACGCCTGGCTGAAGGGCTGCTGGAAAGCCTGTCCAGCCTGCTGCGACGCTTCCGCGGCGGGCTTGCGATAACCGTTATTCTGGTTGGCATGTTGATGGCCGCCAGTACCGGTATCGTCGGGGCAACCGTGGTCACCATGGGATTGATGTCGTTGCCAACCATGCTCAAACAGGGGTATCAGCCATCGCTGGCTACCGGCACTATCTGCGCCACCGGCACGCTGGGACAGATAATTCCGCCTTCCATAGCTCTGGTGCTGCTGGGTGACGTATTGTCCAACGCTTACCAGCAGGCACAGCTCAGCATGGGTATCTTTGCACCCAAGGCGGTGTCCGTGGGCGATCTGTTTGCCGGTGCGCTATTGCCGGGTCTCGTGCTGGTCGTGTTTTATCTGCTGTACATCATAGGCAGGGGTTTGTTTGCTCCACAATCCATGCCCGCTGCTGCCGACGACGATGCGCCTGAGATTAATCTGGTACAGACTTTCACCAGCCTGTTACCGCCACTTGCACTGATTGTCGCCGTGCTGGGTTCAATTCTGGGTGGCTGGGCTACACCTACCGAAGCTGCTGGCGTCGGTGCGGTCGGCGCGCTTGTCCTCGCCCTTGCCTATCGGCGCTGCACCATCAAAATGCTGGGAGAAGTATGCGACTCAACTCTGGCAACCACCGCCATGGTGTTTTTCATTCTGATCGGCGCCTCTATCTTTTCGTTAGTGTTCCGTGGTTATGGGGGTGACGACCTGGTGCACACCTGGTTCGAAAACATGCCTGGCGGTATGTGGGGTGCACTTGCCATTGTCATGCTGGTGATATTCCTGCTCGGGTTTATCCTGGATTTCATTGAAATTACTTTTGTTGTAGTACCTATTGTCGGACCTGTTCTCCTGGCAATGGGTATTGATCCTGTCTGGCTGGGTGTGCTGATTGCCGTTAATCTGCAAACCTCGTTCCTGACACCACCGTTCGGCTTTGCGCTGTTTTACCTGCGTGGCGTCACACCGCCTGAGGTCCCAACAACAGCAATTTATCGCGGCGTTGTGCCGTTTATCGTCATGCAGCTTGGTCTGCTTGGCGTGTTACTGGCCTGGCCGTCCCTTGCCACCTGGCTGCCCAACGTTATTTATGGATAAGCCTTTTGCCTGACTTTAATGAAACTGTAACGCTGACCGATCTGAGCATCTGGGACGGCGATAGATTGATCGACGCGGATACGCTGCAGTTGTGCGCTGGAGTCATTACCTTTATCGGCCAAGGCGAAGAAGCGCGGATTTCAGATCCAGCTATCAGTTGCAGCGGCCTGACGCTGTTACCCGGTCTTATTGATGCCCACGTGCATCTGGAACTCAATCCTGACGAGAAAGATCCGCCGGACAAAACTCGACCTGAGGTGATTCCGCTGATGCGCGAACGGGCCGCTAAGATGGCCGCTGCCGGAATTACTACGGCCAGAGACCTGGGCGGTGGCGCCTGGTTTGAACTGGCGTTGCGTGACGAGATTGCGGCCGGGCAGACGCCTGGTCCCCGCCTGATCTGCGCGGGACAGCCCATCACAACACCTTCGGGACATTGTCATTTCTGGGGTGGCCAGGCCGCCAGCGCAGGCGAAGCACACGCCGTTCTGAAAAGACAGGTTGAGCATGGCGTTGATCTGATCAAGATCATGGCCACCGGCGGTCGTATGACCAAAGGCAGCCAGCCGACGGATGCACAGTTTTCCCAGGCGACGTTATCCTCTCTGGTTGCAGCAGCACATCAGCAGGCGCTACCCGTTGCAGCCCATTGTCATGGCACTGAAGGCATCAGACGCGCTGCCCACGCCTGCGTCGACAGCATCGAGCACTGTTCCTGGGTGGGACCGGAAGGCTGGGCGTCAGATTATCAGGCTGAAGTGGCTGAGATAATTCTTGAGAACAAAGTCTGGGTCTCGCCGACGGTGAACAAAGGGTGGCAGCGGATGCTCGACAATCCGTCCGGCAAGGTTCTGGGCCGCGTGCGTTCCGCTTACCAACAGATGGTGGACAAAGGCATTCCCATGATGGCCTCTACCGATGCCGGCATACCCGGCGTTTACCACGCTGATTTACCGCATGCACTGAAGGTGTTTGCGGGTATTGCGCAGCTTGATCAGAGCGCAACGTTAAAAAGTGCAACCTCCGCCGCTGCACTGGGGCTGGGCATTTCTGACATCACAGGGAACATTGAGGTGGGCAAATCTGCTGATCTGCTGATTGTTGACGGCGATCCATTGAGCGACCTCGCTGCGCTGGCAAATCCGGTACATGTCTTCTGCGCCGGACGCCAGGTCACTGCATGAACCAGGGCTCTATTTGAGGGAAGGCCAGTCTGGTGCACGTTTTTCCACAAACGCGCTGATGCCTTCCGCATAGTCCGGTTCACCCATCATCTGGTTCAGGAGCGTTTCAGACTCCTTGACGCTGCTGGCCACGTCACGATGCAGATCACGATATATCTGCCAGCGGGTCTGCCGCAGCGAGTTGGGGGACACCGTGCTGATCATGTTCTGCACATAAGCATAGGTTTCGGACAGCAGGGCTTCCGGCTCAAACAGCGCGTTCACAAACCCCAGTTCATACGCCTCATCTGAAGTAAACACCCGACTGGTGAGCAGCAGATCATTGGCGCGACCCAGGCCGACAATTTTGGGTAACATCCAGGACAAGCCATATTCAGCGGGCAGGTTTAATTTGCCATGCGCGGTGGTGAACTTCACACCCGGCACTGCAAAGCGAATATCGGCAAAGCAGGGCAGGGCCAGACCAACGCCGGCAGCCGGGCCGTTAATGGCCGCCACCACCACCTTCTGCAAACCAAAATGGTAGGCAAAAGATGCGTCAAATTCTTTTGCAACGCCATAACCCGGGCGGGCGATATCCGCAGCTGTCCCCGGGTCATAACCACCCCGTGCTGAATGGCCCTGCAGGGCTTCTGAATCACCACCCACACAAAATCCACGTCCCCGACCCGTGACAACAATGGCCTGCACGGCCTGGTCATCGTTTGCTCTGGCTAACAGATGCCGATATTCCGTATGTAACCGGCCAGTCCAGGCGTTCATCCGATGCGGACGATTAAGCCATATTGTGGCTATGCCATCGTGGACTTCGTATTCCGTGTTTTTAAGTTCCATATTGGCTACCGCATATTCAGATAGGCTTTTTCACTGATCTCATGATACGCGCGCACATCTTCTAAAAAGCCCATGTAGGAGTCGTAAATCCGTCTGGACAACTCGTTTTCGTCAGCCGCTTCTGCAACCACATCTTTTGCCGCTGCACGTAACGCCGCAATGACATCATCCGGCAATGCGCGCAGTTCCACACCGTGCTCATCAATCAGCGTCTGCAGGGCGCTGTTATTGCGAGCGGTAAACTCACTGAGCATATCTTCGTTGATGGCACGCGATGCGGTTTCGATCATGGCCTGCAGATCAGGGGGCAGACTGTCCCAGGCGTCTTTGTTAACAATCGCTTCCAGTGTCGGGCCGGGCTCATGCCAACCTGGATAGTAGTAATACTTCGCCACCGTATGCAGTGCCAGAGCCAGATCGTTGTAGGGTCCGACCCATTCGGTTGCATCGATAACACCGGACTGCAGATTGGTGAACACCTCATTGCCCGGCAGAGATACCGGCACGCCGCCGGCTCGCTTCAGAACCTCGCCACCAAGCCCCGGTATGCGCATCTTCAGACCCCGTAAATCCGCCACACTGTTGATTTCCTTGTTAAACCAACCCGCCATCTGCACACCAGAGTTGCCCGCAGCAATGGGATACAGATTGAAAGGCTCGTAAAGCTCGCGCCACAGCTCCAGACCACCACCATAATGCAGCCAGCCATTCATCTCCTGGGCGTTCATGCCAAAAGGTACTGTGGCAAACATCGCCGCGATGGGAATTTTCCCACGCCAGTAATACGCCGCGCCATGACCCATTTCAGCGGTGCCCTGAGAAACCGCGTCAAAGACTTCAAAAGCACCCACCAGCTCGCCAGCACCATAAACTTTGATATCCAGGCGGCCGTTGCTCATGACGCGCAGATTCTGCGCCATCCGTTCCGGCGCCATCCCGAGACCCGGCAGATTTTTAGGCCAGGTTGTAATCAGCTTCCAGCGATAAACCTTCTGAGTGTCGACGCCAGCAGTGGCCCCGTCCGCCGGTCCACTCGAAGTATTTGGACCACAACCCGTCAGGAGCAAGGTCGCGATGAGACCTGCCAAACACAATCCAGACTTTTTCATCCACTATCTCTTATTTATATTGTTGGTTTAATCCAGTGGCTGCAGGTTGGCGTAACCGACCATCAGCCATTTAGACCCCACTTCCGGGAAGTTAACTTCGATTTTGGCACGCTCACCGCCGCCTTCAATCTGCAGAATCACCCCTTCACCGTATTTACCGTGAGCAACTCGCTGGCCCATGCGAAAACCCAGCTCATGATTTTCTTCAAACAGGCTGCTTGAGGCGCTGCTGCTGGTGGTTCCGTAAGGCCTTTGTACAGCGCCATTCATACGTACTTCAGCAACCAGATGCTGGGGTATTTCCATCAGAAAACGACTGGGACGATTGTAGCTGTCCTGTCCATGCAGGCGACGCGATTCGGCATAGGTGAGGTAAAGCTGGCTCATTGCCCGGGTGATACCTACATAAGCCAGACGCCGTTCTTCTTCCAGGCGACCCGGCTCCTCAGCAGACATGCGATGGGGAAACAAGCCTTCTTCCAAACCACCTAAAAATACCAGCGGAAACTCCAGCCCTTTGGCAGAGTGCAGCGTCATCATCTGCACACAGGGACCCTGTTGCGACT
The DNA here is from genome assembly GCA_024743175.1 of Pseudomonadaceae bacterium. GTDB lineage: Bacteria > Pseudomonadota > Gammaproteobacteria > Pseudomonadales > Azotimanducaceae > UBA4421. The sequence goes on along the minus strand of JANSXA010000010.1, from coordinate 91,940 downwards.
GCCGGTCACCGGCATCCAGTGCCACCTGGTCAAGAAATTCTGTGAGTTCAGATACTTCAGCCTGGTCGCTGTCTGCCAGGGGAAACAGTGTTTCTCCGGAAAACTGGCGACAGGCACTGACCAGTTCCTCCAGGTTCTCTTTGCGCGCAAGGCCGCGTTCACCGCGTTCCTGTCGGTGATAAGTCATCAGACCACTGGCATCAATGCAGTGGTCGGCCAGCTCGTGCATCGGCATGTCAGCTACGGCTTCACTCATATCGGTGATCAGCGCAAGGAAGCCACCCAGCGTGGTCTGCACACGACCTTTGAACGCACCGGATGCAATGCCGTCTTTGGCCGCCTGCCATAAAGACACGTTATGCTCCCGGGCATACTGCCGCACAGCCTCAATAGATTTTTCGCCAATGCCTCGTGGTGGTGTATTCACCACCCGCTCAAAAGCGGTATCTGAATGTGGATCTTCCATCAGACGCATATAGGCCAGCGCGTTCTTGATCTCTGCACGTTCAAAAAATCGCTGGCCGCCGTATATCTGATAGGCAATGTTGGCTCGCAGCAAAGCTTCTTCAATGACGCGCGATTGCGCATTGGAGCGATACAGCACGGCAACCTCATCAGCGCTGCCGCCTTCTTCCAGCCATTGCTGGGTTGTCTCAACAATGAATCGCGCCTCGTCCAGGTCGTTGTAACCGGAATAAACACGAATCGGCTCCCCCACCGGCCCGTCTGACCAGAGCTGTTTGCCTAACCTGTCAGTATTGCGCTGAATCAGTCCGTTCGCGGCATCAAGAATATTCTGCGTTGAACGATAGTTCTGTTCCAGACGCACTGTTGTGACATTGGCAAAATCAGAGGAAAACTGGTGAATGTTTTCAACCTTGGCACCACGCCAGCCATAAATAGACTGATCGTCGTCACCCACTGCCATGACCGTTGCACTTTTTCCAGCCAGCACCCGCAACCAGGCATATTGTATGGTGTTGGTGTCCTGAAACTCGTCCACCAGCACATGACTGAAACGCCCCTGATAGTGAGCCAGAAGGTCCTTGTTATTCAGCCACAGCTCATGGGAGCGCAGCAACAACTCTGCAAAGTCGACCAGGCCACCCTGATCACACACTTCTTCATAACTCTGATAAATACGTTTGTGAGTTATCTGAAAAAGGTCATCACTGGCAGGCACATCTTTAGCTCGCTTGCCTTCATCTTTCTGCCCGTTGATGAACCAGACCGCCTGCCGCGCCGGCCATTTCTGCTCATCAATATCCATACTGCGCATGACCCGCTTGACCAGGCGCAGCTGGTCATCGCTGTCGAGGATCTGAAAATTCTGCGGCAGCCTGGCTTCCTGCCAGTGCATGCGCAGGAGACGATGAGCCAGACCATGGAAAGTACCCACCCACATGGCGCGGGCGGACATATTGAGTATTTCTTCAATACGCAGGCGCATCTCTGCAGCGGCTTTGTTGGTGAAAGTTACCGCCAGGATGCTGTGGGGTGAGACGCCTTCAACGTCTACCAGCCAGGCAATACGATGCACCAGAACGCGGGTTTTGCCGCTGCCGGCACCCGCCAGCACCAGCATGTTGGCGTTCGGAGCGGAGACCGCCTGACGTTGGGCTTCATTCAGCCCGTCTAATATGTGTGTGATATCCAATAGCGTTCTCTTACGTCCTTTTCGTCAGGAGAAACTTTTCGAAAGATTTTGCGGGGGTTTCCTGGGAACTTTGCGCCGGCATTGAAACACCAGTCTAACGTTGATACCCGCACAGGATCTAGCCAAGGCGCTTAAGAGTTGCCATGATTCATCCCAGCAACCGCTGCCAATCAACGAGTGTGAAGTATATGGATATGCTGTCCCATAAATCGCTAATCGGTCTGTTTACCCTGGGGGTGGGTCTGGCCTGCCTGAGCTGGAGTCAGCAGGGGCATGCCCAGGCCACACCCGAAGCCTGGGCAAGCTGTGTCAGTGAGCTGAAGCAGACAGCGTTACAGAGCGGTATCAGCGAAGCAACGGTGAAAGATGTGTTTGCCAACGTCAACCAGCTCCCCCGGGTTATCGCCAGCGATCGCTCACAACCTGAATTCACCCAGACCTTCACCGAGTACTACAACAAACGCGTGACCGATTTCCGGGTGTCCAAAGGCAGAAATCTGCTCGCCACCCATGCCACTCTGCTCGAACGCATCCAGCAAAGGACTGGTGTCCCGCCACAGTACCTGGTGGCGTTCTGGGGTCTGGAAACCAACTTCGGCAGTTACTTCGGCAAATTACCGATTCCCAGCGCGCTGGCCACACTGGCATGTGACTCCCGCCGGTCTGCGTTTTTTACCCGGGAACTGATGGCCACCCTGGAGATTGTTGATGCCGGTGATATCGCCTCCGATGAGTTGCTGGGCTCCTGGGCAGGCGCGATCGGCCATATGCAGTTCATGCCCACAACCTTCCTGCAGCACGCCAGAGACGAAGACGGTGATGGACGGCGCGATCTGCTGGGCAGCATTTCGGATGCACTCTATTCCGGTGGCAGCTACCTTGCCAGCATGGGCTGGGAGCCGGGCTATCGTTGGGGCAGGGAAGTGAAGCTACCTCAGAATTTTGATTACACCCTGACAGGTTCAGATGAATGGCGGCCGCTGTCGCAGTGGGCGGCAATGGGCGTCACTGATACCGCCGGGCGCCCGATTGAATCAATGCCTCTGCAGAGTGCACTGCTGGTGCCCACCGGCCATACCGGCCCTGCGTTTCTGGTGTATCCCAACTTCCGCATCATCATGAAGTGGAACCGCTCTGAGTTTTATGCGCTTTCTGTTGGACGCCTTGCAGACAGAATTGCCGGCGCAGGCAAGCTGGCCCAAACGCTGCCGAGTGTTGAAGCCACCCAGTTGTCCACTGCAGCATTACTCGAGCTGCAGGAAAATCTGGTTGCCCTTGGCTTTGAAGCGGGCGAACCAGACGGCGTGATGGGCCCGGCAACACGACGAGCGATTCAGAACTTCCAGAGCGACCATGAATATGTTGCGGATGGTTTCCCAACTCCGGCGCTGTTTGAGGCTGTTGCCAACGCGGTGGTCAGCACCGGCGCCGGTGGATAAATTCGGTTAGCTCTCCACAATGACTGTTGAGCCACAAATCATCGAGCTGGCTGAGACTCATCTGGTGGGGATGCACAGCGATATGTCACGCAGCGCTGACTCAACCCCGGCGTTGTGGCGGTCATTTATGCCCCGGCGCGGTGAAATCTCGCAGCGCAGCAATACAAACTTCATCTCGATGCAGATTTTTCCGCAGGGACCGGCACAGGTTGCTGATCCGGAGGCGACATTCACCAAGTGGGCTGCAGTAGAGGTGTCTGCCGACAGTAATCTGCCCGAAGGTATGCAGCGATATAAGTTAGCCGGCGGGCTTTATGCTGTGTTTCACCATCAGGGACCGGCCACAGACATTTCAACCTTCATGTATGCCTTTGGCACCTGGTTGCCGGGTTCTGCTTACAACCTGGATGACCGTGAGCATTTCGAAGTACTGCCGGAGCACTACCAGCCGATGGACCCGGATGCTGAAGAAGACATCTGGATCCCGATTACTGCCCAGCAGAACGCTTAAGCAGCAGCACTTGGACGCGCACTGACCAGCGCGTGCCATCGCCACAGGTTTTGCAGATCTTCTGCCGGCTTCAATCCCACCATGGCTGTTGCAAAATCAACAATGATAAGCGTCGTGATATCCACAATAGTAAACCGGTCTCCTGCGATATACGGCGCTTCTGCAAGCTGCCGGTTCAGCCGCTCGTAGAATGCGTGGGTTAACTTGTCACTTTTGTCTTTAGCCGCGGGTATCTGCTCAATCCGCCCGGCAAACAGTTTTCCGACCACCGGACCATTCACCCAGGACGTGCCCACCTGAGAAAACAGTTCCAGCTCAATCTGCCGGTGCACCATTTCTACCTTTGCCAGCTCAACGGGCGCTTCGCCAAACAAATTGGGTTCGGGGTGAATGGCTTCAAGATAGCGACAGATGGCTACGGATTCTCCAATGCAGGTACCATCATCCAGTTCAAGCACCGGTATTTTGCCGCTGGGGTTCTTCTGCAGAAATTCAGGCGTCTTGTGTTCACCTTTGGCCATATCGACCTGCACACATTCGAGATCGATGCCTTTTTCAGCAGCAAACATGCGTACACGACGGGGATTGGGAGCCTGGGTAACATCATAAAGTTTCATAGTGGGTATCCAGCAGGGTTTAAGATCAGATTTCTAATTTCAACCCTAGCATAAGGCAGTTATCCTTCGAGCGGCACCCGGCAAGCACCAAATCAGGCAGCCTTCACAAACATTTTGTTGATATCGATGTAATGAATATTGAAATGATCAGTGCGCTGATGTTGTTTGCATTTGTCAGCTCCATCACCCCCGGACCTAACAACCTCATGCTGATGGCATCCGGTGCTAACTTTGGCGTGCGCCGGAGTGTGCAACACATTCTCGGTGTGACGCTGGGATTCATGATGATGATTTTTCTGGTTGGTATGGGGCTTGCGCAGGTCTTTTCCAGCTATCCCATCGCTTACGATGCACTCAAGGTTGTTTGCGTTGTCTTTCTTGTTTATCTGGCCTGGCGTATCGCCACAGCCGCGCCGACATCAACAAACAGCAGGGGCGGTCAGCCACTCAACTTTATGCAAGCCGCTCTGTTTCAGTGGGTGAACCCCAAAGCATGGGCGATGGCCATCACTGCAATCAGCGTTTACACATCACAGCACAGTGTCGCTGAGGTGCTCTGGGTGGCTGCCATCTTTGGAGTGATCAATCTGCCTTGTATCTGCAGTTGGACTGCGCTCGGCCAACAGATCCATCAGTACATTGCTTCGCCTTCAAGACTGCGCTGGTTTAACGCTATAATGGCCATCGCCTTGTTATTGAGCTTGTTCATGATCATCTGACTGACGTTCAGGCGACTCACCGTTGTTAAACCAGCAAAGCAATATGCAGAAACCACCTGACAACCTGATCCAGCTCTGGGATCACCCGGATCCATTTGTTGTACCAATCAAAGTCGAACAACGGCACATCGACGAGTTAGGTCATACAAACAATGTGCATTATCTCGATTGGCTGCTCACGTGCACCTGGCAACACTCCACCGCAGTGGGTCTGCCGCCCGATGCGATGTTAGCCACCGGCTGCGCGATGGCGGTACGTGATGTGCGGATGCAGTATCTCAGCGCAACTTTCGCCGGGGATCAGCTTTGGGTTGGCGATTGGCTCAGCCACAACGATGGTCGTCTACGCGCAACTCGGCATTTTCAGATCCTGCGCGAAGCTGATGAAGCCTGTGTGATGCGTGCTGACATTGACTACATTTGCATCAACGTTGAATCCGGGCGACCACAGCGGATGCCGGATGTTTTTGTTGACGCCTATCGGGTGGAACCCGGTTAGCCCATAAGATAAAGATACTCTTCCTGAGCAATTTTGTTGTTCTTCACCGTGTACAGACCAACTTCTACCATCTGCGTACGTTCACCACCTTTGGGCGTCATTTCCATCGTAAAGTGCACAACAAACTGGTCATCCCGATGACCAATATAAGGGCCTTGCAGCACCGTGCTGTGGACGTCGTTATTGTCGTACCACCAGGCGTGTTTGGCTCGGATCGCATCTAATCCCTCAATTCGTGCAGGCATTTCATCACTACCCTGGCCTTCTATACTGATGACATCATCTGCGTAGTACTGAGACACAAAATCCGCTTCGCCTGCAGGACCCTGGTTAACCATTTCGACCATTTTCTGACCCAGTTCCAATGCACTCATGATTTATCCTTTGAATGGTGAACGCCCACTGTACACCTGTTCTGCTGACAGTGTTATGTCAGGAGGGTGCACAGATGCCGCAGGCGATACGAACCTGTTAGTAGAGACGCTAGCGCGGCGTTACTGCAAAGGTAAAGATATAGGCCCGACGGGGTTTATCCCGTGTTTGATTAGGGCCTGTGTAGTGTGGCGTCAGATAACCGTGCACCGTCGCGCCGCCGGCAGATAGCGGACAGGCACAAGCGGATTGCAGGTTCAGATGCTGTTCAACATTTTCTATGGCAAGCAGTCTGCTGGGCTGCTGTGGATCACCGGACGCGACATAATGCGGTAGAAGTGGCTCGTTGTGGGCGCCCGGGATGAACTGCATACAGCCATTTGATTCATCAGCATCATCCAGCGCAACCCAGAACTGCAGCACACTGTCATTGGGCAGGTGATAGCCCGCAGGCGCAAACGGTTCTTTCAAATAAGACAGGTCCTGATGCCAGGGTGTATCGTATTCGTGTTGTGGTGGCTTGAACAGCAGCTGGTCATAGACGTGTTTGATTTTCACATGTGTGCCCGCTATCGAGTGCGCTACTTCATATCCTGCCCGCAACGCCGCATTGTCCGCGAAAACGGGATGATAATCAGATGGGTGTTCAATCTGTCGGGTAACGCCACCCAGCCAGCGATCATCCTTTGCATCTATGGAAACTCTACCCGCAAGCAGCTCATCGTATGCGTTGCGCAAAACCGTGACCGATTCTTTATCTATGAAGCCCGGCATGGAAAGAAAGCCGTCATCAGAAAATCTTTTCTGCACTTTGTATGTTGGATCCATATTCACTTTACTGCGGAGCAACATCAATAACCGAGGCTAAAGTGCAATGGTAGGTATTACTCTCAGTACCAAAACACCAGACAATATCATTGTTCTTGAACGGCACATAAACTGGTCGGTCGCCCTCATTACTTGTGCAGAAACACCGACCACAACTTGTGGTGCCACAACAGTCGTAATAAGCAACAAGGTAGTCACGTCCATCAACCGGGTGTTTGCAGGTGCCGATCCAGCCGATGGGTGACAGTTCAGTTCCTGGAGGGCAGCTGTTTGCACCGCCGCCGCAACAGGAGCAGGGATTACCATCGATGCCGCAGTAGCGCCAGTAATTACAACTTTCCGGATCACCACCATCACCGCTGATCAGCGCATCATCGGGAATATCCGCCGCAGCCATTGTGCGCGACACGGGTAACAAAGGAATCGACGCGGCGCCCAACAAGAGACCGCCAACACGTTTGAGCAGACCACGACGCGAAGATGAGCGGGCAACGTGGCGCAATACTTTTTCAGCAAGAGAATCTATCGTTACAGGTTTGAAATTACTGTGAGACACAAAAACTCCTCACCGGATGTAGTTATGAAACAGCGCCGGGTACATGTCACCAAACGATTCAATCACGTGAGACCATTCTCCCGTGCCGGCATGGTATACATCAATTCTCTCCCCTTCTTCCGAAAGCGCCAGCAGATAGGGTGTTTTACCCTGAGTCAGGTGTAGAGACTGGGTGGGGTGCTTTAAACGGATAACTTTTTTACGCGAGTTGCTCCCAAGATCAAATACCCAGGCCTGGGTGCCTGCCTGTTTGTGTGTGTCTGCACCACCTCGATGCATTAACACGTAGAGGCTGTTATCCCTGTCGTGTACGGCCAGAGGCACCATACCACCAGGTTTCCACTGCAGGTTCAGCTCATCCGCTGAGACCAGCGCCCAGGGGCTCGTAATTTGCGTTTCACCATCCACGACAGCTACTTTGTAAATCAGGCCGTTGAACGAAGTGAAGTACCAGTCGTCGCCGTGGCGCGCGCCCTTTTCCATCACAGGATCTGTGTCTGGATTGAAAAAGCTCGCCGTGCGCGCACGTGTTAACAACTGGCCCGACGCATCCAACTGTAAAGTAGCAACGCTGCCATCACCACACAGCAGATGGAAGCGTCGCTGCAGCGTTGGGTAGACAAGTGCGCAGCCCGTTGTATCAAGTTCTTCGATAAACCGCCTGTCGTGCATATCAACAATAGAAACCGACTGACCCGGCGTCATGTTAAATCCAAGCAGAAAGCGATCGTCATCGGTAAGGGCGGCGGCGTGTAAAATAGACATGCCTTCATAGCTCTTCGCAGGCATCGCAATCTCATCAATCACAGCCAGCGTATCTTTGCTGCGTACCGTCACCACATCTGTGCGCGCGCCGCGGTACATCCTTGTCATGTAGGTTTCTACGGAATAAAACTCGTTGTTTCGCTTCGGTATTGCGAGTTTCAGTGTGCTGACACCGTTGTTGAACTGCGCCAGATAACGATCACTTTCGATATCCATCAAAGTCACGCTGGATCCAGCGCCACCGATCCAGACCCAGTTGGGGGAAGGGTTTTCAAGTTTCGATAAGGTCGGTCGCTCGGGTTTAAACTCAGCAACAGCACCAGTAGGCAACAGCGTAGTGATGGCAATGCACGTCAGCAGGCAGCCCCGCCCGATCTCAAAGTGATTCATAAGCATCCATCGCACGTGCGCGAGCGGCGGGCACATCAAGAAAGGCTCGTTGCCGATAGGTCGCGACTTCGGCTTCGCTGAAGGGTCGCACACCCTGGGTTTCTTCAATGTCGCTCAAGGTAAACACAACATAATTGAGCAGATCAGCAACTTTTGCATTGCTGATTGAGATCTGCCTGACACCTGGCACCCGGATCAGATACTCGCGACCTGCAGGTGTGCGAAGGAAAGGCGCAAGATTGTTTTTTAGTGCAGGTACATGCGGTTCCACACCAGCCCCCGCCACCGCATGGCAGCCTTCACAGTTCATTCGGTAGTCAAATGCAGACGTGTTTGGCCAGACAGGCGCGATGTATACAGCTGACAAGACACTGAACAGCACAGGTATTGAGTTTTTCAGATGGGCAAACATCTGCAACTAACGCCGCTCAGCCGCGTTGTGGCTGAGATAAGTCTGCAAATCTTTGACGCCCATTTCTTTGGCTTCATACAGGCTTTCGATGTGTTCACGGGAGTTGACCAGCCCGGCAGATTGCAAAAGACCCTGTTCATCGATTAACGCGGCATAAGGCAATTTGCCAACATGATAGGCAATGCCCAACGCAGCGGACAACGTCAAAGGGAAAGCCTGCATCTGCGCGGACTGCAGAATCTTCTGGTGTTCAGCAGGGTCACCATCGCCGGCCAGCACAACATCTATCCAGTCCTGCTCAGACTGTGAGCTGTGTTTGATGATGGGCAGAAGTTCTTTGCAGACAGGGCAGGTGGGGGAAAAGAAGAACAGCAAGGTGGAACGACCAGAAGGGTTTGCTGCGCCAATTGTGCGCTGGCTGCCGGATACCATTTCTACCGTCACCTGCGGCGCTGCATCACCAATGGACAGGCCATTGCGCAGGGACAGGGCACCCGCGGGTGCAATACGTTCGTGTAACACGCCGATCTGCCTGGCCAGAACCCAGATGACCAGAGCCATGACAACAACAACCAGCCACAACAACACAAAGCTAATTGCCACCGTAAGATCACTCATCGCAGGTTCACCGAAAAACTTGTGAGCCTTTCTGCGGCCAGATATGCAAAAGCAAAAATGACCGTTGTTGCAATCACGGATACCCAATCAAGCCAGAGCAATTCCCGCCCGTTGCCAGGCAGCAGAATAATCCCAGCCACCACAGCGAGACTTATGTTCCTCAGCACCTGCCCAGGTTTAATCAACTGTTGCCCGTTACCCCAGCTACAGCCGCAGTGAAGTGAGGTACGACCACGCAGCAGATTAATGCCAATGCCCCCGGCATAGAGCAGCAGCAGCAGGATGGCTAAAATTGCGCCCACCTCTCTGGTGTCTGCCTGCACCAGAGCGAACACCACCATCAACTCCAACAACACCAACAACCCGGCAACCGGCTGGGTCAGGCCTGACCCGAACAGGCGATAGCCCCGGACAGATTCTGTAAACGCGGAAAAGTTGAACAGCTTGTGCAGGACCGATGCCGTAAACAGCAGACCAATAACGGTAACCGCAACGAGGCTGAAAGCTGAATCCATATAAACGCCTGAAGTATTCACGAATGGATGAGGGTGTGATCTTTGATGCTCAACGATATAGCATCGGTGCTGGCCCCAGCAACAAGGTAGCGCTCGTAAACCTCTTTACCGGGAGACGTAAGCGCACGGGACAGAGTTTTCAGGGAGTATCTTTGTGAAAAAGTTGGTCTTTTTATCAGTATTACTGAGCACAACATCTGCGCTGGCTGACCCTGTTGCGCCGACGTTAACCCACACCGAGGCAGACGCCGTACCCTGGTCAACCAACAGCTTCGGCGTCCGCTGGAAAGATCTGATTGGTGCTGATGGACCGGGACAGATTCCACAACAGGACCTGCGCTTCGGTATGTTGGAAATACCTGGGCACACAGTCTACCCCGGCCACCGTCATGCAGCGCCGGAGCTGTATTACGTTATTTCCGGCCGCGCAATGTGGACAGTGGGCAAGGACACCTTTGAAGCAACAGCCGGGACAACCATCTACACACCAGCAGACACAGTGCACAGAATGGTTAATGCCCATGACGAGCCGGTTGTCACCGTCTGGGCCTGGTGGGCCCCCGGCGGCGATCCGGCAGCCTTTGATCCGGACGCTTACGAGTTCACTGAAGTATTACCTGAGAAACCATGAATAAATCACGCACCGCAATCACCCTGTTCATTCTGATGGCTATGCCTGGCTTCGCCGGCTGTTCCTCGTCAGATAACCATGCTTCCGAAGTAGTCGTTGTTGCCGCCGCCGGTGAACCCGCCGCCGGTCTTCCTGATGGATATCTGTATGAGGGGTTTGATCCCAACTATGCAATGGGGGCATCCGGAGAAATCGCGTTTTCGGCCACTGCTAACATCAACCACGGCGGCCCGCGTGACAGACAACATGCGCTCTGGTTTGGTCCGGTTGATGAGCTCACACCCATCGTAACAGTCGGGCAGCCCGCCCCTGGAGGTGATGAAGCGGTTTTAATCAGCGGATTTCAGACAACACCCAGAGTCATTACAGAATCAGGACGGCTTGGTTTTGTGGTGCAAACCTCGCACTCACCAACGGGCAGTTTACCCCAGGCGTTGCTGATCCACGACGATGGCGAACTTGAAAAAGTGATTGCTACCGGTGACACCGTTCCCTTGCCCAACGGTGAAGCACCTTTGCAAAGCATCAGCCAGTTTGCGATGTCGGACGAAGGCGTGCTTTTTATGGGTAAAGTGAATCGACGCCAATCCGGCTTGTGGTTCTGGGACTACTCAGACCTGGAACTGGTCAGCGTAGATGATACGCCGGTTAGCATCGGTTCCAACCAGTGCGTTGTCCGTTCCGTTGCCAGTACCACTGTCGACCTTAATAACAAAGGTTTTGGTGTGTTTCGAATGACTATGGGTGGTAACGACTGTGCCCGCGGGGGCGTCGTTGCCTGGGACGGCGACTCAAGCCAGCTTGTTCCAATTGCTCTTCATAGAACACCGCTTGAAGCGGGTTCAGACCTCTACTTTCAATCGATTACCGGTGACCCGAGGGTCACTGATGAAAGCCATATAGCGCTGCATGCCAACGTCTATTCCAACAGTGCCAGCGCATCCGGAGCAAAAGAGGTGACCTTGTTGCAAATACAGGGCAGCGACAGAAGCCGCGCACTGATCGACAAACTCACGCCTCTAACCGATGCACCTGATATCACCCTGACCCACACTATTCTGGGGGATGGTCTTGCGCCTGTTAACGACAGTGAGCTGATTCATTTTGTGAAAAGCAATCGAGATAGAATCATCCTGCGTACTGACATTGATGATGAGATTTCACATCGCGTCATTGCCAGGTCTGGCACGAGCGTAGATGAGCAGGTGGCGGCAAGGATTGGTGATGGTCATGTTAATCGCAAAGGCGATGTGGTCTTCACCAGCTATATTGATGACGGCCCCACAGGCGGCACTTACCAGCAGGAGCTGTGGTTTTCTGCACGCAACCAGGACCCTTTTCGCCTGGCGTTTGCAGGTCAACCGCTGGCGGACAGAGAGGATCAAACCATAGAGCGTATCGATACCACCAACCAATCTCATGAGCCGAAAATGCACAGCACCCAAGGTGGACGCAACCGCCTTATAGACGACTCAGGCGCCACCTTTTTTTCAGGTCGTCTGCGCAAGGGCAGCCAGTGGCATAACGCTCTGTTTGTTGCGATACCAGACTGAGACCAGGCCTACTGCACACAGCCATAGTGTGCAGACGACACCAGCCTGGGATATTTGTGGCGCACAGACTCAGGGCGGCGACTTCGGACACACTCAGGTGGGCGAGATTCGGTGCTCCAGCTCCTGGCGCAATCGATTGGTTGAGATGGATACCTCAAACAACAAACATAGTAGCGCGGCACTGATGAGTGACATCGCGGAGATAAAGAGAACAGCTATCACTCTGCCCATTTCGGTGTCGATGAAGCCGCCTACGAACAGGCAGATAACCACAATACACACGAGTAACGCGGACGTAACCGCCAATCGAATCGCCCAATAAATCAGCCGTATTCGCCGCCAACAAAGTCGCGCTTCGGCCCGTGGGCCTAGTGCATCCGTCTCTTTCAGGTTGGGAATACGCGCTTCCAGCAGTCTGGCCCGATCAGTGATGCGTCCAAGACGCATGGAGAGCACCGATAAAAAAGCTCCGATACCCGCAAGAAGAAACACCGGCGCTACCGCAAGTTGAATTACCCCTGCAATTAGACTAACTGATTCGTTATGCTCCATGTTCCCCAGCTTTCGTCTGCAGATCTTTAAGTGTTGTGTCGTGTTATAGCACCACAGGACTATGACAAACAGTTTCGTAAAATGCTCTATCTGGTTTTAATTAGTATTTTGGCTCGTGCTGAATTGGACGGTGGGATTGACGAGACCTTCAACAAGGCCTACCAGGCTTCACTCCACAGTTACCGACTTAGCCAGATTACGAGGTTGGTCTACATCCGTACCCTTCAGCACCGCAACGTGATACGACAATAATTGCAGCGGCACCACATAAACAATCGGCGCCAGGATCGGATGAACATGCGGTAAGGGAATGACCGTCACACCTGGTTCTTCACGAAACCCACTGTTCTGATCAGCAAAAACAAACAACTCTCCTCCACGTGCCCGCACCTCCTGCAGATTAGACTGCAGTTTCTCTAACAAGTCATTATTAGGGGCAACCGCAATCACCGGCATGTCGTCGTCTACAAGGGCAAGGGGGCCGTGTTTGAGTTCTCCCGCAGGATAACCTTCGGCATGAATATAAGAAATTTCTTTAAGTTTCAGCGCGCCTTCCATCGCTACTGGAAACATTGTGCCGCGCCCGAGAAACAGGGCGTGGTGTTTGTCCATGAAGCGCTCTGCCAGATCGTGGATTGGATCATCCAGAGATAACACCGCTTCAATCACACCTCCCAACTCGTGCAGACCCTGTACCAGTTCTTTTTCCAGCTTGGCGCTTAACCCGTGTCGACGCCCCAGCAGCAGCGTCAGCAACATCAGGTCTGTAAGTTGTGCAGTAAACGCCTTGGTTGACGCCACGCCGACTTCTGTACCCGCCTGAATCATCAGCGCCAGATCGCTTTCGCGAACCATGGAGCTTGTTGGAACATTACAGATTGTTAAAGTGGCATAAAAACCAAGCTTTTTCGCAATTCTAAGCGCGGCGAGGGTGTCTGCAGTTTCACCAGACTGTGACAGCGTGACAAACAGAGTATCTTTAGGTACCGAGACTTTCCGATATCTGAACTCGGAGGCAATCTCTACCTGGCAGGGGATACCAACCAGCTCTTCGATCCAGTAGCGTGCAACCGAGGCGGCGTAGAAGCTGGTACCACAGGCCACCAGCGTGACACCCTGCACCTGATCAAATATGCTTTTTGCAGCCACGCCAAAGGCGCCTTCCAATACCTGGGTACGCCCGAGGCGGCCTTCCAGGGTGTCGTGGATGACACGCGGCTGTTCAAATATCTCTTTCTGCATGTGGTGGCGATAGTTGCCTTTATCCACATCATCGTGCGCCATCTCAACGTGTACATCTGATCGCACAACAGACTCGTTATCCAAATTCCAGATGGAAATACTGTCTTTGCGTATCTCTACCAGGTCGCCTTCTTCCAGAAATATGAATCGGTCTGTAACGGGTTTTAACGCCAGGACATCAGAGGCAATGTAGTTTTCACCGATGCCTTTACCGACCACCAGAGGGCTGCCCGCGCGAGCAGCAATGATACGATCCGGTGTGTCTCTGGCCACAACTCCAATCGCGTAAGCGCCTTCTAACTCTTTAGTTGTAGCGCGCACAGCATCGAGCAGATCAAGACCTTTTTGCAGATATCTGTCAACCAGATGCGCAACCACTTCTGAATCGGTTTCAGATTCGAACTTGTAACCCTGCGCTTTCAGCTCATCGCGTAAACTTTCATAGTTCTCGATGATGCCGTTATGCACGATACACACACGGTCACCGGAGGCGTGAGGGTGGGCGTTATTTTCAGCGGGTACGCCGTGAGTCGCCCAGCGGGTATGCGCAATGCCAATCTGTCCGCGCACTGGCGAACGCTTCAGCTCGTTAACCAGTTCCTGAACTTTGCCTACCTTACGTCGACGCGAGAGGTTGCCGTTTTTCTCAATAACAGCAAGCCCAGCGGAGTCATAACCGCGATATTCCAGCCGTTTTAAACCTTCCAACAGTATGGGTGGCACATTCCTATCACCTACCGCGCCGACAATTCCGCACATCTTTACTGATTTCCTTTGCGCTTATCGGGACGAACCCAGCCTTTGATATTGCGTTGTTTGCCGCGGCCAACTGCCAGATCACCGCTGGACACTTTGGTTGTGATCGAAGAGCCTGCAGCAATGAATGCACCCGATTCGATTTCGATCGGTGCAACGAGGGTGGAATTTGTGCCAACAAAAACATCGTCTCCGATGTGAGTGGGGTGCTTGTTTATGCCGTCGTAGTTACAGGTCACCGTACCAGCACCGATATTGCAGTCTGCACCGATGGTCGCATCTCCCAGATAAGCCAGATGGCCCGCCTTGGTGCCGGCGCCCAGGTGGGATTTTTTAACTTCTACAAAGTTGCCTATTTTGACCCCATTGTCGAGGCGGGTACCGGGGCGGATCCGGGCAAACGGACCCATTGAGCAGTCCGCTGCAACAACAGCACCTTCGATTACGGTATGCGCATGAACTTCGACGTTATCCCCAAGCACGCTGTTTGAAATAACTGCGCCTGGACCGATCCGGACACCGCGACCCAGCGCAACTTCACCTTCAAAGACGACGTTAACGTCGATAAAGCAGTCTTCACCTGCTGTGATTTTGCCGCGCAGGTCGAATCGGCTGGGATCTGCCAGACTGACGCCTTGTGCCATGAGTTGTTGCGCCTGATTCTGCTGATAAATGCGTTCCAACTCGGCCAGCTGAGCACGATCATTGATACCTGCAACTTCAACGGGTGCGTGTGCCTCAATACCTGTCACCGCCACGCCATCCGCAACCGCCATGGCAATCACATCAGTCAGGTACAGTTCACCCTGTGCGTTATTGGGCTGCAGTGCTGCCAGCCACGGCGCCAGCAGACGGGTCGGCGCGGCAAGAATGCCGGAGTTAATTTCTTTGATCTCGCGCTGGATTTCACTGGCATCTTTGAATTCAACAATCTCACGGATGTTGCCGTTTTCATCCCGGACAATTCTTCCGAGCTGAGCCGCATCATCGAAGTGAGCGGTTACTAACGCTACTGAACCTTCTGCAGCGGCCTCTACTGTGCGAGTCAGGGTGTCCTGGGTGACCAGTGGAACGTCCCCGTACAATACCAGCACCACACCATCATCCGGCAAGGCTGATAGACCCAGCTGCACGGCATGGCCGGTGCCACGCTGCTCTTCCTGCATGACCCATTTAGGCCCCGGTGCAATAGATGCCTGTACCTGCTCAGCCTGATGGCCCACCACAACTGCGATTTCCCTTGGATTTACGCTCTGCGCCGTGTCCAGCACATGTTGCAACAGGCTTTTGCCCGCCAGCTGATGCAGAATTTTTGCCCGATCCGAACGCATACGCGTGCCTTTGCCAGCAGCCAGCACAACAACATCTGTATTCATGAATAAACGGGACCTTCACCGAGAAAGGAAAAGCCAATTATAGGGAGGTAGGCACAAAAAAGGGGTGATGAACTCACCCCCTTTTGTAATGAAATGTTTCTAGCGGCGCAGCTTGCGTAATTCTTCAAGCGTCCGCTGCTGTGCCACAGCTTCAGCCAACATTGCCGCTGCTGCAGAATAATCAAAGTCAGCTGTACGATCTGCGAAGACTTTCTCCGCATGTTCACGAGCCTCTGCAGCTTGAGCCTCGTCGATATCATCTGCACGCACAGCGGTATCAGCAAGCAGGGTAATCACACCCGGCTGAATTTCAAGGTAGCCGCCAGAAGCAAAGAAAACCTCTTCCTCACCATCTTCCATGGACAATGTGACCGGACCCGGTTGAATACCTGTGAGCAGAGGCGCGTGGCCGGGGTAAATGCCCAGGCCACCAATTGTACCTACCGCACTGAGCTTGGTGATGGTGCCTGAAAAGAGCTGCCGTTCCGCGCTCACTATTTCACAATGCATGGTGGCCATAATTTATCCTTAAAGCTCTAAGCGGCTAACCTAAAGAGTTTTGGCTTTTTCGATCACGTCTTCCAGGCCGCCTACCATATAGAAGGCATCTTCCGGCAGGTGGTCATACTCACCTTCAAGAATCGCTTTAAAGCTGCGTACGGTTTCTTCGCTGGAAACGAATTTACCGGAGTTACCCGTGAACTGCTCCGCAACAAAGAAGGGCTGTGAGAAGAACTTCTGTATCTTACGTGCGCGGTAAACCAGGTTTTTATCTTCTTCGGACAGCTCATCCATACCCAGAATGGCGATGATATCGCGCAATTCCTGGTAGCGCTGCAGTACCTGCTGAACTTCCTGAGCCACGCCATAATGCTCTTCGCCGACAATCAGCGGGTCGAGCTGACGACTTGAAGAATCAAGCGGATCAACTGCGGGGTAAATACCCAGGTCAGTAATGGCACGAGACAACGTTACCGTTGAATCCAGGTGCGCAAACGTGGTTGCAGGTGACGGGTCGGTCAAGTCATCCGCTGGTACATAAACCGCCTGGATAGAAGTAATAGACCCTTCTTTTGTGGTGGTAATACGTTCCTGCAGAACACCCATCTCTTCAGCCAGGTTAGGCTGATAACCTACCGCGGAAGGCATACGACCCAGCAGCGCTGACACTTCCGTACCCGCCAGGGTGTAACGATAGATGTTATCGATAAACAGCAGTACATCACGGCCATCATCACGGAATTTTTCCGCCATGGTCAGACCGGTGAGCGCAACACGCAGACGGTTACCCGGCGGCTCGTTCATCTGACCAAAAACCAGAGAAATTTTATCCAGAACGTCAGCCTCTTCCATTTCGTAATAGAAGTCGTTGCCTTCCCGGGTACGCTCACCGACACCGGCAAATACCGACAGGCCGGAGTGCTCAATAGCAATGTTTCGAATCAGCTCAAGCATGGTCACGGTTTTACCCACGCCCGCACCGCCGAACAGACCAACTTTACCGCCGCGGGCAAAGGGGCAGATCAAATCGATGACTTTAATGCCGGTTTCCAGAATGTCGTTGCCGCCAACCTGGTCTTCATACTTGGGTGCTTTACGATGAATCGGCATATGCTCACGTGCATTTACCGGACCCTTCTCATCAATCGGATTGCCAAGAACGTCAACAATACGGCCCAGGGTTTCCTCACCAACAGGCACAGAAATTGGTGCGCCGGTGTTTTCAACTTCCAGGCCGCGAGACAGACCGTCTGAAACACCCATGGCAATGGTGCGGACAATGCCGTCGCCCAGCTGCTGCTGCACTTCCAAGGTCAAGCCGACGTTGTTGACGGTTAACGCGTCATATACCTTAGGTACATTACCGCGCTCGAACTCAACGTCGATGACCGCCCCAATGATTTGTACGATACGACCGCTGCTCATGCTCTGCCTCTTTTCTTTAATTCGTTCTAACTAATGCGTTCTGTTCAGTGCTTAGCTACGGTTAGACCGCTGCGGCACCACCCACAATTTCTGCAATTTCCTGGGTAATTGCTGCCTGTCGCGCGTTGTTATAAATCAACTGCAACTCATCAATCATCTTCTCTGCGTTGTCTGTCGCATTTTTCATGGCAATCATTTTCGCTGCCTGCTCACACGCACCATTTTCAATAACGGCCTGATAAACGCGCGATTCAATAAATCGCATAACCAGACCTTCAATAAGCTGTTTGGCATCAGGCTCGTAGATGTAGTCCCAGCGGTGCTGGTAAGACTCATCATCCTCCGGATGCAGCGGCAACAACTGTCTGATCTCTGGCGATTGCGTCATGGTGTTAACAAAATCATTGCTGGCCAGGAACAGGCGATCAATTTCGCCGTTTTCGTAGGCTTCCAGCATGACTTTCACACCACCAATAAGGTCTCCCAACTCGGGTTTTTCACCAACGTTCGACATTACCGCTTTGATATTGCCGCCCACTGTGCGGAAAAATGGTTGGGCTTTGTTACCAATCAGACCCATGTCAGCTTCAATGCCTTTGGCATGCCACTGCGCCATGTCTTTAACAACGGCTCGAAACAGGTTTACGTTCAGGCCACCACAGAGGCCGCGGTCGGTAGAGACGACGATATAGCCGACCCGTTTGATCTCGCGCTCTTCCATATAAATGTGTTTGTACTCAGGGTTAGAGTTTGCCAGGTGGCCTATAACTGCGCTGACGCGCTCAGCGTAAGGCTTACCTTGAGCCATCTTATCCTGCGTACGACGCATTTTACTGGCTGCAACCATCTGCATGGCGCTGGTGATCTTCTGCGTATTACCAACGCTTTTGATCTTTGTCTTAATTTCTTTTCCGACTGCCATGAGTGCGTCCTGCTTAGAAGGATTGAGTCGCTTTGAATTTTTCGATGGCTGATTTCAGCGTCGCCACAACGTCATCGTTGTAGGTACCGTTTTCGTCGATGTCATTCATAAAGTCGGCATGTTCAGAGCGCATATAGCTGAGCAGCGCCTCCTCGAAATCAAGCACCTTATCGACAGGCACGTCCTGCAGAAAACCTTCGTTGGCGGCAAACAGAGAGGTACCCATTTCCGCAACTGACATCGGCGAGTACTGCTTCTGCTTCATTAACTCAGTAACGCGCTCACCGTGTTCCAACTGACGGCGGGTTGCATCATCAAGGTCGGATGCAAACTGCGAAAACGCAGCCAGTTCACGATACTGGGCAAGCGCCAGCTTAATACCGCCGGAGATTTTCTTAATGAACGGAACCTGGGCCGAACTACCCACCCGTGATACAGACGTACCCGGGTTCATGGCCGGACGCAGACCTGAGTTAAACGCCTGGGTTTCGAGGAAGATCTGGCCGTCAGTAATGGAGATCACGTTGGTAGGTACAAACGCGGAAATATCACCTGCCTGGGTTTCAATAATCGGCAGTGCGGTCAGAGAACCGGTTTGACCTTTCACCGCACCGTTGGTCTGTTGCTCAACATAGTCCGCGTTAACGCGCGCAGCACGTTCAAGCAGACGAGAGTGCAGATAGAAAACGTCACCAGGATAAGCTTCTCGACCGGGCGGACGCTTCAACAGCAGTGAAATCTGGCGATAAGCCCAGGCCTGCTTGGTCAGGTCATCATAAATAATCAGCGCATCTTCGCCGTGGTCACGGAAGTACTCACCCATTGAACAGCCGGAATAAGGGGCGATGAACTGCATGGATGCGGGGTCTGCGGCGCCGGCTGCCACAACCGTGGTGTATTCCATCGCACCATACTCTTCCAGTGTGCGCACAATGTTGGCTACCGTCGACATCTTCTGTCCTATAGCGACGTACACACACTTAATACCACTGCGCTTCTGGTTGATGATTGCATCAATGGCAATGGCTGTTTTACCAATCTGACGGTCTGAGATGATCAGCTCACGCTGACCACGACCAATCGGCACCATCGCGTCCACACACTTCAGACCGATCTGCACCGGCTGGTCAACGGATTGGCGGGAAATTACACCCGGAGCAACTTTTTCTATCGGGGCGGTTAATGATGCGTTAAGCGGGCCTTTACCATCAATGGGATTACCCAGGGCGTCGACGACCCGGCCCAACAACTCAGGACCAACAGGTACTTCAAGAATTCGACCGGTACAACGGGCGGTCATGCCTTCCGTTAAACCCTCGTAGTCGCCAAGGACAACGACACCGACCGAGTCACGCTCCAGGTTCAACGCCATGCCATAGAGGCCGCCGTCAAATTCAATCATCTCGCCGTACTGTGCTTCAGCAAGGCCGTGGATGCGCACAATACCGTCAGATACACCGACAATCGCGCCTTCGTTCTGCGCTTCTGCCTTAACATCCAAACCTTGAATACGGTTTTTGATGATGTCACTGATTTCCGAGGGCTTCAGTTGCTGCATGGTGGATTCCTTTTAAAAATCTTTTCTTACGTCTTTCGTACGTTTTATGTTGGGAAGGTTGTGACCGGTCGCTCCGGACTACACCTGCACCAGGGTTTCGGCCAATTTCGTCAATTTGCCCCGCACAGATCCATCAATCACCACATCGCCGGCGCGGATACGCGCACCGCCGAGCAGTGTCTTATCGACACTTGCGACAATTGTTATGTCTTTATTGAAGCGACGGTTAAGCGCGCTCTTAAGCTCAGCACTCTGTTCTTCAGTGAGCGGGAAAGCGGACGTCACTTCAACTTCCAGACTACGCAACTCTTCAGCGCGCAACTCTTCAAACTGCTCACGCACCTCGCCAATCAACTGCAAACGATCATTGTCCGCCAGCGATTGCAGAAACAACCGACCCGACACCTGGATTTCGTCGCCACAGATATCAGCCAGCTTCTGCGCTTTGGCAGCGGCTGTTGTCCCCGGGTCATCAAGTAACAGCTCAACCCGCTCGTCCCGGGTGATGTCATCAAGCAATGCCAGCGTCTTTGACCAGACATCAAGGCTTGCATCACGCTTGGCCATATCAAAAACGGCATTGGCGTATGGGCGGGCAATTGTTGCTAATTCAGCCATGGCTTAAAGCTCTGCTGCGAGGCGCTTCAACATGTCCTCGTGCTTTGAGGCATCAATGCTGTCTTCCAGTACACGTTCCGCACCGGCAATGACCAGCGTGGATACCTGTGTACGCAGGGTTTCTTTAGCGCGGTTTACTTCCTGCTCGATATCAGCACGCGCTGCCTCGATCAGGCGTTCGCCTTCTGTGCGAGCGCCGCCTTTTGCTTCTTCAACCATCTGGTTAGCACGAGCGCGAGCCTGCTCAATAATGCCGGCCGCCTCTTCCTTGGCTCGTGCCAGTTCTGCTTCAGCGCCGCTGGCCGCATCCGCCAGCTTTTTGTCTGCCTCTTCTGAAGCACGCAAACCCGCTGCAATAGCCTCCTGACGCTCGCGCATCATGGTGGTTACAGGCGGCCATATGTACTTCATACAGAACCAGACAAAGACACCAAAAGTCAGTGATTGGCCAATTAAGGTTGCGGTTAGATTCATCGCAATTCTCTAGTTGTTAACGTGGTGTTCTTACAGCGACTGATTACGCTGCGTAGCGCGTATCAGGCGCTTTAAGCTACCGCGAAGATAACGTAGAGGCTGATACCTACAGCGATCATCGGGATCGCGTCAATCAGACCCACTACGATGAACAGCTGGGTTCGCAGCATTGGTAACAGTTCCGGTTGGCGTGCTACAGCTTCGAGGAATTTTCCACCCAAGAGGCCCATGCCAACGGCTCCGCCGACAGCACCAAGACCCATTAAAAGTGCTCCTGCGAGATATAAAAGCCCTGCTAGTTCCATGATTACTCCAGTTTTGAGTTGTTGTTTGACGGCTAAGCCGCGGTGCACCCTAGTGATGCGAAATTTATTGTTATAAACCTGATTTAGTGCTCGTCCACATCGTGGGCTTGCGCAAGGTACACAATAGTGAGTACCGCAAAAATGAAAGCCTGCAGTGAGATGATCAGGACGTGGAATACAGCCCACACCCATTGCAGCACACCACCGAAAATGAAGAACCCGACACCCGCACCAAACATCAGCGCGATCAGAATGAAAATCATCTCGCCGGCATACATATTGCCGAACAGACGTAAGCCCAGTGAAAGTGGCTTGGCGATCAGAGTGACGCCTTCCAGCAGAAAGTTAACCGGCGCCAGCCAGGCTGGAAACGGGTGGAACAGCAGCTCTTTGAGGAAGCCCCAACCACCTTTGCACTTGATGCTGTAGAAAATAATCATGGCAAAGACAGTGAGCGCCATTGCCATGGTGATGTTGGGGTCTGTGGTAGGCACAATTTTGAAGTAGGGCAGGCCCAGCAGCATGGCCAGCTCCGGAATCCAGTCAACCGGTACCAGGTCCATGAGATTCATCAAGAAAACCCAGACAAAAATGGTCAATGCCAGGGGAGCGATAAGCTCATTTTTGTGGTTAAAAACGCTGTCAGTGGTTTCTTCGATGAACTCAATGATCATCTCCACAAAGTTCTGCAACCCGCCCGGAACACCCGAAGTCGCGATCACAGCAGCACGCCTGAACAGAAAAGCAAACACCAGACCCAAGCCGATGGCCCAACCCATGGAGTCAACATTCACCGACCAGAACCCCATGCCTGCAGCCTGTTCAGCGGTTTGCGCAAAACCCCAGGAACCATCAGGTAACTGCCCATAGGTCAGGTTAGTCAGGTGATGCGCAATATATTCTTCTGCACTTGCGGCCATTAATGTGTCCTGGCTTTTACGTTATTTTCCAATTTCTGTGCTACTTGTTCTGTGCTACTTGGCCTTTCGAGGCGCAAAGAAGCTCAACTGCATCAAGGCAAATGTGCTGAAAAATCCCAGCGGCTCAATCTCCGTCAGAACAATACACAGCGCCAGTGCCGACATTGTCAGAACACTCCGCAACACACCGTGAAAGACCAGGCGCGGAGCGTTTAAAGTGCGTCCCACCACCCAGGCGTAATACGCGGTAGGTAGCAGGGCCGACAATGCTGCCAGTAGTGCGGATCGTCCCTGATCGAGGTGGAAGGCTGAGAAAGCACCTATACACACCAATCCGATCACTGCTTGTAACGCGACAATCCGCCCTGGGTGACTCATCTGCAGATAAATCCTGCTAACGAGGCCAAATCAGGCGGCGCGTATTATAGTGACGCAGCAGAAACCATTCAATGAAAAGCGTGAATAAAATGTCCGATTTTGACAACGCGCTGTCCTGATTCTATTCGTCTATGCCGAGGTGTTTTAAAACGCCGTCGAGTTCGTCGAGGTTTGAGTATTTTATGATCAGCTCACCGCCGCCCTGAGAGGCGTGCTTGATTCGCGCCGGCGCGCCTACCTGCTCCGTAATACGGCGCTCCAGTCGCGCTGTGTCGGGGTCCTGTCGAACAGGTGCAGCGGATCCAGAAGTTTTATTTTCCTGGGACAGACTGCGTATAAGTGTTTCTGTTTGTCGGACGGACAGGCTTTTGTCCACCACATGGGCCGCCGTCTGGTCCTGAGTCAGTCCGTCCAGCGCAAGTAAAGCTCTGGCATGACCCATTTCCAACGCGCCACGCTCCAGCAGGCCGCGGGTTACCGAACCCAGGTTCGTCAGGCGCAGCAGGTTAGCGATCGCGGCCCTGGATTTACCTACTGAATCTGCAATTTCCTGTTGGGTCAGGTTGAACTCATCGCGCAGCCGGGCCAGCCCGAGGGCTTCTTCCATGGCGTTGAGGTCCTCGCGCTGCATGTTTTCAATCAGCGCAAGCGCAGAGGCCTGTTCATCAGATACGGTTCTGATCACCGCGGGGATTGTTGTGAAACCGGCGCGTTTTGCTGCACGCCAACGACGTTCACCGGCAATCAACTCATAGCCGCCGTTGGCCTTTTTTCGCACCACAATCGGCTGTAACAGGCCCTGTCGGGAAATGGAGTTGGCCAGATCCTGCAACGCCTCTTCTGCAAACTGCCGGCGCGGCTGGTAAGGGCTGGGTGTAATCGCCTCTATATCAATACCGGTTTCAACCGACGATGGATCTGTTTGATTCGATCCAAGAGGTTCTTTCGCGGCAGATTTATCCTGGCTGTCCTGATTTTCCGGGGTAGCGCTCGGTTTACGCTCTGACAGCAACGCATCCAAACCGCGGCCCAATCTTTTTTTGCTCATCTGATCCGTCTACTCATTTCGTACAGCACTATAAATGCGGCTGAATTAGTGCGGCAACGCGCTGCGTTGATGTTTCTGCCGAAACTCCCCTGCCAGCGCCATATAAGCCACGGCACCCCTGGAGGTTCGATCATAAAGAATAGCCGGCAGGCCGTGACTGGGCGCCTCCGCCAACCGCACGTTCCTAGGGATAACCGTGCGAAACACCTGATCACCAAAATACTTGATCAACTGCCGGGACACATCCCGCGTCAGGGAGTTACGCGGGTCGTACATGGTGCGCAGAATCCCCTCAACCACCAGGTCCGGATTTGGACCGCTCTGAATACCTTCTACCGTTTCAAGTAAAGCGGACAGACCTTCCAGTGCGTAGTATTCACACTGCATCGGAATCAGCACACCATCTGCTGCGACCAATGCGTTAACGGTCAGAATACTCAAGCTGGGCGGGCAATCGATAATCACGTAATCGTAAGTTTGAGCTTGAGCCTGCAGGCGTTCCCGTATCTGAAACTCGCGCCGCTCGACCTGCATCAGGTGCACTTCTGCTGCGGTTAAATCCAGATTAGACGGCAACACATCAAACCCACCCTGACAATGCACCACGATTTCAGCAGCAGATTTATCATCCACCAGCCATTCATAAGTTGTTGCAAGATCAGCGTTCTTGTCGATACCACATCCCATCGTGGCGTTGCCCTGAGCGTCCAGATCTACGAGCAGCACTTTGCCTCCTGACAAAGCAAGCGATGCGGCCAGATTGACGCTGGTTGTGGTCTTCGCCACGCCACCTTTCTGATTGGCAACAGCCACTACTCTGGTCATGCGTGTGCCATGATTAAAATGCTGTGATTGTGCTCAAGCCCAGCTACTGAATAAACGTGACGCTCAACGGTAACGTTTGCAGAGTCTGTCTGATTTGGCTCTACGGGAGATTGTTCATCTTCTTCCATACTCATCTGCGTGCTCTCATAGACTAAGACCCGACCGGTTGCTGAGATATTTCTGCCCACCATAGCCCAAACCTCAGGGCCTGTCGTTACACCCCGGGCGGTTACCGTGTCATAAAGATCACCCGGCCCAATCACCTGAGCGAAGTCACCTTCAACGACCTCCACATTATGCAGGGACAGATTGCGAGCCACCTGTTGCAGAAAACGTACGCGACGACTGCTGCGGTCCAGCAGCATGAAGCTTCGCTCGGGGGCTGAGATAGCCAGCGGCACGCCCGGCAGACCTGCGCCTGAACCCAGGTCTAATATCTGTTGTCCATTCAATAGCGCCGCACCAGCCAGTGAGTCGAGTAAGTGTCGTGGCAGAAGCCGCTTGATATCCTGTCGCGAAACCAGATTGAAGGTTTTGTTCCACTTTTCTACCAGAGCCGCATATGCTAGCAGCTGGTCCTGTTGATCTGCGCTTAAAGCCACGCCCAGTTGCGTAAGCCCTGCTGACAACTGCTTGAGCGGAGCGTTCAGGAGGCTGCCGCTTTCTTTGCATGGACTAACAGGATAGACAACGCTGCCGGTGTCATCCCCGGTATTCTGGCTGCACGCGCCAGCGTAGCAGGCTGGTTGTGCTCCAGCTTCTGGCGCAGCTCATTGGATAACCCATCGATGCCGTCATAACGCATACCGGAAGGAATGACCATCCCTTCGTGACGCCGTATCTTTGCAATCTCATCTTCCTGACGAGAAATATAACCCGCGTATTTGGTTTCTATCATGACCTGTTCTATGAGAGCGCTGTTGATCTGAGGAAAAAGCTGAACGAAGTGTTGGCTTGTTACTTCCGGTCTTCTCAACAGCGCCGCCAGCTCTGTGTGTTTGTTAAGTGAAACACCCAATAGTTTTTCTTCATCTGATCCAGGCGCTACACGGGTAGTGCTGACACTTTTATGCAGAGCACCTAAACCGGCCAGTTTTTTATCGAACAGCTGCGCTCTCTGCGCGCCAACAACACCAAGTTCGATGCCGGTTGCAGTCAGTCGTTGGTCCGCATTGTCCTGTCTTAATCGCAGGCGAAATTCCGCGCGACTGGTAAACATGCGATAGGGTTCCGTGGTACCCAGGTTAATCAGATCGTCGACCAGCACGCCAATGTAGGCTTCGTCTCGACGTGGCTCCCAGGGGGATTCGCCACGCACACTTCGAGCAGCATTGATACCTGCCAGCAAACCCTGGGCGCCGGCTTCTTCGTAACCGGTGGTGCCATTGATCTGACCCGCGAAGAACAAACCGCTGATCGCTTTCGTTTCTAACGAATACTTCAAGTCTCGAGGATCAAAGTAGTCGTACTCAATGGCATAACCCGGTCTGGAAATATGTGCTTTTTCGAAGCCTTTAATGCTGCGCACAAACTGCAACTGCACATCAAACGGAAGACTGGTGGAAATACCATTAGGATAAAGTTCAGTGGTATTCAGCCCTTCGGGTTCAATGAATATCTGGTGTGAAGTTTTATCGGCAAAGCGTACCACCTTATCTTCAATACTCGGACAGTAACGAGGTCCTACACCCTCGATAGCACCACTGTACATTGCAGATTTTTCGATGTTACTTTGAATAACATCATGTGTTTGTGCGTTTGTTTCAGTGATATGGCAGGCGACCTGTCTCGGGTGCATAGTGGCATCACCCAACAACGACATTGTTGGTCTGGGATCATCGCCCGGTTGTGCCTGCAGTTCGCTGAAGTTTACGGTGCGACCATCAATACGAGGAGGCGTGCCCGTTTTTAAACGTCCCACCCTGAAAGGTAGCGCACGCAAGCGCTCGGCTAACGCGATCGACGGTGCATCACCAGCGCGACCTCCCGCATGATTCTGGGTACCGATGTGGATTTTTCCACCCAGGAAGGTCCCTGTTGTCAGCACAATGCTGTCACAGGAAAAGCGTAATCCCATTTGTGTGTCGACACCTTTTACGCACCCATTTTCAATGACGAAGTCAGTCACCGACTGCTGGAAAATATGCAGGTTCGATTGGTGCTCTAACAGATCACGTATGGCATTTTTGTACAGTGCACGGTCCGCCTGTGCGCGAGTAGCCCTTACCGCGGGTCCTTTGCTGGCGTTGAGCACTTTAAAATGTATGCCTGAGCGATCTGTGGCTTTACCCATCAGACCATCCATGGCGTCAATTTCGGCCACCAGATGACTTTTGCCAATACCGCCAATAGCCGGGTTACAGGACATCTGACCAATAGTTTCTATGTTCTGAGTCAACAGAAGAGTACGGGCACCCATCCGCGCAGCAGCGGCAGCAGCTTCCGTGCCGGCATGGCCGCCGCCGACAACAATCACTTCAAAATGGTCTGGGTATTGCATAATCTGTCTAACTAATAAAGTGTGTCTAACTAAAATGTGTCTAGCTAATACGTGCCTGACTACCGGGGTAAAATCGGCCGCAAAGTATAGTGACTGTTAGTCTGATTGGAAGCGCTGAAATAAGCCAGACATGCAGATGCCGGTTTACTTGCCTATACAGAACTCACTGAAAATCCGGCCCAACAGATCATCAGGCGTGACGGTGCCAACAATCTCGCCCAGGGCATTGTGCGCAAAGCGCATTTCTTCTGCGGCAATTTCCGTGGCTTCACCCAGGTCTATCAGCTGTTTTGCTTCAATCAGATGTCCAAGCGCCAGCTCCAGAGCAGCGACATGGCGGGCCCGCGCAATGAAACCGCTCTCACTTTGATTAAAACCCAGACTGCTTTTTATTATTCCCCGCAGATCCTCAAGCCCTGTGCCCAGCAGCGCTGAAACCGGCACAACGGTGAATTCACTGGAAATGCCTACGTTTAATGCTGGCAGCAGGTCAATTTTGTTGAACACCACGATGGTGGGCAGTTGGTCCCGTTCCACACCTATCCCATCAAGCAGTCCAGATACATAGCTGTCCAGGTCCGCTGCGGCAACCGCGGTGGCGTCAACAACAATCAGTAACAGATCCGCCTGCTGAGCCTGGGTTTTTGCTCGCGCTACCCCCAGTTGCTCTACTTTGTCCCCACTGTCACGCAAGCCTGCCGTGTCGACCAGGCGCAGAGGCAGGCCATCGAGTAACAAATCGACCTTCAGAAGGTCACGGGTAGTGCCCGGAATATCTGTGACAATTGCAGCTTCTTCCCCGGACAGCACATTCAGAAGACTGGATTTTCCTGCATTTGGAACACCCAGAAGCGCCACCGAAGCACCTTCATTCAGCAGCTGTCCCTGCACGGAATCACTTCTCAGCTGCTGTAACTGATCGATGCCCTGCTGCAGACGCGATGCAACCTGACCCGTTTGCAGGAACTCAACGTCTTCATCGGGAAAATCGATACAGGCTTCTACCAGCACTCTGAGTTTGGCCAGGTGTTCAGTAACGTGATGAACCTGTCTGGAAAAGTCTCCCTGCAGGGAACGCACTGCAGCACGAGCGGCGGCAACGGAAGAACTGGAAATCAGATCTGCTATCGCCTCAGACTGAGCCAGGTCAAGTTTGCCATTCAAAAATGCACGTTCACTGAATTCGCCAGGCCGAGCCAGGCGGGCACCATGACGGCAAACCAGATCAAGCAGCCTCTGCAACACAACCGGTCCGCCATGCCCCTGCAGTTCAACCACCTCTTCACCGGTAAAAGACGCCGAATGTGCAAAAGCGATGGCAATGCCTTCATCCAGAACTTCATCGCCGTCGCTGAATTTGCAGTAAGTGGCATGTCTGGGAACAAGGTTCTGATTACAGATTATTCTGGCGACGTCTGCAGCACCGTTGCCAGATAATCGAATGACACCAATGCCACCCTGGCCAGGAGGGGTGGCTACTGCTGCTATCAGGTCATCGTGCAGGGAGGTCGCCACTGCATCCTCTAAGACTTAGCGGCTTGGGCTTTTTCTACTTTTTTGTAGACGTATTGCTGCTGTGCTATCGACAACACGTTGTTGACCAACCAGTACAACACCAATCCTGCCGGGAAGAACAGGAACAGGACGGTGAACATGATGGGCATCATTTTCATCATCTTAACCTGTAACGGATCACCAACCTGGGGATTCAGCGTCTGCATCCAGTACATACTGGCACCCATCAATAAGGGCAGAATGAAAAACGGATCCATCACCGCCAGATCATCGATCCACAGGAAAAACGGTGCCTGGCGCAGCTCTACCGATTCGAACAACACCCAGTACAGGGCAATGAATATAGGCATCGGCAGCAACATAGGCAGACAGCCACCCAGCGGATTCGCCCCTTCCTTTTTGTAAAGCGCCATCATTTCTTTAGACAATTTTTCGCGGTCGCTGCCATAGCGTTCCTGCAGACGCTTCATTAACGGCGCCACGCGACGCATATTTGCCATGGACCTGTATCCAGCCGCTGATAGCGGATACAGCACTACTTTGACCACAACGGTCAGCAGAATGATTGCAAGACCCCAGTTACCCACCAGACCGTGCAGAAAATCCAGCAGATAAAACAGCGGCACAGCAATCCACCACAAGAATCCGTAATCCACAGTCAGATTCAGGTTCTCGGCAATCTCTTCCAGGCGTTTCTGATTTTTGGGTCCAGCATAAAACTGCGCGTCCCAGACCCCTGTGCCACCAGGCGCGATCTGCTGCAGAGGGCTGGTAAAACCAAACAGGTAAGTACCATCTGCACTGCGACGGGCACTGAACCGGTTTGTTTGCTCGGTGGGTGCAATCCATGCAGACAGAAAATAGTGTTGCAGAAATGCAATCCAGCCACCCGTTAAAGTTTCATCCATCGGACCATCATCGTCGATGTCTTCAAAATCTACCTTTTTGTAGCGTTCATCCAATGTGGTCAGCGCCGCACCCAGATAAGGTCTTGGCGCCAGGGCAAACGTATCCTGATCGGGTGGCTGCCGGGTATCGCGTTTGATCTGCGCAAACATGGCCGCCTGTTTGGCTTCTGCGCTCAGGTTCTGCAGTTCGAAGCGCACATCAACCAGATATTCATCACCGCGAAACGTGAACACTTTGTCCATACGGACACCATCCGCTTCGTGCCGCAGAACAACGTCCCGCTCTTCGCCAGCACCAATTCTGACGCTGGACTCTGCCGTGGTGTAAACCGCTCTACCTGGCGAGGCATCAGGTCCATCGGGACCTATAAGACCACTTTGCGCAATATACGTTTGTGATGCGGAATTATTCAGCAGCTGAAAGGAGATATCCGGCTGATCTATTTCAATGGGAAATTTAGGCAACTGCACGCGAACAATGTCGCCGCCGACAAGATCTATCCATATGTGAAGTGTTGGTGTGGTGACCTCAAGCAGGTTAGAAGAATTGGGTAATGACGCCGTTGACGCGGTATTGGCTGGTTCAGTATTGCCTGGCGCCACCAGCGATACATCAGGTATGTCACTGGCATCCGCTGAAGATGTCTGCGTTTGCGGCACGTCCCCCAGTGCAACCGCCGGCGTATCAGCACTGTTCACCCGCTCTGATCCGCTGGCAGAAAGGGGCGCCTCGTCATATTGCACAGGCGTTTTTGCTTCCTGCATGTCATCGTTCCAGGCGAGAATCATTAAATAGCCTGTCGCAGCTAGCGCAACCAGCAGCACAATACGTTGTATTTCCGGAGGTAACATGTTCTTTCCTATTTAGCGCTGCGTGGACGCGATGATTTGCCAATCGCTTCGGGCACCTGGTCGATGCCACCCGGATGAAAAGGCTGGCACTTAACAATGCGTTTCACTGTCAGCCAGAGGCCTTTCACAAGACCGTGCGTTTCGATGGCGTGTATGCCGTAATGAGAGCAGGTTGGATGAAAGCGACACTGATTACCCAGCCAGGGGCTCAGCGTTATCTGATAAAGACGTATAAAACCAGTACCCAGCCGAACACCTATGGTCCGCCTGGCAGCGGGGAGCGCAGTATCGATACTATCTGCCTGGCAGTTATCTGGCAGGTCGCACGGTTGATGAGTATTTATTGTCAAACCTACCCCAATTCACGAGCGATGCGTAAAAACTGCTTATCCAGCAAGGTAACAAGCTGTGCGTCGTCAATCTGTCCAAACACCTGAACCACAATATCAACGTCTGGTAGCTGGCACCTTTGCGCTCGAAATCGCTCTCTGATTAAACGCTTTATCCGGTTGCGTCGATTTGCCTTCGGGTTGCCTTTCTTACTGACAACCAAGCCTAATCGAGCGCAGCGCATTCTATTTGAAATTGCACGAATACGTAACGGACCGGAGGAAAGATTTATCTCAGCGTTTCTGAATACTTCGGTAAATTCAGCTGCATTTGATAGTCGCGATGATTTTGGGAACGTAGTCACCGCACCTGCCTGCACTGTCAGTGTCTGATTACGCCAGTTTACGTGAGGAGCGGGTCAAACGATCAGCAAACACTTTCAAGCAAGCGCTTGCTGTACCAGGATATCAGGAAGCTTTTACAGTCAAGCGTTTGCGGCCTTTGGCACGGCGTGCATTCAACACTTTCCGCCCTGCCTTGGTAGCCATGCGTGAACGAAAGCCATGGGTGCGTGCACGTTTCAGATTACTGGGCTGAAATGTTCTTTTCATGTCCTACTCAATTTGGCCATCGAAAATACGGGGGCGAGATTCTAGGGACAGCTCTCTTCGGAGTCAAATAATAAGATAGTTATATATTAAAGAATTGTTATTGTTGTTTGTTAAGGACGGCTGTAGCTGTGACTAAGTAGTTTAAGTGGCTGAAACACAAGGCCTAACCGGCTGCTTTAGGCTGTGGACAGTGAGTGCCTCCAGCTGTGCGTAATGTCGCTTATTCATGTGTGTAAGTCGTCTGGTGAAAGTTATCCACAGGTTCTCCAGCAGGTTGCACACAAACTGTGAACACGGCATGAGTTAAGACGTTCCTGATCTTTGCCTGTAAGCTTTTGAATTTACTGAGATAGAAAATTTTTGCAGGCTTTTTGCAAGCTATGCATAGCTATTTTGAGTTGCTTGAGCTTAAATAAATTCGTTCGCTGCCACATCAAATCTTCCTGATGATTCGCGCGTAGCTTCCCCGTTGGCTAACTTGTCAACCCAATTTAGGGCGGTGTTTGCGACTCTCAAGAAAGAGTAGTCCAGTTTAAACTGGCAAGAGAGACAGCTGAAAAAAAGAAAGAAAATATTTTTAGCGCCGGACATCGATTCGGCGCAAATGTCTTGGGGGCATGTTTAGTGGGACACAGCATTTGGCAACAGTGCTTGGGTAGGCTCGCCAGTGAAATTGCAGAAGATCAGTTTGATACATACATTAAACCCCTGCAGGTTCGCATTGATGACGGTTCAGTATCGCTACTGGCACCAAACATCTACGTAGAAGATGAAGTACGGCAAACCTATCTGCAGCGTATACAGGATCTGGTCAGTCAGATCAGTGGTATTGATGAAGAATTAGACATTATGTTGAGCGTCGGGCAGAACCTGCCGGGTGCTCCATTACGGGCGGATGGGCTTCGCCAGACACCTAAAGCCACGCACAACCTGAACGCTGAATTCACCTTTGATACATTTGTTGAGGGTAAATCCAATGAGTTGGCCAAAGCGGCATCGCTGCAGGTTGCCAGTAACTCCGGTATTGCATACAACCCGTTGCTTCTCTATGGCGGTGTGGGTCTGGGTAAAACTCACCTGATGCAGGCGGTTGGTAACGAAATACTTAAAGTAAACCCTGAAGCCAAAGTGGTGTATCTGCACTCGCAGAAGTTTGTGCAGGATATGGTCAGAGCTCTGCAGCAAGGTACGATGCAGGATTTCATGCAGTACTATCGATCGGTAGATGCGTTGCTGATAGATGACATTCAGTTCTTTGCTAAAAAGCTGCGTTCACAGGAAGAGTTCTTCCATGTATTTAATGCGCTGCTTGAGCGAGGTCATCAGATGGTGCTGACCTGTGATCGTTATCCACGCGAGATTGATGGTCTTGAAGAGCGCTTGAAGTCCCGTTTTGTCTGGGGTTTGACGGTTGAGGTGGAACCGCCGGAACTGGAAACCCGTGTTGCTATTCTGATGAAGAAAGCGGAGGCGGAGCAGGTGCATCTGGATCCGGCCGTTGCGTTCTTCATTGCGGAGCGAATTCGTTCTAACGTGCGCGAACTTGAAGGTGCCCTGCGACGGGTCATCGCAAATGCCCGTTTTACCGGAGCACACATCAGCATCGAACAGGTTAAGCGCGCCCTGCGCGATCTGTTTGCTATTCAGGATCGGCAGATCTCGATTGATAATATTCAGCGGACCGTTGCGGAGTATTACAATATAAAAATTGCAGACCTGTTATCCAAGCGGCGTAATCGTACAATTGCGCGGCCACGACAGGTGGCGATGGCGCTGGCCAAGGAGTTAACCAACCATTCTCTGCCGGAGATAGGTGATGCTTTTGGTGGTCGAGACCATACAACAGTGCTGCATGCTTGCCGTAAGGTTGCTGAATTGCGTGAATCCAGCATGGACCTTGCGGAAGACCATAAAAATTTAACGCGACTACTATCGGGTTAGCCGAGGGCATCATGAAATTTACAATTCAGCGTGAACAACTACTGCGACCTCTGCAGTTGGTCACTGGTGTGGTTGAACGCAGGCAGACTCTGCCTGTGTTAGCAAACCTCCTGTTCAGGGCCAAAGATAACCGTCTCGAAATTACCGGCACCGACCTGGAAGTTGAACTGGTTGCCGAATGTGATGCGGATATCCAACAGGAAGGAGAGGCCACGCTGCCGGCAAGGAAGCTCGCTGACATCTGGCGTTCGCTGGGAGATGGCGCAGAAGTGACGGTGAGTGTTGAAGCTGACAGGGCCATTGTGCGTTCCGGGCGTAGTCGTTTTACCCTGGCGACACTGCCGGCGGAGGACTTTCCTAAAGTACCCGGTGGTGACGCGGATGTTGCACTGCAGCTGAAACAAGCTGATGTGCGCGGTTTGATTGATGAAGTTGGCTTTGCCATGGCTCAGCAGGACGTTCGTTATTTTTTAAACGGCATGCTGTTTGAGGTAACAAGTGACCATATCCGCGCCGTCGCAACAGATGGTCACCGGTTGGCCATGAGCACCAAAGATTCAAGCAATCAAAATGTTGCACAAAGAATTCAGGCTATCGTGCCCCGCAAGGGTGTTCTGGAACTGGCCCGCCTGTTGGATGGTGAAGGTGAAACCATAGAGTTGCAGTTGGGTGGAAATCATCTGCGCGCGAAAACCGGTGAATACACGCTGACTACCAAGTTAGTTGACGGTCAGTTTCCTGACTACGAAAAGGTGGTGCCAACGGATGGTTCCCGTGCCCTGGTTGGAGATAGGGAGACGTTGCGCCACGCGTTTCAGCGTGCAGCGATACTTTCGAATGAAAAATATCGCGGTGTCAGGTTGATAGTGACGCCAGAGTTATTGACCATACAAGCCAACAACCCGGAACAGGAAGAAGCTGAGGAAATTGTTGCCGTAGAGTTCAATGGTGAAGAGCTGGAGATCGGTTTCAATGTCAGTTACTTACTGGACGTTCTGGGTGTGCTGCAGACAGAGGCTATAAGACTCAGTGTTTCAGACGCCAACAGTTCCGCCCTGATAGAGGGGATAGGTAACGACTCGGCAAATTATGTTGTTATGCCTATGAGGCTTTAAGGCCTGCATCAGGTGCGCCTCCAGCACTTGCACATTTTCAACTTCCGCAACTTCATCGATCAGGAAATTGAGCTCAGCCCTGGCTTCAACTACCTGTCCGGAGACAATGGCGCGGGTAAAACTGCACTATTAGAAGCTATACACGTCCTGGCCAGGGGGCGATCTTTCAGAACCCACAGAATAGGCCCTGTCGTACAGCACGAACAGAACGCCCTGGTGGTGACTGGAGAGGTCGTGTCCGACGAGGGAATGCTTACAAAGCTGGGTACTCAACGTTTCGCGAACGGTAAAACCGAATTGCGCCTGGGTGGAGAGAAGACAGCTAAAGCGTCTGCCCTGGCGCAGGTTTTACCCATTCAAACCCTGTTGCCCGACGCTGCCGACCTGGTCTTAGGTTCTCCGAGTGGTCGACGGGCTTTTCTGGATTGGGGTTTGTTTCACGTGGAACAGACTTTTCTAAAAGAGTCCGGCTACTACCGGCGTGTTTTGAGTCAGCGTAACGCCTGGCTCAAACACGAGGCCACACCCCATTCTTCGATAGAAGATGACCCCTGGTTTCAACAGTACCGTGACTATGCGATCAAGCTGAGTAGGTCGCGGGCAGCGTACGTCAAAGCACTTACCGAGGTTTTTAAAGCCTTGATGGTAGAGTTGAATGGCAATCTTGAAATTGAACTGTCTTACGATTGGGGCGGTCTGGTATCAGTGGATGAAGCTGATAAAAAAGTGAGCGAATCTTATGCGCGCGATGTAAAATTCGGTACTACGCAGAGAGGGCCGCATCGTGGTGACCTGCTGTTCTCGGTCGGTGGTAATCCAGCGGCGGATGTTGTTTCCAGAGGACAGGCAAAACTTATCGCAAGCGCGGCCTTATTGGGTCAGGCAAAGCTCTTAAGTGATCGAATTGGCCAGCGTCTGGTATTTCTTATCGACGATTTTGGTGCGGAGCTGGATGACAATAGATGGCAGCAACTGGTTCGGGCGTTGCTTACTTTGGACTGCCAGGTAATCGCTACTTCAACCGAAGAGCTTGATTTAGATGCAGATTGGGTTCAAAACCTGCCCGATCTGAAAGTGTTTCACGTGGAACAAGGCCGGATAGCCACGCTATCCAAACCCAGTTAGGGCAAGGGACATTATGTCAGACGAAAACAGTTACGATTCCGGCAGCATCACCGTATTACGCGGCTTAGACGCTGTCAGAAAGCGACCTGGTATGTATATCGGTGATACCGAGGATGGAACCGGCTTGCACCACATGGTGCAGGAGCTGGTGGATAATGCCATCGACGAAGCGCTAGCTGGCCACTGTGACGAGGTGCATGTGATCATGCATCCGGAAGAAGCTATCACCGTGAAAGACAACGGTCGCGGTATTCCTGTCGACATCCACCCGGAAGAGAACGTCAGCGCTGCTGAAGTCATTATGACCACCCTGCATGCAGGAGGTAAATTTGACGAAAACAGTTACAAGGTATCTGGAGGGCTGCATGGTGTGGGCGTTTCGGTGGTTAACGCATTATCCGAGGTGCTGCGTCTGACCGTGCGACGTGACGGAAAAGTATACGAACAGGAGTATCGTGACGGTGTCCCCCAGGCACCGGTTGCTGAAGTGGGTGAAACAACGGAAAAAGGTACGGAGTGTTACTTCAAACCTTCTCCAGAGACCTTCCCTGATCCGGTTTTTTCATATGAGATTCTGGCTAAACGCTTGCGGGAACTGGCTTTTCTGAATTCAGGCGTCCGCATCAATCTGGTTGACGAGCGTACTGGCAAAAAGGACCTCTTCTATTACGAAGGGGGTCTAAAGGCCTTTGTAGAGTACCTGAACCGCAATAAATCTACCGTTAACGATGAGTTTCACTTCAACGTGCAACGGGAAGATGGCATCGGTGTCGAAATTGCGATGCAGTGGAATGACTCTTTTCAGGAGCAGGTTTTCGCCTACACCAACAACATTCCCCAGGGAGATGGCGGTACGCACATGGCGGGTTTCCGTGCTGCCCTGACCCGGACTCTAAATACCTATATCGAACGGGAAGGTCTGCTGAAGAAAGCTCAGGTAACCACAACAGGAGATGACGCGCGAGAAGGTTTGACTGCGGTGGTATCCGTAAAGGTACCAGACCCTAAATTTTCCTCTCAGACAAAAGAGAAACTGGTGTCCAGTGAAGTCAAAACTGCAGTAGAGCAGGAGTTGTACAAACATTTCGCTCAATACCTCGATGAGCGCCCTCAGGATGCTCGTGCGCTGGTGGGCAAAATGATTGATGCGGCACGTGCACGCGAAGCGGCGCGTAAAGCGCGTGAAATGACACGGCGAAAAGGCGCTTTGGATATTGCTGGACTGCCGGGCAAGC
The DNA here is from genome assembly GCA_024743175.1 of Pseudomonadaceae bacterium. GTDB lineage: Bacteria > Pseudomonadota > Gammaproteobacteria > Pseudomonadales > Azotimanducaceae > UBA4421. The sequence goes on along the minus strand of JANSXA010000010.1, from coordinate 54,826 downwards.
TTGCAGATTGTCAGGAAAAAGATCCGGCGCTCTCGGAGTTGTTCCTGGTAGAGGGAGACTCAGCGGGTGGTTCGGCAAAACAGGGCCGGGATCGGCGCACTCAGGCGATCCTGCCCCTGCGTGGCAAGATCCTGAACGTTGAAAAGGCACGCTTCGACAAAATGCTGGGCTCCCAGGAAGTAGGTACTTTGGTCACCGCTTTAGGCTGTGGTATTGGTCGAGACGAATTCAATATCGATAAGCTGCGGTATCACAGCGTTGTGATCATGACAGATGCTGATGTGGATGGTTCTCACATTCGCACGCTTCTACTAACATTTTTCTTTCGTCAGATGCCTGAGCTGTTGGAAAGGGGCCACATATTTATTGCTCAGCCACCTTTGTATAAAGCGAAAAAAGGTAAACAGGAGCGCTATGTCAAAGATGACGATGAGCTCACGGCCTATTTCCTTGAACTTGCTTTGCAGGATGCAAAACTGTTTGTAAACAACGAAGCGCCACCCATACAAGGTGAGGCGCTGGAAACCCTGGTTGTGCAAATGCAGGATGTTCTGAAACGCCTGACACGAATGGAACGAAGATTTCCTGAAGTGGTCTCTCAGCTTTTACTGCGTCTTCCAAAAGTCACACTTGAGATGATGCAGTCTGAGACAGAAATGCAGACCTGGGCAAACAGCTATACCGAGTTGTTGGAAAAGGGCGTCGGTAACAATGCGGGCGTAGAAGTCAGTTTTGACAGTGAACACCAGGTTTACATTCCAACGGTAAACATACTCTTGAAAGGTGCTGTTGAAAGCCTGGTATTTAACTACGGATTTTTCACCGGCGCAGACTATCGTGCGATAGCGGCGATGCTTGACGCCTTAGATGAATTGTTGGGAGAAGGTGCTTACATCCAGCGTGGCGAAAAGACACAGGAGATACATCATTTCCATGATGCCTATAACTGGCTGATTGCTGAGGCTCGGCGCGGTGTGGATATCCAGCGTTACAAAGGTCTGGGTGAGATGAATCCATCCCAGCTGTGGGAAACCACCATGGATCCTGAAGTCAGGCGCATGCTGCAGGTGACCGTGGATGACGCCATCGGTGCAGATCAGATTTTTACAACACTGATGGGAGACCAGGTGGAGCCGCGCCGTGAATTTATCGAAACCAATGCGTTATCAGTAGTTAACCTAGACGTCTGAGTGTTGCTCTGTCAGTGCTCTGGCCAGGGATATCAGGTTTTCTGCGACGCGTTCATTCGCCTGCCCAGCGGGCGTCAATCGGGTTTGCTGACCTTTGCCTGTCAATACCAGGCTGCCATGGCAGCCTGCAGCGTTGGCGGCAAGCAGGTCTTTTTCCGAATCACCCACATATAATGTATCAGTAGCGCTGTGATGCTGTGCGGCCATGGCTGTTTGCAGAAGCCCGGGTTTGGGTTTTCTGCAGTCACAACCCGCATCCGGTTTGTGCGGGCAGAAAAACACATCTACCGGCTTGCCGCCCGAAGCCTTGACCAGCCGATTCATTTTTTCATGCATCTTATGCAGGGTTGCCACATCAAAATGACCTCTGCCGATGCCCGACTGATTGGTGCAGATAGCAACGGCGTAGCGCTGTTGCAGCATCACTATGGCTTCTATCGAACCCGCGATAGGCTGCCATTGGTCTGCGCTGCGAATGAAGTCCGGCGAGTCTTCGTTGATAACACCGTCTCGGTCAAGCAGGATCAGCTGCAGCGAATGGTTAATCTTCTGATTCATCGGTGTAATACAGGGTGTCATGGGTGAAAATACAATAATGTCACAGATTGTTCGCTTCGGGCTGTGGCTGGCCCAATTACCCTCGCCGCGTCTGGCCACCCGTCTATCCGCAGCAGCCGCGCGCATTCTGCTTCTGATCGACAGCGATTCAGCCAGGTTCAGCCGGATCAATATACAACTCTGCTTTCCCGAACTGTCTGACAGCGAAGTAAGGACGCTGGTCAAAGCAAGTCTTACCGATATGGTGTTGCTGGTCTTCGAGTTTGCGCAAATGGCGTACCGTACTGAACAGGAGCTGATGGCGCAGATCCTGAGCGTGGAAGGAGAGGACCTGTTAAAGCAGTCGTACCAGCGTGAACGGGGTGTTCTGTTGCTGGTGCCACACTTTGGCAACTGGGAGTTGCTGTGTGCTTTTCTGGGTTTGAACTACAGTGTTGCTGCCCTTTATGCCCCCCCTAAAGTCGCAGCGCTGGAACCCGCCATTCTTGCCACACGGGAACGTTTTGGTGGGCAGCTGTTTGCCATCGATACAGCAGGTATGCGCAACATCCTGCGGGTTCTTAAACAGGGCAAACTCGTGGCGATTCTGCCGGACCAGGTACCAGATCGAAGCGCCGGTGTTTATGCGGATTTTTTTGGTCACCCGGCGCTGACCATGAGTCTTGTGCACCGCTTGATTGACAAAACTGCGCCTGATGTCATTGTCGGCTCAGTCCAGCGCAAAAAAAGTGACGATGGTTATGGTTATGTTGCGCGGTTTGAATCCCTGGTTGATTCAATTGAGGGTCTGGATGCTCAAGGGTGTGCTGAAGTTCTGAACCGCACCATAGAGCAGGTGATCAGACGAGCGCCGGAGCAATATCAATGGGAATACAAACGCTTCAAGCGACCGCCAGGTGGTGGTCGCGACAACCTTTATCGCCGCCAATAGGCAGGTGTCAGCAGTACCAGCAAAGTAAATATCTCCAGGCGCCCCAGCATCATTGTAAACATCAATAACCACTTCACAGCCGCGGGCAGGCTGGCGTAGTTCAGGGCAACCTCACCCAGGCCCGGACCCAGGTTATTCAGGCTTGCGCCAACGGCTGAAAATGCAGTCACAAAATCAAGCTCACCAATCAACATCACCGCGGTGACCATCAGCAGAAAAATCATCACGTAGACACTGAAGAAACTCCAGACTGCCTGTATCAGGCGATCGGAGACCGGCAAGTTGTTGAGTTTGATAGGAAACACGCCGTTTGGATGAATCAGGCGTTTCACTTCGCGCATACCCTGCAGGTAAATCATCAGCACGCGGATCATCTTGATGCCGCCTGCGGTTGAGCCGGCGCAACCGCCCGCAAACGCCGCTAACAATAGCAGTATGGGGGCAACCGAAGGCCATAAGCTGAAATTCTGCGTAGTGAAGCCGGTAGTGGTGGCAATAGAGATGGTTTGAAACAATCCATCACGCACGGGTGAGACGCCTGGTAGTGGGTAGCTGTACAACACCCATATTACAATCCCGGCAACTGCAGCCAATACCGCCAGATAGGTTTTTACTTCGGCATCCTGGAAATAATGTAATGGGTTACGCCTTCGCCAGACCAGGAAGTGCAGACCAAAATTTATACCGGAGAGCAGCATAAAAACGATCGCTACACTTTCGATCAAAGGGCTGGCGAAGTAACCAATACTGGCATCGTGAGTTGAGAAGCCGCCAATTGCCACCGTTGAGAAGCTGTGACTGATGGCATCAAAAGGCGTCATGCCTGCAGCCCAGTAAGCCAGAGCGCAGGCGATTGTCAGGCTCAGGTAGATATACCACAACGCCTTGGCTGTCTCGGTGATGCGCGGGGTCAGTTTGTTATCTTTCAATGGCCCCGGGGATTCCGTTCGATACAGCTGCATGCCACCGATGCCTAACATCGGGAATATCGCTACCGCCAGAACAATGATGCCCATGCCACCCAGCCATTGCAGAAGCTGGCGATAAATGAGCAGCGACTTAGGTAACTCGTCAAGCCCCGTGATCACTGTTGCACCGGTGGTGGTTAAACCGGACATGGACTCAAAAGCCGCGTCGGTAAAGCTCAAGTTTGTCGAGTCAGCAAAATATAGAGGGATAGCGCCGAACAAACCAAGACCGACATAGAACAGTGCCGTTATCAGGAAGCCGTCTCCGCCCCGCAGCTCACGGTTGCCTCGCAATGGTAACCAGAGTGTCAGACCAACAGCCAGGGTGATGACAAATGCCAAGCCGAAGGTGGTGGCTGTGTTTTCACCATAAGCCAGGCCCAGCAGGCCCGGGATAAAAAAGGTGAAACTGAAAAACGTCAACAGCGTCCCGATAACGCGAAAAATAACCGCAAGATGCATAAGTTATTACCGGCCGCTCAGAAGAACGACACGCCAACCTGAAACAGTTTTTCGACGGCGCGGACCTGTCGCTTGTCGACCAGGAAGAGAATCACGTGATCGTCAGATTCAACCAGCACATTGTCATGTGCAATAAGCACTTCATTACCCCTGACAATGGCGCCAATGGAACAGCCGTTAGGCAGGTCTATTTCATTGATACGCCGGCCTACCACCTTGGAGTTTTTGGCATCACCATGAGCGATCGCTTCAATGGCTTCTGCAGCACCACGTCGCAGGCTGTGGACCCGGGCAACGTCCGCACGCCGCACATGCGAGAGCAGCGTGCTGGTGGTGGCTTGTTGCGGACTTACCGCGATATCAATTTCGCCCCCCTGCACCAGGTCAACGTATGCGGGTTTTGAAATCAGCGTGATAACCTGGCGAACGCCCAGGCGCTTGGCCATAAGGGACGACATGATATTTACTTCGTCGTCATTGGTGACGGCACAAAAAGCATCACACTGCTCGATGTTCTCTTCGAGCAATAGATCTCTGTCTGTGGCGTTGCCTTGCAGGACAACGGTTTTAGTCAGCTGATCAGCCAGAAACTTAGCGCGTGGCTCGCTGTATTCCAGCAGCTTGACGGCGTAGTGGTTCTCCACGGCCTGAGCAAGACGCGCACCGACGTTTCCGCCACCGGCAATCATGATGCGTTTGAAAGGGCGTTCTACTTTGCGCAGTTCTGCCATGACGGCATCGATGTGTTCCCGGGCGGCGATGAAAAATACTTCGTCATCGGCTTCTATCACGGTGTTGCCTTCAGGGATGATCGCTTTACCCCGTCTGAAGATTGCGGCAACACGCGTGTCAGCGTTAGGCATATGTTCGCGTAAAAAACTCAGCGCCTGACCCACCAGAGGTCCGCCATAATAAGCGCGCATGGCAACCAGCTGAACGCGCCCGTCGGCAAAATCCAGCACCTGTAATGCGCCGGGGTGTTTCAGCAGCTCATGAATGTGGTTAGTAACCACCTGCTCCGGGTTGATCAGCACATCTATGGGCATGTGTTCTTTGCTGAAAAATCCTTCCCGGGTGAGGTAGGACATGGACCGAACCCGCGCAATTTTTAACGGTGTGCGGAACAGTGAATAACACACCTGGCAGGCGATCATGTTGACCTCGTCGCTGGAGGTCACCGCAACCAGAATGTCGACATCATCGGCGCCAGCACGGCGCAGCACATCCGGGTGAGATGCCCAGCCTTGAATGGTCTGAATGTCGAGTCTGTCGGCCAGCTCCTGCAGGCGACTGGCCTGTTCGTCCACCAGAGTCACATCAAATGACTCTTTGGCAAGATTTTCCGCCAGTGTGCCACCGACCTGACCCGCGCCAAGAATAAGAATTTTCATGACGTGCTCTGTTCAGTGAGCAGCTTGATGTTAAGCAACCTTCTGCAGCCGGGCATAATAGAAACCATCAGTGTTGGGGTCGGTCGGTAAAAGCTGCCAACCATGTTGGGTCGCATGTCCCGTTGGTAAATCAATACTGCACACTTTGGCGTCGTTACCAGGTTGTTCTATAAATTGGCTGATCACACCATCATTCTCTTGTGGCAGGAGTGAGCAGGTGCAGTACAGCAGAGTACCGCCTGGTGCCAGCGTCTGCCAGAGGTTGTTGAGCATCTGAAGCTGCAACACCGCATGTTCCGCAATTGCCGGTTCCTTTAAGAGTAGTTTGATATCCGGGTGCCGTCGGATTGTACCGGTGCCGCTGCAGGGCGCATCCAGCAGAATGCGATCAAATGGCTTTCTGTCCCACCAGGACAGTGTGCAAGCGTCACCAACCGCCAGCTGACAGGCGTGGCCGAGGCGTGCCAGTATCGTTTCGGTTTGCGCGACACGATCTGGATTGATGTCTATTGCGACCACTTCTGGCAGTGAAGAATTGTCATCAGCCTCTGCCGCAGTGGCTGTGCTGAGTTCAATCAGATGAGCAAGTTTCCCTCCAGGAGCTGCGCAGGCGTCCAGAATGCGTGTCGCCGGGTTAGATCCGGTACTTCGGCATGCGGAACTTTCGGCTGCGGGCAACAGCATAAGTGGTGCCGCAAATTGAGCCCCCATATCCTGGACCGCAACTTCTCCTTCGACCCAGCCGGGCAGCGTGATGCTGGGTTGGGGATGATTCAGAATCAGGCTTTGTTCGGCGAGACCCTGACCAGCTTGAATACCAACCTCGAACAATCGTTCAAGATATTGAGCGCGGGTGGTTAATATTGAGTTAATGCGCAGAGCCATAGGTGCACGTAAGCTGTTGGCACTCAGAATATCAATACATTCACCAGGCCAAGCCTGTGTCATCAGGTGCACCAGCCAGTGGGCATGACCGAACGATTGATCTGGTTTTATGTCAAGGGATGTGACTTTTCTGAGGACTGCATTGACCAACCCCCGGGACCAGGGACGACTGATGGTGCGGGTTGCGTTTACCGTCTCATTGATCGCCGCATGGGCGGGTGTATCTGCCACTTTAAGTTGGTAAGCACCTACTAACATCAAACTGTAGACCACTGAATCTTTGTCACGCAGGGGTTTGTCCAACAGCGGGCTGACCAGATCAACCAGTGCCTGGTGGTGCCGGATGGTGCCATAAAATAAATGCCGTGTTTCCGGTGAAATGAACCATTCAGCGCGGTTGTAAAGAACCCAATCTATCGTTCGGTTGTGTTTTGTGACAAGGTCCACGCCTTTTGCCGCATAACCCCGACACTGGCGCGACGTGTGCTGTTCGCTCACGATTCAGTTCGCAAAACGCGCCCCGGGGAAAAACAGATCACTGTAGCCGTTGATAGCGGCGGCCGGGTCCAGCTCACTACCTTTACCGCGTTCAACCTTGACCCGTGTAATCTGCAAAAGGTCGGTTTCACATTGCACAATAATGCCACTCCTGGAGACGTCAATCAGAGTGCCCGCTGGTGTTGCTTCTGTATCTGGCAGGTTCTGCTGCACGGCGTGGGCCTGGAGAATTTGAACATGCACTTCCCCCAGAAGGGTGCGCACGGGCATGCGTCCTGCCAGAGCGCGGATTTTGTCCGCAATAGATTGAGCTGATTCGCGCCAATCAACGCTGCGATCAGAGGCTTCCAGTTTGTGCGCGTATGTCGCCAGGTTGTCATCTTGTGCCGTGGGGGTGGGTAGCTTGCGTTTTTTCGTCTTGGCCCTGGCGAAGCTCGCCAGTACTTCAATGAGCAGATCACCACCCGCATCTGCCAGCACCTGGGTCAGCGCAAGCGCTGTCGTATCTGCAGTTATCGGTATTTCTGTTTGCGCAAAGACAGGACCGGTATCCAACCCGGCCTGCATCTGCATGATACAAACGCCAGTCTGCTTATCTCCGGCCATGACCGCGCGCTCAATCGGCGCAGCGCCACGCCAGCGCGGCAGCAGTGAAGCGTGCACGTTGAGGCAGCCAAAGCGAGGTATATCAAGGACTGCCTGGGGCAGGATAAGTCCGTAGGCGGCAACCACAAAGACGTCCGCCTGCTGGTTTTCCAGCAGATTCTGCGCGGTTTTGTCGCGCAGGCTTTTAGGTTGAAACAGTTCAATACCTGCGGTTTCTGCCAGCTGTTTGACGGCATTCGGGCGAACTTTTCTGCCGCGCCCGGTGGGTCGATCCGGTTGGGTAAACACCGCCGCAGGTGTGAATGGCGAATCAATCATTCGCGCAAGGATACGGGCTGCAAATTCCGGGCTGCCCGCAAAAACGGTTTTCAGCTCAGGCACGTTGTTTCTGTTGCCGCTCAAGCTTCTTGCGAATGCGATTGCGCTTCAGGTTCGAAATATAGTCGACAAACAATTTGCCCGCCAGGTGATCACATTCGTGTTGGATACAGACCGCCAGCAACCCCTCTGCTTCCAGCTGCAATGCTTCACCCATGGGGTTTTGTGCAGTAACGGTAATGCGCTCGGCGCGAGTCACCGGCTCATAAAAGCCGGGCACTGACAGGCAGCCTTCTTCGGTTTCCAGCAGCTCACCGTGTGTGGTGAACTGTGGGTTGACCAGTATGTGGGGTGTGTCGGCGTTATCAGACACATCAACCGCGATAATTCGCTCGTGCACGTTTACCTGGGTTGCAGCCAGGCCTATACCGGGAGCGGCATACATGGTTTCCAGCAGATCGTCGGCAAAGCGCACAAGGTCTGGACCGAACTCGGTGACGTCCGCAGCCACTGTTCTCAGGCGCGGGTCGGGGTATTGCAAAATATTCAATAAACTCATGGTGTAAATAGTGTTGTTAGAGCCTGTGAACTGTCTCTAGTATTGGTCCAAATTGTGCTGCTAAGATGGCGCCGATTATAGCTTTTTGTGCCTATGAGTTTGAAGCAAAGCCTGTTCAGGTCATGGCGACGGTTGTATTCACTAGCAAAGTGCACCCGTAATCAACGAAAACAAAGGATATGTAGCATAGTGAATAAATGTAAGCGCTTACTAACTTCATGCGTACTGTCGATGAGCCTGCTGGTCGGATTGTCCGCCACCGCGCAAGACATTGCCCAATTCCTCAAACCCGGTCACCCCGATGTATACACCGTGGTGAAGGGTGACACGTTATGGGACATCAGTGGCACCTTCCTGTCCAAGCCATGGCTGTGGCCGGAAATCTGGCAGATTAACCCGCAGATTGATAATCCGCATCTGATTTATCCGGGTGACCAGATCGCTCTGGTCTATGTTGACGGGCAGCCTCGCCTGCAGTTACGTCGTGGAGATGCGGGCCGAACCGTGAAACTAACGCCTTCAGACACCATCAGTCTGCAGCCTCAGATTCGTGCAACGCCACTTGAGTCGTCAATACCGGCCATCAGCCTGGATGCTATTCAGGGTTTTCTGGTGCAGAACCGGGTCATCGAACCCGCTGTGCTGGAAGCTGCACCTTATATAGTGGAAGGTGAAGCCGAGCGACTGATATTAGGTGCTGGCGACCGGGTTTACGTCCGCGGTGAATTACCTGACAGCGAATCATTTAATTTTGTTCGCCGTGGTCCCCTGTATGTGGACCCGAATACCCAGGAAATTTTAGGCCGCGAAGCGACTTATATCGGCTTAGGTACCGCAGTTGCTCAAGATGCGGACGTTGCGACCATGGCGGTTACCAGTACCCGCGAAGAAGTGCAGATCGGCGATCGTGTATTGCCCACCGAAGAACGCCGCGTTGATGCCAACTTTTTCCCAAGTGCGCCTGTTGACGATATCAATGGCGAAATTATTTCCGTGTTCAGCGGTGTGACCCAGGTCGGTCAGTATGACGTGGTCGTGATCAACCGAGGCGAACGAGAAAATCTTGAAGTGGGCAACGTGTTGGCCATTTACAAGAAAGGTGGAATAGCGCGCGATCGCATTGCCAATGAAAACATTCGTTTACCCAGCGAACGCGCAGGGCTGCTGATGATATTCCGCACTTTTGAAAAACTGTCTTACGGCCTGGTTCTCGCAACTGAGCGACCGCTGGCAGTAAGCGACGAGGTCCGCAACCCCTGATCTTCAGCCAGGCAACGGGTGTTTTTCTGACACCAGTTGCCGCGCCAGACCCTACGCCGGCGCATTGTGCGCCGGTAATCTGGGTCCGATGTTCCAGCCCCATCCTCAACCCCCTACAGCCAGTACGGCAGCACTCATGGAGCTGCTCGATCAGTATTCCCGTCGACAGATCCTGAAATGCATTGATCGATGTGCCGATCCTCAAGCTGCGTTACTGCAAGGCCACCTGGCTGATACGCTGCAACAGAACTGCCGTCCTAGAAGCAAGCGAGCACCTCGTCGCAGTCACAGCTCATCAGGTACTGCGGTGGTTGGAATCTTTGACGCCCATTTCCCGCCACTGTTGAAATCCATACCTGACCCTCCCCTGGTGCTGTACTACAAAGGAGTGTTAAGCCTTCTGCAGAGCTCGGGCGCCGTGGCTGTGGTTGGGGCGCGTCGGTGCACCAGCGCCGGGCGTCTGCTCGCCCAGCAGATGGCCAGAGATCTGGCAGGCTACGGCCTGACCGTTGTGAGTGGTCTGGCGCTTGGCATTGACGGAGCAGCTCATCGAGGTGTGTTGAGCGCGACAGCTGAAACTATGGGTGCGTCAAAAACAACCGGTGCAACTGTGGCTGTGCTGGGCAGTGGCCTGAATCGCATTTATCCGGAACGCCATCGTCCGTTGGCGGCTGAGATTGTAATGGCAGATGGCTTGCTGCTCTCGGAATACCCGCCATCTACAGGCCCCAGGGCGCATCACTTTCCAGAGCGCAACCGACTGATCAGTGGTGTCTGTGGTGCAACAGTGGTGATTGAAGCAGGCGAGAAAAGTGGATCTCTGATTACAGCGAGGCTGGGATTAGAACAGGGTCGCGATGTCATGGCTGTACCCGGGCCGGTGTCCAGCAAGGTCAGTGCAGGTTGTCACCGGCTTATTCAACAAGGTGCTGCTCTGGTGACGGATGCGCGGGATGTTCTGTTAGCCATGGGTATTGAGGCCACTGCTGAGGAAAAACAATCCCAGACAGAAAGCGTTCACGCAAGCTTGTCGCCAGGCGATTTACCCTCTGATGATCATCATCGGGTACTGGATTGTATCCAGGGTCTGCCGGTGACCCTTGATGAAGTCTGCCTGCAAACCGGCCTGGCAGCTGGGACGGTAAGTTCGCTGCTGGTGAGCCTGGAGTTGTTCGGATTTGTTCAGCAGGTCCAGCTTGGTTATATTCGCTCGCCGCATCGCGCGGCTTAACATGAATCGGTCCGGTCTATGGTGGATAATCCAGTGAGTGCAGCCGAGGCACAACTACATAAGGCAGCTGCAATTCTTAAAGCAGGCGGAGTGGTGCTGCATGCGACCGAAGGTGTCTGGGGCTTTGCCTGTGATCCGTTCAATGCTGAAGCGGTGGAGGCGGTGCTGGCAATCAAGGGTCGCCAGGCGAACAAGGGTTTTATTGTGATTGGAGCTCAAGCCCATAACTTTGCCGAACAGATGGCGGGTTTGTCTGAAGCACAGAAGCTTGCGATTCAAGCCACCTGGCCAGGGGCTCATACCTGGATCCTGCCGGACACAAACTATCCGGATGTTATTCGCGGTGGCCGCACAACGCTGGCCTGTCGTGTACCCGGCCACGTTCAGGCCAGGCGCTTATGTGAATTGTTTGGAAATACACTGGTGTCTACATCTGCAAACCGCTCTGGCGAACCCAGTTTGACAACGCAGACCCAGGCAGAGGATGCGTTTGGCAGGCAGGCAGGCTTTGTTTTGCCAGGTGCAGTTCTTAACCCCGGTAAAGCGAGTACCATTCACGGTCTGGATGGCACTATCCTGCGCTGAAGATGATTATGCAGACAACAGAAATAAATCGTTACCTTGTAGTTGGCAATCCAATTGCGCATTCGCGCTCACCGCAGATCCATAACGCCTTTGCGAAACAGTTAGGTGACAAAATAATATACGACAAGGCCGAAGTTGAAACAGGTGAGTTTTCGCAATTTGCAGAACAGTTTAAATCCAGCGGTGGCAAGGGGATGAACGTGACTGTGCCGTTTAAAATTGACGCCTACAACTATGTAGACACAGTAGATGAACATGCGCGAGCTGCTTCCGCGGTTAATACCATCAAATTTACTTCGGATAACCAGAGCAAGGGATTTAATACTGACGGCATTGGTCTGCTGCGCGATCTGAGCGAGCGCCACGGCGTCGATCTGCAGGGTAAACATGTGCTGTTGATTGGCGCAGGTGGTGCAGCGCAAGGTGCGCTCCTGCCTTTGCTGCAGGCTGGTATCAGGCGCTTAACACTGATGAATCGCACTGTGGAGAAAGCCCAGCTGTTGTTACAGCAGCCGGTGTTCAGGAACGCCGGGGTAGAACTTGCCGCCCAGGCGCTTAACATGCTGGATGAACCCGCAGACCTTGTTATTAATGCCACCTCATTCGGTCTGGGGAATGAAGTTATGCCACTGCAACCCAGCCTGGTGAATGATGCGTTCTGTTACGACATGAGTTACGGACCCGCGGCCAGATTCTGCCGCTGGGCAGCTGGCGCTGGAGCAACCAGCAGCGTTGATGGGCTTGGCATGTTGGTAGAACAGGCGGCGCAAAGCTATTGCATCTGGCACGGTCAGCTACCCCGGACACAACCCGTTTATGAACTGATACGCCGCGCGCAGCCAGTAGGCGCGCAACAGTCCTCCGCATAGATAAGGCCGTCATGACACAGGTAAAGATTTTAAAGAAGCGTTTTATTGCAGGGGCAGTCTGCCCGGATTGTCAGATTGTAGACCGCATTGTGGTTGAAACAGGCACCCAGGTAGAAGCGCATGCGGAGAAGCCCGGCGCACAAACGGCGGACAAATCCGGGTCGACTGACCAGCCTGAGTTGTCACGTCGCCGCTGTGTGGCGTGTGGCTTTGCAGATGAGTTTTCGATCGACAATCGGGTCAATTCCCAGGGTGTACCGCGCGGTAAGCCGGAACGAGCCAAACCAAATCCAACTCAACCTGCGTCCTCTGCACAGCCGGTCAGAATTCTTGACCCCGGGAAGCACCCCAAACGCTAGCAGGCAAATCAACAGCACTTTGCCTGCCCAGACAGAGACTGAGTCGGAACATAAGGTATTTCTTTAGTTATCTTGACGTTATCCGCCATAGTTTCGTGTTGCTGTACGTTCTTGGGTTGCTATAATCGCTCCGCGCTCAGTGCCAGCGTCGCTGAAGACAGCCTGGACAACGAGACGAGCGTAAATGGGAACATAGACCTTCTGATGATAGTCAGTTTTTTGGTCTATAACTTAGAGCGAAATACCTAGTGGTTTATCAGGCCTGAAAACACGTCGAAAGACGGGTTGGCCTGCGCACCTAAAGAATGGCTGCCGATGCGGCATTTTCGCATGCGCCGGTAATGGCCTGGTTGGACACAGTCCATTGATCACCGGTAACCAGACTCATGCGTAATCACGAGATATGCGCATAAGACAGACACAAATTGTGGAACATATGGGATGAAACAAAGAATTAGTCTTGCAGGCGGCCTGCTCAGCTTACTGATGGCTGGCGTGGCAACTGCCGATGAATTAAACCTGCGCCCGGGCGTCACCGACATCAGCCAGCAGGTCTACGATCTGCACATGATCATCCTGGTCATATGTGTGTTTATTGGTATAGCGGTATTTGGTGTGATGTTCTGGTCCGTTATTCATCACCGCCGTTCTGCGGGTTATGAAGCGGCTAAATTTCACGAAAGCACCAAGCTTGAACTGGCCTGGACCATCGTTCCGACGCTGATTCTGATTGGCATGGCGATCCCGGCCACCCAGGTGCTGGTGGCGATGTATGACACCGGCGGTGAAGATATGACCGTTGAAGTGCGGGGCTATCAGTGGAAATGGCAGTACAAATATCTCGACGACGATTACAACAACACTTTTTCGTTCTTTTCTAACATGGCAACCACGCAAGACGAAATCCAGAACCGCAGTGCGAAAGGTGAAAACTACCTGCTGGAGGTAGATAACCCCCTGCGGATTCCGTCCAACCGTAAAGTGCGTTTTCTGGTCACTTCAGAAGATGTGATCCACGCCTGGTGGGTGCCCGATTTTGGCATTAAACGAGATGCGGTGCCCGGCATGCTGAATGAATTATGGACTGTGGTTGAAGAGCCCGGTATCTATCGAGGCCAGTGCACAGAATTGTGCGGTAAAGACCATGGCTTCATGCCCGTTGTGGTAGAGGTGATGGAAGAGGCTGATTTTGATGCCTGGTATGCCGAAGAAGTTGCCAACGAAAGTGTCCGCCAGGAAGCCTTGAGCAAGACATTTACCCACGAAGAGTTAATGGAGCAAGGCGAAGAGGTCTACGGAACGTTCTGTGCCAGCTGTCATCAGCCTAACGGCCAGGGCCTGCCACCGGTTTTCCCCTCTCTGGTAGGTAGCCCGTACATCGTCGGGCCACGCGACGACCACATTAAAATGGTCATAGAGGGTGTGCCAGGAACAGCCATGCAGGCATTCGGACGTCAACTTGATGCTGCCCAACTGGCAGCCGTTGTGCACTACGAGCGCCATTCCTGGGGCAACGATTCAGACGACATCACTCAGCCACGTGATGTCATAGAACTATCTGGCGAATAACGAGGAAGCTATGAGCGAAGTCATACATGCAGGTCAGCAAGACGACCACCACGACGATCACCACGATCATGGGCCAGATAAAGGCTTAGCGCGCTGGCTGTTCACCACCAACCACAAAGATATCGGCACACTTTACCTGTGGTTCAGTTTTGCGATGTTCCTTGTCGGCGGTGTGATGGCTCTGGTCATCCGCACCGAGCTGTTCCAGCCGGGTCTGCAGTTTGTAAACCCTGAATTTTTCAACCAGATGACCACCAACCATGGTCTCATCATGGTGTTTGGTGCCATCATGCCGGCCTTTGTTGGCCTGGCTAACTGGCTGGTGCCCATGCAGGTAGGTGCACCGGATATGGCTCTGCCACGCATGAACAACCTGTCTTTCTGGATCCTGCCCTTTGCGTTCGGCATCATGATTTCTACACTGTTCATGGAAGGTGGCGGCCCTAACTTCGGTTGGACTTTTTACGCGCCTTTATCGACCACCTACGCGCCTGATTCGGTAACGTTCTTTATCTTCGCGGTTCACCTGATGGGTGCCTCTTCGATCATGGGCAGCATCAACATCATCGCGACCATCCTGAATATGCGGGCACCGGGTATGACTTTGATGAAAATGCCCCTGTTCATCTGGACCTGGCTGATTACCGCCTATCTGCTGATTGCGGTTATGCCGGTACTGGCGGGTGCGGTCACTATGATGTTGTTTGATATCCACTTTGGTACCAGCTTCTTCAATGCTGCTGGTGGCGGTGATCCAGTCATGTTCCAGCACATTTTCTGGTTCTTCGGACACCCTGAGGTGTACATCATGATATTGCCTGCGTTTGGTGTCATCTCGCACATCATTCCGGCGTTCGCGCGCAAGACACTCTTTGGTTACGACTCAATGGTGTATGCAGTGGCGTCCATTGCGTTCCTGTCCTTCATCGTCTGGGCACACCATATGTTCACCGTAGGTATGCCGCTGGCGGGTCAGTTGTTCTTTATGTACACCACCATGCTTATTGCGATACCCACTGGCGTGAAGGTCTTTAACTGGACGGCGACAATGTGGCGCGGGTCGATGACTTTCGAGACTCCGATGTTGTTTGCTATCGCGTTTGTGGTCCTGTTTACCATTGGTGGTTTCTCTGGACTGATGCTGGCGATAACGCCGGTGGATTATCAGTACCACGATACTTACTTTGTTGTGGCTCACTTCCACTACGTACTGGTACCCGGTGCGCTGTTCTCGATTATTGCAGCAGTTTACTTCTGGTTCCCGAAGTGGACGGGCAAAATGTACAATGAGACGCTGGGCAAACTGCACTTCTGGCTGTCATTTATCGGTGTGAACATTACGTTCTTCCCGCAGCATTTCTCAGGTCTGGCGGGTATGCCTCGACGCATCCCTGACTACCCGCTGCAGTTTGCGGACTTCAACATGGTGTCGTCAGTGGGCGCATTCATCTTTGGATTCTCACAGCTGTTCTTCCTGTACGTGATCATCCATGGCATACGTTCGGGTACACCGGCAAAAGCACGAGCGTGGGAAGGGGCTAAAGGGCTGGAATGGACCCTGCCTTCACCAGCGCCTTACCACAGCTTCACCCATCCGCCAAAAGTGACGGATGAGGAAGTGCACGCCTAGTACCTAGAGAAGTAAAAGTGCACAAAGCAGTAACGGAGTAAAACAGGTTATGACAACAAACGCGCAAAGCTCAGAGATCAAACGTACGGTACGTAAGTTGTGCCTGATCGTGTTGGCGATGGCTGCGTTTGCCTGGGCCCTGGTGCCGTTGTACGACCTGTTTTGCGAAATTACCGGCTTGAATGGAAAAACCGGCGGTCCATACACCTATGATCCAGCGACAACCTCGCCGGATACCTCGCGCCTGGTCAAAGTGAATTTCATCACGAATACCAACCAGGGCATGGTGTGGGATTTCTGGTCAGAGAAAGGTGGTGTGCGGGTTCACCCAGGTGAACTCAAAGAAGTCAATTTCTACGTCAGGAACACCACTGACAGAGTGATGGTCGGGCAGGCAATACCCTCTCTGGTGCCGGTATCCGCCACACAGTACTTTCATAAAACAGAATGTTTTTGCTTTAACCAGCAAATTTTGCAGCCCGGTGAGGAAATGGTTATGCCCATGCGCTTCATCGTTGGCCGGGAACTGCCGACAAACGTGCAGTCCATCAATTTGAGTTACGCTCTTTTTGACATCACTGAAGCCATGGGTGATGCCGTAGTAACTGGCGGTTAGCGCCAGCGATCGAGCAAAGGGAATATTGGAGAAAACAATGGCAAATGCTGACACAGATCAATCGGTCTATTACGTACCTCATAGTGGCTGGTATCCGGTCGTTCTTGCCCTCGGGTTGATGTTAACGGTAACTGGCCTGGCCAGTTGGTTGAACGATACAAAGGCGGGTGAACCGCACACCTGGACTCAAAGCATCATCGGCTTTGCGATGGTGGCATTTGTCCTGTACTGCTGGTTTGCCAAAGTCATTGCTGAGAATCAGCAGGGTTTAGCCAATGAGCAGCTCAAGCGAAGTTACGTCTGGGGCATGGGCTGGTTTATTTTCTCTGAAGTCATGTTTTTTGCAGCTTTCTTCGGCGCGCTGTTTTATACGCGTTCGATTGCAGTCGCCTGGCTTGGTGGTGAGGGTGCAAAAGGCATAGTCGGCGACTACCTCTGGCCTGAGTTCGATGCCACCTGGCCGGTGATGAGCAACCCTGATGCAACTGCATTTCCGGGACCTGCAGAAAATATGAAAGCGCCTTCGGTTTCCAGCTGGTACGCCTATCTGCCCTTCTGGAACACAGCCATTCTGCTGTTTTCCAGCGTTACGATTCACTGGGCTCATTCGGCCATCAAAGCCAATAACCGCAAGAAGCTGATTGGCTGGCTCCTCTTTACTGTTGTTCTCGGCATCATTTTTGTGGGCCTGCAGATCGAAGAGTATGTGATTGCTTATACCCAGATGGGTCTCACTCTGGATAGTGGTATTTACGGCTCAACATTTTTCCTTCTGACCGGATTCCACGGTTTTCACGTTACTCTGGGTACTATTATTCTGATCGTGCAGCTATACCGCGCAATTAAAGGACACTTCAACTCACAAGACTGTTTTGGCTTTGAAGCGGCCAGCTGGTACTGGCACTTTGTCGATGTGGTCTGGGTAGGGCTGTTTATTTTCGTTTACGTTTTATAAACGCGCTCGAAACATCAGTTCGAAAAAGGGGGCCCTACAGCCCCCTTTCTTATGTCAGGTGCTAGTCAGCCTCTGCTTCTGCAGCGCTCTTTTCTTCCAGCAGCTGCTGGGTTGTATTGTGCCAGGGCGCGTTTGTCCCGATACGTAACTCACCGGTATAAAAACCGTAGAATATAGTCAGCAGCAGTGCGCCAGCCAGGGTAATGCGTACACCCAGCGCATACAGTGTGCGTTTTGAATCGGCACGGTCTGTGTCTTTAAACAGAAATACCAATCCGGAGAACAAGCTGATGACAACGCCAATCAGCAGAACAACGATAATGACTTTCAACAAAGCAATTGCCTTTTAAAGTGAGCGCGCACTTTAAACCATTGTGTGTGAAGGGTTAATCACGTGAAGCGGTTTGCTCCAGGGTGGCGCATGTCTTTGTTTGTCGTGATTCTCCTGCCTGTTGTCTTAACGCTTGGTGCCTGGCAGCTGTCGCGGGGTGCAGAAAAGCGCGCCCTGGAAAGTGACTATTTGGATCGTCTGACAAGTTTACCGGTTCGAGCTGCAGAATTTGATCCCAACGTGCGCTTTCAAAGGGTAAAATTAGACGGTGAGTTACAGCCAGAGACCTTCCTGGTTGATAATCAGGTGCTTAATGGCAAAACCGGTTACTGGGTGTTGCAACTGTTTAACGAAGCCCAGGGCAGCCGGTTTATTGTGAATCGCGGGTTTCTGGCGGCGCCAGCCCGGCGTGATCAGCTGCCCGAAGTGCCGGCATTGCCAGGCCGGGTACAACTCATCGGCGTTGCATGGCCCTATACGGGCTTGATTCCAGTACTAGATGACGACCCCTGGCCACCGACCTGGCCCAAGCGTGTGCAGCGTCTGGATATAAAGCGCATGGCGCAGCTGTTGTCAGCAGAGCCGGTTGAGGTGCGTCTGGAACCGGGCCAGGCCGGCGTGCTGCAGCCGGCACCATTTGCCCAGGTCTTAAGTGATGCTAAACATCGGGGTTATGCGGCGACCTGGTTTGGCCTGGCCATAACGCTGTTAGCCGGCTATGTATTCCTGGGCATACGCAATGCCAGAGAAAATGATAAATAAAGGTAAGTGTTGATGAGCGAAACCTCTAACGATTCAGACTCCACCCAGGCCGCGGCGGTACAGCGGCGCAATCGATTGCAGTTGATCGGCATCATGATGATCGGCTTCTTAACGCTGGGCGGCTCATATCTGATGTTCTACCTGGCGCAGAATTCAGACGGTTGGGGCACCACCAACAACGGTACATTTGTGCAGCCGGAGATCACTACAACGCAACTGGACTGGCAGGTGGAAGGTAATACACGACGCTGGTGGCTATGGGTTGTAAGCCCCGATTGCACAGCCGACTGCCAGCAGACCGTGCAGCACATGCAGGCGTTACATATTCTTTTAAACAGGGAAATGGATCGAGTGCGTCGTGGCTTTACTGATCTGGACCTCGAAACGCAGACGCGCGCCTCCTGGATGGCACCGTTTCCAGAGCTGGCGCTGGTTGATATTGGTGACGCCACACTCCTCAATGAGGGCGTCTACATCGTAGACCCCAACGGCAATCTGGTTTTTCACTACGCCATGGACACAAACCCAAAGCTGGTGCTCCAGGACCTGAAGAAGTTATTAAAGGTATCTCACATTGGTTAGTCAGCGCGTTCTCAATTTGAATCGACTCGGTCTGGTTCTGGTTGTATTTGTTGTGGTTTTAGGCGCATTCACCCGTCTGGTGGATGCGGGCCTCGGCTGCCCGGATTGGCCGGGGTGTTACGGGCATCTGAAGTGGCCGGATAGTGTCGAAGACGTAGAGCGCGCTGAAAAGCTGTTTCCCGAATCGCCTGTAGACCACGCCAAAACATGGCCGGAGATGGTTCATCGGTATTTTGCCGGTGCACTGCTGCTTGTGGTACTGGCGCTGACGCTTATTGCCTGGCGCGACAACCCGCCCAACAGAATACGTGAGATCAGCACTGCGCTGCTGGTGCTCATCATATGTCAGGCGGCCTTTGGTGCCTGGACCGTCACTCTGAAACTCTGGCCTCAGGTGGTGACGGCGCATCTCATGGGTGGCTTTGCAACCTTCAGCCTGTTGTGGGTACTGTACCTGCGCCAGGGTGGTGGGCGCCTGCTCTGGCTGGACCAGGCGCAGAAAATCAATCTTAAGCGACATGCCCAGGTAGCTCTGGGGCTGGTCATTGCGCAGATTGCGCTGGGCGGCTGGGTGGCTTCTAACTATGCCGCTCTGGCTTGTGCGGACTTCCCCACCTGTTACGGCAGTTATTCCCCACCGATGGATTTTGCCTCCGGTTTCAATATTTTCCAGCACGTGGGTCCGAACTATCTGGGCGGCCTGCTGGATAATGAAGCCCGCATTGCCATCCACTGGACCCACCGTCTGGGTGCGCTACTGGTCATGGTTGTTGTTGCTGCGCTGGCTTTCCGGCTCTGGTCTGCAAACCGCTTTTTAGCGACATTGACCTTTACGCTGCTGGTCTTTCAGCTGATGTTGGGCGTTCTGAATGTGGTTTGGAGCCTGCCTCTGGGGATAGCAACAGCACATAACGCTTTTGGTGCGCTCTTGCTGTTAGCGATGGTTACAGTAAACTTTGCGCCCGCTGCCGACGACGCCAAAATGCATGCGCGGAATAAACTGCAAGAGACACAACTATGAGTGAAGCCATCAGCAACGCCACAGGCTGGCGAGATTATCTCGAAATGACCAAACCCCGCGTGGTTCTGCTGATGCTGCTCTGTGCCCTGGTGGGTATGTTTCTGGCTACACCCGGGGGCGTGCCTCTGGATACCCTGATTCTGGGATTAACCGGCATTGGCCTGGTTGCCGGTTCCGCGGCAGTGGTTAATCACATTGCTGATGCACATATCGATGCGCGTATGGCGCGCACCCAGAGTCGACCGCAAGCCACTGGCCGCTTGAGTCCTACTCAGGGCATCGTCTTTTCCGCAGTTATCGGCCTGGCCGGTATGGCCATCCTGTTTTTTGGTGTTAACCCGCTGACCGCCTGGCTTAATCTTGCTTCCTGGGTGGGTTACGGTTTGATCTACACCTTCTGGCTGAAGCGCGCGACACCGCAGAATATTGTTATTGGCGGTCTGTTCGGTGCCGCACCACCGCTGTTTGGCTGGACCGCGGTGACCAACAGTATTGATCCAGGTGGTCTGCTGCTGGTGCTGATCATTTTTGCCTGGACGCCACCACACTTCTGGGCGCTGGCGCTGGAACGCAAAGAAGAGTACGCCAAAGTCGGCGTGCCGATGTTACCGGTCACCCATGGCGAATCTTTCACCCGTCTGCACATACTGCTGTATACCGTTATTCTTATCATCTCGACCCTGTTGCCGTTTGTGATTGGCATGGCCGGTTTGCTATATCTGGCTGGGGCTCTGGCCCTGGGCGCGGGATTTCTTTACTGGGCCATTGTGTTGCTGCGCAACACAAACCCTCGCGCACCGATGGAAACTTTTCGTTATTCGATTGTCTATCTGGGTCTGCTGTTTGGCTTTCTGCTGGCGGATCATTATCTGTTCACGCTGAGCCTGCAGCCTGCACCGGTTTACGAATTCCAGCAGATTTCTGCCTGACACGCAGGTCAGCAGGCCTTGTACAAGCCCGGTTAGATCAGATCCGATAAATGAGTAGGAAGTAAAATGTCTGCAGTGGCTCGTACAGTACTTTTATGTTGTGTATTCATTACCCTGGTGGTGGGCATGTTTGTCTACAGCACGCTGCAGACGCCGCAACTCAGCGATGATGAACTGCGCGACCAGGGTGTGTTTCTGCTGCCACGCCCCCGCGATATTGCACCTTTTGCGCTGCAGGACCACCTTGGTCAGGTGTTTGATAACTCACGCCTGCTGGGTCAGTGGACCTTCGTGTTTTTCGGGTTTACCAACTGTCCTGATATCTGTCCCACATCGATGTCTGAACTGGGCCAGGTAGACACCCAGCTGCGCCAGAGTGGCGGTGAACTTGATGCGGGTTTCCAGGGTGTGCTGGTGACGGTTGACCCTGAACGGGACACGCCCGAAGTGCTCGGGCAGTACGCCACAGCTTTCTCACCACGTTTTCTGGGTGTCTGGGGCGAGCGTGGACCAACGGCAGAATTTGCGCAGCAGGTGAATGCAGTTTTTGCCAAGATGCCTGCTGATGAGGGTGGTTACACGATGGACCATACCGGCAACATCATTATCATCAACCCGCGCGGACACTACCACGGCTTCATAAAGTTGCCGCATGAAGCGGAGACGATTAGGCTTGCCTATCAATCTTTAGCAGCTCGGTTTTAGGACCGAACTCACGCCACAGATCAGCAAGGAGCGTTATGCGCGTTGAGCCTGGCCCCCAGCGGTCAGTTGAAGCGGTCACGGCAGAGGATCTGCAGAGCCGATATCACCAGGTACGTCAGCAGTCGACAGCGCTCTGTGAGCCACTGGCTGTGGAAGACTTCGGCGTGCAGCCGATGGACGATGCGAGTCCACCGAAATGGCATCTGGCTCATACTGCCTGGTTCTTTGAAACCTTCATCCTGAAGCAACAGGTGCCTGAGTATCAGCCATTCCATCCGCAATTTGAGTATCTGTTTAATTCCTACTACAACGGAGTAGGGCAGCCCTATCCGCGACCGTCACGGGGATTTCTTTCACGGCCCACAGTTGCCCAGATACTGGAATACCGTGCCCATGTTGATGAACACATGAATACCCTGCTCGAAGGTGACCTGACTGATGAGGTCGCTGCACAACTGGTGCTGGGGTTACATCATGAACAGCAGCACCAGGAGCTGATGCTGACGGACATCAAATACAATTTTGGCCACAACCCCCTCTACCCCGCTTACTGTGATCGTAGACCGGCTGAAGTTGCGGTAGCAGCGGACGCAGTCACGTATTCGCAATATACAGGCGGTATTGTTGAAATCGGCGCCCTGGCCGGATTTTCGTTTGATAATGAAACGCCACGGCATCCGGTGCTGCTGCAGGGGTTTGAGTTGGCCGATCGCGTGGTGACTAACGGTGAATATCTGTCGTTCATGGAAGATCAGGGTTATGCCCGTGCAGAGTTGTGGCTCTCTGAAGGCTGGGCTGAGGTCCAGGCGCAAGGCTGGCAGGCCCCCCTTTACTGGCAACAGCGTGACGGAGTCTGGTTTGAGTATCGTCTGGACGGTTGTCATGAGCTTGACCTGCACTGCCCGGTGACTCATGTGTCGGGGCATGAGGCGTTTGCTTTTGCCCAATGGGCGGGCGCGCGTCTGCCCACGGAGTTTGAATGGGAACACGCCGCGGGCAGCACGGCAGTTGATGGTCACTTTGTTGAAGCCCAATACTTTCATCCGCAACCCGCGGCAAACACGCCAGGTGTGCAACAGTTGTACGGTGATGTCTGGCAGTGGACTGCCAGCAGTTACGCTCCCTACCCCGGATATCGTCCGTTACCTGGCGCTCTGGGAGAGTACAACGGTAAGTTCATGAGCAGTCAGCTGGTTCTGCGCGGCGCGTCCTGCGCAACGCCAAGGTCGCATGCGCGGGCGAGTTATCGCAACTTCTTTTACCCACCGGATCGGTGGCAGTTTACAGGGATACGGTTAGCAAAAGATGTCGAGTAAAGGATCGTACGCGTTTCTGGATAACAAGCCAGCGCAACAGGAAATGGCCCGGGAAATACTGGCCGGGCTCAAGACCCAGCCGAAAACGTTATCGCCGAAGTATTTTTATGATGCCCAGGGCTCAGCACTGTTTGATCAGATTACGGAACTTGATGAGTACTATCTGACCCGTACGGAAATGGCGCTGTTTGATACCCACCTGGTCGATATTGCGCAGCATCTGGGCGGCAATGTCTGCCTGATTGAATACGGTAGCGGCAGCTCGGTAAAAATCCGCAAGCTTCTGCAGACCGTGACACCGGCGGCTTATGTCCCTGTAGATATCTCTGATGAACACCTGCAGGCCAATGCCCGGGCGTTGCATAAGGATTTTCCAGCGCTGAATGTGCTGCCGGTGTGTGCGGATTTCACCCAGCGATTTGAGCTGCCGGCTGCGGTGGCGGATATGACTAAAGTTGGATTTTTTCCTGGCTCCAGTATTGGCAACTTTGACCCTCAGGGCGCGCAGCGCTTCCTGGAGAATGTGCATGCAACGGTTGGACCTGGCGGCGCTATGCTGGTTGGTGTAGACCGGAAAAAATCGGTAAGCGTTCTGGAGCAGGCTTACAACGATAAACAGGGCGTTACCGCGGCTTTCAACTTAAACGTGCTGACACATATTAATAACGAACTGGATGCGGATTTTGAACCCCAACAGTTTTCTCATGTAGCGCGTTACAACCCACAACTGGGTTGCATACAGATGTTTCTGCGCAGCGATGTGAAACAGCGCGTAGAGATCGCCGGTGAGACCATAAGTTTTGTGGAAGGGGAAGAACTGCACACAGAAAACTCTTATAAATATGATCCGGATGAGTTTCTGGCGTTAGCGGACAGTGCAGGATTCGGGTCCCTGGCTCAATTCAGCGACAGCAGGGCGTATTTTACGCTGTATCTGTTACAGGCTCGTTAGCGCGCGCGGATCAAGATAAAAGCCATGGCGTTGATGCTGGGCAACGATGCGCTGGAATTCCTCAGGGTTCTTAAATCGCAGCCGCTCTGCGTGCTGCTGCTGCAAGGCAACGGATAATCGGGACAGCCAGAACGTCAGCCCGGCATACAGACAGAAACTGGAGAAAAACCACAACTCTGCATCCTGCAGTGGTCGGATCTCGTGGTATGCCTTCAACATCGCGGTACTGCGTTCAGCGTCCAGCAAGCCACTCGCATCAGTGCACCAGTCATTGGCAATCACCGCCAGGTCGTATATCCAATAGCCTTGTGCTGCATGGTGAAAATCTAAAACACCAGACAGGCCATGTTCGTTAAACAGAACATTGTCGCGGAACAGATCGCCGTGAATCATGCCCTGGGGCAGCCGCTGCACGTCGTTGCGGTTGAGCAGTGAATCAACCTGTTGCAATGCGCCGGCCAGCAGAGTGGCTCGGCCATGGTCGAGGTAACCTTTGGTAAGCGCGCTGCGTTCATCCAGCCACAGGCGATCACGGGGATAGTCCGGCAGAGTGATATCGCTCATCTGCATCTGTAGATGCATCCGCGCGACAAAACGCGCGATGGCGCCAATCTGCTTTTTTGTCGGGTTACAGACATGATGTCCGCTGAGGCGCGGCTGTAACATGGCAGGTTTACCGCAGACGTCCTCTATCGCCAGATCCGCCAGATTGCGTATCGGCGGTGCCACCGGCAGGCCGCCTGCAAACAACTTATCCATCATGCCCACATAAGCGTCCCCTGCATTAGACGGTTGCTCCATGATGGTGAGGACAAACTGCCGCAGGCGGTCGTTGTGTTCTGTGGTTACAAAATAATTGCTGTTTTCGATGCCGTTGGATGCCGGCCAGTAGCGCTGCAGATGACCAATATCGTAGCGGGACAGCGCATCCTCGAGATGGGTGTCTGCTAATTGAGTGAGTGCCTGCATGCTAGAATTCCGCGATGATCCATTGCGGCAGCAGCATATCGGCCCGCTCAAGGTCGCCGAAACCGGTGGTGTTGTCTCTCGGCACCAGATAGTAGGGTTTACCCCAGGTAGGTACCACTCGAACCATGCGCAGTTGCCCATTCTGGCGGAATTCGTAAATCACCTTGTCCTCCCCGGCAATGATCACCACGTCAGGACCTTGCAGGGTGATGTCATTCTCTGCGGCAACCGCGGTTGTGATGGACAAAAGCAGCAGTATCGCCGTCAGAGATACCGCCAGGATCAGCAAAGCCTGGCTGGAATAAACAGAATCTCGGGAAACGGGAAAAATGCCCATGGGCTGTAGTACAGTTCGGTTACCAGTGCAGGGCATGGTACGCAAAAGCCCACGCTGCGCAAAGTCGCAAGCGGGTGATACAGCAAATAATCTCTGTCACATCTACTTATCACGGATACAAGGAAACGTATGGCTCAGCAGCTTGACCTGGCGGAAACCAAACCGGTTGTTCTGGTAGACGGCTCTTCGTATCTGTTCCGTGCGTTTTTTGCGCTACCTGAATTGAAGACCACCAGAGGCCACCCGACCGGCGCGATCAGAGGGGTTATATCGATGATTCGTCGACTGGTGAAAGATTATGACGGCAGTCCAATTGCAGTGATTTTTGATGCGCCGGGAAAAACCTTTCGTGATGACCTTTATCCGGAATACAAAGCCAACCGTGAAGCCATGCCCGATGACCTGCGTGAGCAGATAGAACCGATTCACGAAATTATTCGCGCTATGGGTATTCCGCTGTTTATCGTGCCCGGTGTTGAAGCCGACGACGTGATTGGCACCCTGGCGCAGCAGGCAAGCGACGCAGAGCGACACACCGTCGTTTCAACCAGCGATAAAGATATGGCGCAGCTGGTGAGCGATCACGTGACGCTGGTCAATACCATGACAGACACCAAAATGGACGCCGAGGGTGTGGCTGAGAAATTCGGCGTGCCCCCAGAGCGGATCATCGATTATCTGGCGTTGGTGGGAGACAGCGTCGACAATATTCCAGGTGTGCCCAAAGTCGGCCCCAAAACCGCTGCGAAGTGGCTCAAACAATTTGGCACCCTGGATGACATCATGTCGCGTGCTGAGGAAGTGGGCGGCAAAGTAGGTGAGAACTTACGAGGCTCGTTAGATCAACTGCCTTTGTCAAAAGAACTCGCCACCATTAAATGTGATGTTGAGCTGGATATTCATTTAACCGACCTGACGCCACACGAACCTGATGAATCTGCGCTGCTGGAATATTTTACCGCCTGGGAATTCAAAACCTGGGTGCAAGAGCTGCAAGGTGGATCAGACGCAGAGCCTGCGGCAGCGCCGGAACCGGCAGCCCTCGACGTCGACTATGAGTGTGTCATCGATGCAGCGGCGTTAAAGGCATGGATAAAGAAGCTGAAAGCTGCCGGTACATTTGCAATTGATACAGAAACGACCTCAATCAACTATATGCAGGCGCATCTGGTTGGGTTTTCATTTGCGGTAGAGCCGGGTGAAGCCGCCTACGTGCCGGTGGGGCATGATTACGCCGGCGCGCCACCACAGCTGAGTTTAGACGAAGTGCTGGACGCCTTAAAACCCCTGTTGGAAGATCCGAAGCTGATCAAGGTCGGACAGAATCTGAAGTACGATATGAGCGTGCTGGCGCGCTACGATGTGCATATTGTCGGCACCATCTATGACACCATGCTCGAGTCTTATGTTTTGAACAGCGTTGCAACCCGGCATAACATGGATGCGCTGGCAGGCTTTTATCTGGACCGCAAAACAATTTCGTTCACGGATATTGCCGGCAAAGGGGCTAAACAGCTGACGTTTAATGAGGTCGGTGTAGAACAGGCAACAACATACGCCGCAGAAGATGCAGACATTACTCTGGCGTTGCACCACGTGTTGTGGCCGCAGCTGACTGCGCACAAGTCTCTGCAGCAGGTTTTTGAAGACATAGAGACGCCACTGGTACCCGTGCTGTCTGCAGTAGAGCGTCACGGCGCCCTGGTGGACGGACGTTTACTCAAACAGCACAGTGCTGAACTGGCGGACCGCCTGCAGACCCTGAAAGAAACCGCATGGAGCCAGGCGGGTGGCGAGTTCAATCTGGACAGCCCGAAACAGCTGCAGGAGATTCTCTACACCAAACTCGAGCTACCGGTGCTGAAGAAAACACCTAAAGGCGCGCCCAGTACCGCGGAGCCTGTGCTGGTTGACCTGGCGAGGGACTATGAGCTGCCGGCAACATTGATCGAATATCGGTCGTTAGCAAAACTCAAGTCAACCTATACAGACAAACTGCCGCTGCAGATCAATACAGAAACCGGGCGCATCCACACGTCTTATCATCAGGCGGTTGCGGCCACTGGACGTTTATCGTCGTCGGATCCGAACCTGCAGAATATCCCTATCCGCAACGCTGAAGGGCGACGCATACGTCAGGCCTTTGTTGCACCCAAAGGCAAAGTGGTGGTGGCCGCAGACTACTCACAGATTGAGCTCCGCATCATGGCGCACCTGTCCGGTGATGAAAGTCTGTGTCAGGCATTTGCCGATGGTGAAGATATCCATCGTGCCACTGCCGCGGAGGTGTTTGGCAGTTCACCTGAGGCGGTCACCGACGAGGAGCGTCGCAGCGCAAAAGCGATCAACTTCGGCCTGATTTACGGCATGTCGGCATTTGGTCTGGGACGGCAGCTGAGTATTTCGCGCACCCTGGCGCAGGATTACATAGATCGCTATTTTGACCGCTACCCTGGCGTACGCCGTTACATGGATGAAACCCGCGCACTGGCCAGTGAACAGGGTTATGTAGAGACCGTGTTTGGCCGGCGTCTTTACCTACCAGACATCAATGCCAAAAACGGACCCCGTCGACAGGCTGCCGAACGCACCGCGATAAACGCGCCGATGCAGGGCACAGCCGCAGACATCATCAAGCGCGCCATGATAGAGGTGTTTTACTGGCTGCGTGACAGCAAGCTGGACGGCGACATGATCATGCAGGTGCACGACGAGTTGGTTTTTGAGGTGGCCAAAGCGGACAGCGCAGCGCTGATTGAAGGCGTCACTAAGCTCATGCAGGATGCCGCGGATCTGACAGTGCCGCTTATTGTGGATTCGGGCGTTGGGGCTAACTGGGATGAGGCGCACTAATTGTAGTGGGTAGCATCTGATCTGACAGACAGCGTCAGATACCCGCTAAAGCAGACGTTCGGCGGCATGTAGTATCTACCGCCGCTATCGACCCATTGCAGTCAGTCGCGCTGGCTTCATAATCCAGCGGATGCGCACATTTCTCATATCGCTTGGAGTGCTCGGATTCGTCACGGGTGGGCTATATTTGTATGCCACAGAACAACCACGCGCTTTCGAAAACGTTCAATTAGGTGCAAGCGAAGCCAGTGTCTTCGAGACAATGGGCGAGCCACAGAAGTTAGATAGTCCTGGTTTCTATAATCAAAGCGTTGATGAGTTGAGTTACTATCGTTGGCCGATCCCAACCGTTTATCTGATCGTGATGAAAGATGGAAAGGTAGTCGGTAAGCAAGTGCTTCACTCACCGTAGATTGTTAATCAAACGCATGACTCCGATAAGAATTGAGTACACTGAAGAATTAGTAAAACGTGCTGTTTTCGAGTTCTGGAAGCGAACCGTTGGCGTTGGGCTGCCCGTTGCCTTAATGCTAATGGTTGTCCTGTTTGCCTACCTGATATGGAGCGGAGATCGCACCTGGATGGTTGGGTTATTGGGCACCATGATAGCTCTCGCGATCATCGTTGTTGTTGCGGTGTATTTGGTTCATTACCGAAACTCGATGCAGAAGTTTCGGAACATGCGAGACCCCAGTGCGATGCTCGAACTGCACGACGAGCATCTGAACATCAAATCTGATGCGGGAAGCGGCGAAGTAAGAAAAACGCTCATCACAGAAGTTTGGGTTTATGCAGATTTCTGGCTGGTCTTTCTCTCACGCTCTCAGTTTTTCACGATTCCTACAACAACACTCAGCTTAACGGATGTGGGCCGCGTAAAGTCCAAATTCGACGAGTGGGGGCTGAAGGTCATCGAATGACGGATGGCGGCTATTGGCCGAAAGGAAAGATGAGGGTAATTACACTAATAGTTATTGGAGGTTTTCTTTCGCTTGCAGCCGGCTGTGATGTCGTAACGAGCAAGTACGAAACTTTGGACGAGGCTCGCGACGATACCCTGTTTAGAAGGGGTTGGCTTCCCGATATTCTCCCCGAATCGACAGTCTCAATTCGTACCTCGAATGATCTCGATACCAACACTTCAGAAGGGGAGTTTATGGTTGCTGTTGAAGATGTCGACACTTTAGTTAGGCGGCTCTCCGCCCTTGAGGAGCCATACGTGGATCATGCTGACTACATCGTAAAGATGCAGAAAAGCGGATACAAAGGCTTCAGTTATACAGCCGGGCTAACTTGGCTATTTCTTTGTAACCGCGATACGGGGCATTGCATATACAGGCTGCCCTACAGCGGGCTTAGTAGTAGACGGTTGTAGCAAGATTTCACCGATGGATGTTTATGTAGTTCAGCACACCTACGAGGATGATACTCACGAAGACGTGAAATTCATCGGCGTTTTTGATTCGAAAGAACGGGCGGAAGGCGCAGTAGCAGAGTTGCGAGATTCTTCCGGTTTCCGCGACTACCCCAACGGGTTTTCGATCGACCTATACAGACTGAACGAAGCTTGGTGGCAGGAAGGGTTCGGCGAATGACCGTTGTTGGCCGAAAGTACGCGTTACATATAGGTTGGTGAACGTCGGCTTTGCAGAAACTGAAGTGTTTCGTGACCTACTTCACGCGAAGCGTGAAAGCTGAAGTTCGCTGAGCTGCCTCGGAGGTCTCAAAACGATCCGGAACAGACGTTCGCTTATTTCCACCTTCGGGCCAGTTTCGGAAATTAGGTTCCTCTGAAGCAGACGCTCAAGCCGCTAGAAAGAAAGGACAGTTGCAGACATTCCCATTCGGACATCTCAACCCAATTAGATGAAAGAATGCCGCACCTTTAGGCGGTTGTTCAGTGCGTCATGCAGTAGACAGAAACTTTTTAGGTTCGTAGCAAAAACCGTTCAGCTAGATCGATGAGCAGCTCTTCGACCAATGGGCCACTCAACTGCTCTGGTGTATAGAGGACGTAGTTGTCAATGGTTGAACGTGTCGCACGAAGTGCGAAATCAACGATTCGACTGGTGTTGATATCTTGCCGCAGTTCTTCCTGATGTTGATGTAGGAAATTGGTAACCCATGGAAGGTAGTCCCTGTACACGGGGAGTTCTTGCCGTCCCACAGCAAACTGGGGTACATCGTTGATGAGCGCAGCATGCAGCTCCAGATTCTGGCGAACGAACTCGATGTTCGCGGAGGTATGCGATCGGATAAGCTCTTTCACCGACTTAGGCTCGGGTTGGGCCATGACGAGATCGAACAAGTTTTGGTCGTTTCTTCGCTGGACCTCTGCGTAGATTGCTTCCTTCCCTGGGAAGTATTCATAAAGCGAGCCAATGCTGACATCCGCAATCTCGGCAATCTTATAAGTACTTGCTTTGTCATAACCATTGGTCAGCAAAACCTGAATACCCGCCGAAATAATGGCCTCCACGGTCGCCTTTGACCTCGCCTGTTTGGGTGTTTTTCTCATTGAATACAATGCGTTAGCTTGTTGTACTGGTGCCAAGGGCTAATCCGAATATAAAAACTGAATGAGTGTACATATAATCTGATTTCCGTGACAAAGGAAAGACCAATGCCTGCACCGGTTCCGTTTGATCCACAAGAAGTGGTTGATGCCAAGTACAAAGAGCGAAAGCTACGGCCTGGCGTCACCGCGAAACGTACAATTTGTACAGCCTGCGACATCCAGTGTTCGGTTGTCAGCGAGGTTAAGAATGGTCGAGTCGTACGCGTACGCTCTTCTGATAATCCAATTTTTCGTGACAACATCTGCATGAAAGGGATTATCTCTCCCAAAGGGCTCGCAAACCCGAACCGAATCATGCACCCGATGAAACGAGTTGGAGAGCGCGGCTCAGGGCAATGGGAGAGAGTCTCCTGGGAAGATGCGTTTGAGGATATCGGCGCGCGACTAAAGGCAACTATTGCCGAGCACGGACCTGAAGCCTGGGCCGTGTCTACCAGTCAGTGGAATACTGGGACGGATCATGGGCTGGGCCGTCGACTCATGAACCACGTCGGCTCGCCAAACTGGACGAGTGGGGTTGCGCTGTGTGCGGGGAATACTGGCGCCGTGAACAAATTCACCTACGGCTGGTTCCCAATCGGCGACTTTCAGAATACCAAGTGTATCGTTTTGATGGGTCATAACCCACGTCGTCACAGTTGGACCCCGATGTACACCTGGATTCGCCAGGCACAGGCAAGAGGCGCAAAGCTCATCGTGACCGACCCGCGTCGCAGTTCGAGCGCAGAGCGCGCAGACATCTGGCTGCCGCTGAAAGTCGGTAGTGATGCCGCAATGATGTTCGGTTGGTTAAAAGTCATCATCGATGAAGAGCTGTATGACAAAGACTTCGTCGCCAACTGGACAATAGGGTTTGAGGAACTCAAGGAGCGAGTGAATGAGTATCCACTCGAGCGGGTTGCCAAACTGACTGGATGTGACCCGGAGATGATTGCAAAAGCAGCGCGCATGTATGCAACCGAAGGCCCTGCCATCATTCCGTGGACTCCGATTACAGACATGCAGCGCAATTCAACATCTGGTATTCGGCTGCAGTCCATCTTGAGATCGATTTGCGGGTACGTAGACGTACCGGGTGGTGAACACTTACAGGGTTTCAACCCCGACATCATCAACGAATCAGAAATCGAAATGCACCATGTGCTTGCGGATGAGCAGAAATCCAAGCAACTCGGCTCAGATCAGCACCCGGCGTTTACTTATCGCGCTCAGGAGAAGTTTTGTGGCCCTATGAAGAAGGTGTGGGGGCAGGAGTATTCGAATATCGCCACCGGCTCTTACATGACGCCGCCTTCGTCACTGTTTCGCGCGATGGCTGGTGAGGGACCCTATCCAGTCAAAGCCTTCTTTTTCCTGGGTAACAACCCGATGATGAGCTACGCGAATATGAATCTCATCATCAAGGCGATGATGAATCAGGACCTCATCGTCGCTCACGAGCAATTCATGACACCCTCGGCGCAGCTTGCGGACTATGTTCTTCCCGCTGACAGTTGGTTGGAACGCCCGATGATGATGGATTCGATGGGTTGGATGTCGACAGTGCGCACCTCCGAAAAATCGATGGAGCCACCCGGTGAGTGTCGTTCCACATTCGAATTCTGGAAGCTTCTAGCCGGTGCGCTGGATCGACCCGAGGTTGTTCCCTGGGAAACCCTGGAAGACTTCTACGACTATCGTTTAGAAAAACTGGGAATGGGCTGGGAAGAGTTTGTCGCCACTACGGATGTACATTTCAAAACACCAGAGTTTCGCAAGTACCTTAAGACAGGTTTCGCCACACCGAGCGGCAAAGTAGAGCTGAAATCGTCCATTTTAGAAGAACTGGGTTTTGATCCATTACCCTACTTTCGGGAAGACCCGCCAATCGATCCTGAGTACCCGCTCAAACTGTTCACCGGCGTTCGTGAAGATGGATTTTTCCAAACTGGACATCGCCATATTGAAGAAATGCGCAAGCGGCATCCGGAACCTGTTGCCTTCGTCAGCCCTGGTACAGCCGCGAAGTATGAATTGAACGAAGACGAATGGATCGAGGTCGAGAACGAACTGGCAGCTGTTTCGATGAAGGTGGCGATCAAAGATGCCATGCCAGATGATCTGGTGAGGGTGCCACATGGGTGGTGGAAACCCGAGATGGAGCAAGGCGCGGGTAAGTTATCAGGCGCCTTGAAATACGCTGACGCACTGCTCTGCAGGGACGATGAAGATTATCTGGACCGCGAGCAAGGCATCCCGCACCTTAAAGGTGTTGCGTGCAGAATCCTGAAGTCTGCGCCGCTTAACACAGACGCTGAAGCGCAAGCTGAACCGGTCCTCGAAAAATGAGTTCACGGGAAAGAGAGATTCGTAAGCAGGCGCGCGCCGCCAAAATACAGATGTGGATGGCGGGTAGATCTTCGCGTAACAAAAGTCCGTTGGACAAGATATGTCGCTTCATCATCAGTCGTGCGTCAACCCCAAAACCGGAAGACGATTTTCTTCGCGATCCACTGATCGACAACGACGAAGGGTTTGACCCTGATGAATTGGATCGATTTCAGCGCGGGGAACTTGGCTGAACATGAAGATCAGAATCAGCGATGACAGCATCCGGCTACGTCTCGACCGAAGTGAGGTGGAAGTCATAGGCGGAGGAAGATCCGTGAGCTGTCGTACGCGATTCAGTGGAGGTGCTGAGTTTCGGTACCGATTGATCGTCGCCGATAGTGACGAGGTGAGTGCCGAGTTCAATGAGGGGTGTATCGAGGTCGGCTTACCTAGAGCTGTGGCAACACAGTGGGCGGGTGACGAGTATGCAGTTTCTATTCATGGGGAAAACGAATTTTCGGGCGGTGTTCTGGCGCTACTGATCGAAAAAGACTTTGAATGCCTGGATCCACGTGACGGGGAAGATCAGAGCAACCGCTTCGTTAATCCGAAAGCAACTGCCTGAATACGCACAAATAACAAAAGAGGACCGGAGAGATGTCGACACAAGAAAACATCATATCAAAGTCCGAACACGTGACCTTCTGTCTGCTTTGGGATTATGTTGCAATCAACTCTGACAATGCCTGTCAGGTCAGATACGGACTATTTTAACTAGTGCTATTCCGGATTTCCGGCTAACCAACCCCGGATGTGTTCAATCAATGCGTTGTTGCCGGTACCTTTCAGCGCTGAAAAACGCTGGACGGAGAGGCAGGGGTGGTCGCGATAGTTCTTTTTAAACTCATTTTCTGCCCGCTGTCCTGCCGCCGAGCTGAGTTTGTCAGCTTTGTTGAGCAAAACCCGGATGGGTAACTCCGATGCGGCACTCCAATTGATCAGTTCTTCGTCATAGGGTTGTTTGGGGTGTCGAATATCGGTAACCAGAACCAGCCCAACGAGACTATCGCGTTTTGAAAGATACTGGTTGACGGATTGCTGCCATTTCGCCTGGGCAGTTTTGCCGGCCTTGGCGTAGCCGTAGCCAGGCAGGTCAACCAGCCGGCCGCCGCTGGCGAGATCAAACAGGTTCAGCAGTTGGGTGCGTCCGGGTGTTTTTGACACCTTGGCCATGCGCCGGTTGCCGGTAATGGTGTTTAAAACGGAGGATTTACCCGCGTTGGAACGCCCGGCAAACGCAACTTCAGGGACATCATCACGAGGACAGTGTTTCAAGTCAGGTGCGCTGGTTAAAAAGGTTGCGTCGAGACGCTCCTGAAGGGGCACTTTTTGGTTCATGTTGTTATATAATCCGCGCGCCCTGCCGTTTTGACGCCAGTTTCGTATCGATTGGGCTGGCAGTCTATCATTCATACCAGCCAGTCGGCTTGTAAGCATGGGCGATAAGGCCCTGTGCCATGAGTCTGGCTTTGCAGACGATTGAGTAAACAGCAGGGTAATACAAATTCTCGGATCAGATGGGTTGAAATGCATGAACATGCTTAGTGGGTTCACCAAATTTACAACGGTTTTCATAGTGGCTCTGGCAAGTGCCGCGTCAGCTTTTGCTGCAGGCGACCCTGCGGCAGGTGAACGCCAGGCTGCCGCCTGCGCAGCCTGTCACGGTCAGGACGGTGCTACGCCGCTGGCTCCGGATTATCCAAAGCTTGCAGGTCAGAACGAAAAATACGCCCTGGCGCAGCTGAAAATGATTCAGGACGGTACGCGTAACATTCTCCTGATGGCGGGTCAGCTGGACGGCAAGTCTGAGCAGGATCTGGCTGACCTGGCTGCGTATTATGCAAGTCTGCCAGCCAAAGGTGGCCAGGCCAGTGGTACCGATGAAGCACTGGCTATCGGTGAGCAAATCTATAAAGGCGGCATCGCAGCTAAAGGTGTTGCAGCCTGTGCGGCGTGTCACAGCCCTAACGGCAATGGCAATACGCAAGCGGGTTTTCCTCGTATCAACGGGCAGCCGGTGGCTTATACCATTGCACAGTTAACCGCTTACCGGGAAAAAGTGCGCGCCACCGACGAAGCCTGGGGCGGCATGATGCGCGGCGTAGCCGAAGGTCTGACCGATACCGAGATGGCTCTGGTCGCAGATTATATCCAGGGTCTGAACTAGTACGCGTTTAAACGTCTAAGGATTAAGCCTGGGTTCATAATCCACAGCTATACTTGTTCGGTAAAATGCACAGCGCGTCTGTCTGACACTTCTTAAGAGAAAGAGGAAAAGAGTTATGTCTCGAATAACCGGTATTGTGGTCACATCGTTGTGTGTGCTGGTTTCACTGTCGTTCGGCACCTCTGTTCACGCGGCGGAATTCGTCGAAGGTACTCACTATGAAGTGCTGCCCGTCAGCGTTGAGACACGAGATGACAGCAAAGTTGAAGTGGTTGAGGTGTTCTCGTATGCGTGTGTGCACTGCTTCAACTTCGACCCCATGATTGAGTCCTGGAAAAGCCGCCAGGATGAGAACGTCGATTTCTATCGTGTCCCAGCCGTATTCAATGCGGACTGGGAACTGCTCGCGCAAAGCTTTTATGCCGCAGAAAGCCTTGGTGTCACAGATCAGGTGCACATGCCCATGTTTGAAGGCATTCACGTTAAGAATCAGGACCTGCGCCGGGCACCGCTGCTGGCGGACTTGTTTGAATCGTCTGCCGGTGTCAGTGAAGAAGATTTCAATACCGCGTACAACTCCTTCTCTGTGCGCAGTCGCGTGCAGCAGGCGAAAGCCAAAGGCCGTGCCTACCGCATAACCGGCGTGCCAAGCCTGGTTGTGAACGGTAAATATCTTATTGACGGCCGCATGGCGGGTAGCAATACCAAGATGCTGGAAGTTGTTGACTATCTTGTGAACCTTGAACAATCCAACAGATAACGACACACGGCGAGTCAGGATCGTCTAAAAATGCCAGGTAGTACGCAGACCGAAATTAAAGCCCAGCCTAAAGTGAAGCTTCCAGGATGGGAGCCTCAAATGATGTCATGGGCCAGACGAGCGGAACGCTCGTGTGTTGTTGACGCTGTTGCCAATCAGCCTTTAGCACAGCAGTTACAAAGCGAACCTCTAAGCACTGCTGCCGTGGCGCCGCTGAAGCTGTTGTCTTTTAACATCCAGGTGGGCATCAAGACCTCCGCCTACCGTCAGTATTTCACCAAAGGCTGGAAACATGTGCTGCCGCATGTGAGCCGTGGCAAAAATCTCAGTCGTATTGCTGACCTGGTCACCGGTTACGACCTTGTGGGTCTGCAGGAAATTGATGGTGGCAGTATTCGCAGTGGTTTTGTGAACCAGGTGGAATATCTGTCCCGGGTTGCCGGCTTTCCTTACTGGTACGCCCAGCTTAATCGTGATCTCGGCCCGATAGCACAACACGGCAACGGTCTGCTGTCTCGCATCGAGCCGGTGGGTCTTGAAGACCACAAACTGCCGGGGTTTATCCCGGGTCGTGGCGCGGTATTTTTACGCCTGCCTTATGCAGGTGATGAAATTGTTGTGGTAATGCTGCACCTGTCGCTGGGTAAACAGTCTCGTGACCGGCAGCTGGCTTATGTAGCAGAGCAGGTCGCGCATGAACGCCAGGTGATTATTATGGGTGACATGAATACACCGGTCAGCACCCTGCTGGAAGACTCTCCCCTGAAGCGTCTGAATCTGCAGCCTGCGGAAACGGTGGGACCAACCTACCCGGCCTGGCAGCCCTCATTGGCGCTGGACCACGTGCTGGTCTCAGACAATCTCGTGATAAAAGATTATCAGGTCTTGAACTGCCGCGTATCTGACCATCTGCCGATTGCGGTGGAAGTGGCCGCAAAAGCGCGGCCACTGGTTCAGTAGCAGACAGTCCTAAGAAAGAAACCGCCCAGGCGGTAGTCTATTGACCACCGCCGGCGATAGCGCCCGCATCCCCAACCTGGGGTACTTCACACGCCGTATCCAACAGTTCCGGATACTCTTCCCGGAATGATGATTCACAGAATGCGATAACAGTTTTGGCGCGTTCGATGACATAGGCGCGAATGTCCTGTGCATCGGAAGCCGTGAGGGCATGGCTGAAACTCGGCATGCCTTTGTCAGCGTAGGCGCCGCCCACCACAATTGCATCCCAGATGCTGTGCGTGTCCTGCTCGGCATACATCAGGTTGGCAACAGGTCCTGCGGTGCCAACACCCGGACCATGACAAACAGCACAATACTGGTGGAACAGGTCCTGTCCGTGTTGCTGTTGTTCGGTGGTGTAGTCCATGGCAGGCGGTGTGGGCACAGCCAGATAGGTGACCTCGGGCGTTGGCAGTTCAGCTTTACCACCCAGTTTGTAGGTCAGAATGCGGCCCTCGCTGAGTACATTGTTGCGGTGTCGCGGCGCACCTGAAGCCAGGCCGTAAGCGCCACCCCAGCCCGCAACCACGGTAATGTACTGCTCACCATCGATGCTGTAGCTGACCGGTGCCGCGATAATGCCGACGTGTACCGGGCTTTCCCAGACCAGCTCACCGGTATCTGCGGTGTAAGCGGCAAACTGACCGTCTGCGCGGCCCTGGAAGATCAGATCTCCGGCCGTCGACAGAAGGCCGCCATTCCAGGCGGTTGCATGTTGTACGCGCCACACTTCGCGCTGCGTGACCGGGTCCCATGCGGCCAGGAAGCCTTTGATCGATTGCAGATTGTCGATGTTTTCTTCGGCGCTGGGCGGCGGTGCCTGTTCACGGAAGTCGATACCCAGGTTCCAGTCTTCAGGCGAATGTCGGAAGGCATTGTCCTGGGCGTAGTCAAAACGAAGATCCAGGGCCGGGATATAAACCAGTCCGGTACCCGGGTGATAGGTCATCGGATGCCAGTTGTGGCCTCCCAGCGGGCCAGGCTGAATGCGTTTCTTTTCATTCGCATAATGGGCTTCGGGGTTTTCTACCGGGCGCCCGGTTTCCTGATCGATATGGGTCGCCCAGGTGACCGGTACATAAGCTTCAGCGGAGATAAACTCGCCGTTGGTCCGGTCCAGCACGTAAAAGAAGCCGTTCTTCGGCGCCTGCATGATCACTTTACGCGGCTCACCCTGAATTTCGATGTCCGCCAGAATCATGTGCTGGGTGGCGGTGTAATCCCAGGTGTCTCCAGGGGTGGTCTGATAGTGCCACTCCCTGAGACCGGTATCCGGGTTTAAAGCGACGATGGAGGAGATGAACAGATTGTCACCGCCGCCGGGGCTGCGGATGTAACGGTTCCACGGTGCGCCGTTGCCGACGCCGATGTAGAGCAGGTTAAGCTCGGGGTCGTAAGCCATGGCATCCCAGGCGGTACCGCCGCCGCCCACTTCCCACCATTTGCCACCGCGCCAGGTCGCCGCAGCCATTTCCATATCTTCGGTTTCAAAGCCGTCTTCGGGATTGCCGGGTACGGTATAGAAACGCCAGTCCTGTTCACCGGTTTCTGCATCGTAAGCGGTGACGTAACCGCGCACGCCGTACTCTGCACCGCCGTTACCGATGATGACTTTGTCTTTGACGATGCGTGGTGTGCCGGTGATGGTATAAGGACGGTTTGGCAGGATGGTTTTAACATCCCACACCGGCACGCCGGTGCCGGCGTCCAGTGCAACCAGGCGCCCGTCGAGGGTGCCAACATAGATTTTGCCTTTCCATGCCGCCACACCGCGATTGACCACATCACAGCAGGCATAGCGGGCCCAGGCTTTAGGTACTTCGGGGTCATACTCCCAGAGTAGTTCGCCGGTCTTGGCGTCATGCGCCCAGACAACTGACCAGGTGCCGCTGGTGAACATAACGCCATCCACAACAATAGGCGTGGCTTCCAGGCCTCTTTTGGTACCGGTATCCCAGAACCAGGCCAGGCCGAGGTCATCGACGGTGTCTTTATTGATCTGCGACAGCGGGCTGTGACGTTGCTCGTCATAGGTCCGCCCGGTAGATAACCAGTTGGCCGCGTCCGCTTTGACAATGCGGGCCTCGTTGATGCTGGCAGTAGCCTGCTGTATTTCAGCGCTGCGACTGGCGACGAGGTTGCCGGTGGTAGAGGTGGCCTCTGATGCCGCTGGTTCAGCGGCGGTTGGTGTATCTGTGGTCGCGGGTTCTGAGCAGGCTGTTAACCATACTAAAGCGGCCGCAAGCACACTGGTGCGGTAAAAGACTTTCATTGGGGTCCCCTCCAATTGTTCGTCAAAAAGACTTATTCAAGACACGAAAGTGTAACCATGTGCTGGTGTAAAAACACCCCGCCGCCACGCTATTGCACGGACGGGTCCGGATGATTAGAACTAAACCGATGGCGCGTTAAGGTTACTAGTAAAAATCGATATACCCTAGTCATTGCGTCTTCGGTCCGACGGTGCTAAAAAAGCAGCACAGTGTTACAAAAGTAGCACTTATAGGGATGTCATCGGAAGTGTATCCGGCGGTCAAACGCGCAACGCAGTAGAAGGGGATAACATGGTGCACAGTAAACATGTCCATTTGACCCGCCGTGAACGGCAGATCATGGATGTCCTGTATGCACAGGAAGAAGCCAGTGCAGGGGATATACAGCGGCTGATACCCGATTCACCCAGTTATTCAGCGGTGCGAGCACTCCTGCGCAAGTTGATCGATAAAGGCCACATAGAATTTCGCGCTGACGGTGCACGCTACTTATACAGGCCGCTGTTGCCCAAGGCAGATGCCAAAGACAGCGCCATCACACGCCTGGTCAATACGTTTTTTGACGGATCCAAAGCCAGTGCGGTGGTCAACCTGCTCGGAGATGAAAACGGCAGCCTTTCAGCTGACGACATCCGCGCTATCGAAGCACAGCTGGAGAAACTGAAACCCACAACCGATAAGAAGCGTTAGGTCCATGAGTCTGGAGCTGTTGCACGAGGTTCTTACGGCGCACCAGTGGCTGAGCCTGCGCGAAGTGTTGCGTTTGATCCTCCTGTCTGCGCTGCTGTCGATCTGTTGTGGTGTCGCGTTTCCCAAAAATGCTGCAAGCCGAAGAGTACTGCTGCTGATGGGCATTGTCTGTATGGCGCTGTTACCCTGGCTGCTGCAAGCGATAAATCTGCAATGGTATCTGCCAGTAGATTTTCTACCGGTGATTCAACTCGGTATGGGTGTACCCAATCTGCTGGTGGGTATCTGGATCCTGGTAGCGATGACGCTTGTCGCACGACACCTGCGTCACGTGTATCAGGAGCTTAAGCGGATATGGGCTTTGCCGCGTGTCTGTGACCCGGACCTGGCAGCAGAGGTGCGCGATCTGCGCGATACGCTGCTGCCTAACTATCCTAATCTACCGCTGCCTGAGGTGTGCACAGG
Organism: Pseudomonadaceae bacterium; assembly: GCA_024743175.1. Taxonomy (GTDB): domain Bacteria; phylum Pseudomonadota; class Gammaproteobacteria; order Pseudomonadales; family Azotimanducaceae; genus UBA4421. The sequence goes on along the minus strand of JANSXA010000010.1, from coordinate 14,324 downwards.
TGATCAGGCCTGTGCTACAACATTGGGTGGTGCGCTGCTTGTGCTGCCCGGCAACTGGCGCACATTCAGCACGGATACCCGTCGCAGCGTGCTCGCCCACGAGTTAACACACATCGCTCGATGCGACGATCGGTGGTTGCTGCTGTTGCGTTTGCTGCTGCTGTGCTACTGGTGGATGCCCTGGCTGCGGAAGTTGCAACAGGTCTATGTCCAGTCGATGGAAGAAAGCTGTGACGATGTGGCCAGCGAACTTATCGGCAGGCATCACTCGTATGCGCAGGCACTGTTTGAGGTTGCCCTGCACGGCTCGTCGATCGGTAGTACAGACCCACAGCATCGGTTGTTTGCACATATGCGCGGCCATCCCCTGATAGCCAGAGTGGCCCGTTTCACCCAGCGTCGACCGCTTGAACTGGATACCGCTGGTGTGTTCTGGGCTCTGATGTTGATTACCCTGTCGGTTACCTGGGTTTCCGGAGTGAAGCCGGTGCTCGCAGACAAGGAGGAAAACGCCGTAGACCCGGTCCTGTTCCATCAGTTATCAGCACCTCTGCAGGCCGAAAGCTTCGTGTACCCCCTTGTTAAAGACCAATCTGCTTCACTGGAACCGGGCTTCGCCACGCCAGGGCGTTTACGTCGCCCTGTTGAATTAGTTTCTGCTGTGTATCCGGGAAGGGCGCTGGCGGATGGCCAGGAACACGAGGTTTCGATCAGCTTTGCCGTGGCTGCAGACGGCGCAGTTGTGCAACCTAAAGCACAGCAGCAGGATGATTACGGCTTTGCGCAGAGTGCATTACGCGCAGTGTCTTCAAGCCGCTACCAGCCATTACACAAGCTGAATGACATACAAAGCAACTCGGTTGCAACCAGACGCGCCGCAGATGCGCGCAAAATGACTGTTTCGCCGCATGTAAAACCCGTCAGGTACGAACGTAAGTTCTTCTTTCGTATCGAAAGGCGGTCGTAAACCCATGAGGAGAATTGTATGCATGTCTATCTGCCTTCGTTTCGCTATGCTCCGGCGTTGTTGCTGGCCACAGGGATAACCTTCTGTCTGTTTCTGATTATGGAACTGGCGATAAAGAGTGGCGATGTGACGCTGTTGCCTTCTAAACCAGGAACCGTTGTTGAAATTGTGCGGCCAAGAAAAGACGAGCCGATCATAAAGAAAGACCACGTCGTAGAGCCACCACCGAAGGTTGTTCCGCCGCCAACAGCTAAAGTTACTCCGGAAATTGACGGTGGCTTGACTGAGATTCTGGACCTCAAGTTTGCGCCTCCGACGCGTGAGGGACCGATGATTGCTGCCCAGCCGGACGGCGACATGATCCCGATCATGCGCGTCCCTCCGGAATTCCCCCAGCGCATGCTGTCCCGCGGTATCTCAGGCTGGGTACTGGTTGAATTTACCGTCGATACCTTAGGTCGGGTGGTGTCTCCGATGGTCCTCGATGCTCAACCTGCCAACGGTTTTCAAAAGGCAGCACTCGACGCCATCGTGCGTTACAAATTCAAGCCGCGGGTGGTAGATGGCCGCAGTGTGCCGGTAACCGGTGTGCGTCAGCGAATCTTCTTCAATCTGCAGAACTGATCTGATTTCTCCAGGCGGCTTGCCGGTCTCCGCCTTAAAGGCGGGGCCGGCCTTTTTATTTCTGTGGACGCTCTGAGAACCAGTTCTCGTCTTCATTTTGAACTTCCGGCGAGAATGAATCGATTAGAAAACCTTGCGTTACATAAGAAATGGATTTTCGCTTCTCGCATTTTGAAATCTTGACCGGGGCAGGCACGATGCTTCTTTGCCTGTTTTTTGTGTGTGTATTTTCCGAGGCGTCTGCGATTGAAAACACGCTGGCGGCCGAGTTGTCGCAAAGCATTGATACCCAGGACCTTTACTGGTCGAGTGTTGAAGTCCGCGGTCAGAGTGCGGTGATCAGCGGCGCAGCCCCGGATGTACCTGCCAGGCGCGCGGCGGAACAGAGAGCCTGGGCGGTTGCAGGGATCACATCGGTAGATAATCAGATACAGGTGATTGGTGAAGCAGGCACGTGCCAGCAGCAGCTGAACGACTACCTTGCTACCGAGACCATCAATTTCAAAACAGGTAAAGCTGAAGTTGCCGAGGAGAGCTTTCATGCGTTGAGCATGCTGGCGATGATCCTGCGCACCTGCGATACGCTGGTCGAAGTGGCTGGCCATACCGATGGTCGCGGCGATGCAGAGATCAACCTGCACCTCAGTGAACGACGTGCGCAAAGTGTTGCTAAACACCTGGTGCGATACGGCGTTAACCCGGCTCAGATAAGAGCCAAAGGGTATGGTGAAAACCAGCCCATAGCAGACAACAGCACGGATGCTGGACAAAAACTCAATCGGCGTATTGAGTTTCGAGTGCTTGGAGAAATGGCATGATGTTTCTGATCGGTAAAATATTTATTTACCTGCTGCTGGCTGGCGGCATTGGTGGTGCGGCGGGGTGGCTGGCGCGTAACCTTCAGGCTCAGCGCACCGAAGAGAACGCCCAGCGCTCAGTAACCGATGTTAAAGCGAAACTGCCACAGCTTGAATCTCTTCTGCGCGGTCGTGATGAACAGATACAGAAACTCAAAGCCGAAATTGCAGATCGTAAAGCGGCTGCAGGTGAACTTGAACAGGAACTGCGTGCAGGTGAACAAGCCCTGCGTGAACAACAGCGTATCAGTGCACGGCTGCAGCAGACAGCAGATGCGCGAAAGTCGAAAAGCCTCACCGACTTTGATCTTGGCGAGGATGGCGAACAGGATTCCGACACAACAGATACGGATAATCTGATTGCTGAACTGTCAGCGGAAATTGCCCGCTTGAAAGCGCAGCTGGCTGAACCCGCGCCAGCGCAGATGACAACAGATGCGGATGAAACACTGCTGCAGATTGAGACCGAGGCGCTGCGCAACAAACTGGTCAGCACGGAAAGCAAGCTCAGCGCTATTCACGCCGATCTGATGCAGGAACAGAATAAAGTGTCTGAACTGGAGCGTGAGCGCGAGCTGCAGAATAAATCACTGCAGGTGCTGCATCAGCAGCTGGAACTCGAACGCACCCGTCGCGTTGCCAGCGGCTGAGACTATGTCTCTGGTTGATGGCCGATTCCTCTCAGATCAGCCCGGGTGAGCCATACCACCAGCAAAATGACGCCGTAAAGGCCCGCACTCATCAGCACTGCGTTCCCCGGCCCGATCGCTTGTGCAAGATAGCCAAGCAATAATCCACCCAGCGACATCAAGCTGTAGCCGCTGGTATGGATACCCATGACCCGGCCGCGCAATTCGTCCGGCACCCGCATCTGCAGAATGGTCACCGAAATTACCAGATAGACGGATCCGCACAGCGCCACAAAAAACACCGCAACCAGCGCCAGCAGGAAGTTGCCATAACTGGTGGCGAAGACAAATCCCATCAGCGCAACAACTGACAATGCAGTACCGGCAAACATGTAACGGCCCAGAGGTTTGTCATGATCCAGCCCCCCCACCAGAAGAGTGCCAAGAATGGAACCAACGCCTGTGGCAGATAACAGATAGCCGTAGCCCTGCTCACTGCTGCCCATTAAACCCACAAATACCGGCAGGATCTGGATATACGAATTGGCCAGAAACATGCCAACAAACGTTAAGCCGATCAACCATCGGAACAGTGGGGTTTGCCAGATAAACACAAGGCCCTGCTGCAGTTGTTCTACCGCTGAGTGCACCGTCGGTTCAGGTAGTTCGATGTGAATGCCAGAAATAACGATAAACATGATCGCAAACCCAGCAGCACTCAGCGCAAACACAACCCAGGTATCGGTCAGCGAGATTAGTATGCCTCCCAGCGCCGGCACCGCCATGCGGGTGGCCTGCCAGGTGAATGAGTTGAGTGCAACCGCGCTCATGAACGCAGGACGGGCAATCAGTTTTGGATAGATGGCTTCCCGGGCTGGCCAATCCAGGCCGGTGATCAGCGAAATCAGGGCGGCGATGGTGACCACATGCCACACCTGTACCAGTTCAAATGCATCCAGAAGCGCAAGTGCCAGCAACAGTATGGCAATGGATGCCGAGGTGATGCGCAGGATCTGTCGCTTGTCAAAACGATCCGCCACAACGCCGCCAAACAGGGTCATGAAAATATTCGGCAGCGATGCAGCTGCGCCTAAAATACCCAGTTGTAAAGCCGAGCCGGTGAGCTCGAAAATCAGCCAGCCCTGACCGAGGGTAATCAGCCGGGTAGCGCCTACGGATGCAAATGACGCCAGCCAGAAACGTCTGTAAGCAGGGGAAGCCAATGCCGGATAGCGTTCAACAACTTGTTGTGCCAGAGCGGCAGGTTTTAGTGACAGGTGCATTGTTTATAAAACGGTTGTTGAACTTTACTGTACGAGGTACGCGCGGGATGTCTCACCATAGCCGGTGGTTGCGATGGGTACAAACGCTGGACACCCTGTTGCCCGCCCGCATAGGCTTAGCCTGAATGACTTGGATCACAGGTATTATGTCGCAGGAATCAGATATCACCGATGCGCAACTGCTTGAAGCGGACATTGATACGCTGCAGCAGATGATGAGCAGAGGCAGCCTGACCAGCAGTCGGCTGGTGCAGTTCTATCTGCAACGCATCGAGCAATACAACCATCAGGGTGTGGGTCTAAATGCCGTGCAGTACCTGAATCCAGAGGCCGTTAACGAGGCGCACAGCAGCGATGTCGAGCGAGCGACGAGGGGCCCGCGTTCTGCCCTGCACGGCATTCCGGTACTGGTCAAAGATAACTATGAGACAGCCGGTATGCCTACCAGTGCAGGCTCTATTCTGTTTGCCGGCTTCAGCCCGGAACGGGATGCCGAACAGGTATCGCGTTTAAAGGCCGCGGGCGCCATCATTCTGGGTAAAACCACCATGCACGAGTTTGCCTACGGAATAACCAACCAGGGCTCACGCTATGGCAGCGCAAAGAACCCTTATGTACCCACCCGCAACCCCGGTGGCTCCAGCGGCGGTACCGGTGCAGCTATCGCAGCAAATTTTGCGGTGGTGGGTATGGGTAGCGACACCTGTGGGTCCATCAGAATTCCCGCGGCGCAGAACAACCTGGTCGGACTTCGTGGCACCCAGGGTTTGAGTAGCCGCACAGGCATTATCCCGCTGTCCTCAACACAGGACATCGCTGGTCCTCTGGCCCGGTCAGTGAAAGACCTGGCCCGGGTGCTTGATGCAACGGTGGGCTTTGATCCTGTGGACCCGCAAACCGCTGAGTCCGTGGGTAAGCTGGCGGACAGTTACTATGCTCAGCTTGCCCCGATGAACAGCGCGCGCGTGGGTGTGCTGGTTGACTGGATGCGCCAGGATGCGGCTGATGAACCGGTGGCTGGGGTAGTACGGGCAGGTCTGGCCAAAATGGTCGAACAAGCAGATTGGCAGGTGCAGGACCTGGACACTACAAACCTGGTTGAGGTTATGCAACAGCCGCTGAACGGTCACTTTGTGCTCATTCATGATTTCAAACAGGACATCAACGCGTATCTGCAGGCTAATCCGGAACTGGGTTACGCTGATATCGAAGCTCTACTCGCGGACGGTCGGGTGCACGCCAGCGTGATTGAATCGCTGCAGGCTTCTGCAAACATGGGAGATTCAACCTGGGCGACCTACTGGTACGAGCGTGGTCGACGGGATGTGATCAGGCGGCACCTGTTGTCGATGATGGCGCAATACAACGTTGATGCACTTGTTTATCCGACTATCCGGCGCATTGCGGCACCGCTCGGCGAAGAACAGATGGGCACAAATTGCCGCCTCTCTGCCAATTCTGGTTTGCCCGCTATCTCGGTGCCTGTTGCTTTTATCGAAGGTGTGCCGGTGGGGCTGGAATTGATTGCCGAGTCCTGGAGTGAGCAGAAACTGTTGAACCTGGCGTTAAGCGTGGAACAGACCCTGATGATGCGACGACCACCGCCTGCCATGCCATGATCGAAGAGTTACCCACCTCTGCACCCGCCGAGCGCAATAAAGATCCGATTCTCGGGATTCTGACCGCTGCTTTGCGCGAGTCATCACTACTGGTGCGCAAAGTCCTCGAGATCGCCAGTGGCTTTGGTCAGCATGTTGTACATTTTGCCGCCGCGCTGCCAGATATTGCCTGGCAGCCGTCGGACCCGGACGCCGCGTCCCGGGAAGTCATCAGGCAACGCGTTCTGCAAGCTGGCCTGCCCAACGTCAGCCTGCCTGTTGAACTTGATGTGCTGGCGGACTGGCCGGATCTACAGGTTGATGCCGTGGTCGTTGCCAACCTGCTGCACATCAGTCCCATTGATACTGTTGAAGGTTTGTTTGCCGGTGCACGTCAGGTCTGTCGAGACGGTGGCCTGTTACACCTTTACGGGCCTTTTAAACAAGGTGGCGCACATACCTCAACAGGAAACGCAGAATTTGATCAGTCGCTCAAGCAGCGCAACCCGCACTGGGGTATTCGAGATGTCGAAGCGGTTATCGAACAGGCGCAGGCACTGGACTGGGTGTTGTCATCGCAGACAGACATGCCCGCCAACAACCTCTCTTTGCTGTTTCAGCTGAAGACTAACTGATGCTAAAAACGCGTTCTATTTTGATGGGCGTTGTCAGCACCTCGCCAAATGCCGGAAAACCCTGATCGTCAGGCTGATCTCTACCGTGTTGGTCCAGAGACGGGAAATCTCCAAGGCAGATAAAGAACTCAGCCAGGGCGTGACCGGTACGACCCAGATCACGAGCCAGAGACAGGGTTCCGCGACGATGCAGAAGGCCACTTTTGCCAGTGGTTTCGATCTGCTCCAGCATAGGCGCTCTCTTAGCTGCCTTTGAACCCTGAAGAAAAGGTAATGCGGCACCTCCCTGGATCAGGTAGGGACCATTGTCGATGCCCAAACGGCTTGCACGGTATAGATCTCCCGATTGATAGAAGCCGGCCTCGACCAGATGCAAAAAGAAATTGGCTGTCAGCGGTGCTTTTTCAACGCATACGCCTACTACAATATCGCCAACTGAGGTGGCTATCGTAACCTGCTTTAAACTCTCTTCGGCCACGTTTTGAGGCCAGCTTAAACCGGGTTACCCCGTTGGACGACTTGTGTTATCGCGTTGTCATCAGCTAACCCTGAAATGTTTTCCAGCGGGTTCACGGTTGTCAGAACAACATCCCCGGCCATGCCTGGCGCAAGGCGTCCGATGCTATCTGCCCTGCCCAGGATTATCGGATTCATCACGTACATGGCGTGCAGGATGGACTCCGCCGTCTGCACCTCGGATCGAATAGCAAATTCCTGTCTTTGCATGGACTGTATTTCACCAATCAGGTCTGTGCCCCAGCCCATCTTGACGCCCGCTTTATCCGCAAACGCCAGCGATTCCAGGCCGGAAGCCAATACCGCTTCATTCTTAACCAGGTTCCGCTCGGGAAGCCCCAGCTTGCGACCTTCTGAGGCCATTCCCATATAGGTCACCAGGGTGGGCACCAGCCAGGCATCATGCTCCGCCATAACCTCAGCTGTTTCTGCATCCATCAGATTGCCGTGCTCGATACATTTGACGCCGTTACGAACCGCTAACTGGATCGCCTCAGGGGTATAAGCATGTGCGGCCACATAAGTTTTTCTGTTTGTCGCCTCGGCCACAGCCGCCTGTATTTCTCCCGCGGTATATTGTGTGCAGTCCAGCGGGTCCATGGGTGTGGCCACGCCGCCGGAAACGTGGATCTTGAGGAAATCGGCACCTGCGCGCAGCACGTGGCGAGCTGCTTTGCGCACGGCATCCGGACCATCAGCAACAATCCCGAAAGCACTGTGGCGCATCTGGCAGGCACAATCGGGAACCGGCAGCACGCCGGATTCCACATCACCATGGCCACCTGTTTGGGTAATCATCAGGTTGGCCTGAACAATATCAGGCCCTTGTGCCATGCCTGATCTGATGGCTCTGCGTAAACCAATGACATCACCCCCGAGATCGCGCACAGAAGTGAAACCACGTTGCAGAGTTTCCTGACTCAGTTTTGCCATGGCGATGCCAAATTGAACTTCGCTCCACTGAGACAGTTTCGCAAAGTTCAGCGTGGCTAAGCGGAAGTGAACGTGTGCATCAATAAAGCCAGGCAGCAGGTATTGTCCATCGGCGTCGAGAACCACATCTGCTCCGGATAAATCGCGGCTCTTGGAGACAAGCCCATCTTCGATCACCAGAGCCTCGTTTGCTGATACTTCCATGGTGTGCGGATCAAAAATCGAGCCGCCACGAATCACTGTTTTATTCAAGTCTTCCCTCCAATCGAGTTGTGGGAGCTTATCGCCAGCGGATACAAAAGTCCTGTGCTCCGAACCAGCCTGCTTCTAATAGTGAGGAGGGGGTGGCTCCTGCGCAGGGTCTCCCATTTCAACCTCACCACTCTGCAGACGTTTAACCAGCAGCGTAAGACGACGCTCCAGCTCAAAATATCGCTGCTGTTGTACCACCAGCGCATCGTTGAGCCGGGCGATGGTGTCATCCTGAAATTCCAGGCGGCTTTCCAGTTCACTGATTCGGTCGTGGATAAGTTCAGACTTCATGATTTATGCTCATCAATGCTTTTTCTTAAAAGGCGCTTGCCCGTCAGCGACAAACGCAGAATACGAATTTGAGTGACACTAACTATACCGGCTTTATCCTGCAGGCGACCTATCGAGTGCAGCAGGGTAAGCCAACTGTCTATCTTTTTGGCCGCCTGCTGGACGGACGGACCTTTCTGGTGCGCGATCATCAGCAGGTGCCACATTTCTATGTGGATGGGGCTGCTGCAGAAGCGTGTCGTAACCACGTGCACCTACCTGACAATTCAACAACAGAGAAATTCAACTTTGCCGGCGATCCGCTGCTGCGTGTAGACGTTGCCATACCCGCAGATGCACCACCACTGCGAGATCGGCTGCAGGCCCAGGGTTTTAAAACCTATGAAGCCGATGTGCGCTTCGCCATGCGTTACCTCATAGACCGGGATATCAAAGGTGGTGTTGAGATCGAAGGCCACGCGGCGGAAGGTGATGGCACTGATCTGGTCTTCGACGATCCCACCCTAAGGCCGACACAAGCGGTGGTCAGCCCGCGGATACTGGCCTTTGATATTGAAACCAACCCAGACACCGATGCGCTGCTGGCGATTGCCTGTTATGGCTACACGGCTGACGGCGCCCTGCTGGATCGGGTGATTGTTGTCGATAAACGTGACCGGAAGATGCCCGCGCAATCCATCCGTGTGCGCAGCGAACGTGATGCGTTAGATCTGTTCTGCCAATGGGTGCGCAGCTTTGATGCGGATGTGATTACCGGCTGGAATGTGATCGACTTTGACCTGACCCAGCTGGCCAAAGTGGCACAACGTGTGCGTTATGACCTGCAGCTTGGCCGTGAGCGTGGGCGTATGCAGATCCGAGCCCCACAGGGCTATTTTGGTAGCGGCCATGCCGTCGTGCCCGGGCGTATTGTCTTAGATGGCATTGATCTGCTGCGCTCGTCGTTTGTCAAAATGGACGACTACTCGCTGGATGCAGTTGCGCAACAGGTGCTTGGCGAAGGCAAGACGTTGGGCGCAATATCAGCTGATGCCCAACAGCCTGATAAAGTGGCGCAGATCCTGGCCTCTTATGAAACAGATCTAGCCACTTTCACGTTCTACGCGCGAACCGATGCTCGTCTGGCATTGCAGATCCTCGAAAAGCTCAAACTGGTTGATCTGGCTTTTGCACGATCTGCGCTCACCGGTATGCCACCAGATCGAGTGGCCGCCAGCATAGCGTCTTTTGATTTTCTCTATCTCAGCGCATTACATAAGAAGGGTCTGGCTGCACCCAGCGTGGTGAGCACCCGCTCGTCTGCCGGGCCGCAGTCCGGGGGTGCAGTGTTTGAGCCTCGCGTGGGTATTCATCCTAATGTCTGGGTGTTTGATTTTAAGAGTCTGTATCCCAGCATTATCCGTACGTTCAACATCGACCCACTGGCGCATGCCCAGAGCGAGGCGCAGGAGAATTGTATCGGGACGGAAAACGGCTGCCGGTTTTCCCGCGAGCCCGGTGTGCTGCCGGCGATGCTGGATGACCTGTTTCCCCAGCGCAGTCGCGCCAAAGCCGCCGGTGATGAGATTGCCTCCCAGGCCATCAAAATATTGATGAATTCGTTTTATGGTGTGCTGGGCGCACCTTCCTGCCGTTTCTATAACCCGGCAATTGCCAATGCAATTACCGGACAGGGCCGGCACCTGTTGAGCTGGAGCAAAGACTGGTTTGAGAGCCAGGGTTTTCAGGTTCTGTACGGAGATACGGACAGTGTTTTTGTCGCATCCGGCCGCGCAGATGCCCAGGCGGCTTTTGATCTGGGCCAGTCTCTGGTCGCACGGTTCAATGCAGATCTGACTGACTATCTGCGCGAGCGTTATGAAGTGGACAGTCGGCTCGAGCTGGAATTCGAAAAGCTGTATACCCAGCTGTTTCTGGCCAGGGTGCGTGGTGGATCCCAGGGTGCACGCAAACGTTATGCGGGGCAGGTTTTCGGCAGCGACTCGGTAGAGTTTGTGGGCATGGAAGTGGTGCGTCGTGATTGGACGGAGCTGGCTAAAATCATCCAACGAAATCTCTTTGAACGTCTTTTTCAGGGCGAGGAGGTAGCCAGCTATTTACAGGCTACGATCCAACAATTTCGCTCAGGTGAACTGGATCATCTGCTGGTGTATCACAAAGGGCTGCGTAAACCGGTGAGTGCCTATACCAGCAATGTGCCACCTCATGTGCAGGCGGTGAAGCAATCGAAAGCCCCTGCGCCGAGGGTAGTAGCCTACGTCATCACCACCGCCGGGCCGCAGCTGGTGAACGAAGTCAGTGCACCGCTGGATCGTGATCATTATCTGCAGAAACAGATTCTGCCGGTAGCCACACCGGTGCTGGAGGCACTGGGCCTGGCGTTTAACCAGGTGATTGGAGACGATCGGCAGATTGCGTTGTTTTAAGCAGACCCATATTCAGGGCCGCGCAAATCAGCAGGTAGCCAATTCCTATCTGTGTGTAGGTTTCGGGTAAAGCCAGCCACAGCAGTAACCCGGCACCCAGCGCCAGACGCAGCCATTCGAACCAAACAGCACTTGGCCGCCCCTCCATCACAAAACCCTGCACACAGAAGCCGAAGGTGAGCCAGGCGGTGGCCGCCAGTACTACGGGCTGAGACAGCTCGTCAGCAACGCCTAATAAGATAAATGCGGCACCAACATGCAGCCAGAAACCCACAAAGCTGGTCACCGCAGCATAGCGGCTGGTAACCGGTTGATATTTGTCCGCCTGCCAGTTGGCCTCCTTGCTGACAATTCCCGGCGCATCCCAGGCCGGGCTCTTGAACCAGACTTTTACCTTGTCACTGAGTTCAGGGGTCTGCCAACTCTGTTGAGCGGTGTCAAGCCAGGCATGGACGTTTGCCCACACCGGGTTCCAGCTGTTGAGCTGGCGGGTAATACCATATCGACAGGGCTGGTCTGCAAGTTCCGGTTGATAGGTGCCAAACAGGCGATCCCAGATGATAAACACCCCACCGTAGTTCTTGTCGATATACATCGGGTTTTTGGCATGGTGCACGCGATGGTTTGACGGCGTGACCATGATTTTTTCGAAGAAGCCGAGTTCACCAACGTGTTCAGTGTGCACCCAGAACTGGTATATCAGATTGAGACTGCCGACACTGATCATGACCTCAACCGGTACACCAATAATATAAAGGGGTAGATAAAAAATGCCGTTCAGCCAGCCAGTGCTGGTTTGCCGCAAAGCCGTCGACAGGTTGTATTGCTCACTCTGGTGATGCACCACGTGTGAAGCCCACAGAATCCGCCACTCGTGCCCGTAGCGGTGCGAAAAATAGTAACCCAGGTCATAAGCGACAAAGGCGAATACCCAGACCCACCATTGGCTGGGGTCCATTGCAAAGACTGTAAAGTTTTCAGTGAGCGCGCCGAACGCGATACCGATCAAGCCAAGCTGGATCAGACCGCGCAACCGCGACAGCATACCCAGCTGCAGGCTGTTGAGGGTGTCAGCCAGAGTGAAAGTATTACGATTGCGCAGCCAGCCGAACAGAAATTCGCAGGCGACAGCGAGAACGAAGAACGGCACGGCATAGGTGACATAGTTCATGGCGTATCAGAGAAAGTTGTTTGGCCAGATCATGGTACGCCACATGTGCGCGCTGGGGCTATTGTCAAATCCCAGCCCTTCTAACGGTTGTTTGAAATTGTCTTTGATCAGCGGCTCAAAGGTTGCCAGGTCCAGCTCAACTCCAGGTTCAAAGGCGTAAAAATCGTTAACCACCACCTGCATTGCCGTGTCGTACCAGGGGTGCTGGCGCGCACGGTCTCGATCCGCCTGCAGATAGGCAGGTACAACAAAATCTTCACCAAACGCGCTTTTATAGAAAGTGGGATAGTCGTAGTTGTACTGCGGTTCAGTAAAATAACGGAGCGCCTGATGGTAGCGCACCGCCCAGGTTACTTCGGGATGGACGTAAGGCTCGATGAGAGCGGCTGCCCAGTAGCCATGGTCCGCCCGAATCAGGTTAGTGACGGCAATGTCGTGTAACAGACAGGCAAGGATAACGCGCTCCGATGCACCCTGATCCATTGCCCGTTGGGCACTCTGCAGCATGTGTGCGTAACCGGTGGGTTGCAGCGCCACACGTAGCTGGTAGAAATCTGTCAGCGTGGGTGCTGCAGGCATCTCTGGCAATCGCGGATCGTCACCCATCAGAAACCGGCCGCGCGGCAGTCCGGGTGGGTCGGCGGCGTCAATCTGACCCAGCCAGGAAGGTTTAACCTGAACCTCAATACCCTCCATCATCAAAGTTTCCAGCGCTTGCGCTCTGGCAATAGGGGATGAGTTTGAGAGTGTGGTACTGCGCAGGGTGTCTGCAGATCGTCGTACAAGCTTCTCGGCGGCGGGGCTGAATTGTGGGTTTTTTGAACTGGACATTCGGCGCGGGATTCTGCCGAATTGTGGCCTCAAAATCTATGGCGGATCTTATGCAGCTGTTTATTCCCGCCAGCAGCGAACCCTGTACAGTTGATCTTTGCGCACCTTGGCCAGGTGGACATTGTCCAGACGTACAACAACATCATGCGGTGGTTCAACCTTTACGCCTTGCGTCATCTCTAGCGGCACCACTAAGTTAGACCTTTTGCGAAGAGGTCATGTGATGGGCCACCTGGGTGCCGGCTGGCTGGAACGTCCGGAACGGGAGCAGGTCGAGCGCACAGATCTGCTGATTAAAAATCTGCCCCTGAAACCGGACAGCGTGGTAGCTGATATTGGTGCAGGTACCGGTTACTTCGCCTTTCCTGTCGCCCGACGGTTGCCGCAAGGTGTTGTGCTGGCGGTGGATATTCAGCAGGAGATGTTAGACATCATCAGCGCACGATCCCTTGAGCTGGGTGTAGACAACGTGAAGCCGATTCTGGGGGACATCAAAGGTGCTGATCTGGCGGTAGAGAGCGTAGATCTGATTTACATAGTTGACGCTTATCATGAGTTTTCACACCCGCTTGAGATGGGCCGAGCGATGGTCGAAGCGCTGAAACCCGACGGACAATTAGTGCTGATTGAGTATCGAGGCGAAGACCCGAGCGTGCCCATTAAACGCCTGCACAAAATGACGCAGGCGCAGGCAAAAGCGGAAATGGCTGCGATTGGATTGCGCTGGGTAAAGACGGAAGACTTTCTGCCGCAGCAACATTTTATGGTGTTTGCCAGGTAACACCTGGAGACCCGTAATGCCGCATCTTGCGTGCGACAAAACTAATTTTATCCACAGGATTATTTTCTCGAAAGCTGCCGCTGGTTCAGGTTGCGAAAGCCGTTCTTGACGACTCTCGGCGGAAGTCGTGCTGATTGTTAGGGCTTGCGATACGCCGTACAGTCGAGCGGGTAAAAACAAACCTATTGGGATATTGCCAGCTTTAGTGGAAATTGGAATAAGGAGTTGTACGCTTATATGTGAAAAACGTTACCGCGGAAGCGCGTTGGTTGAATTTGCTTTGATCAGGCGCAAATCACCCAACATCTGAATTCCTCATGACTTCCGCTTTTAGACCTGGAAAGTTACGTTGTTTTATGTCCGTTTCGCTCCTCATCCATGCGCGCGACTAATTAGCATATCTAAGGCATCAGCAATTTGCTGGCTGTGTTCGCTCAGTGAAGCGACTAGTTTGCCGAGGTTGTTTACGTCAACTGAGACGATTTCCAGTGGATGTAAGACCACGGTGGTATTTTCTATATCAAAGGTGG
>JANSXA010000004.1 GCA_024743175.1 Pseudomonadaceae bacterium | reverse complement strand
ATCATCAGTTCCTGGCGGCAACACTACAACGAGGTTAGGCCTCACAGTTCGCTTGGATACCAGCCCCCTGCTTTATTTGAAGCGCAGGTGGCATAATCGAAATGTCCGAATGCAAGCTGCTACCCATTAGGGTGAAGGTCACTGCCAGGTACGGACCTTTCGAAAGTAGATCGAAAGATACAGGAGGCAATTGAGGAAAAAGAACGCGACGGTGAACTAGTAGCGAAAATACAAGCAGCGGAAAAGGAGGCTGATCCACATTGGTTTCCTGTGCCAGATGGATATACGTTGACACATTCAACTCCGGATCATGAACTGATTTCCAAGTACATAACGCCGTTCTATTCTGAAAAGGCAGTCCGATTGCAGAAGAGCGGATCAGCCGACCCAAGAGAAGTGAAATTCATGGACGCACTGAACCCAGGCAGTTTCGATGAGGCTTCGGATTTGATTTTTGAATACGAGCGGATGCTGCATAAGAGGAACGAATTGGGCGAGCGAGAGCATGAGGCGCTAAGCAAAATCCTTCCTCGAATTCGAGGGTTGTATACACTAAGAACTAAAATGAGGTGGCCTGATAATCAGGATACACCTGAGATTAGCGAGCCTCAGCAACCCTTTGAGCACTTGATTGCACATGCGAATAAGAAATGGTGGCAGTTCTGGAAACGGTGATTGTCCGCTTTAGGTTGCGGTTTCAACCGGTTAAATTCACAGTCGAAAGCAGAATTAGGAATGGCTAAGTAAAAACGTCCGCAACCCAAAGCGGATATAAACAGTCAACAGAGTTACTGTTTTTTTATCCTCAATTTCAACCAGGTAAAGGAACTAAGTATGAAACTGATTGGGCGATGGTGCGCAGGCCACGAGGACTATGAGTTACTCGCGCCCCCCCAGGAGTTGGTCGGCCAATACCCAACTGAACAAAAGAGGGCAATAGTTGAATACATCTACTTTGATACAAATAGTGTGGATTCATTTGCCAGGATGTTAGATACGTACTTTCATAAACACCGTTGCGTATTTGGCTGCGGGACAGACTGGACAGGAACGTCGATGCATATCAGCGACGGAGAGTGGGTGTGGCCAGTACACTTAGCGCACTATGTCCAGCAACATGACGTGATGCTGCCGGAACAGTTCATTCAACATGCATTAAGAAGTACCGACGAACCAAAGTTCGTTGAACATCTAGATAGATCTCAAATAGACGACACGTACTGGTTGCAATGGTGCCGAGAAAACCGATCGTATTCGGAAACAGAAGTGATTCAAGCGATTAGAGATGCTCAAGACGCTAGCGAAGCAAGCCGACTAGCGAGCATCAACGAGCAGATAAAAAAGTTAGAACGCGAATCAGGTATATGCGATACACCCTGTAGGTATAGTGGGTGTAGTTCTATGGCATTGTCTGGAAAAGCATTTTGCGCGAAATGCATAGTTGAAAAGCACTAAACTCGCATTGCGCATTTCAATATCGGACTACGTTTTTTAGGCATCTTTTCACCTCTAAATGTCCGCTGCTAGGGGTGGATTAAACCGGTCAACGCAACACATTGGTTACACCGCTCTGCCGGTGTTTCATAGCATAACGTCTTTCTTGGTTTCTCGTTGAGCTGTCCAACTACGCGGTTGAATTCTGCTTAGGCAGGAACCGACAGGTCGGTGCCTTTGGGGAAGTACTGTCGTAACAATCGATTGGCATTCTCGTTTGAACCTCGCAGCCACGGACTCCGTGGATCGCAGAAGTACACTTTAATGTAGGGCGACAACGTGAATTTCTCATGACCCGACATCTCTGAGCCGCGGTCCTAAGTGAGCGATTTGTACAACTCGCTGGGCAATTTTTGGGATGATGCGATCAGCGCTCTAACAAATGTGTCGGTGTTCTTGTTGCTAGGTCGAGCTAATTTCACATACCGCGTCTGTCACTCAACCAATAAAACGATGTGGCTATTGCATGACTCCGAGATCAGATCGCCGTTCCAGTGACTCGGCACTGCCCGATCTTCAACAGATGCCCGTCGTTCGCGGATGTGTATCGCATCAACGAATCCCCAAAACCTTGGCCTTTTAAGCTTGAGTACCGTGACCGTCATATAACCCGCTGCGATCTCAGACACGGAAGTGATTCCTACTTTAGAACGCCCCGAGCCCGAACAAACAAGCTTCGATGTGTCATTTCATGTGACACGCGAATACGCTCATTGTTCGAATGTCGAGGTGACCTTCACCCTAACTGAGTTCAAGGTTGAGACAGCGTTTAGTCTCAAGTCCACGTTATTCGCGTTGAGTATGCCTAGGAGATTTAGCGGGGACGCGGACTTCTCGGCAATGGCGGAACTCGGAGAAGAACCTCTCCTAATAGAGGCGATCTTCCAAAAAGCACTGTTCGATTTTATATAAAAGGGGCACCGAGGCAGCGGCTGTTACCGCGACACTGGCCATTCTTACTGCAGCTCCCGCAACAGAAAGAGAATTCATGCCTGTCTTTCAAGCTGATCGCTTATTCCTATATGCAATTTTCCACCGTACAACCAGGACAATCCTGTGTTCAGGTCGAATGATCGAGCTAGCGGCTGGGTGAGGCTGACTCAATGTCTCTTTGCGGCAAAAGGCAATCTTCAGGTTTTCGAGAAACAGGCCTGCCACCCACCCACAGTCCGTAACTAGCAAGAGAGAATGAAGGTACGATTTAGGGTTGCCGAGATACCGCGTGAGTTTGAAAAGCTGCCACCCTACAAAAAATCAATCTCTTTCTGTGGAGAAAATGCGGTCACACGCTTTCTTGCGATGCCTTGCCACTCTTTTGTTGCATAATGACAACGCTAATGTCATCAAACGAACACTCAAGCAATGGAACCTCGTTAGATCCGCCGCGCGATAGAATCTCGCTCTAGGGCCTAGATGGAATCGGCTATCTTTACCCCATAACATCTAAATGATCGGTTCTCGGCCGGCTAGCTGGTTTTAATTTGTCAGGAGCCGGTTCATTATTAACGAATCGTCTGAGTTCAACCTGAAAATAGGGAGCGGATTCATGCTCTATATCATCGATGGCACTGGCCCATGGCTAGATAGCACTTACGACATCGAGATGAATGGCAGCTTTTGTAAGCAATTGAATAACATGACGGGAGATCGGTCAATCTATAACCGGGGTCCCTCGCTTCTAGGTACGGAACTTTCGACGATTGTCGATGAGATCTACTTAGAGATTAGACGGCGGCCCGAGAGCGAACCTGTGTACCTTTGTGGCTATAGTAGGGGTGGCGCCGCAGCTGTTATCGTTGCCCGGAAGATCAATCCACGTCCAGTCAGGGCAATGTTTCTCTTTGACGCCGTTGACCGCGCTATCATATCAACGGGAGAGAAGATCAGCGGCAACGTGCAGAATGTCTATCACGCAATCCGCGACCGAGAATTTGCTCGCAAGTACGAAGACGAGGTTGCGACCACCCGCAAGCAGCTGGATAAAGCGAATGCTGCGCTGTCCGCCAAAAATACCGGCAACCGAATTCGCTCGGCGCTCCTGGGTGGGGATCCAAAGGCAACGGCGCAGGTGCGCAACCGCATCAACGCTCATGCAGTTCCGCGTAACAAGGACAGGGACCTTAAGTGGAAAACGCGTAATGCTACTGGACTCTCCCCTTCAAATTTCGGTAATACTGGTTTGTCAGTATTGCCACCTGGTAAGTACGATACAGCCAAATTCGCAGGAAGCCATGGCGCCCTCGGTGGCCTGCCTTGGTCCGATCACGAGCTACCGGGGGATTCCAAAGCAGTGCCGGCTGTTCGGGCTTGGATGTGGGCCCGACTTATCAAAGAGGGCGTCCTAACCGGCAAAGGCTGAGACGCTACCTTCTCTGCGAAGGTAAAACGCACGATATACAGGTCGACATTCTTATCGATGTTGAACGACTATTAAAGTGATTCCTTGGAGTAAGCAAGGAGCTTGGGGAGCTGTTAGCGAGGGAGATTCGGAATGTCTTTGCATGACGTAGGCTCTACGCTGGTTCTTGTTTTTCTACAAAGGATTCAAAAGAAAAACTCTTCTCGGTGTGGGCGAAACACTGAAAAGGCAGTTTTCTCTATTCGGCTAAGATTTCAGTCGAAATAATGAAGATATCAGGTGGGACTAACACTACTTTGATTCTTGCTTTGTGCCATTGGCCAATTAGCTAATGGCAATTTGACATACGAGCTCAATCAGTATTTCTTTACTTTTTAACTTTCTTGGCTATTTCTTTGAAACAGAATTGGTTTCAAAACCTCACTGGCTTTATCGAAGAAACACCGGATCAGGTGCGCGCCAATATGATAGTGAACGGCTCGACAATCACCTCCAAAGTTAACGGCCGAGATATGGAGTATGGGCGCCTGGAAACCCCGACTTTGGCACAGCTTCGGCTACTGATCAAAGGGAGCGAGTTAAAGACAACTGCACTCTCCATAGAAGAGATTGTAGCGGACGTGCAGGCTCTACATCTTGAACCTGATGCTTCCGGAGCATTGTTTCAAGTGGCTTCTCAGTTCAACCTCCTTGAGATGGTCTCGCCATCCGTAACACCTGAAGCCGGAGTTGCAATCTACGCTGGAGACGCTACTCAGGGTCCAGCTTGCGCTATCGCTGCGGGAGCAGGCACAATTTTCCGTAACTACTTTGCTCCCGTCGATGGACGTGTTGGGCAATCCGTAGACCATCAAATCGACTGCCTGGAAAAACTAGGGAAAAGTTTAGGAAACGAGAATGATCGATATTGGTCAATGCAAAATGGATATGTGATCGCTTCTGCGGAAGGACTCACACAGATTAATGCGAAGCTAGCTGATATGGATACTACTCAACTGGATGAGATCCGAGGGGCACTTAAGATCGGCCTGCAATGGGATACGGAGGTGACGTTTGGAGATTGCGGTCACCTGGTCTCGCACGCTTACTGTTCTGCTCTCCCAGTCGCTTACTCATCACACGCGCCCGAAAAGTGGGAACAGTTTGCTAGAATTATCCTCGAAGCAACCTACGAAGCAACTTTGGCTTCTGCGGTCATCAACCTTGCAAATACAGGGAACAACAGGGTCTTCTTAACTCTGGTAGGTGGCGGTGTGTTTGGTAATCGCATTGAATGGATTCTTGCGTCGATTAAGCGCGCCCTGGAACTGTTCGAGCGATACCCATTGGATGTAAAGATCGTCAGTTTCGGCAACCCGAATCCCAGAGTGCAAGAACTGCTCTAGGTGCCGCTTTGCGCCTATAACACTTCCACTAAGCGTAGTATTTATTGTAGAACGCCCGTTACGCCAGTTTCAGGGGCCGCCATGGCGGCTTGATCCATAATTTCCTTAACCAGGATGCTCGCGAAACAATTATCGAAGCGAATGGTGCTGGTAAAGTCGCGCCAGCCGTTTTCTTGTTACTGAATACCATGTGGCAATATATCGGGACAAAGAATGCGTCTGCCCTGCTTTATCACAGACGTGACAGATCTTTCGTTTCTTGATACGTTCGAAAAACTTATGGGGAGCGAATATGGAACGAAAAACTCTAATACTCTGTGTTTTCGGTTGTGCAGCCATCGCTTCTATAGCAACCGGTTATTTGTGGTTCCATCAATCAGCGCCCAAATCGTTCGAGAATCTAGCAGCCAGCAATGTCGACCCAAACGAGATACTGCTCGCCCTAAACGGAAAAGCTAAGCCTCTGAGCGCTACGCGCCAACAAAGCCTTCGCCAGATCCCCCAAAACGCAAATACTGTCACGCCGGAAGAAGCAATCGCTGCAGTTAAGGCTAATGTATCTGAACTCACAGATTATTTTCAGCGAGGCTCTGAAAGCGCTGCCGACCAAGCTATTGGACCAAAGCTTGACCCGAAAAAAGAAGCACAATTACGCGTTTTTGAAGAAACATACAGCTCTTCTGGCCCTTCAACGCTGTCCTTCGATCACAATAGAAATTTGAGCGCTATCTTCCTTAAATCTCCACTCGCCATTGTTAAGAAATCAACTCCAGATCAAGTTAGTAATGATATTGCAGAGATCGTCGGCCAGCATGCCGATCTTTTTGGTCTTGGAGCTGAAGGTGAAATCGGAAACGTTTCCACTATTTGCAGCGCTGCTATTTGCAATTCGCGGGTTGAGAAACTTTTCAACGGGTTGCCCGCCTGGGATCACGGACTTGTCGTATCAACTAGCGAACAAGGCATGTATGCCGCCATAGGAGAATTCAACGAACCGCAGGTACCTAAAACAACGCCCAAAGTTCTCAGCAACTCAGAAATCCTGGCAGAAATTGCCCAGTATTTCGCTGACACGAACAGCAATGTAGCCATGGCTACGGAACCTGAATTAGGAATAGCACGAGAAGGCGGCCATGATTTTGTTGGTTACAGAGTTACTGTGGATGTCGGCGACTTCAAAAAATTCGAAGTCTATTTAGACGCCGCCACCAGCAACATAGTTCGTGCACTACCACTAACCTATGAGGTAGCGGTGCCTGCATCGGGAACTGACCTAAACGGCGAAACCGTTCAATTTGAAGCGGACCAAGTTGGAAGTACCTTTTCAATGGTCGATACCCGATTTCCTGTTGGGTTCCAAACAACTATCTTCTCTGCCCCAAACTCTGATTTATCCGATCCGGTCGCAGGCGCTTCCGTCGTCACTTCTGGCAACGCCAATAGCGGATGGGACTCGGCCGCTGTAAGTGCATTAGAAAATGTGCGCATCCTTGTGGACTACTACGCCAACACACATGGTTACGCCGCTGTGAACGAGAACGGCAAAGATGTTCGTGTGGTTGTTAATGGAAATTACAGCAACGCGATCGCATCTGGAGACGATTTATTCCTAT
This sequence comes from Pseudomonadaceae bacterium, assembly GCA_024743175.1. GTDB lineage: Bacteria > Pseudomonadota > Gammaproteobacteria > Pseudomonadales > Azotimanducaceae > UBA4421. The sequence goes on along the minus strand of JANSXA010000004.1, from coordinate 390,020 downwards.
TCGGTGCGGGCAATGGCACAACCGAGCGGAATTGGGCAGCCTCTCTGGATGTAATGGCGCATGAAATAACCCACGGGGTAATTTCAACCACTTCAAACCTGGCTTATCGCAACCAATCCGGCGCTCTAAACGAATCGTTTGCGGATTTTTTTGGCGCCGCTGTCGACCCTGAAGATTGGCGAGTTGGTGAAGATGTATTTGTTGGATCGCAAAATTTTATACGCAGTCTTGCCAACCCTTCTTTACGTAACCAACCATCGCATTTTGCAAACTACGTTCGCACAAGCGCTGACAACGGAGGGGTCCATATCAATAGCGGTATTCCCAATCGAGCCCACTACCTACTAGCGGAAGGTCTCTCACTGGAAGGGCTTGGCACAAGCGTCGGGAGGGCAGTTGCCGAAAGTATTTCATTTGCGACCTTGCAGTCACTCGATCGAAACGCAACCTTCTTAGACGCCGCCTTAATGATGGAAGCTGTTGCCGTGGCATTGTTTGGCGTTGAAACACCGCAAGTTCAGGCAGTTCGACTAGCGTGGGAGCAAGTAGGTATACCATCCGATGATACGACAATCGGATCAGCAGGAAGCAATCCACCTCAAATACAGGGTCGAAATGCTGTTATATATCTCTCACCAATTTCTGATCCGTCAACAGTCCCTGTAGAAGAGAATACCTATGGATTGTATCTTCAGTTGTATGACAATCAATCGCCGACGTATTCACCAGACGACAACGTTGGCCCGCTGAACAACGAACCTGCAGCGTTCACTAGACCTAGTCAAATAGTGTTCGAGGACGGTTCGTTGCTCGTCATTTTCAGGGGCACAGACGGTGAAGTTTATCTTCTGAATCCCAATTCAGGTCAAGCAGAACCGTTGGACCTATCTGGTCTCGATGATTTGGGATTAACTGTAGCTGATCTGACCGTCACACCCGACGGCGAAATGCTAGTTTTTACCTTTCAGGAAGCACCAGTAATCTTTGCGGCGCCACTGTTTTCCGATGATGAGCCGGTTTTTTTCACTGTTACCGGTCCTAGTTACACTGAAGGAGCACCATCAATTCCTGTTGAGTTCGTTGATACCGTGCGTGTCGATCCCACATCGAGAAAAATCGTTTTTGACTATGCTACTTGCGCGACGGAAGATGCATCTGGGTGCAACGATCCAGATGCTACTCGGTACTGGTCGATCGGCACCGTAGATCTTGCGAGCGGCCAAATCGCCTACCCTTTTCCATCGCAAGCTGAGCGATTTGATTTAGGCTACCCAAGCTTCAGCAATCTTACTGACCGTTACCTAGTATTCGACATTATTGACAATCAAGCGGAGACCGCGTCTGGTGTAGAATCGATAGTGGTAATCTACGATCAGGAACTTGGTGATCTAAACATAATAGGACCGTCGGATATCACGACCGCAAGGTTGGGCGCAAATGGCTCTCCATCGTTTTCAGCAGATGACTCAAGAGTTACTTTTGCCGTTCGGGTAGACGGACCGGGTTCTGCAATGGTTTCGGCAGAGCTTGAAGACTACCGTCTAGCGGATGTCGAGAACCCTTACTCAGATATAAATCCGTTTAACGCATTCCTCCCATTCTCAATTCCTACGGTAAACAGCAGCCCCAATCCGTCTTTGCTCCTGGATCCCTCACTCATTGACTTTGGAGAAGTATCCCAAGGGGACATACTCACGGCACAGCTTTGTGGAAGAAACGAAAGCGAATTCCCAATAGAAATCGGCGAACTAGCGACCAACCTGTCACTATCGTGGACTGGCAGCAACAACTATCTGGGTGCAGCCGAGGAAATCTGTGGAACATTACGCCTTGATACGTCGAATATAAATACAGCTGCCTTTGAGTCCGTTTTTTCTGTACGACATGATGGAGCGAACTCACCAACTCCGGTTTCTATTAGTGCCACAATTGACGTCGATACAGACGGAGATGGATTGTTAGATTCAGTCGATCTGGACGATGATGGAGATGGACTGTCGGATCTCGATGAAATCAATGTTTATGGTACAGATCCCCTTTTAAGCGATACTGACCGTGATAGCTTAAGTGATGGTTATGAAGTCAACAACGATCTAAATCCTCTTGATCCAAATGACTGTCCTGAGGATTTATGCCCGCCCGATAGTTTTCTGCTGAAGCTGTTGTTAATCAGCGAATGATGATCGCGAGTTATTGAGGCAGTTTTTCCAGGTTCAAAGTGCGAACCGTATCTTGCCTGCGGGGAGCGGCAATGGATGAGGAACATTGTACTGGCGTTTGTAAGCCGCCCGAAAACTAACTACATCTGGAAGCAGAATTTTCCAGTGATGGAGATGTTGATAGAAAACGCACAACTGAAATAGTTGCATGCCGATGTGCGGCTGCAATCGTCTAGAGCCTGGTATTCAGAACGATCTTAATTTGTCTGCAGAACCGAAAACACTAAACCCTGGAAAAAGTCATGTAGTGGCGAAGCAAGACTCAAGTCATCACTTGAGATAAATACAGCGAGAGGGACAGCCATTTAGTTCAGGCTTGGGCAAAGCAATATAAAATCAGACAAGTCTTTATCCAGCTTTGTAAGCCGACGCAAAACGCCTACGCTGAGCGGTTCAAAAAAAATGTTAGTCCCGATTGATTTGATTGGCAGATCTTCGGATCCACTGACCATTCGCAGCTGACTGCGACTCAAAAGCTTTAGGCGACAATAACGAACGACCTAACTGCAGTAGGGTTTATGGACCCTTTACGAAAGTGGTCGAAACCGAAAACCCTACTTCTGAACGGAGTTATAAAGAAGGTGTCAGCTTTCTTCCTTCTGATCTTATCAAAGCTCTTCTATGTGGTATAGTCATCGACCGATTGGTTTTTTTGAATAAAAGAAAAGGACTTAGCACTTTCAGACCAAAAGGACGTCTATATAGACAACAAAGTTTTTATTGTTGAGGAGGGTCCGTGAGAATTCTTAATCTAAGTGTCTTGATAGCGAGTATTTGTTTCCTAGTTCCGCCTGCCATACAAGCGGATACCGCGTCCATTCGGGGTGAGGTCACCCGTTTATTAACTAGCGAATCTGATTTTGGTGGTTGCATGGTCCTACTTGAGGATAACGTGCAAGATGCGTTGCCAGCTTGTCGTGCAAACTGGGTCACGCTAAGCTGCGATGGATCTTTCCTAGCTTCAAATGTATCTAAGCGGCTGCTTGAATCAGTTCAAATCGCGTATGCGCTAGAACAACCGGTGAGAATCTACGTCGACGACTCTAGGCGGATTAATGGCTACTGTCTTGCATTTAGAGTAGACCTGGTCCAGTAACATCGTTGCTCCACTCTCTTCGAATTCGCCGCTGCAGTCGTGAGAGGAACAGAGGGCGAGCGGAACCCTGAGTTCCGCTATTCGCTTAATCGTTGAGCTTGTTGGTGAGAGTGGCCCAACAAATTGGGCCCTATTCTTAGTGAAACGCACCATCCGCTCTAAGATGAACGAAGGAGAAACCTCTGATCTCTGATTGTGATCGGCTTATTTTTGAGCGTTGAACAGAAGTTTTACTTGGCGAGCACAGGACTATCCTTACGTCAACTTCATAGCCGACTCCAGAAGCAAAGTTGTGCTGCAGCCGACGGTCCAGTATGCACAGTCTCTTTTTTACTGCGTTAGGTCACCAAGAGTTCTTTAAGATTACTTTTGACTTGAGCAGTATTTCAAATGGACCGCTTGTACAATAAATAATGTCGTTGATGTACTCCACGTTGGCTTTGTGGGTAAACCTTCAAGTAGCGTTTTAAAAGAACAATCAAAGTGTTTTATTCTAGCCCCTAATCCGATGGCGGTGTAAGAGTTGGGTCGCCTCTGTTTTCTGCCATCCGTTCGCTTGAGCGAAAGACGGTACGGTCAGCGTCGAGACGTGGTCCGATGTCTACCGGAGGGTTGATAGAGCTGGTTACATCTAGGGACTCAGGGTCCAACCATTCTCCGATGTTAACCGCTTCATCTGTAGAAAATGCTGAGTCTTGCAAGTCAGCATTCAATGCTGGTCCGACGCTTTGAACTGGTCCACTGCTCGTACTATAGCCATCGCTATCCGCGTCCACGGCGAGCGAACCTAGATTCGTAAACGTTTGTTCTCCATTACTTACCAATGCGGTGGAATTGTCTGTGCCACTCTCTGTGTAGGGATCTTCAGAGCTGAAAGGTTTCTTTGAAGAATAGGGAATCTTTTCGTCGTGATTTGCCTCGAAGCCTTCTGCGGTAACGTTAGGTTGATCCATTTGCTGTCGCGATTGTGCGAACCACAGCCCCAACAAAAAAACTGCCGTCAGAAACAAGATTATCAAAACTGTTCTCATTGCATGCTGTAGGCTTGCTAACCCATCTCCCGTTTCAGCCAGGTTATTCCAAACTTCATATCGGCTCTAACGGTCGCTGATGATACCGACAAAAGCGCGGCGATCTCATCGTAGGTGAAGCCGCCAAAGATCTTCATTTCGACGATTCGAGCCATCCTTTCGTCAATTTTTTCTAGTTTCACCATTTCCTCGTCAACTAAAAGGATCTCTTCGGGACTGGGTGTGTTGTCGTGCAAGCCGGATAGTGTCACCTGAAGGAACCCTCCTCCTCTCTTCTCACGATTTTCATATCTTGCCTGATCTACCAAGATGCTCCTCATCGCTTTAGCTGCCAAGGCCATGAAAGCACCCTTAGAGGAGCCTCGAAACTCCGCATCTACAAGTTTCAGAAAAGCTTCGTTTACCAACGCAGTCGCTTGGAGCACGTGTCCGGGTTGTTGTCCCCTCATATAGTGTGCAGCCAGTTGTCTTAACTCGACATGCATCATCATCCAAAGATCACGTTCGGCATCTACTTCTCCGCGTTGCCAATCTAGAAGAAGCTTCGTTATGTTTTTTTCCATTTCCTGGTGCGTTACAGCCTTCACAAGTAGTTAGTTTTTTGCGGTAAGTTGCGTGCGAACGTACAGATTTTCCCTCTCAGAATAATAGCCCAAGGCATTGGAAAATAGATCAGTTTACTAGCCAATGCTTTGGCTCAGTTGAGCGGATGTGTGAATATCTTATCAGCTTTATGTTGCTGATCGGGTGCCATTCTTGCAGTGCTGGTTACAAAATGGCTTGTTCGAAATTGGTTTTGATTCGCAACGCCGATATTGTTTAAATCATAATCGGCCCGGGTTCGACCAAACATAGTACACGACGTTGATCGGAATCGGTTTTGGGACACTGAGCGCCAGTCTGCCCCGCGGAATGGAGAATTTATTGCACGTTAGCAGTTTGATCACACTCGTTCTTGTTTCCTCTCTTGCCAGCTCTGCGGCTTGGGGTGATTCTGCTGGGATGAGCGTCGGTTGCCTCGATACCTACGTTCTTGGAGAACCAGCTGCAAATTGTGCCGTTGTTAACATTAATGACGGCGATCCAATCAATTTCACATTTGTGCTTGAGTCAGGTTTTGAGCTGCCGGCTTCGGGCTCGATCAGTATATCGAACGTTCGATTTTTTAGAGCCCGGTTCGGAGACGCGGATATTTCAAGCGTCGACGCACTCGACTACGCACTTGAACTGACAGTTACTGCATCCGGGGATGTTAGCTTTTTGCGGTTTCTCGTATCGGTACCCGATGAGGCGTTCACAGGTCGCAGTATCTATGTTGAGTATGACGAGGATGGCTCGCCTGAGGGGTATCCAGAAGGCATCTGGTTGGCGACATTGAATGGCATTTGTGCCGACTTTGTGGGCTTAAGTGAACCAGTTCAAGCGGCGTGTCAGGGTGCGGATGGCCTTGCAGCACTCGCTGAATCGCCAAACGGTGGGATCATTGTACCGATGACGCCAGCCTTCTGGACTGACCCCGCGATTGACCTCGCGGAGTCGTTCGGAGTGGCTCGATACGACAATGTGAACATCTATTACTCGCGCGAGCCGTTCGATCTAGATTCTGATGGTTTAAGTGATAACTATGAAAATATGAGTGGGTTCGATCCGTCCGACCCCGACGAAAATGGTAATGGGATACTGGATGGCGAGGATGATCTCGATTTTGATCGCTTGAGTAACACGCGGGAATCGCACCGATTTTTTGGTGGAGGACAGATCGGTGATGTTGCCTTGGAATCGGAACTGGAAGAGGTTGTGGTCGCAGATTTTAATCGCGACGGCCGGGCGGATATCTTGCTAGTGGACGAGGATAGCCCTCTGGTTGCCGTCCGAGTAAGTGATATTGAGTCCGGAGAGTTTAATCAGCAAATAGTGTTCTCCGACGAAGCTGCTGACCTAAGGGGTGCGCAGCCCATTGACGTGGATGGGGATGGGGATGATGACATCATTGTCGCTTCTGTATCTGGCGATCAATTTTACTTGCGTCTATATGAGAACGATGGCGATGGAATGTTTGGTAGCTCTGCGATTGTTTACCAAACTATCGATGCGACACCACGTTTGCGTTTCCGCAGATTTGGTGTGGCGGATGCAGATGGCGACGGCGATCTAGATGTTGTGGGTAGCGTGTGGTTCGAGAATGTCGATGATTTGGATAGTTTTGTGCGCCCGTTAAGTCACGACACAGGATGTGAGGGGGATTGGTCATTCCGCCCTGGGGATGTAGATCTGGATGGCGATACCGATTTTGCATTTAGGTCTGGGATTTGCCGCAACGACTTCGACAGCACGACGGGCCAACCAGGGTGGACTTATGTCGGGATTGCGAGCTATGAAACGCTGCCAGTTGGCGACCGACCTAGAGTAACTAACTCGGTCTTCGGAGATCTGGACAACGACGGGGATCTCGACTTTGTAAGTGGCGTGAGGTATCTGTTTAACGACCAGGCGATTCGAGTTGGATGGTACGAAAACGATGGGCTTGGCAATTTCGGTGCAGAGAACTTAGTTGCAACTGGGTTGCGCAACGCTCCTGATGTTGGAGATGTCGACGCGGATGGCGATACGGACCTAATTATTGGTGCTTACCTTGCTATGGACCCACCTACTGAACCAGGGGCTTGGCCTCTGGAGTATTCCGGCTTTGGAACCAATGCGACAGAGGCTGTCCGGCTTGCGGATATAGATGGCGACGGCCTTTTAGATGCTATTACTGGCGGGCATCGTTTAGATTGGGAGCGCAACGAGGGACTCACTGACCCGCGCAACTCTGACACAGATGGCGACGGCTTGAGTGATGGCTACGAAAGAAATTTTGGACTAAATGCCCTAGATGCTGATGAAGATTCGAATGGAGTGCCCGATGGAAACGATGATCCTGATCAGGATGGATTAACGAACCTATCAGAACAAGCTGTCCAAACAGACCCGTACAATCCAGATTCAGACGGCGATTCTCTACGCGACGGCTTAGAGATATACATTTTCGTTAGGTTCCCAGGGGGGGGGGTCTTCCCGTTATCTCAAGATTGGGACGGAGATGGTGTGCCAGATTCTCTGGAGGACCCTGACGGTGATGGGCTTTCAATCTCTTTCGAGCTTCTGGCAGGTACGGATCCAGCACTCGCTGATACGGATGGAGATGGAGACAACGACGGTTTGGAAAGGGCCAACGGTACTGACCCTTTGGATACTTCTGATTGCGGTAGTTGCCGTTCAAGCCTACTGTTACGCATTATTCCGCGGCTCCTTGATGATTGAATACGATATTCGAACGAAAGGCTATGCTCAGTTTACGGAGCATTCAGATCTGTAATCTCCCGCAAAATAGCAGGCTTTGGAAATAGAGGAATTCTGTAAACTGAACACAGGAGTTCTCTATGAAAAATTCTCGGAATACCGACATCCAGATACTGGCGATTCTCAAACAAAACGAAGTAGACGCAACAGTCTCCAAGCTCTGCCGAAGGCACGGCATGAGTGACGCCAAGTAAGAATATATGGATGAAGTGCGTGAGCGAGCTTGAGGGAAAATGCTGAAGCCGTCTCGGAGACGGGAGATTGCCAAAAACGCACACTCGGTGTACGACGGGAGCTTTCGGGTTCCTATGGTTGACGCAGACTCATAAGCATTAGCGATTCGGACTGTGCGTTGATTATCTGAAGAACACGAATGAGTTCAGCCGTAACCACAAGTGTGTTTATCGTTTTTCTTGCGAATTGGTGCTGAATTTGTGGGTCAAACCCACGCGTCGCAGTCTACCGGACCGGCCAAACAAATTGAGCTTAGCTGTAGCGATCAACCAAGTTTGGTCGATTCACTTCATGAATGACAGCTTTTGTAGATGGCAGGAAACTCTGGGATTTTGCGTACCGTATGACTACGATCGCGAATCTCAGAGCATTGAGGTGGATTTTTTTCTGCCAGCGGGCGGGTTATTCGGAGATTCAATCGCATCATTGAGTGGCGCGGCGAACCTACTTCTGAATGCGACTAACAATGGGGATTACAAAATGCGTGACAAAGAGTCAGCACAGGCACTCAATACTGCGCTAAATCTACTTAACTAAAAGATACATGGTTCAGGAAAAAACAGTCTAAGTAACTCGTGATAACCAAACAATCTGATTTTCACAGTACCATACTGATAAACCTACGCTGCAAGCTCATTTCCGAATTGGAAAATACTTATGGAGCGATTCAATTTCGAAGTGTGTTTAGTACCTCGGCGTCTTTATCTGTGGATATTCTTCAGGTTCGCTCATCACTCCTTTAACATTGGAAGACCGCTTAAACTTGATTGCTGAACAATTAGCCGGTTATCTTGCATATTGAGATGAGCTACTAAAACAGGTAATGAAACTTCTATTACATATCGGTAGTCCGAAAACAGGTACTACGGCTATCCAAGACGGGTTATGGCGAAATAGAGAACTGCTGCACAAACACGGGCTTTCAATATTGCAGACGTTCGGCGTCCCGGATGTATCTGCACCGACTCATACACACTTTACGAAAAACCGAAGTCTATAACTAAGGTCCTGAAAAGCCCCGGTAAGAAAAATCAGATATTTATGCAATGCATAATGCCGACTATCGTACAGCGCCGACGCGTACGCTAAGATAATAACAAACTATTTTGAACACACATTTTGAAACTATTTCTGCATATCGGACTGCCAAAGTGTGGCAGTACGACAATTCAAGAATTTATAATATCCAATCGGGAGTCTCTTGGCGCTAGGGGTATTTTCGTTCCCACCTCATTCGGCTGGGGCCACCAGAAGCTGTCAATTGGCTATCGCAATGAGATTAGCCCTATTAAAAGGACAATATACTCGGACGAAGGTGGTGAATTTAACAGGCTCGAAAAGAAAGCCGCTTTCCTAACCCAGCTTCGAACCGAACTTACCTCGACAAAAGCCCATCATTCCATGTGCTTAATCTCAGACGAAGGCATGGGCAGTCTAACGAAGGACTGCATAGAAGAGTTAAGTGATGATCTCGCGGAATTTTTCGAAGAAGTAAACATTCTCGTGTACTTACGACGCCAGATAGACCTCATTGTGAGTGGTTACTCTACTCGCCTGCGATCCAATGACGAAACGAAAGACATTGAACGGTTGGTGGAAAACTACCACATGAAACCCGACGGACTTCTAGATTTTTACCAGATCGTCGAAAAGTGGTGTTCGGTCGTTCAAACATGGCCGTACACCTACTCGACCGTGCAGAACTCTGTGGAGGAGATTTGATACAGGATTTTTGTTCTGTCATCGGGCAAAATCTTGATCAATTGAAACGCGTGGAAGACCAAAACCCGTCGTTGTCAGACGAAGCAGCAGAATTCATCCGACTGACAAACCTTCGGCTACCTATGAACGTTCACGGCAAGAAAAACCCGATTCGCGGTGATCTTGCGCAGCTTCTTAACTCTCTCCATACGGGCGCCCCACCCCTACCATCCCACAATGTAGCTGTAACCTTCATGGATGGGTTTGCGGAGTCCAATGAGGCGTTGAGGCAGCAATACTTTGGGCATCGAACATCTCTATTTTCTTCAGACTTTTCAAGATTCCCTCTAGAACGCGCAAAACACACTTTTGAAGATGCGACCGACATCGGCATTACACTATGGGAGAATTCAAACAAACGCTATCTATTGCAAAAAGCAGAGCTGAGCTGTTTAAAGGCGCAACTCGATATTCTTCGAGGTCAGTACATTCAAGCCAGTGAAAATCTGCGCAGAATCCAGCCAACGCTAGAATTTTTCGATGTTCGCTCCACGGTGCGACTCAATCGAGTTCAGCGCGAACTCAGCATGCTGACTAAAAAGGATCGCGCATCACCGGACGAAATAGACTCACTTGCGTTACAGGTGGGTCGAATCTATAGATTGCTGTCAATACACAAGGCTGAGGGTGGAGTTTCGAACAAACCACCCACTTGAACCAGTACGCATTTTGAGAGGTACACTTATGAATATTGTCGCTCTCGCGCGGTAGATTCGAACGGAAATAGGTACAGTTCAGTTAATGGACAAAATCAAAACATCGGACCAAAACTTAATCATGATTTGCAAAACCTAACTATTATTATGAGGGACCGGATCAAATTGACAAATTCATGGGCCCTAAGTCGCTAGCTCCAACAGTCTCTATTAATACTCCCACGAACATCGTACCACCAAAAATTGGCGAGCGACCTAGTGTTCACGCACGGAACCCGAGAACAAAAAACCGAGGAGGCTATAAGTTGTGGTGAGGAAGAGTAAAAACAAGAGAGTATGGGGGCTTGTTTCATGCTGCAATCGCATTTCATGCAGACAGAATTTCGAGCTGCGGCGTCGGCTTGCCGACGCGCTGCTTTGTCTTGAGGGCTTAGGTCTTTGATTGCCTGATCAAGCTGGTACAGCTTGCCGATAAACGCCAGCGCCTGAGTAACTTTGTTCTGCTCTTTCTTAGGTAACCTTTTTTTTGGCGTCCATGAACTTCCTGCGCACATGAGCCCAACACCCCAGGCCCGTGATGTTGGGCTCACTGAGGAGAGCGTTGTAACCGGCGTAACCATCACTCTGCAGGTAGCCGCTGTAATCCGGCCGCAGGTCTTTTGGCACCTGTTGTGACAGACTAGGGTCGTAGTGGTACAGGATCGCCGGTTTTCCGGTGGCCCGCCTTTCATCACCCAATTGTAGCTCTTCGACTGTGTAACTTTACAGGACTCTTTGAGCACCTGTACCGGCGTTTCATTCATCTGCACCACGCCATAGGACTGTATGTGCTGCTGCAGGGCGCTGATCGGAGGCTGGATCAGATTCCCGACTTTGATCATGTGGCGGGCCAGGGTATTGCGCGGCAGGTCAATGCCTAAACGGGCAAACTGCTTAGTCTGACGATCCAGGGGCAGGCCATCGGCATACTTGGCCACCGCCACATGAGCCAGCAGCCCTGGGCTGGCATCGCTTTTGGGGGTCGGCTGTGGCGGCAGTGCTGCCATCTTGGTCTCCGTTGAAAACAGATACGCTAACGGGTGCAGACCACGGTTGTTATGGTGGGGTTTATTCGGCGCTTACGCAAGAAGAGCTGGTGCTAGCTACTACGATATCAGCAAGTTTCTGTGCGACGAAGAAATCTGTTATGGGTATGTTGAGAATCAGTTGCTCTATCGCGACCCAGGGCACATCGGATTGGAAGCTTCAATCTATCTGGGTGAGCTTGCCAGTGAAGATCATGAAGCCCGCCAGGTATTTGGTGCGTTAAGCGGCAACCTAAACAATGGAGCACCCACGCCTCCACCGTGGCGCAATTCCCTTGCTGGGAATACTCCGGAGTGAGCTAGAAAGTTTCAGCGCCTACTCAGACACTAAATTACTAAGTGTTTTTGTTGGTTCCAAGCCATTGTTTACCAAAAATTCGCGGTAAGACTGAGCCAGAGATAAACGGTTGAGATCAAATTTTCCCCACTCGTGGGATTGCAACGTATGTTCAATCAATTCCATCGGCACGCCATCTTTGACTTTTTCTGAAGGGATCTGAGGAATTTCCATCAATTCGCAGAGTTCTTTTTGTCTCGAGTCCAGTGTAATGCAGACAGCAGGAGTACCAGTTTGGAGCGCAAGCATGCAGCCATGAATGCGCGTCCCGACCACAACATCTACTCCGCGAAGGTACTCCATCCAAGATGCCGCAGAGGTGAAAAGCCTAGCATTGTTACGAAACCATTTTCGAAATTCGTTCGCACCAATTTCCGGCAGGATGTTCGCATGAACTCTATCAGCGATTTCACGGTTCGATTTCACAAAACCGTCTCTCACTAACGACATCAATTCGATCGGATGTTGGATGATATAACCACCACCTCCTACCGTTGCAAGATTTGCCAACGATCGCTCTAGCGTGGTTTGCTTTTTGGCCAACTTGAAAGCGTTTCCAGGAGCAACCGCAACACGCTCAATGCCAGCATTAAGTTTACGCTGAATCAACACGCCTAATTTGGGGTGCGGATGTATAAAATGACTTGGGCACCCGAGGACAACACATCTTTCGTGCAACCCAGCATGTTTCAGAACCTTGTAGGTATAGTGCCCTCGCAGGGAGATGTTCGGACTGTCTGTTGGCGCAGAGTTCTGAATGCGTTCGATGTAGCCCCGTGTCCCATCAGGTAGGTCCAGCATCGTTTCGAAATTTGGTGCCTGCGCTCCCAATCCTATAGCCACAAAGGGTGCGTTGGTATCCTGGAAAACAGCATCGCTTGCTGACTTCTTGATGTTAAGGTTAATCTGATTAGAACTCCCAAGCACGTTCACATCGCCATAACCTTTATCAACCTGGCTGCTGTGTTTGATGCCTTGAATCTGGCCCAGTATCGCGTGTATGAACGCAACGTTTCCGCTATTAGCTCCCAATCGAGCAGATACACGATCCGTTTTGAGTCGCGGAGAATCGTAACCTGCATCAGCCCGCGTTGGGTTTTTTACAACCGGCTTAGAAAAAAAACTAATTGTCATAAGATCCTTTTATTGTCCAATTAACTAAATGACCGCAATGACTCATCGACTGAACTCGTAGCCAAATCGCTTTATTGCACCCTCAAAGCGTTCATCAACTTCTTCCAAGAGTTCTGCTGGAAACTTTTCTTTCCATCGCGTTACGGCGGTATCTTGAATATGTTTTTTGGAGTTTACTTCACCAAATTGAATCGAGTGTTTCAAAAATGCATTGAAACAAGCTGGCAAATCTTGAGCTTCAAAACCCAGCAACAAACAAATTTTATGCCAGCTAAGCAGGTTCATGTCACGCCGCATGTCTTCGTACCTTACGTCTGCCATACAGTCGTAGTTTTCGAACTCAGTCATTTTTCCAATGATCTTTGATGAGTTGTTTAACATCTCAAAACGGAGCCTATCGATAGGATCCTTAAAGGAGTTAATTTTTTGCTGGTACGTTAGCCCGGAAAACTCGTCAAGCGGTTGATGCAACCAGGTCTCTTCAGACCACGTGTGATATTTGGAGGCGGACAAAATCATATCGCGGGGATCCCTAACCACATGGATTCCACGAAATTTGCTCCTGCCTGCATTCAACTTGGGGAAACGCCCGTAAGCATAAAAATATATGTGTGGAGACTTGTTAGGATCGGGGGCTTTATCAACCTTTGCCTGCCTATCCCTCACCGATGAGATTTGTGATAGATGCACGTAAGGAACTCCTAGCTCTTGTGCAATCATCTGAAAAACGCCGCCCATCCAGTTAGTTCCAGACTTGTGATGAGTAGCTACCACTACGTGAAATTTCATAACAACTGATCCATTTTGTTCGACTTTAACAAGCGCTTACCAGTAAAGGTCGCGCTCATATCCCAGATCAATCAGCCGTTCACCTTAGCGCTGTTTGAACAAATCGATAGAACGACGCCCCATAACTTCAGGCCACTCCTTCCGCCTTGGATTGCTAAACCGGTTTTCCGGAACAGAAAGTATCTCGGCAGGAATTTGAAGGTGTTCCGCTATTGCCTCACTCCAAGTCTTCGGATCTGACTCGAAGTTTTCCAAACGGACATCTAATACTTCTTGCGGGGATTCCCAGCCAAATATTTGGGTATCAAACAATTCACGGGAGATATTATTTAACTCGTAGTGAATGCCGTCGACAACTTCGAGCCCACTCATAACGACCCTGTCCTCAATCAATTTGTCCCATACCCAGTTTTCAGTGGCAGTATTGTGTCCATCAAGGTGATGATAGAAGTTCGATACAAGCAGTTGTCTAGGGTCGCGAAAGACACGCAAACCTCTATACGGGACATCACACGATAAAAACTTTTCCAATACTCTAACGCTGGCGTTGCTGAAAACCAACAAACCAGTCTCCATGTCCTTAAGCGCGTCGAAATCGATATTGAAGAGATCCAAGTCATCAAGTCGACGAAAATGGAAAGGTGGGTTCTTAATTTGATAACGTACCGTCGGCCACTCCAAAGTGTTCGCGGCTCGTCCCAGAAAGTCAAAACGGAAATAGCGACTGGCGCACTTATGATGCCCAAAAAATACTCGTAAGCCTGGGCTCAACTTGCATCACCGGATTTTGTACTGTCTCTGAACTCAGCCACAACTTCATGCGCCGGTCCGAACATTTTGACCGTTCCATGCTCTAACCAGAGGCAGTCATCACAATTGTTTCTTATCAGCGGGAGCCTGTGGCTTGCTAGAACTAAAATGCCAGCAGCGGCAACCAACTCTTGCATTCGAGCCTCCGCCTTTTTTCTAAAGGCTTGATCACCCGCGCCCAGCCATTCGTCTAATAGCAGGACATCGGGGTTAAATGCCGTCGCCATCGCAAATGACAAGCGCATCGCCATACCTCGTGAATAGGTATTCACGGGAAAATCCAGGTAGGAACCAAGCTCGCAAAATTCTGCTATACCTTCGTATTTTTCTACAGCTTGCTTTCTTGTTAGTCCATTAAGCAAACCGCTCAATGTAATGTTTTCTCTACCAGTAGCATTTGCTTGCATGCCTAGACCAGTACTAAACATTGTACCGACTCGTCCCTCAACGCTAACTGATCCCGCAGTGGGTGAATAAATACCTGCCATCGTACGCAACAACGTCGATTTGCCCGCACCATTGTGTCCCACGATACCCAAGCGAGAGCCTGCACTCAAAGATAGCGTGATCTTTTCCAAAGCGACTACAAAATTTTTCCCACCTCGGGCCCGAATTGATCCACCGATAGGTTTGTTAGCAGCGGTTTCAGTAACCTCTGTTTCGGTCGTCCGAGAGCTACCAAATACGGGGTAAGCAACGGACACATCCTGCAATTTGAGATGAGTCAAAACTAGATCCAGTAAACGATTCGGTGCCGTGAAAACATAAAGACGATAACAGACACCACGGCGCCTAAAACTGAGAAAAGACAAACGTATATCCAATGGAATGAGTCTACACTGCCAGTCAGTAGCGGCATGCGGACAATCTCAATGAAGTTTGCAAACGGGTTCCAGTACGTATATTCCCCAAGGCGCCCCATTACACTTGGCACCCACAACACTGGGGTTAGGAAAAACAATATGCGCATTATTGTTTGTATCAGATGTTTAACATCTCTATACCTAGCCGACACCACACCCAATAGCAGCTCAACCCATATGCTTGTAAATACGAGCACTACTAGAGCGGGTAAAGCGAGCAATGCCCCCCAACTTAGGGCATGTCCCTCGTACAACAGAAGCATCCCTATCACTAAGGAAGAGTATCCTGCGACTACAAGATTACGAACAATACTCTGATACACAAAAGTGCTCAGTGGCATCGGCACGCCTTTTATCCAGTTCGAAGCACTTACAAACACGTCTGCGCCGTCCGTAACAACTCCATTCATGAATTGCCATAGAAGAAAACCTAAGGCTAGATAGATCGCAAATGAAAATTCTAGAGACCCTGCAAATCGATTGAAAACCAGAGCTTTTACGACGATGAAAGCGCAGAACGACAAGGTCACCCAAAGCAGCCCTATCGCGGCTCTGTGATATCGACGTCGCAAATCCTCCATCGCCAATGCCGTCCAGATCCGCCATTGGGTAACGCCCTTCCATAGATCCGACAATGCCTGCTGCTTTTCGTGCTCACCCGTAAGCACCCGCGCTTGAATTGGCACTAGGCAATTTTCCTGTAAATTGCTGTACGCCACCCAGCACCAACAAATGCAAACCTCTCATCATTCGCAACAACTTCATCGACAAAGCTGGCAACGTCGGGCCAGTCGTCGGAGCCGTAATCGTCAAACAGGATAACTCCACCGCGCGTCAGAAATTCCGAATAGTGCTTAAAGTCAATCTCTATCCCGCTGCGTGTGTGATCGCCATCAATGAGTATGTAGTCGTACTCTCGATCTCCTGCCTGTTTTATAGCTTCTTCTTCGTAGCTGAAGTGTTTGATAACTCTGAAGTTATCTTCACTCAACCCAGCGCGTTGCAAATTGTCGATCAAAGTACCTTCATTTACTCCAATTCCAGAAAGCACGTCTAGCGCATTTCCGTAATAACCATCCAGTGGGTCCAGTACAGTAATTTCAACGTGGTCGAATTTATCGCGTGCATGATCAAAAAGCATGGCTGCACCTACCCCGAAAAGCGTCCCAATTTCCAGGATGGACACCGACTTTTTCGCAACCCCATCAAGAACCAAGGCACGCAGGACAGCCGTCTCTATATTTGTTGCTAACCGGCCTCTGAGCTGACTCTCAATTGTTGTGAAGCGATGGGCCATGTAGTACATCGCTTTTTCTGGAAGTGAAACTCCAAGAGCACGGGACCATTTCTCCCGATATTCTTTAACGTGCTCAGGCTGTAAAGCCCGATTGAATAAGTTGTAATTCCTGAGGTTGCTTTCGGGTAGCGCATCTAACCTAGCGCTTAGCTTTCTTGTTTCTTCGATGGCTTCATCGGACGCACTCACTTTGTCTATTTCGGTCTGCATATGTTGCAAACGTCCAGTGAGCTCATCGGCTACTTCATTAAAACTACTGTTGTACTGCTGCAACTCTCTTAGTTGTTCCTGCTGTTGCTGGAATTCTTGCCGCCCCACGGAGTCTTCTAACTTGTAATCCAATTGCTCTACAGTCACTGTTTGCGACAGTTTCCCGAGTAGCGTCTTGTAATCATCCTGTAATTCAAGTGCTTGATCTAACTGACGTCGATAGGACTCTAGAGTTACCGCCAATTCAGAGACTTCGAATTCAACAGGCGCTAATTGTTCTCTTTGCAGCAGGTCTTGCGTATTTATCTGATCGATACGATCCCGCAGATTTTCAATAGATTTTTTCGGCGCTTTGGATGCAACTTTTCCATCAATTGTTTCCAACTCGCGTTTTAGCTTGCGGACATCGCTACCCATTTGTGCAACCGTGCTGGTCTTTTTCGCAAGTTCCGCAAGTTGACGTTCAAACCTGTTTTGATCCTGACGAAGACCATGTCGAGCGGAATCCAACTGACTTTGCAGATTAAAGTAGTGCAACTTTGTTCGTCTCGCGGCTTCTGCGGCCATCAGAACGGCTCCAGCAAATACTGCTAGCAGCACAAGCCCCAGGAATAATATTTGCGTATTACCGTCACTTTTAAGTGTTAGGTAACTGAGGCCAGCAACAACTAATCCATAGGGGACTACGAGTAGACCATATCTCTTCGCGTGCCTGCCCAGCGCACCCAACAGATCACGAATTCGCCGTCCGTTTATTGAGGAACTTGGCTCGCTTCCGATCGAGTCGTTGGTATTTCGCTCTTCATGCATATCCTGCTCTCCCACAGCACCTTTATTTGATTCCAAAGCGGTCACAACGACTTGCGATTCCCGTTCGGTGTTCGAGATGTTTTCTTTCGTTTGTGGAGCATCAGAAGATACGGGCCCAAGGATAGTTTCCAAGGGGATTACTTTCGGTGTATCAGAATTCTCGACGTCATCAAAACTGCAAAAATCGATAGAATCTACCTTGGATAGCAAATTCGCATTCAGAATTGACTTTTGTACCCGATGGATTCGCTGTGAAACTTCTCTCCAGGATGCCATGTGGATATCCCGATCTGGATTCGGGACGTTATACCGGTCACCCTTTTGTTGATATCCCTTGAAGAAGTAATTCGGATTATCGGATTCTTCTACAATTTCCAATTCTGTACCTCGCCCAACATCGCGGGAACCGTCGACCCTTTCAACGTAATTGCAGTCGATGCCTAGCATATAAATATTGTTATAGCCCAGGACGGCAGCCCAGGCAGCAGTGTGGCTACCAGTAGTTATGGTGGGCGCCTGTAACAGTGAAATGTGGTTCTGTAGGAGATCAAAGTTGAGCACTTTTTCGGAGCGTCCAATATCACCTAGTTCTTCTATCAGATTTCTGCGTAAAAGAAATAGCCTAATGCCCAACCGATCGGCATTCTCAATCAGGTTGCCAATTTCAGCTTTGTGGCTGAGCCCGACTACGAGATCAAGACAGGAATAATATGTCGGATACCAATTGATCTCTTCCCAATATCTATAGGCCGCGTTCATACCGAACACATCAAAACGACTGAGACGCTTGAAATCAAAGTTCTTAAGTGAAGGGCCGTTCCCCATCACCATTGCAGGCGCTGAATTTGTAGGACGGTGTTCAAAAATGAGGTCGTTGGTATTCCTGAACAAACCTCGATGCTGCATCAATTCAACATCGGCATCCCGGTAATATTGCGGTATCTCATCAGACGCAGAAACAGCGGCGCCGTTGGTCCAGCGGGCTTTAGAGAATGCAGAAGATGCGTCATCAGCAACACAGAACGCGCTGGCAGACTGAAAGGGTGCGCCGTGACGTGCTGCCAGCAACGACAAAATTGATTGGTCGTGCCGGTGACCAAAATAGCCAAAAATCTGCCGAAGTTTTTCCATTGGCTGAGAGTGTAACCACGCTTCATCTTCGACTGACTTTTTACGCTCTTCCGGCGAACCACCTGAACGAGTTTTATACAATGGCGGCTTTGGGTGTTTCTCTCCGCACAGGATGTCTGCATCTAGCGAAAACTCAAATGCTTCGTCAAACAAAGAGGCATACCTGCCTCCGATTTTATAACCAGCGACGCCTGCTCGCAGCGCTGGACTGGTCATTTCCTCGGCCGTAGCGCGCATTCGAGCTAAGCACTCATTAGAAGTAAAAGTGATATTGTGGACCGGCCACACACCTTTATCATCGTGATCGACCAGGAAAATCTCTCGATCTTCGATCAGGTCAAAAATCCTGTTCAGATTTTTCAATGGATAAACACCGGCGTCTAGCCAAAGCAAGCGATCGTGCTTGCCTAAATAGTGGCGCGCATGCCACATCGCGTAGGACTTAAACCCGTAAGTTTGAGGTGTAAAGTAGTTTTCGCAAAAGGGTCTCGCGCGTTTGTCAAAGTCCAATACGAACACGTTTTTCAGCGAGTTGAGAACTTGACGCTGCTCTCCATTCAGACCGATGTCATAAACAAATACGGAGATTTCAGAATGGCGAGATTGCAAACCAGAAACAAGGGAGAGCCCACTGGTAAAAAACTGCTCATCAAAAGCAGTTACGATAGTGTTTTTCGTCGACACTTCACGCGAATCTCGCAAAGCCTCTAGCGTACTTTGCGCCTCAGCAATATGCGCCTTACTATAAATTGCAGCTGCAGCTGCTTTTCCGCCATTCAATTGCTTGAAGACCTCCATTAAACGATGTTCTTTTTCATTGCTGTTTTCGGATCCTGAAGAAACTATGCCGTCAGCACCATAAAGCTCACACTCGACTAACTTATCTATCCAGGTCGAACTCACAAATCCATAGTGTTTTTTGTTTACAAGACATGTGTCCCGCAAGGAGTCGAGGCGGTCGCCAATCGTTTTGGAATCGTTATGGAGAGTAGCACGAGTTAATTTTCTCGGAATGAACTCAAAATTCATGCCTGTGGAAACGCCCCGCATCCAATATTCATAATCAAAGCAATAGGGATGTGTTTCTACGAGATCACCCAATTGCTCAAATGCTTCACGTTTGATGAAAGTCGCTGGCTGCAGAATCCCCACAGAAACCATAAGCCGGTTGTACAACAAGCTAGGGTCTTCATTGATAAACACATCTTTGATTTTCTGGCCTTGAGGATCAACAAATTCTCCTCGGCCGTACAAAAAATCTACGCTCTGGGACTTTAACGCTGAATGAACATCAGCCAAGACACTATCGTCCAGAAAGAAATCGTCTGTATTGAGCCATATGAGGTATTTACCAGAAGCCGCATGAAAGCCCTGGTTTATTGCATCTACCTGTCCGCGATCTTTGCCAATACGGAGCTTAACCCTCTCTGACATGGCTGAATAAGAACGCAAAATTTCAACTGTTCCATCTGTAGATTCGCCATCGAAAACCAAATGCTCGTAATCTGTGAAAGTTTGTCGAGCAACACTATCAATACAACTCTGTACGTAGGCGGATTGATTATAGCTGGGTGTGACGATTGAAAAAAATGGGCGAGCCATGATTCAGGCTATTCTCCGATATCCAATGATCAATGCTACCGCTTGTGCACTAATTCGCAGGTTTTTCATGGCTTTGGAGTCGCGATACAAGCTAAACATCGCCCTATCAGATAGCGTTGCGTGACTCATCGAGATAGTTAGGTCACCAACCTCATCCTGGCCTGCTAAAGCACAGTTTTTTCGATCCGCGAAGGCACGCAGCTCCGCGACCCGTTCAAGCCAATATGCTGAAGGTGAATCTTCTACGTATAGCGTTATACCATGAAACATCAAGCCTCCAGGGCGGACAAAACTTAACATTCTTTCTAACGCGTTTGTCAGGCCAGCATTGTCAATGCTGTCAAATTGACCACACGACACCAGCAAATTGACAGGTGAGTCTGAGGCAAATGAGGAGTGCTTACGCCCTCGATTAAAGGGCTTTAACCGTGGTGATGATTCCTTAAGGTCTAATGTTAAAAACTCATTACCTAAGTCAAAAGTCTCCAAGATTATTGGTTCACCAGATACAACTTCAGCAATCCGCGACATTTCTGTCCCAGCGGTGCAGGCTGAAATTCCCGCAGCCTGGATCGTTGGCAAACTTATATCATTTGGGTCCAGGTTAGCAGATTCCAAATATTCAAACACAATTCGTTTGGGAACAATCTCGAGCAATAGTTTTCTCCGAACCGCAAAAAGTAACCCCAGTCCGCTTTCGAAAGTTGATTCGCGGCGTATCGAAGAAAACTAAGAATGAAGGTGAAATCACAACTCCTGGACCTCGGCTCCTCGAAGCTGTTTATTCTCGCTGTTAGCCGTTCTGAAAGCCAGACTAAGTAAAAATATCTCAGAAATGATCAACACTTAGATTTGTTCGTTATTTCGATTAGACTGCCCCTCCTTGTTTCATGGCGGATCGAAGTTGCAAAAAAAGGCTCTAATTACGGGTACAACAGGCCAGGACGGCGCGTATCTAGCAAAATTTCTGTTAGATAAAGGCTATGAAGTGCACGGGACCAAACGTCGGGCCTCTTCGCTTAACACTTCAAGGCTGGATCCGTTGTACGAAGACCCGCACGAAGAAAACCGCAATTTCATATTGCACTACTCGGACCTCGTCGACAGTTCAAATCTCATTCAACTGGTAGAAAAAATTCAGCCCGATGAAATCTATAACCTAGCCGCTCAGAGCCACGTAGCAGTCTCGTTTGAACTCCCGGAATATACAGCTAATGTTACAGGTCTAGGCGCCCTTCGAGTCTTAGAGGCAATACGCGTTGCAGGATTGACCCAAAAGACACGTTTTTATCAGGCTTCTTCTTCTGAACTATACGGTTTGGTTCAGGAAACCCCACAGAAAGAAACAACTCCCTTTTACCCTCGCTCGCCATACGCTGTCGCCAAACTGTACGCCTATTGGATAACTGTAAACTACCGCGAAGCTTATGGGATTTATGCATGCAACGGCATACTGTTTAATCATGAAAGCCCCATGCGTGGTGAAACCTTTGTTACAAGGAAGATCACAAGGGCACTTGCCCGCATTAGCCTCGGTTTGGAGCCATGCCTCTACTTGGGCAATCTGGATAGCCTGCGGGACTGGGGTCATGCGCGTGACTACATTGAAATGCAGTGGCTCATGTTGCAACAAAATGAGCCTGATGATTATGTCATCGCAACAGGCGTGCAATGTTCAGTTAGAGACTTCGTCAATAAGACAGCTGAAAGGCTTGGCATAACTTTAGAATGGATTGGCGCCGACGAAGAAGAATATGCAAGAGTCAAGACAAGCAGCATTGAGCAACTCAAACCCGGTGACATAATTGTTCGTGTGGACCCCCGCTATTACCGCCCGACAGAGGTTAGTACCCTGCTGGGCGATCCTGCAAAAGCCAAAGCCAAGCTCTCGTGGCAGCCAAGAACCACGCTGGATGAGCTCGTCAACGAAATGGTTGATAACGACCTCGAACTCGCTAAAAAGGACCTAATCATCCAGCAACACGGCTACACATACGTTCCATCCATGGAGACCTGATGCTAGACAAAAAAATATTTGTCGCTGGAGACAGAGGCATGGTGGGTTCAGCAATCAAGAGAGCATTAACCAACGCCGGAGTGGAGCGTGTCCTTGCGGCGAGCAGAAAGGAACTAGATTGCACACAGCAAAATGAGGTACGTGCATTTCTAGGCAAAACAAAGCCCGATATTGTCATTATCGCGGCAGCCAAAGTAGGCGGTATTCACGCAAATAACACCTTACCTGCAGAATTTATCTATGAGAACCTGATGATCGAAGCCAATCTTGTTCACCAGAGTTATCTTGCAGATGTTGAAAAAATAATCTTTCTCGGAAGCAGTTGCATCTACCCGAAAATGGCTCCGCAACCACTCCAAGAGTCGGCTCTGTTAACCGGAACTCTGGAGCTCACCAATGAAGCTTACGCGATTGCAAAAATAGCAGGTATAAAGCTATGTGAAAGCTACAATCGCCAATTCGACTGCGACTACCGTTCCCTGATGCCCACCAACCTGTACGGACCGGGCGACAATTTCCACCCCGAACATAGCCATGTTATTCCCGCACTAATGCGTAAGTTCCACGAAGCTAAAGAAAATCATGCCGAACAGGTGGAGATTTGGGGAACAGGAAAGGCGAGAAGAGAATTTTTGCACGTTAACGATTTAGCAAACGCAGTTCTGTTTACGCTAGGTTTGCCTAAGCACAAGTACATGGAGGTTACTAACCCCCAGTTGTCTCACCTGAACGTTGGTACCGGTCAGGATTTGACCATTGCGGCTTTGGCAGAAATGATAAAGACCTGTGTCGGCTATCAGGGAAAAACCGTTTTCAATACGGACATGCCGGATGGAACACCGCGCAAACTTTTAGATACCAGTAAAATCAACCAACTTGGGTGGCACCCAGAGGTGAAACTGGAAACCGGTTTGGCGGAAACTTATAGATGGTTCCAGGATAACTCCGGCTCTCTGAGACTCTAGCAAGGTATTATGAAGCCAGATATCTCTGTAGTTGTTAGAACCTACAACGAACAAGCATACCTCGACGAACTTTTAACCGCAGTTCGTGCACAGCACCTTGAAAGTATGCGCGCAGAAATTGTAATTGTTGATTCAGGTTCAACCGATGACACTCTCCGGATCGCCGAAAAGCACGATTGCAATGTCGTACATATCCCAAAAGAGGAATTTACATTTGGGCGCTCGCTCAACCTGGGATGTGAAAACGCACGCGGCGACTATTTAGTTTTTGTCAGCGGACACTGCGTACCCTGCAGTACCGACTGGCTAAAAAACATAGTGGCTCCCCTAAAAACTGAAGGGGTGTCCTATTGCTATGGCAATCAGGTGGGTAGGGATACAACGCGCTTCAGCGAAAAACAGGTGTTTGCAAAATACTTTGATCCGATCAGTCGTACGCCTCAACAACCCTATTTTGTTAACAACGCCAATGCCGCCCTCCTCAAATCAGTTTGGCAACACTATCCGTTCGATGAACACCTCACCGGGCTGGAAGACATGCACCTGGGTAAGAGATTGATCGCTGCCGGGGAAAAAATTGACTACGCAGACAATGCAGCTGTTTATCATATCCACAATGAAACATGGGCTCAGGTTCGATGGCGATATGAAAGAGAGGCATTAGCGCTCCAACAAATTGATCCACACCTGCATATGTCAAAAAGAGATTTGATAAATTGCATCGTGACGAGTGTTTTGTACGACAGCAGCATCGCCGTCCGGAAAGGAGTGTTCCTGCAGGAGATAGCCAACATAATAAGATTCAGATGTTGCCAATACTGGGGCAGCTTTTCCGGCTCTCACAGCTCACGTAAGCTGACTGCTGAGAAAAAGAGAAGATATTTTTACCCCGGAGGCTAAAAGACTCAATGAAATACACTGCACTGTTACCAATGAAAGCTAACAGCGAGCGAGTTCCAGGCAAGAACTTTCGTGTGCTAGGTGGGAAACCACTTTTTTTGTGGATGTTAGATACTTTGCTTGATGTCCCGAGTATTGATGAAGTCGTGATAAACACGGATGCGTCCAACCAGCTTATGGAGGCGGGGTTGGACCTGGAAAGTATCAAGTACGATCGTGTGACGATAAGAAACCGTAAACCTGAGCTTATCGGTGATCTCGTCAGTATGAACCTTATTATTGAAGACGACATCGCAGCAAAAGAATCCGATCGGTACTTAATGACTCATGTGACCAACCCGTTTATCACCAAAGCCACAATACAAGCTGCGATAGATCAATTCGATTCTAGTCCAACGTCTGACTCATTGTTCTCGGTCAACAAGTTTCAAACTCGCTTCTATACCGCCGAAGGTAAGCCTGTTAATCACGATCCCAATAAGTTGCTCAGGACTCAAGATCTCGAGCCTTGGTTTGAAGAGAATTCGTGCCTTTATATTTTCACACGGGATAGTTTCGCATCGACAAAGGCTCGAATTGGAAACCACCCGATTCTATTTGAAACCCCAAAAATAGAATCTATCGACATAGACGAGCCTTCAGATTGGGACTTGGCAAACGCTATTGCGAACAATTTCTCGGACACACAACTATGAACAAAATCCTGATCACATGTCCCCCAATGCTTAAAGAGCCAGAACAAATTAACGAACTCGCGCAAAAGTTTGACATGCAGGCAACCGAAGCCGAGGTAATTCAAACTCTCACGGAACAGGAATTGCTCGAGCTTTTACCCGAATACGATGGTTGGATTGCAGGCGATGACCCTGCATCCAGGACAGTGATTCAGGCGGCACGGGGCGGGAAGTTACGTGCAATTGTCAAATGGGGAATCGGCGTAGACAATATTGATTTGCACGCCGTAGAAGAGTTCGGATTGCAGTTCGCCAATACACCTGGCATGTTTTCAGATGAAGTGGCCGACCTCGCCTATGGTTACCTGATCAACCTGGTTAGAAAAATTACCCAGATCGACAAGTCGGTCCGTGCAGGTCAGTGGATAAAGCCTCAGGGTATGAGCCTGAGAGGAAAAACCGCGGGTGTTGTAGGATTGGGTAACATCGGAAAGTCAATTATCGCCAGACTGCACACCTCGGGCGTCTCAACTATTGGCTACGATCCTTTTGTAGAAGCACTCGAAGGAAGCGAAATTCGCAATTGGCCTGAGGATTTAGGGCGCTGTGATTTCCTGTTTCTCGCTTGCGCATTGACTGAATCAAACCAACATTTAGTTAACAGTGACGCTATCTCTCATATGAAACCGGGCGCTTATCTAATCAACGTATCTCGAGGACCGCTTATTGATGAACGTGCGCTGTTGAGATCAATGCAGGATGGTCACATTGCCGGTTGTGCACTGGACGTATTCGAGAATGAGCCGCTGGATACTGCCTCACCGTTCGCTTTATCAGACCAGACAGTTCTGGGAAGTCACAACGCTTCCAACACCAAAGAAGCCGTGCAGGCCACGAATGAACGCGCAATGAGCCTGCTTCACGATATGCTATCCAGGTGAACCCAAACGATAGTCGTAAAGCAGCAATCATAACCGGTAGCAGCGGCGGCATTGGCCAGGCCATCTGCAGAAAGTTTGAAGAAAGCGGCTATTTGGTCATCGGTATTGACCAACGCACAGCTGAATATCCGAAGGAATCTATCACACTAGACCTCAGTGATTTTGATGCGGCAGACTTCATCGACAAGTTAAGTTCCATCTGCGCCCGCTATTCGGCAGGCATCCACGCAGTGGTGAACAACGCGGCACTCCAACGACTTGGCAATTTTGACGACTTGACCCAAGCAGACTGGCGAGACACTTTCGAAATCAACGTGTTCGCCGCAGTGAGAATCACGCAGCTGGTTCTTCAAGAATTGATATCAAACGAAGGTAGCGTCATCAACATTGGCAGTATCCATGCAAAAGCAACAAAGGCCGGCTTCACTGCATACGCTACCTCTAAAGCAGCTTTACGCGGGTTTACTCAAGCCTTGGCCGTCGAACTGGGAGATTCAATTCGAGTTAACCTGATTGAGCCAGCCGCAATCAATACGCCAATGCTGCAATCAGGATTTTCGGAATCGCCCCAGTCTATCGAAAGACTAGGCAGCTTCCATCCTATGAATCGAATAGGAGAGCCTAACGAAGTTGCTGAGTTAGCATTATTTCTGGCTGAACAGAAGGCAGGCTTCATTAACGGCGCCACTATTGCAATTGATGGAGCTATTGGCGCCAGGTTGCACGATCCAAACTGAAATTTCGGATATGAAGTACAGGCTTCCGCAGATTTATCCGGAAACTCAAAACAGCGTTTGCGCTAAGCAGTCCGCAACAAACGCGGACCAGTACGCTCGAAGCTTTCTACATCTAACATCAATCAACCGCTCTGAAGGCGGAGTGCCACGCATCCATTGCAGACTTTAGTCCCAATGCTCGATTGTGCCGTTCCCACATCCCAGACTGAGAGGCTCCGCCAGCCTGCAATCTTTCCAAATACCTGGAGATGTCGCGTTCTAACATCGAATACCCGCTTGAAATTGTCGTGCCAATTTCATTCTGCTTACAATGCGCCACCGTTTCGATCGCATCAGGTCCCACGACCAGTATTGGAACACCAGCGCCTAAATAGTCCGCGAGCTTATTCGCTATAGAAAATCTGCAATACTCAATGCTGACCGGATCAAAATTGTAAGCAATCAGCAGCACATCATAGGTACGTAAAATTTCAAAATACTTCTCCGATGGGACATAAGAATGAAAACTTGTATTTTCGAAGCAAAGATTTGAGTTGGCCCACTCCAGATACATTGGACGTGTAAAGACGTCCAAACTGATCGAATAACCAATCGAGTTTAACTTATCTAAAGTAGCGCAGGTCTCTTCCACACAACGCAGGTTCATCCGAATGTCCAATGAACCAAAATACCCAATCTTTATCTTTTCATTTTGCTTAAAGATTCTTTTTCCGACGGGAAGGCCAGGTCTTAAGATGTTGGATAAGGGTTGAGAATCACAGCCATAGCGTTCAAAAAATGCAGCGCTCATTCCAGGCGAAATAGTGAATATCTTGTCTGACCGATGTATCAGCCAACGCAGATAAAGTGAAAAGCTAAAGCGACTGAGAAAGCCACCATTTGTTGTGTCATTCGACTCATCGTCCATTATGTGAAGTACTATCCTTGAACTAAGGGTAAGAATCACGAACAAAGCGAAGAAGTTAAAACTGAGCGGTTTCAGTGACGGTCTAACGTAGACAACATCCGGATTAAACTCTTTGATTGCCTGATAAGCAGAAAACAAACGATTGCGTTTGAACAGAACCTGCCGATACTGCTGGTTCACCGACGGGTAGCCAGCGTACAGAGATAAAGTCTCAATCGGCTCAAGCGTTTCGAATAAGGTCTGTATCAGCTGACCTGTGGCACTCGCGGAATCCCGCGCGGTGACAGAAACTATAAGTACCCTAACTGGAGCATGATCTTTGTCGACCAACATGTCTGTTATCGCCTGTGGGCTAGCGGCAAGAGTAAGCTCAAAAGAACCCAGGCAACAAACACTGTGAAGAAATCTAGTTGCGGTAACCCAATGAGATAAGCCAGCCCGCCATTCAGGAGAAGGATCGAAACACCACGCGCTGACCCGTAATAAGATAAAAAGTTTAACCAGTTTTCGTAGAAGCTTATCCGACGAATGCGCCGAGGTACAAACTGTCGCACGACCTTATCCCTTATGCTGGCAACGGTTTCCTTTGCTCTCTGCAACCGAGGCGCAGTAGACAGTTGAGTTAACAAAACGAGAAAATCACATAACAACCTTTGATCCGCAGTAAGCACAACCAACTGTTCAGGATTTTCCAAACCGGAATGAACCTCATCTGAGGAAGCAAACCTGAACTTAACCAATTCACTATTAAAAACGAGGGCAATGGCATTTGCATCCGATGATTCGTAATCTACCAGTGCCCTGCACCAATGATCCCTTCTGCAAAGTTCTCGGACTCTAGCCTCTGTAATCTCATAAAAATTCTTCGGTATGTTTTTCTGCGCGTTCAGATGCTTCAGTAAATCGATAGATTTAGCGCCAGATTGAATAACAAAGGGACCGATTGAAGACAAAGATACCGACTGATTTTTAACAAAGACATCCACTGCAGAGTCTTTGTTTAGATTCACTACCACTGAGGGGAAATGCACATGACGGGAGGCGTTCACCCAGGATGATTTATGTAAGTTGGGCCTCGGATTTGGAATGTTGTAACGATCACCAGGGCGTTGATAGTCATCGAAGAAATAGTTTGGATTCTGCCCTTCCTCGGTTACTTCCAAAACGCCTTCAATCAAAGAAGACTGATCCAGCTGCTCCACATAATTCAAGTCTACGCCTGCAACAAGGATAGTTTGATAGCCTAAAAGTTGCGCCCACAAAAGAGTATGGGAACCGGTTGTTATGTCGGGCAAATGAGGTAAAAGTCCGTTAGAAACAAGATCTTCATAACAATCTACGACTCCCAAGTGCGCCTTGGGGATCCGCTCAAAAACATTCTCCCTAACGAGAAATTTCTGAATCCCATTTGATGCAGAGTTTACAACCAAGGCTTCTATAGCCGAATAGTGACTGTCCCCAACAACTGTATCTAAACAAGAATAATATGTTGGCCACCAATCGATCTTTTCCCAATGGCGGTAAGCTGCATTCATGCCAAACGTATGGTGACCAGTTGTATCTTTCACCAGGTCGAGGTGCTTAAGAGAAGGCCCATTCCCCAGGAGCAAAGCTGGTGTCGATTTTAAGCTGTGAGCGCTACTCAATTTGCTCGCCAAAACTCTTTAACAGTTTTCTGGATCGATACACGGCCAATCTACGTTCCTTTATCGAACGGCACGCATCAACGATGAATGAAGGATTTTTCAGAACCTGCTGAAAAGCGGCAATCCCAAATCGCAGTGGCTTGAGAGACAGGTGGTTCAGGGGAGCACTACGCGTTTTTTTGTAAACCTGCCAGACAGGAGATGCCTCTCCTAGGAGGCATTCTTGCATTCTTACAATTTCATCTATGAACGCAAGCCCCCCATTACTCGTTTTGGTTTCATCATGGATACGTGTACAGGAAACTGTTTCTCTTAGGCGCAAAACAGATGCGCCATTAACAAGTAAACGCGTCCAATACTCATAGTCCATGCAGAAATGCAGATCATCTCTGAATGGACCATATCTCTCATAAGCTTTTTTGGTAAAAAAGGTAGACGGTTGCGAAATCACACAGCGATCGCGCAAGACTTCAGAGGTAAGATCACCTGTAGGATACGCTTCGATGATTTTATCATTTTCATCGATGAACAGCGCATCCCCATAAACCAGGTCAGTATCAGGATTCTTGTGGAAGCCTTCTATGACACTTCTCATTGAGCCATCAATCAAGACATCGTCTGAGTTAAGCCAGCCCAATATATTCCCGGATGCCTTTCGAAACCCTTTGTTAAGAGCATCGCTTTGACCAGAGTCGGGCTCAATGCAAATTTTTACAAACGAATGCTGCCGAAAATCAGCTAGAATCTCATGGGTCTCGTCCGAGCTACCTGCATCCTGAACAATAACCTCTAAATCGACTTGCTTGGCCTCCGAAACGAGTGAATTCAATGTCCGACGAACATACTTGCCCTGGTTAAAACTCGGCACAACTATCGAAACCTTTGAACCAGCCATGCAGCAATCTAACCTTTGATGAGCAACGCGCTTCAACGAGAATTGTACTACAAATATATTGCAGCTAAGGTACATGGCAACCTACGATGCCTTCCGTTGGCACGGCAACACCGATGAGAAATACTTTTTGAATATCCTCCACGTCTACCGCACTTACTTTCCCGACACACAGGGCGGTTTAGAAGAGACTATTCGCCAAATATGCAGTGCGGCTAGTGTCTACGGCGTTACTTCAACCGTACTTGCCACGAGTGAAAACCCAGATCCTGAAGAAATTCAACTTCCAGAGGCAAAGGTTGTCAGGGTTAAGAGACATCTCGAAATCGCATCCTGCAGCATCGCTTTCGGCGCTGGCAAAACATTCGCAAAACTCTGCGAGGAAGCAGACGTTGTCCATTACCACTTTCCCTGGCCCTTTGTTGACTATCTTCATCTAACCAATCGACCTAGCAAACCAGCCATAGTGACTTATCACTCGGACATCGTCCGGCAACGATTTCTTGGTGCACTATATAAACCTGTAATGTCCCGATTTCTAAAATCTGTGGATAGGATTATCTGCACGTCGCCAAACTATTTTGCTACCAGCGATGTTCTGAGCCAGTTCGAAGAAAAAGTCGACGTCATTCCAATAGGATTGGATGAGCAGACCTATCCCAAACCAACCGATAAAACTGTCGCGGAGACAGAACAGGAATTTGGTAAAGATTTTTTCCTTTTTGTTGGCGTCCTTAGATACTACAAAGGACTACATATCCTGCTTGATGCGATGAAAAAAGCGCCATACAAAGTTGTTATTGCAGGTTCTGGTCCAACAGAAATGGAGTTGAAACAACACGCGAAAGATCTGCAGCTTAATAACGTGATTTTTGCTGGCCACGTATCCGACGAAAAGAAGATGGCGCTTTTCCAACTTTGCAGAGGCACCGTGTTCCCATCTTATATGCGCTCGGAAGCTTTTGGTGTCACTTTGCTCGAAGGCGCCATGAGCGGTAAACCACTGATATCAACCGAAGTCGGATCTGGAACAAGTCACATCAACACGGACAGCGATACTGGTTTTGTCGTGCCGCCAGGTTCACCAAAAGCCTTGCGTAAAGCCATGGATCAATTACATGATCGACCGGACATGTCAGCGTTAATGGGGCGAAAAGCGCGAGATCGCTACAAACGCTTGTTCACCGGGCAAGTTATGGCAGCCCGCTACGCAGAGATCTATTCGGAGTTGTCCGGGCAAGCACTGATCAATGTAAAACAGGGTAATGGGCCTGCAAAAACACTTAACTCCCGGTAACTCAATCCACTCTAGTTAATGCTGCTTTTCAGGGGCACCCGCCACCCAAACCCCAACGCCACGCCAACCGGAAACCAGAACAGCAACCAGGTATCCCCCACCTTATCCACCAGCTCATGCCCATCTAAAAGATAAGCTGACAGCGCCAGCGCCAGAACCCCTAGCATGAGTTTCGCTTCTGAGCTGTCGTAGTTACGCAGCAACTGCATCAGCGAGAGAACAATTACTATTAAAAAGAGGATCAATCCAATAAGTCCACCCTGATGCAGCAGCGCCAGATACATATTGTGAGGATGAAAAAAGCTCATGGCTCCGACGCTGATGTCATCCGATGTTAAAATACCGCGTCCGAACAGCAGTGAGTCCTGCATAATTGCGTTTATAGTTGCATCCCATATCGTGAATCGAAAGCTATCACCCCTCGGCAACAGCAGCTCACGCGTTGCCTCGCTGCTGATTAATATGAACAGAACCACGCCACCGAGAATGCCAACCGAGATAACTGCTGTCAGAAACTGACGAACGTCTTTGCACCATTGGGCGACACCAAAAACTGCTAAGCCAATGATTAAACTCACCCAGGCATTTCGAGAGTCGGAGAGAAACACTGCCCACACCATCAACAAGGCAACCGCAAATGCCGCCAGCTGCAGAAAAGTTCTGGATGTTGATTGCGCAGCACGCCAGACGAAAAGCACCATAGTCCCGTAGACAAGTGCCGCCACCACATGAGTGTCGAGCTGACCAAGACCATTCAGGCGTCCGTCAGCTGGGTCTGTGACAAAAAAATTGATCAGGCTTGCCAATACAGCAAGGCACCCCACCCAGGTCAGCGCAGTGGCCATCCAGCGCTGTAATTGCCCACGAAGCTGGCACTCCGCAGCAGCGACCACAAAAGCAAGAATCAATATCGATCGCGTCCATACTGATACGGCTTCACGAAGCACAAACGTCTCAGACCAGAAAACACTTAAATTCAGCCAGACCAGTAGCGCAACTATCCAACGTATCAGCGGTAGTTGGAAAACATCACGCCACGCAGCAAAGCTGATCAGCATGACAATGGCAAGAACGTAAGTCGGATAGCTTGCACGACTCTGACTCGGCAACAACAACACCGCGACAAAACAGCAGACAATAAGAATCGCCAACCAGGAGATACGGTCGAGCATAAACAACTTGAAACGGGAGGGCTGCAAGGTCATGCGGGCAGTCTAAATGAAAACCGGCACACTCTCACAACAAACAGATGGGTCGCACAAACAGTTTTTCGAGCTGAGCGATGTTTTGCGCAAAGCGCAAAACTCGGTAAAGGAGCGCTGAAGCGCGACTGACATGGTGGGCCCACCAGGACTCGAACCTGGGACCGATGGATTATGAGTCCAGCGCTCTAACCAACTGAGCTATAGGCCCTATATACACATGAGTGCAACGCGCGGGATTCTACCACCAACACCGCAAACAAAAACCCCGGGATTAGGTCCCAGGGTTTTATTTCTTGACTGGAAAACCGGCTAACTGCGGCCGAGGCTTTCCATCCACTCATCCAGGAAGCTGCGCAGGTGTTCTGAACGGCTTGGATGACGAAGCTTGCGCAACGCTTTCGCTTCAATCTGGCGAATACGCTCTCGCGTCACATCAAACTGCTTACCAACCTCTTCCAGCGTGTGGTCGGTATTCATATCGATACCAAAACGCATGCGCAGCACCTTTGCTTCCCGGGCAGTCAATCCACCCAGAACATCTTTGGTGGCTTCACGCAGACCTTCGCCTGTGGCCAGCTCCACGGGTGAGCCGATGGTGGTGTCTTCAATGAAATCACCCAGATGCGAGTCTTCATCGTCACCAATGGGTGTCTCCATGGAGATGGGTTCTTTGGCAATCTTCAGTACGCGGCGTACTTTGTCTTCCGGCATTTCCATGCGCTCGCCGAGCTCTTCAGGCGTGGGCTCGCGCCCCATCTCCTGCAGCATCTGACGCGATACGCGGTTCAGCTTGTTGATGGTTTCAATCATGTGTACCGGAATACGGATGGTACGAGCCTGGTCAGCAATCGACCGGGTAATTGCCTGACGGATCCACCACGTGGCGTATGTTGAAAACTTATAACCGCGTCGGTATTCGAACTTGTCTACCGCTTTCATCAGGCCAATGTTGCCTTCCTGAATCAGATCCAGGAACTGCAGGCCTCGATTGGTATATTTCTTCGCTATCGATATTACCAGACGCAGGTTCGCTTCAACCATGTCTTTCTTGGCGCGACGCGCTTTCGCTTCACCCAGAGACATACGTCGGTTGATGTCCTTAATCTCCACAACGCTGAGATCGGTGAATTTGGTCAGCACTTTCAGCTTTTTCTGTGCACGCAGAATATCGTCCCGCTGGTTATCCAACGGCTGTGAGTATTCTTTATCCGCTTTCACCAGCTTGTTAATCCAGGTCACGCTGACTTCGTTGCCCACATATTCTTTGCGGAAAACATCGCGTGGCACTTTACCGTGGCGAACAGCCAGGGTCAGGATGGTGCGTTCATGACGTCGCACAATATCCAGTCCGCCGCGGGCCATGCTGACAATTTCGTCGAAGTGTTTCGGAACCAGTTTGAAACAGCAGAATGCCTCACCGAGCTTGATCTGCTGAGCGCGTGCCTCGTCGCTGTCGCGACCTTTGTCTGCGATAACCTTCTGAGTTTTATTGAACTGGCGCTTCAGAGTGCCAAAGCGCTTTTTCGCTTCTTCGGGATCCGGACCGGTCGGCCCTTCTTCGTCATCATCGTCACTGGTGGTTTTCTTTACGCCATCTGCGCCAACCTGTGTCGCCGCGGGCACATGATCTGTTGGATCAAGATAACCCACCAGCAGATCAGACAGTTTGTCTTCTTTGGTCACTTCAGCGTAGGTATCAAGAATATATTCCACCGGTCCGGGGTAGTAGGACAGCGCGGTTAAAACGTCACGAATACCTTCTTCGATGCGTTTGGCGATGGCAATTTCACCTTCCCGGGTCAACAGCTCAACGGTGCCCATCTCACGCATGTACATGCGTACCGGATCTGTTGTGCGGCCCGCTTCGGTTTCTACAGCTGCCAGAGCTGCCGCGGCTTCTTCCGCAGCCAGCTCATCCGCTGTGTTCTCTTCGCTGGACAACAACTCATCAGCATCAGGTGCGTTTTCATACACCGTAATACCCATGTCATTGATCATGCGGATGATGTCTTCGATCTGCTCCGGATCAGAAATATCGTCCGGCAGGTGGTCGTTCACCTCACCATAGGTAAGGAAACCCTGCTCTTTGCCTTTAGCGATTAGCTCTTTCAGGCGAGACTGTTGCTGTGCGGTCGAGATTTGATTGCTCATATGACCTCAAAAATCAGATGTTAATAAATGTATGAACGCAGCCGGGAGGCATTAGTTCACTGGCTCCGGGTTACCGCGATACCGACAAAATCGGAGAACCGGGGTACTACCAGGATATTCGTGCCATATTTTTTTGACGCACCGTTGTTATTTGTGGTGCTGGGGTATGCCTCTTCATTTATTGCTCGTTTGCAGAGCACCCCCGAGAGGCTAACGGATAATTATAAACCCCTAGGTGGGGTTGAGCGACTTTTTTTCAATGTTTTCGCTGAAAATCTTGCCAGGCGATCGCTCATCCGGGGGTTGAAGATCACTTCTCTCCTTTACTGTGATGCTGCCAATACTGTTGCAGGCGAGTTGCGTCGGGCGTTTTTTGCAACTCATCAATTGCACTTTTGCGTTGAGCCAGCTCCAATTTACTGCACAGGTGCAACATCCCGTCGACAAACTCTCCTTTGATGGCATCCGGCGGCAGTTCGAGTTTTGTTTGCGCCAACATCAGCAGGCGTTCGGATCGCTCATTGTCTGACCAGCGAACCAGCAGCTCTTCTGTGTCTGCATCGGCACGCCTGTTCACGTAAGTCACAATCTCCCCAAGCATGCCCAGATCGTCTGCAGCTTCAACCAGCATATTGCGATTCTCAACAGGCACATCAGACCAATACCCGGGGTGTTTAATGAGGAGCGTAAGTAAGCGCTCACTTAACCGCACTAGCCCTTTTGGTTTGTTTCGCGCTGGTTGTCGAGACAAGGGCTGCGACGCCGTGCTTGCACCAAATCCAGTCTGTGCTTCAACTTTCTGCTGTAACAGCGCTTTTAACTCCGTACTCACAACTTTATCGATGTACGGTCGAATGAGGCCACCAAACTTCGCCTTGCCATCTACCGTCTCGAGATCAAGGCCCTGGGCCAGACGGGAGAAAAGATACTCCAGACCAGGCACCGCGTTATTCACAAATTTATCGAAACCCGCTTTGCCTTGAGCGCGTATCAGACTGTCCGGGTCTTCCCCATCGGGCAGAAACACCAGTTTCACCTGGCGCATTTCTGTCAGTGTTGGCAGTGCGTTTTCCAGCGCTTTCCAAGCAGCCTGGCGACCAGCATTATCGCCATCAAAACAACACACCACTTCGTCGGTGTATCGATAAAGTTTGTGGAAATGGGCTTCACCGGAAGCTGTGCCGAGGGTCGCAACCGCATTCGCCACACCATGCTGCGCCAGCGCCACAACATCCATATAGCCTTCAACCACAATCAGCTTGTCGATGCGTCGCAACGCCCGCCGCGCTTCATACAAGCCATACAGCTCCTGGCCTTTCTGGAAAAGAGCGGTTTCAGGTGAATTCAGATATTTGGGTCCATCATCTGCTGCGAGGGTACGGCCGCCAAAACCAATGACTCTGCCGCGGGTATCCCGAATGGGGAAAACGATACGATCGCGGAACCGGTCGTAAACACGACCTTTATCGCTTTTGGTGGCCAAGCCAGCAGCGAGCAAACTTTTTTCGCTCACATCCTCAAGATTCTCCATGAGATTCTGCCAGCCAGGTGGCGCATACCCCATGCCAAAATCACGCGCCACCTCTCCCGTCAGACCGCGTTTCTTCAAGTAAGCGATAGCCTCCGGTGCATGTCGCAACGACTGGCGATAAAAGCGTTCAGCTTTGAGCATGACCTCATAAAGATCTGGATCGACAGGTGCTTTTACGACACCAGATTGTTCCCGCGGGACTTCCAGGCCCAGCTGTTGCGCAAGATTCTCCACCGCTTCCACAAACTCCAGCCGGTCAAAGTTCATGATGAACGTCAGCGCGGTGCCGCTCTCCTGACAGCCAAAACAATGGAAAAACTGTTTGTCCGGACTGACGGAAAAAGAAGGGGTTTTTTCATCATGAAAAGGACACAGCCCGGAATAGTTCTTGCCGGTCTTTTTCAACGTCATACGCGATTCAATGACATCGACAATATCGACGCGTGTCAGAAGGTCGTTGATAAAAGACTGAGGGATTCGACCGGCCAAAGTGACTCTGCCTGTGGTGACAAACGAAAACGGTCACACCAGACTACCATAGCCGAGTCCAGGGCACCGTGGTGAGACAGCAGATTATCGCTGTCTGGCTTTAGCGCCCATAAACATCTTCAAAACGTTCGATGTCATCTTCACCGAGATAGGGGCCAACCTGGACTTCGATGAGCTCTAGAGGTAACCGGCCTGGATTCTCCAGACGGTGTTTTGCGCCTCGCGGGATATAGGTGCTCTCGTTTTCACCCAGCGTAAAAACCTCATCTTCTCGCGTGACGCGCGCGGTGCCCTGCACCACAATCCAGTGCTCAGAACGATGGTGATGCATCTGCAGACTCAATGTGGCACCGGGTTCCACCTTGATACATTTAACCTGGTAACGATCACCTTCAGCGATGCCTTCGTAGCTACCCCAGGGCCGGAACACTTCCCGGTGATAGAGGTGTTCGCTGCGCTTGGTTTCAGACAGACGCTGCACAATCTGTTTAACGTCCTGTACCTGATCCCGATCTGCAACCAGCACCGCGTCAGTGGTTTCCACAACTACAAGGTTATCAACACCGATGATGCCCACCAGACGTTCGCCGGCACGCACGTAGGAGTTATGCGTATTCACGGCCACCACATCACCTTCCAGATGATTGCCGTCATCATCACGAGCAGACTCATCCCATATTGCCGACCAGGAGCCGATATCGTTCCAGGTGAACTGCACCGGCAGTACCTGTGCGCGGCTGGTTTTTTCCATGACAGCGTAGTCGATAGAATCTGCTGGTGAATCAAGAAAACTGGGGCCAGGGCGCATAAAGTCCATATCAGACTGCGCATCTGCCATTGCTTGTTTTGTGCAGCTGGCCATCTCCGGTTGATATTCTGCCAGCTCATTCAGATAGGTCTGCGCGCCCAACACAAACATACCGCTGTTCCAGAGGAAATTACCCGCGTCCACATATTCCCGGGCTAAGTCTTCCGTGGGTTTTTCTACAAACGACGTGACCGCCTGTAAGCCTGCCTGCGCATCTGCAACCTGGATATAACCGTAGCCGGTTTCCGCACGTTCAGGTGTAACCCCGAAGGTCACCAGGCCGCCATCCCTCGCACCTTTGGCCGCTTGCTGCACCGACTGTGCAAACAGCTCGAGATCACCAACCAGGTGATCTGAAGGCAAAACCAGCAGCACCGCGTCTGGATCTTGTGCCACCGCAGCCCAGGCTGCCAACGCAATGGCAGGTGCGCTGCTACGACCTTCGGGCTCTAAAATAAGCTGGCCCCATTGCTGGTCAACTTCGCGGCATTGCTGGGCGACTAGAAAACGGTGTTCTTCATTACACACCAATATCGGCGCGCTTGAAGTAATGGCTGCAGCACGTAGGAGTGTCGCCTGTAGAAATGAGTGTTCGCCAAGCAGTTTCTGAAACTGCTTGGGAAAAAAGGATCGTGAAACCGGCCAGAGGCGACTGCCCACACCACCGGCCAGAACCACGGGGATAATATTCGGCGCCGAGTCCTGAGCCATTCGATTTCCTTAAACTATTGGTTGAGTCGTGCCTTAACCAGACCGCTGGCGCGGCCCATATCTGCCTGGCCTTCGGCAGCAGCTTTAACCGCCGCCATCACTTTACCCATATCCTGCATGCCGCTGGCGCCTGATTCTGTAACCACTTTGTCAACCAGAGCTGCAAGTTCCGCATCCGACAGCTGAGCGGGTAAAAAAGCCTGCACAACACCAATTTCAAACGCTTCCTGCTCAGCCAGGTCATCGCGACCGGCATCGGTAAACTGCTTCAGGGAATCCTGCCGCTGCTTCAACATTTTATTCAGAATGCTGTGCACGTCAGCATCTGTCAGCTCACGCCGCTCATCCACTTCGATGCGTTTGAGTTCCGAGTTCACCATCCGCAGCACCGCCAGGCGCTCTTTGTCCCGGGCTTTCATAGCTTCTTTGGTGGCGTCACCGATGACACCTTTGAGTTCACTCATAACAGCGTCACACAGGGGCAGTAGGGGAAAGAAATCGATTTTTGCAGGCGGAAGTTACACTTCCACCTGGAGGGATACCGCCTGGGGGCGGCAGGTCGATCGC
Organism: Pseudomonadaceae bacterium; assembly: GCA_024743175.1. Lineage (GTDB taxonomy): Bacteria > Pseudomonadota > Gammaproteobacteria > Pseudomonadales > Azotimanducaceae > UBA4421. The sequence goes on along the minus strand of JANSXA010000004.1, from coordinate 351,175 downwards.
CTAAAACGCGCGTTCGTACTTACGCGCTTCGCGCTGCAGTTTCTTTGCGTGCCTTTTCACTGCAGCAGCGGCTTTGCGCTTGCGTACAGCAGTAGGCTTTTCGTAGAACTCACGACGGCGAACTTCCGATAAGACACCGGCTTTTTCACAAGAGCGTTTAAAACGACGCAGCGCGACGTCAAAGGGTTCGTTTTCGCGGACTTTTACGTGAGGCATTTTGGCCCTGAGTTCTGTAAGGGGCGCGAATTCTACACGCTGGAATAAAATCCGTCCAGAGTTCAACATCTGCTTTGTTTTCGCGATCTTCAGTGCAATTCGGAACTGATTTACTCAAGGACCGCTTATGCACTAGAGTCCGGGCCACTATGTTGATCCTCGGAATCGAAACCTCCTGCGACGAGACGGGCCTTGCTGTTTATGACACAGAACAGGGGCTGCTCAGCGAAGCTTTGTACAGCCAGATCGACCTGCACGCTGACTACGGCGGCGTTGTGCCGGAGCTCGCGTCCCGTGATCACATCCGCAAAATAACCCCCATGACACATCAGGTCCTGGAGGCAGCGGGTAAAACGCTCTCTGACCTGGATGGTGTCGCTTACACCGCCGGGCCTGGTCTGATGGGCGCCCTGCTGGTTGGCGCCACTTTCGGACGCAGTCTTGCCTGGGCTTTAGGCATCAAAGCCATTGGTGTACACCACATGGAGGCCCACCTGCTGGCGCCACTGCTGGCACCTTCTCAGGGTCAGGACACGGCACCAGAGCTGCCTTTTCTTGCGCTGCTTGTCTCCGGGGGACATACACAACTGGTGAAGGTCACCAGTCTTGGCAACTACACCATCCTCGGTGAGTCTGTGGATGACGCTGCCGGAGAAGCCTTCGATAAAGCCGCAAAAATGATGAACCTCGGCTATCCCGGCGGCCCTGCAATCGCTGCAGCAGCCACCAGAGGAAACAACAGCCGCTTCACTTTTCCACGCCCGATGACCGACCGGCCGGGTCTTGATTTCAGCTTCAGCGGCCTGAAAACATTCACGCTCAATACCGTTGCCGCAAACCAACCTTTGTCCGAACAGGACATTGCCGATATCGCTGCCGCGTTTGAAGAAGCCGTGGTGGATACCTTATTTATCAAATGCAAACGTGCGATCAAACAGACCGGTATTAAAGATCTGGTTATGGCCGGCGGGGTCAGCGCAAATAAAGCCCTGCGCCATAAACTGGCCAGCGACCTGGATGCCAACGTGCACTACGCACCTAATGCGCTATGTACCGACAACGGTGCAATGATTGCATTTGCGGGCGCACTACGACTGCTGGCTGATCAATCTAACGACCTTGCGATCAATACAAAGCCACGCTGGCCCATGATTGAACTTGCCCCGATTAACAATGGTGCTGAGCTGCTTGCTCGAACCGCTCGCTCCGCATAATCAAACCAGCGACGAAGAACTGATGGACCAGACAAACACAGACATTGTTTATGTTCGTAACCTTGTTTTTGAGGCAATTCTCGGGGTACTGCCCAGGGAGCGAGTAACACCTCAACCGATTTGTGTTTCCCTTGAGCTGACGGTCAACACACAAATCGCGGCTGAATCAAAAGACTTGAACGACACCCTCGACTACGCATTTCTCGCAGAAGCGGTGGAAGCATTGGCCGTTGAGCAGCAGTGTCTCCTGGTAGAGACCCTGGCACACCAGATTGCAGGCCTGGCCCTTGCGCAACCCTTAGTACAGGCTGTGCGGGTAACCGTCGGCAAGCCCAACGCTCTGGAAAAGGCTGAACAGGTTGGCGTTGAGATTTATCGTCGTGCCTGATCGAGCCATTCGCAACGCGCTTTATACAGAGCGTTGCCAAAAGCTTTACCACTGAGCCCTTCTGCCGAAATCTGCACCGCACGCCAGCCTTCGCCCAGCTGCTGCACGCTGTCTTTATGCACCTTGTCCAGCTGCAACCATTCCAGCAGTCTGAGCAGACGCCGGGTGTCATGATTGACCTGCAGGGCCTGCAAAGCGCTTGCAAGTGAAGCCACATCGATTGACCGCCAGCGCACAACAATATCAGCCCACATCAGTCGATCTGCAGCCATCTGCTGATAGCGCCCGGGCACTTTCAGGCGACTTGCCAGCGAGTCGAAGTCAGCCTCATCAAGCGGTAACTCAGCATAGCGGTGCACGGCGTTTACTCTTTTGAATTGAGGCGATCTGCCGCGTAGTTCCGGCATCCAGTAATCCAGACCGTCCACCTGCTGAAGAACTTCAAAGAAACGTTGCGGAGCATCGGCGCTCAGGGCTTTTTCAGTTTCCTGCCAGACCCTTTCCGCCGACAGTGAAGCCAGCTCACCGGCCTCACACATCTGCTGCATCAGTTCCAGCGTCTCTGGTGCTACAGAGAATTCCGGCAGCTGAGCTGCAAAACGAGCGACGCGAAACACCCGAAGTGGATCTTCTGCAAAGGCCGCAGACACGTGCCGCAACAGGCGCGCCTGCAGATCTGCGGCGCCACCAAAAGGATCAATCAGATCACCCTGCGGGTCCTTTGCAATGGCGTTAATGGTCAGGTCGCGCCGCTGCAGATCTTCTTCCAGGATGACTTCAGGGCTGGCATCAACAACAAAGCCGCGATGCCCCTGACCCTGTTTCCGCTCGGTGCGCGCCAGCGCATATTCTTCATGGGTCTGCGGGTGCAGAAATACGGGGAAGTCCCGCCCTACCTGGGTGAAACCCAGTGCCAGCATCTGCGCAACTGAACTGTTTACGACTACCCAGTCGTTATCACCAACGGCACGTCCCAGCAATCCATCACGAACCGCACCGCCCACCAGATAAACTTCCAGTTCATCTGTAATGTTCGGAATCTGCGCCATGTCAGTTGACCGCTGGCACCGTTGTCAGTTCAGCGGTTTCCAGACAATAAGCGGTTAAATGGCGCCCCCAGACGCAACCGGTGTCCAGCGCAATAATGTCATCCCGATGGGTTACACCTTCCAGTGCCGCCCAATGTCCAAACAATAGTTTCATGCCGCTTTTTTTATCCGTTGAACGAGGGAACAGCTTGAACCAGGGTTCCCAGCCGGCTGGCGCGTCAGCGATGGCACCTTTATGGCTGAAATCCAGACAGCCCGCGGAGTTTACCAATCGCATGCGGGTGAAATAATTGGCCAGAAGTCGATAGCGCGGCAATCCACTTAACTCAGGTTCCCAACAGTTGGGTTCGTTGCCGTATAAACCGGCAAAGAATTCTTTTGCACTTACTTTCGCATTGTCGCCGCTTATGACGGCTTCAACTTCAGAGGCAAAAACTCGCGCTCGTTTCAAACTCCAGATGTGTGGAATCCCGGCGTGGGTCATCGTGCAGTTCAATGATGAATCATGGTGCAGCATTTTCTGCTGACACAACCAGTTGGCCAGCTGCTCTGCATCAGGCGCCCCAAGCAGACCATCAAAGGTGTCAGATCCGCTGCTCTTGTGTCCACCAAAATAAATAGCAAGGAAATGTAACTCATGATTACCCAGCACCACTTCAACCTGAGCATCCATTGAGTGCACCAGGCGCAGTACCTCCAGCGAATGGGGGCCTCTATTGATCAGATCCCCTGCCAGCCAGAGCTGGTCATTTGAATTGAAGTTCACTTTCTCTAACAGAAGTTCAAACTCACGCAGACACCCCTGCACATCACCCACTGCGTAAGTGGCCAAGAGTCAGTGCACCAGGTTAGGTATGGACAGGGAGAAGGCCGCAATCGGTGCACCGAAGGGAGTCTGGTCATCTCCAATAAAGGTGTACTCACCCTGCATGGCACCCACTGGCGTCTTCAGAATAGCACCGCTGGTATACTCAAAAGACTCACCGGGTGCCAGCACAGGTTGTTTGCCAACCACCCCTTCACCGCGCACTTCTTCTACCTCACCACTGGCATCTGTAATGATCCAGTGTCGGCTCATGAGTTGTGCCGGTTGTGAGCCATTGTTTGTAATCGTAATTGTATAGGCAAAAACAAATCGTTCTTCCGCTGGTTCGGACTGCGCTTCGACATAGTGGGTGACCACGGACACTTCGACCTGATTCATAAAGTTTTACTGCTTGTTAAGTTCATGTTCGGAAGGCAATTTTATTTCATCTGCCTGAGCTGCAACCTGCCTCGCCAGCATGACGTACTCATCGCGCGCCACGTTATCAGCCCGCAGACCTGGATCCAAGTCGATGCTTGACCAATCCAGCTGCAGAACTTTCAGCGAATTAGACAGCCGCTTACGTCTGCCGGAAAACGCCAACCTTAAAACCCGGTCCAGAACCACCACGTCTACACCAGCGTCAGTATGTTTTCTAGGAAGCAGGCGGATAATGCTGGACCAGACCTTGGGCGGGGGGCTGAACGCCTCAGGACCCACATCAAACACGTGCTCCACATCAAAGCGCAACTGCACCATCACACTGAGTCGCCCCCAGGCTTTGGTGCCAGGTATGGCACTCAAGCGTTCTGCCATTTCCCGCTGCAACATGAAATGCATATCGGCTATCTGTCCCGGATGCTGTTCCACAAACTGTGTCAGGCTGGCAAGCAGCGGAGAGGAAATGTTGTAAGGCAGGTTGCCGAGTAAACGCCAGGGCACGTCACCATCCAGAATTTCCTCGAGATTTACGCGCAGGATATCATCAACTATCACTTCCAGGTTCGGGTGCCTTGCGCGCAGCAACGGCGCCAGATCCCGATCGATCTCCACGGCTCGGTAAAGCGCAGGCGTGCCGACCAGCAGATCGGTCAACGCCCCCTGCCCCGGACCAATCTCAAACAGGTGATCATTTGCGGTTATACCTGCAGCACGAACAATATTCTGCAGCACCCCCTGGTCGGTCAGAAAGTGCTGACCGAATCTTTTACGCGCGCGCATTGGTTTTCAGTGATTCGGCCAACTGCAGAGCAGCCGCCATACTACCTGTGTCCACGGCCTGAGTACCGGCAAGATCTAAGGCCGTGCCATGATCTACCGAGGTGCGTACAAACGGCAAACCCAGAGTGACGTTCACTGCCTCTCCAAACCCTGCATATTTTAGCACCGGCAGACCCTGGTCATGAAACATGGCCAGAACCGCATCCGCCTTTTCAAGGTGTCGAGGTGTGAATAATGTGTCTGCCGGCAGTGGGCCGCTCAACCTGAGCCCCTTCGCCCGGAGGCGCTCCAGCACAGGCGCAATTGTATTGATTTCTTCAGAGCCGAGGTGACCACTTTCTCCCGCATGCGGGTTCAGACCGGCCACCAGAATGTGCGGATCGGGCTTTGCAAAATAGTTCTTCAGCCCTGCATGCAGGATGTTCAAGCGTCGTTCAAGCAACACCTGGGTGAGCGATGCTGACACCTGGCTGAGGGGGATATGAGTGGTCGCCAGGGCAACTCGCAATTTACCCGCCACCAGCAGCATAACAACATCATCAACGCCTGCAGCATCAGCCAGATATTCGGTGTGCCCGCTGAAGGCGATACCGGCGTCATTGACAACAGACTTCTGCATGGGACCGGTAACCAGGGCTGTGAAAGTGTCATTCAGGCACCCTTGTATCGCAGCATCCAGGGCGGCAAGCACCCCGGGCACATTGGCGCAATCCAGCTGTCCGGATTTGACAGGTTTTGCAAGGGGTACGTGATGAACCGTCAGGTGAGCCCGGGCGCAACTGGGCTGAGATTCGTTGTTATCTATTGTCAGCGGCAGCTTCAGCAACCGGGCTCTGTCTGCCAGCATCTGCGCATCTGCAAGCACTACCCAGCCCTGCTGTCGTTCCTGTTGAGCCAGCCGAATTACCAGGTCCGGACCAATGCCCGCGGGTTCTCCGGGCGTTATCGCTAACATATCCTCACACGCAGAGGATAAGGGAGCCTCTGATTAAAGCCGAACTTCGACAAAGGCTTCATCGCGAATTTCTTTTAACCATTCCTGCTGCTCTTCTTCGAAGCGGCGTTTGTGCAGAATCTCTACAGCCATATTTTCCCGTGCTTCGTCGCTCATATCTTCTTCGCGGCGATCAAGCACCTGTAAAACATGCCAGCCGAACTGGGTTAGAAACGGTTCGCTGATGCCCTCTTTTGCAGTGCGCTCCATGATTTCTCCAAACTGGCCAACAAACTGATCAGGTGTTGCCCAGCCGAGATCGCCACCATTTAACGCACTGGCCGGATCTTGAGAATGTTCTTTTGCAAGCTCGGCAAAATCAGCACCTTCATCCAACTGACGTTTGATGTCCTGAATCAGGGCTGCCGTTTCTTCTGGAGAACGAATCTCTGAAGGCTGCACCAGAATATGTCGTACGTTGGTTTCAACAACTTTCTGCACGCCTGCTCCGCGCCGCTCCAGGAGTTTGATGATATGGATCGCACCCGAGGTTTTAATCGGCTCTGCAATACCATTCACATCCAGCTCAAGTACCTCCTCGGCAAACAGGCTGGGCAGTTCTCCCGCCTTACGCCAGCCCAGATCCCCGCCTTCCAAAGCCCGGCTGCTGGATGACTTTGCAATGGCCATCTGCGCAAAATCAGCGCCGTCACGAAGCTGCTGCACAATATCGTTGGCTTCAGTCATAGCAGCCTCTACCACTTCGTCCGATGCCCGCTCTTCTAACGACAGCAATATATGGCCAACGCGATATTCGTCTGAAAACATTTCTTTGTAGAACGGCGAGTTAAGCAGACCCTCAACTTCCTGGTCGGTAATCGAAATTCGGCGATTGATCAGGTTGCGTTGCAGCCGGGTAATGGCCATTTCCGTGCGGATCTCTTCGCGAAACTCACGATAGCTGACCCCATCAGCAGCCAGCGCCTGCTGAAACTGTTCCAGGGTCATGTTGTTACCTTGCGCAAACGACATAACCGCTCTGGTTAATGTTTCATCATCTATGCGGATACCACGTCGCTCGGCTTCCTGCTTCTGGATGCTTTCCAGAATCAGTCGCTCCATGATCTGGCTGATGAGGATCTCGTTAGGCGGCAGCGACACATTCTGGGTCTGCATCTGGCGGATGACCTGGTCGTAGCGATTTTTCAACTCAGAGGCGAGCACCACATCATCGTCGACTACTGCCACAATACCTTCGATTTCACGATAAACCGCATGGCCGTTTACCGGGATGTAAAGCAGGGTAATGCCAACCACGCAAACCAGTAATGTTGTCAGGACTTTATGCATTATTGCAGATACCTCCAAGGGAAAATTCATCAGGGTCTGTTGGTAAAAAAGTCGTTAGCTTCCGGCGTGCGATACCCGCGTATCCCTCGCTCAAGCACGGATTCTACCTGAGTACCGAAGCCAGCAAGGCCTTTAAATACAATTTGTAGAAACACGCCATTGTCCGCTTCAACATTCTCAAAATTGCTTGCAGTTGGGCTGTCGAGGAATCGACGCGCCAGCAAACGGACTTTAAGACAGCAATCGGCATATTCAACGCCACCAAAAGCTTCAATAGTACGACCACTTTCCAGGTCATAGTTCCATCGTGCCAGAACCGAATAGTGCTGGGTCACCGGCCAGAAAAAAGACAGGTCAGTCTGCTCTATGTTCTGATCAAACCGGTTGCGGTAGCCCATATTGAAGATATGCCGCGCATCACGTTGATACGAAATTCCCGCGCCACCTTCTTCGACTTTGTTTTCATGCGGGTCCCAGACCATATTTCCGGTGACTTTCCAGTGGCCAAAAAGTGACGCGGCCATTTCCGCGGCAATCGCTGAAGAACTGTCGAGATCAGCCTCGGTTTGCCTTCCAGATAAGGTCACTTCCCGATCATCGAAATAAAAGATCTCGCCTAAACTGAATCGGAAGTACTCCCGCCCGGTACTGGACGCAAGAAATCGAGTGGTGACCCCAGCTGAAAGCTGATCCGCATCACCGATACGATCAAGGCCGGAGAACCGATTATCGCGGAACAGCTGTGAGTAACCAAATGTCAGCCGCGATGCATCAAAGACTGGCAATTCAGCCTGCTCGTCAAACTCCTGCCACAGATAAAACAGACGCGGCTCCAGCGTTTGAATCAGATTCTGACCGAACCAGTTCAGCTGGCGCTCAAAAAACAGACCGCCATCTACTGAGGCAACGCCAATATTGCGGTCCGGGCTGTCATCCAACAGGACGCCGCCAACGCTCAGGTCAGACTGCTCAAGGTCGTAACGGGTATAGCGATAGCCACCCATGACATTGAAAAAGCCGTAGGGCTGTTGCAGCGACATACGCAGTCTGGGCTCGAGATGCGTGCGCTGACCGGTAAATGCCTGGATACCGGCAAGGCCATCTGTATCACGATCAAAGTCTGACCACTTTGCTCCCAGACTGAATTCAAACGGTCCTGCAAGAGGTGTGGAGTAAACGGCTTCAAACTCCGGCAGGCGCTGGTAATCCTCGATCACCGAATCATCAAGGCGTTGAAATCGTTGCGCCCAGAGACGCATGAACAGACCACCCTGGTTGTACTGTATTTCGCCTTTACGCTCGAGTTCACGACGACTGGATACACCCAGGTCAGAGCCCAGATCGCGGAAATAGTCCCGGTCGCTGACGCTGGTGTAATCTATCAGCGTGCGGAATGCGCCTATCCGACCTTCGTGATCTATTGCACCCAGCCACCGGTCAGCAGACTCGAAGGGTCCAAGCACTGCGGTGCCACCCGCCTCGTCAAAATCATCACGATTCAGGTCCCCGTTGTAGAGCTTGTCACTAGGCAGCAGGCCACCGCTGAGGGTTGTGTTCTGCCAAGCGGACATGTGGCGCAATTCAAGCTCAGCGCCCGCACCACGCTCACTGATGTAGCGGGGAATCAGCGTGGCATCGTAGTTGGGCGCCAGGTTGAAGTAGTAAGGTATGGCCACATCAACCCCGTCTTCATCTGAATAACCGAGATTCGGGAAAAGGAAACCGGACAGACGCTGATCTGAAACCGGAAACTGTAATCGCGGTGTATAAAAGACCGGTACAGACTTGAGTTTCAAAACAGCATGTTTAGCCGTGCCGAAAATTGCATCTTTCTCGATCACCAACTCTTTGGTCTGCAGCAGCCAGCCATTGTTGCCGGGTTCACAGCGGGTGAACTGATTGCCCTGCAAGGTCAGGTCGCCTGATTCACTTTGCGACAAGGTTGACGCCTGACCACGCAGACTGGCATCAATGAGAACAAACTGCGTCCCACTTAAGTCTGCCTGCTTGGTGTCCAGATGCACTCTGGCCTGGTCACCCTGCATGATCAGCCCAGGCTGGTCGAGCTTCAGTCCCCGGGGAAACTCCACTATCTGCGACGGATAATCCAGTTCTGCAACCGGCGAACGCAGCAATCGATTGCCCTGCTCGATGGTGACATTACCCTGCATGCTGGCGGTTTCACCAACCACGCTGGAAAGCCCATCAGCCAGAATGACAACAGGCTGCGCCTCATCATCGGCGTTCAATGGCAGCGGAAAGGTGCGCTGTTGATAGCCGCCGGGACAGATTCCGCCATTGTCCCTGACGACGTATCGCGTTGCTGCAAGGTCATCCGACAAACCGTGTTCCGGGTCGGTCGGCCGCGGCACGCTGGGCGTGTACCAGTCTTCAGGACGGTTGCTCAAGCCGGTAACAGGGTCCGTGTCCGCTTCTATTGGCGCATCGATGGTTTCCGATACAACCTTATCTGCAGTTACGGGCTCAACCGCTGGTGCCGGTTTTTCCGCCACTGCAACCGGGACAATTTGATTCCAGGTAAAAGGGGGCACTTCATCACTATAAGGGTCGCAGTCCCATCCTTCTCCGTCTGCATCAGGTACACACAGGTGTTCTGCGCCTGAAGCGGCCCAGAACTGCGCAGTCCAGCACAGAGCGAACAGCTTGAGCAGATTCCCAGCGGGTTTAAAGTGACGGCTTATTTCCATGCGCGCATCATAATGAATTGCTCGCCGGGTTATAATGCGCAGGTGGAAGAAAACCTGATATCCAAAAGTGCGCAGGCCTGGTGCACAAAAGCACTGAATCTACCGCCTGGGCAAACTGTGCAGTACGAGGCCCTGCGTGTAGAAGCCAGTCATCGCAGTTTTTACCGGCTCACGTCAGCAGACCAGGCTGAAACTCTGATACTGATGCTCAGTCCACCAGCATTGGAGAACAACGATCAGTTTCTGCGTCTGGCAGCAGTATTTGGCAACCATGGTCTACCAGTTCCTGAAGTCATCAGCAGCGACCTCAAGCGTGGCTTTTTCCTGCTGCAGGACCTGGGTTCACAACACCTGCAGGAAGTGTACGGCACTACCGCAGAAGACCAGGCGCTGACCGCTGCGATCGAAGCCCTCGTGCAACTGTCTGCCGTACAGGATGCGGCAATACCACTGTATACCGCAGAACGTTTAGCAACCGAACTTGACCTGTTTGAAGAATGGTTTGTGCAGAAATTTTTACACCAGCAGCTCGACAGCGACGTGTTCCAGAGCGCCCGCGCACAGCTGGTGCACAGCGCGGAACAACAGCCTAAGTGTTGTGTGCATCGCGATTACCATTGTCGCAATCTGCTGTATCAGAATAATCGTTTGGGGATTGTCGATTTTCAGGACGCGTTGCACGGACCGGTTCTATATGACATCGCATCGCTGTTACGGGACTGTTACTACACCTTCGACGAAGCAAAAATAGAGCAATGGCTGCAACTGTATATCCGTCTGACGCCTGTGCTTGACGCGCTGCCCTACACGCAGGTGAAACAGTGGTTTGATTTCCTGGCCATTCAGCGCCAGCTCAAGGCAATAGGTATATTTGCACGCCTGCATCTGCGCGACGGCAAATCGAGTCATCTGCCGGAAATCAATCCGCTGCTTCTGCGCCTGCTTGACCTCACTGCACAGTACCGCGAACTTGAATCACTTAATGCGCAGTTGAAACAAGTGCACGCCAAAGCTCAAGCCCACCCGGCACTCATTCTCAAGACCTGGCCTGGAAGACAGTGACTTCATGAAAGCGATGATTCTCGCCGCAGGTAAAGGTACGCGCCTGGCCCCGCTGACGGATACCACCCCGAAACCGCTGCTGAAGCTTGCGGGTAAGCCGCTTATCATCTGGCAGATTGAAGCGCTCGCTGCCGCGGGCGTACAGCAGATTGTTATCAATCTGCATCATCTGGGTGAACAGATCAGCCACATGTTGGGCGATGGCAGACAATACGGTGTGGAGATCTGTTACAGCCATGAGACAGAGCTGCTGGAAACGGGTGGCGGCATTGTCAACGCATTGCCGCTGCTGGGGGAGGCGCCGTTCTGGCTGCTCAATGGTGATATCTGGACCGACTTTGACTTCCGTCAGCTGCCGCTCGAACTGCCGGAAAACCGACCCGCACACATCGTGCTGACAAGCAAACCTGCAAACCGCACCCAGGGGGATTTCACTTACGCAGACGGCCAGGTAACAGGCCGCGGCGGCGACTATGTTTACTGTGGTATTGCGGTCATCAGCCCACAACTGTTTGCCGGTCAGGCGACCCGGCATTTCTCTTTTCGCGATACGTTGTTTGCCCTGATCAAATCCGGCAGCCTTTCTGCCCAGGTGCATCCGGGGCTCTGGCATGATATTGGCACGCTGGACGAATACCACCAGCTGCGAGACTCGCTAGTGTAGAACACAGTTCAGGCAGGTCTTGCGGTATGTCCTATGCTTAACAGGTTATGCAATCACACCTGTTATTCAATCAATGGTTTGGTAAAGCGGTCGGCGCTACCTGCGCTGTCATATGGGCACCTGCAGATCCGCTGTGGCTGTCTGTTGCGATAATCTGCGGCATCGCCCTGGGTCACCTCTACGACCACTGGGCACAGCTGCATCATGACGATGACCACGCCACCCTCACGCGTATGGGCCAACGCCACCAGACCAGCAGATCACCGCACCTGGAGTATCTGTTTGCCGGCCTGGGCCGCATTGCCAAAGCCGGCGGCCGGGTGCAACCCGAACATATCGCATACGCTGAGCAGGTGATGAAACAGATGGGTTTAACAGACACGGTGCGCCATCAGGCCAAAGCCTGGTTCAGTGATGGCAAAAAATCGAACTTTCCGCTCCAGGCGCTCTCCCGCGAATGCCTTCAACCCACCGAACAGGGCTCCGCGTCGCGGCAGAGCATGTTGCGATGTTTCTGTACTTTAGTTGCTATCGCGCCTTCAGACGCGGCACTGTCGCAATTGAAACTGCTGGGCGGTTATCTCGGCTTTGCACCCAATCGTGTCGCTCGGGAGTATGGCGATATCGCAAACCGTTACCGCAGCCAGAGCACAAAAAAGGACAAGGTGGCATCAGATACTCAGCACCAGGCAGCCGATCCAGCGCTGCAGGCAGCCTACGCGTTACTGCAGATTGATAAGACAGCGTCATTCGATCAGGTTAAACATGCCTACCGTCAGCAGGTCAGTCGCAGTCATCCAGACAAATTAGCGGCCGACGCCAGTACAGCGGAAAAACAGACGGCACAGGACAAAATGGTAGCCTTGCGCAATGCGCTGGAACTGATCAAAACTCACTCAGCTTAAACGCCGCCCAGCTTGCGCTTGAACCAGCCGCGAATTTTTCGTTGCACTGTCGCATCAAGGTTTGGCCCCGTCGACGCTGGCAGAAGATGCAGCTCATACCCACCCAACAGCGCCAGTTCGCCAGGCCAGCCCTGTGGGAACTCCTGCAGGATCAGCGTGGGTTGTGCAGCAGGCTGCCAGCTGTTCCGATATTCCACCGTGATCCGGCTGTTTTGTGCTAAAGGCAGATTCAAGTAGACCCAGGCACCAGCCGCTTCCGGTTGCATAGTGCGTAACGCTTCACAGGTCAGACCTTCACACACCAGTACCAGGGGGCCCTGCTCCGATAACTGGCCCAGTGCGGCGAGTGCCTGCTCAGCAGCATCAAGCGCGTCATCCAGGTTAAAGTAAAAAGTCTCCCACCCGTATCGCGGCAAGCTCGTGCGCAACTGCGCCAGATGGTGCAGGCCGTTCGGACCGGCCTGCTCACCGGCAAACAGAACCACACTACCCTTGCGTGGTCCGTTAGCCGGCCGTTTTGCCAGCCAGCGCTGCTGACCCGAAAAATCGAACCAGAGCAGCTCTTCAACATCGCGCAGCGATTCTCCGCGTTGCACAAGGGTTGTAAGCGAGCTGCTGCGCTGGGACACCTCAGTTTCGGGTGGCGCGTCTTCAGATAGAACAGGTCCAGGTAGCAACAATCCCACCAGACACACAGTGAAAAGGGATAATTTCAATTTCTTCATAGGCTAAGTATAGGAAGCGGTTTAGAATATGCCGCTTATGGAACCAATAATTGCCCCTTCGATTTTAGCCGCCGACTTCTCCCGCCTGGGTGAAGAGGTCAGCAACGTCCTTCGCGCTGGTGCGGACATGATTCACTTTGATGTGATGGACAACCACTATGTACCGAACCTGAGCGTAGGACCCCTGGTCCTCCAGTCTCTACGTAAAGCCGGTATGAACGATCCGGTGGATGTGCACCTGATGGTTAAACCCGTTGATCGCCTTGTTGAGGAGTTTCTGACTTCCCAACCCACCTATATCTCTGTCCACCCCGAGGCGACTGAACACCTGCATCGAACTCTGGCGATGATCCGCGCCGGTGATGCCAAAGCCGGCCTGGTTCTGAACCCTGCTACGCCGCTGGAAGTGCTGGAAGAGGTACTGGACAGTATCGATCTGGTGCTGATCATGTCTGTAAACCCAGGCTTTGGCGGGCAGAGTTTTATCCCCTCTTCTTTAACCAAACTGGCACGGGTGAAAAGTATTATCGACCAGGCGGATCACGAGATTCGCCTGCAGATTGATGGCGGCATCAAGCCGAGCAACATTGGCGCCGCTGCCGCTGCTGGCGCAGATACCTTTGTTGCCGGCACGGCGATATTTGCGAGCCCTGACTACGCAGCCACCATCTCCGAAATGCGTCAACAGATCACTCTGGCCACCCAGGTATAAGAACAGCGATTTTGAGCACCTGGTCTGGCTATGACGGCTATCTATTCGATCTGGACGGTACCCTTGTGGACACCGCTCCGGACATTAACGCGGCCCTCAACGCCAGTCTTGAAAAAGCCGGGCTTGCAGCCGTAGATATCGGCCTGACCCGGCACTGGGTTGGCCATGGTTCACGTACGTTGATAAACCAGGCGCTGACTCATCTTGCGCAACCACAACGCGATATAGAACCTTTGTTAGAAGACTTTCTGTCTTACTACAGCAACAACCTGGCCACCCACAGCAGGATTTATCCAGGCGTTGAGCAGACGCTTGCACAACTCAAAGCGAACGGCGCTAAACTTGCTGTCGTGACTAACAAGTTGTCAGAGCTGAGCGAGCCCCTACTGCAGGATATCAACCTGGCAGTTTATTTTGACCTGATTGTCAGCGGAGACACCGCGCATGCGCCAAAACCTGATCCTGCGCCCGTGCTGCTTTGCCTGGAAACCTTTGCATTGCTACCCGACCAGACTCTGTTTGTTGGCGATTCTGATACCGATGTCAACGCCGCGCTTGCCGCCGGCGTAGACGTAGTGTGTGTCCGTGATGGCTATAATCATGGCGCCGACGTCACCACCCTGGGTGCAAGCGGGGTTATCGACAGCTTCCTGGAATTGTTAGACTGAACGTTGGCCGCTGTTGCCAACCAGGTTGGCAAACATAAGTTGTATCGACCTGCGTAGATCGCTGCTTAATGCCCGCACTGATTCACGGGGACGCGAGACAGAGTGAGTGGTCTCCTTGTCCATATCGTTAATCAGCAATGAAGCCATGCCGTGGACACCCGCCCAGACAACGCCACCCAACAGTGCCACGTCCTGAGCAAGGTTTTTCTCGTCAATCAACTCCTGCAGCAGTTCCTGCACAGGTTGATAAGACCGCTCCGAGGCCACCCTCAACATTTCGTATTCAGAAAAATCGCCGAGCACTGAACCAAACATGAGTCGGTAGGCTGTCGGATTTTCCAGCGCAAAACCTACATACGTCTCACCCAGCTTTATAAAGCGCTCATCTGTCGAGCCACCCGACTGAAAGGCTTTCAAGGTCCGCTCGTGCAGCTGTTCAAAACCCTGGGTTGCAAGCGCCGCAAGCAGACATTGTTTGGTGGGGAAGTGACGATAAGGCGCAGTCGGCGACACCCCGGCCTCACGCGCCAGAGCACGCAGGCTGAGTTTTTCTGTTCCACCCGCCTCTATGTGCTCCATAGCCAGAGACATTAAAGTCGCAGGCAACTCACCGTGGTGATAACCGCCTTTGGATTCAACCTCAGTGTCACTGCTCATGACAGCTTACTGGCCTTTCTTTTGCGCACATCTCGTTCATTGCCTCACCTCTAATACGATTATTCGCTGAACGGTGCAGTTCTGCACGCGCTAATGCAGCGAATTTCACACAAGATTCACCAAAACTATGTTGACATTGCTTACATGGAAGTTAGCATTGCAAACAATGTTAGCGATGTAAACATCGAATTTGGAGTAACCCCGTGCACGCACGAATGATTCGACGGAATTTCTCAACCAACTGGCGCCGTGTCTGCGTCATTGCAACCTTTGCCCTCGTCTTTGAGGTGGGTTTGTTATTGCTCTCGAGTTCCGCTTATGCGGAGGTGAATGTCAGCGTTTTCAACGTTGTCGCGCAGCAGAGCTATCAGTCAAATCGTGTTTATGCGGGTCGCACCGCTGCGGCTCGAGCTGCTGAACTGGGATTCAAACGCGGTGGCGAGGTGGCGCAGATACAGGTCGATCTGGGCGACGTTGTCGCACAAGGGGATACCCTGGCCAAACTCGACACTGCGTCTATCAGCGCGCAGCTGACTCAGGCAGCAGCGGAAGTTTCTCTGGCGCGAGCAAATCTCGAAGCCCTGCAAGCGGAGACCGAACTGGCCACCAATACCGAACAGCGTTTCCGAACCCTGCGTGAACAGGGTCATGCCTCAATCCAGGTTTACGATGAGACACGCCTAGCGTTGCGCGCCAAACAAGCCCAATTGAATGTCGCTCGCGCGAATCTGGAACGTGCTCTGGCGGCACAGAAAACCATAGAAGTTGACCTGCACGAAGCGGTTATCAGAGCACCTTTCCCTGGCACCATCCAGGCAAGATACGTTGATGAAGGCACACAGATTCGCTCCGGCGAACCTGCCCTGCGCCTGGTGGAAGATGCACATCGGGAAGCCCACGTCGGCATTCCCGCAGATATCGCCACACGCCTGTTACCCGGACAAACCTACCAGGTGAACTGGCGGGACCAGTCCTACGCCGCCACGCTCAGTGCCGTGCTGCCGGAAGTAGACCCGGCCACCCGAACTCTCACCGCAATATTTGATCTTGCCGGTAACGATATTCCGCTGGGATCTACCGTGGAGGTGGCCATCAACGAAGCCGTTAACGATCCTGGGTTCTGGCTGCCATTGAGCGCGCTGACAGAAGCGGACCGAGGCTTATGGGGTGTCTACGTGGTCAACGCAGACCAGATAGTGGAACGTCGACTGATTGAAATTGTTCACAGCGAGGCGGATCGGGTTTTTGTCCGCGGCACTCTGCGCACGGACGACCAGGTAGTTGCAACAGGCGTACAGCGCATTGTTCCAGGTCAGGTTGTTAATCCTGTTCCAACCACGCAGGTCAGCTATGCGGGCTAACGCTTTTTACGCCAACCCGCGTCTGGCAGCGCTGCTGATACTGTTCATCGTTGTCATGGGCGGCATGGCTTACAACAGCCTGGCACGCCAGGAAGACCCAACCATGACTGAGCGCTGGTCCCGGGTGAATACCTTTCTGGCCGGCGCCACGGCTCAGCGCATGGAGTCGCTGGTCAGCGAACCGATTGAAACTGCATTGCGGGAAGTACCCGAAATCAAAGAAATATCTTCCACCTCGAAAGCCGGCCTTTCGGTGGTCAGCGTGGAGTTATATGACAGCATCGAAGCCAGTCAGGTGGACGCGATCTGGTCTGAGGTTCGCGACAAGTTAGGCGAAGTTGGCGCCACTTTACCCAATGGCAGCAGCGAACCAGAACTGATTATCAACAAGCCGCTGGCATCAACCCTGATTATTGCTCTGCGCTGGCTGCAGGACTCACCCATGCAGGAGGGGATCCTGTCTCGGCTGGCGGAATCTCTGCGGCTTAAACTGGCCAACATGCCCGGCACCGAAATCGCCGAATCCTGGGGCGATGCGGAGGAAGAGCTGCTGGTCTCCGTCGACCCTTACAAACTGGCCAGTGCCAATGTATCCGCCGCCCAGGTAGCCGCCAGCATCCGTGCGGCAGACACCAAATTACCTTCAGGACGCTTGCGGTCCAGCACAACAGATATGTTAGTTGAAGTGGAGGCAGAGCTCTCCTCTCCGGAGCGGATCGCTCGTATCCCGCTCGCCATAACTCCCGGGGGCAACGTTCTGCGCGTATCTGATGTAGCGCAAGTACAGAAGTCTCAGGTCAATCCACCCAATTCCCTGGCTTTCAATGGCGACGAACAGGTTGTCCTGGTGAATGCCAAGATGCAGGGTGGGCTACAGGTTGAAACCTGGACGGAAAACGCGCTCGACGTTGTCAGTAGATTTGAGGCATCGCTGCCGGATGAAATTGGTTTGGATATTGTCTACAGCCAGAATCAGTACACCGGCGAGCGCATGCAGTCGTTAGGTACAAACCTGCTGTTTGCCCTGGTTATTGTCATGGTGGTACTGGTGTGGTTCATGGGCGTGCGCTCCGCATTTACCGTGGGCATCGCGCTGCCGCTGTCCGGCGGCATGGTACTGCTGGGCATGCAGGTGATGGACATTCCTCTGCATCAGATGTCCGTAACCGGCCTGATCATATCGCTGGGTCTGCTGATTGATAATGCCATTGTTGTGGTTGAAGACTACAAATTGCGCCGCAGACACGGTGAAGATATTCCGGAAGCCATCAGTAAAGCCATTAAACACCTGCTGATCCCGCTGGGTGCTTCCACCGCCACCACCGTATTCGCGTTTATGCCTATCGCCCTGGCACCAGGTGGTGTGGGCGACTTCACCGGCACCATCGGGGTTACCGTGGCCCTGTCTGTTACCAGCTCATTTGTCCTGGCCATGACAATTGTACCGACGGTAGCCGGATTTCTGGAAAACAAGTGGCCCAGTCATGAAGGCCATCGCTGGTGGCAATCAGGTTTCAGCAACAGATCAATGACAGCAGGTTATCGCCGCACTATTGTCGCGGTCCTGAAAAAACCCTGGCTGGGGATTGGCGTCGCCTGTATTTTACCTGTTATTGGTTTTGCGTTAGCACCGACGTTGACGAATCAGTTCTTTCCACCCGTTGACCGCAATCAGTTCCAGGTGCAACTGTCACTACCCGCCCAGGCCTCTATCTGGGAAACCCGTGAAGCGGTTGCTATCGCAGATGATATTCTGCGCGCCAATCCTGATGTCACTGACAGCTTCTGGAGTATCGGCCAGGGTGCACCGCGGGTTTTTTACAATGTTGTGTCACTGAATGAACGGGTGGTCAGCTACGCTTCCGCATGGGTCAACACAACCTCAGCTCAGGCAACCCAGGACATTCTGCCTGCCATCCAACAGGCACTTTCAGCGGCTTTGCCCCAGGCCGAAGTGCTTGCGATTCCATTCGAACAAGGTCCGCCGAGTGATGCGCCGATTGAAGTGCGTATTGTGGGTCCGGAACTCAACGTGCTGCGCGAAAATGCCGAACAGCTGCGACGCATTCTTGCGGGCGTTGATAAGATCACTTACACGCGGGCGACTTTGTCGACGTCTGAACCCAAACTGTCGTTCATACCCAACGAAAATGCGACGGCAATTGCCGGTATGTCGACAGGCGAGTTGTCGCGGCGACTGAACTCTGCACTGATGGGTGACCTGGCGGGTACCGTGCAGGAAGGCACCGCTGAGATACCGGTCCGCGTTCGCGTCGCGAATCAGTATCGAAATGAAATTTCCGACCTGGCCACATTACCCATGCTCACGACGGGTGGACGCGGCGTGCCGCTGGATGAACTGGGACGCTGGGAAATGATACCCACAGCGTCCGCCATTGATCGCCGTCAGGGTGAACGTATTTCCACCGTGCAGGGTTACGTAGTGCCGTTCACATTGCCCGCCGGGGTGCTCGCAGAGTTTCGTGAAAAAATCGACGCCCAGGGTTTTGCGCTACCGGCAGGTTATCGTCTGCAGATCGGCGGCGAAGCAGAAAACAGTTCAGAATCCATCGGCAACATCATGTCGGTATTTCTGTTTTTTGCCATGGCGATGGCCGCCGTAGTGATACTGTCCCTTAACTCGTTCAGATACGCAGCGTTGATTGGCGCCGTCGCCATTCTGAGTTTTGGCCTGGCACTGTTTGGCGTGCGCCTGTTCAGCTACCCATTCGGCTATATGGCTCTGATCGGCGCGCTGGGCATGATGGGCCTGGCCATCAACGGCGCAATCATTGTTCTGTCCGCATTAAAAGCCAGCCCCGTGGCGTTAGCGGGAGACATCGAAGGCACCGCGGATGTAGTCGTCGATGCCACACGCCATATCGTCTCAACAACCGCAACGACAATTGGCGGCTTTGTACCGCTGATACTGGACGGCGGTACCTTCTGGCCGCCGCTGGCGACAGCCATTGCCGGAGGTGTCGGGGGCTCGGCCATTATTGCCCTATACATGGTACCTGCCGTATTCATGGGTTTGAAAAGACGCCAGATCAGCAAACTGCCCGCCAACGATGAAGAAATTGTCGTCTGGCCCCAGGAGGATCTGCCCTTACCGGATAGCGCCAAAAGCGCGGGATGAAGACAGCTGCAGGCTTTTGATACTTTGGCAACAGCCTGCTAATCTTCGCCGCGATGGACAGCCAAGTAGACAGAGACAGGATCAATTGCTTCGACGAGGGGTGGCGATAGCCGCATCCTGCGTGCCTCTGCACGCCACTTGTGCACCAGCACATAACTTCGTTTTCTGGTTCTTTGTTAAGGCGCTCCGATGACTGACGCAACTCCTACTTACCACCGCACGCCGGTTGTAGTCGAAACCCTGGCCGATCTGGACACACCGCTCTCTGTTTATCTCAAGCTGGCAGACGGCCCCTACTCTTATCTGCTCGAATCATCTCAGGGCGGCGAAAAGTGGGGGCGTTATTCCATTATCGGTCTACCTGCCAGAACGTTCCTGACCGTTCGTGGTAACGACATCACCGTGACCCACGATGGCAATATTATTGAGCAGACGTCTACCGACGATCCGCTGACATTTATCGAGCAGTTCCAGGCTCGGTATATTGTTGAGGAGCGGCCAGATCTGCCTCGCTTTTATGGTGGCCTGGTTGGCTATTTCGGTTATGACACGGTGCGTTATGTTGAAAAGAGACTGAAACACACAACACCGCCAGACCCGCTGAAAACCCCTGATATCCTGCTGATGGTCAGCGAAGAAGTAGTGATCTTCGACAACATCAAAGGACGCATGCAACTGGTCAGCCTGGTCGACCCGAATGAAGAAGGTCTGGTTGTGCAGACTAAAGAAATGCTGCAGGCACGCGTTCGCAAGCTCGCTCAGGCGACACCAACGGTGCCGGTCAGTCAGGCCAACCAGAATATCGAAGAGTCGGATTTTGTTTCGGAAACAGGCGAAGCTGCATTTAAAGAATCTGTGGAGCAGATCAAGGAGTACACCCGTGCTGGCGACGTCATGCAGGTTGTCCTGGCCCAGCGCATGTCAATTCCGTTCACGTCACCGGCGATAAACCTGTATCGAGCGCTGCGCAGCCTGAACCCTTCCCCGTACATGTATTTCATGAACCTCGGTGATTTCCAGATCGTCAGCTCCTCGCCTGAAATCCTCGCGCGGGTGGAAAACGGTCGCATCACCAACCGCCCACTGGCCGGTACTCGACGCCGAGGCCATGACGAAGCCGAAGACCTGGCTTTGGAAGCAGAGCTGCTGGCTGATCCGAAAGAGATTGCCGAACATCTGATGCTGATCGACCTGGGGCGCAACGACGTCGGCCGCGTTGCCGAGTCAGGCTCAGTAGAAGTCACCGACCAGTTTGTCATCGAACGTTACTCCCATGTCATGCACATTTCTTCCAATGTCGAAGGCACTCTGAAGCCCGGTAAAACCGCCATGGATCTGCTGCGGGCGACGTTGCCGGTAGGCACCCTTTCCGGCGCACCTAAAGTTCGAGCGATGGAAATCATCGATGAGTTAGAGCCCGTAAAAAGAGGCATCTATGGCGGTGCCGTCGGCTACCTGGCCTGGAACGGCAACATGGATACGGCCATTGCAATACGCACCGCTGTGGTTAAAGACGGCAAGCTTTACATCGAAGCCGGCGGTGGCATCGTTGCAGACTCGGTGCCACGCCTTGAATGGAAAGAAAGCCTCAACAAAGGCCGCGCGATTTTTCGCGCCGCTGCGATGGCAGAAAATCAGTTCCGCGATCTGATCGACTGATCATTTCCGCTAATGCACACTAACCGCCGTGTTTATCCCTTAACTGAGCTACAGGAATTCGCGTGATCTGGGCACGTAACATAGTCGCAAGCAGCTGGTTCACCAATGGCATCACAGTTGTGATTCTGCTCAATGCTGTTGCCATTGGGCTGGACACAGTAAAGGCGCTGTATACCAACTATCACTGGTTGTTTGTTATCGCCAACAAGGTCTTCCTTGCGATTTACATCATCGAAGCGCTGATAAAGATGGCTGCGGAATACCCTAAAGTTAACCGCTATTTCACCGATGGCTGGAACATTTTCGACTTCACCATCATTGTCATCAGCCTGATACCGGCAACCGGCCAACTGGCAACCCTTGCGCGGCTGGCACGCTTGTTACGCGTATTGAGATTGATTTCAACACTGCCGGAACTGCGCCTGATAGTGGCAACCCTGGTTCGTTCAATTCCAAGCATGGGTCATGTATTGATGCTCATGTCGATCATATTCTACGTCTACGGCGTTGCCGGTTATCACCTCTTCCACGACGTCGATCCTACCCACTGGGATACCCTGGGTATTGCTTTGTTGTCTTTGTTCAGAATTGTCACTTTAGAAGACTGGACCGACATCATGTACGCAGCGATGGCAGTGAAACCCTGGGCCTGGATGTACTTTGTAAGCTTTGTCGTGCTGGGCACTTTTGTGGTGGTTAACCTGTTTATTGCGGTTGTCATCAATAATCTCGACGAGGCCAAGGCAGAACGTTTGAATGAGCTCAGCACACCGCCAACTTCAGATGAAATTCTACGCGAACTGCGGGATACCCAGACGGCGCTGGCCCGGGTCCAGGCCCGCCTGGAGAATTTCTCCAGCACTGAATCAGTGCCGATCCAGCCATCGACCTCTGACGCCGCTTCTGCTCAAACCAGGGAGAAAACCTGATGATCCTCATGATCGACAACTACGATTCCTTCACCTACAACATCGTCCAGTATTTGAGCGAACTGGGCGCTACGGTCGAAGTTTTCCGCAATGATGAAATCAGTATTGCAGAAATCAAAAAACTGGCGCCAGAAAAGATTGTCATCTCGCCAGGACCCTGCACACCTAACGAAGCCGGCATTTCACTGGAGGTCGTCAACACCTTTGCTGGCAAAATCCCTCTACTGGGCGTTTGCCTCGGGCACCAGAGTATAGGTCAGGCTTTTGGTGGCGAGGTGGTGCGAGCTGAAGATGTCATGCACGGCAAAATCTCAATGATTCATCACAACGGCACAGGGGTTTTTAAAGATTTACCCAACCCCTTCGACGCCACACGCTATCATTCACTGATTGTAAAAAACGATTCTCTGCCGGACTGTCTTGAGCTGACCGCCTGGACCGAAAAAGACGGCGCGTTTCATGAAATCATGGGGTTCCGGCATAAAACATTGGCAATAGAGGGTGTACAGTTTCATCCCGAGTCAATCATGACCAAAAGTGGGCATGACCTGCTTAACAACTTTCTGCAATCAGACGGGTCGAAATCATGAATCTGAATCAGGCGCTGGAAAAAATTGTCACTGGACAGGATCTTGATCAGGACGCCACGGCGGAAGTCTTTCATATCATCATGACAGGTGAGGCCACACCTGCGCAGATTGGTGCTTTTCTGGTAGGGATGCGTCTCAAAGGGGAAACTGCCGAGGAACTGGCAGGGGCGGCACTGACCATGCGCAACCTGTCAACCAAAGTAAACGTCAGCCACCCGAACCTGGTGGACACCTGCGGTACCGGTGGCAGTGGCAGCAAGCTGTTCAACATTTCCACTGCTGCTGCGTTTGTGGCTGCAGCGGCAGGCGCCAAGGTCGCAAAACATGGCAACCGAAAAATGACCAGCTTCTGCGGCAGCGCTGACGTCCTTGAGGCTGCCGGCGTCACTCTGACATTATCACCAGAACAGATTGCAACCTGCATTCTGGATGTGGGTGTAGGTTTCATGTTCGCTCAGGCACATCATAGCGCCATGCGTTTTGCCGGTCCGGTAAGACAGGAGATTGGTGTTCGCACCATGATGAATGTGTTAGGTCCAATGACAAATCCCGCCGGCGCTAAACGTCAGGTGATTGGTGTTTTTGACAGCCAGTGGCAGACACGCATGGCACAGGTGCTGGATCTGCTCGGCACTGAACACGCCATGATTGTGCACAGCCACGGACTTGATGAAATACGCCTGGACGCACCCACTTCGGTGGTCGAGTTACGTAACGGCACTATCGAGCAATACGAAATCACACCTGAAGACTTTGGCCTGGAACGCATCTCTGCGGCTACCGTTAATGAACTATGCGCGGACTCCACAGAAAGCAGCCTGGCTTTAGTCAAACAATCCATATCTTCCGCAGACTCTGCGGCCGCTGATATCGTCAGTTTAAATGCGGGCGCCGCAATTTACGTCTCAGGTGTTGCTACTTCTTTGAAAAATGGTGTTCTGATGGCTCAGGATGCAATAGCCGCAGGGCTCGCAAAAGAGCGGTTTGACGAAATGGTCAGAGTTACCCGCATGATGACTGAACAATGAGCACTATTCTCGACACTATTATCGCCACCAAACACCAGGAGGTTGCCCAGCGCAAGCAACAACTTTCCTTAGCGGAGCTGCAAAAGCAAAGTGAACAGGTCAAACCTGCACGTGGCTTCTGTGCAGCTTTGCAACAAGCCGCCGAACAGAAAAAACCTGGCGTGATTGCCGAGATTAAGAAAGCGTCTCCCTCTAAAGGCGTTATCCGCGAGAATTTTGATCCGGTGGCCATCGCTGAAAGCTACACCAGGAACGGTGCAACCTGCCTGTCTGTACTCACTGACGAAACTTACTTCCAGGGCAGCGACCAGTATCTGCAGGCCGTCCGGGAAATTACCGACCTGCCTGTCATCCGTAAAGACTTCACCGTCGACGAATATCAGGTGTACGAGGCCAAAGCCCTGGGTGCTGACTGCATTCTGTTGATCGCATCGGCGCTGAACATCATGCAGCTGACAGTGCTTAATCAAACTGCAAAAGGCATTGGTCTGGATGTATTGATTGAGGTGCACAACCTCAGCGAACTACAGGCCGCATTAAGCCTGCAGCCGGCTCTTATTGGTATCAACAACAGAAACCTGAAAACCTTTGAAACGTCTCTTACCCACACTACTGACCTGCTGCCACACATACCGGAAAACATTACTGTGGTGACCGAGAGCGGTATTAGCACCAGAGATGACATCAGCCTGATGAACGAGCACGGCGTGTACTGTTTTCTTGTTGGTGAAACCTTCATGCGGGCAGATGACCCGGGCCAGGCGCTCAGCGATTTGTTTTTCTAACCAGCGGCAACTTCCAGGCAAAGAAAAAGGGCTCAATTGAGCCCTTTTCTGCGTAAATAGCCATCCCTTTCGAGTTTGACTTTTACTCCAGTGAGTCGCGTCAGCGACTCACCCTATACACATCCGTGTGTAACTCTTTTCTGGTTTTCAGTCCCTAACGGGTCCCATAGACCACCATGGTCTTACCTTTCACGGAGACCAGTCCCTGATCGACCAGTGTTTTCAATACTCTACCAACCATCTCACGGGAGCAGCCGACAATACGACCGATCTCCTGACGGGTAATCTTGATCTGCATGCCATCTGGATGGGTCATTGCATCGGGCTGCTTGGTCAGCTCTAACAGAGTTCGTGCAACGCGACCGGTAACGTCCAGGAACGCAAGGTCACTGACCTTCTGTGTGGTCTTATTCAGGCGTTCCGCCATCTGTTTACCGACCGCATAAAGCAGATCTGTATGACGTTCCGCCAGCTCTTTAAACTTGTTATAAGACAGCTCAGCCACTTCACATTCGCTTTTAGCTTTCACCCAGGCGGATCGTGGCGTGTCATCTACAAATAAAGGCATCTCACCAAAAAAGTCACCCTTGTTCAGGTAAGCGACAATAATTTCTCTACCAGACTCATCTTCAACAAGCACGGTAACAGAACCTTTAAGGATGAAATAAATAGAGTCACTTTTGTCCCCTGCATAAATCAGAGTACTTTTAGCGGGATATTTACGGCGGTGAGCCGCAGCGAGAAACGCATCAAGATGCGTATTGCTGGCCTCGGCATTCAAATTCATTTGAAATCCCTTAGCGGTAAGCGGTCGGCCCATTTGATTGTTTTTGGTTGCTAGCATCGGTTGCGCTCCTTCGTAACACTGTGCGTGATTTAAATACTAGGTGAGAAATGTGATGTGTTACGAGACACGGTCGACAAACGGCACTTTTTCACACTCTAAACGGTCGCAGTTCACTGGTTTTTCCTCGAAAATGTCTCGTCTTTACAAACCTGAACACCGAAAACCGTTACATGCACACAAAAATACAATGGCAGAACAACGTCCATTTCACCGCGACAGCGGACTCTGGACACGAAGTATCTATTGATGGTCCAGCCGATTCCGGCGGTGAAAATCTGGGCGTTCGCCCCATGGAGCTCATGCTGATGGGCGTTGGCGGATGCACATCTTTTGATGTGGTGAGTATATTGCGCAAATCCCGTCAGAAAGTGACCAATTGTGTGACCGAGATCACAGCAAAACGGGCGGATGACATCCCACAGGTTTTTGAAACCATCCACATTCACTTTGTCATTGAAGGTGACAAGCTGGACCCGGGGCGAGTGGAGCGGGCAATTGCGCTGACGGCAGAAAAGTACTGTTCTGCCTCGATCATGTTGCAGCGTGCCGGCGTGGACATTACCCACAGCTTTGACATTCAGCAGGTGGACGCGGAAGTATGAGCTAAAGGGTCACCTTCGGCTCAGATTCGATAGGTGGTGCGGGTCATCAGGTTTGAGATCAATGCCATGGCCTGTTTAACCGGTTCAGGGAAGGCCTCGCCGCCCTGTTCAAGCGCGTGCTCTCCATGTATCGCTTCGTCCTCACGCATCTGATCAAGAATTGCCCGACTTTTATGATCCTCAGCAGGCAGTTCTTCCAGATGTCGATCCAGATGTGCCACCACCTGGTCTTCAGTTGCTTCAACAAAGCCCAGACTGACTTTGTCACCGGCAAGGCCTGTCAGAGCACCCATGGCATATGAGGCACCGTAAAACAGTGGCGCCAGCAAACTGGGTTTGCCGTCCAGTTCATCCAGGCGACTTCGACACCAGGCCAGATGATCGCGCTCTTCTGAGGCGGCCTGCAGAAGGGTTTTGCGGGCGTCATCCGACTTCGCAGTCAGCGCCTGGCCTTCATACAACGCCTGAGCGCAGATCTCACCCGTGTGATTGACCCGCATGAGACCTGCGGCATGTTTACGCTGGGTCTCATCAAGGTCCTGTTGCGCCGCATCTACCCCTGGATTTGGTCGCTGTGCGTTGTAAGCGCCGGACAGGGTGCGCAGGGCTCGATCGAGTCCAAGAACTAAATTGTCGACGGGTTCCGACATGACATCATTTACTAAACTTAAGGCAGCCTAGTTTAACAGGGGTTTTGCGACACATCTCCCCACCAGATCCAATCTCTTTCTCTATAATTCAAGCTCATTTTTCAGATTCCAGAAATGGCTGACACTAAAGACCTTGCTGTTCTGCTTGATGCCAAAATTCCCATTATCGGCATCGAATCTCCTGACGAACGTCGGGTGCTTGCGCTGTTGCTGCAAAGTGCCATTCAGCGTGGACTGAGCTTCAATGAATGGAGCGTCACTAAAGGTCTGCAACTTGGCGGCTTTGGGGCTCGCCCGGATAACAGCGATGCAGATCTCACGGACCCGGAAGAAGTACTGAAACACATCGCGGAACAACCAGGGCCAGGGGTTTATGTATTGTGCGATTTTCATCCGTATCTGAACAGCGAACCAAAAAATATCCGCTACCTTAAAGATATTGGTCTGAACTACGACACCAACCAGAACACGGTTGTGCTGGTCAGCCATAAACTGGATATTCCGGCCGAAATCTCGCGCATGTCAGCCAACCTGACGCTGCGCCTGCCCAGTGATGAAGAACTGATGGCTATGGTACGCAGTCAGGCGCAGGAATGGGCAGAGCAGAACCGTGGCCAGAAAGTCCGCACAGACAGCCGCACCTTGAAAAAGCTGATTGCCAATCTGCGTGGTGTCTCCCACGCGGATGCCCAGGTGCTGATCCGCCACGCGGTGTTCGGCGATGGTGCCATCACAGATTCTGATATTCCGGCGATCAATAAACTTAAATTTGATCTGATGGACGGTGAAGGCGTCCTGCACTTTGAATACGACACCGAACGATTCTCGAACGTAGCGGGCTTAACCAACCTGAAACAGTGGCTTAAGCTGCGGCGCGATGCGCTGCTGGAAAATCAGGCTGATCGCCCCAAAGGCGTAATGCTTCTAGGGGTTCAGGGCGGCGGCAAAAGTCTGGCGGCAAAAGCTGTCGCCGGTTTCTGGTCCATCCCCTTGTTACGCCTTGATTTTGGCACCCTGTATAATAAATATTTTGGTGAGACTGAACGCAACCTGCGCAACTCCCTGAAACAGGCCGAGCTGATGGCACCGTGTGTGTTGTGGATGGACGAGATCGAAAAAGGTCTGGCGACCGGGCAGAGCGACAATGCTACTTCACAGCGCATTCTGGGCACTCTGCTGACCTGGATGGCTGAGAACAAAAACGCGGTATTTATCGTAGCAACCTCTAACGATATCACTGGACTGCCACCAGAACTGCTGCGCAAAGGACGGTTGGACGAAGTGTTTTTTGTTGATTTGCCCGATGCGGAAATACGCCGGGAAATATTCCGCATCCACCTGGCTAAACGCGACCTTGATCCCGCTGATTTCGATCTGCCTGATCTGTCGCAGAGCGCTCAAGATTTCACCGGCGCTGAAATTGAAGAGGCCATAGTCTCGGCCAGATACCTGGCCGCTGCGCGCGACGGCAAAATTACCCAGGCTGACATTATTTCCGCCCTGGATCGCACATACCCGATATCCGTGCTGCGCGGTGAAAGCATACAGTCGCTGCGCGCGTGGGCAAAAGACCGTACTATTCCCGCTTAACCTTGACCCTCCACATCGCCGGTCAATCCTGCGCCAGAGGAAACGCGGTAAAACCCTGCTGTATGAGCAATAAAGCAGCCAGCGCCCGCTGGGGTCGGGTACCTCCACCCACATAGTACTTCTGCCGGCCATCCAGCTGCTGAATATGATCCCGGAGATCCACCAGCGCTACGCCACCAGCCGAGCCGCAACCATCCGACAGATTCAGTTGCTCGCCATCGTCATGCACAGCAACAAACTCGATCACCTGCTCCAGCAACAAACGGCTGAACACCTGCCTTTCAATACATTGGACAATTGCCGGTTGTAGTGCTGTCACTGAAGCGTTTCGACAGCCACCCGTGACCAGCGCGTCTTCGCCAAAAAAATCGCCGGGGCCAAGATGACACAAGGTGCGTGCACCGTCGTGCACCACAGCGTGGCCCTGTTGGATAACAAAACAAACGTCACCCCTGGCGCCCTTTTTAATAACAGTCTCACCTGCTCGGTAGTGTTGCGGTCGAAAAGACTGGACCATCTGGCGCCAATGATCCGGCTGCACCCGCTGCATCATCTGCGAGTTCAGAAAACGCTCCAGCCAGCGGGCATCGGCGAGCTCTTTGACTGTTTGTGTATCCTGGGCACATCGGCTGAGGAACTCGTGCTGCGCAGAATCTACCCACAGAACCTGAGCAGGCGTTTCGGTTCGGATATTGGTGCCACCTGGATAAAAATGACGTAGAGGCCCGTGATTGCTGGCGACCCGGTGGGCACCTTCAATAGAAATCGACCCGTGCAGCAGATAAAGAAACGCATCCAGTTTTCTACCATCACGCAGTAACCATCGTTGCGCAGGCAGACACAACACCCGTACACGCTGAACCAGCGCCTGAATTTCAGCTTTCGACGTTTGTTCGAATTCCGGGATGCGTAAAAACTGCTGCACTAACATAGCCACAGCTTGCAGCAGCGGCTGCTACCCGCTCAGCAGCCATCAACAATAGTTGTTGAGGGATCTAGTCTCGTTCCAGCGCGCGATAACCAATATCTTTGCGGAAATACCGGTCACGCCAACCGATAAGCTCAATCCGCTCGTAAGCGCGTGCCCGCGCATTGGCCACAGTCTCGCCCATACCAACAACGCACAGCACACGGCCCCCGTTAGTGACAACCTGATCCTCCTCCAGGCAGGTACCGGCGTGAAACACCTTGGTGTCCAGGAGGTCTTTATGCAACCCGCTGATGGGATCACCCGTTTTATAACTCCCCGGGTAACCTCCGGCAGCCATAACCACGCCTAACGCCACACGAGGGTCAAAGCTGAGGTTAAAGTGTGCCAGCTCTCCAGCGAGAGCAGCCTGACAAGCGGCGAGCAGATCCGATTGCAGGCGCATCATGACCGGCTGAGCTTCCGGGTCACCGAAACGGCAGTTAAACTCAATCACCCGAGGGTCACCTTCTGCTGAAATCATCAAACCGGCATATAGAAACCCAACATAGGGAATGCCGTCTGCCGCCATGCCTGCAAGAGTGGGTTCAATGATTTCCGCCATTATCCGCTCATGCAGCGCATCGTCGATAACCGGCGCCGGTGAATAAGCGCCCATACCACCCGTGTTGGGACCCTTGTCACCCTCAAAGATGGCTTTGTGATCCTGTGAAGAGGCGAAAGGAACCGCGGTAGTACCGTCACACAGGCAGATAAAACTGGCTTCTTCACCACTCAAAAATTCTTCTATAACCACCGTGGCACCCGCCTCGCCGAATACACTACGGCTGAGCATGTCTTCAACAGCCGCAAGCGCCTGTTCTTCGCTGGTTGCGACCACCACACCTTTACCTGCAGCCAATCCATCTGCTTTGACGACTATCGGCGCGCCCTGAGCACGAATGTATGCCTTGGCTTTATCGAGGTCACTGAACGTTTCGTATGCGGCGGTGGGAATATCGTTACGCACAAGAAATTCTTTGCTGAAGTCTTTGCTGCCTTCAAGCTGTGCCGCCTGCGCGCTGGGACCAAAACAAGGCATATCGTTCGCATTAAACAGATCGCACACACCAGCAACCAGCGGCGCCTCCGGACCCACAACCGTGAACCCTACGCCTTCAACCTTAGCTATCTCTAACAATACGCCTATATCTTCGCCGGCTACGTCGATATTGCGTACACCGGGCTCCAGCGCTGTACCTGCATTACCCGGCGCAACCAGCACCTCTTCCACACCTTCGCTTTGTTTAAGCTTCCAGGCCAACGCGTGCTCACGACCGCCTGAACCTATGACCAGAACTTTCACAGACTTTCCCCCCGGTGATTTTTAGATACGTTTAAATTAATGACGGAAATGACGCACACCGGTAAATACCATCGCCAGACCGTGCTCATCCGCCGCTGCAATGACCTCATCATCGCGCATTGAACCTCCAGGTTGAATCACCGCTTTGATTCCCGCTTGTGCTGCAGCATCAATACCATCACGGAAAGGAAAAAACGCATCCGATGCCATAACCGCACCGTTGACCTGCAGACCTTCTTCAGCCGCTTTTAACCCTGCAATTTTTGCGCTGATCACCCGGCTCATCTGGCCCGCACCAACACCAATAGTCTGCCCATGCCGTGCGTAAACAATCGCGTTGGATTTCACAAACCAGGCCACCTTCCAGGCAAACAGCAAATCCTGCATCTGTTGCTCGGTAGGCTGCTGCCTGGTGACAACCGCCAGGGCGTTGTCGTCGAGACACAAATTGTCAGGCGACTGCACCAGCAGTCCGCCACCGACACGTTTATAGTCGAGTCGTCGACCCGACGCCTGCAGCGCACCGCAACTGAGCAGCCGCACATTTTTTTTCGCTTTGGCAACATCTACAGCTTCATCCGTAACTTCCGGCGCGATCACCACTTCAACAAACTGCCGCTCCAGAATCTGCGCCAGAGTCTCATCGTCCAGGGTCCGGTTAAACGCGACAATACCACCAAACGCTGACGTTGGATCCGTCGCAAACGCCTTGTCGTAAGCTTCTTGAATGCTTTCAGCGACGCCAACACCACAGGGGTTGGCATGTTTCACAATGACGCAGGCGGGCTGCGAAAACTCTTTTACACACTCCAGCGCTGCATCCGTGTCCGCGATATTGTTATATGACAGCGCCTTACCCTGATGTTGTACATAACTGGCAATCTGCCCGCTCGCCGGCGTCAGGGCTTCGGTATAAAAGGCTGCCTGCTGATGCGGGTTCTCGCCGTAACGCATATCGCTTAACTTGTTGAAACTCAAACTGAGAGAAGCTGGCAGGAGCTCATCTGCGCCAAGATAGGCAGCAACAGTTGCGTCATACTGCGCCGTGTGACGATAAGCTTTTACCGCATAAGCGCGCCGCTGCTGCAGGGAAAGGCCATCAGCCAGATCAGTTTTGAGGTCCGGGTAGTCAGCAGGATCGACAACAACGGTGACGTGCTGAAAGTTTTTTGCCGCAGACCGCAACATGGCCGGGCCACCGATATCTATGTTTTCAATCGCTTCTGCTTCGCTGCAGTCGGGTTTTGCGATGGTTTGCGCAAACGGATATAAATTCACCACAACCAGGTCAATCGGATCGATACCGTGTTCCTGCATGACCGCCAGGTCCAGATCCCGCCGCCCTAAAATACCGCCGTGCACCTTGGGGTGCAGTGTTTTTACACGGCCGTCCATCATTTCCGGAAAGCCCGTGTAAGCGGACACCTCCGAGACTTCGATGCCAGCATCTGCAATCATTTTATAGGTGCCGCCGGTCGACAGCAGGCTTACGCCTCCCGCGCTCAGAGCAGCTGCCAGTTCCACAATACCGGTTTTGTCAGATACGCTGAGCAGCGCGCGTTTTATGCTTACCTTCGTCAAATCGAGTTCCAATGTGTGCGGGCGGGGTAGCAAATCCCGTCTTCAAATTTACGCCGCATCCCGGGACTGCTGATCCCATCGGCTCATTCTCAACAGCCAGTCCAACTGTTCCTGTGCATCATTGAGCTGCAGGAAAGCTTTGCTCTGCGCAGCCAACCCCAGATTCCGCAGATAGGCCAGAACGTGTTTCCTGGCAATCCGCAGACCTGCCAGCTCGCCGTAAAAGCTGTGCATCAGTTCAACATGAGTGCATATGATCTGCCACTTGCCTGGCCGGTCCGGCACTGGATTACCGGCAAGCTCAGCAAACAACCAGGGCTGACCCAACGCGCCGCGACCTATCATTATCCCATCCGCATTCGAAACGGCCAGGGCCTGCTGCGCAGCGGCAAGACTGTCGATATCACCATTGACCATCACAGGTACATCAACCCGTGATTTGAGCTCTCGAACCGCCGTGTAATCGGCACTGCCATTGAACTTGCAGGCACGACTGCGGCCATGCATCACCACCATCTGCGCACCATTGGCCACCGCGATACAACCCGCCTGAACACCCAGATCATCTCCGGTGGTCAGCCCTGTCCGCGTTTTGACCGTAACAGGCACCGGCACCGCTCGTGCAACGGCATCTACAATACGACCGACCAGATCCAGATCTGCAAGCAGAGCTGAGCCGGCAAATTTGCGGCACACTTTTTTGGCCGGACAGCCAAAATTGATATCAATAATTTCAACACCTTCGTCGACATGCCGCTTGGCGGCCTCGGCCATTACCTGCGGGTCTGTGCCGGCAATCTGCACAGCAACGGGGGTTGCACCTGGCACGGGCACACGACGCAAGCGGCTTTTGCCAGTTTCCCAGAGTTCAACTTTGCTGGAAACCATTTCGCTGACCAGATAGGGGCGACCCAGTTGCCAGGCGATGCTGCGGAAGGGTACGTCACTCAGGCCCGCCATAGGCGCTAAGGCAAACGTATTAGGAAGTTCAAGAGCCCCGATTTTCATGACAGTTGCGTTAGCAGGCAAAAAACGTCAGGCGAGGCGCGTATTCACGCGCCAGACGCCATCACGATCTTCTACATTTTCATTTCGTAGAAACACAGCTTGTTGCCATCCGCATCGCGGCAGTAGGCACCATAAAAAACCGGCAGCCGTTCGCCTGGTTCACCTTCATCGCTGGCACCCAGTTCAATGGCTTTTGCGTAGAGTTTGTCGACACCCTCGCGTGAGCCGCCGGGAATCGCAATCATATTGCCGTTACCACAGTGGGGCGCCTGCTCATCGTAAGGGATGCAGATCGCCAGCATGGCGCCGTCCATACCTGTGCCGTAAAACTTGATACGATCCTGCCCAAACAGTTGTTTGGCACCAATCTGCTCGAGTAAAGGACCATAAAAAGCCTCAGCCCGTTCCATATCGGAAACGCCGATAGTTACATATCCCAGCATAATTCACCCTCTCAAGGTTAAAAAAGAGCGCTAGTAAACCCGCCCGCGACCCTGCTTGGCAACCGCTTTTCGCTTAAAAGCAGGCTTTATGCGCTAACGGAATTTAACTTCGAAGTTCAGCGCGTCTTCGCCTGGGTCCTGAATCTCCAGAGACACGTGCACCGGGGTTTGCGAAGGCATTAAGGCACCACCGCCGACTTCACCACGCAGGTACTCTTCAGGCTTGAACCGTCGCCCGGCAATCAGCTGCCCCCGCATGTTGGTGGCGAGCAATTCGATCAGAGGATACGGTTGTGCAAACTCCGCTTTGTTGATCATCAGGACATCAACAACGCGTGCATCTGGTCGTTCCGGATGAACGCGGATAACAGATTTCTGCGCATCAATCAGAGTGATGTCCCGCAGCGGCGGCAAATTACACCCTGCAACCCGGCAAACCGTTTCATAAATCGGTCGATATTGTGGATTCATGCTCCAGGCATCGTATTGAAACCAGAGCACCTGGGCGGGCAGAGCAACCAATCCGAGCAGCACAAGCAGCAGAGTCAGCCAGGTGCGTTTGTCCGGCGTATCCGGCTCGAGCTCCAGTTCTACGTCGGAATAATCAGGCAGATGACTGGACACCCCTTCGCTCTGGCTTATTCCTGCTGCTACTGGACTGTCAGCCTCAGCCACTTCGTCAGGTGATGAGGCAGGTGGAGGTTCGTGCAGCGACTGGAGTTCGATCTCCTGATCCACCACCGGCACGGACATTGGCTGCTCAGGTTGGGGTTCCTGCGTTTGGGACTCTTCCGTCTGCCAGATGTCATCGGCGACAGATTCATCCCAGTCAGGCTGTGTATCTTTCTCAGATGAGACTGTACCGGCTTCATCCGCTGCTGGTTGCACAGGTTCACCCTGCATTTCAGCCAGAAACTGAGCTTCCAACGCAAGTAACTCCGGCGGCAGGCCGGTGTCATCCGCGTCAGCATCCTGCGCTTCTGCAGAAGACCCACTGGCCAGGTCCGCCGCAGACACCGGATCGAAGTCAACGTCTGACCAGTTCGGCATCGTCGGTGCCTGTGCAGGTTCTCGCGAGGAGATTTCATCCAGTTCATCCAGCAGCGCGTCAACATCTTCAGATTCTTCACCTGAGACAAAGTCTTCACCATCGAGACTTAGATGAGCGGTGCCATCAAACACGACAAGACACGCACCGCAACGTACGCGACCACCAGCGATCTGCAGCTGGGATTCAGTAACGCGAAAGCGCGTGTCACAGTTTGGACATTCGGTAACGAGGGGGTCGAGGTTTTCTTCTGACATGGTCAATGAGCGGCGCGGTCAGGCCAGAACCCCAGCCAGACAAACCCAGCCAGCTTCGATCTGCGGCTCGGCATAACGGGTGCGGGCATAGCTGTCCGCGACGTCTTGCGCCTGCGCTTCGAGTATACCCGAGAGAACAATTGCACCACCGGGTGATACGACTGATTCAAACTGTTCAGCCAGGTCCTGCAATGGGCCGGCAAGGATATTGGCGACAACCACGTCAAACTGTTGTGGATAAAGGTGCACATCCCATTGCTCAGCCAAAACGACGTCTACCTGACGACTATCCAGACCATTGTAATCCGCGTTTTCCCGGGTCGCCAGAACTGCCTGAGGATCGTGGTCCACCCCGACAACCTCGGCACCTAAGAGCGCAGCCGCTATGGCCAGCACACCTGAGCCACAACCGAAATCCAGCACTTTCTGTCCAGGTTGAATATTTTCCGCCAGCCACTGCAGACAAAGCCGGGTAGTTGGGTGGCTGCCCGAACCAAACGCAAGACCTGGCTCAAGCCGCAGCAGGGTGTAGTGTTGTGCGGCAGCCTCATCAACCTTCTGGTGCTTCGGCAACAGCCACAAACGCTCGGCAAATACCTGGTCAACGGCATGATTATTCACCTGCGCCTGCCAGTTCTGGTCGGCTAAGAACTGCACATCAAGCACCGCTGGAATCTGTGGCAGCTGCTGCAGTTGCGCCTGTATCAGGGCCATGTTGGTGTCAACCGGCAACAGCGCCAGCACACGCACACTCGACCAGAGTGGAGTCTCCCCAGGGGCAGGTTCTAAAACCGGTTCGTCATCATCGCTGAGCAGGGTGATCGCAACAGCGCCTGCTTCCAACAGAACAGATTCGCTGGCTGCAAGTGATTGAGGAGCAACACGCAGTTCCAGTTGAAGCCAGCTCACGACAGCTTAAACAAGACATCTCCGGTGCTGATGGGCTCACCGTTAGCAACGCAGATCTGCTCGATCGAGGCGTCTTTCGCAGCACGGATTTCGTGCATCATTTTCATGCTCTCGATGATGCACAGAATGTCACCGGCATGTACCTGCTGGCCGGTTTCAACAAAAACAGGCGCGTCCGGATGGGACTGGCGATAGAACGTCCCCGCCATGGGTGCGAGCAGATTTTCTGCCGTCGAGTCAGTTGTTGGTGGCGTGTCATTTTGCGCCTGAACGGTCACCGCAGATGGCGCGGCAGTTGGGAAGCCCGATGCAGGCAAGCGGTGCATCACAATACGCACAGATTCATCGCCGCTGCTGACTTCCAGCTCGGAAATTGCAGACTCCTCCACCAGTTCAATCAGCTTTTTTACTTTGCGTAGATCCACTGCCACCAAGGCCCCCTGTCCTGTTGTTCGGGTTAAGTATCTAGTCTGGTTAATGCAGCCTGAAGCGCATAGACATAGCCATCGGCGCCGAGACCGGTAATCACACCCACCGCGATATCACTCAAATAGGAATGCTGGCGGAAATCTTCACGCGCATGCACATTGGAAAGGTGCACTTCGATAAACGGAATGCTGACCCCGAGAAAAGCATCCCGCAGGGCAATACTGGTATGGGTAAACGCACCGGGATTGATGATGATGAAGTCCACCCCTTGAGACTTGGCCTCATGCACAGCATCAATCAGAACGTGCTCAGCATTACTCTGCAAAGTTTTAACATCAACGCCAGCTGGCGCTGCGGCGACAATCTTCTGATCCACATCCGCCAGCGTGTCATAGCCATACACTTCCGGCTCACGGGAGCCGAGCAGGTTTAAATTGGGACCGTGAAGAACCAGAATCGAAGGCATCTGTTGCTCACCCGAAACAAAGTGAGGCATTTTGGAGGATCACTAAGCAGAATCAAGCGCTTATTCGCCTTCAATCAGCTTAAACAGGCTAGTTTAGTACAATTTTATCCGGAGATGGTAGCAATTTCGCCGACGTTACTAACGCTACCCGCATTCAACGAAGCCAGAACCGCACCCAGATGCGCCGCCAGCGTTTCCGCATTGACCTCACCCTGGATACGAACATCCGTTAACTCGCCGCCTTCTCCTTCGAAAAAGACCAAACTCGGTGGTCCAAAGAGGCCATAGTGATTCAGCAGCTCACGATCTATTGCATCGTTGTCTGTGACATCCGCACGCAGCAGCGTGAACTGATTCAGCCGTGCAGCCACTGCCGCTTCAGGAAAGACGTTGCGCTCCATCACTTTGCAGGAAATACACCAGTCTGCGTAAAGGTCGAGAATCACCGGTTTATTACTCACCGCAATCTGCGCCTGCACATCAGCCAGGCTTTTCACTGCCTGCCACTGGGGTTCCGCGTGAACAGCCGAACCACCCACGCTGGCACCACCACCGGACAATTTAGCCAGCGGCTTCAGCGGGTCGTTTGCACCGCTGGCAGCACCAATCAGCAGCAGGACACCCCACAGGAAACCCAGCGAACCAGCAGCTTTACCCAGTTGTGCAAAGCCCTGTCGTGGAGAAAAATCGAGCACACCCAGATAAACACCGCTACCAATCAGCAAGGCTGCCCACAGAACAAGCGTGACAGCTGGCGGCACTACCCGCTCCAGTAACCAGACTGCAACGGCCAACAGGCCAACGCCAAACACAGCTTTCACGCCGTTCATCCATGCGCCTGCGCGCGGCAGCCAGTGACCACCGCTGGCGCCTACAACCATCAGCGGCACACCCATGCCGAGGCCCAGCGCCAGCAGCGCGGTGCCGCCTAACACGGCATCGTTAGAGGTAGAGATATAAATCAGTGCACCGGCCAGCGGCGCGGAGACACAAGGGGAAACCACCAGCGAGGACAATGCACCCATCACCACTACAGAAGCATGCTTGCCTCCCTGCTGCTTCTGGCCCATGGCGTTGAGCCGGTTCTGCAGCCCCTGAGGCAGCTGCAATTCGTAAAAACCAAACATAGACAGAGACAAGGCGACAAAGACCAGCGCAAAAAAGATCAACACGCCGGGAGATTGCAACGCTGCCTGCAAATTGAGCTCTGCCCCAAACAGACCGACCAGCGTGCCCACCAGGGCATAAGTTGACGCCATGCCCAGAACATAGGCAAACGACAGGGTGAAGGCTTTGCGTTTCGAAATATGGTCACCTTCACCAACAATGATGCTGGAAAGAATGGGCACCATGGGTAAAACACACGGCGTGAAGGCAAGACCTATACCGGCTATGAAGAACAGCGCCAGGGCATACCACAGACTTTCGCTGGCGAGAATGCCGGCCAACAGCTGTTCTTCCGTATCCGCTACACCAGAAGTGACTGTAGTCGCTGGCGTTGCCTGGGGAGCTGTTTGACTGGCTGTATAGCCGGCAGTCGCCGCTGACTCAGGTGAACCGGTAGCCAGCGATGCAGAGATGAGGCGCATGCCATCATAGGCAAACCATCGCGTTTCAGGCGGATAACAGAGCCCTGCATCCGCACAACCCTGATAACTGACGCCAATCTGTGTGTTAACACCAGGCTGGGATTCCAGCGGCACCACAATTTCAGCATCGTGGTAATAAACTTCCACATCGCCAAAAAACTCGTCAACTTTACGCTTGCCATCAGGGATTGCGGGATCACCCAGGGTAAGGCGGCTGTCGTCTTTTGTCTCAAATGCAAACCGATGACGATAAAGATAATACCCATCAGGCATTTCCCAGCGCGCCACAAAAGCACCATCGCTGTCCAGTTCAGCGGTCAGCGCAAACGCTTCGTCGACTTTAAGAAAAGTATCTTCTTCCTGCAGCCAGCCGTCACCGCTTTCAAATTCGAATTCCGCAGAGGTGGCGGACAGCGCAAACAACGCGGTCAGCAGCAGCAATGAATGACGCAGGAACGTCTTTAGATCAGTAAGTGGTTTGAGATTGTGCACGTTGAACTTCACCGTAACCCCTGAAACTGTGGATGTATTGTGCACTCGAGGGACCCTGCTGCAAATCAGCACGTCTTAAATGGTGCGAATATTCATGCGCATACGACCCCGCCAACAGCGGGAAGTTCGTTACAATGCGCAGCCAAAACCTATACGTAACATCAAAACACTGTCTTCGCTGTGATTTCTGACACCAACCGAAAACTCGAAAGAAAATTATGCTCAATAAAAGCAGTTTTACTGCCTTTATTGCTGGCCATTACCAGCATGGTGGGTTGTCAGGCGCCCTCGGCACCCACACAAGCCGCTGAACCTGTTGCACCACCACCAGCGCCAGCACCCCCACCCGTTATCGAACGCCAGCTGCTGTTCAAACTGCTGGATAGTGCAGATGCGGCTATCGCGGATGATCGACTGACTTTTCCAGCAGGTAACAACGCGCTGGATTTCTACCACGAGATTCTCGACATCCAGCCGGACCAGGAAGATGCCTTGCGCGGACTCGAACAACTGGTCGAAATTTACGTGAAAATGGCTCAGGACGCATTGGACTACAACCGCTTTGCCACAGCACGCTCAATGCTGGCGCGAGCCGATTTAATTGTGCCCGATCACCCCTCGATAGAACCAACTCAGGCGCAGATACGACTATTGGAAGAAGCACAGAGAACGGCACTACCATTGCAACAGCATGTTTTGAACAATCCGACACGAGCGCTTAAGGATCAGTTGATCGCCCTCGGCACCCATCCTCAGAAAACGCCTTGTCGCTTTATCATCTATGCCCGCAACGATGCCCAGGGCCGTTGGATCTATCAACAGCTTGCCGCCGCTGATGTGGCAGGCCGCATCCGTGCGGAAATCAGAATTCGAACACCTGCAAAAGTAGAGCGTCTATGTTTCCCTTCCTGAAAGTGACCCGTCAGATGTTTCTGGTCATCATGGTTGCCCTCGCGTGCAGCGGCTGCACTAAACCAGTGGAGCCAATAGCCGTTTCTGCTGCACAGGTGAGAGACCTGGTGCCTGGCAGAGACACAACAGCGGGATATTTTGTGTTGACCAACAACACGACCAACGAACTGACCCTCACCGGCGCAACTTCAGAACTCGCAAGAGCGATAGAGATGCACAAAACGGTACAACGCGAGAACTCAGTCGGGATGCAGCGGGTCAGCAGCCTGGCGATTGCACCAAACTCACAGGTTCGCTTTGAACGAGGCGGCCTGCACCTGATGATATTCGGCGTTGCAGAGGTACCCGACAATTTTCCTGTTACGCTCCAGTTCAGCAGTGGCGAGCAACTCCCTGTAACCTTTAGTAAGCTGCCGCTGTGACTGGAACAGACTGTCCATCACCCGATAAGTACCGGAGTCAATCGACATGAGTTGGAAATTCTGGCAACGCACTGAACCTGTATATATGGATGACAATATGAGTAGTAAGCCTTCCACCGTGGGCAGAGTTGCGGGTGGCCTGATCGGCTTATACCTGGCTATAACCATAGTTTTAAGCTGGTGGTGGGATTACGAACCTGATCAGTTCGATGTACGCGACAATGCTGTGCAGATGGCTCAGAGTGCCAACGATTCACTGGTGACAGGATATCTGACCACTGTGACTGTTATTACCCTGGCAGACACCCTGCTGGAAAAGCGCGGCGGCTACCTGTCCAACGATGTGTTTCCACCCGGCGTCTGGATGGACAACGTTCCGGAATGGGAATTTGGCGTTCTGACTCTGTTGCGTGACGCTGCGCGGGTTTATCGGAATGACCTTTCCCGCTCACAGAGTCAGTCGGCAGAAGACCCGGATTTGTCTGAAGCTGAAGGCAAATTTTTCTTCGACAACAGCAGCTGGCTGCTGCCGCAGACTGAAGACGAATACCGGGATGGCGCCAAGCTGTTCCGCAGTTATATGGGGCGGCTGGCAGACAGTGGCCAGGCCAACGCCCAGTTTTATGCCCGCGCAGACAATCTGCAGCAGTGGTTGGCGGCCATTGAAACCCGCCTCGGCAGCATGTCACAGCGACTGGCCGCCAGCGTCGGCAAACGACAGTTGAATATCGATCTGGCCGGAGACAGTGCCGCGCAACAGGCAACCGCCGCGCCCCAGGATCAGATGGTGAAAACCGCCTGGCTGGAAATCGACAATATTTTCTATGAAACCCGAGGCTATACCTGGGCGCTGCTGCACGTGCTGCGTGCCATGGAGCAGGATTTTGGCGATGTGCTGGACAACAAAAACGCCCGGGTTTCACTGCAGCAGATCATTCGCGAACTGGAACCCAGCCAGGACACCATCTGGAGCCCTATGGTTTTAAATGGCGATGGTCTGGGTCTGCTGGCCAACCATTCGCTGGTGATGGCGTCCTACATAGCGCGCGCCAACGCGGCCATAATTGACCTGCGCACCCTGCTCACTCAGGGTTGAAACCAGCAGGTGGCGCGACGCGCCAACGCTGTTATTATTAGCGCCGTTCGACATTGGGGAGAAGACATCCGGCAGCCGTGCCGGCAGGTCTCTGCCCCTTAAAATAATAAGTAATCATTAGTTGGGGACCCAAATGATTGATCAATCCCTGATCCCACCGGCGCTTGGCGTCGTCGGGCTCATTGCTGCTTTTGCCATTTACGGCATCGTTAAAGCCTACGATGAAGGCTCTGATGCGTTGAAGAAGATCGCAGATCAGATTCACATAGGCGCCATGGTATTCATGCGTCGCGAGTACACGTTGCTGGCGCTGTTCAGCGCTGTTCTGCTGGTACTCATATCGATTACCGACCTTGGCATCTACACCGCCGCGGCCTTCTTAGCGGGTGCGTTGTCGTCCGCTGGCGCAGGTTGGATTGGTATGTATGCCGCAACCAAGGCCAACGTTCGCACCACCAATGCCGCCCACACCAAAGGTCAGGCAGATGCCCTGTCAGTGGCGTTCTTCGGCGGTTCTATCATGGGCCTGGCGGTTGCGTCACTTGGCCTGCTGGGGCTTGGCCTGGTTTACTACTTCTTTGGTGGCGACCCCCACAGCGCTCACCACATCCATGGTTTCGGTATGGGTGCATCTGTTGTGGCACTGTTTTCCAGAGTAGGTGGCGGCATCTACACGAAAAGTGCCGATATCGGCGCAGACCTTGTGGGTAAGCTCGAACAGGGTATTCCTGAGGACGACCCGCGTAACCCGGGTGTAATCGCAGACAACGTCGGCGACAACGTTGGTGATGTTGCAGGCATGGGTTCAGATATATTTGAGTCGTATTGCGGCTCGATGATCGCGACCATCGCAATTGCTTCAACCCTTGCAGCCATAGGCA
Organism: Pseudomonadaceae bacterium; assembly: GCA_024743175.1. Taxonomy (GTDB): domain Bacteria; phylum Pseudomonadota; class Gammaproteobacteria; order Pseudomonadales; family Azotimanducaceae; genus UBA4421. The sequence continues at coordinate 308,911 of JANSXA010000004.1, read as the reverse complement.
TTGGTCAATTGGCACCAGGGCTGACTGAAGCTGACGGCCGTGCCGCGTTAATGTTTGTTCCACTGGCACTGGCCTCCACAGGCCTGATTGCCTCTATCATTGGCATAGGCATCGTGCGCGCCTTCTCGAACGCCAACCCGGCCGTAGCCCTGCGCATCGGCATGATAGGCACCCCGATCATATTTATGGCAGCGGCCTACTTTGTGCTCAGCAGCTTAGGTGTTTCCAGCAACATCTGGTGGGCGGTACTGTTCGGCGCTGCAGGTGGTGTTGTCATTGGCTTGATCACTGAGTACTACACTTCCGCAGCACCCGTTGTGTCGATTGCGGAAGCCGGCAAAACCGGCCCCGCTACAGTCATCATCACCGGCTTCGCTGTCGGTATGCAGTCAGTTGTTGTACCGATCCTGACCATCTGCGCCATTATCTATGTGTCCACCAACCTTGCTGGACTCTACGGCGTAGGCGTCGCAGCTGTTGGTCTGTTGGCCACGGTTGGCATGACCATGGCGGTTGATGCTTACGGCCCGGTTGCCGATAACGCTGGCGGCATTGCAGAAATGGGTGGCCTGGGCGAAGACACTCGCGCAATTACCGATTCGTTAGATGAGCTGGGTAATACCACAGCCGCAATGGGTAAAGGTTTTGCCATCGGTGCAGCTGCGCTCGCGGCGCTCGCCATCATTGCTGCATTTGTTGAGACCGTAACTCTGGCCCGCGGTGGCGAGTTCATCCTGCATATCGGCAACCCGATGGTATTGATCGGCCTGTTTATCGGTGGCCTGGTACCGTTTCTGATTGCCTCCATCACGATGACTTCTGTCGGCGATGCGGCAATGGAGATGATCGAAGAGATTCGACGTCAGTTCCGCGAGATCCCCGGTTTGATGGAAGGCACTGCAGATCCGGACAACGCCAAGTGTGTTGAAATCGCCACCAACGCAGCCCTGAAGAAAATGATGCTGCCGGGTGTGATCGCTGTTGCTGTACCGCCTATTGTTGGTTTTGGTCTTGGCGCTGAAGCTCTGGGTGGCACCCTTGGTGGCGCACTGCTGGGCTGTGTGTTGCTGGCCCTGACCATGGCTAACGCCGGCGGCGCCTGGGACAACGCGAAGAAATATGTTGAGAAAGGTAACCTCGGCGGTAAAGGCAGCGAAGTACATGCTGCCGCTGTTGTTGGTGACACCGTTGGTGACCCCTTCAAGGATACTTCCGGCCCCAGCATGAACATCCTGATCAACGTGATGGCTATCGTCAGCCTGGTGATAGCACCCCTGCTGATCTGATCCTGTTATCCGGACAAAAAACGGGGCATGAGAGTGCCCCGTTTTTTTATCAACGTAGAACACTTCGATCAACCCGTGTTACGTAACCCACTGGAGATGCCAGCCATAGTTACACGCAGTGCCCGTGCAATAGCAGAGTCTGGTTGTACATCCGCCCGATAGCGTGCAAGCAGCTCTGCCTGCAGTACATGTAACGGGTCGAGATAGGTATTGCGAACGGTTAAAGATTCGGCCAATGCCGGTTCGTTTGTGAGCAATTTTTCTTCACCACGCAGTTTGAGCACGGTCGATTGCAGTGCTGCAAGTCGATCGCAGAGCGCGTCGACTGAGTCTTCAGGCAAATCACCCAGCAACTTTGTCGCGTAGAGCCTGGTGAGGCTGGGTTCACACTTGGCGAGTACCATCTCCAGCATATCAATCTGCATTCGAAAGAACGGCCAGTCGAGCATCGCGCGCAGTTCCGTCAGTTCTTCCTGGCTCGTGCCCAGGGCCCGCTCAGTACCCAGCCACGCAGGCAACATCAGACGAATCTGAGTCCACGCAAATACCCAGGGAATGGCTCGCAAACTGGCCACATCGTCAGTAGCAGCCCGACGAGCCGGACGACTGCCTAGCGCAAGAATTCCGAGCTCGCGTTCCGGTGTAAGTGCGCGGAATAAGCCGACAAAACCTGGGTCGTCACGCACTGTTGCTCGATAGGCTGACAATGATCTGGCGGCCATGCGTCGCATGGCCTCGCGCCACTCCGGGCGCGGCAGGTCTGGCGGATTTAAAGACGATTCCAGTGTTGCGCTGATGTAGCCCGTTAGACTGTTACGGGCAAGTTCAGGCGTGCCAAGCTTCCAGCGAATCATTTCACCCTGCTCGGTAACGCGCAGTCTGCCATTCACAGAATTAGGTGGTTGGGAGCGAATCGCAGTTTGCGACGGACCACCCCCGCGACCCACAGCACCACCGCGGCCGTGAAAGAGTGTGAGTTTCACCTGGTGTTTGTCAGCAACCGCAACAAGCTGCTCCTGGGCCTCGTACTGTGCCCAGGCAGCCGCGAACTGGCCGGCGTCTTTTGCTGAATCGGAGTAACCGATCATCACCTGCTGCTCCTGACTGCAGTAGTTCGCGTACCAGGCGTTGCTGAGCAGAGCGTTGAGGGTGTCGGGTGCTCGTTCAAGGTCATCGAGTGTCTCAAACAGCGGCACGATAGGCAGATTCTGTTTAAGCCCGGCGTCACGCAGCAGCAGAATGACCGCCAGCACATCGCTTGGGTGTCGGGCCATAGATATCACGTATTGCGCAATACCCGCTGCTTCTAGTCGAGCGATCAGAGCGCAGGTGTCGAGTACTTCTGACACCTCAGCGCTGGCTGGCCAGGTGGCAGGGAACAACGGGCGCTTGCTGTCGAGCTCGCGCAGCAGGAACTCGCAGCGCTGTGCTTCGCTCCAGTCGTTGTAGCCACTGTTGTCATCCGCAACGTTCAAATAGCGGGTGAGCTCGTCAAACGCATCAGCGTGTCGATCTGAACTCTGGCGAATGTCGAGGCGCGTAAGTGTCGGGCCGTAGGCGGCAGCTCGACGGATGGTGTCCTGCAGTGGACCCGCAGCAATAGCGGCCATGCCACACTCAACCAGCGAGTCATGCAGTTCCTGCAGCGGCTGCAGCAGTTCGTCCGTGCGCCAGAATATGCTCGACTGGCTGACAGGGTCACTTGCACGCACACCGCCATCGGGATTGGCTGCGCGCGCTTCAGCCCAATCGCGAGTCTGCAACATTTTGTCGCGCAACGTTTTCACCACGGCCCGATAGGGCTCACTCGCATCACCAACCCGGCTGCGCAGCTGATCGTTGCAGCGAGTCATTGATAACGCGCCCTGCAGGTTTTCAAGATCGCGCAGAAACAGATCTGCCGCCATCCAGCGCCCAAGCATCAGCACTTCTTCGGTAACCAAGGCTGTCACATTGGGATTGCCGTCCCGGTCTCCGCCCATCCACGTCGCAATGCGCAACGGTGTGGCGTCCAGAGGGATCGGTGGCAGGCCACTACTGGCCAATGCGGCGTCAAGGTGTCGCAGGGCATCAGGTAGTGCCTGCCACAGCGAACTTTCGATAACGGCAAAGCCCCATTTGGCTTCGTCCTGGGGGGTGGGCCGGGTCTTACGAATCTCATCGCTGTACCAGGCCTCTGTAATCAGCCTCTGCAGTTCTGTGTCTTTCTGTTGTGCGTCCTTGCCCAGGGCCGCTTCAATAGCGTCGTACTTCTGAATCATGGTACGACGAAGTACTTCAGTCGGATGCGCGGTGAGTACCAGCTCAATGGCGAGTTCTGCTACGGCGGACGCCACTGCTTCATTTGCAGGCAGTTTCAGCCCGATGTCAGGTTGGCGTGTGACATGCGCCTGTTCGGCGATGTTCGCCAGATTGAGAAACTGATTAAAGGCGCGGGCAATGGTAACGAGGGTCTGATCGTTTTGCTTAGCCAGCGAGGCGCTCAACTCTGACCAGTTGGCAACCTCAGCAGCCCTGGCGTCCTTTGCCAGAGCTCGTACCGTTTCAATATCCGCCAGTGCATCTGAACCCTGATCTTCAGCAATGATAAACCCGAGTAGATTGCCCAGCGCGCGGACGTCGTCACGTAGTTGTTCGTCGATGTGTTCGAAGTCCGGGGTGGCCATGGAATCTCTGCGTTGGCTTCGGTAAGTGCTAGGCTACCGCAAAATTGACGTTGGCGGGGGCAATGCCGGTGAGGCAACCGTTCACCGATCCTGTCGTCATCGTTAAGATCATCACCCACATCCGATAATCACGCGCGCCACCGGCGCAAGCAGATTTGCTAACGCTTTCTGTTTTTTATTCAAACGCCCAACAGTTTGGATAGCTGTTGCTTCAGTTCTTGCTTGGCGGGGCGGGCTTGCTCGAAGACTTCGCTGGCACGATAGAATTCCAGGGCGCGAATGTCGACGATACGCGGAGAGAGATAGATCTCCGGTTTTTCATGCCGCAGTTTCTCGGTCATGATGGCCTGTTGCATGACTTTGGCCGCATTGAAAATCGTTGCAAAATAGCCAGGCGTCATCGCTTCTGGTATTGAGCGCTCACCGCTGACATCGATACCGATGACGATGTCGCACTCCGCGCTCAACTGGTCGTAAGGCACAGGATTGACCGTGCCGCCATCGATAAGTACGCGGTTTTCTAGTATCACCGGGTCGAACACCCCGGGCAGTGCCATGCTTGCCTTGATAGCGGGAAGCAGTGCGCCTGACTGCAGGACAATTTGATTACGGTGCCATAAATCGGCGGCGATGATCTTGAGCGGGATATCCAGTTGTTCGAAGGTTTCCTGTTCAATAGTGTCGTACAAAAAAGAGATAAAGCCTTCTTCGCTGAGCAGGCCGCCTTCGCCAAGTTCGATGTCGAGGAACTCAACCCAGCGTGCCGCATCCTGTTCAACGACTTCTTCGACCAGTCCTTCCTCGGGAGAAATAATGAACCGTTCGACCAGTTCGCGGATCTGTTTACCTGAGATGCCGGAGGCGTAGAGCGCACCGATGATCGCGCCGATACTCGAGCCTGCTATTCGGTGTGGTTTGATTCCCATTTCATCGAGCGCCTCCAGCATCAGGATGTGCGCGAGTCCGTTGGCGCCACCGGCCCCCAATGCAATACCGACTGTAGGCTTGTTACTATCCGAACTGCTGGAAACTTTATGCATGGAGGCTTGCTTTTTTGCAGCATGCGCTGAAGACCACTGCAGAGAAACGGAAGCTATCGTGGCGGTCAGCAAACCCAGCAGGCGTCGTCTGGAGAAATGGTGATCAGGCATCGGTAAGACCTGTGTTTTGATGCGGCTTGATAATATATCGCCGGACCTGTTGACGGCTGATCACCACTTTTCAGATAGTTTCTTCTTCACCAGCTGGTTCTTCAAGGTCACATACTGCGGCATACCCTGCTTATAGGTAGGGTAATCTTCACCACTGATCAGCGGCTGCAGATAACGTTTTGCAGCGGCAGTCACACCGAACCCATCACTACTGATGTAGTTTTTCGGCATCTTGCGCTCCACGTTTGCCACCCGGGAGAGTTTGGCTTCGCCAATTTTCCATCGATACGGTTTATCTTTTGTCCGCACGATAGTTGGCATTACCGCATTTTTTCCAGCAACCGCAAATTCCACCGCTGCCTGACCTAGGGCATAAGCCTGCTCAACATCTGTCGCTGATGCGATATGTCGCGCGGCCCGCTGAAGGTAGTCCGCCACAGCCCAGTGATATTTATAACCCAGCTTGTCTTTGATCATCTCTGCCAGCATTGGCGCGACCCCTCCGAGCTGTGTATGACCAAACGCATCTTTACCCCCCGCATCAGCCAGAAAAGTACCATCTTTGTACTGCGCACCTTCCGAGGCAACAATCACACAGTAGCCTTTGTCTTTCACGGTCTGTTTCACTTTCTGCAGGAATCTGGTTTTCACAAAGGGCACCTCCGGCAGCAGTATAATATGCGGGGCACCACCTTTTTCTTCCTGCGCCAGCGACGCAGCCGCTGCTATCCAGCCGGCGTGTCGTCCCATTACTTCCAGCACAAAAATCTTTGTAGAGGTTTCACACATGGACGCTACGTCCAGAGCTGCTTCACGGGTTGAGACCGCGACATACTTGGCGACAGAGCCAAAGCCCGGGCAGCAGTCTGTAAACGGCAGATCATTATCAACGGTTTTGGGGACGCCAATGCAGGTTAGGTTGTAGCCGCTCTGGCGGCCGAATTCAGCCACCTTGTTGGCAGTGTCCTGTGAATCACCACCGCCGTTATAGAAAAAATAACGGATGTTATGGGCTTTGAACACATCCAGCAGACGCTGATATTCGCGTGCGTTTTCCTGTAGAGATTTCAGCTTGTAGCGGCAGGAGCCAAACGCACCACTGGGGGTCTGGCGCAGGCCGGCTATGGCTTTAGCGGATTCTTTTGAAGTATCAATGAGCTCTTCGTTGAGTGCGCCCAGAATGCCGTTACGACCAGCATAGACCTTACCAATTATATCTTTGTGCTGGCGCGCGGTCTCAATAACGCCACAGGCTGAGGCGTTGATGACTGACGTTACACCACCGGATTGGGCATAAAAAGCATTGGCTTTAGCCATAACAATACTTGTCTCCTTTGGGGTTTTAATCGATTTACGTTGTAAAAAAACGCCCTCTATTGTCCGTGAAGGCCGCTATTTGTGCGACAATTTATTTATTCCGATTGATTGACGTGCATGAAATCCATTTTCCAGTTGTTCTGGCGTATCTGCCTGTTTCGCGACGGCCCGGAAACCATTCCAGCGAACAATGTATTGTTGTTGCTGACACTGATTGCCAATGCAGGCATGAATATTGTTGTGCAGCTGGCCTGGGGTGGCGAGAACGTTACCGTGCTGCGCGCGATCACCATCGCAATTGTCAGCCTGGCGGGTACCGGCGGGCTGGTCTGGTTTGTGATGATGCTCATGTCATTAACCCATCGGCTGCCACAAACGCTGACCGCCATTTTTGGTGTTGAGGTCATTCTCACAGGCCTCAGTGCCCTTCTGCTGCTGTCGAGCGATGCGCTGGGCACCAGCGTGACTCGGTTTGTTATCACAATGCTGACGCTGTGGAGCCTCGCGGTTTACGGCTTCATCTTCCATCGCGCCCTCAATATCCACATTGGCCTGGGTGTTGGTATGGCGCTTTTTGTTGTTGTTTTTTCAATGGCCATCACTCAAACGGCGCTTGCCACATGACCAGACATATTTATTTCCTGGGCATCGGCGGCACTTTAATGGGCAGCCTCGCACAGCTGGCTCAGCAGATGGGTTTTAGCGTCAGCGGCAGCGATGTGAGCGTCTATCCGCCGATGAGTGACCAGCTTGCTGCTGCAGGCATAACCGCCCACGAAGGTTTCGACCCGGCGCAGCTGGATCCGGAACCTGACATGATTGTAATCGGCAACGCGGGCCTGCCGCGCGGCCACGAGGCTGTCGAGTATATTCTTGAGAAGGGTCTGGCCTACACCTCCGGGGCGCAGTGGCTGGGCGAAACCGTGTTACGTAATCGCTGGGTGCTCGCGGTTGCAGGCACCCATGGCAAAACCACTACAGCTTCAATGCTGGCGTGGATACTTGAACAGGCTGGTCTCAGTCCGGGCTATCTGATTGGTGGCGCACCGAAAAACTTTGAACAATCTGCCCGCCTGGGTGAAAGCCCGTTTTTTGTTGTTGAGGCAGATGAGTACGACACCAGCTATTTCGACCGACGTTCAAAATTTGTTCACTACCGACCGCGCACGCTGATCCTGAACAACCTCGAGTATGATCACGCAGATATTTTCCCGGACATCGCAGCGATTCAAACTCAGTTCCACAATCTGCTGCGTACCGTGCCCAAGACCGGCCTGATACTGGCACCGAGCAACGATGACCACATCAACGAAGTGCTTGCCATGGGCTGTTGGTCTGATGTCGCACGCGTTGGCGAACGCGCACCCAGGAAGGTCATCAGCAATGACACTGGCGAACACTGGCAGGTTGGCGCCACCAGTACCGACGGTAGCGAATTCGACGTCATGCTGAATGGCGAAAGTCAGGGTCGTGTGAGCTGGCCTCTCATTGGCAAACACAACCAGACCAATGCATTGAACGCCATAGCCGCCGCGCGACACGCCGGTGTGCCGGTGAGCGCGGCCATCGATGCATTAGCCGGCTTCAGCGGCGTCAGGCGGCGCATGGAGTTGCTGTTCGAAAATGAAAGTTTTGCCTTATACGACGACTTCGCCCACCACCCGACCGCTATCCGTACAACGCTGGAAGGTTTGCGCAAACAGGCGGGCAGCGATGATATTATCGCTCTGATAGAACCACGCACCCATACCATGTCGTTAGGGACCTTGCGGCACGAGCTGACCACCTGTGTCGCTGCAGCAGATCAGGTCATCTGGTACCGTGGCGAGAACATTAAGTGGGATCTTGGCGAAGTCGCCCAACACTGTGTGGTGCCCGCGCAAATGCTCGATAGCCATGAGGCTGTGATCAACACAGTCATGGACCTGGCCACCACCGAGCGCCGCAGGAAGTGCCACGTTGTGATCATGAGCAACGGCGCCTTTGGCGGCATCTACAGGAACTTGACCGACAGACTAACTGCACTCTAGGGAGAGATACATGCAACCATTAAAACTGCTTCAATCACTGGCATTGGCGGCCATCAGCATACTGGCCCTCAACAGCACCGCTGACGAGGCCTGGTACCCGTCGAAATACGGCGCTGAAGACACGCTTGGCGCTATCAACAACCTCTCTGCTGACAAAGTTAAACAAGCCGCTCAGCTGGTAAAAACGGGTAAAACCTACGCCCTGGGCGTCGAAACCGGCCCTGATTCTCCAGCCTACCCACCACGCTCATACTCAATGACGATACTGCAGCTTGATGATGGTATGGGCACACCTCTGGGCGCAAACAAAGCCACCGGCAACGATGATCTGATGAATCTGTGGATGGGCATTGGCAGCCAGATCGATGGGCTCGGTCATATGGGCGTCAATCATGTTTATTACAACGGCAACAAAGCCAGCGACTTTGTCACGCCAAAGGGTTTGAGCAAACTGTCTATCGACAAACTTCCGCCCATTGTCACCCGCGGCGTGCTGCTGGACATGGCTAAACATATGGACCAGGCCATTCTGCCCGAAGGCACCGCCTTCAACAGCACCCAGATCAAGTCTGCTGCTCGCGAAGCTGGCATCAGCATCGAAAAGGGTGATGTTGTGCTGTTTCACACGGGCTGGCTGAATATCATGGACAGCGACCCCGAACGCTTTATGGCTGGCCAGCCCGGGTTAGGTGTGGACGGCGCACAATATCTGGCAGGTCTCGGCGTGGTCGCGGTGGGCGCGGATAACTGGGCGCTTGAAGTGCTGCCGTCTGAAGATCCCCAGCAGGCGTTCCCTGTGCATCCGGAATTATTGGCCAAAAACGGCGTCTACATACTCGAAAACATGGATACCCGGGCTCTGGCTGCCGACGGCGTCACCGAATTTCTGTTTGTATTAGGCCAACCTCGTTTTGTAGGCGCGGTACAGGCTGTCATCAATCCGGTAGCTATTCACTGACATGTTAGACAACAAAAACATCATCATCACGGGTGCAGGCAGCGGTATCGGCCGCGCCACCAGCTTGCTCGCCAGCCAGTATGGCGCCAATCTGGTCTGTGTCGATCTGAGCGACGCGGTACAGGAAACGGTTGCCGAGGTCGTCAAGCAGGGCGGCAAAGCCATTGCTCTACAAGCTGATGTCAGCAAAGAAGCGGACGCCGCAGCCTACGTTCAGGCTTGTGTTGACGAATACGGTCGCCTGGACGGAATCTACGCCAACGCTGGCGTTGTGGGTGGCGGTAAACCCATGTTGGAACTCACTGTTGAAGACTGGCAGCGCACCTTAGGTATCAACACCATTGGTGTATTTCTGGCGGTCAAGCAGACGGTTCCGATTTTCACAGCCCAGGGCAGCGGCGCTATTGTGTGCACTGCTTCAGTGGCCGGATTGCGCGCAAACGCGGGCGGCGTCGACTACAGCGCCAGCAAGGCAGGCGTCATCAGCATTGCACAGACGGTTGCTTACCAGCTTTACGGCACCGGCGTGCGTATCAACGCCATCTGTCCTGGCCTGATTGAAACAGGCATGACCAAACCCGCGTTTGATCGAGCCAAAGAGCGTGGTACCGAGGAACGTATTGGGCAGATCAACCCTGCCAGACGCCATGGCCAGCCTGCCGAAATTGGCGAAATGGCCTGCTTTCTACTCAGCGATCGCGCCTCTTACGTGAATGGTCAGGCTATCCCTGTCGACGGTGGATTGTCTGCATCTCACCCTTGGGTGTTTCCCAAACAATGAATAAGCTGGTGCAAGTGACGGACGCTGGGAGCTGAACATGATTCGATTTATCCTGTGTCTGTTGCTTCTGACCGGTTGCACAACCACAAGTTCGCCTGTGCAGGCTGAAAAAAGTGAACGGCTGAACGTGGAAATACCCGTCGGCTGGGCGGCGGCGATATCGCGAACCGTTGGCGACATTCAGGTTGCCGAATACTACCCGCCCGGCAGCTCCCAGGAATGGGAACAGAAGATATCTGTGGAAGCGCTATCTGGAACTGACCTGCCAGACCCTCTGATCTTCACCGAAGGCATGGCGGAACAACAGAGCAGGGTATGTAACCGCTTCAGCGTGAATCCGGTTTTTGCCGGTTTCGAAAATGGGTATGCAAGCTCTGTACAGATGCTGCAATGCGGGGACAACAAACGCACCGGCAAAGACGTTGTGACAGTGGTCAAAGCAATTCGCGGCAATGATTCTTTTTATACCGTTACACGCATCTGGCGTCTGGATCCGGCGCCACCGCCACTGGCGCCCGAAACAATCAATCTGGACCAGAACGAACTGGCAGCCTGGTCATACACCTTACGCAACGTCCTGGTTTGTGATCCTGCTCTGGAAGAGCACCCCTGCCCCGAACCCGATGCTCAGGAAAACCCGGACCCCTGATCAGAACTGTTCAGGCGTCAGACCCATGACCGCATCGGATGCAGAGAGGATACCCTGCTCAAGCCCGATGCTGGCTGGCAGAATACGATTGAAGAAAAACCGTGCCGTTATGCGCTTACTTTCACCAAACTCATCTGCGGGCGCTACACATGCCATACGCGCCCATAACCAGGCGTAAATAGTCAGGCCAAACAGCGCCAGAAAGTCTGTACTCACCGCACCTGGAAGATTTGCATCATCTGCACTGCGATCGATGATCGAGTCGGTTACCCGCACAAGACGATCCAGCGCCTCCTGGAGGTCTGCCTGATGTGCATCAGCAACTTCAGACTGGCCCATATCATCGATGAATTTGTACAGGGTCACACCACCATCCCGCAGCACTTTGCGACCAATAAGATCCATTGCCTGCACGCCGTTTGTACCTTCGTAAATCTGCGCTATACGAGCGTCGCGCACCACCTGCTCAACACCCCACTCGTGCACATAACCATGCCCGCCGAATACCTGCTGGGCCATCACAGCACCATCAAAGCCACGATCACTGAAATAGGCTTTCGCTACGGGTGTCAGAAGTTCCGAACGCGCCTGGGCCTCGGCATCTTCAGCGTATTTACCCTGATCCAGCAACAGACCCACATACAAAGCAAAAGCGCGACCCGCTTCATTGTAGGCACGCTGGGTCATAAGCATACGGCGCACATCCGGGTGCACTAAAAGAGAATCGGCTGGACCATCCGGGTTCTGTGCACCGGTTGGCGCCCGACCCTGCAGGCGATCTTTGGCATAGGCAGCGGACAACTGATAAGCCAGCTCACCCGCACCCAGACCCTGCAAGCCAATGGATAAACGTTCGTAGTTCATCATGGTAAACATCGCCGCTAAACCTTTGTTCTCCTCACCCAGGAGAAAGCCGGTAGCGCCATCGTAGTTGATCACCGAAGTCGCGCTGCCACGGATACCCATCTTGTGTTCAATGGAACCACTTGCCCAGCCATTGCGTTCACCCAGGCTGCCGTCATCGTTAACCAGGAATTTCGGCACAATGAACAGCGATATACCTTTAGTGCCGGCTGGTGCACCAGGCAGCTTGGCAAGCACCAGGTGGATAATGTTTTCCACCAGATCATGTTCACCGCCGGTGATGAATATTTTTGTACCCGTGATGGCGTAACTGCCATCCGCGTTAGGTTCCGCTTTGCTGCGCATAATGCCCAGATCTGTACCCGCATGGCTTTCGGTCAGGGCCATGGCACCCGTCCACTGGCCGGAATACATTTTCGGCAGATACATCTGCTTCTGTTCAGGTGTACCGTGCGCATCAATTGACAGACAGGCCCCAACGGTAAGCGTGCCATAAAGATAAAGACTCGCGTTGCCTGACCACAGCATCTCTTCAACCAGACAGGCGAGCATTTTCGGCATGCCCTGCCCGCCATACTGGGGATTACCCGCCAGCCCCAGCCAGCCACCTTCACTCAACTCACGATAGGCCGCTTTAAACACCTCCGGCGTGGTGACTTCACCGTCCTGCCAGGTGCACCCCTCTTCATCACCCGGGGCGTTGGTGGGCAGCAAGACTTCCGCCGCAATTCGACCGCCTTCAGCCACTACGGCACTAATCAGATCTTCACTGAAATCACTGAAGGCAGGAATCTGTGGCCAGATTTCCTGCGCTTTGAACAGTTCGAACATAAGAAACGCTGCGTCGCGTTCTGGCGCTTGATAATGCAAAAGAGACCCTTAGAACGTGCTTCGAAAAAAGGCCATGTTAATGCAAGAGTAGACTGCGGCCCAGCCGCAAAACAAAGTGTCTGACCGGGAGTATCTGACTGAAAGGTTCTGACCGTAGTGAAAGTATCAGGCGTGGACGTCGATCAGAAATCCAAGCACTTCATCAGCCGTTTTAACCACCTGGGTGGCTGCCTGTACCTGACGCTCATAGAGTTTGAGATCAACAACCGACGCGCTGATTTCATCAATTGATGAGCTGCTGCGGGGCTCACCATCTCCGGCGCTTTCGCTGGGCTGCTCACCCAGTCGCTGCTGCGCGATTTCCTGCGCAACGCTGTCCATGGATTTGACACCATTGCTGATAGCGTTGGCGCCTGCACTGAGCATCGGATTTACTGCCATTTCGCCGACCTTTCTCTGCTGTGGTGGCAGCCTAGCCCTTTCACCCCGCAATTGCGTGCACAACGAGTCATCTCTCACTGTTTTTGCGTACCCGTTCTCATTTTTTCGCTATCAGGGGCAGGGTAAACCATATGCATGCAATTCATGACACAGCTGCTTGACGCCTTTTTTCCTGATATCTGTGTGCTGTGCGAAAGCACCGTCGCAACAAGTCGCGTGCACCGTACCTGCCCACACTGCTGGGCCGCCTTACCACGCATCAGCCATGCCTGCCGACACTGCGCTTTGCCGATACCACAGGGGGAGCTCTGCGGTGGTTGTCTGACCCAACCGCTGTTTTCCGGAAATTGTGTAGCCGCACTGCTGCATCGGGGCTGCGCACGGACCCTGGTGCACCGGCTCAAGTACAACCACGGACTGCGCGAGGGAAGCACTCTGGCAACCGCTCTGCAGCAGGCGGTCAGGTTAAATTACTCAACACAACCGTTGGCAAAGGCCCTTGTTCCGGTGCCGCTGTCCTACTGGCGTCAGGTTCAACGCGGCTATAACCAGGCCACCTGGCTTGCACATCTGCTGGGTAAGTCCATGCGGCTGCCTGTCATCACCAGCGCGGTACGGCGCAGAGGTGGCATCCCGCAAAAGGCAAAAAGCCGCAACAGCAGACTGCAACTGCCACCTGCAACGTTTCATATTCCGGCGCCGATAAAGGTCGATCATGTTGCCATCGTCGATGACGTGCTCACCACTGGTGCCACCGTCAAAGCGCTGACACAGCAGCTACACAACGCCGGCGTCAAAAGAGTTGATGTCTGGTGCGCAACCCGCACCCCCCGCCCAACCTGAAGCAATCTTGCAGCCGGATAGTGTTACAGTGCGCGCCATGACTACCCCAGCCCCTGCAGCATTCAATCAGACGCCTTATGCCACGCTCAGTCCGGAGCTGATTCTGGATGCAATGGAATCTGTCGGCTTTGAGCCCAACGGCGGAATTATGGCGCTGAACAGCTACGAGAACCGCGTGTACCAGGTTGAACTGGAAGATGGCTCTTTTGTGGTTACCAAGTTTTACCGGCCCGGACGCTGGACTACTCCGGCCATCGTTGAGGAACATGCTTTCAGCTTCGAACTGGCGGAGGCAGAGATTTCGGTTGTTGCACCCCTGCTTATCGACGGCACCAGCCTGTTCGAATATGGGGATTTTCAGTTCGCCGTCTACCCCCGACAGGGCGGACACCCACCCAACCTGGAAGATGAAGACAACCTGGCGGTACTCGCCCGCACAATCGGTCGTATGCATGCCATTGGTGCGCAGAAAGACTTCGAGTTTCGCGCCGCGTTAACCAGCCAGCGTCTTGGACATGACAGCCGTACGTATCTGCTGGAGCAGCAGTTTGTGCCTTTGGATATTGAGCGCGCTTACGAAACAGTGACCGCAGACCTGCTCACCCGCATCGACCCGGTAATAGCAGCTCTCCCGGCCATCCGAATTCACGGCGACTGCCATATGGGTAATGTTCTATGGCGGGTTGATACGCCTCACTTTGTCGACTTCGATGATTGTGTCATGGGCGCACCGATACAGGACTTGTGGATGCTGCTCTCTGGAGAGCGACCCGATCAGACATTGCAACTGAACCTGATTCTGGATGCGTATACAACGTTTTATGATTTCAATCCCGCGACACTGGGTGCTATTGAAGCGCTGCGCACGCTGCGATTGATGCATCATGCCGCCTGGATTGCCAGACGCTGGCAGGACCCTGCGTTCCCGGTAGCCTTTCCCTGGTTCGAATCACCACGGTTCTGGTCAGATCATCTGCTGGAACTGCGAGAGCAGATGGCGCTACTGGACGAGCCCGCTCTTATGTACATGGCCTAACAGTTCTGCTCGATTGCGCAACAGGTTTGCGTACTGCAGCAGGAAAAACGGTCTTTCGCGTTCAGGACAGGCTGACTTCGCCTGCTCAAACAGATCCATGATCTCTGCAATGGGCGCATCTTCTGCCTGGATTGCCGGAGCATCTCCCAGGGCTGCTGCGGCTGCGATATGGGTTGGATAAATTCGCATCCCGGAAACAATAGTCCTGTCGAGGTAAGCCGCAAGATCATCGATGTCATGCAGCGCTTGTGCCGCCATGCCGCCTGGCACCACTGGCTCGCCAAAATGCAGGTGCACGCGGCCTTTTTGCCCTACCATGCCTGCGATGATGCTGTTCAGATCTTCCTCAAACGCTTTATCGTAACGCCCATGCTCAGCCAGCATCGCTAACTCGTGAGCTTTTCGGCCCGCACAGGGATCAATTTCATAAGATATGGATACCGGTACCAGGGTTACCGACGCGATGAACCCATCAAAGGGTTCCTCTACTTCTTTGTGGGCAAGGGTTAGCATTTTCAACAGGGCTGCATCAGTGCGGTCCCAGCCATCTTTAGCACGCCCCGGCCGTTGCGCAATCCAGATGGAGACGCCTTCAGCCAATGAGTCTCTGATATAGCTGCTGGTTCGGGTGTAGGCACTTAACGCCGCACGCGCGCCGCTCACACTGCGCTCTACCACAAAGCTTTTGTTTATGCGCATCAGATCCGCAGCCAACTCGTTTTCCAACAGATTGTCGCCAACAGCCATTCGACAGGTTTCATGTCCGGCATTGTGGATCACAAAATTAAGCAGGCCCGAATCCATGACAATGTCGCGGTGATTCGACATGAACAGATAGGTACCTTGCGGATCAAGGCTATCCAGGCCGGATACAGACAGATCGGTAATGGTGTCATCAACCAGCCGCTCAAAGTAATCGGCGATGATCAGCTGACAGTCTTCAACGCTCTTCAAACCACGGGTGCGCAAGCGCAAAAACAGCCGGGTTGCCCAATCGCCTACTGCTGTGTTCTGCAGCAAAGGCGGCATCACCACCTTCGAGGCAGCTTTACCAAATTCAGGGTTATTCACCACACGCTGCACAACCCCGGGCACTTCCTGGTCGTTATAAGGGCGTATACTGTCGTAATCCTGCATGAGGGGCACAGTAGCGCCTTCACGCCAGAAAACAAGCAAACAATCAGTTGATGATTTGCCCGGACGGACAAACTGATGCACTCTCCGGCAGACACCTACAACAATTGTTTATCAGGTCAGCGGGGAGCACAGCATGGGTTTAGGTATCCGACCCTACACACGGGGATTACACGATCTTGGCAACAACAGTTATGCCTGGTTACAGCCTGATGGCGGTTGGGGGTGGAGTAACGCCGGTCTGATTGTCGATGGCGATCAGTGCATGCTGGTGGATACATTGTTTGACAAGCCGCTGACCCAGACGATGTTGGATGCCATGCGAGACGCAGAACCCCAGGCAACCAACGACTTTGAATTTCTGGTCAATACACATTCAAACGGCGACCACTGCAACGGCAATGAGCTGGTAGGCGCAGAACAGATCATTGCTTCCCAGGCGTGTCTGGAAGAACTGGCCAACGAAAGCCCGGCCGGCATGCTGAAACTTCTGCAGGCGGCGCCCAACATGGGTGATCTCGGTGCATTTTTCATAGAATGTTTTGGCAAGTTCGACTTCCGCGATATTGAGCGCGAACTTCCCAACCATACCTTTGAGGGATCGCTGGATCTCTCAGTCGGAGACAAAGCTATTGAGCTGCGACAGGTAGGACCGGCACACACTCATGGTGACGTGCTGGTACACGTCCCGGCCGACAGAACTGTGTTCACCGGCGACATTCTGTTTATTGAAGGTCACCCCATTCTCTGGGCTGGACCGGTTCAGAACTGGATAGATGCCTGTGACTATATGTGCGCTCTGGATATCGACACCGTTGTACCCGGACACGGGCCCATTACAGACAAACGGGGTATTGAGGCAGTTCGTGGCTATCTGCGCTATATCCATGATGAAGCGAAACAGCGTTACGACCAGGGCATGGGTGTGCTGGATGCCTGTCGGGACATCAATTTCAGCGACTACGACAGCTGGGGAGACGGTGAGCGCATCGCGGTTAACGTTTCTGTGCTGTACAAGGAGTTTGCCGGTGACACCAGTGCCAACGACGTTACCGCTCTGTTTGGTCTGATGGCCCAGCTAAACAAAGAAAAGCGCAGTTGAGCGCAGCAATATCCAGATGCCCATAACCAGCAACAAGCCATAAGCAAACTTTTTTATGGTCTGCTCAGATACCGGCGGCACAAACATGCGGCCAAGCACGGTACCCAGCACAACAACCGGCACCGCCGCCAGCGCGTAGGCCAGAACCGCAGGTGTTAAACCGCCAGTCACACCCACCAGTACCGTGCGGGTAGTCGTGGTCAGCACAAAACAAGCCAGCAATGTCGCGCGTATAGCCGCAAGCGGCAGTGGCTGACTGTAACCAAACCAGCCGAGCACCGGGCCACTGGCCGAAAACATACCGCCAACCAGCCCCGCTGACACGCCAGCAAACCAGCTGCTGGCCGGTCCGGAAACGCTTGCCCAGGGGTGGGGTTTCAATAGCATCGACAGACCACCGGCAGTGATGAATAAACCCAGCGCCAGTTCCAGTACCCAGCGCGTATGCCCATCCATCCAGGTCATCAGCACCAGACCCAGATAAACTGCGGGTACCTGACCCAGAGCAAGCCATTTGAACAGCGGCATGTGGATATGGTGCAGATGACCGCGCAATGACAGCAGCACATTCAGAATTGTTAACAAGCTGACTACCGCAGCGAGACTGGGTACATCCAGCAGACCAAAACCACCGACAACAGCGACAATAATCATGCCCATGGCAAAACCTGCCACAGCCTGCACGTAGCTTCCAATAAACACTGCCAGCAGAATGCCGGCCCAGCTCAACCACTCCATCGCGGCAGTATGGGAACCTGTGGGGTTGATAGCCACTGTTTGGTAGCATGAAAACCGCAAAAACATGAAAGAGGAGTCCTGGCTTGGATCTACAGCTTTCCAATCGCACAGCCCTGGTCACAGGCAGCCATCGAGGTACCGGCGCCATCATCGCGCAGACGCTTCTTGCAGAAGGGGCCACTGTTTTGGTTCACGGCCTGGAGCCCGGCCAGGCTGAGGCCGCCGTGAATGAGCTGGGTGGTGGCGTGGCGATGACCGGCGATATCACGACCGAGGCAGGTACCGAAGAATTGATTGCGGCAATTGCCGACTATCCCGTGGATATACTTGTGAACAACTATGGCACCGCGGAGCCCGGTTCCTGGCTGAAAAGCAGCAGCGACGACTGGATTACCGCCTATCAGAAAAATGTCCTCTCAGCGCAACGCCTGATCCGCCACTTTCTTCCAGCCATGTCAGCGCGGGACTGGGGGCGCATTATTAATCTGGGTACCGTGGGTTCATCACGACCGAACAGCCGCATGCCGGGCTACTATGCCGCCAAAGGAGCGTTGGCCAACCTGACTGTTGGACTTGCCAAAGAAGTTGCAGGCAGTGGTATCCGGGTCAACATCGTTTCGCCGGGACTGATCCTTACCCCTGAAGTTGAACAGGCCTATCTTGCCAAAGGCCGCCGCGAGGGCTGGGGTGATACCTGGCAGGAAGTGGAACCCCACGTCGCCAAAGATATTCCGATCCGCAGAATTGCACGCCGAGAAGAAATTGCTTCTCTGGTGGCTTATTTATGCAGCCCGCTGGCAGATGCGATTCATGGTCAGAATATACGTATCGACGGTGGCGCAGTGGACATCGTTACATGAATGAACTCTCCCACCCATGGTTGCGCATTGGTGGCGTGGCTCTGGCAGCTGCCATCGTGTTTCTCCTTAACATCAATGATCCAAGCCCACTACATCAGCTCTGGTTACCGCTGTCTCTGGCGGTAGCTGCTTACCTGATTACTCAGTCAGCTATGGCGGTTGCTATCGCGGCATTTGCCCTGGCAACCGCGCACAGCGATCCCGAAGCCGCTTCGTGGATACCATCCCGAGCTTATCCCGGGATAGCGCTGATCAGCCTGGTCGTCGGGTTTGGTATCGCCTGGAACCGTTTCCGATTGCACATTGCGGCTACCCACGAAGCGCGCTGGGCTGCACGGCGTCAGGCTGAAGCGGAAGCGGAACAATCCAGCGGAGCCGACGAAGCTGACAAAGCCGACAAACAGAACCAGAACAACCCGTGAGCACCGCACACATCTGCGGCATTCTGTTTGACTTTGATGGCACCCTGGCGCCTAACCTCGACCTTGCCCGGCTGCGCAGCGAGGTGGTGGACTTCACTGCGAGTACGCCAGTGCCTGCGGAGATTTACCATGGCCGATACATTGTTGAGATCATTGATGCTGCACATGAATGGTTAGCCGCCAACAAACCCGAAGTAGCAGCGCGTTATCGGCAGGATGCGCATCAATTGATTACAGATTTCGAAGTGCAGGCGGCTCGATCCACAGCACCCTTTCCCGGTGCAACAGAATTGTTAACCCAACTGCGCAACAACCATATGAAACTGGGTGTGGTTACCCGCAACTGTCGCGCAGCGGTGCTCGAAGTATTCCCAGACCTGTTGAACTACGTTGATGCGCTACACGCTCGCGAAGACGTTATTTATCTGAAGCCGGACACCCGTCATCTGCATAGCAGTCTTGCTCAGATTGGTACCAGAGCAAACAACAGCATTATGGTGGGAGATGGTGCACTGGACATGCATGCCGGTCGCGCCCTGAAAATGCTCTGTATCGGCGTACTCAGCGGCAGCAATGATGAAGACGCGCTGCAGGCGGCTGGCGCAGATCACGTTTTACCCGACGCCCTGCACCTGCCGGCTTACCTGGCTCAGTCAGTCTGAAACCAGCCTGTTGGCGACTCCGGGCTGGTGTCGATCACAATTGACGAGGTTTGCGGCTGATAAACCCAGCGTGCAGCATTACACAGGACCTGCCTGATATCAGGGTCAGCAAACACCGGATAGGTTTCATGTCCGGGACTGAAATAAAACACACGGCCTTTGCCACGGAAAAAACAGCAGCCGCTGCGGAACACTTCACCGCCGCTGTATGAACTGATAAACACCAGTTCGTCAGGCGCAGGTATATCAAAGTATTCGCCATACATTTCGTGTGTTGCAAGCTCAATCGGTTGCGCAACACCAGCCGCTATAGGATGACCAGGACTCACCGTCCAGACCAGTTCCCGGTCATCTGCCTCACGCCAGCGTAAATTGCAGGTTGTTCCCATTAACCTGCAGAAAATCTTGGATAAATGCGCTGAATGCATGACCACCAGACCCATGCCCTGCATAACACGTTGATGCACGCGTTCAACAACTTCGTCTGCAACTTTGTGATGGGCAAGATGTCCCCACCAGAACAACACGTCAGTATTGTCCAGCACATCTGCAGTCAAACCATGCTCGGGATCTTCTAAAGTGGCGGTTTGTACCTTCGCATCGGTAACCCCCCCTGCCAGTAGACTGGCCACAGCACCATGAATGCCGTCCGGATAAATCTCGGCTACCGCAGGATTGTGACGTTCATGTACATACTCATTCCAAACCGTTATTCGCATCGTTACTGCCCTTTTTAACCGCCATCAAGCGCCACAGCATATTCGCTCTGGCGCTTGGCTTCACTTACTTGTACAGGCAAAATGAGAACCGTTTTTGCGAAAGGGTCGTTGATGATGCAAAGAGCCACCACCGCACGTAACAACATCACACCGCTGCTGGATGAGTTGATTGTGCAGCTGGATGAGGAAGGGTCTGCAACTGCAAAGGCCCACTTCAAACGCATTCGCGGCAGCCTCAACTGTGCCAGCGATGCCTGGGAGCTGACCCAGCCCATTATCGAGCTGTCTACCTGCGTCGCCATGGGATTGCAGTTCTCGAAAACGGCTGATGCGCTGGTCGCACGCATTCTGCAGAAAACCGCTGACGTCGTCCGCGAACTGGAAGGCAGTGAACCCCCGATACACTGACCGACACTGCTCGCTTAAACGTCGGTGTTTCGCAGATGAACACGTCAGCCACTCAATAATCACCGACAACAGATATTAAGCAAATGGATTTCACAAGCCTGGGTTACCTGAAAGTTGCAGCTGCCTCACCCGTCGTCAGCATCGGTGACCCCGTTGCCAATACCGGTGAAATTGTACGGCAAAGCCAGCTGCTCGCAGACGAGGGCGTGAGTCTGGCCGTGTTCCCGGAGCTGTGTTTATCCGGCTACTCTGC
Source organism: Pseudomonadaceae bacterium (assembly GCA_024743175.1). Lineage (GTDB taxonomy): Bacteria > Pseudomonadota > Gammaproteobacteria > Pseudomonadales > Azotimanducaceae > UBA4421. Next base: position 287,760 of record JANSXA010000004.1, on the reverse strand, counting down.
AGAGGATCTGTTTTTCAGCGATACGCTCTTAAACGGTGTTGAACACGCTTTAATTGAACTGTGCCAGAAAAATCCGCTGCCGTTGCTGGTAGTCGGCCTACCCTGGCGGTTGAGTGATGGACGCTTGCTGAATTGCGCTGCGGTGATCAGCAATGGCCAGGTGCTGGGATTTGTACCCAAATCAACACAGCCTAACTACGGGGAATTTTACGATTTACGCTGGTTCACCCCGGGTGCCAAGATCAATGAAACCCTTGTCCACAGCCAGCTGGGCACTTTTCCGATACGTGTCGATCAGCTGTTCAACCTGGATGGCCACCTCATCGGCATCGAGATCTGTGAAGACCTCTGGACCCCGGAACCACCTGGTGCAAAGGCCAGCCTTGCCGGCGCTTCTATTGTCCTGAACCTGTCCGCCAGCAACGAACTCATCGCCAAAGCCGACTACCGCCGCGAGCTGGTACGCATGGCCAGTGCAACTCAGCTGTGCGCCTATATATACAGCAGCGCGGGCTGCTGGGAATCGAGCAAAGACATCGTCTTCGGGGGACATTGTCTGATTGCGGAAAACGGTCAGTTACTGGCACAAAGTGAACGTTTCCGCATGGAGAGCCACGCAACCGTGGCCGAAATTGACACCGCTGTCCTGCAACACGATCGGGCCAGAAACGTCAGTTTTGTGCACGCGCCCCGACCCAGAGCTTACCGAATCAACACCAGCCCAGCCGCTTGTTTACCCTTAACAGAGCTGACCCGGGATTACCCAAAACATCCGTTTGTGCCCGCAGATGAAGCTGAGTTTGAAGCGCGTGCGCAGGAAATCATGGCTATTCAGAGCACCGGGCTTGCCAGGCGTATGCGCGCTGCACACTGTGATGATCTGGTGCTGGGTTTATCAGGCGGTCTGGATTCAACGCTGGCTTTCCTGGTTTGCCTGGATGCGCTTACCAAGCTTGACCTGCCGTTTACCCAGTTGCATGCGCTGACCTTACCCGGACCCGGCACTGGGAGTCAGACGCTGAGCAATGCACGCGAACTGGCCCGCGAAGCCGGCGTTGATCTGCATGAAATATCCATCGAAGCTGCCGTTGCCCAGCATCTGCAGGACCTCGACCACGGCGGCGAACACGACATTGTTTTTGAAAATGCTCAGGCGCGGGAACGCACCCAGATTCTGTTCAATTACGCCAACAAGGTTGGAGGCCTGGTGGTCGGCACCGGCGACCTGAGCGAACTGGCCCTGGGCTGGTGCACCTTTAACGCCGACCACATGGCCAGCTACAACGTCAACGCCAGTGTGCCAAAGACAATGATGGCCTATCTGGTGCGCTGGTATGCGGCACATCGCGCTGAGAAAGGGTTTTCAACCGTCTTACAGGCCGTTCTGCAGACACCCATTTCGCCGGAGCTGATCCCCTCAGATGATCTGGACATTGGTCAGCAGACCGAAGAAATTGTTGGGCCTTATGAACTGCACGACTTCTTCCTGTTTCATTACCTGCGCAATGGCGCCACGCCAACAAAAATCTTTCATCTGGCCACACGGTGTTTTGCTGATAGTTACGACCCGGCTACCATCGTGAAATGGTTGCGCCAGTTTTTTACGCGGTTCTTCAGCCAGCAGTTTAAACGCACCACCTTACCGCCCGGACCCAAGGTCGGTAGCGTGAGCCTTTCGCCCAGAGGCGACTGGCGTATGCCGGATGAGGCGTCCGCGGAACAAATGCTGGTTGAAATTGACCAACTGTTAAATACCTGAATCGATCCCGTACACCCAAACAACTGACTTGCCTCAAGTAAGTTGCATTGCACCAACCCCGGAGCTTCCCATGAAATACATTGTTATCACCTTGAGTCTCGCTCTAGCCCTGTTCAGCACTACCAGCCGAGCCGACCAGGTTTGCGGTGACACCGGCGTCTGGGTGCAGATTCTCGGCGCAGGGGGTCCCGAGATTGACGACGGCGCAGCAGGACCAAGTTATGTCATCTGGAATGACAACAAAGCCAGAATCATAATTGATACCGGGCCAGGCTCTTCCGTGGGCTTCGACCAGTCCGGTGCTAAGTTTGAGGACCTGTATGCCATTGCCTACACCCACCTGCATGCAGATCACAGTGTCGACTTTCCGGCGTTCATCAAAGGTTCCTATTTTCTCGATCGTACCGAACCCCTGATTGTTCTCGGGCCGGACAGCAACAACCCGAATTACCCGGACACCGATACCTTTGTGAATAGACTCATTGGTCCTGATGGCGCCTATGCCTACCTGCAGGACTTTCTCACCCAGAAATCCAGCGGCGGCTATCGCGTGCGGGTACGCAACGTGCCTTCCCTGGGCAAGAAGCGGTGGGCCGGGTTTGGCAATGACGAACTGCGCATGAGCGCTATTCCAGTTAATCACGCAGATGTACCGGCGCTGGCCTGGCGTGTTGATATCGGTGAGATGTCTGTTGTGATCACCGGTGATTTCAACAATCTGAAAAACGTTATGCCGGAGTTTGCCAAAGACGCAGATGCTTTGATTGCCACCCACGCCATTGCCGAAAATGCACGCGGCAATCAGCGCGAGCTGCATGCACTGCCTTCACAGCTTGGGCGCATCGCGCAGCAGGCTGATGCACGGATGCTGGTGTTGAGCCATCGCATGAATCGGACCCGCGGCCGCGAAAGCCAGTCTCGAGCCGAAATCGAAAAATCTTACGACGGATACATTCTGTTTGCTGATGATGGAGAGTGCTGGGGCCTGTAATGTCTGCCGACTTTGAGCAGCTGCTGGATTTCTGGTTTGGTCCGCTCAACAACGGTCTGGCCGCAGACAAACAGCGCAAGCTCTGGTTTAACCCGGACAAAAATTTCGACGCGCGCTGCAGGGATGAGTACTTACCGTTTTTGCAGCGGGCTCAGAATGGCATGCTGGATGCCTGGCTGGACACCCCCCGTGGGCAACTCGCCTTCATTCTGCTCACCGACCAGCTGCCGCGGAACATTTTTCGCGGCACACGTGACGCCTTTGCTTATGATGCCCTGGCTCTCGCGACCGCACGAAACGGTGTTGTTACAGGCTCTGATCGGCAACTGGCGCTGGACGAGCAATCTTTCTTCTACATGCCGTTTGAGCACTCTGAAGACATCAGCGACCAGCATATGGCGGTGGGGCTGTTCACCTACCTGCGGGACTCATCACCCAAAAATGCCAGAGAGATCACCGGCACTGCCTTGCGATTTGCGCAACAGCACAGGGATATCATCTTGAAGTTCGGCCGCTTCCCCCATCGCAATGCGGTTCTGGGGCGGGAATCAACCGCTGAGGAAGTAGAGCTTATTGAAGCGGGGGATGGTTTTGGTCAGCTTGCGCCAAAATCCTGATCCACTCTAAACCCAACTATTCCAGACGCACCACGTAGCGAAGTTCAAATTCTGCGTTGCTGCCACCGCTAGGCTGATTCATCGGCCCCGTGGGCCTGATGCGTACGTAGCGTACGTTGCTGTCAAAACCTTCGCCGTCCGGCATCGGCGTGTAGCCGAAGTTCACGCCATCGGTGGAATACTCGACCTGAGTCGTGTAATCAAACGTTAATCCGGTGCTGATCGGCGAACTGCTCTCATCAAAATGCACAGGATCCACCTGACTGCAGCTTGTCCCGACACAGGTACAGGCCGCAGTGACACACAATGAAACTTCAACTGGTATTTCATCCACAATGTTAATGGTGTCTGCATTAATGCCGTCTGGCCCCTGGTTTTCTACCCGTACCTGATAGCGGATCCAGGCCCCCGGGATCGATTTCGGCTGGGTGGTGCTGATCATGTCCTGCAGGGTCAGCAGCGATTTATCTATCGCAACCTCTGCGCCACGAAGGAGAAAAGTCTGATCATCCACATTGTAAAAATTGATCTGGTTCTGTGGCGTGGTTGCCGCGCCTGGAATCATTAACAACCCGTCCAGCGTACCACCGGCAGAAACGGAATTATCCAGCGCGTATGCGCTGACGCGCCAGCCAGCGCCAAAGGGTCCTGCCGTGAACGTATAAGTCGGGTCGGCTGGCACACTGCCATCATTGCTCCAGACCTGATCACCGGCCACAAGATCGCCATGTGTGCCGTCATCAAACAGATCAATGCCACTGGCCACCAGAGTATTTGCCGCGTCATACACATCCGCCTGTACGGCTGTAACCGCCGCATCTACCTGCGCCGTGATCGCCAATACATCGTTAAGCACATATTCAGACTCGGTAGCCGTTGCCGTATCGTTGGGTAAAAATACGTTTATACCAAAAGCCTCAACAGTACCCAGGGTTGCCGTTTGCAGGCTCCAGGTGAAGTCATCCAGCTTGACCCAGGTACGATAGGAATTATCCGAAGCACTGTGCCGGGTTTGCGCGCGGAAGGTTATGCTTGTACCTGCATAGGGTGATAGATCCAATTCTGCGCGTCTCCAACCATAATCGCGTAGACTGCCCGCGTAACCTGGACGTCCAATACGGTCACGATCAATACGTAACGGCGGCGAGCCGGCGTTATCTATGTCGAGATCGCGATGGTTGACCGTTGCACCGTTAACGCGAAATTCTATCCAGTCAAAGTTACTATTGTTTGTAATGCCATCAAACGCCTGTAGCTGAAAATAGAATTCCAACACACCTGCGGCACCACCAGCAGGCACTGAGATTGTCCGGTCGAGCCGAATCTGTTCATTGCCACTGCCGTCCTCGCATTGATCACGATAACCGAGCAGATGCCAGCGCTGTCCGGTTGCAGACCCACCTGAACTGTTAGGGCTGACATCGAGCGAGCCCACACCACTGGTTCCACAACCACCGCCAAGACTAAACGTCTGCCCCTGAGAGGTGGTCTGCACTTCATTGTTCTGGTCACCACCGGCGTTGACCGCCGAGGTAGACCAGCGCGTGGGCGTGCCACCGGCTGAAAGTTCGAAGTGGCCATTCAGCACCAGGGCAGGGTTGACCGGCTTTGCGCCGTTGGCAGTAATGTCAAAGTACAGAAAATACTCCGCGCCTGCGGCTGCATCAGCTAACAGAAAGCGAACCTGACCACGATTGTTACCCGCTGCGTCGAGCACATTGTTAAAAATACGATCGACAAACTCCTGCTCAGGCACCAGCACGCCGCCATTGCCTACAACACGAGGTGAATTCAGATCAAAGGTCACTGAGCTGACATCAACATTCATCGCGCTCAGCAGAGACGCGAAATCGACATCAAGGCTGACCGTTGATCCAGGCGCTGCAGTCGCAGGGATATTGATGGGTACGCGATAATGCCAATCTGCCACACCTGCGCCTTCGTCGTACCAGCCAGGCGTGCGTAAATCCGCAGAAACCGGCACGCACAGTAACAACGCACAACAGAAAACCCAGAAGGTTGCGAAGCGGGTCAGATATAGCTTGTCGGAAAATAGGGTCACGTGGTGTCCTGTTCACGCAGACCCGCGTATTTTAGGCAGCCGGAGCAAACCTAAGTGTGATGCACATCACACCTGGCTGTGTGCCGCGACAGAATAGTTACCCGATAACACCACACCGGCGTCAATTAGCGGTCATCTGCTGCTGGTACAGGAAATCCACAGCGAGCTGACTCATGACCCGCACACCGGGCACCAGAGCTGACTCATCCGCTGTGAAATAAGGTGAGTGATTGGGAATGGCTTTTTCCGGCAACACGTCGATAGGCCTGCCGCCGATATAGAAAAAGAACCCCGGCACCTGCTCCTGGAAAAACGAAAAATCTTCAGCGCCGGTGACCCGCGCGCTGATGTACACCCGGTCACGCCCAAATACTTTACGCAGCGTTGGCGCCATGGCCGCAGTCAAGGTTGGATCGTTATAGGTGACCGGCACGCCCGGATCGATCTCAACGGTGACGCTGGCACCTTGTGCCTCACCGATCATGGTGGCTATACGGGTGATTTTTTCATGTATCTGTGCGCGCACATCCGCATCAAAGGTGCGGATGGTGCCGGACAGCGATGCCGTTTCGGGAACGATGTTATTACGGATGCCCGCTTCGAACGTGGCCACGGTGACCACCGCTGGTGCCTGGGTGATATCGATCTGGCGACTGACAATCGTCTGCAGTGCGTTAACAATCTGCGCACCAATCACAACAGGATCAACGCCCAGCCAGGGTCGTGCGCCATGAGTCTGCCGACCGTTTATCGTGATATCAAAACGTTGCGCACTGGCCATCATGCCCCGGGCGCGGAAACTTGCAGAACCCGCCAGCCCCTGTTGTCCGATGTGCAGACCAAAAATCGCATCAACATCCGGGTTTTTCAGCACACCCTCGGCGATCATCATTTTTGCGCCACCGTCTTCACCTTTTGGTGGGCCTTCTTCAGCGGGTTGGAAAATAAATTTAACCGTGCCGGGCAGTTCGTCCCGCATCTGCGCAAGCACAACCGCTGCGCCCATTAGAATAGCGATGTGGTTGTCGTGACCACACGCATGCATGACGCCCACCTGCTTTCCTTCGTATTCACTTGTGGCGACGGAGGCAAAAGGCAAACCCGTTTTTTCCACCACGGGCAACGCATCCATATCCGCCCGCAGCGCAACAACCGGACCAGGTTTACCGCCTTTGAGAATGCCAACAACACCCGTATGAGCAACACCCGTTTGCACTTGCATGCCTAAACTACGCAGATGCTCAGCAACCAGGGCGCCGGTACGAAACTCGCGATTAGACAGTTCCGGATTCTGGTGAATGTCTCGTCGCCAGGCCACAACCTGGTCTTCAATCTGTTGTGCGCGGCGGGTAACTTCATCTTCTAAAGCCGCAGCAGCCGGCAGTGCAAACAAACCCGACAACACCAGCACAGCAAATATTTTATTCATAAAGATCGAACTAAAAGACCGAGGAAACTCAAGCTTAATCGTCTGCTTTGATAGAGTACACTTGGGTCGAAATTAATACTGGGGAGAAGATTAATGGATTTTGATATCGCCATGACCGATGAACTGCTGGCCACCACCCGCGCGGTGCGCAAGCGCCTGGATTTGACCCGAGAGGTGCCGAGAGAGATTATCGACGAATGCCTGGAACTGGCTATACAGGCACCTACGGGGTCAAATTCTCAAACCTGGCGGTGGATGGTGGTTGATGACGCCGACACCCGTGCCAAGCTCGCCGCGTTATACCGCAAAGGCGCCGAGGGATATCTCACAAGCGCTGGTGAACAAGCCAGCGAACAGGGTGATAAGCAGATGGAAAAGGTATTTTCTTCTGCCTCCTACCTGATGGAACACCTGCATGAGGTACCCGTCCATTTAATTCCTTGTGTACAGGGCAAACCGGCAGATCCAATTCCTTTGACCATGGCATCCGGCATGTATGGTTCTATCTATCCTGCTGTGTGGAGCTTTCAATTGGCAGCCAGAGCACGTGGACTCGGCTCAGCACTCACTACATTGCACCTGATGCATCAGGAAGAGGCGGCTGAAATCCTCGGTTTGCCGGATGACGTGCTCCAGGTTGCCCTGTTACCGGTTGCCTACACCATCGGCACCGATTTCAAACGCGCCAAGCGCGCGCCTGTTGCTGAAATCACCCATTGGAATCGCTGGTAGTTTCAGCGATCCAGGCGCGAGATCAGTTCGGCTTCAAACTCCGGAAAATATCTGTTGATGTCCTGCACATCAAATTCCGCGAGGATGGCCGAACTGGGTTCACGTTCTAACAGGAACCTGAACGCCTGGACCAGCACATACTCATGAGTAACCGTTGCACCACACAGCTTTCGATAATATTCCTGCGACATATGCACGTGGTGGATAGTCTCATTTGCGCCTTCTATGACAACTTCATAGACATTGGCCGCTACCATGTTCACGCTGATCACAACGCCTGCTCCTCTATTTTACTATCTAAGAAAACTACAAGATGACTGACAACACAGCCCTATGCCAACAGCTACAACGACTCTGGCAGTCGGATTTTCCATTGTCTACTGCTATGCAGATGCGTGCAGAAACTTTTGAAGATCACGTTTTAACCACCGCAGCGGCGCTAGCCCCGAACACCAACACCCATGGCTCCGCTTTTGGAGGCAGCCTGTATGCGATCCAGGCATTGACCGCATGGGGCGCTGTTTATCTGGCTCTGGCACGGGAAAATCTGCAGGCGTCGATCCTCCATGCGTCAGGGCAGATCAAATTCGATCAGCCGATTCGCGAAACTATCCTGACGCGTTGCAGCATTGCTGAGCACATGAATGATTTTGAGCAACTGCGCAATACCGGCAAACTGAGGCTCAATCTGAGTACTCAGGTGGTTGTTGAAGAAACACCTCACAGCAGCTTTAGCGGCGACTTTACGATTCGGCTGAACCCACAGAAGTGAAGAAGCGCTGTTCTTTCACAGAGGCATCCATCATCCCGAAAGTTTGGACTCGAGGTGCCCCATCAGTTCTTCCATCTGGTCGCGAGGACTGAATTCAACAGCTTCGTATTCCTCGTTAATTCGAATAGTGTGCCCAGGCGGCCAGTAATAAACTTCTCCAGCGTTAACCGTCTCTTCGGTTCCATCGGCATAGCTTACGGTAATCGAGCCTTTAAGCACCGTGCCCCAGTGCGGGCACTGACACAGATTTTCTGGCAGGCCTTCCAGCAGTGGCGTGGCATCCGCACCCTTCGGGAATCGGACCCTTGCCACATTCATTTCACCCCAGTTGTGACCCTGGAAACAGATTTCTCCCGCCTCAAGGCGAACTGGTAACTCTTTTCTCTGCTCTTTCATCGTACTTTCCTTTTATCGCTTTGCGGAGTGACGTCCTCCAATAGGGGTATTGTTTCGCGCTCCACCTCTGCAAACATGGCGAAGGCATGGAGAATAGCTGGAGATCTCTATGCGAGGCAGCGAGACTGCTCTATTCTCAACGCCATGATTTACCACTTCGGCGCCTTTGAGCTTGATATCGCCAGAGTTGAGCTGCGCAGAGCCGGCTCACCTTGCCCGCTTGAGCCCCAGGTGTTTGCGCTGCTTGCGTTTCTTGTGGAACATCGTGAGCGCGTCGTTTCCAAAGATGAGATCTTCGAGAAAGTCTGGGACGGACGTGTCGTTACTGATTCCGCTTTGACCAGTCGTGTAAAGCTCGCCCGCAAGGCTCTGGGGGATAATGGTAAAGCGCAGAAATTCATCAGGACAGTTCACGGCATGGGGTTTCGCTTTGTCGCTGATGTGCGTGTACAACGTGATCCGGTCCTAGCAGTGTTGCCTGCCAATCCGCCTGCTGACGATACCTTAGGGTTGGGTACAACAGCCGATACAGATACGCGGCCATCCATTGCCGTGCTGCCGTTTCAGTGCATAGGCGCAGCAGGCGCCTACGATAATATTGCGCAAGGTCTGCCCCATGAACTGATTACAGAGCTTGCTCGCCTGCGATGGCTTTTTGTTATCGCCAGAGGTTCATCGTTTCGTCTTGGTGGACAGGATCTCGAACCCCAAGCCGTTGGGCGTACGCTGGGTGTTCAATATATTCTGTCGGGCACGGTTGAAGTTACTGGCCAGCAGCTTGTTATTACAACCGAACTTGTTGATGCGCTTGGTGGTGATGTTGTCTGGGGGGAGCGTTACAAAGGTTACGTTGATGAAGTCCATGCGGTTCGTGATGAGATCCGTGCGAAGATACTTGCCTCGCTGGAAATTCAGATTCCGCTGCACGAGGCGACGCGTGCACGGCTGATGAACAGTGACAATCTCAGCGCGTGGTCAGCCTATCACCTGGGCCTGCAGCATCTTTACCGGTTCAATGCGACAGATAATTCAACAGCGACTGCACTATTCGAGCATGCCGTTCGCGAGGATCCTGATTTTGCGCGGGCACATGCGGGCCTTTCTTTTGTGCATTTTCAAACTGCATTCATGCATCTAACAAATAATATTGGAGGCGAGGTTGCACTTGCCCGCGACAGTGCTCAGCGCGGTCTTGATATCGACCCGCTTGACCCGTTTGTAAACTTCACCATGGGACGCAGCTTCTGGCTGGAAACCGATCTCGAACGTGCCCGGTCGTGGCTTGAGCGGGCAATCGCCCTCTGCCCGAACTACGCCCAGGGTATCTATGCGCTTGCCTGGACCAATACAATTGCCGGCGTCCAGGCTGATGGTCGCGGCCAGATCGATCAGGCCATGCGCTTGAGTCCTCTCGACCCGTTGTACTACGCCATGCTCGGGGCCCGCGGTTTCACCCACATTGCCCACGAAGAGTATTCGGAAGCTATCGAGTGGACGGACCGTGCCGCACAATCGCCGGGTGCACATGTATTTATGGCGCTGCTCGCAGCGGCAGCGCAGCAGTTGGCCGGCAATCCGTTACGTGCGCAGGCGTGGGCAGCAGAAGTACGCGAGCGCGGACCGCAGATCAGAAGCAATGACTTTTTCCGCAATTATCCAATAACCGCTGAGCCCATGCGCGCTCGCGTTGCTGCAGCTTTGCGGCAGCTGGGCTTCTAACTCCTAACGTCGGCAATTCCTCCTTGACGCTGCCGCGTTATACTCCGACATCAAACCAATTGAAGCTCGGGAATGCCCATGGCCAGATTATCCTGGGGTCATATCAACGTGAATGTCACCAGACTGGAAGATTCAGTTGCCTTTTATGAGCTGCTGGGCTTTACCGTGCTGATGCCCGGCATTCCCTATCTCAACCTGAATACAACCAAACCGGAAACACTCAACCCGAAAGCAGCGGCTGCCCTCAACCTGCCTCTTGAAGCAACAGGCCGCGCCTGCATCATGCAATTGAATCGTGGCTTTCCAAAGCTGGACCTCACCGAATGGGGCGGCGAGGAGGAAACTGCTACTGCCCTGCGCAATCAGGACACAGGTATTGTCAGAATGTGCCTGGCCAGCCAGAACCTGGAACAGGACTACAAAGAGTTACTCGCTGCAGGCGTCCGGTTTTTATCCGAACCGAAGCAGACTGAAGAGGGCAAAGCAGACATTGCAATCTGTCAGGATCCTGATGGCTCGCTCATTGAGATCATTCAGATCTATCCCGAGAAGTGGGTTTAGGAAGCGACTCACACGGGATAACACTACCCCCCAACTGGTGCCTCACCACCCTCTTTGTATCTATACTGAACACTTCCGGCGTGCTGCGCCTGTGTATTGACCGCCGCAGCACCCACTAGAAACGCGTAAGTGGGGGCACTGCAAAGATGACGGACTTCAGCCTGGGTACCTGGGCCAATATCGCCGATATTGTCGGCGCGGGCACCATCATCACCGGCCTTATTGTTGGCTGGATACAGATCCGCCATTTGCGCAGGCAGCAGCGCGATGCGGTGGCCATCAATCTGGCACAGACCTTCTACAACCGCGATCTGGCCGCGGCCATCACCCTGCTGCATGCCGTGCCCGACGGGGTAACACGAGAACAATTGCACAATATGGGTGTCAAATATGATCGCGCTGCGGTCACTGTGGCCACCTCGTTTGAAACCATGGGCCTGCTGGTTTTCAAACGCATCGCTCCGCTGGACCTGGTCCTGGACCTGGCCGGCGGCATTATCTCGAATATGTGCATCAAGCTGCGGGTGTGGCAACAGGAATTGCGCGAAGAACAACACCAGCCCTCCTGGGGCGAGTGGTTTGAGTGGCTGGGAGATCAGGCTCAGATACATAAGACTTCGTCTGAACCGGCGCATATTCTGCACAAGAACTGGAAACCCTGAGAGCAGTGCTGATCTTCGGCGCAGCTATCCGCATTTTTTAGGAAGTGAGATCATGAGTACAGCAGTCGAAAATTTCTTTTCAGCGTGGGCTGAACAGGACGCCGCCATTCGCAATGCGCAGGTAGATAAAAGTCTGGGGGCAGAGATTTTTTACGCCGACCCTCGCACCGAAGCACCTCTGCGGAATGCCGCCGAGGTCAAAGAATACGTTGGTGTGTTCTCAAAGATGGCGCCGGGGATGCCGGTATCGGTAGCGGGCATAAGCACCACGTTGAACTTCGTTCGCGTAACTGTCCGCTTTGGCGAAGGAGATCAGAGCCAGCTCGGTCAGTATGTAATCGATCTGGATGATGCAGGTCTAATCACCCGCATGATTGGCTTTGTTGGCGTAACAGACACTTGAAACCACAGAAACAGAGAACAGATATATGAAATGGTTGATTGGAATTGTTGTTTTACTGGTGATTGCCGGTTTTGTGTTATTCGAAACAGATATACCCGCTGCCGAGGTAGATGCCAGATACACCAATGAAGCGTCTCAGTTTCTGCTTTTGGGAATTAACGGCCGGGTGCATTTTCGCGATCAGGGCAACGCCAACGGGCAGCCAATAGTACTGGTACACGGTTCCAATTCGTCTCTGCACACGTGGGAACCGTGGGTTGAATTGTTAGGTGATACCTACCGGATCGTTTCCGTGGATTTACCCGGACATGGTCTGACCGGCAGGACCCCCGCAGATGATTATTCAACGGAAACTTTTGTCACCGTTGTGAAGGCGCTGGCACAACACCTGAACCTGAGAGAATTTGTGCTGGGCGGTAATTCCATGGGTGGCGGCGTGACGTGGCGTTACGCGCTGGCACACCCTGACGATGTAGTGGCAATGATTCTGGTAGATGCGTCCGGGCTGCCAACATGGCGGGACAACACCCAACAGACTGCTGATGATGAAGACGAGCGTGAAGCACCGCTGGCTTTCAGTCTGCTGCGCAAACCCTGGTTCCAGGGTGTTGCACGCTATATTGACCCATACTTTCTGGTCACCCAGGGCTTGAAGGCGTCCCACTTTGATCCTGAATTTGTCGACGATGCACTGATTGCCCGTTACTACGATCTTTCGATGCGGGAAGGTACGCGTGATGCAACGTTGAAAAGATTTTCATCCTGGCGTGGTGGGGACCAGCCTCAATGGGATCTTTCAACCCTCAATCACCCGACACTTATACTTTGGGGCGAACATGACGCAGTCATTCCGGCCAGCGTGGGAGACCAGTTTCTGCAGGCGTTACCCAATGCAGAACTGATCGTATATCCGGACGTGGGCCATATACCAATGGAAGAAGTGCCTGCCCAGAGCGCAGATGACGTACGGTCTTTCTTAAACAGATACAGCCTCTAGGGAGTCTCTGATTTTCGTCCACCGCAGCTACTGACGTACCCGGAAGAACCAGATGTCGTTTGGTGGCCGCTCCGGCGGAGGTCCCAATGCATCTGGTCCAAAGAACTTTGCCGCCTCGTCTTCAAGAACGCGTTTTAACTGAGCCAGGCGTTGTGGATCCTGCACGCGTTCAATATCACCGGAATAGATTCTACCGTCCTTTCTGATGCGCACTCGCCCATCCAATAACGCCTTTTCGTGCCAGGTTTTAAACCACCAGATGGTGTGCAGCATATTCTTCGGTAGACCATCCGGCAGGCGAGCCCAGATGAAGCCAAGATCACAGGAAATATAAAGATTACCGTCCACCAACAGACCGCCCGCCGTACGTGAGCTCTGCTCGCCGACCAGCTCAAACTCAAAGTCACCTGCCAGTGGAGCCCAATCTGCAACCGGTGCACTCACTACCTCCCCGCTGGTGAAAGGACCACCGGGCAGCGGTCCTGTCGGTCCGTCCGAGAAGCGCTGATAGATAAGCAGGCAGACAATGCCCGTCAGGATAAGTGCTCCCATCCCCAGGGCAATACGACCAAGCCAAATTCGAATACGCATCAGATACAGCTAATGAGTTAAGGAGCGAGCATTCTGTCATAGTGTATTAGTAATGTATAACACTAAATCACAACGACTATCATCACACCTCACCTGACAGCAACTCGCTCACAGCACGTAACAAGGCATCAAGACGCGCATCGGTGCATTCTCTTCGATGCGCGGAGATAAGGTGAGGATCGCGATACTTAATGGTCATGTCTTCCACCAGTGCAACCATCCGCGGGGATGCCTTGCCGGGAGGTAGACAATTCTTTACCAAAATCCGCAACCACTTCTGCAGCTTGCTTACGTGCTTCTGCACGGCGTCAGGGTTCATAGCGGCAAGGCTGAGGTAGCTGACAAACAACGACGGATTTTGATCGTACCTGTCTCGTTTCATGCTGAACTGGGTTCGAATAAAGCGCTCGAGAACCTCCTGCGGCGTGCCCCGGGAAGACATAACATCTGCCAATCTGCTTTCGATTTCTTCAAACCACTGATCAGCCAGACTCGCGAGCAAGGCGTCCTTGCTTGCAAAGAAACGATAGATATTTGATTGAGACATCCCGCAGGCTTCGGAAATATCCTGCATCGTCACCTTATAGGGGCCATATTGCTCGATCTGCCGCTGTGCGACTGCCAATATCTCGCGTCGCTTAAGATTTACATCAACTTTAGGTCTGGGCATCCACTGACTCTGCTCAAAGAGAAGATGACTATAGCCAACGCCTCACCGTTTCGCAGTATTCTAAACATGAAATGCCAAGCACCTCCTGGGCGATTTTTCTTTATTGTAAATTGATATTTATACAATTATTATTATTTTACACATAAACTGGAGAGGCAAGTGGTTTCAACCAAAACACACAAACGGACCTGGGTTGCAGGTTTCGCTGCCACTGTCTTAAGCATAGTGTTTGTCGCACTCACGACGGGCTGCGGTTCATCTTCAATTGAGGAAACTGTTCGTATTGCAAAGACCTTGGGCCTCAAAGACGGTATGTACGTAGCAGATGTCGGCGCTGGCGATGGTGTCCTGCTGCCCCATCTGGCCTCACAGGTTGGGTCCAGCGGCAAGGTTTTTGGCACTGAAATTGACCCTGAAAACCTCGAGAAAATTCGTGCATTGGCAACGGACTTAGACCTTCAACAGATTGTTCCCATTCAAGGCACGCCGGAAGACACCGGACTTGCGAAAAACTGCTGCGACGCGATTGTCACCCGAATGGTCTATCATCACTTAACCGACCCGTCCCCTTTCATCGATAGTTTGCGACGCTCACTCACGCCGGAAGGACGCCTGTTGGTTATCGATTTTCAACCTTCCCTCTGGATGAGCTCCTCAAAGCCCGAAGACCTACCAGAAGATCGAGATGGCCACGGTATTTCCCCTGAGCTGGTAATCAACGAAGTAACCGCACAAGGCTTCAGATTAGATCAACGTTTCGACGATTGGCCCGGACCTGGGGGCCTGGTGCTGGATCACTTTGCATTGCTTTTTGTCCGTACCGGACCTTAATGATGATCCTGTCCATCAGCGTGTGCATGACCATGGGCCAGCTCTGATTCCGTGGCCTCGCGAACATCAACAATGTTCAGTTGAAAGTGCAGGCGCTGACCGGCCAGAGGATGATTCAGATCAACATCAATCACCTTGCCGCCTACTTTGTGCACGGTGACCTGCCTTTGGCCCTCTTTGGTCTGTACCACCGTGTGCATACCCGGCTTGAGCCGTTTGGCATCCGGAAAATATTTTTTCGACAGCCGCTGAATCTGATCGTCTTTGCGCAAACCGTAGCCGTCAACCGGCTCAACAATCACATCAAATTCGTCACCCGCAGCTCGCCCTGACAACGCCTTTTCGAGTCCTGGCATGATGTTGCCGTGGCCATGCAACAAAGCGATGGGTTCATCTTTCATGGTGTCATCAATGACCTCACCAGCGTCATCACGCAAACAGTAGCGCAACATCACAACGCTGTTTTTTTCTATATTCATTTTTACATCTACCTTTAGGGGAAAAGAGCCATCGCGATACCATCAGGCTCGCTAGTAGTCGTCGTATCTATCCGCACCATCTAACCTGAAGCTCACGGTACTCTGCCGCCCGGTGCTGGGCTGGGCGACACCATCAATAACCAGTGCGTTAAATCGCCAGCTGTTGACTGCTTCTAGGGCCGCGTCATCAAAAATACCTGGTGGGTTGCTGCTGACCACCTCAGCGTCGACTACCACGCCTTGCGCGGTTACGTTATAGCGAACCACAACATCACCCTGCAGCCCCTGCGCTTTGGCCTGGGCGGGGTAAACCGGGCCGGCACCAGAAACCAGCTGCAACGGCCGCTGGTCTCCAACACAGCCACTCAGAATTACCAGCAGGCTGACCACTGCGATGAGGCGATTATTCATGTGGTGACCAGAAACTGACGATCAGGGTCATCCGCGGTCACTGCATCCGCACCGCGCGGATGGATCACTGCACCGTCCGGTGCATACTGCAGGATGTAGGCTTTACGCACGTCTGTGGTGAGATTCGGTCCAGTGCGATGCGGAGTGAGACTGGAAAACACGGCGACACTGCCCGCCTTAACAGGCAAAGCAACCGCATCAGCCGGTGGCTCATCCAAACAGTTAAACCCCAGACGTGTCCAGTGATGTTGCAGCGTGCCCCTCTTATGTATTCCGGGTGCAATCCAGGGGCAGCCGTTATCAAGGGTGGCATCGGTAAGTGCGACCCAGCAGGTTAAATACTGTTGAGGAGCAACAAACGTATAACCGTTGTCCTGATGCCAGGGAAACTCATCTGCGGTGCCCGGACGCTTATAGACTAACTGATCCCAATAGAGGCGCACTTCGGGACCAATAAGGTCGCGCACCAGCGCCTGAAAAACCGGATGGCGGGCAAAAGCCTTTGCCGCTTCACTGGACAGTACGACATGGGCGGAAAAAACAATTTCATCTTCACGGGCGATGGTTGGCTGATCCGCAGGCATATCTGCCAGGCGCCTGTTGACCTCAGCCTCAATGGGATCAAGCTCAGCCAGCAGAGAATTGAGCTCGTCCTGTGCAAAACAATTTTCCAACACAAATCCGCCCATTTCACGATATGCTATTGCCTGCTCATGGGAAATGAGTTCATACGGTGCAGGTGGCTGCTGCCAGCGAAACTCTTTGTTCAGCGGGTGTATTTGCATCGATAAAGCCTAATATCTGGAGCCAGTAGTGACCAGCCCCGTGCAAAATAAAACATTGCGTCAACAAGTGTTGATTTTATACCTGCAGAGTTCAAACCTCGACAGCGGTGTCATTGGCTGGAGCCATTATGATGGCACTGGCCGCACTATCAACATGGCGGGTGACAGCGAAGAACCACCTTACAAAACAGGCTTGCACGCACTGGAACAAGGCTGGCGACTGTTCCAGGCCAGCCAGCTCAACCCGCACGCGCCAGGAGATGAATTCCGCACCAGCTATCTGAAATATGAGTTTTTCTTCGAAAAATTAGTCGCTTTGGAGGATGCACCAGACCATGAGTAATCTCACCCGACTCAACTCGACACAGATGGCACAATTTGCCGCGCGAGGATTCCTGCGCTTTGATGCAGCGGTCCCCGAAGCACTCAACCAGCAGTTCCTCGACGACATCGGTGACGCATCTGACCAGCCTGACAGCATCATGGGCCATTATGGCAACATTATGCGCAGCAGCGTTGTGCCCCTGGTGGACCCGGGCACACCGCTTTCTCAGGCTTATCCGCAAGGCAGCGCGCTGGCTAACATCCTCGACGTACCGGAAATCGCCGGCGCCATAGAAAGCCTGGTGGGATCTGGCAGCGTAGTCGACCATCACTTCCTGCACATCACCTTTCCGCCGAGTTACACACCCGCGGACAAACCCGCGTTAAAATCTCAGCCCACTCACCAGGACTCCACCATCGATCCTCGCCAGGCTTTTGATGTGCAGATGTTCTACTTCCCCCACGAGGTCACTCTGGAGATGGGTGGCACGCGATTTATCCCCGGCACACACTTCCGAATTGTTTCAGAAGCAGCCATTGCCCGTTATCAGAATATCGCGGGACAGCAACACACCGTGTGTCCCGCGGGTACCGTCATGTTCTTCCACATGGGCATGTGGCACGGTGGCGGGTTGAACCGCTCGGAGCAGTTACGGTACATGTTCAAAATACGCCTCTGCCCGACGCAACGGCAGCTGCGCTTATGGGATATCGAAGCAGAAGGTGCAAAGGATAAAAAGCGTCCCATCTTCTGGACTGATCCAATGCAGGATCCAACCACCCTGGCTGCGATTCTGACCCAGCCGGAGCCCTGGTTTGAAGCAGATACAGGACGCCTGGAGTTTATCAATCGTGTGCGTTTCTGGCGGTATATCAGCGGGGATGACAACTTTGACGCCGATTACTGGGTTACCCGTATAGAAAACGAGTACACATAAGCGGACAATGCGCGCCATGACAGATACAACCAATGCAGACTCATCCAAACCCGACTCTGACGCGAGCAGTTCTGAACAGGACGATGGATCCCTGACTTTCTGGCAGGTGCTTGGCAGCACACTTGCCGCAGCTTTCGGTGTTCAATCAAGCAAAAATCGCAAACGCGACTTCAGCAAAGGTAAACCCAGCCAGTTCATTTTCATGGGCATTGGCTTCACCGTTGTATTTGTTTTGATCATGATCGGCGTCGTCTCGCTGGTGCTACCTTAGCTGGCAGTCTGGGCCAGCGTCTCTTGCGCAAGCGAGCGCCAGTTTTTGCCCTGGCGTTTGAACGCCGCAAACAGATCAAACTGCTCCTGTGCCCGCTGCAGGTTTTCGCCAGGCCGATCCACTTTAAAATAAGTATCACCGCAGAGATGATCGGTTAGAAACCGAACGCCCAGCATCAGCGTGACATAACACGGTGCGGCGGCGGCTGTTGCTGCCGTAGTCAGCGGCTGATGCGGTGCAAAACCCTGCAGGCATGCGGTGAAAAATTCCGGCGAGGTGCGCTTCGCGGAGAAGCATACTGATCGCACCAGGTCGCCGAAGTCCCAGGCCCAGTGGCCAAACATCGCGGTGTCAAAATCAATCATCGCGACGACAGACTCGCCCTGCTCATCAAACAGAAGATTATTGACTTTGCAGTCGCCGTGAATCGTTGTGTTAGTTATCAGAAGGTCCGCATACAGATCACGATGTCGATCCACCACCGCCTGCAGATGGCGTGGCGCTTCTGCGGCAACCTCGTCATAGCGTTCCAGGTAATGATCGAGCTGCAGAAAACCAGAAATGGCAGGCGTGAGGTGGGGTTCCGGCAGCTGCCCCAGCTGCGCCTGAAACGCGCCGAAGGCAGCGCCTGCCGCATGCGCCTGTGCAGTGTTTTCGATTGGATTGAGGACCCTCGTCTGTTCGATATAGCGCCACATCCGGTAGTACTCGCCATCCACCCAACAGCCGTCCAGACCTGCAGAATTATCAACCAGCTCCGGAACCACATAGGTATTCTGCTGGGACCAGAGATCGAGAACGCGCCGCGTCTGCGACATGACTAATTCCGGATCATGAAAAACACTCTGGCTGATTTTCTGCAACACATAGCGAGAACCAGCAGCCGTCACCAGATAAGTGTCGTGGATATGTCCGGAACCCAGAGGTTCAAGCTGCACATCGTCAAACCAGAGTCGCGCAATATCACTGATCATGCCGTTAAAGCACCTGTTCTTTCTGACGCTGCAGCCAGACCAGCAGACTGGGCACCGGGGCAAGCATATATTCACCGAGCGGTTGATAGGCGTCCTGCAGATCCAGCTCGAGTTGTTGCCGGGAAAGAGTCCCCTCAAGGTATTTCTGCATGCAATTGGCCACCTCTGCAAGACGGGATATGACCGGCGCTACATCTTCAGGCCATTTCAGGTTTGCAGCCTGCCGCCAGGACTGCAGATGTGCTGACAATTCATCCTCATTGCAATCGGCGAGATCGCGAGCAACCAGACTTTCGGGTGAAATATAATCCACCACTCTGTCAAACGATGACAACGTACCGTACGGGCGCGCCTGAGGCATTTCTTTACCCATCAGCCGAGCCTGCAGTGCCTGTGCCCCCAACAAACGTGCGTACCACTTCACCGGCTCCAGCATCTTCACAACGTCAATTTGAGCAGATGACAAGCCCACCGACGTCAGCTGACGACGCAGTAAAACTTCAAGGCCTAATACCGACAGCTGCAAAAACCCGCTCAAGCGGTCATAAAAATCTTCGACATCACAAACATCCCGCTCCGACCAGAGACGTTCAGCTACCGCAGGCAATCGCGACCACAGGCGCATGGGCAATGTGTGCTCGTCGACCAGCTCCGCCCACAAACAGGCTTCACCACCCAGAACTGCAGCGCGAATCTCTTCCGGTTGCTCGGCGATGTCTATAATCTCCGCGCGCCACTGGTGCGTCCAGCCAATACCTTCGCTGACATGCGCAAGGCGCATATCCTCAGCCAGCGCATTTTCGAATTCAATCAGCTGCGCCTGACTGGCCTGGGGATCGTAGCCATAGTGGAGATCCGCGGGATAAAACAGATCCAGGTAGTAACCGGCTGAGATCAGACAATCCTGACCACCAGCCAGTGCTCGATCTCGCGTGGTTGCACCGCGCCAGTTCTGCACCAGCACCATCGGCATCTGTGGATGCAGAACTTCATCCCAGCCGACCACCTTTCTGTTTTTTGCAGCCAGCATGTCGACCATGCGGCGATTGAAGTATGCCTGCAGGCCGCGCTCATCTACCAGCTGATGCTGCTCGATAAACTGTTGTACACGTTCACTTTCACGCCACCAGGCAGGGTGCACTTCATCCCCGCCAATGTGTACATATGCATCAGGGAAAATCTGCACAACTTCATCAAAAAGGGAGTCCAGGGCCGAATATACTGATTCGTTAGTCACGTCCAGACAGGCTTTGTGCACACCAAATCGCGTGGTTGATTCAACCGGATTCAAACCCCATTCAGGGTGGGCGGTGAGCCAGCTGTTGACGTGCCCGGGCACATCAATTTCAGGGACAACACGTATGCCGCGATCAGCTGCGTAGTGCACAAGCTGTTGCAGTTCTGCCGGGCTGTAGTGCTGCTCGCTGGCCAGTTCCGGAAAAGCATTGCAGGCCATGCGGAAGCCCTGATCGTCGC
Organism: Pseudomonadaceae bacterium; assembly: GCA_024743175.1. Classification (GTDB taxonomy): domain Bacteria; phylum Pseudomonadota; class Gammaproteobacteria; order Pseudomonadales; family Azotimanducaceae; genus UBA4421. The sequence continues at coordinate 266,910 of JANSXA010000004.1, read as the reverse complement.
TCAAGTGTAAATGCAGCACATTGAGCTTCAGCAGCGCCATACCATCAATAACAGACCTCAGTAGATCGACTGACAGAAAATGCCGCGCTACATCAATAAGCAAACCACGCCAGGGGAATCGAGGCGCGTCTTCGATGCGCCAGCCGCAGCGCTCTAAGTCGCCCGTCTGCTGCAATTGCCACAATGTCGTGATGCCGTGTAGCGCACCCCAGCACGAGTTGGCTGTAATCCTGATCACGTGCTCTTCAACCAGCAGATCATAAGATTCATCCACATGCAGTTCGGGCTGCGTGTCGCCAGCCTGGGCCAGATCAAACACCACCTCACCGAGCGGCAAATCGCCGAGCAATTGTTCTGCGTAACTCAACACGCGGGCATCTTCGATGCGGGCAAAACTCAGCCGGGTGGTCCGGGTTAACGGGCAGCCACTGTCCAGTTGAGTCGCTGCAACCGGCAGCGGCAGGATAGCCGGCAGCGTTTTGTTGTCATAACCACTCAAAACTTAAACTCCGATCCATGCCTGTTCGAAACAGGCGTTCAAGGCGCCATCATGAAGCATTGGACTGTCAGCCGCGAGCACATACCGGTAAAGTTCATTGCAAATAAGAAGTGAAATGCACATGAGCAATACAAGAGATTTCGGACGCAGCGTTCTGCAGCAGGAAGCACAAGGCATCCGGCAACTTTCAGATCTGTTGGATGCAAGCTTCGACGCAGCGGTCACGGCTATTCTGAACTGCCCGGGTAATGTTGTTTTTTCGGGGGTTGGTAAACCGTGGATGATTGGACAGAAGATCAGCGCGACCATGGCAAGCACGGGTACGCCCAGTTTTGCCCTGCACCCCAGTGAAGCCCTGCACGGTGACATCGGCAGACTTCAGCCTCACGATCTGGTTTTTGTACTGTCCAACAGCGGATCCAGTGACGAAATAGTCAATCTCATCCCAGCGATAAAACGCATTGGTTGTCAGATCTTTGCCGTGACATCCAAACCTTCATCTCCGCTGGGGCAAACAGCCGACGCTGTGCTTAACATGGGCGATACCACAGAAGCCTGTCCCATTGGTATGGCACCCAGCGTCTCAACAACGGTGATGCTGGCACTGGGAGACGCTCTGGCGCTGACCGTTATGAATGAACGCGCGTTCAGTCGTGAAGACTACGCCCGTTTCCACCCTGGCGGTGCCCTGGGACGAAGCCTGATGCGGGTGTCCGAGGTGATGCAACCGCTGGAATCCACTGCCGTGGTTGATGGCGGCCTGACAGTAAAAGATGCATTAAACGCAATCACCCTGCATAAGGCCGGCGCCGTTTTTGTCACTGACAACGGTCACCTTGAAGGCGTGTTCACCGACGGCGATTTAAGACGGCACGTCGGCGATGACAACCTGCTTACCCAACCGATACGCGAACTGATGACAGCAGGTGGCTTTGCTATATCGAAGGATGCCTTAGCCACAGAAGCTGTACATGTTTTTGAAGAAAAACGCATTGGTGAAATCCCCGTTATTGACGCAAACCGACTGCTGCTGGGGCATGTTGCTCTAAAGGATCTGGTTTCGATGCGCTTTGTCTGACCCGGGCAGGAAGAGGTCGCGATATTCAACTACATCCATTGTGCAACTGAAACAGGTCGGCTAATCTCAGGCACTGAATTCACAGGGGAAGAACATGCACGATCTGATTATTCGCAGCGGCACCATAGTAGACGGCTCCGGTAACACTCGATTTGTCGGCGATATCGCCATCGACGGCGAGAAAATTGTCGCTGTCGGCAACGTTGAAGGCAGCGCTAAAAAAGAAATTGACGCCACCGGCATGGTTGTTACACCGGGATGGGTGGATGTGCATACGCACTACGACGGCCAGGCCACCTGGGATCCTATTCTTGCCCCCTCCAGCTGGCACGGTGTGACCACCGTCGTAATGGGCAACTGCGGCGTGGGTTTTGCGCCCGTTAAACCCGGTGACCACAACTTTCTGATTGAACTCATGGAAGGGGTTGAAGACATTCCCGGCGCCGCGTTGGCTGAAGGTATCGACTGGCAGTGGGAATCTTTTCCCGAATATCTGGACGCGCTGGAGACCAAAGCCCGCACCATTGATGTGGCCACGCAGGTCCCACACGGCGCGATCCGTGCCTACGTCATGGGTGAGCGCTGCAATACCCAGGAAGATTTACCCACTGATGACGAACTGGCACAGATGCAGGCCCTGGTCCGTGAGGGCATGGAAGCCGGCGCATTAGGCTTTTCCAGCTCCAGAACCTGGTTACACAAAGACAAACACGGCGTTCATGTGCCGGGTACGTTTGCCGGTAGCGACGAAATGCTGGCCCTTGGCCTGTCCATGAAAGGCCTGGACCACGGTATTTTTGAACTGGTTTCCGACCACCTTGGCGACGACGACGAATGGTCCTGGATACAGAGTTTTGCTGAACAGACCGGTCGCCCGGTCACCCTGGTAGCCACATCTGCTGCCGCGTTTGAAGGCAATAAGATGTACAACATCGCAGAGTCTGCTCGCGTGCAGGGGCTGGAAGTACGGCCACAAATAGCAGGCCGACCCACCGGTGTACTGCATGGTCTGCAGTCCAACTTCCACATCTTTGCCACCACGCCCACGTTCCAGAGCACTCTGACCGAGTTGTCATTACCTGATCTCGTTACGGCAATGTCTGATCCTGATTTGAAAGCGAAACTTATCAGCGAAGTTGATGGCGATCGCCCCATGCCATTGTCGGGCTCCCTGCGGGATCTGATGTGGCAGGTATTTCCTCTGGGTGACAAACCCGATTACGAACCGAATAAAGAAGCTTCGGTGGCTGGAATAGCTGAGGCGCAGGGCCGAGATGCTTTTGAGGTGATGTACGACCTGCTGGTGGACAACAACGGCAAAGAGCTGTTTTATCAGCCTCTGGGCGGTTATCAGACCTACAGCTTCGATTTCTTCAAAGTGTCCATGAGTCACCCCAACGTATTGTTCGGCCTGTCTGACGGTGGTGCGCATTGCGGTGTTATCGCAGACGCTGGTATGCCCAGCTTTATTCTCAGCCACTGGGCCCGGGATCGAAAGAAAGGTGAGCAGTTTGATCTGGAGTTCCTGGTGCGCAAGCTGAGCCGGGATACCGCAGAAGCCTACGGCATGTTCGATCGCGGACTACTGCAGGAAGGTTTTCTGGCAGACATCAACATCATTGATTTTGAAGCGCTAAATCTGCATCGACCTGAAGCCATTCACGATCTGCCTACTGGCGGTAAGCGCCTGGTACAGAAAGTCGACGGCTACCGGCACATCATCAAACGCGGCCAGCCAATTTTCAAAGACAATGAACACACCGGCGCCCTGCCAGGCAAGCTGGTGCGCGGTGGTGTTGCTTAATCAGTCTTAAGGGCAGTCAGCGTGTTCAACACCAGAACACGCTGATGCTCTTTGACGTACTCCCGTGGCGGTGGCAGGTTACCCACCACACCACTGGGCACAAACCCCATGCGCGAATAAAGCCTGATTGCTGCTTTATTTGTGTCCGCAACGTCTAACAGCACCTGCTCAAAACCTGCCTCCCGCGCCCACTCGATCACCGCCCTGACCAACTGTTCGCCTACGTGGCGACCACGTTTATCTGGCGCCACCCACATGGATATAAGATAAGCCGACTTCTCATCAGTGTCTGCGCGAATCGCACGCACCATGCCAACATCCCGCGTGTCCTCTACAGCAACAAAGGTTTGTATAGACGCGATCTCCGCCTTCCATTGTGATGGAGTTTTCTGCAGCGCTTCATCGAGCGTACTGCCAAATGCATCAGGCGCATCCGCCAGTGCGGCAATACGGAGATCCCTGAGGCGACAGCCCTGTTGTGGAGTCAGAGTCAAAATCTCGATCACTGTCTAAACCCGGAATTCAGCCACATCCGACAAAGCCTTACGTTTGATATCAGGCACCTCCACCCCATCCTGCGGATATCCTGCCACCACCAGCATATAGGCGCGTTCCGATTTAGGACGACCCAGCAGATCGCGCAGGAAAGTCATCGGTGAAGGGGTGTGGGTCAGTGTCGCCAGACCCGCATTGTGCAGCGCTGCCAGCAGAAAACCTGTGGCTATGCCTACACTCTCCGGTACGTAGTAGTTCTTTGCCTGGGTGCCGTCTGCAAGCGGTAGAACCCGCTGAGCAAATACCGTAATCAACCAGGCAGCATCCTCCAGAAAAGGTTTGTGCGCATCGGTCTGCAATGGCGCCAGGGCTTCCAACCATTCTTTTGGCGCGCGCTCCTGATAAAAGCGCTGTTCTTCTGCTTCTGCGGCAATCCGGATTTTTGCCTTAACTTCGGCGTTAGCCACGGCCACAAAATGCCAGGGCTGACGATTGGCACCGGACGGCGCTGACGCGGCAGCCGCAATACACTGTTCAATGACACCCTGTGGCACCGGCGCGGTGCTGAAACTGCGCACCGAACGGCGCCGGGAAATATCCTCTGCAAAAGCTTCAGCCCGGTGATACATCTCATCGGGTGGATACTCCACATACTCTGCATAGGGGCGCGAGGGAGAATCATTCATAAATTACTCCTGGTACATCTCGAAGCGCTGGCCTTGTTCGTTAGCCTCAAATCCAATGGTCGCTAAAAAGCGACTGTGCGACTGGTGAGGAAACAAAACACCGCGCGCACCTTTAGACTCCGCCACGCCTAACGCGTGACCCACCAGCCAACGCCCCAGACCCTGCTTACGCGCCGACGGGGCAACAACCACCCCATGCAGAACATAAGTCACACCGTCAGCAACATCCATTGCATACACACCCATCACCTGTTCACCCAGCTTTGCAACACGCAGCAGGTCGCAGTTCAGCCAGCGATCAATCTCCTGTTCTGAAAAGTTCATCGACCACAGCAGATCTTCCGGCACTTCGGTGCTGTAGGGCCTGAATACTTCAATTTCCCGTAATTTGAATGCCACTCTTAACCTTTGAACAGACGTGTTAGCCGGCTGACAATTCCGTTTTTGGGTTGTTTCACCTCACCCAGAAGGGCCCGTGTTAAAGCCGGCGCGATACGGTGATAGTTATCCCATGTATCTTTGACAAGATAAGGTTGGTCACCAAACTCAGCACAGAAAAGATCAAAATAGCCGGCGTAAAAACCATCGAGAAATGATTGCCCTCTGGCATTAAAGAAAGATCTATCGAGACGCCCACCGGCAGCTATCAGGAGTTCGCTTCCTGACACTTCTTCTACCTGTACACGCAAAACCAGTTGTGAATGTTCCTGCAGGAAAGAGGGGCTGAATAACTGCATCCGCGCGCACCAGGCCATTAACATGCCCATGGGCACACTGGCTTGCGCCAGATCGCCGGCATGTGGCAGGTGATTATCCAGATCGTCGTAGCAAGGCTGCATCAGGGCGCAAAGCTTGATCGGGCGCGTATACCCCAACGATCACCGTCACGCTGCACAATATAGAGGGAGTCGTAGGTTACATACCGCTCGCCGGCAGGATTAAAGCGTGAGAACTGCACCTTGAAATGCACCTTATCCGGCCCCGCCTGAATCAACTCAATGCTGTCCCAGGCGCTATGGCTCCAGTTGAAGGTTTCCGCAAACGCTTCGAAATCCATGTTTGCGACAAATTCGGCTTTGCTTGGCGTGACTATCACCCCTCCACTGGCCACCCGCACATGGGGAAACAGTAAGGTGTCTGCCCAACGCACCTTATCCCGCGCGTTGAAGTGAGTCATAAAGTCGTCCATCACCAGTCGTGCAGCTTTCACCGCTGCTTCCGTCTGAACGGCTTTCGTCGTGTCTGCATCAGCAAACACCTGAAAGAAAGGACACAACACCAAAACCGCGACGACAAAAGTCTTCTTGAACATGATTTTCAACCATGGAAAAACAGGGAACGAGAGCATATCCTCAAACATCGTTTAACGCAGCCCTGAAGCGCGGCAGGACAATCTTTTGAAAACCACCACTACACAAACACATCATATCGCTGCACTCCTGAGCGCCTGCATTTTTACCCTGATGTCCTCATTAGCGCTGGCAGCGGGTTCCAGCGCTGGCACCGTCTCCAACTCAGCCACTGACGGGCAGGATCCCATAGAGTTGGCGGCCAGAGCTTTCAAAACCGGCATCAAACACAGAGACCGCGCACTAAAACTGGAAGCCAGAGCTGCGGCAGCAAGCAGCGATAAAGCACAAGCTAAGCTCATCGCAAAAGCCAACAGATCGTTCAACAAAGCCGTTACCAAACAAGGCGAAGCGCTGAAACTTGATCCACAGAACTATCAGGCGGCTAACGAGTTGGGTTATGCCTTACGTAAAACTGGTGACTACCGCAAAGCTATTGGCGCCTACAACTACGCCCTGGACATCAACCCTGAGTTTCATCAGGCAACAGAATATCGCGCCGAGGCATACCTGGCGCTCGGCATGTATGAAAAAACACAGCGCGCTTATATGAAACTGTTTCGTGAGGAGCCTGGCCTTGCAGAGCAACTCATGAGCAGCATTGATACATGGCACCAGGCCAACGGTGACAACCTGTCTGAAGACGCGCAAGCGTTTGCGGATTGGGTTGAAGAACGTAAGCGGCTGGCGGAAGTGACCCGCGATTTATCCAGCAACAATTCACGCACTTGGTAAATCTTCGCGCGGGGTTCCTGTTACTGCTGGTGCTTGCAGGACCGTCGACTGCCCAGACACCAGATAATTTCCTGCCGCAACCTCTAATCCCGGACGACAACCCACTTAACCCGCAGAAAGTGACGTTAGGCCAAGCGTTGTTCAGTGATATGCGCCTGTCGATCAACCAGACCTACAGTTGTGCCAGCTGCCACAAACCCGAACACCATTTCACGGATGGTTTGCCCCGCGCGATCAATATGTTCGGCGAAGAACTCGCCTTCAACACCCCTACCCTGTACAACACCGCCTTTAACTCGAGTTACGGCTGGACAGATCAGGGTTTACTGAGCCTGGAGGCACAACACAGTCGCCCTCTATTCAATACAACACCATTGGAAATGGGCTTCAGCGAAACGGCTATTACCCTGCTGCAGGAAGACAGAAACTATCCCGCGCATTTCGAAGCTGCTTTTGGCAGCACACAGATCACCACAGAAAAAGTTATCAAAGCCTTAGCCAGTTATGTACGCACAATACGCTCGCCGGTCAGTGCGTTTGACGACATGTTGTTCAACGATAACAGAGATGCCCTGAGTGCAGACGCTAGGGCAGGCATGGACCTTTTCTTCTCCGAGGCTTTGGGCTGCAGTACATGCCACGCGTCGCTGACCTTCTCAGGCCCTATTTCACACGCCGAAGTAAGGACAGAACCTGCTTTCCATGTCACCGGTGTTGGCGACAGCACTACTGCATTCAGGGCACCAACCTTGCGAGCTGTTGCCCACACAGGACCGTATATGCACGACGGTAGTCTGCAGAGCCTCGAGCAGGTACTTGATCACTACCAGAACTCTGAAATGGACAATGTGCCTGAGTTCAGTTTGACGATTAAACAGAAACGTCAGGTTGTTGAATTTCTGAAGAGCCTCTGAGAAAAGCTCGCTGCGAACAGTTGCGCGTCATTCATTCCTGCGACAGAATTCAAGGCATAGCCAAACGAGGTATCAGTATTGAACCCACCCACAATTAACATCGCTCAACCAACAGAACGGGATCGCGTGATTGCTACGGTGGTTATGGGGTTCTCTGCAGATCCCTTAACCAGATGGTTCTGGCCCGAAGCCAGAGACTATCTGATGTCCGCTCCGTTATTCGATGCCTTCGGTGGCAAGGCAGTGGAATCTGGTACCGCGTTTGTGAGTTCAGGCTTCGAAGGCGCCGCTCTGTGGTTACCACCCGGAGTCACGCCTGACGAAGAGCGTGTCGGTGAAACACTGCAAAAAACCATCGCGGCGGAGCGCCTCGAAGACGTTTCCGGTGTCTTTGAAAAAATGGATGAGTATCACCCTGACGAGGACATTTGGTATCTGCCCCTCATAGCTGTGGATCCGTGCCACCAAGGCAAGGGTATTGGCTCTACGCTGATGAAAGCAGCTCTACAACGTTGCGATGAAGCAGGGCTGCCCGCATATCTGGAATCTTCCAACCCCAGAAATATTTCGTTGTACAAAAGGCATGGCTTCGAGACCATGGGAGAAATTCAGGTAGGCGGCTCTCCTGTCGTCACCCCGATGTACCGTCCTGCTAGTTAAAAATTGACTTAGGCATATGCATAACAACTAACATATTGGGTAAGTCTACAGTTTCAGCAATCAAAAGGTCGCCAGCGATTGAGCACAACAGGTAAGCATCTTCTTCGCTCAGATCATGTTCAGACATCAGGTAATCAATCATGTACCGCGTGGCTTTCTTTGCCGCATCATCCAAGGTCGGCGCAAAACCTGTAGTTGCATAATACTCTTCGGTTTCGTATTGAGGTTCTGACATCTTGTGCCCATCACGGACCACACTCAGACGCATCACAATTCGCATTGGCGCTTCCAGTGCGGTACCAGACACTTCACCGAAGCCTTGCACTGCATGGGTATCTCCAATGGAGAATAGAGCACCATCAGCAAAGACTGGAAAATAGACCGTTGTCCCCTTGGTCAACGCGGGATTGTCCATATTGCCTCCGTTGGCGCGAGGGGGGAACGTATCCAATGCATCAGCGCTAGCAGGGGCAACGCCCATTATCCCGGCAAATGGCTTAAGCGGTACAACGATGCCGTCAGCAAATTGTACGGTCTGGTTTGCCTGGTCAATTTCAAAGGTGCGCATTGACGTCACCGCAATCTCATCCACCAGCTGGCCAAACGTGGGGAGCAGAGCCATCCAGCCCCAATCGGCTACCTCAAACTCCAGTAATTCCACCGCAAGCACGTCACCTGGCCCTGCCCCTTCCACATAAATGGGGCCTGTCATCGTGTGGACCCGGCTGAAATCTACGGCCTGAAGTTCTTCATCACCCGACTCCAACTCAAACTGGCCGCCGGTCGCTTCGTGGGTATACACCTCAACAACGCTTCCCGATGGCACGGTGGCAACCGGCTTGGTGGCTCGGCTGAACGTTGTATGAGTTGAGGTGTTAGGAATAGAATACTGAGGCTCCTCCAGAGCCATATTCTGTTCCGGGGAAACCGATTGGCACCCGCACACAAGAAACAAGAGCACTAGAGAGGCCATAGAGTGTCCAATGACGCCAGCACTTGTATTTTTCATACATGACCTTCTTCTAGTTTGACCAATTCTTTAACCTTACAGTGTATGTGACCAACCGTCCTTATCCGGTCAGAAGCAGATGATTACATGCTTTTTGCGGTCTTGCTGATAGGTTCCTGGTTAAAAAACCACTCGGCGACTACCAGATTAGGAATCCAGCAAAACCAGGCAACGATGGCATACGCCTCATCGAAACTAAGACCTAACACAGCTTGATAAAACGGTAGTTGCATCCGAAGCGTAACCGCGGCCAACGTTAGCGCGTACGACCGAACCATCCACTGTTTATGCCGAGTAATGTCGCCGGCGCGAATGGACCTATAAGCCATGCCTGTTGCATAAAACCAGACAACAGCAAGGGACGCAAAACCTAAACGCGTTGCAGGGCTATGTGGTGCGTACCAGGCTAAAGACAATCCGCCAACGGCCGCGATCGACACGAGGATTACATAAACCCGCCCGGAGTTTCGGTGAATACTCGTCCACTTCCTGCGCAGACCTGGGTGAAATTGAAACGCCCCGAGAATGAGTGCCACACCAGCGGGAATGATATGCAGCTTGGCTGACCAGGGGATAGCGTCGTAACGGATTTTAAAGGAGGGGTCACCCATCTCGCTGATGAGAAAGTAACTTAACGCGTACACGCCTATCGCGATGGCAAGCAACACCATAAACCACCACGCAATTGAGCGAGACCAATTCATAGCTTCACCTTTCGAAAATCTAAACGAACTATCATTTCGACATCGTAACGTAGACGCCTGGGAGACAGCTATTGATTAAAAACAACCACCCTGCTTCGAACTCTAACAGTCTGCTTTATGCCAGAAGCAGTCCTAAATACTGTGGATTGCGGCTTGATTACCGCATTAGCCTAACGAAGGTCGCGTTGATACAGTGCGAATATGTTGACACTCCGACCACAATATTGGGCGCTTACACTAACATCACTTTTGCTGGGATTCGTTTTTTGGTTGGCGAACCTCTTCTACGCGATGTCATATGAGTGTGCGTGGGCGGAGGAGTATTATTGGGTGTCCGATGGAACCAACATATCCCTTTATTCGACGCTATTTTTTTCGACATTTCTGTTGGGATGGTGGAGCATTTGGATACCTCTATCAGATAGACTTCAAAGTGCTCGTCTTGCGACAGGAGAGATCGCAGCCCTTGTTACTAACTACGTTCTGATTATCACTTTGGGGTTAGTGCTTTGGGCGCTATGGGATCGAATCTCTACCGACAATCATTTTAAGTACGGTACGCTTGTACAAGAGCCTCGCTACGATGATTATTTGGGTGGACTTGATGATATTGCGTTGTTTGCCTCTTCTCCGCCTGGGTGTCTAGCAGGTGACCCTTTCGTCGGTATCTGGAAGGTCTCGGAAACGAACCAATTTTATCCGGGATTTTCTAAGATCAACCTTTGGCGAAATAAAACATTTGAAAAATACAACGCGGATGGTGCGATAGTAGATCAAGGTCGATGGCAGGAGCCTGGTTGGTACGGAGAGAGAATTCAGTTTTCGACCGAGAAAAGTGTTCAATTCTGGACTGCTGTATTCCTCGATTCAGCTGACGCTGTCGTCTTGGAACTTACACCCTTTCGCCCAGATGTATGGTGGGCTCCATACGCTCACGTTGCCGTTAAACCCGCCAGGATCGTGCTGGTTAGAACGGCTGTACCTTTTAATTCTGCGCCAAGAGAACTAGGTGAACGCATAGTACTCCCATCAGATGAACTATAGAGACAGAGGACTGATTCACAGAATAGAGGAATGTCCGTTCTGTCTCGACAAGAGACGCCATCACCAGAAGACGCAAAACCTACGCGAACTGGCAGCTTTCGGCCGGAATCAGATTTTCGATCACTTGCGCATTATGAAAAACGCGTAACTGAAATAGTCCGAGTATTTACGAAACAAAGATATTTCTTTTCTGGCCTCGAAAAGGACAGCCTCTGCGTCAGCATTACTACTCCATGCTTCCTCGCATTGCGCTATACGCCTTTCCATCGGATCATAGTATGAGTCGGTCCACGCGCTTGCTGGAAAAACAAAATAGCTAAGGGGTTCGTATCCGGTTCTTTTGACAACATCCAGCTTCGCCTCAATGGTGTCGACCTCAGGATAATCCTGCCAGAATTCAATCGCCCCCGTTGGCGGATTTGGTTTTAACCATACGGCTTCACTTACCGCAACATAACCTCCAGGTTTTACGAATTTCTTTAGCGCGTTAAGACCCCTTTCGAAACCGAGGTTGTATATCGCTCCCTCCGACCAGATCACATCAAAGCTGGACTCAGGAAAGGTCATTTCCTTCATGTCCTGCACTACCGTCTCGAGCCGATCAGAAACGCCTGCAAGCTCGGCTTCGGCAATAGTTCTGTCAATCATCTCGGGAAGCAGGTCGAGTCCTACAACTGAGCCGGAACAGTTTCTTAACAGTTCGACAGTCTGCTTACCTGGTCCGCAGCCGACATCCAGGATTCTTGACGTATCGGGAAGCGAAGGAATTGATTCAAATGCCCGACGCGTCAACTCATCTGAACCTGGACCTGCACGCGGCAGCTTTCCGTAAATTTCAAGAAAGTAGTTCATAGCCTAATGATATCCCGTAGTTTCACGAATAATTGCTCCAGATCGATAGTCCAGCTACCCAAAAGAAATCTTGTGCTAACAAAGTGTAAAAACCCGGTAAACCCTGCCCGGAAAGACCGTCGTTGCCGTCAGCATCAGGTGCAATGAACATCACTGGCTGACACCCGGGCGCTGAGTGCCGAACCTCTCAAGGATTGACTTAGTGATGACACGACAGTCAAATTTAGGCCAGATCAATCTCGTGATCACAAACGCAGCGATGCCACATATGGATGGGTGCAGGGCAAGCCGCCTGATCAGATCTCTGGATCAGCAGATTCCAATACTGCTTATCAGCGGCCATACCAGAGAGCATCTCGACGAGGGTGACAATCTGGCCGATGTCACTGCCTTTCTACCCAAACCATTCACAATGGATGAGATATGTACCCAGGTTCAAACGCTCCTGGATCGGTCGATGAAACGGTCGGGCAACGCTTGACCTGACGGGTTCAAGCAAACTCACCCCGCAACACCTCTACTTCGTGCTGCAAGCGCTCAGCACTAACCTGAGCAGCCGGAACCGCCTTGCCCGCACGCACTGCTACACGACTCCAGAAGCGGCTTGGATTCTTGAACACCCCACCAGAATGAGAGAAAAAGCTACCCCATAACCCCTGCAGTGCCATGGGCACAACAGGCACAGGTGTCTCGCTGACAATACGCTCCACACCCCGGCGGAAAGTGGCGATTTCGCCATCGCGAGTCAGCGCGCCTTCCGGGAAAATGCATAACAGATCTCCGGACGCAAGCGCATCGGCTATCTCTTTGAATGCCATATCGTAAGCGGCCGGGTTCTCTTTGGCACCCTGAATGGGTATCGCTCCACCCGCTCTGAAGACAAAATTCAACACCGGCAGATCGTAAATGGGCTTGAACATGATGAAACGAATCGGACGTTTCACCGCACCAGCCAGTAACAGCGCATCCACATAAGTGACATGGTTACACACCAGCAGCGCTCCGCCCTCTTCCGGCACCTGCTCAAGCCCCTCAGGCATAACCCGGTACATCGTGTGACTCAATGTCCAGATGATGAAACGCATGGCAAATTCCGGCACCTGATGAAAGATAAAGACAGAGACCGCAATGTTCATCAGCATCACCGTTAACAGCAGTTCAGCAATAGATAAACCGACAACGCTCAACATGAGGATGGCAAGACCGGCGCCAAACACCATGAAAAACGCGTTGATCACATTGTTAACTGCAATCACGCGCGCACGACGCGCTTCTTCAGTACGAGTTTGTATCAGCGCATACAGGGGCACTATGAACAGACCGCCGAAGAAACCTATCATTGCCATATCAAATAGAATGCGCAGAGCGCCTGGCGCAGCGATAAACGCTAACCATTGACGAGGCTGCAGGGCTTCAAAATCTGTTATCGAAAAATACAGGTCTATACCCGCCAGACTAAGACCCAACGCGCCGAGCGGCACAATCCCCAGCTCAATGCGGCTACTCGATAGACGTTCACAAGCAAGCGAACCGAGCGCAACCGCGATCGTGAACACAGCCAGAATCAGCGTCACAACAGTAGTGCCGCCATCAAGATATACCCGGGTGAGATTGGGAATTTGCGCCAACAGCAGAGAACCCAGCAACCAGAACCAGGAGATACCCAGGATCGACAGGAACACCGATTTGTTGCCCCGCGCCGCCTGAATCATCGACCAGGTTGCACTGACCGGATTCCAACGGATCTTCAGTGTTGGATCCGTCGCAGGACAAACCGGGATAAATCGACTGCACAGGTAACCGACAAGCGCAACACCGACAACCATTGCAGTCAGCAGCAGGTCTACATCGTTCTGCGCAGCAACAACGCCGCCGACAATGGTACCTAGCAGAATGGAGACAAAGGTACCCATCTCAATCTGCGCGTTGCCACCTACAAGCTCACTTTTATCAAGCTGTTGCGGCAGGATAGAAAACTTAAGCGGACCAAAAAACGTGCTCTGCACACCGAGCAGAAACAGTACTGTCAGCATGGCATAAACATTCTGCAGATACACCGCGATACCGCCGAACAGAGCGATCACGATTTCCGCAATTTTGATGATGCGCACCAGCTGGGATTTTTCGAATTTGTCCGCAATCTGACCGGCAGTGGCTGAGAACAGGAAAAAGGGCAGGATGAATAAGCCTGCTGCCAGATTAACAAACACATCAGTGGTCTCGGCGTTGATCAGACCACCGAATACAAAAATCAGCACCAGGGCCTGTTTGAAAACGTTGTCGTTAAACGCGCCAAGGAACTGTGTGAAAAATAAAGCGGCAAACCGTCGCTGTTTCAACAATCCAAACTGAGATGTGCTCATACTCGCTCCTTACTGATCAAACTGTCGGCGCAAAGTATCTTTAAAAGCACTTTTAGGCGATAAGTCCCTGAAAAGTATCCCCATAAGATACTTAACAGTCCGCTAGGCAGGCTTATCTCCGGTTATGGTCACCCGATGCATCAGGCGTTCCTGAGGGAAAAAGTCGTTCACCGGCTTATGTTGCGTGCTTCGATTATCCCAGATCGCAAGAGTGTACGGCTGCCAGGCCAATCTCACAGTAAATTCAGCGGTACGGATGTGTTCGTACAGAAAACTCAGCAGGCTGTTGCTTTCCAGCTTTGATAACCCTTCGATGTGCGTAGTAAACAGAGGATTCACATAAATGCCTTTGCGCTGGCTTTCCGGATGGGTACGTATCAACGGATGCACTACTGGTGGATTTTCGGCCACCATGTCCGCGAGCCGCTCGACACCTCCGGGCTCCGCCAGACTCTCTTTAAAACCGTAAGAAAAATCATGCCCAGCCTGAAGCGGATCAAGAAGCTCCTTCATTGGCGCTGACAAACTGTCATAAGCAGCCAGAGCGCTGGCCCATAGAGTATCGCCGCCATAAGCCGGAATTATCTGGCCGTGCAACAGGGTAAAGCTTGGCGGCGTTGCACTGAAGGTCATATCTGAGTGCCAGAGCTCTACCTTTGACGGTACATCTGCTGTGCTGTGCAGAACCTGCACCGCCGGCGCTTCCGGTACGGCGCCATATGCTCGGTGGTCCATAACCTGCCCGAAATGCTCAGCCAGTTGTTGGAACTGTGCCGGTGTCAGGGGCTGCTCGCGAAAGAACACAACCTGATGTTCTACTACCCAATGACGCACCTCGGCAACTGCCTCTGCAGAGGCCAGAATCCGGGTCAGATCAACATCCTCCACCAGAGCGCCCAGAGCACCCCCCACCTTCCTGATCGACACATCCTTCATTTGCGAATTTCCCATCCAGCACACTTACGCAGCGCATCAAACGTGGCATGCTACGCCTTTTCAAGTCAGGAATTGTAAGCCGTGTCGGAGATTGAAGGGACTATTCAATTTGCCTATGAACTTACCCCCGGAAATGGCGTAGATCTAACACCGGAAGCATTTGCGGACCTTGATGCCTGGCGATCTATCCTGTGTGACCTGGCGCTTCTGGGCCAGACACCGGAAAAATATGGCGGCTACGCCTATGGAAATCTGAGCTTGCGTGATCCGGAGCAGGATCAATTTACCATTACAGCCAGTCAGACCAGCGGTGAACCCAATCTGTTGAATGAGCATCTGGTAAAGATAACGCACTGCAACCTGCAGCGTTTCTGGGTAGATGCCATCGGCAGCGAACCTCCTTCTTCGGAATCTTTAACCCATGCCATGATTTACGCGGCTGATGCGCGCATTCGTTGCGTTTTCCATGTGCACAGCACAGTGATCTGGCAACATCGCGAAGCGCTGCGATTGCCTGAAACGCCTGCAGAGGTCAGCTACGGTTCACCGGCAATGATCCAGGCTGTTAACGAGCTGATGGAAAACAACCAATCGCGCCCCCTCACTTTTGCCACCGCCGGACACGAAGACGGCATATTTGCCTGCGGCCATTCACCGGTTGAGTGCGGCAATCTGTTAATCACCTATCTGGCTAAAGCGCGCGCCGCAGAGAAAAAACAAGGGAGCATCTAACACGTCATGAACATCAGTCTTCCCGAAACCCTGACCTGGCAGAACGAACATCTGCGCCTGCTGGATCAGCGTCAGTTACCTCAGGAAACCGCTTACCTGGACATCAATACGCTGGATGACGCCTGGCACGCCATTCAGACACTGACGGTCAGGGGTGCACCAGCGATAGGAGTCGCTGCCGCTTACGCCCTGGCTGAATCGATGCGCGACGTGGCTTCTGACAATTTCGTTACGCAACTCAAAGAGAATGCTGAATACCTCAAATCAGCTCGCCCAACCGCCGTAAACCTCGCCTGGGCGACGAATCGTCTGGTCGAACTGGGCACAGACCAACCGAGCTATGCCGCGCTGGTGGAAGAAGCAGAGCAAATCCACGCCGCAGATTTAAATATCTGTCAGAGTATTGGCAAACATGGTGCGACTTTAATTCAACCCGGCGCGAATTTGCTGACCCATTGCAATGCCGGCTCACTCGCCGTGTCACGCTTCGGCACCGCAACCGCACCCATGTATTACCAGCGCAACGCTGGCGTACCCTTTCATGTCTATGTTGATGAGACCCGTCCGCTCTATCAGGGTGCACGCCTCACCGCATGGGAGCTGGAACAGGCAGGCATTGACGTCACACTGATCTGCGACAACATGGCAGCTACGGTGATGGCGACCAAAGGTGTGGACCTCGTTATTGTTGGCACCGACCGCGTTACCGCCAACGGTGACGTTGTGAATAAAATCGGCACCCTTAATCTTGCGGTCTTGTGCCAGCACTTCGGCGTGCCTTTCTACGTGGCGTGCCCTTCATCAACATTTGATGCGCATACGCCGTCTGGCGACCAGGTTGTCATTGAAGAGCGCGCCGCTGATGAAGTTCGCCAGCAGCACGCCGCTCAGGTCAACGTTTATAACCCGGCCTTTGATGTCACACCCAACAGCCTGGTGACCGGCATCATTACTGAATACGGCATAGCCCACGACAACGTTGAGTTGCGCAAGCTCCTGGCAGGCTGAACGGTTCTTTTTCTAATGTGTAGTCTGGTGATACGTCACTTTGGGATTGTCCAGAATGTTTATACCGCGTGTCCCACCACCTCTATAGGGCACCTGCGGAAAATCAAAATTCATCAGTTCTTTGACCAGCGGCCGCTGCTGCCTTGAAACATCAACCATAATCAGATAGTGGCCGGCTTCGATGTCATCGTGAAAACGCTCAATCTTGTAGTTCTCACGGCTCAGACCAATCATGCCGCCCTCCCAGGCACCAAAGCACAAACCAACACCACCCAGCACCAGCGTGCCGGTCACACCTATATTCAGAGATAGCCAACCAACGTTGAAAGCGCCGATCAACAGCGCCGCCAGCAGCAGGCCTGCCAACAAACCCAGCAAAGCGAAACGTCCTGCAGTGTGCAGAATGTCCAGCTGGTGAATGGGATTGGCAGAATGGATGTTGTGGGTATACAAACCGGCTTCGTCTCTTGAGAGTACATGTAAACGCAAACGTGCGATGCCCAGGCCATGTAAAGCCTGCGCAACCTCCTGGGCAACCTCAACAGAATCAGCTACGTAATAAAGTCTCCTCATCAGATCCTCCCTTTTTCGGAGTCAATATTCTTCGGGACTAAGATATGCGCCGGCGCTTAGAACACCCAGCGCCAGTCCAGTATACGCCTGCCTTACACCTGGTTTAGACTGATTCTGACTAAACTGCTTTTCCTTTAACGCCACAAGTACTTAACCCATATATGTCCCGATACCGTCCTCCAAGACCTAAAAGCTCTCCTTACATCACCCGCAGCGGCTATGAAAAATTGTCAGAAGAGCTGACCTTCCTGTGGAAAGTAAAACGCCCCGAAGTGACGCGCAAAGTGTCTGAAGCGGCGGCACAGGGTGATCGGTCCGAGAATGCGGAGTACATTTACGGCAAGAAACAGTTGCGCGAAATTGACAGCCGAATTGGCTTTTTAAGCCGGCGACTGGACGATTTGACCGTAGTTGACACCCTCCCGCCGGATCAATCCCGGATATTTTTTGGCGCCTGGGTAACTCTGGAAAGTGAATCTGGTGAAGAATACACCTACCGCATTGTCGGTGCGGATGAGTTTGATGCTGCACCCTCCTACATCAGCGTAGACGCTCCGTTAGCTCGCGCCTTGATTGGCAGAGCAGTTGACGATGAAGTCACCATTGATCAACAGCGCAGCAGCGGCCCATCCAGAATTCTGACAAAAGCATCCGACGCCATTACATCAAGTCACTACACCATTATCGATGTGCAATACAAAAAAGACGCATGAAAGGCGACGGGTTTCTGCTGAACATACGTAGAAGTTAATGACGGGAACATAACTTTCTGATTTAAGGAATAGAAATGAACCAGACCTCGAAACAAATATCGAAAAAGAGACGCCTGAAGAAAGCCGCTGCATGGGGCATTGTGCCCGTCGGCGTTGTAATCAGTGCACTGGCGCTAGCCGCTCCAGGACAGGACAGATTTCCAATCTCGATTGCCGAAGTTGAAAGTAAAACTGCCGAGCGCTTCGCTAAGATTGACACCGACAAAAGCGGTAGTGTCGACATGACGGAATTTGAACAAGCCAGGCCATCCCGGGACCAGAAGCAGGGTGCCCACCGAGCGCGACATGCTGACGGACGCAAATCGGGTCACTCAATGAAGGGCAGACAAGGCGGTGAAAGACACGCACAAAGACAGGCGTTGCGCGAAGCTGCTGGTGATGAAATGTTCGCCTTGATGGACACCGACGGCGACGGCGTTATTTCTCAAGAGGAACATAACAGCGCTGACTCACGCAAAAACAGGGCACTGGCGCACAAACGTGCCATGTTCAAGCAACTGGATAAAGACCAGGACGCGCTGTTAACACTGGAAGAAATGCCGAACCCTGCTGAGCGTCTGCGTCAGGTTGATACAGACAATGATGGCATTGTGACCCGAGCGGAAATGCACGCCGCACGCGCTCTGCGTCGAAGCAACGCTCAGGTTGAGGCGGGCTGATACCCCGCCGGTGATTTCGCCTTCAGACGAACAGCTTATGGCAAAAGTCCAACAAGGAGATCAAGCTGCGTTCGCGCAGCTTGTTCATCGCCATGTTGACACTCTATACAGCTATGCCTTACGCCTGAGCAAAGCATCCGCGAACGCGGAAGATCTGGTGCAGGAAAGCTGGCTCTCGGCCTGGTCTAACGCTTCAAGTTTCGATCCCGCAAAAGCGAAACTGACAACCTGGCTGCATCGTATTCTGCACAATAGATTCATCGATGGGGTTCGCAAAAAGGCTGAGGTTTTCGACACAGAAGCCATTGATGCAGCAACTGCTGAAGGAAGTTTGAGTGAAAGTGTTGTTCTCGAAGAACGTTTGTCGGCTTTAAACAAAATGATCAGCCAGCTTCCAGCGCAGCAGAGAGCAGCACTGGTCCTGCGGCATTTCCAGGGATTTGGAAACGACGATATCAGCCACATTATGGGCGTTTCGGTACGCGCCGTAGAATCATTGCTGGCACGCGCGCGCCGCACGCTGCGCAACCAGGAACATCAGACGCAGGCAGCAGATGCCAATACAGAATCAACGCATGACGGGAAAGATCTCCATGAATGACAATGAATTAGATACCGCTCTTGCCGACCTGGCGGCGCGGCGTCCTGAAGCACCGGATTACCTTGCCGCGCGTATTGTCGCGAACCTGCCAGAGCCTAGTGCATTTCAGTTCATTCGAAGCTGGCTGCTGCAGTCCGTATGGCGAGGTGCAACAGCACTGATTCTGCCACTGGCGCTGGGTTTTGTGCTGGGCCTGGGCAATCCAGTCGAACAGGAGATGAGTTGGGTTGAAAGCGAAAGCCTGTTGTTTGCCGACACACTAGAGGAGTACGACAGCAGTGAAATCTAAGTGGATCGCCATCCTGTTGGTTACTTCGGTGGCACTGAACTTACTGTTGGTCGGGTTTGTTGTGGGCAAACGCGCCATGCCCGAAGCGGGTACGGATCCGACGCGAGTTTACCCGCGCTGGGCACGTACGCTGCCGGAACCCAGACGCGATGCTTTAAGACCCGTGGTAAGGGCACATATGCAGGCAATTCGCCCCTCACTGCGCGAACTTCGGCTTCTGCATCGCAACCTGCGTGCGGCCATTGTCGCCGATCCGTTTGACGCAACCGCACTGGATGATGCCCTGCGCGCGCTGCGCGAGCAGGATGGTAAAGTGCAGGTAGTGTCGCACAATTCATTTATCGATTTTGTGGCTAAACTGACCCCAGCAGAAAGAGAACAACTCGCCCGCGACGTTGGGCGCGGCCGCCCACACAAGGGCGATAGACATGAGCCCAGACCAGGTTTTAGAACTAATGAGACAAGATGACCCTGACCGACACCGTAGCACTGTTTTTTGAGCACTATTGCAAGAGCCACCCTGTACTAACTACCCAGCATGATCCGGAGTGGCCATCACCCTGCGAAATTGGACAACCTTTTAACGATGCCGATGGAACCCCGGTGATTGCCTGGCAACCGGTTAAGAGACACCTCAGTGAAGACGATTTTGCGGGGCTGGAGAATGCACTGGAAACACCCATCCATCCGGATGTAAAAACTCACTACGGAACTTACTGGTCAGCAAATCTTGAGGCCGAAGCACCAGACGGACATGTCAGTCTGTTATACCTGTGGAATCCTGCAGATGGTGAACGATTGATCGAAAACCTGATCAGCCATGCCGTCGCCTGTCGCCACAACCGAACGCCTTTTTCAGTTTTTTTCGCCTGCACCGAGCCCGACTCCGACCTGTTTTTGACCATCAACAATACCACCGGTGAGATTCAGCTCGAGGAACCCGGCAAAGCCCCACTGCGCGTGGTCAGCCAAAACCTGCAGAGTTTCATGAACCAGCTGGTGCCAGCGCCAACACTTTAGTCGACTACACGGCTTGCTGAAGCCATACGGTAGCGCGGCTTGGAGGATGTATGTGAACGCTCACTCACTTTCTTCAGCGCGTCAGCTGGGGCCGCTGTTTCCGAACCAATCACCACATCGATTACTTCAGCGCTCACCTTACGCCACTGGCTTCTGGCTGAGTCAGCCAAAAGCGGCTCGGCTTGCTCATCAGCAATAGCCCGCAGAAGCAATGGCGCCAGGAGTACAAGCGCCCGCTTTATCGCCCCCTGCAGGTGTGATTCGTCTGTGTCTAAAGGCGTTTCCAATTCGGGCCAGATGTGCTGCAGCTGCTGATGCAGAAAACGCCGCGCATCGTCTGAAAGGCCATTATCCGGCGAGAGAAGTACCTGGCATTGCCGGTGATAAACCGCTGCAATCAGCCCATCACGGTTACCGAAGTAATGATAGATAAGCCGCTTGTTGCAACCCGCTTCAGTCGCGACTGCATCCACCCGCAATCCACCCTCACCCTGCTCAATCATCAGCCGAGCTGCCGCCTCGAAAATTGCGGCGGCTGTATCTGGAGATGTAGTAACCATTCAGTTACCTTAGTTCAATCAACCAACACTGTGCAACTCGTCCCTGCACCTGACAGGTAACCATTTAGTTACATAGCGAAAGACCTGTGAAAACCGGAAATCTGACGCAGCTTGATTGAAACCACGCCAGAAATTGATCAAACCTCACAACGCCGCCACACAAATCTTACCGTTAGCAACGTTTTAATCGATTTCCGCACGTAATCTCTGCCACCTGAAAATGTGACGGAGCGCACATGGTTGACGTGAAATTTGATGCTGCGGATAACATGGTCTATTTACGCTGTGAAGGAGAGTTGTCTTTAGAAGACATCGTGCAGGGTATACGCCAATGGATGCAGCACGAGCACTATGCGGCAGACACCAACCTCCTGTGCGATGTTGCGCGCGCCCAGTGGCAACACGCTGTCTCGGATTTTCTGCAGGTCAGTGAAGCAGTTGTAGAGCGCATCAATCAGAACTGGCAGGGGCGCAAAATAGCCATCGTCACCAACAGTTACACGGAAATCGCCTTAATCGAAAGCCACCTCGGCGCTATGGGCTGGGAGGCCCAGTGGCGAGGTTTCTTGAACACTGATGCAGCGCGGCATTGGCTGCACAAATCGAATCCGCAGACCACCGCCAGCGCCAGCTAAGACTGCGGATTAAGGGTTACCTCAATAGCTGGACGGCTCCTCGCCAGGGACACGGCAGCGGCCAACAGAACCAGCATCACCAGATAAGCAAAACTGCCAAACTTGAGCGCGTAACTGGCGTCCCCGAGAGCGACAATATGGCTTGAAAGCCACGGGCTGATCGCGGTACCTGTTGTTGCACCCAACAGCAGGCTGGACACTAACCGAGGTGAAGCAATGGCGGTGAAAGTACTGCCGTAGGACAGCACCACTTTCAACAGCCCAAGATTCCCAAAACCCCACAGCGCAGCTAACCACCACAGCCAGCTGGCGTCTGTTACCAGCCAGATTGGAACAGAGAGAAGCAACGTCGATGCCGCCGCCAACCAGAGCAGTCGGTTGACACCAATGCGCAACACCCACCAGGCAACAAACAGCTGCGCAGCAAACATCCCACTCCAGAACTGTCCGACCAGCGCACCGCCCGCATCAGCCGTCGCACCCAGCTGTTGTTGTGCGTACTGCGGCAACCACCAGAGAATAGAGTTCTGTGCCATTGTGTAGGTACACAGCGCGGCGATACATAACCAGGCGGAGATTGGCCAGGCCGTGGGTGACGGATCAGCAGCTGCCTCGCCGCTGGATTCCGGATAGCTGGAAAAAAGTGCCAGCACCACCACCAGTACCGCAATACCGGCAACAAACAGGTACACACCGGACCAGTGGAAATTCATAGCCAGCACAGTCACCGCCACCCAGGCACACACAATACCCGCAATGCTGAAAAATCCATCGGTAATCACCAGCATGGAGGCTCGATGTTCTGCAGCGTACGTACGCGCAATCACCAATGCTGCCGCAGGTAAACCAATGCCACAGCACACACCCACCACACCCAGGCGCAAGCCAATGGCATCAATGCTGCCACTGAAAGGAAGGCTTAAAAGACTGATGGCCAGCAGTCCAAACAGACCAATCATGGCAGTTTTTATACGGCACCAGTTAAAGACAACAAGTGCAGCCACTGCGCCGACAAAAATACCAACGGTAAGCCAGCTGAATTTGGCCGTCACCGCAGTGACTGGCAAGCCAAACTCCTGCGCCATCGGCGCACTGATGATGCCAATCGGCGCGAGCATGCCGGACATGATGAAATAAGCCAGGAAACTCGTCAGCGTTGTACGGTAGCGATTCAAAACAGACATGCCTGGTTTAGCGGTATAGGTGGGGTATGCTACACAAACTTATCATTGATCCCTGGCATGACAAAAACAAAAATAATTTTTGACACCGACCCGGGCATAGACGATGCCATGGCGTTGCTGTTTGCCCACTACTCGCCTGACATCGATATTGTTGGCATTACGACGGTACTGGGCAACGCCAGCCTCGATACCGTGACGCGCAATGCCCTGCATATCTGCGAACGGTTTGATATATCAGCGCCGGTACACAAAGGTGCTGCCGCACCGCTGCTGATTGCCACCGATGAGCCCCCTGCGTTTGTGCATGGTGATGACGGTCTCGGCAATATCAATCCTGAAACACCCAATCGTCGACACGAATCCGCCAGCGCGGCACAGTTTATTGTCGACCAGGTGCTGCAAAACCCCCACGAAATCACCCTGGTCGCTGTGGGACGATTGACCAACCTGGCGCTGGCCCTGCGCCTGAATCCAGAGATCGCGAGCCTGGTAAAAGAAGTGGTCATTATGGGCGGCGCTTTAGGCACCAACGAACATACCGGTAATGTCACGCCGGTTGCTGAAGCTAATATCTACGGCGATCCCCACGCCGCAGACATTGTGCTCACAACTAGCTGGCCGCTGACCCTGGTTGGACTGGATGTGACCATGGCCTGTGTCATGCAGCAGGCGCAGATGCGTCATCTACGCGATCGCGCAGGCCAGGCCGGACAGTTCATCTGGGATATCAGCCGCCACTACGAGGACTATTATCACAGGACCCGGGGTGTAAAAGGTTTCCCGGTGCACGACTCCTGCGCCATAGCTTATGTGTTAGCCCCGGACCTGTTCAAAGTGAGCAGTGGTGCTATCCGCGTGGTCACTGAAGGCATCAGCATTGGTCAGACCATTATGGTACCCGGTGGTCGGTTGTTCCCACCGGGAGATTGGCACAACGTGCCGGAAAGCAGAGGCTGTGTCGGGGTGAACGCAGAAGCGCTGTTACAGCTTTACGATTCCGTATTGCTGAATCAGTAAGCACTGATTGTTTTCATTCAGGCCCACAAGCCTGAGTGCTGCATTTCAAACTCCAGTAGAAAACGTTTGGTTTCGAGCCCACCACCAAAACCGGTCAAGTTGCCGTTGCTGCCAATCACTCGATGGCAGGGAATGATCAGCGCAATCGGGTTGTTGCCATTGGCACTTCCCACTGCACGAACAGATTTCGGATTGCCAATGGCTACCGCAATCTCTCCGTAGCTTCGCGTTTCACCATAGGGAATGTCCTGTAAAGCCGCTAAAACGCTCTGTTGAAACGGGGTGCCTTTTGGTGCCAGATTAATGTCGAATACCTTACGTTCCCCGGCAAAATACTCATCGAGCTGTTGCTTTACGGGCAGAAATTCAGCATCACTGTGTTGCCATTGTGGATCCGGGCCACGCGCTTTACTGCCCGTTGAAAAATACAGTCCGGACAGACAGCCCTTTGTACCACTGAGCAGCAAAGGACCAATCGGGCTATCTACGTAGCTGTAAAACAATGCTGTTACTCCTTCAATGTCTCTGGCTGCACGGCAAGCGAACTGGCATACCACAGGTACATCAGCGCATAGGCACGCCAGGGTTGCCAGCGTTCAGACTGAGCGCGGGCTTTTGCCGCTGAACACTGCAGTACTTTCAAAACCACCCAGTCGTTATCCGGAAAGGCATCCGGATCTTTCAGTACGCGCATGCGAATATAGTTCGCCGTCCACGGACCAATGCCGGCAATGGCCTGCAGTTGTTTCTGGACCTCGTCAAAGTGGCTGCTGTCGTCAAAGCTGACGCTGCCATCGCGCACCTGCTGCGCCAACAGCGCAATAGCCTGGCCACGACGGCCGGGCATACCCAGCTCACCAATCGGTTTGTCACACAGCTGCGCAGGCGAAGGAAAGCTACCTTTACCATAACGGGCCACCATCTTGTCAGCCAGCACCGTGCCACGCTCGACACTGACCTGCTGCCCCAGCACAGCCCGCACGGCGGTTTCGAACCCGTCCCAGGCACCGGGCACGCGCAAACCGGGAGCAGCGCGAACCACCGCACCCAGGCGCGCATCCTTGCAGAGAAAGTCGTGAATGGTTTCCCCATCTGCATGCAGATCAAAGACACGGCGGATACGGGTTAACAGATCATGTAACGGAACATCGGTGAGCGGCAACACAACTTGAAGCGCGCCCGTCTGCTGATGTACTTCCAACCAGTGGTGTCGGCCTTGCGCGTCTGTGAAGCGTCGTCTGAACAACCAGCGCCCTGCCTCGCCATGAACTTCTTCCAAGCCGGACAAGGCACGCTTATGCAGGTACGCGAACACCCAGTCAAAATCATAAGGACCTCTGATCGAAAGCGTCAGGCGTACGCATTCTCCTCCTGAGGGCTCTTTTGCTTTGCGCAGTGCTGTCGGCGTCTGCTTAAAGACATCTCTGATTTCCTGATTAAACCGGCTCAAACTGCCATAGCCGGCATGGAAAGCCACGTCGCTCATTGTCATGGCGCTGGAGGTTATGAGCCCCTTTGCGAGCCGGGCGCGTGTCCAGCGCGCCACCGATTTTGGTGTGGTGCCTAATTCCTGCTGAAACAGCCGGTTTAAATGGCGCTCGCTGACATCCAGTGCAGCAGCCAACGCCACCGTGTTGTTACGACTCAACCAGCCGCTCTCAATCATGCGCAGACCGCGCATGACCGTGTCGCTGGCCATGGTCCATTCAGGTAATGACAATGCTGACTCTGGCCGACAGCGACGGCACGGCCGATATCCTGCATCCTGCGCAGCCGCAGCATTCACAAAATAACTGACGTTATCTTCCCTCGGCATACGCGCCGGACAGATCGGACGACAGTAAATACCCGTGGTGCGCACAGCAACAATAAACCTGCCGTCGAATCGAGGATCCCGGCTTTGCCGGGCACGCCGACAGACAGCACTCGACGGTAACGCACCGGGCAAAGAGGCATCGTCTGATTGCGGGGTTTTGGTGGCTGGTTGGACCATGTTCGTAAAATAAGCAAATCCAGATCGGAGAATGACTATAATTGTTCTTTTTTCACAATACTCCCCGGAAACAGACATTTGTCGAAATCACCCCGTATAGATCCCACCCAACCCGTCAGGCTGGTACCGGTACACATTCCTAAACCCTGGGGGCAGGAAATCTGGTACACGGGAATGGAAGAACGCGGCGAAAGTTTTGTACGCATTGGTGACGCTGAGCTGCCTCTGTCGGAGTATCTTGCCCACAGCGCAGGTCTGCTGGCCAACCATGCCCCTGTTCTGCTGCTGAAAATCCTCGACCCCAAACCCCAGGCTGTAGCGGGAGACCTCTACTTCGAAGTACACGAAGAGAAGCAGGAGGTGTACATCGTCACCCATGTGGATGCACAAGCCTGGCCGGGCGGTGTTGGCGGCATTCGTTTTGGTATGGATCAGGACAAACGCAAATCTTTTCGTGATGCCCACCAGTTTCGCGCGGCTTACCTCGAAGCGGTACAGGCTTACGAAAAAATACGCCGCCAGATTGATGAACACGGCGCCACCGATCTGCAGGATGACGAAGAACAAGCGCGCGCGCTTATGAACAGTTTTGCTGCGGTGCGTGATCTGCAAGTTGGCGATGTGGTCAAAGTCCCGACCTGGACCCCACACTCATTGCTGCACGGCGTTCGCGTTGTGGAATTCCAAACCCAGACCTACGAACGTTATATTATTTCTTTTGCCCAGCAGGTGGTCACCCAGGACCACTGGGACAGCAGTCACGCTATCTCGCGCATGCATATAGATGCCCCTGCTGTGGAACAGTTTGATCAAATTGAGCCGGGCATCGAACGAATTGCCACATTCACCGACTTCAATGTGTGGCGGGTAGATTTTGCACAACTGACATCACCGCTGAGCCTGCCGGACAGTGTGCCCTACGCCGTCTGCATGTGCCTGACAGGATCAGTGGAAATCAATGGCGAGCACTACCAGCCGGAACAGGCCTGCTTTATCCCCTTCTCCGCCCTGCCAAACACCCGTCTGACCGGCAGCGGCAAACTCCTGGTGGCTGCGCCTGATCTATGAAGTATCTCTCCAGGCGAGCGGTATTCCTGCTTGTTGTTCTGTCTGTGGCAGCTCTGGTGCTGGTCTATCCACCCACTCGGTTGATCAGCCTGCTGTGGCCCAACTGGCCCGTGCCATTGGCTCTGATGGCAGCTTTCCTGGCTTTTCCGCTGATACTGCGCCTGCTTCACGAACAGGCCAATCATACCTGGTCCCGCGCCATCAGCGCGGTTGTAATGACCTGGCTGGGCATCTGTTTTGTCATGTTGTGTCTGATCCTGCTGGCTGAGGTGTTGCTGTTGCTGCAAGTACGCAGCGAGCCTGTCGGCCAGGCTGTAGCCGTGCTTGTGGTCCTGATCAGCGCCTACGCCATCTATAACGCTCATCGCCTGCATGTGCATCGAATCGAGGTTGCCGGTACTCAAAGGGTGAAAGGTACGCGCCTGGCACAGATATCAGATGTGCATATCGGCAGCCGCCAGCCCGGTTTTCTTAAACCCATTGTGCAGAAAGTAAACGCGTTAGAGCCAGACTATGTTGTGATCACTGGCGATCTGATAGATATGTCCAACATCGATATTGATAGCCTGGCACCCCTGGGTGAAATCGAAGCGCCTGCGTTGTTCTGCATCGGTAATCACGAACGCTACGTTGACCTGGAGGCTATCTGCCAGCGACTGACCTCTCTGGGCATTGAAGTGCTGCGCAATCGCGGTGTTAATCGCAACGGCCTGCAATTCATCGGTATTGATGATGCTGAAAGCAAAACACAGGTACAACGCGAGATAAAAGCGCTTGCGGCAACACCTGATGCATTTCGCATTCTGCTCTACCATCGGCCCGATGGCGCGGAGGATGCAGCCGCCTGGGGTGCACACCTGATGCTTACCGGGCATACACACAGAGGCCAGATCGTGCCGTTTAACTTTCTTGTTAAGAGAGTTTTCCCGCGCCTGTATCGCGACTATCAGGTGGCCGGTATGTTTTTATATGTGTCTCCAGGCACGGGTACCTGGGGGCCTGTTATGCGCCTCGGCTCCAAGTGCGAAATCACGCTGATTGAGCTACTGTAAGCCGGATAAAAGGACAAGAGGCAATTTTTATGAGCGCAGCGAACTGGTCGGAGCCAACGGATCTGATTATTGAGCAGATCGAAATTGGTCCGATGCAAAACTACACCTACATCATCGGCTCCCGCGAAACTCGCGAGGTCGCCATCGTGGATCCCGCCTGGGATATTGATGCGCTGACCAAACACCTCGCGGAAAAGGACTACACACTGAAAGCTGCGCTTGCCACCCACTACCACCCCGATCATGTGGGTGGTTCTTTCAGCGGACACAACGTTGAAGGCATTGCGGAGCTGATGGCCATCAGCCCGGTCAAAGTGTACTGCCACAAATCGGAGGCGGATGGCATCAAAAAAGTGACCGAAATATCTGACAGTGACATGGTTCGGGTAGACAGTGGCGACACTCTGAAGCTGGGCAACATAGAAGTCGAATTTCTCCATACCCCGGGGCATACACCTGGCAGCCAGTGTTTTCGCATCAAAAATACCCTGGTTTCCGGTGACACACTGTTTATTAACGGCTGCGGCCGCGTCGACCTGCCGGGCTCTAATACCGACGATATGTATCACAGCCTGCGCAAGCTGGCAGATTTACCCGACGACACGTTGCTGCTGCCCGGACACAACTACGGACACGTACCAAACGCCACCATGGGTGAGACCAAGGACATGAACGTGCACTTACGTATCGACAATATTGATACATGGCACGACATCATGGGTCACTGAAACGAAAGTATCGAGGGGGACCAATGAAGACGGGGACATTTACAGGGTTTGATCTGGAGCTTCGCGAGCCGGGAATTGCATGGTTTCAGTTCAATTCGCCGGAACGATTAAACGGTATGACAACCGGCATCAAACGCGATCTGATCGAAGCAGTAACTCAGGCACAAATGGACAACAGTGTGCGTGTGCTTGTTTTCACGGGTACCGGCCGGGCATTCTGCGCGGGCGACGACCTCAAAGCTTACGGCGGTGTAGATTTAGGCGGCGAAGCCTTAGTCGACCCGATCCCGGGTGGCCATGACAATGCCCTGGGCACCTATAACGGCTTACGGACCATCTCGCAGGCACTGAACACAGCGGTTAGAAACATCGACAAGCTGACCATCTGCGCGCTTAACGGCATCGCCATTCAAACCGGCTTTTCTCTTGCACTGAGCTGCGACTTCCGCATAGCAGCGGATACGGCACGTATGGGCAGCGCAACTTTACGATTTGGTCTGTTGCCGGATGAAGGTGGTCAGCATCTGCTGGTGCAGACCCTGGGTGTGGCTAAAACCCTGGACTTCATCATGCGAAAAAGAATCGTAGACGCTAAAGAAGCTCTTGAGCTGGGGCTGGTTCATGAAGTGGTTGCCGCCAGGGACCTTGAACACCACACCATGGCGCTGGCAAAAGAACTTGCTGAAGGGCCGCAGGTAGCGATGCGCCTGTTGAAACGCTCCATCTATAATGCCGCCGAGTTGAGCTGGCCTGCGGCACTGGATGAAATCGCGTCCAAAACAGCCATTACCGACCATCACCCTGATGCCGCTGAAGGTGTAAGAGCCTTCAATCAGAAGCGTACGCCTGAATTTAACGCATGGCTGAACGGTACCGCGGACAAAAGCGATGGGTGATCCCGTTACCTACAACAGCGTGAATGATATCGCCACGATCACAATTAATCGGGCTGATCGCATGAATGCGCTCAATGAAGACGTGATCATCGGTCTGCAACAGGCCTGGCAACGCTTCGAGGAATCCACGGATCGGGTAGCGGTTCTGCATGCCGCTGGCGACCGCGCTTTTTCAGTGGGCGCTGATGTTAAAAATCCGCCCAAAGAGATGTGGCAGGGTGTACCCAGCGTTGGTGCAACCAACACCAAACCTATCATTGCCGCAGTTCATGGCTGGTGTATCGGCGGGGCTTACTGCATTGTTCAGATGTGCGATCTGGTGGTTGCCTCTGAAACCACGGTGTTCAAGTATCCTGAAGCGCAGCTGGGTTTTACCGGCGGACTGATCGCCAGCGCGGTCGCCCGGATTCCACATAAAGTGGCCATGGAGTTCATGACGCTGGGAGAAGATTTTGATGCCCAGCGCGCGCAGACCGCGGGTATGGTCAACAAGGTTGTTCCTGCAGGTGAGGAATTGACAGCAGCTTTGGCCTGGGCAGAAGTACTGGCCAGGTCAGCACCCCTGGTTCTGCAGACCGTTAAACAGTTTTCGCTGGCCACGTTGAACAAGAGCCCGGCAGAAGCGGCCGCCATTGCACGCGACCAGCTCCTCACCGTGCGCACCAGTGAAGACGGCAAAGAAGGTGGTCTTGCGTTTGCCGAAAAACGCACCCCGGTGTTTAAAGGAAAATAGGTAAGCCCGCGATGAAGTTCATGACCAGCCTTGTGTTATTTGGCATTGCAGCTCTTTTGAGTACGGGTGCTGTTGCCAATGGCGAGTACATTGATATCGCACCTAAGTCAGCAGAACAGATTCAACTGGTCCTGGATACCCTTGATGCAACCATCAACAACAACGTTGCGGGGTTGCCGCCCATCGTGATGATGCTGCACGGCGATGAAGCCCATCGTTTTTTGCGCAGAAACTACGCTGAAAACAAGGCTATGATCGATCAGAGTGCAAAGCTGGCCGCTTACAACGTGGTGAAGGTGCAGATCTGCGCCACCTGGCTGAAATCAAACAACTACGACGAAAGTGAGCTGTTTCCGTTTGTTTCGCCAGTACCCTACGGTGCCGCCGAACTGGATCGCTTAGCCAGCGAGGAAGGTTTTACCGAATACAGCGTCAACCTTTAGTGGCGCTTATAGTGACATCAGCCGAAAACAGTTACGCAACTCGCTGATGAACAATTCAGGTTGTTCAAACGCCGCAAAATGGCCGCCTTTATCCAGCTCGTTCCAGTAAACAATATTTTTGTAGCGCTTCTCAGCCCAACTGCGCGGTGCGGGCACAATTTCCTTGGGGAAAATACTGCAACCTGAAGGCAACTTCACCGTATTGTCTTTGTCTGGCGAAAACGCCTGGTTAAAACTCTCCCAGTACAATCGCCCGGAAGAGGCACCATTACCCTGCCACCAGTAATACATGACGTTATCTAACAGTTCTTCTTTAGTCAGCACGTTTTCCGGGTGACCATCACAATCAGTCCACTCGTAAAATTTTTCAATCACCCACATCGCCTGGCCCACAGGCGAATCAACCAGCCCATACCCTAAGGTCTGGGGTCGCGTACTCTGCTGCTTCGAGTATCCCGCGCCCCACTGCTGATAATACTGGGCACCAGCAAGCGCACGTTTGTCACCTGCATCAGGATTCTCTAACGCCTCCTTTGTGGCGCGAACATTGGGCATATTGACGTGAATGCCTGCACAATGGCCTTTGTTCTGTATCGCTATTGCCGTGGTGACCGCGGAACCCCAATCACCCCCTTGCGCAAAATAGGCGTTGTAGCCTAATCGCATCATCAGCTCATCCCAGGCTTCGGCAATTTTCTCTATGCCCCAGCCAGTCCCCGCGGGTTTGTCAGAAAACCCATAACCAGGCAGTGAAGGACACACCACATGAAAGGCATCCGCAGCATCACCACCATTGCCCGTCGGATCTGACAGAGCATCGATGACTTTATGAAATTCGACCACAGAACCCGGCCAGCCATGGGTCATAAGCAGTGGACGAGCCTGTTCGTGTGGACTGCGCACATGAATAAAATGTATGTCCAGACCGTCTATCCTGGTTTTGAACTGAGCATGCCGGTTAAAGTAAGCCTGACGTTCAGCCCAATGGTAATCATTCAACCAGTACTGAGTTAATTCCCGGGCGTATGCCAGCGGCACGCCCTGGTTCCAGTCGTCTGTTGTTTCTGCTTCCGGGAAACGCGTACTGGACAGGCGGGCATTCAGATCGTCTATGGCATCCTGGGTAATTGCTATTTCGAAAGGGACTACTTCAGTCATCTAAAGCACCTCGTTAGTTCTGATTTCTATAAAGCCTGACTTTTTCAGACCTTAAGGTGATGGAACAAAAACGCCCAGTAGTCGGCGTATTCATCAATGAGTTTTGACGTTGGCGTGCCCAGCCCGTGGCCAGCAGCGCTTTCTACCCGCAGCAATACCGGCGCCTCGCCCTCCTGCACTTTTTGAATCTGTGCGGCGTACTTGAAACTGTGGCCCGGCACAACTCTATCGTCTGTATCAGCTGTGCCTATCAGCATCGGCGGATAAACACCCGGTTTGAGATTATGATAGGGCGAGTAGGCATAGAGCGCTGCAAACTCATCGGCATCGTCAGCGCTGCCGTAGTCATCTATCCAATACACGCCGGCAGTAAAGTGATGGAAGCGCAACATGTCCATGACACCCACCAGCGCCAGCGCGGCACCAAACAGCTCAGGTCGCTGATTAACAACCGCACCAACCAGCAGGCCACCATTGCTGCCGCCCATCACACCCAGGTGAGCAGGCGCAGTGTAGCCAACGTCAATCAAATACTGTGCTGCTGCGATAAAATCATCAAACACGTTCTGTTTCTGCAGCCGGGTGCCTGCTGCATGCCAGGTTTCTCCGTACTCACCACCACCGCGGAGGTTAGCAATGGCAAATACACCACCCTGCTCCATCCAGACCGCACGGGATATTGAGAAATCAGGTGTCAGGGAAATATTGAATCCACCATAGCCGTATAGAAGCGTTGGATTTTTGCCATTCAGCTCAATACCTTGCTTATGACAGATGAACATGGGTACACGGGTGCCGTCCCGAGATTCAAAAAACACCTGCTTGAGGACAAAATCTGATACATCCAGCGCTACCTGCACCTGCTTGAATACGTCCAGATGCTGGTCTTCTAAAGACAGCCGGTAAACCGCAGGTGGATGATTCAGCGCAGAGAAATCAAAAAATACTTCGTTGTCCCACTGGCGGCCACTGACGCTCTGCACACCGCCAAGGCCAGGTAGCTCCAGGGTTACAGCATTGTTGCCCTGCAGATCCACAATCTGCAGACTGCTGACCGCATCCTGCAGATAGCTCAACACCAGTTGTTCACCGCAGATCCGGGTACTGACCAGCACCTGCTCTGTCTCAGCAATAATTTCACGTGCCTGCTGCAGAGCTTGCAGACCCAACTCAGGACGCAGAGCGACAACACGCCCATTCGGCGCATCCCGGTCCGTTAGAAAATAAAGTTCGCCTTCGACATGGCCAAGACAGGCGTAATGATTGGCAAAGCCTTCGATAAGAAAAAAGGGCGGCTCGTCTGACTGCAGGTTTTGCAGGAGGACCTGGTTACGTCGGTCTGTACCGATTCCTACGTCAATGACCAGGTAGGTGCCATCCTCGGTAACCCCGGCGTCATATCGCCAGGTCGGCTGGCTGGCATCATCGAAAACAAGCCTGTCGTCTGCCTGCTGCGTGCCCAGGCGATGGAAGTAAACTGCGTTATTCTGTGCCACCTGATGAAACTTGTCAGAGGTCGCTGCCGGAAAACGACTGTAATAGAAACCGCTGCAATCAGCCGCCCAGCTTAGCCCGGTAAACTTCAGCCAGTTGAGGTTGTCGTCACTGTCTTTGCCACTGGCCACATCGAGCACCCGGGCTTCGCGCCAGTCGGAACCATTCACCTGCACCAGATACGCCAGGTACCTGCCATCAGGAGAGACAAAGTAGGCCGCCAACGCGGTAGTCCCTGTGTCCGACCATTGATTCGGATCCAACAACACCCTGGGCGTGGTGTCCAGGTCAGACTGCACAAGCACCTGAGCCTGGTTCATCAGGCCGTCGTTGAAACTGTAAAAATACTGACCACCACGCTTCACCGGCACGCCGTAGCGTGGTGTGTTCCAAACCTCGGTTAAACGCTTATGTAAATCCGCACGTTCCGGCAGCTGCCCCAGATATTCACTGCTGAACCTCTGTTGCGCATCCACCCAGGCTCGCACCTCAGGGTCCTGGCGCACATCATTTTCCAGCCAGCGGTAGGGGTCCGCCACCTGGGTGCCGTGGTAATCATCGACCTGATCCACGGTTCGAGTCGGCGGATAAACGTGCATAAACCTCCCGGCTAAAGTGCTCTGCTCACGGTAGCAGGTGAGCTACCGCGTCGCGCTCTTCGCCAAGCTCAGTTGCGGTAGCATCCATCTTGCCGCGACTGAATTCGCCAATCTCTATGCCCTGTTCAATCTGCCAGTCACCACCGCTGCAACGCACCGGGAATGAGTAAATGAGCCCTTCATCGATGCCATAACTGCCATCCGAGTAAACACCCATGCTGACAATGCCGTCACTGCCCAGCGCCCAGTCGTGCATATGATCGATCGCAGCGTTGGCCGCTGACGCCGCGCTCGACGCACCACGCGCTTCAATAATCGCAGCACCCCGTTGCTGTACGGTGGGAATAAAATCGTTCTCATACCAATTCATATCCACCAGATCCATCGCAGACTGGCCCGCTACCGTTGCGCGATGAATATCCGGATATTGGGTTGCAGAATGATTACCCCAGATGCACAAACCATCGACATCGTTGATGTGTTTGCCGGTTTTCTGGGCCAGCTGCGCCATCGCCCGGTTGTGGTCAAGGCGTGTCATCGCGGTAAAGTTCCGCGGATCAAGGTCCGGGGCGTTGCGTTGCGCGATCAGCGAATTGGTGTTTGCCGGGTTACCTACAACCAGCACTTTCACATCTCTGGAGGCATGGTCGTTCAAGGCTTTGCCCTGTACCGAGAAAATAGCGGCGTTGGCTTCCAGCAGATCTTTTCGCTCCATCCCCGGACCTCGCGGTCGCGAGCCTACCAGCAGCGCATAATCGGTATCTTTGAAAGCAACATTTGCATCGTCAGTCTGCACTGTGCCGGCCAGCAGTGGGAAGGCACAATCGTCCAGTTCCATAACCACGCCTTTGAGGGCATCCAGCGCCGGGGTGATTTCCAGAAGCTGCAGAATCACCGGCTGATCGGGACCCAACATGGCGCCTGACGCCACACGAAACAACAGGGCGTAGCCAATTTGTCCCGCGGGGCCGGTGATGGTAACTCGGACTGGATCTTTCATTTTAGTCTCTCTTGTTGTTTGCAATGTCTGTTGATCTGATTGTTTTATCTAGCACCCACAACCTTTCTAGAGGCGTACCTCCCGGGCCACTGTCAACCAGATGAGCAGAGTATTGTAGGGTTATAATTCGCCGACGAACAGCCATGGCCATCGCCTTGCCAGCCACGCCTCCAGATAAGATGCGCACAGACTCTGACAGTCATCTGACCCAGAGAATCGAAGAAGCCTCGTTAAATGCCTGGCCCGCGCTGCAGCAGATCTTCCTGGATGGCTGGGTGCTGCGCTTTGCGCGTGGGTTTACCAAACGATCAAACAGCATCGTGCCGCTGTACGCAACATCCTGGGCGCAGGATATCCAGACCCAGCCGGAGGAGGTGCAGCTGCGTCTCGCGGCTAGAATTCGCTATTGTGAAAACCTTTATGCCCGCGAACAGCTGCAGACAGTGTTTCGCATTACGTCGTTTGACATGACCAGTCACACGACAGACGTGAACGCGCAGTTCAACAGCGCCAAAGAGCTGCTGGACCAGACCCTTGAAGAGCGGGGCTATGTTCGCCAGGACACCAGTCTGGTATTGAGCAAACCGATTACCCAGGCTCGATCGGTGGCAGGATTTCGTTTATTGCCGCTGGATCAATGGCTGTCCGCCTACAGTCACCTCACTGGGCTGCCAGAGCCCGCACAATCTCTGCATGGTCTGATTCTGAAGAGTATCAGTGGTGATTGCGCGTTTGCCGTTCTGGAAAACTCAAGCGGTGTCATCGCCTGTGGCATGGCCGTCGTCGAGCAGGAGCTGGTGGGGTTGTTTGATATCTACACCGACGTGGCACATCGAGGCCAGGGTCATGGCACAAACCTGATCGACGGACTGTGTAATTGGGCGGTGCAGGCGCACGCGCAACGGGTCTACCTGCAGGTGGTTGCTGACAATCAGGCGGCTTTAACCCTCTACCAACAGCTGGGTTTCGGCGAGGTCTATCGCTACTGGTACCGCACAGGTCCATAACGCCACAGCGGCCTTGCGAATTTCTCCTCTTTTACAAACTTGATTCGCAGCGCTATTTTTGAGATGTTTCGTCCCGCAAACAGTACGCACACCGTCGGCAAGCGTTTTCGTACGTAAAAACAATAACTTACGCCACGCCGGCCGCATTTCCATAGACCCGGGTAAGCTCACTTCGCTGAGCCGACGGGATTCGTCGCCTCTGCTTAACCGTAGACATAGGCGAAGCTGGGTCTGGAAAACGGGCGAACACGCGCAATATTCGCGCGCCAAGGGACACGGCGTTCACCCAGTTACCGGCTTTAGACCGGAACAGATGCATCCATTTTTGTGCGCCTGGCAAGAGAGAGCATTATGACTTTAATTACCAACGGTGGGTTCCCGCCTGCGAGCGGCCTTTACGACCCCGCGAATGAAAAAGACGCCTGCGGTGTTGGCTTTATCTGCGATATCAAGGGGCGCCCGAGCCATCAGATTGTGGCTGACGCAGCCTTCATGAACTGCTGTATGGAGCACCGCGGTGGTGTTGGTTATGAAACCAATACCGGAGACGGCGCAGGCATACTCACTGGTTTACCGCATAAGCTGCTCGAACACATTGCCCGGGAAGAACTCGGCGTTACTTTACCGTCGACAGGCAAATACGGTGTCGGTAACGTGTTTCTGCCCGTTGATGCGGATGAAAGAGCACGCTGCAAAGCCGTTTTTGAAGCACAGATCAAGGCCGCCGGACAAACCCTTATTGGTTGGCGTGAATTGCCAGTAGATGCAGATACTGCCGACCTGGGTCGCGCTGCACGTGCCGCCATGCCGGCATTCGAACAGCTTTTTATCGCAGCAAACGGTGTTTCAGGGGACGATTTCGAACGCAAGCTCTACCTGATCCGCAAACACACCACACATCTGCTGCGCAACGATCAGAGCCTGACACAGCGCAAAATGATGTACGTGTGTTCGCTGTCAACCAAGGTCATCATCTATAAAGGGATGCTCACCCCTGCACAGCTGTTTCCTTTCTATCTGGATTTACAGAACGAAGCTTTTGAAAGCCACCTGGCGATGGTGCACTCCCGTTTCAGCACCAATACATTTCCTTCCTGGGACCGCGCGCAGCCGAATCGATTCATGAGCCATAACGGCGAAATCAATACACTGCTGGGCAACGTCAATTCCATGAATGCCCGGGAAGGTGTCGCAAGCTCTGAGCTGTTTGGCGAAGATCTGACCAAACTGTTCCCCATCGTCGAGCCCGACTGTTCTGACTCAGGTTCATTCGATAACGTGCTTGAATTCCTGCTGATGTCTGGCCGTAAGCTGCAGGAAGCGGTCCTGATGATGATTCCGGAAGCCTGGCAACAACACCAGACCATGTCATCAGATAAAAAGGCGTTCTACGAGTACAACTCAAGCTTCATGGAGCCCTGGGATGGTCCAGCTTCCATTGCGTTCACCGACGGTACCTATATTGGCGCGGTCCTGGACCGTAACGGCCTGCGACCCTCACGCTATTACATCACCGACGACGACAAATGCATTATGGCATCCGAAGTTGGGGTGGTGCCGGTTGCCCCAGAGCGCGTTGTTTCCAAAGGCCGCCTGCAGCCGGGCAAAATTTTCCTCATCGACTTCGAACAGGGCCGCATGATCCCGGACGAAGAGCTGAAAACCGACCTGGCCAATCGTCGCCCCTATCAGAGCTGGCTTGACGAACAACGTCTGGCGCTGGAAGAGATTCCATTGGTTGTCGGCGAAGGTTTAAGTCGCGCCAGCCTGACCCAGCGTATGCAGGCATTCGGTTACACTCAGGAAACCCTGCAGTTCATGCTGTTGCCCATGATCAGCGAATTGCGCGACCCGCTGGGCTCAATGGGTAACGACGCGGCACTGGCGGTGATGTCCGAGAAACCTCGCATGCTGTACGATTACTTCAAACAGCGCTTTGCCCAGGTCACCAACCCCGCCATCGATTCGATCCGTGAAGAAGTCATCATGGCGCTTGAGTGCTATATCGGGCCAGAGAAAAACCTGCTGGAAACCACGCCCGAGCATGCCCATCGTCTGCGTGTGCCTCATCCGATCCTGTCCAACTCGGAACTGGCTTCACTGAAGCACATGGATTATCGCGGTTGGCGCAGCCGGACGATCGATATCACTTATCCTGCGGGCTCCGGCGAAGTCGGGCTGATCGAAGCGTTGGACCGGGTAAACGCGCAAGCGCAGGAGGCCATTGAGGCTGGTGACAGCTTAATAATTCTGTCAGATCGAGAGGTCAACCCATCGCGCGTACCGATCGCATCTTTACTCGCCGTGGGTAGCGTACACCAGTACCTGGTATCCACGCATGCCCGCACCCGTATCGGTATCGTATTGGAAAGCGGGGAAGCACGTGAGGTGCATCACCATTGTCTGCTGGCAGGTTATGGCGTCGACGCCATCAACCCTTATCTTGCATTCGAAGCGCTCTGGGACGCTCGTAATCAGGGCCGTTTTGATGACGTAGAGCATGTGCATAATGATGAAGATGTAGTCGCCGCGTATAAAAAGGCGGTTGCCAAAGGCATGCTCAAAGTTATGGCAAAAATGGGTATTTCTACCCTGCAATCCTATAAAGGTGCGCAAATTTTCGAAGCCGTTGGCCTGGCAAGCTCAGTGATCAGCAGAGCTTTCTCGGGTACGGCCAGTCGCGTTGAGGGTGTTGGCTTCGACGTCCTCAGCCAGGAAATGGAAAAGCGCCACGCGCTCGGCTTTCCGGCGCGCAACGTTGTACCTCTGACCGTGCTGCCTAATCCCGGCGATTTCCACTGGCGCCGCAATGGGGATACGCACATGTGGGATCCCCAGGCTGTCGCCAGCCTGCAGAGTGCTGCCCGCACCAATAACGAAGACGCGTACTGGCAGTTCGCCAAGCACATGAACGAAGAGAACACCCGCAATGCAACCCTGCGCGGTTTGCTGAGCTTTAAACCAGGCGCTGAAGCTATTGCGCTGGAAGAGGTTGAAAGCGAACAGGACATTGTCAAACGGTTTGCGACCGGCGCCATGAGTTTTGGCTCTATCAGCGCTGAGGCTCACGAGTCTCTGGCAATTGCGATGAATCGTATGGGCGGTAAATCTAATACCGGCGAAGGTGGCGAAGACGCTGCACGTTTCAAACCTATGGCTAACGGCGACTCAAAGCGCTCTGCCATCAAACAGGTTGCCAGCGGTCGATTCGGGGTGACTATCAATTACCTCACCAACGCTGACGAATTGCAGATCAAGATCATTCAAGGTGCCAAGCCCGGCGAGGGTGGCGAGCTGCCAGGTACCAAGGTCGATGACTACATTGCGAGTCTGCGGCATTCAACGCCTGGTGTCGGCCTGATCAGCCCACCACCGCATCACGATATTTACTCTATCGAAGATATGGCGCAGCTCATTCACGACCTGAAAAACGCCAACCCCAGCGCCCGCATCAGCGTGAAACTGGGCGCGGAAATTGGCGTGGGTACAGTTGCCGCTGGTGTGACCAAAGCACGAGCCGATCACCTGGTGATTGCCGGCGACACCGGTGGTACCGGCGCATCGCCGTTAACCTCCATAAAACATGCTGGCGTTCCCTGGGAGCTGGGTATTGCTGAAACGCATCAGACCCTGGTGCTTAACAACTTACGCTCGCGTGTCGTTCTGCAGACTGATGGTCAGCTGAAAACCGGCCGGGACGTTGCCATAGCGGCACTGCTTGGCGCGGAAGAATTTGGCTTTGCCACCGCACCGCTGATCGCTCTGGGTTGCATCATGATGCGCAAATGCCACCTCAATACCTGCCCTGTAGGTATTGCGACTCAGGATCCTGAACTGCGCAAGAAATTCACCGGCTCTCCGGAGCATGTTGTGAACTACCTGTTTATGGTTGCTAAAGAGCTGCGCCTGATCATGGCGGAACTGGGATTGCGTAAACTCACCGATATGGTGGGACGCGTTGATCTGTTAGAAGTTGATGACGCGGTCAAACACTGGAAAGCTAAAGGCCTGGATCTGAGCCAGATACTTGCACCAGCTAAAGAGCCTGCAGAGTTCCTTGGCGCTTATGCCATTCATCAGCAGGACCACGGGCTGGACAAAGCCCTGGATAACGAACTCATGCGGCTTGCAGAACCCGCGATCCAGAACGGCGAAAAAGTGTATGCCGAACTTCCGATTGTAAATATCAATCGCGTTGTTGGTGGCATGTTATCCAACAAAATCATTCGCGAAGTCGGACCCGGGATGCTGCCCGATGGCGCCATTCATTTTAAATTCGACGGCAGCGCCGGACAATCTCTGGGGTGCTGGCTGGCCAAAGGCGTCACCCTGGAAGTTGAAGGTGATGCGAACGACTTTGTCGGCAAGGGCCTTTCTGGCGGTCGTGTTGTAATCTACCCACCGAAAAACAGCTCGTTCCAGGCGGAAGACAACATTCTCATAGGCAACGTTGCGCTCTACGGCGCAACGTCAGGCGATGCCTATTTCCGGGGTGTCGCTGCTGAACGCTTCTGCGTTCGTAACAGCGGCGCAAACGCTGTTGTTGAGGGTGTAGGTGACCATGGTTGTGAGTATATGACCGGCGGTCGAGTTGTGATTCTGGGTAAAACCGGCCGCAACTTCGCCGCAGGCATGAGCGGTGGCATCGCCTATATATGGGATCCACAGGCTGAATTTGCACCCGCCTGCAACATGGAGATGGTTGCATTAGAGACAGTGGTCGCTGATGAGGACATTACCGAACTCCAGCAACTGATCAGCAATCATGCAGAACTCACTGGGTCCACTGTGGCTCAGCGCTTACTGGATGACTGGTCCAACAGCGTTAGTCAGTTTGTTAAAGTCATGCCAACAGACTACAAACGCGTGCTGGAGGCACGCAAGCAACAGGTCAGCGCCGGCTGAAGCAGCCGCTTCAGCGCAGACCCGCGTCAACATAAAGAAGAAATAAAAACCGTATGGGCAAAGTAACAGGATTTATGGAGTTTAAGCGCAAGGCAGAGCCCTATCGGGACCCTGCCGTGCGTCTACTCGATTTCAATGAGATTTATACAGAGCATGATGAGTCACATCTGGCAACTCAGGGTTCGCGCTGCATGGACTGCGGGGTACCTTTCTGTCAGTCCGACGAAGGCTGTCCGGTTTACAATCTGATTCCAGAGTGGAATGACCTGGTTTACAAAGGCCAGTGGCGCGATGCGCTGGATCGGTTGCACAAAACCAACAATTTCCCTGAGTTTACTGGGCGCGTTTGCCCTGCGCCCTGCGAAGGTGCCTGCGTCCTCGGTATTACAGACCCTGCGGTAACCATCAAGAACATCGAAATGGCCATCATTGATCGCGGCTTTGCGGAAGGCTGGGTTGTACCCAACCCGCCTGCCCAGCGCACCGGTAAAAAGGTTGCCGTTATCGGTTCCGGTCCCGCAGGACTGTCTGCAGCAGACCAGCTTAACAAAGCGGGACACAGCGTCACTGTATACGAACGCGCTGACCGTATCGGTGGCCTGTTGATGTACGGCATTCCAAACATGAAGCTGGCAAAGGACGAAGTTGTTGAGCGACGGGTAAACATCCTGCGCGAAGAGGGTATCGAGTTCATCACCGGCGCTGAGATCGCGGATGGCAATAACGGCACAACTTCAATTAAGAGCCTGCGCGAAAGCAACGACGCGGTGCTTCTGGCAACCGGCGCAACAATTCCACGCGACCTGCCCATTCCCGGACGTGAACTCACCGGCGTTCACTTCGCCATGGAATTTCTAACCGCTAATACCAAAAGCCTGCTCGACTCCAGACATGCTGACGGTGACTACATTTCCGCTAAAGACAAAGACGTTATTGTCATAGGTGGCGGCGATACCGGCACAGACTGTATCGGCACTTCACTGCGCCACGGTTGCAAGTCCCTGGTGAATTTTGAGCTGTTCCCACAGCCGCCGGAGGCTCGAGCTGCAAACAATCCCTGGCCCACCTGGCCGAAGATTTTCCGCGTAGATTACGGCCACGAAGAAGCATCCCTGGTGCAGGGTAGTGACCCAAGAGTTTATTCCATCTCATCACTTAACTTCATTGGTGATGACCATGGTCAGGTGACCGGCGTGCGCACAACGCAGGTCAAGATGGTAGACGGCAAATTTGAAAACATACCCGGCACTGAAAAGGACTGGCCTGCTGATCTTGTTCTGCTGGCCATGGGTTTTCTCGGACCTGATCACAACGTCAGTGACCCGCTTGAGCTTGAATACGACGAACGATCCAACTTTAAGGCGGAGTACGGCAAGTACGACACCAATGTGGGCAAAGTATTTGCCGCTGGAGACTGCCGTCGTGGTCAATCACTGGTTGTGCGAGCAATCAACGAAGGTCGTGAAGCTGCGCGTGAGATAGATCGTTATCTGATGGGCTCAACACAACTACCTTAGCAGGATGTAAAAGAGCAGGTTTTGCCCGCTCGCTAGCCCTGACGATTACTGCGCACTGCCTTGGCGATTACCTCGCACTGCCTTGGCGATTACTGCGCACTGTGTCCTGTACGAGATTCAGCGGCCTTACCCATGGCTTGATCGAAGCCATCTCCCCGGTAAATCCAGCCGCTGCGGATTGAGCTGCCTCGCGAGACGAGAACACGCCATAGATAATCACGTACAACGTTCGATTGTCCCGCTGCATCTGATACCAGGCAA
Source organism: Pseudomonadaceae bacterium (assembly GCA_024743175.1). Taxonomy (GTDB): domain Bacteria; phylum Pseudomonadota; class Gammaproteobacteria; order Pseudomonadales; family Azotimanducaceae; genus UBA4421. The sequence continues at coordinate 223,877 of JANSXA010000004.1, read as the reverse complement.
AATCTGACGTATCCGCCTGTCTATTCATAAACGCTTCCGCCCGGGCGGCTGTTGAAAGCGACAGCAATTGCAGCGTGAACCGATTCGGGTCCTGTTGCAGAATCCAGCTGGCAGACTTAAACACACCATCTGGCAGCGGATTCGATTCCACCACCGGAATCACGTTCACCGGAGCCGGTTCTGGCTCTGGTTCGGTTTCGGTTTCGGTTTCGGTTTCGGTTTCGGCTACAGCTTCAACTACAGGGGGCACCTCAGTATCGGCTGCCGTTTCCGGCTCCGGTGCAGGATCATCAGCTTGTACAACCTCTACCGGTGGTTCGGCAGGCTGGGGCTGTTCCGCAAGCTGAGGCTGCTGATCCACAGTTTCCAGCTGGGTTTCAGCCTCCTCTGGGGGGTTAACCGCTGCTGTTTCGGTTAGATCAAGCTGCGGTGTGTCCGCAGCCTGATCAACAAAGGGCGAAGATTCTTCTGCTGGCACAGATGTCTCAACCACATCTATCGAGGTCTCCTGTGGCTGCTGCACAAACAGATAAACTAACCCCATCAATACCACCAGCATGACGGCCAATGCCGCATGGGTCATCGGGAATCCACTGACCTTTTTGCCCGTCTCACCACTTTCCATATCTGTTAAAAGCCTGTTTGCAATACTATCAATCACACTTGGGTTGCCATCGGACCGCTGCACAATTTTATTCAGCTGCTCATCTGTAAATGGCAGTCTGCCGCGATACTGAGCCTGTCGAAAGCGCCACTCCAGATAGTTTCTGATTTCCGCCTTGGGAAAGCCGGTGATGCGTATTTCAAACCACTCAAGGGCCTGGTCTTTCGCAATATCATTCAGTGTCGATATTTTTGAGGTTTCAGTGAACAACAGCAAACGCAACGCAGATGCGCTGACCAGGCTCATAAGCTGTTCCAGAGCCTGAGTATCGAGCAGATGGGCGTCGTCTACCATAACCATACAGATACGGCCCATGCCGTCCTGTTCGTTCACATGGGTGGCTATCAGTTTGGATAGATCCGCAGTGTGTGCATTTGTCTGGGCAGCGACACCAAACCCCTGCAACATGCCAACCAGCACTTCACGCTGAGTCGTCACCACCGTTCCCGATAGCCGAGCCGCTTTAGTGTTGGGCTCAAGGCTACTGGAGAGTTCACGAAACAGGCTGGACTTACCGATACCAAAGGGACCCGAAACCACCAGTATTCGACGGGACCACTGACTCAGGTGGCGCAGGTGATCGAGATGGGTTTTGCGATCCGCACCGGTGAAGAAACCCTCTCGCGGCGGCGTAAAAGGATTGTGAGACAGCCCTAAAAAAGTTTTCTGATTCATTGCCGCACTTTCGACTTGTTTAGCTGCAGAACTCATTGAGTACATCTTCAAGTTGGTCCGCTGCAAAGCTGTCTGTTACCCATGCAGAGCCGATCTGCGCACTCAACACAAAACGCAGCCTGCCATCTGCAGCCTTTTTATCCATACCCATGGCATTCAACATATCAGTAACCGATGCCGGTTCAGAAAGGCTGATCGGCAGATCAAATGCCGCCAACAAGGCGCTCAACCGCTGCGTCTGCTCCTGCGGCAAATTGCACACTTTCTGCGAAAATCGGGCAGCCATAACCATACCGATGGAGACAGCCTCGCCGTGTAACCAGGTGCCGTAACCGGCCAGGTTCTCTATGGCATGTCCGAAGGTATGTCCAAAATTCAGTATCGCGCGCACACCGCCTTCACGCTCGTCCCGTGCGACAACGTCGGCTTTTATTTCACACGATCGCTGGATGACGTGGGCCAGAGCATCAGCAGAACGTTGCTGCAGAGGTGTTATGTTATTTTCCAGCCAGGCAAAAAAATCGGCGTCGGCAATGACACCGTATTTGACCACTTCAGCAAGGCCTGCAGCGTATTCTCTGGCCGGCAGGGTACTCAATACACTGCTGTCGATCACCACCGCCTTAGGCTGATAAAAAGCACCAATCATGTTTTTTCCGGCAGGATGGTTAACCGCGGTTTTGCCGCCCACTGAAGAGTCAACCTGAGCAAGAAGCGTGGTAGGAATAGCCACAAAGTCTACCCCGCGCTGAAAAGTTGCTGCCACAAATCCGGTCAGATCACCGACGACGCCGCCGCCCAGTGCAATCAGGCAGGTGGTGCGGTTATGCCGATGCTGCATGAGGAAATCCATCGCGGCCTGATAGGTCTGCAGGCTCTTGAACTGCTCACCATCACCCATCACAAACGTATCGATCTGTCGGCCTGCCAGAGCCTTGCGCACCTGCCCACCATACAGCTGATTAAGGGTTTCGTTGGTAAACACCACAACCTGACGGCTTTTTACGATGTCCTGCAAAAAAACCTGCAATTGCTCCGGCTGCAACAGTTGTTCACCGATTGCTATCGGATAACTGCGCTGACCCAGTTCAACTCTTACCGTGTGCACTTTATTGTTTTACCTGTCTATTCAATACGGTGGTCTGCACGCAACTGCGTAACAATTTTCTGCACGAGGCTTTTCACGCTTTGCTCATCGGATATAAACCGATAATCGGATATCTCGTCATACAATGGTGCCCGCTCGCGTACCAGCTTCGTCAGAATTTCTTCTGGGTTATCACCCTGCAATAACGGCCGCTTCTTATCATTGCGGGTGCGCGCTAACAAGCGACGCAGAGGACAATCCAGATGAATAACTATGCCGCGTGCCGCAAGGTGCTGTCGATTCGCCGCACGTTTTACCGCACCACCGCCCGTCGCCAGCACAACACCCCGCATTTGCGAGAGCTCATCAATTACGTGCTCTTCGCGATCGCGGAAACCCTTTTCGCCTTCCACATCAAATATCCAGGAGACTTCAGCACCCGCGCGCAATTCGATTTCCGCATCAGAATCATAAAACGGCATCTCTAGGGTTTCAGCCAGGGTTCTACCCACCGTTGACTTGCCAACGGCCATTAATCCAACCAGAAATATATTTTTTTGTGTCATAAAAAAACGGCGCCTAAGGGGCGCCGTTTAGTGTACACCGTTGCGCGGTTATCGCGCAGTCGTTTAACGGTCCGTCGCTTACCTGTCAGTCTCTTTACCGATCAGTGAGGGCGTCCGAGATGATGCGCGGAGTGATGAAGATCAACAGCTCCTGCTTGTCATCACGCTCAACTGTGCGCTTGAATAACCGTCCAACGTAAGGGATGTCACCTAAGAAAGGCGTCTTCGTGGTTGAAACGTTTTTATCGGTCTGGAAAATTCCGCCCAATACAACCGTCTGACCATTGTCGACTAAAACCTCGGTTTGAATTTCGTTGGTGTTAATTGAAGGCACACCGTTGAAAACCGTACCGACTGTATCCTGCTTCACATTCAACTGCATGATGATGCGATCATCAGGTGTGATCTGCGGAGTAACTTCCAACGACAACACAGCGTCTTTGAAAGAGGTAGAGGTTGCACCACTACTGGTCGCTTCCTGGTATGGAATTTCAACACCAGACTCAATCACAGCAGGGCTCTTGTCTGCAGTAATGACCTTCGGACGGGCCACAACTTCAGCGTGACCATCTGTCGCAAGAGCGGACAGCTCAAGGTCAACCAGATAACCAGCCCGGGTGATACCCAGACCAATACTGGAGGCGCCGGCCTGAGCCACACCCAGGTCAACAACCAGGTCGCCAGGAGACGTAATGTCACCGCTACCGTCTGTCAGAATGTTTCCCAGCTCTACCAGGGTCTCCAGCGAACCACCATACCGCACAGACGTATCGCCATTCTGGTTGATACCACCGCCACCCCAGGCAATACCCATCTGCTCGGCAAAGTTGGCATTTGCAGTCACAATTCGCGCCTCGATCAGCACCTGGCGTACTGGAACGTCTAACTGCGCAATAACGCGTCGAAATTCTTCCAGACGATCTGCGGTGTCGGTGAGAATAATCGCGTTTGTACGTTCATCAACAATCACGCTACCTCGCTCAGACAACATGGTCTGGCCTTGGGCGCCACCGCCGTTGAACAAGTTAAACAATTCAGATGCTGAAGCGTATCGAATTTGTATGAAGTCGGTGCGCAGCGGTGCCAGTTCAGAAATCTGCTTCTGGTTTTCCAGCTCGAGCTTTTCACGCGCGGCAATCTCCGCAGCAGGTGCAACCAACAGGACGTTACCCACCTGACGCTGATCCAGACCTTTGGTTTTCAGGATAAGCTCCAGAGCCTGATCCCAGGGAACGTTCTTCAGACGCAGGGTTATGCGACCGCTGACAGTGTCTGAAGCCACCAGATTCAAGTCGGTGAAGTCTGCAATCAGCTGCAGTACAGAACGTACTTCGATGTCCTGGAAGTTCAGCGAAAGCTTTTCGCCGGTGTATTTGAAGATGTCATCACGTTGATCCAGCTCTTCTTCAGTCATTGGCGTGACGTCAATCGACATGGTGTTATCCGCTTGATACGCCAGATAGTCGTAATTACCCGTCGCTGCAATGGTGAAAACAGTGTTGTCACCTTCCTGCAGTGCATCAATGATTTGCACAGGCGTCGCAAAATCGGTGACGTCGAGGCGACGACGCAATTCTGTTGGCAGATTGGTGTTGCGAACTTCGACACGAATGCGTCCAGCATCACCTGAAACGTTGATGGGTGCTTTCGGGTTGCTGAGGGTCAGTACAATGCGACCTTCACCACCTTCACCGCGGCGAAAATCGACATTTTCAATTGTGGAACCACGCATGGAGGTTGGTGCCGGACGACTGTCATCAGCAACGTCCATCGTTTGCGTGTTGCTTGGCTGGCCGGAGCTTGCTGTACCGACGGTCAGGTACAGAATATTACCCTGCACACTGGTTTCGTAGCTCACCAGTTGTGTCAGATTCACTATCGCACGGGTGCGGTCTTTGGTACTTACCACCGACACACGTCGCGCGTTACCAATACCGAGGTTGTGATGTTTTTCATCAAGCGAGCTGACCACACCTGGCAGATCCAGCACGATGCGTGCAGGTTGCTCAATGGTGTAACCTTTGGGATCTGGCGGTGTACCGTCAAATTCCATGCGTATTTCAGTACGATCACCAGGTAATGAGGAGAAGTCGATGTTCTCCATCGTCACAGCCCAGCTCTGCGTAGCTGCCACGCTTATCGCTGCAGCTATACACAGTGGAATGACTCGGCTTGTCCATCCAGTTAAATTCTTAAACATCATCTTCATCCTTTATGCTCCACCCGCCAGCGAAACGGTTCGCTCTCGCTCTACCCAACCACCGGTCCCGTCAGGAACAATTTCTATCAACTCAATGCCGGTATCGTTCACTGCCAGAATGCGTCCGTGATCGGTACCCATAAAATCACCAGGCTGCACCCGATGCACTCCACCGTCACCATCTTGGATCAAAGCGTATTTGACAGGGCCTTGAGCCAGCGTGCCCACCATAGCCAGGCGGCCGATGGTGTATTGCTCAAGAAATTGTTTCACCCGGTTGAAATCAGGTGTGACCTTTGGCCCATCCTGGCGATCAACCTGCTTTAACACAACCGGCGGATCAAACGGACTGCGCTTGTTACTGGCCAGATACTTAAACGGTTTGAATGTTTCAATTGGTGGTAATGGCTCCACACGGCCTTTCGGGCGTGCATCCACTTCGTCCATAAACGCATTCAGATCGGCATAATCCATGTCCGGGCTACAGCCACCCAACATGACCAGAACAAATGCGCTCATCAATATCCCAGGCGCTCGCATTAACCCGCCTCCTCTAGATAACGATAAGTCTTGGCGGTGATCTCCATACGCAATCCTAAGTTGTCGCGAATGGGATTAATCTGAAAGTCGTGTAGCGTCACAATCCGTGACAGGTTTGCAACCCCGCTGACAAACGAACCAAGCTTGTGATAATCCCCTTCAACAACAATGGCGATGGGTAGCTCAATATAAAATTCGGTACGTACCTCAGGCTCGAGATCAATACTCTCGATTGTCAGCTCGTTGTCGATTGCCGTACGCGTAATGTCCTCGAGCAGCCCGGGCACTTCTGTGTCACTGGGCAACTGCCGTAACAAAGCACCAAACGCATCTTCCATTTCACGCTTCTGGATCCGCAGTGCGTCCAGATTAGCTGCAAGGGCTGCCTTGTCTACATACTCTTCACGCAGGTCGACTTCTTTTGCCTGTTCGATTTCGAGATTTTTCTGTTTGTCTGTGACGTGCCAGTAATAGCCGACACCCAACACCAGGGCAAACAGGATGGCCATGAAGATGGCTTTAACCACACCGGGCCAGGAACCGATATTGTTAATATCGAGCTCATTGAAATCAATGGATTGAATCTGCTTAAGGGTATCCTGCATAGCCATTAGAGGTTCTCCTCTTCAGTGCTCTGCTTCGGATTGGTTTGCAGAAAACTCAAATCAAATGTCGAGGCCTGCTCACCGTAGTCAGAGTTTTGCGGATCTTCTTTAATGCTCTTTAGATTCGGCTGGGTGAACCAGTCTGAACTATCAAGATTTCGCATCAGAGCCGAAATCCTATTGTTAGATTCCGCAACGCCGGCAACAGACAGCATATTTCCTTCATACTGCAGCTTCTGGTAATGCACGCCTTTTGCAAGGGTTTGCACCACCTCATCGAAGACTCGCACAATAACCGGCCGGTTACCCTGCAATTCATTGATGACCCGCATACGCGCCAGCAGATCTTCACGTTGCTTGCGCAACATCTGTATCTCGGCGATTTTCTCATCCAGAATTTTAATCTTCCCAGCTAAGAACGTATTGCGACCCTGCTGGCCTTCAATCTCGTTATCGAGATATACACCTGCACCAAACACCATCAAAACGCCTACCAGAAGCACCGCACCCAGTTGAGTCAGAAACTCTTTCTGTTTGCGCTCGCGCTCCCATTCACGCCATGGCAGTAAGTTAATATTCGCCATTATGTGAAACTCCTCATTGCCAGACCGCACGCGATCATCAACGCCGGAGTGTCGTTAGACAGCGCTTCAGCATCCACTCTGGACGCTAGCGACATGTTAACAAACGGGTTGGCGATGATCGTGGGTGTACCGAGTTTAGACTCGATCATGTCACCGAGGCCTTCGATAGAGGACGTACCTCCAGCCAGCACAATGAAATCTACATCGTCATATTGCGAGGATGAGAAGAAAAATTGCAGAGACCGAGTCACCTGCTGCAGTACAGCTTCTTTAAATGGCTGTAATACTTCATCTTCGTAGTCATCCGGTAGACCACCTTGTTTTTTCGCCAGGCCTGCCTCTTCAAAAGACAAGCTGTAGCGACGCTGGATTTCTTCTGTCAGCTGTTTGCCGCCAAACAACTGCTCTCGTGTGTATATTGCTTTGTCATCGGCAAGCACCGACAACGTGGTCATGGTTGCACCGATATCAATAATGGCAACCACCAGGTCTTCGGGATTGTCGCCCAGTTGAGGCTTCACCAGGTCGAAAGCTCGCTTCATGGCGTGGGCTTCGATGTCGACCACCGCAGCTTTCACGCCACCCAGGTCCAGGGCCGCTTCGCGCATTTCAACATTCTCTTTGCGACAAGCGGCTAACAACACTTCAACCTGTTCAGGGTTTCGTTCCGATAGACCGAGCACCTCAAAGTCGATAGCCACCTCATCCAGCGGGTAAGGAATGTACTGATCAGCTTCCACCGTGATCTGATTTTCCATTTCATCGTCAGACAGCTCGGCGTCCATTTCTATGGTCTTGGTGATGACCGCAGAGCCGGCTACCGCAACCGCTGCAGATTTACTGCTGGTTTTGGAGCGGCTGATGACGCGTTTTATGGCATCACCCACGCCCTCCACGTCACTGATGTTCTTTTCAACAACAGCGTTGGGGGGTAGCGGTTCTACCGAGTACGACTCGACGCGATACGAGTTGTTCGTCTGTGAAAGCTCTAACAGCTTCACTGACGTTGAACTGATATCGAGTCCAAGCAGAATATTCGTTTTCTTTCCAAACAATGCCACGTTAAATTTCCTTAAATGGCGCGGGCACTTACGTCCTATACATGCAGCGAATCATTAAATAACAGACTCGACTTTAGAGCAATCAACGCCTAGCCTATTTTGCTCGCACTCCCACTCAAAATTGAGGTTAATTTGTGTCTGCCTTATGTCCGACATGTAGTTAGAATTTCCCTTTCGTTTACAAGCTTTGCAACTTGACAAAATACCTGACACAAAAATCAAGCTCAGTCCTGCAGACTATTATGTGGCTCACCCTCGCAGGTTTATGTGCCGCAGTCCTCAGTCTAGCGGGGACCTATCTTTATTTGGATCCACAGATACCCAAACCTGAAACGTACCGTAACGTAAAGCTTGAAACCCCTCTGCGCATCTACGCAAAAAACAGCGCGTTGCTGGCCGAGTTTGGTGAACGCCGTCTCATTCCCATAACCTTAGACCAAGTCCCCCAACACTTCATCAATGCGCTTCTGGATACTGAAGACAAACGCTTCTATGAGCATAGCGGTATCGATTTCATATCGCTGACCAATGATGCCCTGGCATTGGTTGGGACATTTGTCACAGAGGGTGAGCTTGGCGGTGGTGCAAGCACCATCACCATGCAGCTTGCGCGCAATGTTTCTTTCAGCCTGGAACAACGCTTCCTGCGAAAGTTCAAGGAAATGCTGCTGGCGCTGAAAATTGAGCAGGAGCTGAGCAAAGATGAAATCCTCGAGCTTTATATAAATTTAGTACCTTTTGGCAAACGTGCTTATGGTGCGGAAGCGGCTGCACGCACCTATTACGGTAAATCTCTGCAGACTCTGGAGCTTGCACAACTGGCCATGCTTGCGGGAATTCCCCAGGCACCAACAGCAGGCAATCCCATAAACGGTCCCGAGCGAGCGTTAAGGCGCCGTAACCTGGTGCTGTCACGCATGCTGGCGCAGGAATCCATCACCCGCGAGATGTACGACGCGGCCCGCAATGCACCTATATCCGCACAGATTTACGCCCGTGATCTGGATGTACCCAGCCCATATGCGGCGGAGTGGGTTCGCCAGCAGGCCGCTGTCCTCCTGCCGGATCTGTATACCGGCGGTTACGAAATCGACACCACCATTGATGGCGATCTGCAGGCTGAGGCCATCGCTGCACTGCGCCGCGGACTGCATAACTACGATGAAAAACATGGTTATCGCGGAGCAGAGGCACAGGTACCGGAGGCACTGCAGGCCCAGCTGGTTGCCGCAGCACCAGAACTGCTTGCTGATCCTGCAGGCGAGTACCCGCAGGTGTTAACTAATGAAGTAGCCGGTTTCCTGCAATCCGAGGATAGATATGGTGGTATGGAACCCGCCGTGGTTTTAGCGGTTAACGATGAAATAGCGATCGTGCAGCACAACACGGATCGCAGGACCGTTGTGGAACTGGCTGACAGTACCTGGGCCCGCACCTATATCAACGTCGACCGACGCGGGCCGGCGGTAGACAGTCTGACCAGTGTCCTGGCTGTCGGTGATCAGATACGGTTGCGCGAAAAAGCCACTGCCGACGGTGGCATCAAGCTGGTGTTATCTCAATTACCCGAAGTTCAGGGGGCAGTTATCTCACTTGATCCGAAAAACGGTGCCGTGCGGTCACTGGTCGGCGGCTACGATTTCTTCCGCAACCAGTACAACCACGCATTACAGGCGGCACGCCAGCCTGGGTCCGGGTTCAAGCCGCTGGTTTACTCCGCAGCCATAGCCGAAGGCATCACGCCTGCAGATATTTTCATGGACGCACCATTGGTGTTTGACGATGAGAATCTTGAATCTCAATATCGGCCAGACAACGACAACAATCGCTACAACGGACCGACCCGCCTGCGCGAAGCGCTGTATCGCTCCATCAACCTGGTCTCTATGCGCGTCCTGTTAAAAGCCGGTGCCGGTGACGTTATCGACCATGTGGCAAAATTCGGCTTCGATACCCGTACCTTCCCACGCAATACACAGCTGGCCATCGGTGGCGGCACCATGGCAGTTACACCCGTTGAAATGGCCCGCGCGTATGCGGTTTTTGCCAACGGCGGCTATCTGGTGGATCCGCACATCATCACCCGTATTCGGGACGGGGATGGCAATGAAATTATCCGCGCCAACCACCCCACGGTGTGTAAATCCTGCGAGGCAGAACTACTGGCCAAAGAGCTGGCTGAAAATGACAGCGACGTTGACCTGCTGGAATCAGAACCTGCCAGCCTGGAAGCCCTGCTGGCTGAGATGGAGAATGTGCCTTCTGTTGCCGCTGAAGAAGAAGCCAGCGAAACTGCGGATGCGGAGCCTGCAGACAGCGAAGCTGCTGATACATCTACCGATGATGCAGCTGCGACAGAAATCGCGGCAGGTCCCATTCGGCTGCCGGAACCCGAAGTGCTGCTGGCACCCAGAATCCTGGATGAGCGCAACGCCTACATCATGAACTCGATGTTGCAGGATGTGATCAAACGCGGCACAGGGCGGGCCGCCCGTCGCCTGCAACGCAACGATCTGGCAGGCAAAACCGGCACTACCAATGATGCAGCTGACACCTGGTTCAACGGCTATAATTTATCGTTGGTCACCACTGTCTGGGTGGGTTTCAGCAACCACGATCCGTTGGGAGCACGGGCTTATGGCTCCAACACTCCACTGCCTATCTGGATCGATTTCATGGAAGATGCCCTGGCAGGTGTGCCAGAGTTATCGCCCGATCAACCGCCTGGCCTGGTCACCATGAAAATTGATCCGACCACCGGCGACGTGGCTGCGCCGGGCCAGCGTGGCGCTGTTTTTGAGTACTTTCTCAGTGAATTTGCGCCGACCAGCCAACCCGAAGTTCGGAATCCGGGGCAGAATGGTCAGCCAGGACAGGCGCCACCCGAGGACATCAATGCCATCGACCTGTTTTAGGCTTACTCAACCAGCTTGATAGGGTCGCCGGCGCGTGGTTCACCTCTGGGGTGATGTCCATTCAGAACCCGCAAAGTTTCCTCGCCGTGACTTTTTAAAGGAATGCCGCGGGCCAGCTGAGCATAGGTCTGTCCGGGTTCTGCAACCACTACTTTAAGTTTCTGGTTATTGATCACGCGCAGGTCTGCCGCGGTCATTGCACGAAACGACATGACTGTCTCGCGGAACTGCTGTTCAAACACTTCCGGATCACCACTTTTGCCCAATTCACCGTTAAACAGGTAGACACCACCGTCTTTATAAACAACGGCAATTTTGCGTTTTTGCGCATCGCCTGAAGACACTTCAATATCTGCCCAGTAGCCACTGTATGGCCCAACCTGGATAGCTTCTCCATCCTGCAGATCATCACGGCGCAAGGTTTTGGTCAGATACTCTTCAGGCGTCTGTGTTTCATCCGGCGGAGACACCCGTTTGACCCCGATCTGTGCATCGTCACCCGGCGAAGGCGGTGTTCCGAATACCTCAACCGACGTTGCTCGAACATCCCAGCCTTGTGGAAACTCGAGCAGCAGGCGCAAAGCCCCATGGTAGTAAACGCCATCTTTGACCACACCCGCTGCGGACTCATCGCCATAGGTCAGGCCTTCCAGCATGGCAAAGAAGTCACGCTCAGGCTCATCCAGAACTTCCATCACGCTACCCTGAGATTGTGCAACAAGCTCGTGGATACGTTTCTCATGGGCAGGGTGCGAGCCGAGGATGCCGTGATAGACCGCCGGGCGGTTGTTGATGGTACGCTGGAAATCATCATGATCGCGCAGCATTTGAATGCTGTTTAGCAAACCGCGCGGATCATAGCCGGCGTCCACCAGCCAGCCAGCGCCGTACTCGTCCGCCTCCAGCTCATACTCTCGGCCATAACCGGCCAGGGAGGCCTGGGTCAGGGTATTGGCCAGGCCATACGTTGCGCTGGTACCCGTTGCAAAAGTACCCAGCCAGCCAAGCAATTCACCTAAACGGGCACGGCTGAGTTTGCGTTTACCATGCTGCCCGACCACGTGACCGATTTCGTGACCGATGACCGCGGCCATTTCGTCTTCGCTGTTGAAGTGCGCCAGAATACCTCGGGTCACAAATATATAGGCGTCAGGCGTGGCAAAAGCATTCACCATAGACTGATCGGTGACGGCAAAAGTGTAGTTGCGGCCCGCGTGAGGGCTGACCGCCAGAATACGCTCGCCGACCTCAGTGACATAGTCCTGCCATTCCTGATTAGGGTAAATCAGTTCTTTTTCAAGAAATTCGTTGTAGGTTTCTGCGCCAGGGCCGGCCCAGCCTGTCCGCGGCAGCAGCAGCGCCGCGGCGATTAAGAAGGTCGCGGCGATTAAAAAGGCCGCGGTGCCCAAATGAAAAGTTGCTGTGCGGTCAAAACTATCTACTGGACGATGCACCTGTCTGCTCCTGAACCTGCTGTAGCTTTCGACCACAAACACGTCGCAAGGTGCCATTTTCAGGTAAAACTTCTTCGCCTTTGTGCTGCCCCAGCCGGGCAGCCGGGCGAGAACCGCTAGTCTTCGGTAGCAGCAGCTTTACCACGGTTACCAAAGCGCTGACGGAAACGCTCTACACGGCCGCCGGAATCGATATTCTTCTGTTTGCCGGTGTAAAACGGGTGACAGCTGGAGCAGACGTCTAGGTGAATGTCTTCGCCCAGCGTCGAGCCCACTTCGATCACGTTGCCACAGCTGCAGGTGGCTTTTACGGTTTGATATTGCGGATGGATTTCGGGCTTCATGTCGCTGACCTTTGTCCAGAACTGAAAATAAGGGCGGCGTACTCTACCAGAAGCGTTACCAATGGCAACCGCAACACACAGCCTTTCATTATCGTAGAACGCAACTCAGCGGCCTTAACCGTTTATCAGAAAAGTTACACTAGCAGCCGGACCTGATGCGACAATGGCGTATGCCTGTCCCCAGCCGCGTCATTCAAGTTGCCGTACCCCGACCGCTTCACGCGGTATACGACTACCATGTGCCGGAAACTCTGCCCATGCCAGGAATCGGTACACGCGTGAAAGTACCTTTTGCCCGGTCCACAACTGTGGGCATCTGTGTCAGTGACGTTGTTGAAAATCCGCACAAAACCCTCAAAGACGTTGAAAGTGTGCTGGACACTGCGCCCATTGTGCCTGCAGAACTGATGGAACTGGCTCATTGGATGAGCAACTATTACCACTACCCACTGGGTGAGATTCTGGCCACCGTCCTGCCGGCCGCCGCCCGACGCGGTGCGACCTGCAGCATAAATCCACCCGACCACTGGCGTGTCTGCACCGAGGCGTTTGAAAATACCCGGGCGCGAGCGCAGGCCGCCCTGTTTGACGACCTGCGTGAGCGGGGACCCACCGCAACCGCAGATCTGCTGGCGGCAGGCCACAGCCGGGCATCTCTGAACAATCTGAGCAAAGGCGACTACATCGAGCGTTGTGAACCGGCCGATACGCCCGCCAGTGAAACCCCGCCAACACCCACCGAAGCGCAGGAAACTGCCATCCGGGAAATTTCCGCTGCCTTGCAGAGCTTTGCTCCGTTTTTACTGGAAGGCGTCACGGGCAGTGGCAAAACTGAGGTTTACCTGCGCAGCATTGCGCCGGTTGTTGAGCAACGCCAGCAGGTGCTGGTCCTGGTACCCGAAATTGCGCTGACGCCGCAGACTCTGTCTCGCTTCCAGCGCCGGTTTGCGAACGTCGGCATGTTGCACTCAAATCTTGGCGACAGTGCACGCCTGCAGACATGGCTCAAGTGTGCACGCGGTGATATCTCAGTGTTGATCGGCACGCGTTCAGCGGTATTTACGCCATTCAAAGCGCTTGGTCTGGTGATTGTCGATGAAGAGCACGACAGCTCTTATAAACAAGGTGACGGCTTACGTTATTCCGCGCGGGATCTTGCCATTAAACGGGCTCAGAGCCGCAAGGTACCTGTGGTGCTGGGCAGTGCCACACCCTCACTGGAATCTTTGTACAACGCCAACCTCGGGCGCTACCAGAAACTCGACCTGCCCTACCGTGCCGGGAATGCACAGATGCCCAGTTATCGGGTGATCGATATGCGCGGGCTTAAGCACACCGACGGCATCTCGGTGCCGCTGGAGCGGGTTATCCGCGACCACCTGCGGGCAAAAGGCCAGGTTCTGGTTTTTCTCAATCGGCGCGGCTTTGCACCAACCCTGCTCTGCGCAGCCTGCGGCTGGCAGGCGCACTGTTCAGATTGCGATGCTCGCCTGACACTGCATAAAAACCCCAGCCACCTGGTCTGCCACCATTGCAGTCTTAAATTTCAGGTGCCCAAAACCTGTGAAGGTTGCGGCGGTAACGGCTTGATGGCTGTCGGGCTGGGTACCCAGCGCACCGAAACCGGACTGCAAAATCTGTTCAGCGATGTCCCTGTCTATCGTATTGATCGTGACACCACGCGTACCAATGCAAAACTGGAAGCGCAATTTGCGAAGGTAAACCAGGGCGACCCCTGCATTATGGTTGGCACCCAGATGCTTGCCAAAGGGCATCATTTCCCCAACGTCACTCTGGTGGCGGTCCTCAACGCTGACGCCGGGTTTGCCAGCGCAGATTTCCGCGCACCGGAACGTACCGCCCAACTGATTGTTCAAGTGGCAGGACGTGCTGGACGGGAACAGCGCCCGGGCCAGGTATGGATACAGTCTTACCAGCCTGAAAACATCCTGCTACAGCGATTGATCAACGAAGGCTATCCGGGTTTTGCTGCCGCGGAGCTGGCTGAAAGAGAAAAAAACGGTTTCCCGCCCATGCATTCCATGGCGCTGCTACGCGCTGAGTCTGCCCAGGGCCAGGAAGCTATGGAACTGCTTAACCAACTGAAAGCACAGTTGAGCGGTGTTGAAATCATGGGCCCGGTACCGGCCCCCCTGGCACGCATTGCCAACCGCAATCGTTATCAACTGATGCTGCTGGCACCCAGGCGAACACAGCTACATGCCGCGCTGCGACGTCTGAAAATTCCCAAGGTGCCTTACACCCTGCGCTGGTCAATCGATATAGACCCTTACGACAGTCTTTGAGCAAAGACCTGACGATGTGTCGCTGGTATGATGCGCGCCGCCTGGGTATTTAAAACAGCCCGATCAGTAATTCTGTCCGTAGTATCTGCCGTAAACACTATGACCAAAGATTTTGCCGGACGCAGTTCGCGTGCGTCCAAACCCAAAAAGCGCGTCCAGAAACGCAAACCAGCTGCGCCTGCTCGTGTTTTCTTCCACGGCCCGAGTTTCACGACCGGCGCTCTGGTAGGCGCGGCGATTGTGATTCTTGCCGCTTACGCACCAGATTACCTGTCTGGTATCAACGCTGGTGGCGCAACATCGGCGCATCCCGAAACAGACCAGAGCAAACCAACGCGGCCAATGCAGTTCGATTTTCCAGATATGCTCAAAGACACGGAGGTACTGGCGGATCCAGAACCCTATGCCGTGCCGTCCACCAGCAGTGGTGACCAACCGGAAGTCTGGCACATTCAGGCCGCGTCATTTCGTGAAAAAGCAGACGCTGAAGTCCTCAGAGCGCGTCTGTTGCTGGATAACCTGCCGGCCACGACAGAGGTTTCCGATGCCAACGGCAGCCGATGGCACCGGGTGATATTGGGTCCATTCGCCCGGCGTGTAGATGCCAACCGGGCGATGACCCGCCTGCGGGAACAGGGCATTTCCGGCATGTGGCTGAACAACCACAATTGAAATGTCCGCAATCCGCCCCCACTATCGGCTTTCAGGCGCTATCCGCGCGCCTGTTTACAAAACAGACTGCGCTTTCGATTCGGACATGCTGGTTCTCCAGCACCGCTGGCCACAGCACTGCAGCTTAAATTGACACGTACGAAGGATATTTTATGGAACTGTTTCACGGCACCACCATAGTCAGCGTCAGAGACGCAACACATGTGGCCATGGGCGGCGATGGCCAGGTTTCAATTGGCGATACGGTGATGAAAGGCAATGCCGTGAAGGTGCGCAAGCTTTACCAGGGCAAGGTCATGGCAGGTTTTGCAGGCAGTACTGCAGATGCCTTCACCCTGTTTGAAAAATTTGAAGGTACGCTGGAAAAATACGGTGGCCAGTTGACCCGCTCAGCGGTTGAACTGGCCAAAGAGTGGCGCACCGATCGTGCTCTGCGGCGCCTTGAAGCCATGCTGATCGTCGCTGACCAGAGTGCCACTTTACTGATCAGCGGCACTGGTGATGTCATCGAACCTGAAGCCGGCGTCCTCGCCATCGGCTCCGGCGGAGCATACGCACGCGCTGCCGCCACCGCCCTGTCTGAAAATACAGATATACCCGCTGCCGAAGTGGTCGCAAAAGCGCTGAAAATTGCCGGTGACATCTGTATCTACACCAACCATCAACACACCATAGAAACTCTGGCACTTTAAATAATGGAAACCATGACCCCGCGTGAAATTGTTCACGAACTCAACAATCACATCATCGGCCAGGACAACGCCAAACGAGCGGTAGCCATTGCGCTGCGTAACCGCTGGCGGCGCATGCAGATAGAACCTGCGCTGCGCGAGGAAATCAGCCCTAAAAATATACTCATGATCGGTCCGACCGGTGTGGGTAAAACCGAAGTCGCCCGCCGCCTGGCAAAGCTGGCGCAGGCACCGTTCATTAAAATCGAGGCGACCAAATTCACCGAAGTGGGTTACGTCGGCCGCGATGTTGATTCCATTATTCGCGACTTAACTGAAGTGGCAGTGAACATGCTGCGCGAAGTTGAGATGAAGCGTGTGCAATCACAGGCAGATGATCGTGCTGAAGAGCGCATCCTTGATGCCCTTCTGCCCGAACCCCGCGCGGTTGGTTTTGGTGACGACACAGCAGGCAGCGATGGGTCCAGCACCCGCCAGATGTTCAGGAAAAAACTGCGCGAAGGCGAGCTCGACGACAAAGAGATCGACATTGAGCTTTCACAGATGGCTATGGGTGTAGAGATCATGGCGCCGCCGGGTATGGAAGAGATGGTCAGCCAGATGCAGGGCATGTTCAGCAACCTGGGCAATAACCGCAAAACCACCAAACGCCTGAAAATCAAAGACGCAAAAGACAAAATACGTGAAGAAGAAGCGGCGGGGCTGGTCAACGAGGACGACATCAAATCCCGTGCGGTAGAAACCGTCGAACAAACCGGTATTGTGTTTATCGACGAGCTGGACAAGGTTGCCAAGCGCACGGAAAACACCAGTGCTGACGTTTCCCGAGAGGGTGTACAACGCGACCTGCTGCCACTGATTGAAGGCTGCACCGTCACCACCAAATACGGCGTCGTGCGTACAGACCACATCCTGTTCATCGCTTCAGGCGCTTTTCATCTGGCCAAGCCCAGCGATCTGATTCCAGAGCTGCAGGGGCGGCTGCCCATTCGGGTTGAACTCAAAGCCCTGACCCCGGAAGACTTCAAACGCATTCTGGTAGAGCCCAATGCCAGCCTGACCGAGCAGTATCAGGCATTAATGAGCACCGAACAGATAGATCTGGAGTTTTCCGATGATGGTATCGAGCGGATTGCTCAACTGGCCTGGCAGGTCAACGAAGGCACCGAGAACATCGGCGCCAGGCGCCTGCACACGGTTATGGAAAGGCTGCTCGAGAGTCTGTCTTTCGAGGCCGGAGACAGCGTTAAGAAACACGTCCTGGTGGACTCTGCCTATGTCGATGCACACCTTGGAGATCTGGTCAGCGACACTGATTTAAGCCGCTTTATCTTGTAGTCTTAGCGCCCATGCAACCGCCAAAAAATATTACTTATCACAAAATTGGTCATACCCTGGAGTTGACCTGGGCGGAGGATAACTTTGTTCTGCCAGCGGAGTTACTGCGCGTCTACAGCCCTTCGGCTGAAGTGCGCGGCCACTCCCCTGATCAACGTAAGCTGCAAACCGGGAAGAAGAACGTCGGTATCCGACAGATAGAACCGGTGGGCAACTACGCGATTCGCATTGTCTTTGACGACGGCCATGACAGCGGTATTTTCGCCTGGGAGTTTCTACATGACCTGGGCACCCAGATGGATAAATACTGGCAGGACTACATCACTGAATTGAAGGCTGCCAATGCATCCCGGCTGCCCAGCATTCCGGTAGGACAATGGACGCCTTCGCGCCCTGCAACTTAAACAAACCGTTAACCAATACAAAGTTATGAGCGACCAGCAACCCGTCAATTTCGGTTTCAAAAAGGTGACCCCCACCGAGAAGACCGCCCTGGTTGGCGATGTCTTCAAGCGTGTCGCCAGACGGTACGATGTGATGAACGATCTCATGTCCCTGGGCACACATCGCATATTCAAGCGCATGGTCATTCAGATGTCTGGTCTGCGCCCCGGACACACCGTCTTAGACCTGGCGGGTGGCACCGGGGATATGTCCGCACTGTTTGCACAAGCCGTCGGCGACACCGGCAACGTGGTACTGACAGATTTAAACGCAGAAATGATGCAGGTAGGCCGCGATCGTCTGCTTGATGAAGGCTGTGCCCAGGTCGATTTCGTACGAGCACCTGCTGAGGCGCTGCCGTTTTCAGACAATACTTTCGACTGCGCCTGCGTCAGCTTTGGCCTGCGAAATTTCACCGACAAAGATCTGGCGCTGCGCGAGTTGCTGCGTGTTTTAAAGCCTGCGGCAGCATTGCTGGTGCTGGAGTTTTCAAAGCCTGAAAACCCAGCCCTGAACGCCGCGTACTCGGTTTTTCAATCACTCTGGCCCGGTGCAGGGCAGGCCATCGCAGGTGACTCAGAACCCTATAAGTACCTGGTGGAATCCATCCGCGTACACCCGGACCAGCGCGCCTTAAAGCAAATGTTTGAAGACGCAGGTTTCACTGACACCAGCTATCACAACCTCGTTGGCGGCGTCGCAGCCATTCATCGCGGCTGTAAACCCGTCTAAAGCCGTGGCACAACCCGGCAACCTATTTGTCCAGCAGTTGATGTCACTTGTCACGCAGGTCAGTCATCAGGTCACCGCTGGCGTGCTCGCTGCCGACCCTGCAACAGCAGGCCAGTTTGCGACTTTTGCCGGTAGATGCATCGAACTGCAGAGTCACACACCTGCATTCACAGTGCATCTGGTTCTACAGGCGGACGGCATACAGGCTTTTCCCGGACCTGCTGAGAGCCCCCACACCATCATAAAAGGCAGTGGTCGCGAACTGGTGCAGGCACTGCTGCCCGGCGGCAGCTTCGAAGGTTTAATCATCGAAGGTGATACGGCGCTGCTGTTTAACCTGAGCAGCCTGATGAGCAGATTTTCTCCGGATGTGGCCACGCCACTTGGCCGCTTTATCGGTGATGCAAATGCCGCCAACCTGGTGGGCGCTGCCGAGCTGGGGCTTGCGGGTTTGAAAAATGTCTTATCGGGGGTCAGCCAGAGCGTACAACAACAGGCGACCGGACAGTTTGTAAAAACGCGACAGCTGGACGAACTGTTGGCAGGTATTGATGGGCTGCGATTACGCGTAGACCGACTGGCAGCCAATTTGAGCCGGGTGGAACAGGCCAGACGACAAGCGAATCAGCCTTGAGCAGCAACTGGCGACAATCGCGCTTGATATTGAGCCAGGTGTTCCGCCACAGGCTCGACCTGCTGATACCGGTTGAAACCATCCCCAGAGCCTTGCCGCGCTGGTGTCTTAAAACCCTGCATAAAATTCTACCAACGCCTGCCACACCACGCGGTCAGCGACTGAAGCAGGCGTTTGTAGAACTGGGCCCCGTGTACATTAAGCTCGGCCAGCTGTTATCCACCCGACGGGATCTGTTACCCGCAGATATTGCGGACGCGCTGGCGGATCTGCAGGACAAAGTGCCACCAATTGCTGATTTCGACGTTGATAGTTTTGTCAGCACACAACTTGGCGAGCCCTGCACATCAGTCTTTTCCGACTTACAGCCCACGCCTCTGGCAAGCGCATCAATTGCCCAGGTCCATTGCGCGACGCTCAACAGCGGTGAGGGTGTGGTGGTCAAGCTGGTCAGACCCGGCATCGAACAGGTCATCATTCAGGACATGGCCCTGTTGAAGAAACTCGCCGGTTTTATCAACAACAGAATTCCCGGGGCACGTCGATTACAGCTGCCCAGAGTCATGGCAGACCACGAAGATGTGTTACTGCAGGAACTCACCATGTTTGGTGAGGCGCGCAACCAGATTCAGTTACGACGCAATTTTGCAGATTCGGATCTGCTTTACGTACCCAGAGTCTATCCCGAACACACCCGCGAACATCTCCTGGTGATGGAACGGGTGTATGGCATTCCCATCAATCACGTTGATGAACTGAAGGCACGCGGCGTAGACCTCAAAGTACTGGCGCACAAAGGCGTTGAGACTTTTTTTAAACAGGTCTTTGAGCACAATTTTTTCCATGCCGATATGCACCCGGGCAATATCCTGATCGAAACTACAGATCCGGAGAATCCTAAATACATTGCCCTGGATTGCGCCATCATCGGCAGCCTTACCGAGGCAGACCAGAACTATCTGGCACAGAACCTGCTGGCTTTCTTCCATAAGGATTATCGGCGGGTGGTCAGCTTGCATCTGGAATCTGGCTGGGTGCCTGCGGACACCGATGCACAGGAGTTCGAGACGGTGATACGCGATGTCTGCGAACCTATTTTTGCCAAGCCACTGGCAGAAATTTCTTTTGCTGAGTTTGTCATCACGCTGCTCGACACTGCCGGCAAGTTCGAAATGGAGGTACAACCGCAGCTGGTTCTCCTGCAGAAAACACTCCTTTATATCGAAGGTCTGGGTCGGCAGCTGTACCCGGAACTGGACCTGTGGGAAACCGCACAGCCGTTTATGGAGCGCTGGGCAACCCAGCACCTCGGTCCGGTAGGGGTTGTCAACGACTGGCTCAACGCGGGACCTGCTGTGTGGCAGCAACTGTCGCGCCTGCCAATGGTCATGGAGAAAACAGAAACTGAAATCCGTCTGTTGAAAAGCCAACTGAAACGACAGGCCGCGGATCTTGAGCAGATGAAAAGGCGCAACGCCCAGGCCAGCAGATATCGTCGATTCAGTCGCCTGGCAGGTGTTATTGTGCTGCTGGCCAGTCTCTGGTGGTTGGGGACACCTTTGCAGCAGAGCTTTGCGCAGGGTGACGGGAGTCTGTGGGCAGGCGCGGCAGGCGCCTTCGTCGGCATCATCCTGCTGCTGAGAACATAGTTAAAACCATGGGAATTGAAATGAATCTGTTAGATGAGCTTGCCACGGTGCTTGAAGCGCGCAAACACGAATCTCCCGAATCTTCGTACGTTGCCAGCCTTTATCAGGGCGGCACCAACCGCATTCTGCAGAAGATTGGCGAAGAATCCGCAGAACTGATTATTGCGGGCAAGGATCATAGTGCAACGATTGAATTGCAAAACAACCCTGCCAGAGACGAAGTTGTCAAAGAAACTGCGGACTTGTGGTTTCATTGCATGGTCCTGCTGGCCCATCAGGGGCTCAGCCACAATGACGTGCTTGCCGAGTTGAGCACACGTTTTGGCATCAGCGGGCACGATGAAAAGGCCAGCCGGTCGACTTAAACGGGCTTTAACAAAAATTTCATCAAGGATTAGCGACACGTCGCTGTATTACCATGAATTAACCCTTCTATAATGCCCCTCACTAAACCTCCACCACGGAAGAAGTTATGTTCGGATTAGGCATGACCGAGTTACTGGTTATTCTTGCCATCGTTTTACTCATTTTTGGACCCAAGCGCCTGAAAAGCATTGGTTCCGATCTTGGCGGCGCCATCAAAGGCTTTCGTAAGGCTGTCACTGAAGATGAAGAGGCCAAACCCGCAGACCAGGAACGTGTCATAGAAGGCGACGATTCCAAACCGGAATCGCAGTCCAGCAAGACTCAACAAGATACCAAGATCTAACCGCCCCCTATGTTAGACATTGGTGGTTTAGAACTACTTCTGATTGCGGTGGTTGCACTGCTGGTCATAGGACCCGAGCGCATGCCTGAGGCATTGCGGACGCTGGGTCTCTGGCTGGGCCGATTACGCCGCTCGTTTACCTCTGTGAAAAATGAGATCGAAAAAGAAATCGGCATGGACGAAGTCCGGCGCCAGTTGCACAACGAATCTGTGATGGAACAGATGAAGCGCATCGAAGAGGAAGTACAGAATTCCGTCAACGTGGACACCAATGACCCGCATCCAACGCTTAAAACTCCAGCAGCAGAAGCAGAAGCAGAAGCAGCCGAAACACTAGAAGAAACAAAAGCAGCCGCCGAATCTGAGACAGCCGAGACCGAACCAACGCCCCCTGTACCAAGAAGCGAAGCTGAGCTGGAAGCTGAACATCAACGGCGTCAGAAACAAATGAACGCAGACCAAGGCTGATGGCGACCGGCACCGAAGATAAGCGAGACCCGCACGACCAGGCCGTAGACAACGACGAGCAGCCTTTCCTCGACCATCTGATTGAACTGCGCAGCCGCATCCTGCGCAGTATGCTGGTTGTTGGCATCCTGTTTATTCCGATCTACTATTTTGCCAACCCTCTGTATGAGTGGATCGCTGCGCCGTTGACCGCCGTGCTGCCGCAAGGCTCGTCAATGATTGCAACCCAGGTTGCATCGCCATTCATTACGCCTTTTAAACTCGCAGTGTTCGCCGCGATCTTCCTCGGCGTGCCGTTCCTTCTGCATCAGGTCTGGGCCTTTGTGTCGCCGGGTCTGTATCGTCACGAAAAGAAATTTGCCGTACCGCTGCTGCTGTCGAGCATTCTGCTGTTCTACGCCGGCATGGCTTTCGTTTACTACCTTGTTTTCCCGCTGGTATTTGTCTTCTTCACCACGGTTGCCCCGGAAGGGGTTGCCATCATGACTGACATCAATCAATACCTGGATTTTGTCCTGAAGATGTTTCTGGCTTTTGGCATCGCTTTCGAAATTCCCATCGCGACAATGTTGCTGGTGTGGTCGGGTATCTCAACCCCGGACGGCATGGCTGCTAAAAGACCTTATGTGATTGTTGGCTGCTTTATTGTCGGCATGTTGCTGACCCCACCTGATGTTGTCAGCCAGCTGTTGCTCGCGTTACCTACCTGGGTTCTGTTCGAAGTCGGTATATTCATGGCGCGATATGTCGAAAAGCGAGAGCAGCGGGAAGACTGACCCGGCGCATGCATCGTTCGATGGCAATTCTAGGGCGAGATGGCGAGATTATCGCTAACGAGCCTGATGTTCTGCCCGTCTACAGCATCGCAAAAACATTTATAGCCAGCGCCATCCGCGCCGCGGAGATCAGTCCCGACCGCAACGTCGCCGATTGGATTTCATCCGAATGGTTGCCAGACCCGGGCAACATCACCGTACGACACCTGCTGCAACATACCGCGGGCTTAGCAGATTACACTGTGCTGCCAGAGTACCACCGGGCTATTGAAAAAGGCGAAACACCCTGGAGCGACGCAGAATATGCTAACAGAACCCTGCACCAACCCAGGGAGAAGCAACCCGGAGAACAGTTTCTCTATTCCAATCCGGGGTACTGGCTGTTAAAGAAAATTCTGGAACTTGAGTGCAACCAGTCCTGGCCTGAAATTCTGCAGACATTGATTCTCACACCGCTGGGGCTCAAAGATACACGCGTAGCAACCGGCTTGTTTGCTGACAGCTTGCCCCACTATCCGGCACAGTGGGTCTGGCATGGGGTCATCTTGTCCAGCGCGCTGGACGTTACACGTTTCATACACTCTGATCTGGTTCGCGGATTGGAAAAGGACGCCGCAAGAGTAGGCGTCAATCAACCACCGTGGATAGATCCACACTATGGCTATGGCGTGATGATCGAGCCAGGCGTCATGTATGGACACAATGGTGGCGGCCCCGGCTTTACCGCTTCAGCTTTTCACTTCATGCAAACGGGTCAAACCGGCTGTGTGTTACTCGCATCAGATGAACCCGAGGGTGCGATGAAAATGTTGCTTGAGCTGATGTAGCAGAACAGTCAACGTTCCAACAAAAACGTTACGGGGCCATCGTTAACCAGCGCCACCTGCATATCAGCGCCGAACTGACCCACCTGCACGGGCACTGATTTTTTCAGTTCGGCAACAAAAGCCTCGTACAGCGGCTCTGCCAGCTCAGGCGCTGCTGCGGTTGAAAACCCCGGGCGTCGCCCGCGACTGGTATCTGCTGCCAGTGTGAATTGGGATACAACCAGGATCTCTCCGCCAACATCAACCACACTGCGATCCATTGGCTTTGCGACACCTGTGCTCTGGCCAGGGAAGATTCGCAATCCAGTCACTTTGTCAGTCAGCCAGTTAACCTGCTCCTGGGTATCGCCGGCAGCTACACCCAGGAAGACCAGGAGGCCAGACTGGATACCTGCGATCTGCTTGCCACCCACCTCAACTGTGGCGCTGGATACCCGTTGCAGCAGCGCTTTCATTCTTTGCTGCCACGCGTAAGCCTAGGCTCGTTTGCGTTCATGTTCCTTCAACAGCGCTTTACGCACGCGAATGCCACTGGGTGTCACTTCAACAAGTTCGTCATCATCAATAAACTCTAACGCCTGTTCCAGCGTCAGCGTAATCGGCGCCGCCAGTGCAATCGCTTCGTCTGTACCAGAGGCCCGTACGTTAGTGAGTTTTTTCTCTTTCAGCGGGTTCACCGTCAGATCGTTGTTACGGTTA
The DNA here is from genome assembly GCA_024743175.1 of Pseudomonadaceae bacterium. GTDB lineage: Bacteria > Pseudomonadota > Gammaproteobacteria > Pseudomonadales > Azotimanducaceae > UBA4421. The sequence goes on along the minus strand of JANSXA010000004.1, from coordinate 199,236 downwards.
TGCAGGCCAACTACCATGCCTTCGTAAACCACATCGTTGGGTTTTACCATCATGCGGCCGCGATTCTGCAGGTTGAACAGTGCAAAGCCGACAGCCTTACCCGCAGCATTAGAAATAAGCACACCGTTACTACGCTGACCAACAACATCACTGATGCGCGGACCAAAACCTGCGGATGCAAATGACATGATGCCTGTGCCCGACGTCTGCGATAAGAACACCGGGCGGTAACCCATTATTCCGCGGGTGGGTATGCGGAACTGCATGCGCACGCGGCCCTGGCCATCAGGCATCATTTCCTGTAATTCACCACGTCGATCACCCAGCGCTTCCATCACCTTGCCCTGATGCTGCTCTTCAACATCCAGGCTGAGGGTTTCATAAGGCTCCAGAATTTCGCCGTTTTCTTCTTTGAAAATAACCTGTGGGCGCGACACCGCCAGCTCGTAGCCTTCGCGCCGCATGGTTTCAATAAGCACAGACAGATGCAGCTCGCCTCGCCCGGATACCCTGAAACGATCTGGGTCTGCGGTTTCTTCAACGTTCAGGGCAACATTGTGCGAAGCCTCGGTAAACAGGCGCTCGCGAATCTGACGACTTGTCAGGAACTTGCCATCTTTACCTGCCAGCGGTGAGTTGTTCACACAGAACAGCATAGAGAGGGTCGGCTCGTCTACGGTTAGAGGTGGCAAAGCTTCGACCTGGTCAAGATCGCAGAGCGTATCGGAAATACCGATGCCGGCAATACCGGTAATACAGACGATGTCTCCGGCTACAGCCGATTCCTGTTCTACCCGCTCCAGACCACTGTAACCATAAACGGTCATGATCTTGCCTTTGCGTTGCTTACCCTCCCGATCAACCACCATGACCGGATGATTGCGTCGCAAAGACCCACGGGTGACCCGGCCAACGCCCATGACACCTTCATAAGTGGAGTAACCTAATGAGGTAATCTGCATCTGCAGGCCACCGTCGCTGTCTACATCCGGGGGTGGCACTTCAGAAACGATCAGATCCAGCAGAGGCGCCATGTCCGTAGCCATCTGATCGAGTTCGGTGCCGGCGACACCCTGCAGTGCAGAGGCGTAAATCACGCTGAAGTCGAGCTGCTCTTCAGTGCCTCCAAGACTATCGAAGAGGTCAAACACTTCATCCATCACACGATAAGGTTCAGCACCCGGTCGGTCGATCTTGTTTACCACTACAATCGGCTTGAGCCCGAAGCCAAACGCTTTCTGGGTAACAAACCGTGTTTGCGGCATCGGGCCATCCACCGCATCCACCAGGAGTATGACCGCATCAACCATCGAGAGGATTCGCTCAACCTCGCCGCCAAAGTCGGCGTGCCCGGGGGTGTCGACAATGTTGATACGCGTACCGTTGTAATCGATAGAGGTATTTTTTGACAGAATCGTAATACCCCGCTCTTTTTCCAGGTCATTACTGTCCATGACACGTTCAGCACCATGTGCAGCCAGCAGACCTGTCTGTTGCAACAATTTGTCGACAAGGGTGGTTTTACCGTGATCTACGTGAGCGATGATCGCAACGTTTCTTACGTTAGGGTTAGACACTGGACTACGTGGCCTCTTTAAGGTTTACGGTGGGGGGATAAAAACGGCGGCGATTATGGCGGAACAATGTCGAACTGTCGCGCCAATCTTGAAGAGAATTTCAACAGTTGCGAAACCCGGTCAACTTCAACCTGCACCATTTATAGCCATCCGCGCACGTAACTGAAAGACCGTAAACCTTGCCCACGCTACAAACACCCCAAATAGCGCCAAAACAGGGCGTATCGTTATAAAACGCCTCATGTTGGTGCGTTTTTGACAACAAACGTCCTTATAGCCCCTTATATTGCACGCATCTCCGTGGCACACTTCTTGCTCTTCACAACGCGCACCATAATGCACACGGTTCAACGCATGAGCTGCGAACTTTTAATCTTCGAGTAGAGAAGGAGACACACAACACAATGAAATCAAAATTAGAATACATATGGCTCGACGGCTACAGCCCGACACAAAGCCTGCGCAGCAAAACCCAGGTTCGAAAAGACTTCGGCGGCACCCTTGAAGAGTGCCCGCAGTGGTCTTTTGATGGCAGTTCAACAGAACAGGCTGAAGGGGGCGATTCAGATTGTCTGTTAGAGCCCGTCTTCGTCTGCCCTGATCCAGACCGCAAAAACGCATACCTGGTCATGTGTGAAGTATTGAACGCAGATGGCACACCACATCCATCCAACGGTCGTGCAACCATCGACGATGACGATGACGATTTCTGGTTCGGTTTCGAACAGGAGTATTTCCTGTGGGATATGGACACCAACCTGCCCCCGGGTTTCCCACATAACGGCTATCCACCACCACAAGGCCCATACTACTGCTCTGTTGGTGCAAAAAACGCCTATGGTCGCGATTGCGTTGAAGAGCACATGGATCTATGTCTTGAAGCAGGACTTAACCTGGAAGGCATCAACGCTGAAGTTGCCGCCGGACAGTGGGAATTTCAGGTGTTCGCAAAAAGCGCCAAGCGCGCCGGTGATGAAACCTGGATCGCTCGATACCTGCTGGAGCGTACTGGCGAGCGATACGGCTATTCGATTAACTGGCACCCTAAACCACTCGGCGATACCGACTGGAATGGTAGCGGTATGCACGCCAACTTCTCCAATGGCGCCATGCGCGAATCAGGTAAAGAAGAAACATTCACCAAAATTTGTGAAGCTTTTGGACGCAATATCGAACGTCATATCAGTGTTTATGGTGAAGCCAATGATCAGCGCTTAACCGGTAAGCACGAAACCCAGTCTATCGATATGTTCAGCTACGGTGTTTCTGACCGCGGTGCTTCTATCCGTATTCCAATCACCACCATGACCGATGGATGGGTAGGTCGTCTGGAGGATCGTCGAACCGCATCAAATGCTGACCCCTACAAGGTAGCAGCTGCGATCGTGAAAACCACCAAAGAAGGTCTCGCCAGCTAGTTCCGGACACCTTTTACGGTATGGTTACAAAGCCCTGCTATCAGCAGGGCTTTTTTTTGCAGAATTGTGGTCCAATAAGGTATACGGAACATTCCGCTGAGGCAGACTGACACCATGTACGCAATATCATTGAACCCTGACAGACACCTGCTTCTGGCCTTACTGCTGGTCATAGCCGCGGGGCTCACCTGGGCACCCAGCGCCTACTCCGCTATCTACAAAACAACTGACGCCGACGGCAACGTGGTGTTCACCGACGTGCCACCAAAGGATGACGCCAAGTCTTTTGAACTCACCGAAGGCAACACATATCGCCCTGAAACCCCGGTTCCTGCCATCCCAGCGCCTGTCGATGTAGATGAAACACAAGAGACAGAAGAAAGCGCTGAGGAGGCCCCGAGGGCAGGTTATGACAAAATTGCGATTACCGCACCGGCAGACGACGAAGCATTACGCGAAAACACCGGCAATATATCCGTCAGCGTAAGTATGGATCCGGCACTGGACACATCATCTGGCCACCGTATACAGGTGCTGGTAGATGGCCAGGTTGCGGGAGAAGCTCCGAGTGCAACCGTTTCATTGCAGAATATCGACCGTGGTACACACTCACTGGTTGCACAGGTTGTTGACGCTAACAACAACGTGTTAGCCAGCTCCAGCGCCGTTGTTGTGCACCTGCAACGCTACTCCATCCTCAACGCCCCCGGGAAATAACCCAGGGGGGCAAAAGTTCTTCCCCTCCCCTATTGACCCAAAACAGTGCATGCCCTATTTTGGTGCGATAGAACGCTCGTGATTCAGTGCACCTGCCTCACGAGGATCCTTAATTTCATTCTCAAAATGACTGCCAAGGCTGGCTTTCAAAGTAAGTGAGTAATTACTGACTTGGCCAGACAAAAGCGGCCCGAATGTTGCTATACCAATGGAATGGATTGGATTAGAGAACTGAAGGTTGAAGAACAATTGTTTGCGCATAGCAGTGGGGGGACGTACCTGACCGGGGACAAGCTGTAATGTCGATGGATACTTATAAACAAATACTCGACAACATGATGACCGCGGTACTGGTCATTGATGAAGACCTGCGCATTGAAAACGTGAATTCAGCAGCTGAGGACCTGCTGCATACATCAGCGGCACATGCCATTGGTCTGCCGTTGCATCAGCTGATCATGCGTGCAGACGAAATTATTCCCTCGCTGCAGAACGCGCTTGAAGAAGGCCAACCTTATACCGAGCGGGAAGCTACCCTGCGGTTACCTGACAACGTCACCGAAGATGTTGATTTCACCGTCTCAATACTGAATCGCCCGCCTGACGGACCGCGCTCCCTGGTTCTGGAACTACAGGCCCTTGCCCGCCTGAAACGCATTAACAAAGACGGCGCATCCTTTGCGCGCCAGGAAACAGCCCGACAACTGATACGCGGGTTAGCCCACGAAGTAAAAAACCCTCTCGGCGGTATTCGCGGCGCGGCACAGCTGCTAGAGCGCGAACTGCCCGAGGAAGACCTCAAAGAATATACCAGCGTCATCATCAGCGAAGCTGATCGTCTAAAAGAGCTCGTCGACCGGATGCTGGGCCCCCAGCGTGAACTGAACATTACACCGGTGAACATCCTCAAAGTCTTTGAGCACGTCATTCAGCTGATTGAGGTGGAACGGCCCAACACGATCACCTGGATACGCGATTACGACCCCAGTCTGCCGCACGTTGAAGCCGACGAGTCACAAATCATTCAGGCCATCCTTAACATCCTGCGCAATGCTTCACAGGCACTGCAAAACACAGACGAACCGCAGATTCTGTTGCGCTCACGGGTGGTCAGACAGTTCACTATCGGCGCCTGCAGGCACCGGATGGTCATGCAGATCGACATAGCAGACAACGGTCCGGGTATAGACAAGGACCTCGAAGAGCGGATTTTTTTCCCCATGATCAGCGGTCGACCTGACGGCTCGGGGCTGGGGCTGGCCATCACACAGAACATCATTTCTCAGCATCACGGTTCGATCCAGGTGAATTCGCGCCCAGGCCAGACCTGCTTCTCGATTTATCTGCCTTTTCAACAAGCTGTGGCGTCACCGACCCGGGAGTCGTGAACACTACGATGGATAAGCAAAAATGAATGATAATGTTTGGGTAATCGACGACGACCGATCAATACGATGGGTACTCGACCGCGCTTTAAGTCAGGCGGGTATTCCGATTACCGCTTTCAATACTGCTGATCAGGCTATGCACCATCTGCACAACGATGCGCCGATGGCAATCATCACCGATGTACGCATGCCGGGTATGTCGGGACTGGAATTCCTCGAAAAAGTGCAAAGCACGCACCCCTCAGTGCCCATCATCATCATGACCGCTCATTCCGATCTGCAGAGTGCGGTGGCTTCTTTTGAACAGGGTGCGTTCGAATACTTACCCAAACCTTTCGACGTGGATGAAGCCGTGGCGGTTGTGCAGCGAGCCATAGCTCATTCCCAGGAAGCGGGCGCGCTGGACACAATCGACAGTGAACCTGCGCCGGAGATCATCGGTCAGGCACCAGCCATGCAGGAGGTTTTTCGCGCCATCGGCAGACTCTCATCGTCTAATGTTTCTGTACTCATCAATGGACCTTCCGGATCCGGCAAGGAGCTGGTCGCCAAAGCCCTGCACCGCCATAGCCCGCGCGCCAGCAGCCCGTTTATTGCCTTGAACGTCGCCGCGATACCCGATGAACTTATCGAAAGTGAATTGTTCGGCCATGAAAAGGGCGCCTTTACCGGCGCTAACGCACGTCGCGTCGGCCGCTTCGAGCAAGCTGACGGTGGCACCCTGTTTCTTGATGAAATTGGCGACATGCCTTCGACCGCGCAAACGAGATTACTGCGTGTGCTGGCGGAGAATGAGTTTTACCGAGTGGGTGGTCATCAATCCGTACAGGTCGATGTACGCATCATTGCAGCTACCCACCAGAATCTGGAAGCGCTGGTTACCCAGGGTAAGTTTCGTGAGGACCTGTACCACCGCCTCAACGTCATCCGCGTTCACGTTCCTGCGCTTGCTGAGCGCCGTACTGACATTCCCGTTCTGGCGCGCCATTTTCTCGAGGCGGCAGCCCGCGAACTGGGCGACGAGAGCAAGCGTCTTGCGCCTGAAACTGAAGATTATCTGACCCTGCTGCCCTGGCCGGGCAATGTGCGCCAGCTTGAAAACACCTGTCGCTGGCTTCACGTCATGGCGAGCTCACGCGTTATTCTGGTGGAAGACCTGCCTTCAGAATTACAACAAACCAGTACCGGCAGCGCAGACGCAGACTGGGAAAGCGGCCTGGAATTGTGGGCAACACAACTTCTCGACAGTGCTGAAACCATACCGCTGTTGGATGCTGCCATGCCCCGTTTCGAACGCATTATGATTACCGCAGCCTTAGGCAAAACCGGCGGCCGCAAGAAAGATGCCGCAGAACTGTTAGGTTGGGGCCGCAACACTTTGACGAGGAAGATGCAGGAACTGGAAATGTGAGCGGCAGAAAAGCGGATTCGGCTCGGAAATAGAGTCTTCGCAACCCATTACTGACGATCTGGCGACAATGGATATTGGTTCACTCGCCGTGTCCATTGCAGGCAAACTATGTGTTTTGATCATCTTAAACTTGCGCTGCTACCGGCAATAACTGCCCACAACATTGAAGAATGGATCGCCATTCCTTACTTCCGTGGAGAGCTTGACCCTGAGAGTTCCTTCGCGGCGCAACCATGGCATGTCATAGAGCTCAGCCTGTTGTTGGTTACGGTAGTCCCCGTTGCAATAGTTATCTGGGCTTCAACGGGCAAACAGCGGCGCAGTAAGGACTGGACGATATGCTGGATTGCGACGATTTTCTTAACCAACGTATTTGCTCCCCATATTCCCTCATCAATTTACACCTGGGGGTATACACCTGGTGTTGCTACAGCACTTATCGTACTCCTGCCCATATGTGCTTCGATCCTAAGAATAGGATGGCGTGAACACCGCCTTACAATGAGCCAATACTCAAGCGCTCTGATTCTAGGCGTGGTGTCCTTGCCGTTAGCTATTGCCACAACGTTTGGTATCGCCAGAGTCTTAACTTGATTTGGGGCTCGCAGTTCCTGACCGCCCATAGCCGGTTTCTGCCTGACTTCAACAGACTGTTATGGAGAAGCGAGCTAATCTGGGTGATCCTCAGCAGACACTTTTTCGTAACCGGACGTAGCGGATGAGCTCGGTGGAAGAATTCATTAAACTTCGCGATGGAACATCTGTCTGGTCGATGACGATTGGGACGGGGCTGTTGATCCTTTAACGCTATGTACTTTAAGGTGTTGCCTGGACCAGCACCTCACGCTCTGCAACCAGATTGCCGGCAGCACAGCTGCCCAGACTGTTCACGGTGTAGTAGACACGCCCCCTGACGGTCTCACTGGTGCAGGTCACATTCGCCTGACACGCTGACAATCCCGGTGTGTTGGCAAAATCGAACACCTGATCTATGCAGGCACCAGCACCCTGGGGTGCAAAAACTCGATTTAGACCAAGTTGAGCGCCGTTGCTCGCAGAGAGCACCGCGCGCTGATTCAGCGTTTCTATTGCAACGCTGCCCGCACCAAGCTGAACACTGCGGGTAATCGCAACCGTTAGAGCCGCAACAATTGTTATTAATGCTATCGCGGCAACCAGCCCCGCCCCTTTAGACTTATGCGGAGCACTACGGAACATTTCGCACCTGCACATTAGCAGCAACATCGAACGCCACGTCGCCGACCCCCAACTGCAGATTGAGCTGCACCAGAGCGTTACGCTGCAAAGAAACCGGAGTCAGACTGAAGTTTACTGAGGCAGCGGTAGCCATCAGGCTGCGCCCCGGTAGTGTTACCGGCAAACCCGCCGAGGAAGGTTGAGTAACCTGAAATCCGTAGTCTGTGTAGCGATAGAGATTGCCTGCATCGACACAGTAACTCACAGGGTTATCAACCCAGAACACACGGCTACCGGCAGACTCTGCCGGAAACTGGTGGGCGCTATCAAATGTCACCTCCACTTCGCCCGAGGCATCTGGCGGCGCCATTGTCACCGGCGAGCTGACCACACTCAAAGCGCCGGAAGCATATACGTCTGGCTGGCCAACCACAGCAACACGCAGTCCGTTAAGGTTTCCCACATCCGGAGGCACTACGCGCATGGTTAGCGCCGGTGCTGCGACCGGCAGATCCAGATACGAAGAACCGGCGACAATGGGTACAAACTCAAGGCAACTGGCGTTGACCCGCACGCTGCCCGGCAACGCATTACGCACCGACCTTGCCATCCGTTCCAGAGTAAAACGGGCGCGCTGGGCGACCGCCTGACGGTCCTGAACATCCGCGTAACCCTGACTCGAGCGACTGATAAAATACACTGACCCCAGAGACAAAACGCCAAGAACTGCAATGACCACTACCATCTCAACCAGGGTAAAGCCTGCACTGAGTCGCGAGGACCTCATCAGTAGTTACCTCGGATCATAACAAAAGGACGAGTTTGGCCATCGGGCGTTGTGACGGTCACTGACACAACTTTTGCATCCGTCGCAGCATCCAGATTCCACGCGGCTATTTGCGCCGCATCTGCATAATCCACAGCCACCGCCACAGAGAACCCGGTGAATTCCGACATAATCTGATTCAGAGAATCACGAGGTGGTGAATCCAGCAAACCATCGTAGTCATCAACATCATCAAAGTTCTGACGGCTCTCGGAATCCGGCCCCAGAGCGCTGCAGGGTGCAAGCGTTTGACAGGGCGGTGTACCCCCGGAAGGAGTTGCCTCGTCGTAACGACGAGCCTGTATCTCTTCAAGATAACTCTGAGCAATGTAAACCACCTTCGCTTCAAGCAAACCATCAGAAGAGCGCGAAAATGCAAAACCCAGCGCGCTTGCCATGGCCAGCGCAGCAATGCTGATAATCAACATGGCTACAATAGTTTCAACCAGCGTAAAGCCGTGACTAACAAGCTTGTTCACTGACGTATCCTATGGGCTGAACGCATAACAAGCGGTCGTTATCGCCACTGAAGAGAACCGTAACACCCGACTCCGGATCGAGTACGTCCGCATCAAGAGAGGCAGCAACAAGATCACCTTTACCCAGGAAAGTCATCTGCCAGATGTCACCTTCGGAAACTGTATATTCCGTACCGTTGTTATCGAGGCTGAGGCTGACATTTTTAAGCGCAGCCTGTGTCTCGCGTATCATCACGCCAGCACTGGCAACCTGCATAAACAGGCGTCCACCGGCTTGTGTGACATTCAAGGTGACCGGTGTACTGCGGGTCTGGGCAGCTTGAGCCGCGAAGTGAATCTGCGCTGTGAGGGTATTCGCCAGTGCACTGGCGGCAAAAACATCAGGCCGGGAGAATCGACTGAGCGCAGTTGCGCTCAGAATCGATAACAGAATGATCACAACGACGAGTTCTACAACCGTAAAGCCTCGACCTCGCCGCCAGGTGATCACAACAAGGGGCTGAATTCAGCCCACCTACTCAGGGAATAGCAACAGGGGTGTTCTGAGTCACCAGGCCTGTGTCAGATTCGTAGGTGAAAAAAGCCACTGTTTCACCAGAGGCGTTACTTTGAGCCGTGTAGTAAAACTCACAATCTACGCCGTTGCGAACAGCGGTATAATCTGTGGCGCTACCTGCAATGCCTGCCAGGCTGGCTGCGCTGCTGACGGTCGGCGCACTCTGCAGCAATCCTGTAAACACCGTGGCGCAGTCAGCAGAATCCGTGGGAACGTTTCCCGCCTGGCTGACTGTACTGTAGGGGTAACCTTGAGGCGTTGTACGCAGGTTATCAAAGTCTGGTGCCTGGGTTCCAGCGGCAGCCTGACCTTCAGCAATCCACTGAGCGTGATACAAAGCCACACCCGTAGAGAAACCACCCAGCACGCCTTCAAAAGCGGCTGCATGCGCATCATCGTCAATATCGATAAAACGTGGCAGTGCGGTTGCGGCAAGAATGCCGAGCAATATGATGACAACTACCAGTTCTACAATCGTAAAACCCTGTTGCCGGAAAGTATTCGTTTTCATTTGGGCTCCTTTAAACAAAGCATCTGTAACAAACAGTTCACGGTGAGTTCCTGTGTTATCCAGAACCTCTGTCTGAAGCGTAGACGCAATTTCCGTTTTTGCGAGTTCAATGGGCAGGGTGTCACAATCAATTTGCGACGCTGTTCAAATCCCAAAGAGGTAAAAACACACCAAGTGCCATGATCAGGACCAATCCAGCTATACCGATAATGAGAATGGGCTCCAGTGCATCGGTCATGCCCTTCAGCGCATAGGACACTTCTTCTTCGTAGAAAGACGCAGCCTGATCAAGCAGTTCATCCATCGTGCCGGTCTCTTCTCCAACAGCCATCATCTGCAGCACTACCGGCGAAAACAGTTTCGCCTGACGCGCCGTAGCGGTAATACTTTCACCCCGTTCAATGCCGTGACGCATGCCATCAATACGCTGGGCAAAGTAGTCACTGCCGATCGCCTTGGCGACAATTTTCAAACCCTGATTAAGAGGTACACCAGCACGCGAGACCATCGCAAACGTGTGGCAGAACCGGGAAAGATATATGCGCTCAAAAATGCTGCCAATAACAGGGATTCGAATTTTCATGCCGTGCCAGCGCAAACGACCGGCTGGGGTTTTCAGATAAGCGAACCAACCCCAGACCACACCTATGCCCGCGAGCAGAAGTAGCGGCCAGAATCGGACAAAAAAATTGCTGACGGCCAGAATCACCTGCGTCTGCCAGGGCAGGTCAGCGCCATACTTCGCAAACACAGTGGCAAACGCGGGTATAACAAACATGTTAAGAATCACAATCGCAATAGAAATCGCAACCATCACGAACATGGGATACCTTGTCGCAGCCTGGATACGCTGACGAGTCTCTCTTTCCAATTCCAGATAGCTCGCTATCTGGCGGAAAGCAGTATCGAGACGACCTGTGTTTTCGCCGACGTGTATCAGGGCTACAAACAATTCATTAAACACACGGGGATGACGCCCGAGGCTGGAGGCGATATCCATGCCGGATTCCAGATGGTTTGCTACATCCTCCAGCACCTGTGCAAAATATTCATTTTTGCTCGATTCAGCCAGGGTGTTTACTGCCTTCACGACTGATATACCCGCCTTGGTCAGGCTGGCCATCTGTAAAGAAAACACCACCAGTTCATTGGTTTTTACGGTGGGTTTCAAGCCGAGCCAGCTGACTTTCTTTGGCTCGTTTTCCGGCTCTTCTGCACTTTCAATCTTAAGTGGCAGCATGCCAGAAGCCGATAATTCCTGGGCAACAGCGCCAGGATTCAGTCCAACCCTGAACCCGGAGGTGATCTCACCCGAGGAAGACTTGGCTTTAAACAGATAGCGCGGCATAACTAATGTGTGGGATCCAACCCGATTTCCGTCCCGGGATTAGCACGCAGTTCATGCGCATGACGCAGACTATCTTCCAGGTTAGTCTGTTCGGCATCCCAGAGCTCTTCTTCCTGGCCTGACAGCGCCATCACCTCAGCCAGAGACGTTTCACCCTGCAGCGCATACTGCAAAGCACATTGCACCAACGGTGCAAAATCAGGCTGCGCCTGAGCCAATCGACTGAAAGTTGCAGTGTCGTCCTCACGCAACGCATCCGCCATTTGACTGTTAATTTCCAACAGCTCAAAAACGCCCAGGCGGCCGTAATAACCGGTGCGATTGCACTGGTTACAGCCTTTGCCTCTGGCAAAACTATATCTTTCTTCACTCAGCCCAGGTGCAGCAGCCTGCAACCAGGCCAGTTCATGCCCATCAGGCTGGTATGGTGCAGTGCAACGATCACACAGTTTTCGCACTAACCGTTGCGCCACTATCGCCCGTACTGATGCCGCGACCATGTAACCTTCGATGCCTACATCGATCAGGCGCAAAGCTGATGAAACAGCATCGTTAGTATGCAGGGTTGAGAGAACCAGATGTCCAGTCATTGCTGCCCGCAGCGCAATTTCTGCGGTCTCGCTGTCTCGAATCTCACCCACCAGCAGGATATCCGGATCCTGCCTGAGCGAGGTGCGCAGCACGCGCGCAAAATCAAAGCCGATCTTTGCAATCACCTGAACCTGATTTACACGCTCCAGCTGATATTCAACGGGATCTTCAACCGTGATGATCTTCTTCTCCGGCGTATTGAGTTCATTCAGCGCGCCGTAAAGTGTCGTTGTCTTACCACTACCCGTTGGACCGGTAACCAGAACAAGGCCGTTCGGTCGATTGATCAACCAACGAAATCTGTTCAGCATTTCTGCCGGCATGCCTATCTGATCCAGGCGGGTTTGACCGCTGCTGTGATCGGCCAGACGCATGACAACGGACTCGCCAGTCGTCGTAGGCATCGTGCTCAAACGAATATCGATGGTTTTATTCTTCAGCTTGATTTCGATACGGCCATCTTGCGGTAACCGTTTCTCGGAAATGTCCAGCCCGGCCATCAGCTTCAGGCGACTGACAAGGGCCCCGGATATGCGTCGTTCATTTAGAATCTGTTCATGCAGCACGCCATCTACCCGTTGGCGCAGGCGCAGAACGTTCTCATCCGGCTCAATATGCACATCAGAGGCGCGGACCTGGACAGCATCTTCCAGAATCGACTGCAATAGACGTGCAACCGGTGAATCTTCGTCTTCGTGTGCATCGAAGTCGGATAAACTGAATTCGTCAACACTCAACTCGCCATCAAGTTCGCTGGCAAAACTGACAATATCACTGGTACGGCGATACGCACTGTCGAGCAGTGTTAACAGTTCGGACTCACGCACAACGGCCACAGCCATCGCCCGATGAAGCTGACGCTGCAGCTCATCAAAAGCAAAAATATCTATAGGGTCAGCCATGCCAACTAAAAGCTGCTCACCCTGCTCACGCAATACAATCGCCCGGTATCGCCGCGCATAGGTTTCCGGCAGCAGGGCCACCAGCGATTCGTCGTACTCAAAATCTTTCAGATCGATAAAGGGCACACCTAACTGTTCCGACAGAAAGCCGAGCAGTCGTTCTTCTTCAATAAATCCTTTTTCAACCAGAATGCGGCCCAGCTTTACACCGGATTCTTTCTGTTCTGCCAACGCAACACGCAGCTGGTCCTCAGATATATCCCCGCTGGCTACCAGCAGGTCGCCTATACGTATTTTAGGACCGCTGCGCATGCTTAACCCCGACGACGCATTTGATCGCGGAGCAGGGCGGCTCGAGTGGAGCTCTCTCCAAGCAGACTCGACTGTGTACCCAACTCCACCACGATGGGCTTAAGCAGAATCACAAGCTCGCTCTTGATGGAGCTCTGGTTCTTCTGCTTGAACAGATTACCCACCATGGGTAACTGTTTGAGCCAGGGCACCCCGGCATTCACATCACGACTGCTGTTCTGCATCAGGCCTCCAATAACGACGATCTGACCGCTTGACGCCTTAACTATGCTGTCTGATTCTCGAATTGTGCTGGATGCCAGAGGCACCAGCTGCCCACCAATAAATTTGAGCTGTTCTGTCACTTCGCTGACGGTTGGATGTACATGCAGTATCACCTCGTTGTCTGAACTGATCTGCGGCGTAACATCTAAAGCGATACCAGAGAAAAATGGTGTCAGCTCCGGCGAATCATTAATATTGATCGCGTTGCCTGCTGTGATTGTATTTGACGAGATATCGGTGACAAAAAATTCATCGCTGCCCACTTTGATTACCGCTTTCTGGTTGTTTACCGTGGCGATCCTGGGGCTCGACAACACCTGCACACTGCCCTGAGTGGCCAGCAGATCCAGAGTGGCTTCGAAATCACTGAAAGCAGCACTGAGTGAAAATGTAGTCCCCAACGGATTGAAAATGTTGTTCTGACCGGAAATGAACTCACCAGCAACCGAACGCTCGCTACCCTGAGTCGTCACAACGGTCCCGTCTTCAAGCACGGTTGTCACCGGGGCAAATGTACCCCCTGAGTCTTCACCAAAAGTGTTCCAGTTTATGCCGGCCTGAAAACCTTCGTTCAGAGTGACTTCAATGATTTTGGTTTCCAGGACAACCTGTCTGGACAACGCGTTTTCCACGCGCATTAAATAATCTTCAATGGCGCGCAGAGTATTCGGTTTTGCTTTCACCACCACCAGACCAACCTGCGGGGTGACCATGACATTACTGCCTTCGTCCATAGCGGCGATATTGACCAGCGTCAGCTCCAGTTCTTTCCACAAATCCGCCTCACCTGTGGTGTTTACAATGGTGCCGACAACACTCTGACTACCGCCATTGTTGCCGTTATTGTTACTACCTGACGTGTTGTTATTGTTGTTGCCCGAGTTGTTGCTGCCGTTGTTATTCCCGGCATCGCTCACTTTACCGGCGCTGACCTGAGTTTCGGAGCGACCGCTGCGCGCAACGTTCAAATAATTCACGTGATAAATCTGCGTGCGCAGTACATCCGGGAAAATCTGGTAAACATCGTTCTTAAGCACAAAGTCATAGTTATAAACGTCGCGCATCACCTGCATCACACCGCTGACAGTGACGTCCTTCAGAGAGAGTGTGACCAAGCCGGTGACATCAGGATGCAGTACCAGATTGTAAGGAGTGCCTGCAACGAGACTGCGAAAAAAATCTGCAACGTCTGCATTTTCAACATGCAGATCAAAGGTAGGTTCATCTTCACGCACAAGTACAGTAAACTCTTCGGGCTTGATCGGCACAACTTCGGCGGTCACCTTCGGTACTGGCGCAGCGCTGGCGCCTTCATTCAGAACCTCAATGGCTTCTTCCACGCTGTCTGTCGTTTTAGCCACATGCGGCCCCACTGAGCCTTCAAGCGTGGCACACCCACCGCAAAGCAAAACTGCCGTTAGCAGCAACAGTCGATAATTCACTTCAATTCCTTGTTTATCTGGCCGGATCCCAGATGCAGGGTGACCTGTTCTTCAGAACCAACCTGCACAAGCACGTTATCCGCCATGACTTCAACCAGAGCTAAACCACCCCTACGCTGACCTTCGAGAAACACCTGTCCATTGATCACCGCGAGGCGCCGCTGGTCGCTATAGACAATCGAACTTAGGACAGGCATCCGTTGTTCTACCGCGCCTTCAGAGGGAACGATGACGTCAGCTGGCGGCCGGGTGGGGTCTTCAATCCCCCAGGCGCAGACGCTGGCAAACGTGGTCAAACCAGCCATAACCAAAGTCTTAAACACCTAACCACTCCTTTTCGCGGCTTAGAGTTTCTACTTCTATGCGCACAAGGGCACTGGGATACTCCTGAACAACATAGTCAAATCGTCGCCACGAAAACTGCCACTGCGCGGCTTCCAGCGCGCTCAGATAAGCGAGCACATCCAGGTATCCGCCAACAAACTCAATTTCTACCGGGTGTCGATATATCGTGACTTGCGTGGAAGGGGGTGCCGCTGATTTTTCCTCAGAATCTGCCGCGCGAGAGGCCGCCTGCAGCACAACCGGCTCAGAAGGCCGACTGGCCAGTCTAACCAGCTGCAGATCTTCAAATCCATCGAGCACGTCTTCCAGAAGATCCGGTACCTGCTCGGGCGCTATAAAGCGGTCCAGCAATGCATCCAGCTCTTCCTGCTGTTCAACAATCACAGCTTTAAGCTGATCCTGTTTATGTTGCAGCGCCAGTTTGGCCGGCGTTTTATCTTCTGCCAGCAAACGAATCTGTTCAGCGCTCTGGTTGCGCATATCACGGGTCAGGCTGTCGATGCTTTTGATCACGTCTACTTTCTTGTCGACAACAACACCGCCATACAAGGTGAACCAGAGGCCGCCGGTAAACGTAAACACCGTCATACTGATCAGTATGCGTTCCCGCAGACTGCAGCTCTCAAACTGACCTATCAAATGTTTAATGTAATCTTTCATCCGGATACGGCTCCGTCAGGACTGACAATGACAAATTCAGACAGGGACTCACCTGGCAACCGGGTGATTTCGACATGTTTAAAACGCTGTCCGCGAAACTGATCCTGTTCGGAAAGGTTCCGCAACATGACCGGTACAAGGGCGGCATCGGAGGTAGCACCTTTCAGATTAATTTCACGCTGTACGCCGTGGGAGATTGAAATTTCACTCAACCACAAATTATCAACACGCGCCTCGCTGAGCGCAGACAGATAGGGTGAAAAACTCAGACTCTGCTGTTGTCTTAACAAGGTGACCAACAGAGCCTGCTGGTCCTGTTGCATCAACAACTCTGCTACCTGCGCCTCTAAAGCAACCGGCGATGCAGTATTTGCACGATGTAAGGCATTCGCTTCGCGGACCCGTTCCACTTCTGCACGGGTCATCATTTCTTCGTCCTGCAGCCACCACAGAGAGGCACTCTGCCAGATGCTGATCAGCACCAGGAATGCTGTGAAGCCAGCCCAGGACATGACCAGCTGATTCGCACCGAGCCTGTTTCTGTTCGGGGCAAGGCTTTCATCCAGAAGGTTAACCTGTTGCATTCAGGCCGCCTGCTCAACACTGTGAGCGATGTGATGGCGTAATATTCCGCCCAGAGCCGGCAAGCCAGCTGCGATGGCGTTCACCTGTGCTGGTTCAAGCGAGCGCCAGTCTATCGAGTGCACATCGGGGTTATGTAACTGCAGGGTTACCTCTCCCGCCAACACCTCGGCGATGGAGCGCACTGGAATCGGCAACATCTCAGTCAGATACTCAGTCACGCGTTCGGACCAGTCATGGGTGCAGGCCACCACCAGCATGTTGCAATGTGGCTGATTCATAGCGCTTTCGTAGTAATCGATCGAGCGCTGCACCTGCAGCACCATGCGTTCGCGAAAGTCAGCCCACTTCGGCTCGGAAAACTCATCCGGCAGACCGGAAACACGGCGCGCCAGATATAATTCGTCCCCTCGTGAGATATTGATCAGCCCGCTGTTGCGGGTCAGGCGTAACATCGCAATGCTCTGGTCCGCATGCGGGTAACATTGCCAGGCAAGGTTTCTCAAACACAGCTCAGCGGCGTCAATGCTCGCAGGTTGCAAACCAGCAGCCAGCACCTGAGATTGCAGTGTTTTCAGTACTTCAGTTTTCAGCGACACCACAAAAACCATCGGGCGTTCGCGCGAGGCACTGAGCGGCAACTCAAAAACATCCAGCGTGGCGTTTTCAACCGGATAATCCACATGCTCCTGAATCGCCCATCGCACCGCATCTTTCAGCTCTGCGTCATCAACCTCCGGACGATCAATCAGGGAAACGTTGTACAACTCCGGCGCCAACACCAGGTTGACGTGTTTTCGGGCAGGACTGCGCTGTAAATCCAGCGAGGTGATTTGTTGGGCGAGCATCGAAGAAATATCGCTGAGTTGGGCGATCGGGTCTGACCGCAGTGCTACAGACATCTGCCCGTCAACGCGGCCACAGGCAGTTGCAACACCGCGCCCGGATAGATAAACAGCAATCTGCTCGTCCCCAACAGGGTGCGTGGCAACCGCCTGGGAGAAGCGGGATTTAAGTTGTTGCATCCATGCAACTGCTGAATTCACAGACGTCTCCGGCAAAAAATGGAATGTCGTGAAATTAGTATAGAAAGGTTTTCACATTTCGCAGGCGCGCGGGGAAAGGCTCTCGTACAATGCCGTCATGCCTTTTGACGTTGTCCTGTTTGAACCCGAAATCCCACCGAATACCGGCAATATCATCCGCCTCTGCGCAAATGCAGGAGCGCGGCTGCATCTGATCAAACCCCTTGGCTTTGAATGGGATGACCGTCGCCTGCGGCGTGCGGGCCTCGACTACCACGAACTGACCCAGGTGACGCTCCATGAACACTACCCGGCCTTTCTTGCGGCGGCCGCGCCCCAGCGCCTGTTTGCCTGCACAACCAAAGGTCAGACCCTGCATACCCAACCGGACTATCGTGCTGGCGATGCCTTGATGTTTGGACCGGAAACCCGAGGATTACCTGACGCCGTTCTCGACGGAATTGACGCAGAAAAGAAGATCAGAATTCCCATGCAGAAGGGATCCCGTTCGTTGAACCTTGCTAACGCCGTGTCAATTATTCTGTATGAAGCCTGGCGCCAGGTGGATTTCAGCGGCGGCGCCTGAAGGAGGCCTGGGCGCTCGCAAATAAAGCAGGTTAGTGCTGGACCGGTGCAGAATCAGATTTATTGGCTTTCTGCATGGCTTGCGCATACAGCGCTTCAAAATTCACCTGGGCCAGCTGCATGGCAGGGAAGCCGCCACGTACCACCAGGCTGTCCAGGTTTTCCCGCACATAGGGAAACAGCGTGTTCGGGCAGGCGATACCAATCACCTGATGCAGTTGCTGTGCTTCGAGACCGTTGATCACAAATATGCCCGCGTAGTGCACTTCGGCGACAAAGGCCACTCGATCACCCTCGCGTTTGGAAGTGACAGTCACTGCCAGCACCACTTCGTGTCGGTTGTCACCGAGATTGTTCACAGTGGTATTGATATCGACCTGTGTTTCAGGACGCCACTGTTCGCTGAAAATGCCGGGCGCACCGGGGGATTCAAAAGAAGCGTCTTTTAAATACAGACGCTCAATACGCAATTGTGGCTGTTGTGCTGTCTCTTCGTTGGTTGTCTCGCTCATTTTTTAACTACCGGCAGGTTCTGCGCACGCCAGTCAGCAATACCACCGCGCAGGCGGCTCACCTGTTCAAACCCGGCTTTGCGCAATTGGGTTCCCGCTGAACCCGAGTGCTGGCCCATTTTGCAGGCCAGTACTATCGGTTTATCTTTATGCGGGTTTAACTCGTCCATCCGCGTCTCGATCGCCGCAAAGGGAATGTTGATCGCATCGACAATATGGCCGGCTTCAAATTCAGCCTTGTCGCGTAGATCCACCACCACGGCGCCCTGATTATTAACCAGTTGCACCAGCTCCTGGGCACTGACGGCGGCACCACCGCGACTCATTTCATTGCGTATAAACAACGCCAGCAGCACCGCAAAGGTACCAACAAGAAAAGGATGATTGCTGATGAACGCAAACAGCTGCTCCATGCGAGAATTCCAGGTATAAGCAATATTTTGACGGGCGCGATTATACACACCGTAGCAGGGGATATTTGTTAGAATTGCGCGTCAAAAATGACACCAGTTGAATTATGCGCCAAGTGAATTTACTCGTAGTTCTTGACGGATTTGGTTACAACGAAGCCACCGAGCACAACGCCATTGCCCTGGCAGACACGCCCACATGGGATGCCTTGTGGGCAGATCAGCCACATACCCTGATTTCCGGTTCCGGCGAAGATGTGGGTTTACCCGCCGGTCAGATGGGCAATTCAGAGGTTGGCCACATGAATCTGGGCGCTGGACGCGTGGTCTATCAGGATTTCACCCGTATCAATCGAGCCATTGAACAGGGCGAGTTTGTGAAAAATCGCAGTATTAATGCTGCGTTCAAGAAGCTTGATCAATCCGGCGGTGCGCTGCATGTCATGGGCCTGCTGTCTCCTGGCGGTGTCCACAGCCACGAAGACCAGATTTTCGCGTTAATAAAGGGTGCGGCAGAGCGCGGCATCACAAGAATTTACCTGCACGCCTTTCTAGACGGTCGTGATACCCCGCCACGCAGCGCTGAACCCTCCATTAGAGCTGCCCAGAAACTGTTCAAAACGCTGGGGGTTGGTCAGATCGCCAGCCTTGTCGGCCGCTACTACGCTATGGATCGAGACAATCGCTGGGATCGACAGGAGCAGGCTTACAACCTGATTGTCCGCGGCGAAGCGCCTTTTCACGCCAGCGACGCGCTTGTTGGTCTGAAACAGGGCTATAAAAGAGATGAAAACGACGAATTCATCCAGCCCACCGCCATTCACAACGCAGACGAAATGCCCATTGCGCTGAAGCCTGAAGATGCGGTGATTTTCATGAACTTCCGTTCTGATCGGGCGCGACAACTCACGCGTGCCATGACTGACCCGGATTTTGATGCCTTCAAGCGGCGCAGTTTTGTGCCGGTTACCGAGTTTGTCACCCTCACCCGTTACGCAGACGACATCACCGTGCCCTGCGCATTCGACCAGCAGCACTTCAGCAACACCCTCGGCGAGTATCTGGCCAGACTTGGCAAAACCCAGCTACGCATTGCAGAAACTGAAAAATACGCCCATGTGACCTTTTTCTTCTCGGGTGGTGTCGAGACGCCATACGAGGGAGAAGACCGAATATTGATTCCTTCCCCGGACGTCGCCACCTACGATCTGCAACCTGAAATG
Organism: Pseudomonadaceae bacterium; assembly: GCA_024743175.1. Taxonomy (GTDB): domain Bacteria; phylum Pseudomonadota; class Gammaproteobacteria; order Pseudomonadales; family Azotimanducaceae; genus UBA4421. The sequence goes on along the minus strand of JANSXA010000004.1, from coordinate 178,955 downwards.
AGCGCCGCTGAAGTCACCGATAAGCTGGTAGCAGCCATAGAATCCGGCAGTTACGACGTGATCATCTGTAACTACGCCAATGGTGACATGGTCGGGCACACCGGCCAGCTGGAACCCGCCAAAAAAGCGGTAGAAACTCTGGACGCGTGTCTGGCCAGGCTCACCGATGCCATTAATACCAGCGGCGGACAGATGCTGATAACCGCCGATCACGGCAATGTTGAACAGATGAAAGACACCACCAGCCAGCAGGAACACACTGCCCATACACAGAATGTCGTGCCTCTGGTGTACGTTGGTCAGCAATCACTGGAATTCAGCGAAAACGGCACTCTGTCCGACGTTGCACCAACACTGCTGGACCTGATGCACATTGATATTCCCGCTGAAATGACAGGCCACTCGCTGGCAAAAATAAAAACCCAGCGCAGCGCTTAGCCTTAACACTGTCTATGCAGCGAGGGATCAAAAGAGTTGAAGATTTCTGGCTGGTTGGCCTGATCCTTTTTGGCATCGGTTTTTTTTGCGCGAATAGCCAACCCGGTTACGCCGCACAAGCCGACTCGGAAACCACCGCGGCTGAACTCAAGTCTACCGTTGAACGTCTCAATGCACTGGACCAGTGGTTCAGTGAAGCTGAACAGCAGCGCGCGATATGGCTGGTTGAACTGCAGCGCCAGGACCGCGAGATTGCTGCGGTCAATCTTCAGGTGGCGGACATTCGCAGCCAGGTAAAGGAAACCTCCAACGCGTTACAGGACCTGCAGAAACACCAGGAGGCGCTCAACGAACAACGCCGCACCCAGGCAAAACTGATCGCCGAACACGTCGGCGCAGCTTATCGCCTCACCGGGCAGGACTTTCTGAAACAACTGCTGAACCAGGAATCGCCGGATACCTTTGCGCGCATGATCCGCTATCACCGGCACTTCAGCGAATCACGCCTGGAAGTCATGGCGCAGTATCAGGCGAACCTTGCTGAACTCGAGGCCAATAATCGGGAATTGATCGCACAGCAGGCGACCCAGAGCAGCCAGCAGAAGCAACTTGTTGGCGAACAGCAGGTGCTGGCAACCGAGCGTGACAAACGCTCCGCCCTGATAGATCAACTTGATGCGGAAACCGAATCAAAAACCCTCGATTACGAACAGCTTAAAAAGGACCGCAATCGATTGGAGCAGTTGCTGGTTGAGCTGCGTCGCCGCGATACCGAATTGGACGGCAGTGCGTTCACTGCTGCAAAAGGCACTTTGCCGATGCCCGCAGAAGGCCGTATCCGTCACGCGTTTGGTGCCTCTCGCGCAGGTGGGCGGCTACGCTGGCATGGTATTGATATCGCTGCAGAACAAGGCTCACCCGTGACCTCTGTATTTCGTGGGCGAATCATTTTTTCAGACTGGCTGCGCGGCTTTGGGCTTTTGACCATTGTTGATCACGGTAGCGATTACATGACGCTGTATGGGCACGCTGACGTCCTGTATAAGAAGGTAGGTGACTGGGTGGAGAGCGGCGAGGTCATTGCCGGTGCTGGCAATAGTGGCGGCACCCAGGACACTGGAATTTACTTTGAAGTGAGACACAAAGGTGATGCCAAAGATCCGATCAACTGGGTGGCGCGCTGACCTGACAGCCTCGTTGTTGGTCTGCGTGTTCTGTGCAGGTTGGCTGCCAGCCCAGGCCAGAGCAGGCACGGACGCAGATATCCCTATCGGCGAAAGACCCACTCAGGCAAAGCACAGCAACGGTCAGTACATCAGCTGGCGCGAACATATTATTGACGACCCCGAACTTGCGCAGATGGACTTAAGCGGCAGCGACGGGCTGGCCATGGCCGACCTGGATCTTGATGGCTGGCCGGACATTGTTTCCGTACATGAATCTGACACCATCTATGACGGCAAACCCATCGGCCATGTGCGTATCGCCTGGGGCAGCAGCAACCCGCAGCAGTGGCACCTGACAACGCTGGCATCCGGCACCGAGGCTGCGGCGGCGGAAGACGTTTCCATCGCGGACGCCAACAACGACGGCTATCCGGATATTGTCGTGGCTGCGGAACTGGCGCATCTGATTTACTTCGAAAACCCAGGTAAAACTGCACGTACGCAAAACTGGCCGCGGACAATTCCGGCCATCACACAAAACAGAGGGTCTTACATCCGGGTGTTTTTTGCTGATTTTGACAATGACGGCAAGCCCGAAGTCGTCGCTCCTAATAAAGGTGAACAGAATCCTGATGTCACACAGCAGCAGAAGCCCCTGAATATTTCGATTTTTCACCTGCCGGACCAGCCTCTCGACGGCGAATTATGGCGCGAGCAGGTGATTGCTCAGGTGCGCATCCCGATCAATTCTGAGCCTGTGGATATCGACGCCGATGGTGATCTGGATGTCATTGCTGGATCCCGTGGTGAAGGCCGCATCCTGTGGCTTGAAAATCTCGGTGACTTCAGATTTACCAACCACATCATCAACCCGGCAGTGGAAAACAAGCTTTCCAACGCAGCATTGACCGGTTTCAATATGGATTACGCAGACCTCAATACAGATGGCCGTACCGATGTCATTTCCACCGCCTGGCCCAGCTATCTATTGTGGCTGCAACGTCCAGCTGAGGCTGACAGCGCCTGGCCGACTAGCCTTATTGGTGATTTCGCGCCAGACCAGCTGGTTTCCGTAAGACTTGCAGACATTGACAATGATGGCGATCTGGATGCGTTTACCGGTTCATACAGTCGCGGTCCACGCGGCCAGGATGGCGAGGAAATAACTGCCGGGGATGCCCTCGGCCGCATCACCTGGTTCGAAAACCCGGGTATAGAGGGCAACACACAGCCCTGGCCGCAGCACGATATTGTGCGTCGCAAACGCGGCATGTATGACAAATGGCTTGCCCTCGACCTGGATAAAGATGGCGATCTGGACTTTGTCGGCACCCGCGGTAACAGCGAACCTTACGATGGGTTAATCTGGCTGGAGCAGATACATCACTTAGAGCCGACTACGCGTTTTGTCCCGGCACGCGCAGTGGACAGCCAACAAATGGGTAATGCACCTCCGGTACGCTAACTGCTTAACACTATTGTATTCGTCTGCTGTCAAAACCCATGGCAAACTGAGAAACTCTTTAAATGGTTCTTCGCCCCTTAACACTCATCGGCATCATTCTGTCGATTGTCACCGGTATCGCGCTGGGTGTGCTCACCCACCTGATGACCCGGGACAATGCGTCTGCGGACACCACAGTAACGCTGTCGGCTGCTATGAAGCAGGTGAGTGAGAACTACGTCGAAGAAATCAGTGAAGAAGAGCTGCTCAGCCACGCTATTGACGGCATGATGCGCCGCCTGGATGACCACTCAGATTATCTCGATCGAAGTGCGTTTTCCTATCTGAAAGAAAATACCGAAGGCCATTTTGGTGGTATTGGCATTGAACTGGGGTTGCAGGACGGTTTTTTCACAGTAATTGCGCCCATCGATGGCACACCCGCGGCAGAGGCCGGGCTGCAGTCTGGAGACCGCATCACAAAACTCAATGGTGAGTGGGTCAAAGGCATGTTACTGACCGACATCATCGATGACCTGCGCGGAGCGCCCGGCACCAGCGTGAAGCTGGGGGTGCAACGCGCAACCGACAACGACAAGATCATCCAGAATCTGGAATTTGATCTGACCCGCGCGGATATTGAATTTGCCAGCGTGCGCTCGCGCCTGCTGGAGCCGGGTATCGCCTACATACGTATTTCAGCCTTTCAGAACCGCACCGGCGATGACGTTTACGATGCCCTGGCAGAGCTGACAGCAGAAACCACAACGCCACTGGAGGGTCTGGTTGTCGACTTACGCAACAACCCCGGGGGCACTCTGCAGTCTTCTGTTGAAGTGGCTGACCACTTCCTTGATCAGGGGCTTATCGTCTACACCGAAGGACGCCTCAAATCCAGCTATGCCAAATATCGAGCAACCCAGGGTGATCTGCTGGCGGGTCTGCCTATTGTGGTGCTTATAAACAGCGGCTCAGCTTCCGCCTCGGAAATAGTTGCCGGTGCGCTACAGGACCACGGTCGAGCCCAGCTGATGGGCAGCACCAGTTATGGCAAAGGCTCGGTTCAGTCGGTGTTACCACTGGACCACGATCAGGCGCTGAAAATCACGACGGCTTACTATTTCACCCCCAATGGGCGTTCGATACACCAGAAAGGCATCGACCCGGACATTGTCTTTGAAGGCGATGATGAAACGATGCTGGCTGAAGCGATTGCGGTGTTGAAGGCACAGGAATCAGGCAGCCTGCGCGCTAGTCTGTAAACCACTCATTCGTTTACTTCCCCCCTGGCGCAACTTACACTGAGCGCTACTGACCTGCAGAGTCAGACCACTAAAAAACAATAACAATTCTGATAAGGGAGCAGCGCACTGACACGGCTGCAGATTTACCTTTCACTGTTGCTGACAGCACCGTTGTTTTCGCCCTGGGGGGCAAACGCCGCTGAACTGGCAATAGTGATAGACGATATCGGATATCATCAGCATCGAGGCATGCGCGCCATTGCACTGCCGGGGCCGGTGACGATAGCCGTTCTGCCCCACGCACCACACACCACCTATCTGGTTCGCCAGGCGAGTCGCAGCGGCAAAGACATCATTGTGCATCAGCCGATGCAGGCACACCCTTCTGCACACGCTTCACGCGAACGACGCACCCTGATGTTAAACATGCACGAGCAGGAGTTTGCCCATATGACCGTGGCCGCCCTGGATGCTGTGCCCGGCCGAATCGGCCTGTCCAACCATACCGGCAGCCTGCTCACCGCACATCGCGCACCCATGCAGCAGCTGATGACGCTGTTGCGCCAGCGCGACCTGTTTTTCCTCGACTCCCGCACAACCGCCGCCACAGTCGCTCTGGATGTAGCACGCGAGCAGGGTGTACCCGCCGTAAGACGTGATGTTTTTCTCGACCATGACCCATCACCGCAGGCCATCCACCTGGCGTTTGAACGCGCGCTGCACATTGCGCGCCGTAACGGCCGGGCCGTTTTGATCGGGCATCCTTATGACATCAGTCTGGATTATCTAGAAGCCCGCCTGGCTGAATTACCGGCGGACATAAAGCTGGTTTCGGTTGCTGAGGTTGCACGACGGCAGACTCAATTCAGCCGTCCAGCAATGCTTGCCCAGCCGCCACGTCTAGCGTCCCCTCATATATCGCCCGGCCAGTAATCGCGCCAAACAATAATGATTCGTGTCCGGTGAACGCCTGTTTCAACGCTTCAAGGTCAGACAGGGTGGTCACCCCACCGGATGCCACGACCGGCAGATTGCTGGCAAGCGCCAGCGTGAGGGTGGCTTCAATATTAAGCCCGGACATCATGCCATCGCGCTCAATGTCCGTATAAACCACGCCAGCCACCGGCCACTGCGCAGCCTGCTGAGCAAGGTCCACAGCTTTTAACGATGAGGTCTGATCCCAACCTTCGGTTGCCACAAGACCGTTGCGCGCATCCAGGCCAAACCAGATTTTTGCCGGGAAAGTCTTCGCGGCCTGCATCAGAAACTCTGGCTCCTGGATGGCTTTTGTGCCAACAATCACCCCGCTCACACCCGCTGCAACATAAGCCTCTACAACCTCAATGCTGCGAATGCCACCACCAACCTGCACAGGTATGCCATCCATGACGGCAACCATTTGTTCTATCAGCGAACGGTTTCGTGGCTCGCCGGCAAACGCACCATCAAGATCAACAATGTGCAGACGTCGAGCACCCTGTTCACGCCAGTGAGCAGCCATGGCCACCGGATCTTTGGAAAACACCGTGGCGTCGTCCATACGACCCTGGCGCAACCGCACACACTGCCCTTCTTTCAGATCAATCGCCGGAATCAGCAACATGGGCTCAGAGACTGCCTTTGGTGGATGGCACGATGCCACTCATCCGCGGATCAGGGGTCACCGCCATGCGCAGTGCGCGGCCAAAAGCTTTGAACAGCGTTTCTGCCTGATGGTGAGCATTCAGACCTTTCAGGTTGTCCAGATGCAGAGACACCATGGCATGGTTCACAAAACCCTGAAAGAACTCGCGCAGCAGATCCACATCAAAATCGCCAATGCGCGCGCGAGTGTAATCCACGTTATAAAACAGACCCGGGCGGCCGGATAAGTCGACCACAACCCGGGACAGCGCTTCATCAAGCGGCACGTAGGCGTGTCCATAACGATAAATGCCGGACTTGTCAGACAGCGCCTGAGCAAACGCCTGCCCAAGCACAATGCCCACGTCTTCAACCGTATGGTGAGCGTCAATTTCCAGGTCACCATTGGCTTCAATATGCATATCAATCAGACCGTGCCGGGCAATCTGCGTAAGCATGTGCTCAAAAAAAGGCACTCCGGTTGCAAAATGACTGGTACCCGTGCCATCCAGGTTGATGGTCACTTTGATCTGCGTTTCTGTGGTATCGCGGATGACCGAAGCGGTGCGCGCATCACTCATGACTGACTCTCGTGTGCATGGCTGTAAAAAGAGCGCGGATTCTACGCTGATCGCGCAAAATATGCAGCGTAATCAACGCACTGGCTGATTTCTGGATAAGTTTCTAAAGACGGTTGAGCAGATTGCCGTGGGGTAGAAACCGGTTTGTGGTGTTACTTTTGATCCAGCGTGTCATCTCCGGCTCATAAACGCCGCGCTGTTTCAGCAGCTGCACCAGGGCAATCACCGGCGATTTATCAGCCGCTGTCCAGGAGCTGAACTGCATTTCGCCCAGGGTGAAAATGCGGATCAATTGAGCCACCTGCTCATCACTCAGCTCATCTCCCAACGTTGACCAGTCGCCGCCTGATGCCATCGGCGCAAAGCGCTTCACATCCAGCTCCGCCAACACCAGCTCATTGTCTGCCGAAATCTCAGCCGCGGCACAAAGCGCAGCTGCCAATTTGGCATCGATGGGTTGTGCCATCGCGGAGGGATCAAACGTATCAACTGTCATATTTCTTACCTAGAATGCCTAAAAAGTGAGCGGTTTATCCGAAATTAGTATATTTGCGCTATTTACCTGACGCATTTGCTCTTTAATATAACCGTTACAAAGGCAATACACTGAATTCGAGCGCCTGTGGTCCAATAATAATCACACAGAGCGTGTCAGCAGAACACCGTTGCCGATCAAGTAGTATCCGGAATATTGCGTTCCGGAAGAGAAGGACTGGGGAAGTGAACGAACGCATTTATCAAACGGACGATGGTCAGTGGTACTACCGCGCACGCGGTCACCAGGACGCCGGACCGTTTCCGAATGAGGAAGCAGCAGCTACCGCGCTACGCAAGCAAGTCAGTAGCTGGCGCGGACACAGAACGTCTCGAAAAACTTCGCCCGGCAATCTGACAACACCACGTTTCTTTCGTCGTTCAGCTACCCGTCATCCATAAACCTCTATACTAGGCGCTCCTTTTTATTGAGATGGACCCACGATGGGTGTGTTAGGCCGAATCTTTGGAATTTTACTGGCTCTGGTGGTGGCACTGGCCATCGGCGCTTATTTCTATGTGCAGGACGCTAATCGACTGAAGCCTGAGATCGAGCGCCTGCTCTCTGAGCAGACGGGTTACACCACGCGCATTGATGGAGATATCTCCTGGTCGCTGTTTCCTCCACTGAGTTTGAATGTCGCTGACGTGAACCTCAGCCGTGCGGATGAAGACATTAACGCAGGCACGTTACAGTTGAACATGGATCTTTCTGCCATGTGGAACGATATCAATCAGTGGCGCGTTACCGAACTAACCCTGCTGGACACCACATACAATGCCGATGACGCCAGCACACTGTTAAACAAGCTGGAGGTTAAAGACTTCCGCTTCGGCGAGCCGGCAGCCGTGTTTGCAGATGTTGTGCATACCAGTGAAGCCGGTGCAGAACCTCTGGCGGCACGCTTCAATGGTCTTGTGACCTATACACCAGCCACCGCTGGTCAACCTCAACGCATTATCTTAGAAGATGGTCGCATCACTTCGGAGATGGCCACGGGCATCTGTCAGGCAGAGGCCACTGACAATCCGCTTGCGCCAGCAAAACTGCCCGCAGAAGGCGACGATGCTCTGCTGCCACTCGCAACCCTCGTAAGCTACAACTTCAGCGCAGACTGCAACCTTTCCGAACTGGTTGTTGGCAGCGAAACCTTCACCGACAGCCGCCTTGATATCACCAATACCGCCGGACGTTTGAACGTTATGCTGAATATTGATGATTTCCTGGGTGGCAGCCTGGTAAGCGATGTCGACATTGATGCCACCAAGCCCATGCCACTGTGGACCATATTACCTGAGGTAACTGGTGTGGACAGTCAGCGCCTGATTGACTGGACAGATCAGCGCCTGCAGTGGATTGCGCCTATTGCGCTGAATTCCAAACTCACGCTGCGCGGCAATACTGAACAACAGCTTATGGCCTCGGTTAAGGCGGCTACCCAGTTCAATGGTGGACAGGGACAACTTAATATTTCCAAGATCAAAGCGCAGCTGATGCAGATTGCCGCCGTTACACGGCAAACAGATCGCGCAGCAACCTGGCCGGATATGTGGAACTACGAACAATTTACCGGTCGCTGGAACATTGACGGCGCCCTGCACAGCCTGCAGTTTGCCCTCGACCACATGAGTGTTGATGCCAACGGCAAGTATGACTATGCCGCAGACACCATTGATATGCTGGCCAATGTTACGGTTAACGCTGCCCCTGAAACGAACCCGTTTACAATCAATCCACTACTCGAAGGCACACCGATACCCATCCGCTGCACCGGTGCAGCCGCGGATCCTACCTGCAAGCTTGATCGCAACGCGGCGCAGAACATTGTCGCGAAAGCGCTGCAAAGCGGCGATGATTCGGGGTTGCGTAAAAAGCTTGAGCAGAAAATCGACGAAGAAGTACCGGAAGAGTACAGAGATACCGCTCGCGGACTGCTGGACATTCTTGGCCGTGCACTGGACAACAAAGAGTAGCCGCCACGGCCCATGGATTGGTTCGCAAAACAACTGCTGACGTGGTTTGACCAGCACGGGCGCAAAGACCTGCCCTGGCAGCAGGACATCAACCCCTATCGGGTATGGGTGTCTGAAATCATGCTGCAGCAGACCCAGGTGGCAACGGTCATCGACTACTATCAGCGTTTTATGCAGCGTTTCCCTGATGTTGAGACTTTAGCTCGCGCACCGCTTGATGACGTTTTGCATCTGTGGACGGGCCTGGGCTACTACGCGCGTGCGCGTAATCTGCACAAAACCGCGCAAGCCATTGTTGAGCAACTCGATGGCCACTTCCCGGAAACCCAGCCTGAGCTTGAAGCCCTGCCCGGCATCGGCCGCTCGACTGCCGGCGCTATACGAGCCATTTCAATGCATCAGCAGGCTACCATTCTCGATGGCAATGTGAAGCGAGTGCTTACACGCTTTCATGCCGTAGCCGGCTATCCTGGAAAAACTGATGTGGCCAAACAGCTTTGGCAACAAGCAGATAGACACACGCCGAAAAAGCGCACCGCAGATTTCACTCAGGCGATAATGGATTTAGGTGCAACACTCTGCACGCGACGCAAGCCAGAGTGCCCAGCCTGCCCGCTGGCAGCCAGATGCTCAGCCAGAATCAGCAACTCGGTCGCTGACTATCCTGCCAGCAAACCCAAAGTAGCCAAGCCTGTTCGCGAGGCGCGATTTTTTGTTCTGTCTTTAACAAACAAAGCGACGCTTCTGGAACAGAAGCCTTTGAATGGACTCTGGGGCGGTTTGTGGACACCACCCGAACGTGACAGGTCGACGTCTGCAGATACCTTCCTTACTGAACTACAGATCAGTCCGGCCCAGATCGAACGCCAACACGTAGCGCCCGTGTTTCGACACACTTTCACCCACTTCCATCTGGATATTGAACCGGTATACATCACCCTGAGTACATTACCCGACGGGTATGTCGGTGAGGACACTCAGCGGTGGGTGAACCCCGAGCATATCAATGGCGAAAACCAGGCCATTGGCCTTTCCGCCCCAGCGGTTAAACTACTGGCCAGTTTAAAAGAGCCGTTTACATCATGAGCAGAACCGTACTGTGCAGCCGCTATGGCGAAGAACTGGAAGGTCTCGATAAGCCGCCAATACCAGGCGCTGCGGGAGAGCGTATTTTCAACGAAGTCTCCAAAAAGGCCTGGCTTGAATGGCAGAACCTGCAAACCATGCTGATTAACGAAAAACATCTGAAACTGCTGGACCCTGACGCTCGCAAGTATCTCAGCGAGCAGATGTGGCTGTTTTTTGCCAATGAGGAAGTCGATCGAGCGGAAGGATATGTAGCGCCGCCAAAGAGTTAGGCAGAAGAACTCACAAATTCCACCCTCAGGGCGGTTGACGCACGCGGATCACCCCGCTTTAATACGCCGCTCTTCAGAACCGGTGCGATTGCACGCGGTAAATGGCCAGATAGCTCAGTTGGTAGAGCAGGGGACTGAAAATCCCCGTGTCGACAGTTCGATTCTGTCTCTGGCCACCATCTATTCGAATTTGATTCTTGTGTTCAGATACGCCTCTCTGTCGACACCGTGTCGCCCCAACGCGGTTGCCGGTTGATTCTGTCTCTGGCCACCAGTCATTCGCTTCGCTCATTTAGCGAGTTTTCCGCAAAGCGGAAAACGTCGTGTCGGCCTTTAACGCCATCACCGCGTCACGAGAGATTCCTTACTAAAGGCACCTTTTCTAAATGCTTGTCGATCCTGCCCCGTGCATCCTTCGTTAGCGTTAGTTGTCCTTTCTCTTTCGACCAAGCAGCCAGGAAATCTGCCACTGTTTTTCTGGCGGTATCGAGGACAAGCTTTCTGGGTAGTTTGGCTTTCCCCGAAAACCAATGAAGTTCATCCTCCGAGACATCCTCCCACTTTTTAGAACGGCCAAACGTGAGAGCAAGTTTGTCATTTTCCATAAATGCTATCGTGGAGACAAAGTCATAGGCGGGCGCTAGCTGCGCGTTCACTTTATCAGGGTATATGAGTGACCAATTCTTAAGATGCATATCGGCGTTGCCGATGAGAATGTTGAAAACCAGACGGCGGATGAATTCGGCAAGTCCCGCCTCACCCGTCTCAATCCAAACAACATCGGCAATATTTCGATAAGACGCCTTTTCGTATTTCCTATCTGGATAAACACCATAGATTTGCGCGAAGTCTTCAATATGTACACTACTGTCCTCAGTACGATCAAAACGCCGAATTGCAAAAGCTTGCCCCGTGAGACTTCCAATCCCTTCTGGTAGACCTTCGATTTCTACGAGATCAACTAGCTTGATGTCCGGGACATCTATCCCTACTTTGCCAGCTAGGGTCATCATCGCAAATTCGTTCTCAGGTACTGCAGAATAGGAATTTGAAGGGAGCTTGATAATCCAATGACCGCCCACTCCGCGAGTTGGGATAGTTAGACCACCGCTCGCCTCCATAAGTGCTGAGAATTTTAGTTGCACACCAGCAAGAGAAAAACGCAAAGGTGTGTTCTCGTCAGAAACGTCTAAATTAGCCTTCGCATCATCTTTTGGCCAGGACTCACCGTCAGCAGATACGATGCGGATTGCGCCAGGTAAATCCTCACCGAGGGCCCATAGTAAAGGAAAGTCTCGAACAGATTTAACACCAGCACGTGCAGCCAAGTAGTCACGCAGGTGAGCCTCCGGAAGAAGGTTGGCGAAAAATGGAAGGACTCTTGTCTGGGTCGTTCTGTGGTCGGTTATTAAATTCCCATACGGATCTTTGAATGAAAGACTGAGAGTCGCACGTTCATGATCTCCAATGTAGGCCTCAGTGAACGAAAAAATACTCCTATCACCTGGTAGTTGAGTGAGTGTCCCGATCTCCTCATCATGCAAAAGTACATGCAGTACAGAGATGTCAGCCATCGTCGTCACCCTCTTCTTCATCGAGGGTGTAGGCAGGGCGTGCGGCTACAGTAGCAGGATGACCTGTTAGCGAAAGCTCAGCCGATTGAGGCGTTACTGTCACGCTCTTACTGGTCCTGATTAAGCTCTTCACAGCAGGGGTGAGCTTCCTCGGAACTAACACAGGTTCAAGATCAAGGGCGCGTGCTAAAGCGAGCAGACTGGTCAGCTTAAGATCGACGCCCTTGGTTTCAATCTTGGAGATGTGACTCTGTGGGATCCCCGATTTTCTGGCAAGAGCGCGCTGAGATATTTTCTTGGCCTCTCTCGCCTCTTTTATCGCACTGCCTATATGCTCTACTTCTATGCCCAATTTATTCACCTACCATGATCCATCAAGGTAGATCATTTTTACAAATGAAGTATTACTATAGATCGTTTTATGAATATTTTCTATTGGAATATCTATCAAAATAGATCATAGATATTTATGATCTTCTTAAATAGATCAATCTTCGTGAGCTATCGTACAAAGGTAGTAATTTGACGTGGCTGGCAGTCCTGCTTCATGCTCGTTCAAGATCGCGATGATCTGCTCTTCTGTGTAGGTCTTGCGCTTCATATCGACTTTTCCCTTCGTACAATTTAATGGGAAAAATCTCATTCGCAACGGTCAAGTTTTTGGGGGAAAGGTCAATGTAAACCAGCGCGGTATAGGCGCCGTATATAATCCCGGCCTCGCTGTCGGAAAACATCCAATGCTGCACAAGATAGAAAATCAGCAGCGCACGCATACCGTAATAAGAAAAGCGCTCCCACATTTCGGCAAAAAACAAAACAAGCAGGCCTTTGGGATGCCCGAGAAAGGTACCCCTCGCATCACCGGGTTCCTGATACGCACTTGTCATTAAACGATTCCTTTGGTGTGAGTTGTCACTCGAGGCATTGGCTCGGAAGCACACTCTCCAACCGCCTGTCTTTTTTAGCCAACTTTTTTAATAGTGGTGCGGCAGAGTGAATACCTGTTTTCGAAAACGCAGAAACGAGACTCAATGGCTAGACCTTTCGGTTCACTTCAGTCGAGAGACCCTGTTTCAGCTAGTCCTGTTAGAAACAACGTTAGTGTTGGAGTAGCGCGCTTAGCCTCGGCGGCATTTTTTGTTGCACTGCAACAGTGCAAACGCCTTCCGACTTACTGCTGCAGGCACAATTTTTAAACCTTTCTTAGATTCGTTTCAATGGCAGACCAGAGAGACCGTTGCGGTTAAGGCGCCATTCCACGGACGTTTCATTGAGAGGGCTGCCTCTTACAACGAGTTGGCATAGTGCCTGCAGTTCTGCAGGCGCGGGTCGCGACGATCCGTCCCCTTTTCTCAAGGGAACACAACCTAATCAAGGAGTATTAATGATGATTGGTGTACATGATATTGGAAAAATTGGTGTGCTGGCATTCGCGCTCAACACCAGTGTGGCGTTCGCAGACATGAGTGAGGGCGAGATGCAGGCTGTGGCCGTATCCTATGCTGAACTCGATCTTTCCAAGCCCGCAGGCGCTGAGGTGCTCTACGATCGACTTCAACGAGCTGCAGTGAAAGTCTGTGGCCTCCATGACCGATCTTCCAGCAGTTTCTACGCTCTTGCCACGAAGGAAAGGAAGGCGTGCTATGAGGATGCCCTGAGTCGCGCTGTAGCCAAGATCGATGCCCCGCTGGTGAAGGAGCAGCACGCGGGCTGATCCATTTCTTTCCTTTCAAGTGGGAATCGAGGTTGCCGGCTGCGTCCAGGAGGTCGGCAATCTCACCTGCTTCAACAAAGTTAGACTTCAACATTAGGCGCTAGCCCGAAAACAGTCGTTAGACATACCCCCTTTTTTGAAATCTGCTATAGATAGCGCCAATCGCCTTAATCTTTCAGTCTGAGATATTTCTGTCGTTGATACACCTTCAAATTGATGTGACTCTTGTGCATCGAGAAACGGGGTTTGAGAGAGAGAGGGACCAACATGAAAGCAGCCATCATTTCACTTTTGGCGCTGAGCGCTGCAACTAACGCTTATGCCAATCCTCCTGAAGGCGAGGCAACCACAGCAACAAAACAAGCCAACGCTGAGTTCGCCGCGCGTTTACCTATTTCAGATCAGACAGATTTTGAGAACGCGAATCGAGGTTTTCTGGCCAAAATCGAAAAACCAATTCTCAACGCAGACGGCTCGGTGGCGTGGGATCCAAACCAGTTTGAGTTTGTGAAAGGTAGCGCACCCGATACGGTGAACCCTTCGCTGTGGCGGCAGGGAAAGCTCAACAGTATCCACGGTTTGTTTGAAGTTGTGCCCGGCATTTACCAGATCCGCGGTTACGATCTGGCGCAAATGACCCTGATTACAGGCGAGACGGGTTGGATTGTTGTCGATCCATTGACCACACCGGCACCGGCGAGAGCCGGGTTGGCTTTGGCGAACAAAGTACTGGGTGAACGATTGGTTAAAGCGGTTCTATTCACGCACAGCCATGGCGACCATTATGGCGGCGCCAACGGCGTTGTGAGTAAACAGGATCTTGCCACTAACGGCGTACAGATCATCGCTCCACACGGTTTTGTCCGGGAGTCGATTGGAGAGAGCGTTGTTGCCGGCACGGCCATGAACCGACGCGTGCAGTATCAATTTGGAACATCACTACCGGCGGGAGACACGTCTCTTGTCGGCGTTGGCTTAGGCCAGGCGCTCTCACGTGGCGCCGTAGCTCTGATACCGCCGACCCGAAGCATCAGCAAAGATGGCGAAACGCTGACTATCGATGGCATCGTTTTTGAGTTCATGGATGCCAGTGAAACCGAAGCGCCTGCTGAATTTGTCTTCTACTTACCGCAGTTCAAGGCATTACACAGCGCCGAGGTTGCGACACGCACCTTTCATAACGTCCTCACGCCGCGGGGGGCATTGATTCGCGATACGCTCAAGTGGAGCAAAGTGATTGATGCCATGTACGCAGAATATGGCGCAAAGTCCGATGTTTTACTTGCGTCTCACCATTGGCCGACCTGGGGTAGAGACAACGTGGAAGCCACCCTCAGAAACCAACGCGGTCTTTATCGTTATGTCCATGACCAGACCATGCGACAGGCAAATCAGGGCGCAACGATGCATGAAATTGCCGAGAACATCGGCGAACCGGACTTCGCCAAAACCGATTTCGGGGTCCGCGATTATTACGGCACGTTGAACCATAACTCAAAGGCGGTCTATCAACGCTATTTCGGCTGGTGGGACAACGTACCTGCCAATTATCATCAGTTGCCACCTGCGGAAGCGTCCGTAAAGTACGTCGCGGCTATGGGTGGTGCAGACAAAGCCCTGGCTGTTGGTGAAGAAGCTTTCAATCAGGGTGACTACCGCTGGGCAGCGACGGTATTCAACCACGTAGTCTTTGCGGATGCTGAAAATGAGATGGCGCGCAAATGGCTGGCATCGACTTACGAGCAACTCGGATTTCAGGCTGAGGCTGGAACCTGGCGAAACATCTATCTGGTTGGCGCCAAAGAGCTTCGCGAGGGTAACGCTGACACAGCGACAATTTCGACAGGCAATGCTGGTGTGCTGAACAACATCCCCGCAGTTGATCTGTTCGACTCCCTGGCAACGCGCTTCAATCCGGCAAAGATGCAGGGCGACGGTGGCATCATTCAGTTCAACTTCCCCGAACGTAAAGAGGTTGTCAGTGTGGATTTGAACAGGAGTTACATGTTCCCTCGCGCCGGACCCGATGCAAAGGCGAGCGGGCAGGTAACGGTCAGCCGAACTGATTTCACAAAGCTGTTAACCCGTGAGGCAACCGCAAGCAGCCTTGTTCAATCCGGGGCGATGCAGCTCGAGGACAAAACTGGACTGATGAAATCATTGTTCGAAGCGCTGGATCCGGTAAATCTGCAATTCAATATCGTCACGCCTTGAATATTGTGCAGATGAATGGCTGAGCCTAAATCGCTGAATTGCTCTGTCAGTGCCACGATTCATCATGACTCCGGCGGTACGCATCCCTGTTTTTTATGCGCTTAACGTAAGCTGCAACCTTTGGACTCGGAGACGTTAACCAGCCAAATTGAACAGCAAAGTCCAGTGTCCCGCCGAATACTACATCTGCCGCTGTGAAGTCAGGCCCCAATGCCCAGTCCACTTCTGGCGTCATCTGTTCTATGGTCTGCAGGCATCGTTCAAGATCACCCCACCCGGTAGATTGGGGTGATAGATTTTCGACGTCCAGCTGATTGAAGGTAAACATGGGTTCCAGAGTAGTGCCTGGATAGAACAGATATCGATAGTAACTACCGCGCTGGCTTGAACCCACATCTGGTGCCATGCCTTTGTCCGCAAACTTGTCAGCCAGATAAGCTACGATAGCAGCGGTTTCCGTAATGACGACGCCTTCGTCTACCAGTGCGGGGATCTTGCCCATAGGATTTATAGCGCGATACTCTGGTGTATTGTTTTCACCGGCGGTGTAATCGATGACAACCTGCTCATGTTCAGCGTCAAGTTCGGTGAGCATCCAGTGGGTAGTCACTGCCCGGCTCATTGGATGGTAATAGTGTTTCACTGTGCAAACCTCTAACAGTCATAAGTAAGGTGTAACTATCTCACAGGCCTCCTGACAGCATACTGTCAGTAGGCGCAAACGAATCAAGGCGAGCTTCGAATTCCTGCGCAAGATGGGGAACATTAAGTCCGGGTCTAAAGCGTCCGCAAAACACAGCTTCAGGATCAATGATGGAAAAGGTTATCGAATGCGAAACCTCATAAGCATCACCGTCGCTCGAAACCTCAAAGGATATACCAAGGCTATCCGCTATCTGTTGCAGCTGGTCCTGCCTGCCCGTTACACCGCGGATCAATGCGCTGAAATGCTGCACATATTCAGAAACTTTGTTTATTGAATCCCGCTCCAGATCAACAGATATAAAAACATAAGACACTTCTTCCTCGATTGACTTTTGAGACAGGTAATCGGTCAGAAGCACCCTTCTTACTTTCAAGGCTGAAGCGCTCTACGCTGCGCGGGTTGTCCAGCCATTCAAGGGTTTCCGGCGCTCGAGACTCAGGTGCAACAAACGGCTTACTCACAACCCTGAACGGTGTAGCTGGCATAGATCAAACCCAGGCCCAGCAATGCGGGCACCGTAACACCGGCCAAGTCTTCTACTAGAGATTCCGGCCCGCAGATGCCAACAACAACCTCCCAAACGTGGAACACCGCATGGAATGCCAACCAGGCGGTGGGCACCAGCCAGAGCTGTAGTCGATGCCTGGTGTAGACAGATCCAAAAACAAAGGCTGCCCTTCCAAGCAGATAAATGAAGCCGATATCGCGCACAAAGTGCTGGTTGAAGGGCCCTCTGTCCGGCACGCCAGTCACGGCCCAGTACCGGGATTCAGGCGCAATCATCATAAACACGCAGCCATCCAAATGACTGAAATCGTCAGACGCGGTGGCAAATCCTGATTTGAAGTATGTAACCAGTGCTTGAGAAGCAGACCCACACCGATGAGCAGGCCGAGCCATGCCAGAATTCCACCTCGCAGATAAATAAGGGCAGCGCCAGCAATGATAAGCAAACAGCTAACGACCAAGACAGTGATGCGACCCGAAGATTTCCCCAACAAACTGTTTCCTCCAAGATTCAGAGGACCGACCTAAAACAGCCCGTTATCGTTTTTTGAGTCGGTTGCAACAACCTGAAGAACATCCCAGTGCTCTACAATTTTGCCCCAGGTATCAAAGCGAAAAATATCAATCCCTGCATAGTTCTGAGTTCCGGGCCAAAGCTGATGACAGTGTAAAACAACCAGATCCGCTTCTGCTATCGCTCGCTTGAAATGTACTTCTTTGCCAGGGTAGTCGACAGCCATCCGCTCGAAATACTCGATGAAGCCTTCTTTGCCATCCGCAACTTCGGGATTATGTTGGATGTACTCGTCCCCTACGAAACGTTCAATGGCTTCACGAGGTTTACATTGATTAAACATCAAATCGTAGAAAGCTTTGGCGTTTGATTTATTTTTTTCCAAATTGCTCATATCTGTGTCTGTCCTGATAGCCGCAAAACTAGATGTAAGCGTGATCGCCGGCCAATTTGCAACACTTCATCATTTCATGTATTAATGCAATATGGACCTGAATAACGCTGTAGACACATTAAGCGCACTGGCACACGAAGGCCGTCTGACATTGGTGCGCTCGCTCATTCAAGCTGGCCCAGACGGCATCAATGCAGGCGAACTCGCCACGCTGGCTGGCGTTGGCGCCACCACCGCATCTGCTCAATTGTTGGTGCTGAAAAACGCCGGTCTGGTGCAGTCTGAACGCCGTGGCAGACAAATTATTTATTCCGCAAATTACGAGAAAATGGCGGGGCTTCTCGGGTTCCTCATGGAAGACTGCTGCTGTTCTCACCCACAGATCTGCCAGCCACTCCAGGATGCTTTGAAATGAATATTGAGTATCTTAACGAGACGTGCAATTGCATGCCTATTGATCCCGGCAGGGTGGCAGCTACCATCGCTGGCGGGTCGCTTGCGTTGCAGACTTCATTGGCACAGCGCCCGGTAATGTTTGCCGGCTCTCCAGTGTTTTTATCCCCGGCAGATCTATCAGACATGCAGGCGCAGGTGAGCAGTATCGAAAAGATCCTGTATACCCCTGATTTTGAAGAACTACTCTTCAACCGCTGCAACGACCAGCACAGCGAGCTTGCTCAACCTATTTGCCGGGGCGAATCCACCCCCGGCCTGTTTATGGGGTATGACTTTCATATGACCCGCGAAGGCCCACGACTCATAGAAATCAACACTAACGCAGGCGGCGCATTTATCGTTCACAACCTCTATAACAGCTTATCTGACATGCCCGTGTGCGGTGAGAAATGGGGCGGGGCATCAGATCCTGCTTGGATGTTCACCATGGTGATAAAGGAATGGCAACACGCGGGACGACATGGCATTCCTCAGACACTTGCGATTGTTGATGAGGCGCCTCAAACGCAGTTTCTACACCCGGACTTTGTTCTTGCACAACAATACTTCGAAGATTACGGCATACAGGTGTATGTTGCAGATCCTGCAGAAATGAATTTTCACAACGGCAGTTTGACGCTCGACGGTGAGGTCATTGATCTGGTGTACAATCGCCTCACTGATTTCTACTTTACCCAACCTGCTCAAAGGGTTCTGCGCAACGCCTGGACATCGAATGCCGTAGTTGTCAGCCCATCACCGGAACACCACGCTCGATTTGCTGACAAACGTAATCTGGCATTGCTGACTACCCAGCCATATCTGCTGCGTGAACCTCTGTCTGGCGCAGACCCTGTTCTCAGCACAATACCGCGAACGTGGATAGTGACTGCTGACAACTCTGCTGAGCTCTGGCAGAATCGGAAGGGTCTGTTTTTCAAACCGGCCGATGGCTTTGCCGGTCGCGGCGCTTATCGCGGTGCCAAAATGACACGGCGCGTCTGGAGTGACATATTGCAGCTCAAAGACGGCAGTTATGTTGCGCAGGAGCAGGTACAGGCACCTTCCCGCTGGATAGACGCTTCGGGCAAGGCGCTGAAGTACGACGTCCGAGCTTTCACGTACGATGGTGAAATAAAGCTACTTACAGCACGGGTCTACCAGGGGCAGACAACAAATTTTCGCACGCCAGGTGGCGGATTTGCACCAGTTGTGCTGCTCGGTAACGACACCTCTAAGTCACTTCTCTAAGCTTTCCGCTCTCTACTTCGAAGACAAAACCACGCACCTGATCTTTATGCGGAATGTACGGACTGGCTTTAACCCTCGCCAGCGACTGACGAACATCCGTATCGATGTCTTCAAAGGCTTCCATGGCAAAAGGCGGCTTTAAACCCACATCCTCAAAAATTGCCTGTTTCAGGTCAGCATCTTTAAAGGTGAGCATGCCGCAATCTGTATGGTGTATAAGCATGATCTCGCGAGTGCCCAGCAGTCGCTGTGAAATGGTCAACGAACGAATAACATCGTCGGTAACTACACCACCGGCATTGCGGATTACATGGGCATCACCTTCCGTCAGACCCAGCATTGCACCCGTTTCCATGCGCGCATCCATACACACTACAGCTGCAATCTGCTTTGCAGGCGGCATAGGTAATGAGCCTTTGGAAAATGTACCTGCATAAGCTGCATTATTGGTAAGAAAATCATCAATAGCGGTCATATCAACATCCTCAGTTGTCAGATCTGTTTTGTGTCAGGAGGCGGCGGCGCAACTAATTTACCCATACCTGCCAGACGCCCTTGCGGATTTACCAACACAGGCGTCGCCAATAACAAGTTGTTAGGATAGATCAGCGTTTCCTTGTCTTGTGTCATCAACTTTGTGTTAAAAAAGTTCAGCTCAGCAATATAGCCCTCTATGTAATTATCTGCGTTAACTACTCGAATAAAGTTCCCATGCTTGAACGACGGCTGCAAAAGCAAAATGAAGTACGCCGTGACATTCGACAGCATCGACCAGCTCGCAAACAACGCCACGCCCAAAAATGTAATTGAGGTCACAGAGAACACCAGCATGGAAGTTAAATCGACTCCCCAGACAACAATCAGCAGCAGAAAACCGACAAGTCCGGTTAAAAACCGCGCAACGCGTATCGCTTTCACGCCCGTATCGGGTTTGAAGTCACTTCGATCTGCTCCGGCGGCAAGTCTTGGTGCCCCGAATCGATCAAGCAACACGTAGGCAATAATCACAGCAGCCGTAGTCGCAAGCTGCACGCCATTAGCCAAAAGCCAACTGCCGATCGCTGGCCAAATTGATTCCATAGATAAAAACCTCTCTAGTTATTACGCAATGTATCGTGTCTACTCTAAAGCTGACAACAGCAGAGTGAGGAACGCTGAGGAATCCAGGTTCCCCGGCCAACAATTTGGAATATTTTATTGCGCTGGCTTCAGATCCAACCGTCTGGATCGCTTTGGCATCTTTAACGCTGATGGAAGTAGTGCTGGGTATCGATAACCTGGTATTTATATCGATCATTTCCAATAAACTTCCTGAACATCAGCGTTCCCAGGCAAGAAGAGTAGGTATAGCCGCAGCCCTTGTGCTGAGACTCGCTCTACTCGGCACAATTGCAATTATTGTGAAGTTGACTGACCCTGTTTTCGAGATCTTTGGAAACCCGTTCTCCTGGCGGGATATCATTTTAATCGCTGGCGGGCTGTTCCTTGTTTGGAAAGCAACAACAGAGATCCATCACAACGTTGACCCGGACCCAGGACCAGACAGGCTCAACCCCGCGGTTGCCGCGTCGAGCTTTATGGCGGTGGTTGTCCAGATACTGCTGTTGGATGTAGTTTTTTCGATCGACAGTATTATCACTGCCGTGGGTATGACAGATCACATCACGATAATGGTTATCGCAGTGGTTATAGCTGTGGGGACAATGTTTCTGGCTGCAGACCCCCTGTCAAAATTCATCCAGCAGAACCCTACCGTTGTGATGTTAGCCCTTGGGTTTCTGCTCCTGATTGGTACCACCCTGATTGCTGAGGGGTTCGGCGCGCACCTTCCAAAAGGTTACATTTACGCTGCGATGGCATTTTCGGTGCTCGTGGAATTTCTGAATATACTGGCTCGCAAGGCACGCCGACGCCGAAGTGAGCTGCAACAGGCTGAAGCCTGAAAAACATACCCATGAAATGAGGATCACATCATGAAAATCGTTAAATACGTCCTGATCGTTGTAGTCTTGATAGCCGCTATCCTGGTGATAGTGGCCCCGGTTGGACCTCTGCCAGGTTTTTTTATCGGCGGAAAGCAGGTACCCGCACCAGCACAATGGATGAACACGGCTGACACCGACGAGATCAAACTCCGCATACCAGGCACTCTGCCGCGGGTTGTGATCATCTGGGTTATTCAACACGGCGGTGAGTTGCATGTTGTAGGTGCCTCAGACAGCGGCTGGGTGAAAATGATCGGCCAGGGAAGCCCTGTGGAGATGCGCCTGGGCGACAGTACCTATGCCCTTTACGCAACCCCGCTGAGCGAAGGTTGGGAGCCTGTACTTACCGCGTATGTCGATAAATACCGTCCCGACTATCCGGAGATAGTAGAGGGCTTTCCGTCCATAGAAGAGGCGCAAGGATCTATTGCCGTTTTTCGATTGGACCGACCCTGAGGATTCTGGCCAAGCCCTTTCTTATTCACTACTATCGCGCTATGCAAGACAGCAAACAGAATGCGGGGCCTTCATCTGCAGACCCGATACTCCTCAGCGGCAGTTTCGATCCAAAAATCAAAACCTATATGCTGCTGCAGCTTCTCTTTGTTCTTTTCATAACACTGTTTGGTATCCTGCTGATACCCTTCGTTGTCTGGCTGATTAACAAGCACTACAACGCACTTTCCTGCGAAATGACTGAAAAATTTCTCAAGGTGCGCAAGGGTGTACTGGTGAAAACCGAGAAAAACGTACCGCTGGAACAGATTACCGACCTGGGTATCGTTGAAGGACCTCTCATGCGCTACCTCGGCATTAAGCAGCTTTCGGTTGAAACCGCGGGGCAATCCTCTACAGGCCCGTTGGTTAAACTGTTAGGTATCGTCAACGCAGAATCATTCAGAGACCAGGTGCTGCAACAGCGGGACAGGTTACGCAAAACGGTGCATACAGACACACCTCTCGCAGCGACTGCTGAAGACCAGACGCAACTTCAAATACTGGCCACGCTCGAGCGTATCGAAAAACTGCTCGACCAACGTGCCTGATAACTACTGAGGAAGTCACCATGAAAAAACGCATCACCACAGCCTGGGTTTTGTCAGTTGCACTACTTATCGGACTAACCGGATGCCTTGCGCCTCAAGCAGGTGATCCTAATCCCAGCTTTGATGGCGCCAGGCTGTATCGAGAAAATTGCGCGTCGTGCCACGGTCAGAGTGGTGCGGGCAATGGTCCTATGCTTCCACATCTGAGCAGTCCCCCATCAGATCTGCGCACCCTGAGCGCGATGAATAACGGCGTGTTCCCACGTATGGAAGTTATGCGGCAGATTGACGGCCGGGACATCAGTGCAGTACACGGATCGAGTGAAATGCCGGTCTGGGGCTGGAAGTTCAGTCATGCAGACAACGACAAACGGGACCCGGTTCAACAAACTCGGGCTAGAATCACCGCGTTAGTTGACCACCTGGAAACTATGCAGCAGTAAGTGGCTATATAATTTTTCTGAATTCACCATGATGCGAATTGTTAGTGCCGCTTGCCTTTTATTCTGGCACTCGCTGGCCCACTCCACGACTCTTTCAGTCAACGTGAACGGCGCGCCAGTCAGCGGCACGCTTGTCTTTCAGGTTTACAATTCACCCAGCGCATTCGGCGATTTTCGCGACCCGGTAAAAGAATTGCGTACAGATGTTCGTCAGAAGGCCGGCTACGTTATTGAGAATATTCCAGCAGGAGAGGTGGCTGTGCTGGTCTACGTGGACGAAAACGATAATGGCCTCATCGACAAAAACTTTATCGGCATTCCCAGGGAAGCGCTCGGAATTTCAAACAACTACCGACCGAAGGGACCGCCAACCTTCGAACGAGCCAGCTTTAACCTTGCTGAGAACGAAACAACAGCCATTGATATCGAGATCTACAAAGTACTTGGCAAACGCGGGCGTCTTGGCGTTGGTATAGGCGCTATTGGTCGAAGCAGCCCTTACGTTGGCTCTGACTCGACAGTACTGAATCCTATTCCAGCCATTACCTATAATGGTGAACGTCTGCAATGGCTTGGTCCAAACGTTCAGTATGGCTTAGCTGGCACAGGTCGCTGGCGGCTGGCCGCGTCAGCATCCTATCGCATTGGCGTTTATGAAGAAGACGACAGCCCTGCCCTTGCCGGCATGGGTGATCGCGACAGCACCTTGATGGCAGGATTAGGCTTTCGCTACGAACTCCCAGGTGGCGTAAATCTGGCCATGAACTATGAGCACGATGTGCTCGACAAGATAGGCGGGGCAAGCGCCTCAGCGCGCCTGTCCAAAGGTGTTCAAGCGGGATGGTTACGTCTTGTTCCACAACTGCAGGTTAACTGGCTGAGTGAGGAGTTAACCAACTACGATTTTGGTGTTTCAGCGCGTTCTGCCACTCTTAACCGCCCTGCATACAATACCGGTAGCTCGGTCAGCTACGAGGCTGGGTTCGGATCGTTCATCGAACTGACAGAAGCCTGGCGTATCGTTCTGAATATTTCAGCGGAGTTTCTGCCTGACAAGATCACCGACAGCCCCATTGTGGATGATGATCACGTCATCAAAGGCTTTGCCGCAATCACCTATATTTTCTGAAAGGCTGTCTGCTGCCCCGAATGCTACCGGTCAGGATGACCGGTAGCACCCTCACTTAACCTTGTCGCCCGAAGCTATAACGTAAACCCACCCCGTAGACACGTGGGTCGGTTGTGGTAGCAGTACGCAGGAAGTTCCACTCTTCACCACCTTCATTCTCCAGAGAACGAACCCCCAGTTCCCCCGTTATATTGTTAACAAAGGCGGAGACTTCCCAGTTACCCGCAGCACTGGTCCAGACTGCTCGCGCATCCCAGCGCGTAAAGCTAGGCGCTCGATCCAGTTCGCGCTCAAAGGGCGCGGCAAAGAAAAAGTCGTCCGTGTAGCCCACGGTGGAAAAGAAATCCAGGTTGCCGGAGTCGCCCAGCGGAATTGAATAGTTACCCCAGAGCGTAAATTTCCACTCAGGAATTTTTGGCAGGCTGCTGCCATCAAAACCACTGACGCTCTGTTCTGCGGCGGTGAAAATTGAGCCTGGGATATCGGGGTTGTTCACGTCAATAACTTCAAAATCTTCACTGAACTCTGCGTTTGTGTAACTCCAGTTGCCGCCGATGGTAAACCGGTCCCCTAACAGGAACAGCACATCACCCTCCCAGCCAAAGGTACGCGCTTCCGGCGCGTTAACGACGTTGGTGCTGACACCCAGCAACCCGCCCGACTGGGAGATAATGGTATGAATATCGTCATACTGATACATGAACACTGACGTGTTCAGCTGCAGGCGCCCGTCTAACAACGTGCCTTTGTATCCCAACTCGTAGGCAATGATATTTTCTTCATCGTATTCCGGAGTCGCTGTTGAAAAGAAACCCAGGTTATAGCCGCCTGAACGCCAGCCTGTCGTCACAGAAAAGTACAGCAGAGTGTCGGGGTTAGGCTCATAATCCAGATTCGCGCGCCAGGTCCAGACATCCCAGTCGTTCTCCAAAGGTCGATAGATGTTGAATGCAATCGGCACACCTGAGAACCGAACGGCTGTTTCACCCGGGTTGGTGCCTTGATCACCGATCTGGATACCCCCGTTGGTTGTAGCACCTGTCGGATCGATCGCACCACTCACAGCGTTGTACAAGCACAAAAGGTTGGCGCCGGAACCACAGGCGGCAAAGCCGTCGGGATTATTATCAATGTAGTCCTGAGCACCGCCACTGAAAGCAGGCGCACCCGCAAACAAACTGCCGGCATCAAACAGGGCAAATGCTGTTAAGCCTAAAGACTCCTGAATACCAATCAGGCGTTCTTTCGCTTCTTTTTCGTCGCGTGCGTAGCGCACACCCAGAGTGATTGCCCACTTCTCAGAAAAATCGTACTCGGCTTGAGCGTACGCTGCGTAGGCTCGGGTATCGATATCGTTATCCCAGGCGAAGAAAGTGCCCGGAGTGCTTTCACCATCGTTTCGCGCCCCTCGCAAACCAGTGCCGGTGTCTCCAAACCAGGGGGCAAAAAGCGTAACGCTGCCGTTAGCAGCAAGCGGCGTGCCCGCTTCAAATGCCTCCTGCGCATCGTAGATGTCCAGCAGCGGGGTCGCCTGTCCACCCAGCAGCGCTAACACGGCGCCAAACTCATCAATCCCGCCGGTGAGACCAGAGTAATCTGCGTCAGCCTGATAACGACCCTGAGTATCAATCGGGTCATACAGATCTAGGCGCTGATTGATGGTGGAGTCGTAAACAAACAATCCAGTTGTGACTGAGAGATTTTCTGTATCGAATGTCAGCTGCAGTTCGTGCTGCCAGTTTTCATTCTCCTGCAAAACATAAAAGTCTGAACTGCCCAAGCGTAAGTTGCCTGTTTTGTCTTCATCCGTATTACGATCATAGAAAAAGTCTGTGTAACCGGCTAAGTACTTAAGTTCCCAGTTATCTGCTGAGTAAATAAAGTTGAACTGCAGTGCCTGCTGATCAAAGAACTCATCGTACTGGCCGTTGCTGTCTATCTTCAGATCACTTTTCTTCAGATCATCCCGGTCGGCAACGTGCACACGATTCTGCGGCAGGCCAAGCGCATAGTTGGGAGAGGTCGAAGAAGCAGTTGGATCTGACTTACCGTAAATAATGGAACCATCGGGATTTGTTCCCGCGACTGCGGTTAGAGAAGAGCGGATATCCACACCGGCCCGCACATTCTGAGCTTCCACCATTGCGCCCGTTACCGGATTAGTGAAAGAAAAAACCTCCATCGTCGGATCAAAAAAGTCAGACTGCCAGGCATTTGTGGTCTGAGTTCTGTCGATCACTCGCTTACCGAACGTCAGGCTGGTGGTATCCCTGCTCTGCATGCCGTTTTCGGCAACAATAATTGGCATCGTGCCGGCACCACCGTTGAAACGTCGTCGATAGCTGCGTTCATTGCCCCGGGCATAAATGGATATTCGGTCTGTCGGTGTCCAATTCAGCGAAAGGGTGTAGTTTTCGTCACCATAATTGTTGATGTCTTTACCCTGCCCGGAGGTCTCTTCGATATAGCCATCGCGATGACGATCGGTGCCTGTGAAACGCAACGCCAGCTTGTCTTTAATCACCGGTCCAGACAACATATAAAACACTTCGCGCGTATCGTAGTTGCCAAAGGTAGCTGATACTTCTCCTTCAAATTCCTCCAGACTGGGACGTTTAGATACGAAGTTGATTGCACCTCCAACTGCGTTGCGGCCATACAAAGTGCCCTGAGGTCCCCGCAGAACTTCCACACGCTCGAGATCTTTTAAACCACCTTCAGTAGAGGCGATACCAAAATCCTCCGAGTAAACACCGTTGAAGTAAGTAGCCACACCGGGATCTCCACCGAGAGTCCTGGCGGTACGCCCAACACCGCGAATGGCAGCGTCGTAGGGTTGTATGGTTGTGGCTGGGATATAGTTCTGCAGGTCTTCCTGATTTCTTATATTGAAATCATCAAGAAATTTCTCATCAAAAGCCGATATTGATATAGCGGTGTCAGATACGGTGGATTCCCGCCGCTCTGCGGTGACAATCACCTCTTCGATTCTCCGACCTTCCGCTGACTCGGCGTAAACAGGCTGAATCGCCAACAGACTGAATATGCTCACACAGAAAACAATAGCAATGGCTTGCGCATCGCGCAGTGAAACCGTCATAAATCCTCTCCCTTTGCCGCGACTAATCAGTCCTGGCGTTTACATGTAGCAAAACCACATCAGTTGAGGACAGATACGACCAGCAGGCTCCACCAGAGCGCGTTCGATAAGCGCATTCCAATTTACCCGCGTCTCTCCCCTCCGGCAGCAACTGAAACACATCGTTTGTGGCCCCTCAGCACACGGCAATGCGGGATCGATTGCTCGATCCAATTCAGTACTTAAATGTATATAAAACGCATCAGCTGGAAGATGCCAATAAGAAGTCATGATATTTATCATGATGAACAAATGTCAGGTTGAGACCGCAACTTTCACTTGAGGATTTTCAGCCGGAAGGACCTCAGTTAGAAAGTGTCCTGCGGACTGGCGACGCTCGTCAGATGCCGCCAGCTCACTCTCGAGAAAGCTGAAGATGACAAGACGCATGAATGACACCTGTGCAGCAGGGCGCATGGCGCGTACAAACTCATCTGTTTGACAAGGCAATACACCAGTCTGAGCAACAACGCCGGCTTCAGGGTCATCCTCCAACAGCGGTTGTTCATCAGCATTTTCGAGATTACTGACCAGGCTGGGGCAGACCCATTCATCAGGGTGATTCGCGAATCGAAAGACACCAGCGGCTTGAGCCGCAAATCCCGCATGACTCGCGGCATCCAGGGTAACAAGGGTTGCGCCAGGCGCCTTTTCCAGAATGGGCAGCGCGTTTGCAGCATACGGTACAATCTGATCGGAACTGCCCGCCAACATCAGAAACGGCAGCTCCCTGCTGTCAAAAAAGACTCGAGTCATATTTGCCGTCGGGCCAGCTATCGACGCTGCAACACGTATACGCAAGTCTCTCAGCTGCCTGTGAAATGCGACCAACTCGGTCGTTAATCCACCCAACGACAAACCTACTGCCGCAATACGCAGGGGATCAATTCTTCCATACAAAGCGTCGTTCTGATCAAGATTTCGTGCCAGCAGTTGATCAAGCACAAACGACACATCCCGGGGTTGATTGATAACATCGGTGACCAGAGGTCCTGCCGGCGCACTTCCGCCGGTCAGGGGAAAATCTACTGCAACAGTAATATAGCCATGTGTAGCCAGGAACCGGCCAATATACTCACCTTCGCTGTGAGATGACATGAAACCGTGACTGTAGACAACCAGGGGGGCCGGCGCCGGTGACTCTGGCTGCCACATTCGACCTGCCATTGTACGGTTTTGTGCACCTGGATAATCTTTGTACGCTGCGGTGGGGCGTGTGCTGTCTACAAATTCGACAGCCGTTTCGATAACACCCTGCGGCCCTTGCGCATACCACTGAGTACTTTGTTCACCCGACGGAACGTGCTCTGACGGCGTTGCTATAAACGCCAGAAGCGCAGCAACTACCAGAAGTGTTATTCCGATATATATTGCTGCGCGTTTCATCAGAACGTGTAAACCAGACTGGCAGAAGCCATTGCAAGATCTCTGACATCACTGACTTCATACACTTCGTATTCTGCTCGAACAGCAAATGAGCCAATCTGCAACCTTGCGCCAGCACCGTAGGCAAAATCAGTACCGTTTTCATCTTCCCGAAATGCACCGACAGAAAGCTCTGCATCCCAGGCAACCATACCTGCTTTGGCGAACAGACCTATGGGCCCCATCTTGAAACCCGCCAGCCCGAATGCGTTCAGCCCGGTTACGTCAACACCTGACGGCCCTGATTCCGGATTACCAAAATCAACATATGAAGCTTCAATGGCGAGGTCGATCAATGGCACAACACCAAAATTATACCCACCGAAAATTTTGTAAGCAGAGTCACTCTCATCAAAATCGCTGATTTCAATATCGGTCTGGCCAAGACCCGCACCCAGATAGAAACCACTTTCAGAACCCGCAAACGCTGCTGTTGGCAAGCTCAAAACCAGACCTAATGTGCACGCAAACAACAATCTTCTATTGTCCATATCGATAATCTCTATTGTGTTAATTCGCGCGGATCTTAAGACAAGCGGGTTGTATAAGCGAGAACCGGATCAGCCCGGCGAACACTGTCAACGTCACAACCTGAGGGAGCTTATTCGAAGGGCCCCAGAACCTGCACCTCCAAAGCACAATCAATCGCCGGTACCGGATCTTGCTCTTTCAAATTCGCAATTTCCGAACGCGCGGCAGACAGGGCGGTTAGAAATGCTTCGTTTGTATGCAAACGTGCGACTGCTGCCGCCCCAACCAGGCGTCCGGCATCGACGTCACTGCGCCAATGAACATTACAAACGTTGCGACTTTCGCCATAAGCACGCCCACGGCTCAACAGGGCTTCAGCGCGATCCGGCGCGAGTTCTGACAGGATCAGAGCCCAACCCCAGCCTATGGCAGTATGTCCCGACGGATAAGAACCGTCAGCGCGCAACATCGTCTCCTCTTCTGGTGTACAGATCGGCTGCTTGTTTATCATAAAGGGTCGTTCGCGCTGGTAAGCGTTTTTCGCTGAGTAAGCAGCCAATCCCAGGTCTGCCAGAGTTCTGCGCAGCAACATATACAGCTCTGGTGTATCCGCCTCGGTAATGGGCATACCCAGAGCGCAGGTGAACGTATTGGCAGCATCAGGAAAGCGCAGATGAGCATCCCGGGTTGCCAGCGTCCACCGAGGCGTGCCTCTTAGCAAAAGCATTTCTTGCGCGACTGTTTCATCCATCACCGCTCGCGCAGATCCTGGCGCAGGAGCGGGTGAAACAAAGGCTTTACTGAGCAAAGGATCGTCCATCGGTGTGTAGCCCATCAGCACCCCAGGCGCGATCTCTGGAATTTCCTGCTGTGTTTCACCTGGCGTGATGCTGGTACAGCCGGCTAAGCCAATGGTAAATAACAGGATCGTGAGGGTCGTCAGAATGCGTTGTTGAGGCATGTGCTATGTCATTTGGCCAAAAAGGCATCATACACATCCTTTAAGTCTTCATCTTTTCGAATTTCTGCGTGCTCACGGACCTATGATGATCGTGCAATCCCATGTTCTCCAGGATTAGAAAGATTCAGCCTGCTTGTTGGCCAAAGCGTGTTCACCTATGCTGATAATCTTTCCTCTGGAGCCACACTATGTTGGACAATGATGACGCAGAAGGCACCCGCCTACCGATCAAGCTGGATTCAACATCAAATGGCGAGTACCTGCCATTGGCGCTGCGCAAAGAGCACAGGCTGGCCAATGAACTTGCGTTGCAGAGTGCAAGGCACAATGCAAAACAGACCAGCGTAGGACGACGACAATTCCTGGTTTCCGCATCTGGCGCTGCGGCAACGCTGCTGGCCTTTAACGCTGCTTACGCAGCTGCAGGCAGAACCGGTGGCTTTTACGATGTAGAAAAATCCTCTGCATTCGATGTCAATGAAGCCGAAGCGACTTTCAGCAAACCCGGATTCATTCTGGACGTACAAGGCCATTTTGTGAATCCGGAAGGCGCGTGGCTTGAGGGCATGCCTGCCAGTGCGAAGCCCCTCAGCGGCCTGCCGAAAGCCTCCTGTGATCTGGGGTCGCTGGCCGGAGACCGAAGCTATCTGAACTGCCTGGATTCCGACGAGTTTGTCAAAGACGTGTTTCTTGATTCAGACACCGACATCATGGTGTTGTCGTTTGTGCCTTCCACACGAGCCGCTGAACCGCTGACCATCGAAGAGGCACACGCAACCCGCGACATTGTGGCCCGCCTCGACGGTACCAAACGACTGCTTGTGCATGGCCGCGTAAATCCTAATCAGGATGGCGATCTCGACGGCATGGACGAGCTTGCAGAACACTGGAAAGTATCGGCCTGGAAGACCTACACCCAATGGGGGCCAGACGGCAAAGGCTTTTCGTTCATGGACGATGCCGGTCAGGCCTTCATCGAAAAGGCTCGCAAACTGGGTGTGAAGAACATCTGTGTCCACAAGGGCCTGCCGTTTGGTCCACAGTCTTATGAACATTCTCTGTGCGACGACATCGGGCCAGCTGCAAAGCAGAATCCGGATATTAATTTCCTCGTATACCACTCAGGCTATGTCGCTGATCAGGCTGAAGGACCCTACAATCCCAATCGAAATGAGGGTATCGACTCGTTGATTAAGAGCGTGCTTGAAGACGACGTGGCTGAGCAGGGAAACGTTTACGCTGAGCTTGGTTCAACCTGGCGAATCCTGATGCGCGACCCTGACAGTGCGGCGCACAGTCTGGGTAAATTATTCAAATATCTGGGTAGCGAACAGGTCTTGTGGGGTACCGATTCTATCTGGTACGGCTCACCCCAGGACCAGATTCAGGCTTTTCAGACCTTCCAGATATCTGAGTCTTTACGCAGCAAACACGATTACGCCTTAATCACGCCACAGATGCGCGAGCAGGTGTTCGGTTTGAATGCCGCGCCCCTGTACGGTATCCCGGATGCAGAGATTACCGGTCATTTTGCAAAGGACCGCGTCGCTCAGGACCGACTGGCCTATCAACCTGTTGCTAATCCCCACTTCAAAACTTACGGTCCCAAAAACCGCAGAGAGTTTATGAATTTGTTACGACTTGGCGGCTGACGCAACAGAGCTTGAGAATGCTTTGTGACAATTGTGTTACGCTAATTCTGCATGACAGCTTTACTCCAAAAATCCGCCCTGGCGCGACATACAGCTGTCGGTGTTCTTCGCGCTGTTACAGACGTTCCCCAATGGCTGCGGCTGCGTCATGACATAAAATCCAACACAGACGTGCCGGTAGATTTCTTTGGAATTAACGTTGCCACGTCTGATGATCCGCGCTGCGATGATTACATTGTCGATACCTTACGTGACCTGGAAATCCAGAACGTTCGCCTCAGCTACAGCTATGACGCCGCAGGTGCAGCAACGGAACGATTCCTGCGACGCCTGCTGGATGAAGGCTTCGACGTCCTGCTCGCCTTGTTGCCGCTGAAGAATGACGCCACAAGCATGGCAACAGACAGCAGCGCGCAGTCACGCTGGCGCGAATTTGTCGACAGTGTTATCCAACTGCACGGCACACGTCTGGACGCCATCGAAATTGGCAATACGCCTAACCGCGGCCGCTGGTCCGGATATAGCGCGCAGAGCTATCTCGCCACGTGGCAGATAGCTGCTGAGGTTGCCGAAGAAGCCGGCAGAACGCTGGCAGGGCCGAACGTCTCGGACTTTGAACCTGCTTATAACGTGGGGTTCCTGAGCGCCATGGGCAAACTGCATTCAAAGCCATCAGTGCACACAAATAATCTTTTTGTTGAGCGTGTCGTCGAGCCGGAAGCGTTCGATCATCGGGTTGCCAGTAAAATTGCTACACGCTGGTTAAACCTGAACCTGACTAAAAAGGCTGGCATCCTGCAGAAAATCAGTCATCAGAACGGTATAGCAAGAACGTACTGCACATACACCTGCTGGAGTCGTAAACGTCTTACCCGCTGGTCGGCCACACCAGAAAAAAAGAACGCCGACTATCTTATGCGTTATCTGGTCATCGCTGCTGCCAGTGGCGCGTTAGACCGAGTTTATTGGGGACCGTTGGTCTGCCAGCGCGATGGCCTTATCAGCTGTGGTGACACCAGTTATCCTGACATTGACAACGTCAGCTACTACCGGGAAATTCGCGGTGAAGTTGAGAAGTTCACGCAAACTTCAGCTTACGGCGCGCTGCGCTTCAGCATAAAGGTGTTACGCGGTGCGCGATGCCTGAGCGCCCACACAGATATTGATGGCGTGCATCACTTTGTTTTCAGCAGCTCCGAGGAGCAGAACTGGCACATCCTCTGGTGCGCAGACCGGAAAATCTTTCCCCTCGATGCCTTATACAACGCGGCAGATCTAACTGCAGCGAAGTTCTACACACCCGAAGGTGAAGTCTTAACCGAAACACCCCGCTCAATTACAGAGCAGCCCCTGCTTATGCAGTGGCCAAGCTTCGTCGCGACGCCGGGTGCAGTTGCTCTGGAGCAGATTTCCCGGCAGGCATTGTCAGATGTTGTTTACTGGCCGCGTGAAAACAAAATCACAGAAACGCTACTCAGTCAGCAATGGCAAGGTACTTATACACTTCCAGAATGCGTTGATGCCAAAGCACCCGACGGCGTTGATATCCCAGACCTGTTACGCAGCTTGCCACAAAGTAAAGTCCTTAGAGACAAACGTAACAAGTTGTGGAACATTCAGGCCCCCTGGTGGGGGTGCGGTGAGCAAACAGTTAAACTCAACCGTGCCAGGGGTATCAAAAAATTCACCTACAAATTTTTGCCCAGCAAAGGAAAAAGGCATTGGAACAACGCCACCGAAATGTTGCGGTTGGGCGTAACCACACCTGAACCGTTGGGATTTTTTGAGCAAACCAGCAGTAACGCAGCGGACAGCTACTACATCTGCCAGTTCATTGAAGATGCATTTTCCTGCCGCGACGTCTTCACAGCATTTAAAAACGGTGAGCTTCAGTACCAGGGTATAGAGAAAGCCGATTGGCTGCTACAGATAGGGAAATTTGTTGCTCACATGCACTGGCGGGGCATTATTCACCGGGATTTATCATCGGGTAATCTGATGATGACCTGCAGCAACGGCCAGGTAGAATTCTATTTGATAGATATCGGTCGCGCGATTATCGACAGGCCACTGTCCACCAAAGCGCGTATGCGTTTTAAAGATCTGAATCGTATCTGTTACAAGCTGGCCTGGCCTGACCGCGAACTCCTCATAAAGGCATACGATCAACATACTAAACAACCGCTCCCGAAGTGGTGGCGGTTATCTTTGTCCAGCTACGACTGGAAACAGAACAGCAAGAAAACTTTAAAAGGAAACAGGAAGCCTAAACAGCGCGGTACAAGGTCACCCGACGCTAAGCAAAGCTGACTCTGGCTGGCACCATCACTCAGCCCTTCTTGTCCACGATTTTCCGCAACATTGATTCCTGTGCAGCTGTCATTATCAGCTGACCCTGGCGGTTGTAAATTTCACCATGGTTCATTCCTCGGCCGTCAGCCGCAGCACTGCTGCGCTGGTCAAACAGCAGCCACTCGGCCGCGTCGGCAGGACGATGAAACCAGACAGCATGATCAATACTCGTCAGACGGTGGGTTTGAAAGGGCAATCCATGAGGAATAACTGAATTAAACATCAATGTGCCGTCAGACATGAAAGCCAACGCAATCTGCGAGTCACGCTGAGAGAGCTGATGCTCGCTGTTGCAACGCACCCACAGCTTCAGTTCTGCTCTTCGCCCCGCTACAAACTCTGGCTGAATAAAGTGATCCGATGCCATCAGCATCTCAGTTCTGCCCTCTAAAGTCGGCGGCGGATTGAATTGAGCATCGTCTGACTTACGCGCTTCCAGCAGTGACTCAACATCTGCAACCGCAGGCATCTCAGGTTGATGTTCATCACCCGCTTCGGACAGTTTAAAGCTCGCTGTCATCTGGAAGATCGGCCGGTTCTTCTGATTCGCGATGATATTCCTCACGTCTGAACCACGCCCCTCTCTCAGCCTTGTGACGGCATAATGTATTGGCTCATTCGGGTCGCCTGGCAGCAGGAAATAGCAGTGAAAAGACTGCGCCAGCTTCGGTTCTTCAACCGTCTCAAAGGCTGCTGCGAGAGCTTGACCCACAAAGTGTCCGCCATAAATGCCTAACAACCCGTAAGCTTCAGCCTGGCCCAGGAAGTGGTCCTCGCCTTCAGCGGCTTGCACCGCCATCAACTGCATTAACGACAGAGCCATCAGTGGTTCCACCAGGGACGGTCTGTGAATGAGCGCAGGTCAAGCTCGAAAGTCCAGGTGGAACGGTGCTGTTGCGCCAGGTGAAGATAGGTGTCGGCTACCTTGTCGGGCAGAATCAGGCCATCGTGCTCCATCCCTCGCGCCTGCCTGACTTCATTAAACCTTTCCGGCCCTAACATTTTCCCTAAGGTATCTGGAGCATCAACCATACCATCCACAAGTATGTGTGAAACGTGGATACCTTGTGAGGAAAACTCGGCGTTCAACGACTGACACAACATGCGACGCCCGCCCATGGCCGCGGCATGCGAGTGCTGTCCTGCATTCCCCCGTACTGCAGCCGTTGCTGAAGTAACCAGGATCGTCCCTTTGCCGCGCTCAACCATCAGCGGACACACTTCTGACGCTAACCGGAACAAACTGAAGGTAGCCATGCGCCAACCCATTTCAAAAGCTTTGCTGGTTGTTTGTGCTAATGAGCGATCGCCAATTTGCGCGCCCAG
Source organism: Pseudomonadaceae bacterium (assembly GCA_024743175.1). GTDB lineage: Bacteria > Pseudomonadota > Gammaproteobacteria > Pseudomonadales > Azotimanducaceae > UBA4421. The sequence continues at coordinate 143,355 of JANSXA010000004.1, read as the reverse complement.
ATTGAATACGACGACCTCAATTGGACCAATGTTGTTTTCAATTTCAGCAATAACCTCTTCGATGCTGTCTGCTGTTACGGCATTCAGCAGGAAACCGGTCGCATCGAAGCCTTCGTCATGAATTGCCTTCACCAGACGATCCAGGCCTTCCTGGTCGCTGCGTCGACACAACACGGCGTGATAGCCTGCCTGCGCAAATCGTTTACCCACTGTGCCGCCAATACCCGCACCAGCACCCATCACCAGACAGACTGGTTTCATTGCTTGCTCCTTGTTTATTCCGGCCTTTTACATGACCTGGCTACATATTGTGCCATGGCAGGCACAGCAAACTGCCTAGATTATGCGTGCAAAATTAGCCGCCTTTGCGCGCTGGTACGCTGGACGTTGTGCAATACGTTTGCGATATCGCATGAGCCCTTCGGGTAACAACAGATGATAAGCGATCGCCCAATCAAGACAGGTCATCAACATAATATCGGCAAGGCCGAAGCCTTCCGCGAGCACAGTCTGCCGCTCGCCCAGTTGTTGCGCAGTGACTGCAAAGTGTTTCGCTGCGTAGTCTGCCGCCGCCGCAACTACTTCGGGGGCATTGCCATAGATGTGCCCGAGATCACCGTGGCGCCGCATCACATAAAGGCTGGTTTCATCCAGTTCCCCATAAATATAACAACACCATTCATCTTCCCGGGCACGTGCCTCAGAAGTTTGTGGCATATATAAAGCATCATCGGGGAAGCTGGCTATTAAATAGCGGCAGATGGCCAGACTTTCAGACAGACACAGACTGCCACTCACCAGCAGGGGAATTTTCTGTTTAGGGTTGAGCAGACTGAATTCAGGTGTCTGGGTTTCACCCGTGCGCGGCCCGATAGGCTTCAGTTCGTAGGATATCCCCAGTTCTTCCGCAACCCACACCGGCCGCATGGTCCGACTGGTACCGGCACCCCACAACGTGACTGGAAGCTGGGCGGACAATAAATTACCCGTCGCGCAAAGCGGTGCGAGCCAGAATAATAACCGCGATAAAGGTCGCAAACATGGCGCTGGCACCACCAAAATAGGATAGCGCACCCATCAGGTCACCAGGACCAAAAACAGTGTCAGTTACCGACAACCCCCGGTTACCGGCCAGATTGCCCGCCCAGTAAAATACCGTGTTGCCCCAGCCGGTATAGATAAGACCCCAGCCCGCCCAGGTGAGCGCGCGCCCGGAGACGTTGAGCCAGTTTACTGTCCAGGCCAGCGCCACCAACATGACGGCATTCAGAATGCCGCCGACGTGTGCTGCCTGCCAGCCACGGGTGGAACCGAAAATCTGCCAGTCAATTGCGGGTAGTGGCCATAGTGCAACCTCCCCGAGCAGCGAGAAAGTCAGCAGAACACCAGCAATCAAACCGACAATCAGTACCAGCAAAGCATGAGCAATTATTCGGCGCACCATTTCATTGGATTGTGTACTCATTGGCGGGAACCTCCTGCTTTGCCTTCTAAGGCACAGGTCAGGTCTCCTTGCTCAATAGCCAGGGTTGTTAAGCCGGCGTCGTATCTTTGTCGCCACGCGAGCGCTGCCTTGTTCTGATTTTCATTACAGATGGGATGGTTGCGCGGGTGGTAGTCGCGCTTTAACACAGGCAACGCCGAGCGCGCTAAGTCCGCGGCAAAACGAACAAAAAAATCAGCTGCTTTGAAACCTCGAACAGACTGATGCCAGAACCCCTCAACGCGCCCCATGTGTAAATAGGCACGCAGTGTCTCCTTGGTAATGTGTGCAAACGCCAGCAGCACAAAAAATTTACGCGCCCATTCACGTTCGGCATAGAAGTATTTGTAGACATCAAAGGCAACTGCGCCGTGTTCCACTTCTTCCACCTGGTGCCATACCCACAAGGCACGCATGACCGGATCGGCATCACCCATCAACTCTTCATACCGATCCAGAATAATGGCGCCCGCCAGAAAGGTGAACGTTTCATATCCGGCAACATAACCTACCTGAAAGAATCTGCTGCGCTTTGTCGACATGTTTGCAAAATGCTGAGCTGCATCCGCTTCCAGCTCACTGACTCGAGGGTAGCGGGCAGACATCACCTCGTTCCAGCCGACAAAGTTGAAGGCGTGATGGGCTTCCTGGCCAATAATGCCTTTGACATCACCCATGAGATCAGCATCGCCGATATCCGCGCGCACCTCGCGAAAGACCGCCACCAAAAACCTTTCAAAGTAAGGGACGTGGATGCCAAGCGCGTTGATGAACATTGAAAAATCGGGCTTGCTGTGGCTCCACAATGCACTTTCGCCGCGAAGTGTCTCGGTGTCAAAGCGCAGGTTTCTGACCGGGATGTTATCCATCGGATGTGCAAGTTGTTCTGCAGATGCTGAAGCCATCACGTTTCACCGGTATCGAAAGAGCGGATTCAGTGTCCACCTATTCCTGGTTTGTCGCAAGGCTGCCGTTTTTGGGTAGTTCAGTGTGCAAAAGGGGGATACGATGCTCACTTTTCCAGCCTTTTAGATAATGTGCCTCAAATGAATGACGCCCAGCGCATCACTGCTTTCCAGTTAATCAGCAGGCGCATCGCTGAAGATGCAGCCCTTATTCGACATTGGCCTCTGACTGGCGGTGTTTCGGCATCTATAGATGCTCTGGAACTGGAATTGCCTGATGGTCAACAAACACGCTTCGTGGTTAGACGCAGCAGAGATCACGAATGGAAAGACCAGACCGAACACACCATCGAAATCGAATTCAACCTTCAGCAGGCGCTGTTTCAGGAGGGCCTGCCTGTTGCCGAACAGGTTCTGTTAGATACCACCTGTAAGACTCTACCAACACCGTTCGCTGTGATGAAAATGGTTGACGGCAGCACTGAAGTGCCCGATGCCAAAGTCGAAAGCGCGATGCGCAGCATGGCTGAATTTCTGTTGCGCTTACATCAACTTGATCCAGAGCGGGTGGCAGTACCGGGCTTGCCCGCACGAGAAGATCCGGTTGCAGGCGCGTTGGTGTATATCCCAGACACACCTCAATGGTCTGAGCTTCGACAGGCGATCTCCCGCTGGCAGACCGCGGATGTGCCCGCGAGCATCCTGCACGGCGATTTCTGGCCTGGGAACATTATCTGGCACAACGATCAGATAGCCGCGGTCATAGACTGGGAAGACGCAGCCACAGGCACGCCAGTATCAGACATTGCCTGTTGCCGCGCTGAAATCATGGCCATGTACGGACCGCAGGCGGTAACTTTATTCACCGACCACTACCATTCACAATCAGCACTGGACTTTAGTGATCAACCGCTGTGGGACGCTTACTGCGGCTTTGCGGCACTCGCCACTATGCATAGCTGGGGGCTGAACCCAGACGATGAAGCCGCGCGACGCAGCAGTACAGAACTGTTTGTGAAGCAGGCTGCGGATCAGATTACCGCCCAGCGAACAGGATAAGCTGGTGTAGTAACATGAATATTCTGCCTGCAGAAAAGAGTACGCTCGCTGACTTGTCAAAGTTCCAGCGGATAAATGTCATCGGGTCCTCGGGCAGTGGAAAATCTACTTTTGCCAAAAACCTGGCGGCAGCGCTGCAGCTGCCCTGCTACGAGATGGACGAACTGTTCTGGCAAGCGGATTGGGTGGAATCCACAGATGAGGAATTTCTTCCCAAGGTTGAACACGTTGTTGAACAGCCGCAATGGATACTGGACGGCAATTATTCCCGAACCCTTTCTATAAAACTCAATCGTGCCGAGCTTCTTATCTGGATTGATCTTCCTTTCCTGACCACAACCTACCAGGTTACTCAACGCGCCATAAAACGATCGTTTTCTAAGCAGGAGTTGTGGCCCGGTACCGGCAATCGCGAGTCGCTGAAGAAGTCTTTTCTGGCAAAAGACTCAATCATCTTGTGGTCAATCACCCATTACCATGCCACGCGCAAAAAGTACGAACATCTGATGAACTCTGGCGCCTATGAAGATATCGCATTTCTGCGCCTCAGCAGCCGTAGCCAGATTGCCCGTCTGCTGAACTCGAAACCCTTGAAGCTGCCGGTTCATCACAGATACAGTTAGACTGGATAGCCGCAACCCAAAATCTGTTGAGCTGTGTTGGAAGAACAGACCACCCTACATCTGGTGTTTATCATCGGCTCCCTGCTCGGTGGGCTGGGCCTGTTCCTGCTCGCTGTTACGATGATCACAGATGGTTTGAAACTCGCAGCAGGCGATGCACTGCGAGATATTCTCACGCGATCGACCCGAACACCGCTGCGGGGTGTTGTTTCCGGCATTCTGATGACCTCGCTGGTCCAGTCTTCCAGCGCAGTAACCGTCGCCACGATCGGGTTTGTTAATGCGGGCTTGCTCAATCTGATGCAGGCATTGGGTATTGTGTATGGGGCAAATATCGGCACCACTATGACCGCGTGGCTGGTCGCCGTTGTCGGCTTCGAATTCAAGATTGAGCTGTTCGCATTGCCGATGATTGGTATCGGCATGGCAATGCGGCTTGTAGGCGCTTCCAACAGACTCGGGTCGCTGGGTGAAGCCGTCGCGGGTTTTGGACTTTTTTTTATCGGTATTGATGTGCTGCGCGAAGCTTTTCAGGGTTTTGCTGCAGGCATGGATCTGACCTCGCTTTCGAGCGAGTCGACGCTAGGCCTCCTGCTGTACGTGATGGCGGGGTTTCTGGCAACTCTGTTAACCCAGTCTTCCAGCGCCGCTATCGCGATTACTTTGACCGCCGCCACCGGCGGGGTTCTTGCGCTGGATGCCGCCGCCGCGATGGTAATCGGCGCAAACGTGGGTACCACCTCTACGGCGGCATTATCAGTTATCGGCGCAACCTCAAATGCAAAACGCGTCGCCGCTGCCCACGTCATTTTCAACGTGGTTACCGGCGCGGTTGCATTGCTGTTGCTACCTATTCTGCTGAAACTCGTCGCCTGGACCAGCGAGACCTTTGGCCTGCAGGCTATGGTGGCCGTCAATCTGGCAATCTTCCATACCGTGTTCAATGTTCTGGGGGTTGCCATCATGTGGGCATACACTCAGCGGCTTGCCACATTTCTGTTAAGCCGGTTTAAGACAGTTGCTGAACAACTCGGACAGCCTGTGCACCTGGACAAGAACGTTATGGTGTCGCCAGCGCTTGCAATAGATGCGTTGCGACTTGAGCTACGACGCATGGCAGGTCTTTCCCAACAACATGCCATAGCAGCCATCAAAGGCGCTCATGCGAGCGAGATCGAACATCTACACCTGGCCCTCAATACGCTGAACGAAGGCGTGGAAGCGTTTGTCAATCAACTCGAACGTGAGCGCCTGAGTAAAGCTACCGCCGTCGAATTGTCCTCAATACTCCGGGTCAACAATTACCTGGCGGAGGTAGACACGTTAGCGGAAGAAATTGCGCATCAGGCGGCAAGTCTGCAACACATCCGAGACAGTGCCGCAGGAGAATTCTGTGAAAATTACCTGACCAGTGTACTGGCGTTATTGCGCGCTTGTGAGCTCCAGGCAGAAGATATCAACACGGAAAACCTCGACGAACAGTACAAATCACTGCGCAAACAGTGGCACGATCTGAAAAGCAATCTGCTGCAGAAGGCAACCGTTGGTCAACTCCCTTTGAGCGGTCTTAACACCGCCCTGGAACTGCTCCGTAGTGCGCTGCGTATTGCAGAGCAAAGCATCAAAGTGGCGGAACGTCTGGCTACAGCACCTGAAGCCTTGAAGCAGGAAACAGATAAGAACGTTAGTCAAGCAGGCAATATGGCGCTTTCGTCAGACAAATAACACCTCATTCAGTTACCGATAGGTAAGGTCAGCAACGGCCCGCTACCGTCAATAGACCCGGATGTCAGCGCAAAAATCTGTCCTAACAGTGAAAAGGTAGATTTCGATTGCAGATCCGAATCATCGATATAGAACCAACGGTTTCGATAAGCTATAGCAACAAAAGCATTTGCAGGTCGCTGCTCAGCAGTATTTACCACCATCAGGTCCTGCATCAACTTGAGCCAGTCGAATTCTGTATTGTCCGCATTGCGCGTTCGCGTGACGCGACCCGCTTTTACATCAGCCACCGGCGGCACAACACCTTGTGATAAGTAATAGAGCATGCCGAGAAATGACCTGGGTTGCAGCACAATAGAAGGTTTTCCCGCGGTTGCGGTCTGGACAATGCGGAAACTTGTGGCGCCAGGCTGCAGACCCAGCAGCTGGACAATTTCCAGGTACTTTTTGCTACCGACCACACTTTGATCAAAACATATGTAGATGGCTTCACTTTCCTCGCCACCACGACAGCCAAAGAAGAAATGGTCTGCAATCTGCAATTCACGAAGCCGCTCAGCCAGGTTCTGGAAGTCGCTGTATATGGGTGCCGCATCCGGAGTCGGCCCAGCTGCAGTAGGGGCATTCGGCAATTGATTGATGCGTTGCGCGCCCAGTTTCAGAATGCGTTCTATGCTCCAACCAGAATGGGCAAGCAGCACAAGCGTCTGCAGCGATACAGGCGTTAACAGACGCTGAGTAAAATCTGCACCCTGCAGAGGTATGTAAGTGACCGTCGGTTGTTCTTCTACAACGATCCCCGCATCAGCCAGCACTTCCTGTTCAATCTGCGGCGAACCCAGTGCGGCTAGAGCACCAAGCCGAGACTGAAAATTAAAGTGAGAGGCAACACTGCTCACCTCCAGAAAGTAGGGCCGATCTCGATACCGCAAGCGCACAATGTTGAGCAGAAGCTGTTGATCATCAGTATTCTGCAAGGCCATATTGTACTGGGCCCGGTTACTCTCAAAGACCTGCGGCCCAACACCCGCGCAGGCTGACAATGCGATGCAAAGGCTAACCGTAAGCGCTGCATATCGCCTGTTCATTATTTGTGCGCGATTGGTTTCTCTGTGAAAAGATAATCTTTCAGTTCTTTATCAAAACGCGGGTCTTTGCGACGGATCCATTCAAGCACCATGGCAGCGTGCTCTTTTTCTTCGTCACGGTTATGCGCAAGTATGGCTTTTAGCGCTTCGTCTTTGCAGGCATCAACTCGCTGGTTGTACCAGTCAACCGCTTCGAGCTCTTCCATCAGGGATATGATGGCTCGATGCATGTCGCGGGTTTCATCAGTCAGTTCATCAATGGGTTCATGATAGCCTTCGTTTGCCATGTTGGTTCCTTGTTATCTGAAATAAACCACCATGTTAACGATTTTTGCAGCTGTAGTAGACTGCAACGCAACCGAAAATGCATTTCCGCAGCTACTGGAGGGGGTTCGGCATGCTCAGACAACTGCAGGTCCTAATTGAAGTTCTAGTGTTACTAACAATGAGTCTGTTGTTCATTCCCGCTGTTGCTGAGGACCAGGTAGAGATTCAAGACTCGCTGTTTATCCTGGATGCTTCCGGATCAATGTGGGGGCAGATCGACGGCATCAACAAAATTGTGATTGCCAAAGACGTCATGGAAGAACTCATCTGGGGTTTACCGGAGAATCAGCGCCTGGGATTAGTCGCCTACGGCCATCGGAAAAAAGCGGATTGTACAGATATCGAAACCCTCTCAGACGTTGGCGCAACACGACAGCAGGTGGTCAAACAGCTGCGCGCAATATCTCCCAAAGGCAAAACACCCCTGACAGCATCAGTTTCTCACGCTGCCACAGCGCTGAATTACACCAAGCAGGCAGCTACTGTGATCCTCGTCTCCGACGGCCTGGAAAACTGCAATGCTGACCCTTGCGCCCTCGCCCGTACATTAGAAGAAGAGGGGTTGGACTTTACGGTTCACGTGATTGGTTTTGACGTGACAGAGTCTGAACGGCAGGGATTGCAATGTATCGCTGCAGAAACCGGAGGTCAGCTTCTGACCGCCGGAAATGCTCAAGAGCTGGCGCAGGCTTTGACCACGATAGCTGACGTAGCGCCTGCGACGCCCGAACTCAAGCCCTCCAAGGTTGTACTTAAAGCGACGCTGCTGCCGGGAGGGCCGCTGCTGCAGAGTGAGCTCGACTGGTCGGTTGTGGTTGCTGGCACCGACAAGGTTGTGCATACCGTCGCTGACAGTGGCATCACGCAAACCGAACTGCCCCCTGGCGAATACACGGCCAAGGCAACCTGGCGGGGCTGGGCGCACAATTCGGAGTTAACCAGCCAACTCACATTTACCCTGGCGGCACAGCAACCCCGTGTCATCACCGTGCCGATCGACATGGGACTGGACGTGACGCTGTCTGCGCCACGATCTGGCGTTGCGGCTAAACCTGTAGAAGTCACCTGGAGTGGTCCGGACTCGCTGGGTGCTTACGTTTACATCACGGCGTTAGACGACAGCCCACGGGATTACATCTACGGATCTGCGGCAGCAAAGGCCAGAACCGAATTTGCCAATGGCGCAGAAGATAAAGCCAGCCTGGATACCAATGGCGACGGGCAGTTTAACGACGAAGACCTGGCAGCCGTGACTATCGGTGGCCCTTCAATCAGCGGAGAATACGAGGTGCGTTATGTGCTGGATAAACCCAGAGTCATTCTGGCGCGACAGCCCATCAGCATAACAGACCGCCCCTTCTCATTGGATGCACCGTCTTCTGCTTCGGTAGCCAGTGCTATAGAAGTACAATGGTCTGGCGACCCCAACCCTAACGACTTTGTTTCGATAGTAGAGTCTGGCTCTTCATCGGTCTATGACAATAAGCGCACTGTCAAAGTCAACAAGGGAAAAACGTTGACGATAAATGCGCCAGCAACTCCAGGCGACTACGAGATCCGCTATATTCTGACAAACGGTTACACGTTGTACGAAGGCATGCAGTACACTGTTGCCACCAGCCTGCCGCTCACCCTGACCAGCGTGTCCGTTGATATCACTTCTCCTGAAGAAGTTGTGGGTGGCTCGACTATTTCAATAAACACAACCGAAATTTACGGTTTTGAAAACGACATTATCTCTATCGTTGATGTTGGGACACAGAAGATTAATCGCGAGGCGATGGCGCTGCGCACCGTGCGTGGCGTTGTACAGCCAGATTTCAGCGTCCAGGTGCCTAACGTGCCCGGTGACTACGAGGTAGCCTATTTCCTTGAACCGGGGCGGCAGTTCCTGTCCAGCCGACCGCTGAAAGTTACTCAGGCGCCGGCAACCTTAAGCACGCCCCAACAGATCTCAGTTGGAGAAGAGTTCGACGTGCAATACAACGGCCCAAACTACAAAGGTGATCGTATTGTGGTGGTACCTGCAAACAGACCGGCTGAGAAAATGTGGAATATAACCCCACGCTACGGCTTCCTGACAAAGGCGCAAACGGGCTCTGGTACTGTTTCAGCTTACCCAACTCAGGCTGGACCGGGTGAATACGAGGTGCGTTATGTCACCGGATTCCAACATCACATCCTGGCCCGGGCACCTGTCAAAGTCGTGCAAGAAGACTAGTTCTACAAAAGACTAAGTGGCATTGCTCACCACACCATCACCCACTTGAATGTCACCCGCACCCGTCACCGCTGCGTAGACCCCTGCCACCGGATACAAGCCGGCGTCGCCCACCTGGATTCGATTGATTTTGACCAGGGTCTTCAGGACATCGATATCCTGCTCGATACCTGGCTGGGCGAGTGTGGTCATGACGCAGCGCGGGTCCGCCATGGTAACCATAAGTCTCGCTACATCGCCTACCGCCAGCGCTGCGCCGATCCAGTCGTTTTCTATAAAACCGGTTTCGCGGGTCTTCAGGACAACATTCATGCGAAATCGGCGTTGATCAAAGTTACTGTCAGGTTTGGCCTGCTTCAGCTCATCAAGTGTGGATGTGGTAATCACGGATAAAGGGAACACGTCAAAAAACGATTCCGGCGATACCGGTGAATCAGCACCCATGGCCTTAAACAGCGCTGCACCCAGAGGTTGGGGGAGTGTTGTGTCCGCGTTCCCCGCGGGGTCCGCGCCACTGACATCCGGATAGTAGTGATCGATAGTGAAGTCTTCAGGTGCCGATGATGCAAGCCTCACTTGCCGTCCAAAATAGCTGGAGAGCGATACATCACAATCTTCATCGCCACTGCACACTTGCTCACCATTCGGCAATTTTATGTACACCTGGGGTCGAGGGTTAACAATGCTGGGCGGTTCCACAAAGCTTGCCTGACACGACAGGACATCTGGAAAATGCTTAACGCTTTTTGCACTCACCACCCGGCCTGTTTCAACGTCAATCAACGCGTAGGCTCGATCCCCCAGCAGTCCCGCTGTTGTCAGCGTGGCTTCTATAAGTGATTCTCCCGCCATCGACTTAACCGGATATCGATAGATTCCCGCCACCTTGCCGATGGCTGCCTGGGTTGTCATCGCGCTTCTCTACTGTTTGTTGGTTCCAGACAAACTACCATATCCTTGCACAGACAACATTTTCCTCAATATCACCGGCGCTAGAATACAGGTGCCTAACGACACCAGAACCATACTGGCAAACACATCATCCGGCACCAGCCCGGGGTCGATGGCTCTACAGGTGTACATCACGACCAGCGCAATTTCTGCACGCGGCACCATGCTCAGCCCCAGCATAAGTGCGTGGGTTCGATTCATTGACAACAGCGCTGGAAGAGCGGTGCTGACAAGCTTTATGCCGGCGGCGGCGAGAAAAAGCACCAGCCCGATATCCATAGCTGTGAGCAACGAACCGACATCTGTCTGCATACCAATGTGAATAAAGAAAAACGGTGTCAGCAGATCATAAATATAGCTGAAGCGACCATCTGTACGCACAGCATCAGGGTCCCGGCTGAAAGCCAGACCAGCGAACAGGGCACCTATAGCGAGTGAAAAACCTAACGCGTCAGCGAGTGCCGCTATGGCCAGCCCGGCACCCAGTATTGATATGGTCATGATCGATTCGGATTCGCTGAGGCGCGCATTGAAACTGGTAAAGCGTTTTTCGATGAAAAACGCAAACAGGTAACAACCTGCTATGAACAGCGCGAGTTTGCCGAGAATCACCAACGATGCAGAGCCAACCTGCAGCCACAGATCATCATATCCAGCGAGCATCGCGGGCAGCACACCGATAAGAATGGCAAGCAGCACAGCCGCTGACAAATCGTCCAGCTCGGCGACATCAACTAACATCTGCCCTTCACCACTGGCGAGCTTTCCCGCCTCGTCCCAGACGGCAACAGAGACTGCGACACTGGTGGCACTGAAAGCCACGCCGATAATCAGACTGGTTTCAATTGACCAACCCAACAGGTAATAAGCAACAACAAATCCTACGGACAGGCTACCCGCAACATTACAGAACCAAATCACGCTGGCAGCAGGCAGTTTCTCCAGAAGGGCGCTGGTATGACTGCGCAGCCCGACACGGAACAGCAAGGCAACCACACCAAGGCTCGCCAGAGCCGCAAACACGCTGTCGAATTCAGTGGTTTGCAGTTCAAACTGGCGCAGGACCCCGCCGAGCAGAAGCCCGGCAATGATGTAGCCCACCGACACAGGTATCCCCAGGCGCCTGCAGAAATGACCCAGCACCGGATTGAGGACAAATATTGCCCCCAGCACAAACATGAGCATGCAAGCTAACCCTACCAATCATCAGGTTAGCTATGATAGCTCGGCCTGGCAGATTTCGGCGGAAAACTACGCTCACACAATCAGTGCAGATAGTCAGTTTCCTCACGACGGCGGCGCAGGTCACTCCACTCTTCAATCTGACGCCGAATTCTCAGCTTTTCGTTTTTTCGTCGGCCCGTTACTTCCAGCTGCAACGCGTGCCGCGCTTCAAAATTTTCCAGCTGGGCCAGCAGCGATTCTGACAGCTCGTCATCCATATCTGCGAAGTCATCAATCAAGGGTTCTTGGCTCATAATTCACATCCAAAAAAGGGCAGGCTGATACTTTCAGGTACTGCCTGCCAAGGGACTTTCAGGGCTGCTCTGTGCGGACTGGCAGCAGAGCAGGACGAATTTTTTAATCGCTTTTAAACAAACAATAAATCAATATCTATCGGCCACTTTGATAAATTTTCGTTATGGACATCGAGCTGATACGCACATTCGTAGAGGTGCATAGAACCCGCCACTTTGCACGGGCATCGGAGCATCTATGTGTCACCCAGGCTGCGGTCAGTGCGCGTATCAAGCAGTTGGAAGGGTTGCTGGGACAGCCTTTGTTCACGCGCGAGCGAAACAATATTCAGCTCACGCTGGCTGGCCATCAACTGCTGCCTCATGCCGAGGCGATGTTGGCGTCCTGGTCCCGCGCGATGCTGGCTACTCGTCATAGCGGCACCGCTGACGCACTTGTTGCACTGGGCTGTGTACCCAGTCTGCGAGAAATTTATCTGGATAACTGGCTGATCGATCTGCACCGGATAGATGCTGCGCCCAGGGCACGCTTGCAGGTCGAGTCTCTGGGCAGCCTGGAAATCGTCCGCCGCATTCGAGATCGCTCCCTTGACCTGGGCATTGTTTACGAACCGCCTCAGGCCCCGGACCTGAGCCACATAAAGCTCACGGATTTCGAACTGTTGCTGGTTACCACCGCTAAAAACCTGCACAGCGATAATGAAACTTCGAATTACATCCTGGTTGACTGGGGCACTTCGTTTATCGCCGCCCAGGAAGCGGACCCGGAAGCTGCAACCAATCTGTGGCTGAAAACAGACTCGCCGATGTCAGCTTACCAGCTACTGCTGAGCCATGGCGGCAGCACCTATCTTGCAAGCCCGATGCTTACCAGAGATCTTGCAGAGCAACGAATACATGTCGTCAAGAATGCACCTGTGTTTCAACGCAGTGTTTATATTGTTGGCCTGGCTGATACGTTCGAAGGTAAACCTGCGGCGCTGATTGAGCGCCTGCAACAGGTCGTTATGAGACACAGGAATGCGTGATGGTTTTTCCCACTTTCAACTTCGGTAAATTCAGATCTACAAATTGCAGCGAATTCTGGCAGACTATCAGGTTGTGAACATGAACTTATTACACAGCGAGCCCTCATACCGACTTTGCCGATTGCGGCATCTGTTGGCCGCTGCGCTGTTAGTTCTGGTTGCCAGTCAGACCCTGGCGCAACAGCATTTTCACTCAGCGGACGATCTCAATAGCTGCGTCATCTGTGCACACGGCGACCATAGCCCGGCTGCAGACAGCGCGGCCGCAAAAACACCTACAGTAAAACACCCGCACACCTGGAACATCAGCTTCCAGACGTGCATTCAGTCTTCCGATCACTGGCCGGCATTTCAGTCCCGCGCCCCACCTTCGCCCTAACAAACAAAACATAAATTTATTGATCTAAACGCAAACGGAAAACGTTTGCGCTTTTGTTAGGAGTTACACGTGAAATTTAGAGTAGTTGCGCCCTGCGTGGGCGTAAGTCTGCTTGCCGTCAGCTTAACCAGCTTCGCAAGCCAGGCAGAATTTGAAAAATCATCCCCGGAAGTATTAGAGGAAATTATTGTCGTTGCCCACCCCTTAAGCGGTGAGGGCCTGTCCCAGGCCAGCAAGGTGCTGGAGGGTGCGGAACTGCAACGTAAGTTGGCCACAAATATTGGTGCAACCCTTGCTCAGGAGCCCGGCATCCATTCGGCACAATTTGGTAATGCGGTTGGTCGGCCGGTTATCCACGGCCTCGGCGGACCACGCGTGCGCATCATGGAAGACCGCATCGATACTTTAGACGTGTCTGTGACCAGTGCTGACCACGCTGTCACAGTTGAACCTTTCATTGCTGATCGAGTGGAAGTATTAAAAGGCTCCAGCGCTTTGTTATACGGATCAGGCGCCATTGGTGGCGTTGTCGATGTACACACAGGGCGCATTCCACACAACCTGTCAGATAAACCGGTCAGTGGTGGAATCGAAACCCGCTACAACGACAACACAGACGGCAATACAACCGCCGCAAAGTTAAACGGCAGTATAGGTCAGATCGCCTGGCATCTGGACGGCACCTGGAAAGATGGCGACGACTACGACATCCCCGGCTTTGCGGAGTCTGCACGGCTTCGTGCTTCTGAAGAGGAAGAAGAAGGCGAGAGTGAAGAAGAAGCACGAGGCACTTTGCCGGGTAGCGCTTTTGATTCTGAGTCCTACGCCGGCGGTGTAGCTTACATCGCGGACTGGGGTTTGATTGGCGCCTCTGTCAGCCGCACGGAAGCGGAATATGGTTTGCCAGGCGGACATGCTCATGAAGAGGAGGAAGGCGAAGAAGAAGAGGGAGAGGGCACACCCCTGCTGGACATGGAGCAAACCCGAACCGACGTTGAACTGGCTGTTAAAGACCCTTTTGCCAACTTCACCAGTTTGAATTTGCGCCTGGGCATCAACGACTATGAGCATGCTGAAATTGAACCCAGCGGCGAGGTTGGCTCAGTCTTCACTAACGAAGCCTGGGAACTGCGTGGTGAGTTAACTTACGAAAAAGATAGATGGAGTGGCGCGTTTGGTCTGCAGCATACTGACAGAGAATTCTCTGCTGTTGGTGAGGAAGCTTTTGTACCACCCGTTGATACCACAGACACCGGCATTTTCTGGGTTGGCGAACGCGAGTTCGACAATTTCGATCTGGAGACCGGCTTTCGAATTGGCCGTGTGAAACATGAGCCCAGTGTGGGTCCTGACGAGGACTTTACGCCTTTTGCCTCGTCCATCGGACTGGTTATTCCATTTGATGGCGGTTGGGCATTGGGCGTGCTTGCAGACTATTCCTCCCGCGCACCAGTGGCGGAGGAGCTTTACTCCAATGGACCACACCTGGTGACCAATGCATTTGAGTTGGGCGACCCGGACCTTGACAGCGAAACAGCAGCCAATCTCTCCGCAACGCTCAGCTATCGCACTGAAGCCTGGAACGTCTCCACAACCGCATACTACACACGCTTTTCTGATTTCATCTATGAACAGGCCACCGGCGATATCGAAGATGGTTTACCTGTTTTTGCATTTCAACAGGAAGACGCAACCTTTACAGGTATTGATGTTGAAGTTTCGGCGCGTGTAGCACAGTGGGATAACGGCAAACTTATGCTGCGAGGCATGTTTGATTGGGTTGATGCGGAAGTTGATGTATCCGGCAACGATAATCTGCCACGCATTCCACCTCTGCGCTATGGTTTAGGCGTGGAAACCACCTTTGGCATGATCACAGCGTCACTGGACTACCTGAATGTAAATAAACAAAGTGACGTTTCTGATCGTGAGTTTGTGACAGACAGCTACAACGATCTGCGTGCCTATATTGGTATGGAAATCCCCGTTGCAGACGGCAGCTTGAACCTGTTTGTAAACGGCAAAAATCTGACCGACGATGAACAGCGTTACCATACGTCTTTCATCAAAGACTTCGCCCCCGCACCCGGCAGAACCATCGAAGCAGGCCTTCGCTTCGAATTCTGAGTTCTGAGTTCTTTACAGGCTGGGAGAAGTCCCAGCCTGTATGGCTCGAAGGCTAATCCAGATCGCTCGCGCTGTGTCGCTCGATCACCTGTTCTTCTTCCGGGCCCCAGGCTTTGTTAACACGCTTGCCGCGTTTCACCGCAGGCCGCTCATCAATCTGTCGCGCCCACCTTGCAACGTGAGTGTAGGACGCAGTATCCAGAAACTCCTGAGCGGAATAAATCTCGCCAATCACCAGGTTGCCGTACCAGGCGTAGTTCGCCATATCAGAGATGTTGTATTCGTCGCCGCAGAGGAACTCACGTTCCGCCAGATTCCGGTTCAGAACATCAAGCTGACGTTTGACTTCCATGGCAAAACGGTTGATTGGATATTCATACTTCTCGGGCGCATAGGCATAAAAGTGCCCGAATCCGCCACCGAGATAAGGGGCGCTGCCCATCTGCCAGAACAACCAGGACATACATTCAGCACGGGCACTGGGATCTGTCGGCAGAAACGCGCCGAATTTTTCCGCCAGGTAGACGAGAATAGCTCCGGACTCAAACACACGGGTTGCTGGCGATGTGGTTGTATCCAACAGTGCAGGGATTTTTGAGTTCGGGTTAACATCGACAAAGCCACTGCTGAATTGGGCGCCTTCTCCAATATTGATGGTATACGCATCGTATTCCGCACCACTGTGACCCAGCGCCAACAGTTCTTCCAACAACACTGTCACTTTCACACCATTTGGCGTCGCCAGAGAATAGAGCTGCAGTGGATTATCGCCCACCGGCAATGCCTGATCATGAGTAGGACCGGCGATTGGACGATTGATATTCGCAAACCGGCCGCCGCTCTCCGTGTCCCATGTCCAGACCTTTGGTGGCTCATAGCTAGAGGATTCAGTCATTTTATTTTCTTAAACTATTTCGAGCGACCAGTGTACGAAGAATAAGCCGGCTTGCACACGCCAGGATGCTTATGCATTTTGAAAACTGTCCTTGAAGTGTGCCCGACACAGCGAGATATAACGGTCGTTGCCACCAATCTCCACTTGCGAGCCGTCTTTCAGCGCCCGCCCCTGATCATCTGCGCGGATCACCATGGTGGCTTTTTTACCACAGTGACAAATAGCCTTGATCTCTTCGAGATTATCCGCCCAGGCCAGAAGATACTGACTGCCAACAAAGGGTTCACCACGAAAGTCGGTGCGTAACCCATAGGCCAACACGGGAATCTTTAACTGATCAACCACCTCGCCTAATTCAAACACCTGTTGTTTGGTGAGAAACTGCGCTTCATCTATCAGCACACAGTGCAGGGTCTTTTGCTGATGATGCTTTTCCACTACGGAAAAGAGGTTATCCGCCTCTTTAAAAGTGGAAGCCGGTGCATCAATACCTATGCGCGAAGTGACCCGGCCTACACCAAAGCGATCATCAAACTCCGGCGTGAGGATCAGCGTGTGCATGCCCCGCTCACGGTAGTTGTAGCTGGATTGCAGCAGCGCGGTGGATTTACCGGCGTTCATCGATGAATAATAAAAATAAAGTTTAGCCAACAGGTTCTTCGGTCACGCAGGGGGCACAAGGGTAGCGGCAAGCATTGCCTGTACGCAAAAAAACTTGCGTCCAACCCCAGCTCACGTTCATGGTTCCGTTTCAGAAAGTCTACAAACAATCAACGCAGGTGAACGTGCAACAGCTCAGAATCGAATTCCCCAACATACAAGGTGAACAACTCAGCGCAGCGCTGTCACTACCAGCCCAGCCTGAACCGCGCGGCTATGTTCTGTTTGCCCACTGCTTTACCTGCGGCAAAAATATCGCCGCAGCATCCCGCATCAGCCGTGCACTCACTGCCCACGGCTTTGCTGTATTGCGTTTTGATTTTACGGGCCTGGGTAACTCGGAAGGTGATTTTGCCAATACCAACTTCTCTTCAAATGTTGAAGATCTGCTGGCAGCCGCCGATTTCCTGCGCGCCTCATACCAGGCACCGGTAATGATGATTGGCCACAGCCTGGGTGGCGCCGCAGTTCTGGCCGCCGCAGAAAAGGTGCCGGAGTGCAAGGCCGTGTGCACCATCGGCGCACCAGCAACACCTGCACATTTATTACAGAATCTTGAGAACGATCCCGCTGCAGCAACCCCGAGTTACAGTCTCACCGTAGGCCAGAAAACTTTCCCGATTCAGCAGCAATTTGTGAATGACCTGACTGACGCCAAGGTGAGCGACAAGTTGTCACGTTTAAAGCGTGCATTACTGGTGCTGCATGCGCCTCTGGATAACGTTGTATCGATTGATGAGGCGGGTAAAATTTTCCAGCAGGCCAAACACCCGAAGAGCTTTGTTTCTTTAGATGGCGCTGACCATCTTGTCTCCCGCGCCGAAGATGTTGAGTATGTAGCGGATGTTATATCTGCCTGGGCGAAACGCTATATTCCAACGAGCCGGGATGATCAGAAGGAGGCTCTCGCAAAAGGCCAGGTCCTGGTTGGCGAAGCCAACAAGAAATTTCTACGCCAGGTGGCAACAGATGACCACGCGTGGGTGGCGGATGAGCCTAAAAAGGTAGGGGGCGACAATTTGGGGCCGGACCCTTACGAACACCTGCTGGCGGCGCTGGGCACCTGCACATCCATGACAATCCGCATGTATGCGAACCACAAAAAGATACCGTTGGAGGATGTCGACATCACGCTCAGCCATAGTCGTGAGCACAATCAAGACTGTGAGGATTGCGACGAACAGACTGCGCGCCTGGACGTCTTGAGCCGCTCGATTAAACTAACAGGTAACCTCAGCGACGCAGAACGCGCCAGGCTGTTGCAGATCGCGGATCGCTGCCCCGTGCATAAAACTCTGGAAGGCGATCTACAGATACGTACAGAATTATCAGAACAATCCTGACATGAACCGCAATCGCTACCAGGGGTGTTCGCTGCCGTCATAGCTCCAGAATCGTCCTGATTTTGACGCGTCCAACTGATCAATCAGCTGGTAAAGGCCATCAGCGCTTTGTGCCGGAGTTATGTCAGCCTGGGCGCCACCCATATCCGTCTGCACCCATCCCGGGTGTACCGGACAGACAATTATGCCTTGCGCTTCAAGTTCTAATGCCAGCACCTGCATGGTTTTGTTGACTGCCGCTTTGCTGCTGCGATATATAAGGGCACCTTTGCTCTGACGAGCCAGTGCACCCATCTGGCTGGAAACAGTAATGATCCGGGGTCGCTCTGCCGCCAACAGGTTATCCAGCAACGCTACGCTCAGGCGGAATGGAGCCATGGTGTTGACCGCAAATGCATCAAGCCAGGCAGCGTAATCCATGTTCTGCAACTCTTGTTGGTCGCCACCCATAACGCCTGCGTTATTGATCAGCACATCAATTCGACGACCCGACAAGCGGCTCACCAGCTGCCGGGTTTGCGCTTCACTGGTAGTTTCCAGGGGCAGAACCTCAAGCTTTGCGCTCTGCTCCTGCAGGTTTTTCAGATCCACGGCCAGATCCGGTTCGCGGCAGGTTGCCACAACATGATTTCCGGCAGCCAGGTAGCGTGAGACCAGCGCCAGGCCGATGCCTCGATTGGCACCGGTAATTAATACTGTTTCCATATCTGACATGATACCGGTCCCAGCGCTCATCGTCAGTCTACTACCCGATTGATTGACACTGCACCCCAGAGAGGTAAGGTATCAGTGAGACGACTAAGGGGAGGGTGGATGTGAGAAGGTTATCAATAGCACTATTCTGCACAAGCCTGCTTGCTGCGTGCACCCCCTACAATCTACCCGTCTCCATCCCGACCAACAAAACTGCTGAGGTTTTCGGCGTAGACGATACTACTGGCATTGTGACCATGGGCGCGCCTTATCTTTATCTGGAAAAGCCAGATGTCGATTGGGGACAGGCACGCAGAGAAGCCGCAGAAGTGTGCATGAAACGAAGTGAGTTACCCAACGCAGAGCCAGTCGGCAATACCCGCCGCGAGTGTGTTTCCACGGCGGGCAGCAACTGCCTCAAATACGCACTGCTGGGCGATTATCGCTGTATCCCCTAGGGAGCCTCTGAGCATTCGATACTTCACCAGAGGCTCCCTAGCCTATTCTGGTGAGAGCGCCCAGGCAGCAAGCTCCCCGGCGCGGTCGTAAAACCAGCCTTTCGTCTGCCGCCACCAATCGCTTTGTTGCTGTTGGTCCCAGGTATCATGGGCCGCATCGAGCACAAAGGCATGGATGTCCGCTACTTTGTCTGCATCCAGGACGTCCGCAAAACTCACCATGCCCAGCGGCTCGTAAATGCCGCTCAGCACAATCTGATCAAAAATATCGTGGCTGCCCGGACTGATATAGCGCAAATCCTGCACCACGCCACCTTCACCGACCAAGCTGCCGTGGCAACGCATGCAGTGCTGCAGATAGAGATCCTCGCCGCGGGCAATAGAGGCATCACCGGCATTAACTGCAGGCGGTTCCTGCAACAATGTCAGACGGGGGGGATCGTTAACTGGGGTCGGCAGGTTGGCGCCCAACTTGTAGACCAGCAGTCGACTTGTTCCGTTAGATTGCATAGATTGAGGTAATGACAAGCCGCCTACTCCACCCCAGCCAGCCAGAACCGCAATATATTGCTCAGCATCAATAGAATAGGTAATTGGCGGCGCTACCACACCAGTGCCTGTGGGTGTTGCCCACAAAAGGCTGCCGTTGGCGGCGTCGTATGCAACCAGACGTCTATCTCCCAAACCCTGAAACAGCAATCCAGATTCGGTGCTGAGGAGCCCACCATTCCACAGGTTGTCGTGCTCAACCTGCCACCGCGCTTCACCCGCTAAGGGGTCCCAGGCAATCAATTTGCCACGCATCAGCCGTTTTACAATAGACATCACCATCTCACGAGGGACACCACTCAAACCACCTTTACCAACAGGCCCATCCTGGCCCAGGTTCCAATGTCCGCCAGCGACCGCGGTAAAATCCGGATCCGTTGTGAAAGGCTGTATCGCCTGCATAGCAGGAATATAAACAAGACCAGTGTTCGGATTAAACGCCATAGGTTGCCAGTTGTGACCACCAAAGGCTGCCGGTGCCGTCATCTGCTCAGTCCTTGAATGGTCGGCATTTGCCGTCTCCACCGGACGCCCACTTTCAAGATCCACATGCGACGCCCAGGTTACCGGCACATATTTGTCTGCAGACAACAACTCTCCAGTTGCTCTATCCAGCACATAGAAGAATCCGTTTTTCGGCGCCTGCATGATGACATTGCGCGTCTTACCGCGGATTTCAAGTTCGGCTAAGATCATGTGTTGGGTTGCAGTATAGTCCCAGGTGTCACCGGGCGTGGTCTGATAGTGCCAGGCATATTCGCCGGTATCCGCGTGCAAGGCCACAATAGACGACAGGAACAGGTTGTCGCCACCACCCGGACTGCGTACCCATCTGTTCCAAGGCGAGCCATTACCCACACCGATGTACAACAGATTTAGTTCGGGGTCATAGGCCATGCTGTCCCAGACCGTGCCACCGCCGCCCACCTGCCAGTACACGTCTCCAGTCCAGGTTTGCGCCGCCATTGCCATCGCTTGGGATTCATAAGGTTCGGTGGGGTTACCCGGAACGGTGTGGAAACGCCACAGCAGCTCGCCGTTATCCGCATCGTAGGCACTGACATAGCCACGCACGCCATATTCTGCACCGCCATTGCCGATGATAACCTGCCCGTTCACCACCCGCGGAGCGCCGGTAATCGTATAGGGTTTTTCGGCATCGATAGTCAAACTCTGCCAAAGCACTCGACCATCATCCCGATGCAGCGCCACCAGCCGCCCATCTAACGTGCCTACAAAAACTGCATCGCCCCAGGCGGCGACACCCCGGTTCACCACATCACAGCATGCATTTACACCCCAGGCTTTGGGTACTTGAGGATCAAAATGCCAGAGCTGCTCACCCGTGCGTGCATCCAGCGCAAACACCTGGCTCCAACTTGTTGTGAAATACATGCGGCCATCAATCACCAGAGGTGACGCCTCCAGACCACGCGTGGTACCGGTGTCAAAATACCAGGCAAGGCCAAGCTGACCGACGTTGTCGGGGGTAATCTGTGTTAATGGGCTGTGCCGGTCTTCGGCATAGTTACGGGCATGACTCAACCAGCTTCCTGGCTCCTGGTCTACATTGGTCAGGCGCTCATAATCCACCTGCCCGGCATAGGCTGCCATCGTGAAAATGTTAACAAAGACGACAGCCAGCAACTTCAACATACAACCCGCAACCTGCATCAAAAAGGGCCGCATGATAGACGAGCCAGGCGCGTTCAACCAATCGAGGATGTTGCTGATTCAGTGGTGGTTGGAGGGTTGCCCGACACTAAGTTGTCGCTGACAGCGCCGTGCATCCTGCGCTCCTGCATAGCCGTATTGAGTTTGTCGATTAGTTGGCTTGCCGTATCTTGAAATAGAAAAGGCAGCACAGCATGAACAACACAGGCCAGACCCGCTGCAATCAACTGTCCGCCAAAGACTGCTGCTTTAACAAAATGCTGCGGGTAACTTTCACCAACTGCTGCTGGATGTTCGATAAATCGTTGAAACATAAGTTTCGCCAAAGTGTATTTAATAGAGAATATTAGGCGAATCAATGCGTAGAAATTGCTATTTTCTCACGAGCTAACGTATGCGATCGGTATATTTTCACGATCTTTCATCTTTTTTGGGAGATTATTCTGTGTTAACTATTCTTTCTTCGGCTGCACCCAAAGCCGGTTATTGCGAGACTGCCTTTGTCAAAGCGATATACAAAGCGTCCTGCAGGGCCCAATCCAGATCATTACTGGCCTGTTTCCTGGCACTGTGAATTGCGATAACCACATTGTGTTCAGGGTTCATGTGAATCCCCTGGCCGAATATCCCGGATGCTTCATAAGCACCGGACTCACTCAGCCACCAGAAATATCCATAGCCGGCAAACCCTTTCGAGGGTGCCGTAGATTCTGCCATCCAGCCTGGCGCCAGCATCGGCGTGCCATCAGCCAGTTTGCCATCGTTCAAAGCAAACAGACCCAAACGAGCATAATCCCGCAGTGTTGCATTAATACAGCACCCGCCAAATTCACCACCACCTGGCTCGGTTAAATTCCACACTGCATCGCTTTCCATTCCGAATGGGCGCCATATCTTTTCGGTTAGGTAGGTCGACAGGTTGTTACCGATAGCAGAGCGCAGCAGGGTACCTGCGAGATTGGTTTCTGCCGTATTGTAGTTAAACTTTTCACCAGGCGCGGCTACGCGTGGTTTATCCGCCAGGTAATCGTACAAAGCCAGAGTCTCATACGTTGCCTGCGCCACATCAGACTTCGGATCTGCATAGTCTTCATTCCATGCCACTCCGGATGCCATCTGCAACAGGTTTCTGATACTGGATTGATCGTAGACAGAGCCTTTCAGTCGCGGCAGATAATCTGTGACCTTTTCATCCACACTTTCTATGTAGCCATCTAGAATTGCGGCACCAAACAGCATCGCCACGACAGATTTTGACACTGAAAAAGACACCCAGCGGGTATCAGGTGTGTTACCCAGACCATAGCGCTCAAACAGGATTTCGCCGTCCTTGACCACAAGCAGGCCACCCACGCGCTTTTCTTTTATGTATTGATCGACGGTCATCGTGACGCCTTCGGCGGAAAAAGTGACGTCCCCCAGTTCAACCTCAGCACGTGGCAGAACAAGCACCTCACCGCCGGCTTCTACTTTTCGTGTGGGACCCAGAAGCTCAGAGTTTCGGAATCCTACAATCTGCGCATCACCCTGCCAGAACAGAGGAGATATGCTGGTATCCGGCAGATTCTGCATATCGTCTTCAACGTCTGGCCACGTCTGGTCTGCCAACACAGGTGGTCCGAACAAAAATAGTATCGCCAGACCGCCAGCCGCGATCATCGCAACAAGAAATGATCTAAATTCCATCAACTTCTCTCCTTAGTCTTTTACAGAACAATCTGTCCTGAAAGCCGACTCAAAATAACACGCAATAGACAAACAAGCAGCCACTCTTGAAGGTCCCCACTGAGCCCGTTGCGCAACTTGTACTTTGAGTCTCAGGCTAGCTAGACTGCGCCAGCATCAAGGGGAAAGCATTGGATAAAAAAATCGCATTTGTGGCCAGTCCAACGACCGAGGCAGAGGAGGCGTGTAAGCTACTGAAGCAGCGCTATCCGAACGTCGAGCCTGGCGATGCCGATATCCTGGTCGCGCTGGGCGGTGACGGTTTTATGCTTGAAACCCTGCACCGAAACATTTCCAAAGGACAACCCATCTACGGCATGAACCGCGGCACCGTTGGTTTTCTGCTGAATGGATATTGCGAGGACGACCTGCTCGAACGGCTGGACAACGCCCACGAAGAAAAGCTCCGGCCGTTACATATGCAGGTGACTACCGATTCCGGCGTACAACAGGAGGCTTACGCCTTTAACGAAGTATCCTTGTTGCGACAAACGCGTCAGGCGGCAAACATCGAGGTTTCCATCGACGGCAAGGTGCGCATCGAATGTTTGACCTGCGACGGCTGCCTGGTGGCTACCCCAGCCGGCAGCACCGCTTATAACCTTTCCGCGCACGGACCGATTCTACCTATTGGTTCCGGTGTTCTGGCGTTGACGCCGATCAGCGCGTTTCGTCCACGACGCTGGCAGGGTGCAGTGCTGCGTCAGGATGCGCAGATTACCCTGCGCGTGCTGGATCACTACAAGCGACCGGTAAGTGCCGTTGCGGATGCGCATGAAGTGCGCAACATCGCCCAGGTCGATATCAGCGTTGCTACCAACAAACACGCGACTTTGTTGTTTGACCCTGACCACAACCTTGAAGAGCGGATCCTGAACGAGCAGTTCATACCCTGATTCTGCGACTTATGGGGAAATATCAGGAGCTACGCCAAAGCCACTGATACCTGCATATCTGTGGGTAGAAGCAGCGGTCCATACTGATTGTAAATGGCCACATCTGTCGCATCGCGGCCCCGGGCGATAGCGATACGAGGCGCATCATCCGGATCGACAGCAGGATCAAAGGTCAGCCATTCATCACCAACATACGCTTCAAACCAGGCATGAATGTCCATTGGCTCCAGCTTATGCAGGTAGCCGACAACAAGCCGGGCAGGAATACACAATGCGCGGCACAGCGTAATCGCCAGCTGGGCAAGATCACGACAGACTCCCTCGCCGCGTTGATTCACTTCAATGGCAGACACCGGATAGGTGCTGGACAACGGACGATTACGAATATTCTCCCGTACCCAGTTGCTGATTGCCTCCACCTGGGCATAACCGGGTGTTGCGTCACCAACAATCTGCGCCGCCATGTCGCCAAAGCGATCAACCTCGCAATAGCGACTGGGTAGCAAATGTATCAGCGTGTCGGCGGGCAGGTCTGGGACTTCGATAAATCCAGCCTGCACCGGGGCGGGTTTGCTCGCCTGCACATCTACGCACACTTCCGTGAACACAGAAAACTGCCCCACTGGTGCCACCAGACGCTGGCACAGATTACCGTAGGCATCAGCTACTTCGTCGACAATGACATCAGGTGAGAAGCTGTATTCTTCACGCACAACCCATTGGCCCGCACTGCTTCTTGGCCTGAGCATGAGTACCATTGGCGTCGGAACCTCAACATCAAAAGCCAGCGAACAACTGGCACGCAACTTTGTAATATCCCGCATCATCCCGCCTCCAGAACTGAATCAACGACCACAGCAACAAGCTCGGCAAAGTTGCTGCTGGTTGGATATCGGCCCGGGCTCCAACCCAGCCTTACAATCACCATATCCAGAGAAGGTATGATCATGACAACCTGCTGGCGGTTACCCGTCATGGCATAGGCGTCTGCTGGCAGGTCCGGCCAGCGGAGCTGCTCTCCACCGTCATTCAGCCAGAACTGATAACCATATGCGCGCGAATTAGAGCTATTGTTGGGTGTGCGTGCGCGCCGCGACCAATCCTGCGTAAACAATCGCCCTTGTCCATCTTCCAGCGAATGTACCGTGCTCTCACCAGTCCTGTGCTTACCGACAAGGCCTTCGTTCAGATTCACAAGCCCCAGACGCGCCCAATCTCTGGGCGATGCGTAAATGTACGAACTGGCAACCATGACACCACTGGGGTCGGGCTCGAATACGGCGTTGCGGATACCCAGGGGCATGAATATTTCCTGCCACATATAGTCCAACGCGGCTTGCGGGCCGCCAAGACGTTCGGTCATCAGATACATCAACAGATTAGTGGTGCCTGACGAATAGGCAAAGTAGCTTCCAGGCGCATGCGCTGGCGGGCTACGCAAAGCAACTGCTGCTGCACTCGGTGCCAGAAACAGCATCTCGGTTGCATCACTGCCTGGCGCGTAAATTTCAGAAAAATCCAGACCGCTGCTCATCTGCAGGAGGTTCCCCAAGGTAATGTCGCGGCGCTGATCGTTTGCCCAGTCGGGGAACAGATTG
This sequence comes from Pseudomonadaceae bacterium, assembly GCA_024743175.1. Taxonomy (GTDB): domain Bacteria; phylum Pseudomonadota; class Gammaproteobacteria; order Pseudomonadales; family Azotimanducaceae; genus UBA4421. Next base: position 117,470 of record JANSXA010000004.1, on the reverse strand, counting down.
TTCTCAGTGATGCTCAAGAGCCCCTGCATTTCCATCCGCCCAAACATCATCGCCGTAATACTTTTACCCATCGACCAGCCCAGAAGTGGAGTTTGTCCGGTGATGTCTCCCGCGTAGCTTTCCGCTTTGATGTCCCCACCATGCACAACCACCAGAGCGCGGGTTTGCAGGCCGGCTAGATTGTCACGAGCGAGTATCTCGTCGGTCTTTTTCTGCAGCAATCTGTCGGCTTGACCCACCTGGTCACCAGCAGGCCACATACCCTGGTTTTTGGACAGCTCTGGTATCTGCAGTCCATCGAGTTGGACATCTGACGTTCTTTCCAGGGTGCAGCCCAGGCCAGGGCGATACTTCGCAGAAGAAGCCCCCATGCCTAACAAACTAGCACTGGCGCGTTGCTGCTCATCGTCGTAGGAGATGGTCACCCACTCAAAAACCGGACTGTAAGAAACAACATCTGCCTTCGCCTGGTCGGCATTAAAACCGCTTACATATCGTGCTGAGCAAGCAAGCTTTGCAGACATAGCGCTGCCAATATCAATATTGGCGCGCAGGTTGCTCGGCGACATTCCCCACCTGGGTAACATCAGATACACCACGGCAACCAATAGCAGCAGAACCAGCCCCAAACTGAGCAACCACTTCTTCACTTTTGATCTCCTTTGATCACGCTATACTCGACCATCTTTCCGCATGATCTGCTTTAATGAACCCTACTTCTGAAATTGAGGCCGGTGATTTTGGACACTGGCTCAAAGTTACCCTGGCTGCGGAAGCGGCCAACGTGCCTTGCGGTGAGTGTAACGCGTGCTGTCGCGCAAGTTACTTTATTCATATCACAGACAATGAGTACAAAACACGTGAGCACGTCCCCCGGGAACTGATTTTCCCGGCTCCAGGCAGCGGTGGCAAACAATGGGTTATGGGGTTCGACGAAACTGGCAGCTGTCCGATGTTAAAGCAGAACAGCTGTTCCATTTACGCACATCGCCCACGGACCTGTCGAGACTTCGATTGCCGTGTGTTTGCGGCTGCGGGTATTTCAGCAAGTCAGCCTGGTGCAGGCGATGCAAAAGCTGAAGTTGACCAACAGGTGCTTCGCTGGCGCTTCAGTTACAAAACCGGTAACGACAAACGTAAACACACAGCCATTAAAGCGGCTGCTGCCTTTATCAGAGAAAACCAGCAGCAATTGGGGGCGCAAGCACCCGCAACACCGACTGCACTCGCCCTGGCCAGCCTGCATATCTACGAGCTTTTTTTGACTGAAGAGGGGACGGACCCGGTAAAACCCGACCTCGGTACCATAAAGGCAAACCTGCACCCGTTGAACTCAAGCGACTAATTGAAAAGACCTGAGCTCGCTGACACAGCCGTTAACAGATAATTCGACCCTGTGTTCACCAGCGTACAGCACACGTGTGGTCAGCGGTTTGAACGGCAGCTTTTTCACCAGCTCGATCTTCTCCTTCGCCTCAACTTGCACGTCTCTCAAGGCAAACACCTTAACCCCGTAGGTACCGTTTGCTTTCAGAAAATGTACACGCAGCGCAATTTTTAGTTTCTGCCGCTTTTTACTGTGCAGGACAGCACGCCAGTTCAGAAACTCTCCCAGCACCACCCGCTTACTGACCTGGACCTCATCTACACTGAACTTGGGGTTCGCCGGATAACCAGTCATCGTCAGCGCGTCGCTGTTTCCAGATTTCAGCAAAGTGCGCAGACTATGGCGCGTCATCCAGTCAAGTTCATCGGCATGCTGCCTTGCCTGGCGCTGCCAGTTCTGCAGCGTCTGCATCACCATGTGCGGATCAATTTTACTGATGTCGTTCAGCGTATTGGCAACGGACCGAGTGACATATCGTGTTGGGTCTGCGTGCAGGGTTTCTAACACGCTGATAATCTCTTCAGGTGGCAGATTGACACGACGTGCCCAGGGTAGAAACGGCCGAATGCCCTCGGAAGCCAGCCGCCGCACATGATAATTGTCATCCAGCGCAGCCGCGCGAACGAAGTCCATAGCCAATTCCGGTGAATGTAACAGGAAAGGGCGAATCGCAAACTCAGCGGAAAATCTTTTTGTTGATTCACGCAGAAAGTCCAGCCCTGCAGAAAAATGCCTGTCGTTGCAGTGAGTCAGGGCGATACATTCCCCAGGCACTACCCAGATAAACTGACCAAAGTCATCATCCTTTAAGTCAGGATCTAACGGCTCCGGTAAGGCTGCAAGCAGAATCTCTCTGGCTTCAGTTGTGTTCCTCGGCAGATATTCATTCAGACATCGCGCCATCCAATCAATGCGCGCCTTAAGCTCAAGCTCACGGAAACGATCCAGAACCTGGCGCTCAAATTGTTTGCGCCGAAAACGAGGATATGCACCGGCGACACTGGTGGACAATAGTCCCAGGGTATCAGGGTTGAATAGCTCGTCTTTCAGAGAGAAGGTGGATTCAGCTTTTATGCTCATGCGCTGCATACTGACACAACCAGTTAGCCGAACAAACCCAGCTGTTTTTACTGCTCTTGCCTATCAGGGACTTTTAAAGACAGGGGCTCTCAAAGAGCGATGACCTGCCGCAACTCATTAGTCTCACCCTGATCAGCAAGCCCGACCATTTCGCCATAAGCACTACGATGTACAAAGGTCACGCTGGCGATACCAGCTTCGCGCAAGGCGTGCAGAGCTGCAAAGCGACTTGGGAAACTTAATCGCTTACCACGCTTACCTGTAACCGGCAGCAGCTTATCCCCAAGCGCTGCAAACACGAGATAAATCATCGGATCTACTGCATGCACCTCAAGCAAAGCCTGTTCGGGCAGATCCTCCAGCGAAACGTGTTGCATCTCATTACCTCGCTACAACCTGCACTGTCGGCCAGAATGTGAATTGCCCCGGCAGCACATAAACCAGCCCCACAAGCAGTGCAAGCGCGGCTAACAAACCAACGGCAACAAGAACAACATCCAGTCTGTGTAGTCTTTTAAACTGCGGCTCGTCATTCATATCTCGCGCGAGATTGATGGCGGGGATCAGATGCAGGCCCACATAGAACGACAGGGTCATCACCCCGGCAATGGCCAGCAATACGGTTGAATAAATGAGCGGAACGGCACTGAAAAAAGAACCCACCGCACAGACCAGGGTGAAGAACACCCCACCAAGAACAGCAAATCGATGATATTGCGGCCAGAAACGGCGTAACAGCAATGCGCTTTGGTCCACGGGCAACGTAGTTACCGCCAGCGGAGCGATTGAAGCCGCGCCGAACACGAGGGCGCCGAAATACGCCGCCAGCAGACAGATGTACCCTGCCATAAGGTAAGCTTCTGCAAGGTGATACATAAAAATTCAGTCTGGTCTATTTATAACGCTGCAGACCTTACCGACATGCAGATGAAGAGTATGTCAACGGCGGCGGCAGCTGACTCAGGGTCTTACAGCAGGATGCGTTTATTGCGACGCAAGCGGTGTCCCAAGATAGGCCAGTTTATCTGTCACGCTGGTTTCAGAAGCCGCCAGCGGCCCCATGCGTCCCTGCAGTCGATCGTACAATCCCTGCACAATGTTATGCGCCAGCTGAGTATGGAGATCAAGAATCTGGCCGCAGGCAAGATCGTATCTCGCGCACCAGAGCTGCCGATGAGTTTCCACGTCATCAAGACTGACCGTTGCACGCATTGATGCTCCAGAAACAATCAGCGTACCGCTGAGCACTGTGCGAGCGCCAACGCGCCCACCCACTTCCAGATCGGTGTAGCCATTTCGCTGTATCCGAGCCGCATGATCGAGACTGACTACCTGGGCGTTGTGGGATATCAGTTCATGGCACAATTCGAAGCTCAGGCCGTCAATCAGATATGGATCACTGACATCCCGCGAGTAGTTACGAAAGGGCATCACCGCGATCGGACTGATGTCATCGCTGATGCTGCCCGTGTGCGGCAGCGTTATCACTGGCGCAACAAACTGGTAACCGGTTTTCGCTATGGTTTTTATGTATTTTGGCGTTCGCGCGTCATCACCTAACAATCTTCGTAAGCGGCCAATCGACTGGTGTAACGCATTATCACCGACAACCTTGTTACCCCAACCCTGACGCAGCAGTGATCGACTGGCGACAATATTTGGCGCTCGATCAACCAGATGTTTCAGGACACTGAAATCACGCGGCTCGAGCCGGCGTAATTCACCGTCACGCACGACACCATGCTGCCCCAGATCCAGATGGCATTCACCAATCTTCTGCATACGTGGTTGCATAACCCGTGTCCTCCTGCTGAATCTTTCAGCGCGCAACAACAGATGCGGGTTCCGTTTGTAAGACCCATGTCCGTTGCCAATGTCCATTTAGTGCTTTACCAGCCGGAATTTATTCGCTTCCGGTCTGCTCAAGCGCATCCCACCTAGAGCATAACAAGGCAGTCAGAAAAAACGATCAGAAAAACAATAGATTTTTGGAAGGACATCAAAAGGTCTGCGCGGTGATAGTCACTTCAACGGCAGTTTCGCAAGAACACGTCGACCAGTGACTTCAGGAGGTTAATATGTGGTACGTTGGTTAAAAAATCTGACACAGCAAAAAGGCGCGCAAGCGCCTTTTTTTGTGCCTTCAATGTCATCAAGCAAATTGTTTAAAAGCACTCATTCACAGCACATTTTCGCCGCCATCTTCTAACTGAGCCGGTTGCTGCCAGTAACGAAACTGTGGTGTCCAGTGGGCTTCACTGATGCCCGCCAGGGCCAGCAGTGACCAGGCAACACAGTAGAGGTCACCCGGTCCGAAAACACAGGCGTTCTTGCGCAGTATTTCATCACCGCGTCGCTCATAAACTACCGCCCCTGGCATATTGCCTGAACCGGCCAACGCAGATTGTTCCTGGATGTAGGCGCCACCATTGTGAGAGGCCAGATTAAAGCGCCAGCCTCTACTGCCGGCAAATGTCTGCTGCACGGCTGGCGCATCTTTCGACACCAGCACAACCGATAGAGCAGACTCCAGATGGGGCAGCAATCCATTGAACCCGTCCGCCCACAAAGTGCAATAGCGGCAGGCCTGGCCCATATTATGAATCACAAGTAGATGCTGCTGTTCGCCAAACAAGTCAAGCAGCGTGACTTCTCCTGAGACTGTACTGAACGTGTAGTTGGGTACTTTGGTCCCAGGCTGCTTTGCGCGCAGATTGTTTAACTGCGTGGTCAAATCAAAAATCTGCTGTTCCAACGCGGCGATTTCAGTGTCCAACATGGTCTTCCCCCATTTTTCTTCACCAGACTCAGTCCATTGACCAGACTTAACGCTTGCCCGATGCAGGCTACAACTGCATGCTAGCGGGTCGCTTAAAACACCTCTATATGACATGAGGTCCACACCTCTCTGGGGCAGGCTGACATCAAATTCTGGCAAACTATCGGCGAAGACGTACCCAGCGGTGGAAACAGCATAACCCGGTTCCTCGGCCGGTTGCTACTGAACGGCACGGGGTGGTCATTGCAGGGGGACATTCCAAATAGGCGCCAGTTCATTATTGCCGTTGCACCGCATACATCGAATTTTGATTTTCTGCTCACCGTCGGGGTTATCTGGAGCCTTGGATTAAAAGCTTCATTTCTTGCCAAGCGCTCCCTGTTCCGCTTTCCTCTCGGATATGTAATACGCGGGTTTGGTGGCATCCCCGTAGACCGGGATCGCAAGAACGGTGTGGTGGACGACATGACCACACACTTTGCAAACAACTCGAAGCTGATTCTCGGTATTGCCCCGGAAGGTACACGACGTGCCGTCACCCGCTGGCGCAGCGGTTTTGCCTTAATTGCCCAGGCTGCAAACGTGCCTGTGTTGCCGGCAGTCATCAACTACCGCAATAAGGTGGTAACGTTCAAGCGCCTCATTGAAGACGTCACCGATGCCGATCAAACTCTCGCTATGATGCAGCAGGCTGCTGCAACTGGCTGCGGTCGAAGCGCCTAGGGAGTCAGCTGCCAATGGACCGGAAAAAGCATATTTTAACCTTCGTGACGATTACTGTGTTCCTCGATACCGTGGGTTTTGGGATTCTAATGCCTGTGCTGCCGGAATTTCTGCGCCAGTTGACCGGTGGCAGCCTGGCTGAAGTTTCGTCTCTGGCAGGCTATCTGGTCGCGAGTTACGCGGGCTTACAATTCGTGTTTGCGCCGGTGTTGGGCAATCTCAGCGATCGCTATGGGCGTCGCAAAGTGTTACTGGTTTCACTGGCATTCTTCAGCCTGAACTATCTTATCGCCGGACTTGCAACCACGTTATGGGTACTGTTCCTCGGCCGCATGCTCACGGGCATTACCGCTGCCACCCATGCTACCGCTAACGCCCTGATCGCGGACGTATCCCCACCTGATGAACGTGCACAGAATTTTGGTCTGATGGGTATGGCGTTTGGCCTGGGGTTCATTGTCGGCCCAACCATAGGTGGTTTGTTGGGAGAGTGGCATGTTAGAGCACCCTTTTTTGCCGCTGCAGCGCTGGGCGCTGTCAATACCTTATATGGCTTCTTTGCATTGAAGGAAACTCTGCCTGAGAGTGCAAGACGGGCGTTCAGCTGGCGGCGAGCCAACCCTCTGGGCATGATCGGTCAATTGCGCCGCTATCCTATTCTGATTGGGCTTGTCACGGTCATGTTCATCTACAACATCGGCCACCACGTCTACCCGTCCAACTGGAGTTTTTACACCATCGAAAAATTCTCCTGGTCGCCACTTGATGTGGGCCTGTCCATGGGACTTGTTGGCGTATTAATGGCCGTGATGCAGGGTTATGTGATTCGCCTGGTGATCCCCAAATGGGGTCCTGTTGTCACCGCTTTTGCAGGCTTCAGCGCCGCGGCGGCAGCCTTCATCGGTATTGCCCTGGCGAACAATTCAGTCACCGTGCTTTTATGGTGTTTCATGTCAGCATTTGCAGGTCTTGCCGGCCCAGCCGTTGCCGGCATCATGTCTAACCAGGTACCGCAGAACGAACAGGGAGAGTTGCAGGGCATTAATGCCAGCGTGGGAAGTTTTGGCGCTATCATCGGCCCGCTGCTGATGACTCAGAGTTTTGCGCTGTTCACCGGCTCGGACCCGGTTGTTTATTTTCCAGGCATAGCCTTTCTGTTAGCCGGTACACTCACACTCATTGCTCTGGCGCTGTTTGCCATCAACGTAAGAACTCTGGACGTGCCAGCCGCAGGCCTGGCCAGGGGTGAAGAGCATGGATGATATTCTGACCATGAACCGTCAGGCCTGGAACAATCAGGCCAGCCAGGGCAAAAGCCCCTGGGTACAGATTGTAGACGCACAGACTATTGCCGCAGCTCGCCTGGGTAACTGGTCGGTGATTTTAACCCCGACAAAGGCTGTCCCTGCAGACTGGTTTGGAGATTTGAGCGGCTGCCGCCTGCTGGCGCTAGCCTCCGGCGGTGGTCAGCAGGCGCCTGTTTTTGCCGCCGCAGGCGCTCTGGTCACCAGCTTCGACAATTCCGACGCCCAGCTGGACAAAGATGGCCAGGTAGCTCGGCGGGAAGGGCTCAGCATCATCCTGGAACAGGGCGATATGGCCGATCTGAGCCGTTTCACCGATGCCAGCTTCGACCTGATCTTTCACCCGGTATCCAATGTATTTGTGCCTGACGTAAAACCTGTGTGGCGAGAGTGCTATCGTGTGCTGAAACCCGGCGGCCGGTTGCTGTCTGGCTTCATGAATCCCTGCTTTTACCTGTTCGACCACGAAGATATTGAAAATGGGGGTCAATTCATCGCCAGGTTCAAACTACCGTACAACGACCCGGATCATCTGAGCGCAACGCAGATGGAAACCAGAATGCGGGCGGGCGAAGCCATAGAATTCAGCCATAGTCTTGATGATCAGATTGGCGGCCAGTTGGACGCCGGTTTTCTGCTCAAGGGCTTCTTTGAAGACTGCTGGGTCAACGAAGCCACACCGTTGAATGAGCTGATGCCAACCTCTATGGCGACGTTGAGTATCAAACCCAGCTGATATTTGACGTCTCAACGCACCTGTTGAGACAGTAAATTGCCGTTTTGTTGACCTACTTCCTGATCTATAGTCCAGCTACGGGTAGTTTAGTGCATCTGTTAGCGTCCCCCGCAATACAAAGAGGTTTAGACATGTTCGACAAACGAAAAGATTCGACGGAGCCGGAGAGCCCTGCTGCAAGTAACCCTGCTACAACATCTACCAGTGAAAAAAATTTCAGCCCAAGGAGTACTGCCGTGATTGGAAAAACCATCAAAGTTAAAGGCACCATCTCAGGCAATGAAAATCTGGTCATTGAAGGCACCGTCGACGGTTCTGTAGATCTGCCACAGAATGATCTGACCGTAGGTGAGTCCGGCCAGGTGGTTGCAAATCTGGATGCCAAAACCGTCAAGGTTGACGGCCAGGTCACCGGCGACATCAGTGGTTCTGAAAAAGTTGTCATCTCTAAAAGCGGTCGCGTACAAGGCAACATAGTTGCACCACGGGTAACCCTGGAAGATGGCGCTAAATTTAAAGGCAGCATCGATATGGATCCGGGCAACGACACTGTTGCTACAGAACCAAAACCGGCAGCCAGCGCAAAATCTGCAGCACCCAGCACGACCCGAGACAAGGCTGTAGGTGAGTCCGGCAGCTAGCCGAACATCTACCGCTATGCAGGTGCGCACAACCAGCCGCCTGCTACCTGAGTTACTGCGTGGCTTTGAACCCGGCGATCGAATAACTGTGCTGGATCTTGGTCCGGGCAACGCCAGCACGGTGAACTTCCTGGCTCGCTTCAAAAGCAAAATCTATTTTGCGGACCTCACCGATAACCCGGCCATTGCTGCCAACGATATGGATACCTCTCGCGAGACGCTTGCCGGGTTTATCCAGCGGCAGTTGGCTATTCCAGCCGGCACCCAGATCGACATCTGTCTTTTCTGGGACTATCTGCATTTCATCGACCTGAAGACAATTGATGCTCTGTCCCAGGTATTACAACCTCTGCTGCACAGCAACAGCCGCGGTTATGGATTCGGCGCGCTACATGGCGGGAGGCCGGAAGATGTCAGCTTGTACGGCATCGCGGACGTCGACACACTGACGTCCATAACCGTTCCCAGCCAGCCAAAATACATCCCACACTCACAACAAAAGTTAAGTGAGCACTTACTTTCACTAAAAATTGCGCGAGGCACTTTGCTCCGCGAAGGGCGTCTGGAGCTGCTGTTCGAAAGCCTGTGACAGTCCTGTCGAACGACAGACCTGTACGGAACCTGTTACTTGTTTACAATGCAACCCGACAGTTGCATAAAAGAGATATCCATGACCGGTGTTGCCGTTGATCAGGTTTTTTCCGCACTTGCAGATGCGACCCGCCGCCAGCTTCTGGAGATCGTAGCTGAACAGGGGCCGATCAGTGCTTCAACTGTGGCTGAACATCTGGATATCAGCCGCCAGGCCATCGTCAAACACCTGCAGTTGCTGGAGCAGGCTGGTCTCGTCAGCCGGAAACGGCGTGGCAAGCAGATACATTTTGCGGTAGAGGCGCACCAACTCGCAGCAACCGGCCGATGGCTGCAACGTATGGCTCAACGCTGGGAACCCGCCACGCCGAACGAACGCTCATGAACGGTTACTCAGACGGCTGTGCGTGAGATCCGAACTTGGCTGATTGATCAACTGTCCAACGCGTTCAAGCAGTTCTTTGGTACGAAAAGGCTTAGCCAGAAATTTCACCGGTCCCGTGGCGTCTTTCCAATCGCCTATCTCCTGATCTGAATACCCGGAGATGAACAGCATCGGCAGCACCTCACTCTGCTCATCTTCATACCAGCGTTTGGCCAGATCCGTACCACGCCCGTCGGGCATCATAATGTCGGTAATCAGCAGATCGGGCACATCAGCACGCAACTGTCGCCAGGCACTTTCGACATCATGTTTTATCGTCACACTATATCCCGCATGCACCAGACTCCTGGCAATGAGATCAGCAATAAGCTCATCATCTTCAACAATAAGTATGCGGCCCTGACCAATGGTGAAATTCAGATCATCGGCAGACGCTGCAATCGCACCTTCGGTCTCCTGCAGTGGCAGTATCAACGTCACTGCTGTGCCTTTGCCAGGTTCAGAACTGACTTCAACCTCTCCACCGGCGTGTCGTACCAGTCCATAAACACTGGCCAGACCCAAACCGGTTCCAGACCGGTCGGCCTTGGTTGTATAAAACGGATCGAACGCGTGCTCCCGGGTATAAGCTTCCATCCCGCCACCATCGTCTACAATGGTTAGCTGGGCATATGCCCCCGCAGCCAGTTCACCGCGAGGGAGATCAAGGTTCAGGACCTCTAAATCAATCCAGACGTTGCCATCCGCGCCCAGCGCTTCTTTCGCGTTAGTGACCAGGTTCAACAGAATCTGATTGATCTGGCTGGCGGAAATCGGCACCCGCAAGTCTGCGACCTTCGAGTTAACATGCAGTTTACCGACGGATGTTAACAAGCTTCGCAACACAGGCTCTGAAGCGTTGAGGATCTTGTCGATGTCGGCCCCGCCGCCCTCCACAGGACTGCTTTTGCCAAACGCCATCAGCTTCTGCACAAGCTGTGCGGCTTCATCTGACGCTTTCAGAATATTTTCCTGAGCTTCGCTGGCAGGCATTAACTCTGCAAAGCCCGTAATCACAGTCAGCAGATTGTTAAAATCATGAGCAACACCTGCGGCCAACACACCCACACCCTGCAAACGTTGCGCACGCATCTGTTGCGCGCGTGAATCCCGTTCAGCAGAGACATCGTATCCGGCAAGCCGCAGTCGATGGTCTTGATCATCGCCGTCTATGGGAATCAAATGCACCCTCAGCCAGACCCAGTGGCCGTCCTTGTGGCGCAGGCGCAATTCAACATGATCGCCGGGCATTGCTGTTTCCAGCCAGGTCAACGAACGGCTGATATCATCCGGATGAACAAAGTTGAGAATATCCTGACCGATCACTTCTTCCGGTTCATGGCCTGACAGTTCACGCACACCGGGTGCTATATAAGTGATACGACCCTCTTCAAGATCAATCAGCCCAGGTGTCAGACTTTCAACAACAGTCCTCATCCTGCTGCGTTCTTTTTCCAATTCTTCTACCGCGGCAGCAGCTTGGACCACAGCCTGATTGCGCATGTATTCAACAACTATGGCCGCGAGGCCGACCACCAGGATCATGGCAACTACCGCATAGTTGAAACTCGTAATAGAGGGTAGCGATAGTGGAAAGAAGGATTGCGTTAACAGCGCGAATGCGGCAGCAACAACACTCCAGAGCAGAGCGCTACGCGCACCCAGAACATGGGCAGCCGCCATCGGCATACCTAGATAGGCCACAACAAAATGTGGCCCGTGCAGCCAGCAGGCAAGCACCGCGCCAACGAGAATAGCACTGAGAAAGTAATGTCCGGCAACGTTGTTTGAGCCGCTCATGCACATGATCGGGTAAGTCAGGGCAATAGGTAGCATCCAGACCAACCCCAGCCAGGCACCGCCATCACCTTCCAGGACAAACATGCTGACGAAAATCATCAGCGAAGACAGACAGCCAAAGGTTGTGGCGTAAATTATGACACCGGCACGCCGTCTCTGTTCTGCGTCTTCACGCAGTTTTTGCGGTATGTATCGATCGGCCCAGGTCATAGGGAGCGTCGCCAGTTTCTCAGTTTTTAGGTGGCCACATCATCAGCGCCGGCGTATTGCGTTTATACGCCTGATATTCCGGTTCATCACCCCAGAGTCGAGTTGCCCTGGCTTCAAGCATGCGTACGCCGCTGATGTAATTCAACAGAATGAAAACGAAGATCGGCGATATCAGAGTAATCAATTGACCACCCTGCAGTACAGGAAACGCCATCAGCGTGATTCCCAGCCAAAGCAGAATTTCGCCAAAGTAGTTCGGGTGTCTCGACCAGGCCCAGAGGCCGCTGGAGATAAAACGCGTACTGTTGGCCGGTTCGGCCCGAAAGGCTGATTTCTGCTGATCTGCAATCACCTCTATCAGAAATCCAACCAGCCACAGCACAATGCCAATGTAAAAAGGTTCAGCCAGGGGAACTTGATTGACCGAAGTGATTGCCGCCAGTGCACAGCAAGCGGTAATGAATACCCACGTACCCTGCAGCGTCCAGGTCATTAGAAACATGGGAAAAGAGGTTTTCAGCTTGCGAAAGCGTCGGTCTTCACCGGCCTTTTTTATCCGTCGATACAGGAACGGCCCAAGACGCAGAGCCCAGACACAGATTAATCCGGCGATGAGCAGACTGCGTATATCGTTGGTGCCGCTTAAAAAGACCGCGGAGCCCACCATCACAACATAAGTAATACTGCCGGTGAGGTCGTAGTAGATTTCAGTTTTTGTCACCCATGCGTGGACAAAGACAATCCACTGCACGGCAAAGGCAAAAATAGCGCACAGCACAAACACCGACCAACCGCCAGCGGTGACACTGTAAGGACCCGCCATAAATGCGATCAAACCAGCCACAGACAACGCCGCAGCAATACTGACACCACCAACAGCCCAATCTTTCACTAGAATTCTCCCAAAAACCCGAAGACTATACGCAACCCTCTACAAACTGTGAACGCGCCGAATTCATCGGTCAAACAACCCGGGTAAAGCGAATCAGCTGGCAGAATCGTTTTATGGCTCGATTTTTGGCCATCTGCGTTCGCTTGGGACATACTGACCCGGGTAATCAACAGCACACTGATACTTTATGGTTTATCTGCTACTGGCGCTCGGCCTGGCAGCGCTTCTGGTCGGCGGCACTCTGCTGGTGCGTGGCGCGTCGGGGATCGCTGCTGCATTCAACGTACCCAACATGATTATCGGTCTTACCGTTGTTGCCTTCGGCACAAGCATGCCGGAGCTGGTGATAAACGTCACGGGCGCCATCCGGGGTGAGACAGATATTGCCTTCGGTAACGCTGTCGGTTCCAACCTCGCCAACTTCGGGCTGGTGCTGGGCATCGCCGCCATCATGTCGCCCATTTATCTTCAGGGTCAGGTCGTACGGCGAGAAGTACCTTTCCTTCTCCTGGTAACCGCGATCCTGATGGTCATGGCGTGGGACATGCCGCTCACCGGCACTGTGCCAATGATCGACCGGGCTGATGCCATTATCCTGTTTTTACTGTTTACCGTGTTTATCTACTTTGTGGTGCGCGACTTTGTTAAAGAATCGGGAGATCCGGTATTTGCAGAAGCGGAACACTTCCCGGCGCCCGCCCGCAAGGGTCTGGCATTGAACAGTATATTGTCCATAGCTGGTATGGCGCTGCTGATGGTTGGCGGCACTCTGACCATAGAAAACGGTTCCGCAATCGCCCGCTTATTGGAAATACCCGAGGTTGTTGTTGGCATATTCATTGTTGCTGTCGGCACCAGTCTGCCTGAACTGGTGACCTCGGCAATTGCAGCGTATAAAAAGGAAACTGATCTGGCGCTGGGCAACATTGTCGGATCCAACATATTTAATTCGCTTGTTGTGCTACCCGCCGCGGGCATTATTGTACCCATACCAATACCCCAGGGAGGCGTTCTGGACCTGGCGGTGGGCTTCGGCTTTGTGCTGGTTGTTATTCCCTTGTTTCTCATCAGTGGCGCAAGATTGGGTCGGCGGGCCGGCGCTGTCATCGTTGCCACCTATCTGGCCTATATGGTCTACCGGATCGCAGCTTAGTCCCGTATTCACTCTGTAGCTCTCTCCTGAAGAGCTATGTATGATCTAAGGTCGAACACGTGAATAGACTTTCTCAAAAACAATTTCCCATACCTAGGAGACACCATGTCAAAAGTCCTCATTGCGCTCGCACTATGCTTATCGCTGTTAACAGGCTTACCCGCGATGGCTGCAGATGCTGAAGAGCAAGCCCAGGCTGCCATTGATACTCGCCAGGGATTACTCAAAGTTGTTGTCAGCTACTTCGGTCCGATTGTAGGCATGGCCAGAGGGCAGATTCCTTACGATGCCGATGTCGTAAAAAACAATGCGGGTAAAGTTGCCGTGCTTTTACCTATGATCCCTGATGTATTCCGCAAAGACACTCGCGATTCCGGTCTGGAAACCGAAGCGCTGGACGATATCTGGGAGAGCATGAGCGACTTCCAGGCAAAAACTGAAACCGCAACCGAACGTGCTCTGGCACTGGCAGCAGCCACAGAAGACGGACAGGAAGCCGCTATGAAAGCATTTGGCGCCCTCGGCGCAGGCTGTAAGGGCTGTCACGACGACTACCGCCAACAAGACTGATCCGTCCGCACCAATTCAGGGCGTGACCAGCCAGACTTCTGCATCCGAGAAGCCATCCCAGCCAGGACCCGAAAGCCTGGTCTGGGATCTGCCAACCCGCCTGTTTCACTGGCTGTTGGTTGTCTGCATCGCCGGCTCATGGATTACCGCTGAGGCCGGTTTCGAGTGGACCGAAACCCACTTCCTGTTCGGCTATACCAGCCTCGGGCTTGTTACCTTCAGAATCATCTGGGGGTTCATTGGCCCAACACACGCACGCTTCAGCTCTTTCATCAGGGGACCGGCACACATTCTCAACAGCGCCCGTGCGCTACTGAATAGAACACCCTCAACTTATACGGGTCACAATCCCATTGGTGGCTGGTCAACGGTACTGTTCCTGGCTGTGGTTGGGACGCAAGCGACTACCGGCTTATTCATCAGCGATGACATTTTTTATGCGGGGCCCTACAACGGCATCGTCAGTGGTGCTACCGCAGGAGATCTGGCTGGGCTTCACCACCTCAACTTCAATCTGTTGCAGGCGTTAGTAGTGATCCATCTCAGTGCAATCCTCTGGTATCGGTGGGGTAAGCGGACGCCGCTCATCAAGCCCATGATCACCGGCAAGAAGGCGCTGGCTGATGAACAATTAGATCAGGCCATTCCACATAACTACCTGCTGCGCGCAGTCATCACGGGCAGCGTTGTCGCAGCGGCTGTAATTGCACTGGTACAGTTCGCGCCGCCACCAGCGCCAATGGGTTTCTTCTAACCAGAGGAGTCTGCTGTTATCGCAGCCACGTTGGCCTCCCAGTTCTGGCCGTCGAAAGGCTCTATCGTAAGGAAAGAAGGGCCCGCATCAAGGCATCTGGCGTTAACGTCAAAGCTGCCGGGGTGGGAGCGCGGCCTGCTGAAGGGATGTATGCCGCAGGTCTTGCAGAAGCGGTGCTCCGCTTTTTCAGTGTTGAAACGGTAGGTCGACAGATGTTCTTCACCAGCCAGAAGCACAAAGTTCTCTGCGTCCGTGATCAGATTGATAAAACCTTTCTTGCTACAGATTGAACAGTTGCATTCAAGCGCTTCGGCTTTCGCGATCCGAACTTTAAAGCGCACCTTGCCGCAGTGACAACCCCCTTCATACCATGTCATTAGGGCATCGCTCATTTCAGAAGCGCGCGTCAATCTCATGAGCCAGAGCTGCAAAATCAGCATGGCCTGTCACTGGAGTTACCTGCTCTGCCCACATGGCGTCAATGGCTTGGGCAACACTGATGGGCAACGTCTTCGCATCACTGCCTTGAGCCTGAACTTTCGTGGAGTCGCTGTCCGCTGGAATGCCGTGATTACGTTCCATCGCCGCGGTCATCATTGCATCGTCAAACTTATCCTTGTGCTCAACCATGTATTCCCGTGACGTGCGGTGCAGCACAAGCTCTGCCAGTTCCGGAGTCAGATCAATAGCGCATAGTTCCGCCATTCGGCGGATCATCTCCGCTCTGTTTTTCACTACCCAATGATAGGTTGCCAGCAAAGTGTCTGCTTCGTCGCGTCGCTCATACCAGCTCAGCAGATGAGTGGCGTAGTCGCAGCCACCTGGACCCCCAGACATCCAGATGGGCAGAAATTCTTCCACAGAAATGGCGCCCGGCTCGATCAGCCAGCCATTCATGAAGCGGTAGAAAGATACGTAGGTCTCTTTAGGGTCGCGCAGGCTGACAATATAGCGCATGCCTGGAGGCAGACCCTGATAGTCACGATGGGATTTAAACCCTCGAGGTGAGGCGACCTGGGGCAACGTCATATCAAAGTCGAGCATCAGCGCAGTGTCGTCCCAGGGCGTCACTCGACTGATGTCATCAAAATCCATGTCGCCGCCGGTGCGCAGTTGATGAAACATCTGCTGTAACAGCGTTGTGCCACTCTTCGCCCAGCTGCTGATAAAGACATCACCCGGTTGCGCAGCATAGGGTTTGTGATTAGGCGCCTCATCGTCCGGAGAGGGTGTCAGATTCGCGACAAACTCTTCAATTGAGTGGGCCCGTGGTGATGTTGTCATAACCTAAAAGTTTCCTTGCATGAGGGTGTAACGAGTACCCGGCGTCCCTATCAGTATCAGCGAGCAATTGTTCCAGTCGTCGCTGACACTGTACACACGTTCGGGATCAAAGATGAAACCGACATAACCGCGATCACAATGCAGTCGCAACTCGGCAACGTCACCCTCGACATCGGCCAGATGAAAGCGGTTGTGCACAAGATAATGGAAACCTCGATTGTCCTGGCGAATCAGATCTGCTGTGGAAAAGGGTTGGCCCGTGTCCTTGATCAGATTTATCTGCTCAACTACCGACTGAACATGTGCCTGCTGTTGTGAGGACAGGTCACGTTGCTGCAGAATCGAAGCGGTCTTCAATGCGTTTGCTAACTTGTTGAGTTTTATCTCCAGCGAGAACTTACTCGCCAGCACACTCGTCAGTAACGCATCCGGCAGAAAGCCGCGATCTTTATCCATGGCGGCTGCACGACTGATAGCACCATACAGGATTGTCGGATCACCACCCCAGGTCTGGTAGTAGTTAAAGCGCGCAAGATTGAAATAAGCTTCTTCGTATAAGTTTCGACTCATGTCTTCAAGTTTGTCGAATAACAGGTTTGCCTGCTCTTTGTTGTCCTGCTCGATGAACCTTAACAGGCGTTTGTAACGGGTCACAAATCTTGCGGTAGCACCCGGCTCACCACCCGACAGCTCAAAGGTGATAAACACTGAAGTGCCTGCATCTATCGACTCACCGTTCAAAATTGCCGGCTGGTATTCCCACTGCTCTATGCTTTTTACTGCGGACTCTTCAAAGCGGGTGTCATTTGAAGATTCAGCAACTGTGATGTCATAAGGCTTACCCTCGGGATCAATCATGAAGTTCAGCTTCACCCAACCTTCCTGACTCTGAATCTGCCTGGTACGCGGGTATCTGGGTGGGACAGTTACTGTTCGTGATGGAGGGGTGAAGGTTTCTACCGCGATGTTGTCTGAAACTTCCAGGCTTTCTGCTTGCACAGCATTAGCCGGCCACAGGAAGCCAGCCGGACTCAACAGCAGTAATACTGAAAACCGCCTGAGCCAGGGCATGATCATAAATCCTCGATTTGTGTCAGGAGGGTATGTCAGTAAATGGTTTCTTTCTGATATTCGGAATAATTTCTGTCATAACTTTCCCCATCAAAGCTCTCATCCAGTGCCGAAATCATCTGCCCGGTTGTCGGCAGGGTAGCGCGATCAACTTTCGCCTCAGCCTGCCACAGCTGGCTACGCGTCAACGCCTTCTGACACTGAAAGTAAACTTTATCAACACTGAGCACCATCACACTGCGAGGCAATTTGCCCTGCATTTCAAACTGCAGACACAGCTGCTCATCGACTACAACTTCTGCTTTGCCGATAACCCGCAGAGTTTCGCCAACACCGGGGATCAGAAACAGCAGCGAGACACGCGGATCTCTAACAATATTCATCAGCGTATCTGCGCGATTGTTACCGCGCCGATCAGGCAGCAGCAGGGTTTTGTTGTCTGCCACGTGGACAAATCCCGGTGGGTCTCCGCGTGGTGATGTATCCAGCCCCTCCGGGCCAACGCTGCCGATTACCACAAATGGTGAGGCTTCAATAAACTGTTGGTAATGTGGCGAGATGTGGTCCAGTTCTTTGACTAAAGCGCGGGCACTCGCTTCACCATAAAGTGCGCGCAGCGCTTCCGGAGTGCTGATCACTTTGGATGCTTCATATTCAATCACAGCTGGGCTCCTGCAGCTTTGCGATAACGTTCTATCTGAATATCACTTTCACCGTAATCTGCAAAGTTATCGGTGACTCGACCACGGATGTAGTCGCGCCATGAAAAACTGCTGTAGCGGGGTTCTTCATCCGGCGCCAGCCAGGGCTCAATCAGCGCATCTGCCCTGGGTTGATAGAAAAACGGTGTGCTGTAACGTCCGCGCCGACTGGCCACCGGTAAGACACGATGCACACCGGCGGTACAACGGTCATTTGTCCACACCTGCAGCACGTCACCTACATTTACAACAATAGTGCCTTTCCGGGGCGGCACATCAATCCAACCGTCGGTTTTCGAGAACGCCTGCAACCCACCGTGATCATCCTGCAACAATAAGGTTATGGCGCCGGGGTCTGTGTGATGATGCAGTGCCAGATCACCCAGCGCGCTGACCTGCTCGCGGTCAGCGACAGGCACCGGGTCTTCCGCCGGGTAATAGTTCAGCCTGGCCGCGCTGGTGTGACGTTCGCCGAAGCCTGTGTCGCATAACACTTTTACATCTGCCTCAGGTATACCAAGGGCCGCAAAAATCATTGCCATGGTTTGTTCTGACAGCTGTGTAAAGCGAACAAAAAAATCGCACAGTGTGTTCTGGAATTCAGGCAACTGCTCAGGCCATCGAGATTGGCGAGCCGGGTTACTCGACTGGTGGCCGCCTGCTTTAAAGTCAAAAACTTCTTTCTGGTCGCGCTTCTGTTTGGTCAATTCCCGATCGTAGTAACCCAGCGGGTTCTGTTCATCTCTACAGACTGCCTGCTTGGCCTGTTTCGACAGCGCAAAAAACTGTTCTGATTGCACAAAAACAGAATCAATCAGCGTTTCACAGCCGTGACCACTGAGCAGGAAGAAACCATGGTCCTCACAGGCTTTTGCCACTTCAGCCAAAGCTTTACGTTGCTCTGTCAGGTCCATTGATCCAGCCAGGTATCGGCCAAGGTTGAATGTTGGTATGTCCCGCATAATAAGTGCGTCCAGCTAACTGAGCATTGAGTGTACGCTCAGGGCAGCCGGCGAGCGAGTACACGAGACAGCGCAAAGGGCGGCGCGCCACTTCCCCCACCGTTTGCGGTCCAACTGCGCTCAGGTGTATCCAGCGGAATCAAAGCTGACGCAGAATTTTTGCGGTCTGAATCTTGAGGCAGCAGGCCTTCCTCCTGCCAAATAATCTCAAGGTCATTCAGAGTCTGCGCAAGTGCACCTGGCGCCACCCGAAATCGATCACTGCCAGGTCCAGCAGCATCTGGATAACCGCGCAGGTGTTGCTCTACCATCAGCACACCACCTGGCCGTAAAGCGTGGTGCAGGCGCGCCAGCAGGGCAGGCGCCATAAAGTGGAACATGACGATAAGATCGTACTGCCAGGCGCTGATGTCCGGTTGCGCTGAAAGATCCTGGCAAAAGAAGTTTACTTTCTCCCCGGCTGCCTGAGCCGCATCCCGAGCCAACTGAAGACCCACTGGCGATATATCGATCGCATCAACACTGCAGCCACGGCTGGCCAGATAGATCGCATTGCCGCCGCGTCCGCACGCCAGGTCCAACGCATCACCCCGCGGTAATTGATCCACAAGGCCTGCCAACCAGGGTGCAGGCGTGGGCGGGGTTCGCTGAGCATCGCGAGCGTATCGCTGGTCCCATTTCTGTTGATCAGATTCAGCCATGATCAGATCTTCATCCGGGAAATCCCAAGTTGCGTAAGGACATAAGTCGCGCTAGCTTAGTCGCCCTTTTGCGAAACGCAATCTCATGACGCTACCGAAAAACACGACCAACAACAGCTTAGACCGCGCTGCCGTGTTTTTATCTGGCCTGTGTCTGCTGCATTGCCTGGCGATCCCGTTTGCAGTTCTGCTAGGGCCTCTAATGAGCGGCTGGCTGAATCACAGCGAAACCCGCGTGCACTGGATGTTACTCCTGCTGGCCATTCCCATCAGCGCACTGGCGTTATGGCGTGGCTATCAGAGGCACAGCAACGCTTTGACCTCGATACTGGGCGCCACCGGTCTACTGCTGATGTTTATTGCCGTCACCCACTGGTTTGGCGAACACCTGGAGATAGCGCTTACGGTTATCGGTGTCACGCTGTTAATGATTGCCCACATACGCAACATGCGAGCCGGCCATCAACATGCTTAAGCTGAAATTTCTCCGGGCTGCTGTTTACCGGTTGTGCTTGATAGGTTGCCTGCCGCTGATGGCGGCAGAAATGGCCAGTGCCGCACAGGCAAGTATCGAGCGACCATTCGCCGACGCCGCTGACCATGTGGTAACCGCGCTGGAAACAGCAGGTCTCATCATCAAGGAACGTGCCGATACCGACCGCTTTGCAATTGTATATGCCCAGGGAGATGCCCAGCAGAGTGTTGCCATCACTTTGTTTGCGCTACCGGAGCAGACCGATCGTATTACAATCACAGTCAACTCAGCATCACCCGCGGACGAGTATTTCGACCATCAGATGCTGCAGTCCATCCGCACCGCGCTGCTGGAACCCTGAGTCTGGTATGAGCTTATACCGACACGGTTTTGACGCGCGCGCCAGCACAACTTGTGCATCGAAGACGCAAAAGGTATACAAACCCATTTACAGACCAGCAGCCGGAGTCACACAGTGAAATACGACAACATATTACAAACCATCGGCAACACGCCGATTGTCAAACTCAACCGCATCGCACCGAGCCATGTTGAGATGTACGTAAAAGTAGAATCCTTTAACCCGCTGTCTTCGGTAAAAGATCGCCTCGCCTATGCTGTGATCAAAGATGCACGGGACAAAGGCACGCTGGCACCAGGGCAAACCGTTGTTGAAGCCACTTCAGGTAACACCGGCATCGCGCTGGCCATGGTCTGTGCCGTGATGGGACACCCCTTTGTAGCCACAATGGCAGAATCCTTTTCCATTGAGCGACGCAAAATCATGCGCGCGCTGGGTGCCAAAGTTATTTTGACGCCGGCTGCAGAACGCGGCTCAGGCATGGTAAAAAAGGCTGAAGAGCTCGCCGCCAAACACAACTGGTTTCTGACCAGACAGTTTGAAAATCCTGCCAATCCGGCCTATCACGCAAACACCACCGGCCCTGAGATTCTGCGTGACTTCGCTGGAGAACGATTAGACTACTGGGTAACCGGCTGGGGAACCGGCGGAACATTAAGCGGCGCGGGAAGCGTCATGAAAGCGGCGCGGCCAGATTTGAAAGTTGTGGCCACTGAGCCTGAACAAGCTGCACTGTTATCCGGAGGAGACTGGTCGCCGCACAAAGTTCAGGGTTGGACACCGGACTTTATTCCCAGCATATTGGATCGCGAAGTGGCGGATCAGATTGTGACCATCAATGAAGATGAGTCCATGGCCAATGCATTGAAAATTGCACAGCAGGAAGGCATTTTCACAGGCATCTCCGGCGGCGCTACCCTGACTGCGGCACTTAAGGTGGCGGATCAGGCAGAAGCCGGCAGCGTCATTCTCGCCATGCTCCCCGACACCGCAGAGCGTTACATGTCGACACCCTTGTTTGCTGATATCAATGAGGGCTCGGACGACGATTGGCTTAACAGTCTGTAGCGACGCTTAACCCACACGCTGACGAACACCTACACGACTGGCGGAAAAGGCACCTGATACAAGCCGCAGATCCAGGCTACATTGGATCTATGGTTAAACAAAACCTCAGGCCTTTTCATCCCGCTGAAAACAGGCAGGCCGTGCAAACCTGGCTGCTTATCAGCACGCTGCTGCTACTGTGCAGCCTGCCGTTGTGGGCCTGGTCGAGCCAGGTTGCAAGGCCGATATTTCAATGTGTGCAGAAAAACGGCCAGCTGCTGTTCACAGATACAGGTTGCACAGGTCAGCAGCTCTACGTCCCACCGACGCAAGCGGTCACAGAATTCTTACCCTTGTCAGCCGCAGAGCTTACGCGCCTTAAAGAATTGTCCGAGCGTGTGGCGAAGGCCAACAGACAGAGACGACAGAACCTGCAGAAACGCCAGCGGGCTCTGGCAGAACAAACTGCGGCGGCAGAACAGGCCTGTAACCGGGCCAAAGCAGAACTCACCACGATAGCCATTCAACGGCGAAAGGGATATTCCATCCAGCAAAGCAAACAGCTGTCCGCTGCACAGCGCAAACACCAGGCGGCCAAACGCAAGTACTGCTAAACAGCAGCATCCGAGGTCGCGGCTTCGATTTGCACCATCAATTCAGCGGATGAAAATATGCCCGGTCCTGCGCCACGCCGAACGAGCGCACGCGCCATCTCGACACAGGCATCGTTGGCCGGTGTCGCAACACCATGCAGGCGGCCTAACCAGCTGATTTCGCCGTTGAGATACTCAGTTTCAATATCACCCGTACCCCGCGCCAGGCTCTGCCATGAAGACCCGGCAGTGCGCTCGAATCCTGGGATGTCCACCATGTTGAAGACGCCTTCCCGCCGCTGCGCCATTTCTTTACCGCTCGCACAATCAATGCCGGCTGCTGCGAAACAGGCCGAAGCTTCATCGCGCAGCAGTTTCTGTATCGATTTCGATGCCTTGAAATCTGTCAATCCTGCCTGCAAAACATTCAATAAATTGACCCGCAGCTTGCCATATTTCCATCGCATCACCTGTGCATCCAAGCGTGCACTGAAGCCAGCCGCGGTTAAGTCTGCCACGATGGTCTGCGCTACATCATCAGTACCATCAGGAAAACAGCCGGTGTCCAGGACAGCACCGGCGCCATCTGCATGGGTGACCACTTCTCCCGGTTGCAGAAACAAAGCGGGCAACACCACAACGCTGGCATATACATTGGCGAAGAAACGCAGCGCCAGCGATTCGTTGGCAACACCATTCTGCATGCACAATACGTGAATCCCAGGCGGCGCGCAGCGCGAGAGGTCTTCCAGAGCCTGCAGTGTGTGCTGAGATTTCATGCAAAGCATCACCACGGTCTGATCATCAAAAGCCAAGGCGCTGGGATGCTCGACCGTAGGAATCGGTAAAGTGGTAGTGCCTTCCGGCGCCACCAGGCGCAATCCGTTGCTACGCAACACCTGGCCATGTTCACCACGCGCGATCAGCGTGGTCTCTGCGCCGCTGGCAAACAATCGCGCACCGATAACACCACCAATACCGCCTGCGCCATAAACCACGTACCGCATGAAAAGCCCACCTTACTTCTGATCAATTCAAAGCATTGTTCCAAGCAGTCGGATAGATTGCTATGCCGGTGCAAAAAATCTACAGGGAAGGTGAGCGCAGGCGCACAGTTCAACGACTGTGAGTGAACTATAGTTACTGAAGTATTTTGCTTATGGATCCTACATGCCCTGCGGCTATCACATGAATCTGGAAGACGGTCTGGTCACCATCAAAGGTGAAGCAGAGATTCAACTGCCAAGCCTGGTCAATCTCGGTGAGCAAGTCCTTGCCGATCCCGGCTTCGACCCTTATCTGCCACAGCTGGTAGATTTGCGCGGTGTGCAGGTCGAGCGCGACCGAACAGCAGAAGAGGCATTACGCCATTTTACCTTGTCGACCTATCGGCCCCGGGTTCATTCAAGCATCGCTATCGTCGTCGACGGCAGCTTATCGGAGCCTGAACTTGCAGGTTTGTACCACCTGTCCTGTGCGATGGATAAAACAGAGCTGTTCGACCAATACGACCAGGCTTTGAAGTGGTTAATGCGCAGGGAATTCGCCTGAGTGAACGCGATCTGAAGATCGTTCAACGCAGCCATAAAATTCCCAGCGTGATGGTAAAAACTGTAGCCCAGAAAAAATAAGGGCCAGCAAAAGCCACTACCCGCGCCACGGATTCATTGGAGTGCAACGGCACCTGTGTTTCCACGTGCAGAGCACTGTCGTCTAACTTGTCCACGTACGTCTCCCAGAGCGGACACCTAAAAACGTGAGCCTCAGCGCTTGCTTGTGTTAGCTTAAATCCTTGTATCTAATTGATTTTATTCAGGTTTCCCCGACGCAAAGCTGACTTTAGCTGTTTTGAAGTAGAGTCGTAAGACTCCTCCAACACAGCTATCGAAGCTCTTATTGCAACCGATCTTTGATTGCCGCCTTTTTCAGGCGAGCTTTGAGTGTGTCAAAGCTCAATGGGTATAGGCAAATTTTTTGCGCTTTAAGATGTGGGTTTTTTGTAAGCCGGCGTACAGTCAGAAAGCCGCAATAATGAAGATATTATGGATTCGAACAGGCTAACGTATTGAACTAAAAAGAGAATTTAAATGGCTTTGACCGACCGATCCGTGGAAGGCTTTTTTTTGCCCATTTTTTCTGTAACATGGCAATCCTCACTAGCCGGCGCTGTATGCTTATACAGTGTTATTTCCTCGGCAGGGCGATTACACAGCGTGCAGTCCGGCTAGTTGAGGCCAAACCTTTCCCCACCCAACATCCTTTGAAATTAAAACGACAGCTTGCTGTTTCGAGCGACTGCTCTGAGCCCTTACGCAGGATCACATCGACGGCTGTTCTGGTAACACGGCAAACCAGTCAAAGCCTGAGTCGGCAACGGCGACAAACTCAGGGTTCAGCAGGCTCTCCTTCGTGTTGTATGCCAACACCTCACCATCAAACGTATAAACCTCACCACCCGCTGCGCGCAAGACCGCATGCGCTGCAGCAATGTCCCATTCGCTGGTGGGTCCCAGGCGTGGATAACAATCTGCATCACCAACCGCCAGCGTGCAGAGCTTCAACGAGCTGCCTACCGGCTGGCGTGCAAGCGCACTGAAAGTTTTTGCCAGTTCGTCCAGGTAGTTTTCCAGGCGCTCGCCGCCGTGGCTGCGACTGGCTACAACCACCAGTTCAGATTGACCGGTTTGCATCTTGCGACTGGCGATGTCACGCATCTGGCCGTGTTCTAAACACCAGGCCTTTCCTGCCGCCACATCACCCATGTAAACGCGCTGCTGCACCGGTACGCCAACAATGCCATACACCGCCTCGCCGTTATGGATGAGTGCAATGTTGACGGTAAATTCGCCATTACGATTAACAAATTCTTTGGTGCCATCCAGGGGGTCAACCAACCAGTAGGTGGACCACTGACTGCGCACATCGAAGCCAGGGGGTGCCGACTCTTCGGAAATAATCGGCACTTCGGGCGTAGCAGCCTGCAGGCCGGCGACAATAATTTTGTGTGCCGCCAGATCCGCCTGGGTCAGAGGCGATTCATCCGCTTTATTCTGTACTTCAAAATCACCTTCGTAGACCGCGAGAATCGCTGCGCCCGCATCTTCCACAATAGAAATCAGGGCGTCCTGGGGGACAACAAAGGGTAGCTCAGCCATAACAGTTTCCGCTTAACGATTTACTTAACAAAAAAACAAAAGCGGCCTTCGGGCCACCAGCGCGCCGCGCAGTGTAACAAAAGTCCTGCACGGCGCTTGTCCAACCTTGATTGCATTATCAGCGCTATGCCAGGCATTTGTAATATGATGTTCACCCGCATGAATAATAACCGTCGTATGCCCCAACACTCGCCCAGCCTCACACATGAGCAGATCCCGGACTGGGATAATATTGATTGTGTCTTTCTCGATATGGATGGCACGCTGCTGGACCTTAAGTACGACAACCGGGTCTGGAATGAACTTGTACCCGAGGCTTTTGCGCGACATAGCGGCAGGCCGCTGGCTGACGCCAAAGCAGATCTGCAGGCCCATATGCATGAAATTCACGGCACTATTGAGTACTACAGTTTTGAATACTGGAGTGCATTCACAGGCGTGGACCTGATTGCTGAACATCATCAGGCCGTTGATCTGTTGGCTTATCGACCTGGCGCACTGGATTTCCTGCGTTGGCTCAAAGCCAGCCACTGTCGCTCGGTGATCGCCACCAACGCTCATCGCAGTTCAATCGCAGTCAAAGACCAGAAAATTCAGATCAGCGCTGAAGTTGATGCGGTTGTTTCCAGTCAGGACTACCACGCCCCCAAAGAAGCGGACGAATTCTGGCAAGCGATGCTCGCCGATTATCCCTACGATCCTGAGCGCTGCATTTTTGTCGACGACAATGTCCCCGTGCTGAATGCCGCCGCGCGCAATAACATTGGGTCGGTGTATGCCATTGCCACTCCAGATTCGCTGCAACCCAGCCGGACTGAACTCGGCTTTCCAACCTTCGATCATTTTGCAGATATCTGCCCGTCGTTGAATGTCGCCCGTACGAATTGACCGCTGGCTCTGGGCCGCTCGTTTCTTTAAGACCCGCTCACTTGCAAAAGCGGCGGTTGAAGGCGGCAAAGTGCACGTTGACGGACAGCGCAGCAAACCGGCAAAAACAATTCGAATTGGCCAGACCGTCGAAGTGCGCAAAGGCTCTGTGGAGATGACCGTGCTGGTCAAAGACCTGGCAGAACAACGAGGTTCTGCACAAATTGCGCAAACCCTCTACGAAGAAACGCCTGAAAGCATAGAAAAGCGCGAAATTTTGAGCTCTCGTCGTAAAATGGAGCGTGCCGGGTTACAGGTACCCAGTGGCAGACCCAGTAAAAAAGACCGCCGCGACCTGCGCAAGTTGAAAGACCGCAGTGAGCACTTCACCGATACAGACCAGACCCCTGACTAAAAAGGCAGCCTTTCCTTGAGTGATTCTGATACGCTTGAAACCAGCGAAAACGACCAGCTTTATCGCTTTACCTTCGAAAACTATCCGGTACGCGGCCAATGGGTGCGGCTGACGCAGACAACGCAAGCCGCCCACTCCGTCAACGAGTATCCGCTTGCCATAAAAAAACTGCTCAACGAAATGTTTGCTGTGGTTGCGATGTTTGCAGACAACCTCAAGTTTGATGGCGCTATCGCTCTGCAATCAAAAGGCGGCGATGGTGCACTGATACGCACGCTGGCTGAGTGCCGGGAGCGCCAGTTTCTGCGCGGGATCGCGCACATTGATTCTGCACAATCCGCGCCTGCTGACAGCAGCTGCCTGGCTCGGCGGCGGACAGCTTGCCCTATCGCTGATTCCCCCGGCAGATGCCGATCAGGTCCCGTATCAGGGGCTGGTGGCACTGCAGGAGGGCTCTCTGGCTGACAACCTGGAGGGTTATATGCTCAATTCTGAGCAACTGCCTTCGCGTCTGTTTCTGGTCAGCACCCCAACCAGCGTCACAGGCCTGCTGCTGCAACGTCTGCCAGATGATGATCTGGCATCGGAGATCAACCTGGATCATGCTGATGAAGCCTGGCACAGCATTGTCACCCTGGCGAACACCGTTAGCGATGAAGAGCTGCTCAATTTGCCAGCCGAAACCCTGCTGCGTCGGCTCTTTGCTGAATATCCCTGCCGCCTTTATCCACCTCGGTCGCTGAGTTATCGATGCACCTGCTCGCGCAGTAAAAGCGACCGCACTTTGCGCGTCCTTGATGCCAATGAAATCGAGGCACTGCTTGCTGAGCTGGGTGAAATCACCGTGGATTGCGAATTCTGCGGCACGCGCTACCGGTACGACGCCATTGATATTGGCACATTGCTCAACAGCGATCCGCCAGCACCAACGCCAGATGTGCTGCACTGACCCGGTCTGGGGACCGCTTTCGACGCCTGCTCGAAAGTCATTACAATGTTGCGCAAACTTTTGATTACCTCGTAGCGGCGAGGTCTGGCATAATCCGCGACCCATTTTGTGAAACTAAAAGAGCACCATGGCCGTCGACATGAATAGCACAGTGAAAACCGACACATACACCGACCTGAGTTCAGCTACTTTAGCTGAACACGCCGTGCTCCGCGGTGAGGGGCACTTTGCTGCCAATGGTGCGCTGGTAGTAGAAACCGGTCATCGCACAGGACGTTCTCCAAAAGATCGCTTCATTGTTGATGAGCCGTCTACGTCGGAATCCATCCACTGGGGCCCCATTAACCAGCCGATCGAACCAAAGGTCTTCGACAGCCTCTGGGATCGGGTGAATCTGTATCTTCAGGAGCGCGAGTCTTACGTTTCTCATCTCAACGTTGGCGCTGATCCAGAGCACTACCTGCCCATCGAAGTCACCACAGAATATGCCTGGCATGCACTGTTCGGCCGCTCTCTGTTCATTAACCCTGAACACTTCAACCCACACAACAAAGTTGTCTGGCAGGTAGTTAACGCGCCCAATTTTCAATGCGAGCCTGAGCGCGACGGCACCAACAGCGACGGCACGGTGATGATCAACTTTGCCCAGCGCAAAGTTCTTATTGCGGGTATGCGTTACGCCGGCGAGATGAAGAAATCCATGTTCTCCGTGCTTAACTTCCTGCTGCCGGAAAAAGATGTGCTGCCAATGCACTGCTCGGCAAACATGGGCAGCAATCGCGATGTCACTTTGTTTTTCGGTTTATCCGGCACTGGTAAAACCACCCTGTCTGCTGACCCGTCAAGGCTGCTCATCGGTGATGACGAGCACGGCTGGGGCAAAGGTACGGTATTCAATTTCGAAGGCGGGTGTTATGCAAAGTGCATCGATCTGTCACGTGAGAACGAACCGGTTATTTTTGATGCGATACGTTTTGGCGCCATCGTAGAAAACGTTGTGATTGACCCGGTTACCTGTGAGCCGGACTACACCGATTCAAGCCTCACAGAGAACACCCGCGCCTGCTATCCACGATCCAATATTGCGGAAAGTGTGCCGGAGAACAGAGCGGGTGAACCTAACAACATTATTTTTCTGACTTGCGATGTCAGTGGTGTGCTGCCACCTGTCTCTCTATTGAGCAAAGAGGCCGCGGCTTACCACTTTCTGTCCGGTTATACAGCAGCCGTAGGCTCCACTGAAATTGGCTCTACTGAAGCCTATTCAGCAACTTTTTCCACCTGCTTCGGCGCACCGTTCTTCCCTCGTCCAGCGGGTGTGTATGCAGACCTGTTAATCAAGCGCATTGAAGAATTTGGATCACGCGTTTATCTGGTAAACACCGGTTGGACCGGCGGCGGCTACGGCGTTGGCTCACGCTTTAAAATTCCGGTGACCCGGGCAATTATTGCTGCGATTCAGAACGGCAGCCTGGAAAACACTGCAACAACTCACATCGACGGTTTTAATCTGGATATACCAGTCAGCGTCAACGGCGTCGACAGCGCGCTGCTGAATCCACGTGAAGCGTGGTCAGATGCAGCAGCGTACGATGCGGCTGCCTCCAGCCTGGTGAGCAAATTTGTCGAAAACTTTAAAAAATTCGACGTTGATCCGACCATCGTTGACGCGGGACCCAAGCTATAGGGTGTTGACCCGCGCCGGTGATGCCCATAAGTTAGGCGCCCTCAACCACATCGGGGCAGGGGATGGCTGACGCTGACACACAAGCGAGCCTGGCACACGGGACAATCACAGCCGAATTTTTTGAAGCGCTTGTTACTCAACCGAAAGTGCTGGCTGGATTGCAGCGTGGCGTCGAAAAAGAAAGCCTTCGCGTGGTACCTGATGGCTCTCTTTCCGCGCGCCCACACCCCAAAGCATTAGGCTCTCCGCTCACCCACCCAGCGATCACAACCGACTTCAGTGAAGCCCAGCTGGAATTGATAACAACAGTCCATGACAGCGCACAGAAATGCCTGCGCGAGCTCACTGACGTACATCGTTTTGTCTACAGCGAGCTTGGCGAAGAGTTGTTATGGCCAAGCAGCATGCCCTGTATTGTTGGCGCTGATGAAGACATCCCCGTTGGCCAGTACGGCAGTTCAAACATTGGCAGAACCAAGACCATCTATCGCCGCGGACTGGGCTTGCGCTATGGGCGGCTGATGCAGACCATTTCCGGCATCCACTACAATTTTTCATTACCCGATGAATTGTGGCAGGCGTTAGGCGTGACCTCGCAGGATGAGCGCACCGCCGCCTATTTTGGCCTGATCCGCAACTTCCGCCGCTGGTCCTGGTTGTTGATCTACCTGTTTGGGGCTTCGCCCGCAGTATGCCGATCTTTTACGCGCAACATGCAACACACACTGCAACCTTTTGACGAGGGGTCACAACACCTGCCGTTTGCCACCAGTTTGCGCATGGGACCACTGGGCTACCAGAGCAGCGCGCAAAGTACGCTGCACATTTCGTACAACTCTCTGCAGGACTATACCGAATCCATGGTTGAAGCCCTGACCCAGAACTATCCCGAATACGCCAGCAAAGGCATTATCAAAAACGGTGAATACCAGCAACTCAATGCGTCGGTGTTACAGATAGAAAATGAGTTTTACGGCACTATCCGACCTAAACGCCGGGTTTACAGCGGTGAGCGACCTGTTACCGCATTGCGTGAGCGTGGCGTTGAATACGTAGAGGTACGCTGTCTCGACCTGAACCCGTTTTTACCTGTTGGTATTGACGATACGCAGATGAATTTTATCGACACGTTTCTGCTGCTGTGTCTGCTGTCGCCCAGCGCACCGGACAGCCCGGCAGAATTTGAACGGGTGGGTGCAAACCAGCAGGCGGTTGTAGAGCAAGGGCGCGACCCCGGCCTGAAACTGCAAGCTGCCGATGGCGCGGAGCTCAACCTTGCCCAATGGGGTGAGCATCTGCTCGATCAATGTGCACCTCTGGCCCATTTACTCGACCAGAATGTGACCGATAACCGCTATGTGCGCTCGCTCAGCCAGCAACGTGAGCGGCTGAGAGATCCGGATTTGACCCCTTCAGCCCAGGTTCTGGCAACCATGCGCGAGCAGAACATCCCGTTTTTCCGTTTCAGTATGAACCAGGCACTTGAGCAGCAAGCGTATTTTAGCGAACGCCCTCTCAGCGCTCAGGAAAAGGCTTTTTTTGAACTCAGCGTGGCAGATTCCATCACCGCTCAAGAAAAAATTGAAGCTGCGGATGAACTCGACTATGAATCTTTTCTCCGCGAGTATTTGAAAATACCCAGCCTTGAAACGGGCGTGCCCGGGCAAACGTGAACTTTTTAGCGCACTGCGCGCTGGCTGCAGACGCAGCAGATGCCTGGCAGTGCACGCACGCGCAGCGCGAAGGATTGCTGGCAGGCGCGGTGCTGGGGGATTTTGTCAAAGGCTATATTCCCACCGATTGGCCGTTGCCCCTGCAGGCCGGAACACGCCTGCACCGCAAGGTTGACGCGCTGTCGAATCGTAACCCTGCAATTCGCAATAACTGTGATCGCTTCCCTGCGCATCTGCGCCGCTTTGCGCCTATTTTTGTCGATATGCTGGCAGATCACTGTCTATCCCACAGCTGGGACGAGTATTACGACAGAGATCTGAGCGTTTTTACCGATGAGTGTTACCAGGCCATTGATGTTTACGCCGGGCACGTCAACGGCAACGCGGATCGCTTTTTAGAGTACATGAAAGAAGAGGATTTGCTGGCCAACTACCACCAGTGGCCGCATATTGCCCGCGGTCTGGCGTCGGTGTTACGCCGTCTGGATCGAACCCACTGGCTGGAGGATGTTACCGCTCACAGCTACGCCCTGGTGCCCGCAAGTCAGCAGGACTTTGCGCAGTACTTTCCGCAGTTGCGCGGCGCCCTGGAGCATTGGAACGCGTTCAAGGTTTAGCGCTGCACCACAAAATTGGTGAACATGACGTCCTCAATATGCCCTGCACCTTCTTCTCTTTCCAGGATTTCCCGCAGCTCCTGCAGGGCTTCCACTTTAATGGTTTCACGCCCGGAGGAACTCGACACAGTTGATTCATCCTGCCGCGATAACAGCATCACAAGAGAGTTGCGCAGCGCTGGCAGGTGGTATCGAGCAGCATACTCAGCCTCTTTATTGGCAACCCGCACCGTCACGTCTGCCTTGATATAACGCAAGCGGCCACTGTCAGAAACGCCAAAATTGGTCACAAAACTGGGCTTGAGCTCAACATAACGCACGACGCCACCAATCGCTTCGGGTACGTCTTCCGCTTCTTCCGCCTGCGCGGGTATGATGAACGCCGCCAGCACGGCAAAACAGGTTATGGCACAAAAGATCTTCATATCTGCTCGCGATATCAGAGAATTTGTATAAGGATAGTTGACCCTCGCAGATCCACCAGTACCCTAGAGCATCACTTCTGAAGAAGTGTTGGCTCATCATGATCATCAGGAAGGAAAATCGTTGAAAGCAGTTTTATGTCACGCGTTCGGCCCCGCGGAGAGTCTATCTCTGGAAGAGGTCGCTGCCCCGGAATGCAAAACCGGTGGTGTAATTGTTGATGTGCGCTGCAGCGCGCTGAATTTTCCGGATGTATTGATGGTACAGGGCAAATATCAGTCTTTGCCCGATTTTCCGTTCTCTCCGGGTGGTGAATTTGCGGGTGTCATCAGCGCCGTCGGCGAGGGCGTCGAAGGCTGGCAGGTTGGAGATGAAGTATTTGGTGGCACCGGACACGGCTGTTTTGCAGAACAGATCGCCGTGCCTGCAACTGCTCTGCGCAGGAAGCCTGCAGCAATGACTTTCGCCCAGGCATCGGGCATCAGCACCACCTATGGCACGTCTTACTATGCGTTAAAACAGCGCGCCAACTTACAAGCCGGCGAAAACCTGCTGGTGCTGGGTGCCGCGGGCGGCGTTGGACTTGCTGCCGTAGAACTCGGCAAAGCAATGGGTGCGCGCGTGATAGCAGCCGCCAGTTCTGATGAAAAACTGGAGATCGCCAAGCAGGCAGGCGCTGATGAAACCATCAACTACAGCGATGGCGAGCTCAAAGACAAAGTCAAAGCGTTAACAGATGGGCGTGGCGCAGATGTCATCTACGACCCTGTCGGCGGTCCTTTGTTTGACCAGTGCATGCGCTGCATCAACTGGTACGGTCGCGTGCTGGTGGTTGGCTTTGTCGGTGGAGACATACCCAAAGTGCCAACCAATCTCGTGTTGCTGAAAAGTTGCCAGATTGTAGGTGTTTTCTACGGCGCTTTTTCTGCCCGCTTACCCAAAGATGCGCAACAGAATTTCGCCGAAATCATGGATATGTGTGAAAGCGGCAAACTGAAGCCGTTAGTTGGCAAAGAGTTCCCCATGTCTGCCTACGCTGAGGCGCTCAATTGCCTGGAACAACGCCAGGCTTTAGGCAAAGTAGTATTGAACATCTCATGAATTTAGGTTTTTCTCAGGGTTTAACCCAACAGTGGGCGGTAATCACCACTCTTGTCTGCGGCTTTCTATTGTGTGCCGCTTTGTTCATGGAACATGTCATGGGACTGGCACCTTGCCCCCTATGCATGATGCAGCGGCTCTGGATAGCCATTGTCGGCCTGATAATTTATGCCAGCCTGTTACACAACCCGAGGCTCGGCATCTACCCGTTGCTTGGTATGTTAGCAAGCATCGTAGGAGGAGGTTTCTCCATCCGACAGCTGTGGCTGCAAAGCCTGCCCGCTGATCAGGTGCCTGCATGCGGACCAGACTTACAATATATGTTAGAAGCCTTTCCGTTGTCTGATGTGCTGGTGGCAATGACTTCCGGCACCGGCGATTGCGCCACAGTCAGCTGGTCGCTGCTTGGCATCTCTATTCCGGGTTATGTGCTGGCAGGGTTTGTCGTCTTGTTTGTCCTGTGCTTTGCGCAGTTGAAGGCTGGCTTCCGTTAGGGAGCTGGCCTGCTGGCCTGGATTCTACACATCATGTTTTTCTGCAGACCAGGAACAGGCTGTTCGCACGACCATGAGTCCAGTGCTCCTGTTGTTCAAAGCCTGCTGTCGCTATCTCACCCATCACATCGTCCGCTTTCAGAAAATTCACATACGGCGCTTTGCCAATCCATTGCATCAGTGGGATCACTGGTCGCAGGAACCACATTCGATCCGCCAGGCAGACCGTGCTTGAAATGAAGATTCCACCGGGTTTCAACAGCTGATGAACCTTGGCCAGTGCGGCTGCGCGATCCGGCAGCAGGTGCAACAGATTCAGCGCCAGCACCATGTCAAAGCTGCCATCTGCTGCGTTGAAGTCCTCTACACCCGACTGCTTGAAGCTGACGTTGTCGATGCCGGCATGATCGGCTTTCTCCCTGGCGATGCCTATCATCGCAGCAGAGACGTCGGTCGCGACGATGTGTGTGACATGAGGTGCATGTTCCAGTGCCGTCGACCCAGTCCCGCAACCGAACTCCAGCACCTGCATGTCGGGCCGCATCAGCGCCTGCGTTGTCGCCAGTTTCCGGGCGTAGCTTTCCGAGTCAGCGACGGGTTGTTTGCTGTAACCGGGCGCAATCCGGTCCCAGAACTCAGTAGACGTGACGGCCATGATGTGAACCCCAACGGATGTAATGCTCGAGTGGATATTTAGCCATACGCTGATTGCATATAAAATGCCTGTTCCTGCAGTTAGTACGCTACGAACGGCAGCTGCATTGTCTACTATCTGCTGGCCGAGGAGCTTGCAGCCTTACTTCACCTTAAACACTCTGTGGATCAGACCGCCACCATCTCCCGTGCGTGATTTTGTCACGGCAACAATGTGATTCAGCCACGCATAACGTTCATCACTGGTTTCGAATTCCGGCGTTGCCCTGAAGTTGCCCTGAAACAGTATCGGTCCCTCAAAAGTGCCGTCTTTGACATAAAAACAGTTTCTGCAGCGCTATGAATCGATTCAGTTCCGGTGTGAGTTCTTCGTACTGTTTGCCCATTGCAGCTCTCCTGCAACAAATAAGTATATGCATGCGCTCCTACCACCATCACGTCAGTGGCTGAACTACTTTGTGTTTAGACGCAATTGCGCCAATAAACTGGCGCAATTGCCGATCACTGCTATCTTTCTTAGACCAAAGAAGGTCCATCAGGTGAGGGAAAGACATGACATCTACAGCTACCGTCAGCACAGCAGAGACAGAACACAGTATTGCCCAACAACTCGGTCGCAGCCGGTCCGCACTGCTCAGCTACCTGCTGAAGCTCAACAAGTGTATCGACGCAACACACGATGATCTGGTGCAGGCACTGGCGCAACGATTCAATGAGTTACTTGTTGATTACGTCTCTTACGGTCACTTCCGCTTCCTGGACGTTTGCACGCCTGAAGCCCACCACCTTGCCGCCATCGATAAATCGACTCAACTGGCACTGCGGTTCTCCGACAAATACACCACGTCTGAGCAGATATCACTGGCAAAAATAAAAACTGATCTGGAGGCCCTGGCGTTCGCTTTAGAGGTTCGCTTTGAGATCGAAGACGAGGTTGTGGCCTCTATAGCGGCTTAAAATATGGTTAGAGCAACACTCTCTGCCTTGGCTTTGGTACTGCTGTTCGGCTGCAGCAACACTGACAAACCCAGCGGCAGCTGGGAGCTGGCAGTTCAAGGTTTATACACCGGTGCTATATCACCAGACGGCCAGCTCGCCGTCGTTGGATCACTGAACCACGGTGCCAGCATGTGGCGCACCAGTGACAAAGAACGTTTGTTTAACTGGTCACATTCCAGCGGTGAATTTGCTGAACTGGTTGCCGCCGGATTCTCTCCCGATGGTTCAAGAGCAGTCAC
Source organism: Pseudomonadaceae bacterium (assembly GCA_024743175.1). Taxonomy (GTDB): domain Bacteria; phylum Pseudomonadota; class Gammaproteobacteria; order Pseudomonadales; family Azotimanducaceae; genus UBA4421. The sequence continues at coordinate 81,958 of JANSXA010000004.1, read as the reverse complement.
TACTGATCCGCGCACGCTTGTGCTGTGGGATACCGGTAGCGGCCAGGCACTGAACTATTGGACAACGCCTGGCGCGGTCATGGACGTTGCTTTGTTTAATGACAACCGCCACGTTTTGTTGGGTCTGAAGGACCACAGCGCGTTGTTGTTTGACGCCGCAAGCGGCGCCTACGAAAGTACTTTATTACATGAGGGAGTCGTTGGTGCAGTTGACGTCACGCTCCGTGGCGACATCGCCTTGACCGGCAGTGACGATTACACCGCTGTCTTGTGGACACTCAACAACGGCGCCGCCCGACATACCTTCAAACACGACAACCCGGTTCGTGCAGTGGCGCTGTCGCAACAGGGAAGTTACTCGTTCACTGCTGCCCAGGGTGATCTGGTGGCCATCTGGGACAACCGCAGCGGCGCCCTGATGCATACCCTGCATAACGGTATAAATCACGGCGCCGTCTCCGCAAGGTTTTCCAGTGACGAAAGCCTGTTAGCCGTTGGTTATGCTAATCGCCGCATTATTTTGTACAACGTAGCAGATGGTCGCGCGATTCAAACCTGGGACCCTGGCACACGCCACGCTATGCGGCCCACTGGAGCGAGTATTCTGGAAATCGCCTTTGGGCAGAACACGTCGACGCTACTGGCATTATCAGGCGACGGTCGCCTATTGCAGCTGCGGCGTTCCTGAAAGGTAAAACAAGCTCAACCTCTGTATTGGAAAGCAGCGCTAAGTGGGTAGTGCAATTGAAGATTTCCCTGTTATAGTTATCCACAGTTTGCTCTTGCGGGTCAGATATCGGCTGATATTGACCGAACTAAAGATCAAACCACAGATCGAAAAAAACAATTAGATTTAGTAAGTAGATGGCCTGCAGAACTAAAAGCACCACATATAGGTGCTAGAGAGGGTCAAATCTGCAATTGGGGGAAGCAAGCTGTACGAAACGGCTGTTTCTATGTGCGTTTTACACCTCCGGGTAGTGTTTCATGACGCATGTCCGCAAAGCGGAAAAAAGGGGCCGGATTGTAGTGCACGGCGCAAGCCAATGAAGGTGCATTAGGGTCTGGTTAAAAAGGACTGGGGTGTTGCAAGACGCAATACCTTCAAATGGTGGGCGATTATGAATTCACCTGTACGTCGCATTCTGGTGATTAATGGCAAAGGCGGTTGCGGTAAAACCACCATTGCTACCAACCTGGCCGTTGCTTACGCCTGTCAGGGCAAAAAAGTTGCACTTCTCGACAATGACCCGCAGGCCAGCAGCAGCCACTGGGCCGACCTGCGTGACCCGGACTTACCGCCGGTACAACTGGTCGCCAAACACGAACGCGCGGGCATGTATGAAACCCAGGCGTTCCACCATCGGCTACCTGAAGCCACGCAATACGTCATCGTTGATGGGCACAGCAACGCGCGTGGGCGCGACCTGGAAAGCCTGTTGAGACAATCTGACCTGATTCTGGTGCCGATGTTACCGTCGTCCATTGATATACGTGCGGGCGGCAGCTTCATCACAGAACTGTTAACCCACCGCCTGTTTCGAGCAGCACCGCGTCCTGTTGGGGTTATTGCAAACCGTATCCAGCCGAATACTGAAACCCATGACAAGCTCATGCACTTTCTTGGTTGTCTGGACATACCTGTGGTTGCACAATTCCGTGATTCACCTGTATACACCGATGCGGCGGAGGCCGGTCGTGGTGTGGTTGATATGCGAGACGTTCGAGCGGCACGTAAAGAGGCCATGGCGTGGAAACAGCTTGTACAGTGGATAGACGAACAGGCCCTGGTGCAACCGGGTTCTGCGGCCAGCATACGCGCAAAACTGCAGCCTCGTGCAGCCGAGCGAAAAACAGATAACCAGAGCGTAAGCCAGGCATAATAGCCGTTTAGGCTAAACGCGTCCGCACGCGCGGGCGCGCTCAATCACTGTACGTTAGTAGCATGTTACGGGCAGATAATCTCCAATTCAGACGCGGTCAGGAGGTGCTTTTCGAGCGCCTGAACTTTATTGTGCACCCCGGACAAAGGGTTGCCATTGCCGGCCGCAATGGCGTTGGCAAATCGACCTTGTTTCAATTAATCCTTGGCGAGCTGGAGATAGATGACGGGGAACTGGAAGTACCCACTCAATGGGTTGTTGGCCATATGGAGCAGGAAGCTGAAGTCACCGACCGCCCTGCGCTTGAATACGTTGTAGACGGACACCAGCAGCTGCGCAGAGTTGAAGAAGCTCTCGCACACACTCAGGAACCTAACAAGCTGGCTCAGCTGCATGCTGACTATCAGGACCTGGGTGGTTATGAAGCCCACGCTAAAGCCGGAGAGATCATGTCTGGTCTTGGCTTCAGCAGTGAAGACGTCACCAAGCCTTATCGGGAGTTTTCAGGAGGCTGGCGGATTCGCTTGAATCTGGCTAAAGCTCTGATGACACCCTGCGATCTGCTGCTGTTGGATGAGCCTACAAATCACCTCGATCTTGAAGCCATTATGTGGCTTGAAAACTGGTTGATGCGGTTCGAAGGCACCATTTTGCTGATCGCTCATGATCGCGCTTTTCTCGATGCCTGCGCCAGCCATACTCTGTATCTGACCAACCGTTCCGGGCAGCTTTTTACCGGCAACTATTCGTCCTGCGAAAACCAGCGTGCAGAACGTATGGCTCAGGATCTGGCGGTGCAGGCAAAGGTTGAAGCCCAGGCTGCGCACATACAGAAGTTTGTTGATCGTTTTCGTGCCAAAGCAAGTAAAGCCAAGCAGGTACAAAGTCGCATAAAGGCACTTGAACGCCTGCAGACAAGCGCAATTGTGCAGCTCGATTCGCCCTATACGGTTGGATTTAAAAACCCTGACAAAGTTTCTAATCCGCTTTTTTCTTTGCGCGATGTTTGTCTGGGATATGGCGAAACTCGCGTGTTGGAAAATCTTGGCCAGTCAATTCTACCGGGTGCGCGTATTGGTGTACTGGGTCCTAATGGCGCCGGTAAATCCACCCTGCTGAAAGCTCTGGTTGGTGACCTGAAGCCTATCGCAGGCGAACTAACTCGCGGGCAGAACTGTGACATCGGCTATTTTGCTCAACACCAACTGGAGACTTTAGACGAAGCCGCGAAAGCCTTGCCGATGCTGCAGGACGTGCGACCTGATTGGCGGGAACAGCAATGTCGTGACTACCTCGGGCGCTGGGGCTTTGACGCGAGCATGATTTCCCGCCCCATACATACTCTGTCTGGAGGCGAGAAAGCCAGACTGGTGCTCGCTATTATTGCGCTGGATGAACCTGCAATTCTGATTCTCGATGAGCCAACTAACCACCTTGACCTGGATATGCGTGATGCCCTGGCGCTTGCGCTGCAGGACTACGCTGGTGCGGTTGTCATCGTCTCCCACGATCGCATGATGTTAGATAAGACTGTTGATGACTTCTGGGTGATCGATAACCACACCCTGGAAGTTTATCGTGGCGATCTCAAGGACTATACAACGGCGCGCAAAAACGAAGTCACCAGTAGCAAGAGCGCCGGCACCGACTCTCGTAAAGGCGCTCGCCAGGACAGAGCAAAACAGCGCGCGTCTCTGAAGCAGCTGCGTGACGAAGTGCGTAAACTGGAAAAGCAGATGCAGCGCGAGCAAGCGTCACTAACCGATCTCGAGGCCAAACTGGCTGATCCGGAAGTCTACGATAGCCTGCCGGCCAGCGAGTTAGATGATATGTTGGCCAAGGCTGGAAAAGTCCGCGTTGCGCTGGCAAAAACCGAAGAACAGTGGCTGGAATCCAGCACCAGGCTTGATCAGATTTCAGCCTAGAACAATACTTTCGGGAACCCCCAGGGGAGCGGCGCACCCACATCCATGTACGTGAATCAGGCCGTGAAAACCAGCGTTACGCTTTGTTGTTTCGTGATTATCTGCGCGACGACGCATCCGCTTGTCAGGCTTATGCCGACATCAAGTACAAACTGGCAGCCTGATCATGAGTTCATTTAGACGCACAAATCAGGCTAAACCGTTTTAAGCGGTACTTTATCGTGGCCCGGCAGGTGCATGTTTTGGCAGCCTTGGCAGGTTGCCGATCATGCCATCGGGTCGAGCCGCTTTTAACATGCGTTGATAAGCAGGCCGCGCCTCAGCTTTCTTTTTCCAGGCAGCAACGTTGGGAAACTGCGCTTCATCAACAATATTCAGACCCGTCGCTACATTGAGAGGGAACATCATCATGATGTCCGCAGCAGAAAACTGTTCACCGCCAAACCAGGGAAATTTTGCCAGATGGTTTTCAGCGTATTGCACGGTGGCTTCGGAATCCACCATCCGTGAACGCTCTGTTGGCGGATTTCGCAGCCAGGCTCGATAATCGGAAAACAATCGTGCAGCCAGGCTACCTTCAGCAAAATGCATCCACATCATGTGCTTTGCATAGTCCGCAGAAAACAATTCAGGTGTCAGCTTGTCTGGTGCGTATCGATTCAGAATCACTTCAATAATTGCACCGGACTCAACCAGAATCTGGTCACCGATCACCACCGTTGGCGCCATCGGCACATCAGGATTGACCGCGCGAATATTTGCCATGGAAGCGGAGAGGTCGCCCCTTTCGTAAACCAGCTCATAAGGCATGCCCAACTCTTCCATCAGCCAGACTATCCGCTCTGAGCGACGTCCTTCGAGGTGATAGATGGTGATTTCAGGCGCAGCTGTGCTGGCTTTATCAGATTTCTGTTCAGCCTGGATCTGCTGTGGGAATACCATGGCAGCCAACAGAACAAGTGAAGCAAGACAATAATTCAAGGGCGCTCTCCTACGCTTGATTGGCCTGGGAGTGTACCCTTTTCATCACCGGGGTATGGCGGAAATATCAGACCAGCGGAGCTAGTCGTCAGTCACCTCTATTTTAACCACCACCTCTTTGCCGTCTTCGTCAGGCGCATTAATGCGGATTACCCGGGTCTGGGTAATATTCTCAGACGAGAGCAATGCGCCTGCTTTCACGTCGAGTGTCCTGTTTTTTCCTCGACGCTTTACACCCACCTCGGCCTCACCATCAACTTCGCCGAGCAACTTGTAAGCCATTTCAAGGTCAGTAACATCCACATCGTTTACAGACAGCAGGATATCACCCGCTTTCAACGCTGACTCGGGCGCAGGGTCTAACACCAGCACACCAGCGTCTACGTCAAAATAATCTGCCAGGTCACCGTCCACAGACATCAACTGATTGGAAAGTAATGTTTTGGACACCATTGTCTGCTTGGTGCCATCCGGCATCAGAACCAGCGAATCAAGATCAATAGGTAAAACATCGCCCAGCTTGCCCATCTTCTCCTGCACCATGGCCATCATATGCTTGGAGTGAGCCTGGGTGGTAACGGTAGCAGTCTGGCGCTCGCCAGCGCGCTCAAAGACAACAACCACTTCGTCTCCTGGAGATACCTGTTTCATATAGTTAGACAGCGCACGCATAGGACTTTCAGCATCACTGATAGACAGTTCGTCCATTTTCACAATCAGATCACCGGCAACAAGACCTGCCTGATCTGCGCCGCCGCCCGGAGTAACGCCAAACAGTTCAACGCCACCTTCACCGGCACCATCACCCAGCAGAATACCCAACATGGCCCGGTCTTTGCCTTCTCCAGCAGAGTATCGCTGACGATATAACTCTGCCAGAGCGCGGGCTGCTTCATCCAGATTACGTTGTACTTCAGCTATTTCTTTGTCCAGCTTCTCATCACCGGCAAACGTTACCGGGCTGAAAAGCAGCACCATCAAAAAGGCTATAAATACTCGAGACATTACATACTCCTGCTGTTATCGAACAATCGCGCAGCATCACCGCTGCGAATTGCCACCAAACTTTCCAACAATTCTACGCGTTTCATCCACAACGCCTGGCGCTGAGCGCTGTCCATTTCAGTTGCGTCATAGAGGCGCGCAATCTGCCCATCCACATCGGCAAGGCGGAACAACAACGATTCTTCCAGGACCGTTGGCTCAGGCATGCCCTCATAAGTGGGTTGCAGGGTATCTGCGGCCTGGGCTAACGGATTCACCCCATACAGCTGCTGTTCTAAATCTCTCGACTGACGCATCAGTCCCGCCAGTTGAGCGCCGCTGTTATCCATCGAATCCAAACTGGTGTACTGCGCCGCGCCTGGGCTGTTGGCGATATTCGAAACCGGTTCACCAAACAACATGAACATGCCCACTACCGATGCAAAAAACACCGACGCGGCTGTTGCTGTGGGATAGCGTAACCACACGCTGCGCGGCTTTTCTGCGGGCATCGCCCGCAGCCAGACCTCGTCATCGACGGGTACGTCGGGTAGAGCATTCAACTGAATACCCAACCCTCGAATCTGTTCGAGTTGCTCTATGACTTGCGGATCGTCAGCCTGCACATCTGCGCTGTGCGGCTGACCGTCACGAAGTGCAAGGAGATCCGATATTGCCCAAGGTCGTTTTTGCATGGTGACCCTCTTTATCCTGTTTTGTCGCAGTGCTTTGCATCTGCGTCTGTTCAATGTTGAGTTGGTTCTGCCATTTCAGCAGCTTTTCGTAAGCCCTTGCCAACTGGGATTTCGAAAAGCTCGCCGTCTTGCCCATCAACTCGCCTATCTCTTTATGCGTATAGCCTTCAACATCGTGCAGCCATACCACTGTGCGAGCCTCATCAGACAAAGCACCCAGAGCATGTTCCAGGGTGGGTAACTGCACTGCCCACTCCATCGAATTATCCGGCTCTGAAGAGGCAAATATTTCCTCGGCATCCGCATCGCTGCGACGCGCGTGCCAGGGTGATCGCAACCGCATCAGACAATGATTAACGGCAACTTTGCGGACCCAGGGTCGAATCGCGTCGACGTTTTTTATCTGCTCAGCTTTCTCGACCAGATCGATAAACGTATCCTGCACAACTTCTTCGGCAAGGCCTCGATCCTGCAGAATGCGACTGGCGAGATTCATCACCGCCCGGGCGAGCAGGCGATAGGTATCCGCGACCGCGTTCCGATCGCCGCGCAATACGCCTCTGGCGACCCCTGGCGGTATTTGAATGTCTGAAAATCCCGACATAACTAATAGATGCCTGAAAAGCGCTTAGGGTCGCAGTTTTCATCACAAAAGTGCAATAAAACCCAGTAGAGTCTGTCCTGGGCCGAAAAGTGACCAGGTTAGGACCACAATACAAACCATGAGCTATTCAAATGCAGGTAAAGCAGCTCTGATCGAGCAGTTAAGCTCAGTCTTTGTCGCCCGTGGCTATGATGGTGCAACGCTCAACCACCTTGCAGAAGCCACTGGTCTGAGCAAAGCATCCCTATACCATCATTTTCCGGGTGGCAAACCTGAGATGTCCGCTGCATTGGTTCGCCACGCGATTGCAAACCTGCAACGGCAGGCATTCAGTCAGTTGCAGGGACCCAGGGCGCCAGCCGAGCGCCTGGTAAATTTCATTAAGGGATTTGTGAGCTACACCAGAAACGGCAGTACCGACTGCCTGCTGGCCGTATTCAGCCATCACCGCACCGCGTCTGCTGATGACGAGCAGCAGATCCGGAACATTGCGGCACAGTTCGCTGACTGGCACAACGCCCTCAGTGCAGTCTACGAAGAAGCCGGCTGCAAACCTAAACGGGCAGCCCAGGACGCACGGCAACTCCTTTCGACCTTATACGGTGCGCTATTAACCGCTAAAATGTTCGACGATCAGAAATTGTTCCTGCAGGCAGCAAAACGCTGCCGCAAAGACATTGTTAACCGCTTTACTTAAGTATTCTTTAAGAGGTCGCCATGCGCCAATTCCCTTCCACCCGGCTGCGCCGTAACCGCACCGACGACTTTATCCGTCGCCTGGTGCGCGAAAATGATCTGACCTGCAATGACCTGATTTATCCGATGTTTGTTATCGAAGGCAACCAGCAGCGCACAGATGTGGCTTCGATGCCGGGCATTGAGCGATTGAGTGTCGATCTGATTGCTGCGGAAGCTGAAAAGGTGGCTGCGCTTGGTATACCAGCGATTGCCCTGTTCCCTAACGTCGATCCAGGCCGTCGGTCACTTGATGGCGCTGAAGCCTACAACCCTGAAGGTCTGGTACCCAGCGCCGTTAGAGCAATCAAAGCCGCTGTGCCTGAACTGGGTGTCATCACTGATGCAGCGCTTGATCCGTATACGACCCATGGACAGGACGGCATCGTTGATGAAGATAACTATGTTGCTAACGACATTACTGTGGAGGCGTTATGCAAACAGGCGGTGGTCTGCAGTGAAGCAGGTTCAGACATCATCGCGCCATCAGACATGATGGATGGGCGAGTTGCCGCTATCCGCGGAGCGCTGGATGATATTGAGCACATCAACACAAAAATCATGGCTTACTCAGCCAAATATGCTTCTGCTTACTACGGCCCGTTCCGCGATGCTGTGGGTTCAAGCAGCAATCTTGGCGGAGGCTCGAAACAGACTTATCAGATGGACCCGGCCAATGGCGATGAAGCGCTGCAGGAAATCGCCCTGGATATCGCAGAAGGCGCTGACATGGTCATGGTGAAGCCCGGCATGCCGTACCTCGACGTGGTTCGCAGGGTGAAAGACAGTTTTGCTGTGCCTACCTTCGCCTATCAGGTGAGCGGTGAATACGCCATGCATATGGCGGCGATCAACAACGGCTGGTTGACGCCTGCAGTGATCACAGAGTCTCTGGTCTGTTTTAAACGGGCAGGTGCTGATGGCGTATTAACTTATTTTGCCAAACAGGTTGCCGAGGCGCTGAAGGACTAAGCTGGAAATGCTCGATGCTGGCAATCGCCAGTAACAAACTAAGCTTGTTTATCACCGTCATTTGACTCGCTTTCAGAATCCCGGCGCCGTCGCTGCAGAAAGAATCGCTCAAAAGCGAAGACGGTTGCGATCCCAATAATAGCGATCATAACAATGGTCGGGTCGGCATTGCCTTTGATCCAGAGGAAAGCACCAAGTGCGGCGATATCCAGCACAATAGCAGTGACAAGAACCAGCGGATTGGCACCCACGTCCTCACGCAAATGTCGTAGTACGCCCCAGTGGATGATGACATCCATCACCAGATAAAAGATCGCACCCAGAGATGCAATGCGCGACAGATCGAAGAACGCGGCCAGGACTCCAGCGGCTACCACTGTATAGACCAGCGTGTGTTTCTGGATATCACCTGGCATCCGGAAATGTCGATGCGGGATGAGATCCATATCGGTGAGCATGGCAAGCATGCGAGACACGGCAAAGACACTGGCCAGCAGACCGGATGCCGTTGCGATGATGGCGATTGCCACAGTGAACCACACCCCGTAATCGCCCAACGCCGGGCGCGATGCCTCGGCCAGAGCGTAGTCTTTCGCTGCGACGATCTCGTCGATCGACAGAGTCGAGCCCACTGCAAAACACACGATCAGATAGACCACCACGCAAATAGCCAGCGATGCAATGATCGCGCGCCCTACATTCTTCTCGGGATTCTCAACCTCATCGCCGCTGTTGGTGATGGTGGTGAACCCCTTGTAAGCCAGGATGGCTAATGCCACGCCCGCCAAAAATCCACCAGCGGAAGTCTGCTCGCTGACGCTGCCGGTGGCAGGCTTGAAGGCGAACCCAGAAGCCCAGAGTGCGACGAGTGCGAACAACAGGATTCCGCCCACTTTCAGTATCGCGGTAACTTTGGACAGATTGCCAATGAGTTTGTTGCCGGAAATGTTGACGACAAACGCGAACACGATCAGGGCCACGGCAAGTATGGGGACCCAGGCTGTGTTATCGCCGACGTCAAACAGTTGCAGCGTGTAGGTACCAAAAGTGCGGGCCACCAGGCTCTCATTTATGATCATCGAAAACGCCATTAACAACGCTGCAGCGCCGGTTATTGTTACCGGGCCGTAAGCCTTCTCCAGGATCATCGCGATGCCGCCGGCGGATGGATACTTGTTCGAGACTTTGATGTAGCTGTAGGCACTAAAGCCGCTGATGATTGCTGCGACGACGAACGCGGCTGGAAATAGCGATCCGGCATACTCTGCCACCTGGCCAGTCAGTGCAAAAATCCCGGCGCCGATCATCACACCGGTGCCCATGGCAACGGTGCCTGCGAGCGCCAGGCTGCCGGACTCGTAACTGCTGTGTTCTGAACTCACTGTGATTTCCTTTAGACTAGAGACCTTGGCTACGCAGGCGTAGCGCGCTGGCGATCCCTGGGGTGTCGCCTTTCACCAGCGTCACTGCGACACTTTCCATGGCAACCACCATCAGATTTTCCGTTTTAGATTGAATATCCATACTTAACTTACTTTTAAGTCAGCAATATCTGTACCAGAGCGATATTTATATTCACGAACAGCGCAATAGAGCACCGGCACAAGAAGTGTTGTGATCACTGCTACCAGCATGCCGCCGAATGACGGAATGGCCATTGGCACCATAATGTCGGAGCCACGACCATCTGAAGTGAGGATCGGAATCAGAGCAATCAGCGTGGTCGCCGTGGTCATCAGCGCCGGCCGAATGCGTCGCGTGGCACCTTTGATAACCAGTTCCCGAATGCTGCTGGTGTCTTTAGCCTCAGCCCTCGCCAGCGTCTGATCTAGATAGGTCGCTGTAACAACTCCATTGTCCGTGGCGATACCAAAGAGCGCCAGAAAACCAACCCAGATCGCAACACTCATGTTGATGGGGTTGACCTGAAACAGCTCACGCAAGTTGGCGCCGAGAACCGAGAAGTCTAAAAAACCGCTCGTTCCGTAGAGCCAGATGACGAGAAAACCACCAGACCAGGCTACAGCAATCCCGCTGAAGACAATGAGTGTCGTGGCGACCGACGAGAACTGTAGATATAGGATTAGAAAGATCACGCCAAGGGCAATCGGCAGCACGACGGACAGAGTTTGCTGCGCTCTAAGCTGGTTCTCGTAGTTGCCGGCAAAAGTGTAGCTCACGCCAGCGGGTAGGTTGAATTCACCCCTGGCAATTTTTTCATTTAAGAAAGCCTGCGCATCCTCGACGACATCAACCTCTGCTGCCTCGGACTTTTTGTCGAAAACGACATAGCCCACCAGAAATGTGTCCTCACTTTTAATCGCCTGAGGACCTCTGACGTAGCGAATGTCCGCAAGCTGGCCAAGGGGAATCTGTGCACCTGTTGGTGTCGGAACCAATATCTCCTCTAAGCCCTCCGGGGTATCACGAAGCTCTCGAAAATATCGGACCCGCACCGGATAGCGCTCCCGCCCCTCGATGGTGCTTGTGATGCGTTTACCGCCTACAGCGACTTCGATCACCTGTTGCGCCTCCTCTATATGAAGGCCATAGCGAGCAAGGGCCGCTCGATCCAGATCAATTTCCAAGTACGGCTTACCCACCAGGCGATCAGCAGTCACCGTTTCGGGTTTAATGCTCGGTACGTCTTTGAGCAGGGCTTCAAGTCGCAGGGCGACCTCTTCGATAGTTTCGAGCGTGGGACCTTTAACCTTGATACCCATGGGGGCACGCATGCCACTCTGGAGCATCACGATGCGCGCTGCGATCGGCTGGAGCTTCGGAGCAGAGGTCGTTCCCGGCAGGTCTGCTGCTTGCAGTATTTCCTGCCAGATATCATCTGTGGAGCGAATGTGGGGCCGCCAGTTTCGGAACGGTTGGCCATTCTCGTCTTTTATCAGCTCAGCGCTGGCATCGCGTTTGAATTCTTCTTCACCGCGGTCGTAAGCAAAGCGCTGAATGCGGCCGTTTTCATCCGTTCGATATTCGGGATGATAATTGATCACCGTCTCGAACATGGAGATCGGGGCAGGATCGAGCGGTGTGTCCGCGCGTCCCAATTTACCCACGACGGAAGCAATCTCCGGAATAGAACCAATGGCTTCATCAAGGATCTGCAGCGCATCCTGCGCCTCACCAATGGAGGCGTGCGGCATGATGGTGGGCATGTAGAGAAACGACCCCTCATCCAGATCTGGCATGAACTCTTTACCAAACCCGGGGAATGTACGATCCACCGCTTGCCAGACCACCGTCTGCCGCAGTGTATCGGGCGCGAAACGAAACACATTGTCGAACCCTGACCAAGCAACGACGCCAATGAGGGTGATGATGATTGGGATGCTCAGAAAGCGCTTTTTATGCGCCAGGCAGTACCCCAAAATCCGGGGATACGCGCGCTGATACGCTATGAAGGTCAAAAGCAGTCCGCCAATGAGCAGCACCACAAAAACCAGATTGATGATCAAGCCGCGCCCTGGACCCAGTGGCAGCCACTCCTGCGCGAGTAGGATCGCCACAAGACCAGCCACAACAAGGCTGGCCACTGCCGGCCCGGACGTCTGCAACCAGGGCGGAAAATATTTTGCCAGAAGCTGAAGTACCGCGAAGCCACTCAGCAGCACGCCGGCAAATGGACTGACAAAGAAAGCGATCAGGATGCCCGCCAGCACCAATCCAATATAAAGCAGTGCCTTGATGTGCCCTGCGCGGATCTTCGCTGAGAACAGCAGTTGAGCCGCCGGCGGGATGACAGTGAGTGCAACGATGACTGCGGCAATCAGCGCAAAGGTCTTGGTGAACGCAAGCGGTGTAAAGAGTTTCCCTTCCGCGCCGGTCATCGTAAACACCGGTAAAAAGCTCACAACCGTGGTCGCAACGGAGGTGAGTACTGCTCCGGCAACTTCTCGCGTTGCTCGAAAAACGACTTCGAGCGGCGGCTCTGATTCATCAGCTTCCTCCATGTGCCGCAGGATGTTTTCGCAGATAATGACGCCCATATCGACCATGGTGCCGATTGCAATCGCGATACCGGAAAGCGCCACGATATTGGCCGAAACCCCGAAAAGCTTCATGGTGATAAAGGTCATGAGAACGGCCACCGGCAACAGCGCACTGATGAGAATAGAGCTGCGCAGATGCATCACCATGATCAGAATCACGATCATCGTGATGAAGATCTCTTCAGTCAGTGCATCATTCAGAGTCCCCAGGGTCTCGTAGATGAGCCCGGCTCGATCATAGAAAGGCACGATCGTAACCTGTGAAAGAGTGACCCCCTCTGGCCAGGCCTCTTGAGCGTTCGTCCGCAGCCAATCCACCCAGGCCTCTTGATCCAGAGTGTTTTCAACGTACCCGACAAAACCGGCTGATGCCGCAAACTGAGTGAGTTCGGTACGCGAGGCCTTCTGATAGTCGACAATAGCTTTTGCAGGCAAGCCGGGAGATATTTCGGCGATCTTGTCCTTGGTGTTGCCAATAGCGGCCAGGGGGTTAAACCCGTATCGCACAACTACCACGCCGCCAACGGCCTCGGCGCCGCCTTTGTCTAGAACGCCTCGCCTGAGCGCCGGTCCTTTACTGACATTGGCAACGTCCCGAATGCGAATGGGCACGTTGTCGCGGACACCCACGGCAATCTCTTCAATGTCTTCGATGTTCTTGATGAAACCGAGTCCACGAATGACATACTCCGCGCCATTGACCTCAATGGTTCGCGCCCCAACATCCAGGTTAGAGGCGCGTGTTGCCTTGAAAACTTGATCAAGGGTGACCCCGAAGGCGCGCATCGCATCGGGATCCACATCAATCTGATACTCCTCGACATGACCGCCAACCGATCCCACTTCACTGACGCCTTCAGCCGCAAGCAATGCGTAGCGCACGTACCAGTCTTGAATCGAGCGTAGCTCCTCCAGTCCCCAGCCTCCCGTCGGATTGCCGCTCGGATCATGCCCTTCCAGCGTGTACCAATAGACCTGTCCCAACGCGGTTGCATCGGGTCCGAGCGCCGGTTGCACGTCGGTTGGAACAGTCCCCTGGGGTAGCGAGTTGAGTTTCTCGAGGACACGGCTGCGTGACCAGTAAAATTCCACATCTTCCTTAAAGATGATGTAGATCGTTGAGAAGCCAAAAAAAGAATAACTTCGTACCGTCTTCACGCCTGGCACACCGAGTAAGGCAACTGTCAGTGGGTACGTGATCTGGTCTTCCACATCCTGTGGTGAGCGACCCATCCATTCGGTGAAGACAATTTGCTGGTTCTCGCCAATGTCTGGAATCGCATCGACTGGAACCGGGTTTCTGGGGAGGTTTCCGGTATCCCAGGAAAACGGTGCGACCGCGAAGCCCCATCCCATCACGCCCATAAGCAGCAACGCGATAATGAGCTTCTTTTCGAGACAGAAGCGCAGTAGTCGATCAAGTGTTGTGTAGGTTTCTTTCATGACAGCTAAGGTGCTCCGTGGTCATGACCGCCACCGCTGCCCCCGCCATCCGGGTTCATCATGCTGGGTTTGGCTTGGATCTGGAGTGCACTGTCGATCTTGAAGTTGCCTGACACGACAACGAGATCTCCTTCAGAGAGCCCGCTTTCGACCACGTAATCAGAGCCGGCTCTAGGACCCAATACAACCTCCTTCCCCACATAGGTTGGACGGTTGCTGCTCTGAACCTCAACGTAGACAACTGCCCGGGTGCCAGTCAGCAGTGGCGCCGTTGCAGGTATCACAAGGGGCGCTGACGAATCGGCTGTGTTCGAGTATCCGAGAGACTCAGCAGGCACGAGATCCATACCGCAGATGTCACATTGGCCGGGCTTGTCTTTGATGATCTCGGGGTGCATGGGCGACACCCATTTTCCAATCAGACTTTTTTCAATCATCTTTCCGCCGCGAGCGAACTGCGCCAAGACTGTCGCTCGCACGAACATCTCTGGTTTCAGCCGGCCATCCGTATTGTCAACATTAACCCTCACCTTCACGGTTCGTGTTTGGGGATCCAGCACAGGATCGATGAAAGACACAAGGCCTTGAAAGGTTTCGCCTGGAAATGCTTCGGTTGTGAAGCTCACGGGCTGTCCGTAGCGCAGCCATTGCAGATCGGATTCGTAGGCGTCGAGCTGAACCCACACCGCATCTAGATCCGCGATCGTAAAGATTCGAGTCCCGATATCGACGTACATCCCTTCTTGCGCATTGCGGTGGATGACAACACCGCTTGCCGGGGAATAAATGGTGACGTTTTCCGAAGCGTTTCCAGAGCGCTCGACGGCGGCAATCTGCTCCGCTGTTAGACCCCAGCGTCGCAATTTGTCGCGAGCAGACTCGACGGTTCCCCGAGCCGAGTTTCGCAGCGACTGCAGGTTGCTTTTCGACAGGTCCTCTAGTCCGCGCGCGGCTTGTATCAACTCTTCTTGTGCAGAGAGCAGCTCCGGGCTGTAAAGCTCGACCATATGATCACCTTCCTGGACTGTAACGCCGGTGTAATCGACCAGCAGGTCGTCAATCCGGCCAGGCACCCAGGCTGTGATGTAAGCCAGGCGGGTTTCGTCGTAGGTGATTTTGCCGACCAGACGAAGCTCAGCTGTTGGGAACCGACGTTCCACTGGAACCGTCGCTATCTTCATCAGCGCACGTTGCGCCGGTGAAACGGTGAGCGAACGGTCGGATTGATGATCGCTGCTGGAATTCTTACGCACTGGTATCAGATCCATGCCGCAAATCGGGCACTGTCCTGGCTCATGGCGCTGAATCTGGGGATGCATCGAGCAGCTCCACACTTCAGCTTCCTGCATGAGGCCGCCACGATGTCCTGCGTGCGGAACCGGGCTCATCATGCTCTCGCTGTTGCCCAGGGACTGCTGGTTATGGTCCGCGTGATTGTCGTGTCCCGCCATATCAGATTGGTGCACCGATGCGGTATCTCCCGCACTCTGCACCCCAGGCTCGCTCGACGGGGCTGGCCATAGTAGAAGGACCAGCAATGCGATGATGGCTACTATCATGCCGACAAACGAGGCGCGCCTCTTCAGCAAAGCCGATATTCCACTTTCATTGCTCATTGTTAGTATCCTTAGCTGTTGCACTCGATAGGAGTGGTTCTCCCATCAGCGCCTCGAGAGCTGTTCGCGCTAAGTTGTGATCAGTGACTGCACGAACCTCGGCAAGCTCAAAAACCAACAGGACACGTTGCGCGTCTAATAAATCCGCGAATGTCGATTCGCCTGTGCTATAGGCGCGCTGCGTTGCAGCAAGTGATTCGTTCGCTTTTGGCAGAAGCGTGTTTCGATAGAGATCAATCTGCCGCTCGGCATCTCGCAGGCGGAAAAGCGCACTCACGGTCTGTGCTTCCAAGCTGTTCACCTGCTGATCTCGACGGGCGATCTCGCCCGCAATTCGAGCGTCCGCGGCCTGGACACCGGCTCGGTATTTTCCTCGCTGAATCGGTAGCGTCATGGTGAACGCGGCCGATACGGGATCATTGCCACTACCTGCAACATTCGGGGCACGGGCCTCATCTGTAGCGATGTAGTCAATTCCGAAAGAGAAATCAGGCAGGAAGTCCTTCTTAGCGCGCTCTTTAGCAGTTGTTGCCTCCGCGATGTCAAAGCGAAGTGCTTGCAGCTTGGGATTGTTGGTGATCACCCGCTGAATGATCGTCTCGTCGGGCTCCATACCCCGATCAAACGGTGCTTCCTTAGGTCGTTCAATAGGTGCGTCACTGGGCCGGTTAAGCGCCGCATTCAGGCGCGCCAAAAGTGGTGCTTCACGGTCGGTGAGGCTGGCGAGATCGTTCTCGATCTTACCCAGTTCAACTTGAGCTCGAATGACGTCCGGATGCCCACTGGCTCCCGTACCGTAGCGCGTGCGGGCAACGCGCTCCAGAAGAACGACCAGGTCCCGGTTGCCACGCATGATTTGCAGCGCCCGATCGAAGTAGAAAAGCTCATACCAGGCGCTCGCAACCTCGGAGATGACTTCGTTTTGGATCATCGAAACTCGAGCCGCTGCTGCTTCTGCAGCTTGCGAAGCCATTTGGCCTTGCAGGCGCAGCTTTCCAAGCCACGGCAACGGCTGTGATATGCCAACCGCAAACTGCTGTGGGCCTACCCGCGTTTCGACCTCCTCCAGAAAATAGCGATAGCTCAGCTTTGGATCCGGCAACGCTGTGACCTGGGGTACTTTCTGAGTTGCGGCTTCGTATTGCGCGATTGCTACCGTGATGCTGGGATTTTGCTCAAGCGCGTAGATAACCCATTGCTCAAGCGAGTTCGCTTGCGAAATCTGTGTGTCGTTGCGCTCGGATTGTGGCACAACGATGCGCTCTGATATTGAGGTGAATGATGGAGGCGATACCGGTTGGTATAAGTTGTTGGGCAGAACGCCGGTGCAGCCGGCTAAACCAACGCCTGCAATCAAAGTTGTTAGGTTGCGCACACGTGGTAAGCGTGTAAACGCTGACCGGGACGATGTCGCGCCCTTGAGGGTATTAAGTGTCATTGCCCGTCCTTTCCGTTTGGCTCGTTGCTGTGAGTGCTCGATGCACACAAGGCAGGTGCGACCTGCCGCACGGAAAGTGGCTATTCGGCGAGCTGATCCTTGCGCCGGATCGGTGTGTCCGCGCGTCGAAGCAGCGCCGGCGTGTATCGCGCAATTAAGGCGTGGTTTGGTGGGGAAGCTCTGGGTTGACCTGTATCAAGGAAGGCGAGTTCTAACTCAGGATCATCAAGGTTCGAAGGATTGGCGCCGACCAGGCGGCTGTCTCGATCACCTGATAGGACGCTATACTCGGGTGTAGCACACCTATCGAGCAGTACATCGCAACCTTGGCACTCCTGATGATGGCACGGGACATGCTCTGAAGAGTCTTGCATTGCCGCGTGCTGGTGCCCTGCAGCGTCATTGCCTGGAGCAGCAGATGCGCAGGCACATGCCATATTCGCGAGCATGAGCGCTGCAGCGAGGACGGCAGTGAACAGTTTCGAGGTTTTCATTTCATAACCAACTTATACCCCTGGGGAGTATACGTCAAGCAGATACCCTCAAAGTGTGAAGCGCGCTGCAGTTAAGATTTCACTTTCGACAGTAGATCAATCAATTCACCGAATTTTTTACGCTGCTCGTCCGTGTTACCAGAAGCAATGGCACTTTCCACGCAGGTTGCAGAGTGATCTTTTAGAATCGCGTCCTCCACTCGAGCGAATGCGGATTTGATCGCCTGCATTTGCTGCAGAATATCAATGCAGTAGCGCTCTTCTTCAATCATCCGCGCGATACCTCGCACTTGCCCCTCGATTCTGTTGAGTCGCTTGATGGTGGCTTCTTTTTCCAAATTCATGTGTCTTGACATATACCCTATAGGGGTATGTAGTATAGCACTATGAGTACTACAAAAAAGCACATTGACCCGAAAAATAAACCGAAGACCGCCACGCTATATCGAATGGTGATGGATACCCATACCTGCCCCTACGGCATCAAGGCGAAAGATCTTCTTCAGCGAGAAGGCTTCGAAGTTGATGATCATCACCTCAAAACTCGTGATGAAACCGACGATTTTCGAGCAGAGCACAACGTAGAAACAACACCCCAGATCTGGATAGGCGATCAGAGGATTGGGGGTTACGACGCTCTTCGAGAACATCTTGGCCAGGAAGTCAAAGGAGAAGACGAGACCACTTACCGGCCGGTTGTCGTGATTTTTGCAGTGGCTGCTCTGATGGCTCTTGCTTTGAGTTGGTTTGCTCTAGGTAGCTTGTTAACACTTCGAACCTTGGAATGGTTCATTGCCATATCAATGTGTTTTCTTGCCGTTCAGAAGCTGCAGGATATTGAGAGCTTTTCCACGATGTTTCTGAACTATGATCTGCTTGCAAAGCGGTGGGTGCGTTATGGTTATGTCTACCCCTACGCAGAGGCCCTGGCCGGCATTCTGATGATTTCTGGTGCCTTCGTATGGTTATCATCGCCGATCGCACTTTTTATCGGTGGTGTCGGCGCCGTCTCCGTCTTGAAAGCAGTTTACATCGATAAACGAGAAATCAAATGTGCCTGTGTTGGTGGCAACAGCAACGTGCCTCTGGGTTTTATTTCATTGACCGAAAATCTGATGATGCTTGCCATGGGGTCCTGGATGATAATCAAATCCTTGACCTAAATTTTTTGGGTCACACAGCGACCCGTGGCGGCAGACAACAGGTCAATCAAGCTGATCTGCGCGTGAAGCATCCGCGCAAACCAGCTCCAAGTCGACTAACGCCTGTTGCTGAGACTCAACTTCCAGTTCACGCAGCGACAGCGGGTGGTTCGCCAGCCAGCTGTTTTCAAACAACACTTCAAGTCGGTTACCCGAGGCTTTGAGGACAAGCTGCGGAGATTGCGCATCACTGTGACTGCGCTCCAGAATCACCGCAATACGTAACAAAGCAACCAGGCGCATCAGAATGCGCGCCTCATCACTGTCAAAAATGCGGAAGGCCAGGCCCGGCATACTGCGCCGATGTCCTCGAATCAACAACGCCAGCACACTCTGCTGGTGTTCGCTGAAACCTGGCAGTTCAGCGTGCTTGACCACATAAGCCCCGTGACGGTGATAATGCCGTGCAGCGATATGCACGCCAATTTCATGCAGATCAGCCGCCCAACGCAACAGATCACGATAGTCTTCACCACCCTCACACCAATCACCACACTGGTCATAAAGCCCTAATGCTGTTGTGGTTACCCGACGCGCCTGCTCCGCATCTATTGCAAAACGTTTACGTAGCTGCTCTACCGTATCTTCGCGTACGTCGCGTTGCGTATCGATCACCAGTTGCTCACAAATAATGCCCTGTAACAAAGATACATCAACATAGGTCAGTTGTTCGATTTCCAGTACTTCAAAGCATGCACTGAGAATCGCAGCTCCGGCCGGGAATATATCCGCACGATCTGGTGGCAGTCCCGGCAAACCGGCTTGCAGCACCCAGCGATCTTCGACTATGGCGCGCTCAAGCCGCTGCATTGCCTCATGGGTAATACAACCGCGGGACCAGCCGTTCGCCTCGGATACCGTTTGGATTGATTCGATGGTGCCGCTGGTGCCAAAGACTTGAGCGCTTACAGCGCGCAGTTGCGCAGCGGAAATTCCACCACCTGCTAATTGCTCGGCCAACGCGGCTTTAGCCGCGCGCTTCGCCGCAGCGTAACCTTCCGCCTGATCGACGTCGCTGAAGTAGCGATCTTTAAATGCCACACAACCTGTGTCGACGGAGGCTGCGGCTTCCACATTCGGGCCAAATCCGAACGCAAACTCTGTGCTGCCGCCGCCAATATCCAGAACCAGCTGAGGTGCTTTTGAGGTACTGGCATGGTGGGTGACCGCGGCATAAATCAAGCGGGCCTCGTAGTCGCCGCTGATCACCTCTACCGGCACCCCTAATATCTGTTGTGCAGCCTGCAGGAACTTCTGCGTATCAAGTGCCCGTCGCAGCGCATAGGTACCTTTTACAACCAGGCGTTCCGCAGGTATTGCTGCCAGTCTCTGTGCAAACCTGCGCAGGCACGCGAGCCCACGTTGTTGCGCATCTTCCGCCAGGCGATCATCTTTGAAACCGCCAAGCAACTGGACCTTTTCTTTAAGCCGCTCATGCACAATAAAACTCGCACCCTGGGGCTGAACGATCAACAAATGGAAACTGTTTGAGCCAAGATCCAATGCTGCCCAGGCGTGTCTTACGTCACGGTTCAACGGGTTTATGCCTAACCTGATAATGTGTAGTACATGATAACGCAGCAAGGTGTTAAACTCCGCGCCTGAATATTCTTGGAGACATTCAAATGAGCAGCATCGTACATACAAGCGACGACGCCTTTGACACAGACGTCATCAACGCAGACAAGCCAGTATTGGTAGATTACTGGGCAGAATGGTGTGGTCCATGCAAAATGATTGCCCCTATCCTGGACGAAATTGCTACTGAATACGGCGATCGTATAAAGGTATGCAAAATTGATATAGACGCGAACCAGGGTACGCCACCAAAGTACGGCATTCGTGGCATCCCCACGCTCATGCTGTTCAAGAATGGCGAAGTGGAAGCTACAAAAGTTGGCGCGCTTTCAAAGTCACAACTGCAGGCTTTTCTGGACAGCAACATCTAAGCCAGGTCCACGACTCGGTCCGACAGTAATACGGACCGATGTGACAGTATGAGGCAGAGCATACCGCTTAACCGGTATGCTCTGGTCATGCACAGTTATCTATCCAGCAACTTCCTCTGCAAAAATTATCTGGCCGTGGGCGCCATCTTCACCAGCCTGCCTGTCTACAGCCAACATCCAAACCTCAGTTTTCACTGGGAAGACTCGTTCAACGCCACTGAGCAGCAGCGCCTGCAAAACTGGATTATCGATACCGATAAGGCCCTGACAGAACTGGTTGGTGAACTGCCTTTCACCCGGCATATTTTCTTTCATCGCCGTGATGGGTCTCGCGAACCTGTGCCCTGGGCACACACTCAACGCGGTTCAGCTCAAGGCGTGCATTTCTACGTCGATCTGAGTTATCCACAGGAGGATTTCATGCAGGACTGGACCGCGCCTCACGAACTCAGTCATCTTGTGATTCCTTACCTGGGCAGAAAGAACGCCTGGTTTGCAGAGGGGTTCGCCAGCTACATGCAGTACCAGGTGATGATGCAGATGGGTGTACTGACCAGTACAGATGCAAAACAACGGTACACACAACGCATCGAAAGAGCTGAACAGAAGTTTGCGCTTGATGATCTTCCGTTTGCCGAAGCCGCACCGAAACTGCGCGCGATGGGCCAATATCCGACCATGTACTGGGGGGGTGCGGTTTACTTCAAACAAGTGGCACAACAGTTAGAAACCCAAAGCAGCATTTCTCTGCTTGCAACTCTGGCGAGCTACGTCAGCTGCTGCCGCAACGAAGACGCTTCGCTTCAGAGCCTGATTGAACGTCTGGACCAGCTCGCAAGCGGCAAGGTTTTCCGTCATTGTATGGATGAATTTAAACGGCAGCCCGGGTTTCCCGAGATACCCTGAGGCGCCAGGGGAGTCTGATTGATACTCGAAATTCTTGAAGCCGCTCTGAAGCTCGGTTTACCTGTAGCCTGCCTGAGCTGGTTTGTGCTCCAACGACTCTACGCGAGCGGACAACTCGATCGCAGTCACGACAGCAAAACCGTGGCAGAAAACATCAAGCAGATTCGTAGAAGTCGGAAACAGAACAAAGCCCTGCCTTCTGATTTGGTGCAGACGAAGTGGATGCAGTTTGGCGGCGGCTTCTATGGCTGTGCCGCGCTTTGGACGTTCCTCATCATAGAACTGAACGAGTTGATCGATTTGTTTTCGAATTTCCCGGGTTTCAGCACACTTCTTGAAAACGGCCTGATAAACCTGATTATCTCCTTATTGCTTAATCAATTAAGCAATTTCATCGCCGCGATGATCTGGTTCAGTTACTGGACCGATGGCGGCGTCGCGATTGCTATCTGGATGGTCACAGCATATCTGGGTTATCTGTCAGGCATGACAGTTGCCAGACGGGAATGGCGTTTGGATCTGTAGCGCTTTCGCCTAGTTGAGGCTTCTCTTTATCCAGTCTGCTGCCACAGCAAAAGTTTCGCGCATATTGTTGTGGCCGACGCCTGAAAAGAGCACATACTCATACTGATGGCCGGCTTGTTGCAGCTCTTCAAGCCTGCGTATAGACAGATCCGTTGGCACGCTTCCATCCTTAGCGCCAAATATCCAAAGCCCAGGAATGTCCAGTTTTGCCAAACTGACGGCAGGGTCAGTGTCGTCGCCGAGAAAGTCAGGCCAAATGTAAGGCGTGCGCCTTGCTCGAAGCGCCTCTACATAACTGGGGGCCTTTGTGCCATCCACATCAGATGTATAGCTGCTGAAAATATCCTCCTCGCTCACCTTACAAACCGGAGCGCTCCACAGAACAATAAAATCTACGACTTCGCTTTTCACGGCTGCCAGCGGCACAATCCAGCCCGCCTGGCTGATGCCGGAAAGGCCAACGGGTATATTTTCTAAAGCGGTATGAGCGGCAAGCGCATTCAGGGCGGCATGGCTATCATCAGCAAGCAACGTCAGGTTCTTTTCACTGACGGGCTGGGCAGCCTCGTAACTTCCACCGGACAATCCAACGCCGCGTTTATCGTACACCAGTGCAGCAATTCCGAACTCGGCGAACTTCTCCGCCAACCTTATGTTGCGTGTTTGTTTTCCTGAGCCATGAACAAAAACAACACCTGCACGAGGTTTTTGATCAACTGGAAATACGATAGAACCCGATAGAAGGATCCCTCTACTAACAAAACTGACTTCTTCGATTTGCAGGTTTGTGCCACGCGCGGTTGTTGCCGACACCATAAGACAAGCCATAACAAGCAGTCGCCTACACATCAAAAGGGTCTATTCCTGATACGCTGTTTCATGGCACTGTCCGTCATCACAAATTCTATCCCAGCGAGCCTTGGAACCTACCCATATATGATGAACAACAGCGAGCGCATCACCACCCGTTGTTATTAATCCGGCAGGGATAAACATTCGCGATTCATCATTGATACCGGGTACCGGCGACCCGCAGATCCTGCAGAACCAGATTTGCCAGTCAGCTGCGGGCTTTTTCCAGGTCACCATCTCATGTTCACCGCGGATCCAGGAAAACAGCTGCTTCTCAACAACAACGACCGCTATGCCATTGCTACCCGTTGCGCGCCGACAGATTGAGCAATGACAGATGAAGACATCGTTTAGCTCAGCATCAACCTCAAACGCGATAGCACCGCAATTACATTCACCTTGAACCATGCTTCAATCACTCGCTTCAACCAGCGGTCCGCCAAACGTCGTAACACCGGCGGGTATCACTTCCCAGACTGCTTTCGAATCAACGTAAATATGGTAACCAATTTCGATTTCTGGATCGCCATTTATGCACCCCAAGGTCACGCCATGAACCTCGCCATTGAACGTGCCACATAGCGTTGAGCCGCAGTTTCGACAGAATTGAAAACCAAAACCGGCGTTACTGACATAAGACGTGAGTTGCTGCGCACCCCGGACCCATTGAAACTCGTCAGATTCTACCAGTGCATAAGCAGAAGCCTGTGAGCTGAACGCTTTACGGCACCGTGAGCAATGACACGAGCGTGCATCACGCAATCTGCCAGATATCTCATAAGACACCTGACCACAAAAACATTCACCGGAAATCGCCATTTCCCCTCCTGAAAATACTGTGAACCGATCACATTTCTGGGGCAATTAAACCCTTGACCCGTGCCTCGAAAGCACTACACTAACCCTGTTCGCTTATTAAAGCCCGCGAGACAAGCGGTCCCCTAGCGACACATCCCCCTTCTTTATCCAATCGTTACCAGACCTGTCTGTCATTCTTTACAAATAAAGAAACGATTAAAAGAGACGGTCAAAAAATGACTGAAAAAAGATAAAGAACTTAACTAACTCGCAAAATCGAGTAGAGCACTACACATGGCAATGAACTTATCCGATCTTAAAAGCAAGCCTGTCGGCGAACTTGTTGAAATGGCCCGGGAAATGGGTCTCGACAACGTTGGCCGCTCACGCAAACAGGAAGTCATCGCGGCGATTGTCCGCAAACAATCCAAAAACGGCGAAGATATTTACGGCGAAGGTACGCTGGAAATTCTGCAGGATGGTTTTGGCTTTCTACGCTCCCCGGAAGGTTCATATCTGGCAGGTCCGGATGATATCTACGTTTCTCCCAGTCAGGTACGACGCTTTAACCTGCGCACGGGTGACAGCATCGCCGGCAAAATTCGTCCACCGAAGGATGGCGAGCGCTATTTTGCACTCCTGAAAGTAGATGAAATCAACTTCAGTGAGCCAAACAGCAAAAAACACAAAATCCTCTTTGAGAACCTTACGCCTCTGTTCCCGGATGATCGCCTCACGTTGGAACGTGGTAACGGCAGTACCGAAGATCTGACTGCACGTATCATCGACCTGGTGGCACCTATTGGCAAAGGTCAACGCGCCTTGATCGTGTCCCCACCAAAAGCGGGTAAAACGCTGGTGCTGCAGAATATTGCGCAATCGATCACGAACAACAATCCTGAAACAGTATTGATTGTTCTGCTGATTGATGAGCGTCCGGAAGAAGTCACAGAAATGCAGCGTTCCGTGCGCGGCGAAGTTGTGGCTTCAACTTTTGACGAGCCACCTTCACGTCACGTACAGGTGGCAGAGATGGTCATTGAGAAAGCCAAACGCCTGGTCGAACATCAGAAAGATGTGGTGATCCTTCTTGACTCGATTACCCGCCTGGCGCGCGCATACAACACGATCGTGCCGAGTTCAGGCAAGGTCCTGACCGGTGGTGTTGATGCACACGCACTGGAACGACCTAAGCGTTTCTTCGGCGCTGCGCGTAACATCGAAGAAGGTGGCAGCCTGACAATTGTTGCCACCGCCCTGGTAGATACCGGTTCGAAGATGGATGAAGTGATCTACGAAGAATTCAAAGGTACCGGTAACATGGAACTGCACCTGGAACGCAAAATTGCGGAAAAGCGTGTTTATCCAGCCATCAACATACGACGTTCTGCTACCCGGCGCGAGGAACTGCTGATGGGCGAAGAAGAGTTACAGCGCGTCTGGATATTACGCAAACTACTGCATGATATGGATGATGTTGCTGCCATTGAGTTTTTGATGGATAAGCTCAAAGAAACCAAGACCAACGAAGAGTTTTTCAACTCCATGCGGCGTTAACAAACGCACAGGTACCAGTTCGAAGCTCACAGGTCCCAGCTTGAAAAACCCTTTCATTGCCGCCGACATCATTGGCATCAGCGGCATTCCAGTGCGCCGCATCCGGCTGCACATCAACCAGCCTTATGCGTTCAAATCAGGGCAACATCTGAATATTGTTGCACCCGATGACTCCCTGATTCCCATGTCTATCGCCTCCGCCCCTGAGCGCCTGCCTGAATTGGAATTGCATTACCGACCGGTAGCCGGCGCTGCAGAAGCAGATGCCTTAGACAAACTGTTAGAAGACAAACAACTCAATATTACATCTGCACTGGGAGAGGTAGGCAGCGGCGAACCTGATGAAGATCTGTTCATCATTGCCGGCGGCAGCGGTGCTGCCCAGGCGTTCAGTTGCGCAGAACACCGAGCTGCCATCAAAGCCAGAGGAAACACAGTTATTCTATGGTGTGCCGATACGGCGCAGGACATCTATGGACAAGAGACCCTGCGTGCGATGAAGAATGTGCAGCTGCACGTCTGTATCGACAACCGGCGCACCCCTGAAAATGAGGGCATGGTCTGGCTGCACAACAACGCAGCAAAATTTATCAACGCCTACGTGCTGATTGCTGGCAGTCCGGGTTTTGTTTACACCGTTACTGACCTGTTAACAGCAGCAGGCTTCACCGAGCAGCAGCTTCACGCAGATGCTTACGAGTATGCGCCTCGATAACACCCTGGCTGTGTTGGATTGGAAACAGTCGTTTACGAGGCGTTTGTTTTACGCAGCATCGGCTCGCTGGGTTGAGGCAGATTCGACAGGTTGCTCAATGACAGCAGCAGATATTCTGTGCCTCGACGTTCATCCCCCATAGCCACACACAATCGCCCCAACTCGCCATAAACGGCATCGCTGGGCGCCAGGCGCAGACTATGTTCAAAATACTCTCGAGCCTGTTCAAATTTTTCATTGAGCAAACACAGCCGACCAACCGACAACGCAACCTCTGCATCATCCGGACGCTGCTTGGCCCAACCCTGCGCAACGGCCAGTTGCCGGGCTGGATCACTGCTGCGAATTTCGCCGTAGATCAGGGCAAGCTCGGCATCCCACCGCTGCCCCAGCACCTGACGGATAACCTGCTCCGCTTCATCCGGCTTGTTATCTTTGCGCAGCTGGTGGACCCATTTACACATCAACGGCACTTCGGTACGGAGATGCTTGGGCAGCTTTTTCCATAAACCGGCATTGCTGTTCTCTGCCAGCAACTTCGCCTGCCATGCAGCCTGCTCCATGCGGTGCAGTTCAGGCTCTGGTAAAACCTTGTTTTTTTTCAGATCACCCATCAGTTGCGTCAGTGCCTGCCAGTCTGGCAGCGCTTCGTAACACCGTGCCAGCATCGCCAGCACAGCGCCGTGTTTGGGTGCCCGTTTACGTAGCAGCAGCAGGGCGGCAAGAGCCTGCTCATAACGCCCTTCGTGGATGTTGAATTCAGCCTGTGTCAGCGAGACTGCAAATTTGGCCCCAGGCGTGGTTTCGTGAGCGCGTTTGAGAAACTCATCCCGCTCATTCAACTCACCCAGTTCGTGGGCAGCTCGCGCGGCATTCAAATAGTTAATAAGCGGTGTCTCAACGTCGTCTGCGGCCCCAGCTAACAGTTTCTTTGCATCCGCCCAGCGTCCTTCAGCCATGACCAACAGGCCTCTTACGGTTTGCGAGCGAGCCGCACGCACTTTGCGGCCTGAGCGCCAGCGCAAAACTTTTGACTGGCCCTGAGTCAACCTGAAAACCACAACGCTGATCAGACGCACAGCAATATACAGACCAATAAAAAGCAACACGGCAACCCATAAACTGGTTTCCAGCGCGGTGTCTGCGTACGCAATCAGCACGTAACCCGGATCCCGGACCAGCAGGGTACCGACCAGGCCACCCAGCACGATCGCGGCGAGCACAGCAAAGACAAACAGTTTCATGAGCCGCTCCGCCGGATAGACAGCAGTTCATTCAGTGATCCGGACACATCCGGTAACGGCCTGGCCAGTTCAATGATCAGCAACTCGTCAACCTGACTGAGCAAAGCCGTAGTGCGCTCATCTGTTGTATCTGCATGATCAACCAGCCAACTGCGAACGTTCAGAAGACTCTGTTCAAAGACCTCCTGATGGCGCTTCAGGGTTGCCAGCTGCGCCTGTTCCAGAGCCAGACGCAGGTTCAATTCCAGATATCTTTCTTCTTCCGGGGCAAGCAGTGGTTTTAACGCCTCTTCGCCGGAAAGAGATCTTACGCGTACAAACTGTTTCAGCTCTTCAGCGAGGGTCTGCCAGACAGATCGCTCTGCGGATTCTTCACGACGCGCATCCACGTAGGCAGGTTCCGGCAGCGGTAAGGCATCAACCTGAGACTTGATGGCTTCCAGTCGCAGATAGATACCCTGCAGGTCGTCCCTGGGCACTTGCCGAAGCGCAATAATCTCGTCTGCCAGGCGTGCGCGTACCTGATACAAAGCAAAGTCATCCAACTCCGCCATGATCTGATCAGCAGCCTGCAATAAACTCAGCGCGCCATTGGAATCCTGTTCCATCAGCACGCGATGATTGGCAACCCGCATCAGGTATTCCGCTTCGGCCAGTTTCCACTCGCGCTGTGACGGAGGTGCCGCATTCAGCGCTTCGTTCAGCGATTCGAGCACAGCGTCTTCATTGCTGGCGAGGCGTTCCGCCTGTTCACCGCGTACCGATTCAATGGCGCTTTGAGTCGATTCCTGCAGCGACGCAATCCGCGCCGACAGCTGATTTTCGAGTCCGGAATAGCGGCTGTCGAGCTCGTCATCAAGCTGTTCGATCTGCGCCAGGGGTTTTAAATAAACCAGTTCGTAATACAGGTAGCCAACGCCACCTGCTGCAGCCAGCGCAAGCAACAGTGCCAGGAATGCCAGGGCACGGCCTTTGGCCTTTGCAGGAGGCGGGGTTTCGACTTCGTCGACCGGCTCCGGTGCGGGCTCCTGTTCAGGTTCAGGATCGGGTTCGGGTTCAGACTCAGGCGCTGAATCCGCCTCTGTATCCGCCTCTATATCCGAAGAGGCCTGCGCTTCCTCTGCCGAGGATTGAGGATCCTGTACATCAGATTCCGCATCCTCCCGATGTTCAGTATCAGAAGGTGATGTCTCAGGGTCGTCGGCGGGTGGTTTCTGCTCACTCATACTTTCTGTTGCTTTTTTGTCTTTGAAGGTTTGTCGAGCAACCCCGACAAGCTCTATTGTAAACGCTTTACTGCCTTCAGCGGCTGCAAAATATCCAACGTTGCCTCTGCTGATGCATTACGCGCCACCTGCACCTGTTGAAAGCCCGATGTGCTCGCAATTGCCGCGAGGCGGGCTGATGGCACCACCACAGGCACCTGCCGGGAACCGCGCCATTGCCGCGCCAGCACTTCAAGGCTGCCTTCGGACGAAACCACCACAGCGCTGACAGCGTCTACGTCGAATGCAGGTAAATCAAGGCTGAGACGCCGATATAACTCAAATTTTACGACACCGCAGCGATGCTGCCTGATCAGGGTTTGTGCCAGAGTTGATCGCCCCCCGACGCCGGCGATTAACCAGACCGAATGCTGAGGTGTAAGCTTTTTGAGCGCCGCCATGTCCAGCAGACCTTCCGTTGTGTTCTGCTCGGGTACCTCTACAACCAGTCCATGTTCACGCAACAATCCAGCGCTCGCTGCACCAACCGCAAGACAGCTTGATGCCTTTATCCGATCCAACCAGCCTCGATCAACAAAGCGCCGGCTTGCATGTGCCGATAAAAAGATCACCACATCCGGGTCCGCAGCTGGCGCGGCGGGCAGGGCCGTAGCTTGCGCATCCATTTGCAGGATGTTCGGCGGCACAACATCAACAATCTTAACCAGCGGCGCGCATATCACCTCAAAACCCTGTTGCTGCAGAAATTGCCCCAGCGCACTGGCGCCGGGCTCGCTGCGTGTGATGAGAACTTTTCCCACAGGTCAGGTCAGTGCGCCTGACGCACTTGCTGCAAAATATCTTCAGCACCCTGGGCACGCAGCTCTGCTACCGCCGTGGCCGAGATCTCATCAGGGTCTGTACCGCGCACGCAGCTGCGCAGAATTCGACTGCCATCTGCGTTACCAATCAATGCATTGAGCTCCAGAGTATTACCCTCTAATGGTTTAGCCAGCGCGGCAACCGGCAAAGAGCAATCTGCACCGAGGCCAGCGCTGATACCGCGCTCCGCACGCACACATCGCGCCACATTCTGATCTTCAAGGGCGGCCAGTACGGCAAGTACTTCAGGATTATCCAGACACTCGATCCCCAGGGCCGCCTGACCCGGCGCGGGTAAACACAGGCCAACATCAAGGGTGTGCCAGGTGCTGCGGGAAATACCCAGCCGATCCAGCCCTGCTGCCGCCAGAACGATGGCATCGTATTGACCTTCTTCGAGTTTCTGCAGGCGGGTACCGACGTTTCCGCGGACCGGCTGAATATCCAGGTCCGGTCGTAAAGATAACAGCTGGGTTTTACGTCGCAGGCTTGAAGAACCAACTTTTGCACCCTGGGGCAGGTTCTGCAAATCACCGTATGTTGAAACCAGGACATCTTCAACGTCTGCGCGATAGGCCAGTACCGGCAAAAGAAATCCATCAGGCATCTGCGCCGGTAGATCTTTTGCCGAATGTACCGCTATGTCTGCATGTCCCTGCAGCATCGCCTGCTCAAGCTCTTTCACAAACAGGCCTTTACCACCAACTTCATTCAGTGGCGCTGACAGCCACTGATCGCCCTTGGTCGTCATACCCAGCAATTCAACTTCAAGATCAGCGTGAGCCGCCAGCAGTTGATCACGCACAAAATGCGCCTGCCACAATGCCAGCTTACTTTCGCGCGTGGCGATGGTGATTTTTTTCATTACAACCTTTTTATTACTTTGCGCACGCCGGGTAAGTGGCGCCGGCTGATCGCGATGGTCTCATCCAGACCCTGCAACCTTACCGCCACATGTCCATCGCCATCTTTAACAAGTGCTTCCACGTGCCGCATGGCTACAAGCGCATTGCGGTGCACACGCACAAATAAATCAGCAAATTCTGTTTCCAGTTCGCGCAGCGTTTCATCAACAATAACTTCGCCTTCACTGTAACGCACCGTGACGTACTTCTGGTCTGCCTGAAAGTAACGCACCGTATCCAGGCTGATCAGTTCAATGCCTTTGTGTGTACGCGCGGCTATATGCGAACGACGAGCCTGATTGTCACCCTGCAATGCGGACAGCTGCGCACGGTTGAGGCGAACGGCCTTACCCAGCGCGTCGAGCAATTTGTCTTTTCGTACCGGTTTGAGCAGATAGCCGACCGCCTGCAGATCAAACGCAGCTATGGCGTGCTCTTCATAAGCCGTGCAGAAAATTACCGCCGGCGGATCGTCCAGGCCGAGAAAGTGACGCGCGGTTTCCAACCCGTCCATGCCCGGCATGCGAATGTCGAGCAGCACCAGTTCCGGTTGCAGTTCATCACACAACTGCACCGCCTGGGTGCCGTTTGCTGCTTCTCCAACCACCTCGTGCTGCGCTTCACCCTCACACATCCGTTTGAGTCGATCTCGAGCAAGCGTCTCATCATCCACAATCAGAATTCGCATAGTCCTGTCCTGCTATACCCCTGTTCTGCTAAACAGCGGTGGCCACCGCGGGAAAGCGCAGCTCAGTTACAAACGTCTCTCCCTGTGTATCCGCTTTCAAACTTGCCTGAGTGCCATACAGCACAGCCAGGCGACTGCGAATATTCTGCAGCGCCATGCGGTTGCCCTGGGATTCACTCACCTGGTTTGGTGGTGGTATCGGATTAACAATTCTCACCACCACAAAATCGTCTTCGTACCTTATCTGCAGCTCTATCGTACCGCCCTCAGGTAGAGGCTGAATACCATGATAAATGGCGTTTTCCAGCAACGGCTGCAGGGTCAGCAGCGGTATCCGCGTGCCGGGCAGTAAAGGCGCCACATCCCATTTAAGCTGCAGCCGCTCATCCAGACGCAATGCCTCTATACGCAGATACCGCTCGCACAGATCCAGCTCTTCAGCGATCGATACCTGGTTACCTGCATCATTGAGGCTGGCACGAAACAGTTCGGACAGATCTTCCACCACACTTTCTGCGGTATCCGGATCGGTCGCTATGAGGCTGGCGATAATGTTCATGCTGTTAAACAGAAAGTGGGGGCGAATGCGCGACTGCAGAGCCTGGATACGTGACTGCAGTTCAGCCTGCTCCTGGATACGCAGGCGCTGCTGCACATAGAAATAGCGGAATACCAGGCCGGTAATGATGCCTGCAATGATCAGCTGGCCAGAAATGCGCATCAGCGGCTCGGGCCCGCGCCCCACCAGCCACTCAGCGGCCAGGCTGACAAACAGCGTCACGGCCATCACCAGGGCAAACGCAAGCCCGGAGCCCATGACGATATTCATGCGCGCAATGGTGCTGCGCAACAGGCATAAAATACCCGCGCTTGCCAGCGCCACCCACTGCACAAACAGTGACATCAGACCAAAACGACCCCAGCTCAGTTCATCGCCGGCAAACAGCAGAATAATGACCAGCAACTGGCTGAACAGCACCAGCAGCGTGATGGCCGTGGTGTTACACAGGTGAGGAATATCGAAATGAATCGGGCGCTCACTCACAGGCAACGCGCTCGCATTCGAAACTTTCCGCTATAATCGGGCATCCAACCAATCTGTGTAATAGAGATGAGTGCGAATAATACACCGAAGCCATCCGCCGCGGGCTTATTGCGTGGCCGCTTCAGTGAAGCTACGGATGAATTTGTGGAGGCGTTCACCGCTTCTGTCAGTTTTGATCAGCGCCTGTACCGGCAGGACATTGCCGGCTCAATTGCGCATGCGCGTATGCTGAATAAAATCGACATCCTTAACGATGCGGAATGTGAGCAGATTCTGTCCGGGCTGCAGGACATCCAGCGGGAAATCGAAGCCGGCGAATTCAACTGGCAGGTGGCGCTTGAAGATGTGCATATGAACATCGAAAGCCGCCTGATTGAACGCATCGGCGATACCGGCAAAAAGCTGCATACCGGTCGTTCGCGTAACGACCAGGTGGCTACAGATATTCGTCTGTACCTGCGCGACGCGGTTGATGAGCTGATTGCGCTTGAAACCACGCTGCTGGGCGCATTGACCGAGCTGGCTGAACAAAACGCAGATACCATCATGCCGGGTTTCACCCACCTGCAGGCGGCACAGCCGATTACCTTTGGGCATCATCTGATGGCCTGGTTTGAAATGCTGTTGCGTGATCGCGAGCGCCTGCAGGATGCGCGCAAGCGTATTAATGTACTGCCGCTGGGTGCCGCTGCGCTGGCGGGTACGCCGTACAAACCTGACCGTGAATTTGTCGCCCAGGCGCTTGGTTTTGATGGCGTGTGTGAAAACTCGCTGGATGCAGTAAGCGACCGGGATTTTGCGATCGAATTCTGCGCAATAGCAGCACTGACCATGACCCACCTGTCGCGCTGGTGCGAAGAGCTGGTGTTATGGTCCTCACAGCAGTTCGGTTTTGTAAACCTGCCAGACCGATTCTGTACCGGGTCAAGCATCATGCCGCAGAAGAAAAATCCGGATGTACCGGAACTCATCCGCGGCAAAACCGGGCGCGTCAACGGTCACCTGTTTTCTCTGCTGACACTTATGAAAAGCCAGCCGCTGGCTTACAACAAAGACAACCAGGAAGACAAAGAACCCCTGTTTGATGCGGTTGATACCCTGCACGGATGTCTGACCGCACTGAACGGCATGGTGCCGCATATTGAGCCCAACATTGAAGCGATGCGTGAAGCCACATTAAAAGGCTATACCACAGCCACAGATCTGGCGGATTACCTGGTGCGAAAGAACGTGCCATTCCGCGACGCCCACGAGATTGTGGGTAGGGCCGTGGCCCAGGCCGTGGCTAAAGGCATGCCTCTGGAAGCCTTGAGCCTGGAAGAGTTGAATGGTGCGCATGGCGGTGTCATTACCGATGACGTTTACCAGGTATTAAGTCTGGCCGGGTCTGTTGCTGCCAGGGACCATTTTGGCGGCACAGCACCAAATCAGGTTCGTCAGGCAGTGAGCAGAGCCCGCGCACGGCTCTAGTTTCGTGTTTCACGAGCGCTAAACATGTTTGGTGACCGGCCATGGGATCGCGTTATACTCGCCGGTTTTAACGACGCAGCGGTAGTACCTCATGACAACGTGGCGCTGGACAACTCTACTGGTCCTGGTGACGTGGACTGCAACCTGTGGACAGAAAGGTCCACTGCAGTTGCCTGAGCGCACAAACAGTACAGACATCACAACTGTTTTCTTCATCAGCACAACAGCGTCGATCCAGACAGTTCAATGACCGACGCACACGCCCCATACCTTACTGAAGTAGACGGCCATCTGTGCTTGGAACGTGTCGACCTGCACGGTCTGGCTGACGCTGTCGGCACACCGGCGTACGTCTATTCCAAGGCACATATCACCGATGCCATTGAGGCGCTCAACGAGGCTTTTGCAGGTGTCGATTTCAATCTGCATTACGCGGTTAAAGCAAACTCAAACCTTGCCATCCTGAAGCTGTGCAGCGACCTGGGTACCGGTTTTGATATCGTATCTGGTGGCGAGCTCAGCAGGGTCATCGCTGCTGGTGGCGACCCGGGCACAGTCATATTCTCAGGGGTCGGTAAGACTGTCGAGGAAATAGATTTTGCTCTGAAGGTCGGCATTGAGTGTTTCAATGTTGAAAGCGAAGCTGAGCTGCATCGCATTGCAGAACGCGCCGAGGTAAGCGGGCAGGTTGCGCCGATATCCATTCGCGTGAATCCGAATGTGGACGCTCAGACACACCCCTATATCTCCACCGGTCTGAAACAGAATAAGTTCGGCGTTCAGCCCGATCAGGCGCTGGCCATGTATCAGGCTGCAGCAGAAAATCCGCAGCTCAATATTGTTGGCATCGATTGCCACATCGGCTCACAGATCACAGAGATCGAACCGTTACTGGATGCGTTCACCAACATGTTGAGCCTGGTAGACGAGCTGGCGTCCATGGGTATTGAGCTGAAGCATATCGACCTGGGTGGCGGCATGGGCATCGTTTACCAGGACGAAACACCTCTGGACCTGCAAACTTATGGCGCCAGCGTAAGACAGATACTCGGCGGTCGCGGCCAGACCATAATCCTTGAGCCGGGGCGCTCAATTGTCGCCAACGCCGGCGTCCTGCTGACCCGGATCGAATATCTCAAACAAGCCGCTGAACCCGACGCGCCAAACTTTGCCGTTGTCGATGCAGCCATGAACGACTTGATTCGCCCGGCTTTATACCAGGCCTGGCACGATGTGCGGGTGGTTAATCCGGATCGGACACTGCCACCAGACCAGTGGGATATTGTCGGCCCGGTTTGCGAGTCGGGTGACTTTATCGCCAAGGATCGAACACTGGGTCTGGATGCCTCCAGCGTCCTGGCCGTTTTGTCCGCCGGAGCCTACGGCATGGTGCAGGCTTCTAACTACAACAGCCGCGGTCGCGCCTGCGAGATTATGGTTGATGGTGAAACTTTTGAATTGATTCGTCGACGCGAAACCATCACTGACCAGCTGCGTCTGGAAACCGGCCTCGACGCATCCAGGAACGCATTGTGAACGCGCGCCGTCGTCCAATTGTATTTCACAAAATGCACAGCCTGGGCAATGACTTCATGGTGATAGACGCGGTTTCACAATCTGTCGACCTTCAGCCCCAGGCCATCGCAGGCTGGGGAGATCGCCATCGTGGCATTGGTTTCGATCAGTTACTGATTATTGAAGCACCAACCACGCCGGAAGCTGACTTCAGCTACACGATATACAACGCAGATGGAAGCCAGGCTCAGCAGTGTGGCAACGGCACAAGGTGTATTGCCATGCTGGTGCAGCAACTCGGTTTAAGTGCCAAGCCAGGGCTGGTGTGGCAATCTGCTGCGGGTTTATTCGAAACTGAATTCAGTTCACCCGCGCAAATTGAAACCATCATGACGGTGCCCGTTCTCAAACTCGCTGAGGTACCTTTTGCAACAGAGCACGCGGATGCTACAGAAAATCTGTATGTTTACACCCTGCACACTGGCGACCAGCACTTTGCCGTCACTCCGGTGTCCATGGGCAATCCCCACGCGGTGCTCTTCTGTGATGATATCTTCAGCATCAACATTGACGAAATCGGTGGTCTGTTAACAGGTCATCCGGCTTTTCCGGAAGGTGCCAATATAGGTTTCTGTCAGATAGTTGATCGTCAATTCATGCGCCTGCGGGTTTTTGAGCGCGGGGTAGGGGAAACACAAGCCTGTGGCAGTGGTGCCTGCGGTGCCGTAGTTGCCGCAAGACTGCTCGATAAAGTGGATGAGCGGGTTAAAGTCTCTTTACCTGGTGGCAAACTTCGAATCAAATGGCCGGATCCTGACAGCCCGGTTACAATGGCTGGCGAGGCAAGCTACGTTTACCGCGGCGAGCTGCAGCTGGATTAACAGGGGACAACCATGCAAGCTGACGAGCTACCTGAAGATACGCTATCCGAACAGGAACTGATCGACTACCTGCGCGCGCATCCCGATTTTTTTATCCGTCATCCAGGCCTGCTGACTGAGCTTAATCTACCGCACGCATCCGGCAAGGCTATTTCCCTTGTAGAACATCAGGTCACCATCATGCGTGAGCGCAACATGGATATGCGTCGCAGAATGAACGAGCTGTTGGATGCAGCACGGGATAATGACGGCCTGTTTGCCAAAACCCGCTCGCTAACCCTGGCATTGCTGGATACCGGTTCTCTGCAGGAGTTAAACGAAGTGCTGGCCACCTATGTGCTGGTCGACTTCAATGCCGACTTTGTCTGCTGCCACGTGCGCGATCGCGCATTTTCTCTGGATCATATCCAGAATCACCGCGACGAGTATCCCTTCAGCGGTTTTTTCAATGGTGAGAGCGCCACCTGCACAACCCTGCGGCGCACTGAACTGACACAACTGTTTCCCGCATCAAATCACGATGAAAGCGGCAGCGCCGTTCTCTTACCGCTGGCGCTGTCCAACCAGCCTGGCGTCCTGGCTATTGGCAGCCGTGATCCACAACGCTTCAGCACCGATATGGACACGCTGTTTGTTACTTATATAGCGGATGTTCTGACCAAGGTGCTGAATCGCCTCTGATATCAGAACGGAACCAGAACCGAGGCATAAACCGTGAACACGGACAGTAACGCCACCGCCAGCCAGGAAATTGTCGATTTTCTGCAATACCTGACGGTAGAAAAGCGTTATTCGAAACACACCCTGAGCGGTTACCAGCACGAGCTGCACAAGTTTCAGCAATACTTCAAACGTAACCTGCTGGAAACGCGCAGCCACGACGTCACCCTGTACATCGGTCACCTGCGCCAGAAAGGACTGCAACCAAAAAGCATCGCACGCGCGGTATCTGCCCTGCGCAGTTTTTTCACCTACTGGCAGCGGCAGGGGAAACTGAAAAACAATCCGGCGGCTATCGCCCGGGTGCCAAAAGCAAAACGTAAATTACCGAAAGTGCTGGATACGGACCAGGCCTCCCGCCTGTTTGATAAAGAACCGGGGTCCGCCATAGAAAAACGCGACCGCGCCATGCTGGAGCTGTTTTACGGCTCTGGCCTGCGTCTGATGGAGCTGACCAATCTGAACATTGGCGACATTGATCTGCAGTCCGGATTTGTGCGGGTAATGGGCAAAGGTAACAAAGCCCGCAACGTACCACTGGGCCACCACTGCCTGGATGCTCTGCGCGCCTGGCTGGACGAATCCGGCGAGTGTCTTGCAGACCGACCCGTATTTCTTGGACGGGGTAATCAGCGTATCAGCCCGCGCACGATACAGAGTCGACTGAAAAAAATTGCGACCGAGCAATTAGCCGACAACTCCCTGCATCCACATATGTTACGCCACAGTTTTGCCACTCATATGCTCGAATCCTCAGGTGACCTCCGCGCCATACAGGAATTGCTGGGGCATAGTGATATTGCAACAACCCAGGTATATACCCATCTGGATTTTCAGCACCTGGCAAAAGTTTATGATGCGGCTCATCCGCGCAGCGGTCTGATTGCAGATGAAGCGGAAAAGAAGAAATTGCCATGAGCAGGGTCAAACTTATCACGCTGGACCTGGACAATACGTTGTGGGATGTCGACAGCATCATCATCAACGCGGAAAACATGTTAAAAACATGGTTATCAGAACAGGTTCCTGATTCGCTGGCACATTATCAGCCGGACAATCTGAACAGGCTGCGTCAGGATGTGGCCACGCGTCACGCGGACAAAACCCATGATCTAAGCTTCATGCGAACCCAGATCCTTTTCGAGATCATGCGCCAGACTGGTTTATCTGAAGGTGAAGCACGACGTCAGGCACAGGCCGGATTTGACGTTTTCTTTGAGGGGCGGAATCAGGTGAAGCTGTTTGATGGGGCGCTGGAAATGTTACGCTCACTGAGCAGCAAATTCGACATCATTGCTTTGACCAATGGCAACGCCAATATTAACAGAACCGGACTGGCTGACTTTTTCAGTGGTGCCTACAGCGCAGCAGACGTCGGTAACAAAAAGCCTCACCCGGCCATGTTTGAAGCGCCTCTGTCAGCTTTGCAGTTACAACCCGATCAGGCTATCCACATTGGCGATCATCTGGTGGATGATATCCAGGGCGCAACCGATGTCGGTATGCACAGCATCTGGGTCAACCTGGTAGGGGCGCAACCTGTTGATGTTACACCCAGCAGGGAAGTAACCCACTTAGGTGCAGTCGATGAGGCTGTACAACAGATTGTTTCAGGCTGAAAAGCCTCGCGCGTGTTCGATTATCACTTTTTTGACCGCTTCAACGGTAGCGGGAATGACTTCTTTGCGAGCGGGTAGGCCAACCAGTGCATCAAGTGCCGGGTGGTTCGCCGGAGCGTTTGCTGCCGCCTGTTTTACAGCATCAGGAAACTTAGCCGGATGCGCTGTGGCAACGCAGACCAACGGCGCATCGACATTGCGCTTGAAGACCTGCGCAGCCGCGTAACCCACCGCGGTATGCGGGTCCAGCACATAATTGAACTGTTCATGCACATCCTTGACGGCAGTCAGTGTCTGTTCAGTGGTCACCGCGGTTGCCTGCATGAACCGGGCGTCTGGTGGACCGTCCAGGGAGGCATGACCACGACTGCTGAATGCGTGCATAAATTCTTTCAGCCGCGCCGTGTCTTTATCAAAGTAGTAGTACAGAAAGCGTTCAAAATTGCTGGCTACCTGTATATCCATCGCGGGCGAGAGGGTAAAGTGCACGTCACCACGAGCATACTCTCCTGTTGCAAAAAAACGCGCCAGAATATCGTTCTCGTTAGTCGCAACCAGCAGACGGTCAATCGGGAAACCCATTTCTTTGGCCAGAAAAGCAGCAAATACGTTGCCGAAGTTGCCTGTTGGCACACAGAAGGCGGGGGCTCGCTCGTAACGTAAACTCGCATACCCATAATAAACAATCTGCGCCATTACCCGGGCCCAGTTGACAGAATTCACAGCGCCCAGCTGAAACTCAGCTTTGAATTCAAGGTCTGCAAAAATCTCTTTCATCAGCGACTGGCAATCGTCGAAACTACCCTGCACCGCAACACAATGCACATTCGCATCAGCAACGGTAGTCATCTGCAGCTCCTGCAGCGGGCTGACTTTGCCTTCGGGAAACAGAATGAAAATGTCGATGTTGTCCTGACCACGCACGCCGGCGATGGCCGCACCACCGGTATCACCGCTGGTGGCACCCAGAATATTCAGATGCTGCTGACGCTCACCCAACACATGTTCAAACAGACGACCGAGGAGCTGCAGCGCAACGTCTTTAAACGCAAGGGTTGGACCGTGATAGAGCTCCATGACGTCGACATCATCAAGCTGCTGCCAGCCAATCACATCAGGATGTTCAAAGGTTTCGTACGCCTCGGCAATGAGCTTATCCAGGGTGGGGCGGTCAATGTCATCCACAAACAGCGCAATAACTGCCTGGGCAAGGCTAATGAAATCAAGTCCACGCCATTGGTCCAGTTTTGAGGTGACATCGGGTAGCTCGGCAGGCACCAGCAGGCCACCATCCGGCGCCAGCCCCATCAGCAGAGCATCAACAAACGATAAATCAGCGACACCGCCCCGCGTGCTGCAATATTTCATAACCAACTACTTGTGGATTTTCCAAGCGCGCTATTCTACTGATAATTACGCCCGGTGCAGTGTTTGCGTAGTACTGATATCAGATAGACCCGCGACCGTAGTTATTTTCAGGTTTGCGCGGTGGATCAGCCCGTTCGCCTTTGGCAATTTCATCTACCTTGCCGCCGGACTGCAGAAACTTTTCAATATCAGCTTCCAGCTCGCTGCGGGTTTCCGCACGGGCTTCAGGGGTATAGCTACCAGAATCTTCGTTGGTGCCGGGGGTTGCAGTCGTTTCCATAACACTTCTCTTCGCTTTAATTCTCGGCTTTTGATCCGCAGCAGCAGACCTCGACAGTAGTTATAGAACAGATTCTGAAAAGTGCCAGTTTTTCACCGCCAGAAAAGAAAAAACCGGGCTTTTTAACAAAGCCCGGCTCTCTCCTGTTAATCGGCGGTAGGATGCGCGGCTTGTATCCAGCGCTGTCCTCCGCTGTCCTGATTCAACAGGACCCGATCAGATCAGCTTTTAGCAAACTCCGGATAAGCTTCGATACCGGTTTCGGTGATATCAGCACCCGCATACTCTTCTTCTTCAGAGATTCGGATACCCATTACCGCTTTGATGATCAACCAGACAATCAGGCTGACACCGAAGGTCCAGGCAAAGATCACTGCAATACCAATCAGCTGCGCACCGATGGTGGCATCAGAGTTAGTGATCACAACCGCGAGCAGACCCCAGATACCACAGGTACCGTGCACTGAAATAGCACCTACCGGGTCGTCAATTTTGAGCTTGTCGAGCATGACGATGGACAGCACAACAATGATACCGCCAACAGCACCTATTCCCAGAGAAGCCAGGTTAGAGCCAGTCAGCGGTTCTGCTGTAATCGACACCAGACCTGCAAGAGCACCGTTGAGCGCCATTGTCAGATCAGCTTTACCAAACATGATGCGTGCCAGGATCAGCGCGGCAACCAGGCCACCTGCAGCAGCTGTATTTGTATTCACAAATACCTGCGACACCGCGTTAGCTTCATCGACGTTGCTGACCATCAGCTCGGAACCACCGTTGAACCCGAACCAGCCAAACCAGAGGATAAACATACCCAGAGTGGCCAGCGGCATGTTGGCGCCTTGAATCGGGTTGATTTGACCGTTGGGGCCATACTTACCCAGACGTGGGCCAAGCAGCATAACGCCTGCAAGGGCCGCAGCAGCACCACACATGTGCACGACACCCGAACCTGCAAAGTCCAGGAAACCAAGCTCGTCGAGGCCGCCACCACCCCACTTCCAGAAACCCTGGACAGGATAGATAAAGCCGGTCATAACCACTGCAAAAGCAAGGAAAGCCCACAGCTTCATGCGTTCAGCGACGGCACCAGACACAATAGACATGGCGGTTGCAACAAACACAACCTGGAAAAAGAAGTCTGAGCGCGCTGAGTAGTATGTGTCACCACCAGAGGCAAGCACTTCTTCAGCCGTATTTTCTGCCCCGATCAGGAACCCGAACCCGGGCATCCAACCGCTGCCATCGCCGTACATGATCGCGTACCCGACCAGCAGGTACATGATGGACGCAATGGAAAACAGAGCGACGTTCTTAAGTAATATTTCGGACGTGTTTTTGGCCCGTACCATGCCCGCTTCAAGCATGGCAAAACCGGGTGCCATGAACATGACAAGCACGCCCA
Source organism: Pseudomonadaceae bacterium (assembly GCA_024743175.1). Classification (GTDB taxonomy): domain Bacteria; phylum Pseudomonadota; class Gammaproteobacteria; order Pseudomonadales; family Azotimanducaceae; genus UBA4421. Next base: position 40,456 of record JANSXA010000004.1, on the reverse strand, counting down.
TGACCAGGAAGTAGAGCGTGTCTACTGAATAACTGAGTTGAACTAGATCTTCCACAATTTTCTCCGTGATTGCCGAGCGTTAAACCGCTTCGGCGCCGGTTTCCCCGGTTCGAATACGAACGACTTCATCCAACGCTGTCACGAAGATCTTGCCGTCCCCCACTTTGCCGGTATTGGCAGATTTGGTGATGGCTTCGATAGCTTGCTCAAGCATGTCGTCGCCTACCGCCGTCTCAATTTTCACCTTGGGCAAAAAATCGACGACATATTCCGCACCGCGATACAATTCTGTATGGCCCTTCTGTCGGCCAAAGCCTTTGACTTCGGTAACCGTCATTCCTTGGACGCCTACTTCGGACAGGGCTTCGCGCACATCATCCAGTTTGAATGGCTTGATAATGGCTGTAATTAATTTCATGTTTTCTTATCTCCTAGTTGGGGATGCGTGCCAGACAGGCTTTGTGGAAGATCATCTCAACCCGCATCCCTAGGATTTTCTAATAATTAGTGGCTTAGAGATACCACTAACTCACAGAACTGCTGTGAGCCAGCGGTAAAGAAGCGCTATTTAGAAAGTTTTCCCAATGGTGAATACAACAGCTTCGCTTTCTGTGGCGTCGCCATCGTCGTCTAACTGGTCTGAGATCTCATCGCTGGACAGGATCAGGGCGATGCCAAAATCGATTTCAGAAATGGTTGTACCCCAACCCAGCTCGATGTAGTCGCCATCAAAGTCGTCACCAAAAGTACCGTAGGTACCATACAGGCCGTTCTCTAAAGCGACGGTGCCAGCAAGAAAGTCATAATCGAGGTCAGGACCGTCGAAGTTATCGTACTCACCAACACTGTATTCCAGGCTGAACAGGCCATAACCCAGATTCAGGTTGATTTCTTCGTAAGTGTCGTCGAACTCACCTGTGTAGTAATAGCCGGTAAAACCAAGACTGGCGGTGAAGCCTTCATCGGTTTCAATGCCATAGCCGAAGTAGCCGTCTACTTCCAGCCCATCACCAACGTCCGCTGCCCAGGTGCCGGCATAAAAACCGCCCTGCTCAAAATCCGCACCAACACTGGCGGACGAATTCTTCTGCAGCACACCACGGAAGTAATACTCAGATGCATAGCCGATGTTGTACGACACATCGGCGCTGGCAACGCTGGACGTCATCAATGCACCTGATGCAAGCGTAGCGGCGGCGATAAATTTGTTAAAAGCTCTCATGTGTTCTCCTTTGCGACCCTTTAATGGTCAATATTTTTCTAACCCCTTGGTTTAACACTGCACCATGGTTGACCATGAATGCTGTGAGTCTTCCCTAGTGCAGGTTGCGTGCCAGTTGAGAAAAGCACTAAAAACAACGGCTTATGAAGAAGCCTCGAAAAACGCCCCTTTTTGGAGCACAACATCAGTGCGCTTCCTGCACTCATTTGGGGCATAAACCTACACAAAGAGCGGTTTTACCCCCTCCGCATCACACAATGACTGCAGTACCATGAGTTTTCCTGCAACTCTTGAGACAGAACATGGACCCGCTGCGCGCTTTTCTTGACCTGATGCAACAGAACCTGGCTGGACGGGTACCCAAAGAGACCCTGCAAACCCTTGAAACCGCTGTTGCAGATTTCATGGCCAGATTTGAGCTGGTGCCGAAACATGAATATCAAGCACACCTGGATATGCTGAAGTCGCTGGAAATACAGGTGGGCACGCTTGAACAACGACTGAAGCAGCTTGAAGAAACTGCCTGAGGCCTGCCGCCCTGAAGCTGCATCCCCACCAGAACTACACACCCGGTCGCTGCTGGGGTTGCATGCCGCATCGGTAACCGTTGAATGCCATATCGGCAGTGGCCTGCCACATACAACAATAGTTGGGCTGCCGGACGGCGCTGTTCGCGAAGCGCGTGACCGTGTTCGCAGCGCTATCATCAATTCCGGATTCAACTATCCCGACGGTGCAGTGGTTATCAATCTGGCCCCAGGCAGTCTGACCAAATCAAGCGCAGCGCTGGATTTACCAATTGCCCTGGCGGTTCTCAGCGCCGACCGACAGATTCCAGGTACGTCTCTGAAACATTTTGAGTTTTTAGGTGAGCTTGGTCTGTTTGGCGAGCTGCGCAAAGTCAGCGGTAGTTTAACCTGCGCGCTGGCATCTCAATCTGCCGATCGAGTTCTGATTGTTCCTGCCGCCAATCGAGATGAAGCGCAGATTGCACCTGTTGGGGCCATGCTGCTGGCAGACAGCCTACTGGCTGTAACAAGTTATCTTACACAAACCCAGAAACAACAGGTGACAAACTCGACCTTGCCGGCCGGTATGAGCGCACCTGCTTCGATCCAGAATCTGGTTACCCCGCTTACTCGGCAGAACCAAACGCCGCAGCTGCATCAGATTGTTGGCCAGGAGGCGGCTAAACGCGCCCTGACAATTGCCGCAGCGGGTGGGCACCACCTGCTGATGGTCGGTCCACCGGGCACTGGCAAAACCATGCTGGCACGCAGTTTTGCCAACCTGCTGCCCTTACTTACCGACACTCAGGCGCTGGAGTGTGCAGCAGTTTACTCAGCAGCTGGTCTGCCCAGACAGAACTATCGACTGGCACCGTTTCGTGACCCACACCATTCAGCCAGCGCGCCTGCATTGATGGGCGGCGGCAATCCGCCGCAACCGGGCGAGGTTGCGCTATCTCATCACGGTGTACTGTTTCTTGATGAGTTGCCACACTTCAAACCTTCGGCACTGGACCTTTTACGGGAGCCCATAGAGACGGGCTCAGCGGTCATCACACGCGCCAGGTACAAAGTCACTTATCCCTGTCGCTTTCAATTGATTGCGGCCATGAACCCCTGCCCGGCAGGACGGATCTGCCGCGAAGACAACTGCCGCTGCACGCCTACACAGGTGCAGCGCTATCAGAGCCGGATTTCAGGACCGTTGCTTGATCGAATTGATATTCAGGTCCAGGTGCCGGCACTCGAGCAGGAACTGTTAACCCGTCTGGACAACAAACAGCCCAGCGACACGACCAAAACTCTGCAGGCCTGTGTGGCAAAAGCCCGGCACACTCAGCAGATGCGCCAGGGTTGCATTAATGCACTGCTGAGCGGCGAGCAACTCGATACAGAGATAGCGCGAGCGCAACTGGACGACAAATTTCTGCAACAAGCCATCCAGCGCTTTGATCTGTCAGCGCGCAGTTATCACAAAATATGGCGCATTGCGCGCAGTATTGCTGATCTTGCTGAGAGCCAGGATATTCGCCTCAGTGACATCACTGAGGCGCTGTCTTATCGGGGACTCGACTGGGAGAACAATCTGCGCTGAGGGGTGAAACCCAGGTTGCTAGGGCAGCTCATCCAGCATGTAGGTGACTGCTGCATTCAGTTCATCGTCTGAACAGTTCATGCAGGTACCTTTTGCCGGCATCGTGCGGATACCGTTAATGGTGTGATCCATCAGCACGTCCATGCCCTGATCAACCCGCTCTGCCCACTGTGAGGCATCACCCAAGGTAGGAGCACCGCCTACGCCATTGTTATGACAGGCGAAACAGAACTGATCATACACAGCCTGGCCGGAAAGCGGTTCTGCAGACGCGGCCGGGACCGGGGCACCGCCAGCATCACCGAGGCGACTGACACTGCCAAAAGGATCAATTCGTTGACTGATTTCTTCCGTTGTACCTGGCGGCAACGCAAACACCCAAACGCTCGCAACAACCGCTATCACGGCCATAGAAGAACTGAAACTACGCTTCAAAACATATCTCCAACAAATGTGTGCCGACTTTTTGATCGACTGACAGCTAGCAATGAGCTAGCACCGAGCTGGCACAAAGCTAGCACCGAGCTGGCGAAAAACGGCGCGCATTATAGCGCTAGACGGCAGTGGCGTCGAACAGCTCCCGACCTATCAACATGCGTCTTATTTCACTGGTGCCCGCGCCTATTTCATAAAGCTTAGCATCCCGGAGCAGCCGCCCTGTGGGGTAGTCGTTGATGTACCCGTTACCACCCAGAGCCTGAATGGCCTGCAGAGCAATCTGTGTCGCTTTTTCCGCCGCAAAAAGGATACAACCTGCCGCGTCAAAGCGTGTGGTACGTCCTGCATCACACGCCTGGGCCACCGCATAAACATAGGCCCGTGCGGCATTCATTTCCGTGTACATATCCGCCACTTTGCCCTGCATGAGCTGAAACTGTCCGATCGACTGACCAAACTGACTGCGTTCGTGCAGGTAGGGCATGACCACATCCAGCGCGCTGCGCATGATGCCCAGTGGACCACCCGCCAGCACTACGCGCTCGTAATCCAGACCGCTCATCAGGATCTGCACACCTTTACCCACCTGGCCCAGAACCTGTGTCTTCGGCACCCGGCAATCTTCAAAGATAAGCTCAGCAGTATCAGAACCCCGCATGCCCAGCTTATCGAGCTTCACACCTGTGCTGAACCCGGTCATCTCCTTTTCAACAAGAAACGCGGTGATACCTTTTGAGCCGAGAGCGGGGTCAACGGTGGCATACACTACAAGCACGTCTGCACCTGGCCCATTCGTTATCCACATTTTGTTGCCGTTCAGAATGTAGTTGTCACCATCCTCCCGGGCACGCAGGGACATGCCCACCACATCTGAACCCGCACCCGGCTCACTCATCGCCAGCGCACCTAAATACTGACCCGATACCAGACCAGGGAGATATTTCTGCTTCTGCTCGTCATTGCCAAAGCGACGAATCTGGTTGGCACACAGGTTTGAGTGGGCACCATAAGACAATCCCACCGACGCAGATGCTCGGCTGATTTCTTCCATCACCACGGTATGCGCCAGGTAGCCGAGGTTCACACCACCAAACTGCTCTTCAATGGTCATACCCATAACGCCAAGGTCGCCAAGTTTGCTCCACAGATCGCGCGGAAACTGATTCTGTTGATCTATTTCCCGGGCACGAGGCGTGATCTCTTTAGCCGCAAACTGAGCAACACTGTCGCGCAGCAGGTTGATGGTTTCACCGTGACCGAAGTCAAAATCAGGTAGGTTGCTCACTGTAAATATTCTTCTCTTTAATCAGAGCGCTGATCATAGCAAACAGGTGCCGGCAGCCAGATGATTGCTCATGATAAAGACCTGAAAAAGCGGATCCAAAATGGGCCAGAATCGTTAGCGGGACTGAAACAGGCGGATTTTCAGGATTTGGAAGCATCGAGCAGTCATTTCAGCGGTCTGTGCGCTTCAAAGGATTGACTGGATGGCGCACCTGCAAGCAGTCGCTATGGCGGCTTCTGGCCGATCAGAGCCAGTTCAAGATCCCTTTCGAACGTCCGCTTTGTGGAATTGTTAAGGTAAATTCTAGAATGTCTCCAAAGCAGTCATGCAAATCGCATGGGCGACCGGCAAAAATCGACCCGAAGGCGACAAAGACCTATTCTCTCGATATGCTCTAAAGACTCACGGTAAGGAGAGGCTATATGACGAACGCTCCCCATGACGATCTGCGGAAGTTTGCTTCATCTCCATGCTACGCAGACGAAATGCGCAACGAACCCTACGGTCGGGGCGAGCTCTTATCGCTATTGAACGAACTTCTGAAGTCAGAACGCGCAGGTGCTCGCGGATTGAACGAATTAAGCAAGCGGCCTCACCCGCCGGAATTGGTGGCTCTGCTGCAAGCGTTGGCTCAAGACGAAGGCCGATTCTGCGTGATGCTGCGGGGGCACATTAAGCGCCTTGGCGGGATACCCAGCGATGCTACGGGTACTTTTTTCGAGAAATTAATTACCCGGGAAGGCTTAGGGGCGCAAATCTCTCTGCTTGATCGTGGGCAGAGTGCAGTAGTCAGGATGCTAGCTGAAATGCTTCCACGATTGCAGGACGATGATCTATACACTGACCTGCAGGAAATGCATGACGTACACGTTGTGAACATTGAGAAAGCAAATCAGCAGGTAGCACCGTTTGTTGAAAGTGAGTAGGTCCGCGCAAATGACCGTTCCTGGCCGATAGGTGAAATAGGCATAGCTAGTTAAATGACTGATTTCGAACCAGAGCGAACGCTCTGCGAGATCTCTTAGGCGCGAAACTCGGTAACTCTTACGATCTTCCCGTTGCTGCAATCAAAGATGTGCGCATACCGTTTCTCGAATCGCTCACCTTCAACTGTGATCCCGCTGCCGGAGTTGAGGCAGACGGCGGAGTCTTCAGCTTCAAGGACTCTTTCTATATCCGTCGTTATACCACTCGGCAGGTACTGGAAAAGTGGTTCGATTAACCCAGTGCGAATCTCACTGCGCCCCTCATACAATCCACCCAGCGGATCATCGTCTATGCGATTATCCCATACAGCATTTTCTGAAAACAATGACATGATGTTATCAATGTCGCCGCTCGCCCCCGAAGCGTAAAACTGTTTAATGATTTCGGTTGGTTTCATATCTGGTGAAGTAATCCTCACTTTGTGCGCCCACAACAACAAATTTTGCCACTGACCATTCTTGCGCTGATTTAGTATGTCCTCTTCTGGCCGACAAGAGCCAGTCGCTCGGCTTGATGAACGACTATTCTAAAGAGCGCCGCCGTTCACGCGTCGAAACCAATAGCATCTGAATGATCCAGATTGTGTGAACACTATGAGGCAGAAAACAAAGAATCCGCAACTCGAACTCACTTAATGTCGACCAGCTCCAGGCCTTCTTCAACTCGATCCCCAACCGCACATTTAAGCTGTTTCACCACGCCGTCTTTTGTCGCACGAATACTGTGTTCCATTTTCATGGCTTCAACCACCACCAGCACATCGTTGATTTTGACAGTGTCACCTTCCTGCACATTCACAGCAATTACCGCACCAGGCATTGGCGCAACAATACCTGCCGTGGTCAGCGCCTGATTCTGATAACGGCTCATATCATCTGTTTGATCAACGTACTTTTCCGTATGGCCATCGGCCATGATATATAAAAAGTCGCTTTCGGCCAGCACTTCACAGCATTGTGGGTCAAGGCTGACCACCGGTTCGCCATTGACACGAAGTTCATCAGCAACAACCTCAAGGGTGTAATTAACCTTTCCCTGGCGGAGCATCACTTTGCGTACCGCTTCCTGGTTCACGCGAAAACCGCTCCCCACCCAGGGCGTCTCAGGAATTGTGGTTGAACGTTCGCGGTCACGGTTTAACAGGAATTCACCCGCGGCACCGGCAAACTCAAGCTTGCGATCGGGCACTATCTCATCGTGAATGAGCTCCGCAATACCAGTCGTGTAATCCCCTGACTTAAACAGTTGGTGACTCAACATGCCAACAAGATAACCCAGGTTATGTTCGATACCTGCAATTCTGCATTGGCGTAGCGCATGCACCAGTTGCTCAATCGCGGCATCACGATGGGCTGCGTGCACAATCAGTTTCGCCAGCATAGGGTCATAGTGCATGCTGACGCTGTCACCGGTGCGCACGCCAGTGTCCACCCGGATTGAATTCGACGTTTCAAATTTGACCAGCTTGCCGGTAGAAGGCAGAAAACGTTTAGCTGGATTCTCCGCATATAGCCGTACTTCTATCGCGTGGCCGTCAAGTTTGACATCAGATTGGTTCAACCCAAGGGGTTCACCCGCTGCGACATTCAGCTGCATCTCCACCAGATCTAGACCGGTGATTGCTTCAGTAACCGGATGTTCAACCTGCAGCCGGGTATTCATTTCCATGAAATAAAATTCATCACCCTCTGCGATAAATTCCACCGTTCCAGCACCTACGTAACCTACCTGTTTGGCAACCATCACGGCGGTCTGCCCGAGACGGTTCCGCAGCTGCGACGACACCGTCGGCCCGGGCGCTTCTTCAATCACCTTCTGATGACGCCGTTGCACTGAACAATCGCGCTCCCACAGGTGCACCACGTCACCATGCTGATCTGCCATAAGCTGAACTTCGATATGTTTTGGTGCGGTGAGGTAACGTTCAAGCAGAACCACATCGTCGCCAAAGGCAGATTTCGCTTCGCGTTTTGCGCCGGCCAGCTGGTCTGCAAATTCTGCGGCTTGAGTGACCAGACGCATACCTTTGCCACCACCACCGGCGGACGCTTTGATCAACAACGGATAACCAATCTCGTCAGCCTGAGTGGCAAGAAAATCCGCATCCTGCTCCTCGCCGTGATAGCCAGGCAATATTGGTATCCCCGCAGATTGCATCAGCTGTTTCGCGGCAGTTTTAGACCCCATGGTGCTGATTGCATCTGCAGGTGGGCCAACAAAAATAATGCCTGCCTGCTCGCAAGCGGAAGCAAATTCTGCATTCTCTGACAGAAAACCGTAGCCTGGATGAATTGCATCTGCTGCACTCTGCTGTGCTGCGGCAATCACCGCTGCAACGTTCAGATAGCTGTCAGTAGCATTTGCCGGACCAATGCAGATAGCACTGTCCGCACTTTTGACATGTAGAGCCTGGGCATCTGCTTCGGAGTAAACCGCAACCGTTCGAATACCAAGACGGCGCGCGGTGCTGAAGATGCGGCAAGCTATTTCGCCACGATTGGCGACTAACAAAGTTCTGATCACATTAACATCCTCAATCGGCTACATCCTGAAGATGCCGAATTCTGACTGGGCCTGGTGCGACTGCCGGGTGGCAATGTGCAGCGCCAGCGCCAGTACCTGACGGGTGTCTGCAGGGTCTATCACGCCGTCATCCCATAAACGGGCGGACGCATAGAATGGGTGGCCCTCAACATCATAGGCATCGCGGATCCCCTGCATGAAAGATTGCTTGTCGCTCTCTTCCCAGCTTTCACCCCGCGCGTCCAGACCATCCTGCCGCACTGTCGCTAGAACATGTGCAGCCTGCTCACCGCCCATCACGGAAATTCTCGCATTCGGCCAGGTCCATAACATGCGTGCACCGTAAGCACGTCCGCACATGGCGTAGTTACCCGCACCAAAGGATCCGCCTATCACAACGGTGAATTTGGGTACCGAAGCACACGCAACAGCGGTAACCATTTTAGCGCCATCTTTTGCAATACCCTGGTGCTCGTATTTCTGCCCAACCATAAAGCCGGTGATGTTCTGCAGAAACAGCAGCGGGATCCCACGACGATCAGCCAACTGTATAAAGTGAGCGCCTTTCACTGCACTCTGCGAAAACAGAATGCCGTTGTTGGCAACAATGGCAATGGGCATACCTTGAATGTGGGCAAAGCCGCAAATCAGGGTTTCTCCATAAAGCTTTTTAAACTCGTGGAACTCCGAGTCATCTACCAGGCGAGCAATAACCTCGCGTACGTCAAATGGCGTGCGTGTATCTGTTGGCATCACACCATACAATTCTTCTGCTGGATACCGGGGTGCTCGAGGTGGTGACGGGGTCACACTTGAGCCAAACTGCTGGTGGCTGTGGGCAACCGCTTCACGTGCCAGCAGCAGTGCGTGTTCGTCATCGTCTGCCAGATAATCAACAACGCCGGAGGTGCGACTGTGCACTTCACCGCCACCCAGCGTTTCGGCATCAACAACTTCTCCGGTGGCTGCTTTCACCAGCGGTGGCCCACCCAGGAATATAGTGCCCTGATCTTTAACAATAATTGCCTGGTCACACATGGCGGGCACGTAGGCACCTCCAGCGGTACACGAACCCATAACAACGGCAATCTGCGGAATGCCACGCGCGGACATATTGGCCTGGTTATAGAATATCCGGCCAAAGTGATCTTTGTCTGGAAACACTTCCGCCTGCAGCGGCAGAAAAGCGCCGCCTGAATCAACCAGATAAATACAGGGCAGGGCGTTTTCCATCGCAATTTCCTGCGCACGCAGGTGCTTCTTTACGGTGATGGGATAATAGGTGCCGCCTTTGACCGTGGCATCATTAGCCACAATCACGCAGGGTTGTCCGGACACACAACCAATACCGGTAATGATACCGCCACTGGGGATCTGATCGTCATACAGTTCATAGCCAGCCAACTGGGCCACCTCAAGAAAGGCTGCGCCGGGATCTAACAGGCGATCTATGCGTTCCCGCGGCAGCAGCTTGCCACGACTTTTATGGCGCGAGCGGGAGCGCTCGTCACCACCCAGGCTGATCTGCGTGACCAGCGCCCGCAGTTCGTCGCGCAGTTTGCGGTTATGCGCGTCGTTCGCGGCAAAGGCATCGCTGCGGGTATCTATTGCGCTTGTAAGAATGGCCATATCTGATCTCAGCTGTTTTGCGTTCTAAAAGTCTTCGACATTACGCCGCTCAACATCACTCATGATCTTACTCAGTACCCTCGATTGACGGTTGCCTAAAACACCCGCCGGTACTTCGAGGGTCATTGCCTTGACGCCAAACCAGCGCGGTGCACCATCAGCGACAACTTCGATGGTTTCACGCTCCCCCGGCTTAATCAGGCCGGTTGGATAACTGACCGAGATAACTTCAAACTCGGCACCCGAGGAACTGCCGGGCAGCAGCTTTGTGGACAAGGAATCATCCAGCGTAATATCTGCAGGACTGTCGTTGACCACCTCAAGGTGGTACACAGTGCGCACTTGCGCATGGGTCGATTTTGCCCGCTCAATACGTCGTTTCAGAATTTCGACTTTCGACAGAAACAACGTGCTTTCGAGCGCCGCGCTGATAGGAGTCAAGGCGGTCTGGCCGGATGAATCTGGCGATGTGACGTCACCAAGCAGACTCCAGGTACCGTCGGGTTTGAGACGTATCCGTTGTCCGTCTGCGTTGGTTGCATACCGGTCTTTCGACAACTGTACCCAGGTACCGTCACCATTGATCTGGATCTGGCGTCCATCATCGCTGATGACGACTTCAGCCGCTGAGGCAGAAAACCCGAGCAACACCAATAGTGCAGACAGCAGCACCAGTTTAAGACCGCATTGCATTTACTACCCCAATCCTCACCCGTTAAATCAGCGAGATGAGTGTGCCGAGGGGCAAAGAGCTTGTCCAGCTATACACCGCTGAATGGAACCAGCGGCGAGCTTTATATGTTGGCGGTTATTTCACCCAGCTTCTGCGTCAGCAAAGAATTTTCCCGATAGTCGATGGGGATCACGATCAGACTCGGACCAGATTCCGCAAACGCGGCTTCTAATGTGTCTTGTAGATCTGAGCTGTCTTCACAGCGATGGCCATGCCAGCCGAAGCATTGCGCCAGACCCATCCACTCTGGATTATCAAAACTCAAATCAGTGTGACGTCCGAACTCGTTTTCCTGTTTCCAGGCAATCAGACCGTAGGCGTGGTCTTCCCAAATCATCATCACCAGGTTGCAGTTGAGACGCTTTGCAGTTTCCATTTCCTGTACGTTCATCAGGAAACCGGCGTCACCTGCGATCCCCAGAATTTTGCGCTCGGGATAGACTAACGATACATCTATGGCGCCGGGAAGCGCAAAGCCCATCGAACAGAAGCCGTTGGGAATCAAACAGGTATTGGGTTCATGGCAGTGATAGTGACGCGCGATCCACATCTTGTGCGCCCCCACATCGGACAGCAATACATCATCAGGTCCCAGCACCTGCCGGCAGTCCCAAAGCGCTTTCTGTGGCCGGATTGACCCTGTCTGGGTGTCTTGTGCATATTCCGCAAGATCAGCAGACATGGCTTTGCGCGCTTCGCGCTGGTGTTCAAGATCAAACTCGATTGCACCATGGGCATCAAGCCGCTCATTCATCATCCACAGAAAATGCGCAAGATCCCCCACCACTTCAGCTGTCGGGTGATAGTGTTCATCGATTTCTGCAGGCAGGAAATCCGCGTGGACTATGGTCTTGTCACGTCCAGGGTTCCAGAGCTGTGGATGGTACTCCACCATGTCAAAACCAAGGGTCAGAACCAGGTCTGCTTCATCGAGCACCAGGTTCATACGGTCTTTGCTGCCCAGTCCCACGGTGTACAGACAATAATCGCTGTCCATATCCACGGCGCCTTTTGCCATAAAGGTGCTGATGACACCAATACCCGTGGTGTCGCAGAACTTTCGCAGCTGTTTGCTGGCGCGCCTTCGAATGCAGCCGTTACCGGCGATGATCACCGGTTTTTTGGCATTCTTCAGAAGGTCAAAGGCGGTATCAACAATCTTGTCTGCCGGTACCGGGCGTCGGAAGCGTCGTGGCTCAATAGGCAATGCCAGCGTGTCGTGTTTGGCAAGGTCTTCAGGCAGTTCGATGTGAACCGCACCGGGTTTCTCTGTTCTCGCCAGACGCACAGCTTTGCGCACAACTTCGGGAATGGTATTCGGGTGCAATATGGACGTCGCCCATTTTGTTACAGGCTCAAACATCGCAACCACGTCCATCACCTGATGAGACTCTTTGTGCAGGCGCTCGGTGGAACCCTGCCCGGTCAGCACCAGCATTGGCGCGCGATCCATATCAGCGTCAGCAACACCTGTGATCAGGTTGGTTGCACCCGGGCCGAGCGTACCCAGGCAACCCGCCGGGTTGCCTGTGAGACGGCCGTAAATTTCTGCCATAAATGCAGCACCCTGCTCATGCCGGGTAAGCACAAAACGGATAGCGTCAGATTTTTCCAGGGACATCATGAAATCGGCATTTTCTTCACCGGGCACGCCAAAGATGAGCTCAATGCCTTCCGCCTCCAGGCACTGTACAAACAGATCTGATGCTTTCACTGGATATCCTTTTCCGTCTTTGTCGTGCTGCTGTTGTATCAGCAGTTTAGTGTGGTGTTGATTTGCCTTATTGCGTGTTTTTCGACACCCAGTCCAGCGTCGCGTTCAAACCCGTTGCGAACTTTTCGACCATCTCGTGGACCTGCGCTTCAGAAATGATCAGCGGCGGACAGAAAGCAATGGTATCGCCAATGTTGCGCACCACCAGGCCCGCCTCCTGACAAGCTGCCGCACAGTACGCGGCGACACCCTGGCTCAATGGAAAGGCAACACGGGGCTGTTTTTCTTTCACCAGCTCGACACCGGCAATCAACCCCTCACCACGCACCTCTCCAACCAGCGGATGATCTGCAAATTCCCGCAGTCGATCCTGCATCACCGCACCAACGTCAGCTGCATGAGCAAACAGGGCGCGCTCTTCCATTATCTCAAGATTACGCAGCGCAACAGCTGCACAGACTGGATGACCGGAGTAGGTAAAGCCGTGTCCAAACACACCCAGCTCATCCGAAACCGCAGTAAAGGCATCAAACATAAACTCAGGCAACAACACCGCACTGATAGGCAGATAAGCAGAAGAAAGGGCTTTTGCCACGCTCATGGTAGTAGGTTTTATATCCATGGTTTGCGCGCCAAAGGCCTGGCCGGTGCGACCAAACCCACAGATCACTTCATCATCGATGAACAGAATCTCGTACTTATCGAGCACCGCCTGAACCTTCGGATAATACCCTTTGGGCGGTACAATCACCCCACCCGCGCCGAGAATAGGCTCCGCCACAAATGCAGCAATGGTCTCGGGTCCCTCAGTCAAAATCAGATCTTCCAGATTGTTAACAATCCGATCAACAAACTGGTCCTGGGTTTCCTGCGGCAGACCCTCGCTGTAAAAATGCGGACAATCTGTGTGCACAACACCCGCCATCGGCAGATCAAACGCGTTGTGAAAGGCAGGCAGACCGGTGAGCGAACCGCTGGCTATCGTGACCCCATGATAGCCACGCGTGCGACTGATGATTTTTTTCTTCTCGGGTCGACCCAGAGCGTTGTTGTAGTACCACATCAACTTTATCTGGGTATCGTTTGCATCGCTGCCGGAAAGACCAAGAAATACCCTGGAAGCCTCAAACGGTGCCATCGCGGTGAGCTTCTCCGCCAGCAACACAGAGGGTTCGTTAGTTTTACCCGCGAAGAGTTGTGAGTAAGACATCTTTTTCATCTGCTGGGCAGCAACGTCAGCAAGCTCTTCGTTGCCGTAACCCAGCGCCGTGCACCAGAGACCAGCCATCCCTTCGAGGTATTGTTTGCCCTGGTTATCCCAGATGTACACACCCTGCGCGCGCTCGTTCACCAGCGGCCCTTTCTGCGCGTGCAGTTTCAGGTTGGTTGTGGGGTGCAGCAGGTGCTGCAGGTCTTTTGCCTCCACCGACCCAGGTGGAAACTCGTTGTGCAACGTATTAACCGGTACCTCTTTCACAGCACTCCCTCGCAGACAATTCAGCTCGCGCTAGCGTCCCACAACCTGCTGTGACGCACAACTTAAGCCGCGAGCGGACCGGTTATTCCCAACGCTTTAGCCACTTCAGGATGACAGATGCAGCCCGCAGAGACGTTCAAACCCTTGGCAAAACCTGGGTCATCATCCAGAGCACTGCGCCAGCCTTTATCAGCGATCGCCAGGACATAGGGCAGGGTGACGTTGTTCAGCGCTTCTGTTGCGGTGCGCGCCACAGCGCCGGGCATGTTAGTCACGCAGTAATGCACTACGCCCTGTTCAATGTAGGTAGGTTGGTCGTGGGAAGTAGGACGGCTCGATTCAAACGTGCCGCCCTGGTCGATGGAAATATCGACCAGCACCGAGCCTGGCAGCATTTCACTCAACAACTGCCGATCAACCAGTTTTGGTGCACTTGCGCCAGGCACCAGCACGGCGCCCACCACAAGGTCTGCAGTCCGCACTGCCTGGGCGATATTGGCGCGCGAGGCCATCAAAACTTTGGCGCGACCGCCAAACTCTGTCGACAGCGCGCGCAATCGGTCAACCGACTTATCCAGAATAGTCACATCGGCATGCATACCCACCGCCATGTACGCTGCATTTGTACCGGCCATACCGCCACCGAGAATCACCACTTTGCCGGGCGCTACACCTGGAACACCGCCCAGCAAGGTACCTCGGCCACCGGCAGCTTTCTGCAGCGCATAAGCACCCACCTGGATCGACATGCGACCCGCCACTTCACTCATTGGCGACAGCAGCGGCAAGCGTCCTGCGGCATCTTCTACGGTTTCATACGCTATGGCGGTAACACCGCGCTCCATTAACAGACGCGCCTGGGGCTGAGCTGCAGCCAGGTGCAGATAGGTAAACAGGATCTGGTCCTGCTGCAGCTGCGCGCACTCTTCCAGTGACGGCTCTTTAACTTTAACAACCATCTCCGCGGCAAAGGCGGCAGCCTGGTCGACAATCTGTGCGCCAGCACTACGATAGTCATCGTTATCAAAACCAATCGACGTACCCGCCTGGGCTTCAACCCAGACCTCATGTCCTTGGGCCGTCAGTTCACCCACACTGGCAGGTGATAAACCCACCCGATATTCATGGACTTTTGTTTCTTTAGGGACACCGATACGCATCAGCCAGCTCCTTTTTGAACATAAATAGTATGTGTTCTGCTTCTTCGACAGTTTACGAAAGCTGCGGGTGGGGTTCCTTGCGTTGTGGTCTTAGAATAGGCTAGAAAAGCAATAATCTTTCAATGAATGAGTATTTAATGGCAAATTACAGCGATATTGATCGAATTGACCGATTGATCCTGCGAGAACTACAGTCAGATGGCCGCCTCAGCAACGCCGCGCTGGCCGAGCGGGTCAGTCTGTCTGAGTCCGCCTGCTTACGGCGCGTAAGAGCGCTGGAGGAAAGTGGCTTTATCCGGGGTTACGTCGGCCTGGTGGATCAGTCCAGTGCGGGTTATCCAGACAATGTATTTGTGCGTATCACGCTGCTCAGCCAGCAGCAGGCAGACCTTGCCGCTTTTGAGGCAGAAGCCCGCGGTCTTCCCGAAGTGATGGAGTGTTACCTGATGAGTGGCGACGCTGACTATTTACTGCGGGTTGTGGTCGCCGATGCACGCGACTACGAACGCGTGCACAGCCAGCATCTGACCCGCCTGCCCGGTGTTGACCGAGTGCACTCCAGCTTTGCATTACGCACGGTCACCAAAAAAACCGAGTTACCCATACGCGCTGCAAAGACCTGATGCGGTTAGTAAGTATTTACTCGCTAAATCAGTTCCGCAGCTTGCAGGTCAAATTCTTCCATCACCGCATCCGCGTAATCAATGCGCCCGGTAAGGCTCTGCGGATCGCCATGACACAGCCGTAAACAGGCTTCCGCCATGTGTTCCACTGGCGTGACGTTGTCTTTATTCTGCTCGTTGATCAGTTTGTGATGCATCACGCCAGGGGTTGCAACGAGACCCGGAGAGATCACATTCACACCAATTTTTTCATCATACAACTCCTGGGCAAGCCCGGTGGTGAATCGCTCCAGCGCGGCTTTGCACATGCCATACACGGTACCGCCCCGCCCGGGCATGGTTTTCTCCGGGTGGATCGCTGCGTGAGAGGAAACATTCAGAATCCAACCGCGACCGCGCTCGCGCATACCCGGCAGAACCAGCTGCGCCAACTCAAATGGTGTCCAGACCTGCACGTCCATCATCAGGCGGAAGCGTTTCTCGGGAAAGTCTGCAACAGGAATGAAATAGGTGATGGCAGCGTTATTTACCAGGATATCCACGCCACCAAATGCCGCCTCGGCCTCGGCGACCAGTCGATGCCTGTCCTCGCTGACGCCCAAATCCGCCTGCACCGCAATCGCTTCGCCGCCCGCCTCATTAATCTGCGCGACGGTCTCCGAAATAGTACCCGGCAGGTAATGTTGATCAGCTGACACCGTACGCGCTGTCACCACAACTTTGGCGCCTTCCATCGCAAAGCGTTTTGCGATGGCCAGCCCGATACCCCGACTGGCGCCCGTCACCAGTGCCACCTGACCGGCCAGCACACCGTTCCTGTTTACCCCTTGAGCCATGATCTTCTCCCTCCAACAAAGCCCCAAGCTTACCCCAGCAACGTCTTTGCTGGCAGTAGTTGCGACAGACGCCGGGCTTATATGACAATGCGGCTCGCTCACTAGCTCAAGTTGCCAAATTGCTGTTCAAACTATTGCTGGCCACACTGTGTCTTTCTTTCGCTGCGGGCAGCTACGCCCAGAGTGCGGCTGACACGCGCATCAACAATCCTGTCCCCCGGATTGAGCTGTCAAGCCGCCCGGTGACTGACAATGTTGAACAGTGCCTGAACCCGACACCCGCAATCGGTGAAGACCAATTCAGACGCTGCGAAGCAGCGCTGTCGAGCAACAACTCACCCGCCACACGCACGCAGATTCTTATCGCCATGTGCAGGCTGAGCGTCGCCAGCAACGACCTCGCTGCAGCCAGAAACTATATTGAAGAAGCACTGGTTATCGAGCCAGATAACCCATCGGTGCTGAACAACTGGGGGGTTGTGCTGATCCGTCAGAACAGTTTTGCTGCTGCTACCGACGCGTTCAGCAAAGGGCTGCTTGGCATGGCGCAGTCAAACCAACAGCTCAACGTGACAGCCGCGCTGCACCATAACCGTTCAATGGCGCTACGCGCTCAGGGTGACTATCAGGAAGCCGCTGCGGATTACCAGGAGTACGTGCGTGTGCTGAACCTGGCAGCTACGTCAACATCCCTTCAAGATAGACCCGTTCTGAACGACGGCCTAAGCCAGTGAGAATTTCGTAACTGATGGTTTGAGCCTGGGACGCCACTTCATCGATACTGATGTTCGGACCGAAAATTTCCGCCCACTCGCCAGCGCTCACCGACAAACCAGAAACGTCAACGGTGATCAGATCCATACTGATCCGTCCCACCATCGGCGCCTGTCCTGAGGCAAACCAGACGTTGCCTCTGCCGGACAAAAGGCGTGGCACACCATCAGCATAACCCACACCAAGCGTGGCTACTTCGGTTTCTTCGCTGGTTGTATAGCTTGCTCCGTAACCAATTGACGTGCCTGGCGGCAGCGTCCGAACCTGCAGCACCTTTGCCTGCAATCGAGCAACCGGTAACAGCGGGTTGTCTTCATCTACAAATGGATTGCCGCCGTACAATGCAATTCCTGCTCTGGCGAGTTGCGGAACATCAAGGTCATGCAACACGCCAGCTGAATTGGACAGGCTGAACTGCATCTCCGGGTAGTGTTCATGCAGCATTGAGTAACAGGACAGCGCACGCTCCTGCTGTTCCCTGATAGACGGGTGTTTCCGCTCATCCGCATTTGCAAAATGGCTGACAAACAGCTCAACGTCGAACGGCAACCCGATATAGTCTGCCGGCTGCAGCGGCAATCCCAGTCGATGCATACCGCTGTCAAAATGTAGAGCAGCCGGACGTTGCAGGGGCGACCAGGTTTGAATCTGTTCTGTTGAGTTCAGCACCGGCGTAAGATTATGGCTGGTGAACAGCGGCAGCACTTCAGAGTAAACCCCGGACAGCACGTATATTTTAACCTGTCGAGCATCAACTGCATCAAGGCCCGAGCGCAGATCTGTACCTTCTTCAGGTGTTGCGACAAAAAAACGATCACAACCTTCGCGCAGCAGGCGTCGCGCAACAGCAACGCTGCCAAGGCCGTAACCATCTGCTTTCACGACAGCTGCTACCGGTCCGTTATTGTGCTTACGCAGCAGCTGGTAATTTGCTGCCAAGTTGCCGAGCGATATCGACAACCGGCTGGTCATAACGCTTCTGAGCACATGGGTAGCAGCTACTTCAGCGCATTGATGTAAGCGACAACATCATTGATCGCTTTGTCGTCTACCAACGTTGCGACCATGGGACGCATTTGCCGACCACCATGGTCCATGTTGTGGTAGCCACGCTGCCCCTGCTTGAATTTGTTCAGCTGATTGACCAGATACCAGTCGCTCTGTCCGGCAAGTTTAGGTCCAGCCATGGCTTCAACACCCTGACCTGCTGGGCCGTGACAGGCCGCACATGTGGTGTAGAGGGTTTTTCCTGCGGCAACATCACCGCTGACTGTTTCGGGTACGTCTGCATCCTGGAAAGTGCCGATGTAGGCTGCGAGATTCTGCAGTGCCTCCTCACCAGCAAGTTGAGGTCCTTTTGACATCATTGCCATCTGCATGCCGTGCATATCGCCAGGCGCTGTACCACGAGCGCCATTCTGGAACAGTTGCATTTGTTTAACGATATACCAGGGTTCCTGGCCGGCAAGCTTTGGTGCATTCATCGCCTGGTTACCGAGCCCCGTTGGACCATGGCAGGCTGTACAAACCGGATAAAGGCTTTTGCCCGCCTCAGCATCGCCAGCCACAGCTGATGAATAACCGCCCAATATGCCTGCACCTAATACAACCAGTTGCAAAACCCAACGCGCCATGACCATTCCTTGAAAAAAGAGAGGCGCGGATTTTAGCCGATATTCAGCACGATGGCGCCGTTGGGAGGGGTATTTTTACGTTGCTTTTGCGGCACGTTGAAGAACGTGTCGAATACAGATGTTTCAGGTTTCGTTGCGACGCCAGAAAGCGAGCCGCCAGCGGGGACCGTCACGGCGATCAATACGGCGCCGGTCTTCTACCACACGATCACGTCGCGCGCGCAATTCAAACAAACCTTGTGCACTGCGGCGACGATCTTCAGCTCTGCGATCCGATTCGCTGCGACGATTGTCATCATCCGGCAATTCTGTGTGCTCAGACGAAAGCCGCTTTTCGGGCGAAATTTGGTTATCCATAACCCCTGCTGATGGCTGGAAGATCTCCATCATAACGAGGCCATCTGGTAATGTGAAACCCTGATTTTGCCGCTCAAACCTGGTCTGAGGTGGATTGGGCAGGTACATTGATGAGTTCGCGTCGATTGCCGCTGCAAATAAAATGGAGCCGACAGGCGTTGTTAAAATCTGACTCAACTGATGCATTACCGGCGGGTTTTATTGATGCGCTGATCGGCTATGCCCTGGACCCCACAGCCTGGGAAGCATTTGCTCAGGCGCTGAATCGTGATGGTCAGAAAATTGAGGCGCTGGATCCAACTCAACTGTTAACCACATTGAGCCAGGCTGAAACACTGGCCTGGCAGCTACGCGGTGAATCCGGCCAGCAGAACAGCTACGTGGGCTGTCACTATTTCCTGTTGGACAACAATGCCTGCATTGTCGAAGCCAGCGAGCAAAACGGCTCATTGAGTAACTACTGCTCTATCGAGGGTGAAAGCCTTACATTTATTGACCCAGCCTCCGCCGCAGAGTTTGATCAGGCTCTGGCAGCTGTCACTGCTCGAAAACAACGCCATGCACTTGTCAGTCTACATGGCACTGGAACAACTTCACGCTACGGATATATGGTGGCTGCAGATGACCTGCCCGCAGCGTTTAACCTGCAAAACAAGAACGTAGACGCAGGCTTCCTGATTGCCCCCAGCTCTACCAGCACACAGGCTACACGTGTCCTACAAACAAGCTTCGGGCTGACGCCTGCGGAAAGTGAAATCTGCCAACACCTGAACAGTGGTTTACAGCTGAAACAAATAGCAAAGGCACTGAACATCAGCCCAAATACTGTTCGCAACCAGCTACAGGCCGTTTTTGAAAAAACTAAAATAAATCGTCAGGGCGATCTGATTCTGATGATGACCCAGCTACAGGTGATTTTGTCTGTAATCGCGGGTCCGGCTGACCCAACTGCTGAACTGGTCTCAACCGATCAGTACCCACAACATCAGTTTGTCATCATTTCCAGGGGCGACAAGCCCCGCAGGCTGGCTTATCGCACCTATGGTGAGGGTGAGAAGACAGTGATCTATTTCCATGAGTCGGTGGGCTGCTCGAGGTTACTGCCCGGTACAGAAGCTCTGGCAAGTCAGCTGGGACTTAAACTGATTGCCGTCGAAAGACCCGGCACTGGTTTTTCTGATCCTGTTGATCAATACACGTTTGAGACTACTTCAGCCGACATTGAAGATTTAATGAATGCTCTGAGCATCAACGAAGTTTCACTGTTGGGATTTCTCGCCGGTGCAGCTCATGCGCTTGCCGCTGCAGCGCGCCTGCGCAGTCGCGTTAAACACCTGATGCTGGTTAGCGGGCGTGGTCCTGCGGGATACAACCACGCCGATGGCGGTTCTATTACGGCGCTGCGTCAACATCTATCAAAGCAGCCCTGGCTGCTGACAACGTTTTTCAACATTTTGCGGAGCCGCGCAACAGAAAGTACAAATCGGGCATTGATTCGAAGATTCTATTGTTCTGCTGATTCTGACAAAAGGTTTTTTGCAGCAAATCCAGAAGTACTTGAACACATGGTGAAGGCATCTCTGGAAAGTCTTGTGGTTTCAGCCAGTGGCATCGCCGGCGAGATACGCTGCCTGACTCACCCGGAAAAAATTGACCTCAACACGATCAGCGCTTCTGTATCTGTCTGGCATGGAGAAGATGACACGCTGAGCCCGCTCGACAATCTGCTGGCTGAACTTAAGGGTCTGGATTTTGAGCTGCGGGTATTTGGAAACCACGGCTCTGCAGTTTTCTACCAGTACTGGGAAGAGATACTGCAACAGTTGACAAAGCGCGGCTGAACCGGCGTTCAGGATTGACCTATTTCAAAAGATCTTTTGCCTGTTCTATCCATTCATCCCGGCTGATGCGGCTCTGCAGCGAGTGCAGCGGATGGTTTTCGTTATCCAGCGCGGCCAGGTTTATCGCTGCTACCTGGGCCACCGTTGTGACACCAAATTCCTGCAGCTGTTGAGCCAGTTTATCACCAATGCCTTTGATACGCGTGAGCTCCTCACCGGCATTCGCCGCTGCGGCTTTTTCTCTAAGGCGTTTATTTTCCTGTCTCGCATCATCAAGCTGTTGATTCAGAATCATCACCAGCTTGTCATCGTTTTCCACCGGTTGCTCAAGCTTCCAGCGCAGCTTGTCTAACTCTTCAGTTCTTTCGCGCAGTAACTGTTCAAGCTCCTTGGTCTGATGAGTTGCCGGCGTACCGCTTGTTTCCTGCTCTTTAGTCGACGTGGATGAGGCAGAGGCCTGCAGCTGTTCGATCTCTGCCTGCAGATTGCTCACTGCATTCTGCTGATCCTGCCTGGCTGAGCGTTCTCGTTGCAGCGCATCTTCGGATTCGTTGATGGCCTCTTTGTACGATTGCGCTGCCGCTGTCAGTTCCTTGTTATGACGCTCCAGATCACCAGTGCGATGCTGCAGCGCGGTGAGCTGTTCAGCCAACGCTGCACGCTCTTCTTTTTCCTGACGATACTTATGTTCTGCGTCTTTCAGGCTCTGGCTGCTTTCGCTTCGCGCTTCGCTCAGCTCAGCTTCCAGCTCACCCATCAAACCCTGTTGGGTCGCAAGCTTCGCTTCAAGATTCTGTGCATGCTCCTGAAAAGTAGCCACTTTACGCTCGAGCTCAATACGTCGCTGCTCTTCGGCGGCCAATGTCGATGCGCTGCTGTGCTGGTTCTGACGCTGGGCTTCACGTTCGTTTTCCAGTTCTCGCACCAGCGCAGAACGCTCTTCAAGGCTGCTTTTTAACTTTTCATTTTCGTCTGCCAGTTCATCTATGCGGGTCGTCAGAGCACGACGCTCCGCCTCGCGTTCTGAATGGCTGCCCTGGGCCTGAGTGACACACTCAGACAAACGTTCAATCTCTGTATCCAGCTCCAACTGCTTGTTTTTGCCGGCCTCAGCAACCGCATTCACCTGATTCAGCAGGTCCTGTTCTACAGCAACCCAGCGCGCCTGATCCTCGCGCAGCTTAGCCAGTTCTGCAGCATCGCTCTCGCGCTGCTGTAACTGAGCTTTTTGTAGCGCTTCGAGCTCTGCCTGGTGTGCCTGTTCACTGGCCTGCTGGGCAGCCTGCATCTCACTGAGCTCAGTTTTTAATTCGCTCAGGGCTGTCTGGGTTTCACTGAGAGCTGTTTGTGATTCGCTCAAGGCTGTTTGTGATTCGCTCAAGGCTGTCTGCGACTCGCTCAGGGCTGTTTGAGTTTCGCTCAGGGCTGTCTGTGTTTCGCTCAGGGCTGTTTCTTTCACAGCCAACGCTTCTTCAAACCGGACATCTGCCTGTTGCAGTTGTTGCTGCAACGACTGCACATTTGTCTCTAATTCCTGATGGGCCGCGCGCTGTTTCTGCGCGAGTGTCAGCCCCTCATCTAACTGTTTATTTAAGGACTCTATCTGCGCGTCTTTCTTATCGAGCTGATCCACAAGCTGAGTCTGCTCTTCGTTAGCCGCCTGCATACCGGTCTGATAGTGGGCTTCTGTCTCAGCAAGCGCAGCTTGCGCTTCTTCCAGTTTCTGTTGCGCAAGCTGAGCAGCCTGAGCAGCTTGCTCGTCGCGTTGCTGCAGAGCTTGTTGTGCGTCATCCAATAAACCCTGTCGATCTGACAGCTGGGTTTGCAGCGTCGTGTTGTTCTGATTGAGCTCTTCAATCTGTTTTTGCAGCTGTGCCAGCTCTTCCTGGCTCTGAGCTATGGTGGCGTCAGCGGTCTTGCCGCGATCCATCAAAAGCTGCATGTCTTCGCCAAGTGACTCGATCTGCTTGTTGGCAAACTCAACTGTTTCGCCCAGATTGGCATTACGCACGCGCAGAGATTCTGTTTCCCGCTGCAGCTGCTGCATCGCCTGATCGTGGGCTTCAGCCAGGGCTTGTTTCTCCTCTTCCCAGGCTTTTCGTGCTTGCTCTAACTCACTGCTGCTGCGACTTGCCACAGCCACTGAGTCATCTAAAGAGGCAGTCACTGCCTGCCACTTGCTCTGCCAGTTCTGCGCGTCTTCCCGGGCGCTTTCAAGATCGAGGTTGGTGGTATGCAGGGTGCCGGACAATTGGCGATGTTTTTCGCCCAGCTCGGTAACTTTCTCCTGCAATTCCGCTATCAGGGCATTACGCGCCTGCAAACGGGCATCAGTATCTTCGGAAGACAGGCTTTCTGAGGCGGGGCTGGATTGTGCTGTGCGCAACTCTTCACGAGCAGCGGCCAGTTCCTCGGTACGCTCGCGCAGGGCCTTGGCCAGTTTGGGTACACGCTCCTGCCATTTGCTGACTTCGGCACGCAAAGCATCCAAATCTATGGTCGAGCCATCGTCTTCGGCAGGAATATTAGCAGGCCCGTCGATTTGCATAAGTGTGTGTCCATTCACAACTGTCACGGCGAATCGCCAAGCTAACCGATTAGGACCGTTTCTTGAATCCGGCGGTTGAGCTTTTGCGACCTGTATCACGCTGCGCCTGCCAGAACCCTAACAAAGCGTGACCTCAAGCGGAATACGGTATGCTTTACGCTTTTCATCAGGACAAGACCAACATGGCACGAAAAACGCCTGTCGCCCGGGCTGGCCGTCTGATTTTTGAAGAGCACTGTTCCCGCATCCTTGCTGACAATCCACTTGAAGACCCGGCTACACGAACGCTGCCCATCTACATTCCGGCAGCGTATGACGAACCGCGCTATCGAAATCGGCGTTTTCCCGTGCTTTTTGATCTGGTGGGATACACCGGTTCCGGTCCTTCCCATGTCGGTTGGCGCAGTTTTGATGAAAACGTGCCGGAAAGACTGGATCGCCTTATCAGCGAAAAGAAAATGCCGCCGTGTGTCGTGGTTTTCCCGGACTGTTTTACCGCCCTGGGCGGCAATCAGTACATCAACTCGAGCGCCATCGGACGCTATGCCGATTACCTGACCAGGGAACTGATTCCGTTTGTCGACAAAACGCTGCGCACTCTGGGCAGCCGTGAACATCGTGCCTGTTTTGGTAAATCATCCGGAGGTTATGGCGCCATTGTGCATGGCATGAAGTATGCCAAGTACTGGGGTGCCGTAGGCAATCATTCCGGGGATGCCTATTTTGATTTCGTTTATAAATCCGAGTGGCCCCAGGTTTTGACCAGCCTGCAGAACTTTGTTGAACCGGCACTGAAACCAGGTACCCGCAAACGTATCGCGCGGGAGAGCAAACCCGGCATTGACGATGGTCGCGTGAAACGCTTTCTGGAGCATTGCTGGTCCAATGAAAAACCCAGCGGAAGTGATATCACAACGCTTATGATGATCTGCATGGCCGCTACCTACGACCCGGACCCTAAAGTCTCAGGAGGGTTTCGCCTGCCTTTTGATCTGAATACCGGTGAACTCCTGCCAAAACGCTGGGAAAAGTGGCTCAAACACGACCCCATACATATGGTCGGGCAATACAAAGATAATCTGAAAACCCTGCGTGGTATTTATATCGACTGTGGCTGGCGGGACCAGTACCACATCCACTTCGGCAGTCGTCTGTTGTCCGAGCAACTGCACAAACACAACATTGCGCACCGCTATGAGGAGTTTAACGATAACCACAGTGGGATTGATTATCGTATGGACTTAAGCCTGCCTTTCCTGGCCAGGCGGATCGCTTAACTCAGCACCGCCTTCAACATGTCATCCAACGGCGTCAATGCCTCAAGTCCCAGCGCCTGACAGGCCGCCTGCGGGTCAACCTCGTCATCGTGGTCTAGTACCTCGAGCATCGCCTTTGTCACCGGTGGATTAGCCATGAACGTCTCAAACAGCCCGGCCATACCCAGCCCGAGACCCAGAGGCAGGGAAACCACTTTGCCGCCACCACCTACAATGGCAGCTGCGCGTTCAGTTAAAGCACGCCGGCTCAAGACTTCCGGTCCGGCCAGGTTCAGGTCTCCATCAATCTCTCTGGTACCCGCGGCAATAACCGCCCGCACCACATCACCGGCATATATCGGTTGCTCCATACTGTCTGCGCGAAAGGTAATACTGCGTCCGGCTTGAGCGCGTTTACGCAGAGCAAAACTGGCGTAATCTCCTTCCCCCAGCACCATGGGCACCCGCAAAACGCAGGTGGCAAGGTTATGTTTGAGACAGAGCTGTTCAGCTCGACCTTTAGAAGCAAGACACGCGTTGTTCGAATCGGGTGTTGAGCCCACTATCGACAGATAGGTGAGATGTTTAACCGTCGAGTTCTCCAGCGCCTGCAGAAGCGCACTGGTGCTCGCTTCGTGCGCATCAAAATAGTTGGCCATTTTGGTTTCTTTGAGAATACCCACCAGATGTACAGCCTTATCACAACCTTGGGCCACCTCTGTCAACGCCGCCACATCGTCGTAGTTGAGCACTTTGACTTCAAGCCGTGCGACCTTATCAGCATCGAGCTCCAGCGATTCGATTTCATGCTGAGCACGAGCACTGCGAACCACCGCAACAACCTCACTGTTGTTATCGCTCAGTATTTCACTGATCAAACGCTTACCCAGGTTGCCGTTTGCACCGGTAATCATCCAGGTTTGTGGCTTTTGCGTTGATTCCATATACATTCCAGTAAAGTTTGATTTCTTTTCGACGCTCATGCAGTAGCATAAGCGACCTAATAACAATATCTTGGGGGCGAAGTGATACGCAACGCGGTTGTCGCGCTTTTTGGCCTGTTTATTTTCAGTGGATGTTCCGGACCCATGGGCCCTATTGCAGGGGGGGAGCTTGAAGGCGCACCGATTGACTGGCCAAGCGACTGGACCTACACCAACAAAATCGAAAACGTATTACTGGAAACCGACCCAATTGATCCATATTCAGTCACGATATGGATCGTTGTCGCCGACGGTGTGCCTTACATAGCAGCTGGAGATGGCGATTCTCGCTGGGCAAGAAACATAATGGAAAATCCGAACGTCATTGTCAGTGTTGACGGGAAGTTGATACGTGCAAGGGCCACGCAGGTTGTTGTTGAGGAGGAAATCTTCAACGTCGCAGACCAGTATGTTGAGAAGTACGAAATGGAACAGGAAGATTTTGTTGAAGAAGAAGATGGCGTTCTGTTCCGCTTAAGCCCTCGCTGATAGCCCATGTTACGATGGCTGACGTGGGCGAACTTGTTAACCGGCTTACGCTTAGCCAGCCTCCCTGTAATCATTTACGCCTTGATCAGCGATCTGTGGATGTTTGCTGCTGTGCTGTTCACGATGGCAGTTGTCACTGATGTTTACGATGGCAAAATTGCCCGCAAACTGAATCAGACCAGCCCCTTAGGTGGGTTGTTTGATCACGGCACCGACGCTCTGTTTGTCAGCCTTTGCTGTGGCGCTTTGAGCAGTCTGGGTCTGATAAACCCGTATCTGCCCTGGCTGATTGGCCTGGCTTTTATCCAATACATGCTTGATTCAAAAGCGCTCGCGGGGGTTGCGCTGCGTATGAGCTTCATTGGTCGCAACAACGGCATTGCTTACTACGTTCTGGTCGGCGTGGTGATCGGCGCTCAAGTGTTCAACTGGACAGGGTTGCTGACTGCTGCGGGTTACTTCGCCTGGCTGCTTGTATTTACCACCGTGTTATCCATGGCAGACCGGGGATATTCGCTTTTCAGGCAACGCTAACCGGCTTCTTTATGGGCCTTCAGCTCAACTTTGTTGCCTTCCGGGTCGTTAAAGTAAATCGACGGCCCCAGTCCCTGCGCGCCGTAAATGTTGCCTGCAACCTCACCAACAACACCCATCTTCTCTAACGCAGCAAGAATCGCCTGCTCGTCATAAGGCGTGACGCGCACACAGAAATGATCCATGTTTGCGCCACTGGCATCAGGTGCGGCTATGATGTCCAACAGACTGTGTCCAATACGCAGCTGCCAGAGAAAATCACCCGCCGTGCGTTCAACCGGAACCCCAAACAGCTGGCGATAAAAATCGACCAGCTGTTCAGCTTGCCGCGCGCGAAGCACTACATGATCAAGGCCCACCACTGTAAATGTCTGATTGCTCATAGCCCTCTGCTTCATCCGGCGATCTGATAGGCGAGAGATTTGAATTCATGGCTGAACGGGTGCCAGAAGCCGGGCATGCGTTGTGTTGAGCACATACCGGTAATACCCGCCTCAGGTGCCATCCATGTATGTGTGCCGGCCATACCACCCCAGTGGTATTCATTTTTTGCACCGGCAGGCTCACCGGGTTGCAGAGTTTCATGCAAAGCAAAACCCAGGCCAAACACTGTGCCGGGCATATCCCACATCGGAAAGGATACGCCGACGCCGGGCGCCAGCTGATTGGTGCGCATCAGTTGCAGCGTCTGCGGCTGCAACAGCTGCACGCCCTGCCAGCTGCCGTTATTCACAATCGCGCGGATGAATGTCATATAATCGCCCATGGTTGACACCAGACCGCCGCCGCCACTGAGCAGCTTACGCGGGCTGTTGTAAGTACCAGATACCGGGTCGTCAACTTTCACCATGCCGGGTTTCATAGGATCTAACAGATCTATTGGGGCATACATGGTTATGAAGCGATCAGCCTTTTCTGGTGGTACCCAGAAATCTGTATCACTCATGCCTAACGGATTAAATATACGGCTTTTCAGAAACTCATCAAAACGCTGACCGCTGAGCACCTCAATCAAACGCGCGCAGACGTCAGTCGCCACTGAATAACGCCAGCTGGTACCCGGCTGATATGCCAGCGGTAACGAGGCTGCACGGCTGCAGAACTCTTCCAGATCAACACTGAAGTCACTCAGCACGTTCAACTTTCCGGCGTAGGCCTGGTCAACTATCGACTCCGGCTCAATAAACCCGTAGCTCAGGCCAGCGCTGTGGCTGAGGATGTGCTTGATCAGAATCGGTTGGGTGGCAGCTTCCACATCATCCGCAGATTCTGCATCCGGACGTAACACTTTGGGATCAGCGAATTCAGGCATGTAGCGCGACAATTCATCGTCCAGGGCAAACTTGCCTTCTTCGAACAGCATCATCAAAGCAACCGACGTGACAATTTTGGTATTGGAGTACATTCGATAAATCGCGTCTTCAGTCAATGGCGCGGCGCTGTCTTTGTCCATGTAACCGAAGGTTTTATAGTCAAGGATGTCCGTGCCGCGCATGATGATTGTGCTGCAGCAGGACAGAATGTCCTGATCAACATAGCTCGACATACGCTCATGCAACGGCGCAAAGTCGAGGTCGTGGTTCACGGTTTGAATAGTGTTAATGATGCTCTCTCCTGGTTTTATGGGTTATTGCCCACCGACAAATTTTGCCAGCAGCTGATAATAAACTCTGATGCCTCTTTCTATGTTAATCACGGACACGCGCTCATCATTGCCATGTACACCGGCAAATTCTGCTGTGGTGAACGCAAATGGTGAATATCCATAGCTGGTGATGCCCAGATCACGGAAAAAATGGCTGTCGGTAAACCCGCCCGCAACAGTTGGCACCACCTGGGCGCCAAATTCGTCCGCGGAAACGTCAACAATCGCCTTGAACAAAGGTGTCTGGGTTGTACTCACCGCAGGCGTGAAGCCCATGATTTTGCCGATGGACACATGTGGGTCATTGATAATGACATTCAGTGCCTGCAGAAACTCTTCCGGGTCCTGGTCCGGCAGCAGGCGACAATCCAGTTCAGCATGCACTTCTGCCGGGATCACATTAATTTTTGCACTGCCTTCCAGGCGGGTAATAGAACAGGTGTTGCGCAGCAGAGCGTGATAACCCGGACTGCGCATTTTCAGTTCAAGCAGATACTCATCGCTCAGATTGCCCTGGCCGATAGTGGCAAACGTCTGGCGATCCGCATCACTCTGATACGGTGCGATGCCTTCAAACATCTCTGCAACCGGCTGCATGACGCGCACCGGAAACTCTGTTTCACTGATCCGCTTTAACGCACGCACCATGCGCGTGACCGAGGTTTCAACCAGCGGTGCCGAGCCATGACCAGGGCGACCTGTGGAGGTCAGTTTCAACCACAGCGGCACCTTCTGAGTCACCTCGACCATGACCGCAATGTCCTCGCCGAACACACGGCCTGAGCCACCTTCATTCAGCACATAGCCAACGTCGGCAAACAGCTCCGGCCGATTCTCAACCAGCCAACCTGCACCAAAAAATCCACCGGCTTCCTCATCAGCAGTGGCCATCAGCCAGACGTCACGATTACGCGGCAAGCCGGACTCCGCCAGAGCCAGAAAAGCCTGCAATTGAGCGATGCCCAGACCTTTGGTATCAATAGCGCCGCGCCCATAAACAAACCCGTCTTTGACCTCGCCCGAGAGCGGATCAAAGCTCCAGTAATCGCGGTTTGCAGGTACAACATCGATATGATGCAGCAGGATCAGCCCGGCTTGTTTAGGGGTTGTGGTCGCCGGTAGTTTCGCCCAGATATTGCCCCTGCCGGGCGCAGATTCAACGTGCTCAAATGCCAACCCGGCCTCGCTGAAAATGGTTTTTAAAAACTCAACACCACGGCTTTCGTTGCCCGGTGGGTTAACTGTATCAATCTGCAGATAGCTAGAAAGCCGCTCGACACCCTGGCGCGAGTAGGATTCAAGGTCGGGTTGCGCACCGGCAAAGAAACTCAGCAGCGATGCTGCAAGTGCTGTCGCGAATTTGAACCCTGACTCTGGTCGCTTTCCCACGGACTTCATAACAACGTTCCACACAAACGAGTTGCTGACCTTGCCTAACTGATCATAATCACGCAATAGCAACCACAACAGCGCAAAAGGGGAAACCATGCGGATATCAACATTGCTCAGTTACGCCGGCGGCTTCAAAGAGGCCGTTACCGAAGTACAGGAGCTGGAACAAGCCGGCCTGGATGTCGTCTGGGTGCCCGAGGCTTATTCCTTCGACGCACCCAGTGCAATGGGTTATGTCGCGGCACAAACCAAGACGGTTACCATTGCCTCTGGCATTCTGCCGGTATACAGCCGCACCCCATCGTTGCTCGCCATGACGGCAGCAGGCGTGGATTATCTGTCCGATGGACGCTGCATGCTGGGCCTGGGCGCATCAGGGCCACAGGTGATTGAAGGTTTTCATGGCGTACCTTACCAGGCACCCGTGGCACGCCTGCGCGAGATTATTGAAATCTGCCGCATGGTGTGGCGACGCGAAAAAGTCCAGCATATGGGCAAGCACTATCAGATCCCACTCCCGCAGGATCAGGGCACCGGGCTGGGCAAGCCCCTGAAACTCATCAACCATCCGGTGCGCGACGAAATTCCGATTGCGATAGCTTCTTTAGGACCTGCCAGCGTTGCCATGACCGCGGAGCTGGCAGATGCCTGGTTACCCGCCTTTTACACCGCTGAAGCTGCCGCGGATGTGTGGGGGGATGCCCTGACTCGCGGCGCTGAGAAACGCGACCCGAACCGTAAACCGCTGGAGATTTTTGCGGGCGGCACGGTGGCTATCGGCGAGGGCATGGAACATCTGCGCGATCGAGCCAGGCCAGGTGCTGCACTGTACATTGGCGGCATGGGCGCGCGATCAAAAAACTTTTACAACGACATTTTTTCCAAGAGTGGCTATCCGGACGAAGCCAAACTCATCCAGGACCTCTATCTGTCCGGTGAAAAGAAAGCGGCGGAAGATGCCATTCCCGATGATTATCTGGCCAAGAGCTCGCTGATTGGTGACCCTGGCTTTGTCAAAGAACGGCTGTACGCTCTACGCGAGTCCGGTGTGACGGCACTGAACATCAGCCTGGCAGGCAAAGATCGCGCAGACCGGGTCGCTCAGTGTGAATCTCTGCGCAACCTGGTCGACACCCTCTAACGATGCTTATTCGTCGAACAATCGCAGCAGTCCATCCAGGGCTGTTGCGACTGCAGCTTCCCGCACCTGGGCTCGCGTGCCTTTAAAGACATGCGCTTGCGCCTGAATAAGACCATTTGCGTCGCACCAGGCAAACCACACGGTACCTACAGGCTGCAGAGGTTCGCCACCACTGGGGCCTGCCAGCCCGGTGATGGCAACAGAAATATCTGCATCACTGTGATCCAGCGCACCCTGAGCCATTTCCCGGGCCACGGGTTCACTGACCGCGCCATGGCGGCGCAGCGTTGCCGCCTGCACACCCAGAAAACGGGTTTTAGCGGTCAGACGATAGGTGACAAACGCCCCCTCAAACCATTCGCTGCTGCCAGCAAGATTTGTGACGCTGGCAGCAAGCAACCCTCCCGTGCACGATTCCGCGGAAACCAACCGCCAGTTTCGGCGTATGAAGTGTTGGCTCAGCTGTTCTAACTGCCGCTCAAACATGTCCGCTCCTTAGCGTACTCTGATCAACCCTTCCTGCACCGTCGAGGCCACCAGCTCACCCTGCTGGTTAAAGATCGTGCCACGAGTCAGGCCGCGGCCGGCGGAGGCGCTGGGAGAATCCTGGGCATAGAGGAGCCATTGATTGACATCAATGGCTTGATGAAACCACATGGCGTGATCGAGACTGGCGACCTGCATGTTGTCCGGCTGGTATTCGCCCCGGTGGGGTAAGCGCGACGTGCCCAGCAGCGTATTGTCCGATTCATACACCAGCAGACAGGCATGCAGTATCGGATCAGGCTGAACTTCGCCGTTGCTTTTGAACCATACAAACTGCTCCGGCGGCTGCGGTTCGGCAGACTGCAGGCGGCGAAATTCATTGCGCCAGGTTATGAAGGCGCTGTCATACAGATAAGCGGGGATTTTCTCCGGCGCCGGCGGTTGCAGATCCGGCATAGCGACCTGATGTGTTAAACCCTGCTCTAAAACCTGGAATGAAGCATCCATGCTGAAAATCGCTTCGCCATGTTGCACCACCAGAATGCGCCGGGTCGAAAAAGAACGCCCATCGCGCAGCCGCTCAACTTTGATTACCGCGGGCACCTTTGGGTCCCCTGGTCGCAGAAAATAGCCATGCAGGGAATGTACAGCCCGCTCATCCTCGACAGTTTGCGCAGCAGCCATCAACGCCTGAGCCATGATCTGGCCACCATAGAGTCGTCGTTGTCGATCTTTCGGATGAAAGGCGCGAAAAAGATTTTCTTCCACCTGTTCCAGCTTGAGCAGCTCAATCAGCTGCTGGAGTTGGCTGACCATGATTCAGCCCATACCGTCGCAGAATTGACCGTAGAACGGATGATTACTCAGCTCTTCTCGGCGCTGATCCGTGTAGATGCCATCAAGGTGGTTCCATAACAGATTGATCGACAGGTCCGTTTCGTCCGCCGGGTTGGCCAGCGCATCCTGCATGACCGGAATGTCGTCTTTCAGGATGAGGTCAAAGGGCAGCCCGGCAAGAACATCCACCAGATCCCTGACCAGTTTATCCTCAGGTTGCTCAGCCTGGGCGGCTTCCGCCCACTGCCAGACTGTCAGTTCGTCTTTCTCACCACTTTGCCAGGCCGCCAGCACCGTGCGCAGGTCATCACGCGTTGTCACCCATTTCTCCTCATGCCATGTAGAATCTTGACGACGAAGAGTTTAAGCGAAAGTGGGAGAGAGCGGATGACGTTAATGAAAAAACTGGCGATGCTGGTCATTGCCGTGGGCATTTGGGGCTGTGGACAGGATCAGGCAGCAGACCCTGCAGCGACCCAGGAAACACCACCAGCAGTGCCCGAGGCCGGCATCAGCACGCTGGCCGCTGGCTGGACAGAAATTGCACCCGGTGGCGAAACCACCTGCTCTGACGGCACCCCTTACCGCTTTTTTGTGCGGCCCGGTGATACTGACAAATTGATGGTGTTTTTCCAGGGTGGTGGTGCCTGCTGGACCCGCCAGACCTGCGACCCGGCAGGCCAACCCACGTACACCGTCAATATCGCCGAAGGCTGGAGCCCGGAGCCGTTTGGCGCATTCAATTTCGAAAATGCCGATAATCCGTTTAAAGATTACAGCGTGGTGATGGCGCCATACTGCACCGGCGATGTACACATCGGCGCATCCGACACGGTCTATCCACCGCTGGAAGAAGGCGGCGAACCGTTGACCGTCCACCACCAGGGCCGCGCCAATGCCCAGGCCGTACTCGACTGGACCTACAGCAACGTACCCGACCCTGAGCGCGTGTTTGTCACCGGCTCATCCGCGGGGGCCATCCCATCACCCTTTTACGCGGCACTCATTGCCAATCACTACAGGGATGCAAAAGTGGCGCAACTGGGTGACGGAGCTGGCGGCTATCGACGCATGAACGCTGATGCCCGCCCGGACGAGCAGTGGGGGACCTTCGATTTCCTCAACAAAGAGGCAGGGTTTGAAACCCTGGTGCCGGAAGGGTTTAACTACGAAAAACTCTACATTGCAGCGGCCAGAGCCAATCCTGAGATCCTGTTTGCGCGGTATGACGCGGCGGAAGATTCTGTGCAGAAGCGTTTCCTGGCACTGGGCGGCGCCACCGACGTACAGCTGCTGCCAGCGTTGCAGGCCAATCATGCCGATATTGCAGCTGAGGTCTCAAACATTCGTTCGTTTGTCGCCGGAGGTGAATCACACACCATTTTACGTCGCCCTGAGTTTTACAGTTATGGCGCCCAGGGTGTTGGCATCAGAGACTGGGTTGCTCAGCTGGCCAACTTCTCTGCGCCGGACGATGTGACCTGTGAGGACTGTGCAAACGACACTTTTGCCGGGCCAGCGATGCCGCCAGCGATGGCTGAAATGTGGCAGAGCTGGGAGGATCCAGAGGAACAGTACGTTAAACCGTTCAAAATATTCGATAACCTCTACTACGTCGGCATCGACTGGGTAGCCGCTTACGTCATCGACACCGGTGACGGTTTGATCCTGATCGACTCACTGTACGGCAAATGGGTACGGCAGCTGGTTAACAACATGCGCCAGTTGGGCCTTGACCCTGCCGACGTGAAATATGTCATCAACACCCACGGTCACTTTGATCACGCCGGTGGCACGCGTCTGTTTCAGGAAGTTTATGATGCACGCGCAGTGATGAGCGCTGAAGACTGGGCACTGGCAGCAGAGGCGCCTTCGTTACCTGCGTTTTATATGCCGGTGCCGGAACAGGATATTGTCGCCGCTGATGGCGATGTGATTGAGCTGGGAGACACCCGGGTGCAGATGTTCAAGACGCCAGGGCACACCACCGGTGTGCTGAGCCTGGTTTACGACGTGCGCGACGGTGACAACACCTACAAAGCCATCACCTTAGGTGGTGTGGGTCTGAACTTCTCCGGCGTTGAGCGTACCCAGATGTACCTGGACAGCTACGCGCGCCTGATCGACATGGCAGATGACATCAGCGTCAGCCTACCTAACCACGCAGCCATGGGCGGGGTATTTGAACGCGCCGCCTTGCTCGAGCAGCGTCAGGCTGGCCAACCTCATTTCTTTGTTGACCCTGCGGGCTATAAGGCAGCGCTCGCTACGTTTGTTGCCAACGCAGAAGCGAAGCTGGTTGCAGAGCAGGCCGGTACTGCAAAAGATCCACTGGATGAACTGACTGCTGTGCTCGACAGTGATGACTGAGATGAACTGGCCCGGAACTTTCAGCCGCTTTCACGCTCTATGTTGTATGCGCCCAGTCATATTAGCTCTGCCGGTTCTAGTTGCACTGTTAGCTGCGCCCCTTGCGGGTGCAGCTGCTTCGCCGTTAGAGGGGCACTGGCGCATCAATCTCGAAGAAACCGACAAAGTAGCGGTGAAGTTCAAAGAAGGCAGTGGGGTATCCGGCGGTAACTTCAAACCCAGCATATCAGTGATGGGATTACCGCTACCCAAAAGCTATCGACAATCTCCAATGTCCAACCTTGCCGCCAAAGATCCCAAAGTACTGCGCTGCACGGATATGCAGATTGCCGTAGGTAAGAAAAACGTCGCCCTCGTCTACGACAGCGCGGACAAAGAAAAACTGGTGAAAGGCGACTATCGCGGCCGCACCAGCAAATGGTCGAAGAAAAAAATTGAGCAGAAGTACAAAACGTCTGAACGCAGCGTGCGCAAGACCTGGACGCTACGTGACGATGGGCGGCTGCTGGTATCGGTGAAATTGAACCCCCGAGGTGACAAAGCCCGCACTTACAATCGCGTGTTTGATCGGGTTACGCCAGAAGCGCCATAACAAATATCCACAAAGACATACCCAGCCCGAGCGCAAAACTCAGTACCCGTAACACCGGCACATTAAGCGTATAGAACAGCCCATGCGCAAAACGTGCGCCGAGCCAGATCATACTGGCCAACGCCCAATTGCCTGCCGGATCTAAACCCTGCATATAAGCCGCCAGCGTTGCCGCCATGAATACAGCAAGTGCTTCCCAGGCATTGAGTTGCGCACCCCAGACACCCGCCCCCGCATCTGTCAGCAGTTGCGCCTGCACACGCGGTTGCGCGATATCAACTTCGCCCAGCTGACGGCTACGGAATGGTACCGAAGCAAAAGCCCAGATATACGGCAGCAAAACACCGCCTAACAGACACCACAACACAATCTGCATTTCTTCCATCCTAATTTTTTGGTTCGGCTGTTGTTATCGGATACAGATCATCGAGAGAAAGTGAGCGACCATTGTCCTGTACGATATGACAGTGAAAACGTTTTAACAGACGCGGCTCAGGTACACCACAGGAGTGTGAAATGATGCCAACTTCTTTACGCATATTCTTCGCGTACTGATAAACGCGCTCCGCCTTATCTGTAACATCCAGTCCTCGCTGCAGGTCTTTATCGTGGGTAGTAATTCCCGTAGGACAGGTATTCTTATTACACTGCAGGGCCTGTATACAACCTAACGAAAACATAAACCCGCGCGCGGTAGCGGCTACATCAGCGCCAAGGCACAAAGCCCAGGCAACCTGTCCCGGCGTGACCAGCTTACCGCTGGCAACAACGCGAATGCGATCACGCAAACCGTGTTTGTAGAGAATATCGATCACCAGCGGCAGGCTTTCTTTCAGCGGCAGGCCCATGTAGTCCATTAAGCTGGCCGGCGCGGCACCTGTGCCGCCGTCTGCGCTGTCGATGGTGATGAAATCAGGCGCGGATTCAATACCACGCTGGTGTATGGCAGTGCACAAGTCGTCTAACCAGGCGTAAGCGCCGATGACCGCCTTAAAACCCGTGGGCTTGCCTGTCACATCACGCACATGATTGATCATATCGAGCAGATCATCTGCTGACGACACCTCAGGGTGTCTGTTAGGGCTGATGGAATCCTCGCCTTCTTTGATAAAACGAATCCTGGCGATTTCCGCAGTCACCTTCTCACCCGGAAGAATACCGCCTTTACCGGGCTTTGCACCCTGGCTCAGTTTGATTTCAAACATGCGCACCTGTTCATGCGCCGCCACTTCACGCAGTCGATCATCACTTAAATGACCAGCCGCATCGCGCACGCCGTATTTTGCTGTGCCAATCTGATAAATGATGTCGGCGCCGCCTTCCAGGTGCCAGGGGGACAACGCACCCTCACCGGTATTCATCCAGATTCCAGCCTTTTTGGCACCCTTAGACAATGCGCGCACCGCGGGTTTGGAGATGGCACCAAAACTCATGCCTGAAATGTGAAACACCGAATCCGTGGCGTAAGGTGTCCCGGCATAGGGTCCAAACACTATGGACGACGTTGCAAGCGCATCTTCTTCAAGCGTTGGGTAAGGATAATTCACAAACAGAACTGTCCCTGGTGGGCGAAGATCACGCGTCGAGCCAAAGGCAATGGTACTGTCTTCGTTTTTTGCGGCACGATACACCCAGGTTCTTTCTGCACGATTGAAAGGCATCTCTTCGCGATCCATGGCAAAAAAGTACTGACGGAAAAACTCACCCAGATGCTCAAAGACGTAACGAAAACGACCAATCACAGGGAAGTTACGACGCACCGCATGTGTCTTCTGGGTGCGATCAATCACATACATGACGATAACTGCAAGAACGCCAAGACCCAGCAGCATCACGAACAGTTCTACCATCACACTGAATGCCTTGAAGGCAAACGTCATATCCATAATCTTTCCTAATGCAACCCGCGTGCACATCAGCCTTCACGAAATGCTAACGACACACCACTTAACATGCCACTTTAACAAGATTGCCATGTCACGGGTTATCGATAGAGGTTTTATCCATGCTCAGCCGTATCGGCATCATTGGCGATGTCCATGCACAAGATCAGTATCTGCGACAGGCATTAGCGCACCTGACCAGCCTGGGCGTGGATCAGATCATCTGTACCGGGGATATTGCTGACGGACCTGGAGATATCCACACCTGCATTGAACTCCTGCAGAACTATGATGTGCATACGGTCCGCGGCAATCACGATCGCTGGGTCCTACAGGACAAAGCCCGCCACATTCCTGATGCGCACAGGCGCGATGAGTTAGACGATGACGTGCTGAGTTATCTGCAGAATCTACCCCTGCAGATCGAGCTGGAGACCAGGCTGGGCAACCTGCTGCTCTGCCACGGCGTGGGTAGCAACGACTTACAGAAGGTCTGGCCAGGCACTGAACGTATGCCTGCTGAGCGCAGCACCCGGCTGGACGACATTATCGCCCGGGGTGATACGCCGCTGATGGTCAACGGGCATCTGCACTATCGAACACTGATTCATTTTGACGCGCTCACCCTGTTGAATGCTGGAACCCTGCGCGGCCACCACCGACCCGGATTCAGCCTGGTGGATCTGCGTGAAGATGAAGTACGAGGCTTCGAACTGGAGCCAACGGTGCA
The DNA here is from genome assembly GCA_024743175.1 of Pseudomonadaceae bacterium. Taxonomy (GTDB): domain Bacteria; phylum Pseudomonadota; class Gammaproteobacteria; order Pseudomonadales; family Azotimanducaceae; genus UBA4421. The sequence goes on along the minus strand of JANSXA010000004.1, from coordinate 2,234 downwards.
CGAAGTCAAAAAACAGCCGTTAAGCCCAAATGAGAACGTGCAGATATTTAAAAACACTCAGCACTTCGATGATAACTGGCAACCGGTTACTCTATATGCATGAGTGTGCAACATCCTTTTCCAGATGACGCGTTAGAATTCCGTTTTGTGCAGGCCTCGGGGCCGGGCGGGCAACATGTCAATAAAACCTCCACAGCGGTTGAGCTGCGTGTGAACCTGAACGCGCTGCGCCTGCGCCCCGAAGTTGGGCGCCGGCTGGCGCTGCAGCAGCGTGGCAAAATCAACAAGCAGGGTGAGCTGATCATCCAGGCTGAGACTTTCCGCTCGCAGTTGAAAAACCGCAAAGATGCCTTGAGCCGGTTAGAGCAGATGGTGCACGAGGCGTCACAGATGCCTAAAAAGCGCATACCCACAAAACCTAGCCTGAATGCCAAGCGCAGGCGCGTCGACAGCAAAAAGCAGCGCGGCCAGACTAAATCTCAACGTCGTAAACCGAACTTCGACGCATGAGCCAGGACCACAAACCCGTTGCCATGCTCGAGCGGCTGATCCAGCGCCTGCAGCTCAATCCGGGGGATACCGACGTTTATCTCGGGGGTGCCGGCAGCGGCGGCGTAACCGCTAACGAGCGCCTGTTTGGCGGGTTGGTTGCCGCCCAGGCGGCCATGGCTGCGATGCGCACTGTAGAAGAGTTCCCGATTCATTCTCTACACAGCTACTTTCTACGTCCGGGGCGACCGGATGCTGACATTGAGTTCCACGTCACCCGCAGCAAAGAAGGGCGTAACTTCGCGGTCCGCAATGTCGCAGCCTGGCAGAGTGGGTCACTGATCTTTCAACTGCAGGCCAGTTTCCAGCGACCCGTAGAAGGTCTCCACCATCAGCCCAGCGCACCCGAAGTGCCAGCACCTGAAGATTCACCCAACAGAGATGCGCTGCGCGGACGGGCAAACTGGCAGGAGATGCCGCTGGATGTCCGTATGGTCACACCGCTGACGGCACAGGAACCACTGCCAGCACACCAACAGATCTGGTTAGGTATGAACGGCAGGTTGCCCGAAGACAGCAGATTACACACTGCCATGCTGGTCTACGCCAGTGATCGCTGCCTGCTGGACACCGCCTGGCGGCCACACGCTGACCAGGGACAGATGAGTGGTGCCAGCCTGGATCACAGCATGTGGTTTCATCAGCCCGTGGATTTCAATCAGTGGCTGCTGTACGAAACCAACAGCCCCGCCGCAGACGGTGGGCGCGGTCTGGCGTTTGGACACATCTACTCAAGCGATGGCCAACATATCGTATCAGTGGCGCAGGAAGGTATGATGCGCAATTGAGGTAGAGTAGTGCTGGTTCTTTTGAAAAGATCTGGGCGTGTTACAAAAACATTTGATTTTATGTTTCGCCGTCATCGATGGTGGCTACATTTTCTTAGAGTATCGTATCAACGCTGAGCTATGGCTGCCTACTGGTGGTCCTGTGGAACCTGGCGAGCACCGCAGAACTGCTGGACATACCGATGATGTGCCATAGAAATTCTATCTCGAATAACAGTTGTTGGCCGATCTGGGCACATTTTTAGAGCTGAACCAGCAGTCATTCAACTGGCCTTTCAAAGCGACACTGCGCGGACACAAGTTACATTCGATTGATCTGTTTTGGCTTTCACTATGGATTATCTCTAGGACTGTTTTACTGCTAAAGCAGACCTAAAACAGTCAAAGTTTCTGGGCGTAAAAGCGGAAGTTTCGGCCAACTGCGGACATTCAGAACTGATAAACTTTGCGGCTTATGTTCTCTATCCTAATCATTGCAATCGCAATACTCGCAATACCCTACACCTACTGCTGGGTTGCTGCATTCAGTCATTTGGAAGACAAGCAAAAACAGTTTGCAGCCCTCTCGCCTTCCTGGTGCTTCGAAGAAGAACTCTTTAACGAAAAAGGCCGTCTCTATTGTCGACGAGCCAGGCCGATTTCCTGGTGTCTACTGGGACTTGGGTTGTTGAGCATGTTCGCGAGATAGCATTGCGTTCTCCTGCGTTAATAGGAAAGACTGTTTCGGGTCGATAGCACGTATTCGGACAACTCTAGCGTTATAGTCTGCTTCGGTGCATGAAAGCGGAAAGTGGCGGCGAGCCGCCACGTTAGCTTAGATCTCTGTATTCTCAGATAGCTCCAGCGCGTCGTCCACTTCGATACCTAGGTATCGTACCGTGCTTTCGAGCGCTGAGT